>NZ_LRBG01000022.1 GCF_001580545.1 Paraburkholderia monticola
GACCTCGGCGATGATCGCGTCGATCGCGGGCGAAGGGCAGCTCACGCGCTCCGCGCCGTTCGGTCACGCGCTGGTCGAACTGGCGCGCGCGAAGTCGAGCGTGATCGGCATGACGGCCGACCTCGGCAAGTACACCGACCTGCATATCTTCGCGAAGGAGTTTCCGGAGCGCTACTACCAGATGGGCATGGCCGAGCAGTTGCTGATGGGCGCGGCCTCGGGCTTCGCGCACGAAGGCGCGCAGCCGTTCGTCACGACGTATGCGGTGTTCGGCACGCGGCGTGCCTATGACTTCGTGCATCAGACGATCGCCGAAGACAATCTCGACGTGAAGATCGTCTGTGCGTTGCCGGGCCTCACGACCGGCTACGGTCCGAGCCACCAGGCCGCGGAAGACCTGGCGCTGATGCGCGCGATGCCGAACATGACGGTGATCGATCCGTGCGATGCGCTCGATATCGAGCAGATGGTGCCGGCCATCTCAGCCCACAAGGGGCCGGTCTATGCGCGCCTGTTGCGCGGCAACGTGCCCGCCGTGCTCGACGAATACGACTACCGCTTCGAACTGGGCAAGGCGAAGCTGCTGCGCGACGGCAACGACGTGCTGCTGATCTCGTCGGGGATCATGACGATGCGCTCGCTCGAAGTCGCGAAAGCGCTGGTGGCAGACAAGGTCGACGTGGGCGTGCTGCACGTGCCGACCATCAAGCCGCTCGATACGGCCACGATCCTGCGCGAAGCGAAGCGTTCGGGCCGCATGGTGATCGTCGCGGAGAACCACACGGTGATCGGCGGGCTCGGCGAAGCGGTGGCGCGCACGCTGCTCACGGCCGGCGTCACCCCGCCGTTCCGCCAGATCGCGCTACCCGACGCGTTCCTCGACGCCGGCGCGCTGCCCACGCTGCACGATCGCTACGGCATCTCGACCGAAGCGATGAGCGACACCATCAAGGGCTGGCTCGGATAACCACGCCGGCCTTGAACCCGCACAACCGCAGTCCAATTCCTATCACGAAGGAGAGCAGCATCATGTCTGAATCGCGTCTTCTCGACGGCAAGGTCGCCGTTATTTCCGGTGCCGCCTCGCCGCGAGGCATCGGCATGGCCACGGCGCGGATGTTCGCGAAGCACGGTGCGAAGATCGCCATTCTCGATCTCGACCTGTCGGCGGCGCGCGATGCGGCCGCCTCGATCGGCCCGGAGCACCGCGGCTACGCCTGCAACGTCACCGACCGCGAGGCGTGCGAGAGCGCCGCCACCCAGGTCGTGGCCGACTTCGGCGCCATCGACGTGCTGATCAATAACGCCGGCATCACGCAAGCGGCGAAGTTCCTCGATATCGATGCCGCCGGCTGGGACCGCATTCTCGACGTGAACCTGCGCGGCGTGCTGTATCTGTCGCAGGCCGTCGTGCCGCACATGAAGAAGCAGAAGAGCGGCTCGATCGGCTGCATGTCGTCGGTATCGGCGCAGCGCGGCGGCGGCATTCTGGGCGGCCCGCATTATTCGGCCGCGAAGGCCGGCGTGCTGGGTCTCGCCAAAGCGATGGCGCGCGAACTCGGCCCCGACGGCATTCGCGTGAACTGCGTGACGCCCGGCCTGATCCAGACCGACATCAACGCGGGCAAGATCCCCGACGACAAACGCGGCGAGATTCTCGCGGGCATTCCGCTGAACCGCTTGGGCGTGCCCGACGATGTCGCCGGCGCGTTCCTGTTTCTCGCCGCGCCGATCTCGTCGTACATCACCGGCGCCGTCATCGACGTCAACGGCGGCATGCTGATTCACGGCTAAAGCCGGCTCAGCGATGCGCGGCGCGCGGCGGCCTCCGGCCCGCCGCGCGCGTCAAGGCAGTCGCCGGGTACAGGCAAACGCGCCATAGAGCGTGCTGTGCAAAACGACATACAACGCGAAATCCGCGTATCCATCTTGGAGGAGCACACCATGAGCCATCGTTCGACCATCGGCCGGGGCATCGACCGGCGCACCTTTCTGAAAGCGGGCGCCAGCGTCGCCGCCGCGGCGCCGCTGTGGGGTTTGCCGATCCGCCGCGCGTCGGCCGCCGACTTCTCGTACAAGCTCGCGACCGGCCAGGACCCGACCCATCCCGTCAACGTGCGCGCACAGCAGGCCTGCGACAAGATTCGCGCGGCCACCGGCGGCAAGCTCGACATCAAGGTCTTTCCGTCGAATCAGCTCGGCTCGGATACCGACCTGCTCTCGCAGGTGCGCAGCGGCGGTGTGGAGTTCTTCAACCAGGCCTCGTCGATTCTCGCGACGCTCGCGCCGGCCGCGGGCATCGTCAACACGGGCTTCGCGTTCCCCGACTACGACACGGTCTGGAAAGCGATGGACGGCGATCTCGGCGCCTACATCCGCGCGCAGATCGAGAAGACCGGCATCGTCAGCGTCTCGCGTGTGTGGGACAACGGCTTTCGCCAGATCAGCTCCTCCACGCGCGTGATCAAGCAGCCCGGCGACCTGAAGGGCTTCAAGATCCGCGTGCCGCAGGCGCCGATGCTCACCTCGCTGTTCCAGGCGTTCGATGCGGGGCCGTCGCCGATCAACTTCAACGAGTTGTATTCGGCGCTGCAAACGGGGGTCGTGGAAGGTCAGGAGAATCCGCTGCCCATCATCGCGACGACCAAGCTCTACGAAGTGCAGAAGTCGATCAGCCTCACCTCGCACGTGTGGGACGGCTACTGGATTCTCGGCAATCGCCGCGCATGGGAGAAGCTGCCCGCCGACATGCGTGCGATCGTGACGCGTGAATTCGAAGCGGCGGGCATGCTGCAGCGCGCCGACATCGCGAAGCTCAATGGCTCGTTGCGCAACGACCTGAAAGCGAAGGGCGTCAACGTCGTCGAGGTGGACCGTCAGGCGTTTCGCGAGGCGTTGCGCAAGACCAGCTTCTACAGCGACTGGAAGGGCAAGTATGGCGAGCCGGGCTGGAGCCTGCTCGAAAAGTACGCCGGAAAGCTGGTGTGAACATCATGCACACCACCACTCTGACTCCTCCGTCACCGCGCCGCCTCGTTGTCGCGATCGACAACGCGCTCGCGCGCTGCGTCGAAATTCCCGCCGCGCTGCTGGTCGTCGCCGAAATCCTCGTGCTGCTGGCGGGTGTCACGAGCCGCTACCTGCTGCATCGGCCGCTCGTCTGGAGCGATGAGCTGGCCTCGATGCTGTTCGTCTGGCTCGCGATGCTCGGCGCCGTGATCGCGTTGCGGCGCGGCGAGCACATGCGCATGACCGCGCTGGTGGGCAAGGCCTCGCCGCAGACGCAAGCATTCCTCGAGCTCGTGGCGATCGCCGCGCCGCTCGCGTTCCTGTTGCTGATCGTCGGGCCCGCTATCGACTTCGCGCAGGATCAGGGCATCATCACGACGCCGGCGCTCGGCATCTCGGACACCTGGCGTGCCGCGGCGCTGCCGGTCGGCAGCGCGCTGATGCTCGCGGTCGCCTGCCTGCGTCTGATGCGCACCGCGAACTGGACGATGCTGATCGCGGCGCTCGCGTTGGTGGCCGCAATCGCGGGAGGTTTCGCGGCGCTCAGTCCGCTGCTGCA
This sequence comes from Paraburkholderia monticola, assembly GCF_001580545.1. Classification (GTDB taxonomy): domain Bacteria; phylum Pseudomonadota; class Gammaproteobacteria; order Burkholderiales; family Burkholderiaceae; genus Paraburkholderia; species Paraburkholderia monticola. The sequence goes on from NZ_LRBG01000022.1 coordinate 3,569, forward strand.
GAATCTCGGCAACGCGAACCTGCTGATTTTCTTCGTCGGGCTCGTCGCGCTGTGCGTGCTCTGTGGCGTGCCGATCGCCTTTTCGTTCGGGCTCGCGACGTTCGGCTATCTCGCGCTCACGACGAGCACGCCGCTCAGCGTGGTGGTCGGCCGCATGGACGAGGGCATGTCGCATCTGATCCTGTTGTCGGTGCCGCTGTTCGTGTTCCTCGGCCAGCTGATCGAGATGACCGGCATGGCGAACGCGATGATCTCGTTTCTCGCGAGTCTGCTCGGCCATGTGCGCGGCGGCCTGTCGTATGTACTGGTGGGCGCGATGTATCTGGTGTCCGGCATCTCCGGCTCGAAGGCCGCCGACATGGCCGCGATCGCGCCGGTGCTGTTCCCCGAGATGAAGGCGCGCGGCGCGAAACCCGGCGACCTCGTCGCGCTGCTCGCCGCCACCGGCGCGCAGACCGAGACGATTCCGCCGAGCCTCGTGCTGATCACGCTCGGCTCGGTGACGGGCGTGTCGATCTCCGCGCTGTTCACGGGCGGCATGCTGCCCGCCATCGTGCTGGCGATCACGTTGTGCTCCGTCGTCTGGTGGCGCTATCGCGGCGACGACCTGTCGGGCGTGCGTCGCGCGACGCGCCGCCAAATCGTCCGCAAGCTGGTGGTCGCGGTGCCGGCGCTCGCGCTGCCGTTCGTGATTCGCGCGGCGGTCGTCAAAGGCGTCGCGACGGCGACCGAGGTGTCGACGATCGGCATCGTCTATTCAGTGTTCGCGGGCCTCGTGATCTACCGGCGTTTCGAATGGGCCCGGCTCAAGCCGATGCTGATCGACACGGCTTCGCTGTCCGGCGCGATCCTGCTCATCATCGGTGCCGCGACGGGCATGGCATGGGCGCTCACGCAGTCGGGCTTCTCGAGCCAGCTCGCGCAGACGATGGCGGGCTTGCCCGGCGGCGCCGTGACGTTCTTCGCCGCGTCGATCGTGGTGTTCCTCGTGCTCGGCAGCGTGCTCGAAGGCATTCCCGCGATCGTCCTGTTCGGCCCGCTGATGTTTCCGATCGCGCGGCAACTCGGGATCAACGAGGTGCACTATGCGATGGTCGTGATCCTGGCGATGGGCGTGGGGCTGTTCGCGCCGCCGTTCGGCGTCGGTTATTACTCGGCATGCGCCGTGAGCCGCATCCATCCCGATGAAGGCATGAAGCCGATCGTCGGCTATCTCGCCGCGCTCGTGGTCGGCTTGATCATCGTGGCCGCCGTGCCCTGGATTTCCACCGGTTTCCTGCATTGACGTCAGCGCCGCGGCGTTTCACAGCCGCGGCGCATTCCCGATTCACTCAAACCATCGCCGCCTGCAGGCCGTCGCGGCAAGGAGAAGTCATGTCTGAACTCATGCCGTTGCACGAAACACGGCCGCTCGCCAACGCGATCCGCTTTCTTGCGATCGATGCCATCGTGCGCGCCGGCGAGGGTCATCAAGGTGTGCCGCTCGGCATGGCGGAAATCGCAACCGCGCTGTTCACGCAACATCTGAAGTTCAATCCCGCCGATCCGCAATGGCCCGACCGCGACCGCTTCGTGCTCTCAAATGGGCACGGTTCGATGCTGCTCTATGCGCTGTTGCACCTGACGGGTTATCCGCACTTCGGCATCGAGGAACTGCGGTCGTTCCGTCAGATGGGCTCGCGTTGCGAAGGCCACCCCGAATTCGATACCGCGGCGGGCATCGAAGTGACGACCGGGCCGCTCGGCCAGGGCATCGCGAACGCGTTGGGCATGGCCGTCGCGGAGGCGTATCTGAACGCGAAATTCGGCGACGGCATCGTCAACCACCACACCTACGCGTTCGTCGGCGACGGCTGTCTGCAGGAAGGGGTCGGCCAGGAGATGATCGCGCTGGCGGGTCACCTGCAACTCGGCAAGCTGATTCTCTGCTGGGACGACAACCGCATCACCGACGACGGCAGCACCACGCTCTCGATCAGCGAAGACGTGAGCGCGCGCTTTCGGGTCGCCGGATGGCACGTGATCGAAGCCGATGGACACGATCTCGATGCGCTCGCGGCCGCGCTCGCCGAAGCGAACCGCGACCCGCGCCCATCGATGATCGCGTGCCGCACCGTGATCGCGCGCGGCATTGCGCGTCTGCAAGGGCAGCGCGGCGGACACAGCGGCAAGCTGTTCGAAGCCGATGCCGACGCGGCGCGCAACGAACTCGGATGGCCGCATGCGCCGTTCGAGATTCCGCCTGACGTGCTCGACGCCTGGCGCGGTGCGGGACACCGCAGCGATGCGGAATATCTGGCGTGGCGTGAGCGGCTCGCGGCCTTGCCCGCCGATGCGCGCGCGGAATTCGAGCGGATTCAGGCGGGCCGCTTGCCCGACGGCTGGCAACGCGTACTCGAAGACTACAAGCGGCAAAGCATCGAACGCGGCGAGGCCCAGGCGGGCATCATGATCTCCGCCGAAATCAACGACCGGCTCGCGCAACTGCCCGAGCGCATGGTCGCCTGCGCGGACCTCGAAGCGCCGACGAGCCACAAGCGCAGCCTGCATGCGTTCACCGCGCAGGAGCGCAGCGGCGCCTACGTGCACTGCGGCGTGCGCGAGCACCTGATGGGCTCGATGGCGAACGGCATGGCCGCCCATGGCGGCGTGATACCGCTGGCCGTCACCTACCTCGCGTTTGCGGACTACGAACGCCCGGCCATGCGCATGGCCGCGCTGATGGGGCTGCCCGTGAAGTTCGTGTTCAGCCACGATTCGATCGGCGTCGGCAGGAATGGGCCGACGCATCAACCGGTCGAGATTCTCGCGTCGTTGCGCGCGATGCCGAACATGCGGGTGTTCCGTCCCGCCGATGCCGTCGAGGCCGCCGAATGCTGGGCGCTCGCCTACGAGCACCAGAGCGGCCCGAGCACGATGGTGTTCGCGCGCCAGAACCTGCCGCTCGTGCGCACGAGTCACGGCGCGGAGAATCGGTGCGCGCGCGGCGGCTATGTGCTCGCGGCGGCCGAGGGCGGCCAGCGCCTCGTGACGCTGCTGGCCACCGGCTCGGAGGTCGCGCTCGCGCTGGAGGCGCGCGAACGCCTGCAGCGCAAAGGCATCCCGACGGCCGTCGTGTCACTGCCGTGCTGGGAGCTGTTCGACGCACAGGACCGCGCGTATCGTGACGAGGTGCTCGGCTTGAACACGGTGCGCGTCGGCGTCGAGGCGGCCGTGCGTTTCGGCTGGGACCGCTACCTCGGCGAGCGCGGCGGCTTCGTCGGCATGGCCGGGTTCGGTGCTTCGGGGCCCGCCGAGGTGCTGTACGAACACTTTGGCATCACGCCCGGGCACATCGTCGCTGAAGCGCAGCGCCATCTTTAAGCCTTTTCAACACGCTCAACAGGAATCAGCATGGAGAAGATCGTATTTCTCGACCGCGCGACGCTCGCGCCGCAGATCCGTCTGTCGCGCCCGGCGTTCGAACATGAATTCGTCGAGTTCGAGCAGACCGCGCCCGACCAGGTCGTGGCGCGCCTCGCCGGTGCCACCATCGCGATCACCAACAAGGTGCCGCTGACGGCCGAGGTACTCGCGCAATTACCGTCATTGAAGCTGATTGCGGTGGCCGCGACGGGCACCGATTGCGTCGACAAGGCCGCCTGCGAAAGGCAGGGCGTTCGCGTGTCGAATATCCGGGGCTATGCGGTGAACACGGTGCCCGAACATACCTTCGCGTTGATGCTCGCGTTACGGCGCAACCTGATCGCTTATCGCGACGACGTGCTCAATGGCGAGTGGCAGAAGTCCGGCCAGTTCTGCTTTTTCAACCACGCGATCCACGATCTCGGCGGCATGACGCTGGGGATCATCGGCGAAGGGGTGCTGGGGCAGCGCGTGGCCGAAATCGCGAAAGTCTTCGGCATGCGGCCGCTATTCGCCGCGCACAAGGGCCGCGAAGGACTCGGGCCGCTCTACACGCCGTGGGACGAGGTGCTGGCGACGAGCGACATCATCACGATCCATAGCCCGTTGACCGCGCAGACACGCGGCATGCTCGCCATGCCTGAATTTCGCGCGATGCAGCGCAAGCCGCTCATCATCAATACGGCGAGAGGAGGGCTCGTCGATGAGGAAGCGCTGGTGCGCGCGCTCGACGAAGGGCTGATCAGCGGGATAGGCTTCGACGTGCTTTCGGGCGAGCCGCCCGCCGCCGACAATCCGTTGATGCGGATCGCCGCGCGGCCGAACGTGATCGTCACACCGCACGTGGCGTGGGCGTCCGACGAGGCGCAGCAAAGCCTCGCGGATCAGTTGATGAACAATATCGAACGCTTCGTTCGCGACGACTCCGCCAACCTGGTGGTGTGAACGGACGGCAGCCGCGCGGACGAATAGTCAAGCATCCTTATTGATGATCCACTCATGCGCCGGATCGTTATGGAAATGCCAGACGCGCTGGCTGCCCGCCATCACGTTCAGATAATACGAGTCGTAGCCGTACGGCACGATGACCGGATGATAGCCGCGCGGCACCATCACGACGTCGTGATCCTCGACCGCCATCGATTCGTCGATATCGCGTGAGTCGGTGTACACGCGCTGGAACGCGAACCCTTGCGGCGGATCGAGGCGGTGGTAGTAGGTTTCTTCGAGCGAGCTTTCGTGCGGCACGTTGTCGGTGTCGTGCTTGTGCGGCGGATAGCTCGACGCGTGACCGCCCGGTGTTCTCACCTCGACCACCAGCAGCGATTCCGCCGGCTCGGTCTGCGGAAGAATATCGCAGACGTAGCGCGTATTCAGCGACTTGCCGCGCGTCGAGCGTTTCATCGACGCCGGCTCGATCAGTCGCGCCGGATACTCGCCTTTGGCCGGCGCGCTCGCGACACCGATCTCCGCGTCGCGGCACGCGCGCACCGTCGCGCGTACGTTCGGCGGCAGATACACCGCATACGGCGCCGCGTCTTCGAACACGCTGTCGCGCGAACCGAGCGAACTCCACGTCGTGTCCGGCGTTTCGATATCGACCGCGCCGCTCAGCACGACGATGCACACTTCGCGCGCCGGCTCGAACACGTAGACGACTTCGCTCGTGCCGAGCCGGTAAGCGGCGAATCCCACATACCGCCAGCAGGCCGACTGCGGCGTGACGCGCGCGATCGTCTGGCCTTCGCGCTCGGCCTTCACCAATAAGCTCATGCTGCCTCCTTGCCGAGGGGCGCATCGACGAGCGCCCGCAACGTTCTATAGCCTTTCTGCGCATACTCGAACGACGGTGCGACCACCGGGTCCTGTTCCGCTTCGACGACCAGCCAGCCGCAATAACCATGCCGCTTCAAGCGATCGATCAGCGCCGGGAAATTCACCGCGCCGTCGCCGGGCACCGTGAAGGCCCCCGCGATCACCGCGTCGAGAAAACTCCAGTTGCGATTGCGCGCGAGCTTCGTCACGGCGGGGCGCACATCCTTGCAATGCACGTGACACACGCGCGCAATGTGCTTGTCCAGCACCGCCACGGGGTCGCCGCCCGCGAACGTGATATGGCCGGCGTCGAACAGCAGGCCGACGGCGTCGCTGGTGCGTGCCATCAACTGATCGACGTCGGCCGGGGTTTCGACGTACGCGCCCATATGATGATGATAGGCGAGCCGAACGCCGCGGCTCAGCGTATAACGCGCGAATTCGTCGACGCGCGCCGCGTAATCCGCCCATTGCGCGTCACTGAAAAAACGCGGCCGTTGATACAGCGGGCGCGCTGCGCCCTGGATCGAATCGGCGACTTCGCCATACACCATGACGGTCGCGCCGTTTTGCGCGAGCAGTTCCAGATGCGGGCCGACCGCGTCGATTTCGTCCGCGACGCTGCGTTTGGCCAGTTGTCCCGAGTACCAGCCGGACACGAGCGCGAGGTCGTATTGCGCGAGCAGCGTCTTCAACGCCTGCGGCTCGCGCGGAAACTTGTTGCCGATCTCGAAGCCCTGATAGCCGATCTGGCGACCCTCGGTCAGTGCGACCTCGAGCGGCGTCTCGCCACCGAGCGATGGCAGGTCGTCGTTCATCCACGAGAGCGGGTTGATGCCGATCCGTACGTCGAAAGCAGTCATGCCTCAGTCCTCATGGTTTTCATTCGTGATCGTTGCCCTGTGACGCTGCGGACGGTGCCGCGCGCGCGGCGAGCTGCGCTTCGTGCTTCGCGCGGGCCTCGCGCACTTCGGCGCGTGCCGATACTTCGGGCACCGCGACTTCCCACCACCAGCCGCCGTCTTCGGTCGTGCGAGCCGGATCGGTGTCGATGCTGATCACGTACGTACGCGTGGCCGCGCGCGCGCGTTGCAGCGCCGCTTCGAGCTCGGCGAGATTGCCCACGTGCTCGGCCTCGGCGCCGAGCGCACGCGCATGCGCGGCGAAGTCGATGCGGGGCACGCCGGTCGGTGCGTGCACGCAATCGTCGAGCAGATTGTTGAACGGCGCGCCGCCACAGGTCTGTTGCAGTCGATTGATGCAGCCGAAGCCGCGATTGTCGAGCACGACGACGATCAGCTTCGCGCCGAGCATCACGGAGCTTGCGATCTCGCTGTTCATCATCAGGTAGCTGCCGTCGCCGAGGATCACGATCACCTCACGCTCGGGCCGCGCGAGCTTCACGCCGAGACCGCCCGCGATCTCGTAGCCCATGCACGAGTAGCCGTATTCGACGTGATACGCGCCGGGCCGGCCCGCGCGCCACAGCTTGTGCAGGTCGGCGGGTAGCGTGCCGGCCGCGCAGACGACGATGTCGTCGGTCGGGGAATGCGCGCTCGAGCGCTGCACCGCGCCGATCACGTCGCCCTCGTAGGGCAGCACCGCCTCGCGTTGCGGCGCGTGCGTGAGCGTTTGCACGGTGTCGCGCCAACTGGCCGCGAGTTTGTGCGCGCGCGCGGTCCAGCTGCGCTCCGCGTGCCAGCCTTGCAGCGGCTCGGCGAGCGCGGCGAGCGCGAGCTTCACATCCGCTTCGACGACGAAGCCGCGATGCTTGAGCGCGTCGAACCCGTTCGCGTTGATCGCGATCACGTCGGCTTGCGTGAACAGCGTATTCGAGCCGGTCGTGAAGTCCTGCAGGCGGGTGCCGAGCGCGAGCACGCAGTCGGCATCATGGGCGAGCGCGTTGGCGGCCGGCGAGCCGGTCACGCCGAGCGCGCCCGTGTTCAGCGGATCGTTCCAGGCGAGCGAGCTTTTGCCGGCTTGGGTCTCCGCAACGGGCACGCCATGCGCGCTCGCGAAACGGTGCAGCGCATCGGCCGCGCGGCTGTAGAGCACGCCGCCGCCCGCGACGATCAGCGGACGCTTCGCGGCGCGCAAGCGCGCGCATGCGGCGTCGATATCGTCGCTACGCGGGGCGGGCGCGTGAGGGCGCACCACGCGCGGCGCAAAAAAGTCGGCCGGAAAGTCCCACGCCTGCGCCTGCACATCCTGCGGCAACGCGAGTGTGACGGGGCCGCACAACGCGGCATCGGTCAGCACGCGGATCGCGCGCGGCAACGCGCTCAGCAGTTGCGCCGGATGCACGATGCGGTCGAAGTAGCGCGATAGCGGCTTGAACGCGTCGTTCGCGGACACGCCGCCGTCGTTGAAATCCTCGAGCTGCTGCAACACCGGGTCGGGCGCGCGCGACACGAAGATATCGCCGGGCAACAGCAGCACCGGCAGACGGTTCACGTGCGCGAGCGCGGCCGCGGTCAGCAGATTCGTGGCGCCTGGGCCGATCGAGGTCGTCACGGCCATCATGCGGCGGCGGAAGTGCGCTTTCGCGTAGGCGATCGCGCTGTGCGCCATGGCCTGCTCGTTGTGCGCGCGCAGGGTGGGCAGGGTGTCGCGATGCTGATACAGCGCCTCGCCGATGCCCGCGACGTTGCCGTGGCCGAAGATCGCGAAGACGCCGCCGAACAGCGGTTCGACGCCATTGCCGTCTTCGCAGGCGACGCGTTGCGCGGCCAGATAGCGCACGAGTGCCTGCGCCATCGTCAGGCGAGTCGTGCCGCCGCTGCGCGCCGGCGCGTGCGTTTGCGTCGTGCCACGGGTGGCGGGAGTGTCGTCATGCATGATGCGCTCGTTCATGCGGCCTGCTCCTGATGAGCGTGATGAGACTTCTCGTGGGTCGTCGGTTCGCCGCGCGCGCTGCGCCACGCGGCGATCAGCGTTTCGAAGGTCTGGCGCACGCGCCTGATCAATTCGTCGTCGCCGATTTCACCGGCGAGCCACGCGTGGCCCGGTTCGTGAAAGATCGTGCGGCCGACCGTGAAGCCGCGGCAGGTCGCCGCTTGCGCGGCCGCGCGAAAGCCTTCCTTCAACTGCTCGACCGCCGCCGACAAACCCAGCAGCACGACGCCGCGGCAATACGGATCGCGCTCGGCGATCAGCGCGTCGACGGCCTGCCATTGCGTGGCGTCCATCGGTTCAAGCTTCCACCACTCGGGGTAGACGCCGAGGTTGTAGATGCGCTTCAATGCGCGATACACGATGTCCGGACCCTGCGGCAGCGACGCCTGCTTCGGCGGAATCACTTCGAGCAGCAGTTCGTGGCCGCTCGCCTGGGTCGCGTCGTACAGCGCGCGCAGTTGCGCTTCCTGTTCGAGCCGCAGCTCGATCGGATCGTCGGGATGAAACTGCACGAGGCATTTGACGACGTGTTCCTGCGGCCACGCGATCAAGGTGGTGCCGATCGAGCGGCCGTGATCGAACACGAGCGGCACCGAGCCGGGCAGTTCGACCGGGCGGCCGATCCACCAGCCGCGGCCGGTCGCCGCGTTCAGCGCGTCCTGACCATAGCGGTCGTCGATCAGTACGCCGATGCTGCCGTGCAGGTTCAATGCGCTTTCGGTCTGCGCGACGGCTTCGACGAACAGGTTCTTCAGCCGCGCGATGCGCGCTTCGTCGGCGCCGGTCTGCTGGGCGAGCTCGAAGAACGGGTTGCGGTGATCGAATGCGAAGCCGAGCACTTCGTGCCACGCTTTGCGCGCCGGCGATACGCGATGCAGTCGGGCGAGCTTCGCGTCGCGATCCGGGCGGCGCATGCGTTGCGGATCGGCCTGTGCTTCGCGCAGGAAGTAGTCGAGCTCGGCCGGCGTCGGCATCGCCGGGGCGCAGCCGTGCCGCGACACGACCAGCGCGCCGCTCGCGTTCGCGGCGCGCGCGCAGGCCTCGAGCGGCTGATCGCGCAGCCAGCCGGACAGAAAGCCGGAAGCGAACGCATCGCCCGCGCCGAGCACGTTCAGCACTTCGACTTCTACGCCGCCGTGAAGCGGCGCCGCGTCGAGCGAGTGAGGCACTTCGCCGTCGATGATCTGACAGCCGAGCGGCCCGCGCTTCAGCACGAGCGTGGCCGACGTCACGGCGCGCACCATCGCGAGCGCGTCGGCGAGGTCGGTCTTGCCGCCGGCGATGCGAAATTCTTCCTCGGTGCCGATCACGAGATCGAACAGCGGCAGAATGCCTTGCAAATGGGCGCTGACGCCCTCGCTCGCGACGAAGCGCGTCTCGCCGTCGGCCTTGCCCGTGAGTCCCCACAGCACCGGCCGATAGTCGATGTCGAGCACGGTGCGCACGTCGTTGCGGCGCGCGTAGTCGAGCGCGCGGCGGCTCGTGCGATTGACCTGCGCGGTCGAGAAGTGCGTGCCGGTGATCAGCAGCGCTTTCGACGACGCGATGAACGCCTCGTCGAAATCGGCCTCGTCGACCGCCATGTCCGCGCAGTTCTCGCGGTAGAAGATCAGCGGGAACGTGTCGCGGTCCTTCAGGCCGAGCAGCACGAGCGCGGTCAGCCGTTCGTGATCGATGCGCACGTGGCTCACGTCGCAGCCTTCCTTTGCGAGCGTTTCGGTCAGGAAGCGCCCCATGTGATCGTTGCCCACGCGCGCGAGCATGGCCGCGTCGAGCCCGAGCCGCGCGCAGCCGAACGCGATGTTCGCCGACGAGCCGCCGAGATACTTCGCGAAGCTCGCCACGTCTTCGAGCCGGGCGCCGACCTGCTGCGCGTACAGATCGACGGCCAGCCGCCCGAGACACACGATGTCGCGGCCACGGCCCGGCGCGAACCGGCTGCCTGTGGAATCGCCTGTAGTGCTGGAGTGAGCCATGAATTGTCCTGAGTAACGGTGCGAGGTGGGGGCGCGGCGGCCGGTCTCGCGCGACGCGACGAGACCGGAGCTGCCATGCGAATCGGTCAGATCGTCGCGCCTTCGAGCTCGCCGATCATCTTCTGCATCTCGGCGCCGCCGGCCATCATGTCGAGCACTTCGTCCTTGCTGATCGTCTGTTTCGTGAACGTGCCGAGCGAGCGGCCGCGGTTGAGCAGCGTGAACGAATCGCCGATCGGATACGCGTGGTGCACGTTGTGCGTGATGAAGATCACCGAGATGCCCTTGGCGCGCGCCTTATGGATCAGCTTCAGTACGTTGAAGCTCTGCTTGACGCCAAGCGCGGCGGTCGGTTCGTCGAGAATCAGCACGCGCGCGCCGAAGTGGATCGCGCGCGCGATGGCCAGACACTGCCGCTCGCCGCCCGACATCGTGCCGATCGGCTGATGCGGGTCGCGCACGTTGATGCCCATTTCCGCGAGCTTGTCGCGCGCGGTGCTCGCGCAGGTTTCGAGGTCCATCACGTTGAGCAAGCCGAACAGCTTTTTCTGCGGCTCGCGGCCCATGAAGAAGTTGCGCGCGACGGACAGCAAGGGCACGAGCGCGAGATCCTGATAGACGGTCGCGATGCCGAGATCGAGCGCGTCTTTCGGCGACGTGAAGTGCACCGGCTTGCCGTCCACCCGGTAGGTGCCCTTGCTCGGTTGATAGACGCCCGCGAGCGTCTTGATCAGCGTCGATTTGCCCGCGCCGTTGTCGCCGAGCAGGCAGTGCACTTCGCCGCGTTTGAGGCGCAGCGTGATGTCGTTCAGCGCGATGATGTTGCCGAAATAGCGGCTGACGTTTTCGAGCGACAGGATGATGTCGTCCGCGTTCGGTTCGGGGGTGCTCATCGTGAACCTCCGTCTAGCGCGACGCCGCGACGCGGCCGCGCACGTAGTGGTTGAACAGCACGGCGAACAGCAGCATCACGCCGAGGAACACGCGGAACCAGTCGGAATCGACGTTGGTGTAGGTGATGCCGATCTGCACGACGCCGAAGATCAGCGCGCCGAAGCAGGCCCCGATCACCGAGCCATAGCCGCCTGTGAGCAGCGTGCCGCCGATCACCGCGGCGATGATCGCCTCGAACTCCGCCTGCAAACCGCGGTCGGCCGCGGCCGAACCGATGTCGCACACCTGCAGCACCGCATACAGGGCCGAGCAGAACGCGGTCAGCACGAACAGTGAAATCTTCACGCGACGCACCGGCACGCCGACGTTCTTGGCCGCGTTGGCATCGCCGCCGACCGCGAAAATCCAGTTGCCGAAGCGCGTTTTCGCGAGTGTGAACGCACAGACCACGGCCAGTACGAGCCACCACAGCAGCACTTTGGGAATGCCCGGCACGAGCGGCATGCCGTTGTCGAGCATCTTCACGAGGCCGAGGTGGCCGAGCCAGACGAACAGGCCTCTGAATGCGACGCCCTGGAAGAACGTGTGCGCGAACCAGTCTTGACGGGCGACGTCGCCGACGCCGGAGATGATGGTGCGATCGGCGAACATCACCGAGAGCGCGAGCGTGAGGCCGCGCAGAATGAACAGGAACGCCAGCGTGACGATGAACGACGGCAGGCGCGTGCGCATCACCAGATAGCCGTTGAGCGCGCCGAGCAGCATCGAGCCCGCGAACGCGAACAGAATCGCGAGCCAGATCGGCCAGTGGAAGTACATGGTCGGCAGCGCGACCATCATGCCGGCAAAACCGATCATCGAGCCGATCGACAGGTCGAATTCGCCGGCGATCATCAGCAGGCATGCGCCCACCGAAATCAAACCCAGATACGCGGCGACCTGCGACCAGTTCATCACGCCGTCGAGATTGAACATCCCCGAGTTGCCGGCCGCCATGCCGAACACGATGAACACCATCACGGTGCCCGCGAGCGCCGCGAATTCCGGACGGCCGAGCAGATGGCGGAACCAGGATTCCTTGCGCACGCGTTCGTCGTCGGCCGCGGTCTGCGAAGCGGCTGTCGAAGCGGCGTTCGCCGGATCCTGCGGATCGGGCGGCGGTTGCTTGCGGTGATGGGGATGAAACAGATCGGCGACACCCATTGAAGCTCTCCTTGATACGCTCGCGAGCGGCGAGGCGAAGCAGTGCCGCCGCCGGCGCGGCGACACTGTTCAGGCGATGCGTTGCTATGCGTTCAACGATACTGACCCGCGTACTTCAGCACCTTGTCGACGTTGGCCTTCGTGATGAAGCCCGGACCCGAGCCGATATTGCGCGGCCCATAGGAGGGGGCGAGCCCGTAGGTGGCGAGACGCTCCTTGAACTTCGGATTCGCCTGCAGGATCTCGCGGATCTTGGCGGGATCGGTGGTGTGGTTCTTCTTCACGATCGCGAGCACGGCGACCGGGATATAGCCTTGCAAGTACGGTTGCTGGTCGATCGCGAACTGGATCGTGCCATCCTGTATGCCCTTGGCGATGTCGCTGTCGAAGTCGAACGTCGCGAACCAGATCTTGCCGGCGAGGCCCATCTGCTGCAGCGCCTTCAGCGTCGGATCGGCCGACAGCGGACCGAGCGTGAGCACCGCCTGGGTATCCGGATGGTTGCGCAGGAATGCGCTGACCTTCGATTGCACGCCGGTCGGGTCCTGGCCCGCGTCGAGCGTCGAGGTCTTGAAGTCGACGCCGATCGCCTCGGCAAAGCCGCGGCAGCGTTCGAACGAAGCCGGGTTCGTCGCGTAGTGATTCACGCACAGGAACGACTTGATGCCGGCCGCCTTGGCCTTTTCGCCCGCGGCCTTGCCGGCCGCGAACTCGGGCTGGCCCACGTGCATGATCGCGCCGAGCTTCTCGCTTTGCTCCTCGGTGCCCGAATTGATCGTGACGAGCGGAATGTGTTTCTCGGTGACCTTGCCGATCGAACTCTTCAGCACGTCGAAGTCGGCGATCGACACGATCACGCCGTCGTAGTTGCGCGCGGCCGCCTGTTCGACCAGACGGGCCATATCGGCGATGTCGCCGTTGGGCGGATTGCGGTAGTCGGTCTGGACGTTGAAGTCCTGGTCGGCCTGCTTGATCGCGTTCTTGATCGTGTTCCACCACGAATCCGAATCCGGCGCATGGCTGATCAGCACGAAGTGCGCGTCCGCCGCGCGGGCGGCCGAGGCCGCGCCGAATCCCGCCGCCAACGTCAACGCCGTCACCAGAATCCTGAGCGTTGCCTTGCCTCTGCAAAGTCTCATTGTCTCCACCTTTCTCGGTCTGTCGTTCGTTATTGAGGGAGCGCCTGGCGGCGGCTTGCCATTCCGATGACCCACACAACGAGGCCGAAGCGCCATCGCTCACGACCAAGAGTAGGTCATCTTCCGACGTCTTGCAAAGAAAATTTCATGACAAATAAAAATGGAAAATACGTTCCATTTGGCACGGCGGCTGCCTATAATCCGCAACGTCGGATGCGCAATGCCGCGAGTCGCGAGCGCGTCTGCCGCATTGCAGGAACTCCCGAGAGGCAGTCATGGCGGAACAGATCACCGAAGATGCGTTGCCGAGCGTCGACGAATTGATGCAGCGCATCGCGGATACCTACGAGTCGCTGCCGCGGCAGTTGAAAAGCGTCGCGACGTACATCGAACAGCATCGCTCGAGCGTGATGATGGATCGCACCAGCGATATCGCCGCGAGCTGCGGTGTGCATCCGTCGGCGGTCGTGCGCTTCGCGCAGCGCTTCGGCTTTTCCGGCTTCTCCGATCTGCAGGCGGTGTTTCGTCAGGCGTATACGGGGCAGGGCGTGTCGTCGTCGAGCTATCAGCAGCGTATCCGCAAGCTGATCGACGAGAAGCCCGGCACGCTGTCGGGCGGCGCGGTCGCGCGTGAGTTCATCGCCGCGTCGCGCGGTGGCCTCGAAGAACTCGAAGCCGGTCTCGACGACAAGCAGTTCGACGCCGCCGTCAAGATGCTGCAGCAGGCCGACAACATCTACGTGATCGGCGTGCGGCGCTCGTTTCCGGTCGCGAGCTACATCGTCTATGCGTTGCAGCACACGCACAAGCGGGTGCACCTCGTGTCCGGTTTCGGTGGCATGTATCGCGAGCAGATCCGCAGCGTGAGGAAGGGCGACGTGGTGATCGCGATCAGCTTCGCGCCGTACGGCAAGGAGACGCAGTACTGTCTGCGCGTCGCGCATCATCTCCAGGCGAAGACGCTCGTCATTACGGACAGCCAACTATCGCCGCTCGCGCGCTACGCGAGCACGCAGCTCTACGTGAAAGAGGGCAGCGCATTCGCGTTCCGCTCGCTGACCAGCACGATCTGTCTGTGCCAGGCGCTCTTCATCGCGCTCGCGTACAAGCTCGAACTGAACGTTGAAGAATCCAACGACACTGGAGGCTACGATGACTGACGCGGTAAACACGATCGACGTCGCCGTATTCGGTGCGGGACGCATCGGCAAGATCCATGCGGCGAATCTGGCCCGGCAGCCGGGCGTGCGGCTCAAATACGTGGTCGACGTGAATCGCGAGGCGGCGGCCGCGCTCGCCGCGCAACATGGCGCGCAGGTCGCCGATATCGACGGCGCGATCGGCGACGCGTCGATCGGCGCGACCGTGATCTGTTCGAGCACCGACACGCATGCGGACCTGATCGTCAAATCGGCCGCGCAGGGCAAGCACGTGTTCTGCGAGAAGCCGGTCGATCTGACGCTCGAACGCGCGCGGCTGTGCGCCGAAGCCGTCGAGCGCGCGGGTGTCGTCTGCATGATCGGCTTTCAGCGGCGCTTCGATCCGACGTTTGCGGCGTTGAAGGCGCGCATCGACGCGGGCGAGATCGGCACGCCGGAAATGCTGGTGGTCACCAGTCGCGATCCGGGCGCGCCGCCGGTCGAGTACATCCGGCACTCGGGCGGTATTTTCAAAGACATGCTGATTCACGACTTCGACATCTTCCGCTGGATTCTCGATGACGAAGCCGACACGCTGCACGCGACCGGCAGTTGCCTCACCGACCCCGCGATCGCCGAGGCGGGCGACATCGATTCGACCGCGGTGACGATCCGCACGAAGCGCGGGCGCCTGTGCCAGATCAACACCGCGCGGCGCACTGCCTACGGCTACGACCAGCGCTTCGAAGTGCTCGGCAGCACCGGCATGCTGCAGGCGGGCAACGTGCGGCCGACCGAAGTCACCGCGTATTCGAAAACGGAAGTGTCGACCGACGTGCCCGAGGCATTCTTTCTCGAACGCTATCGCGCGGCGTACGCGCTCGAAATCGCGCATTTCTTCGACGCGGTCACGCACGGCAAGCCGGTGCGCACGACCGTCGCCGATGGCCTGAAAGCGCTCGAACTGGCGGACGCCGCGACGCGTTCGTGGCGCGAGGGCCGGGCGATCAAACTCAGCGAGGCCGCATCATGAAGCCCGTCGCCAGGCGTTTGGGCCTCGGCGTGGTCGGCCTGGGACGGCTCGGCAAACGTCATGCGGAGAATCTCGCGTATCGCGTGCCGGGCGCGACGCTCGCGGCCGCGTGCAGTCCGATGGAAGATGAGCTTGCATGGGCGCGTGAGACGCTGCCCGAGCCTCCGCATGGGCCACATCTCTACGCCGATTACGCGGACCTGCTCGCCGATCCGCAAGTCGATGCGGTGTGGCTCGTCACGCCGTCGTCGCTGCACGCGCAGCAGATCGTCGACGCGTTGCGCGCCGGCAAGCATGTGTTCTGCGAGAAGCCGCTATCGCTCGAGGTCGCCGAATGCGAGCGCGTGCTGGCCGAAGCGGCGCGCTATCCGCATCTGCAGGCGACGATCGGCTTCATGCGGCGCTTCGATCCGAGCTACAAGGACGCATTCGATAAAATCGCCGCCGGCCAGATCGGCCGGCCGTTCCTCGTGCGCTCGCAAACCACCGATCAGAACGACAACGACGGCTTCTTCGTGCGCTTCGCGGCGACCTCGGGCGGCATCTTTCTCGACTGCACGGTGCACGACATCGACGTCGCCCGGTGGCTCCTCGGCAAGCCGCGCGCGACGCGCGTGTTCGCGGCGGGCACGGTCGCGCTGCACGAGGGCCTGCGCGAATTCGGCGACATCGACAACGGCGTCGCGATCTGCGAGTTCGAGGGCGGCAAGCTCGCCATGTTCTACGCGTCGCGCACCCAGGCGCACGGCAACGATAGTCACAGCGAAGTGATCGGCACGGCGGGCGGGCTCACGATCGGGCGCAATCCGCGCGCGAATCGCGTCGAGATCTACGACGCCAGCGGCATTCGCAACGAGTGCACGCCGAACTTTTTCGACCGCTTCGAGGACGCGTTTCTGCACGAGGCGCGCGCGTTCGTCGCGTCGGTGCAAATCGGGGCGGGCGAGGGCGATGGGGCGCAAAGCGGTGCGACGCTTGCCGATGCGCTCGAAGCGACCCGCATCGGTGTCGCGTTGCGCGAGTCGCTGCAAAGCGGCCAGGCGGTGACGCTGTAGCGGCGCTCGCGGTCGCGCGCTGCCCGGCGGCGCCGCGCTGCCTGCTGTAGAATTTGACCCTCTGTCCGGCGTCGCTAGCGACGCCTCGTCCCGAAGGTCATCGTCGATGCAAATTCAGATTCACAAGGAAGTCGATGCGCGCGGGCTCATGTGCCCGCTGCCCATCCTGCGCGCCAAAAAGGCGCTCGCCGACATGGAAAGCGGCCAGATTCTCAAGGTGCTCGCCACCGACCCCGGCTCGCAGCGCGATTTCGCCGCGTTCGCGAAGCAGACCGGCAACGAGATCGTCGAAAGCTCGGCGCATGACAAGGTGTTTACGTTCCTGATGCGGCGCCGTTGAGCGGCGATCGGTAAAACTGTCCGTCGTATGTAAAAAAGAAGGCGCTGTCCCCATTATTCGGGGGACAGCGCCTTCTTCGTTTCAGCGTGTGCGTTGGCGTGATTAGCCTTCGAGAACCGGCGAGCGGGTACGCAGATATTCTTCGAAATCGGCGGCCACTTCCGGGTGACGCAGCGCGAACTCGACCGTCGCCTTCAGGTAACCGAGCTTGCTGCCGCAGTCGAAACGCGTGCCGTGATACTTGTACGCGAGCACCTGTTCGTCGGCGAGCAGCGACTGGATCGCGTCCGTCAGCTGCAATTCACCGCCCGCGCCCGGCTTGATGGAGCGCAGGTGATCGAAGATGCGCGGCTTCAGCACATAGCGGCCGACCACGCCGAGGTTCGACGGCGCCACGCTCGGCTCCGGCTTCTCGACGATGCCCGACATCTTGATGATCGAATCTTCCCATTCCTTGCCATCGACGATGCCGTACGACTTCGTGTCCTGCGGCGGGATCTCTTCGACGCCGATCACCGAGCTGTGATAGTGATCGAACACCTCGATCATCTGCGTCATGACGGGCGGCGTGCCGTACAGCAGGTCGTCCGCGAGAATCACGGCGAACGGGTTGTCGCCGACCAGCTTTTCCGCGCACAGCACCGCGTGACCGAGGCCCAGCGCCTCCGCCTGGCGCACGTAGAAGCAATCCACATGGCTCGGCTTGATGCTGCGCACGAGTTCGAGCAGCTTGTCCTTGCCGCGCGCCTCGAGTTCGGCCTCGATCTCATAGGACTTGTCGAAATGGTCTTCGATCGCGCGCTTGCTGCGGCCCGTGACGAAGATCATTTCGGTGATGCCGGCCGCCATGGCCTCTTCGACCGCGTACTGAATCAGTGGCTTGTCGACGATCGGCAGCATCTCCTTCGGGCTAGCCTTCGTGGCGGGGAGGAAGCGGGTGCCGAGACCTGCTACCGGAAAAACCGCCTTCGTAACTTTTAGCATGTGAATACCCTGAGTCCTCTGGTTTAAGTCCGTGCCCGCCCGCCTTTGAGATACGCGGGTGGGGCGCGTCGATCAGGCCGGCAAGCGCGCCAGTTGGGCTTTCAGCTTGCCGACGGTGGCTTCGAAATCGGCAAGCCGTTTCTGTTCCTGCTCCACGACCGCCACCGGCGCCTTCGCAACGAATGCCTGATTCTGCAGCTTACCGTTGCATTTGACGATTTCAGCACTCAATCGTGCGATCTCTTTCGACAGGCGTTCGCGTTCGACCGCCACGTCGATTTCGACCTTCAGCACGAGCTTGTCGCTTCCTACGATAGCAATAGGCGCGCCATCCGCCTGTGCGTCGAGCGCGGCCTCGTCGGCGATGATCTGCACTTCGGACAGACGCGCCAGTGCCTGGGCGTAGGGCGCGAACGTGCCAAGGCGCTCCGCGTTGCCGGTGGCGAGCAACGGCACCTTGACCGCCGGCGAAAGGTTCATTTCGCCGCGCAGATTCCGGCACGCGTCGATCACCGCCTTGAGGTCGGCCGCCCACTGCTCGGCGTCTTCGTCGAGCTTCGACGGCTCCGCGACGGGGTACGGCTGCACCATGATGGACGCCTCGCCCTCGGCCTTGCCAGCGGGGTAGCGGCCAGCGAGCGGCGCCACTTTCTGCCACAGCGCTTCGGTGATGAACGGGATCACCGGATGCGCCAGGCGCAACACCGTTTCAAGCACCCGCAGCAGCGTGCGGCGCGTGGCGCGCTGCTGGTTCGGCTGACCCGTCTGGATCTGCACTTTGGCGAGCTCGAGGTACCAGTCACAATATTCGTCCCATACGAACTTGTATAGGGCGTTGGCCACATTGTCAAAACGATAGTCTGAAAAGCCCTTGGCGACTTCCGCTTCGACGCGCTGCAGTTGCGACACGATCCAGCGGTCGGCCTGCGAGAAATGCAGATGGCCTTCTGGCCCGCATTCGCCGCATTGCGCCGGCTGGCCGAAACCGCAGTCCTGGCCTTCGCAGTTCATCAGCACGAAGCGCGTGGCGTTCCACAGCTTGTTGCAGAAGTTGCGATAGCCCTCGCAGCGCGCGAGGTCGAAGTTCACGTTGCGGCCGAGCGTGGCCATCGAAGCCATCGTGAAGCGCAGCGCGTCTGTGCCGAACGCCGGAATGCCGTCCGGAAACTCCTTGCGGGTCTTCTTTTCGATCGACGCGGCCTGCTTCGGATTCATCAGGCCGGTGGTGCGTTTCGCGACGAGCGCGTCGAGGCCGATGCCGTCGACGATGTCGATCGGGTCGAGCGTATTGCCCTTGCTCTTCGACATCTTCTGGCCTTCGGCGTCGCGCACGAGACCGTGCACATAGACCGTGTCGAACGGCACCTTGCCGGTGAAGTGCGTGGTCATCATGACCATGCGCGCGACCCAGAAGAAGATGATGTCGAAGCCGGTGACGAGCACCGAGGACGGCATGAAGTGCTTGAGCTCTTGCGTTTCGTTCGGCCAACCGAGCGACGAGAACGGCACCAGAGCGGACGAGAACCACGTGTCGAGCACGTCTTCGTCGCGCCTCAAGGCACCCGTGTAGCCGGCCGCGACGGCCTTCGCGCGCGCGTCTTCCTCGGTCTTCGCGACGAACACTTCGCCGCTCTCGCCGTACCATGCCGGAATCTGATGGCCCCACCACAGCTGACGCGAGATGCACCAGTCCTGAATGTTCTCGAGCCACTGGTAGTACGTGGTGGTCCAGTTCTCCGGCACGAATTTGATCTGGCCGTTGCGGACCACGTCGAGCGCGGTTTCGGCGATCGACTTGCCCGGATTGAAGGTGCCCTCGGGCGCCGGCTTGCTCATCGCGACGAACCACTGGTCGGTCAGCATCGGCTCGATCACGACGCCGGTGCGGTCGCCGCGCGGCACCATCAGCTTGTGCGGCTTGACCGATTCGAGCACGCCGAGCTCTTCGAGATCCTCGACCACCAGCTTGCGGGCTTCGAAACGGTCGAGACCGCGGTATCGTTCGGGCGCGTTGTCGTTGATCTTCGCGTCGAGCGTGAGGATTTCGATCTGCGGCAGCTTGTGGCGCAGGCCGACCTGATAGTCGTTGAAATCGTGCGCAGGGGTGACCTTGACGACGCCGGTACCGAATTCACGGTCGACGTAGTCGTCGGCGATGATCGGCACTTCGCGGTTCGACAGCGGCAGCGTGACGGTCCTGCCGATCAGATGCGCGTAGCGCTCGTCTTCGGGGTGCACCATCACGGCGGTGTCGCCTAGCATGGTTTCCGGACGCGTGGTGGCGACGGTCAGATGACCGGAGCCGTCGGTCAACGGATACTGGATGTGCCACAGATGACCGTTTTCTTCCTCGCTGACCACTTCGAGGTCCGACACCGCGGTGAGCAGGACCGGGTCCCAGTTCACGAGGCGCTTGCCGCGATAGATCAGGCCCTGTTCATACAGGCGCACGAACACGTCGCGCACGGCGGCCGACATCTTGTCGTCCATCGTGAAGTACTCGCGCGACCAGTCGATCGAGGCGCCGAGACGGCGCACCTGATTCGTGATGGTCGAGCCGGACTGCTGCTTCCACTCCCACACGCGCTCGACGAACTTCTCGCGGCCGAGGTCGTGACGCGACACGCCCTGCGCGTCGAGTTGCCGTTCGACAACGATCTGCGTGGCGATGCCCGCGTGGTCGGTGCCCGGCACCCACAGCGTGTTCTCGCCGAGCATGCGGTGATAGCGGGTGAGGCCGTCCATGATGGTCTGGTTGAACGCGTGGCCCATGTGCAGCGTGCCCGTGACGTTGGGCGGCGGCAACTGGATCGAGAAATTCTTGCGGTTCGCGTCGAAGGAGGGCGCGGCGTAGGCGCGCTTTTCCCATTCAGGGCCCCAGTGGGCTTCGATGGTGTGGGGTTCGAAGCTTTTTGCAAGCGTCGAGGTGGGGTCGCTCGGGGTGTCGCTCATGTTTCTGTTTTAAAAGCAGGCTTTGGGAGGCGGAGAGTGTTGATTATAGCTGGACGAGGTTTGGTGCCTGTCGGCGGGTTGGTTTGGCGTTGTTCTGGGCTTTTTGGCCTTTCCTTGCTGGCTTGTCGGTTTATTGGCGTTGCCCCTGTGCGGGGCGGCACCTACTTTCTTTGCTGCTGCAAAGAAAGTAGGCAAAGAAGACAGCTCAAACCGCCAGCTCATAAGCGGGCACCTCGGTCCGCACATGGTAGTGGTGCATCTGGAATCCGTGTTCCCGCACATTCGACGGCAGTGACAAGGCCGTCATTCTTCCGGCGGCGCTCCGCGCGCCGAAGCGTCCTTCCCAAACCGTCGGTTCTCCTGGCAGACCCGTCCGCGACGCACGCAGTGCGGAGTGGGTGCGGATGACGGCTTTGTCACCAGCGCGGAATGTGCGGGAGCACCGACTCCAGATGCACCACTACCCCTGCCAAGCCAGGGGACCCGCTTAAGAGTTAGCGGTTTGAGCTGTCTTCTTTGCCTACTTTCTTTGCAGCAGCAAAGAAAGTAGGTGCCGCCCCGCACAGGGGCAACGCCAATAGACCGACAAGAAATCAAGGAAAGGCCAACAAGTCCAGACCAACGAAAAAAAGCCAACCAATCCAGAACAACGAAAAAAAGCGCCGCCCCCGCCGGGGCATATAATGTCCCCCGAACTGCGCCTCCGCAAAAAAATGCCCGACCTCCTCTCGAATCTAAACCCCGAACAACACGCCGCCGTCACTCTTCCGAATGAGCCCGCGCTGATTCTGGCCGGCGCCGGCAGCGGCAAAACCCGCGTCCTGATCACCCGCATCGCGTGGCTGATCCAGCAAGGCCTCGCGTCCCCCGCGACCATCCTCGCCGTGACCTTCACCAACAAAGCCGCCCGCGAAATGATGGCGCGCCTCTCGGCGCTCTTGCCCATCGACACGCGCGGCATGTGGATCGGCACGTTCCACGGCCTGTGCAACCGTATGCTGCGCGCGCATCACCGCGACGCTGGGCTGCCCGCCACGTTCCAGATTCTCGATACGGCAGACCAGCTGTCGGCCATCAAGCGCCTGATGAAGGGCCTCAACATCGACGACGAAAAGTACCCGGCGAAAAATCTCCAGTACTTCATCAACAACGCGAAAGAGCAGGGCCTGCGTCCCAAAGACGTCGACGCCACCGACAACTTCAACCGTAAGTTCGTCGAGCTCTACGAAGCCTACGATCAGCAATGCCAGCGTGAAGGCGTGGTGGACTTCCCCGAGCTGCTGCTGCGCTGCTACGAACTGCTCGCGCACAATCCGCCGCTGCGCGCGCATTACCAGGCGCGCTTCAGGCACATCCTCGTCGACGAGTTTCAGGACACGAACAAGCTGCAATACGCGTGGCTCAAGCTGCTCGCGGGTGAGCACAACGCGATCTTCGCGGTCGGCGACGACGACCAGTCGATCTATGCGTTTCGTGGCGCGAACGTCGGCAACATGCGCGACTTCGAGCACGAGTTCAACGTGCGCAATCTGATCAAGCTCGAACAGAACTATCGCTCGCACGGCCATATTCTCGATGCCGCCAACCAGCTGATCGCGAACAACTCGCGGCGCCTCGGCAAGAATCTGCGCACGGACGCGGGCCACGGCGAACCGGTGCGCGTCTACGAATCGGCGACCGATTCGCAGGAGGCCGGCTGGATCGTCGAAGAGATCCGCGCGCTGATCAATACCGGCCTGTCGCGCAGCGAAATCGCGGTGCTTTACCGCAGCAACGCGCAGTCGCGCACGATCGAGCACACGCTCGTCAATGCGGGCATCGCGTATCGCGTGTATGGCGGCCTGCGCTTTTTCGAGCGTCAGGAAGTCAAGCACGCGCTTGCGTATCTGCGCCTGATCGACAACCCGAACGACGACACCGCGTTCGCGCGCGTCGTCAATTTCCCGACCCGCGGCATCGGCGCGCGTTCGATCGAACAGCTCGCCGACGCCGCGCGTCTGTACAACTGCTCGATGGCCGCGGCGATTCCGTACGTCGCGGGCAAGGCGGGCTCGAGCCTCGCCGCGTTCGCGAACCTGGTCGGCAAGATGCGCGCCGACACGCAGCAGATGAGTCTGCCCGAGACCGTCGAGTACGTGGTCCGCGCGAGCGGTCTCGCCGAGTTCTATCAGAACGAGCGCGAAGGCCAGGACCGGCTCGAGAACTTGCAGGAACTCGTCAACGCGGCTGCCGCGTTCGTCAGCGAGGAAGGCTACGGGCTCGATACGCCCGCGCGCTCGATCCCGCTGCGCCCCGGAGCGAGCGCCGCGCCCGAGCTCGCGGTGGCGAGCGACGATCCGAACACCGTCGTGCTCGACGCGCCGGACATCGCCGATCCGGCGCAGAACCCCGACACGATGACGCCGCTCGCCGGCTTCCTGTCGCACGCATCGCTCGAAGCGGGTGACAACCAGGCGCAGGCCGGCCAGGAGGCGGTGCAGCTGATGACCGTGCACGCGGCCAAGGGTCTCGAATTCACCGCGGTGTTCATCACCGGTCTCGAAGAAGGTCTGTTCCCGCACGAGAACAGCGCGATGGAGTCCGACGGCCTCGAAGAGGAGCGGCGTCTGATGTACGTCGCGATCACGCGCGCGAAGGAACGGCTGTATCTGTCGTTCGCGCAGAGCCGGATGCTGCACGGCCAGACCCGCTACAACATCCGCTCGCGCTTCTTCGACGAATTGCCGCAGGAAACGCTCAAGTGGCTCACGCCGAAGGTCGAGGCGGGCGCGCGCTGGGGTGGCCGCTCGGACAACGCCGGCCACGGGCGCGACTGGTTCGCGCGACCGGGCTACGGCGGTGGCGCGGCGGCAACGGCTTCGGTGGCCTCCGCGCCGGCGCCCGCCTTCGCGAACGAGCAACGCGCGGCCGAAACGGGCTTTCGTGTCGGCCAGCAGGTGTTCCACACGAAGTTCGGCGAAGGCACGATCACCGCGCTCGAAGGCAACGGTACCGACGCGAAGGCGCAGGTGCGCTTCAAGCGGCACGGCGAGAAGTGGCTTGCGCTGGCGGTGGCCAAACTGCAGGCGGTCGAATGAACACACCCTTGAACACGAGCCACGGTGCGGCGCGGCCGCTCGGCATTCTGGCCGCGTTGCCGCAGGAACTGGGCGACCTGATCGACGCGATGCGTGCCGAGTCCGGCGTGCGCACGGTCACGCACGGCCAGCGTGAATATTACGTCGGCACCGTGCATGGCACGCCGTGTGTCGTCACGCTCGCGCGCGTCGGCAAAGTCGCGGCGGCCGCGACGGCCAGCGCGCTGATCCACGAGTTCGATGTCGAAGCCATCGTGTTCACCGGTGTCGCGGGCGGTGTCGGGGGCGACGTGCATGTTGGCGATATCGTCGTGGCGAGCACGCTGATGCAGCACGATATCGACGCGTCGCCGCTGTTTCCGCGCTTCGAGGTGCCGCTGCTCGGCGTCTCGCGTTTCACCGCCGATGCCGCGCTCGCCGACCGGCTCGCCGCCGCGTGCGAGCGCTTCGTCGCCGAGGAAGGCGCGGCCTGCGCGGCGCGTTTCGGCACGCGCGAGCCGCGCGTGCATCGCGGTCTGATCGTCAGCGGCGATCAGTTCGTCGCGAGCGCGACGGCCGTCGCCGCGTTGCGCGAGGCGCTTCCTGATGCGCTCGCGGTCGAGATGGAAGGCGCGGCGATCGCGCAGGTCTGCTACGAGTACGGCGTGCCGTGCGCGGTGGTGCGTACGATTTCCGACACCGCCGACGATCACGCGCCGGGATCGTTCATGGCGTTCCTGACCGGGATTGCGGGCACGTATTCGAACGCGATCCTCGCGCGCTTTCTCGGCGCGTAGGACAGCGCGGGCTGAGCGCTCGCTGTATCGCCGGCTATGACGTCCGCCCTTTAGTTCGTTTATTCAGCCGTCTATTTCTTCGCGCCGTCGCCGAGCGCTTCGCGCACCTGCTGCAGCGCGGCCGGATCTTCGATCGTCGGCAGATCGCCTGGCTCGCGCCCTTCGGCGAGCGCCGCGATCGCGCGGCGCAATAGTTTGCCGGAGCGCGTCTTCGGCAGCATCGAGACCATCACCACGCGCGCGGGCCGCGCAATCGAGCCGAGATGGCGGTCGACTGTCGTCGCCAGTTCGGTGGCGAGCCGCGCGCGCTCGCTCGGGTCGCCGTCTGCCTGCGCGCCGCGCAGCACGACGAAGGCCATCGCCACCTGCCCCTTGACCGGATCCGTCACGCCGACCACCGCCACTTCCGCGACGGCCGCGTGGCTCGACAGCGCCTCCTCGATCTCGCGAGTGCCGAGGCGATGGCCCGCGACGTTGATCACGTCGTCGGTGCGGCCGAGGATCGTCACGTAGCCGTCCTCGTCCTGCACGCCCCAGTCGAACGTCGAATAGACCTGCTGGTTCGGCACGCTCGACCAGTAGGTGCTGACGAAGCGCTTGTCATCGCCCCATACCGTCGACATGCAGCCCGGCGGCAGCGGATAGTCGAGCGTCAGCACGCCTTTTTCACCGGCTGCGCAGGGCTCGCCGGTCAACTCGTCGCGCACCGTCAGGCTATAGCCGACCGAGGGCACGCCCGGCGAGCCGAGCTTGGTCGGCAGTGCCTCGATGCCGCGCGGAATCGCGAGCATCGGCCAGCCGGTTTCGGTCTGCCAGTAGTTGTCGATAACCGGTTTGTTCAGCGCGTTCGTGATCCACTCGGCGGTGGGTTGGTCGAGCGGTTCGCCCGCGAGAAACAGCGTGCGCAGGCTCGACAGATCGGCGGCCTTCATCAGCGCGGGGTCCTGCTTCTTCAGCACGCGCAGCGCGGTCGGCGCGGTGAACATCAGGTTGATCTTGTGCTGCTCGACGAGCCGCCACCAGATGCCGCCGTCCGGGCGAATCGGCGTGCCTTCGTACATCACGGTGGTCAGCCCCGCGATCAGCGGCGCGTAGACGATGTAGCTGTGGCCGACCACCCAGCCGACGTCGGACGCGGTGAACATCGTGTCGCCGGGCTTGCCCTCGAAGATGTATTCCATCGATGCCGCGAGCGCGACCGCATAGCCGCCGACATCGCGTTGCACGCCCTTCGGCTTGCCGGTCGTGCCCGACGTGTACAGCACGTACGACGGTTCGTTCGATTCGAGCCACTCGCACGGGATGTGGACGTCGAAGAACTGTTCGCGCAGTGGTTCGTAGGCGACGAGGTAGGGCGCGGTGAGGCGCGCGGGCGCGAGTTGCCGGTCGATCAGCAGCACGTGCGGTGTCTTGTGTTTGGCGCGCGAGAGCGCTTCATCGACGAGCGGGGTGTAGTCGACCACCTTGCCGGCGCGCGCGCCGGCGTCGGCGGTCACGATCAGCGCGGGCTTCGCGTCGTCGATGCGCGCGGCGAGGTTCGGCGCCGCGAAGCCGCCGAACACGACCGAGTGGATCGCGCCGAGGCGCGCGCACGCGAGCATCGCGAACAGCGCTTCGGGGATCATCGGCAGATAGATCAGCACGACGTCGCCGCGTTTTACGCCGAGCGAGCGCATCACCGCGGCCATCCGGTTGATTTCGCCGTACAGCTCGGCGTAGGTGTAGTGCCGTTCGATGCCGGTTTCGGTCGACACGTAGACGAGCGCGTTCTGCTGTGCGCGCTCGGCCAGATGCCGGTCGACCGCGTTATGGCAGAGGTTCGTGCGACCGCCGACGAACCAGCGCGCGAACGGCGGCTTCGAGCGGTCGAGCACGGTGCCGAACGGCGTGTGCCAGTGAATGCGGCGGGCTTCTTCGCGCCAGAAGGCTTCGGGGTTGTCGATCGAGCGGCGGTGGAAATCGCGGTAGCGGGTCATCGGCGGCGATCCTCAGACGGTTGGGCTTGGGCGCCTGGGCGGCGCGGGTGTTCGCACTAGGATAGACACGCCTGGCGGCGTGGGCAATGTGGGATTGTGCGGGGGAAATTGCCCCGGTGCGGGGCGGGGCTTTTTCGGTGTTCTGGTGTGGTTGGCCTTTCCTTGCTGGCTTGTCGGTCTATTGGCGTTGCCCCTGTGCGGGGCGGCACCTACTTTCTTTGCTGCTGCAAAGAAAGTAGGCAAAGAAGACAGCTAAAACCGCTAACTCTTAAGCGGGTCCCCTGGCTCGGCAGGGGTAGTGGTGCATCTGGAATCTGTGCTCCCGCGCATTCCGCGCTGGTGACAAAGCCGTCATTCGCACCCACTCCGCACTGCGTGCGTCGCGGACGGGTCTGCCAGGAGAACCGAGGGTTTGGGAGCGGGGTTTCGGCGCGCGTAGCGCCGCCGGAAGAATGATGGCCTTGTCACAATCGCCGTTCGCACAAACAAAGACACGGGCAGGAGGGTGGGCAAGCGGGTTCATCAAAAGGTCGAAGGGCGGCAGAAAAAAGGTCGTTGTTCTTCATTTTCATCCGTCGCCCATTTCCCATTCCTTTACTGCCAGGTAGGGTGAGGGCGGTCAACGTAACACATCGTTTCCCCCCAGATATTGAGGTTTTTCATGTCCGATCGATACGCCTCGGAGCGTGGTAGTCCCCATATTCCAGCCTGCGCGAGGTCTCAGGTGTTCCTGAAGTTTGACGGTCGTTTTCTTACCATGAGCGGTCCGATTTCCCGAATCTATGCTGCGGTGTCCGGCAGAAGGGATAGCAGCGGAAAATTCGATTATTCGTCGATGCGTCAGCGCGAAGATGGTGTGGGTCCAATTCCCCCCGGCCAATACTGGATTGAGCCTTCGCAGATGTGGGAGAACCATTGGTACAACCTTGCCCCGCGTGCTGCATGGGGTGATCACCGGATCACGATTCATGTCTATCCGGGAACGCAGACGTATGGACGGGGCGGTTTCTTTATTCACGGTGGCACGCATGCAGGTAGCGCGGGTTGTATCAACCTGCATGCCGGGATGGAGACTTTTGTACGCGACCTGAAGGAGGCGGCAACGCCGTCGCCAGATTGCTACATTCGATTAACGGTCAGGTACTGACATGCGGAAATCTAGCATTGCCCGTTTTCTCGCTGGCGTGGTTTTACTTGCCCTTGTCGTCGCGGTTACTGTGTTCAATGTGATCAACCTGAACGAGGCGTATGGCAGTGGCGAACCCTATTACTCGCGCACGACGAACATGGACAAGTGGACCAATCCTTTACCGGTGCTGGCCGTTGTCGACGGCGTTGCGGTTATCGTGGTTGTGGGAGGTTTCTTTCTTTGGAGACGGACGCGGGTTTAAGGCGAGGTCGGTGTGCTTTGAGGTGTGGGCCTTTCCTTGCTTTGTTATCGGTCTATTAGCGTTGCCCCTGTGCGGGGCGGCACCTACTTTCTTTGCTGCTGCAAAGAAAGTAGGCAAAGAAGACAGCTCAAACCGCTAACTCTTAAGCGGGTCCCCTGGCTTGGCAGGGGTAGTGGTGCATCTGGAATCTGTGTCTGCGCACATTCCGCGCTGGTGACAAAGCCGTCATCCGCACCCACTCCGCACTGCGTGCGTCGCGGACGGGTCTGCCAGGAGAACCGAGGGTTTGGGAACGGGGATTCGGCGCGCGGAGCGCCGCCGGAAGTATGACGGCCTTGTCACTACCGTTGAATGTGCGGGAGCACGGATTCCAGATGCACCACTGCCATGTGCGGACCGAGGTGCCCACTTATGAGCTGGCGGTTTGAGCTGTCTTCTTTGCCTACTTTCTTTGCAGCAGCAAAGAAAGTAGGTGCCGCCCCGCACAGGGGCAACGCCAATAGACCGATAACAAAGCAAGGAAAGGCCAACACCCTAAGAGCACCGACCCAACCCACACAAACCCGCCCATCAAGCCTTGACGTGCTTCCCCTCAACATCCGGCAAAAGCACGGTCAACACCCCGATCAACGGCAGGAACGAACAAACCTTGTACACGAACGCGATACTGGTCGCGTCAGCGAGTTGCCCAAGCACAGCAGCCCCCACCCCCCCCAGCCCAAAGGCAAAACCAAAGAACAACCCCGCCACCATTCCGACCTTCCCAGGAATCAACTCCTGCGCATAAACCAGAATCGCCGAGAACGCCGAGGCGAGCACCACCCCAATTACAACCGTCAGCACGCCGGTCCAGAACAGATTCGCATACGGCAACAGCAGCGTGAACGGCGCGACGCCAAGAATCGACACCCAGATCACATACTTGCGCCCGATCCTGTCGCCGATCGGTCCGCCGATCACCGTCCCCGCCGCGACCGCCGCGAGGAACACGAACAGATGGATCTGCGCGGCCTGCACCGACAGATGGAACCTGTCGATCAGATAGAACGTGAAGTAGCTGTTGATGCTGGCGAGATAGAAGTACTTGGAGAACACCAGCAGCACCAGCACGCCCATCGCCATGATGACTTTGTTACGCGGCAGCGTCGCATGCGCTGCCTGGCCGCGCGCCTTCTTGACCGACGGATGACGCTTGTACCAGCGGCCGATCTGCGTGAGCACGACGATCGCAACGAGCGCCGCCGCCGAGAACCACGCGATGCTGCGCTGTCCGTGCGGAATCACGATCAGCGCGGCAAGCAGCGGCCCGAGCGACGAACCCGCATTGCCGCCGACCTGGAACAGCGACTGCGCGAGACCGTGACGGCCGCCCGACGCCATCCGCGCGACCCGCGACGATTCCGGATGAAACACCGACGACCCGCAGCCGACCAGCGCCGCGGCGACCAACAGCACGCTGAAGTTCGGCGCAACCGACATCAGCAGCAGGCCGGCCAGCGTGAAACCCATGCCGACGGGCAGCGAGTACGGCTTCGGATGCTTGTCGGTATAGCTGCCGACGAGCGGTTGCAGCAGCGACGCGGTGATCTGGTAGGTCAGCGTGATCAGACCGATCTGCCCGAACGACAACGAAAAGTTGTCCTTGAACATCGGGTAGATGGCGAGGATCAGCGACTGGATCATGTCGTTGAGCAGGTGCGAAAAGCTGATCGCACCGAGCACGGAATACACCGTGCGCTGCACCTTCGCGGCCGCCGGCGCGGCGGCGGCCGGGGACGCGCTCGCCCCCGTGGCGGATGCGCCGGCGAGGGCGCTTTTATCGAGGCTCGTTTCCATACGCTAGAAGAAAAAGATCGGGCAAAGGGTGGAATGGAAAATCGGTACTGAGTCGGTGCGGCCAGCGCGCTTCGTAGGCGCGTTCCGCGCAGCACTGCGGCGTTTCGTCGCGACAACCGGCTTTTTGATGATTTAGCCGAAGTTTAATGTGGCCGGACCGAATTGTAAGGACAAGTTTTGTCGCGAATCGGACATGGGGACGGATGACCGTGCTTCGACGAGAATTTTTTTGGCGATTTTTTGGCCACGGTATAAAGCGCTCGCGATTGCGCGGCTCACGAAGCGGCGCGTCGAACATGGGACTGGGAACGGCACACGGCGCATGACCCGCCGCCGCCTGCTCGGGCGCGATTCAAGATCGCAGGGCAGGCTGCCGTAGACCGGAGAGATAAGTGGTGATGCCGGAACCGACCTTTCCGGCGCGTCGACATGTGGGACGGGGACTATGAAAGCAGTGGCACACAGCACGGCAGCAACGAATCTGACAGGGCTATCGGTCAAGACAACGCTGCGCATCGCGTTCGCGGTCCTGCTGGCCGGCACGCTGCTGATCGGCGTGTTTTCGCTTTGGCAGATCGGCCGGCTGAACGCGTCCACGCAATCGATCTACGACCAGGGCCACGTCGCGAGCCGCGCCGCCGAGGAAGCGCGCGGCCACATGCTGCGTGCGAGCCGCGCGCAAAAGATGCTGCTGACCGCCACCACCGCGAAGGAGCGCGACGAACTCGGCGCCGACATCGAGCGCGGTCTCGCCGGTCTCAACGAGCAACTCCACACGCTGCAGCAGTACGTCGATACCTCGGACGCCAAGGCGGTCGGCGAGCAGAAGGCGTTCGCCGCGGCGGTCGCGACATGGAGCACCCATCTGCGCGACTTCGTCACGCTCGTGAAGGCGCAGCCGCTCGATCTGTCGCAGATGAACTGGCAGGTCGGCACCCAGGACGTCTCGCTGCTGGTCGAAACCGGCAAGCTCGAAAAGCTCGTCGACGAACTCGTCGCGCAGCGCGGCACCGCCGCGAAGGCGACGATCGAGGCGTCGGGCTTCATCTACCACTCGTCGTTCGTGATGATCGCCGTGATGACGCTCGCGCTGATCGTGCTCGCGTTCGGCATCGGCGCGTGGGTCGTGCGCCGCCTCACCGGGCAGCTCGGCGGCGAGCCCGCGTACGCGAAGGAGATCGCGCGCCGCATCGCCGCGGGCGATCTGTCGAACCGCATCGCGCTCGGCGGCAAGGACCGCTCGAGCATGCTGTTCGCGTTGTCCGACATGCAAAGCGGACTCGCGACCACGGTGGCCGACATCGCATCGAGCGCCGATGCGATCGCGACCGCGTCCGGGCAGATTTCGATGGGCAATCTCGACCTGTCGCAGCGCACCGAGCAACAGGCGCTCGCGCTCGAACGCACGGCGAGCAGCATGGAGCAGCTGACCTCGACCGTGCGTCAGAACGCCGACAACGCGAAGCAGGCGAGCACGCTCGCGAACAACGCGTCGGAAATCGCCGAGCAGGGCGGCGCGGTCGTGAGCCGCGTGGTCGCGACGATGAACGACATCAACGACAGCGCGCGCAGTATCGGCGACATCATCGGGGTGATCGAGGGGATCGCGTTCCAGACCAACATCCTCGCGCTGAACGCGGCCGTCGAGGCGGCGCGCGCGGGCGAGGAGGGGCGCGGCTTTTCGGTGGTCGCGGCGGAAGTGCGCAACCTCGCGCAGCGCAGCGCGGCGGCCGCCAAGGAGATCAAGGGCTTGATCCAGACTTCGGTCGAGCGCGTCGGCAACGGCTCGACGCTCGCCGCGGATGCCGGTCAGACGATGGATGAAGTCGTGAAGGCGGTGAAGCGCGTGACCGACATCATGGGCGAGATTTCGGCGGCGTCGTCGGAGCAGAGCGCCGGTATCGAGGCGATCAATCTCGCGGTCACGCAGATGGACGCGGGCACGCAGCAGAACGCCGCGCTGGTGGAAGAGGCCACCGCCGCAGCCCGCTCGCTCGACGATCAGGCGCGCGGGCTGAAGGCGATGGTGGGGCAGTTCAGGCTATAGGACGCAGGGCGAACCGAGCCTCAGCCAGCGTTGTTCGACCCAGACGCTGGCACGGCCACCGCCGCGGAACCAGTCCCCGACCCTGGCCGCACGACCACCGTGCAGGTCGTGCCGGCCGCCAGCATCACATCGGCGGGCACCGAGTCGATCTTCACGCGCACCGGCACGCGTTGCGCGAGGCGCACCCAGTTGAAGGTCGGATTCACGTCCGCGAGCAGTTCGTGGCTTTGCGGATTGTCGCGGTCGTAAATGCCGCGCGAGATGCTCTCCACGTGGCCTTGCAGCGTGCCGCCACTCATCAGCCGCACTTCGGCCTGATCGCCGACGCGCACGTGCGGCAGCTTGGTTTCCTCGAAGTAGCCATACACCCAGAACGAGTGACTATCGACGATCGCGAGCTTCGCGGCGCCGGCGCTCGCATAGTCGCCGCGGAACACGGAGAGGTTCGTCACGTAGCCGTCGACCGGCGAGACGACGCGGGTGCGCTCGAGGTTCAGCTTCGCGGCATCGAGCGCGGCGAGCGCCTGCTGGTAGGCGGCATCGGCGGCGGACGCGGTATGCGTCGCGTTTTCGCGGCTTTCCTTCGACACCACCTGCGAATCCATATCGGCACGCCGTTGCGCGTCGTCGCGCTTCATCTGCAGTTCGGCCTTGCGCGCAGCGACGGCGGCCTGCGCCTGCTCGACCGCGATCTGGTAGTGCGACGGATCGATCTGCATCAGCAGGTCGCCCTGCTTCACGAACTGGTTGTCCTTCACCGGCAGATCGACGATCGCGCCCGACACGTCCGGCGCGACGTTGACGATTTCGGCGCGCACGCGGCCGTCGCGGGTCCATGGTTCGTCCATGTAATGGACCCACAGCACGCGGCCAATCAGGATCGCGACGATGAAAATGACGGCTGTCGCGACGAAGCCCACAAGATTTCGGATGGTCATGTTTCGACTCTGATCAACGATAAACGGCGAGGCCGAGAAGGCCGCACACGGACACGAGCAAGCTGGCCCGGAACAGGGAGGGGTGCCACACCACGCGATACACGCCGGTATAGGCAATCACGCGATCGATGAGCCAGGTCAGCGCGGCGCCCGCGATGAACAGCAGCACGATGGCCGGCACATAGGCATCGAGCACGGCGATATCACGCGGCATGAGGAACTCCTTCTTCTTCTGACGCGCCCGAGCGCGCGCCGATCGCCGAGGCGAGCGGCGACTGCGGATCGAGCAGCGCGGTACGGATGAAATGCAGTTGACTGAGAATGCGCAGCAGCTGGTGGCGTTCGTCGCGCGAGGGCGTGAAGCCGGCCATCATCTGCTGCACGTCGGCGATCGCGTCGGCGGTTGCCGCGAGCGCGCGCGCGAAGTGCTGTTCCTGCGGCCGCTCGAACAGCGCCGCGAGCGCGTCGAGCAACGCGCGCAGTGTGACCCGCCACGGCGCCGCCTTGTGGTAACGCGGCGCGTCGGGCAGCGTCGCCACCTCGCGGCGCAGATCGATTACCGCGTTGCCGACTTCGAGGACCGAAAAGAGCCAACGCAGCGTGTCGCGCTTCGTCTCAGGCTCGTTCGGCGACAGCGAATTGATCTGGAACATCAGATCGCGCGCGCCGCTCTCGAAGCGCGAGCGCACCCGTGCCAGACCCGCTCGGCCGGCCAGCACCACCTGGCGGCGCAGGTCGACGAGCAGGCGGTTGCGCAGCCACGGCGTCGACGGCGGCAGCAGCACCGCGAACGCGATCGACGACACCAGCATCGACAGCACCAGCGCGAGCGCATCGTTCATGAACGAGCTCGGGTCGTAGTGCATCACGTTGTCGGGCCCGGCGAGGAAGCAGAAAAAGATGCAGTAGCCGACGCCGTAGCCCGCGAGCCTGGGACGCGTGGTCATGAACACGCCGAGCAGCAGGAACGGCGTGAGCGCGACGCACAGCATCGCGAAGCCGTCGATGTGCGGATACACGCCGAACACCGCGATCATGCCCATCAGCGTGGCGAGCAGCGTACCGCCGGCCATCTGGAACGCGGTGCGCTTCGGATCGGGCGCCGACGACGCGAGCGCGCACACGGCCGCCGCGTTCAGCGTCAACGTCGAGCCGCTCGGCCACGCGGTCGCGATCCAGAACGCGCCGAGCACCATCATCACGATGGTGGCGCGCAGGCCGGCGACGCCGGCCGCGATCGCGTTGGTCTTCGGCTCGTAGCGCTCGATCCAGCGTTCGCGCGCGTGCGTGTCGACCGCGAGCGAGGCGTAGGTCGCCGCGTACGCGTGCAGGTCGTCGATGAAGCGGTACAGCAGCTCGGCAGCGGTGTCGAAATCGAGCAGCGGGGCGTCGGGGTGCGTTTCGAGCGCGTTGCGCGTCGCCCGTACACGCTTGGGCAGCTCGCTGCGGTACGTGTCGAGTTGAGCGGCGGCGTGCGCGGCGTCGGCCGCGGAGAGCACCGGCTCGCCCGACTTCGCCAGCAGCGGCGCGATCTCCTTGAAGTACGGCTCGAGCGCGGCGATCGCAATCGACGCGCCGTGCGTGCCGGTCTCGCGCAGACGGTTCATCAGCTGATGCAGCGCGTGAAAGCGCGTCGACGCAGTCATGAACTCGCTGTTCAGGCGCGCGAGGCGCCCGCCGCGCATGCGCGAATCGGGGCCTTCGAACACGGCGACGCTGCGCGCGGCCTCGAAGCCGACGATGTCGGCGACGAAGCGCGCATTGGTCGCCTCGATCTGGGCGCGGTCGTTGCGCCCGGCAAGCGACGCCGACACATACTCGACGAACGCCGAGAAACGCGCGCGCACGGTGCTGCGCATCTGCAGTCCGGCGAACTGCGGGAACACGAGACCACTGACCGCGCCCGCGCAGACGATGCCGATCACCACTTCGGCGACCCGGGTGAGCGCGCTCAGGAACGCGCCATCCGGATGCTGCGACGCCGGGATGCCGATCAGCGCGGCCGTGTAGCCGGCCAGCACGAAGCCGTACGAACGGAAGTTGCGGTTGCGCGCGGCGCCCGCGGTACAGATGCCGACCCAGATCGCCGTCGAGATGATGAACAGCTCCGGCTGCTGCGCGAACAGGCCGATCAGCGCGAGCATCACGACGAGCCCGACCAGCGTGCCGCAGATCCGGTAGAAGCTCTTCGCGAACACCGCGCCGCTTTGCGGCTGCATCACGATGAACACGGTGGTCATCGCGGTGCGCGGCTGCGGCAGATCGAGCTTCATCGCGAGGCCGAGCGCGAGGAAGCACGCGGCCAGCGCCTTGCACAGATAGATCCACACGAGGCCGTCGGTGCGCGCCCAGTGGGCGGCGGCTTCGTAGAGCGCGACGAGCGACCCGGGGCGCGCGGTCGATGAGGAGGGCGAGGCGGACATGGCCTTCCTTATTTGGCCGCGGGCGCGTTCGGGGCGCGCGAGGCCGTGGTGGTGGTGGCGGGGGTGCCGGGCTTCGCGTTCACAGCCGCAGCGGCATCCGCTTTCGCCGCATCGCTACCCGCTTCGGCGCTGTTGCCACCGTTGCCGCTCTTGCCCTTGCCATGCGCCGGCAACGTTTCGCTTTCCTGCGGACCGTTGGCCGGATCGTCGAGGCCGCCGCCGAGCGCCGTCATCAGCGACGCGTGCGCGCCGAGCCGCTCGGCCTGCACCTTCGCGACGCCTTCCTGCGCGCGCAGCAGCTGGTTTTGGGCGATCAGCACGTTCACATAATCGGTCAAGCCGCGGCGGTAGCCCTCGCGCGACAAGTCGTAGTTCTTGCGCGCGGCGGCGACCGAGCGGTCGGCGTCGTCGGCCTGGGTGGTCAGCGAACGGATGCGGATCACCTGGTCGGAGATGTCCTTGAGCGCACCCACGATCGACTGGTTGTAACGCTCGACGGCCTCGTCGTAGCCCGCCGACGCCGCGCCGAGCTGCGAGCGCAGCCGGCCGCCGTCGAAGATCGGCAGCGTCAGCGCGGGACCCACGCTCCAGCTATGCGACTCACTCTTCAGGAACTGGAACAGCGGCCCCATCGCCGCATAGCCGCCGATCGAGGCGAGCAGGTTGATATCCGGATAGAACCCGGCCTTCGCGACGTCGATGCCGCGCGCCTGCGCGGCGACCGTCCAGCGTGCCGCGACCACGTCCGGCCGGTGGCCGATCAGATCGGCCGGCAGCGCGGCCGGCAGCCCGGCGGGCGCGGCGAGCGACAGCGCCGGGCGCTGGATCGTGTCGCCCGCGCCCGGCCCCTTGCCCGCGAGCGCGGCCAACTGGTTGCGGCCGAGCGCGATCTTCTCCTCGATCGCGTCGATCTGGCGTTCGTACTCGGGCAGCGGCGTTTCGGCCTGGCTCACTTCGAGCTGCGTGCCGATGCCGCCCTTCAGGCGCCGGTTCGCGAGATCGACGATCTGCTGCTGTTGCTGCAGTGTCTGCTTCGCGATGTCGAGCAACGCGTAGTTCAGCGACATCTCGACATAGGTGCGCACGACGTTCGCCTGCAGTTCCAGCTGCGCGGCGCGCGCGTCGGCGGCACTGGCGTGCGCGAGGTCGAGCGCGCGCTCGGCGGCGTTCTTGTCCTTGCCCCAGAAGTCGAGGTGATAGGCGAGGCCGAGCGTGCCGGTGTTGTTCCACGACTGTTCGCCCGCGAGCGGCCCGGGGCCGTAATAGACATTGTCGGCCCACTGCTGACGTTGGATCGACAGGCTGCCGTTGACTTGCGGCGCGAGTGCCGCGCGCGCGACGCCGGCCATCGACGCGGCCTCGCGCACGCGCGCCTGCGCGGCCGCGAGGCTCGGATTGCCGGCCTGCGCGTCGGCGATCCACTGGTTCAGCTGCGGGTCGTCATACGAGCGCCACCAGTCGGTGGCGGGCCACTGCGCATCGGCGTTGGCGGCGCGGATCGCGTTGCCGGCGTCGAGTGACGAAGGGTTGATCGTTTGCGTTTGCGGCGCGACGCCTCCGGTACTTGCACATCCGGCGATTGTTAATAGGATCGTAAGAACCGCGGCTGCGGCGATCCCTTTGGGTACCGGAGACTGCACGATTTCCTCCAAAATTGACTATAGAAGCTTGCGTGCAATTATATTTTTTGATCGATTGGGGAATAACCGGTAAAGATGCAAGGCATTCTTACGAGACATGAGATAATTGCCATTGCTGATCGTGTAACAATCGCTGCCGATCATTGGGGATAGGTATGGACACGCTTCAAAACATGCGCGTTTTCGTCCGCGTCGTCGAAGCAGGCAGCTTCACGGGCGCCGCGCAGCATCTGAATACGACGACGGCCTACGCGTCGCGCGCGGTTTCCGATCTGGAAGCGCATCTGCGCACGCGGCTGTTGAACCGGACCACGCGCCGCATCGCGCTGACGGAGGCCGGCGAGCGCTATCTGCAGCGCTGCGAGCAGATTCTCGCGTACGTGGATCAGGCGGAGGCCGAGGCGAGCGACGCGCACGCGCGTCCGTCCGGCAAACTGAAGGTCCACGCGATGACGAGCTTCGGCCAGCACTATGTGGTGCCGGCCGTGGGCCGTTACCAGGAGCGCTACCCGGACGTGCACATCGAACTGACGCTCGCCCAGCGCATGCCCGATCTGCTCGACGAAGGCTTCGACGTGTCGTTGACGCTGGCGACCGGCCTGCCGGATTCGGGGCTCGTGTCGCAGCGCCTGGGCAGCGCGTTCAGCATTGCGTGCGCCTCGCCGGCGTACCTCGAGCGGCACGGCGTGCCGCAAACGCCCACGGACCTTGCGCAGCACACCTGCCTGCAGATGGTTTCGCCCGTGTATCCGCCGGACAAATGGACCTTCGACGGCCCGAACGGCGAGGAAACCATCGCGTTCGGCGCAACGACGTTCCAGGTGAACGTGGCGGAGGCAATGGTCAAGGCCGTCTCACAGGGCATGGGCGTCGCGCTGATTCCGATCTACTCCGCGATCAGCGGTTTGCGCAGCGGCGAGCTGGTGTGGCTGCTGCCCGAGTACATGTCGCAGCAGATGAATCTATATGCGCTGTATCCGTCGCGGCAGTATCTGGACGCGAAGATCCGCACATGGGTCGAATTCCTGCGCGACGAGTTGCCTTCCACGCTCGCGGCCGATCAGGAAGAGTTGCGCAAATTCGCGCGAACCTGAACGCGTGTTCTCCATGCGTTGACGTTCGAGTGGCGCGTGGCGTGACAGCCTGTTACACACGCGCCGCGTCGCAACATTTCTTTACTTCTCGCGCGCAATCGATTTGCTAACGTGTCGTTCACGCGTCGCCGCTTTGGCTGGACGCGCTGGATTCGCCGCCGTTCGGCACCTCGCAACCACTGAAGGACGACACATCCATGGATACGCACCTGATGATCGGCTTGGCCGTCATGTTTGGACTGATCGGCGTCGCCGCTTCGCGCGATCTGCTGCGCCGTATGCGTGAACAGCAGCCGCAACTCGTGCCGGTCGAGGTCGAGTCACCGGATGCGCCGCGGCGCGAGCGGTGAGAGGCGGGCGCGGGTCGAGCGCATGCAGCCGCCCGGCTGAAAACCGCTAGCATCCCGGTAGCACCCCGCTAGATCTCGACAACCTTGTCCCACGCAAACTGCGGATTTTCCCACTGGCGCGTGCGCCGGTCGAAATAGCCGCGCGGATTGCACACGACGCGCGTGCCGTCCACCACATAGTCGAACGACGTATGCGTGTGGCCATGAATCCACAACGCAACGGGCGCGCGCACGAGCTCCGGCAGATGATTGACGAAGCCCGCCGACACGCGGTCCTCGGCAAAGCGCTCGGCCAGACTCAGCCGATGCGGCGCGTGATGCGTCACCACGATCGTGTGGCCGGCGAACGGCTTGGCCAGCTCGCTTTCGAGCCAGGCGCGCGCATGCCGGTGCAGCGCCAACGAATCGGCCGGTGTGAAGTCGCGCGCGGTGTCGCGCGGATCGTGCGGCCAGTTCATCTGGATCAGCCCGCGGTAATCGAGCATGACCTTGCGCGCGGCGGCGATTGATTCCTCGATTGCCTCGGGGGTCGCCCCGTACAGCGCGAAATCGGTCCACAACGTCGTGCCGAGCACGCGCCAGCGGCCCTGGGGATCGACCAGCGTGGCGTTGTTCAGCACGTGCACGTTGTCGACCTGGGCGGCCGCGTCGAAGAGGGCGCTTTCCAGCGCGCCGAACTCGCCGTCGTAATACTCGTGATTGCCCGGCACGTAGATGACCGGCACCGCGTCGTCGAACGCCTGCGCGGCCCAGCGCGGGCCGGCCGCATGATTGTGGATATCACCCGCCAGCACGACCAGATCCGCCTGCGCATGCGGGATCAGCTCAGGCTCATCCATTTCCAGATGCAGGTCGGACAACACGCGAATCTTCACGGACGCAACTCCTCGGAAACGCCTGCGCGCCGGACCGCGAAGGCTTCAAACCTTAGCGTAGCACCTTGCCCGGATTCATCAGGTTCAGCGGATCGAGCGCCTGCTTGATCGCGCGCATCATTTTCACTTCGACGTCCTGCTTGTAGTGTGCGGCTTCGTCGATCTTCAACTGACCGATCCCGTGTTCCGCGCTGATGCTGCCGCGATGCGCGTGCACGCTGTCGTAGACGATCCGGTTGATCGGGCTCTGGTACTCCCGCAGAAATGACTTCGCATCGACACCCTCGGGCGCCTGCACGTTGTAGTGCAGATTGCCGTCGCCGAGATGGCCGAACGTGACCATGCGCGCGCCGGGTGCGGCTTGCGCGATCGCGGCATCGGTCGTCTCGATGAAATGACCGATGCGCGAGATCGGCACCGCGATATCGTGCTTGATGTTCAACCCTTCCTCGGCCTGCGCGAGCGGGATGTGCTCGCGCAGATTCCAGAACGCGCGCGACTGCGCGAGGTTTTCCGCGACCACCGCGTCTTGCACGAGATCCTGTTCGAGCGCGGTTTCCATCAGCCCCTCGAACAACGTGCGCGCGTGCTGTTCGCTTTCGCTGTCCGACAGTTCGAGCAGCACGACCTGAGCGTGCGGCTCGGCGAACGGATAACGCATCTGCTCGAAATGCCGGCCGACGAGACGCAGGCAAAAATCCGACATCAACTCGAAACCGGTCAGCAACGGCCCGGCGACGCGCTGCGTGAGCGCGAGAAAATCGAGCGCCGCATGCGGCGACGCGAGCGCGGCGAGCGCTGTGACGCGCGCGGCCGGTTGCGGATGCAGCTTCAGCACCGCTGCGGTGATGAGACCGAGCGTACCTTCCGCGCCGATGAACAGGTCGCGCAGATCGTAGCCGGTGTTGTCCTTGCGCAGCCCGCGTAGACCGTCCCACAGTTCACCTTGCGGCGTCACCACTTCGAGGCCGAGACAGAGCTCGCGCGTATTGCCGTAGCGCAATACGCCCGTGCCGCCCGCGTTGGTCGACAGATTGCCGCCGATCGTGCAGCTGCCTTCGGCGGCGAGGCTCAGTGGGAACAGACGCCCGGCGGCTTCGGCGTGCTTCTGCACGTCGGCGAGGATCACGCCGGCTTCGACGGTGATCGTGTTGTTGTGCGGATCGATGTCGCGCATGCGATTCAGGCGGCGCAGGCTGATGACCGCCTGCGCGCCGCTCGCGTCGGGCGTCGCGCCGCCCGCGAGGCCCGTGTTGCCGCCCTGCGGCACCAGCGCGACCCGATGCTCGACGGCGAGCCTGACGAGCGCGGCGGCTTCGGCGGAAGTGGCCGGGCACAGCACCGCGCAGGCCGCGCCGGTGTAACGGCGGCGCCAATCGGTCAGGTAGGGCGCGGTGTCGTGCGAATCGGTCAGTACGTGGGCCGTGCCGATGGCGTCGCGGCAGGCGGCGAGAAAAGCGTCGTGAGTCATGGGGGCGGTTGGCGGTGTCAGGGGCGGGCAGCGGGTTCGGGCGTTATAGGCGTCAGGCGGGCGGGGGCGGCTCGCCGGCGGCATGTTTTGCAGCCCGCTTTGCCGCGCGCTTGAAGGGGCCGACATACGCAAGCGTGCAGGTAAAGAAGATCACGGCAAGCGCCGCTTGCAGCCAGCCGAGCCGAGCGCTCAGGCCATGCTCGCTCCAGCCGCGCACGACGCCTTCGGCAAAATACAGCAGGATCAGCATCGACGCCCATTGCATCGTATAAAGCCGGCGTCGCCACACGCCCGGCAACGCGGAGAGCAGCGGCAAGGCCTTCAGCACGAGCAGCGAGCCGCCGGGCCGCAGCGGCGCGAGCCACCATTCCCAGGCGACGGCAAGCGCGATCATCGCGACCAGCGTGAAGGCGGCGACGAGCGCGGCGGCGGCTTTGGGGTGCACGGGCACGCTGGTGGCGGTGGCCGCCACGTTTGCGGCGAATTCAGTGCCGCGCGTGTCGCGACGGGCGGCGTCGCGCGCGGACGGTTGCAGATCCGGTTCGTTCACGGCTCGACGCTCACGGTCTGTCGGACATCGACGCCGCCGTGCGCGCCACGCGCGCGCCGAGCGCAATCGCCAGCGTCCGTTCTTCGGCGGAGATGCCTTGCCCGGCCGTGCCCGCGCGCGCGAAGTGCGACGCGCCGTAGGGCGTGCCGCCGGTTTGCGTGGTGGACAGCGCGCTCTCGGTGTACGGAATGCCGACGATCAGCATGCCGTGGTGAAGCAGCGGCAGCATCATCGACAGCAGCGTGGATTCCTGGCCGCCGTGCAGGCTGCCGGTCGAGGTGAACACGCAGGCCGGCTTGCCCGACAGCGCGCCCGACAACCACTGCGGCGTGGTGCCGTCGAGAAAGTATTTGAGCGCGGCCGCCATGTTGCCGAAGCGGGTCGGCGAGCCGAGCGCGAGGCCCGCGCATTCTTCGAGGTCGCGCAGTTCGACGTACGGCGGTCCTTCGGCGGGGATGTCGGGCTCGCTCGCCTCGCAGACCGTGGAAACCGCCGGCACGGTGCGCACGCGCGCCTGCATGCCGGGGACGCTGTCGATGCCGTGCGCGATCGCCAGCGCAAGCTCGCGCGTGGCGCCGTGACGGCTGTAATAGAGCACGAGAATGTCTTTCATAGGCCTCATTGGTGAACGGGTATTATAGGGGCTCGGTCCGTTGCACAGTCCACTCATGGCCGTTCGGCCAGGTGGTTCGGCCGGGTGGTTCGGCCGCTTTTCGCGCGGGGTTTCCGCGCGCTTCGTCTGGCGGTTCAGCAAGCAAGGAGGCAGGTTTGTTGGTTAGGGTGCGTTTCGATCTCGATACGCTCAAACGTCTCGCGCAATTCGCCGCGCAACGCATCGGTGAGGACAGGATTCCGCAGGTCGCGGGCAGCTTGACGTTCACGACGATGCTCGCGCTCGTGCCGCTCGCCACCGTCGCGTTTG
This sequence comes from Paraburkholderia monticola, assembly GCF_001580545.1. GTDB lineage: Bacteria > Pseudomonadota > Gammaproteobacteria > Burkholderiales > Burkholderiaceae > Paraburkholderia > Paraburkholderia monticola. Next base: position 45,765 of record NZ_LRBG01000022.1, read on the forward strand.
CGCTGTTCACCGCGTTTCCGATCTTCAGTTCGTTCCAGGCGTCGCTGCAGTTTTTTCTCGCCGACCACCTGATGCCCGCGCAGCTGAACGATCAGATCTTCAAGTATCTGAACCAGTTCGCGTCGAAGGCCAAAGGGCTGACGACGATCGGCATGATCGTGCTGTTCGTCACCGCGGTGATGACGATGATGACCGTCGAGTCCGCGTTCAACGTGATCTGGCGCGTGCGCAAGGCGCGGCCGGTCGCGCAGCGCATCCTCGTCTACTGGGCCATCATCACGCTCGGTCCGATCCTGATCGGCGTGAGTCTGTCGATCTCGTCGTATCTGTTCACGCAATCGATGACGTTTAGCGCCGCGCAGCGCATCACGCCGCTGATCGAATGGGCGCTCGCGAGCGCCACGCTGCCGTTTACCATGCTCGCGTTCACGATTCTTTACGTTTATCTGCCGAACTGCCGCGTCGAATGGCGTGATGCGGTGGTCGGCGGCGTGATTGCCGCGATTGCCTTCGAGCTCGCCAAGCGCGGTTTCGGCTACTACGTGCGCCGCATTCCGACCTATACGGCGGTGTATGGCGCGTTCGCCGCCGTGCCGCTGTTCCTGCTGTGGATGTACCTGTGCTGGTTCATCACGCTGACCGGCGCGATGATCGCGTCGGCGTTGCCGGCGATTCGCATCGGCCAGTTTCATCGCCCGGTGTTCTATGGCAGCAATCTGTTCGATTCGCTCGAACTGCTCGCGCGGTTGTGCGAAGCGCGCGAGGCCGGCAGGCGCGGTTACACGATGCCCGAACTCGCACGCATGCTTCGCCGCGACATGGATACGACGCAGACCCTGCTGCAGCGGCTCGAAGAAATAGAGTGGATCGCGCGGCTGGAGGAGAGCGATACCGGCCCGCACTTCGTGTTGCTCGCGAACCCGGCGCAGGTGACCGTGCAACGGCTGTACGACCTGTTCGTGATCGATCGCGCGGAGCTCACGTATCAGCTCGAACTCGACTCCACGCGCACGGACGGCGCCATGCTGCTCGGTGCGCTCGAGAACGACAAGCTGAAGGTGACGCTCGCCGCGTTGCTCGCGTCGCGCGCGGCGGCGAGAGCGGCGCAATTCGGGGACGGCGAGCGCGCGGCGGCTTCGATGCCGCATCAGGCGGCGTGATAGGGCGGCCCGGCGTCGGGTTGCCCGGCGAACTACAGCGAAATCTTCCCCACACAGATGTCCTTGAACATCACCCAGTCGCCCATCAGGCTGTAAAACGGATGACGGAAGGTGGCCGGCTTGTTCTTTTCAAAGAAGAAATGGCCGACCCACGCGAAGCCATAGCCGCAGATCACGGCCGCCGGCACCCATAACCAGTTGCCGGTGGCGAGCGCCATTGCGAGACAGCCGATCACGCCGAGCGAGCCGATGAAATGCAGCCGCCGCGACACGATGTTGCCATGCTCGCTCAGATAGTACGGATAAAACTCCGCGAAGCTCGCGAAGTGATCGCTATGCGCGGTATGAGCCATGACGGCCTCCGGAGGCTGAAAAAGACAGCTTCGAACATTCTCCGGCGATCGCCCGCCTAACGCAACCTGGCCATTCGGCGGATGGTGGCGCGGGTTCGGCGCGGGTATCGTGGCCATTCAGTGCGCTTCGCGCGGTGGCCGCGAGGCGAAGCTGTAGAGCGCGTCCAGCGTCGCGTCGGGTTGCTCGGACATCAGCGCGTGACCCGCCTCGAGCGTGATGGTGTCGTTCGGCACGCCTGCCTGCGCGAGCGCATCGGCCAGTGCTTTCGCCGCGCGTGGCGGCGTCATGGCATCGCGCCGGCCGACGATCAGACGCGTTGCGCAACGCAGCTGCGCCGCGCGGGCGAGGCCGTCCGCATAGGTGTGGCAGGCGGTGAAATCGGTGTGGAACAGATGCGCTTCGCCGCTGGCGGAGACGTGCTCCATCAGCCGCTGGTTCATGCCGTGCAGCCAGAAGCCGGGGCCGGGGCAGGAGGGCTTCGCGGCAAGCGTCGAATGCGTCCACTCGTTGACCATCTCGATGGCTTCGGGCTCGCGGTTGAGCGCGGCGTCGAGCAAGGCGTCGGAGACGCTCATGGGCAGCGCGGTCGCGAGCAGCGCGAGGTGGGTCGCGCGCTGCGCATAGCGGCCGGCGAAGTCGAGCGCGATCAGCGAGCCCATGCTGTGGCCGGCCACAAACGCGCGCTCGACGCCCACGGCGTCGAGCAGCGCGGCGAGCCAGTCGGCCAGCGCGGCGATGCTGCTGAGCGCGGGGCTGGCGCTGCGGCGGTGGCCCGGCAGATCGACCGCCAGCACGCCGAAGCCGTGGTGCGCGAAGTAGCGGCTTTGCAGTGCCCACACGCTGTGATCGTGCTCGGCGCCGTGGATGAAAACGGCGGTGGGCAGGCGCGCGTCGAAGGTTTTGCCGCCGGTGTAGGCATAGGCCGGTTTGCCTTGAACGGTGACGATCATGCGGACTCCGGGCGGGAAGGGGCGCGGGTGGCGACGGGGGCGGTCGGGGCGGTCGCTGCGGCTTTTTGCGCGGCCTTCAGCGCGCGCTTCAGATCGTCGATCAGGTCGTCCGGATCTTCGAGGCCAATCGACAGACGGATCGTGCCTTCCGCGATTCCGGCGGCCGCGAGCGCGGCGGCGTCCATGCGGAAATGCGTCGTCGACGCCGGGTGGATCACCAGTGAGCGCGCGTCGCCGACGTTGGCGAGGTGCGAAAACAGCGTGAGCGCTTCGATGAAGGCACGCCCGGCCGCACGATCGCCGCGCAGGTTGAAGCTGAACACCGCGCCGGCGCCGCGTGGCAGCAGGCGCTTCGCGAGCGCGTGGTCCGGATGGGTCGGCAGCTCGGGGTAGGCGACGGATTCGACCGCGGCATGAGCGGCGAGAAACTCGACCACGCGTCTCGTATTGGCGACGTGTCGCTCCATGCGCAACGGCAGCGTCTCGATGCCTTGCAGCAGTTGCCACGCGGCCTGCGGGTGCAGGCACGCGCCGAAGTCGCGCAAGCCTTCGCGGCGCGCGCGCAACAGGAATGGCGCGACCGTGCTTTCCTCGGCGAACACCATGCCGTGAAAGCCCTCGTACGGCTCGGTGAATTCGGGAAAGCGGCCGGATGCCTCGAAGTCGAACGTGCCGCCGTCGACCAGCACGCCGCCGATCGTCGTGCCGTGGCCGCCGAGAAACTTGGTCGCTGAGTGATAGATGAAGTCGGCGCCGTGCTCGAAGGGGCGCAACAGGTACGGTGTCGTGAAGGTCGAGTCGACCAGCAACGGCACGCGGTGCCCGTGCGCGATCTGCGCGAGCGCGGCGATGTCGAGCACGTCGAGGCCCGGATTGCCGAGCGTTTCGCCGAATAGCAGGCGCGTGTTGGGGCGCAGCGCGGCGCGCCAGGCGTCGAGGTCGCCGGGCTTCACGAAGGTCGTCTCGACGCCGAAGCGCGGCAGCGTGTAATGCAGTAGATTGTGCGAGCCGCCGTACAGCGCGCTCGAGGCGACGATGTGCGAGCCGGCGCCCATCAGCGTCACGATCGCCAGATGCAGCGCGGCCTGGCCGCTTGCCGTGCCGATCGCGCCGGCGCCGTTTTCGAGCGCGGCGACGCGTTCCTCGAACACGGCGACGGTCGGATTCGAGATCCGCGAGTAGACGTGGCCGGCGCGCTCCATGTTGAACAGCGCGGCGGCGTGATCCGAGTCGCGGAACGAAAACGAGGTGGTCTGGTAGATCGGCGTCGCGCGCGCGCCGGTGGCGGGGTCGGGGGCTGCGCCGGCGTGCAGCGCAAGCGTATCGAAACGGTTGGCGGACATCGTGGGCGGCGGGCCGCGAACGGCCTCGCGAAAGATCAGGGTAGGGCGGCCATCCTAACATTGGCGCACACTGCTTCAAGCGCGGTTTTCCCGCGGGTTCGTCCTGCGTGTGCGGGGAGCGCGGTATGCGCGCGATCCGCAAGTCATAGGAATTCGAACTCGCGAAGGCCCGCCGGGCCTTGGTGGGCGGTCCGCTTTCCTTTTATGGGCCTTTCCGCTAGGATCGAAAAACAATTTCATGCACTGCAAGATTGGCGGTATCAGGAGATAGATCATGCGAGTCAGCGACATTCTTAAAGTCAAGGGCAACACCCTTTTTACGGTCACGCCGGATACCACGCTGCATGACGCCGTCAATACCATGGCCGAGCACGACATCGGCTCGCTCGTGGTGATGGAATACGGCGACCTCGTCGGCATGCTGACGTTTCGCGAAATCATCATGACCTTGAGCGAGAACGGCGGCAGCGTCGGCACCTCGACGATCCGCAAGGTGATGGACGACCACCCGCTCACCTGCACGCCCGAAACCGACGTCAACGAAGTGCGCCGCATGATGCTCGAGCATCACGTGCGTTATCTGCCCGTCATGGAAAGCCGCACGCTGATGGGCGTCATCTCGTTTTACGACGTGGCGAAGGCGGTGGTCGAGGAGCAGGGTTTCGAGAACCGCATGCTGAAGGCCTATATCCGCGACTGGCCGGAAGAGCAGGAAGGACAGGACCCGCAGCCGGCGCGCTGATGCGCGTGGCTCGAACGTCGCGCTCCGGCCGTCACCGCGAGCGCGACTCCATCGGCAGGGCGCGCGCGCAAGCGGGCGCTTTTTTTGTGTCCTGCTCCGTGTCGGGCTCTGGCGCGGGTCGGCCACGGGCCAACCGGACGACTGACAGCCTGATCACCGCCAACCTTTCGCGCCACGCGCAGGCTCGTGCGCGCGTCGCAACGATTCCACTGACCACCGCGTCGGCCGCTTTATTGCCCTCTTCATTGCCCTCTTTTCGCGCCGTTCTCCAGAGTTCATGAACGATCGTCCGTTGCCTGCCGCCCGTCGCGCCACTCGCGCGCACGAAACGCATGAATCCCAGTTCCGCCTCCTAGGCCAGCGCCGTTTCGGGCCGTTCTTCTGGACGCAGTTTCTCGGCGCGATGAACGACAACGTGTTCAAGATCGGCTTCACGTCGCTCGTCACGTATCAGGCGGCGCGGTTTTCGGGCGTCGACCCGAAGACCGCGGCGTTCCTGATCTCAGCGATTTTCATTCTGCCGTTCGTGCTGTTCTCGGCCACCTCCGGCCAGATCGCGGACAAGTACGACAAGGCGTTGCTCACGCGCCTCGTCAAGACGTTCGAGATCGCGGTGATGCTGGTCGGCGGCGCGGGGTTCTGGCTGCACAGCGCGCCGTTGCTGTACCTGTGCACGTTCCTGATGGGCGTGCATTCGACCGTGTTCGGGCCGGTCAAGTATTCGTATCTGCCGCAGCATCTGTCGAAGGCGGAGCTGGTCGGCGGCAACGGCATGGTCGAGATGGGCACTTTCGTCGCGATCCTGGTCGGCACGATCGTCGGCGGCGCGGGAGCGGGATTCGCCGAGCATGGCGCGGTGGTGCTGGCTTGCGCGTGTATCGCGATCGCGCTGATCGGGCGCGCGGTGTCGGGCTTCGTACCGGCTACGCCCGCGCCGCAGCCCGAATTGCGCATCAACTGGAACCCCGTCAGCGAAACGTGGCGCAATCTGAAGCTCGCGCACGAAAACCGCACGGTGTTTCTGAGCCTGCTCGGCATTTCGTGGCTGTGGTTCGTCGGCGCCACCTTTCTCGCTTCGTTCTTCAATTTCGCGAAGGATGTGCTGTCCGCCGATCCCGACGTCGTGACCGTGCTGCTCGCCACGTTTTCGCTCGGCATCGGGCTGGGCTCGCTGTTGTGCGAACGGCTTTCGAAGCGGCGTATCGAAATCGGCCTCGTGCCGCTTGGATCGATCGGCATGAGCGTGTTCGCGATCGATCTTTTCTTCGCGAGCCACGCGCTGCCGCCGGCGGGGCACTTGCTGAGCGTCGGCGAGTTTCTCGCGCGGCTCGTGCATTGGCGCGTGCTCGCCGATCTGTTCCTGCTCGCGATGTTCGGTGGCTTCTACAGCGTGCCGCTCTACGCGCTGATCCAGAGCCGTAGCCAGCCGAGCCATCGCGCGCGCATCATCGCCGCGAACAATATCCTCAACGCGCTGTTCATGATCGTCTCGGCGCTGATGGCGATGGGCCTGACCACGGCGGGCTTCAGCATTCCGGCGATCTTCCTCGTGACCGCGCTGCTGAACGTGGTCGTCGCGGCCTACATCTATTCGCTCGTGCCCGAGTTTCTGCTGCGCTTCATCGCGTGGCTGCTGGTGCATACGTTCTACCGGATCCGGCTCGTGCATGCGGAGCGGATTCCGGAGGAGGGCGCGGCGGTGCTCGTGTGCAACCACGTCAGCTTCGTCGATGCGATCGTCATCATGGCCGAAAGCCCGCGGCCGATCCGCTTCGTGATGGACCACGAGATCTTCCGCTCGCCGTTCGTCGGCTGGCTGTTCCGCCATGCGAAGGCGATTCCGATCGCGCCCGCGCATCAGGACGCGGCGCTGCTCGCGCGTGCCTACGAGTTGTGCGCGCAGGCGCTCGCCGACGGCGAACTCGTCTGCATCTTTCCCGAAGGCAAGCTGACTCGCACGGGCGATCTGAATCCGTTTCGCCACGGCGTGAGCGAGATCGTCAGGCGCTCGCCGGCGCCGGTCATTCCGATGGCGCTGCGCGGTCTGTGGGGCAGCGTGTTCTCGCGCGCGGTTGATGCGCACTGGCCGCGGCCGATCAGAAAAGGCGTGATGAGCCGGCTGAGCCTCGCGGTCGGTGAGCCGATCGACCCTGTGCTCGCGACGCCGGAGAAGTTGCAGCAGCTCGTGACCGAGCTGCGCGGCGCGCGCAAATAGCGCCCATCGCTGCCGCCACGCCCGTCTTCGATGCGAGCGGGCTGGCATAATAGCGTTCTCCCCGCATTTCTTTGGACGACGCCCATGTCCGGCAATACGCTCGGTACGCTTTTCACTGTCACGACCTTCGGCGAATCGCATGGCCCCGCTATCGGCTGCGTGATCGACGGCTGCCCGCCGGGCATGGCGCTCAGCGAAGCCGATATCCAGTTCGAACTCGATCGCCGCAAGCCGGGCACGTCGCGCCATGTGACGCAGCGCCAGGAAGAGGACAAGGTCGAGATCCTGTCGGGCGTGTTCGAAGGTCAGACCACCGGCGCGCCGATCGCGCTGCTGATCCGCAATACCGATCAGCGCAGCAAGGACTACGGCAACATCGCCGAGACGTTCCGCCCCGGGCACGCCGACTACACCTACTGGCACAAGTACGGCATTCGCGATTACCGCGGCGGTGGACGGTCGTCCGCGCGGCTGACGGCGCCGACCGTCGCGGCGGGCGCGGTCGCGAAGAAGTGGCTGCGCGAGAAGTTCGGCACCGAAATTCGCGGCTATATGGCCGCGCTCGGCGAGATCGACGTGCCCTTCGTCGACTGGGCGCAGGTGCGCGAAAACCCGTTCTTCGTGCCGAACGCCGAAATCGTGCCGCAGCTCGAAGCGTATATGGACGCGCTGCGCAAGGACGGCGATTCGATCGGCGCGCGCATCAACGTGGTCGCCTCCGGTGTGCCGGTCGGCCTCGGCGAGCCGCTGTTCGACCGCCTCGACGCCGACATCGCGCACGCCATGATGGGCATCAACGCGGTGAAGGGCGTCGAGATCGGCGCGGGTTTCGCGAGCGTGGCGCAACGCGGCTCGGTGCATGGCGACGAGCTGACGCCGGAGGGCTTCGTCGGTAATCACGCGGGCGGCGTGCTCGGGGGTATTTCGACGGGGCAGGACATCACGGTGTCGATCGCGATCAAGCCGACCTCGAGCATTCGCACGCCGCGCCGTTCGATCGACAAGGCCGGGCAGCCGGTCGTCGTCGAAACCTTCGGGCGGCACGACCCGTGCGTCGGCATTCGCGCGACGCCGATCGCCGAGTCGATGCTCGCGCTCGTGCTGATCGATCACGCGCTGCGCCATCGCGCGCAATGCGGCGACGTGGCCGTCAGCACGCCGAAGATCGCGGCGAGTGCGCCCTAACGCCGACTCGGTCCTGCTATTGACGGCGAACGAGCCGCCATAAAAGGGAATAGGGAAGGGGCGAATGAAGCGCGCAAGCCAGCGCGCGGATGACAGCGCGAACGCGCTATCGAAATTTGCCTTCACGCCGCTGCCGGTTTCCGCACAGCGCCGCGAAGGCAAACAGCACATCCATTACATATTCGGATAGTTCGGGCCGCCACCGCCTTCCGGCGTGACCCACACGATGTTCTGCGTCGGGTCCTTGATATCGCAAGTCTTGCAGTGCACGCAGTTCTGCGCGTTGATGACGAGCCGCTCGTTGCCTTCGTCGTTCTTCACGAACTCGTACACGCCTGCCGGGCAATAACGCGACTCCGGTCCCGCATAGGTCTGCCAGTTCACGTTGACCGGCACGGTCGGATCTTTCAGCGTCAGGTGCGCCGGCTGATTTTCCTCGTGATTCGTGTTCGAGATGAACACCGAAGAAAGCCGATCGAACGTCAGCTTGCCGTCCGGCTTCGGATACGTGATCGGCTTGCACTGCGAAGCCGGCTTCAGCATCTCGTGATCGGAATGCTGGTGATGCAGCGTCCACGGCACATTGCCGCCGAGCAGCTTCTGCTCGAGACCGACCATCAGCGTGCCGAGGTAGAGACCCTTGCTCATCCACTGCTTGAAGTTACGCGCGCGATACAGCTCGGTGTACAGCCACGAGGTTTTGAACGCTTCCGGGTACGCAATCAGTTCGTCCGCCTGACGACCGGCCTGCACGGCGTCGAACGCGGCGTCGGCCGCGAGCATGCCGGTCTTGATCGCGGCGTGCGAACCCTTGATGCGCGACGCATTCAGGAAGCCCGCGTCGTCACCCACCAGCGCGCCGCCCGGGAACACCAGCTTCGGTAGCGACAGCAGGCCGCCGGCGGTGATCGCGCGCGCGCCGTACGACACGCGCTTGCCGCCTTCGAGAATCGTGCGGATCGCCGGATGGGTCTTGTAGCGCTGGAACTCCTCGAACGGCGACAGATACGGATTCGAATAGCCGAGGCCGACCACGAAGCCCACCACCACCTGGTTGTTGTCCATGTGATACAGGAACGAGCCGCCGTACGTGTCGTTTTCGAGCGGCCAGCCGGCCGTGTGCATGACCAGACCCGGTTTGTGCTTCGCCGGATCGATCTCCCACAGCTCCTTGATGCCAAGGCCGTAGATCTGCGGATCGACGCCGTCACGCAGCTTGAACCGCTCGTTCAACTGACGGCCGAGATGCCCGCGCGCGCCTTCGCAGAACAGCGTGTACTTCGCGTGCAGTTCCATGCCGAGCTGGAAGTTCTCGGTCGGCTCGCCGTCCTTGCCGATGCCGAGGTTGCCGGTCGCGACGCCCTTGACCGAGCCGTCGTCGTGGTAGAGCACTTCGGCTGCCGGAAAGCCCGGGAAAATCTCGACGCCGAGCGCCTCGGCCTGCTGACCCAGCCAGCGCGTCACGTTCGCGAGGCTGATCACGTAGTTGCCGTGATTCTTGAAATTGTCCGGTAACGCCCAGGTCGGCACGCTCTTCGAGCCGGTTTCGGTCAGGAACAGGAAGCGGTCTTCGGTGACGTCGACCGTCAGCGGCGCGCCTTTTTCCTTCCAGTCCGGGATCAGCTCGGTCAGCGCGCGGGGGTCCATCACCGCGCCCGACAGGATATGCGCCCCAATCTCCGAGCCTTTTTCGAGTACGCACACGCCAAGCTCGACGCCTTTTTCCGCCGCGCGCTGCTTCAGGCGAATCGCCGCCGACAGGCCCGCAGGGCCGCCGCCGACGATCACGACGTCGTACTCCATCGACTCGCGCGGGCCGTACTGCTCGATGAGACTTGCGGGGGTCATTGATGCTGCTCCTCTTACCGTTAGAATACTTTTTTCGGGTTCGTATTGTGGGCGATCGATCCCCGCCCCGCAACCCAAAGGCCATAGATTAGCACGACCGTACTATTTCATGATACGGTATAGACCCTTAGTCGCGGTCCTACCGAACCCGTCAACCGCAGTTGTCATTACAACCGAAGAAGGAAAGACAATGGGCCGTTCGATCAATCTGGAAGGCAAGGTCGCGCTGATTACGGGCGCCTCGAGCGGGTTGGGCAAGCGCTTCGCGCAGGTGCTGTCGCAGGCGGGCGCGAAGGTCGTGCTGGCGAGCCGACGTACGGAGCGGCTCAAGGAGCTGCGCGCGGAAATCGAGGCCTCTGGCGGCGCCGCGCACGTCGTGTCGCTCGACGTGACCGATTACCAGAGCATCAAATCGGCGGTCGCGCACGCGGAGACGGAAGCCGGCACGATCGACATCCTCGTCAACAACTCGGGCGTGTCGACGACGCAGAAGCTCTCCGAGGTCACGCCGGCGGACTTCGAATATGTGTTCGACACGAACACGCGCGGCGCGTTTTTCGTCGCGCAGGAAGTCGCCAAGCGCATGATCATGCGCGGTAGCAGCACGCAGAAGCCGTCGTACCGGATCATCAACATCGCGTCGATGGCGGGCTTGCGCGTGCTGCCGCAAATCGGCCTGTATTCGATGAGCAAGGCCGCGGTCGTCCACATGACGAAGGCGATGGCGCTCGAATGGGGCAAGCACGGCATCAATGTCAACGCGATCTGCCCGGGCTATATCGACACTGAGATCAACCATCACCACTGGTCGACCGACCAGGGGCAGAAGCTCGTGGCGATGCTGCCGCGTCATCGCGTCGGCAAACCGGAGGATCTCGATGGGCTCCTGCTGCTGCTCGCGGCCGACGAATCGCAGTTCATCAACGGCTCGGTGATCGTCGCCGACGACGGTTTCGGGCTCGCGTGAGCAGGCAGTCAAACGTTTCACATATCAGTCAGCAAAGGAACAACGGAAGTACAGAATGAACGATTTTCACGCAGTTTTCGAAATGAGAATGCCGATCCGCTGGGGCGACATGGACGCATTCGGTCATGTGAACAATACGGTCTATTTCCGCTATATGGAGCAGGTGCGGATTTCGTGGTTCGAGCATATGGACTTTCTCGGCGAGCGCGCGGACGGGCAGGGGCCGGTGATCGTGAATGCGTCGATGGAGTTTCTGAAGCAACTGCACTATCCGGGCGACGTGATCGGCCGGATGTCGGTGGCGACGCCGGGGCGCAGCAGCTTCGATACGGCTTTCGAACTGCTGCGCGCCGATGAGCCCGACACCCTCTATGCGCGCGGGGCGGCGCGATGCGTGTGGATCGACTACGCCGCGGGCAAGTCGGTGCCGGTACCCGATGTGCTGCGCGCGGCCATCGAGGGCGCGGCGCTCGTGAAGGAGGCCTGACCCCGCGGCCGCGCGCTTCAACCTCCCTTTCTCAATCCCCGAGCAGTCGCTGCAACAGCTCGGTCGCATTGCCCGTGTCGTATTTGCGCATGAGCCGCGCGCGGTACACGTCGACCGTGCGCGGGCTGATGTCGAGCACGCGGCCGATCTGCTTGCTGGTCTTGCCGGTCACCAGTTGCGCGGCGATTTCACGCTCGCGCGGCGTGAGTTCCACCGCGACGCGCCGGGTCGCGCTCAGATCCTCGAAGGTCCAGACGCCCGCCGCGTGCGGGTCGGTGCGCAGCTGCGCGCGGCCCGTCACGTGACACCAGAACAGCTCGCCATTCGCGCGCTTCATGATGCGGTCGTCGGCGTAGCTGCCGTGCGCGGTCATGATCGGCGGAATGCGCGCGCCGATCCGCTCGAACTCGTCCGCCGACGGATACAGCACCTGGAACGACTGGCCGATCAGCGCCTCGCGCGCGTAGCCGAAGATCGACGCGAGCTGGTCGTTGCAGTCTTCGATGGTCCGGTCGCGCGACAGCACGAGTCCGATCGGTGCGAGGTAAAAGGCGGTGCGGTAATCCAGGGCGGACATGGGTGGGTGGGAAGTACTTATGTAGTTTTGCGTATTGTGCCGTATGGCGGGCCCAGCGTACTCTTTCGGGAGATGACAACGCGGCGCATGCTGCGGATGACTAGAATGACGTAGCGGTATCGCGAAGCGACGTGAAGTTCGCCAGTTGCGGTATCAGCTGTAATGATCCGGCGGCCTGCGTACAGGTCTCGGGTTTCCATAAAGGAAGGGACAAACACATGAACAAGGTCTATCCAGGCGCCGCCGAGGCGCTGAAGGACATCGTCAAGGACGGGCAGACGTTTGCCGTCGGCGGCTTCGGGCTGTGCGGCATTCCTGAGGCGCTGATCGCGGCGCTGCGCGATTCGAAGGTGCAGGGCATCACCTGTATCAGCAACAACGCGGGCGTCGACGGTTTCGGCCTTGGGTTGCTGCTCGAGACGCGCCAGATCAAGAAGATGATCTCGTCGTACGTCGGTGAGAATAAGGAGTTCGAGCGCCAGTACCTGGCCGGCGAACTCGAGCTCGAATTCACGCCGCAGGGCACGCTTGCCGAAAAGCTGCGCGCGGGCGGCTCGGGCATCCCCGCGTTTTTCACCAACACCGGCTACGGCACGCAGATCGCCGAGGGCAAGGAAACCCGCCAGTTCGGCGACAGGCACTACGTGCTCGAACATTCGCTGACCGCCGACGTCGCGCTCGTCAAGGCATGGAAGGCCGACAAGTCCGGCAACCTGATCTATCGCCGCACCGCGCGCAACTTCAATCCGATGTGCGCGATGGCGGGCCGCATCACCGTCGCGGAAGTCGAAGAGATCGTCGAAGTGGGCGAGCTCGATCCGGACGCGATCCACACGCCCGGCATCTTCGTGCAACGCATCGTGCTGAATGCGCATCCGGAAAAACGCATCGAACAACGCATCGTCCGCGCGAAAGGAGACTGATCATGGCATGGACTCGTGATGAAATGGCCGCGCGCGCGGCGAAGGAACTGCAAGACGGTTTTTACGTGAACCTCGGCATCGGGCTGCCCACGCTGGTCGCCAACCACGTGCCGGCGGGCGTCGAAGTGTGGCTGCAGTCGGAGAACGGCTTGCTCGGCATCGGCCCGTCGCCGACCGAAGACGAAGTCGACGCCGACCTGATCAACGCCGGCAAGCAGACGGTGACGACGCTGCCGGGCTCGTCGATTTTCTCGTCGGCGGATTCGTTCGCGATGATTCGCGGCGGCCACATCAACCTCGCGATTCTCGGCGCGATGCAGATCAGTAAGAGCGGCGACCTGGCGAACTGGATGATCCCCGGCAAGATGATCAAGGGCATGGGCGGCGCCATGGACCTGGTGGCGGGCGTCAAGCGCGTGGTCGTGCTGATGGAGCACGTGGCGAAGGGCGACCAGCACAAGATCCTCGAAGAATGCACGCTGCCGCTGACGGGCGTGGGCGTGGTCGACGAGATCATCACCGATCTCGGCGTGATCGAAGTGACGCAAAACGGCCTGAAGGTGACGGAGCTCGCGCCGGGCGTGAGCGCCGAGGAGATCCAGGCGAAGACCGGCGCGCCGCTCGATGTGAGCGCGGTGAGCTGACGCGGGTTGAAACGCTGCGCTGCGCGGTGCGACCGCGCGGCGGCAACGGTGTGGTTTGGACGGGCGAGACGTGAGTCTCGCCCGTTCTGTTTTTTGCGCGCGTCGCCGCAGGCGCGCGACGGCTGGATCGACCTCCCTAAGTCTTCTGGCCGATGCTTGTCACGCGAGGAAGCGGTTTACAATCGTTCGAGCCCAATCCGCAGCACCTTTGCAAGGACCCCCAGATGAGCGCAACGACTTCCGCTTCCACCGCCGGGCGGCCCGCGCCGCGTCAACGTTACGTGCAGTGCGCGAGCGCCGCGGGCCTGCATCGCGTCGCCTATACCGAATGGGGTGACCCGGACAATCCACGGGTGCTGGTGTGCGTGCATGGTCTCACGCGATCGGGGCGCGATTTCGATCGCCTCGCCGCCGACTTCGCCGATAGCTATCGGGTGGTCTGCCCGGACGTGGTCGGCCGGGGCTTGTCGTCGTGGCTCGCGAACCCCAACTTATATGCGGTGCCGCAGTACGTCGCCGATATGGTTACGCTGATCGCCCGGCTCGATGTCGACACGGTCGACTGGTTCGGCACGTCGATGGGCGGTTTGATCGGCATGGGGCTCGCCGGCCTGCCCGACACGCCGATTCGCAAGCTGCTGTTGAACGACGTCGGGCCGCATCTGGAACCGGTCGCTGTCAAACGCATCGGCGACTACCTCGGCAAGCCCGCGCGCTTCGACACGCTGCAGCAAGGTGTCGACTACGCCGCGCAACTCGCGCAGAGCTTCGGTCCGCTGACGCCGGACGAGTGGCGCGAAATCAATACGCCGTTGCTGCGCGAGGACGGCGGCGCGTGGGTGCTGCGCTACGACCCGCGCATCGCGCAGCCATTCGCGGCGGTCACCGAGGAGGCGGCGAAGCTCGGCGAGGCGGCACTGTGGCATTCGCTCGCGTCGTTCCAGAGGCCGGTGCTGGTGGTGCGCGGCGAGCAGTCGGATTTGCTGTCGCGTGAAACGGTGGCGAAGATGGTGTCCGCGGGACGTGCGGTATCGAGCGTGGAAATCGCGGGCGTCGGGCATGCGCCGGCGTTTCTGGCGCCAGACCAGATCGCGCTCGCGAGGGAGTTCTTCATCGGGCCGGCCGCGAACGCGTCATAATATTGAGTTGCGCACGACATCGCCATCGGCCGTGTCGTGCGGGATGTGTTTCGATCAACCCTTCAGCTCAGGATTTTTCATGGCAGTCATTCGTTACCACGTCGGCAAGCGTCTTTCGGAAATGGCCGTGCACAACGGCACCGTGTATCTCGCGGGTCAGATCGCCGAGGACGACGATCAGGACATCACCGGTCAGACGCGCGAAGTGCTCGGGCACATCGATCGTCTGCTCGCGGAAGCGAACAGCGACAAGTCGCTGCTGCTGTCGGTGCAGATCTACATCTCGGACATGGCGCATTTCGCCGGCATGAACGCCGAGTGGGACGCGTGGGTCGCCCAGGGCGACACGCCGCCGCGCGCGACCGTCGAAGCGAAGCTCGCGAATCCGAAATGCCTCGTCGAAATCGTCGTGATCGCGGCGCAGCGCAGCTGAGTCGCGGCCCCGAGTCGGGGCCTTCAGGCGGCACCGTAGTTGAATTCCCGTTGAATCGTCTGGCCCGGTGGGCCGTCGCACCATGAACACCGAAACCGTTCCGAACGCACCTCATCCCCATCCTTCCTTCGACGAAGCGATGGCGTTCGTGCGCGAGCATGCGGGCGAGGTGCGGCTCTCATCGGGCGAATCGCTCGCGGATCACGCGGCGGGCACCGCGTCGATCATGCGCAAGCTCAACGTCGACCCGCCGGCGGTGCTGGCCGCGGCGCTGTTTGCGCTGACGCCGCATCTGCGCGACCCGGAGCGCGTAATCGCCGACAACTTCGGCGAAGAGGTCGCGCAACTGGTCTGCGACGTGCGCAAGTTGCTGCGCCTCGGCACGGTCAGCCTGCGCGCGGCGCAAAACGCGATGCCCGAAGCAGGCCGCGACGCGCAGGCCGCGCGCCGCGCGCAGGTCGAGGCGCTGCGCAAGATGCTGCTCGCGTTCGCGCAGGACATTCGCGTCGTGCTGATCCGCCTCGCCTCGCGGTTGCAGACGCTGCGCTACTACGCGGCGGCGAAGATCACGCCATCGCCCGACGTCGCGCGCGAAACGCTCGATATCTACGCGCCGCTCGCCAACCGCCTCGGCATCTGGCAACTGAAGTGGGAACTCGAGGATCTCGCGTTCCGCTTCGAGGAACCGGATACCTACAAGCGCATCGCGAAGCTGCTCGACGAGAAGCGCGTCGAGCGCGAGAGCTATGTCGCGCAGGCGATCGAGCGCCTGCAACAGGAACTCGCCGCCGCGCAGATCCGCGCGGAAGTGAGCGGGCGGCCGAAGCATATCTACAGCATCTGGCGCAAGATGCGCGGCAAGGAGCTCGACTTCGCCGAGCTGTACGACGTGCGTGCGTTTCGCGTGATCGTGCCGGACATCAAGGACTGCTACACCGTGCTCGGCATCGTGCACAACCTGTGGCAGCCGGTGCCGAAGGAGTTCGACGATTACATCTCGCGGCCGAAGCCGAACGGCTATAAGTCGCTGCATACGGTCGTGATCGGCGACGACGGCCGTGCGTTCGAAGTGCAGATCCGCACCCAGGAGATGCATCGGTTCGCCGAGTACGGCGTGGCCGCGCACTGGCGCTACAAGGAAGCGGGCGCGCGCGGCTACGGCGGTACGTTCGCTGCGAACGAGAAATACGACGAGAAGATCGCCTGGCTGCGGCAGCTGCTCGCATGGAAGGATGAAGTGTCCGAGGGCGAGCATGGCGAAGCGAGCGCGGCGCAGCCGTGGGAGCAACTGCGCCAGGCTACCCTCGACGACGATCACATCTACGTGCTGACGCCGCAGGCGCGCGTGATTCCGTTGCCGCATGGCGCGACGCCGATCGACTTCGCGTATCACCTGCACAGCGAGCTTGGGCATCGTTGCCGCGGCGCGCGCGTCGACGGTGCGATGGTGCCGCTCAACACGCCGCTGCAGAACGGCCAGACGGTCGAGATCGTGACGGTGAAGGAGGGCGGTCCGTCGCGCGACTGGCTCAATCCGCAACTCGGCTATCTGCAAAGCTCGCGCGCCCGGCAGAAGGTGCGCGCGTGGTTCAACGCGGTCGAGTTGCAGGAGCACATCGCGAACGGTCGCGCGATGGTCGAAAAAACCCTGCAGCGCGAAGGCAAGACCTCGGTCAATCTCGATCAACTGGCCACGCGACTCGGCTTCAAGACCACCGACGATCTGTTCTCCGTCGTCGGCAAGGAGGAGTTCAGTCTGCGGCTCGTCGAGCAGGCGCTGCAGGATGCGCCGCCGCCCGAGCCCGTGGTCGATGCGCCGGAGAGGTTCGAGAAGCGCAGCAGCGGCGCGAGCGTCGCGCGCGGTGCGTCTACCGGGGTGCTGGTGGTCGGCGTCGATGCCTTGCTCACGCAACTCGCGCGCTGTTGCCGGCCGGCGCCGCCGGACGACATCTGCGGCTTCGTCACGCGTGGCAAGGGCATGTCGGTCCACCGCAGCGACTGCGCGACGTTCCGACGGATGGCCGAGCGTGCGCCCGAGCGTGTGCTGCAGACTGCGTGGTCTGCTGACGTGATGGGTGGCCGCGGCCAGTCCGTCTATCCGGTCGACCTCAGCATCGAGGCGACGGACCGGCAGGGTTTGCTGCGCGATATCTCCGAAGTGTTTGCACGGGAAAAGATGAACGTGATTGGCGTGAAGACGCAATCCCGCCGCAATGCCGCGTTCATGCAATTTACCGTCGAGGTGTCGAACTCCGCGCAGATTCAGCGCGCCTGCACGCTGCTTGGCGAGGTCACGGGGGTGGTGCGGGCGACGCGCAAGAACTGAGGTGCGACTGATTGGGAATAAGCCCGGCAGTGGCCCGATTGAAAATTAAAGCCGCTGCATAAAAGTGCTTGCCAAGCCACTCCATACCCCATATACTCTCGTTTCTTCAGGCTCGTAGCTCAGCTGGTTAGAGCACCACCTTGACATGGTGGGGGTCGTTGGTTCGAGTCCAATCGAGCCTACCAACGAAAATGAAATTCCGGTCTCGCCGGGGTTTCGCAAACTGCAGTAAGCGCGTTGAGCGCGAAAAGGCGAATACGGTTATGACACCGCGAACGTTGACCGAAACCACTTCGGAGCGACGCTAGTCGAGGACCACTTTCGCCAGTGAAGTTTGCATAAAATGTGAATGCGGCCCCTCGAAAGCGGGGCCGCATTTTTTTTGTCTTTTTGACCCTGGTTGTATGTGCCGCCGCCGGTCGGCATCACGGAGAACGCAATGGTTTCGATACGTTTGCCTGACGGTTCTGTTCGACAGTACGAGCATCCGGTGACCGTCGCCGAAGTGGCCGCCTCGATCGGCCCCGGACTCGCGAAAGCCGCGCTTGGCGGCAAGATCGACGGTGAGTTGGTCGACACGTCCACGCTGATCGATCGTGACGTGGCGCTTGCCATCGTGACGGAGAAGGACGCAGACGGTCTCGATATCATCCGCCACTCGACGGCGCACTTGCTCGCGTACGCGGTGAAGGACCTGTACCCGGAAGCGCAAGTTACGATCGGCCCGGTCATCGACAACGGCTTCTATTACGACTTCTCGTACAACCGTCCCTTTACGCCGGAAGATCTCGAAAAGATCGAGAAGCGCATGCAGGAGCTCTCGAAGAAGGACGAGCCGGTTTCACGCCGCGTGGTGTCGCGCGACGAAGCGGTCGAGTACTTCAAGAGCATCGGCGAAAAGTACAAGGCCGAGATCATCGAGTCGATCCCCGCCAGCGACGAAATCAAGCTGTACTCGCACGGCGGTTTCACTGATCTGTGCCGCGGCCCGCACGTCCCGTCGACCGGCAAGCTGAAGGTGTTCAAGCTGATGAAGGTCGCGGGCGCTTACTGGCGCGGTGACTCGAAGAACGAACAGCTGCAGCGCATCTACGGCACGGCCTGGACGAAGAAGGAAGACCAGGAAGCGTATCTGCACATGCTCGAAGAGGCTGAGAAGCGCGACCATCGCAAGCTCGGGAAGCAGCTCGATCTGTTCCATATGCAGGACGAGTCGCCGGGCATGGTGTTCTGGCATCCGCGCGGCTGGACGCTGTGGCAGCAGGTCGAGCAGTACATGCGCCGTCGCGTGAACGAGGCCGGCTACCTCGAAATCAAGACGCCGATGATCATGGACCGCTCCCTGTGGGAAGCGTCGGGTCACTGGCAGAACTATCGTGAAAACATGTTCACGACGGAGTCGGAAAAGCGCGACTATGCGATCAAGCCGATGAACTGCCCCGGTCACGTACAGGTGTTCAACCACGGTCTGCGCTCGTATCGCGATCTGCCGTTGCGTTACGCGGAGTTCGGGTCGTGCCATCGCAACGAGTCGTCGGGCGCGCTGCATGGACTGATGCGCGTGCGCGGCTTCGTGCAGGACGACGCACATATTTTCTGTACCGAAGACCAGTTCATCAGCGAATCGATCGCGTTCAACACGCTCGCGATGAGCGTTTACCGCGACTTCGGCTTCGATAACGTCGAGATCAAGCTGTCGCTGCGCCCGGATGCGCGCGCCGGCACCGACGAAACGTGGGATCGCGCGGAGCAGGGGCTGCGCGAGGCGTTGACGGCCTGCGGCGTCACGTGGGAAGAGTTGCCTGGCGAGGGCGCGTTCTACGGCCCCAAGGTGGAATATCACATCAAGGACGCGCTCGGCCGCTCGTGGCAGTGCGGTACGTTGCAGCTCGATATGGTGTTGCCGGAGCGTCTGGGCGCCGAGTACGTCGCCGAGGACAACAGCCGCCGTCGCCCGATCATGCTGCACCGGGCAATCGTTGGATCCATGGAACGTTTCCTCGGGATTCTGATCGAGCACCATGCTGGTGCAATGCCCGCGTGGCTCGCGCCGATGCAGGTCGTCGTGATGAATATCGCCGAGAGCCAGGCCGAATATGCTCGGTCGCTAGCCCAATCGTTGCAAAAACAAGGGGTTAGAGTCGAGGCCGATTTGCGCAACGAGAAGATTAGCTATAAAATACGCGAGCACACGCTGGAAAAGGTCCCTTACCTGCTAGTGGTCGGTGACAAGGAGCGTGAAGCGCAAACGGTAGCCGTGCGTGCCCGTGGTGGTGTCGATATGGGTGTGATGCCTGTTGACGCCTTCATTGAGCGTCTGCGCCAGGACGTGCAGTCGTTCAAGTAAACCACTTGGTACCCCGGCTCGTTTTTTTTAATTTTTAGAGGAAACGTAACATCGCTACTGATAAGTCTGCGCACCGCATCAACGGTGAAATTACGGCACCCGAGGTGCGACTGGTCGGCGTCGAGAACGAACCGCTCGGCATCGTGAAACTCGCTGATGCGTTCCGCATGTCGGAACAGCAGGACGTGGATCTGGTGGAAATCGCGCCGCAAGCGGTTCCGCCGGTTTGCCGCTTGATGGACTACGGCAAGTTCAAGTACCAGGAAGCGAAGAAGCAACACGAGGCCAAGCTCAAGCAGAAGGTCATCCAGGTCAAGGAAGTCAAATTCCGCCCGGGTACCGACGACGGTGATTACAACGTCAAGCTGCGCAACCTCGTCCGCTTCCTCGAAGACGGCGACAAGACGAAAATCACCTTGCGTTTCCGGGGCCGCGAAATGGCTCACCAGGAAATCGGCATGCGCATGCTTGAGCGCCTGCGCACCGACCTCGACGAAGTCGGTCAGGTCGAGCAGATGCCGAAAATGGAAGGGCGCCAGATGATCATGGTGCTCGCTCCGAAGAAAAAGAAGTAAGCGCGAAGAATTGGCCGGAGCGGCGGCGCACCAGGTGGTGCGCGCTCCGGTGGCGCAGATTTGTTTGGTGCCTGGCCGGCTGTCCGGCGTGGTATCGGAAGGTTTCGGAACAGCGCGCGTGCAAGTGCGCGGTGGTTCCCGAAAGGCGGCCGCTGGCGGTATCGGCGGTCTGCATACCAAGTGGAATGGGTTTCGAAGGGCGGGAAATGGCGATCTGGCCGACCGCACACCCATGTCCATCTAATAATGGAGTTGTCATGCCGAAGATGAAGACCAAGAAGAGCGCTGCAAAGCGCTTCGTGGTGCGTCCGGGCGGTACCGTCAAGCGCGGTCAGGCCTTCAAGCGTCACATTCTTACCAAGAAGTCCACCAAGAACAAACGCCATCTGCGCGGCTCCACGGCAGTTCATGATTCCGATCTGAACTCCGTTCGCGCAATGCTGCCGTTCGCTTAACCCTTAACCGACACTCATAGGAGCGAAACATGCCTCGAGTAAAACGTGGGGTTACCGCACGGGCCCGTCACAAGAAGATCATCAAGCTGGCCAAGGGTTACCGCGGCCGTCGCAATAACGTCTATCGCATCGCCAAGCAGGCGGTCATGCGCGCAGGCCAGTACGCCTACCGCGATCGCCGCAACAAGAAGCGTGTGTTCCGCGCACTGTGGATCACGCGTATCAACGCGGCGGTGCGTCAGCACGACATGACGTACAGCGTGTTCATCAACGGCCTGAAGAAGGCGTCGATCGAACTGGACCGCAAGGTGCTGGCCGACATGGCTGTGTTCGACAAGGCTGCTTTTGCTGCGATCGTTCAGCAGGTGAAAGCCGCCGTTGCAGCCTGATTGCGCTTCTGGCAATTAAAACTGCGTGGTTCGTTGCAGCGAACATCCGGTAGTCTCGGTGACGCTGCAACAAAAACGGGGCTCCTCACCGAGCCCCGTTTTTGTTGGTAGAACCAGTTTTGTTTCGATAGAACACTGACGTTGAAATGATGGGATCAATGGATCTGGACCAGATTGTCACCGACGCGCAAGAAGCCTTCGCAGAAGCCTCCGACGTCACCACCCTCGAGAACGAGAAAGCGCGCTTCCTCGGCAAAGCGGGTGCGCTGACCGAACTGTTGAAAGGCCTTGGCAAGCTCGATCCCGAAACGCGCAAGACCGAAGGCGCACGGATCAACCTCGTCAAGCAACAGGTCGAAGCCGCGCTGACGGCACGTCGTCAGGCGCTCGCCGATGCGCTCCTGAACCAGCGCCTCGCAGCTGAAGCGATCGACGTCACGCTTCCCGGCCGCGGCGCCGACGCAGGCAGCCTGCATCCGGTGATGCGCACCTGGGAGCGCGTCGAACAGATTTTCCGTACGATCGGATTCGATGTGGCCGACGGCCCCGAGATCGAAACCGACTGGTACAACTTCACCTCGCTGAACAGCCCGGAAAACCATCCGGCGCGTTCGATGCAGGACACCTTCTACGTCGACGGCAAGGACGCCGATGGCCGCCCGCTGCTGCTGCGCACCCATACGAGCCCGATGCAGGTGCGCTACGCGCGCACCAACACGCCGCCGATCAAGGTGATCGTGCCGGGCCGCACGTATCGCGTGGATAGCGACGCGACGCATTCGCCGATGTTCAACCAGGTTGAAGGCCTGTGGATCGACGAGAACATCAGCTTCGCGGACCTGAAGGGCGTCTACACCGACTTCCTGAAGAAATTCTTCGAGCGTGACGACATCCTGGTGCGCTTCCGTCCGTCGTACTTCCCGTTCACCGAACCGTCGGCCGAGATCGACATGCAGTTCGAAACGGGTAAGAACGCCGGCAAGTGGCTCGAAATTTCGGGCTCCGGCCAGGTACACCCGACCGTGATCCGCAACATGGGTCTCGACCCGGAGCGCTACATTGGCTTCGCCTTCGGCAGCGGCCTCGAGCGTCTCACGATGCTGCGCTACGGTGTGCAGGATCTGCGCCTGTTCTTCGAAAACGACCTGCGTTTTCTGCGTCAATTCGCGTGAACCGGCGCGCGCGAGCGCGACAAAGCATAGAACGCGGCAGTGCACCCGGTGCCTGCCGCGAGCGTCCCCGGCAGAGCTCGCCGACCCGGCGCAAGACCACCGGGCTTTACGAAGCATCTGCCGGACGTGGACCTAACCTGATCAGAACGTACACAGAACCATGCAATTTCCGGAATCCTGGCTCAGAACTTTTGTCGATCCGCAACTGACCACCGACGAACTGTCGCACGCGTTGACGATGGCGGGTCTCGAAGTCGAAGACCTGCGGCCGGCCGCGCCGCCGACCTCGAAGATCGTCGTCGGTCAGGTGCTGGAAGTCGTCAAGCACCCGGATGCGGACAAGCTCAACGTGTGTCAGGTCAACGCCGGCACCGGCGCGACGCTGAACATCGTCTGCGGCGCGCCGAATGTTGCGCCCGGCATCAAGGTGCCGGTCGCGCTGGTCGGCGCGCAACTGCCGCCGGCCGAAGAGGGCGGCGCGCCGTTCGCGATCAAGCTGTCGAAGCTGCGTGGCGTCGAAAGCCAGGGCATGTTGTGCTCGGCGCGCGAGCTGAAGCTCTCCGAAGACCACAGCGGTCTGATGATCCTGCCGGAAGATACGCCGATCGGCCAGGACATCCGCGAGACGCTCAACCTCGATGACACCGTTTTCGAAATCAAGCTGACGCCGAACAAGGCGGACTGCCTATCGGTGTTCGGTGTCGCGCGCGAAACGTCGGCGATCACCGGCGCGCCGCTGCGCCCGCTCGAAATCAAGCCGGCTCCGGTCACGCTCACCGAAACGCTGCCCGTGAAAATCTCGGCGCCCGATCTGTGCGGCCGTTTCTCGGGCCGCGTGATCCGCGGCGTCAATGCGCGCGCGAAGTCGCCGCATTGGATGGTCGAACGTCTCGAGCGCTCGGGCCAGCGCAGCATCTCCGCGCTCGTCGACATCTCGAACTATGTGATGCTCGAGCTCGGGCGTCCGTCGCACGTGTTCGATCTCGACAAGATCCATGGCGGCATGGACGTGCGCTGGGGCCGCAAGGGCGAAACGCTGAAGCTGCTGAACGGCAACACGGTCGAGCTCGACGAAACGGTCGGCGTGATCGCGGACGAACAGCACATCGAAAGCCTCGCGGGCATCATGGGCGGCGACAGCACGGCGGTCACGCTCGACACCACCAACATCTATCTCGAAGCCGCGTTCTGGTGGCCCGATAGCATTCGTGGCCGCTCGCGCAAATACAACTTCTCGACCGACGCAGGCCATCGCTTCGAGCGCGGCGTCGACTATGCGACGACCGTCGATCACATCGAACGCATCACGCAGTTGATCCTCGACATCTGCGGCGGCGCGGCGGGTCCGGTCGACGATCAGATCGTCAACGTGCCCAAGCGCACGCCCGTGAAGATGCGCGTCTCGCGCGCGAACCGCATCATCGGCGTCGCGATCGGCGCTGATGAAATCGCGCAGATTTTCACGCGCCTCGGCCTGTCGTTCGAGCGCGACGGCGATACGTTCTCGGTGATGCCGCCGTCGTACCGCTTCGATATCGAGATCGAAGAAGACCTGATCGAAGAAGTCGCGCGTATCTACGGCTTCGAAAAGATTCCGGCGCGCCCGCCGGTCGCGACCAGCGAAATGCGCGCGACCAACGAGACGCAACGCTCCATCCACGCGATCCGTCACGCGCTCGCCGCGCGCGATTACGCGGAAACGGTGAACTTCAGCTTCGTCGACACCGAGTGGGAGCAGGACTTCGCGGGCAACAGCAACCCGGTGCGTCTGATCAATCCGATCGCAAGCCAGTTGTCGGTGATGCGCACGACGCTGTTCGGCAGCCTGATCCATGTGTTGCGTACCAACCTGAACCGGCGCGCTGCCGACCGCGTGCGCGTGTTCGAAGCGGGCCGCGTGTTCCTGCACGATCCGTCGATCAAGGCCGGCGAGTTGACCGTCGAAGGCTTCGCGCAGCCGAAGATGATCGGCGCGCTTGCCTATGGTCCCGCGCTCGAGGAGCAGTGGGGCGCGCCGGGACGCGCGGTCGACTTCTTCGACGTGAAGGGCGACCTGGAAGCGCTAGTCGCGCCGGCGGTCGCGCATTTCGTGAAGGCCGAGCATCCGGCGCTGCATCCGGGGCGCAGCGCGCGTATCGAATTGAATGGCCGCGCAGTGGGCTGGATTGGCGAATTGCATCCGCGCTGGATGCAAAAATATGATTTGCCGCATGCCCCGATTCTGTTTGAAATCGAAGCCGAAGCATTAATGCAACGGGTATTGCCGATTCCGTCGGAAGTTTCAAAATTCCCGCCGGTACGACGTGATATTGCCGTGGTCGTCGATCAGAAAATCGAGGTCCAGGCGCTGCTCGACGAGCTTCAGAAGGCCCAGTCCGAGCCGGCTTGCAAGGCTGTCCAGAAGGTTGCGCTTTTCGACGAATTCCGTCCAAAATCAAACACTTCCGGTGGTCTGGCCGCGCACGAGAAAAGCCTTGCGTTCCGGGTGACCTTGCAAGATACTGGCGGAACCCTTCAGGATGAAACGGTCGATCTGGCTATTCAAACTCTTGTGGAACGTCTGGCTCGAGTATATGGCGCACGGTTGCGCGGATAACCCGCATTCAACAATTGCACGGCTGTTTCCGCATCCATTGTTTTACGCTTGGCGCGCCATTTGATAGATATGAATGAAATGAACTCGAGTGATTTCGAAGCCCTTCTTACGGCGCAACGCAGCGCCATGATTCGAGATATTCCGACATCACCCGCCGTCGTTTCCAATGAGACGCCGACACTCACCAAGGCGGAACTTGCCGAGTTGCTGTTCGACAATGTCGGGCTCAACAAGCGGGAAGCGAAGGACATGGTCGAGGCGTTTTTCGAGGTGATCCGCGATGCGCTGGAGAGCGGCGACAGCGTGAAGCTGTCGGGCTTCGGTAACTTCCAGTTGCGCGACAAGCCGCAGCGTCCCGGCAGAAATCCGAAGACGGGCGAGGCGATTCCTATCGCCGCGCGTCGCGTGGTGACGTTTCATGCAAGTCAAAAGCTGAAGGCGCTGGTCGAGAACGGCGCCGAAGCGAGCTTCGCGCGCTGATTGACTGGCGCGCTTTCGCGCAACCCATCACGGCTAACTGACGATGACCGCGACGATCGAAAAAGTCGTCTTGCCTCCGATTCCGGCGAAGCGCTACTTCACGATTGGTGAGGTCAGCGAACTTTGCGGGGTGAAGCCTCACGTGCTGCGCTACTGGGAGCAGGAGTTCACCCAGTTGAAGCCGGTCAAGCGGCGCGGCAATCGTCGGTACTATCAGCACCACGAGGTGCTGTTGATCCGGCGGATTCGCGAGTTGCTGTACGAGCAGGGCTTTACGATCAACGGGGCGCGCAACCGGCTCGATTCGCATGGCGGGGGTGGGCCCGATACGGTGGTCGAGGAGGGCGAGGGTGCCGGCGGAGCCGCGGCGCAAACGCAGGCATCGGCGGCAACCGTTGCCGTCGATGTCGAGAAGTTGCGCCAGGAACTGCAAAACGTGATCGAGCTGCTGGGCCACTAGTTCAAGGGCTTGTTCGCATTCTTCGCGCGGGGCAGTTCTAATCGAATAAAGTGTCTGTTATAATTTTTCTTCTGTTCGGGGCGTAGCGCAGCCTGGTAGCGTACCTGCATGGGGTGCAGGTGGTCGGAGGTTCAAATCCTCTCGCCCCGACCAAAAAGATTAAAAGGACTTACGGTGAAAGCTGTAAGTCCTTTTTTCGTTTGTGTGCGCCGCTTATGGGCCAAGGTTGACAGCGTGTGCCTAAGCGCTCCCCAACGCCACAAACCGCTCCAGATGATGATCCTCATCCCCAAGCTGATGATCGATCATCACGAGCCGCTTCGCGTAGTGCGCGAGCGGCAGCTCCCACGTCATGCCGATGCCGCCGTGCAACTGGATGCATTCCTCCGCGACCCGCGTGCCGATCCGGCCGATGCTGTACTTCGCCGCCGACACCGCCCGCTCGCGCACGATGCGTTCGCCATCGAGCACAGCCGCCGCATTGATCACCGCCGAGCGCGCCTGTTCGATGTCGAGCAGCAGATCGGCCATGCGGTGCTGCAACGCCTGGAAGCTGCCGATCGGCACGCCGAACTGCTTGCGCGTGCGCAGGTAGTCGAGCGTGTAGTCTTTCGCGACGTCCATCGCACCAACCGCTTCCGCGCACAGCGCGAGCACGCCGCAACTCACCGCGAATTCGAGCGTGGCAAAGCCCTGGTCCACTGAGCCGAGCACGGCATCGTCGCCGAGCGTGACGTTGTCGAAGCTCACTTCGGCCGCGCGTCCTCCGTCGATCTTGCGATAGCCGCGCACGCTCACGCCCGCCGTGTCGCGCGGAACCAGAAACAGCGTGATGCCGGCTTCGTCATCGTCAGCGCCGCTCGTGCGCGCCGACACGAGGAACACGTGGGCATGCTCGCCATGCTGAACGACCGCCTTCGCGCCGTCCAACGTCCACACTCCGCCGTTGCCAGCTCCGTTGCGTCGCGCGCGTGTCGTGACGACCCGCGCAAGTTCGTAATGACTGTCCGGCTCGCCATGCGCAAGCGCAACGATCTGCGAGCCGTCGATCAACGAATGGAGCGTCGCTTTCTGCGCGTCGCTGCCGCTGCGAGCCATCGCCCGGCCGACGATCAGCGTATCGAGAAACGGCTCGACGACGAGCCCACGGCCGATGCTCTCGAACACGACGGAAATATCGAACCCGCCGCCGCCAAAACCGCCGCTCGCTTCATCGAACAATGCGCCGATCACGCCCAGCTCCGCAAAGCGCGCCCACAATGGCGCGCTGAAGCCTTGCGTCGAAAGAGCGATCTTGTCGCGCGTCGCGAAGCTGTATTGCTCGCTGATAAAGCGATTCAGCGTATCCGCCAACATGCGGCGGTCTTCGGTGTGCTGGAAATTCATGACGTGCGCCTCTTACAGTCCGAGAATCATTTTGGAAATGATGTTCTTCTGGATTTCGTTCGAACCGCCGAAGATCGACAGCTTGCGATTGTTGAAGTACTGCGATGCGGCGCTCGCGGCTTCGTCGGGGCCGACCGGCACGCCGTCGAATCCTTCGTGCAGCGCTTCCTCCACGAATGGCTGCGCATAGGCGCCCATCGCGCGCCGCGTCAGCGACGAGATCTCCTGACGGATCTCGGTGCCGCGAATCTTCAGCATCGAACTCTCGGCGCCGGGCACGCCGCCACCCGCCACGGCCGCGATCACGCGCAGGTTGGTCGTCTTCATGTTCTCGAGATCGATCTCGACGCGCGCCATGCGTGCCGCGAACGCGGGATCCTCGGCAAGCGGTCGGCCATTGCGCAACTGCTTCGCGGCGATCTTGCGCAGCCGGTTGAACGCGGCGACCGAAAAGCCGACGCCCGCGATATTCGTGCGCTCATACGTGAGCAGATATTTCGCGTAAGTCCAGCCCTTGTTCTCTTCGCCGACGAGATTCCCGGCAGGCACGCGCACATCCGTGAAAAACACTTCGTTGACTTCGTGCTCGCCGTCGAGCGTGATGATCGGCCGCACTTCGATGCCCGGCGTGTTCATGTCGATCAGCAGAAAGCTGATGCCTTCCTGTTTGCGCACATCGGTCGCAGTGCGCACGAGGCAGAAGATCATGTTCGCGTAGTGACCGAGCGTCGTCCACGTTTTCTGGCCATTGACGATGTAGTGCTCGCCCTGCGCGTCCGTGCCGCGCATCGCCGTCGTCCTGACCGACGCGAGATCGGAGCCCGCGCCCGGCTCCGAATAGCCCTGACACCACCAGTCGGAGCCATCGAGAATGCGCGGCAGCCAATGGCGCTTCTGCGGTTCACTGCCGTACTTGATCAGCACCGGCCCGAGCATGTTGACGCCGAACGGCACGACGCGCGGTGCGCCGGCGAGTGCGCATTCGTTCTCGAAGATGAATTTCTGCACCGGGCTCCAGCCCGGGCCGCCGTACTCTTTCGGCCAGTGATTCGCGAGCCAGCCTTGCGCGTTCAGAATCGCATGCCACTCGGCCACGTCGTCGCGCGTGAGACGCCGGCCACCGTGCACCTTGTCGGCGAGGCGTTGCGGGAGCCTGTCGCGCAGAAAGGCCAGCACGCTCGCGCGAAACGCTTCTTCTTCGGGGGTGAAGTTCAGATCCATCGCTGTGTTCCGTCCGTGTTCGTGGGGACTCAGGCCGTCGTGTTCAGACTCGCGAAATCGGCGCCGCGCTCGACCAGTTCGATGAGCAGTGGCGACGGCCGCCAGAACAGCGGGTCTTCCTTCGCGAATTCGCGGATGTCGGCGAGAATCGTCGCGAGGCCGACACCGTCCGCGTATTTCATCGGACCGCCGCGGTAGCGCGGAAAGCCGTAGCCGTACAGCAGGGTCACGTCGACATCGAGCGGGCGCAGCGCGATGCCTTCGTGCACGACGTTCGCGCCTTCGTTGATCATCGCGGCCATATAACGGCGCATGATCTCCTCGTCGCTGAAGCTGCGCGGCGTGATGCCCGCGCGCTCACGCTCGGCATCGATGATCGCCTCGACCTCGGGGTCGGGCAGGCCGCCGCGCGATCCTTCGGGGTACAGATAGAATCCGCGGCCGGTCTTCTGGCCGAACCAGCCGCGCTCGCACAGGCGGTCGGCGATCTGCACGTAGCGCGCGTTCGGGTCGCGCTTGGCCGCCCGGCGTTTGCGCGCCGCCCAGCCGATGTCGCCGCCCGCGAGGTCGACCACCTGGAACGGACCCATCGGGAAGCCGAACGCACGCACCGCCGCGTCGATCTGATACGGCGAGGCGCCGTCCTCCATCAGCGCGTCCGCGGCGGCGCGGTACACGGCCAGCAGCCGATTGCCGATGAAGCCGTCGCACACGCCCGCGCGCACCGGTGTCTTGCGCAGCTTCTTCGCGAGCTCGAACGCGGTCGCGACGACGTCGGCGCTGACCTGCTTCGGCACCACGACTTCGAGCAGCTTCATGATGTTGGCGGGCGAGAAGAAGTGCAGGCCGATCACATCGGCGGGGCGCGAGATGCTGGCCGCGATCGCGTCGATGTCCAGATACGAGGTGTTGGTCGCGAGCACCGCGCCGGGCTTGCAGACGCGATCGAGTTCGGCGAATACGGCCTTCTTGACGTCGAGGTCCTCGAACACGGCTTCGATCACGAGGTCGGCCTGCGCGAGCGCATCGTACGACGTGCTGCCGCTCCAGCGCGCCATCAGCGCGGCTTTCTTCTCCGCGGTGAGGCGGCCTTTGGCGATCAGCCCGTCGTAGACTTTCTCGATGTGCGCACGGCCGCGCGCGAGCGAGGCTTCGTCGCGTTCGATCATCGTCACGGGCAGCCCCGCGTCGAGCACCGCGACCGCGATGCCCGCGCCCATCGTGCCACCGCCGACCACGCCGAGCGCGTCGAGCGCGCGCGGTTTCGCCTCGCGCGTTTCAGGCGCTTTCAGCACTTCGCGCTCGGCAAAGAACGCGTGAATCAGGCCGGCGCGCTGCGGGCTGTCGAGGCATTGCAGGAATAGCTTGCGTTCGAGCTTCAGCCCCTCGTCGAAGGGCTGCTCGATCGCGGCTTCGACCGCGTCGACGACCTTCAGCGGCGAGAACAGGCCGCGCGCTTTCCTGGCGGTCTCCTCACGCGCTTTCGCGACCGCGGCGAGGCTCGCGGCGCGCTCGCTCAACGCAGTGGCGTCGCGCGTGCGGCGCACCGGCGCCTGCGCGGCGAGCAGCTCGTGCACGTAGGCGAGCCCTTCGGCGAAGATGTCGCCGCTGGCGCCGCGACGATCGATCAGGCCGAACCCGAGCGCTTCCTTCGCGCTCGCATGGCGCCCGCTCAAGATCAGGTCGAGCGCGGCCGGCGCGCCAATCAGGCGCGGCGTGCGCTGCGTGCCGCCCGCGCCCGGCAGCAGACCCAACTGCACTTCGGGCAGGCCGAGCTTGGCGCCGTCGACGGCAATCCGGTAATGCGCGGCGAGCGCCACTTCGAGGCCGCCACCGAGCGCGGCGCCGTGCAGCGCGGCGATCACGGGCTTCGCGCATGCCTCGATGCGGTTGTACACGTCCGGCAGCGACGGAGGCACCGGCGGCTTGCCGAACTCGCGAATATCGGCACCGGCGATGAAATTGCGCCCCGCGCCGACGATCAGCACGGCCTCCACGGCGGGCTCGGCCTCGGCGGCGTCGATCGCGGCGAGCAGGCCGCGCCGCACATCGGCGGATAGCGCGTTGACCGGTGCATGGTCGATCGTGACGAGCAGCACCTTGCCGTGCAATTCGCGGGTGACGACGTCGGCTGAGGGGGGAAGGGTCATCGTGGGTGTCTCCGATTGATAGAGGCGAGGCGCGCCGGATCGTGCCATTCTGGAGTAGTCAAGGTTCATTGACAATCACATGGCTAATTGACAGACTGTCAAAATTATTTTGACAAAGACTTCCTGGCGATGGACGTCAACTCCCTGACCCTGCTCGTCGACATCCTCGACGCCGGCAACCTGAGCGAAGCGGCGCGAAGGCTGAAGATGAGCCGCGCGAACGTCAGCTATCACCTGAACCAGCTCGAGCGTTCGGTCGGGCTGCAATTGGTGCGTCGCACCACACGTCGCGTCGAGCCGACCGAGATCGGTTTGCAGCTGTACGAACACGGCCGCACGATCCGCAACGCGCTGCTTGCCGCGCGCGAGTCGGTGACGACGCTGGGCCAAAGCCTGCAGGGGCGCGTGCGTCTGAGCGCGCCGAGCGGCTATGGCCAGCTCGTCATGTCCGACTGGCTGATCGCGTTCAAGCGGCTATATCCGGGTATCGTGCTCGACGTGATGTTCGAGAACCGCGTCGAGGATCTGATGCGCGACGAGATCGACATCGCGGTGCGCGTGATGTCGGAGCCGCCGCAAAACCTCGTCGCGCGGGATATGGGGCCGGTCCGGTATGTGGCCTGCGCGTCGGCCGAGTTCGCGCGCACGCACGGCCTGCCTGCCACGCTCGACGATCTGCCCGCCGCGCCGCTGATTACCGCGGCCGTGATCGGCAAGCAGTTGCGGCTCGCCGCGTATCTGCGCGACGAGCGTCACGAAGTCCTGCTCGAACCGACGATCATTTCGGAGAACTTTCTTTTTTTGCGGCAGGCGGTGCTGGCTGGTCTCGGCGTCGGACTCGTGCCCGACTACGTGGTGCAGGACGACCTGAAACGCGGCGCCGTGCTGAGCGCGCTCGATGCGTGGCGGCTCAGCATCTTCGGCACGCACATGTACATGCTGTACATGCCGAATCGGCATCACACGCGTGCCGCGGCGACCTTTATCGACTTCGTGCTGGAGCAGGCGCGGGGCTCGGGCAGAGGGGGCGCGAACTGAGGCGGCGAACTAAGGCGGCGAACTGAAGCGGCGAACTCAGGCGCCGAGTCTGCGCACGATCGCCGTCCTGACCATCGGCACGCCGACGCGCAGCAGCTTGCGCACGCCTTCGTCGCTGCCGACCTTCTCGACCGCGTTGTCGATCATCGTCTGCATCACGCTTGCCGGATAAAAGTCGCGAAACAGCGGGTTCGCGCCGACTTTCTCGAACACGTGATGCAGGAACGAGCCCTCCGGCGGCCCGATACGCTTGAACAGTCCCATCTTGACGACGCGGTTGTTCCACAGATGCAGCGTGTACGCATCGGCGCAGAGCGCCGCGCATTCGTCGAAATAGCGCGGCAGGAACACCTTGTAGTAATCGTTGAAATGCACCGGGTAGAAGAGGCTATCGGGAAGACCGGCCTTCACGCCGTAGACGGCGGTCAACAGACGCGGGCCCGTGTCGCCCCATTTCAGTGGCGTGCCTTTCATCGCTTCGACGCGCTCGATCAGCTCGTGCAGGCGCGGTTGATCCGGGTCGAGCCGCAGCAGCGCATTGCAGATGCTCGACGATGTCTCCCGGCCCATCAGGTCGCCCTTGGCGTTGAGATCGAAATCGCGCAACAGCAGCATGTCGGTGTCGACCCAGATCTCATCGGTCTTCGTGAACATCACGAAGCGGAAATAGTCGGTGAAATGCTGCATCGACGGCACCCCGTTGATCGGGAAGTCGTTCAGCGAATCGCGCGGCAGCACCGTGGTCGCGTCTTTCGCGATCACACCGGGCGGCAGATTGGCGATCGGCTCGTAGGTATAAAGGGAGACCTCGCTGCCGTACAGCGTGAACGATGTCAGACACGCGATCTCATAGGGAGAAAGTTCCGGGCCGTGCCAGAACGATGCAAATCTTGCCTTGCGCATAGCTCATCCAGGGTAGGGATCGTGCGGCGCAACATGCGCGCGGAATCTGTAACGATGCTAGACGGGTCCCGCACAGGTCTGATGTAAAGGGCTCAAATCACACAGGAGTTGTCGCGAAATGCGGAGTCCAGCGCAGCGCCCCGGCGATTATCGGCGGGAATATGTCGTATGTGACGAATTCAGCAGCGCGTGGCAAAGCGTGAAGAAAGCGGCGCGAGACCGTGGGCTAAACTGAACGACACCGCCCTGCAGCGTGCTTGCAGCAAACAATGGGCCACGCAGTGCGCGCGGCCGCAAAAAAGACGAAACGAAGGAGACACGATGAACCTCGACGGCGAGACTTACGATTCGCTCACGGCCAATTTCACGTGGCGCATTCCGCCGCGCTACAACATCGGCGTCGACACCTGCGACAAATGGGCCGATGGCTCGGGACGTCTTGCGCTGATTTACGAGGACGCCGACGCCCGCGCGACCCGCTATACGTTCGACGACCTGAAAGCGCTGTCCGACCGCTTCGCCAATGCGCTGCTCGCGGCGGGCGCGCGGCGCGGCGACCGGATCGGCATCTTCCTGTCGCAGTCGATCGAAACGGCCATCGCGCATCTCGCCGCGTACAAGGCCGGCATGGTCGCGGTGCCGTTGTTCGCGCTGTTCGGCGTCGATGCGATCGAGCATCGGCTTGGCGACAGCGGCGCGGTCGCGCTGATCACGGACCAGGCTGGCGTGCAAAAGATCGCGGAAATTCGTGGCGCGCTGCCCGAGTTGCGGCAGGTGTTCAGTGTCGATCTCGCGCAGGACGACGAAACATCCGACGCGCCCGTGCGCTCGTTCTGGCATGCGTTGAATAGCGCGCCCGCCGACTTCACGCCGGTCGAGACCGCCGCGGACGACCCTGCGATCATCATCTATACGTCGGGCACGACCGGCAAACCGAAGGGCGCGTTGCACGGGCATCGCGTGTTGCTTGGGCATCTACCGGGCGTCGAGATGTCGCAGCAAGGCTTTCCCGCGCACGCAACGCTGATGTGGACGCCCGCGGACTGGGCGTGGATCGGCGGTCTGTTCGACGTGCTGCTGCCTTCGTGGCATCACGGCGTCGCGGTACTCGCGCGCCGTTTTGCGAAATTCGATGGCCACGCCGCGTTCGATCTGCTCGCGCGTCACGCGGTCTCCCATGCGTTTCTGCCGCCAACCGCGCTGAAGATGATGCGCGGCGTCGAGCGGCCCGCGCATCTGCGTCTCGCGTTGCGCTCGGTTGCAAGCGGCGGCGAATCGCTCGGCGAGGAACTGATCGGCTGGGGGCGCGAGGCGCTCGGCGTGACGATCAACGAGTTCTACGGGCAGACCGAGTGCAACGTCGTGGTGTCGTCGTGCGCGGCGCTGTTCGAGCCGTGCTTCGGCGCGATCGGGCGCGCGGTGCCGGGGCATCAGGTTGCGATCGTCGGAGCCGACGGCAACGAACTGCCACCCGGCGCGATCGGCGATATCGCGGTGGCCGAGCCTGATCCGGTGATGTTTCTCGGCTACTGGCGCAATGATGCGGCGACGCGCGAGAAATTCCGCGGCAAGTTTCTGCTGACCGGCGATCTCGGCACGCGCGACGCGGACGGCTTCATTCGCTTCGTCGGCCGCGGCGACGACGTGATCACGAGCGCCGGCTACCGGATCGGGCCGGCCTCGATCGAAGATTCGCTGCTGCGTCACCCGGCTGTCGCGATGGCGGCCGTGGTTGGCACGCCCGATCTCGAGCGCACTGAAATCGTGACGGCTTTCGTCGTGCTGAAAGCCGGTTTCGTCGGCGACGCTGCGCTCGTGCGCGAGATCCAGCAGCATGTGAAGACGCGTCTGGCCGCGCACGAATATCCGCGCGAGATTCGCTTCGTCGAAAGCCTGCCGATGACGGCGACCGGCAAGGTGATCCGCAAGGCGCTGCGCGAAGCGCTGACGCGCGAGCCGAACGCATCCGCGCCCGCGAAAAACTGAGTCTGCTACGATGACCGACCCACGATCAGAATCACAGCGGAGAAATCTGGATGCGCCCGGAGAGTGCAAATCGTTTCGACGCGGAGTTCGCGCCGCGTATCGCCGAGGTGATCGCCGCGTATTTTTCGAAGACGGTCCATACCGACGTGTTGCCGCATGGCGTGGACGGCCAACCCACCCGCGTACGGATTCACGCGGCAGCGCTTAGTGGTCTGGGTCTTTACCCGCATCCTTTGAATCTGTATCTGACCTGGGAAGGCGATGAAATAGAAAGGCTGATGGGCGAGCAGGGCGCGACGCGTTTCGCCCGCTATCTGGCCGCGCTGCCGCGCAAGCTCAATGCGTGGACCCAGGCGCGCGAACTCGACTTCCTCACGCACACGCAGGGTGATCCGGTTGCGTTGATCGGCGGGCTCGATTTCGAATCGTAGGCGCGCGCGTTTGCATGCGTCAGCATCGATGGCAAGAAAAAACGGCCGCTGTGCTCGAAGAGCCAGCGGCCGTTGCTTCTACAGAGTCGTGTTGGCGCGACGCTCAGCCACCCAGCGCCGGATCACTCATGCTGCTATTGCCCGTCTCGACGTGACCGGCGAAGCGGCGCGCGAACGCCGGGTCCGTATCGACGGTGATCGCGAGATCGTACCAGCCGTGCGCGTTGCGCAGATCGAGGTACAGGTTGTCGGTGTCGCCGCCGCGCACTGAATGCTTGATCACGTTGTTGGCGTCGTACGCGTTGACGATCGTGAACTGGCAACGCGCGCTGCCGACGTTCTCGAGTCGCAGTTGCAAATTGCCGTTCGCGACATCGTAGCCTTCGGCAACGGCCGGTCGTGCGGTTTCCGTTCCATTCCACCAGTTATGCGCGACCAGCTTGCCCGCGAAGCGGCGCAGGAAACCGTTCGGCCCGTGCACGCTGAAGTCGTAGCTGCCATCGGCATTCAAGGGCAGCGTGTCCTGCAGATGCTTGCCCGCCTCGACGGTATAGCTGCGCGGTGCGTCCGCGCTACCCGCCGCATACACGAGGAACACCGCGCCCGCGCGGCCCGTGTTGACGAAGCGCATCGTCAGCTTGGCGTTCGAGCCTTCGTCGACGCGCACGAACAGTTCGTACGGCAACGCGCGCGACGGACGCGCGCCCGGTTCCTGCTGCGGCACCGCTTGCACCGCGGGCGGCTGCGGCACGTAATCCGGGTGGCGGGTCTGGTCGGGCGGCATGTAAGCGCTCGTGCTCGGCAGCGACGGCAGCGACGCGTTCGGGTTCGCGAAGTTGAACGCCGAAGTCAGATCGCCGCACACCGCGCGACGCCACGGCGTGATGTTCGATTCGCCGAGATTGTGCTGGTGGTCGAAGCGCTTTTCGATGAAACGGATCACCGACGTATGGTCGAACACTTCGGAGCACACGTAGCCGCCTTTCGACCAAGGCGACACCACCAGCATCGGCACGCGCGGCCCGAGCCCGTACGGGGCGCCGACGTTCTTCGGATCGCCCGCGTAGATCTCGTTCGTCACCTCGACGGTCGACAGACCATTCGCGCTCGACGCGGCCGCGAACGGCGCGGCGATGTGATCGAAGAAGCCGTCGTTTTCGTCGTAGTTGATCAGCAGCACGGTCTTGCTCCACACGTCCGGATTCGACGTGAGGATCTGCAGCACCTGGTCGATGTACCACGCGCCGTAGTTGGTCGGCCAGTTCGGATGCTCGCTGTACGCTTCGGGGGCGACGATCCACGACACCTGCGGCAGCGTGCCGTTTTGCACGTCGCGCTTCAGGATGTCGAAGTAGCCGTCGCCGTTCGCCGCGTTGGTGCCGGTGCGCGCGTTGTCGTACAGCGGATTGCCCGGCTGCGCGTTGC
This sequence comes from Paraburkholderia monticola, assembly GCF_001580545.1. GTDB lineage: Bacteria > Pseudomonadota > Gammaproteobacteria > Burkholderiales > Burkholderiaceae > Paraburkholderia > Paraburkholderia monticola. The sequence continues at coordinate 82,072 of NZ_LRBG01000022.1, forward strand.
GGTACTGGTTGAAATAGAGCAGCGAGTTGTCGCCGTAGTTGCCGATATACGCGTTTTGCGTCCAGCCCCACGAACCGTTCGCGTCGAGCCCGGTGCCCATGTCCTGATAGATCTTCCACGAGATGCCGGCGTTCTGCAGCACCTCGGGGTAGGTCGACCAGCCGTAGCCGAGCTCCGAATTGTCGATGACCGGACCGCCGCCGCTGCCGTCGTTGCCGACCCAGCCACTCCAAATGTAGTAGCGGTTCGGATCGGTCGGGCCCATCAGCGAGCAGTGGTACGCGTCGCAGATCGTGAATGCATCGGCGAGCTGATAGTGAAACGGAATGTCGTCGCGCGTCAGGTAGGCCATCGTGAGCTCGCCTTTCGACGGGACCCACTGATCGTTGCGGCCGCCGTTCCATGCCGCATGGGTGGTGCCCCAGTCGTGCGCGAGATCCTGCAGGAACTGCAGGCCCAGGTTCGGCGCGGTGGGATGGAACGGCAGCACGTAGCTGGCGCCGGCGGTGTCGGTGGTGAGGGGCTGATACCACACCGGGTGGCCGTTCGCGAGACTGATCGCGCGCGTGTCGCCGAAACCGCGCACACCTTTGAGCGTGCCGAAGTAGTGGTCGAACGAGCGGTTCTCCTGCATCAGCACGACGATGTGCTCGACATCGCGGATCGTGCCGGTCCGGTTGTTGGCCGGAATCGCGAGTGCATTGCGGATGCCTGGCGGCAGCATGCTCAACGCGGTGAAGGAACCGGCGGCTTGCGCGGCCGAACGCAGAAAATCACGGCGATTTTTTGAGGTCATGGTTGTGGCATTGATCTTCGGTGGAGAAAAAAGCACGGGGACGATGAATTACGGTGCAGCAACGGCGATGCTGCGTCGCACGCGCGCAGGCAGGCAGCCTGCGCGCGCGACGCGGTTCTCAATCGACGGTATGGATGACGGGGCTCGCCAGCGGCGGCGCGGTGGCGGATAACGCCGTGCCGGCTTCGGATGCGGGAGCCGCGGGAGTCTGGATCGTCAGCGCTGGCGGCGCGGCCTCGGCCGGCGCCGCGGCAGTCGATGGTTCGCCGGGACTAGCGGCGGAATGGTCGGTAGAACTGATCGTGTTCGTGCTGGCGGGCGGGTCGTCGTTGCTGCATGCGCCAGCTAGCGCGCACAGCGCGATGATCGCCACGGTGCATGTCAAACGTTTGCGCCGCGGCGCACGGAACGGGTTCGACACGAAGGACATGGCACTGTCTCCTGGCGGGGAAGGGATGCCTCGCCATCGAGGTGCCGAGGTCAGCGATGCAGCAGCTTAATCGCCGAACCGTGTAATTTTTATGAAGTATTGGTAAGAGGTCGCGCGACGCTTATCGCTGTGCGCTCACGAACGCCGCGATCGCGTCGTTGAGCGCGGCGGGCGCGTCGCGGTGCGGCGAGTGTCCGCATGCGTCGAGCTTGACGAGCCGCGCGTGCGCCACGCGCGCGGCGATCGTGTCGATCTGCGCCATCGTGCCGTAGTTGTCGTCGTGACCCTGGATCGCCAGCAGCGGGCGACGGATCGGCACGAGCGCGTCGACGATCGACCACGGCCTGAACGCGGGATCGAGCCAGATATCGTTCCAGCCGTAGAACGCGGAATCGACGTCCGCGTGATAGCGGGCGAGCTTCGCGCGCAGATCGGTGGTTTCGTAAAGCTGCTTCGTTTGCGCGATGCTTTGCACCGAGATGTCTTCGACGAACACGTGCGGCGCGATCACGACCGCGCCCGCGAGCGCATCGGGATACAGCGCCGCGTAGAGCAGCGCGATCGAGCCGCCGTCGCTATGGCCGATCACCCACATGCGCCGGCGTTGACGCTGGTCGATCCCGAGCGCGTCGAGGAGCGCGGGGAGGATGTCGCGGGCCTGCGCGGTCATGAAATCGACCGGCCATTTTTCGTCAGGCGCACGCGGCGTGGAGAGTCCGTAGCCGGGCCGCGAATAGACGAGTCCACGCATGCCGAGCCGCTCGCACAACGTTTGCGGCCAGTCGCGCCACATGGCGATCGAGCCGAGACCTTCGTGCAGAAATACCGCGATCGGCGGATCGTCCGTCTGAGCGTCCGACTGCTGATTGACCCAGCGGTACTCGATGCGCAGCGGTCCCTGCGAGGCGGTCTCCGGCAGTTCGGCGAAGCTGCTGCCGGCACTCGCGGCGGAAGTGGCTGGGGCAGTACCACGGTTCTGCATCAATCGATCACCTATGACAGTTCGCGCAATTTGAAGCGTTGAATTTTACCGGTGGCGGTCTTCGGCAGATCGTCGGTGAACATGATCTCGCGTGGGTATTTGTGCGGCGCGAGCCGTTCCTTGACGAAGGCCTTCAGTTCGTCTGCGAGCGTGTCGGACGGCGTGAAGTCGCGCTTGAGCACGACGAACGCGCGCGTCTTCACGAGCCCGCCATGGTCGACACCGACCACCGCCGCTTCGAGCACTGCGGGATGCGCGACGAGCACCATCTCGACCTCGACCGGCGACACATACTGGCCGCTCACTTTCAGCATGTCGTCGCTGCGGCCCGCGTAAACATAGCAGCCGTTCGCGAGGCGCCGATACTTGTCGCCGCTTCTGATCCATTCGCCGAGAAACGTCGCGCGCGTCTTCTCGCGATTGCTCCAGTACATCAGCGCCGCGCTCGGCCCCTTGATGAACAGATCGCCGACTTCGCCATCGGGCACGGGACGTCCGGCTTCGTCGCGCAGATCGACTTCGTAGCCCGGCACGGGCCGCCCGGTCGTACCGTATTCGACTTCGCCCGCGCGATTGGACAGGAAGATGTGCAGCATCTCCGTCGACCCGATGCCATCGAGAATCTCGGCACCGAAGTGCGCGGTGAAGCGTTCACCGACATCGCGCGGCAACGCCTCGCCCGCCGACGCGCACACGCGGATCGCGACGTCGGCCCGCGCGGGCAGATTCGGCGACACCAGCATGTTCGCGTACAAGGTCGGCACACCGTAGAACACGGTCGGACGATGCTGCACGAGGCGCGCGAAAATCGCGTCGGCGGTGGGGCGCTCGGCCATCAGGATCGCAGTCGCGCCGACTGACAGCGGAAAGGTCAGCGCGTTGCCGAGCCCATACGCAAAGAACAGTTTCGCCGCCGAAAACACCACGTCGCTCTCGACGATGCCGAGCACCGGCTTGCCATAAAGCTCGGCGGTCCAGTACAGGTTCGCGTGCGTGTGCACGGTGCCTTTCGGCTTGCCGGTCGAGCCCGACGAATAAAGCCAGAACGCGATGTCGTCCGCGTTGCTCGCACAGCCTTTGAGCGCGGGTGCGGCGGCGTCGACGAGTGTTTCGAAACGGGGCGCGGCAAGTGGGGTCTCGGTGGCGGCATGAGGCTGGGAGACGATCAACTGGCAGCCGTCGTCGTCGATGCTGCTCAGTGCCTCCGTCACGTTTTCGAGTAGGGGTGCCGAAACGATGACCGCTCGCGCATGGCTGTGCGTCAGCATGTAGGTATAGTCGGCCGCGCTCAGCAAGGTGTTCGCGACGACCGGCACGATGCCCGCGTAAAGCGCGCCGAGAAAGGCGACCGGCAGCGACGCGGTGTCGAGCATCACGAGCAGCACGCGCTCTTCGGGGTGAACGCCAAGCGCTCGCAGTGCGCTGGCGCAGCGCCGCGCGCGCGCTTCGAGCTCGCCGTAGGTCATGGTGCCGTGGTCGTCGATATAGGCGAGCTTGCTCGCGCGTGCTTCGTTCAACTGGAACAGATGCCTCGCGAAGTTGAACAGCGGGGGCGGCGGCGCGACCGGCTGAGGCGCGCTCGTTTCCAGCAGGGCTTCCATATGTCTCCTCCATCCATGGGCGCGGTCCGGCCGTTGTGTGCTCGTGACTCGTGCTCGTGTTCCGTGCTCGTGATCTGCTCGATGCTTGCCGCGCGCGGTTCATGCGCGCGTGAATTCGATTGCTCCCTCAGGCAACAGATACAGCACCAGCGCCTCACCGTTCGCGACAGTCGGATGATGCGCCGAGCCGGGGCCGTACACGCACCAGCCGGCCGGATGGCCGTCGAACGTCGCGCCTTCGGTCAGCGGCATGATCAGATCGATCTCGCCATGCGGATGGACGTGATGCGGACCGGCGATGTCCTGCATGTCGACGACGTCCACGGAAAAATCGTGCGTGTCGGGCAGCGCCTTGAAGATGCGGCCGTAGCGGATGCCGCCGGCCTCGCGGTTGCACAGCCAGCCTGCGGCGACGCCGCCGCGGCATGCGTTCTCCAGTTGCTGGAAGGTTGGGCTGCCGGCGGGCCAGGTGTCGTTCAGCCAGGCCGCGAGCGAAGCGTCGAGCGGCCGCCCGGCGAGTTGCCCAGTCACACCTGCGATCAGGCGCTGGAATTCCTGTGGGGACATGCGAGCCTCCAGAAGCGCGCTCACGCAGGCGGATGGACGCTCGAGGCGGCGCGTGACGGTGTTTGTGATTGGATCGGCTTTTGGCGAAAATTAAACCGTTCACCTTGTGCGTGTCAAGCACTATAGTACATGTATCGAAGTCGCGAGGTCGCAAAACATGAATCATAAGTACTCTTCCGAACCGTTGGCCGAAGCCGACGACGCCGCCCGCGCCGAACGCAGCGAGCGCGCAGGTGAACGCGCGGCCGAACGCGGCGGCGAGCGCGAGGAACGCGACCCGTTCCTGACCGCGATGGGCGAGCGCGTGCGTCTGCTGCGCGCGCGCCGCGGCATGACGCGCAAGACGCTGGCGACCGAAACCGGTTTGTCGGAGCGGCATCTGGCGAACCTCGAATCGGGCGTCGGCAATGCGTCGGTGCTGGTGCTGCGGCAGATCGCGGCCACGCTGAACTGCTCGCTCGCCGAAGTGATCGGCGACGAAACCACCGCGTCGGCCGAATGGCTGCTGATTCGCGAACTGCTGCAGGGGCGCGACCAGGCGGCGCTGCAACGCGCGCGCATCGCGCTCGCGGAGATGTTCGCGCAGGCGCCGTGCGACCCGCACCGCAAGGACCGCATCGCGCTGATCGGCCTGCGCGGCGCGGGCAAGTCGACGTTCGGGCGCATGCTCGCGCAGGAGCGCAAGGTGCCGTTCATCGAACTCACGCGCGTGATCGAACAGCTGGCGGGCTGCCCGCCGTCGGAAATCCATTCGCTGTATGGCGCGAGCGCGTATCGACGCTACGAGCAGCGCGCGCTCGAGGCGGTGATTCACGAGCATCCGCGCGCGGTGATCGCGTCGCCGGGCGGGCTGGTGTCGGAAGCGGGCACCTTCAACGCACTGCTGTCGCACTGCTTCACCGTGTGGCTGCAGGCGACGCCCGAGGAGCATATGCGCCGCGTCGTCGCGCAAGGCGATCTGCGGCCCATGTCCGGCAACCGCGAGGCGATGGACGACCTGAAGCGCATCCTCGCCGGGCGCGCCGAACTGTACGGCCGCGCGGACATGACGTTCGACACCAGCGAGAAGACGCTGGCCGATGCCTACCTGCAACTGCGCGACCGTCTCGCCGCGCGTCTCGCGGCGGAAGCGCCGGACGAAGCGCCGGACGAAGCGCGCATGAACTGAGCGGGCGCGGGCGCCAGGGTTTCCCTGTAGTGATGCACTAAAGTGCTTTACGCGACTGTGATGATGCACTATTGTTCAAAAAACAGATTGCATCGTCCAGTCAGGAGACGCCCATGTCCACAGCACCTTCCACCGTTGCTCAGGTCGCGCCGGTCGACTACCGCACCGATCCGTCGCAGTACAAGCACTGGAAGCTGAGCTTCAACGGCCCGGTTGCGACGCTCGGCATCGACATTGCCGAGGACGGCGGCATTCGCGACGGCTACAAGCTGAAACTGAATTCATATGACCTCGGCGTCGATATCGAGCTGCACGACGCGATTCAGCGCATTCGCTTCGAGCATCCGGAAGTCCGCACGGTGGTGGTGACGAGCCTGAAGGACCGGGTCTTCTGTTCGGGTGCGAATATTTTCATGCTGGGGCTGTCGTCGCACGCGTGGAAGGTCAACTTCTGCAAGTTCACGAACGAAACCCGCAATGGGCTCGAAGATTCTTCGCGGCATTCGGGCCTGAAGTTTCTTGCCGCGGTGAACGGCTCATGTGCGGGCGGTGGCTACGAACTCGCGCTCGCCTGCGACGAAATCTATCTGATCGACGATCGGTCCTCTTCGGTGTCGCTGCCGGAAGTGCCGCTGCTCGGCGTGCTGCCGGGCACCGGCGGTCTGACGCGCGTGACCGATAAACGCAAGGTGCGCCACGACCGCGCGGATATCTTCTGCACGGTGGTCGAGGGCGTGCGCGGTGAACGCGCGAAGGCGTGGCGTCTCGTCGATGAAGTCGTCAAGCCGAACCAGTTCGACCAGGCCATTCAGGCGCGCGCGCTCGAACTCGGCGCGCACAGCGATCGTCCGGCCGATGCGTCTGGCGTCGCGCTCACGCGCATCGAACGCACGGATCGCGAAGACGGCCTCAGCTATCAAACGGTCGACGTGACGATCGATCGCGCGAAACGCGTCGCGACCTTCACCGCCCGCGCGCCGCATGAAACCCAGCCGACCAGCCTCGACGCGATCGTCGCCGCCGGCGCGAACTGGTGGCCGCTGCGATTCGCGCGCGAACTCGACGACGCGATCCTGTCGATGCGCACCAACGAACTCGAGATCGGCACCTGGGTGTTCAGGACCGAAGGCGACGCGCGCAACCTGCTGGCGGTCGACGCGACGCTGCTGCAGCACAAGGATCACTGGTTCGTGCGCGAAACGATCGGCATGCTGCGCCGCACGCTCGCGCGCATCGATGTGTCGTCGCGTTCCATCTTCACGCTGATCGAGCCGGGCTCGTGCTTCGCCGGCACGTTCGCCGAACTCGCCTTCGCCGCCGATCGCAGCTACATGGCCGCGCTGCCCGACAACGAGGACGAGGAGCCGGCGATCACGCTGTCGGAAGTGAACTTCGGTCTGTATCCGATGGTGACGCATCAATCGCGGCTCGCGCGGCGCTTCTACGAGGAAGCCGGGCCGCTCGACGCGGTGCGCGCGCTGATCGGGCAGCCGGTCAAGGCGCTCGATGCCGAGCGCCTCGGTCTCGTGACCGCGTCGCCGGACGATATCGACTGGGCCGACGAAATCCGCATCGCGCTCGAGGAGCGCGCGGCGATGTCGCCCGACGCCTTGACCGGCCTCGAAGCGAATCTGCGCTTCAACGGGCCGGAAACGATGGAGACGCGCATCTTCGGCCGTCTCACCGCCTGGCAGAACTGGATCTTCAACCGGCCGAACGCAGTGGGCGAGAAGGGCGCGCTCAAGGTGTACGGCAAGGGTAGCAAGGCGCAATTCGACGTGTCGCGCGTCTGATTGACGTCGCGCGCACGCCGATCAAACGACGCCGCCTGCCGATACGCGCCTCTCGACACTGCAGCTTCCGAACAGGAACCGACCCAGGGAACCGACCATGTCCTCGATCAACTACAGCGAAAAGATTCCGAACAACGTCAACCTCGCCGACGACCGCGCGCTGCAGCGCGCGCTCGAGCAATGGCAGCCGAACTTTCTGTCGTGGTGGGGCGATATGGGCCCGGAAGGCTCGCACGGCTACGACGTGTATCTGCGCACCGCGGTCAGCGTCGACGCGGGCGGCTGGGCGCACTTCGACTACGTGAAGATGCCGGAGTACCGCTGGGGCATTTTCCTCACGCCGGGCGAGCAGGATCGCAAGATCCACTTCGGCGAGCACAAGGGCGAAGCTGCGTGGCAGGACGTGCCCGGCGAGCATCGGGCAAACTTGCGCCGCATCATCGTCACGCAGGGCGATACGGAACCGGCTTCGGTCGAGCAGCAGCGCCACCTCGGTTTGACCGCGCCGTCCCTTTACGATCTGCGCAACCTGTTCCAGGTCAACGTCGAGGAAGGCCGTCATCTCTGGGCGATGGTGTATCTGCTGCATCGCTACTTCGGCCGCGACGGCCGTGAGGAAGCCGAAGCATTGCTCGGCCGCCGCTCCGGCGACGAGGACAATCCGCGCATTCTCGGCGCGTTCAACGAGAAAACGCCGGATTGGCTCGCGTTCTTCATGTTCACGTACTTCACCGACCGCGACGGCAAGTTCCAGTTGTCGGCGCTCGCCGAGTCGGGCTTCGATCCGCTCGCGCGCACGACGAAGTTCATGCTGACCGAGGAAGCGCATCATATGTTCGTCGGCGAATCGGGCGTGTCGCGCGTGATCCAGCGCACCGCGCAGGTGATGAACGAGCTCGGCACCGACGACGTCGCGAAGCTCCGCGCGGCCGGCGTGATCGATCTGCCGACCATCCAGCGCTATCTGAACTTCCATTACTCAGTCACGATCGACCTGTTCGGCGCCGATCATTCGTCGAACGCGGCGACGTTCTATAGCTCGGGCCTGAAGGGCCGCTACGAGGAAGGCAAGCGCGACGACGATCATCGGCTGAACGAACATGGCTACAAGCTGCTCGACGTGCAGGACGGCAAGCTCGTCGAGCGCGAGGTGCCGATGCTCAACGCGATGAACGAAGTGCTGCGCGACGATTACATCAAGGATTCGGTCGCGGGCGTCGGCCGCTGGAACAAGGTGCTCGAGAAGGCCGGCATCGAGTTTCGCATGACGGTGCCGCACAAGGCGTTCAACCGGCAGATCGGCACCTTCGCCGGCACGCGGGTGTCGCCCGATGGCCGCGTGCTCAGCGAAGCCGAATGGGCCGCGAACGAGGCAAAGTGGCTCGCCACGCCGGAGGACCGCGCGTTCGTCGCGTCGCTGATGGGCCGCGTTGCCGAGCCGGGCAAGTTCGCGAACTGGATCGCACCGCCCGCGATGGGCGTGAACCGTCAGCCGGTCGATTTCGAATACGTGCGCTTCAACTGAAGCCAAGCAAAGCACGAAAGGCGCGCCACGCGCGCGCGGTATTACCTGGTGGAGGAAGTCATGAACGGCCCAGTATCGGTCGAAGTTCTGCGGCAGCATCTGATCGATCCGGAGATCTGCATTCGCTGCAATACCTGCGAAGAGACTTGCCCGATCGACGCGATCACGCACGACGACAACAACTACGTCGTGAAGGCCGATGTCTGCAACGGCTGCATGGCCTGCGTGCCGCCGTGCCCGACCGGCGCGATCGACAACTGGCGCACGGTGTTGAAGGCCGACGCGTATTCGATCGACGAGCAGCTCACGTGGGACGTGCTGCCCGAGCAGAACACGATGGCGGTGCCGGCTGAAGAAGCGGCGGGAGCTTCACCTTCGGGCGACGGCTCGGCCGAAGCCGACGGCATCGAAGTCGATACCGTGCGCGGCGCGGTCGTGCCGCCCTGGTCGGCCGCGAAGCCGTACGTGAATCTCTACACGCACAAGGCGCCGACCACCGCGACCGTGGTCGGCAACTACCGGCTCACCGACGGCGCGACGTCGAGCGACATCCATCACATCGTGCTCGATTTCGGCTCGATGCCGTTTCCGGTGCTCGAAGGGCAGTCGATCGGCATTCTGCCGCCCGGCGCGGCCGCCGACGGCCGCGTGCATCACGCACGCCAGTACTCGGTCGCCAGTCCGCGCGACGGCGAGCGGCCCGGCTACAACAACGTGTCGCTGACGGTCAAGCGCGTGTCGCAACAGCATGGCGATGCGATCGACGGCGTCTGTTCGAACTATCTGTGCGATCTGAAGAAGGGCGACGTGGTCAGCGTGATCGGCCCGTTCGGCAGCACGTTCCTGATGCCGAATCATCCGAACTCGCATCTGCTGATGATCTGCACGGGCACCGGTTCGGCGCCGATGCGCGCGATGACCGAGTACCGCCGGCGCAAGCGGCTCAAAGGCGCGACCGGCAAGCTGATGCTGTTCTTCGGTGCGCGCACCAAGGAGGAGTTGCCGTACTTCGGACCGCTGACCAATCTGCCCAAGGATTTCATCGACACGACGCTCGCGTTTTCGCGCACGCCGGGCCAGGCGAAGCGCTACGTGCAGGACGCGATGAGCGAACGCGGCCCGGACGTCGCGAACCTGCTGAAGGACGACAACACCTATATCTATGTGTGCGGCCTCAAAGGCATGGAGGACGGCGTGCTGCAGGCGCTCAAGGACATCGTCGAGCAACATCAGCTCGATTGGGAGGCGTTGTGGGCGAAGCTCAAGCGCGAAGGGCGGCTGCATCTGGAGACGTACTGAACGGCGCGCAGGCACGCCACCGCCGCCGAAAGCTTCGCGAAAAGGCTCCGTCAAGGCTCGTGAAAGCATGAGCGCTTGCGGGGCCTTTTTGCCTGTGTCATGTTGATGGCGGACGAACGCCGCGCTTGAGCGATGCGCTTTGAAAATGGCGGACGGTTTGCTACAGTCGGCCCACGCAACCGGCCGTGCGCCGGCACCGCCCGCCGAACGCGGCAGTCCGCCACCTACGCAGCCATCCAGACGGAGCCGTCCGATGAAGCCGATTCGCTCACTCGCGCTGATCGCGCTGTTGCAGGCCGTGCTTGCGCAGCCGGCGAGCGCCGACGATCTCGCGCAGATCAAGGCGTCGGGCGTATTCAGGATCGGCACCGAAGGCACTTACGCGCCGTTCACCTATCACGACGACGCGGGCAAGCTGACGGGCTTCGATGTCGAGCTCGCGAGCGGCATCGCGCAGCGTCTGGGCGTCAAGCCGCAGTTCATCGAAGCCAGATGGGAAGGGCTGATCGGCGGACTCGACGTCGATCGCTACGACGCGGTGTTCAACGAGGTCGCGATCACCGACGAGCGCAAGCTCAAATACGATTACTCGGACCCGTACATCACCTCGCACGCGGTGCTGATCGTCGCGTCGGACAACACGACGATTAAGTCATTCGATGACCTGAAGGGCCGCAAGTCCGCCAATACGCTGACCAGCAACGTTGGCCGGATCGCGGCCGCGCACGGCGCACAGGTGATTCCGGCGCAGGGCTTCGACGAGTCGATCGATCTGCTCGTCGCGGGCCGGGTCGACGCGACCGTCAACGATTCATTGTCGTTTCTCGACTACAGGAAGCGCCAGCCCGACGCGAGGATCAAGGTCGTCGCGGTCGATATGTCGCCCAATAGCAGCGACAAGTCGGCCGTGCTGATCCGCAAGGGCAATCCGAAGCTGCGCATGGCGATCAACGGCGCGCTCGCCGACATGAGAAAAGACGGTACGTATCGGCGGATTTCGCTGAAGTACTTCGGCCGCGACGTGTTTCAATGACCCTCGGCCGACGCTGAAGCGGATGAATCGACATTAAAAAAAGAAGGGGCGTCGAAACGCCCCTTCTTTTTTTAATGTCAGCGCGACGAACATGCGGTGCGCCGCATGTTCGTCGTGGCGGACCCAGGCCTTACACCGTCGCGTCGCCCAGCGCGGCTTCGAAGAAGCGCTCCTGCGCATCCGCGTTCACGCGTGCATAAGCGCGGTTGACGCCGCTGATCACCGCGCGAATCGACGCGGTGATCAGGTTCGCATCGACACCCACGCCGAATGCGCTGCCGGCCACATCGGCACCGGCCATTTCGGCGATCGCGATCGCGCGCGCGTCGGCGCCTTGCGTGAGTGCGCGTTCCTCGTAGTGCTGGATGCGCACGGGCACGTCGAAGGCGTGCATCAGCGCGTCGAGCGGACCGTTGCCGGCGCCGCTCAGCACGCGCGGCGTACCGTTGATTTCGACGTTCAGCTTGATGTGCTCGCGGCCGTCATGCTCGGACAGGCTGTGGCTGATGTAGCGAACCGGCTCGACCGTGTGCACGTATTCCTGCTGGAACAGTTCCCAGATCTGCGCGGGCGTGACTTCCTGGCCGCTGTCGTCGGTGTAGCGCTGCACGGCCGAGCTGAAGTCGACCTGCAGGCGGCGCGGCAACACGACGCCATAGCTCTGCTCGAGCAGATACGCGATGCCGCCCTTGCCCGACTGGCTGTTCACGCGAATCACGGAGTCGTAGGTGCGGCCGAGGTCGCTCGGATCGATCGGCATGTACGGCACTTCCCAGATCGCGTCCGGCTTCTGCACGGCGAAGCCCTTCTTGATCGCGTCCTGGTGCGAGCCCGAGAACGCGGTGAAGACGAGATCGCCGACATACGGATGACGCGGATGCACCGGCAACTGCGTGCATTCCTCGGCCGTGCGCGCGACTTCGTTGATGTTCGAGAAATCGAGCTCGGGGTCGACGCCCTGGGTGTACAGGTTCAACGCGAGCGTGACGAGGTCGACGTTGCCGGTGCGCTCGCCGTTGCCGAACAGACAACCTTCGACGCGATCGGCGCCCGCCATCACCGCGAGTTCCGCGGCGGCGACGGCCGTGCCACGGTCGTTATGCGGATGGACGGAGACGATCAGCGAGTCACGGCGCGCGAGATTGCGGTGCATCCATTCGATCTGGTCCGCGTAGACGTTCGGCGTCGCCATTTCGACGGTGGCCGGCAGATTGACGATCGCCTTGTGCTCGGGCGTCGGTTGCCAGATGTCGAAGACCGCGTCGCAGACTTCCTTGGCGAATTCGAGTTCGGTGCCGCTGAACACTTCCGGGCTGTATTGCAGCGTGAAGTGCGTTTCCGGATGGGCCTCGGCGAGGCGCTTCATCGTGCGCGCGGCCTTCTGCGCGAGTTCGATCACACCGCTCTTCTCGAGGCCGAACACGATCTTGCGGAATTCCGGCGCGGTGGCGTTGTACAGGTGGACGATCGCGCGCGGGGCGCCGCGCAACGATTCGAACGTACGCTCGATCAGATCGTCGCGAGCCTGGGTGAGCACTTCGATCGTGACGTCGTCGGGAATATGGCCGCCCTCGATCAGCTCGCGCACGAAGTTGAAATCGGTCTGCGACGCCGACGGAAACGCGACTTCGATTTCCTTGAAGCCGATCTGCACCAGCGTCTTGAACATGCGCATCTTGCGCTCGGCGTTCATCGGTTCGAACAGCGCCTGGTTGCCGTCGCGCAGGTCGGTGCTCATCCAGATCGGCGCGCGCGTGATGGTGCGCGACGGCCACTGGCGATCCGTCAAATTGATCGGCTTGAACGAGCGGTACTTGGTAGCGGGGTTTTTCAACATTTTCATCATCCGAGGGTGAGACCGTGGAACGGGTGTCGACCGGACGACGAAAACGCGATACTGGGCCGCCGGTCGGAAACCGGGGCTGGGTCAGTTACTGGGGATTCAAGCGATGCTTCGGTGGATCAGAGAGAAGCGGACGCGCGCAGCAGACCTAGCCCGGTAGAGGGGGCTAGTAGTAGCGATAGGGTGGTCTGGGCGCGGTACATAGTGCGCAATGGGAACATATTATTAAGATTGCGTCAAGGGCTGCGGTGCGATGCGCCGTGGTGTTCTGATCAATGGGCAGGAGGCGGAGATGAAAACGGTAGCGAAGATTGCGGGCGTCGCGTGGCTCTGCGCGGGCGCGGCATTGGCATGCGGGTTCGTTGGACAGGCGCGCGCGCAGGGGCTCAGCGCGCAGAACGACATGAACGCGCCGCAGAACAGCACGCGTCTGATGCCGCAGGCGCCGTGCGGCAGCGAGTATCCGACGCATGGCAATCAGCAGGCGGGCGAACTGAATCTGAATCCGACCGACCCGCGCGCGCAACTGGTCAACTGCTTGCCGAACAACGCGACGTCGGGCGGCTACGGCGCACCGCTGGCGGGCGTACGGTCGAACGTGCAGCCGCAGCCGCCGGCGAATTGAGGTTGCCTGACCGGAGTCACCCGCGCACCGCTCAGCCGCCGGACAAAAGCCGCAGCGTGTCGTTGTTCACGATTACTGATACGCCGATCGCGAGCAGGATCAGCGGCAGCAGCGCCGAGCCGTATCGACGGATCGGCGCGCCGAGCAGCGGATGATCGACGAGCCACGCCGCACCGGCGCACCACAGCCCGATCATCGCGATGAACACGAGCGAAACGAGCGCGTTCTCGGCGGGGGTATGACTCGCGTACAGCGGCACGTAGACCGCGATGTTGTCCGAGCCGTTGGCGATCGCGACGCCCGCGACGGTCCAGCTCGATGAGCCGCTAGCGGTTGGCGAAGCGGCTGGACTGCGCGCTGCGGGGGCGTCGTCGGGTGCATGAGCGGGCGCGTGGGCGGTCGCTTGGTCGTCCTTGCTGTCGTCGCGCTGCGCGTGGCCGGGACCGAAGCGCTGCCATCCCTTGTGCAGGCCCACGGCGATCGGCAGCAAGCCGAGCAGGCCGACATAGCCGGTCGGCAGGCGGGTGAGCAAGGCCGCGAGCACGAGCGCCGCGGCGACGAGGAGCAACGATCCCGCGTACTGTCCCAAGACGACGCGGCGGCGTTGCGCGCCCGCTTCGGTCAGAAACCCGAGCAGCACGAACAGGTTGTCGATATTGGTTGCGGCGTACGCGGCGATCGCGAGCAGGACGAGGCTGAGCATGAAGAAGCCGAGGTCGTGACAGGACGGCAAGCGGCTTTGAATTCGCCGCTCGGTGAGGTTGAGCGCGCGCCCGACAGGGCAGCCCGCCAACACGATGCCGACGCGTCGCGCCAAGGTCAAGCGGCAGGCGGCTGCGGCGCCGGGCGACAGGGCCGTAAGCTACAATGGCCGACGCCTCGAACAACGGAATATCGATGAAGATCCGCATTCTCCCTATCGCCTGTATCGCGAGCGCTGCGGCGCTGCTGGCGGCCTGCACGATCGTCAGCCGTAACTCCAGCGCATGCGAGCAATTGATGCGCAGCAAGCTGGCCGAGTCGTCGTCGGAGATGTCTTCTTATACGCTGCGGGTCGCGCATCGTGGCGCCGCGATTCGCGGCTCGCGCGTCGTGGTGGAGGGATCGATCGAGCATTTCGCGAGCGCGTCCGAGGTGGCGGCTGCCATGCCGCCCGCTGCATCTGCGCCTGACGCGGGATCTGCGCCTGACGCGGGATCTGCGCCTAACGCGGGATCTGCGCCTGACGCGGCATCTGCGCCGAACGCGGCATCTGCGCCGAACGCGGCATCTGCGCCGAACGCGGCATCTGCGCCGAACGCGGCGTCGGACCTCAAGGTGGCCGCCAAGCCGGCGCAGCCCAAGAAGGTCAGCACGCCGGCCGCCGCCGAATGCACCTTCCACGGTGAACAGCTCGACGTGTTCCGCTGGCTCGCCCCGGCGCAGCTGGCCACGCCGGTCGCGCAACCGGCTAGCGAGGCGGGCTGAGTTCGCGCCGCCCGCACCCCGCCGCGCATCCAATCCGCTTCAATCAACCTCAGAACGCGTAATACGGCCCCTGGCCAGCCGACGTATTGCGCGCCGCAATCGCCGTGTAGATGCGTTTGCCGTAAAAGAACGGCAAGCCCCAGCCGAAACCCTGACTCGAGTTGCCGGCGAGATTGTCGAACGCGTTGTTCGATGACGCGAACAGCGTGTTCGAATTGCCGACGTCGAACGACACCGTGGTCGACAGGCCATCGATCCCGGTGATCGACGCGCTCGCCGACTGCGTCGCGCTCGGGCAGTACCAGAAGCCGCACACGGGAAACAGCGTCGAGTGGAAGAAGAGGCCATTCGAGCCGCTGTCGAGATAGCTCACCGCATAGCTCTGACCGCCCGAGACCGTCGTCACGTAGCCGGTCGACGCGTTCGTCTTGAGCACGTTCGTGCTCGTCAGCGTGTTGTTCGCCTGGGTGCCGATGCCGAAGATCAGCGAGCCCGACACGCTGGCCGCGCCCGCATCGGCGACGGCCGGCAGATCGATCACGACGCCGTTGTTATCGAGCGGAAAACTGCTGACCGGGTTGGTCACCTGTTGCGCAAGCGGCTGCGCGGTCGCGGTGCAGCCGCTCGTCGTGCAACTGTAGTACCAGCGCGGCAACGCGGAGTTCGAGCAGCCGTTGCCGCAGTCGACCGGGAACAGACCCACGCCGAGAATGCCGTTCGAGTGCATGCTCGACACCGTCAGCAGCGACGCGCCGGCGTTCGCGCAGTCGGCGGGCGCGGCGGGCAGCGCGGTGTCGGCGATCACCTGGATCGGAATCGATGAGGCCTGTTGGCCGGCCATGCGCACGTCGGCGTTGCGGATCGAGCCCCACGCATAGCCGCTGCCGAACACCGCGCATTCGGCGCTCACGCCGCTGCCCGCGGCGACGCTCGACAGCGTCAGGGTCGTCGGCAGCGCCGAGGCGAGGATGCGCAGGCCGTTCGAACCGGTGTCGACCTGAATGTCGTCGATCGTCGCGCAATTGCTGGTGCCCGCCTGGCAGACGGTGACGCTCGTCGTCAGCATGTTGCGCGTATTGCCGGGCGATACGCCGACCGTGATCGGCTGCACGTTGGGCGTGGTCGATTGCGGCACGTTCGTGTTCTGCGTCGTGTTCGACGCATTCGTGGAACTGGTCGACGAGCCCGGCGCGGTCGCGGACGGCGTCGAGCCCGAGCCGGACGAGCCCGACGAGTCGGACGAGGAACTGCCGCCTCCACCGCCGCAGCCGACGAGGGCGGCGCAGACGATCAGAAGCAGGGCGTGCAAATACAAGGCGGATTTCATGGCGTGACGGTCCGTCGGGTGGAACTCGGGCGTGAAAGGTGTGCGGGTAACGCGTGCGGGTTGCGCGGGTTACTGGATGTCGTCGGAAGTGACGCCGGCCGGCAGAGCCGCCGGTAGCCACGCGCGTCCGACGTAGCCACGCATGGGTCCGCCGGACTCGACGATCACATCGGAGCGCGCGACTCGCGACGCGTGCAGATTGCCGCTGCCGGCCGCCCCCGCAGCGCCCGTTTTGTACGAGTCGCCGTATTTGCCGAGCAGCGCGTGCAGATCCGGCATCGTCGGGCCTTGCCATGCGTAGGCCACGATCAGGCCAGTGCTGCTCGCATATTCGTTGATGGTGGTATTGCCGGCGTCGGTCCACGTGCGCTCGCGCAGGGCGCCGTTGAGCAGCGTGCGCGGCGCGCTCGCGCCCGCCACCGCCTGGCTCGGCATCGTGCCGCCTAATTCGGCATGCGCGCCGACGCTCGTGCAGCACGCGACGACAGCGATCGCCGCGGCGAGCGCGGCTGGATGGAGACGCAATTTGTCCATGTGGGCTTCCTCGATTGGTGCCGGATTTTTATTGAGATATTCGTTTAACGTAGCACCGGTTTTTTCTGTTCTTCGCCGACCGCTGCGCCCGTGGTCGCAGTCAATCTCAAAAAAGCAAGCCGCATGCAGACCGGGAGCCCTTATTCGGCGGGCCTCCGGCGAAAACCAAGAACACTCCCAATGTCAACCCAAAAGTGTTATCGAGTGTTAAATTTACCGCATAAGAGCGTAAATAGGATGACCGGCGAGGACTTTTTCCCGCTGAGGCTTCGTCGACAGGACACGGTGGCTCTCCGCCTCGGGGGACCTCGGCGCCGACGGCCATTTCCGCCGTGCGATTCGCGGGCAAACCCCAGTTTTTGCACACGCCTCGCTGGGACCGGTAAAATATTGGGTTGATCCACGGAAACTCGCCGTGGCGTAGCGGAAGGATTCCCCGAACATGACTGATCTTCGTCTCACCAAGCGGTTTGCAGTAATGCTCGTGGCAGGCGGGCTGGTCGCCGGCTGCGGCACCTCGTCGCCGACCAAAATCGACTACCGCAGCGACTCCAGGTCGAAGCAGGTATCGCTTGCCGTACCGCCGAACATGATCGACGAGACGTCCGATCAGCGTTCGCTGCCGCCGCAGGGCGGCGAAACCTCGCTGACCGCGTTGAAACAGGTGCAGGCGCAAGCGCCGGCCGGCGATTCGCTCGTGGTCGTGCCGCCGGTCCAGGGCATTCACATCCAGCGCGACGGCACGGAGAGCTGGCTCGTGCTCGACAACAAAACGCCCGATCAGGCCTGGCCGCAAATCCGCCGCTTCTGGCAGGAGCAGGGCTTCCTGCTCGTCGTCGACCAGCGCGACAAGGGCGTGATGGAAACCGACTGGAACGAAACGCACGCGCAGATCAACGACGGCTTTATCCGCAACACGCTGTCGAAGGCGATGGGCAACAGCTACGTGAGCTCGGAGCGCAACAAGTTCCGCACCCGTCTCGAAGCGGCGCCGAACGGCGGCACCTATGTGTTCGTCAGCCAGAAAGGCATGCGCGAGGCGATCACCGGCACGAACAACGACTCGACCCAGTGGCAACCCAAGCCGAACGACCCGGCGCTCGAGCAGGAATATCTGAAGCGCCTGATGGCTTCGCTCGGACGGGCTGATTCGGGGGCCGGCGCGGGTGGCACGCAGAACGCCGAGCTGTCGCCGGCGGGCGCGCAGATCGCACCGAACGCGGCGACGGCGGGTGCGAAGTCGGCCACCGCCGCGGTTGCCGCGCAGAACGTCTCGCTCGCGGCCCAGCCGCCGATGCCGGACGCGGATTCGGCGAACACCTCGGCGCAGGTCTCGTCGACCGAGCTCACGCTCGGCGAGCCGTACGACCGCGCGTGGCTGCGCGTGGGCCTCGCGCTCGATCGCAGCAACTTCACGGTCGACGACCGCGACGTGAGCAAGGGCCTGTACTTCGTGCGCTACGTCGATCCGAAGGATCTGTCGTCGGCGGAGCAGGGCTTCTGGAGCCAGGTCTTCCACGGCAAGAAGGAGAAGGTCGCCAAGCAGTATCGCGTGAACGTGCGCGCGGTGACGCCGAACCAGACTCGCGTGGCCGTGGTCGACGACAAGGGGCAACTCGACGAGAGCTCGCAGGCCAAGCAGATCATGAGCCTGATGGTCGACCAGCTGCACTGACATAAGAGCCTCGCGGCCGACGCCGCGGGTTCGACAAAACCGCCCGGAGAAATTCGGGCGGTTTTTTTTCGGCTACGGCTTCCGAAGCGTGAACGCTTACGTGAGCCCACGCAATGTGACGTCGCCTATCTTCGTAGGATGAAAAAAAGCCCGCACTCCAGTGAGTGCGGGCTATCTTTTCGTGCCTGCGGTTTGCCACGCTTGCATCGGATCCGCCATCCACGACCCGGCGCGGCAGCGCACCGTCCTTCGTGCGCTCAGGTGTCCGCGCGCCGCGTCCCAATCCACGGCAAGCGCTTGACCACACCGGTCGCGAGCGCGGTGCCGACCAGAATCACCGCGCACCCTTCCAGCATGCCGGGCGACACCGACTCGCCGAGGAACAGCGCACCCCACAAAATGCCGAAGATCGGAATCACGAAGGTCACGGTGATCGCGCGCGTCGGCCCGGCGATCGCGATCAGGTGGAAGAACAGCATGTACGCAACGCCGGTACATGCGACGCCGAGCGCGATCACCGCGCCCCACGCGCGCAGCGAGATCGGTGCGGCGGGCCAGTAGATCACCGCGAGCGGTAGCAGCACGATCGTCGCGCCGATCATGGTGCCGGTCGCGACCGTCAGCGCGTCGACACCGGTCAGGTGACGCTTCGTGTAGTTGGCGGCAATGCCGTAGAGCAGCGTCGCGCCGAGCGCGGCACCGGCCGCGAGTGCGACGGTCAGCGGCGAGGCGGCCGAACCGTCCGGCGCCGCGATCTGATCCCACACGAGCATCAACACGCCGAGAAAACCAATCACGAGCCCCAGCGAGCGCAGCGCGCTGAGCCGGTCGCGCAGCCACAGGAAACCGACCAGCGCGCCCCACAGCGGCGCGCACGCATTGATCACCGACGTGACACCCGCCGACAGCGTCAGCTCGGCATAGGCGAACAGGCAGAAAGGTGCCGCCGAATTGAGAATGCCGACCACCAGCAGCGGCAGCGCGCGTGTGCGCAGTACCGTGGCGGACTGTTGCAGCGGCCGTCGCGCGATCAGCACGATCGCGAGGAAGATGGCGCCGATGCCGACGCGCAGCGCCATCAGCGGCGCGACGCCGAAGTCGGTCACGCCGACGCGGATGAACAGGAACGACGCGCCCCACAGGGCGGCGAGAATCAGCAGTTGCAGCAGGTTTTTGGCTTTCATTGCAATGGCGCCGCGCGCAGTTGAGTCGGGACGCGAGTGCATCGTACCAGCGTGATCGTGCAAAACGTTTCAGCGTGGAATGAAACGGCAAGATCCGGGAGATGGCCGCGTCCGGTGAGCTCGATCGTAAGCCGTGGGAGGGCGCGTGCCAAGCGAGCAATTCTCACTGCTATGTGAGAAAAATTGCGATCGGTCAGAGCGGGTGTGGGAACGGGAGGTCAAACGCCGCCCGCGAGGTGCGGGCGGCCAGGCCAAACAATGTGAATTGCATTGCACTGCTAGCCGCGCGACCTCAATGCGGAATCATCCACTGCAGGAAGTTCTGCTGCGCCCAGACGAGCACGCCGAGCAGCACCGTCAGCAGAATCGAATGCTTGAAGGTCTTCGCGAACACGACGCCTTCCTTGCCCTTCAACTCGGTGGTCGCGACGCCGGTCGAAATGTTCTGCGGCGAGATCATCTTGCCCATCACGCCGCCCGACGAGTTGGTCGCCGCCATCAGCACCGGGTTCAGATTGAGCTGATTGGCCGCCACCACCTGCAGATTGCCGAACAGCGCGTTGCCCGAGGTATCGCTACCCGACAGGAACACCGCGACCCAGCCGAGGAACGCCGACACGAGCGGAAACACCGGTCCGACCGACGCGACGCCGAGTCCGAGCGTATAGGTGAGTCCCGAGAAGTTCATCAGGTACGCGAGGCCGACGATCGTCGCCACGGTCAGAATCGCGATGCGCGTCTGCACCCACGTATCGCCAATCGCCTTGCCGAACTCAGCGGGAGAGAGCCGCACGACGAACGCGGTGATCAGCGCCGCGACGAGGATCGCGGTACCGGTCGCGAGCGGCTGGAAGTCCCAGATCGCGGCGTACGGCGTGTTGTACAGCGTGATGAAGACGGCCTTGTCGAGACCCGGCCACGGCACCTTGATGTCGCCGATCGTGAAGATCTTCGCGACCGTCCAGATGATCACGACGACCGACACGATGATCCACGGATACCAGCCCTGCGCACCGCCGATCTTGCCGCGCACTTCGCTGATGCGGTCGATGTTGATCGCGAATTTCGGATCGACGGCGGGCCTCCAGACCCGCAGGAACGCGACGGTGAGAATCAGCGAAACCAGCGAGGACAGCACGTCGGTCAGACTGTAGTTCACGAAGTTCGAGACGACGAACTGGGTCAGCGCGAAGCTCAGGCCCGACACCAGCAGCACCGGCCAGATCCGCAGCATGTTGCGAAAGCCCGCGTACACGCCGATCACATAGAACGGCAGCAGGACCGCGAAGAACGGCAATTGCCGTCCGACCATTTTCGCGAGCAGGTCCGACGGCAGATGCGTGACCGCGCCGAGCACCGTGATCGGCACGCCGAGCGCGCCGAACGCGACCGGCGCGGTGTTGAAGATCAGCGTGAAGGTCAGCGCTTCGAGCGTCGGAAAGCCGAGCATGATCAGCAGCGAACTCGTGATCGCCACCGGCGTGCCGAAGCCGGAAATGCCCTCGAGCAGCGCGCCGAACGAAAAGCCGACCACGACGAGCACGATGCGCCGGTCGTTCGGCAGGTTGTCGATCATCCACAGGCGGAAGGCCGCGAAGCGTCCCGAGCGCTGCGCGATGTTGTACAGCAGGATCGCGGTGAACACGATCCACATGACCGGCCAGCACGCGAACACGGCGCCAGCGGCGACCGAGTTGAACGCGAGCCCGGCCGGAAACTGCCAGACGAGGATCGCCACGATCAAACCGACGAGCAGTCCGGCGAGCGATGCTTGCCATGCTGGCCTGCGCGCCCAGCCGAGCAGCGCGAGCACGACGATGATCGGCAGTGCTGCGACGATAAAAGAGGGCAGAAGCGCATTGCCGACCGGAGTCAGTAGTTGATGAAACATCACGTCTCCTTCGTTGTTGTGTAATCCGACGCGGGGAACTGCGCATGACGGCGCGTCGCTATGGCACGGCGGACGCTCGCAAGTGGTCTCGACAAAGCGGCGTCGCCTGATTTAAGCGAGTGCTGCATGAAGCTTTCCAAGGATAGGGCGCCATATTGGCGCGTCAAGCCGGGAAACTACGGGAGGGTGGGCGCAGCGGCAGGGCGATACGCGCTGAAAAGCGGCCTGCGAAGAAACGCGCGCCGGCAGCTGAAGTGCCGGCGCGAGCACGTCTCACCACGGGAGGGAGGACGCGTCAATGCCAGTGACCACCCCAATGGCCGCCCCAATATCCGCCGATGCCGATGGCGATCGACGGTCCGTAATAGGCGGGGTAGCCGTAATAGGCGGGATAAGGATAAACGGGCGGCGGATAGTAGGCTGGGTAGACTGGTGGCGCCGCATACACGGGGGCGGGGGGCGCATAGCCGGGCGGCAGATCCTGCGGCGCGACCTGCGCTTGCGCTTGT
The DNA here is from genome assembly GCF_001580545.1 of Paraburkholderia monticola. Taxonomy (GTDB): domain Bacteria; phylum Pseudomonadota; class Gammaproteobacteria; order Burkholderiales; family Burkholderiaceae; genus Paraburkholderia; species Paraburkholderia monticola. The sequence goes on from NZ_LRBG01000022.1 coordinate 104,321, forward strand.
GCCTGTGCTTGAGGTGGCTGTTGCGCGTCGGCCGACGCTGCGTTCTGGTCGGCTGTCGTCGCGGGCGCGGTCGAATAGTACGAGGTGTAGTAGCCGCCGGGATAGTAGCCGGCGGGGTAATAGCAGCCCGCCAGCAAGAGGCTCCCGGCGAGCATGGAAAGCAGGGAAAACGCGGCGCGGGGCCGCGCGAATTTCGCGGAAAGACGGGACGAATCGCGTGGCGTCGAGAGGCGCATCGCGCAACGATGGATGACGACGCGGGACTTCATGATGCGCTCCTCGATGAACCGATGCCGCTTCACGCGACATCGTTATCAGGAGCTTACGCTCTTGCCGTAGCAACGCTGTGGCAAAACAGCAACCGCATATTTCAGTTTGTTTCGACGCGGCCGCTCGAGGCGAGGGCGCACGGCGTGCGCCGCCCTCGGTGGTCCTTATCGTAGTCCGAAAATATCGTTCGCTATCCTGTATAAATCGTCAGGCGTTTGTCGAAGGCGATGCTCACTTGCCGACCTGGTTGCCGATGACCCCACCCACCGCCGCGCCGCCGAGCGTCGACAAGGCACTGCCGCCGATGGCCGCGCCGGCCGCGCCGCCGACGCCCGCGCCGATCGCGGTATCGCGGGTGCGCGGAGACATGCCGTCGCATGCCGCGAGACCCGCGACGAGAGAAAGTGCGGCTGCGACCATGCCGAGACGAGTGCCGAGTTGACGGATCGATTTCATGATGCTGACTCCGATCGTTGTTGGAGATGTTCCTTTTCTCAGCACGCCGCGTGCCTGCCCGATCCGGCGCAATAGAAAAAGCCCGCCATGCGGGCGGGCTTCGATGCTGCTGGGCCGGCTCGCGCGAATCGCTCGAGCCGCTTAATGCCTTACTGTCGCTGATAAATCTCCGCGCCCTGCTTCATGAACTCGATCGACTTCACTTCCATGCCTTTCTTCAGCGCTTCGTCGTCGGTCACGCCCTGTTGCGCGGCGAACTCGCGCACGTCCTGGGTGATCTTCATCGAGCAGAAGTGCGGACCGCACATCGAGCAGAAATGCGCGACCTTGGCCGAATCCTTCGGCAGCGTTTCGTCGTGGAATTCGCGCGCCTTGTCCGGGTCGAGACCGAGATTGAACTGATCTTCCCAGCGGAATTCGAAGCGCGCCTTGCTCAACGCATTGTCGCGTACCTGCGCGCCCGGATGACCCTTCGCGAGGTCGGCGGCATGCGCGGCGAGCTTGTACGTGATGATGCCGGTCTTCACATCGTCCTTGTTCGGCAGGCCGAGGTGTTCCTTCGGCGTGACGTAGCACAGCATCGCGGTGCCGAACCAGCCGATCATCGCAGCGCCGATGCCCGAGGTAATGTGGTCGTAGCCCGGCGCAATGTCGGTGGTCAGCGGCCCGAGCGTGTAGAACGGCGCTTCGTCGCACCAGTCGAGCTGCAGGTCCATGTTCTCCTTGATCAACTGCATCGGCACATGGCCCGGACCTTCGATCATCACCTGCACGTCGTGCTTCCATGCGATCTGCGTGAGCTCGCCGAGCGTCTTCAGCTCGCCCAGTTGCGCTTCGTCGTTGGCATCGTAGATCGAGCCCGGACGCAGACCGTCGCCGAGCGAGAAGGCTACGTCGTACGCCTTCATGATTTCGCAGATCTCTTCGAAATGCTCGTACAGGAAGCTTTCCTTGTGATGCGCGAGACACCACTTGGCCATGATCGAGCCGCCGCGCGAGACGATGCCGGTCATGCGGTTCGCCGTCAGCGGCACGTATTGCAGACGCACGCCCGCATGGATCGTGAAGTAGTCGACACCTTGCTCGGCCTGTTCGATCAGCGTGTCGCGGAAGATTTCCCACGTCAGATCTTCAGCCTTGCCGTTGACCTTTTCGAGCGCCTGATAGATCGGCACCGTGCCGATCGGCACCGGGCTGTTGCGAATGATCCATTCGCGCGTTTCATGAATGTGCTTGCCGGTCGACAGATCCATCACCGTGTCGCCGCCCCAGCGGATCGCCCACGTCATCTTGTCGACTTCCTCGCCGATCGACGACGTCACCGCCGAATTGCCGATGTTCGCATTGACCTTCACGAGGAAGTTGCGGCCGATGATCATCGGCTCGCTTTCCGGGTGATTGATGTTGTTCGGGATGATTGCGCGGCCGCGCGCGATTTCCTCGCGCACGAACTCCGCCGTGATTTCGGTGAGACCGTTCGGACCGAACGCGCTCGCGCCGAATGCCTGGCCGGGGTGCTGACGGCCCATCATCGCGGCGAGCTTCGCTCCGTTCGGGCCGCTCGTCTTCAGGGTCTCCAGATACTCGGCGCGGCGCTGGTTTTCGCGAATCGCAATGTATTCCATTTCCGGCGTGACGATGCCTTGCTTCGCGTAGTGCATCTGCGTCACGTTCTTGCCGGCGATCGCGCGGCGCGGCGTGCGATGCAGGCCCGGAAAGCGCAGCTGCGCGGTGGCCGGATCGGCGGCGCGCTCACGGCTGAAGCTGCTCGACAGACCGGTCAGCGGCTCGGTATCGCCGCGCTCCTCGATCCACGCCTGACGCAGCGCGGGCAGACCCGCGCGGATGTCGATCTTCGCGTCCGGGTCGGAGTAGGGGCCCGACGTGTCGTAGACGAAGATCGGCGGGTTCTTTTCGCCGCCGAAGCTGTCCGGCGTGTCGGCCTGCGAGATTTCGCGCATCGGCACCCGGATGTCCGGGCGCGAGCCGGTCACGTAGACCTTGCGCGAATTCGGCAATGGCGCGACGGCCGCCTCGTCCACGTGGGCTTCGGCGGAAATAAACTTCGGATTGGCGTTCATGTGAGTCTCCGTACAAAGTGGGCGGCTAAGCAGGAGACCGAGATGGAAGTGGTCGGAAATCGCTGAGAGATGAGGCGCTTGAAGCCGGTGCGAAATCCGTACGCTTCCCTGCGCTGGCATTATCCAGATCAGGTTCAAAGGGTATTTCTCACCCACGCAACACGGACCTCCAGCTCCGTGCTACGCAGGACCCCCGCGTTAGCAGCGCACACGATACACCGGCGCCCCGCCATTTGGCAACCTGTCTGAATGGTTCAACAGATCGATTCTGTTGCGACCCGGCATATCCTATGATTATTTCGAGATAGGGTCGGACAGGACGACTTACAGCGAATGAACAGACGGCTTACAGCGGGAAAACGTCGGTGACCTCGGATTGACACAGAGGGCGTCGAGCAGCGCGAGACCGGTCGGCGAGTCCTGTTCATGATGAGCACTCCGGATTAATCGATGCAGGAAGTTCGCGCCAGGAACCGCGTGGCGGTTCAAGCCGGTCAGACGATTGCCGTTAAAGCATGTGCAGCGAAGGCCGCCGTCCAGCGAAGCGATTCGCTGGATGGCGAGTGAATGGCGCGAGGCGACTCGAGCCGACTGACAGGAGAGGTGCGCATGAAAGCGGAGAGAAGGCGGTGGCAAACATTCGGTCGCACCGTCGCGGTGGTGGCGCTGCTCGCCGCGCCGTTGGCGGTGTCGGCGGCATCGACGGCATCGACGGCATCGACGGCAACGGGCGGTGTGATCCGGTTCGTCGGGATGATCGTCGAGCCGCCGATGCAGATCAGCGCGGATACGGGGCCCGCGGGCGTCGCCGTCGATAGCGCCAGCGTGGCGGGGCAGCGGTTTTCGCGCACGGTGACGTTCAGCGCATCGCCGAACGGGGTCAGCGGGGCGGACGTCGCGCTCGAAGTGAACGGCGGCACGCAGTCGCGCGATCTGGTTGCGGCGCGTTTCGTCGACAGCACCGGGCGCGTCGCGCCGGCCCACGATGGCCATTTCGCGGTGAATCGCACGGGCGGCGTGTTGTCGTTGAACGCGAAGCGCACCGATACGGACACGCGCGTGACGGTGGTGGTCAGTTACGACTGAGTGGGGGCCGGGCTGGCCCGCCCAACGCCCGAAAAAAAATTAAAAGAGGCCTGTCATAACCGGCCGCGCGGTTCGACAAACGTGCAGATTACGATCGGAGCACGTCATGTCGACCGCGCACAAACGCTCGATACTTCACGGTTTTACGTCTGTTGTTGCGCCCGCTGTCACGTTGGCGCTCGTTCTGCTGAACGGCTTTGGCATGACCGCGGCCAGGGCGGCCGAGCCTCTGTGCGCCACGCACAGCCCCGCGCATCGGATGGCGCTCGTCGAGCTGTACAGCAGCGAGGGCTGCGATAGCTGCCCGCCCGCCGACCGCTGGCTCGGTCAATGGAAGAGCGCCGGCGCCGCGCACGGCATCGTGCCGCTCGCGCTGCACGTCGACTACTGGAACAGCCTCGGCTGGACCGACCGCTTTTCACAGCATCGCTTTACCGAACGTCAGCAGACGCTGACCCATCTCGCGGGCGCACACACGATCTATACGCCGGAAGTGTTCGTCGCTGGGCGCGAGCTGCGTGACTGGTCGCAACGCGACAGCTTCGAGCGCCGCGTCGACGAACTTGTCGCCGAACCCGCGCAGGCGAGCGTCGAGCTCGCGCTGCACCCGCATGCGCCCGGCGCGTTCGATGTCGATGCGCAGTTCAGCAGCACGGCCGCATCGACGGCGGGTCCGTTGAGCGCCTATCTCGCGGTCTACGAGAACGCGCTGAGCTCGCAGGTCGGCGCCGGCGAAAACCGCGGCGCGACGCTGCATCACGAGCGCGTCGTGCGCGCATGGTACGGGCCCGTGCCGCTGGTCGCGGGTCATGCGCGGATTCGTCAGGATGTCGAAGTGCACGATGCGCCGGACGATGCGAAAGCCGCTCCCTTCGCGGACGCCGCGGCCGGGCGCTTCGGCGTGGTCGCGTTCGTCGAAAGCGACGCGAGCGGCGACGTGCTGCAAGCGACCGACCTTCCCGCGTGCCGTTGATCGACCCCGCACACGCCCCATTCCTTACCGCTGCCTAAGGAGAGCCCCATGGCCACGCCCCACGTCTTGCGCCCCAGCGAACCGGCCGCGCCAGCAGCGCCGAAGCGCGGTGTCATCCACCCGCTGTGGCTGCGCATCACCCATTGGCTGAACGCGCTCGCGGCGATCGTGATGATGCTGTCGGGCTGGCGCATTTACGACGCGTCGCCGATCTTCCCGGCGTTCAGCTTTCCGACTGCGATCACGCTCGGCGGCTGGCTCGGTGGCGCGTTGCAATGGCACTTCGCGGCGATGTGGCTGCTGGTGTTCAACGGCCTCGTGTATCTCGCGTTGAATCTCGCGAGCGGGCGCTTCGTGCGCAAGTTCCTGCCATTGACGCCACGCGCCGTGCTGCGCGATTTCTTCGCCGCCTTGCGCGGCAAGCTCGCACACGACGATCTGCGCGTCTACAACGCCGTGCAAAGGTTCGCTTACCTGTTCGCGATCGCCGATCTGATCGTGCTCGTGCTGTCGGGGCTCGCGATCTGGAAGTCGGTGCAGTTTCCGCTGCTGCGCGAACTGATGGGCGGCTACGACAACGCCCGCATCGTGCACTTCAGCGCGATGTCGCTGCTGGCCGCGTTTCTCGCCGTGCATCTGGCGATGGTCGCGCTGGTGCCGCGCTCGCTGCTGGCCATGCTGCGCGGACGTTGACGCGCGGCTCTCCATGCTGATGCCCATGCTCACGCGCGACCAAGCGCAACGCGAATTGACGACGGATACCGAATCATGAACAAGCCGATTGAAAAGCCAGTGGACCCATCCACGCAGCGTGACAACCCCACGCTCGACCGCGCGTCGATCCTGCTCGATGCGAAGCGCGAACTGGCGATGCCGTCGCGGCGTCTGTTCGGCAAGCAACTGTTGACGCTCGGCGGTCTGTCGATGCTGACCGGCTGCTCGCTGACCGACGACGCTTCCGTGAATCGTTTCCTGATGGCGGTGTCGCGGCTGAACGATCGCGCGCAGGCGGCGCTGTTCGATCCGAAACAGCTCGCGCCGACCTACACCGAGGCGCAGATTACGCGGCCGTTTCCATTCAACGCGTACTACGGCATCGAGGATGTGCCGCACGTCGACGGCTCCGGCTATCAGCTGAAGCTGAGCGGCCTCGTGACCGGCCAGCGCGTGTGGACGCTACCTGAGCTGTATGCGCTGCCACACGCCGAGCAGATCACGCGACATATCTGCGTCGAGGGCTGGAGTGCGATCGGCCGTTGGGGCGGCACGCCGTTCGGTGATTTCCTGCGACGTGTCGGCGCCGATACGACCGCGAAGTACGTCGGCTTCAAATGCGCGGACGACTACTACGAAAGCATCGACATGCCGACCGCTCTGCACCCCCAAACGCTGCTGACGTTTTCCTACGACGGCGAGCGCCTGCCCGCGAAATACGGCTACCCGATGAAGCTGCGCATGCCGACCAAGCTCGGCTACAAGAATCCGAAGCACATCGTCGAGATATTCGTCACCAACACGTTCCCCGGCGGCTATTGGGTCGACCAGGGCTACAACTGGTTCGGAGGCTCCTGACGCATGCGGGCACGCGCTCGCTTGCGGCAGCGGCTTCGGAAGCACGCCGGCTCGCGCCGGTATCGATTCATCCACCACCAACGGAGTCATCCCATGAAGAAGATTGCAATCACCACGATCGCGTTGCTGATGCTGGCGAGCGGCGGTACGGCGTTCGCGCAGGCGAGCGGCGCGATGTCCAACGACGCGATGTCGAAGGACGCAATGTCGAAAGATTCGATGTCCAAAGACAGCATGTCGAAGGACAGCATGAAAAAGGACACGATGAAACACGACTCGATGAAAAAGGGCGGCGACGCAATGAAGCACGAGGCGTCGGGCACGATGGGCAACTGAGTCGCTCGCAACGGTCATTAGCGATCCTGCCGATGCGCGGCCGCGCATCGCGGGCATTCGCAATGGAAAAGCCGGGGATCCGTCCCCGGCTTTTCTGTTGCAGGAACACCAACAAGTTACGATTCTGTCGCGCGACGCGCTCGGCGCTTACTGCATAATGCGGGGCGCGCCGGGGCTTTCGCCCGCTTCGCCGCCGCGCTCCCCAGCCGCGTTGCGTCGTGTCATTTTGACCGATGCCGCCGCCACAGCCGTTTCTGGCGCTTTTAGCGCCGCCCATCGTCTTACCGTTCCACCGACATGTCCGCCAGCCTCGCCCCTCAGACCGCATCGCCGATGCGGTATCCGCCAACCCGCCCGACAGGCATCGACGCAGGCGCGGCGCCTCGCGGGCATCGAGCGCATCGCGCGGGTCGAGTGGCGACGGCGGGCTGAACGCATGTCGCTGCAACGCTCTGTTTTTTCTCCGCGTGGCTGGCCGCTGCGTTTGCCGCGATCACGCAACGGGCAGATCGCGCTCGCGCTGGCCGTCGTTTATCTGGTGTGGGGCTCGACCTATCTCGGCGTGCACGTCGCGCTCGGCTCGTTTCCGCCGCTGCTGATGTCGGGCCTGCGCAACCTGTTCGCCGGCATCGGGCTGTTCGTGTTCGCCGCGCGCCGCAAGCCGATCTGGCCGAGCTTCGCCGAAATTCGCAATGCGGGCCTCGTCGGCACGATGCTGGTGGGTCTGTCGAGCGGCATGCTCGCGTACGGCATGCGCACGGTCGGCACCGGCACCGCGGCCGTGATGGTCGCCACGGTGCCGCTGTTCGCGACCGTGATCGCGGTCGTCGCCGGACGCAAGATCGGCCGCGGCGAATGGTTCGCGGTCGGGCTCGGGCTCGTCGGCATCGTGATTCTGAGTCACGGCGACAGCACGCCGGGCTCGACGGCCGGCAGTCTCGCGATTTTGTGCGGCGCGTTGTTCTGGGCCGGCGGCGCGCATCTGGCTGGACGGCTGAAGCTGCCGTCGGACCTGTTTCTGTCGACCGCGCTGCAGATCGGCCTCGGCGGCGCGATGTCGACGCTGGTCGCGTGGGTGTCGGGCGAGCGGATGCTCGAGCTGCACTTTCTGCCGCTCGTCGCGTTTCTGTATCTGATGCTGATCGGCACGATGGCCGCGTATGTCGCCTATGGTTTTCTGATCCGCCACACGAGCCCGATCATCGCGAGCAGCTGCATGTACGTGAATCCGGTCGTCGCGGTCGCGCTGGGGGCGCTGCTGCTCGGCGAGCCGGTCACGCGCTCGACGGTGATCGCGACGGTCGTGATTCTGATCAGCGTCGGTTTGTCGTTCTGGTTCGACTACCGGAAGAAGGGCGGCGCCTGAGCTCGGCGCGGCTCCCATCGAACCGCGCCGCCAACTTTCAAAGTCCCGCCGCCAGCTCCGCGCCTTCGCGGATCGCACGCTTCGCGTCGAGTTCGGTCGCGAGCTTCGCGCCGCCGATCACATGAAAACGCGGACCGCCGCTGCTGCTGCCGTCGAGCGTCGACGGCAGCAGCTCGCGCAACGACTCCTGCCCCGCACACACGACGATCGTATCGACGTCGAGCCATTGATCGGCACCGTCACGCGCGATTCTCAGACCACGCGCGCTGATCTCCCGATACTCGACGCCGCTCCACATCTGCACGCCGTTTCTCGCGAGCGTCGCGCGATGCACCCAGCCCGACGTTTTGCCGAGCCCCGCGCCGAGCTTGCCGGCCTTGCGCTGCAACAGCCAGATCTGCCGCACGGGTTGCGCGGGCGCCGGCGGTTTCAGGCCGCCACGCTCGCGCACCGCGAGGTCGACGCCCCATTCGTCGAGCCATGTATCGCGCGGCACCGGCAGCGGCTCGCCCGCGCGATGCAGCAGAAACTCGCTGACGTCGAAGCCGATGCCGCCCGCGCCGATCACCGCGACGCGCGCGCCGACCGGCGCACCACGCAGCACGTCCACGTACGACAGCACGTTGGGCCCGTCGATGCCGGCGATGGCCGGGCGCCGCGGCACGATGCCGGTCGCGACGATGACGTCGTCATAGGCGCCCGCGGCGAGCAGCGCGGCATCGACGCGCGTGCCGAGCCGCACCTCGACGCGATGGCGCTGCAGCTGGCTATGGAAATAACGGATCGTCTCGCTGAACTCTTCCTTGCCCGGCACCCGCATCGCCAGATTGAACTGGCCGCCGAGCGTGTCGCTCGCCTCGAACAGCGTCACGCGATGCCCACGCGAGGCCGCCACCGTCGCGGCCGACAACCCCGCCGGCCCCGCGCCGACCACCGCGATCGAACGCACGGCGCCCGGACTCGCGAGCGGCCGGTAGACGAGTTCGGTTTCGCGTCCCGCGCGCGGATTGACGAGACAACTCGCGCGCTGATTCCTGAACGTGTGATCGAGGCAGGCCTGATTGCAGGCGATGCAGGTGTTGATTTCGTGCGCGCGGTCCTCGGCGGTCTTCAGCACGAACTCGGGATCGGCGAGGAGCGGCCGCGCCATCGACACCAGATCGGCCGCGCCGTCGGCGATCAACGCTTCGGCCAGCTCGGGCGTGTTGATGCGGTTCGACGCGATCACCGGCACGCTGACCGCAGCTTTCAGGCGCGCGCTCAACGAGGCGAACGCCGCGCGCGGCACCGAGGTCACGATGGTCGGCACACGCGCCTCGTGCCAGCCGATGCCGGTATTGAAGATCGTCACACCGGCCGCTTCGAGCGTCTGCGCGACCTGCACGGTTTCTTCCCACGTATTGCCGCCTTCGACCAGATCGATCAGCGACAGCCGGTACACGACGATGAAGCGCTCGCCGCACTCGGCACGCACGCGTTCGACGATCTCGCGGGCGAGCCGCAGGCGATTCTCGATGCTGCCGCCGTATTGATCCGTGCGATGGTTCGTGCGCGGGCACAGGAACTGGTTCAGCAGATAGCCTTCGCTGCCCATGATCTCGACGCCGTCGTAGCCCGCGCGTTGCGCGAGCCGCGCGCAGCGCGCGTAGTCGCGCACGGTGCCGGCGATACCGGCGAGCGTCAGCGCGCGCGGCTTGAACTTCGAGATCGGCGACTTCAACGCCGACGCAGACACGACGAACGGCTGATAGCCATAACGGCCCGCATGCAGGATCTGCAGCGCGATCTTGCTGCCCTCCGCATGCACGGCGTCGGTTACGAGCCGGTGATTGCGCAGATCGAATACCGAGTTCAGTGTGCCGCCGAACGGCAGCAGCCAGCCCTGGCGATTCGGCGAAATGCCGCCTGTGATGATCAGGCCGACGCCGCCTTTCGCGCGTTCGCGGAAATACGCGGCCAGTTGCGGGTAATGCCAGAAGCGGTCTTCCATGCCCGTATGCATCGAACCCATCACGACGCGATTGCGCAGACGTGTGAAGCCCAGGTCGAGCTCGGCGAGTAAGTGTTGGTAAGACATGCAGGAGACGTGTAAGTGTGGAGGCCGCACGAACGATACACCGGGCGTCGGGCCCGGCCGCCGAGGAAAAATTCTAAATCGCCGCAAGCCGTTGATCCGCCACATCTTGCCTAGCGAACTCCCGCCAATTTCCGGCCCGCGGCACAGCGGTTGCTAATTGGGGAGCGTCCCTCGACGCGGACGCGCCAACCGACAACAGCGCGCCGCGCGGTATGGGTGGGAGGAGGGCGGCCGCAAGATTTCCCGCGGTCGCCCGCATATCAACGGGCGATGGCTATCGAGCCAGACATCGAGAAGGTGAACACAATGAAAATGATGCGAACCATGGTGACGGTCGTGGCGGCCGCGGCGGTCCTGAGCGCGTGCGGCGGCAGTGGCGGCAGCGATGCAGGCAAGGAACTCGGGCTGACGAATCCCGAGATCCACTTCATTCACGCGATTCCGGGCGGCCCCGCGGTCGACTTCCTCGTCAACGGCAACGCGCCTTCAGGGCAGACCAACATCGCCTATAAAGGCGTAACCAACTTCACCAATATCGGCACGGGCTCGACGACCGTCGCATATGCCGCGACCGGCACGAAGACCGCGCTCGCAAGCGGCAATTTCCCCGACGTCGCGAACGGCCACCAGTACACGGTGCTGGCGTTGCCGGGCGTGTCCGGCGCGGACATCGGCCTGATCGACGATCCGTTCGACAAGGGTCTGCTGACCAATGATGCGCGCGTACGCGGCTTCAATGCGTCGGCGAACGCGACCGACCTCGACCTGTACCTGGTCCAGGCCACCTCTACCAGCATCACGAACGTGTCGCCGACGATCGCCGGCGTGTCGTTCAAGAACGCAGTGCCGGCGAGCGGCCAGGATTCGATTTACGTCTCGGGCGGCCAGTACGTGCTGATCGCGACCGTGGCCGGCAGCAAGACGCCGATCTTCCAGTCCAACTCGTTCTCGCTTGCGAACAACGCCGACTGGCTGATCACGTCGGTGCCGATCGCGGGCGCGCTGAGCCAACTGATACCGGGGCAGATTCATCTGCTGATCGCGCAGAACGGCAACACGAGCACGCCGAGCGTGGAGCTGTCGAATACTTTGACCGGGCAATGACGAGGGCCGCCGATCGCCGGATGAGCCGCGCGCGCTAGCGAGAAAATAACGGACTCCGGACGATTGGATATTGGGGGGACGGCACGGCGATCCACGCGAGTGGGTCGCCGTTCTGTTTATCGGGTACCGGCAATGCCTCACGAAAAAAACCCGCCGCGGCATCCCGCGACGGGTTCTCTATATCCTGCTGTAGTGCGTCGGCTTATTTAGCCTTGTCCGCCTCGTTCGTGATGGCATGGCCGCCCTTCGAAATGTCTTCGCCAGCCCCCGCCATCGTGTTGCAACCGGTGACAAGCATGGCGGTTCCCGCAAGCACCAGCAAAGCGATCAGTCGAGTCATGAAAGTTCTCCTTGTCGAGAATGCATCGGTTGATATCGTCCGACCGGGGCCATGCCAGTCGATCAGGTGTCGATCCGGTCTCGAACCGGCCTGATTGCATGGTAAAAAAAGGGCGGGGGCGGCGCTGTCGGCGGCGCCGCGATTTTGCTGTAGGCGGGCTCCGGTGTTTGCGTCGGCGCACTCCTACAGCGATGCCGCGGCGCCGCGGCGAGGCCATGTCAGACGGGGCTTTGAGACGAAGTGGCGGGCGCGGCCGGCGCGCTCGGCGGCAGATCGACCGACGGCGTCGCGGTGCTCGCGCTCGGCATCACGACGTCGATTTCGGTGCCGTTTTGCGCGCCACGGCGGATGTCGAAGCGCCCGCCATGCGCGGCGACGCGCTGGCGCATGCCGAGCAGGCCGTGCGTATGCGTGCGCTTCAGATCGGCCGGCGTGATGCCGACGCCGTTGTCCGCGATATGCAGCGCGACCTCGCCGTCGCCGACCCGCAACGCGATCGAGACGGTCGAGGCCCGCGCGTATTTCGCGGCGTTCGTCAGCGACTCCTGCGCGACACGAAACAGCGCGATCTCGGTCTGCTCGTCGAGCTGGATGTCGTCGGCGGGCAGGTGGAGTTCGAGCGTCCAGTTGTTGCGCTGCGCGGCTTCGTCGGCGAGCGTGCGCAGCGCCGTGACGAGCCCGAAATTGGCGAGCACGGTCGGCCGCATGTCCTCGATGATGCGCCGCTTCAACGCGATGCCCTGGTCGAGATTGGCGAGCGCGCGCTGCAGCTTGTCGGCGATGTCCGGGTCGCTCTCCTTCAGCTTGCGACGCGTCCACGCGACGTCCATCCGGCATGCGGTCAAAATCGCGCCAAGCTCGTCGTGCAACTCGCGCGCGAGCTGGGTCTTTTCGTTTTCGCTGACCGCCTGCAGATGCCAGCCGAGCGTTTCGAGCTGCCGCGTGCGCTCCTCGACGAGCTGGTCGAGTTCTTCCTGCTGCGTGATCAGCTGCCGCTGCGCGCGCGCCTGCCGGTCGATCTGGATGCCGAGATTGCGAAATAGCAGGATGAACAACACGATATTCAATGCCGACAGACCCGCCGCGCATAGCGTCGAGAGTCGCTGATCGGCGCGGCTCGCGGCCAGCGCGTGCTGCGCGCGACGCTCCTCGTTATCGCGCAGCAGCGTGAGCGTGCTGTCGATCAGCGCGGCGTCCGCCGGATTGACGTCGCTTGCCGGCCCGCATGCGCCGAGCTCGAGCGGATGCGGCGCGGCGTGCTGCATCGCGCTGGCGCCCGCGCCGATGCGCGCATCGATCAGCGCGAGGATCTGCGTGAAGCTCGCAAGCTCCGCGCTGTCCGCGCGGCCGCCACGATAGAAGCGCTCCAGTTGCCGCGTGGTGTCGCGGATGCGCGCGGCACTGGCGCAGAACGCGTGAGCGGACGCATCGTCCTTCGTCAGAAGAAACTGGTTCTGGTCAGCGGCGAGGCGGGACAGGTCGCTCGCGAGCGTGCTCAGTTGCACGGTGACGTCGCGCGCTTCGAGCGCGGTCTCGTACTCGGCGGTGATGCGTTGACGCGCGGTCTCGAGAATCACGAGGCCGCCGACCGTGATGACGATCGCCACCGTCATCGCGATCGCCCAGCTGCGATTACGCATCCAGTCGGCGAGCCGCGCCGCGGCGCGCGGGCTGTGTGGTTCCGGCGGGTTCTGCACGTTCGACACGTTCGGCTCCACGATAGAGGGCTTCGACTCAGGCTTCGATTCAGGCTTCGACTCAAGCCGCGCGCGAAGCCGCGCGCGTAACGTCGTCGTAATCCAATGTAAGCGGATTCTCACACGAAAAACGGCGAGCGTCGGAATGCGCGCGGCGCGCTGCATCGATAGCATGGACCCGATCGTTCATTCAATGTTTCGGGAGGAAGCCATCATGCTGAAGTGGGCACTGTTCTTCGCGGTCATCGCGGTGATCGCGGGTCTTCTCGGCTTTACCGGCATCGCGGCCGGCGCGGCCGCGATCGCGAAGTTCCTGTTCTTCGTCTTCGTCGTGCTGTGCGTGGTGTTCCTCGTGCTGGGCTTCGTGGTGACGAAGAAAATGATCGATTAGCGCGGCCTCCTGGCAGGCGAGCGGTTTGCTCGTAGTCCATTCGAGGCCAACAAAAGGGAGAAACGCCATGCTTCACTATGCCGTCGTCTTCTTCGTGATTGCGATCATCGCGGCCGTGTTCGGCTTTACCGGCATCGCGGCCGGCGCGGCCGAAATCGCCAAGATCCTGTTCTACATCTTTCTCGTCGTGTTCGTGGTCACATTGCTGCTCGGCGTGTTCCGAACCTAGCCCTGCGAGTCTGGATGAGAGCAGTCATTTCAATCCCGGCGCATCAGGTGCGGTTCGTGCTGATGCGCCATTTCCCCATACCGGATAAAGGAGAAGTTCGATGACGAAGCAATCTGGCGACACGTTCGTGATGGACATCAAGAAGATCCGCGAGGACGCGCGCAAGCATATGTCGGACGGTGCGGTCACGCAGACCTACGGCGCGGATCGCGACACGGTGCTCAAGCTGCTCAACGACGCGCTCGCCACCGAGATCGTCTGCACGCTGCGCTACAAGCGTCACTACTTCATGGCGAAGGGCATCAACTCCGAAGCGGTCGCGACGGAGTTCGCCGAGCACGCGACCGAAGAGCAGGAGCACGCCGATCGGATCGCCGAGCGGATCGTGCAACTCGGAGGCGAACCCGATTTCGCGCCCGACGGCATCAAGGCGCGCGCGCATTCGGAATACAAGGAAGGCAAGGATCTGACCGATATGATCCGCGAGAATCTGATCGCCGAGCGCATCGCGATCGACACGTACCGCGAGATCGTGCGCTATCTCGGCGAGAAGGACGTGACGACGCGTAGGATGTTCGAGGAAATTCTCGCGGTCGAAGAAGAGCACGCCGACGATATGGCGGATCTGCTCACCGGGCGCGAGTAGCGCGAGGCGCGACGAAGCGGGGGGCGCAGCAATGCCGGGGGCGGTCCGACAGGCGCAGCCGCCCCCCCATTTCCCGTCCAGTCGTTGCCCGGGTCATTACAATATCCGCTTCGAGCGACTTCCTTTGCACGGACACCCAACCGATGATTCGAGTGCTGATAGCTGACGATCATGCGATCGTTCGAGGTGGTTTCAGACAGTTCGTCGCCGACGAGCCGGACATGTGCGTCGCCGCCGAGGCCGCCACCGGCGAGGAAGCGATCGTCCTCGTGCGCGAGCAGGCGTTCGACGTCGTGCTGCTCGACATCGCGATGCCGGACAAGAACGGCATCGATACGTTGCGCGTGATCAAGCAGGTGCGTCCCGAGCAGGGCGTGCTGATCCTGTCGGGCTATCCCGAGAGCCAGTACGCGATCAATCTGCTGCGCGCGGGCGCGAACGGCTATCTGAACAAGGACTGCGAGCCGGAAGAAATCGTGCGCGCGATCCGCTCGGTCGCGCGCGGGCATCGCTATCTGTCGGAGGCGGTCGCCGATACGCTCGCCGACAATCTCGACAAGCCCGCCGCCGGGCGTCCGCATGAAGCGTTGTCGGAGCGCGAATTCCAGATCTTCTGCAAGCTCGCGGCCGGTCAGTTGCCGACCGAGATCGCCGAGGAACTGCATTTGTCCGTCAAGACGGTGAGCACGTATCGCGCGCGGGTGCTCGAGAAGATGCGCCTCGCGAACAACGCGGACCTCACGTATTACGCGATCAAGAACGGCCTGATCGAATGACGGACGCTAGAGACATTCCGATGAACAGCGAACCGAACCTTGATGCCGAGCCAGCCAGCCGCGCGCCGTTGCGCGTGCTGCTGATCGAAGATTCGCCGCTGATCCGTCGCAGCCTCGTCGAAGCGATCGATGCATCGGGCTTGCTGCGGGTCGCCGCTTATGCCGATTCCGCCGATCAGGCGATCGCGCTGCTCGGCGACGAAGCGTTCGACGCGGTGATCGTCGATTTGCAGCTCAAGCAGGGCTCTGGCGTGCCGGTGCTCGCGTATCTGCAGCGCGAGGGGCTGCTCGATTCGATGTTCGCGGCGGTGCTGACCAATCACGCGCTGCCCGCGTATCGGGCGCGCTGCGAGCAGTACGGCGTGCGGCACTTCTACGACAAATCGTTCGAGTTCGATCGCGTGCTCGACGCGCTGCACGAGTATGCGTTGGAGCGGGACGGCGGGGTGTGAGAACTTGAAGGTGGTCGGCGTTTCCAGTTCTCTTCTTTAGTCCTGTTTCCATGCTCCGCGCTTCATCGCTTCTTCGAGCATTCCAAGCGTAAGCGAGCGCCCACCAAGCAATTCTCGCGCGCTGGCGCTGAACGGAGACTTCAACGCGGTCATGACGATGTCGCGCTTTCGCATGTTGGCGGATGGAACGTAGTAGCGGACGTCGAAGTCGTGGAGGTCCACGTGGAATCGGTCGGCCCATGCACGCATCACCTCGACGATTTTCGCCGGTTCCCAATCGAGATCGTGATACAGATCCATGTCGCGGGTCAGCTTGTCGTCAAGCGGCAACGCAGCGGGGGCGCGTTTTTCTCGGATGAACCGCTCGAGATCGGGCCACGCATCGTTCATCACAGACGATCCTCCCGCTTTACCAGGCGGTTATAGGTGTCGACGGTCTTGTAGCCGATCCTTACCACATCAGATGCGGCGATCACCCAGCCGACCCCCGGAATGGCTCGCCCCACAAATACGCCAAGATGGCTCGTCAACTTTACGCGCAGCAGCACGACGCTGGTCCATGACGTGAATGTGGGCAGAATTCGATGTTTTAACTCGAAGGGCAATAGCGAGCGGGATACCTTCGACGCCACCGACGTGCCCTTTACGGCACCCCCAAATTTGCCTCGCGTAGGAATGAAGCGCGACCCTGCAAGGATCATGGAGGCACCGACGACATCACTGATACCCGTTTCGGCCATGGTTTGATCCACGGCGATTAGAAAGAACAGTTGTGTAGGAGTTAGGTCGCTGTGAATTCCGTAGTTATAGGTATTCGACATACCGGCGTATGGGCTCAATCAGACGGGAACGACGCGCAAAGCGTCTTACGAACAATGGCGCAGGTCTTCGACTTGTGCCACACCAGTCCATTAGGCTACCCAGTAGCGACGAATGACGAAATGGGCGCAGGATGATTTTCAGGGACCGAATGCGAAAAAGGTTGCCAGGCATCGACCAGCAGAGGCAAATCACAAGCGTGTTGATGCCCGCAACTGATCAGCCTCCCTTCAATGCCCCGCCCGCGCCGGCAAGCGCAAGTGATTCCACGCACCGAGCGCCGCAAACGCGATCCCCGCGATGCTGACCCCGAGCCACCCGAACATCGGCCACACGATCGCGCCGACCCCCGAACCGAGCGCCCCGCCGATGAAATACGCGACCATGTACACGGTATTCACGCGGCTGCGCGCATCGGGCTTTAACGCATAGATGCGCGACTGATTCGAAATCTGCGCGGCCTGCACGCCGATGTCGAGAATGATCACGCCGACCACCAGCCCCGCGATGCTCTTTGCCGACGCGCCGAAAATCACGAACGCGATCACGACCAGCACGAGCGACACCGTGATGATCGCGCGCGGTCCGCGCCGGTCGGCGAACTTGCCGGCGAGCGGCGCGGCCAACGCGCCCGCCGCGCCGACGATGCCGAACAGCCCCGCTGCCTGCGGCCCGAGATGAAACGGCGCGCCTGCGAGCAGCAGCGCGAGCACCGACCAGAAAATGCTGAACGCGGCGAACAGCGCCGCACCGGTCAACGACGCCTCGCGCAGCGCGCGATGCTCGGTCACCAGATGCCACATCGACACGAGCAGCTTGCCGTAGGGCAGCGTCGAGGTCGGTTGGCTCTTCGGCAAACGCAGAATGATGACGACCGCCAGCGCGAGCAGCGCGACGACCGACGCGCCGAACACCGCGCGCCAGCCGAAGTATTCGGCGACGATGCCGGCCGCGGTCCGCGCGAGCAGGATGCCGAGCAACAGGCCGCTCATCACGGTGCCGACCGCGTGGCCGCGTTCGTGCGGTGGCGCGATCTCGGCCGCGAACGGCACGGCTTGTTGCGCGATCGTCGCGAGCACGCCGATCGCGAGACTCATGACGATCAGCACCACGAGTGTCGGCGCCGCCGCCGCGACGACGAGCGCGACGCATAGCCCCGCGATCTGCAGCAGGATCAGCAGACGCCGGTCGAAGCGGTCGCCGAGCGGCGCGAGCAGCAGCATGCCGGCCGCATAGCCGAGCTGCGTGACGGCCGGCACCACGCCGACCCATGACGCGCTGGCCGGAAACGACTGGCGGAAGTTGTCGAGCAGCGGCTGGTTGTAATAGATGTTCGCCACCGAGATACCGGCGATGGTTGCGAGCAGCAACAGCAGGCCGCGCAACGACCGGGTGGAGGGAGCGGTAGTGGAAGCGTCGGAAGTGGACATGACTGGGGCGGATCGACGGACCGGCCCATGCGCGGTCCTCAAGCGTGCCGATCATACCGGAGCGGCCGGGTTCCTGCTGACGGCCGCGCAGGCCGTCGGCGGCCCGCGCGAGCGCTAATTCAGTCGATCAACGCGCCATGGTCGAAGAACGGATACGGGCCATCGGCCGCGTCGACGTACGCATGATGCGTGACGAGGCCGGTCGCGGGGTCGTAGTAATGCAACGCGTACGCGGGCGGCTCCATCACGAACGCCGACGGTGCGTCCTCGCGGAAATCGAGCACGACCTGGTGCGCGGGCGAGGGAATCGCGCTCGCGATCGTGCCGCCGAAACGCGCGAACATCGAGCGATGCACGTGCCCGCACAGCACGCGCTCGACATTCGGATGCCGCGCGATCAGCGCCGCGAGTTGTTCTGATGCCGTGGGATCGAGCCCGATGTCGTCCATATGCCCGATGTGACAGGCGAACGGCGGATGATGCAGAGCGACCACGACCGGCTTGCCGCGCGCGGCATCGAGCTGCTGCGCAAGCCAGGCGAGCCGTGCGTCGCACAGCATGCCGGCGCTCGAACCGGGTACCAGCGAATCGAGCGCGATCACGCGCAGCGGGCCGACGTCGAACGCGTACTGCACGAACTCGCCACCGCTTTGCAATTCCTCGCGCTCGGGAAACGCCGCGCGCAATGCCTCGCGTTCGTCGTGATTGCCGACCATCAGGAAGTAGGGGATCGCGAGCGGCGCGAGCAGGGTCTTCAGGTATGCGTACTGTTGCGGGTCCCCCTGATCGACGAGGTCGCCGGTGATCAGCACCGCGTCGGGGCGCGGCGTCAGTGCGTTGAGCGCGTCGACGCAGCGCCCGAGATAGGCGGCGGTATCGACGCGGCGATACGCGAGCGCGCCGGGTTGCTTGATATGCAGGTCGCTAATTTGAGCCAGCAGCATGACAGTGGTCCTTCGGTTCCTTCTCGTTGAGCGCCGTGAGTGGGCGCCGGCTTTGCTTAGTCTGAACAGGCCCTAAGATAACGCAATGAGCGCGTCCGGCTCGATCGAAATGCCGACCGGCGTGCCGCGCGCAAGCTCGATCCGCCCCGCGACGTCGACGTAGAGCGGCTCCGGCGCGGCGCCGCCAATCGTCAGACGCGTGCGTTCGCCGAGAAACGCGGTGCTTTCGATCTGGCCGCGTAGCTGCGCGAGCGCGGGGTCGGTAAGCCGGGCATCCTCGGGGCGAAAGAAGATTTCGCGCATGACGTTTGCATTCGACGCCTGCGCGGGCAACGGCACCGCGCCGCCGGTCGTCGCCAGCAGGCCGTCGCGCGGTTCGCCCGCGACCCGGTTGATCGTGCCGACGAACTGCGCGACCGTCCGATTGGCCGGGCGATAGTAGATGTCGCGCGGCGAACCGATCTGCTCGATGCGCCCCGCGCTCATCACGACGATGCGATCGCCGAGCTCCATCGCTTCGGCCTGATCGTGCGTCACGTAGACGGTCGTGATGCCGAGCTCGCGCAACAACGCGTTCATCTCGGTGCGCAAGGTGTCGCGCAGACGCGCATCGAGCGCGGTCAGCGGTTCGTCGAGCAGCAGCACGCGCGGCTGCACCGCGAGCGCGCGCGCGAGCGCCACGCGCTGACGCTGGCCGCCCGACAGTTGATCGATCGGTTTGTCGGCATGCGCGGTGAGCCGCATCATGCCGAGCAGTTCGTCGACGCGTTGCCGCGCGAGCGCGGCCGGCACACGCCTGATCTTCAAACCGTAGCCGATGTTGCCGCGCACCGTCAGGTTCGGAAACAGCGCGTAGCTCTGGAACACCATGCCGACCGCGCGTTTTTCGATCGGCAGCGCGGTGACGTCGTCGTCGCCGAAAGCGATGCGGCCGCCCGCGTCGGGCGTTTCGAGGCCCGCGATCAGACGCAGCGTCGTCGTCTTGCCACAGCCCGACGGTCCGAGCAGCACCAGGGTTTCGCCCGCGCCGATCGACAGATCGAGCGGTTCGAGCACGCGCGTGCCGCGAAACGTTTTGGCGCACTGCGTGAGCGTGATGGGAACCGAGGTCAGTTTCATGGCGTGTCGATGAGTTTGGCGGGAGCGACGGCGGCGCGCTTTTTCGACGCGCTGCGCTGGCCGGTCGCATCGACGCCGAGCCATTGCATCGCGACGAGCAGCGGCATCGTCATGATCAGGAACAGGATCGTGTACGCGCTGCCGATCTCGATGCGCATCGAGGCGTAGGTATCGGCGAGGCCGACCGGCAGCGTCTTCGTGTCGGGCGTGTGCAGCATCCACGTGAGGTTGAATTCGCCGATCGACAGGGTGAGCACCGCGAGCGCGCCCGCGACGATGCCGGGCCGCGCGTTCGGCAGCACGATCGTCACGAAGCGCGTGAAGAAGCTCGCGCCGAGGCTCGCCGCGCCTTCTTCGAGCGTGCGCAGGTCGCTGCTCGCGCAGACCGCCGCGACCGCGCGCACCATGAACGGCAGCGTGAACACCACGTGGCCGACGACGATAAATGCCGCGCTCATGCGAAACGACGTGAAGCCGCCATAGATCACGAGCAGTGCGAGCGCCGAGGCGAGGCCGGGCAGCGCGATCGGCAGCACCAGAAACTCTTCGACGATGCGCGCGAAGCGCGTCTTGCTGCGCGCCAGCGCATAGCCGGCGGGTACGCCGGTCAGCAGCGTGACGACGAGCGTCGCCGCGGCCACTTCGAGCGATAGCCACACCGAGTCGTGATACTGCGTCCACACTTCGACGAGCCAGCGCAGCGTGAGCCCGCTCGACACGCCCTTGAAGTAGTTGACCGTCAGCCCTGCCTCGATCGACATGACGACCGGCACGATCAGGAATGCGCACAGCAGCAAGGTGACGAACCATTGACCGGCGGCGAGCCAGCTTCGCGAGGAAGGCCACGTGCGTCGCGCGCGCGGTCCCGCCGCCGGCTGTGACGGCGAGGAGGGCGAGGAGGGCGAGGAGGGCGAGGAGGGTGAAGAGGCCGTGATCGAGTCCATAGGTTTCATGCGCTCGCCGCCACGCCCGAGCCGCTCGCGCTGCGCGCCAGCGCCAGCACCGCCCACGTGACGATGCCGAGCACGATCGACAGCCCCGCGGCCGTCACCATGTTCGCGTTCAGCGTGAACTCGGTATAGATGGTCATCGGCAGCACGTCGATGTCGGTGGCGAGCGTGAACGCCGTGCCGAAGGCGCCCATCGCGGTCGCGAAGCACACGGCGCCCGCCGCGATCAGACCGGGCGACAGCGCCGGCAGCACGATGTCGCGCATGATCCGCCACGGCGACGCGCCGAGCGAGCGGGCGGCCTCTTCGAGCGAGGCATCGAGCTTGCTCGCCGAGGCCATCACGGTGACGATCACGCGCGGAATCGAGAAGTACAGGTAGCCGAGAAAGAGGCCGCTCATCGAATACGCGAACACCCAGCGATCGCCGGCGAGTTTCAGCGACAACGCGCCGATCAGCCCCTGACGTCCCGCCAGCATGATGACCATGAAGCCCACGACGACGCCCGGAAACGCGAGCGGAAAGGTCAGCAGGGCGAGCAGCGTGCGTTTGCCCGCAAACTCGCGACGCGCGAGCAGCAGTCCCGCTATCACCGACAGCACCAGCGTGGCCGCCGTGACCGCCGCCGACAGCACGACGGTCGAACCCAGGCTCGACATGTAGCGCGGATTGGTCAGCATCGCGCGATAGGTCGCGAACGGGTGGCCGCCGCCGGAGAGTTGCGCGAGCGCGCCCATCGGCAGCAGCCAGAAGGCGATGAACACCGCGAGCGCGGGCGCGAGCAACGCAATGCGCCAGCGCAGCGGGAACGTGACGTCGTTCAATGCATCACCTGCAGATAGCGCTCGCCGAAGGCCGACTGCTTGTCGGCCATCTTCGCGAAGTCGACCGGCTTGGCACGCGCGTAGTCGCTCGCGGGCAGGAACTGCGCGGCGGTCTCGGCGCTCATCGCGCTCGCGCGCACCGGCCGCAGATACGCCTGCGCCCACAGCTTCTGGCCTTCGTCGGACAGCACGAAATCGAGCACCTTCTTGCCGTTCGCTTCGTGCGGCGCGCCCTTCACGAGGCTCATCACGTACGGCACCGAGATCGTGCCTTCCTTCGGAATCACGAACTCGACGTTCGCGAGATCCTTGTACTTCGCGCGATACGCGTCGAAGTCGTAGTCGAGCAGGATCGGAATTTCGCCGGACAGCACGCGCGCGTACGCGGTCTGCTTCGGCACGATCGGCGCGTTCGCCTTCAGCTTCCTGAACCAGTCGAGGCCCGGCTCGAAGTTCTCGAGCGTGCCGCCGAGCGCCTGGTTCACCGCGACCGCGCCCGCATAGCCGACGAACGCGCTCGACGGATCGAGGTAGCCGATCATGCCTTTGTATTCGGGCTTCAGCAGATCGGCCCACGAACGCGGCACCGGCTTGCCTTCGAGCGCGTCCTTGTTGACGAAGAAGCCGAGCGTGCCCGAGTGGATCGTGAACCAGTAGCCTTGCGGGTCTTTCAGGCCGGCGGGGATGTCGTCCCAGTGCGCGGGCTTGTACGGCTGGATCACGCCCTTGTCCTTCGCCTGGAAGGCCGACGACACGCCGAGATACACCACGTCGGCGACCGGGCTTTTCTGCTCGGCCATCAATTGCGCGATCGATTGCCCCGAGTTCTTGTTGTCGAACGGCACGCGAATGCCGGTCTTCTGCTGGATCGCCTTGATCTGGCTCGCCCAGTCGGCCCATTCGGGCGGGCAGTTGTAGCAGATCGCGGTTTCGTCGGCACGCGCGGCTTGCGGCGCGAGCGTGACGAGCGCCGCGCCCGCGACGAGCACGCTCGCCGGCAGCGCGGTCGCGGCGGCGCGTGCGAGTTTTTGCCAGAGCGGCTTGAGCGGGGACGCAAAGCGTGAGGTCGAGCGGGTCACTGCGGATCTCCTTGGTCGAGCCCATGCAACTCTGTTGCGGGCGTGTGTGTGTTGCGCGAGTGGGTGACGAAATCTGTGCATGCGCTTGCGCATGGCGTCATGCAGCTTCTTATGCGAACGGCTTTTCCGTGGCTGCCGGGGCGGCTAGTCCATAGGCTGGCGACGCTCGGTCGAGATCCACCTGCGAGGCGAGTGCCGTGATCGTTGCGCCTTCGCGCACGCTGTGCGGCAAGGTCAATGCCAGCGAGGTCGCGGCGAAGCCGCGATCCTCGCGTGCGCCGCCGATGCGCGCGAGCAGACGCTGCCACGCCGCGCAGCCGATCTCGCGATTCGGCGCGCAGATACTCGCGAGCGCCGGCGACAGCAGCTCGCCCATCGCGAGGCCGTCGAAGCCGAGAATCGACATGTCCTGAGGAATCGACAGACGCGCGCGCCGCAGGCCGCGCATCACGACCATCGCGAGCAGGTCGTTGCTGCAGAAGAGGGCGGTCGGACGGTTTGCGCCGTGCGTCAGGTGCGCGAGCACCGACGGCGCGAGTTCTTCCGCGTTGAAGTCGACTTCGAGCGCGGGGGCCGGCGTGAGGCCAGCCTGCTGCATCGCCTGGGTATAGCCGAGATGCCGCTGACGCGCGCGATCCGACGCCGCGAACGAGCCAGCCAGCATCAGGATGCGGCGGTGGCCGTGCGCGATGAGGCGGCGCACGCCGTCGTAGGCGGCGAGGCGATTGTCGACCGACACCGACGGGCGCCGCACCGTGTCGTTGTGCATCAGCACGTAGAGCAGGCCGTCGCGGTCGAGCTGGTCGAGCAGCGGATGGGTGTCGGCATCGGCGACCGTCAGGATCAAGCCCTCGACGCGATGCTCGCGCAGCGTTTCGATCGCGTGACGTTCACGGTCCACGTCGTACTGCGTGGTCATCAGCATCAGCCGATAGCCTTGCGCGGACGCGAGATCGTCGATGCCCTGCAGGCATTCGGCGAACACCGGGTTCGCGAGCGTCGGCAGAACGACGCCGATCAGGCGGGTGCGCTCGCCGCGCAATTGCCGGCCGAGCGGGCTCGGACGGAAGTTCAGCGCGTCGATCGACTGGCGTACCTTGTCGAGCGTGATGGGGTTCACGGTATGCGGCGCGTTGATCGCGCGCGACACCGTGGCGATGGAAAAGCCCGCGTGGGCGGCGACATCCTTGATCGTCGGCGTCATCGGTTTCGGATCCGCTGTAAACGTTTTCGTTTGCGGATTATCGGGAACGTTTGTGACCTGGGGATGAATGCGCTCCGGCGCGACTCCGCCGGTTCCGACCACCGTATCGCGCGGAGAATTTCTGCTTCCGCAGGCCGGGTTGGCTCGTAGATCTTTCGTCGACTTCCGGCTTCGCGGGTTGACTTTTCCTATTTCGCA
This sequence comes from Paraburkholderia monticola, assembly GCF_001580545.1. GTDB lineage: Bacteria > Pseudomonadota > Gammaproteobacteria > Burkholderiales > Burkholderiaceae > Paraburkholderia > Paraburkholderia monticola. The sequence goes on from NZ_LRBG01000022.1 coordinate 128,740, forward strand.
AACGTTTGCGCGTTCGCTCTCAAGTTGGCCTCTTGCCGGCCGTCAACGTCCATATGACCTGAATACCCATGGAGTCACCCGTGAAGTGGATGGCGTATTTTCTTGCTCTACTTGTCGTGAGCGGCTGCGCGCAATTGCCGCCGGCCAATACTGTGCAAAGCGACAAGCCGGCTGTGTCGACCGACGTCATCAGCTTTCAGATTCCCGCCGACGCATTGGGCGCGCGTGATCCGCAGCTGAGCGCGGTGCTGGCCAAGGCGGGTGCGCTCGCCGCGGCGCAAAAGCAGCCGACCACGATCCTCGTCACGGCGCTCGGTCAGGACTTCCCCTATATCAATCAGGCGATCTGGAAAGGGGTGCCCGCGCAGCACGCTGCCCGGTTGGACCTGCAGAACCTGACGGCCGGTCCGAACCAGCCGTACAGCGTGTCGATCAAGCCGATGCAATCAGGAAGCTAAGCCATGCGCCGTATTCTCGTGACCGTCGCGGCGCTGCTGCTTGCGTCGACCGTGTGGGCTGGCCAGCAGGGTCCGGGCGCGACGCCCGCGCTCGCCAGCCCGCAGACCGTTGCACTCGCCACGCCCGCCGCCGACAGGGTCTATCCGCCGCTGCCATCGCTGACGATGCTGCCAGCTTCCGCCGATGAGGACGACGATGCGCCGCCGCGTCCGTCCGCGAAGAAAAAGAAAACGCGCCGCAGCGAGCCGAGGATCAGCATGCCTCTCGCGCGTCTGGTCGTGTCGGAGCAGTCGCGCGCCTATCTGAAGGACGTCGAGCGGCAGATCGACGTGGCGTCCGCACGATGAGGGGCGCCCCGGTGACGGAGCGACGCTCCCCGCGCACGGCATCCGTATGGATGGCCGGTGTTGCGCTCGGTCTATTCGCGCTGTGCGGCGCCGCTCGCGCCGACGATTGCTTCGAGCAGGCGGGCACGTATCAGGGCGTCAATCCGCTTGTGCTGCGGGCGGTCGCATGGCGTGAATCGAAAGGGGATGCCGCCGCGATCAACCGCAACGCCAATGGCTCGATCGACGTGGGGCAACTGCAGATCAATTCAGTTCATTTTCCGGAACTGGCGAAGCAGGGCATCCCGCATCGCGCCCTGACCGATCCGTGCATTAACGTCTATGTGGCCGCGTGGCTGCTGAAGCAGAAGATGGTGCGCTATGGCAATACGTGGCGCGCCATTGGCGCGTATCACTCGGAGTCGCCGAAGGAGCGCAATGCCTACGCGCGCAGCATTCAGCAGATACTCGTGAATTGGGGGGTGTTGCAGGCGCAGCCTTGAGGAGGCATGCAATTTCAGTGCGTGCAAGTCTTGGGGGCAATAATGCGAACCCTCATGCAGATGGCTTGGGACAAATGCGAAGATCGCCTGCGTGGACGCACCCGACAGCATGAAACGGGCCACGCGCGGCGATAGGTGAACTACTCGCTCAGTAGACGCTTCAACTTACCAAGGAAAGACGCGGTCGTGTGGCCCCATAGCGGAGGATCAACGAAAAGTCCATAGGCAGCTTCAAAGGAAGCATCCAATTCGCGAGAATTATCGGAAAGGAATCTGTCGATTTCATGTTGCAACGTTGAACGCGCTGCCGGATCGCTTTCGCTTCTGTACAAGGCAAAAATCTCCTCTATGGTATTTCCCCACAAAGAGAAATCTTCTCCAAAATAAATCTGAATGAAATTCGATAATTCCGGATATTTGTCGGTCTGTTCCATAAGGCTTCACTTGATCAAATAGGCAGTGATAATGTAATACGGCATACCGTTATATTGTTGCCTTTGCAGGAACATTCGAACCTTGCCAAGTTCGATCATTTCCCCAGTTTTCCGGACTAAGCCATATCCCACGTTGCGCCCTGTATCACCGACCAACGGAAGCCTGTTCGCACCATTGCTCGCCCGTGCCCACGCTCTGATGGTCGATGCGTTTTGTTGCATCACCTGAGAAATAGCCCATTCTGCCATTGCCAGATTGCGGAATGACGTAACCATTGCGAGTTCAGTCTCGCGTGCGAGCCTCGCTTGCAGCCATGCCTTATCTTTTCCAACGTGTTTATCGATAGTGTGTCCACCGATGCGGCTGCCCTCTCTCGCTTCGTGATCTACCAGCTTGATCCGGCCCATCGTGATCTGGGACGCCCGCACTGCCTTGATCGAGCTCGCAACGCCTACCGACACGGCAATATCAAGCGACAGGCCGATATTGTCGGCCATGTCGGGACTGACCTTCATCGCCTCAGCCAGCTTCGTCGTACCCTGCCGGGTGAGGGAGTCAGTATCGCGTCCCGTCCAGACCTGACGCAGGCCAGCCGCAGCCGAGTCAGAACCATGTGCGCCGAACACAATGCACCCGGCCTTGCTTGCCATCGTCGGTTCTGGCATCACACACAGCGCCCCGGCTCCGACCATTTCGAGCAGGCCACCGACGAGTTGCAAACCGCCCCATAGCCGTTTGGAAAGCATTTCCGTGGGGCTGATCGACTGGCGGGTTAGCACCGCCGCCAGTTGAGGCGCACTAAGCACGACGCGCACACCGTCCGAATCCTGTTGATACGCCATTCCGAGTACCTCAGTCGCTGTGGGGGAACAGTTAGCCTAGCCGGCGCCTACAGGAACAGGGAATGGGCGAAGGATGATTTTTGGCTTTTGCTGCGTCAACAAACGTCAATATTTGTTCGCGCCGGAACGCACGCCGCTCGTGCATCATTTCGCGGCGCTCGCGGATGAACTTCGTGCGGTTGTCGCCAGATACGAACCGCAACGCGACCGTCCACGCCATGGCGTCTGTGCGTGGGCGGGGCGACGCAAGACGGGCGGCGCGTATTCCGGTTCTTGTTTGGTTCGGGGGATCAGTGTTCGCCGCCCGCTTTTCGCGGGCGCTATCGCGAACCGTTGAAATCGACGGAGGGAGATGGTGCCGGGGACCGGACTCGAACCGGCAAGCCGTGAAGCGGCGGATTTTAAGTCCGCTATGTTTACCAATTTCATCACCCCGGCAGGGGTATGCGTTTTGCGCGGACGCGAATTCTACCATTGCTCGCGATCGACGCGATCGACGCGATCGGCGGTTGCACGCTATGACGTCGACGCCGTTTCGTTCGCGATGACCACGCGATCGCGCCCGCCGAGTTTTGCCGCGTACAGATTGGCATCGGCCTTCTGCAGCCATTCGACATGGTGGCGCATCGCCGGATCGAATTGAGCGACGCCGATGCTCAGCGTGCAAGGGAAGCTCGGATTGTCTCCCTGCGCGTTCTGCCTGACTGCCGCGACGAGTCGTTCGGCGGCGCCCGATGCGATCGACAGCGTCGTGCCACGCAGTACGACACCGAACTCTTCGCCGCCGTATCGTCCGATGCAGTCGCTGTCGTGAAAATGCTCGCGCAGCATCCCGGCCAGCGTTTTCAATACCGCGTCTCCGGTCGGATGTCCGTAGGTATCGTTGATCCGCTTGAAATGGTCCAGATCGATCAGCAATAGCGACGATGTCCATCCCGCGGTCCGGCATTGCGCGAATTCCGCGGCCAGCAGATTTTCCCACGTGCGACGATTCAGCAATCCGGTCAGCCCGTCCGTCCGACTGAGTTGCTCAAGCGAACGGGTCTGCTGAGCCAGTTGCTGCGATATCCGGTGCATCGACCACCCCAATACGAGCGGATAAGCGATGAGAAACGGCAAGCACGCGAGAATGGTCGACATGTGCGACATCGGCTCGAACGCGTACCCGACGACGGCGAGACCAACTAGCAAGCCGGCAACATGACAAACGAGGCCCCACGCAAATAGCGTGAGCCCGCCTGCCGCCATATTGTCCATGCTGAGCATCACGAGGATGACCGCACTGGGCAGCACGTTGAATCGCATGGCCGCGACCCAGAATCCGCCGAACAAGGCGTCGATCAGTAAATTGGCCTGTTCGCCGCGATAGGGAATGCTCGATGCGTGGGCGGCGCGGCGTGCGACATGCGGCCAGATAAATCCGTGAAATACGAGTAGTCCCCATAGCAACGGACCGCGATCCTGTTTCTGGAAAACCGACGCCACGCAAAAAAATCCCAGTGCCAGCCCTATGACGCGAAGACGATAGATGCGTTCGACGAAACGCTTGCCTTTGCCCGGCATGTGTTTCACTGCAAGTGTCATAAGGCCCCTTCGGTTGGCGCGCGCCTTGAACGCCGATTCGAATTTAGCGCTTGCTTATTATGCCGCGTTAAGGTGGGCCTTCTGCATTAATTTGCTCGCGATCGAATCAAGGGAAACCAGGGATTTACGTCGATGCCGTCTCGATGGTCGATTCGAAATCGGCGAAAATACTGGATTCGACGGAGTCCGAACTCGATGTCTCACCTGAAATACCTGACCGGCTACCCCGCACCTCTGCAAGACAAGGTGAGAACGCTGATCGCGGCCGATCAGCTCGGCTCGTACCTCGCGCAGAAATACCCGAACACGCACGACGTGCAGACCGACCGCGCGCTGTACGCGTACTGCGCGGAGCTCAAGCGCGAGCACCTGCGCAGCGCCGAGCAGATCGACAAGGTCACGTACGACAGCAAGCTCGACGTCGTGCGTCACGCGCTCGGTTTGCACACGAGCATTTCGCGCGTGCAAGGCGGCAAGCTGAAGGCGAAGAAGGAAATCCGCATTGCGTCGCTGTTCAAGTCGGCGGCGCCGGAGTTTCTGAAGATGATCGTCGTGCACGAACTCGCTCATCTGAAAGAGAGCGATCACAACAAGGCGTTCTATCGTCTGTGCGAGTTCATGCAGCCGGGTTACCACCAGATCGAATTCGATCTACGTCTGTATCTGACGCATCGCGATCTGGCGAAGAAGGCCTGAGTTCAAGCCGCCAGCGTCGCGCCATCGCTCGGCGCCGACGCGCTCAACAAGACTGGAATCGACTTCGACGTCGGCGTGCCCGCGCCATCGGCGACCGAGGAGAGCGGCACCAGCGGATTCGTCTCCGGATAGTAGGCGCCGAGGCAACCGCGCGGAATGTCGTACTCGACGAGCAGAAAGCCGTCCACACGCCGCTCGATGCCATCGGCCCACACGCTCGTGATATCCACACGCTGACCGGCCGCGAAACCGAGCATCGCGAGATCGTCGCGGTTGGCGAACAGCACGCGCCGCTGGCCATACACGCCGCGATAACGGTCGTCGAGACCGTAAATCGTCGTGTTGTACTGATCATGTGAGCGGGTGGTCATCAGCGTCATCAGGCGCTCGCCGTGACGCTTCCGCGCCTGGTGAATCGGCGTGTCGAGCGCGATCGCGTGGGCGATGAACTGCGCCTTGCCGCTCGGCGTCTTCCAGATGCGATCGCGCGACGCCACGCCGAGATGGAAACCGCCCGGCTTCTTCAGGCGCTCGTTGTAGGCGTCGAAGCCGTCGATCACCTTCGCGATGCCGTCGCGAATCAGCGCGTAGTCGGCCGCCTGCGCGAGCCAGTCCACCTTGGCGCTGCCCAACGTCGCGTGGGCCATGCCGGCGACGATCGCCACTTCGGAGAGCAGATTGTCCGATGCCGGCTTGTTCATGCCATACGAGATGTGCACCATGCTCATCGAATCCTCGACGCTGACGCCTTGCGCCACGCCGTTTTGCAGATCGATCTCGGTGCGCCCGAGCGTCGGCAGGATCAGCGCGTCGCGGCCATGCACGAGGTGGCTGCGATTGAGCTTGGTCGTCACGTGCACGGTCAGATCGCACGCGCGCATCGCGTCCCACGTGCGCGGCGTGTCCGGCGTCGCGATCGAGAAATTGCCGCCCAGGCCGATGAACACCTTGACCTTGCCATCGAGCATCGCCTGAATCGTGTTGACGACGTCGAGCCCATGCTCGCGCGGCGGTGCGAAATCGTAGGCGGCGCCGAGCTTGTCGAGAAACGCGTCGGTCGGCTTTTCCTCGATGCCGACCGTGCGGTTGCCCTGCACGTTCGAGTGGCCGCGCACCGGGCACAAGCCCGCGCCGCGCCGGCCGATATTGCCGCGCATCATCATCAGGTTCGACAGCAGTTGTACCGTCGCGACCGAGTTCTTGTGCTGCGTGAGGCCCATGCCCCACGTCGAGATCACCGCGCGGCCCTTCACGTAGATGTCGGCGAGCTTCAGGACCTCGTCGAACGGCACGCCTGCCTCGGCGACGATCGTGTCCCAGCGCTCGGCGCGCAGATCGTCGGCGAATGCCTCGAAGCCGACCGTGTGTTCGGCGATGAAGCCGACGTCGAGCACGCGCTCGAGGCCCGAGGCGAGCGCTTCATCGTCGAGTTCGAGCACGCGCTTGGCGACGCCCTTGATCAGCGCGAAATCGCCGCCGACTTTCGGCCGGATGAACACCGAGCTGATCTTCGTGCTGCCCATCGTCAGCATTTCGACCGGATGCTGCGGGCTCGCGAAGCGTTCGAGACCGCGCTCCTTCAGCGGATTGATCGACACGATCGTCGCGCCGCGCTTCGCGCATTCGCGCAATTCGCCGAGCATGCGCGGATGGTTGGTGGCCGGGTTCTGGCCGAAGATCAGCAAGGTGTCCGCGTGTTCGAAGTCCTCGAGCGTGACCGTGCCCTTGCCGATGCCGACCGTGTGCGGCAGGCCACGGCTGGTCGCTTCGTGGCACATGTTCGAGCAGTCGGGGAAATTGTTGGTGCCGTACATGCGCACGAACAACTGGTACAGGAACGCGGCTTCGTTGCTCGCGCGACCCGACGTATAGAACGCGGCGCGGTTCGGATCGTCGAGGTGTTTCAGATGACTCGCGATCAGCTCGAACGCCGCATCCCAGCCGATCGGCACGTAGCGGTCGCGCGCGGCGTCGTAGACGAGCGGATCGGTCAGACGGCCATGCTGTTCGAGCTCGAAGTCCGATTGCGTCATCAGCTCGGCGACGCTGTGCCGCTCGAAGAACGCGGGCGTCACGCGCTTGGCCGTAGCCTCGGCGGCCACCGCCTTGACGCCGTTTTCGCAGAACTCGAAGGTCGACGCATGCTCGCGATCCGGCCACGCGCAGCCGGGGCAGTCGAAGCCGTCGGGCTGGTTCTGCTTGAGCAGCGTGCGGTAGTTGCCGCCCGCGACTTTCTCCTTGATCAGGTTGATCGCGACATACTTCAGCGCGCCCCAACCGGCGGCGGGGTGCTTGTACGGCTCGATGCGGGCTTCTGAACCAGTTTCGATGCGGGCTTCGTTCTTCATGACGTGGCAATGGACGGATTCGACAGGCCTTGCAGACCAATGTCCCAGAGCCTACTGTGTTCCACAAACTGCGTCGGATACAGAAAATCGGAAAGAATAGGAGTACAGTTGCGCGACCGTACCTGAAGCCGTCCGACTCGCATGAAGCTCTACGAGAAACTCGCCGACGAAATCACCGAAGCCGTGCGCCGCGGCGTATTCACGGCCGGCGAGCGGATTGCGTCGGTGCGCCAGGCGAGCCAGCAGCACGGCGTCAGCATCAAGACGGTGCTGCATGCATATGCGCTGCTGGAGAGCCGCGGCATCGTCGAGAGCCGGCCGCAATCGGGCTACTTCGTGCGCGACGCGGCCGCACGGGCGCTCGCGCCGGCCCCGCCCGCGGCACGCGCGGGCCGCAAGTCGGCGGCGCCGCCGCCGGTGCCCGCGACGGTCGACGTGAGCCGCCTCGTGCTGTCGACTTTGCGCAGCATCCGCGCCCACGACGCCGTGCCGTTCGGCTCGCCGTATCCTGATCCGTCGCTGTTCCCGTGGCGGCGCATCAACCAGTACGCGAACGCGATTGCGCGCCGTCACGCGAGCTGGAACCTGATCGACGATCTGCCGCCGGGCAACCCCGAGCTGATCCGGCAGATCGCGCGGCGCTATGCGGAAAACGGGCTGCCGGTCGATCCGGGCGAGATCGTCATCACGCTCGGCGCGACCGAGGCGATCAACCTGAGCCTGCAGGCGGTCGCGAAGCCGGGTGACACTGTCGCGGTCGAATCGCCGACTTACTACGCGATGCTGCACGCGATCGAGCGTCTCGGCATGCGCGCAATCGAGGTGGCGACCCATCCGGTCGACGGCATCGATATCGACGCGCTCGCGAAAGTGATCGCGCGACAGAAGATCGCCGCCTGCATGGTGATGCCGAATTTCCAGAACCCACTCGGTTTCTGCATGTCCGACGAGCGCAAGCGGCAGCTGGTCGAACTGCTGGCCGCGCACGAGATTCCGGCGATCGAGAACGACGTCTACCAGGAGCTGTATTTCGGCGACACGCGGCCGTCGACGCTGAAAACCTTCGACACCCAAGGGCTCGTGCTGCACTGTGCGTCGTTTTCGAAAAGCCTGACGGCGTCCTACCGGATAGGCTGGGCGTTGCCGGGGCGTTATCGCGCGCAGGTCGAGAAGCTCAAGTTCCTGAATACGCTGACGACGCCGTCGGTGCCGCAGGTCGCGGTCGCCGATTATCTGCGTCAGGATGGCTACGACCGGCATTTGCGGCACTTGCGCCGGGTGTATCGGCAGCAGGCGAGCATCATGAGCGCGCTGGTGCTGCGCTTCTTTCCGGTCGGCACGCGGGTGTCGACGCCGCAGGGCGGCTACGTGCTGTGGGTCGAGCTGCCGGCCGCGATCGATTCGATGCGGCTTTATCGGGCGGCGCTCGAACGCGGGATCACGGTCGGGCCGGGGATGATGTTTTCGACTCGCAACGATTTTCGGCACTTCATCCGGCTCAACTACAGCTATCCGTGGACCGCGCAGGCCGAAGCGGCGTTGAAGACGCTCGGCGAGCTCGCCACCGGGATGGCGTGAGCGGGTCAACGGCCACGCAACTGGCGCACGACGACAGGGAGACTCCATGAACGACGACGACATCGACCCGCAACTGGCCGCGATACTCGCGCAGCTATGGCGCGCGCATCGCGAGACGCCGCGGCGCGCGTGGTCGCTCGCGAAGCTGTCGAAGCAGGCCGGCGTGCCGATGAGCAGCTTGCGGCGGCAATTGACTGCGCTCTCGGACGGCGGCCTCGTCGACACGATGTTCCACGACGACGGCACCGGTGCCGCGTCGCTGAGCGAGATCGGCGCGCAGCTTTGCGCGGAACTGTTCGGCACCGGCGAGGGCGACGAGCCGTCCGCTGCCGGTTGAGTCTGCCGGCGTAATTGCCGCTGCAAGCGCAAGTCATCCGATCCGCGCGAGGTCAACCGCTCTTGCCGGCGTATGCCGCCGTTTCATTGCCCGGTGCTCGCTTGCACCTGCGCTTGCGGGGACGCCATGTCCGCCGCCTCCAATGTCGCCACGCCGCAGAACCAGTCGGCATCGTGCGGCTGATACTTCCACCGCTTGCCGGATTGCCCGATCACGCTCGGACATTGCTCGTTCACGTTGAGACCCGGCTTCGCGGCCGTGCATTGCAGCGTCGAAGCGTCCACGATCGGTTCCGTGGACACCGCGTGTCGCGCGCCGCCCGGCAGGCTCGCCAGCAGTCGCTGCAATTCGTCGATCCGCGTCGCGTACCAGCTCTGCAAGCACGCGGCGTCGCGGCAGTTTGCTTCGCGCCAGGCCCACTTGCTATCGCTGTCGTCGATGAACATGCGGCGCTGGGTGACTCGTCGACGGGCTTTCCAGTAGAGTCGGCCCAAGGTGTCGTCGAGCGTCGACAGCGCGGGGTCGCCGCAGATCACGCGCTCGGTCGGCGAGCGGCCGCGCTGGCAGTCGAAGCTCGTGGCGTGGGCACACGGATGTGCGAGCAGCAGTCCGGCGATCAGAAGTGGGCGGAAGAGGTTCATCGGGGTCCCGGCGATGCATGGATTGATCATGCTGCCGATGATCGGCCGGCCACGCGCCTAGCAGACCGCCGAACAACGCGGGAGTTCGGGCGAGTCGTTACCAGATGTTGCCGGGCGGGGCGCCGGCTGGCATATGTCGTGCGTGGGCGGCAGGGCGGCGCTGCAAGGCGTGTGCGGTCGGCGCGCATGCGCGTTCGCGTGTCACGAAGTGGAGGCAACGTCTATATATTGGTAGTGGGGGTACGCAGGCCGGGCCGGTGAAAACGCGGCCATCAAAAAGGGAGAAAGAATGAAGCGACAAGTTGTTGTCGGTTTTTACGTGGTGGCGGGCCTTCTGACGCTGCCCGGCGCGGCCAATGCGCAGTCGCAGGCCTATACGAACAGCGGGACCAACGTGCGCGCGGGTCCGGCATCCGACTACCCGATCGTCACGCAACTGCCGGCCGGCGTTCCGGTCTCGGTGATGGGGTGCCTGAGCAACTATCAATGGTGCGACGTCGCCGCGCCGAATCTGCGCGGCTGGGTCTATGCATCGCGGCTCAGTTCGCCGTACCAGGGCGGCTACATGCCGCTGAACTACGGGGCCACGCTCGGCTTGCCGATCCTCGCATTCTCGATCGGCGATTACTGGGGCAACTACTATCGCGGGCGGCCGTGGTATGGCCAGCAATCGCGCTGGTCGCACCATGCGCCGCCCCCGCCGCCGCGTCCCGGCGCTGGGCGTCCGCCGCCGAACTACCGGCCGCCGCAAGGGCACCCGGGTGGCCGGCCGCCGGGACATGCGGGAGGCCGGCCGCCGGGTGGTCCGCCGCCGGGCGGACCGCCTCCGGGTAACCCGGGCGGAAGACCGCCGGGCAACGAGGGTGGACGGCCGCCGGGTGGGCCGCCGCCAGGCAACGCGGGTGGAAGACCGCAGGGCGGTCCGCCGCCGGGGCATCAAGGTGGCCCGCAAGGCGGTGGCAACCGACCCCAAGGCGGTCCTTCGGGCGGTCATCAAGGCGGACCTCAGGGCGGTCCCCCGGGCGGCCATCAAGGCGGCCCCCAAGGCGGAGGAGGCGGCGGAGGCGGCGGGCAACGCCCCCCCGGAGGTGGCGGCAACAATTGAGGCATTGACGCGGCCGTCCCGCTGGGGACAATGGAAGCCACCGGCTGCCGAAGCGTGCCGCGTCAGCCCATGCTTGCACGCCCCACGCGCAATCGCGCGCCCGCGATGCATTGCAATTTTTTCCGCCGGGTTAGTGTAAACCCCGGTGTGCCGCGTACACTGACGTGCCGATGTTGGGTTGGGGGGCGCAACTATGAATTGCGAAGCGACATCACGTGGCACGACGACAGCCGCGCCAGAAGGCGCCCGTTACCGGCCGGAAAAGGCCGAGGAAGTACTCGCATCGGAGCGCAGCGTGTTGCGGCTGATCACTCGCAACACGCCGCTGCCCGAGCTGCTCGACGAAGTCTGCCGGCGCGCCGAGGCGCTGCTCGGCGACGGCGCGTGCTGCTCGATTCTGCTGCTCGACCCTGACGGCGTGCACGTACGCGTCGGCGGCGCGCCGTCGCTGCCGCCCGCATTCAGCGCCGCGATCGAGGGTGCCGCGATCGGGCCGCGCGCCGGCTCCTGCGGCACCGCGATGTACGAGCGGCGTCTCGTGATCGTCGACGACATCGAAAGCGATCCACTGTGGGAAGACTTCCGGGCTTTCGCGTTGCCGCACGGACTGCGCGCATGCTGGTCCGTGCCGTTCGAAAACGACGCCGGCATCGTGCTCGGCGCGTTCGCCGTCTACTACCGCACCACGCGCCGTCCGACCCCCGAGGCAGAGGCGATGCTGCGCGACATCGGCAGCAGCGTCGGCCTCGCGGTCCATCAGGACGAGATGGCGCAACGCCTCGCGCATAGCGAGGAGCGTCACCGGCTGGTCGTCGATCATCTGAGCGAGGGGATCGTCGTGCAGTCGCGCAGCGGCATCGTGCTCGCCTGCAATCCGAGCGCGCAGCGCATGCTGCACGTGACGCCGCAAGTCGTCGGCCGCAGCATGCAGAGCTTGATGACGCGTGCGTTCAGCGAGGACGGCTCGGTCATCGGCGAGTCCAACCGTCCGGTCGCGCAGGTTCTCGCGACCGGCAAGCCGATGCTCGGCGTGACGATCGGCCTCGAGCTGACGAGCGGCGAAGTCGTCTGGATCACGGAGAACGTCGTTCCGATCCTGCGGCCCGGCGAGAGCGAGCCGGACTCCGTGCTGATTTCGTTTTCCGACATCGGGCCGGTGCGCGAGGCCCAGCGTCAGCTGAAGTACCTCGCCACCCGCGATTCGCTGACGGGCCTCTACAACCGGGCCTACCTGACCGAGCGCATGCGCGACCTGTTCGCGCCGCGCGCCATCGACGACAACGGCAGCGAGCTCGCCAGCGTCGCCGTGCTGTTCGTCGATCTCGACGGCTTCAAGAAGGTCAACGACACCGCCGGCCACGAAGCGGGCGACGCGTTGCTGTGCAGCGTCGCCGAGCGGCTGTCGGCCTGTGTTGGGCGCGGCGACACGCTCGCGCGCGTCGGCGGCGACGAGTTCGTGATCGTCGCCAGCGCGTGCGGCAATACGGGCGAACTGATCGGGCTCGCGCATCGTGTTCTCGACATGATCGCGGTGCCGTTCGCGGTGGCGGGCAACGAGTACTACCTGGGCGCGTCGATCGGCATTAGCCTCTTTCCCGAAGACGGCCAGGACGTCGCGACGCTGATGCGCAACGCCGACTCGGCGATGTATCACGCGAAGCAGCGCGGCCGCAACAACTTCCAGTTCTTCACCGCCGAGCTGAACCAGCATCTGCAGCGGCGCTTCACGATCGAGCAGTCGCTGCGGCGCGCGCTCGCCGGCAACGAGCTGAGCCTCGTGTATCAGCCGATCGTCGATAGCCAGAGCGGCCGCACGATCGGCGCGGAAGCGCTGCTGCGCTGGTACAACGGCGAGCTTGGCAACGTGTCGCCGGGCGAGTTCATCCCGGTCGCCGAGGACGCCGGACTGATCGTCGAGATCGGCGACTGGGTGCTCGAGCACGCCTGCGAGCAGGTCGCGCAGTGGCGCCGCACGCTCGCGCCGCATCTGATCGTCGCGGTGAACCTGTCGCCGCGGCAGTTCAACGACGGGCTGCTCGAGCGCATCGAGCGCTGTCTCGCGCAGTCCGGGCTCGAACCGGCCGCGCTCGAACTCGAGATCACCGAGCGGCTGCTGATGAGCGACAGCGACACCGTCCTGCCGATGCTGAGCGCGCTGAACGCGATGGGCGTGCGCGTCTCGGTCGACGACTTCGGCACCGGCTATTCGTCGTTGTCATATCTGAAGCGCTTTCCGCTGCATAACCTGAAAATCGACCGTTCGTTCGTGGCGGGTCTGCCCGACCATCGCGATTCGATCGCGATCACCCAGGCGGTCGTCGCGATGGCGCACTCGCTCGGCATGAACGTGACCGCCGAGGGCGTCGAGACCGCCGAGCAGGCGGCGTTTCTGCGCGCGATCGACTGCGACAAGCAGCAGGGCTATCTGTACAGCCGGCCGGTCGGCGCGAGCGCCTATGCGCGCACGCTGTACGACGCGCAGATGATCGGCATGGCCAAGGCGTCCTGACGCGATTGTTCAGATTGCCGAACAAGTGACTTCGCGTTGCCGGTATTTATCGCCGGCGGCCCAATCCCTAAAATTCCTCCATCGAAATGTTATGGGTGCGTGGTGCCGAAGCGGCGCCCCGCGATGGGGGTCGTCATGTCAGAGTTGATCAGAAACCAGCTTTACCGGCCAGCGGTCGTGCTGCCGATGGTTGCGCTGATGCAGGTGATGGTGTCGCAGGACTTCAATCTGGGCCAGGTCGGCTGGGTGTTCGCGGCGCGCGGCGCGCAGGCCGCGTTGCAACGCTCGCGCGAGTTGATTTGCGCCGTTCATTGCCACGCTTGAGAGGTTCCGGGCAGGGTTTGCAGTAATCCGAAACAGATCGCGCCGACCCGGAGGAGGGCGCGCACATTCAGGCATGGCAGCCCGTGGCACTAAGCGTAAGATGCTACGACCTGCACCCAGCCCCGGGAGAGTTGCCATGCCACAGCACTTCGACGCAGTCGTGATCGGTACGGGACAAGGCGGTTCGCCGCTCGCCGTGCGTCTCGCTCAAAGCGGCCGCCGCACCGCCGTGATCGAACGAGGGGAGTTTGGCGGCACCTGTGTGAACGTGGGTTGTACGCCCACCAAATCCTATGTGGCGAGCGCCCGCGCGGCGCACGTAGCGCGCCATGCGGCGGAACTCGGCGTGCAGGTGGGCTCGGTCAGCGTCGATCTGGCAGCCGTGAAGGCGCGCAAGGACAAAATCATCGGACAGTCGCGCAGCGGCGTCGAAAACTGGCTGCGCGGCACGGACAACATCACGGTATTCAACGGCCACGCGCGCTTCACCGGTGCGCGCACGCTCGCGATCAGCGGGCGCGACGGCCAACTGGTCGACGAACTGAGCTCCTACGAAATCTTCATCAACACCGGCACGCGCGCCGTGGTGCCGCCGCTCGAAGGCATCGGGCGGATTCCGTACTACACGAACTCGACGCTGCTCGAACTCACCGAGGTGCCGAATCATCTGGTGATCGTCGGCGGCAGCTATATCGCGCTCGAATTCGCGCAGGTGTTTCGCCGCTTCGGCAGCCGCGTCAGCGTGCTCGTGCGCGGCGAGCGCGTGCTCAATCGCGAGGATGCCGATTTCGCGGAGTCGGTGCAGAAGGTGCTCGCGCGCGAGGGCGTCGAGTTTCATTTCGGCGTGCAGCCGACCCGCGTCGAGCCGCATCCGCATCGGGCGAACGACGTGTGCATCGGCTTCGAGCAGAACGTCCCGGCCATGGAGGCGTCGCACCTGCTGCTCGCGACCGGCCGCACGCCGAATACCAACGACCTCGGTCTCGACGCCGCCGGCATCGAGACCGACCGCCACGGCACGATCATCGTCGACGGCCAACTGCGCACCAGCGTGCCGGGCGTATGGGCGATCGGCGACGTGAACGGACGCGGCGCGTTCACGCATACGTCCTACGACGACTACCAGATCGTCGCCGCGAACCTGCTCGACGGCGGCGCGCGCAGCGTCGACACGCGGATCATGACGTATGCGGTGTTCGTCGATCCGCCGCTCGCGCGCGTCGGCATGTCCGAGGAGGAGGTGCGCAAGAGCGGCCGCGAAGCGCTGATCGCGACGATGCCGATGTCGCGCGTGGGCCGCGCCCGTGAGCGCGGCGAAACCGATGGCTTCATGAAGGCGCTCGTCGATGCGCAGAGCAAACAGATACTCGGCGCGGCGATTCACGGCATCGAGGGCGACGAGGCGATCCACACGTTCGTCGACATCATGACCGCGGGCGCTCCGTATCCGACTTTGCAATACGCGATGCACGTGCATCCGACCATCAGCGAACTGGTGCCGACGCTGCTCGATGGGCTCAAGCCGATGCAATGAGCGGCATGACATGACAGGCTCGCTCAAACCCGCACGCAGCAGGGGCAATCTGTTCGACGGCATCGCGCAGTCGGGGGCGGCATCGCCCGATGAGCAGATCGACGCGTTGGTCGAGCAGGGCGGGGTGACGATCGAGCGGATCGTTTCGACCGCGCAGGCGAGCCCGCCCGGCTTCTGGTACGACAGCCCGCGCGCCGAATGGGTTGTGCTGCTGAGCGGCGCGGCGGTGCTCGAATTCGACGGCGGCGCCGAACCGCATCCGATGAAGCCCGGCGATCACGTGCTGATCGAAGCGCATTGCCGGCACCGCGTCGCGTGGACGAGCGATACCGAGCCCACCGTTTGGCTCGCCGTGCATTACCCGTGAGACGCACAGGGTAGAGCGATCCGCGCGGCGGCTACCGCGGATCGACAAAGCCTCGCGCCATCGCCGATAATCGGCAGCGGCGCGGCCCGCGCGCAAGGCGCGCGCGGGCTGTGCGCCGAACCGCATTCATCTCCGGGACCACGCATGGGCAAGGGACGCGTCGAAGCCTTCAGCGATGGCGTAATCGCCATCATCATCACGATCATGGTGCTCGAACTGAAGGTGCCCGAGGGCCACGATCTCGCGGCGCTGCGCCCGGTCGTGCCGGTGTTCTGCGCGTACGTGCTGAGCTTCGTCTACGTCGGCATCTACTGGAACAATCACCATCACATGTTCCATGCGGTGCAGAAGGTCGACGGCAAGGTGCTGTGGGCGAACCTGCATCTGCTGTTCTGGCTGTCGCTGCTGCCGGCCGTCACGCACTGGGTCGGCGAAAACCATCTGGCCGCATGGCCGACCGCGCTGTACGGCATCGTGCTGTTCATGTCGGCGATCGCGTATTTCATCCTGACGCGCGCGCTGATCGCTCAGCACGATCGCGAGTCGACTTTGGCCAAAGCGCTCGGTAGCGACTTCAAGGGCAAGGTCTCCGTCGTTATTTACCTGGTCGGCATCGGGTTCGCGTTCGTGATGCCGTTGGCGTCGGCCGCGCTTTACACGCTCGCCGCCGCATGGTGGTTCGTGCCGGACCGGCGTATCGAACACGTGCTGGAGGCCTGAGCATGTTGCTCGCCCTGAAGCTCATGCTGGTGCCGGCCTTTCTCGCCGCGCTGACGGCGGCTGCGCGTGTTTGGGGACCGTCGGTCGCGGGATGGCTCGCGGGGCTGCCGGTCGTCGCCGGACCGATCGTGCTGCTGCTCGCGCTCGAACGCGGACCGGCGTTTGCGGCGCAGGCGTCGGCGGCGTCGGTGGCGGCGATCGCCGCGTCCGAGGCGTTCAATCTTGCCTATGCGTGGACCTGCCGACGCTTCGACTGGCCGCTAGCGCTGCTCGCGGGGATGGCCGGCTGGCTCGGCGCGGCCTTGCTGCTCGTGCGGCTGCCCGGCTCGCTCGGCTGGGCGGTGGTGGCGGCGTGCGTGGCCGTCGCGGTGTCGCAGAACAGCTTGCCGCGCGTGACGGGCCATGTGCCGGCCGCGCGCGTCGGGCTTGCGGATCTGGCCGTGCGGATGCTCGCGGGCGTGTTCCTGACGCTCGCGGTGACGACGGCGTCGGCATCGATGGGCGCGGCGTGGAGTGGCGTGCTGTCGGTGTTTCCGCTGCTCGGCATCGTGCTCGCGGTGTCCGCGCAGCGCGCGCATGGCGCGGACTTCGTGGCGCTGCTGATGCGCGGCATGGTGCTCGGGCGCGGCTCGTTCGCGGCGTTCTTCGCGGTGACGGCCACGCTGCTGCCGCAGTACGGTGTCGCGACCGGGTTTGTGTGCGCGGCGGTGGTGTCGGTCGTCGTGCAGGGGTTGACGCGGCGCATGCTCGCCGGGCAGCGGCGCGCTCAGGCGGCGGCGCGAGAACTGGCCGGGCCGCAGGCGGAGTGAGACTGCACATGACAGCACGAAGGGCGCCTTCCACTGCCACCCGTATCGGGCTCATCTCCGATACGCACAACCTCGTGCGTCCCGAAGCCTTGCACTATCTCGACGGCTGCGACGCGATCATTCACGCGGGCGATATCTGCAACCCGGACGTGCTCGACGCGCTCGCGCGGATCGCGCCGCTCACCGCGGTGCGCGGCAACAACGATAGCGGCGACTGGGCCGCGGCGCTGCCGACGCATGCGAGGCTGACCGTGCAGCAGGTGACGATTCTGGTCGTGCATGATATCGCCGATCTCGACCGCGCGCCGGGCGACGAGGGCATTCGCGTCGTGGTGAGCGGTCATTCGCACAAGCCGTCGATCGCCGAGCGCGACGGCGTGCTGTATGTGAACCCGGGCAGCGCCGGGCCACGGCGCTTCAAGCTGCCGGTGTGCGCGGGCAGGCTGATCGTCGAAGGGGCGCAGGTCAGCGCGACATTCGATTCGCTGCTGACGTAAAAAAAGCGGGCCGGCAAATTTCGCCGGCCCGCTTCGACACTACGTTTGCGGAAAATGACCGCGCGGATCAGGCACGCGCGGTTGCTGCCGCCGCGAACCGTTCATCCATCTCCTCGGCCTCGCGCTCGCCGCGCAGCACCGCGTGCGCTTCAGCGCGTGTCGCGACGCACGGACCCGAGCCGAGCAGCGGCTTGCGCGCGGTTTCGCGCAATGCGAGTACCGACACGATACCGATCAGCGATGCGCCCATCAGGTAGTACGCGGGCATCATCAGATTGCCGGTGCGGTCGACGAGCCATGCGGTCACGAGCGGCGTCGTACCGCCGAACAGCGACACCGAGATATTGAAGCCGATCGCGAGCGCGCCGTAACGGATCTTCGTCGGGAACAGCGCCGGCAGCGCCGACGGCATCACGCCCGTGAAGCACGACAGCAGCACGCCGAGGATCATGAGTCCGCCGAACACCGGCAGCACCGTGCCCATACGAATCAGCAGCAGCGCGGGAATCGACAGCGCGAACAGGCCGACGCAGCCGAGCAGCATCACCGGCTTGCGGCCGATCGCGTCGGACAGACGGCCGGCGGCGAGCGTCATCGGCATCATCAGGATCATCACGAGCAGCACGAGGAACAGGCCGTGCGTTTCGTTGAAGTGCAGCGTCGCCGACAGATAGCTCGGCAGATACGACAGCGCCATATAGTCGGTCACGTTGAAGATCAGCACGAGGCCGACGCACAGCAGCAGCGGCTTCCACTGCTGCGCGAGCAGTTGACCGAACGACTGCTTCGGCACCGCGCGGTCTTCGGCTTCACGCTCTTCGGCCTGCTTCTTGAACGCGGGCGTTTCCTCGAGCTTCATGCGGATGTAGAGACCCACCAGACCGAGCGGGCCGGCGATCAGGAACGGCACGCGCCAGCCCCAGGACAGCAGCGCGTCGGTCGTCAGCGTCGCCGTCAGCAGCGCGACCGTGCCCGCGCCGAGCACGTAGCCAATCAGCGTGCCGAACTCGAGGAAGCTGCCCATGAAGCCGCGGCGCTTGTCGGTCGAGAATTCGGCGATGAAGGTCGCGGCGCCGCCATACTCGCCGCCGGTCGAAAAGCCCTGCACGAGGCGCGCGAGCAGCAACAGCGCCGGCGCAAGAATGCCGATCGTCGCGTAGTTGGGAATCAGGCCGATCGCGAAGGTGCCAGCGGCCATCATGATCATCGTCATCGCCAGCACGCGCTGACGGCCGATACGGTCGCCGAGCGGCCCGAACACCATGCCGCCGATCGGTCGGACGAGAAACGCCGCGGCGAACGTGCCGAAGGTCGCAATGAGCTGTGCCGACGGGCTCGACGATGGGAAGAACACCTTGCCGAGCGTGACCGCGATATAGCTGTACACGCCGAAGTCGAACCATTCCATCGCGTTGCCGAGCGCCATCGCGCCGACGGCCCGTTTCAGGAGAGAGTGATCGACGACGGTGATGTCGTCGAGGGAAAGGCGTTGTTCTTGTTTGTGATGTCGCCAGAAGCCGTTGCTGGAAGCGGTCAAGGTTAAAACTCCAATGACTGCGACGAAACTCGTGATGCGTTCCGCCACGGTTGCTGGGAAGTGCAGTTTCGCGAGCAAGGCGAGGGCATCCGCGGCGCCGGTCATCCGGCGGCGGAACAGATGGCGAAAAAAGCAAACGCCCGTGCCTCGCGATCAGTTCGCGAAAAAACACTCGTCTAGATTGTGCTGACTGTTTGCATCTGCGTGGCCGTGGATGGGGGGCAGATGCATGAAGGACGCTGAGCTGGCGGGAAGCTCGCCCATGCGCCACTGAAGGCTTGAAACGAAAAAGGCCGGTCTTGAATTTTCCGCTGACGCGGGGAAACGACCGACGAGCCTTCTTGTTTAAAAACAGCTCGATTCAGGATGACGCACGGGCGCAAAACGCACGGTGAGCCAGCTTGAAAAGAACGCGAATGAAGGTGAATTGCCGTTGAAACGATGCACATGTTAGCACGAGGGCAGAGGATCGTGCAAACCGGGGGTGTGGCGCGAGCACGTCGATGCGGCTCAATCTACTGCGGGGCGGGGGATCTGGCGGGGTCGGAACAGGTTTGAAAACGGACTGCTTAGAACATATGGCGGGTGCTTTTCGAGGCGGAAACCAGGCGGAAGTGAGGCGAAGCGTGGACGCGATAAGCGAGCGTATTGGGACGAAAGGGACGAAAAAAATCCGCGCTCGCGGCGCGGATTCTGACGTGCGTTCGTTCGGATCTGGCGGCGCGTGGCGTCGCCCCGGACGAGGCAGGTTCAGGCCGACGGCGGCACGTAGCCCGACGCGGTATCCGCGCCTTCGCCGAAGAAGAACTTTTCAGTTTGCTTCATCAGATACTGACGCGCGCGCGGATCGGCCATGTTCAGGCGGTTTTCGTTGATCAGCATGGTCTGCTGCTTCAACCAGGCCTGCCAGGCTTCCTTCGAGATACTTTCGTAGATCCGCTTGCCGAGTTCGCCCGGCAGCGGCGGGAAATCGAGGCCTTCGGCTTCCTTGCCGAGCTTCGCGCATTGAACCATACGAGTCATGCTGTGCTTCTCCTGTAATCGTGTTGGGGCGGGCAGACGACGCCTGTTCGGATCAGATGGGGGCGATCATCGGCCACTCAAAGCTGTTTCATCAGCACGAGTGACTTGCGCTGCCAGTTGTAGAGTCGGCGGCGGTCTTCGGGCAGGTCGTCGACCGTGACCTTGACGAAGCCGCGCTTGAGAAACCAGTGTTCGGTACGTGTGGTGAGCACGAAAATGCGCGTGAGGCCGCGTGCCCGCGCGCGCTGTTCGATGCGCTTGAGCAGGCGCTCGCCGTCGCCCGTGCCTTGCGCTTCGGGTGCGACCGTCAGGCACGCCATTTCGCCGATGCGCTCCTGCGGATACGGATACAGCGCCGCGCAGCCGAACAGCACGCCATCGTGCTCGATCACCGAGAAATGGTCGATGTCGCGCTCGATCTGGTGACGGCCGCGCCGCACCAGCGTGCCGTCCGCTTCGAGCGGCTCGATCAGAGCGAGAATGCCGCCGACGTCGTCTGGCGTGGCTTCGCGCAGGCTTTCCAGATTCTCGTACGAGATCATCGTGCCGACGCCATCGTGCAGGAACAGTTCGAGCAGCAGACTGCCGTCGAGCGCGTACGGGATGATGTGCGCGCGCGGCACGCCACCGCGGCACGCGCGGATCGAATGCTTGAGGTAGAACCCGGCGTCGCCGGTCACTTCGCCGCTTTCGTGCAGTTTGTAGGCGTCGTCGAGCGACAGTTCGCGGATCAGCTCGGTGCCGCTTTCGCCGGCTTCCATCAGGCCGGGCGTCTCGGTCAGGAACACGATCTTGTCGGCGCGCAGCGCGATCGCCGCGGCGGAGGCCACGTCTTCCATCGACAGATTGAACGCCTCGCCGGTCGGCGAGAAACCGAGCGGCGACAGCAGCACCAGCTTGCGGCTCGCGAGCGAGTGGCGGATCGAATCCGCGTCGATCTTGCGCACGAGACCCGTGTGCTGGAAGTCGACGCCGTCCAGAATGCCGACCGGGCGCGCCGTCACGAAGTTGCCCGACACGACGCTAATGTGCGCGTGCGCCATGGGCGTGTTCGGCAAACCCTGGCTGATCGCGGCCTCGATATCGAGACGCACTTCGCCGGCCGCTTCCTTCGCGGACTCGAGCGCGCGCGCGTCGGTGATGCGCATGCCGTGCGAAAACTCCGATTCGACGCCGTGCAGACTCATCTGCTCCTCGACCTGCGGGCGCGAGCCGTGCACCAGCACGATCTGGATGCCCATCGCCTGCAACAGCGCGATGTCCGACACGAGTGCATTCAGCAGCCCCTGATGCACCACTTCGCCGCCGAAACCGACGACGAACGTCTTGTTTCGGAACGCGTGGATATACGGGGCGACTGAACGCATCCAGTCGACGAATTGCGCGTGCTGTGCGAGGTTTTCCGGCGAGTCGGCGGGGGCCGGAACGCTCGCGGCTGCGGGGACGAGGTCGGTTTGGGAATTCATGCCGGGGATTATAATGCGCCCCCATGTCGAATGTACCCAAAAGTCCCACTGGGGCGAACGAGAAACCGGTGTCGGCCGGCGAGCAGGCGAACTCCGGCGATACAAAGCGCCGCCCAGTGCAGGATGCGAAACCCGGGCCGACGCGCGACGCGCGTCGGGGGGCTGGCGCGTCTGCTGCGAACGTGCCGCCGCAAGGAATCGGTGCAAGCCGTGAAGGTCGCGAAGAGCACGCTGGTACGCGGGGCGCGGCGCGTGATGAACGACGCGGCGCGTCGTTGAGCGAGCAACTCGGGCAATTCCGTACCACGCTCCATCACGCCGCCAGTGAGCAGCAGGGCGGTGGGCCGCAAGGCGGGCAGCGAGGTGAGCCCCAGCGCGGACCTAAGGCGCCTTCGGACGGGGCTCGCGGTGAGCATGGTCAACGGGCTCACGACCAGCGAGATGGCGCGCGGCAAAGCGAGCGGCGTGGCGAATCCGCCGTCGCGCACTCCGACACACCTCGCGCTGAACAGCCTCGTGCGCCTCGCAAGGAGCAGGAGAACCGCGGGCGGCGAAACGAGCAACCCGCGTCTGCCCGCGGCGAGCAACGTCACACTTCGCGCGACACGCAATCCGGCGAGGCGCGCAAGGAGCCGCGCGCGCCTCGCGAACCGCGGCCGTCGCGGGTCGTCGAGCCCAATCCGATTCCCCCGATCACGTTCCCCGAGGCGCTTCCCGTCTCCGGTCGCCGTGACGAGATCGCGCGTGCGACTGCGGAGAACCAGGTCGTGATCGTGTCGGGGGAAACCGGCTCGGGCAAGACCACGCAGCTGCCGAAAATCTGCCTCACGCTCGGCCGTGGCCTCGGTGCCGGCGGCAACGGTCTGATCGGCCATACGCAGCCGCGCCGGATCGCCGCGTCGGCGACCGGCCGCCGTATCGCCGAGGAACTCGGTACACCGTTCGGCGAGGTGGTCGGCTACAAGGTGCGCTTCAACGACAACCTCGCGCCGGGCGCATCGGTCAAACTGATGACCGACGGCATCCTGCTTGCCGAAACGCAGACCGATCCGTTGCTGAAGGCATACGACACGCTGATCATCGACGAAGCGCACGAGCGCAGCCTGAACATCGATTTTCTGCTCGGCTACCTGAAGGAAATTCTTCCGAAGCGCCCCGACCTGAAGCTGATCGTGACCTCGGCAACGATCGACGCCGACCGTTTCGCGCGCCACTTCGGCAGCGACGTCAAGCCCGCGCCGGTGATCGAAGTGAGCGGACGGCTGTATCCGGTGGAGGTACGTTACCGCCCGGTCGTCGAGGACAGCCCGGCGATCAAGGCGGCGCAAGGTACTGCGGGTACTGCGTCGTCTGGCCGCGAGCGCCCGAAGACGCAGCGCGAGACCGATCGCGATCTGATGGAAGCAATCGTCGACGCGGTCGACGAACTGTGCCGCGAAGGCCCCGGCGACGTGCTGGTATTCCTGCCCGGCGAGCGCGAGATTCGCGACGCCGCCGAGGCGCTGCGCAAACATCATCCGCCGCATACGGAGATTCTGCCGCTGTTCGCTCGGCTTTCCGCCGCCGAGCAGGAGCGCGTGTTCCGCACGTCGAACGCGCGCCGCATCGTGCTGGCGACCAATGTCGCCGAAACTTCGCTGACGGTACCCGGCATTCGCTATGTGGTCGATACCGGGCTCGCGCGCGTGAAGCGTTACTCGTATCGCAACAAGGTCGAGCAGTTGCAGGTCGAGTCGATTTCGCAGGCTGCCGCGAACCAGCGCGCCGGGCGTTGCGGCCGGGTTGCCGACGGCATCTGCATTCGTCTCTATGAGGACAGCGACTTCCAGGGCCGCGTGCGCTTCACCGACCCGGAAATCCTGCGCTCTTCGCTCGCCTCGGTGATTCTGCGCATGAAGTCGCTGCATCTGACGGCGATCGAAACCTTCCCGTTTATCGAGCCGCCGCCGGGCCGCGCGATTTCCGACGGCTACCAGTTGCTCAACGAACTCGGCGCGGTCGACGATGACAACGAGCTGACGCCGCTCGGCCGCGAACTCGCGCGCCTGCCGCTCGATCCGCGCGTGGGCCGCATGATCCTCGCCGCGCGCGACCAGCAGGCGCTGAAGGAGGTGCTGATCATTGCGAGCGCGCTGTCCGTGCAGGACCCGCGCGATCGACCGATCGAAGCGCAGGAGCAGGCTGACCAGGCGCATCGCCGTTTCGCCGACGAGCGCTCCGAATTCCTGCAGTGGCTGAAGATCTGGAACTGGTTCGAGGAAGCGATCGCGCACAAGAAATCGAACCGGCAGTTGCAGGACGAGTGCCGCAAGAACTTCCTGTCGCAACTGCGGCTGCGCGAATGGCGCGACGTCCACTCGCAGCTGCTGACGGTGGTGCGCGAGCACGGCTGGCGGCTGAACGAAGCGGAGGCGACGTTCGAGCAGATCCATCTGGCGCTGCTGACCGGTCTGCTCGGCAACATCGGTCTGAAAGCCGACGACGAGCCGTACTACCTCGGCGCGCGCGGCATCAAGTTCTATTTGTGGCCAGGTTCGGCGCTCGTGAAAAAAGCGGGTAAGTGGGCGATGGCCGCCGAGCTGGTCGAAACGAGCCGCCTGTACGCGCGCTGTATTGCGAAAATCGAGCCGGAGTGGGTCGAGAAGGTCGGTGCGCATCTGCTCAAGAAGTCGTTGTCCGAGCCGCATTGGGAAAAGCGCGCGGCGCAGGTGTCCGCATTCGAGCGCGCAGTGCTGTACGGCCTGCCGATTTATCACCGGCGCCGCGTCGCGTTCGGCAAGCAGGACCCGGCGCGGGCGCGCGAGCTGTTCATTCGCGGTGCGCTCGTCGAAGGCGAATTCGACACGAAGCTCGCGTTCTTCGCGCACAACCGCAAGCTGCTTGCCGACATCGAGCAACTCGAGCACAAGTCGCGCCGTCAGGACGTTCTGGTCGACGACGAATTGATCTTCGCGTTCTACGATCAGGCGCTGCCGGATGGCATTTATACCGGCGCGTCGTTCGAGCGCTGGTATCGCGAGGAGGTCAAAAAGAGCGGCCAGGCGGAGGACAAGCTGCGCCTCTTGTATCTGTCGCGCGACGATCTGATGCGGCACGAAGCGGCAGGCGTCACGACCGATCTGTTCCCGAAGCGACTGACGATGGCCGGCATCGAGATGGCGCTGACCTATCACTTCGAGCCAGGCACCCCGCGCGACGGCGTGACGCTCGCGGTGCCGTTGTATGCGCTGAACCAGGTCGACGCGCGCCGTTGCGAGTGGCTCGTGCCCGGCATGCTGAAGGAGAAGGCGCAACTGCTGCTGAAGTCGTTGCCGCAGAAGCTGCGCCGGCATTGCGTACCGCTGCCCGAGTACGCGGCGGGTTTCGCCGAGCGGCACAGCGCTCAGCGCTTTGGTGCTGGCGGCTTGCTGGAGACGCTGATCGCCGACGTGCGTGAGCAGACGCAGGTCGCGATGAAGCAGTCCGACTTCAAACTCGAGACGCTGCCGGCCCATCTGTTCATGAACTTCAAGGTCATTGACGAACATGGCCGCCAGCTCGCGATGGGGCGCAATCTGTCGCAACTGCGCGCCGAACTCGGCGGTCAGGCGCAGCAGCATTTCCAGAAGCTGGTCTCGGGTGCGGCGGGCGCAGCCTTGGCCGATGCGGGCGGCGGCGGTGTTGCAACACCCGCACAATCTCCCGATTCCACGGCGACTGGCGCGCCGCGCGGCAAGGGCGCGAGTGCTCCACAGCCCGCAACGTCGGATGGCACGCCGGGCACAGCGCTGTATGAAAACCTGAGCACGTGGAATTTCGGCAAGCTGCCCGAGCTGCTCGAAATTCGCCGCGGCGGTCAGACACTGTTCGGCTACCCGGCGCTGGTGGACCGTGGCACGCATTGCGATGTCGAGGTATTCGATTCGCCGGAAGAAGCCGCGCGGATTCATCGCGCGGGTTTGCGTCGACTGTTCGCGCTGCAGCTGAAGGAGCCGATCAAGTATCTGGAGAAGAATCTGCCGGGCTTGCGCGAAATGGCCATGCAGTTCATGCCACGCGGCACGCAGGAAGAACTGCGCGATCAGTTGATCGACATGGCGCTTGACCGGGCGTGTTTGCAGGACCCGCTGCCCGACGACGATGCGAGTTTCCACACCCGACGCGACGAAGGGCGCAGCCGCCTCACACTGCTTGCACAGGAAATCTCGCGGCTGGTCGGGCAGATCCTCGGCGAATACGCGAGTCTGACTAAGAAGCTTCTGCAGGCAAAGCCGTTCGCGGCTGCGTACACCGATCTGCAGAGTCAGCTCGACGCGCTGATCGGTAAGCGTTTTGTCGTCGATACACCGTATGCGCAACTCGCGCATTTCCCGCGTTATCTGAAGGGGATGGCGCTGCGTATCGACAAGCTGCGCGCGGACCCCACACGCGACGCGCGGCAGTTCGCCGAATTCCAGCCGCTGCAGCAGCACTATCAGCGCGCGGTGTCGCAGCGCGGCGGCGTGGTGGATCCGCGACTTGCGGAATTCCGCTGGCTGCTCGAAGAGTTGCGCATCTCGCTGTTCGCGCAGGAGCTGCGCACTCCGATGCCGGTTTCGGTGAAGCGCCTGCACAAGGTGTGGGAGTCGATGCAGCGTTGAAACCAGGGCGCTCGCTCCCGGTCGCTGAACACCGCGGGTGCGCAGCAAACGACGAGCGGGCCGGTGCACGGATGCGCGCGGTGCACCGCGAGCGTCCGGTGCGCAACGTCGCGGCCGACCTCCGTCGGTGACGATCGCGCGGGCTGGCTTCACCAATGCATCCCCGCGCCGATCGATGCGCCGAACTGCCCGCGCGAGCCGGTGCTGCCCGGGACCTTGTAGATCCACTTGCCGGTGTCCGACAACTGCGACACGCTGATCGCGAGCGCTGATTGACCGCCATCAGTGCTGCCAGCCATGGCGACCATGCCGTGTCCCGGTAGGACCGCTTGTGGCAAGCCCGCCATCGCGAGCGCCGATGCAGCGCCGCCGTAGCTGTCCCGGCGTGCCGAGCGGATCTGGTCGTCGGTATACCGATTTGCTGCGCTGATCGCGCCTTCGATTTGCGCGTTCGCCTGCGAGCCGATTGCCAGCGATGAATTACCGCTTGCTGTGGCCTGTGCGCCTATGGCGACAGCGGCGTCGCCGGGCGCGCTGGCCGTGCCCAGTTCAACGGAATCAACGCCGGCGCCGGCCGCTTCCGCGACGTAAAGCGCCGCCGCTATAGCAACACCCGCTGTGCTTCGAACCGCTCGGGCGATCCTTCTCGGCCGCGTGGAACCGAAGTGTGTTTGCCGGCAGGCTGTACGCGGTATCGTCGTTTTTACTTGAGATACCGCGCGGTAGATCATTGAAGTATTCTTGTTCGTCAATTTAAGAGCCTCCTGATTATTATGGCGACGCGCAGCACGTAATCCGACATTAACGGAGTGTTATGTCTGGATGGTTTTGAAAATCGAAAATACAAAAACACCGGCCGTTATTAAGGCTCGCGTTATTTTTGGATAATCACGCGCCGACCCCGGCGATATACGCTCGGACTCCGAGGGGCGAGCGCGAGTGGGGCGGTGCGTATGGGGAATTCTCGGGTCCCGGCATGAAGTCCGGATATCAGCGAACTCCGAAATTCAATCAAGCTAAAAAATATATTAATACGCATCGATTTTTATTGATAAGGAAAAAGGAATATTCCTATTTTTGCCGCCAGTGATTTGCGCGATTTTATCGGGTGACTGGTGCAGTAATGATATTGACACGGAGGGCGCCTTGATTCGGAACTCGAAAACGCGCGGCGCGAGCGCGAGACTGGACACGGAAAGCGAACGCTTCCACCCGCCGCCATACTTCATCGCGCCCCTCATTTTCCGGTGGTCGCGCGGTGACGTACGTCAACCGCTCGGACCGGCAAACGTTCTACAATGACAGTTGTTCTCCGAAGCGAGTTTTCATGCGTAAATTTTTTCTTCCCGGCTTGACTGCTACGTTCGCCGCGACCGCGGCGCTCGTCGTCGCCGCAGGCTTTTTTTCTCCGGCGGCGCACGCCAATAACGTGATCGTGCTCAATTCCGGCGAGGCCACGCTAAGCCTGATCGACGAGAACAGCCGCCAGGTCGTTGGCACCGTGCCCACGGGCAAGGAGCCGCATCACCTGATGGCCACGCCGGACAACTCCTCGCTGATCGTTGCCAATTCGGTATCGAACAACCTGATGTTCGTCGATCCGAAAACGGGTCAGGTGCAGCACTGGGTCGAGAACATCGAAGATCCGTACCAGATCGGTTTTTCGCCGGACCGCAAGTGGCTCGTGACCACGGGCCTGCGGCTCGACCGCCTCGACATCTATCACTATGACGGCCAGAAAAACCAGATGACACTGGCTTCACGGCTGCCGCTCGCGGTGATGCCGAGCCACATGGCGTTTTCGAACGACAGCAAGACCGTGTTCGTCACGTTGCAGATCTCGGGCGAGCTCGCCGCCATCGACTTGCCGACGCAAACCGTCAAGTGGAAGATGAAGGTAGGCAAGGTACCCGCGGGGCTGTGGATGACGCCGGGCGAAAAGTATCTGCTCGTCGGCATGACCGGCGAGGATTACGTCGCCGTGGTCGACTGGCGCAACCAGAAGGTCGTCAAGACGATCCACACGGGCAAGGGCGCGCACAACTTCCGCTCGCTCGCCGACGGCAAGCATGTCGCAGTGTCAAACCGCGTGGCGAGCACGATCAGCATCATCGACGAAGACACGCTCACCAACGTCGGCGACATCACCGGTCTGTTGCCGGGACCGGACGACATGGAACTTTCCGCCGACAAACGCTATCTGTGGGTTACGTTCCGCTTCGCGAAGCACGTCGGCATCATCGACCTCAACACGCGCAAGCTGATCCAGACCATTGCAGTGGGCCGCTCGCCGCACGGCATCTATTTCTTCAATCGCGCGCCGATCACGGCGCCGAACGGAGCCTGAGAATGCCCGAGCGCAACAAGGCAGAGCACCCACGCGAGCCATGAAGGACGAAGTAACCAGGCCAGCACCATGTTCCATCTGATTTTCTCTTCGCTCGACAGCTTCGTTTCAGCCATCCAGACATGGCTGTACGTCGACGTGGTGCAGCCGCTGTTGTTCCGGTTCAACCTGATGGACTACGACGAGGACACCTACGACAGCCTGTACTGGGTCATCGTGGGTGTGCTCGAAGTGCTCGCGATGTACGCGATCCTGCGTCCGCTCGAGGCGTTGCGCCCGGTCGAGCAATGGGAGAGCCGCAAGGCAGTGCGCGTCGACGTCCTGTACACGTGGATCGCCAAGCTCGGCATTCTGAATCTGTTCTTTTTCTTCGCGCTGCAGCCGTTCTTCGACACCGTCCAGGGCTGGCTGCGGCTGCACGGCATTGCGAACCTGAACTTCGACAATTTGTGGCCCGGCGTGACCACGCAGCCGCTCGTCACGTTCGTCATGTATCTGCTCGTGCTCGATTTCGCCGGCTACTGGTATCACCGCTGGCAGCACCGGGTCGGCGTATGGTGGGAGTTGCATGCGGTGCACCATAGCCAGCGGCAGATGTCCCTGTGGTCCGACGATCGCAACCATCTGCTCGACGACTTGCTGCAGGCATCGTTTTTCGCGGTGATCGCACTGGTGATCGGTGTGCCGCCGTCGCAATTCGTTGTACTGGTTGCCATCACGAACCTCGCGCAAAGTGTGCAGCACGCGAATATCCGCCTGTACTACGGCTGGCTCGGCGAGCGGCTGCTCGTCAGCCCGACGTTCCACCGCCGTCACCATGCGATCGGCTACGGTCATGAAGGGCTCAAGTACGGCTGCAATTTCGGCGTCCTGTTCCCGTGGTGGGACATGCTGTTCCGCAGCGTGTCGTGGAGCCGCGACATGGAGCCGACCGGTATCAGCGACCAGCTCGAAGGCCGTCGCTATGGCGAGGGCTTCTGGGCTCAACACTGGTTTGCCTTCGTGCGCATTGCGCATCGCCTCGTGCCGAAGCGCCGCGCACCCGGCAACGACACCGCCGCCGTTTGATCCCATTCTGATCCCGTTCTGAGTCCACACCGAGTCCGCTCGAGCACGCACTTCGCCGCGCCGGCCAGTTCCGCCGGCGCGGCGTCCCTTGGTTTATGCTGTGCACGTTCGTGCGCACGCTCCAGTGCCCCAGCATGCCTGGCCGGCGCGCGGCGCGATTTCCCATCTATCGTTTCGTTCGCAGGCACTGGCTCGCATGAATGATCTGTTGCGCTCGTTCGGGCGCGCGCTGGCAAGCGCGTTGCATCCGCGCATGCTCTGGCTGACCTTCAAACCGTTTATCGTCGCGACGGTCGGCTGGGGCGTGCTTTTGTGGTTCTTCTGGCAGACGTTGACCGGCGCGACCCGCACCTGGCTCGACGACTGGTCCTTCACCGCCACGCTTTATCATCTGTTCGACTGGCTCGGTTTTTCGGCGCTGCACGCGGTCATCGCGCCATTCATCGTGATCGCGATGGCGATCCCGCTGATCGTCGTCACGGTGCTGCTGCTGATCGCCATGCTGTCGATGCCGGCCGTGATCCGCTATCTCGCGGCGCGCCAGTTCGCCGAACTGGAAATGCGGCGCGGCGGAACGTGGTACGGTAGCCTCGGTCAGGCGCTGTGGACCACGCTGCTGTGTCTCGTGCTGCTGATCGTGACCTTGCCGCTGTGGCTCGTGCCGCCGTTCTTCGCGCTGATTCCGCCGCTCCTGTGGGGCTGGCTCACGTATCGCGTGATGACCTACGACGCGCTCGCGTTGCATGCGACGCGCGACGAGCGGCGCGAACTCGTGCGGCGTCACCGGCTGCCGCTGTTGATGATCGGCATCGTCAGTGGCCTGCTCGGTTCGGTGCCGACGCTGCTGTGGGCGTCGTCGGTCTGGCTGATTGTGCTGTTCCCGGTGATCACGACGGTGACGATCTGGATTTATGCGTTCATCCTCGTGTTCTCGGCGTTGTGGTTCGGTTACTACTGCCTGCGCGCGCTGCAGCGCATGCGGGCCGAAGCGCCAGGCAGCGCCCGCGAGGTCGCGCCGGTTCCCTATTGATCAAACGAAAGAGGCGGCAATGGCATTTGGCGTCATCATCATTGGCGATGAAATCCTGTCGGGCAGACGCGTCGACAAGCATCTGCCGAAGGTCATCGAGTTGCTCGGCGCGCGCGGACTGTCGCTCGGCTGGGCGGAGTACATCGGCGACGACCCCGAGCGCATCACGGCGACGCTGCGGCGCACGTTCGCGTCGGGTGACGTCGTGTTCTCGACGGGCGGTATCGGCGCAACTCCGGACGACCACACGCGCCAGTGCGCGGCGGCCGCGCTCGGCGTGCCGCTCGAACTGCATCCGCAGGCCGCGAAGCTGATCCAGGAGCGCATCCGCGACATGTATCCGGCGAATGCGCCCACGCCGCTCGATCTGAACTCGCCCGAGAACCGGCATCGCCTGAATATGGGCACGTACCCGCAGGGCGCCGAGATCATTCCAAACGGCTACAACAAGATTCCGGGCTTTTCGATCCGCCAGCACCATTTCGTGCCGGGGTTCCCGGTGATGGCGTGGCCGATGATCGAGTGGGTGCTCGACACCCACTACGCGCATCTCCATCACACGACGCCGCACGCCGAAAAGTCACTGCTCGTGTTCGAGTTACCGGAGTCGCGCGTGACACCGCTGATGGAGAAAATCGAGCGCGATTTCCCAGGCGTGCGGGTGTTCAGCCTGCCGAGCGTCGGCGATGCGGAGCGCGGTGGCGTCTATGCCCGGCATCACATCGATCTCGGCGTGAAGGGTGAGCCGGAAGCCGTCGCCGCCGCGTTCGTGAAACTGCGCGAAGGCGTGCATCTGCTCGGTGGCGATATCGTCGAGCCTGAAGCGGCGGCCGCCACGGCCAAGCCGCGAAGCTGAGTGACGGCGGTCCGCTGGGCCGCTGTTCTGGATCATCTGCGCGGAGCCGGCAACTCCGCGCAACTAACCGCCGCTCCGCCGCTTCTTCTCGATGCCTATCGACGCAATTCATCGCTGGCATTCACGTCATTCGCGAATTCTCGCTAAATAAAATCCGTTATGCATAATCAGGTGCTTTTCCAGACCTGCTGCATTTCATTGCCTCAATTATTCCAATAATTGGGTATTGCGCCGGAAATTTTAGTTTGTTTAGTAAGTTCAAATAAACTTAAACCGGAATGGATAATTGATTGACGCGATTCAAATCGCTCATATAGCATGGCCTCCAGTCATCGGACCGATTGTCGACTGATAATTCGGGTGACTAAACGAATGACTAAACAATACTCAGGAGGCAGCCGTGATAGATATACGCCGTCTTTCGGTCGCTTTGCTTATTACCGGTGCTTTAACGGGTTGTGGAGGAGATGGTCCAGGCAGTCAGGCGGGCTCGGCCGCCGTAGCGGCGGACCAACTGCAGGGAGCCGCCAATGCGCCAACCGATAACGCGCAAACTTCCGCCGCCGCGCACTCAACCCTACGCCTGACTCAATATGTCAATCCGTTGATCGGTACCCTCGCGAGCGACTCTCCCAATCCGGTGCCCGCGGGACAGGCAGGCAGCGTGGTGCCCGCGGCGGGGCTGCCGAACGGCATGGTGCAGTGGGCGCCCGATACGAATACCAGTCCGGCTCCGTCGAACAGCGCGGAGCCCGGTTCGCCGGCCGGTTACTACTACGACATCGGCTCGATCCAGAGTTTCAGTCTCACGCATATGAGCGGCGCGGGTTGTTCCGGCAATGACGGCGAGTTCCCCGTGATGCCCACGCTCGATGCCACCAAGCCGCTCGCGCAAACGTTCAACCACGCGAACGAGAAGGCGGTAGCCGGCGCCTATTCGGTGCTGCTCGACAATCAGATCAAGGTCGAGTTGACGGCGACGCTGCGCACCGGATTCGGCCGCTTCACGTATCCGGATCAGCAGTCGTCGACGCTGGTGCTCGATACGACTTACACGAATACGCAAACCGGCGTGGCCGGCTCGGTCACACAGGTGGACACGAGGACGATTTCAGGCAGTACCACGGGCGGACATTTCTGCGGCAATTCGACGAATGTGCCGGTGTATTTTTATGCGCAATTCAGTCAGCCATTTGCCAAGACCTCGTCCTTTAACCAGGGCCGCGCCGTCATGAATTTCGGTAAAGCCAATACGGTGCTGATGAGAATCGGTATTTCATACGTCAGCGTCGCCAATGCCAAAGACAATCTCCAGAAGGAAAATCCGTCGTGGGATTTCGATGGCGTCAAGGCAGTGGCCGATGCGGTATGGAATCAGCGCCTCAATACGATTCAGGTGAGCAGCCAGGATCCGACTGCGTTGACGAAGTTTTATACGGCGTTCTACCACGCACTATGGGCGCCGAGTGTATTCAGCGATTCCAATGGCCAATACATCGGCTTCGACCAGCAGGTCCATACGGTCAGCGCAGGCCACGCGGCGCAGTACACCAGCTTTTCGGGCTGGGACATCTATCGCTCGCTGATTCCGCTCAAGGCCACGCTGTTTCCTCAGGAAACCAGCGACATGGCGCAGTCGCTCGTCAACGATGCGGATCAGTGCGGCGCGATTCCGCATTGGGTCAACGACAACGTCGAGGATGGCGTGATGCCGGGCGATGCCGGCTCGCTGATCGTCGCGGGTGCCTATGCATTCGGCGCGCGCGCGTTCGATACCTCGGGCGCGTTGAAGCACATGATCCAGATGGCCAACGTCCCTGGAACCGCGTGCAACGGTGTGACGACGAACGGCGGCCGCGCCAGTTATCTGCAGTACGGCTATATCACGAACGGCGAATGGGGACAGGCATCGTCGACGCTCGAATATGCGAGCAGCGATTTCGCCATTTCGCAGTTTGCCGGCCAACTGGGCAATACGACGGTCCAGAAGATGCTGCTGAGCCGCTCGGCCTATTGGCAGAACCTGCTCAACACGTCGCTGACGCCGCCTCTGCTCGCCGCGCGCAACTCGGACGGCAGCTGGATTCCGGAGACCCAGAGCAGCACCGACAATTACGTCGAAGGCAATGCCGAGCAGTACACATGGATGGTGCCGTTCAATCCGGTCGGACTGTTTGGGCAACTGGGCGGCAGCACGGCGGCGGTATCGCGGCTGAATACGTTCTTTACGGTGTTGAACGCGGGGATGAGCCTGCCCAATTTCTATATGGGCAACGAACCGACTTTCGAGGTGCCCTGGCTGTATAACTGGGCGGCCTCGCCGTCGGGCACGCAGAACGTGGTCCAGCAGATCATGGCGAGCGCCTTCGGCACGGGGCCGAACGGCTTGCCCGGCAATGACGACCTGGGCGCGGTGTCGGGATGGTATGTGTGGGGTGCGTTGGGTCTTTATCCGGAGATTCCCGGTGTCGGTGGCCTCGCGATCGGTAGTCCGCAGTTCTCGTCGATCACCGTTCATCTGGGCAATGGCAAGACGCTGCGTATCAATGCACCGGGCGCGCCCAGCGCGAAGTATGTGC
Organism: Paraburkholderia monticola; assembly: GCF_001580545.1. GTDB lineage: Bacteria > Pseudomonadota > Gammaproteobacteria > Burkholderiales > Burkholderiaceae > Paraburkholderia > Paraburkholderia monticola. The sequence continues at coordinate 162,879 of NZ_LRBG01000022.1, forward strand.
AAAGCCTGAGCGTGAACGGCGCGGCCCACCATAGTTCGTGGCTCGACATCGATGCATTGGCCCACGGCGCCACGCTGAACTTCGTGATGGGTTCGTCTCCTTCGGAGTGGGGGACGAACGCCGCGGACACGCCGCCATCGTATGGTGTGCCGCTCGCGCGTAATGTGGCCGACGCGTTCAACAACCATGGCATCGGCACCGACGGCAGCACCGATACCGATGGCCTCGGCGCGGACTTCGACGGCTCGCTCTACAGCTACTCGTCGCAGGCGTTGGCGACGGCCGGCGCGACACCTGGCAAACCGTTCAGCTTCGGTGGCGCGAGCTTCGTGTTGTCCGGCGGTCCGCTCGATAACGCGGTGACGGTGGGGCAGACCATCGCGATGCCGCCGGGCACGGCGGGGCGCTCACTGGTGCTGCTGGGTTCGGCCAACAATGGTCCGAGTTCGGGCGCCGCGCTCGTCACTTATGCCGACGGCACGACGACGCCTTTCACGCTCGCGTTCGACGACTGGACGCTCAATGGCGGTAGTGCTGCGCCGGTGGACCCGATCGCGTTGACGACGACCTATCGCAATGCCGGCAACGGTAGCAACGACGGCGTCAAGACCTACCTGTTCGCTCAGAGCGTGCCGTTGACACCGGGCAAGACCGTGGCAAGCGTCACGCTGCCGAAGCAGGTCAGCGCAGGTAAGTTGCACGTGTTCGGGATTTCGGCCGCGCCCTGAACGGATGGGTTGGGATGGGCGCCGCGCACGGCGCCCGATGAGGTGAGCGGTTTGCGCCAGAGGGGACCGGCTGGCGTGAGCCGCGACATCGCAGTGTCACACCCCGCGCCGACGATGCATTTCATGCTTGGTCGGCGCGTTCCATTTTAGTCAGCCAGTTTTAGGCGCGTTGCACGGGCCTGCGCACGTGGGCGCGGCGACCCGCCGCCATCAGGCGCCGATCCACGGCAAGCCGCGAAAACACCATCCCGACACCGTCTTGCGATGCCCCTGGCCGTCCTTGTCGCCTTCGAAGCCTTCCAGCAGGTCATACGCCTTCGTGAAGCCGGCCTGGGTCGCGGCGATCGCGGCGAGCTTCGAGCGCGCGGCGCTGCGGCACAGGAACAGCACCGGCGTGTCGGGCGAGGCCACCTGCGCGAGTTGCTGCATGAACTCGTGATTGGGCACGGCGCCCGGATAGCGCGTCCATTCGACGTGCGCGTATTGCCCGTCGCCGATCACCGGACGGCCGACCCAGTCGAGCTCGGCGCGGGTGCGCACGTCGACGAGCCGGGTGCGCGGATCGAGTTCCAGCAGTTCGAACGCCTCGGCCGGCAATACCGCGCCCGCATAGGGCAGTTGGTTCTCGGTGCGGCGGGCGTCCGCCTGCGCGTAAAGCTGTTCGAGCGTGCTCATGAGTGTCAGTCTCCTTCGGACCAAATGATCATTCTAGCGCGCGCCAGATGTCACGCAGGGGTGGGCAGACTGAACGGCGGGGGCCGGGAACCGGAAGCCGCACAAACATCGATGCGCAAACAAGGTGCATTTTATTGGTCATGCACCAAAATGGAAGCTGGCGCGATTTCCAAAGCGGTGAATGCACGAAATAGGTGCAAATGGGCGCCTGCACGATCGTTCACAAAGCCGCGCGAGCCGCGTATGCCGCCCGCAATCGTAAGCGCAGCAAAGGCGTGCGCCGAATCGGCGCATCTGTCGTCAGAGGTGGCACAATACCTGCTTTATTGGTGCCGATCGATTTACCCCGGCGGATTTTTCTGCCTGCGATGCCGTATCAGTGGACGCGCCGGGATGGGTCAGCTAGATTGGGCGGCGGCTGAATCCGCCGAATTCGTTAATCAGGAGATAGGTTATGAGTAAATCCGTGGCCGACGTCGTTCAACTCGTCAAAGACGAGGACGTCAAGTTTGTCGACTTCCGTTTTACCGACACGCGCGGCAAGGAACAACACGTTTCGGTGCCGGTGTCGGCATTCGACGAAGACAAGTTCGAGAGCGGCCATGCGTTTGACGGTTCGTCGATTGCCGGCTGGAAGGGCATCGAAGCATCGGACATGTTGCTGGTTCCGGACGCGAACACGGCGTTCATCGACCCGTTCTACGAAGAATCGACCCTCGTGCTGACTTGCGACGTCGTCGAACCGGCTGACGGCAAGGGCTACGAGCGCGATCCGCGCTCGCTCGCGAAGCGCGCCGAAGCGTACCTGAAGAACTCGGGCCTCGGCGACACCGCGTACTTCGGTCCGGAACCGGAATTCTTCATTTTCGACTCGGTCCAGTGGAACACGGACCAGTCGGGCTGCTTCATCAAGATCGGTTCGGAAGAAGCACCGTGGTCGTCGGCGAAGGAATTCGAAGGCGGCAACACCGGCCACCGTCCGGGCACGAAGGGCGGCTACTTCCCGGTCGCGCCGGTCGACACGTTCCAGGACATCCGCTCGGAAATGTGTCTGCTGCTCGAACAGATCGGCATTCCGGTCGAAGTGCACCACCACGAAGTGGCGGGCCAGGGCCAGAACGAAATCGGCACCAAGTTCTCGACGCTCGTGCAGCGCGCTGACTGGCTGCAGCAGATGAAGTACATCATCCACAACGTCGCGCACACGTACGGCAAGACGGCGACGTTCATGCCGAAGCCGGTCGTCGGCGACAACGGTTCGGGCATGCACGTTCACCAGTCGATCTGGAAGGACGGCCAGAACCTGTTCGCGGGCAATGGCTACGCAGGTCTGTCGGAATTCGCGCTGTTCTACATCGGCGGCATCATCAAGCACGCTCGCGCGCTGAACGCGATCACGAACCCGGGTACGAACTCGTACAAGCGTCTCGTGCCGCACTTCGAAGCGCCGGTCAAGCTCGCTTACTCGGCTCGCAACCGTTCGGCATCGATCCGTATTCCGCACGTGTCGAACCCGAAGGGCCGTCGTATCGAAACGCGCTTCCCGGATCCGCTGGCGAATCCGTACCTGTGCTTCTCCGCGCTGATGATGGCGGGTCTGGACGGTGTGCAGAACAAGATCCATCCGGGCGAAGCCGCTGACAAGAACCTGTACGACCTGCCGCCGGAAGAGGATGCAAAGATCCCGACCGTGTGCGCCGGCCTCGACCAGGCTCTCGACTCGCTCGACGCCGACCGCGAGTTCCTGACGCGCGGTGGCGTGTTCACGGACGCGATGCTCGACGCGTACATCGAACTGAAGACGCAGGAACTGCAGCGTTATCGTCAGTCGGTGCACCCGATCGAATTCGAAATGTACTACTCGCTGTAAGCGGCCATGGCGCTTCGCCCTTCACCCGGCGAAGCGCTTGGCCCGACGCTCGCGATCGGTCACGAAGGGACGGCGGCGCCGTCCCTTTTTCGTTAGGCCGCACGGCCGGCCGCGGGCAATCTGCAATTCGACGAAGCACGAACAGGCAGCACTCCTGAGTTATCACCATCTCCTACCGGCCAGACTGCAAGATGGTTCTGAAGAATCTGATCAAGGCAAGGAAAGGACACGAGCAGACGCTGTCGGACGACGTGCAGCTCGCGAGTTCGGGGCTGCTGCCGGGCTTCGAGACGCTGCCGACGGTCGTGCTGGTGCTCGAAAAGCGCACGCTGCGCGTCGCGTTCGCGAATCCGTCGGCGGAGTCGATGCTGGAGATGTCGCGCCGTCAATTGACGCAGATGGCGTGGCAGGACATCTTCTCGAACGCGGACGAACTGGTCGCGACGATCACCGCGATCGCCGCGCACCGTTTTCACGCGACGCATCTGGACGCCGTGCTCGAGCGTCCCGGCCACGAGCCGCTGCATGTGCACGCGATCGTCGGCTTTCTGGAGAGCGCGCAGGACTACGTGCTGCTCGAACTGTTCGAGAACGAGCGGCATCTGCGTACCGACCGCGAAGAGCGCATCAACGACCTGACGGCGGTCAATAAGCATCTGATCCGCAATCTCGCGCACGAAATCAAGAACCCGCTCGGCGGCATTCGCGGCGCCGCGCAACTGCTCGAGTTCGAACTCGGCGAGCGTCAGCGCGACGAGTTGCGCGAGTACACCCAGGTCATCATCAAGGAATCGGACCGGCTGCAGACGCTGGTCGACCGCTTGCTCGAACCGCACCGGCATCCGCATATCGTCGGCGACGTGAATATTCACGAGGTGTGCGAGCGCGTGCGTCAGGTGATTCTCGCGGAGTTTCCGCGCGGCCTGACGATCGAGCGCGACTACGACGTCAGCGTGCCGGATCTGCGCGGCGACAAGGAACAACTGATCCAGGCGCTGCTGAACATCGTGCGCAATGCGGCCGAGGCCTTGCGCGAACGGATCTCGCAGGGCGACGCGCGCATCGAGTTGCGCACGCGTATCGCGCGCAAGGTCACGATTTCAAAACGCTTGTGCAAGCTGGCATTGGACTTGCATATCATCGACAACGGCCCAGGCATTCCCGAAGAGATTCGCGACCGCATTTTCTATCCGCTCGTGTCGGGGCGCGAGGACGGCAGCGGTCTTGGTCTCACGCTCGCGCAAACCTTCGTGCAGCAGCATGACGGTCTGATCGAGGTGGACAGCCGGCCGGGCCATACCGAGTTTCAGATTCTCCTGCCGCTCGACCTCTAGATATCACTAGCACCTCAAGACTTCTGACCGACCTATATGAAGCCGATCTGGATAGTAGACGACGATCAATCAATTCGCTGGGTGCTCGAAAAAGCGCTGGCGCGCGAGAACTTCGCGACGCGCAGCTTCGCGAACGTGCGCGAAGCGTCGGCCGCGCTCGATCACGACAGCCCGCAGGTGCTGGTCTCCGATATCCGCATGCCCGGGGGCTCCGGGCTCGAACTGCTGCAAACGGTCCGCGACAAGGTGCCGGGTTTGCCGGTCATCATCATGACCGCGTTCTCGGATCTCGATAGCGCGGTCGCCGCATTCCAGGGCGGCGCGTTCGAGTATCTGGCGAAGCCGTTCGACATCGACAAGGCGGTCGAGCTGATTCGCCGCGCGGTCGATGAAAGCATGCGCGGCGAGCAGACGTGGGACGAGCGCGTCGCGGAAGCCCCCGAGATGCTCGGCCAGGCGCCGGCGATGCAGGACATGTTTCGTGCGATCGGCCGTCTGTCGCATTCGGCGGCCACCGTGCTCATTACCGGCGAATCAGGCACCGGGAAGGAACTGGTCGCGCGTGCGTTGCACCGACATAGCCCACGCGCGAACGGTCCCTTCATCGCGCTGAACACGGCGGCGATTCCGAAGGATCTGCTGGAGTCCGAACTGTTCGGGCATGAGCGCGGCGCGTTCACCGGCGCGCAGGCGATGCGCCAGGGGCGCTTCGAGCAGGCCGAGAACGGCACGCTCTTTCTCGATGAAATCGGCGACATGCCGTTCGATCTGCAGACGCGTCTGTTGCGCGTGCTGTCGGACGGGCAGTTCTATCGCGTGGGCGGCCACAATCCGTTGCGCTCGAATGTGCGCGTGATCGCGGCGACGCACCAGAATCTCGAATCGCGCGTGCGCCAGGGGCTGTTTCGCGAGGATCTGTATCACCGCCTCAACGTGATCCGTCTGCGGCTGCCCGCGTTGCGCGAACGCAGCGAGGATATCCCGCTGCTCACGCGGCATTTCCTGCAGAAGAGCGCGCGCGATCTCGGCGTCGAACCGAAGCGCGTGTCCGAGGAGGCGCTCGCGTATCTCGCGTCGCTGCCGTTTCCGGGCAACGTGCGGCAGCTCGAGAATCTCGCGAACTGGCTCACGGTGATGGCGCCCGCGCAGACGATCGAGATCAAGGATCTTCCGCCCGATCTCGGTCCCACGCAGGTCGGCTCCAGCGAGCTTGCCGCGGGTGTCGCCGCCGGCGCGACGGCGGACGGCACTGCGCCCACCAATGGGGGATTTGTGGGCGGCGCGCCGCTCGCCGGCGCGGGCAACGGCACGTTCGTGCATCCGTCTGGTGCGGCCGGCGTGACGGTGGCGAGCGCACTGAGCGCATGGGAAGGCGGTTTGCGCACCGAAGTCGCGCGCATGCTGCGCGAGAATGCGGCCGATGTGATGGACGAACTCGCACGCCGCTTCGAGGCGGCCGTGATCCGCGAGGCGCTCGACTTCACGCGTGGCCGTAAGGTCGAGGCGGCCGAGCGGCTCGGCATCGGGCGCAATACGATTACGCGCAAGATTCAGGAACTCAACCTGGAGCCTTGAGGCGCTTGCGTCGCGCGATCCGCGCAGGGCAGGCGAGGGCGGCTCAGGCCGCCCTCGTCGTTTTTGCTTCCAGCCTCGCGCCTCGCACCTCGCACCAGAGCGGCCATCGCCTTGCACAAGGCATAATCAACGCTGTTCCGATTCGACAGCCGACGATGCCTTCTTTTGCCTCCGCCACCCCGTTCGAGTGGCCGCTTTCCCCCGATCCCTTCCTGTCGCTCGAAGCGCTCGACGACGCCGACGCGCGCGCGTGGGTCGACGCGCAGAACGCGCGCACGCGCGCGGCGTGGTGCGGCGGCGCGTCGTTCGAGACGTTGAGGCGCCAGCTCGCCGATGCCTATCTGCCGCGCGAGCGTCCGGTGATTCCGGATCGCTGGAAGGACTGGGCCTACGATCTGTGGCAGGACGAGCGCAATCCGCGCGGCATCTGGCGGCGCACCGCGTGGTCTGCGTGGCGCAGCGGCGCGCCGGTGTGGCAGAACCTGCTCGACTTCGACGCGCTCGGCGCGGCCGAAGGCACGCCCTGGGTGTGCGTCGATCTCGACATCCTCTATCCGGATGGCGATCGCGCGTTGATCACGATGTCGCCGGGCGGCTCGGACGCGGTCGTCGTGCGCGAGTTCGATCTCGACGCGCAGCGTTTCGTCGACGATGGTTTCGCGATCGCGAAGGCGGGCAAGCACACGGTGTCGTGGATCGATCGCGATACGCTCTACGTCGGCTGGGACAATGGCCGCAAGACGCTGACGCGCTCCGGCTATCCGCGCGACGTGCGGCGCTGGACCCGCGGCACCAAGCTCGCCGATGCACCCGTGGTGTTTCGCGGCGAGTTCGACGATATCGGCGTGGAGGCGCATTACGATCCGATCGATCGCCGGCATACGGTAACGAGCAGCGTCGACTTTTTCGACTCGCACACCTATCGCCTCGACGACGCGAGCGATGCCTGGCATCGCTACGACGTGCCCTCGCACGTCGCGGTGGGTGCGTGGCAGGGCTGGCTGCTGCTCGAGCCGCGGCTCGACTGGGAATGCGAATGGGACGGCAAGCAAACGCACTATCCGGGCGGCACGCTGCTCGCGATTCGCGAGGTCGCGTTTCTGCGCGGCGAGCGCGACGTGACGCCGCTCTTCACACCGACACCGCTCACGTCGGCCTGCGAGTGGTCGCATACGCGCCATCATCTGATCGTGTCGTATCTCGACGATGTACGCAGCAAGACGCTGATCTGGACGCCATCGCAGCGCGAGGACGGCACGTGGCAGTGGCGCGAGCGCGTGTTCGCGTCGCAGGACGGCACGTGGCAGTGGCGCGAGCGCGTGTTCGCGTCGCAGGGCGGCACGCAGCCCGACACGCAGCCCGACGCGCAGTTCGATGTCTCGCCGGTCGAGTCGACGCTGAACGACGAAGTGTTCGTCGACACCGACGACTATCTGCAACCGCCCGCCTACTGGCTCTCCGATCTCGCACGCGACGAGCCCGGCGAATGGGAGTTGCTCGACCGTTGGCCGACGCAGTTCGACGCGACGCGCTTCGCCGTGACACGCGGACATGCGGTGTCGGCCGATGGCACGCGCGTGCCGTACACGGTGATTGGACCGAAGCCAGCCTCGTCCTCCGCCGGCGATGAAAAGCCAACACTGCCATGTCTGTTGAGCGGCTACGGCGGCTTCGCGATTCCGTTGCTGCCGAGCTATCTGACGGGGCAGGGCATCGGCTGGCTCGAACGCGGCGGCGTGTACGTGGTCGCGCATATTCGCGGCGGCGGCGAGTTCGGCACGCGCTGGCACACGGCGGCGCAGGGCGAGCATCGCCAGCGCGCGTTCGATGATTTCATCGCGGTCGCCGAAGCGCTGATCGCGAGCGGCGTGACGAGCGCCGCGCAGCTCGGCATACAGGGCGGCAGCAACGGCGGGCTGCTAGTGGCCGCCTGCATGGTGCAGCGGGCTGAGCTATTCGGCGCGGTCGTGTGCGAGGTGCCGTTGCTCGATATGAGCCGCTATCACCTGTTGCACGCGGGCGCCTCGTGGATCGACGAGTACGGCGACCCGGACGAGCCCGACGAAGCGCACGCGCTCGCCGCCTATTCGCCGTATCACAACCTTGCGGCGGGCGTCGCGTATCCGCCGGTGCTATTCATGACGTCGACCGCCGACGATCGCGTGCATCCCGGCCACGCGCGCAAGATGGCCGCGCGCATGCAGGCGCTCGGCGCGCAGAACGTGTGGTATCGGGAGAATACGGAAGGCGGGCACGGCGGCTCCGATGAGCTGGAGCAGGCCGAACATGATGCGATGGTGTTCAGCTTCCTGTGGGGTGTGCTGGGCGCCGCATGAAGCAACGCGCAAGCGAGGCGGCGCTGCCTCGCTTCGTCGCGATGGTGGTCAGCCCAGTTGCGCGAACACCGGCGCGTGATCCGAAGGCTGTTCCCACTTGCGCGGCACCTTGTCGATGTCGCAGGCGGTGCAGATCTCGGACAGCGCCTTCGACAGCAGGATGTGGTCGATGCGCAGGCCCGCGTTACGCCGGAACGCCATCATCCGGTAATCCCACCACGAATAGAGTTTTTCCTGCTGCTCGAACTGACGGAACGCGTCGAGCAGGCCGAGGCCGATCAGCCGCACGAACGCCGCGCGTTCCTCGGGCGACACGAGATTCTGACCTTCCCACGCCTTCGGATCATGGACATCGCGATCTTCGGGAGCGATGTTGTAGTCGCCGAGCAGCGCGAGCTTCGGATGCAGCGTCATCTCGGTGGCGAGCCAGTCGTGCAGCGCGTCGAGCCAGCGCAGCTTGTAAGCGAACTTGTCGGTGCCGGGCGCCTGGCCGTTCGGGAAATACGCGGAGATGATACGCACGCCGTCGATGGTTGCCGCGATCACGCGCTGCTGCGGATCCTCGAAGCCGGGGATGTTGCGCACGATGCTGCTTTCGTCGACGTTCAAGCCTTCGCGCACCAGAATGCCGACACCGTTGTAGGTTTTCTGACCCGCGTACCAGCTGCGATAGCCGACCGCCTCGAGATCCGCGCGCGGGAATTTTTCGTCGGGGAGCTTCAGTTCCTGCAGGCACAGCACGTCGGTGCCGCTGCTCGCGAGCCAGTCGATCACGTGTTGCTGGCGGACTTTGAGCGAGTTGACGTTCCAGGTGGCGATTTTCACGAAGATATCCGATACGTGCGTGGTGAGAGCAACGGCGATTATAGCGGGGGCCACGCCGGCCCGAGCCGGCGTCTGCTGCGTCGCCCACGCCGTTCACATGCCGAGATAGTAGCGCCACAGCAACGTCGATGACGTCATCGACGCAATGATCGCAAGGATGTCGTTCGAGAAATGTGCTGCTTAGGGTTTGACGTTTTTCCTCCGACCTTATATAATCTTTTTTCTCTGACGCGGGGTGGAGCAGTCTGGCAGCTCGTCGGGCTCATAACCCGAAGGTCGTAGGTTCAAATCCTACCCCCGCAACCAAAGCATTGTTGAAAGCCCGCATCGCGCAAGCCATGCGGGCTTTTTGACTTTCAGCGCCGGCGTCTCGCTTGTGGCGCTCGCCGCGTATGCTGTGCACGCGTGAACGCCCACGACACGATTTGCGCGCGAGCGCGACGTCAAGCCGATCGTCACTGTCCCCCGATCGCCCACTCCACCGCCGCCTGCGCATGCAACGCGGTGGTATCGAACACAGGCAGCACCGAATCTTCCGGCTTGATCAGCAGCGTGATCTCCGTGCAACCGAGTATCACCGCCTGCGCGCCACGCGCGGCCAGATGCTCGATCACGCGTTGATAGACCTTGCGCGACGCGTCCTTCACGTTACCGTGACAGAGCTCGTCGTAAATGATGCGGTGCACGTCCGCACGTTCATCGTCGTCAGGCACGAGCGTCTCGAGTCCATAGCGCTCGCGCAGCCGTCCCGTATAGAACGTCTGCTCCATCGTATAGCGCGTGCCGAGCAGGCCGACCCGCTCGACGCCCGCCGCGCGCAGCGCCTCGCCGGTCGGATCGGCGATGTGCAGGAACGGCACCGTGATCGCCCGCTCGATCGAATCGCACACGCGATGCATCGTGTTCGTCGCGAGGATCACGAGATCGGCGCCGCCGCGTTCGAGCTGGCGCGCAGCGTCGGCCATCTGTTCGCCGAGCGCGTGCCAGTCGCCGGCGCGCTGGTTCGCCTCGATCGCCGCGAAATCGACGGTCAGGAGCAGGCTGCGCGCGTTGTGATGCCCGCCGAGCCGCGCCTTCGCGTGGCGGTTAAGCAGCCGGTAGTACTCGGTGGACGACTCCCAGCTCATTCCCCCAATCACGCCGATCGTTTTCATTTGTGCGCTCCGTCATTGCATCGCTGAAACGGCGAGTATAGGCGCGTCGCATCGCCGGCCGCCGGTACGGATTGCGCCGCGCGCGCCGGTACGCATCGGCCCCCGCATTTTTCTGGCGCCGATAGAATCGTAGCGAGTCCGAACGAGATCAACGGGAGCGATACATGGATCTGATCATCCGCCGCGCGACGCTGCCGCGCAGCGCTGCTCGGCTGAGCGCGCAGCCGACCCCGCAGCACCGCCAACCGGTCGATATCGGCATCGACGCGGGCCGCATCGTCGCCATCGAGCCGAAGCTGGCCGCGAGCGCGCCCGAGGAACTCGACGCGGCCGGCTCGCTCGTTTCGCCGCCGTTCGTCGATCCGCATTTCCATATGGATGCGACGCTGTCATACGGTTTGCCGCGCGTGAACGCGTCGGGCACGCTGCTCGAAGGCATCGCGCTATGGGGCGAACTGAAGCCCGAGCTCACGCAGGAAGCGCTGATCGAGCGCGCGATGCAGTACTGCGACTGGGCGGTCGCGCGCGGCCTGCTCGCGATCCGCAGCCACGTCGACGTGTGCGATCCGCGCTTGCTGGCGGTCGAGGCGCTGCTCGAAGTGAAGCGCCGCGTCGCGCCGTATCTCGATCTGCAACTGGTCGCGTTTCCCCAGGACGGTCTGCTGCGCAGCGCCGGTGCGTTCGACAATCTGAAGCGCGCGATCGGCCTGGGCGTCGACGTGGTCGGCGGCATTCCGCATTTCGAGCGCACGATGGCCGACGGCGCGCAGTCGGTGCGCATGCTGTGCGAGTACGCGGCCGAGCAGGGCCTGCGCGTCGACATGCATTGTGACGAATCGGACGATCCGCTGTCGCGCCACATCGAAACACTCGCGGCCGAAACCCACCGCCTTGGTTTGCACGGACGCGTCACCGGTTCGCATCTGACGTCGATGCATTCGATGGACAACTACTATGTGAGCAAGCTGTTGCCGCTGATGCGCGAGTCGGGTGTCGCGGCGATCGCGAATCCGCTGATCAACATCACGCTGCAAGGGCGCAGCGACACGTACCCGAAACGGCGCGGCATGACGCGCGTGCCCGAGATGCTGGCCGCGGGCATCACGGTCGCATTCGGCCACGACTGCGTGATGGACCCGTGGTATAGCCTCGGTTCGGCCGACATGCTCGAAGTCGCGCAGATGGGCTTGCATGTTGCGCAAATGACCAGCGTCGATGGCATGCATGCCTGTTTCGACGCGGTGACCGTGAACGCGGCGCGCATTCTCGGCCTGGAAGGCTATGGCATCGCGCCCGGATGCGCTGCTAATCTCGTCGTGCTCGATGCGCGCGACGAGGTCGAGGCGATCCGTCTGCGCGCCGCACGGCTCGCGGTCGTGAGCCGGGGCAGGGTGGTGAGCCGCGCGCCGGCTGCGCGCGCGTCGTTATCGCTCGAAGGGCGGCCTGAGCAGATCGATTTCAAACTGCATCGCGCGTAGCCAGGTATCTCGCGCCTCAATGAAAAACCGGCGGCCTGCTTGCGCAGACCGCCGGTTTTTTATCGGCATCGCTTAGCTCAGTGCGCGGCTCCCGGCGCCATGCCGTTGTGCCGCAGCAGCGCATCGATATTCGGCTCGCGGCCGCGAAACGCCTTGAACGATTCCATCGCCGGGCGGCTGCCGCCCACTTCGAGAATCTCGCGACGATAACGCATGCCGGTGGTCTGATCGAGCACGCTGCCCGCGGCTTGCGCGGCTTCCTCGAACGCCGCGTACGCGTCGGCCGACAGCACCTCGGCCCACTTGTAGCTGTAGTAGCCGGCCGCGTAACCGCCCGCGAAAATATGGCTGAACGTATTCGGCCAACGCGAGAACGGCGCTTGCGGCACGACGTGGAAGCGCTCGTTGATTTCGCGCGCGAGATCGTTGGCGCTGGTCGCGCCGTTCGCGTCGAAGCCGGTGTGCAGTTGCATGTCGAACATCGAGAACACGATCTGCCGCAGCGTGCCGAGACCGCTCTGGAAGTTCTTCGCGGCGAGCATCTTGTCGAACAGCTCGCGCGGCAGCGGCTTCGCCGTATCGACGTGCGAGGTCATGTCGGAGAGCACGTCCCACTCCCAGCAGAAGTTCTCCATGAACTGCGACGGCAATTCGACCGCATCCCATTCGACGCCGTTGATGCCCGACACCCCGAGCTCATCGACGCGCGTGAGCATGTGATGCAGCCCATGGCCGAACTCGTGGAACAGCGTGATCACTTCGTCGTGCGTGAAGCAGGCGGGCTTGCCGCCGACCGGTGCCGAGAAGTTGCAGGTCAGATAAGCGACCGGCGTTTGCACGGCGTCATGCGCGAGCTTGTGACGGCCGCGCGCATCGTCCATCCAGGCGCCGCCGCGTTTGCCTTCGCGCGCATAGAGGTCCAGATAGAACTGGGCGACGAGGCCGCCGTCCTGATTCTCGACCCGGAAGAAGCGCACGTCCGGATGCCAGACGGCCGCTTCGTCGCGGCGGATGCGCACGCCGAACAGCGTCTCGGTGACCTTGAACAGGCCCTTGAACACCGCGTCTTCGGGGAAGTACTGCTTCACTTCGTTTTCCGAAAACGAGTAGCGCTTCTGACGCAGACGCTCGGCGGCAAACGTCATGTCCCACGGCTGCAGATCGGTCATGCCGAGTTCGCTCGCGGCAAATTCGCGCAGCTCTTTCCAGTCCTGCTCCGCATGCGGACGTGCGCGGGTCGCGAGGTCTTCGAGGAAGGCCATGACCTGCGCCGGCGACTCGGCCATCTTCGGCGCCAGCGACACTTCGGCGAAGTTGCCGTAGCCGAGCATCTGCGCTTCTTCGGCACGCAGCTTCAGTTCGTCGGCGAGCACCTGGGTGTTGTCCCACTCGGCCTTGCCGTTGCCGTATTGCGCGCCGAGCTCGGAGGCGCGCGTCACATACGCGCGGTACATCGCTTCGCGCATCGCGCGGTTCTCCGAGTACTGCATCACCGGGAAATACGACGGGAAGTGCAGCGTGAACTTGTAGCCGGTCTTGCCGTCGCGCTCGGCGGCTTCCTTCGCGGCCGCGATCACGTCTTCGGGCAGGCCGCTCAGTTGCGCCTCGTTGCCCGCCTCGACGAGGTAGGCGTACGCATTGGTCGCATCGAGCACGTGATCCGAAAACGCCTTCGACAAGTTCGCCTGGCGTTCCTGCAATTCGGCGAAATGCGGCTTCTGGTCTTCCGGCAACTCGGCGCCGGACAGGCGGAAGTCGCGCAGCGCGTTGCTGAGGATCTTCTTGCGCTCGCTGTTCAGCGACGCGAATTCGTCGCTCGCATTCAGTGACTTGTACTTCTCGTAGAGCGCGAGATTCTGGCCGACGCTCGACCAGAACTCGGTCACGCGCGGCAGGTTTTCGCCGTACACGGCGCGCAGTTCGGGCGTATCGGCGACGGCGTTCAGATGGCCGATCACGCTCCACGCGCGCGACAGCGGCTCGGTGGCACGCTCGACCGGTTCGACGACGTCGGCCCACGACGCTGGCGTGACCGGCAGCGCGGCGCGCTCGACGGCGGCCGCCGCGTCGGCGAGCAGCACGTCGAGGGCGGGCGTCACGTGTTCGGGGCGGATATCGCCAAAGCGCGGCAGATCGGAAAAATCGAGGAGGGGGTTGTCTTGAGGCGTGGCGGTAGTGGACATAAGGCTTCCTGTCTGACGCGGGTGAAGGGGCGGTGCGGCGGCGCCCGGGCGGGTCGGCGCGCGCTGGCTGGCTCGACGCTCGACGCACGGCGCGGGGCGGCACCGGGTACCGACATTATTGGGGCGGGGCGCGCCGATTCCAATCCATCGGCTGACAAATTAACAGATGTTGCGGTGCGCTGGGCGGGTTGGGCTGGGCGTGTGACGCGCGTCCAGGTGGCCGGCGGCGGCCGATCAGGCCGCGCGGTATTTGGTGGTGATGGTTCAGCGAGAAGGGGGAACGGCGGCGGGGGATGACAAGACGGAGGAGTCGTCTCACTCCGTCTCACGCTCGCCTTCCGGCAATTACGCGTTCGCCGCGTTCGCCTCGCGCTCGGCTGCTTCGATCGTGTTGACGAGAAGCATCGTGATCGTCATCGGACCGACGCCGCCCGGCACCGGCGTGATAAAGCCGGCCACTTCCTTGACCCCCGCGAAGTCGACGTCGCCGCACAGCTTGCCGGCGTCGTCGCGATTCATGCCGACGTCGATCACGGTCGCGCCGGGCTTCACCATGTCGGCGGTCAGGATGTTGCGCAGGCCGGTCGCGGCGACCACGACGTCGGCGTTGCGCGTGTGCGCGGCCAGATCGCGCGTCTTGCTGTGGCAGATCGTGACGGTCGCGCCCGCTTCGAGCAGCAGCAGCGCCATCGGCTTGCCGACGATGTTCGAGCGGCCGATCACCACCGCGTTCGCACCCTTCAGATCGATGCCGTAGGCCTCGAACATCTTCATCACGCCGTACGGCGTACACGGACGGAACAGCGGCTGGCCGGTCATCAGCGCACCCGCGTTGGCGACGTGAAAGCCGTCGACGTCCTTCTCGGGCGCGATCGCCTCGATCACCTTGTGGCTATCGATGTGCTTCGGCAGCGGCAACTGCACGAGAATGCCGTGAATGGCCGGATCGCGGTTCAGTTCGTCGATGCGGGCGAGCAGGTCGGCTTCGGGCAGATCGGCCGGATAGCGGTCGAACGACGAGCCGAGACCGTTGTCCTGACAGGCCTTGACCTTGTTGCGCACATACACTTCGCTGGCCGGATTCTCACCGACCAGAATCACGGCGAGGCCCGGCTGATGGCCGCGGGCGGTCAGGGCGGCGGCGCGCGCGGCGACGTCGGCGCGCAGGGTCTTGGAGAGGGCGAGGCCGTCGATCAGTTTGGCAGTCATGGTCGGTCGAGCGTTGAGTCGAGGTTGGGATCGGGAATCGGGTCGGGGCAGGCGGCTCGGCAGGCGGGCGAAGCGCTGGCGCGAACGGAGCGCGCGACGGCGTGCTTTGGCTTGTCGACGAGGCCCGGTCGCCGCGCGACAGGCAGCTTGCCGATGAAGGCAATCGCGCCGCGGCAAAGTCCGACATTATACCGGCGCAGTGGAGGGTTTTCCCGGTGGATGCGAGCCGTTTGGCCCGGGCTCGACAGCTCGCATCCACCGTTCTACGGCTGGGTCGGCCGCCAACTTCCGTCAGGATCGAACGACTGGATCGCCGCGGCCGCGCGCGCGGTCTGGGGCCCGAGGTTCTTCTCGTAGACCCGGCCGTCCTGATTGACGATGAAGCTCATCACCCCGGTCTTGCCGTAGTCTGCCGGCGATGCGATCAGCGCGAAGCCACCGCTCAGGACGCCAGCGTCGACGTAGTTCTGCGCGCCGCCCTGCGCATGCGGCCCCTGCGCGGTCAGGATCCGGTAGTGATAGCCGTGATAGGCCTCCTGCGGCCGGGTGTGCGGGGGCATTGCCGCGGCGAGCGGTCCGAGCGGGCTCTCGGCTTCGCCGGGCGCGGTTTTCCAGTACAGGCCGTCGTGTGTGCCCGGTGTGCTGACGAGGCGCTGCGCGTAGTGCTGCGTCAGGTTGCGATAGTCGTTCTGCGCGTCGACGTACGCCAGCGCGGTCAGGATCGCGGCGCGTTCGTTGCGGCCGATGCGCCGCGTCAGCATCTCGCCCTGTGCGGCCGGTGGATCGAAGCGCCAGCCGTGCGCGACCTGCACGAGCGGAATCGGCAGCGTCCAGCCGCTGTCGCCGACGGCGAGATGCGCGCTCGCGCGAGCGTTGCCGCTCGCCGGATCTTCGACGATCTGATGACCCTTCGCCCATGCGCCGAGAAACTGGTCGATGTCGGCCTGGCCGATATCCTCGGTCGGAATGAAGCGGTGGAAATCGTTGCCGAGCACGTGTTTGAGCCCGGGGTCGTCATTGCTGGCGAGCGCGTCGACGAACGCATTGGCGGCCGCCTCCGCGCTCGGATAGACGGCCTGCGCGTGAACGAGGCCGGCGGCGGCGAGCAGGATCGGCGCGGCGAGCAGTGCACGCTGCCTGGGTCCGCCGAAGCGTCCGGTGCGACGAACGCGCATCCGGTCACTGCGACCGAACACCGCCGCCCATGCCTGAGCGCGGGCGCCTGTCGCGCCCTTTGAAAATAAGCGCTTCATCAGAGACTCCTCCTCGACGTTCGACGCGTTCAACGACGACGGCCGCCGAAGTGGGGCTGGCCGCCGCCACCGCCGCCGAACCTGCCACCCTCCATGCCGCCGCGTTCGAACCCGCCGCGTTCGAACCCACCGCCGTGCTCGAAGCCACCACCGTTCGCCCCCAGTTGTCCGCCCTGATGCTGCGCGAACGACTGGCGGCTCGCTTCGCCGCGCTGCATATCCTGGCGCGCGGCGTTGCCGTCGCCGGCGCCACGCAGCGCGTTGTCCCGATTGAGGTTCTGCGCGCGATTCTGCAGATTCTGATTTTCGACGCCGCCCTGGTGTATCCCTTGCACGCGCTGGCTCGCGCTGCCGCCGAGGTTCTGCCCGGTGCGGTTCTGCAGTGCCTGCTGGGCCTGGGCGCGCTCTTCGTCGCGGCCGCGATAGGCATCGTGCTGCGCGTTCAGGTTGGCGTTGTTGAGGTTGCGGTTCAGGTTCGCGTTGTTGACATTGCGATTGACGTTGGCGTTGCGGTTCCAGTTCGTGGTGTTGCTGTTGGCGTCGAGCCGGTTGTTCACATTGATGTTGTTGTAGCGGTTGACGTTGACGTTGACGTCGTGCGTATTCCAGTTGAAGCCGCCCCACAGCGAATTCGCGATCGCGACGCCGGTGCCGAACGCGAGCCCCGCTGCGAGGCCGCTTGCTACCGCATAACCCGGAGGCGGCGGCATATAGACCGGCGGATAAGCGGGATAGGGCCACGTCCCGTAGACGACCGTGGGGTTGTAGGTCGGCACGTACACCACTTGTGGATCGGCCGGCACGATCTGGATCGCGCTTTGCTCGACGACGACCTTCTGTTGCGAGGTCGTCTTCAGATTGCCGGCCGACTGCGCCTGCTTGCGCAGACGCTGCACCGAATCCATCACGTCGTTCGGCTGCGCGAGAAACGCGTTGCCGATCTGCGTGACCCAGTCGGGCTTCGCGGACATCGTCGCGAGCACCTGCGGGAACGCGACGAGCGACTGTACGCTCGGGTCCCACGGATAATCGGCCACCGCCTTGACGGCATCGTCGCCCTGCAGCTTCGGATTGGCCTTCGACCACGCGGCCGCGTCTTGCACCTGCTGCGGAAACGTCGTGGCCATCAGCACCTGCGCGAGCAGCGCATCGGGGTAGAGCGCGATGGGTGCGGTCAGCGAATCGAGCTGCTGGTTCGAGACTTTCGCGGGGGCTTGCGCCCGCGCGGTGCTGGCGGTGCCCAGCAGGCCGAGACCGGCGACCACAGGCGCGCCCGCCAGCACGGCGCAAATCGGCCACACGCGCAACCACACTCGCGGGCGATGCACTCCGGATCGTTTCACGATGACCTCCTCCCGGTCGTATGCCACTCGGGGTGACATGCACGGCATCTGCCGCCATGACACGTCACGCAGGAATCAGGGAAAGCACAAGCGGCGAGACAGCCAGAGATACGGTTTGCAGCAAGGCAGCAAGATAGTGGAGCAGGGGAGAAGCGCGCCGGCGCGGTGTAGGGATCCACGCAGCAAATGGGCGATGACGGCATCTCGGCGATGACACTCGCCCGCATTGCCCGACCACATTGGGCGCGCAAGGTGCCGCACGTGATGTACCTATCGATCGCGCATCGGCGAGCCCGTGATGGAGCTTTGTATAAGTTAGGAGGCACAGTCCCGCTTGTCAAACCGCACAGTGACACGCGACGTTTGAAGCGGGCTGGCAAATGGGTGTGCGGATCGAATTGCGCGCAGCCAGACGCGAACGCAGGAGCGGATCGCGAGGCCGGGTCGCGGCCATTGAGAGCGGCCACGTTGGCGACCCTTCAGGCGAAGGGCCGCGTATGACTACCCGTGACGGCTGTTACTGCGCCGTTTGCGGCTTGTTCGACAGCGCGAGTCGCAGCAGATCGGCGACCGTGTTGACGTTCAGCTTTTCCATGATGTTGGCGCGATGCGCCTCGACCGTCTTGATGCTGATGCCGAGATCGTCGGCGATCTGCTTGTTCAGGCGACCGGCGATGATCCGCTCGAGCACCTGATGCTCGCGCGCGGTCAGCTTACCGAGGCGCTCGGCCGCGGCGCGCTGCTGCTGGACGCTGGTGCTTTCGCTGCGCGCCTTGTCGAGCATGCGCTCGACGAGCTTGCGCAGTTCGGCTTCGTCGAACGGCTTTTCGATGAAGTCCATCGCGCCTTTTTTCATCGTCGACACGGCCATCGGCACGTCGCCGTGGCCCGTCACGAAGATGATCGGCAGCGACGCGTTGTCGGCGATCAGGCGTTCCTGCAACTCGAGCCCGCTCATGCCGGACATCCGCACGTCGAGGATCAGACACGCGATCTGGCCCGGATGCTGATGCGGCTGCCATGCGTCGATGAACTGCTCGGCGCTCGAGAAGCATTGAACGCGGTAGCCGTTCGCCTCCAGCAGCCAGCGCAGCGAATCTCGCACGGCCTCGTCGTCATCGACGACAAAGACGGTTTCCTGGGTGGTGACTGGGCTGTTCATAGCTCTCCCGTAACGGTTTGTGGTGTCGGCGCCTCGGACCCGCCGTTGCTCGGGCCGTCAGGCTCCCCTATAGGCAGACTGCAATGGAACGTGGCGCCCGTGATGTGGCCGTCGGACTCGACGTTGTTGACCACCCACAGACGGCCGCGGTGCGATTCGATAATCGAACGGCAAATGTTCAGCCCCATGCCCATGCCATCGGACTTGGTGCTGTAAAACGGTTCGAACAGACGCTCTGCGGTCGCTTCGTCGACGCCCGGCCCCTGGTCGACGACGCTGATGCAGACGAAGCCGCTGTCCAGTCGCACGACCACGCGGATCACCGGATCGACCGCGTTCGGACGCGCTTCGGCCATCGCCTCGACGCCGTTCTTCAGCAGGTTCACCAACACCTGCTCGATCAGCACCGGGTCGACGTAAATGACCGGCAGCCGCGAGCGCAGATCGGTGACGATGCGAATCCGGCGCTTCCTCGCCTCGATTTCGGCGAGACCCACCGCGTCCGCGACGATATCCGCGACGCGCGTGGCCTGGCGCTTCGGCTCGCTGCGCTTCACGAACTCGCGGATGCGCTTGATGATCATGCCGGCGCGCACCGCCTGTTGCGCGGTCTTTTCGAGCACTGGCAGCAAGTTGTCAGGCGTCGTCCGACCGGATTTAACCAGTGCGACGGTTCCAGAGCAATAGTTATTGATCGCGGCGAGCGGTTGATTCAGTTCGTGGGCGAGCGACGAGGCCATTTCGCCCATCGTCATCAGGCGGCTCGTGAACTGCAGCTTCTCGTCCTGCTGGCGCGCGAGTTCCTGGGCGCGCTTGCGGGTCGTGATGTCGGTCGCGATCTGCATCTGCGCGAGGTGGCCGTCGACCCACTGGATGTACTGGCGCCGCACCTCGAACCACTTCTGGATGCCCGCGATGTAGATTTCCTGCGCGTCGGCGGTGCTGTCGGTCAGCGCCGCGGCGGGCAGGCCGACGAAGGTGTCGACCATGTCGATCGAATCGGACGACGCCTGCGAGCTGTCGAAGCCGCCGCCCGCCAGTTCGAGATGGCCGTCGGGGCGGATGCCGAACAGGTGCCGGTAGTAGCGGTTCGCGAACAGCAGCTCGGCTTCGTCGGCGGCGAGCACGGACACGGCCGCGTCGAGGCTTTCGAGAACCGTGGTGAAGCGTTCGTGGGCGGCGGCCAGTTCTTCGCGCGCGCGTTTCGGCTCGGTGATGTCGGTCATCGACGACATCCAGCCGGTCTGGCGCCCTGAGCTGTCGATCAGCGGCGACACGTAGAGGCGCGCGTGGAACGTCGAGCTGTCCTTGCGCCGTACCCGCAACTCGAAGCCGGACGAGGGCGCCTTGCCGCGCAGCGTCATGTCGAGCTGGCGCTGCATTTCGGGGTACGCGTCGCGCGGCCAGTAGGCGAACGGCGCGCTCTTGCCGACGAGGTCGCTCTCGTCCCAGCCGGTCATGCGGCAGAACGCGGGGTTCACGTGGGTGATGCGGCCGTGCATGTCGAGCACGCGCATGCCGATCAGCACCGAGTTTTCCATCGCGCGGCGGAAGAACGCTTCCGCGTAGAGCGCCTGCTGCGCCTCGAAGCGCTGGCGCGTGTGCTTCCACAGACTCCACAGGCTCCACAGCACGAAGCAGGAGAGGCCCGCCACCAGCCAGACCAGCGTGTTGTTCGTGAAGTTGGTGATTTGCGGGAACGCGTACACGCGCACCGAGATGCCCTGGCCCGGCGGGTCGAGCGGCAGGTCGTAGAACATGTCGCGCGGCAGGCGCGGGCGGGTCGACGTGGTCGTCAACTCGCGATTGTTCACGTCGATGATCGAGATCTTGTACTTCGCCGACAGCTCGGGCGGGATGTCGCGCTTCAGGATGCCTTCCACCGAGAACACCGCGGCGATCGTGCCGAGGAAATCGCGGTCGCGGTAGATGGGTGTTTGCAGCGTGATGAAGCCGTTGCCGAGGTCGTCGTAGATGAGCGGCGAGTACACCTGGCGGCGCGTGTTGCGCGCCTCGACGAAGCCGGCTTTGACCGCTTCGTCCATCTGCGCGTCGTTCGGCCGGGCGAGCCGCTGGCCGAGCACCGGCGGCGCGGCGTTGGGCCAGCGCGGCTGTTGCAGGCCCGTATACCAGTTCATGTAGAGGATCTCGGGATGCCCCTGCATGATGTCGGTGGTGGACACCTGGAACGAATGCTCGTCGGCATGGCCGGCGGCGAGGTCGCGCGCGAGCGCCTGGATCTGCTCCTGCGCGCCCGTCATGGACAGGCGGATCTGCTGCTGCGCCCAGGCGACGTTGCGGTACAGCGTGTCTTCCTGCTGCTGCTGTTCGCGCCGGTTCAGGCTCCACAGAATCAGGCTCATGACGACCAGGAACACCAGGATCGACAGGAGCGGCGTCAGCAAATAGGAATTGGACCACCAGGGTCCGTGGTGCCAGCGCGGGGACGGCGACGAATCCGCCGGCGAACCCGCGGTGCGCGCCGAGCGAGAGAAAAGCCGTTCGGTCAACATGCGTGGCATTGTAGCTCAGCACGTCCCCGACAAATGGCGCAAAAAAGCGCGGAAAGTGCAGTTATTCGGCGCAAACTAGCCGACGGATCAGCCGATCGGCAGTCAAACCAGGTTGCGTTGCAGCAATTTTCCGCATTATGAGAATTGATCTCGTAATTTGAAAATTTGGTTGCGCTGACGTCGGGACCCTTATTACAATCGGCCGGAGCTGCCGCGGCGTTCCTGCGTCCGCGTCGCCTGTTCAAAGTGCGTTCCCCCTATCCAGGAGACGAGCATGTCCGCTGTACCCGACGAAGTCATGAAATATGTCGCCGCCGATAAAGACGACGATCCCCAGGAAACCGGCGAATGGCTGGAAGCGCTGGATGGCGTGATTTCTGCTGTGGGCCCTGACCGTGCCCACTACCTGATCGAGAAGCAGATCGAGTTTGCGCGTGTGCACGGCGAACATCTGCCGTTCTCAGCCAACACCCCGTACATCAACACGATCCCGGTCGGGCGCCAGGCGAAAAACCCCGGCGACCAGGACATCGAACACCGCATCCGCTCGTACACCCGCTGGAACGCCATGGCGATGGTGCTGCGCGCCGGCAAGGAAACCAACGTCGGCGGCCACATCGCGTCGTTCGCGTCGGCCGCCACGCTGTACGACGTCGGCTACAACCACTTCTGGCACGCGCCGTCCGCCGAGCATGGCGGCGACCTCGTGTTCGTGCAGGGCCACTCGTCGCCGGGCGTCTACTCGCGCGCGTTCCTGCTCGGCCGCCTCTCCGACAAGCAGCTCGACAACTTCCGCCAGGAAGTCGGCGGCGAGGGCATCTCGTCGTATCCGCACCCGTGGCTGATGCCGGACTTCTGGCAGTTCCCGACCGTGTCGATGGGCCTCGGCCCGATCATGGCGATCTACCAGGCGCGCTTCATGAAGTACCTGCAGGCGCGTGGCATCGCGAAGACCGACGGCCGCAAGGTCTGGGCCTTCCTCGGCGACGGCGAGACCGACGAGCCGGAATCGCTCGGCGCGATCGGCATGGCCGGCCGCGAGCGTCTGGACAACCTCGTGTTCGTGATCAACTGCAACCTGCAGCGTCTCGACGGTCCGGTGCGCGGCAACGGCAAGATCATCCAGGAACTCGAAAGCGAATTCCGCGGCGCGGGCTGGAACGTCATCAAGGTCATCTGGGGCAGCCGCTGGGACGCGCTGTTCGCGCGCGACAAGTCGGGCGTGCTGATGCGCCGCATGATGGAAGTGGTCGACGGCGAATACCAGACGTACAAGTCGGAGTCGGGCGCGTTCGTTCGCGAGCACTTCTTCAACACGCCGGAGCTGAAGGCGCTCGTCGCCGACTGGTCCGACGAGGACATCTGGAATCTGAACCGCGGCGGCCATGATCCGCACAAGATCTACGCGGCGTTCACGGAAGCGTCGAATTCGAAGGGCCAGCCGACCGTCATCCTCGCGAAGACGATCAAGGGCTACGGCATGGGCGAAGCCGGCCAGGCAATGAACATCACCCACCAGCAGAAGAAGATGCAGGTGGAGCAACTGAAGAAATTCCGCGACCAGTTCCGCCTGCCGATCACGGACGAGCAGATCGTCGACGTGCCGTACCTGACGTTCGAGGAAGGCTCGAAGGAACTCGAATACATGCGCCAGAAGCGCATGGACCTCGGCGGCTATCTGCCGGCGCGTCGTCAGAAGGCGGAGTCGCTGCCGGTGCCGGAACTGTCGGCATTCGAGCCGCTCCTGAAGGGCACGGGCGAAGGCCGCGAGATCTCCACGACGATGGCGTTCGTGCGGATCCTGAACATCCTGCTGAAGGACAAGGCGCTCGGCAAGCGCGTCGTGCCGATCGTGCCGGACGAGTCGCGTACCTTCGGTATGGAAGGTCTGTTCCGTCAGATCGGTATCTGGAATCAGGAAGGCCAGAAGTACGTGCCGGAAGATTCCGACCAGCTGATGTTCTACCGTGAGTCGGAAACCGGTCAGATCCTGCAGGAAGGTATCAACGAAGCCGGCGGCATGGCCGACTGGATCGCAGCCGCGACGTCGTACTCGACGCACGGCGAGATCATGATCCCGTTCTACATCTTCTACTCGATGTTCGGCTTCCAGCGCATCGGCGACCTCGCATGGGCGGCGGGCGACATGCGCTCGCGCGGCTTCCTGCTGGGCGGCACCGCGGGCCGTACGACGCTGAACGGCGAAGGTCTGCAACACGAAGATGGCCACTCGCTGCTGTGGGCCGCATCGGTGCCGAACTGCATCAGCTACGACCCGACGTTCGGCTTCGAACTCGCGGTCATCATGCAGGACGGTCTGCGCCGCATGGTCGCCGAGCAGGAAGATGTGTATTACTACATCACGGTGATGAACGAGAACTACGAGCACCCGGCGATTCCGCAGGGCGACACCGTCGCCGCGGACATCATCAAGGGCATGTACTCGTTCCGCAAGACCGCGGCCGACAAGAAGGCGCCGCACGTGCAGCTGATGGGCGCGGGCACGATCTTCAACGAAGTGATCGCCGCGGCCGACCTGCTGAAGAACGACTGGGGCGTCAACGCCGACCTGTGGAGCGTGCCGAGCTTCACCGAGCTCGCCCGCGAAGGCCACGAAGTGCAGCGCTGGAACCTGCTGCATCCGACCGAAGAGAAGAAGGTGTCGCACGTCGAGAAGCTGCTGAAGGACGCGCCGGGTCCGGTCATCGCATCGACCGACTACGTGCGCGCGCTGACCGAGCAGATCCGCGCGTTCGTGCCGCAGAAGTTCATCGTGCTGGGCACCGACGGCTACGGCCGCTCGGACACGCGCGAGAAGCTGCGTCACTTCTTCGAAGTCGATCGCTACTGGGTCACGGTCGCCGCGCTCAACGCGCTGGCGGACGAAGGCACGATCGAACGCAAGGTGGTCGCCGAGGCGCTCAAGAAGTACAACCTTGATCCCGCCAAACCCAACCCGATGACCGTCTAAGGCATCACCCGTGTGCCACGAAGCACGCGCCTGTCCCTCATCGCGAGGGGCAGGCGGCGTGCGCGGCCCAGGAGACACTAACAATGAGTCAAGCGATCGAAATCAAGGTGCCGGACATCGGCGATTACAAGGACGTTCCTGTGATCGAGGTGCTGGTGAAGGCGGGTGACACCGTCGAGAAAGAGCAATCGCTCGTGACGCTGGAATCCGACAAGGCGACGATGGACGTGCCGAGCTCGGAAGCGGGCGTCGTCAAGGAAGTGAAGGTCAAGGTCGGCGATACGGTGTCCGAAGGCACGCTGATCATCGTGCTGGAAGGCGCCAACGCCGCTGCGGCGCCCGCGCCCGCGGCGGCTGCACCGGCTCCGGCGGCGGCTCCCGCTGCGGCACCTGCTCCCGCGCCCGCGGCAGCAGGCGGCGGCGTGCAGGAAATCAAGGTGCCGGATATCGGCGACTACAAAGACGTTCCCGTGATCGAGATCGCGGTGAAGGTCGGCGATCGCGTCGAGAAGGAACAGTCGCTCGTCACGCTGGAATCCGACAAGGCGACGATGGACGTGCCGAGTTCGTCCGCCGGTGTCGTCAAGGAAGTGAAGGTCAAGGTCGGCGATACCGTGTCGGAAGGCTCGGTCATCGTGGTGCTGGAAGCGGACGGCGGTGCTGCCGCGGCGCCGGCACCGGCGCCGGCTGCCAAGGCACCGGCCGAGCAGCCGTCCGACGCGCCCGTGGCGCCGTCGCCGGCGCCGGCTTCGCCGTCCGCGCTCGCGCAGGCGCCGCTGATCCCGGCTGGCGAAGGCGGTTCGCGTCATCCGAGCCATGCGTCGCCGTCGGTGCGCAAGTTCGCGCGCGAACTTGGCGTCGACGTCTCGCAGGTGCGCGGCACGGGTCCGAAGGGCCGCATCACGCAGGCCGACGTCACCGCGTTCGTGAAGGGCGTGATGACCGGTCAGCGTGCGGCGCCGGCTGGCGCAGCCGCACCGGCCGTTGGCGGTGGCGAGCTGAATTTGCTGCCGTGGCCGAAGGTCGACTTCACGAAGTTCGGCCCGATCGATCCGAAGCCGCTGTCGCGGATCAAGAAGATCTCGGGCGCGAATCTGCATCGCAACTGGGTCATGATCCCGCACGTCACGAACAACGACGAAGCGGACATTACCGAGCTCGAAGCGCTGCGCGTGAAGCTGAACAAGGAAAACGAAAAGGCGGGCATCAAGTTCACGATGCTCGCGTTCGTGATCAAGGCCTGCGTGGCGGCCCTGAAGAAATTCCCGACGTTCAACGCGAGCCTCGACGGCGATAACCTGGTGTTCAAGCAGTACTACCACATCGGGTTTGCCGCGGACACGCCGAACGGCCTCGTCGTTCCGGTGATTCGCGACGCGGACAAGAAGGGTCTCGTCGACATCGCGAAGGAAATGGCCGACCTGTCGAAGGCCGCGCGCGAGGGCAAGCTGAAGCCGGACCAGATGCAGGGTGGCTGCTTCTCGATCTCGTCGCTGGGCGGTATCGGCGGCACGCACTTCACGCCGATCATCAATGCGCCTGAAGTCGCGATTCTCGGTCTGTCGCGCAGCGCGATGAAGCCGGTGTGGGACGGCAAGCAGTTCGTGCCGCGCCTCACCATGCCGCTGTCGCTGTCGTACGACCATCGCGTGATCGACGGAGCGGAAGCCGCGCGCTTTAACGCATACCTCGGTTCGATTCTTGCCGATTTCCGGCGTGTGATTCTTTGACCGGCTGGTGAGGTCCACCGGCGCGGGCGCGGACAGTCTCGACTGAGCCGCCTCGCGCCGTCCGCGCGTTTCTCGTGCGCTGTGCACGTCGAACGCGTCGCTCATCACCGATCAATAAGAGAAGGGGACACCATGAGTCTCGTCGAAGTAAAAGTGCCGGACATCGGTGACTTCAAGGACGTCGACGTCATCGAAGTCAACATCAAGCCGGGCGACGTCATCGAGCAGGAGCAGTCGCTGCTGACGCTCGAATCGGACAAGGCGTCGATGGAAGTGCCGAGCGATACCGCCGGCACCGTCAAGGAAGTGCGCATCAAGCCGGGCGACAAGGTCTCTCAGGGCACGGTGATCGCGCTCGTCGAGGCAGCGGCGGGCGGCGCGGCCGCAGCCGCGCCGGCCAAGGCGCCCGAGAAGGCGGCTGCCGCACCGGCGCCCGCCGCTGCTGCACCGAAGGCCGCCGCACCGGCTCCGCAGGCCGGCAGCTATGCGGGCAGCGCGGATATTGAGTGCGACATGCTGGTGCTCGGTTCGGGCCCCGGTGGTTATTCGGCCGCGTTCCGCTCCGCCGACCTCGGCATGAAGACCGTGCTGGTCGAGCGTTATTCGACGCTCGGCGGCGTGTGTCTGAACGTCGGCTGTATCCCGTCGAAGGCGCTGCTGCACACCGCGCTTGTGATCGACGAGGCGGCTGATCTCGCCGCCCACGGCATCACGTTCGGCAAGCCGCAAATCGACCTCGACAAGCTGCGCGATTTCAAATCGGGCGTGGTCAAGAAGCTGACCGGCGGTCTCGCCGGCATGGCGAAGGCGCGCAAGGTCGAAGTGGTGGTCGGCACCGGCGCGTTCGTCGATCCGAACCACATGGAAGTGCAGACCGAAGGCGGCAAGAAGGTCGTGAAGTTCAAGCAGGCGATCATCGCCGCGGGCTCGGAAGCGGTGAAGCTGCCGTTCATTCCGGAAGATCCGCGGGTCGTCGATTCGACCGGCGCGCTTGAACTGCGCCAGATTCCGCAGCGCATGCTCGTGATCGGCGGCGGCATCATCGGTCTCGAAATGGCGACCGTGTATTCGACGCTCGGCGCGCAGATCGACGTCGTCGAAATGCTCGAAGGCCTGATGACGGGCGC
Source organism: Paraburkholderia monticola (assembly GCF_001580545.1). Classification (GTDB taxonomy): domain Bacteria; phylum Pseudomonadota; class Gammaproteobacteria; order Burkholderiales; family Burkholderiaceae; genus Paraburkholderia; species Paraburkholderia monticola. The sequence continues at coordinate 190,345 of NZ_LRBG01000022.1, forward strand.
GGACCGCGATCTGGTCAAGGTCTGGGAGAAGTACAACAGCAAGCGTTTCGCGAACGTGATGCTGAAGACCAAGACCACCGCGGCAGAAGCGAAAGACGACGGCATCTACGTGTCGTTCGAGGGCGAGAAGGCGCCGGCCGAGCCGCAACGCTACGACCTCGTGCTGGTGGCCGTGGGCCGCTCGCCCAACGGAAAGCGCATCGGCGCGGAGAAGGCCGGGGTCGCGGTGACGGATCGCGGCTTCATCGAAGTCGACAAGCAGCAGCGCACGAACGTGCCGCACATCTTCGCGATCGGCGATATCGTCGGTCAGCCGATGCTCGCACACAAGGCCGTGCACGAAGGCCACGTGGCGGCGGAAGCCGCGCATGGCGAGAAGGCGTACTTCGACGCGATGCAGATTCCGTCGGTGGCTTACACCGATCCGGAAGTGGCATGGGCCGGCAAGACGGAAGACCAGCTGAAGGCCGAAGGCGTCAAGTTCGGCAAGGCGGTGTTCCCGTGGGCCGCGTCGGGCCGCGCGATCGCCAACGGGCGTGACGAAGGCTTCACGAAGCTGCTGTTCGACGAGGAGACGCATCGCGTGATCGGCGGCGGTATTGTCGGTCTGAATGCGGGCGACCTGATCAGCGAAGTCTGTCTCGCCATCGAGATGGGCGCGGACGCAACGGATATCGGCAAGACGATCCATCCGCATCCGACGCTCGGCGAATCGGTCGGCATGGCAGCCGAGTTGTACGAAGGCGTCTGTACCGATCTGCCGCCTGTGAAGAAGAAGTAAGGCTGCACGCTCACGTGGCGTAGCAAAGAAAAACGGCGCGCTCCAGTTCGGAGCGCGCCGTTTCTGTTTTTGCGGCGGGCCGGCATGCGGACAAAAAAATCCCGGCATGGTGACCGGGCAAACGATACGTCGTTCAACGTATCGGAGCGTTCGGCCAATCAAACCGGATGAGTGGCAACGGCACGACGCTGTTACTCGAAATAACGCCGGCGCAGCGCGTAGGCTGGGCCGGCGTGAACAACGACGCCAGGTTCGAAGCCTGGCGTGTCAAGGCGTGAAGCTTAGACTGCCTTCTTGGCGGCAGCGCGCGATGCTTGCGCAGCGGCTTGCGAAGCTGCCTTCGATGCGGCCGTTGCGGCTGCATTGAAGTTGCTTTCGGCGATTTCGACAGCCTGGCGGGTTGCCTTGTGGACCGTTTCATACGTGGTGTTGGCGGCGGTGATAGCCGACTTCATCACGGCGACAGCGGTTTCCGAACCGGCCGGTGCGTTCTTCGCAACGTTCTCGACGAGAGCCTGAACCTTGCGGTTTTGCTCTTCGAATTGCGCTTCCGCGACGCGGGTGAACTCACCCTGCGTTGCCGAAACGATTTCGTACACGTGGCGGCCATACGACAGCGCCTTTTCAGCCACCGGCTGCGCGAGGCTCGCTTGCAGTGCCAGCAGTTCCTGCGCGTCCTTCACCGACAGGGCGCGTTGGGCGTTTTCCTGGCTTTCGGCGAGCGTCGACTTCACAACTTGCAGGTTCAGTTCAACCAGCTTTTCGACGCCTTCAAATGCTTTGGTCGTCAGGCCGAACAGGGTCTCGAAGTTGGCTTTCTGGGCTGCGGCGAATTGCTCAGGGGTCAGCAGAGTCATGGTTTACGCTCCTGGGTAGCGGCCGGTCTGTGCGGACCGCATTGGGTTAGTGGCGAGACGCCGGATGCTCGTCTGCCCGGACTGCGATGTATTGTGCATCGCAGCAATGGTTCCCATTTTAGGATGGCCACAAAGAATGTCAAGAACTTTTTGTGCAACGCACAACAGCGAGAAAATGTCGACAAAACAATAGCTTATGCAGTAGGCATGTCATTAAGATGACGCGGGGATAATGGGTTGCTGCACCTTGCTGGTGCGAGATAAAGGGCCCCTCCAACGCGCTCCGCGGAAACTATTTTTCCCTGCCGAAACCGTGATGCGGGCCGGACAGGGCGGTCTCCCAGCGATACGCCCCCTGAAAACCCGGTCATTGTGAATTCGATGTAAACCACAAAGCGACACGGAACGTTAAAGATCGATAGTAGTCGAACGCGCGTTAGCGACTTTCGTCAGACACTTAAGAGTTTGTCGCTAGCTCGCAACGCCTTCATTGCGCGGCGCAGTAGTTCCCGTCGATGCTCTGACCGTATTTCCCCGAATCAAGGTTGTCTCAAAATTGCCGTTATGCTGGAAGGATCTGCTCGATTGAGCCGAGCGGCGGCAATGGCGAGGCCTGCTGGCGACGATCGTTTTTTTCGATCGAGGCGCGGCACTTATTTGCTTTTTCGCGATCGGAGCTGACAAGCCGGTTTAAGGAGCGCGTATAAGTGCTTCAAATTGCTAATTTTTCATTGCTTTACTACACTTGCGGAAACCTCTCGCCGCTCCCTATCGAACACCCATGAAAACCGACATGTTTTCGTCGCTAAAAGTGCTCCACGGCGCGGCGCGCAGCACCGCTCTGTCGGTGGCCGTCTCGCTGGCCGTCGCAGCGGCGTTCGCTACGCCTGTCAGCACTTTTGCAGCTACATCTGCTGCACCCGCAAAAACTTCCAAGCACGCCAAAAAGGCCAAAAAGCCGGCGCAGGCGGCCGCCACCGAAAAGGTGTCGAGCCGTGCGGCGAAAGCCGAAGCCGGCAAGGGCGAGGCCGTGAAAACCGCCGCGGCGGATGAAGACGCGCCGCGCGCTGGTGTCAAACGCAAGCGCGTGACGTTCACCGCGAACGGCCGGCACCATTCGGTCATGCGCCGCGTCGCGTACGAGCCGCGCCAGCCGAGCGTCGGCCAGGCCTTCGGTCTGCACGAGACGCCGGACGCGCTGATGCTGCGCTCCAGCGTCGCCTACGTGATCGACCAGAATAGCGGCGAGTCGCTGTTCGACAAGAACTCGCGCGCCGTGGTACCGATCGCATCGATCAGCAAGCTGATGACCGCGATGGTCGTGCTCGATTCGAAAGAGCCGATGACCGACCAGATCGAAGTCACCGACGAAGACCGTGACTACGAGAAGAACACCGGTTCGCGTCTGTCGGTAGGCTCGGTGCTCTCGCGCGAGGACATGCTGCACATCGCGTTGATGGCGTCGGAAAACCGCGCGGCCGCGGCGCTGTCGCGCTACTACCCGGGCGGCCGTCCGGCGTTCCTTGCGGCGATGAACGCGAAGGCCAGACAGCTCGGCATGAACGACACGCACTTCGAGAACCCGACCGGCCTGACGAGCATGAACGTGTCGAGCGCGCGCGATCTCGTGAAGATGGTCAACGCGGCGTATCAGTACCCGATGATCCGCAAGTTCTCGACCGATCACAGCTATGAGGTGTACACCGGCAAGCGCACGCTCGCGTACAACAGCACGAATGCGCTGGTGCGCAACCCGACATGGGACATTGGTCTGCAGAAGACCGGCTTCATCAACGAAGCGGGTGAGTGTCTCGTGATGCAGGCGACCATCCACGGCCGGCCGATGATCATCGTCCTGCTCGATTCGTCGGGTAAGTATTCACGTTTCGCGGATGCGACGCGCCTGCGTACGTGGCTCGACAACGGTGGCGACCAGCCGCGTATCACGAGCGCCGATGCCGGCGGTCCGGGTACCTGAAGTCCGAACGCTTGCGCAGCCGATCGTAGTCAGGCCGGCTGTAGTCAGCGCGCAAAGAAAAAGCCTCGCGGATGCGAGGCTTTTTTTTCACCTGCGGGAGGGCGAAGGGGGCGATGAGCGCAACCGTCGTGGACAGGCGGTCGCCGCTGTCGCCTACTAATGGTGGCTGTGCGAGCCGTGCGAATGGTCCTGCTGCGGCTGCGGCCGGTAGCCGAGCGATTCGGAAATCAGCAAGGCAGTCTGGCTCAACTGGCCGAGCCACGAATCCTGCAAACGATCGGCCGGCGCCGACAGCGACAGGCCCGCAACCAGCTTGCCGGTATCGTCGTAGATGCCGGCGGCGATGCAGCGTACGCCCAATTCCAGTTCCTCGTTGTCGCGCGCGCAGGCTTGCTGGCGCACATGCGACAGCTCGCGCTCGAGTTTCGCGAGATCCGTAATGCTGTTCTGCGTGTGACCCGACAGACCGGTGCGCGTTGCGTAGGCACGCACGCGGGTGGCTTCGTCGGCGGCGAGGAACAGCTTGCCGACCGAAGTCAGATGCAACGGCGCGCGGCCGCCGATCGCCCGCACCACCTGCATGCCCGAGCGCTCCGAATACGCGCGTTCGATATAGACGATTTCGTCGCCCTGACGTACCGACAGGTTCACGGTCTGGCCGGTCTGACGATGCAGTTCGCGCATCGGCGTGAGCGCCGCGTCGCGCACCGACAGGCGCGCCTTGACGAGATTGCCGAGCTCGAGCAGGCGCATGCCGAGACGGTAGGTGCCGGGATCCGAACGGTCGACCAGCCGGCACATCACCATGTCGTTCAGGATGCGGTGCGCGGTGGACGGGTGCAACTCCGTGCGGAGGGCCAGTTCTTTCAGGCTGACCGGGTCGCTATGCGCTGCCAGTGCGTCGAGCAGGCGCATCATGCGTTCGATCACCTGGATCGAAGTTTTGGGATCCGGGTTCGTATCGCTCATATGAGAATCGGTGGATGCGTCAAACAGCGAAAACTGATTGTATCTCGTATGGTGAAAAAAGCGAACGCGCTTCGACGGGGACCTCCAAACCGGCGCGGCGCGCGTCCTATGCCTTCCGGCCGTTGGTATTGCACCCGCAATCAGCGGATAATCAGGGACGTTTCCCCGAAAGGAGGGCTCATGCGAGTCGGATTGTTCGTCACGTGCCTGATCGACCTGATGCGTCCCGAGATCGGTTTTTCGGTCATCAAACTGATCGAAGGCGCTGGTTTCGAGGTCGTGGTGCCGCCTGCGCAGACCTGCTGCGGCCAACCCGCCTATAACTCCGGAGACCGTCGGCTCGCGCGCGAGCTCGCCGAGAAAACGCTCCGCGAGTTCGAACAGTTCGACTACGTGGTGGTGCCGTCGGGTTCGTGCGGCGGCATGATCCGCGTGCACTACGGAGACCTGTTCGGCGACGATCCCGAGCTGATGAACCGCTTCGGCCGCCTGCGCGGCAAGGTGTTCGAGCTGACCGATTTTCTCGTCAACGTCGCGAAGGTGCAGTTGCAGCCGGGCGAGTTCGCGGGACAGGTGACCACCTATCACGACTCGTGTTCGGGGCTGCGCGAGCTCGGCGTCAAGGCGCAGCCGCGCGAACTGCTTGCTCAGGTCGGCGTCGCGGTGACCGAAATGAAGGGCTGCGAGCATTGCTGCGGCTTCGGCGGCACGTTCGCCGTCAAGTACGGCGATATCTCGACCGCGATCGTCGACGAAAAATGCGCGAACATCGCCGAGACCGGCGCCGGTACGGTCGTGCTCGGCGACCTCGGCTGCATGTTGAATATCGAAGGGCGGCTGCGTCGCAAGGGCGACTCGACCACGCGCGTGCTCCATATCGCGCAGGTGCTGGCCGGCGACGTGTAATCGCGCGCGCTCACGCGGGCCGTTGTCCGCGTCTCGTTCCTGTTGTCTCTCATGCCTTGCGTCGCGCGCGAATGCGCCGCGCGTTTCAATCCGATCTCATCAGGGCCGCCATGCAAGTCCAATCGATGCAGTTCAAGGCTCGCGCTGGTCAGAAGCTGGCCGACCAGCGCCTGCAGCAGAACCTGACCAAGCTGTCCACGAAGTTCGTATCGGCGCGCGCGAGCGCGATGACCGCGATCGACTTCCCGGCGACGCGCGCCGCGCTGAAGGAGCGCCGCAATCGCGCGCTGGAGAATCTCGACGTGTGGCTCGAGACCTTCGAGCGCGAGGCCGCCCGGCGCGGCGTGACGGTGCTGTTCGCGGAGACCACGCGGGAGGCCGCGCAGCTCGTTGGTGACATCGCGCGCAAGCACGACGTGAAGAAGGTGATCAAGACCAAGTCGATGGTCACCGAGGAAATGCGACTGAACGAAGTGCTCGGGCAGATGGGCGTGCAGTCGATCGAAACCGACCTCGGCGAATATATCCTGCAGATCAACGACAACGAGCCGCCGAGCCACATCATTGCGCCGGTCGTTCACAAGGATAAGGAGGAGATCGCCGATCTGTTCGCGAAGACGCACGGCCGGCCGCGTCTCACCGAGATTCCCGACATGACACGCGAGGCGCGCGAGATGCTGCGACCGCATTTTCTGAGCGCGGACATGGGCGTGACGGGCGGCAATTTCATCGTCGCGGAAACGGGCTCGGTCGTGGTCGTGACGAATGAAGGCAACGAAGGCATGTGTACGGTGTTGCCGCGTGTGCATGTCGCTGTCACCGGCATCGAGAAGGTGCTGCCGACGCTCGAGGATCTCGCTACCGCGATGCGCCTGCTGCCGCGCTCGGCGACCGGCCAGGCCACGTCGAACTATTTTTCGATGCTGACCGGACCGCGCGGCGCGGGCGATCAGGACGGCCCCGAGCATATGTACGTGGTGCTCGTCGACGGAGGGCGCACGGGCCTGATCGGCGGCGACTTTCAGGAGATGCTCCGCTGCATCCGCTGCGGTGCGTGCATGAACCATTGTCCGGTTTATCAGAAGGTCGGTGGACACGCGTATGGCTGGGTCTATCCGGGGCCGATGGGATCGGTGCTGACGCCGAGCTATGTCGGTATCGACAAGGCGCTCGATCTGCCGCAAGCGGCGACGCTGTGCGGTGAGTGCAATAGCGTGTGCCCGGTCGGCATTCCACTGTCCGATCTGTTGCGCAAGCTGCGCGAAAAACAAACGGAGCGACACCTGCGGCCGTGGCAAGAGCGCGCCGGGTTGACGCTGTGGGGCTGGCTCGCGCTGCATCCCGATGTGTATGCGCTCGTGACCAAGCTCGCGGTGCGCGTGATGGAGCGGATGGGCGGGCGCAAGCGCTCGATCGCCAAATTGCCGCTCGGCGGCGCCGGTTGGACCGCTACGCGCGACATGCCAGCGCCCGTGGGCCGTACGTTCCGGGAATTGTATGCCGCGCAGCGCAGCCACCTTGGCTGAGCAGGCGGCGTTGCGAGTGGTTTGAGGGCTGCGCGCTCGCGTAGCCTGCGAGGTGGGCGCGGGAACGGCTGTTGTCGTTCGCCGCGCCCACGCCTCAATGTTCAGTCATCTGTCCCGGCTGACGCCCAGGCGGGTTTCTCGCCGACTCGTTGCCTCGTCCGCCGCCGTTGCCTGCTTGCGGCGGCGCCGGCGGTTGACCGCCCGCGCCGGGGCGCGGGCCGGCATTGTATCCGCCAGGCCCGTGCGGACCGCCCGCCGCGCCCTGCGGCGGGGGCCCGCCGTGCGGCTGCCCGTGATCGCCGCCGTTGTTGCCGTGATCGCCACGATTGCCGTGATGCCAGTCGTTGTCGCTCGGATGACCGCGATCCGGATAGCCGTGATAGCCCGGAGCCGGCCCCGGGCCGTAGTAGCGTCCCGGCGCGTAATCGCTATAGCCCATGTACACGTTGGTTTGCGGCACGACTGCCGCACTTGGCGCGTACGCGTAACCGTCATAGCCGTTGTAGGCGCCGTAGCCATTGCCGTACGGGGTACCGTCCGGATAGACCGCGCAGCCGCCGAGCAGGGTGGCGACGACGAGGCCAGCGAGAGGTGCAATGCGTTTCATTTTGTCAGACCGGTCGCGAGTGCGAAGAAATGTAGATGTAAGAATAAGACCATCATTATCGCCGTCCGTCGCGACGGCTTTGTATGTGTTTGTAAGCTTTTCTTTTTCGTGCCTGCGAGCGGATAGATGGTTCCGCGGGAGGGCCGTCAATTGACTGTTCCATTTGGAGCAACGATCTATATCGCGCGGGTGGGTTATTCCCGATTGTGAATTCCTATAGCATTTCGACTGGGCATAGTGCGCCATAAGCTCATGCGCCCCTAATTGGAAAACACATCATGAAAAAGACAATATCGGTGTACTGGCCTCTAGCCATCGTTGTGCCTCTCGCGGCGCTGGCCTATCTGCACATCAACGGTCAAACCGCTTCGCGCGCCTCGCAGATGCCGCTCGACGCCAACCATCTGAGCGCCGAACTGGCGCGCGCTGTGTCGTACGGGATGATCGACGCCGCCTCGGCATTGCCGGCCAAGCCGATGCGCAGCGCCACGGCAACGCCGCTCGCGGAGGCATCCTAATCAGACGCGGCGGGCGGCGATGCTCAACGTCCACGGCGCTCGCACGGCTGCACCACGCCCGGCGTGAATCCGTCGAGGTTTGTATAATCGCGGCGCAGTCCGCTAACCAAGTGTCGACGCCACGCGCGGCGTCTCGAGTGTCGAAGAATCCCTGATGAAAACTGTGTCCGTCTGTTTCGTTTGCCTCGGGAATATCTGCCGGTCACCGACGGCGGAGGGGGTGATGCGTCGCCTGGTCGACGAGGCGAAACTCGCGGATCGCATCCTGATCGATTCGGCCGGCACCGGCGATTGGCACATCGGCGCGGCACCGGATGAACGCGCGCAGTACGCGGCGCGCCAACGCGGCTATGCGCTCGACGCGCTGCGCGGCCGCCAGGTCACGGTCGCCGACTTCGAGCGTTTCGATTTACTGATCGCGATGGACGACCGCAACGTCGCTGCGTTGCATCAACTGTGTCCGCCCGCGCAGCGCGACAAGATCCGTCTGTTAATGGAATTCGTGCCCGAGGCGGATGGCCGCTGGAGTGGCACACGGGAAGTCGTCGATCCGTATTTCGGCGGCGCGGAAGGGTTCGAGTTGGTGCTGGATCAGTGCGAAGCGGCTTGCCGCGGGTTGATCATCTCCCTGCGTCCGCAGTTGCTCGCGTAGGTATCAGGCAGAGAAAGCGGGCGGAGAATGCGGTCCAATCCCGTCTACGCCGCGCTGGCGGGCGTGTCGCCAAAGGGTATAGCGATCAATTAAGTGAACGGCTCAAATTTCGGCGCGCATACTTGACTAAATCGCTCATGTATTTATACTTGACAAAACTTGTCGAGAATTGCGGTTCCCACATCATATGAGACTCACCACGAAAGGCCGTTTCGCCGTCACGGCGATGATCGACCTGGCGCTGCGCCAGGAGCAGGGCCCGGTGACGCTTGCGGGTATCAGCCAGCGCCAACACATCTCCCTGTCGTATCTCGAGCAGCTGTTTGGCAAGCTGCGCCGCCATGAAATCGTCGAGTCCGTGCGCGGACCGGGCGGTGGCTACAATCTCGCGCGCCGCGCCGAAGACGTGACGGTGGCCGACATCATCATCGCGGTCGACGAACCGCTCGACGCCACCCAGTGCGGCGGCAAAGGCACGTGCGAAGGCACCAAGCAGCACGACGGCCACTGCATGACCCATGAGCTGTGGTCGACGCTGAACCAGAAAATGGTCGAATACCTCGATTCGGTTTCGCTGAAGGATCTGGTCGACCAGCAGCGCTCACGCGAAGGCGCGCCAGCGGTGCTGCGCGACAGGCGCAACGATGCGCCGGCGGTCGAACCCGTCCGCGTGGCGCCCAAAGGTCCCAATTCCGTTTTCAACATGGCCGGTTCGTGAAGCGCGAAGCGAAATAGCACACCCCGCCGCAGTCCGAAATCGAACCCAGAAGCCAGAGCACATGACGTCCCCGGAGCAATTGATGAACAACGACTCTCTCCATCTGCCCATCTACATGGACTACAGCGCCACGACGCCGATCGATCCGCGTGTGGTGGACAAGATGATCCCGTATCTGCGCGAGCAGTTCGGCAACCCCGCGTCGCGTAGCCACGCTTATGGCTGGGACGCCGAGCGCGCGGTCGAGGAAGCGCGCGAACAGGTCGCCGCGCTCGTGAACGCCGATCCGCGCGAAATCATCTGGACCTCGGGTGCCACGGAGTCGGACAACCTCGCGCTGAAGGGTGCCGCGCACTTCTACAAGAGCAAGGGCAAGCACATCATCACGGTGAAGACCGAGCACAAGGCTGTGCTCGACACCTGCCGCGAGCTCGAGCGCGAAGGCTTCGAAGTCACCTATCTGGATGTCAGGGACGACGGTCTGATCGACCTCGACGCGTTCAAGGCGGCCCTGCGTCCCGACACGATTCTGGTGTCGGTGATGTCGGTCAACAACGAGATCGGCGTGATCCAGGACATCGAGGCGATCGGCGAGATCACGCGTGAGAAGGGCATCATTTTCCACGTCGATGCGGCGCAAGCCACCGGCAAGATCACGATCGATCTGCAGAAGCTGAAGGTCGACCTGATGTCGTTCTCGGCGCACAAGACGTATGGCCCGAAGGGCATCGGCGCGCTGTACGTGCGCCGCAAGCCGCGTATCCGCATCGAAGCGCAGATGCACGGCGGCGGTCACGAGCGCGGCATGCGCTCGGGCACGCTGGCTACGCACCAGATCGTCGGAATGGGCGAAGCGTTCCGTATCGCGCGTGAAGCAATGGCGACCGAAAACGAGCGCATCCGCATGCTGCGTGACCGGCTGTTGAAAGGCCTGTCGGAAATCGAAGAAGTGTATGTGAACGGCGACATGGAAAAGCGTGTGCCGCACAACCTGAACATCAGCTTCAATTTTGTCGAAGGCGAATCGCTGATCATGGCGGTGAAAGACGTGGCGGTGTCGTCGGGCTCGGCGTGCACGTCGGCCTCGCTGGAACCGTCGTACGTGCTGCGCGCGCTTGGCCGCAACGACGAACTCGCGCACAGCTCGATCCGCTTCACGGTGGGCCGTTTTACGACGGAGCAGGAAGTCGATTACGTGATCAACCTGCTGAAGACGAAGATTTCCAAGCTGCGCGATTTGTCGCCGCTGTGGGAAATGCACAAGGACGGGATCGATATTTCGACCATCCAGTGGGCCGCGCACTGACGCGCCAGCTGGGCGAATCGAACCTCGAACGATCATCGGATTGCAGGTTGAAACGAATCAAGGAGTGTAATCATGGCTTATAGCGACAAGGTCCTCGACCACTATGAAAACCCGCGCAACGTTGGTTCCTTCGCGAAGGACGACGACGCGGTCGGCACCGGCATGGTCGGTGCACCCGCCTGCGGCGACGTGATGAAGCTGCAGATCCGCGTCGGCGCGGACGGCATCATCGAAGACGCGAAGTTCAAGACGTACGGCTGCGGCTCGGCCATCGCCTCGAGCTCGCTCGTCACCGAATGGGTGAAGGGCAAGACGCTCGACCAGGCGATGTCGATCAAGAACACGCAGATCGCCGAAGAACTGGCGCTGCCGCCGGTGAAGATCCACTGTTCGATCCTCGCGGAAGACGCGATCAAGGCCGCGGTCGCCGACTACAAGCAGCGCCACGGCGAAGCAGCGGTTGTCGAAGACGGCAAGGCCGCCTGAGCAACCGGGTAAGAACGAAGTAACCGGTGAGAGCGGCGCGAATACACGCGCCGCGCCCGCTGGCAACTGAGAAACGTTATGGCAATTACGTTGACCGAAAAGGCAGTACAGCACGTCCAGAAGTATCTGACCCGCCGCGGTAAAGGCATCGGGTTGCGCGTCGGCGTGCGCACCACCGGTTGCTCGGGCCTCGCCTACAAGCTCGAGTACGTGGACGAACTCGCACCCGAAGATCAGGTGTTCGAGACGAGCGGCGTGAAGGTCGTCGTCGATCCGAAGAGTCTCGCGTATATCGACGGCACGGAACTCGACTTCGCACGCGAAGGGCTGAACGAAGGCTTCAAGTTCAACAACCCGAACGTGAAAGACGAATGCGGCTGCGGCGAGTCGTTCCGAGTCTAGGTTCGGTACTTTCCGCGTGCGGCGGATCAAAGGCGGCGCGGGCCGCCTTTTTAGTTTGATCCGCGCTCGGACTGACGCGCGCACCCCGGAAGGCCCAACGTTTCTCCACCACGCTTTTTGACTGCACTGCGGTGCGTTTTCATCAACGGACTTAATCCGATGGCCTCGCTGAACGACAGCCACTTCGACCTGTTTGGTCTGCCCGCGCAGTTCGCGCTCGATGCGAGCACGCTCGATCACGCGTACCGTACCGTGCAGGCGCAGGTGCATCCGGATCGCTTCGCGGCGGCCGGCGAAGCGCAAAAGCGTATCGCGATGCAATGGGCGACGCGCACGAACGAGGCCTATCAGACGCTGCGCGATCCGCTCAAGCGCGCGACCTACCTGCTGTCGTTGCGCGGCATCAACGTCGGCGCGGACAACAACACGGCGATGGAGCCCGCGTTCCTGATGCAGCAGATGGAGTGGCGCGAGAACATCGAGGACGCGGCCACGGCGAAGAACGTCGACGCGCTCGATGCGCTGCTCGTCGAGTTGCGCGACGAGGAACGTCAGCGCTTCGACAAGCTCGGTGCATCGCTCGACAGCGGCGCGAATCAGGCCGCGGGCGAAGCGGTGCGGCAGCTGATGTTCATCGAGCGCGTCGCCTCGGAAATCGACGCGCAGATCGAGCGGCTCGAAGGCTAGCGCGGCGCCGGCGAGCAGCAACCAAGCGGCAACGGTAGGCAGCGACGTAACAGGCGACGTACCAGGCGACAAACAAAAACGATAGCGGCCGCGCGCCGCGGCAGCACCCCCCAGCAACGCGAACATTCAGGACGGGGCACCACGTCCCCGAGAAGATCCAGATGGCCTTACTGCAAATCTCCGAACCCGGCATGGCGCCGGCGCCTCACCAGCGGCGTCTGGCGGTCGGTATCGATCTCGGCACCACCAATTCCCTCGTCGCCGCCGTGCGCAGCGGCCTGCCCGACGTGCTGCCCGACGAAGACGGGCACGTGCTGTTGCCGTCGGTGGTGCGTTACCTGGAACAGGGCGGCCGTCGCATCGGCCGCCGGGCCAAGGCGGAGGCCGCCAGCGATCCGCGCAACACGATCGTGTCGGTCAAGCGCTTCATGGGACGTGGCAAGGCCGAAGTGGAGGGCGCCGAAAATGCGCCGTACGACTTCGTGGACGCGCCCGGCATGGTGCAGATCCGCACGGTCGACGGTGTGAAGAGCCCCGTCGAAGTGTCGGCTGAAATTCTCGCGACGCTGCGCCAGCGCGCCGAAGACACGCTCGGCGACGAGCTGGTCGGTGCGGTGATCACGGTGCCGGCTTACTTCGACGAAGCGCAGCGCCAGGCGACCAAGGACGCCGCGCGCCTCGCGGGCCTGAACGTGCTGCGTCTGCTCAACGAGCCGACCGCGGCCGCGATCGCCTACGGTCTCGACAACGGTGCCGAAGGTTTGTACGCGGTCTACGACCTTGGCGGCGGCACGTTCGACCTGTCGATCCTGAAGCTCACGAAGGGTGTGTTCGAAGTGCTCGCGGCGGGCGGCGATTCCGCGCTCGGCGGCGACGACTTCGATCACGCGCTGTATCGCCATGTGCTCGAACAGGCCGGCATCGCACCGCGCACGTTGGCGCCGCAGGACGTGCGCCTGCTGCTCGATAGCGTGCGCGATGCCAAGGAGGCGCTCTCGAGCGCGCCGCAGGCGAGCCTCAAGCTCATGCTTTCCAACGGCACAGCGCTCGATCTGACGATCGACGAAGCCACCTTCGAGACCATCACGGCCGCGCTGGTGCAACGCACGTTGGGCCCGACGAAAAAGGCGCTACGCGACGCGAAGGTCACGACGAAAGAGATCAAGGGCGTGGTTCTGGTCGGCGGCGCGACGCGCATGCCGGTGATCCGCCGCGCGGTCGAGGCGTTTTTCGGCCAACCGCCGCTCGTCAATCTCGATCCGGATCAGGTCGTCGCGCTCGGTGCGGCGATCCAGGCCGACCTGCTCGCCGGCAATCGCGGCGCGGAAGGCGATGAGTGGCTGCTGCTCGACGTGATTCCGCTGTCGCTCGGCGTCGAGACGATGGGGGGGCTGACCGAGAAGATCATCCCGCGCAACTCGACGATTCCGGTCGCCCGCGCGCAGGACTTCACGACCTTCAAGGATGGCCAGACGGCGATGGCGATTCACGTCGTGCAAGGCGAGCGCGAACTGGTCAGCGATTGCCGCTCGCTCGCGCGTTTCGAGCTACGCGGCATTCCGCCCATGGCCGCGGGCGCCGCGCGCATTCGCGTGACCTATCAGGTCGACGCGGACGGCCTGTTGTCCGTGTTCGCGCGCGAGCTCGCGTCGGGCGTGGAGGCATCGGTCGTCGTGAAGCCGTCCTACGGCCTCGCCGACGACGACATCGCGCGCATGCTCGAAGACAGCTTTTCGACCGCGGAAATCGACATGCGCGCGCGCGCATTGCGCGAGGCGCAAGTCGAGGCGCAACGTCTCGTCGAAGCGACCGACGCGGCGCTCGCCGCCGACGCCGATCTGCTCGACGATGGCGAACGCGCCGAACTCGACGCGTTGCTCGCCGCGTTGCGCAACGTCGCGCAAAGCGATGACGTCGGCGCGATCGAAGCCGCGACGAAGGCGCTTGCCGAAGGCACCGACGAATTCGCGGCGCGCCGCATGAACAAGGGAATTCGCCGCGCGTTGTCGGGCCGCAAGCTCGACGAGATCTGAACGGGCGAACATTGCGAAAGTCGCGCGCACACGGCATGCGCGTTGCGTGAGCAAGCGTGCGACGCATGTCCAGTCCACTGACCAACCGCGACCACCCCACGAACTACCGGAGCGCGCCGCGCGGACTTAAAAAGTCCGCGTGACGCCAGTAAAATGGTACGGAGCCTGCACGCGGCATTAGCTGGCAGCCGCCGTGCCTCAGACCCAAACGGAAACTGTATGCCTCAAATCGTTGTGCTGCCTCACGTCGAACTGTGCCCGGAAGGCGCGGTGATCGATGCCGTTCCTGGCAAGAGCATCTGCGACAACCTGCTCGATAACGGTATCGAGATCGAGCATGCGTGCGAGAAGTCGTGCGCGTGCACGACCTGTCACGTGATCGTGCGTGAGGGTTTCGCCGCCTTGACGCCGTCCGAGGAAGACGAGGACGATCTGCTGGACAAGGCGTGGGGGCTCGAACCGGCTTCGCGCCTGTCGTGTCAGGCGATCGTGCCGGACGAACAGGATCTGGTCGTCGAAATTCCGCGTTACTCGATCAATCACGCAAAGGAAAACCACTAACAGGAGGGCGCCGCCATGAAGTGGACCGATACGCAAGACATCGCGATGGCTCTGACCGACAAGCATCAGGACGTCGATCCGCAGCAGGTGCGTTTCACCGACCTGCATCGTTGGGTGACCGAGCTCGAAGGTTTCGACGACGATCCAAACCGCTCGAACGAAAAGATTCTCGAAGCGATTCAGGCGGCGTGGATCGAAGACGCGGACTATTGAGCGTCTGTTAGCGCTTGCGCACCGAACTGCAAAGAAAAGGCGATTCCAATGGAATCGCCTTTTTTCATTGCCGCGGCGGGAAACACCGAGCCGGAAAGCACTGAGCGTCGGGCGCCGAGCCTAGTCGGCGACGAGGCCGCCGTTCTGGACCCGCACGCGCTCGCCGTCGTGGAACGGGGGCGCCGCCTGGTAGGTGAAGTAACGCGTCTTGCCGTCTTCCATATGCACGCGCACCGAATACGAGGCCGTGCTGCGCAGATGCTTTTCGACCGAGTTGCCCGCGAGGCCGCCGCCGAGCGCGCCGAGCAGCGTCATCGCGGTGCGCCCGCCGCCCGCGCCGAACTGGTTACCGACGACGCCACCGGCCACCGCGCCGCCGACCGCGCCAATCCCGGTGCCATGCCCCTCATGCCGAACTTCTGAAATCGCGACGACGGTGCCGCACGTCGAGCAATACGCGGATTGCGGGGCCGGCTGCTGCGCGTACTGCGCCGCTGCTTGCGGTTCGGGTGGTTGGGCGTACTGCTGTGCGGCCTGCGCCTGCTGTTGCTGTGCGTATTGCGGTTGCTGCGCCGGAGCGGGGGCAGGGGCGACCGGCACTGCTTGCTGAGCCTGAGCCTGCTGCTGCGGTTGCGCCGCCGGGTTGACCGGCGCAGCCGAATCGACGACGCCCGGCTGTTGCGTGCTGATTGGCGCGGCCTGCGTGTGATCGATTTGTGTGCCGTTGCTCGACGCCTTCGGGAACACGCCGGTGATCGCCGCGGTCGCGACGAGACTCGCGACGAGCACCGCGCCGGCGGCGACCGCGATCAACGGATGAAGACGACGTTGCTGCGTGGGTTGATGAGTAGGGTTGTCCATATTGGGCCTCCGTTTCTGACAGAGCCGACTGCTTGTGAGACCGAGTGTCGGGCAATTCGATTCGGGGAGCGTTTCAATTTGTAACCTGTGCGGTGACAACCGCGGGCGTGCACGGTGCCGCAAAACACGGCGCGCCGTGGTGTTCGCAAGCTTTTGAAATCATTGCGGCCACGGCGACTTGCGCTCGAACACGCAGCTTTTACCGCTGGTTACAAACCATCCGAAGCAGAAAACGGTCCCGCCAGGCGAAAAGGCGCGGCATAAAAAAACGCCCGGCATAAACCGGGCGTTCTTCGCAACCATGTCGTCGCGCGCGAGGCGCAACGATCGTTAGCGCCTGGCGCCGCTCAATCTTCGCGACGCAGATGCGGGAACAGGATCACGTCGCGGATGCTCGGGCTATCGGTCAGCATCATGACCAGTCGGTCGATGCCGATACCGCAGCCGCCCGCCGGCGGCATGCCGTATTCGAGCGCACGGATATAGTCCGCGTCGTAGAACATCGCTTCCTCGTCGCCGGCGTCTTTCTGGTCGACCTGCTTCCTGAAGCGCGCGGCCTGATCTTCCGGATCGTTCAGTTCTGAGAAGCCGTTGGCGATTTCGCGGCCCGTGATGAACAGCTCGAAACGCTCGGTGATGCCTTCCACCTTGTCCGACGCGCGCGCGAGCGGCGACACTTCGATCGGGTAATCGATGATGTAGGTCGGCTCCCACAATTGCGACTCGGCCGTCTCTTCGAACAGCGCCAGTTGCAGCGAGCCGACGCCCGCGTTCAGGAACTGCGGCTGCGATGCATCGACGCCGAACTTCTTCAGCTCGGCGCGCAGGAACGTGCTGTCGGCGAGTTGCTCGTTCGTGTATTGCGGCGCGTATTTCTGGATCGCCTGGGTGATCGTGAGTCGATGGAACGGCTTCGACAGATCGAGCTCGCGGCCCTGATAGGTGATGGTGGCCGTGCCGAGTGCGTCGATCGCGGCCTGGCGGATCAGCTGCTCGGTGAAGTCCATCAGCCACTTGTAGTCGGTGTAGGCGGCGTAGAACTCGATCATCGTGAATTCCGGATTGTGGCGCACGGACACGCCCTCGTTACGGAAATTACGGTTGATCTCGAACACGCGCTCGAAGCCACCGACCACCAGACGCTTCAGATACAGCTCCGGTGCGATGCGCAGGAACATCTGCATGTCGAGCGCGTTGTGATGCGTCGAGAACGGCTTGGCCGCCGCGCCGCCCGGAATCGGGTGCAGCATCGGCGTTTCGACTTCCATGAAGTTCGCGTCGGCCATGAACTTGCGCACCGACGCGATCGCCTTGGTGCGCGCGACGAACGTGCGGCGCGTTTCCGGCGTGACGATCAGGTCGACGTAGCGCTGGCGGTACTTCATCTCCTGGTCGGCGAGGCCGTGGAACTTGTCCGGCAGCGGACGCAGCGACTTCGACAGCAGACGCAGCTCCGTGCAGCGCACCGACAGCTCGCCCTTGTTGGTGCGGAACAGCACGCCACGCGCGGCGACGATGTCGCCCATGTCCCACTTCTTGAACGCGTCGTACGTGTCCTGACCGACGTCGGCCGGCGTGATGAAGAACTGGATCTGACCCGAGCCGTCGCGTACGGTCGCGAAGCTGGCCTTGCCCATCACGCGTTTCAGCATCATGCGGCCGGCGATCGCGACTTCGAGCGGATTCGCTTCGAGCGCTTCCTTATCGGTGTGCTCGTATTGCGCCTGCAGATCTTCGGCGTGGTGCGTGGGACGGAAATCGTTCGGATAGGCGACGCCTTGCTCACGCAACTCGCGCAGCTTCTCGCGGCGCTCGGCGATGATCTTGTTGTCGTCCACTTCGGGCACGACAGTCGGCTGGGCCGCATTCGGCTGGGTCGGTTCAGTCATGATGATTTGGTATTCGGTGGTCCGTCGCGGCGTGTGCCGCGCTCGGGAAGCCAGTCAGTGTAAAACCTCAGGCGGTACTGGAAAAACAGCGAAGAAACTGCGCGAAAGCCACTCGGCGGCAACAACCAAACAGCGCGGCCCCGCAAGGTGAACGAGGCACGCGCCGTGCGCGCTTACACGCCCTGTTTCAGGCTCGCGCTGATGAACGGATCGAGGTCGCCGTCGAGCACGCTCTTCGTGTTGCTGATTTCGACGTTGGTGCGCAGATCCTTGATGCGGCTGTTGTCGAGCACGTACGAGCGGATCTGATGGCCCCAACCCACGTCGGTCTTACCGGCTTCGAGCTTGTCCTGCTCGGCCTGACGTTTGCGGATTTCCGCTTCGTACAGGCGCGATTTCAGCATCGCCATCGCTTCGGCGCGGTTGCGGTGCTGCGAGCGGTCGTTCTGGCATTGCACGACGATGCCCGACGGCATGTGCGTGATCCGCACCGCGGAGTCGGTCTTGTTGATGTGCTGACCGCCCGCGCCCGAAGCGCGGTACGTGTCGATGCGCAGATCGGCCGGATTGATGTCGACTTCGATCGAGTCGTCGATTTCCGGGTACACGAACACCGACGAGAACGACGTATGCCGGCCGCCCGACGAGTCGAACGGCGACTTGCGCACGAGGCGGTGCACGCCGGTTTCGGTGCGCAGAAAGCCGTATGCGTACTCGCCTTCGATCTTGATCGTCGCGTTCTTGATGCCGGCGACGTCGCCTTCGGTCTGCTCGAGCACTTCGGTCTTGAAACCTTTGCGCTCGCAGTAGCGCAGATACTGGCGCAGCAGCATCGACGCCCAGTCGCACGCTTCCGTGCCGCCGGCGCCGGCCTGAATGTCGAGAAAGGCGTTGTTGGGGTCGGCCGGGTTGGCGAACATCCGGCGGAATTCCATGTCGGCAACGCGCGCTTCGATGCCCTGGGCGTCGCCCTCGCAGGCGAGCAGCGTCTCGTCGTCGGCTTCTTCGCGCGCCATGTCGAACAGGTCCTGCGCGTCGCGCACGTCGTTCGTGATCGACGTCAGCTTGCCGACCGTGTCGTCGAGCAGCTTCTTTTCCTTACCGAGTGCCTGGGCGTGCTTCGAGTCGTTCCAGACGTCCGGGTCTTCGAGTTCCCGGTTGACTTCGATTAGACGCAGTGCTTTGTCGTCGTAGTCAAAGATACCCCCGTAGGTCGTCCGCGCGCTTGCGCAGGTCGGCCAGAGAGGCTTCGATCGCGTTGAGACGTTCCGCTTCCATGTCGATCTTCTATTCTGCGTAAAAAGGAGAAATTATAGCCGATCGGCACGCGGCGCCGGAGCCTCACGGGCGCTCCGGCGCGTGTTCGCGGTTGATTTTGCGGAAGATTTCAGCTCGCCGCGTGCTCGACGATCAGTTGCACGCGCGACACGCCGTTCCACGTGTCGCTCGCGAGCCGGTAGGCGACGGTGGTGCGTGCGGGCAGCGTATCGGTGTGATTGAACCAGATCGCGTTGAAGCGCTGGCGGCCGCGCAGCAGTTGCAGCTTCAGATGCTTGTCCTTCACGAGCGCCTGCGAGGCGACCTCGAATTCGCCCGAAAACACCGGCGCCGGAAAGCCCTGGCCCCACACGGCCGCATCGAGCATCTCGACGAATTGCGGCGTGAAGTACGCGTCTTCGAGCTCGCCGTCGGTTTCGATCGTGCGCGCGAGCACCTCTTCGGACAGCCATTCGCGGCCCACCGCCTCGAACGCGGCCGTGAAACGCGGCACGTCGGCGGCCGCGATCGTCAGGCCGGCCGCCATTGCGTGGCCGCCGAATTTGACGATCAGGTCCGGTTCGCGCTTCGAGATCAGATCGAGCGCGTCGCGCAGATGGAAGCCCGCAATCGAGCGGCCCGAGCCCTTGACGAGCACGCCGGTCTCGTCGGCCGGCGCGAACGTGAACGACGGGCGGTGGAACTTCTCCTTCAGGCGCCCCGCGACGATGCCGATCACGCCCTGATGCCAGCCCGGATTGAACAGCGTGATCGTGGTCGAGCCGGCGGGATCGACCGTGGCGAGGTCGTCGAGTGCCTGCTGCTGCATGCCGGCCTCGATTTCGCGGCGCTCGCGGTTCATCGCGTCGAGCTGTTGCGCGAGCTCCCAGGCGCGGCCGACGTCGTCGGTCGTCAGGCATTCGATGCCGAGCGACATGTCCGACAGCCGTCCCGCCGCGTTCAGGCGAGGCCCGAGCGCGAAGCCGAGGTCGAAGCCCGACGCGTTGCGCGCATCGCGCGCGGCGGCGCGAAACAGCGCGGCGATACCCGGCTGCATGCGGCCACGGCGGATGCGCTGCAGACCTTGCGCGACCAGCACGCGGTTGTTGCCGTCGAGCTTGACGACATCGGCGACGGTGCCGAGCGCGACCAGGTCGAGCAGGCCATCGAGGCGCGGCTCGGGCAGCGCGTCGCCGAACGCGCCGCGGCGGCGCAGCTCCGCGCGCAGCGCGAGCAGCACGTAGAACATCACGCCGACGCCGGCGAGGCACTTGCTCGGGAACGTGCAGCCCGGCTGGTTCGGATTGACGATCGCGCGAGCGACGGGCAACGCGTCGCCGGGCAGGTGGTGGTCGGTGACGAGCACGTCGATGCCGAGCGCGTTGGCCGCCGCGACGCCGTCGACGCTCGCGATGCCGTTGTCGACGGTGATCAGCAGATCGGGCTTGCCGGCCGCGCTGCGCGCCGCCAGCTCGACGATCTCCGGCGTGAGCCCGTAGCCGTGCTCCATGCGGTTCGGCACCAGGTAGTCGATGCGCGCGCCGAACATCCGCAGCCCGCGCACGGCGACCGCGCAGGCGGTCGCGCCATCGCAGTCGTAGTCGGCGACGACCAGCATGCGGCGCTGCTGCTGCAACGCGTCGGCGAGCAGGACGGCGGCCGCGTCGCAGCCCTTCATTTCGGCGGGCGGCACGAGCCGCGCGAGGCCGGTTTCGACGTCTTCGGGCAGGCATACGCCGCGCGAGGCGTACAGGCGCGCGAGCACGGGGTGCAGGCCGCAGCGGGTCAGCACGTCGGCGTCGACGGGAGAGCAGGAGCGCGTAACGATTCGGGTCATGCTAAAGGGCCGTGGATCATTCGATGAAAAGCGAGGCCAGCACGCGCCGCCGCCAGAATTTGCGCAAGTCGCCGCGCGTGACGGTCAGCGTCACCGAGCCGGTGTCGCCGCACAGCGTGAGGCCGAGTTCGGCCAGTTCGCCCGACTGCAGCGCCGCGAGCGCGGGCTCGAACCAGTCGGTCTGCAGCGTGGCGAACGCCTGGTTCCAGCGCGCCCAGTCCTGTTCGATATAGGGCGCGGAAAACGGATCGAGTTCGATGAGCGTGGCGCCGCTGCCTTTGGTCGCGCCACGCCGTGCCGTCGACAGTTCGCCGTACGACGCCGGCGGCGCGCCCGTCGCGACCCCCGCGCTCAACGCGAGACCGCGCGTCGCGGCGGCATCGGACAGCACCTGCGCGAACGGACTGCGCACCGGCCGCGCCGCGCCCTGCGCGTGAAACCAGATCGAGTTGACGGCCGGCAGCCCGCGCGCCTCGCGCGCTTCGTTGACCGGATGCTCGAACCAGGCCATCTGCACTTCGTTCTGCAGCTTCATCCATGCGCGTGAGCGCTCGCCGGAATGCGCTTCGTGCGGCAGCCAGATCTCGATGTTGCGGCCGCTCGCGCGCAACGGCGAGGCGCCCGCGAGCGAACCGAAGGCGTCGCTCGACAGATACCAGCGCACCGGCTTCGGAGCTTCGATGCGCACACCGAGCTCCTCGATCAACGGACGCGCGATCGCGAGCAGCGTGCCCGCTTCGTCGTCCGACAGATCGAGCGAGGCGGGGTCGATCAGCACCAGGTGGTCGTGCGCGATGTGCACATGCACCGGCTGCACGCAGGCCCACGTCGCGCTGCCGGGCTCGCCGCCGTCGGCGCGCAGCATGTAGGGCGCGAGCGGGGCTTCGTCCGCGGCCGCGGCGGCATCGGGCAGCGCGCCGAATTGCCGCGCGACCCAGCGCTCGTGCGGCAGCGTGCGCTGAAAATCCTCGCCGATCACGCGTTCGACGAGCGTCGCGCGTGCGATCAGCCTGTCGAGGGCGGGACTGCGGATGTCATGAAGCGCGGTGGAGGCATCGGCAGCGGCGGGCAGCGCGAAGGGCAGCAGAAGATGGAGGCGGTCGGCAGGCATGATGGTGCGCATTGTAGGGCAAACGGTGCGAGTATTTCGACGCGGGGCGGCCGGTGGGTCGCTAGCGTGCGCGAGGCACGTCCTTTGCGCGGAGCGGCGGCATTGTGTGGCAAACTTCGCGCTTGATCGCCGGATGCGGCGCTGGGCGTGGCAGGGCGGCGCGCGACGCCGCCGCACCTTGACGCGCCCGCCGAGCCGCACGGCGGCGTGGCGAGCGAGGAACGATCCGCGCCGCCGCGAGCCCAACGATCACGACGTCCGGGCCGCACGGCGGACGTTCGATTTCCGTCGCGAGCGGCACACAGTCGAAGAACGCACACAAGGATTCGCTTGAAATTTCCCTACGAATGGCAGATCGGCTGGCGCTACACGCGCGCCGGCAAACGCACGACCGGTAACGGCTTCATTTCGTTCATCGCGCTGGTGTCGATGTCGGGCATCGCGCTTGGCGTCGCGGCGTTGATCGTGGTGCTGTCGGTGATGAACGGCTTTCAGAAAGAGGTGCGCGACCGCATGTTGTCGGTGCTCGCGCACGTCGAGATTTTTTCCCCGACCGGGTCGATGCCCGACTGGCAGCTGACCGCCAAAGAAGCGCGCCAGAACAAACAGGTGATCGGCGCGGCACCCTACGTCGAGGCCCAGGCGCTGCTCACGCGCCAGGACGCGGTGAGCGGCGTCGCCCTGCGCGGCGTCGAGCCGACCCTCGAGCCCGAAGTGTCCGACATCGGCAAGGAAATGAAGGGCGGCAAGCTGACCGACCTCGTGCCGGGCGACTTCGGCATCGTGCTCGGCGCGGACCTCGCGGCCAATCTCGGCGTGCAGTTGAACGACAAGATCACGCTCGTCGCGCCCGAAGGTACGATCACGCCCGCCGGCATGCTGCCGCGCCTGAAGCAGTTCACGGTGGTCGGCATCTTCGAGTCGGGCCATTACGAATACGACAGCACGCTCGCGCTGATCAATATCAAGGATGCGCAGGCGCTGTTCCGGCTGCCCGCGCCGACCGGCGTGCGCTTGCGCCTGACCGACATGCAGCGCGCGCCCGAAGTCGCGCATCAGCTCGCGCGCACGCTGTCGGGCGATCTGTACATTCGCGACTGGACCCAGCAGAACAAGACCTGGTTCTCGGCGGTGCAGATCGAAAAGCGCATGATGTTCATCATCCTGACGCTGATCATCGCCGTGGCGGCGTTCAATCTGGTGTCGTCGCTGGTGATGACGGTGACCAACAAGCAGGCCGATATCGCCATCCTTCGCACGCTCGGCGCGCAGCCCGGCTCGATCATGAAGATCTTCGTCGTGCAGGGCGTGACGATCGGCTTCATCGGCACGGCGACCGGCGTCGCGCTCGGCTGTCTGATCGCGTGGAGCATACCGTGGCTCGTGCCGATGATCGAGCATCTGCTCGGCGTGCAGTTCCTGCCGCCGTCGGTGTACTTCATCAGCGAGCTGCCGTCCGAGCTGGTGCCGGCCGACGTCGCGCGCATCGGCATCATCGCGTTCGTGCTGTCGGCGCTCGCCACGCTCTATCCGAGCTGGCGCGGCGCGAAGGTCCGTCCGGCGGAGGCGCTGCGCTATGAATGACGTCCTCGTCCATCCATCCACCGATTCATCCATGACCGCTCAGGATCCCGCGTCGTATCCGTACGTGCTCGAAGCCACCGGCATTTCCAAATCATTCGTGCAGGGCGGCCTGAACGTCCAGGTGCTCAACAACGCACAACTCGCCGTGCGGCGCGGCGAGAAGCTCGCGATCGTCGGCGCGTCGGGCTCCGGCAAGAGCACGCTGCTGCACGTGCTCGGCGGTCTCGACGATCCGAGCGCGGGGCAGGTGTCGGTGCTCGGCAAGCCGTTCACGAAGCTCTCCGAGCGCGAGCGCAACGACCTGCGCAATCGCGCGCTCGGCTTCGTGTATCAGTTTCACCATCTGCTGCCCGAGTTTTCCGCGCTCGATAACGTCGCGATGCCGCTGCGGATTCGTCGCGAGACGACCGAAGTCGCGCGCCGCGAGGCGCTCGCGGTGCTGGAGCGCGTCGGCATGGGCCACCGCGCGAAGCATCGGCCGGGCGAGCTGTCGGGCGGCGAGCGCCAGCGCGTCGCGATCGCGCGCGCGCTCGTCACGAAGCCCGCCTGCGTGCTCGCCGACGAGCCGACCGGCAACCTCGACGGCGGCACCGCCGACACTGTGTTCAACCTGATGCTCGAACTGTCGCGCACGCTCGAAACGAGCTTCGTGATCGTCACGCACGACCCGGAACTGGCGGGCCGCTGCGACCGCATCATGCGGCTGCGCGACGGCGTGCTGCACGAAGAGCCGCCGGTGCCGGTCTGAATGCGGTCCGGCACGGTCGTTGCGGATTGGCTGCGATGACTGACGGCCACCGCGGAGCGCCTGGCCGCCTGCGGCCCGGCCCCACTGCCAGCGAGACCTTCCATGTGGATCGATACGCACTGCCATCTCGACGCTTCGGAGTTCGACGCCGACCGTGACGCGGTCGCGGCGTCCGCGCGCGAGGCGGGCGTGTCGCGCATCGTGATTCCGGCGATCGGGCGACAGAACTTCGCGACGGTGCGCGAGCTCGCGCATCGCGTCGAGGGCGGGGCGTACGCGCTCGGCATTCATCCGCTCTTCACGCCGCACGCCGTCGATGCCGACCTCGACCTGCTGCGCATGGAGATCGAGGCGAGTCTCGACGATCCGCGCTTCGTCGGCATCGGCGAGATCGGGCTCGACTATTTCGTCGACGGTCTCGACGATGCGCGCCAGCAGTTCTTCTACAACGGCCAGTTGCAGCTCGCGCGCGAATTCGATCTGCCAGTGATCTGCCATGTGCGCAAATCGCAGGATCAGGTGCTCAAGGGATTGCGCCGGCACCAGCTCCATCGCGGCATCGCGCACGCGTTCAACGGCAGTTTCCAGCAGGCCCAGGCTTATATCGATCAGGGCATGCATCTTGGTTTCGGCGGCAACCTGACGTTCGAGCGCGCGCGGCAAATCCGGCGACTTGCCGAGCAGTTGCCGTTCGATGCGCTGGTCGTCGAGACCGATGCGCCCGATATCGCCCCATCGTGGATGTACAAGCAGCGCAATTCGCCCGAGCAGATTCCGGCGATCGGCGCGATTCTCGCGCAACTGCGCGGTGTCTCATCCGACGCAGCCGCCCTAGGCACAACGGCTAACGCGCTCGCCGCGCTGCCGCGACTCGCGCTTTCCTCTGCATAATCGATTCCGTTGGTTGAGAGGGTTCGCGCCGGGCGACGCCCATGCCCGGCGGGCTCGCTGCTGCCCGTTCGCCGGCGCGTGACGACGTCCGGCGCCAGCGGCGCGGAGGGCGGATGCGGGCGGTCTGGTGCGGGTTTGCGTTGGGAGTGATCTGGCTGCAGCGGCAGGCGGCGTTGCCGGGTATCGGCGGATGGTGGGCGTGCGTGGCGGCCGGCTGCGTGGCGCTGGGCGTTGCGGTGTGGGGGTTGCGTGGCGACGGGACAGGTGTCGCATGTGAGCGGGAAGCTGCGGACGGGCGTGGCTTCGGGCACGAGTTCTCCCGCGAGGGATGGCGCGCGTTCCGCGTGCGGCGGGTGGTCGGATGGAGCGCCGTGTGGTGCGCGGCGTTCAGCGTCGGCTTCGGCTATGCGGCCATGCGCGCGCAAACGCGGCTCGCGGTGAGCCTGCCGCACGCATGGGAAGGGCGCGATATCGAGGTCGTCGGCAGTATCAAGGGTTTGCCGACGCACGGCGACAAAGGCGAGCGCTTCCTGTTCGACGTCGAGACGAACGATGCGCGGCTCGCCGCTTTTCCGCGCGTGATCCAGCTCGCGTGGATCTCGCGCGACGTGCCGGCCCCGCGGCTCGAACCGGGCGAGCGCTGGCGTCTGACCGTGCGCCTGAAGCGCCCGCATGGCAACGCGAATTTCGGCGTGCGCGATGCCGAGGCGAATCTGCTGGCCCGCAACGTCCGCGCGACCGGCTACGTGAGCGCGCCGGAGCGCGCGCGGCACCTCGTCGGTCACGCGCGCGGATTCGCCGTGCTGGTCGACCGCTGGCGCGCCGCGCTGCGTGCGCGGATCGACTCGGTGCTCGCCGCCGCGCCGCATCGCGGCATCGTCATGGCGCTCGCGATCGGCGCGCAGGACCAGGTGAGCCCCGCCGACTGGCAGCTGATGCGCGGCACCGGCACGAGTCATCTGGTGGCGATTTCGGGGTTGCATATCGGCTTCGTCGCGGGGCTGGCCGGCTGGCTCGCGGCAGCGGTGTGGCGCCGCTCGGGGTGGCTCGGCCGCCACTGGCCGCTGCGCTTGCCCGCGCAGCTCGTCGGCGTGACGCTCGGCACGATGTTCGCCGCGCTGCATGCGGCGCTCGCCGGCTTTAACGTGCCGGCGCAACGTGCGTTGTGGATGGCCGCGCTCGTCGCGCTGGCGTTCGTCGGTGGCCGGCAGCTGGCGCGCTCCACGGTGCTCGCCTGGGCGCTCGGGCTCGTGCTGCTGGTCGATCCGTGGGCGGTCGTGTCGGCCGGATTCTGGCTGTCGTTCTGCGCGGTCGGCGCGATCCTGTTCGCGATGTCCGGGCGGCCGCGTCGGCGGGGTGCTCAGGCGTCCCGCGATGATCCGGACGAAGAGGGCAGCGGGGCGCGGACCTGGTGGCAAGGATTGCGTGCGACCTTGGCGCGGCGTCTGCGGGCGCTGGTCGAACGGCTGCGCAGCGCCGCGCACGTGCAGTACGCGGTGACGGTCGCGCTCGCGCCGCTGACCGCTTACTGGTTCGCGCAGATCCCGCTCGTCGGCCCGCTCGCGAACGCATTCGCGATTCCGTGGGTGAGCGCGCTGGTCACGCCGACGGTACTCGCGGGCGTGGCGTTGCCCGCGCCACTCGATGCGCTTGCATGGCGCGCCGCGCACGCGCTGCTCGACGGTCTCGTGGCCGGCTTGCAGCTGTTCTCCGGGCCGCGCTGGTCGCTCTGGTGGTTGCCGCAGCCGCACGCGTGGGCACTCGCCTCGGCGGCGCTCGGTGCGCTGTGGTGTCTCGCGCCGCGCGGCTGGCCGTTGCGTTGGGCCGCGCCGCTGACGTGGCTGCCGCTGCTGCTCCCCAGCGCGGACGGTGCCCTTGCCGAGCCATCGGGGGCGTTCCGTCTGACTGCGCTCGATATCGGGCAGGGCACGTCGGTGCTGGTACAGACCGCGCATCACGCGTTGCTGTTCGATACGGGGCCCGGTCCGGAATCGACGCACGCGGGAGAGCGTGTGGTGGTGCCGTTCCTGCAGGCGCAAGGGGTGACGACGCTCGATACGCTGATGATCAGTCACGCCGATTCGGATCACGCGGGCGGCGCGCCGGCCGTGCTCGAGGCGATCGAGGTGCGTCAGCTGGTGGCCGCACTGGAGCCGGACCATGCGTTATGGCCGATGGCGACGCAGCATGGCGCGCAGACGCTGCCGTGCGTGGCGGGGCAGCGCTGGCAGTGGGACGGTGTCGAATTCACCGTGCTGTGGCCGGACGCCGGGGCGCTGACCGGCAAGCCGAACGATCATTGCTGCGTGTTGAGGGTCAGCACCTTGCCGACGCGAGCCAGTACGAATGCGCCGCGCTATACGGCCCTGCTGACCGCCGACATCGAGGCGTCGACCGAACGCGCGTTGCTCGCGCGCGATCGCGACCTGCTGCGCGCGCAAGTGCTGGTGGTGCCGCATCATGGCAGCAAGACGTCGTCGACCGAGCCGTTCCTCGACTCTATCGATCCGTCCATCGCGTTATTTCAGGTAGGCTACGAAAATCGCTTTCATCATCCCAATGCGGGCGTGTTCGCCCGCTACGTGGCGCGCCATATCGAGCTCGCGCGCAGCGATCGCGACGGCGCGGTGCGGGTCGACGTCGATCCGGTCGCGCCGGGCGAGGATGGCGCGGCGCTCGAGCTCGAGCGCTATCGCGACACGCAGCGCCGCTACTGGAAGGAGCAGTGAGCGCCACGGCGCGCAAAGCAGAAACGATCGGCGGTATGAGCAGCGGCAAAGCACGCCCACGAGCAAAAAACACAACGGAGATAGCCGCAGTTGAAAAACATCATCCATTTCTCGCACGCGAACGGTTTCCCGGCCTCGACTTACCGGACCATCTTCGCTGAACTCTCCGACGACTACGACGTGCGCTTCATCGAGCGGATCGGCCATGATCCGCGCTTTCCGGTCACTCAGGACTGGCCGCATCTGGTCGAGCAACTGCTCGACGACCTGGCACGCAGGTACGAGCAGCCGGTGTGGCTCGTCGGGCATTCGCTCGGCGGCTATCTGTCGCTGATGGCGGCGCTGAAAAAGCCGCAGTGGGTGCGCGGCGTCGTGATGCTCGACTCGCCGGTGATCGCCGGCTGGCGCAGCAGCATGCTTCGCGTGTCGCAATGGACGGGGCTCGACGAGCGGCTCTCGCCCGCCGCCGCGACGCGCACGCGGCGCACCCAGTGGGCGAGCCGCGACGAAGCCTGGCGGCACTTCCATTCGAAGCCCGCGTTCGCGCGCTGGGACGAGCGCATGCTGTCCGACTACATCGACTTCGGCATTCCGCAGAATTCACCCGACGGCACCCGCATGCTCGCGTTCGATCGTCGCACCGAATACCAGATCTACCGGACCCTGCCGCATACGCTCGGCGCGCGGCTCGCGCGCGGCGCGCCGGTGCCGGTCGGGTTCATCGCCGGGACCCGCTCGAAGGAAATCCGCCAGGCCGGTCTCGACGCGACGCGCCGCGCGACCGGCGGGCACGTCGAGTGGATCGAGGGCAGCCATTTGTACCCGATGGAAAAGCCGATCGAAACTGCCCGCGCGGTGCAGCGCATGCTGCGCGAACTGGAGCGAGGCGCCTGACGCGCAGCGCGCGCGAGGCAGCATCCGCGCGCGGCGGGGCGGTCGTTTTTTGCTGGGTCGGGACCATCCTTTACGGTATAATCCGTTTTTCCCGCGAGCATCCAGCGATGACCAAATATGTTTTCGTCACCGGCGGCGTAGTATCTTCCCTCGGCAAGGGTATTGCCGCCGCTTCCCTCGCCGCGATCCTCGAATCGCGCGGCCTTAAAGTCACCCTCCTCAAGCTCGATCCCTACATCAACGTCGACCCCGGCACGATGAGCCCGTTTCAACACGGCGAAGTGTTCGTGACGGAAGACGGAGCGGAAACCGACCTCGACCTTGGCCACTACGAGCGCTTCATCAGCACGAAGATGCGCAAGGCCAACAACTTCACCACGGGCCAGATTTACGAATCGGTGATCCGCAAGGAACGCCGCGGCGATTATCTCGGCAAGACCGTGCAGGTCATCCCGCACATCACGAACGAAATCCAGGCATTCGTCGAGCGCGGCGCAGCATCTGCGACGTGCGGCGAGCCGGATGTCGCGATCGTCGAAGTGGGTGGCACGGTGGGTGACATCGAGTCGCTGCCGTTCCTCGAAGCCGCGCGTCAGATGAGCCTGCGCCTCGGCCGCAACAGCGCG
The DNA here is from genome assembly GCF_001580545.1 of Paraburkholderia monticola. Classification (GTDB taxonomy): domain Bacteria; phylum Pseudomonadota; class Gammaproteobacteria; order Burkholderiales; family Burkholderiaceae; genus Paraburkholderia; species Paraburkholderia monticola. The sequence goes on from NZ_LRBG01000022.1 coordinate 219,972, forward strand.
TGCTTCGTGCACCTGACGCTGGTGCCCTGGGTTGCCACGGCCGGCGAGCTGAAGACCAAGCCCACCCAGCACAGCGTGCAGAAGCTGCGCGAGATCGGTATTTCGCCGCACGTGCTGCTGTGCCGTGCCGACCGCCGTATTCCGGACGACGAGCGCGCGAAGATCTCGCTGTTCTCGAACGTGCCCGAAGACGCGGTGATTTCCGTGTGGGACGCGGACAGCATCTACAAGATTCCGCAGATGCTGCACGACCAGGGTCTCGACGCGATCATCTGCGAAGAGCTGAGGCTCACGCCGAAGGCCGCGGATCTTTCGATGTGGTCCGACCTGGTCGAGAAGCTGCAGAACCCGAAGCACGAAGTGACGATCGGCATGGTCGGCAAATACGTCGATCTGACCGAGTCGTACAAGTCGCTGATCGAAGCGCTGCGCCATGCGTCGATGCATACGTCGACGCGCGTGAACATCGAGTACATCGACTCCGAAGAGATCGAAACGCAAGGCGTCGAGAGCCTCAGGCATCTCGATGCGGTGCTCGTGCCGGGCGGCTTCGGCCGTCGTGGCACCGAAGGCAAGATCAACGCGATCCGCTATGCACGCGAAGCGAAGGTGCCGTATCTCGGCATCTGCCTCGGCATGCAGCTCGCGGTGATCGAATTCGCGCGCGACGTCGTCGGTCTGAAGGACGCGAACAGCACCGAGTTCGATCAGGAAACGAAAAACCGCGTGGTCGCGCTGATCACCGAGTGGTACGACCGCGAAGGCCGCGTCGAGAAGCGCACCGAAGAGTCGGATCTCGGCGGCACGATGCGCCTCGGCTCGCAGCGCTGCCCGATCAAGCCGGGCACGCTCGCCGAAGAGATTTACGGCACGGATGTGAACGAGCGTCATCGTCACCGTTATGAGGTGAATAACCGTTTCGTGCCCCAGCTCGAAGCCGGTGGCCTCATCATTAGCGCCCGTACCCCGAGCGAGGATCTGCCTGAAATGATGGAACTGCCGCGCAGCATGCATCCGTGGTTCGTCGGCGTGCAGTTCCACCCGGAATTCACGTCCACGCCGCGCGACGGCCATCCGCTGTTCAAGTCGTTCGTCGAAGCGGCGCTCGCGCATCAGCAGTCGAGGGTCGAGGAGAAAGCATGAAACTGGGCGATTTCGAAATCGGGCTCGACAAGCCGTTTTTCCTGATCGCCGGTACCTGTGTCGTCGAATCCGAACAGATGACGATCGACACGGCCGGCCGCCTGAAGGAAATCTGCGCGAAGCTGAACATCCCGTTCATCTACAAATCGTCGTACGACAAGGCCAACCGCAGTAGCGGCAAGTCGTTCCGCGGACTGGGTATGGACGAAGGTCTGCGCATCCTGTCGGAAGTGAAGCGCCAGCTCGGTCTGCCGGTGCTGACCGATGTGCACGCCGAGCACGAGATCGAGCAGGTCGCGTCGGTCGTCGACGTGCTGCAAACGCCCGCGTTCCTGTGCCGTCAGACCGACTTCATCCATGCGTGCGCGCGCTCGGGCAAGCCGGTCAACATCAAGAAGGGCCAGTTTCTCGCGCCGCACGACATGAAGAACGTGATCGACAAGGCGCGCGACGCCGCGCGCGAAGCGGGTCTGTCCGAAGACCGCTTCATGGCGTGCGAGCGCGGCGTGTCGTTCGGCTATAACAACCTCGTGTCGGACATGCGTTCGCTCGCGATCATGCGCGAGACCAACGCGCCGGTCGTGTTCGACGCGACGCACTCGGTGCAGTTGCCGGGCGGCCAGGGCACGAGCTCGGGCGGTCAGCGCGAATTCGTGCCGGTGCTCGCGCGCGCCGCGGTCGCGGTCGGCGTCGCTGGCCTCTTCATGGAAACGCATCCGAATCCGGCGCAAGCGAAGTCGGACGGCCCGAACGCCGTGCCGCTCAATCGCATGGCCGACCTGCTCGAGACGCTCGTCACGCTCGACCAGGCCGTCAAGCGCGGGCCGTTCCTCGAAAGCGATTTCAACTGATAAAGGCGTGCGCCGCGTGTCACGATTGCGTTCGATAATCGGCAAGCGGCGTTTTCGCACAATGGCGGTCGAACGTATTGGCGCGCGAGTTGTCTGTCGGGGAGACCGGCGGGTGTGCAATACAGTGTCACAGTAAAGAATTCAACGTCATCCTTTGAGGAAACCATGAGTGCTATCGTAGACATCATCGGTCGAGAGATTCTCGATTCGCGAGGCAACCCCACCGTCGAATGCGACGTGCTGCTCGAATCGGGCACGATGGGCCGCGCAGCGGTGCCGTCGGGCGCGTCGACCGGCTCGCGCGAAGCGATCGAACTGCGCGACGGCGAAGCCGGCCGTTACGGTGGCAAGGGCGTGCTGAAGGCCGTCGAGCACATCAACACGGAAATCTCCGAAGCGATCATGGGTCTCGACGCTTCCGAGCAGGCTTTCCTCGACAAGACGCTGCTCGAGCTCGACGGCACCGACAACAAGTCGCGTCTCGGCGCGAACGCGATGCTGGCCGTGTCGATGGCGGTCGCGAAGGCCGCCGCTGAAGAAGCCGGCCTGCCGCTGTACCGCTACTTCGGCGGCTCGGGCGCGATGCAACTGCCGGTGCCGATGATGAACATTGTCAACGGCGGCGCACACGCGAACAACAGCCTGGACATCCAGGAATTCATGATCGTGCCGGTCAGCCAGCCGAGCTTCCGCGAAGCACTGCGCTGCGGCGCCGAAGTGTTCCACGCGCTGAAGAAGATCCTGTCGGATCGCGGCATGAGCACGGCCGTCGGCGACGAAGGCGGCTTCGCGCCGAACTTCGGCAGCAACGACGAGTGCCTGTCGACCATCCTGCAAGCCATCGAGAAAGCAGGCTACCGCGCCGGTGAAGACGTGCTGCTCGCGCTCGACTGCGCGGCGAGCGAGTTCTACCACGACGGCAAGTACCAGCTCGCGGGCGAAGGCCTGCAGCTGTCGTCGACGGAATTCGCGGACTATCTCGCGAACCTCGCCGACAAGTTCCCGATCGTGTCGATCGAAGACGGCATGCACGAAAGCGACTGGGAAGGCTGGAAGATTCTGACCGACAAGCTCGGCAAGAAGGTTCAACTGGTCGGCGACGACCTGTTCGTGACGAACACGCGCATCCTGAAGGAAGGCATCGAGAAGGGCATCGCGAACTCGATCCTGATCAAGATCAACCAGATCGGCACGCTGACGGAAACTTTCGCGGCGATCGAAATGGCCAAGCGCGCCGGCTACACGGCAGTGATTTCGCACCGCTCGGGCGAAACGGAAGATTCGACGATCGCTGACATCGCCGTCGGTCTGAACGCCGGTCAGATCAAGACCGGTTCGCTGTCGCGTTCCGACCGCATCTCGAAGTACAACCAGCTGCTGCGTATCGAGGAAGATCTCGGCGATATCGCCAGCTACCCGGGCAAGTCGGCGTTCTACAATCTGCGCTAAGCGTTTTCGCCAGATTGTTCACGCCGATCAATGAGCCGGTTATCCCTCGTTTCTGATTGACCACGCCGCCCTGCGTATAGCGCAGGGCGGCGTGTATTTATTGTGCTTACTTCATGCGGCTTGTCACTGCTGTCCTGATCGTTCTGCTGGCCTTGATCCAGTACCCGCTCTGGTGGGGGCACGGCGGCTGGCTGCGCGTGCATGAGTTACAAGGGCAACTCGCGCAGCAACTGCAGAAGAATGCCGACGCGAAGCTGCGCAACGAGCGCATCCAGGGCGAAGTGCAGGATCTGCAAAATGGTACGGCCGCGGTCGAAGAGCGGGCGCGTTACGAAATGGGCATGGTCAAGGACGGCGAGGTGTTCGTGCAATTCGTGTCGCCGAACCAGCCGTTGCCGATGCCGAGCACGCCGTCGGCGGATACGTCGACGCGCGGTGTGGTGTCGGCCGCGCCGCTGCACGTGGTGCCGAATCCCGAGTCGCGCGCTAAGCCGGATCGCAAGCATGGCGGGAAGGCGGCGGCTGCGAAGGAGAAGAAGCCGGCGCACTGAGGTTTGATGGCTCGCATAGGCTGGGTATCAAAGACGCAAAAAAAGCGCGGTTCATTTCGAACCGCGCTTTTTATTTTGTGCTGCCGTTTTCGCTCTGCCGTCTTTGCTGCTACCAGCCCCAATATGGCCCGAAGCCGACGCCGATACCGGTTCCCCAGCCACGTCCCCAGCTGCCGCTCGAGAACCCTGCAGAAAACCTCACGGGCGGCGTGCGCGAGTAATAGCGCGACCAGGCTTGCGCGGCGGCGTCCGCGGCCATCGACTGATCCTGTTCGAACATGACCTGTTGCTCGATCGCATCATATCGCGCGCGTTCCTCCGGCGTGAACGTGTGCGCATGACTGACGGCCTCTGCCTGATCGGGCGGCAGCCGGCTCAGGATCGGCGCCGGGCCCGGTGGATCGATCGAGCAGCCGGCCAGCGCCGCGCTGCCCGCGATCACGGCCAGAATCAACGAATGCGTGTGCTTCATGGTCGAATCTCCATCGGTCCGAGGCTCGAGCAAGCTCTCCCGACGCGCGGCGTCGCATCGTTCCAATCTACCAGCGCAGCGTTCAAATGCAACGCGCCGCCCGAGCCGTGACGAGGCATGGGGCGGCGCGCTCAGCACTACCGTCGTAAAGGGCGATCAGTTCGTCGGCAGGTAGTTCATCGCAGCGAGAGGGCGCTTTAGTGGCGCTGCTCGGCCGCCGGCGTCACACCCTGTGAGAGTCCGCCGGCCACGAAAAGTTGCGCGACATCGACCGGGTCGAACTCGTAGCGCTGATTGCAGAACTCGCAATGAATCTCGACGTGGCCGCGTTCCTCGATCACGCCGTCGACTTCATCGCGGCCGAGCATCTTCAACATCGCGCCGACTTTCTCGCGCGAGCACGAGCACTCGAAGCGCGCGGTAACCGGCTCGAAATGCTGGACGTTTTCCTGCCAGAAGAGGCGCCGGAACACCGTTTGCGGTTCTTCCTTCAGCAGCTCGTCTTGCGACAGCGTGCCGCCGAGGGTGCACACGCGCTCCCAGGTATCCGCGTCGAGCTCGCCCGGATGCGGGACGATGCCGCCGTCGCCCGGCAGCTTCTGCAGCAGCATGCCGACCGCGCGCTCGGTGTTCGCCGCGAGCCACATGCGCGTGTCGAGCTGCTCGGAGTGATGCATGTAGTGCTCGAGCACCTCGGCGATCGACTTCAGCGGGCCGTCCACGCCCGAGAGCGGCACGATACTCTGGTACGGCTGCTGGCCGGGCTGCTTGTCGGTCGGGTCGAGCGTGATCACGCAGCGGCCGTGGCCGCTCGCGTTCAGCAGATCAACGAGCGAGGTCGTGTCGTCGATCGTATGGGCGGTTTCGCCGGAGAGCTTCGCGGTTGCGCGCATCGTCAGGTTCGAGCTGCACTGCACGACCAGCATCTTGACCGGGCCATCGCCGAAAATCTGCATGACGAGCGTGCCGTCGAACTTCAGGTTCGCGGACAGCAGCGCGCACGCGGCCATCATTTCGCCCAGAATGGTTCGCACGGGCGCCGGATAATCGCGGCGCGTCAGCACGTCCTGCCAGGTATTGCGCAGGGAAACGATCTCGCCACGCACCGGCGCCGCGCTGAACATGAATTTTTGCAACTGGTCGCTCACAACTCTTCCTCGCTGGAATGACGCGGCGTGATGCCGCGCCTTTGCGCGCCGCGCGCGTCGGCCGTCTAGCCGATGCGTACGAGCTGCGCCTTGAAATACTCGCGGCGCCCGGCATAGCTTGCCGCGGCGCGCTGCATGTTGGCGATATCTGTTTCCGTCAGTTCGCGCACCGCCTTCGCGGGCGCGCCGAGAATCAGCGTATTGTCGGGAAACACCTTGCCCTCTGTGACGATGGCGCCCGCTCCGACCAGACAGTTGCGGCCGATCACCGCGCCATTCAAGACCACCGCCTGAATTCCGATCAACGAGCCTTCCTTGATCGTGCAGCCGTGCAGCATGACCTGATGGCCGATCGTCACGTTCGGCTCGACCGTCAGCGGATAGCCGGGGTCGGTATGCAGCACCGCGTTTTCCTGCACGTTGCTGCCGGCGCCGATCGTGATCGGCTCGTTGTCGCCGCGCAGCGTCGCGCCGAACCACACGCTCGCGTTCTCCTCGAGCGTCACGTTGCCGATGATGTTCGCCGAATCCGCGACGAACACGCTTTCATGAATGATCGGGGCGGCTTCGCCCAGCTTGTAAATCGTCACAATGTCTCCTTGATGGTCGGAGCCCGTCTTTGGGTGACTCCGATCCCGTGCGCGATGGTTGGCTGATCGGTTGACGCACACGGGCAGGGTGACGTGCACCCGCCGCGGTGCGAGGTTGGCAGTCCTGCGTCGCCAACCGACGGGCGCGCCCGAAAGCGCGCTGTATGGTCGAATCGGGTATTGTAAACGGTTGTGTGCTTCGGCCGCTTGGCGGCATTGCCGGCCGCTGTCTATCCGTCGCCTTCATCGTTTCGCCTTCATCGTTTTTTACCGCTTTCATTGCCGATCCGTTTTTCATGACGTCCGCCGCTGCTCCTGCATCGAATTCTCAAGACGAGCCGTCGTGCGCGCGCCGCGCCGCGCTTGCCGCGTTGCGCGAGCAGGATCCGGCCGCGAAGGCCGCAGCCGCCCGCGAGTTGTACGCGGCTGTGCTCGACGGCCGCGCGCTGTGTGACGCCGACCTCGAGCTCGCGGAGCCCGCCGATCTGCCGGGCCGCCCCGAGCGGCCCGAACTGGTCGAGCCGCGCCAGCTCGGCCGACGCAGCATGCAGTCGCCGCAGGGCCGCGCAGTGCTGCTTCACGCGCTCGCGCATATCGAGTTCAACGCGATCAATCTGGCGCTCGACGCCGTCTGGCGCTTCCCGCGCATGCCCGCCGCGTTCTATACCGACTGGCTCAAGGTGGCCGCCGAAGAGGCGTATCACTACTCGCTGCTCGCCGCGCGTCTCGCCGAATACGGCCACGCCTACGGCGATTTTCCGGCGCACGGCGGCCTGTGGGACATGTGCGAGCGCACCCGCGGCGAGGTGCTCGCGCGCATGGCGCTGGTGCCGCGTACGCTCGAAGCGCGCGGCCTCGACGCCTCGCCGCCGATCCGCGCGCGTCTGCAACAGGCCGGCGATCACGCGTCGGCGGCGATCCTCGACGTGATCCTGCGCGATGAAATCGGCCACGTTCTGATCGGCAACCGCTGGTTTCGCCACCTGTGCGACCAGCACGGTCTCGATCCGCACCATACTTATCTGCGCCTCGCCGACCAGTACCACGCGCCGAAACTGCGCGGCCCATTCAATTTCGAAGCGCGCCGCGACGCCGGTTTCGACGACGCCGAACTCGCCGCCCTCGCGAGCCAGGATGCACAGCAAGCCACGGAGGCAACGGATCACCGAGCGTCGCCTCAATAATCCGTTACCACTTCTTGCGCCGCTGTCCCTATAATCGAACGACCATTCTTTTTTTCGTGGGTGTGCCGTTCATGAATACTTCCCGCTCTGAGTTCGTTGCCGCGCGCGGCGTCAAGCTGCACGTGCGGCGCTGGGGCCAAGCTGATGCACCGATGCTGTTCATGCTGCACGGCTGGATGGACGTCGGCGCGTCGTTCCAGTTCGTCGTCGATGCGCTCGCCGGCGACTGGCAGGTGATCGCGCCCGACATGCGCGGCTTCGGCCTGTCCGACTGGCCGGTCGCCGAGCGCGGCGGCGGAAGCTACTGGATCCAGGACTATCTGGGCGATCTCGACGCGCTGCTCGATCACTACGCGCCGCACGGCGAGGTGAACCTCGTCGGTCACAGCATGGGCGCGAACGTCGCGTGTCTGTATGCTGGCGTGCGGCCGGAACGGGTGCGGCGCGTCGTCGACCTGGAAGGCTTCGGGCTCGCGCCGTCGCATCCGGCGCAAGCGCCGAAGCGTCTGCTCAACTGGCTCGACGAATTGCGCGATCCCCCGCAACTGAAGCGCTACGCATCGCTCGACGACGTCGCCGCGCGCCTGATCAAGACCAATCCACGCCTCGATCCGCGCCGTGCGCAGTTTCTCGCGCAGCACTGGTCGAAGCCGGATGGGGAAGGGCGTTTCATGCTGCTCGCCGATCCGGCGCACAAGGTCCGTGGGCCGACGCTCTATCGCCTCGACGAGGTGATGGCGGTGTGGCGCAAGGTCAGCGCGAAGGTGTTGCACGTCGAGGCCGCTGGCTCGCCGACGCTTGCGCACATCGCCGGCGACATTCCGCTCGACGAATTCAAGGCGCGTTTTCAGGCATTTCCGGACTGGTGCGAGAAGATCATCGACGGTGCGGGGCACATGGTGCATCACGACCAGCCGGAGTTGATCGCCGCGTTGATCGAGGATTTCTGCGCCTGAGGCGACGCTCGAAACGGTGCCCGGGCGTCGTCCGGACGTCGCGGGCCCCGGCGCTGGCGTGGTTCCGAGCTCGCGGCACGGCGGCAACCGGAGCATCGGTCGCGAGATACGCCTGCGGACCCTTACTGCGTTGCAGTAAAATGACCGCAGAACCTCTCCAGGACCACGATGAACGCCGATCTTCACTGCCACTCCACCGTTTCAGACGGCCAGTTCGCGCCGGCCGACGTCGCGCGCCGCGCGCATGCGAACGGCGTGACGCTGTGGGCGCTCACCGATCACGACGAAGTCGGCGGCCAGCGCGAGGCGCGCGCCACGGCCGAGGCACTTGGCATGGACTACCTGAGCGGCGTCGAGATTTCGGTCACGTGGGCCGGGCGTACCGTGCACATCGTCGGACTCGGCATCGATCCGAGCAGCCAGATCCTGATCGACGGTCTCGCCCGCACGCGCGACGGCCGCGCCGCGCGCGCCGAAGCGATCGGCGAGCAACTGGCCACGCTCGGCATTCCAGACGCGTACGAGGGTGCGCGGCATTACGTGTCGAATCCCGACATGATGTCGCGCACGCATTTCGCGCGCTTCATGGTCGAGCACGGCCACTGCGCGAACACCCAGGAAGTGTTCGACCGCTATCTCGGCGACGGCAAGCCGGCCTGCATCGCGCACCGCTGGGCCAAACTCGCCGACGCGCTCGGCTGGATTCAGGCCGCGGGCGGCGTCGCGATCGTGGCGCATCCGGGCCGCTACGCCTATTCGCAGCTCGAATTCGACACGTTCTTCGGTGAATTCATCGACCTTGGCGGCAAGGCAATCGAGGTCGTGACGGGCAGCCACACGCCCGACCAGTACCGCGAATACGCGGACGTCGCGCGTCGCTTCGGCTTCGAGGCCTCGCGTGGCTCCGACTTCCATGCGCCCGGCGAAGGCCGCATCGAACTCGGCGCGCTGCCGCCGCTACCCGCCGATCTGAAGCCCGTCTGGGAACGCTGGCTGTGAGCGCGCGCCGTGCCGCTACGGCACGTCTCGCGCGCGGGCCGGCTGGCTGCGGCACGCGTTGCGCTCGCCGCAGCCCATCCGTCGCAGTTCGTCTGCTGCCTTCATGAATCTCCATGTCCCAATACTTTCGGCTTCATCCCGACAATCCGCAGCCGCGCCTCGTCAAGCAGGCCGTGCAGATCATCAACGACGGCGGCGTGGTCGCGTTGCCGACCGATTCGACCTACGCGCTCGCCTGCCGTCTCGACGACAAGGACGCGGTCGGGCGTCTGCGGCGCATCCGCGGGCTCGATGAAAAGCAACTGCTGTCGCTACTCGTGCGCGATCTGTCGGAACTCTCTAATTTTGCGATGGTGGACAACTGGCAGTATCGCTTGCTTAAATCGGTGACGCCGGGCCCGTACGTGTTCGTGCTGCAGGCCACCAAGGAAGTGCCACGGCGCGTGTCGCATCCTTCGCGCAAGACGATCGGCCTGCGGGTGCCGGATCATGCGATCACGCTCGCGATTCTCGAGGAGCTCGGCCAGCCGCTGCTCGGCTCGACGCTGATCATGCCCGGCGAAACGGAGCCGCTCAACGATCCCGAGGAAATCCGGGCGCGGCTCGAAAAGCAGCTCGACCTGGTGATCGACGGCGGCGCGTGCGTGTGCGAGCCGTCCACCGTGATCGATCTGACCGGCTCCGAGCCGGTGCTGGTGCGGGCAGGGCGCGGCTCTCTCGCGCCGTTCGGCCTCGCGGAAACAGCGTGAGCGCCGTGAGTGAAAGCCGACAGACGTGCGCGAGCGCGTTGTTACAATAGCGAGCTATGGATTCTTCCCTGATACAAACCATTGCGGTGTACGCGCTGCCGGTGATCTTCGCGATCACGCTGCATGAGGCCGCGCACGGCTATGTTGCGCGCTGGCTCGGCGACAACACCGCGTACGTGCTCGGCCGCGTGTCGCTGAACCCGATGCGGCACATCGATCCGCTCGGCACGATCGCCATTCCGTTGCTGCTGTACTTCGCGACGAGCGGCGCGTTCATGTTCGGCTATGCGAAACCGGTGCCGGTGGCGTTCGGCAATCTGCGCAATCCGCGCTGGGGCAGCCTGTGGGTCGCGGCAGCCGGACCCGCCTGCAACTTTATCCAGGCGCTCGTCTGGGGCGTGTTCGGCGTCGTGCTCGCGGTGCTCAACGTCAACGAACCGTTTTTCACGCGCATGGCGGGCGCGGGCGTCGGCGTGAACCTGGTGCTCGGCGTGCTGAATCTCTTTCCGCTGCCGCCGCTCGACGGCGGCCGCGTGCTGATGGCGCTGTTGCCGCCGAAGCAATCGATCGCGTTGTCGCGGCTCGAGCCTTACGGGTTTTTCATCGTGATGGCGCTTGTGATGACAGGTACGCTCACGCGTTTCTGGCTGAAGCCACTCGTTACGCTCGGCTATGGCGCGATCACCGCAATTCTGACTCCACTTGTTTCGCTTTTCTAAATAACCATGTTCCCAGACCGTATCTTCTCCGGCATGCGGCCCACCGGGTCGTTGCACCTCGGCCACTATCACGGCGTGCTGAAAAACTGGGTGCGACTGCAGTCCGAGTACCCCTGCTTCTTCTGCGTGGTCGACTGGCACGCGCTGACGACGCACTACGAAACGCCCGAAGTGATCGAAAAGAACGTCTGGGACGTGCTGATCGACTGGCTTGCGTCCGGCATCGATCCGGCGCAGGCGACGCTGTTCATCCAGAGCAAGGTGCCCGAGCACGCTGAGCTCGCGCTGCTGCTCGGCATGAGCACGCCGCTCGGCTGGCTCGAACGCGTGCCGACCTACAAGGAGCAGATGGAAAAGCTGAAGGACAAGGACCTGTCCACCTACGGCTTCCTCGGCTACCCGGTGCTGATGGCGGCGGACATTCTGCTGTATCGCGGCTCGCTCGTGCCGGTCGGTGAGGACCAGGTGCCGCACGTCGAGATGACGCGCGAAATCGCGCGCCGCTTCAACTACCTGTATGGTCGCGAGCCGGGCTTCGAGGACAAGGCTAACGAAGCCGCGAAGAAACTCGGCGGCAAGCGCTCGAAGCTTTATCACGAGTTGCGCAACGCGTATCAGCAGGAAGGCGACGACGAAGCGCTCGAACGTGCGCGGGCGATGCTGCAGGAATCGCAGAGCCTGTCGATGAGCGATCGCGAGCGCCTGTTCGGCTATCTGGAAGGCTCGCGCAAGATCATCCTCGTCGAGCCGCAGGCGATGCTGACCGAGGCGTCGCGCATGCCGGGTCTCGACGGCCAGAAAATGTCGAAGTCGTACGGCAACACGATCGGCCTGCGTGAAGACGCCGAAACGATCACGAAGAAAGTCCGCACGATGCCGACCGACCCCGCGCGCGTGCGCCGCACCGATCCGGGCGATCCGGACAAGTGCCCGGTGTGGCAGCTGCACCAGGTCTATACCGACGAAGCGACGCACGAGTGGGTGCAGAAGGGCTGCCGCTCGGCGGGCATCGGTTGTCTCGAATGCAAGCAGCCGGTCATCGAAGGAATCCTGCGTGAGCAGCAACCGATGCTCGAGCGCGCGCAGAAGTACATGGACGACCCGTCGCTGTTGCGCGCGATCGTCGCCGACGGCTGCGACAAGGCGCGTCGCTTCGCGACCGAAACGATGCGCGACGTCCGCGAGGCGATGGGGCTGTCGTACAACTGATGCGCACTCGAGGCGCCACACGGCCACACGGCAGCGATGAGCACTCCCGTTACCAGCGGCTTGCACGGCCTCGGTGAACCGTCGCGCTGGGTGCGTCATTGGGCGCACCTGGTCGCGCCGGGCGGCGCGGTGCTCGACGTGGCGTCGGGTGCCGGGCGGCACGCGCGCTTTTTTGCGTCGCTCGGCCATCCGGTCACCGCGATCGATCGCGACGCTGCCGCGCTCGACCTGCTGCGTGACGCGCCGCTCGTCACGCCGCTCATGGCCGACCTCGAAGGCGCGCCGTGGCCGTTACCCGGCGATGCGACGTTCGCCGCCGTCGTCGTGACCAACTATCTGCACCGGCCGCTCTTTCCGCAGTTGCTGCGCGCGCTCGCACCGGGCGGCGTACTGGTTTACGAGACCTTCGCGCAAGGAAACGAAAGCGTCGGCAAGCCGTCCAATCCGGCGTTTTTGCTGACGCCCGGTGAGCTGCTCGACAGGGTGCGGGGCGAGTTGCGGGTGGTCGCATTTCAGGACGGATTTCTCGCGAGGCCGCGTCCCGCCTACATTCAGCGCATCTGTGCAGTTCGGGAGGCGGCGCCTGTGAATGACCGCGCGCGGGCAACATCACCGCCTTGTTACGAGTTGGCTGGCTAATCCGCTACAATCGCGGTTTACCTGATCAAATTCATGGCTTTTCATGACTAACGGCAACCACAGCGGTCACCAGGACGGCGTTCAGATCCGCGGCAGCATTCCTGCCATCATCACCCCGATGCTCGAAGACGGCAGCCTCGATCTGCCGGCGTTTCGCAAACTGATCGACTGGCACGTGGAGGAAGGCACCAACGCGCTGGTCGTGGTCGGCACGAGCGGTGAGTCGGCTACGCTGTCCGTCGAAGAACACGTGCTGATGGTCAAGACCGCGGTCGAGCACGCCGCGGGCCGGATTCCGGTCATCGCGGGTGCGGGCGCCAACTCCACCGCTGAGGCGATCGAACTTACGCAGCACGCGAAGGACGTCGGCGCGGATGCCACCCTGCAGGTCGTGCCGTACTACAACAAGCCGACCCAGGAAGGCATCTACCGTCATTTTTCGAAGATCGCCGAAAGCGTCGATCTGCCGGTGATCCTGTACAACGTGCCCGGCCGCACCGTCGCCGACATGAGCAACGAAACCATCCTGCGCTGCGCGCAGGTGCCGGGCATCGTCGGTGTGAAGGAAGCCACTGGCAACATCGATCGCGCCGCGCATCTGATCAAGTCGGCGCCGGCGAACTTCGGCATCTATAGCGGCGACGATCCCACCGCGATCGCCCTGATGCTGCTCGGCGGCCACGGCAATATTTCAGTCACCGCGAATGTCGCACCGCGCGCAATGAGCGAGTTGTGCAAGGCCGCGCTCGCCGCGGATGTGAAGACCGCGCGCGACATTCATCTGAAACTCCTGTCGCTGCACAAGTACCTGTTTGCCGAAGCGAATCCGATTCCGGCGAAATGGGCGCTGCAGCAAATGGGTCGTGTGCAGGGCGGCATCCGCCTGCCGCTTACGCCGCTCGACGCGCAATACCACGAAGTGGTGCGCGGCGCACTGCGCGAAGCGGGTCTGCTCGGTTGAACGCCCAGATCGTCCAGACGCCCGCGCAAGACCGCCACCGGCATTTCATTAACCGACGTCGCTTCAGCCCACGTTCCCGGCAGACCGAACGAGGCATCGCGTTCCAGCATCACGAAGGACCTCATGAAACGTTCCGCACTTTCCCTCCACGCAACCCGCATGGCGGCGCTGGCGCTTGCCCTGTCGACACTCGCCGGCTGTGACACGCTGAACGACTGGTTCGCTTCCGACCGGGTCGACTACAAGGCCACGCCGACCGCGCCGCCGCTCGCGGTGCCGAGCGACCTGAGCACGTCGCCGAACGACCAGCGCTATGTGGCGCCGGCCGCCAATCTGGCGCTCGGCGGCACGCCGACGCGCGCTGTCACGGCGGCCGGCAACGCGACCGAAGGCCAGCCGAACGCGCAGGATCCGCTCGGCATGCATATCGAGCGCGACGGCGACCGTCGTTGGCTCGTCGTGGACGGCCGCTCGCCGGAACAACTGTGGCCGCAGTTGCAGGAGTTCTGGCAGGAGAACGGCTTCGTGCTGAAGACGGACGCTCCCGCCACCGGCATCATGACGACCGACTGGGCGGAAAACCGGGCGAACATTCCGGACGACTGGTTCCGTCGCACGGTCGGCAAGGTCATCGACTTCGCCTATTCGTCTGGCACCCGCGACAGTTTCCGCACGTTGGTGTCGCGTGGCGCGGACAACGCGACCGACATCTCGATCACGCATAGCGCGATGGAAGAAGTGATGACCGGGCAGGACAAGACGTCGTCGCGCTGGGAAGAGCGTCCGCGCGATCCGGCGCTCGAGGCGCTGTTCCTCGCCAAGCTGATGCAGAAGTTCGGTCTGACCGAAGCGCAGTCGAAGCAACTGCTGACCGACGCGCGACCGGCCGCCGCGCCGGTCACGCTCGAGCAGAACGCCGGAGCATCGACGCTCGATCTGCAGGAGTCGTTCGACCGCGCCTGGCTGCGTGTGGGCCTCGCGCTGGATCGCACCAACTTTACGGTCGACAATCGCGATCGCGAGAAGGGCATCTACTACGTGCGCTACGCGGATTCGATGCAGGAACTGAAGAAGGAAGGCCTGCTCGGCAAGCTGTTCTACAGCGGCAATTCGACGCGCAAGCCGGGCCAGGAATTCCTCGTCAACGTGCGCGCGAAGGGCGACGCTGTCACACAGGTCGCGGTCGTCGACGCGAACGGGCAGATCGACACGTCCTCGGACGCCCAGCGCATCGTGTCGCTGCTGCACGCGCAACTGAACTAGGCGAGCCGTGCGCTTCGCAAGCCTCGGCAGCGGCAGTGAAGGTAACGCGCTGCTGGTCGAGGCGCACAGCGGCTCGACCACCACGCGCGTGCTGCTCGATTGCGGTTTTTCCGCGCGCGAGGTCGAGCGGCGTCTCACGCGGCTCGGCGCCAGCGCCGAGCAACTCGATGCGATCCTGATCACGCATGAGCATAGCGACCACATCGGCAGCGCATTGACGCTGGCGCGCAAGTGGTCGATTCCGCTGTACATGAGCTGGGGCACCGCGCGCGCGGTGGGCGCCGACGAAGCCGACGTCGACCTGCAGGTGCTGTGGGGCGACGAGGCGGTGGCGATTGGCGAGCTCAGCGTCCTTCCTTATACCGTTCCGCACGACGCTCGAGAACCGCTGCAATACGTATTCTCGAATGGCGCGAGCCGGCTCGGCGTGTTGACCGATGTCGGCACGTCCACGCCGCATATCAGCGCGGTGCTCAGTGGCTGTGACGCTCTCGTGCTCGAATGCAATCACGACGTGCAGATGCTCGCAGGCAGTCGTTATCCTCCGTCGCTGAAGGCGCGCATCGGTGGCAATCACGGGCATCTGAACAATGATGCGGCGGCTGAAATCCTGGCGTCGCTCGACCGCTCGCGTCTGCGGCATCTGGTCGCCGCGCATCTGAGCCAGCAGAACAATCTGCCAGACCTTGCGCGGGCGGCGCTGGCGGACGTGCTAGGCGCAGCGCCCACAGAGGTGGTGGTCGCGTCGCAGAGCGAAGGTTTTGCGTGGTTGACGCTGTGAATCTGACGCCGGGGTGAGTTCCGATTGCGCGTCCCGGCACGCATCAAGCTGTCATGTAATGAAAAAAGCCCATAACGAGCAATCGTTATGGGCTTTTACTTTGGGCATCGAGCGCGGCGGGGGTTACGCCGCGCGATGGGTCAGACTTAATTGCGGTTGCCGCCGAAAATGCCGAGCAGTGCAAGCAGGTTGACGAACACGTTATACAGATCCAGGTAGATCGCGAGCGTCGCGGTGATGTAGTTCGTCTCGCCGCCGTTCACGACGCGCTGCACGTCGAACATGATGTAGGCGGAGAAGATCACGATTGCCATGACCGAAACCGTCAGCATCAGCGCTGGCAGTTGCAGAAACACGTTCGCGACCGAAGCCAGCAGGATCACGATCACGCCCATGAAGAGCCACTTGCCGAGGCCCGAGAAGTCGCGCTTGCTGACGGTTGCGATGGTCGCCATGGCCGCAAAGATCACACCAGTGCCACCAAACGCGAGCATGATCAGCGACGGGCCGTTCGAGAAGCCGAGCACGAACGCGAGGATGCGCGACAGCATCAGCCCCATAAAGAACGTGAAGCCGAGCAGGACGAAGACGCCGACGGCGCTGTCCTTGGTGCGCTGGATTGCGAACATGAAGCCGAAGGCGATCGCAAAGAACGCCAGCATGCTCATGGCGGGGCTGGTGGCGGCGAACAGCGAGAAGCCGGTGGCGAGGCCGACCCACGCGCCCAGGACCGTCGGAATCATGGATAGCGCGAGCAGCCAGTAGGTGTTCCGTAGCACGCGGTTGCGCGTTTCGGCCGTGCTGACGGCGCCGTTGCGGCCAAACATATACGGATGTTCGTTCATGGTCTCTCCTTACCTCGGAAGCGTGTGTGTCGAGATGGTGATACGGCAATTCGCGAAGCGCCTGCGGGCGCAACGTTCATCCGTAAGATTAGCGCGGCGGAGCGGAGTTTCAATACCCTCCAGTCGCCCACATGGCCTACGCTACCAGTATTTTGCACCCTTTGCTTTGAAGCTTTCAGTTCCGTAAGGGTTCAATCGCAATGATACACGGGAACATGCTACAATAGCGGATTCATTTGAATCTGTAACCTCTTAATTTTTTGGAGTTTTTATGGCGATCGAACGCACCCTGTCGATTATCAAGCCGGACGCAGTGGCCAAGAACGTGATCGGCCAGATCTACACCCGTTTTGAAAACGCGGGTCTGAAGATCGTGGCATCGCGCATGGTTCATCTGTCGCGTGCTGACGCCGAGAAGTTCTACGCTGTGCACGCAGCACGTCCGTTCTTCAAGGACCTCGTCGAATTCATGATTTCCGGCCCGGTGGTCGTCCAGGCGCTGGAAGGCGAAAACGCAATCCTGAAGCACCGTGACCTGATGGGCGCGACGGATCCGAAGAAGGCAGAGAAGGGTACGATCCGCGCCGACTTCGCCGATAGCATCGACGCGAACGCCGTGCACGGCTCGGACGCGGCGGAAACGGCTGCGGTTGAAATCGCGTTCTTCTTCCCCCAGGTCAACGTCTATTCGCGTTGAGCGCCTCGCGCTGATGTCAGGCACTGACTTCAGTTGCGTCTCGCAAGCCGTCCTTCGCGTGGCGCGTTTCGTGCAGCCGAGTTGTTTTATCGCATGAATCGCGCGCGGGGCACGGCAAAGTAGTAAGGTAAAAGCAGCAGGAACGGGCGCGAACGGCAAGGCGTTCATGCAGCTTGTTGCATGAACGTAGTCTCGCACTGAAATGGCAGGATTCGATATGACGAGCAGTCCCTCCGTCAACCTTCTCGACCTCGACGCCCAAGGGCTCGTCGCCTATTGCGACAGCCTGGGCGAGAAACCGTTTCGCGCCAAGCAGTTGCAGCGCTGGATTCACCAATACAACGCTGCGGACTTCGACGGTATGACCGATCTGGCGAAGTCCTTGCGCGAAAAACTCAAAGGGCGCGCTTCGATCACGATGCCGGGCGTCGTCAGCGATCATGTTTCGTCGGACGGTACACGCAAGTGGCTGATCGACGTCGGCAACGGTAATGCCGTTGAAACCGTGTACATCCCCGAAGAAACGCGCGGCACCTTGTGCGTGTCGTCGCAGGCCGGGTGCGCGGTCAACTGCCGGTTCTGCTCGACCGGCAAGCAGGGGTTCTCCCGCAATCTCACCACCGGCGAAATCATCGGCCAGCTGCGCATGGCCGAGTTTGCGCTGCGCGCGTCTCGCGGCGATGCAGGCGGTCGCGCGATGGGCGGCGACGGCAAGGGTGAGCGCGTCGTCACGAACGTGGTGATGATGGGCATGGGCGAACCGCTGCTCAATTACGACGCGGTCGTACCGGCCATGCGCCTGATGCTCGACGACAACGCGTACGGCCTGTCGCGCCGGCGCGTCACGCTGTCCACGTCGGGCGTCGTGCCGATGATGGACCGGCTCGGCGCGGATCTGCCGGTGGCGCTCGCGGTGTCGCTGCATGCGCCGAACGACGCGCTGCGCGACGAACTCGTGCCGCTGAATAAAAAGTATCCGTTGCGTGAGCTGATGGCCGCCTGTGAGCGCTATCTGAAAGTTGCGCCACGCGATTTCATTACATTCGAATATTGCATGCTCGATGGCGTGAACGACAGCGAAGCGCATGCGCGCGAGTTGCTCGCCGTCACGCGTAACGTGCCATGCAAGTTCAATCTGATTCCGTTCAATCCGTTCCCCGAATCGGGCCTCATCCGCTCGAAATCGGAACAGATCAAGCGGTTTGCGCAGGTGTTGATGGATGCGGGCGTCGTCACCACCGTGCGCAAGACCCGCGGTGACGATATCGATGCTGCCTGCGGTCAGCTGGCCGGCGCGGTGAAAGACCGCACGCGCCTTGCTGAGCGCACCGGGAAGGCGGCGAAGGTGATCGAGGTTCGTGCCGTGTAATCGCACGGGGCGGGAGGCGTCGGCGTTCGGCGGAAAGCACCGCGAACGCAAAATTGCTCTCTTGCCACCGTCGATTGAAAAAGAAAGTTTGCAGAATCGATCGGGGGCGGCGCACAAAGCCGCACATTTTGTTATAAACGGTCTGCGATTCGGACGTGAGGCTCGAGCCCGTCCGGTCGCACGATTAAAAGAATCGACGCGAAAGGATTTGGGATGAGTGAGCCGCAGCACCCGCAGCCGCACGAGACAGACACGAACGATGACCACCCGGCACCCATTGCGCGGGCGGTGGTCCAGCCTGTCGTGCAGCCGGCCCTCGATTCGTTGGCGGCGGTTGGCGCGCGCTTGACCCAGTTGCGCGAGTCGAAAGGCTGGACGATCGAGGACGTGTCGGCGCGGCTGAAGGTGTCGGTCGTCAAGCTGAGCGCGCTGGAGGCGGGCGACATCAGTCATCTGCCGGACACGACGTTCGCACTCGGTGTCGTGCGCAGCTACGCGAAAATGCTGGGCGCCGATCCGACGCCTTTTACGGCGGCGCTGCGTCGCGAGAAGGGCGTGCCGGCGCCGAATCTGTCGATGCCGGCGTCGTCCGGCAAGGATCTACCGCGCGGCAAGGTTTCGTTGTCGCTCGGCGACAGCGGGCACAAGAGCCGCTCGTGGCTGTGGGGCATCGCGGCGATCGTCGTCGCGGTCATCGCGCTCGGCATGTGGCACACCAACGGCGGCGATTCGTCTGCTTGGCTCGCGCGCCTGAAGGCAAGCGCGAATAGTTCCACGAGCAGCGACAACACGGCATCGGGCGCCGTCGCGCAAGGTCCGGCGACGTCGCCGGCGGAGGGCGCCTCGGCACCGGAGGCTGCAGCCACTGCCGAGAACGCGGCGAGCGCGGATAATGCTGCGTCTGTGCCAGCAACGCCGATGCCCGTGCCGCTGGCCACTGGCGCCGCGCCGGGCTCGGCGTCGGCGGCGAACGTAGCGGCAACGCCGGCAGCGGCACCGAAGGCTGGCTCGCAGGCTCAGGCAGCCAAGCCGGCCGCAAGCGCGCCGGTAGTCGTGGCGAACGCGTCGGCTCCGGCGGCCACGCCAGCGCCCGGCGAGGCGGTCGTCGCGCTGCGCGTGACGCAGGACAGCTGGTTCAGCGTGCGCGACAAGGACGGCAAGGAACTGTTCTCCGGCCTCGTGCATGCGGGCGATCCGAAGGAAGTGACGGGCGTCGGACCGTTCAAGGTCACGGTCGGCAACAAGGCCGGTCTCGAGTCGGTGACGCTCGACGGCCAGCCGGTCGATCCGTCGAAATATTCGGCAGCCAAGGGCAACGTGGCGCGCTTCGCGCTGCCTTGACACATACGGTATGCGCCGCGGCCAACCGGTCCGCGGCGCTTTTTCAATTCAGGCGCTGCGTTTTTGCATAGCGCGTGCGGCGTAAATGGGTTTTTCGATGCAGACCGAAGCTCAATCCCAATCCTGTAGCAAGATCGTTTCAGACGAGCCTGTGTTCGGCGGCTCCGCAATGCGGCGCAAATCGCACGCGGTCAACGTCCGCTGGGGCGGCCAGCTCGTGACCATCGGCGGCGATGCGCCGGTGCGCGTGCAGTCGATGACCAACACCGACACCGCCGACGCGATCGGCACCGCGATCCAGATCAAGGAGCTCGCGCAAGCCGGCTCCGAACTGGTGCGTATCACCGTGAATACACCGGAAGCGGCGGCTGCCGTGCCGGCGATCCGCGAGCAGCTCGACCGCATGGGCGTGATGGTGCCGCTCGTTGGCGATTTCCATTACAACGGCCATCTGCTGCTGCGCGACTATCCGGGCTGCGCGGAATCGCTGTCGAAGTACCGGATCAATCCAGGCAACGTCGGGCACGGCGCGAAGCGCGACACGCAGTTCGCGCAGATGATCGAGACGGCGGCCAAATACGACAAGCCGGTGCGCATTGGCGTGAACTGGGGCAGCCTCGACCAGGACCTGCTCGCGAAGATGATGGACGAGAACGCGTCTCGCGCCACCTCGTGGGAAGCGCAAAGCGTGATGTACGAAGCGCTGATCCAGTCGGCGATCGGCTCGGCGGAACGCGCGGTCGAACTCGGCCTCGGGCGCGACCAGATCATCCTGTCGTGCAAGGTCAGCGGCGTGCAGGATCTGATTGCCGTGTATCGCGAACTCGCGCGCCGCTGCGATTTCGCGCTGCATCTGGGCCTGACCGAAGCGGGTATGGGCTCGAAGGGTATCGTCGCGTCGACGGCGGCGCTGTCGGTTCTGCTGCAGCAGGGCATCGGCGACACGATCCGTATTTCGCTGACACCGGAACCGGGCGCGTCGCGTACCGGCGAAGTGATCGTCGGCCAGGAAATCCTGCAAACGATGGGCCTGCGCTCGTTCACGCCGATGGTCATCGCGTGCCCCGGTTGCGGCCGCACCACCAGCACGCTGTTCCAGGAACTCGCTTCGCAGATCCAGACCTATCTGCGTCAACAGATGCCGGTGTGGCGCGACCAGTATCCTGGCGTCGAAACGATGCACGTCGCGGTGATGGGCTGCATCGTCAACGGCCCGGGCGAGTCGAAGCAGGCGAATATCGGCATCAGCCTGCCGGGCTCCGGCGAGAATCCGGCCGCGCCGGTGTTCATCGACGGCGAGAAGGTGAAGACGCTGCGCGGCGAGAACATCGCGCAAGAATTCCAGCAAATCGTGAGCGACTACGTCGAGCGCCGCTACGGCCGCGCCGACGCGCTCAACTAAATACCGGCTATCGAAACACAGATGACTGAACAGAAGAAAAAGCTCGAGAAGCTGTCCGGCGTGAAGGGCATGAACGACATCCTTCCGCAGGAAGCCGGGCTCTGGGAATTTTTCGAAGCTACCGTCAAGTCGATGCTGCGTTCCTACGGATATCAGAATATCCGCACGCCGATCGTCGAGCATACGCAGTTGTTCACGCGCGGTATCGGCGAAGTCACCGACATCGTCGAAAAAGAGATGTACAGCTTCACCGACGCATTGAACGGCGAAAACCTGACCATGCGCCCGGAAAACACGGCGGCGGTGGTGCGTGCATCGATCGAGCACAACATGCTGTACGACGGTCCGAAGCGCCTGTGGTACATCGGGCCGATGTTCCGTCACGAGCGTCCGCAGCGTGGCCGCTATCGCCAGTTCCATCAGGTCGGCGTCGAGGCGCTCGGCTTCGCGGGCCCGGATGCGGACGCGGAAATCATCATGATGTGCCAGCGCCTGTGGGACGACCTGGGTCTGACTGGCATCAAGCTCGAAATCAACTCGCTGGGCCTCGCTGAAGAGCGCGCCGCGCATCGCGTCGAACTGATCGCGTACCTCGAAAAGCACATGGACGTGCTCGACGAAGACGCGAAGCGCCGTCTCTATACCAACCCGCTGCGCGTGCTCGATACGAAGAACCCCGCGTTGCAGGAAGTCGCCCAGAACGCACCGAAGCTGATCGATTTTCTCGGTGAAGCGTCGCGCGCGCACTTCGAAGGCCTGCAGCGCCTGCTGAAAGCGAACAACCTTCCGTTCACGATCAACCCGCGTCTCGTGCGCGGTCTCGATTACTACAATCTGACCGTGTTCGAGTGGGTGACCGACAAGCTCGGCGCGCAAGGCACGGTCGCGGCGGGCGGCCGTTACGATCCGCTGATCGAGCAACTCGGCGGCAAGCCAACGGCGGCATGCGGCTGGGCGATGGGTGTCGAGCGGATTCTCGAGCTGCTGAAGGAAGACCAACTCGTGCCTGAAGACGAAGGCTGCGACGTGTACGTGGTCCATCAGGGCGACGCTGCGCGCGAGCAGGCATTCATCATCGCCGAACGCCTTCGCGATACGGGCCTCGACGTGATCCTGCACTGCAGCGCGGATGGTCAGTCGGCAAGTTTCAAGTCGCAGATGAAGCGCGCCGATGCGAGCGGCGCCGCGTTTGCGGTCGTGCTCGGCGAAGACGAGATCGCCAACGGCACGGTCGGCGTGAAACCGCTGCGCGATACCCAGGCCAACGGCGGTAAGAGCGAGCAACAGAACGTGCCGGCCGAAGACTTGACCGAATATCTAATCAATGCGATGGTTGCATCCGCCGAAGACGGCGACGACTGATCGCAATGTCGTTGGGCCGGCTGGCTCGACACGCACACGTAGCAAGAAAGAGGAAATCGCCGGGCAATGAGTTACCACGACGAACAAGAATCGATTGAAAGTCTGAAGGCATGGTGGCAGCAGTGGGGCAATGCGACCACGTGGATCGTGCTGGTGGTGTTGTTGGCAGGCGCGAGCTGGAATGGCTGGAATTTCTGGCAGCGTCGCCAGGCCGCGGAAGCCGCGGTGCTGTACGACCAGGTTCAACAGGCTGCGGCAACCGGCGACAAGGCGCAGATCTCGCGCGTCGCCGGCGACATGGAAGACAAGTTCGGGCGCACCGCCTACGCGCAGATGACCGCGCTCGCAGTCGCCAAGGCGCTCTACGCGGCGGGCGACGAAGCCGGCGCGAAAGCGCAGTTGCAATGGGCGATCGATCACGCGAAGGACGACGAGTTCAAGCAGGTCGCGAAGCTGCGCATGGCGTCGCTGCTGCTCGACGACAAGGCTTACGACCAGGGCCTCGCACTGTTGGCCGAGCCGCAATCCGATGCTTTCAAGGGCGTCGTGGCGGACCGCCGCGGCGACCTGCTCGCGGCCCAGGGCAAACGCGACGACGCGCGCGCGGCCTACAAGGTCGCGCTCGACTCGCTGGCGAAGAGCGACATCTCGGCGCGCCAGCTGATCCAGTTCAAGCTGGATGCGCTTGGCGGCTGAGCGTCCCGCGCGGCGCGCCGCAAGCCACGACCGCAAGTCGGTCTCCTTTAATCCATTTCCTGAATGCTTCGTCCACCGATGAATCTGCTGAAACGTTACGCTGTGCCCGTTATCTGTGCGATGACCGTTCTCACGCTGGCGGCTTGCTCATCCACAAAAGACGAGCGCCGTGTGCCGACGCCGCTCACCGAGTTCAAACCTGTGCTCGACGTGCAGCAATCCTGGTCGGCGAGCGTGGGTAAGGCGGGGCGCTACATCTTCTCGCCGGTCGCGGTCGGCAACGCCGTGTTCGCCGCTGGCACGAACGGCACGGTCGCCAAGATCGACGCCCAAACCGGCAAGGACGTGTGGCGCATCAAGTTGCGTGACGACCTGTCCGCGGGTGTCGGCAGCGATGGCACGCTGACCGCGGTCGGCGGACTGAAGGGCGACGTATACGTGCTCGGCGCGGACGGCAAGCAGCTGTGGACCGCGAAGGCGCCAAGCGAGATCATTTCGCCGCCGCTCGTCGGCAACGGCCTCGTGATCGTGCGCACGATCGACGGTCAGATCGTCGCGTTCAACGCCCAAACCGGCGAGCAGAAGTGGAACTACCGCAACCGTGCGGTGCCGCTGAACCTGCGCGTGTCGGCGGGCATGACGTTCGCGGGCGACGTGGCCGTGCTGGCCGGCTTCCCGGGCGGCTCGTTCGCCGCGCTTAACCTGCAGACGGGCGACGCCTATTGGCAGACGCCGGTGTCGTATCCGAAGGGCGTCACCGAGGTCGAGCGTATCAACGACGTGACGGGCCCCCCGACGCTGGTTGGTTCGGAAACCTGCGCAGTGACGTTCCAGGGCCAGATTGGCTGCTTCGATGCGAACTCGGGCCGCGCGCTGTGGGGCAAGCCGTTCTCGAGCACGAGCGGCCTCGCGCAGGATGAGCGCAGCGTGGTCGCCGCCGACGACTGGTCGGTCGTGTCCGCGTTCGACGTGACCAATGGCTCGGTGCTGTGGAAGAACGAGGCGCTGAAGAACCGCGATCTGAGCGTGCCGATGTTGTTGGGCCGGGCGGCCGTGTTCGGTGACTACCAGGGCTTCGTGCATTTCCTGTCGACCGTCGACGGCGCGCTCGTCGCGCGAGTGAAGACCGACGGCAGCGCGATTACCGCGGCACCCGTGCTGGCCGGCGATACGCTGGTCGTGCAGACGCGCGACGGCGGCCTGTTCGGCTATCGTCCGCGCTGATCGCAACACATCGTGTCAGGCGCGCAGGCCGGCTTTGCCGGCCGCGCGCGTTTTAATTGAAGTCTGAGTCGGCTTTGGCGTTCGGCTCCCGCGTCGGATAGTCATGTTGCCCGTCGCGCGATCGGGCAGGCTCAATAGAAAGAATTGCCGAACGGGCTGGTCCGGCATGTCGTGTCGAAATGCCGGCCGTCGTGCAAGGCGGCGCGTGCGCTCCATCGGCGGCTTTGCGAACCGAAGACGCGCTCGAGCACCAGCGGGCGAGCCGTCGAACAGCCCGGTCTGAAACAGGCGGCCCCCCGGTGGCGTCTGCGCAGCCCACTCCCGTCCGCCTGGATGCGCGTATCAATCGCACATCCGGAGCAGGACGAATTCGTGATAATTTCGTCAAAACGTCGCCGCGTCGCGGCCGCCTGACGTCGCTATGCGCGCGATCGGTTGCGATCCCGCGTTTCACCGTGAACAAGATCAGATGAAACCCGTTATTGCCCTCGTCGGGCGCCCCAATGTGGGGAAATCCACTTTATTCAACCGCCTCACGCGTTCGCGTGACGCGCTGGTTGCCGACCTGCCCGGTCTCACGCGCGATCGCCATTACGGCGAAGGACGCACCGGCGAGCGGCCGTATCTGGTCGTCGATACCGGCGGCTTCGAGCCGGTCGCGAAAGACGGCATCCTGCACGAGATGGCGCGCCAGACCCGCCAGGCGGTCGAGGAGTCGGACGTCGTCGTGTTCATCGTCGATGGCCGCAATGGTCTCGCACCGCAGGACAAGTCGATCGCCGACTATCTGCGCAAGGTCGGCCGACCGATCTTCCTCGTCATCAACAAGGCGGAGGGGATGAAGTACACCAACGTCGCGGCCGAGTTCTATGAACTCGGCCTCGGCGATCCGCGTGCGATTTCGGCCGCGCACGGCGACGGCGTCACCGACATGATCAACGAGGCGCTCGAAGTGGCGTACGCCGGTCAGCCGGAAGAAAGCGATCAGGACAAGGAAGCGCGCGGCGTGAAGATCGCGATCGTCGGCCGGCCGAACGTCGGCAAGTCGACGCTGATCAATGCGCTGGTCGGCGAAGAGCGCGTGATCGCGTTCGACATGCCGGGCACCACGCGCGACTCGATCTACGTCGATTTCGAGCGCAACGGCAAGCCGTACACGCTGATCGACACGGCCGGCCTGCGTCGCCGCGGCAAGGTGTTCGAGGCGATCGAAAAGTTTTCGGTCGTGAAGACGCTGCAGTCGATCTCCGATGCGAACGTCGTGATCCTGCTGCTCGACGCGCGCCAGGACATTTCGGATCAGGATGCGCACATCGCCGGCTTCGTGGTCGAGCAGGGTCGCGCGCTGGTGGTTGGCGTGAACAAATGGGACGGTCTCGATCCGCATGTGCGCGAGCGCACGAAAGCCGACCTCGAGCGCAAACTAAAATTTCTGGACTTCGCCAAATTCCACTTCATTTCCGCTGCGGAAAAAACTGGAATCGGGCCGCTGATGCGCTCGGTCGACGACGCCTATTCGGCCGCCATGTCGAAGCTGCCGACGCCGAAACTGACGCGTGCGCTGATCGAGGCAGTCGAGTTCCAGCAACCGCGCCGTCGCGGTCCGGTGCGGCCGAAGCTGCGCTACGCGCACCAGGGCGGGCAGAATCCGCCGATTATCGTGATTCACGGCAACGCGCTCGACGCGATCACGGACACGTATAAGCGCTACCTCGAAAATCGCTTCCGGGAAACTTTCAAGCTGACGGGCACTCCATTGCGAATAGAGTTCAGATCGTCGACGAACCCCTACGCGGACAAAGGCTGAAACAGGCTGGAGCGGGTCTGAAACCCGCGTGTATGCTGGGTTTGGCAGCGGGGCCCGGCCCCGCGCGGCGAAATGAAAATCAGCTATAGTGTAGCGGTTGGCGGCGGATCTCTTTTTCTTCGCCGTCAATTCAGTCAACCTGCAAAAAAATACGGAGTTTGCTATGAGCAACAAAGGGCAATTGTTACAAGACCCGTTTTTGAACGCACTGCGTAAAGAGCATGTGCCGGTGTCGATCTACCTGGTCAACGGCATCAAGCTTCAAGGGAACATCGAATCGTTCGACCAGTACGTCGTGTTGCTCCGGAATACGGTCACCCAGATGGTCTACAAGCACGCCATTTCCACAGTCGTGCCTGCCCGTCCGGTGAATTTTCACCCGGATTCCGAACAGTCCTAACCCTCGTCGCGGCCGGCGTAATGTCGCCCGTTGGCGATTCCCTCCCGGCCGCGTCATTTTGATACCCTCCAATTTGATCAATGCAGCGCTTGTTGGCATCGACTTCGGCAAGATCGATTTCGAAGCCAGTCTCGAAGAACTCAGCCTGCTCGCGCAAAGCGCGGGTGCGAATCCCGTAGTCACCCTCACCGGACGCCGTTCCAGTCCCGACGCGAAGATGTTCGTCGGCAGCGGCAAGGCCGAAGAATTGCGCCTTGCTTGCGAAGCGAACGACATCGAACTCGTGATCTTCAATCACGCTCTCGCGCCTGCGCAGCAGCGCAATCTGGAGCGGGCGCTTAATCGGCGTGTGGTCGATCGCACCAGCCTCATCCTCGACATTTTCGCGCAGCGCGCGCGTAGCCATGAAGGCAAGCTGCAGGTCGAACTCGCGCAGCTGCAATATCTGTCGACCCGGCTGATTCGCGCGTGGACCCACCTCGAACGCCAGAAGGGCGGTATCGGTTTGCGCGGTCCTGGCGAAACGCAGCTCGAAACCGACCGCCGGCTGATCGGCGAGCGCATCAAGGCACTCAAGATCCGGCTCGAGAAGCTGCGTCGCCAGCATGGCACGCAGCGCCGCGCGCGTAATCGCAACCAGACGATGTCGGTGTCGCTGGTCGGCTATACGAACGCGGGCAAATCGACGCTCTTCAATGCGCTGACCAAGGCGCAGGCGTATGCGGCCGACCAGCTGTTCGCGACGCTGGACACCACCTCGCGGCGTGTCTACCTCGGCGATGAAGCGGGGCAGGTGGTGGTGTCCGATACCGTCGGTTTTATCCGTGAGTTGCCCCACCAGCTCGTCGCCGCGTTTCGCGCGACGCTCGAGGAAACCATTCACGCGGATCTGCTGCTGCATGTCGTCGATGCATCGAGCGCGGTGCGGCTCGACCAGATCGATCAGGTCAACGAGGTGCTGCACGCGATCGGCGCGGACACCATCCGCCAGGTGCTCGTGTTTAACAAAATCGACGCGGTGCCAGAGCTGGCGGCCCGCGGCGACGCGGTCGAGCGGGATGAGTATGGTAATATTTCGCGCGTCTTTTTGAGCGCGCGCTCGGGCCAAGGGCTGGATGCGTTGCGCGCTGCCATCGCTGAAATCGCTACTGCCGAACCGCTTTCCGACATGCCGCTCGATGCGTCGGAAGACGAACGCGCGACGCAACTGCGCGACGACCACAAGGTTCCAGAACTGGGGCATTGACCCGTTCCAATTGCACTGACCCGCTGTCTACTCTGGTGAACGAACACAGGTGAACGATTACAACGAGCGGAGTATCTGGCTGCGCATGCGCGCCTCGCTTTCACTGAACGATCCGCGCTGGGGCCGGGGCGACGGCAACGGCGACCGGCAACGGCCGAACGATCCGAAGCGTCCGGCGCGCGACGGTGAAGGTCCGCCCGATCTCGACGAAATGTGGCGCGATTTCAATCGTCGCCTCTCGAGGATTTTCGGGCGCAAGGGCGGCGGTGTCGGCGGCGGCCGTCCGGACAACGGACGCGGTGCGCGTATCGGCGTGGGCATCGTGATCGGCGTGCTGATCGCCATCTACCTCGGTAGCGGCGTGTTCGTCGTGCAAGAAGGCCAGGCGGCCGTCGTGCTGCAGTTCGGCAAGTATCGGTACACCGCGGCGCAGGGCGTGCACTGGCGCCTGCCGTATCCGTTCGAGTCCCACGAGTTCGTCAACGTCGGACAGATCCGTCAGGTCGAGATCGGCCGCAGTAATGTGGTGCGTCTCGCCAACGTGAAGGACGCGGCGATGCTCACGCGCGACGGCGACATCGTCGACGTGCGCTTTGCGGTGCAGTACCAGGTGCGCAAACCCAACGACTTTCTGTTCCGCAGCGTCGATCCCGATCAGGGCGTGATGCATGCCGCGCAGGCGGCCGTGCGCGGTATCGTCGGCGCGCAGAGCACCAGCGATATTCTCGGTCAGGATCACGAAACGTTGCGTCAGCAGCTGATCGCGGCGATCCAGCAATCGCTCGATCAGTACCAGTCCGGACTGGGGGTCACGGGCGTGACGATCCAGAGCGTGCAGGTGCCCGAGCAGGTGCAACCCGCGTTCGACGACGCCGCGAAGGTGCACGACGAAAACGAACGCGCGAAGCGCGAGGCCCAGGCTTATGCGGCCGACCTCCTGCCACGTGCGCAGGCCGACGTCGCGCGTCAGATCCAGGAAGCCAAAACTTACAGCGAAACCACGGTCGCGCAGGCGCAGGCAGAGGCCGAGCGCTTCAAGCAGGTCTACACGCAATACGCGAAGGCGCCGGCGCTCGTGCGCTTCCGCCTGTACATGGAAACCATGCAGCAGATCTACGCGAACGCGACCAAGGTGTTCGTCGACGCGAAGAACGGCAACAACGTGCTGTATCTGCCGCTCGACAGGCTCGTCGAACAGAACCGCGAGCGCCAGGCCGCGGCGGCGGCCGCCGCCGCATCGGGCCCCGCCGCTGCGGGTCCCGCTGTAGCGGGCGCGCCGCAAGTGGCGAGCGCGGCCGCGCCGTCGGCCGCCTCGGCGCCTGACACTGGCGCGGCGGCAGGCTCCGCCGCCGACGTCGCGTCGGGTCCCGCCGCTGCTTCCGCACCGGCGCCGGCGAGCCGGCCGAGCGCCGCGTCGCTGCGCTCGCGCGAAGCGTTCCGCAATCGCATGCGCGAAGACGACGTTCAATAAGGGGCGCACAAGAATATGAACCGAATCATTGCGCTTATCGTTGCCGTCGTTATCGTGCTGTTCGCGGCATCGTCGATGGTGTTCGTCGTCGATCAACGACATATGGCCGTGCTGTCCGCGCGCGGCGACGCCACGCCCACACTGCTCGGCCCCGGCCTGCACGTGAAGCTGCCGCCGCCGCTGCAAACGGTCACGCTCGTCGACAATCGCATCCAGTCGCTCGACGCACCCGACGAAGATCACTACGTCACGTCCGACAAAACCGATCTGCTGGTCAACCCGGTCATCAAGTTCCGCGTAACCGATCCGCTGAAGCTGGTCGCCGAGACGAAGGGTGATCTGCAGAGTCTGCCGGACCGGCTCGCGCTGCTGTCGCGCGGTGCGCTCGGCGATGTGTTCGGCAAGTTCACGCTGTCCGACGCACTTGCCAAACAGCAGACCGTCGCCGAAGAGGCACGCGGCGCGATGGACAAGGGCGCGGCCTCGCTCGGCGTGTCGGTCGTGGATGTGCAGCTCACGCGCGTCGATTTCCCGGCCGCGGTGGCCGACTCGGTATTCAAGCGCATGATCGCGGCGCGCGAGCAGGTCGCGGCCGACGAGCGCGCGAAGGGCGCCGCCGAAGCCAACCAGATCCGTTCGGACGCGCTCGCGAAGCAGCAGGCGGTGCTCGCCGACGGGCTCGCGCAAGCGCAAGGCATTCGCGGCGAAGGCGATGCGAAGGCCGCGGAGATCGCCGCCGAAGCGTTCGGCAAGGACCCGCAGTTCTACCAGTTCTATCAAAGCATGCAGGCGTACCGGAAGACCTTCAAGCCGGGCGATCTGATCGTGGTCGACTCCAGCAGCGAGTTCTTCCGCTTCATGCGTAGCCCGACCGGCGGCGTCGCCCCGGACGCTCCCGCGCCTGCTGCGCGCAAACGCTGATTACCGAAGGCCGCGGCATCCGCATCGCGGCCGCTTCACTCGCATGGACATAGCTGGTTCGTTATTGCTCGCGATCGCGTTGATGCTGATTATCGAGGGGATGTTCCCCTTCGTTTTTCCGAGCGCGTGGCGCGACACGTTCCGTAAAATAGCGGAACGGCCGACGCATCATATTCGCGTCGGCGGGCTCATCGTGATGCTGCTCGGGCTGATACTGCTGTTCATCGCGACCTGAAACCGGCTTGCTTGTCTGACAAGCACCGCGAGTTGCCGCAGGCCGCCGCGTGTTTCGCCTGTTCGAGCAACGTGCCGGCTGTCCGGCCAGCTCGCCGCGCGTCGCGCGTGAGCCGAGAATGCCGCACGAGCGTCTGCACCAGCCGCCAGAATCAAGCCGCTGCACGCCATTACTCTCATTCATCGGCGCTTCAAGACGCCGTGTTCAA
Organism: Paraburkholderia monticola; assembly: GCF_001580545.1. GTDB lineage: Bacteria > Pseudomonadota > Gammaproteobacteria > Burkholderiales > Burkholderiaceae > Paraburkholderia > Paraburkholderia monticola. The sequence goes on from NZ_LRBG01000022.1 coordinate 250,860, forward strand.
CGCCGTAGGACTGTATCGATGTCGACCTGGTTGCTTCCCGAGAATATTGCCGACGTGCTGCCGTCGGAGGCCCGCAAGATCGAAGAATTGCGGCGTCATTTGCTGGACCGTTTCCGCTCGTACGGCTACGAGATGGTGATGCCGCCGCTGCTCGAGTACCTCGAGTCGCTGCTGACCGGCGGCGGTCACGATCTGAACCTGCGCACCTTCAAGCTCGTCGATCAGCTGTCGGGCCGCACGCTTGGTCTGCGCGCCGACATCACGCCGCAGGTCGCGCGCATCGACGCGCATCTGCTGAACCGCCAGGGCGTCACGCGTCTTTGCTACGCGGGCAACGTCGCGCACACGCGGCCGCGCGGCCTGCATGCGACGCGCGAGCAGATCCAGATCGGCGCCGAAATCTACGGCCACGCGGGCCTCGAGGCGGACCTCGAAATCCAGCAACTGATGCTCGACGCGCTGCATCTGGCCGGCCTCGCGAAGGTGCGTCTCGACCTGTGCCACGCGGGCGTGCTGGCGGCGTTGATCGAAGCCGAGCCGGCCGCCGAGGAACTCGGCCAGGCCCTCTACGACGCGCTGGCCGGCAAGGACGTGCCGCGCCTCGTCGAGATGACCGCGCAATTTTCGCCGGTGATTCGCGATGCGCTGCGCGCGCTGCCGACGCTGTACGGCGACGCGTCGGTGCTCGAAGAGGCGCGCGCCCGTCTGCCGAATTCGCCGGCGATCGCCCGTGCGCTCGACGACCTGGCGTTTCTCGCGAGCCAGGTCGACGGGGCCGAAGTGATGATCGACCTCGCCGATCTGCGCGGCTACGCGTACCACAGCGGCGTGATGTTCTCCGCGTACGTGGACGGCGTGCCGAACGCGGTGGCGCGTGGCGGCCGTTACGACCACGTCGGCCAGGCCTATGGGCGCGCGCGCGCGGCGACCGGATTTTCGCTCGATCTGCGCGAAGTCGCGCGCATCTCGCCGGTCGAAGCCCGCAGCAGCGCGATCCTCGCGCCGTGGCGGCACGACGAGGCATTGCGCGTCGCGGTCGCGGCCTTGCGCGACGGCGGTGAAGTCGTGATCCAGGCGCTGCCTGGCCACAAGCACGATCTCGATGAATTCGCGTTCGACCGTGTGCTGGTCGAGCGCAATGGCGCATGGGTGGTCGAACCGCGCGCCTGAGCCGCGCGTTCCGATCAGCGCTGCCGGGGCGCCTCCCCGGTGCTCGCCACAAGGCGGCGCAATCACCGCCCGAACCGGGCGCGGTGCCATGGAAACACGCGGCCGCGCATCTTTCGCAATACTCAACATAACGTGCATACCGTTGAGCGGAAACGGAAAAATTCCGGAAGCTTCCGCGAACATAGGTAAAATACGTTTTTAACCAGCTTACGAAACAACATGTCTGCCAGCGCAGTGAATGTGAACCCCGGGCGCAACGTCGTCGTCGTGGGTACCCAATGGGGTGATGAGGGCAAGGGCAAGATCGTCGACTGGCTGACGGACCACGCTCAAGGCGTCGTTCGCTTCCAGGGCGGTCACAATGCCGGTCACACGCTTATCATCGGCGGCAAGAAAACCATCTTGCGTCTGATTCCGTCGGGCATCATGCATCCCGGCGTCGCGTGCTATATCGGCAATGGCGTCGTGTTGTCGCCGGAAGCGTTGTTCAAGGAAATCGGCGAACTCGAGGCCGCTGGCGTCGACGTTCAGAAACGCCTGTTCATTTCCGAAGCCACCACGCTGATCCTGCCGTATCACATCGCGATCGACCAGGGCCGCGAAGCGCGCCGTGGCGCGGGCAAGATCGGCACGACCGGCCGCGGCATCGGCCCGGCCTACGAAGACAAAGTCGCGCGCCGTGGCCTGCGCGTGCAGGACCTGTTCGACGCACCTGCCTTCGCCGAGCGCCTGCGTGAAAACCTCGACTATCACAACTTCGTGCTCACGCAGTATCTGGGCGCCGCCGCGGTCGATTTCCAGCAGACGCTCGACACGATGCTGAGCTACGCCGACCGTCTGAAGCCGATGGTCACCGACGTGTCGCGCCGCCTGTACGACGTCAACGCGAACGGCGGCAATCTGCTGTTCGAAGGCGCGCAGGGCACGCTGCTCGACATCGACCACGGTACCTATCCGTTCGTCACGTCGAGCAACTGCGTCGCGGGTGCCGCGACGGCAGGCGCGGGCGTCGGTCCGCAAAAGCTCAACTACATCCTCGGTATCACGAAGGCGTACTGCACGCGCGTCGGTTCGGGCCCGTTCCCGAGCGAGCTGTACGATGCGGACAACGCCTCGCGCCAGGATCCGATCGGCCTCGAACTCGCCACCGTCGGTAAGGAATTCGGCTCGGTTACCGGCCGTCCGCGCCGCACCGGCTGGCTCGACGTCGCCGCGCTGCGCCGCTCGATCCAGATCAACGGTGTGACGGGTCTGTGCATCACGAAGCTCGACGTGCTCGATGGTCTCGACGAAGTGAAGCTGTGCGTCGGCTACACGGTCGACGGCCAGAACGTCGATCTGCTGCCGCGCGGCGCGACCGAAGTGGCGCGCTGCGTACCGGTCTACGAAACCTTCGCGGGCTGGAAGGAAAGCACGGTCGGCATCAAGGAGTGGGACAAGCTGCCCGCCAATGCGCGTGCGTATCTCACGCGTGTGGAGGACACCGCGGGTATTCCGATCGACATGGTGTCCACCGGTCCGGATCGCGACGAAACGATTCTTCGGCGTCATCCGTTCAAGGTTTAAGCAATGCAAGGTGTACCGATGATCGCGATGAAAGATCCGCGCAACGACGACAAGAACCTGTGGGTCGGCTGGGACGAATATCACCGGCTGATCGAGTTGCTGGCGCTCGGCGTGCACGAATCGGGCTGGAAGTTCGACCAGATCCTGTGCCTCGCGCGCGGCGGTTTGCGCGTCGGCGACCAGCTCTCACGCATCTATGATCTGCCGCTGGCGATTCTGGCAACGAGCTCGTATCGCGAGGCGGCCGGCACGGAACAGGGCGAGCTCGACATTGCGCAATACATCACGATGACGCGCGGCGAATTGCACGGCAACGTGCTGCTCGTCGACGACCTCGTCGATTCGGGCGTCACGCTCGCGCGCGTGCAGCAGCATCTGAAGGAACGCTATCCGGCGATCACGGCGGTGCGCTCGGCCGTGCTGTGGTACAAGGGCTGCTCGAAGGTGAAGCCCGATTACCACGTGCAGTATCTGCCGACCAACCCGTGGATTCATCAGCCGTTCGAGGAGTGGGACACGGTGCGTCCCCATAACCTCGGGGCGTGGATCAAGCGCGGCATCGCGCAGGCCGAACAGTCGTCGGGTCATTGACGCGAAGCCGCGCGCGCGTCATGCCAGGTTGCATCGCATGTCGCGCGTCATCGCGGTGTCATAAAACGGAGCCCAGTCGGGCTCCGTTTTTTTATGCGCGCCGCGCATCGCCGGGATGCCCGCATCGCGGCAGACGCGTCCATATCGCAGTGCTACACTGCGCGGACATCCACGTGGCGTATCCACAACAAGCCGGGCAGTGCCGGATGTGCAGTTTAGAATAGCGGTCGTTTTTTCCGCCCGGGAACGGATCTCCTCGCGTTCATGACAGATAACAATCACGTACACAAACAGCCGCTGCCGTCCCTTGCGATTGCCGCGATCGGAGTCGTGTTCGGCGACATCGGCACGAGCCCCTTGTACTCGCTGAAGGAAGCCTTCAGCCCGTCGCACGGCATCCCGCTGACCGATCAGTCGATCCTTGGCGTGATCTCGCTGCTGTTCTGGGCGATCGTGATCGTGGTCGGCATCAAGTACGTGATGTTCGTGATGCGTGCCGACAACAACGGCGAGGGCGGTGTCCTCGCGCTGATGGCGCTGGCGATGCGCTCGGTCGATCAGAAATCGAAAGCGGCCGGCCTTCTGATGATGCTCGGCATCTTCGGCGCCTGCATGTTTTACGGCGACGCGGTGATCACGCCGGCGATCTCGGTGATCTCGGCGGTCGAAGGCCTCGAGATCGCCGCGCCGCATCTGTCGCATCTGGTGATTCCGCTGACCATCGTGATCCTGATCGTGCTGTTCTGGATCCAGCGGCATGGCACGGCCACCGTCGGCCGTCTGTTCGGGCCGATCATGGTGCTGTGGTTCCTCGTGCTTGCCGTGCTTGGCCTGTGGCACATCATGCAGTCGCCGAACGTGATCAGCGCTCTCAATCCGTACTACGCCTACACGTTCATGGCCGCGCACGTACTGCAGGCCTACGTGGTGCTCGGCTCGGTCGTGCTGGTGCTGACCGGCGCCGAAGCGCTGTACGCGGACATGGGCCACTTCGGCGCGAAGCCGATCCGCATGGCGTGGTACGTGCTCGTGATGCCGTCGCTGGTGCTGAACTACTTCGGCCAGGGCGCGCTGCTGATGCACGACCCGAAGGCGATCGAAAACCCGTTCTTTCTGCTCGCGCCTGATTGGGCGCTGCTGCCGCTCGTCGTGCTGTCGACGGTGGCGACGGTGATCGCGTCGCAGGCGGTGATTTCGGGCGCGTATTCGCTGACGAGTCAGGCGATCCAGCTCGGCTACGTGCCGCGCATGAAGGTCCTGCACACGTCCGAACTCGCGATCGGGCAGATCTATGTGCCGGTCGTGAACTGGATGCTGCTGTTCATCATTCTGTGCATCGTGATCGCCTTCAAGAGCTCCGACAATCTGGCGGCCGCGTACGGTATCGCGGTCACCGCAACGATGGTGATCACGACGATCCTCGCCTGTGTCGTGATGGTGAAGGTGTGGAAGTGGAACAAGCTGCTCGTCGGTCTGATCATCGGCGTGTTCATGATGGTCGACGTCGGCTTTTTCGGCGCGAACCTGCTGAAGGTCGAAGAGGGCGGCTGGTTGCCGCTGTGCATCGGCGGACTGCTGTTCTTCCTGCTGATGACGTGGTTCAAGGGCAGGATGATCGTGAAGGAACGCACGGCCGCCGACGGTATTCCGCTGATGCCGTTCCTGCAAGGCCTGCTCGCGCATCCGCCGCATCGCGTGTCGGGCACGGCGATCTATCTGACCGGCAGCGACTCGCTGGTGCCGGTGAGCCTGCTGCACAATCTGAAGCACAACAAGGTGCTGCACGAGCGCACGATCTTCCTGACCTTCATCACGCGTGACATTCCGTACGTGAACGACGCCGACCGCGTGACGGTAAAGGACATGAACGGCGGCCTGTACCTGGTGAAGGCAGCCTATGGCTTCAACGAAACGCCCGACGTGAAAGCGGTGCTGCTCGAAGTCGGCCGCACGCACGACATGACCTTCGAATTGATGGACACGTCATTCTTCCTCGCGCGCGAAACGGTGGTGCCTACGCAATTGCCGGGCATGTCGGTGTGGCGCGAGCGTGTGTTCGCGTGGATGCATCAGAACGCCGCGAAGCCGACCGACTTCTTCAGCATCCCGGCCAACCGGGTCGTGGAACTGGGCACGAAGATCGAGATCTGATCGCCCCTGTGTGACGTTCGAAGGCGCAAACAAAAAGCCCACGCAATGCGTGGGCTTTTTGTTGATACGCGTGCGTCAGTCGCTTACTTCTGCTTGAGCTTCGCGAACGCGGCCGCCATCGCGCCACCCGGCTCCGGATCGCGCGAACGTTGCGGCGCGCCACGTCCCGCGCCGCCGCGATTCGAGTTGGCCCCCGAGCCGCGCTCCTGCGGCGCACCGCCGCCGCTGCGCGCGGCCGTCGCGCCGGGTTCGTCGTCCAGGCGCATCGTCAGTGCAATACGCTGGCGCTTCACGTCGACTTCGAGCACCTTGACCTTGACGATCTGGCCGGCCTTCACGACCTCATGCGGGTCCTTCACGAACTTCGTCGACATCGCCGACACGTGCACGAGACCGTCCTGATGCACGCCGACGTCGATGAACGCGCCAAATGCCGCGACGTTCGTCACGACGCCTTCGAGCACCATGCCGGGGATCAGGTCGCTGACCTTCTCGACACCTTCGCGGAACGTCGCCGTCTTGAACTCGGGACGCGGATCGCGGCCTGGCTTTTCGAGCTCGCCGAGGATGTCGCGCACGGTTGGCAGACCGAAGCGTTCGTCGACGAATTCGGTGGGCGACAGTCCGCGCAACGCATCGCGATTACCGAGTACTTCGCCGACCTGCTTGCTGATCTTCGCGAGGATGCGCTGCACGACCGGATACGCTTCCGGGTGCACCGAGGAACGGTCGAGCGGATTCTCGCCGTTGTTGATGCGCAGGAAACCAGCCGCCAGCTCGAAGGTCTTGTCGCCGAGGCGCGGCACCTTGCGCAGATGTTCGCGCGACGGGAACGGCCCGTTCGCATCGCGATAGTCGACGATGTTGCGCGCGAGCGTCGCATTGAGTCCCGAGACGCGCGCGAGCAGCGCGACCGACGCGGTGTTCGCATCGACGCCGACCGCGTTCACACAGTCTTCGACGACCGCATCGAGCGAGCGCGCGAGTTCGCGCTGGTTCACGTCGTGCTGATACTGTCCCACGCCGATCGCCTTCGGCTCGATCTTCACGAGCTCGGCGAGCGGGTCCTGCAGACGTCGCGCGATCGACACCGCGCCGCGCAACGACACGTCCATGTCGGGGAATTCCTTCGCGGCGAGTTCGGACGCCGAGTACACGGACGCGCCTGCTTCGGACACGACGATCTTCTGCAGCTTCAACTCCGGATGACGCGCGATCAGTTCGCTCGCAAGCTTGTCCGTCTCACGCGACGCGGTGCCGTTGCCGATGCTGATCAGTTCGGCCTGAGTCTGCGCGGCGATTCGCGCGAGCTTCGCGAGCGAGCCGTCCCAGTCGCGGCGCGGCTCGTGCGGGTAGATCGTGTCGGTCGCGAGCACCTTGCCGGTGCGGTCGACCACCGCCACCTTCACGCCGGTGCGCAAGCCCGGATCGAGACCGATCACGGCCTTCGGGCCGGCGGGCGCCGCGAGCAGCAGGTCCTTCAGATTGCGTGCGAACACGCGGATCGCCTCGTGTTCGGCTTCGTCGCGCAGATTGGTCAGCAGCTCGTTTTCGAGGTGCGGCTGCACCTTCACGCGCCAGCACCAGCGGCATACGTCGGAGAGCCATTTGTCGGCGGGACGGTTCTGATTGGCGATGGCGAAGTGACGCGCGATCAGTGCTTCGCCCGGATGCGGCACCTGCGCGTCGAGCTCTTCGCCGAGACCGAGCTTGATCATCAGCACGCCGGCATTGCGGCCGCGGAACAGCGCGAGCGCGCGATGCGACGGTACCGTGCGGATCGTTTCGGCGTAGTCGTAGTAGTCGCGGAATTTTTCTTCTTCCGCGGTTTCCTTGCCTTCCACGACCTTCGACGACACCACGCCCTGGTTGAACAGGTAGTCGCGCAATTTGCCGAGCAGATCGGCCGTTTCGCCGAACTGTTCGGAGAGGATGTCGCGCGCGCCGTCGAGGGCGGCCTTCACATCGGCGACGCCTTTCTCCGCGTCCACGTAGGCGGCGGCTTCGGTCTGCGGATCGAGCAGCGGATTGCCGAGCAGCGCGTCGGCGAGCGGCTGCAAACCGGCTTCACGCGCGATCTGCGCGCGCGTGCGGCGCTTCGGCTTGTACGGCAGATAGAGGTCTTCCAGCACCTGTTTGCTGTCGGCGGCTTCGATCGCGCCGCGCAGCTCGTCGGTGAGCTTGCCCTGTTCGTCGATGCTCGCGATGATCGCCGCGCGCCGGTCTTCGAGCTCGCGCAAATACAGCAGGCGTTCCTCGAGGTTACGCAGTTGCGTGTCGTCGAGATTGCCGGTCACTTCCTTGCGGTAGCGGGCGATGAACGGAACGGTCGCGCCTTCGTCGAGAAGTCCCACCGCGGCCGCGACCTGGCGAGGCTGGACAGAGAGTTCAGTGGCGATGCGCTGGACGATCTTGAGTGCTACGGTTTCCGTCATAAGGTCTTGGTGTTCCTGCGGACTCAGTGATGGGCCGCGTGCGGGCGGCAATTCGGGACAGGCCGGGCGGGCGCCGCGACCAGGTTGCTAGAGCGGGGCATTTTGCCATAAATGCCAAAGGGCTCAACCGCGCGGTGTTAGAATTTCGGGCATGTTCCGTTGACCTTCTACGACGTTGCCAATCTCCTTGTTCCTCAACCGTCTGGTCTCTTCGATAACGTCAGGTTCGCTGCCGGGCTCGTCCCGGGGCCCGTCTCAATTGCCGCTGGTTTCGTCGCGTTCTTCCTCGCGTTCGTTCGGTCCTTCGCTCGCGTTGGTCGGGGCGTCGTGCGTGATCGCCACCGCGCTCGCCATGCCGGTGTTGGCGCTGGCGCAGAGCGCGGCGCTCCCGCAAGGCACGGCGCCGGTCGCGGCATCGGGCCCGCAAGCTGACGCGAGCGCCGACAGTCCCCAAAGCGCGAGTGAAGCAGCCGCGCTGGACAAATCGTTCGAGGACCGGCAACAGGTGCTCAATCAGCGCACCGACGACAACAACTATCAATTCGCGGTCGCGCAGCACAACTGCTACAGCCGCTTCTTCGTCAATCATTGTCTGAACCGCGCGCGCGACGCGATGCGCACCGTGCAGGCAGACATCCGCAAGGAACAGCTTGCGCTCGACGCCGAGCAGCGCGTGCAGCGCGCCCGCGAGCGCGACGAGCGCACGGCGCTACGGCGCGCGCAGAACGAGGCGGAAGCGCCGCAACGTGCCGCTGAAGACGCGCGCAACGAGCAGGCGTACCAGGAAAAGCAGCGTCAGCACGCGCTCGATCAGGCGCAGCGCAACGCCGAGGCGCCGCAGCGCACAGCCAACGCGCAGGCGTACGAGGAAAAGCAGCGTCAGCACGCGCTCGATCAGGCACAGCGCAACGCCGAGGCGCCGCAGCGCGCAGCCAACGCGCAGGCGTACGAGGGAAAGCAGCGTCAGCACGCGCTCGATCAGGCGCAACATGGCGTGGCGCCGGCGCAGGCGGCGGCCAATCAGCAGGCCAACGACCAGAAGCAGAGCGATTACCAGCGCCAGTTGGAGGAAGCGCGCCAGCAGGGCGCGCAAAAGGCCACGGAACGCCAGCAGAAGCAGGAGAATTTCGAGCGCAAGCAGGCCGACGCCGCGCAGCATAAGCTCGACGTCGAAGCGCGTCAGAAGCAGGCCGCCGAGAAGGCCGAGCAGAAGCGTCAGGACGCGTTGAAGCAGCAGCAACAGGAAGAGCAGCAAAAACAGCAGCAGGAGCAGCAGTAAGTGTGCTGTAGGGGCCGTGCCGTAGAGTGAGCCGTGGCGGCCAAGCCCTGGGCCGCCGTAGTCGCAGTAATGCGTTTTGAGCCGGACAGCAACCTCAGGCATCGGACCGCGCGCACGCGGTTCGTGCCGCCGACCAGAGGAGGCGAGCATGCGCGATCGTCATCACGTCATCGACGCAAACACACTTCGCGACCGCATTCTGCAACTGGAATCGGAGCATAGTGGACTCGACCGCTTGATCGACCGGATGTCGGATGAACCCGGCATCGACGACTTCGAGTTGCAGCGCCTGAAAAAGCGCAAACTCAAAGTCAAGGACACCATCATCTTGCTGCAATTGCAGCTCGAACCGGACGCGCGCGCCTGAGTTCGCGGCCTGGCAGGCGCCGGGCGCGCACCGCGCGAGCCGGACTTAGCAGGAACGCTTGCCTTGAATTCACCGCATGACACTTCATCCCCGGCTGCGCCGGGCAACGCATCTGCCTCCGACGCTGTCGCGCCGCGCGCGGCAGCGCCGGTGCCGGGTGTGTCGCTGAGTGGGCGACGCGCGAGCGAGCTCGAAGAAATCTTCGCCGACAGCGGTCTGCTCGCGCGGCAGATCGACGGCTATCGGCCGCGTGCGTCGCAGATCGAGATGGCGCGCGCGGTCGCCGCGGCGATGGAAGCGTCGGGCCGCGCGATGCCCGAGCCCGCGATGTTCGAAACGCAGAAGCGCCCGGCGCGGCGACTGCAGCAGGCGAGCCCGGATGCCGCCTCGGTGTCGACCGAAAACGGCGCCGACACGGATAGCGTGGAAGCCGGTGAGAACACGCTGATCGTCGAAGCGGGTACCGGCACCGGCAAGACCTATGCGTACCTCGTGCCGGCCATGCTGTGGGGCGGCAAGGTGATCGTCTCCACCGGCACCAAGCATCTGCAGGATCAGCTGTTCCAGCGCGACATTCCGACCGTGCGCGACGCGCTCGCGGTCCCGGTGTCGGTCGCGATGCTGAAGGGGCGCGCGAACTACCTGTGCCACTACTACCTGCAACGCACCGCCGACAACGGCCGTCTGCCGTCGCGCCAGGAAACCTCGTATCTGCAGGACATCGTGCGCTTCGCGAAGATCACGCGCACCGGCGACAAGGCCGAACTCGCGAGCGTGCCGGAGACCGCGCAGGTGTGGTCGATGGTCACGTCGACGCGCGACAACTGTCTCGGCCAGGAGTGTCCGCACTACAAGGACTGCTTCGTGATGCAGGCGCGCCGCGAAGCGCAACAGGCCGATATCGTGGTGGTCAACCACCATCTGTTTTTCGCCGACATCATGCTGCGCGATACCGGCATGGCGGAGCTGCTGCCGACCGCGAACACGGTCATCTTCGACGAAGCGCATCAGTTGCCCGAAACCGCGACGCTGTTCTTCGGCGAGACGCTATCGACCGCGCAATTTCTCGAACTCGCGCGCGATTCGGTGGCCGAGGGGCTCGGCCACGCCCGCGATGCGATCGACTGGGTCAAGCTCGGCGCGACGCTCGAGCGCGCGGCGCGCGACGTGCGGCTCGCGTTCAAGGAAGACTCGGTGCGTCTGTCGATCGGCCAGTTGCCGGACGATCACCCGCTGTTCGCCGCGCTCGAGACGCTCGAAGCCGAACTCGACGCGCTGGCCTCGGCGCTGGCGGGGCAGGCCGAGCGCGCCGAGTCGCTGGGCGCGTGTCTGCGTCGCGCGCGCGAGTTGCAGGACGTGCTGAGCGGCTGGACCACGCCGCCCACGAGCACCGAACGCAATGCGGTTGCCGCAGGCGAGGGCGACCGCGCCGAGCGAGCCGATCCGAACGAAAAGGTGCGCTGGATCGAGGTGTTCTCGCACACGGTGCAGCTGCACGAAACGCCGTTGTCGGTCGCGCCGATTTTCGCGAAGCAGCGCGCCGGCGTGCCGCGGGCGTGGATCTTCACATCGGCGACGTTGTCGGTGCGCGGCGACTTCACGCACTATGCGGCGCAAATGGGCCTGAACTCGAAGCGTTCGATGACCTTGCCGAGCCCGTTCGACTATCCGTCGCAGGGGCTGCTGTATGTGCCGCGCAATCTGCCGCAGCCGTCATCGCCGATGTTCACCGACGCCGTGTTCGATGCCGCGTTGCCCGCCATCGAAGCATCGGGCGGCGGCGTCTTCATGTTGTGCACGACGCTGCGTGCGGTGGACCGTATTTCGACGAAGCTGCGCGACGCGATCGAGGCGCGCGGCTGGGACTATCCGCTGCTCGTGCAAGGTGACGCGAGCCGCACCGAATTGCTCGACCGCTTTCGCGCGTACGGCAATGCGATTCTGGTCGGCAGTCAGAGCTTTTGGGAAGGCGTCGACGTGCGTGGCGACGCGCTATCGCTGGTCGTGATCGACAAGCTGCCGTTTGCGCCGCCAGACGATCCCGTGCTGGCTGCGCGGCTCGATGCGCTGACGAAGAAGGGCTTGAGCCCGTTCGCCGTGCATCAGCTGCCGCAGGCCGTGATCACGCTGAAGCAGGGCGCGGGGCGGCTGATTCGCGCGGAGACCGATCGCGGCGTGCTGATGATCTGCGATACGCGTCTCGTCGATAAGCCGTATGGCCGTCGCATCTGGCAGAGTCTGCCGCCGTTCAAGCGCACCCGCGAAATCGACGTGGTGCGCGAATTCTTCGAAGAGAGCACGTTGCCGGGGGAGACGCCCCGATAGACCGGCTGAGGTTTTGCATGGGAAATAAACGCCGCTATAAATAGCGGCGTTTTGTTTTTCAGATGGCGAGACGTTTAGCGGACTGGCACCGTCGATAAATCGCGCGCCAAAAAGCAAAACGCCACGGAGATGAATCCGTGGCGTTTTGCCTGACCGTTTCGGGAAGTCATAACGACTTCCCGAAGCAGTTTTCGCCCAGAGGCGAACCCTACGCGACAGCTTACTGGCTTGCGCCCGAAGCCGGAGCTGCAGCCGAAGCAGCAGCGCCTGCGTCCGAAGCGGCAGCGCCAGCGTCCGAAGCAGCAGCCGAAGCCGAAGCAGCAGCGTCGCTCGCAGCAGCAGCAGCACCCGATGCAGCAGCGCCTGCGTCCGAAGCAGCAGCAGCCGGTGCCGAAGCAGCAGCGTCGCTAGCCGGTGCAGCGGCTTGATCGTTGCTCTTGTTGCATGCAGCCAGTGCCACAGCTGCCAACAGGGATGCTACGAGGAGGGATTTCTTCATGATCACGTCCTTTTATGGTTTAAAGGTAAGCAACAGCGCAAAATAAAACCGGTAATGTGCTCCAACACCGACCTGGGCCGCTGGTGGAGATGCTCTTTTGACGAGCTTGAATCTTCCCTACGGCTTGGGCGGAAATTATATGCACTTTCGTACTGACAGTCGATAAATCCGGGGTCAATACGTTGTCTTTCTCATACAAAATTTCACTGTACGGTATAGCACGTGGGCAGAGTTACGCAAGCTCGCCCACCTGTATCCAGCCCGCACAATACCACTCGTGTAGCAGTGCTGTCACCGACGAATCGTGCGATGTTGTTACAAAGCGTTTCGCACTCATACACCGCAGGTTGGCGAGATCAAACAGCCATTTTTTTGCGCCGTCCCACGCTATTTCTTCTCCATTTACGAAGAAAAAACGCCGTTCGTACAACAGGTTAGTCTTGCGGTCGAGCCGCAGGCCGTGTTTCGTCGCCGCGGCGACGAAACGGGCTTCGTTGAGCGGCCGTTGCGGCGGATCGAAGACGACACTCGGCTTCGGTTCACTGAGATACGTGCCAAGGAACGACGCAATGTCCTGCTCATTCCATCGCACTTTAGCAAGCATCGCGCCCACCCGTTCGACGAGCGCCGCGGGTAGTTCAGCGGGCCGCTCGACGGCGGCCTGCCGCGGATCGCGATAAAGCGCGCCGGCCTTGCCCATAGCCTCGCCGCGCTCGGCAAGGTGGTAAAGGAACTGCGCGGTCAGTTCGGCCTCCGACGGCGCGCGAAAGCCGATCGAGCAGGTCATGCATTCGCCCTCGGCGATGCCGTCGTGCGCGATGTGCGGCGGCAGGTACAGCATGTCGCCGGGCTCGAGCACCCACTCCTCCTCAGGCTCGAAGTGCTGTAAAACTTTCAACGGCAAGCCGGGCTGCAAGGTCAGATCTTTCTGCGCGCTGATGCGCCAGCGGCGCTTGCCTTTTACTTGCAAAAGAAACACATCGTAGGAATCGAAGTGCGGGCCGACGCCGCCGCCATCGCTCGCATACGAGATCATCAGGTCGTCGAGGCGCGCGTCCGGCACGAAACGGAAACGGTCGAGCAAAGCGCGCGCGCGGTCGTCGTGCAGGTCCACGCCCTGGACGAGCAGCGTCCATGCGCGCTGCTTGACGGCGGGCAGTTCGTCGGGCGCGAAAGGGCCTTGCTCCAGCTGCCATTTGTTGCGGAAATGCGTGATCAACCTGGCTTCGACGTCGTCCTGATCGGCCAGCTCGAACAGCTCGTCGCGCGACAGCGGCGCTTCGATCTCGGGGATCGCCTGACGGATCAGCAGCGGCTTTTTCTGCCAGTAGCGGCGCATGAATTGCGACGGGCTCAACTGGCCGAGCAGTGCGGTCGGAAGGTCGGGCGAGGGCGGAACAACGGGCTGCGTGGCCGGCTTTGCAGCAGACGATGAATTGCGTGCCGAAGCTGCATCGGCCGGGAGGTGAGTGGGCCGCCTGGGCATCGTATAATGTGAGTTGTATTCTGGAGAATCGAATGAAAATCGCAAAGAACACCGTCGTGTCGGTCGCTTACAAGCTGTCGGATGCGCAAGGCAATCTGATCGAGGAAAGCGAAGAGCCGATGGTCTATCTGCACGGCGGCTATGATGGCACGTTCCCCAAGATCGAGGAAGAGCTCGACGGCCACGAGGCCGGCTTCGAGACCCAGATCCAGCTCGAACCGCAAGACGCGTTCGGTGAGTACGATCCGGAGCTCGTGAAGATCGAGCCGCGCGATCGCTTCCCGGAACCGTTGGAAGTCGGCATGCAGTTCGAAGGCACGCCGGAAGATGGCGACGAGGAAATCGATGCGCTGGTGTACGTGGTGACCGACGTCGCGGAAGACAAGGTTGTGCTCGACGGCAATCATCCGCTCGCCGGCATGGCGCTGCGTTTCGCCTTGACCGTGAAAGACGTGCGTCCGGCTACTGAAGACGAAATCGAACACGAGCACGCGCACGGCGCGGACGGCCTCGAAATCCTCGACGACGATGAGGACGAGGACGAAGACAACTCAAAACCGACCCTGCACTGAGCTTGCGGGCATGCGCGGTGTCGTCGCGGGGGCGGACGGCACCGATGCCGGCAACACAGGTGACGCCGGCAGGATCGACCCCGGCGGCATCGAGATCGCGGGCCCGTAGTCGCCGCCACCCTGGTCGGACGGGATCCGCGGCTGCTGGTTCTGCGGCTCGCCTGGCGTCTGTAATACTGGCGGCGCTTCCGACGCCGGCCCAAAACCTTCCACATTCGGCATCTCCGGCGCACCCGGCATCGACGCGCCTGTTTCGTCGCGCGGCGTTACGGGCGGCAAGACTGGCGGCGTGGCGGGCAGCGGCATCTGCCTGGGCACGTCGCGCACGCTGACCCTGAACGGCGGCTTCCGGCCGAAATCCGCTTCAATCTGAATCCATTGGTTAAGACGATCACGCGGCGCGAATGCGATGCGCGTGAGATTCGTCACGACCATGCCCTTGTCGTTGCGTAGCGGCTGATCGATGACGAAGCCGCCTGCCGCTCGTTCGTCGTCGGCATGAACAACGACCACAGGTCCGGGAAAAATCTGCGCGAGCTTGACGAGACTGCGCTTGAATTCGAGAAAGCCGTCGCGGCGCGAGCTGCGCGCGAAGTGTAGCCACGCGAACCGCTCGGGCCGCTCGTAGCGTTCCGGGTCGAAATCACCCTGAATGAACACGACGATCGCGCGTGCGTTCCGGCGCTTCGCGTATTCGGCCGCGTGTTCGAGCCAGAATGCGTTGGCGATCACGCGATCCTCGAACTCGCCGTTGCGGCCGCCCGCGCTCAGATAGTGATTGTTCGGGCCCGGCGCGTTCAGGCCGATGAAGACGATGTCGCCGCCTTTGTCGTTCGCCATCCAGCGTACGTTTTCGCGGTACGGACGAAAGCGCGACACTTCGCTTTCGCGGGTCAACGCGATCGGGTTCTGCCCCATCGATGTCGGATCGGCGAACAGCGTTTGCCGCAGTTGATCCAGCCGCTCGACCGGATCGAAGCCGCCGGCTTCGACCGTGCCGCAATCGACCCAGTCGTGCTGACCCGGGATGAAGAAGAGCGCGGTTCGCGAACTGTCGAGCAGGGCGTGGCGACGCTCGAACAGCGCGTCGCGGCAAGCTTCCTTCGACCCCTTCAGATTGCCGTCGTAAACGATGAAGCGCACCTCGCGCTCGCGGCCGATCGCTTCGAGCAGCCGTTGCGTGGCGGCTTCGTCGGCGGGGCTGTGCATCGTGTCGGAGATCACTGCGAACGCGAAGCGCGAGGCTTCGGCGTGCGCCGGCGCGCTCCACACGCACGCTGCCGCGAGCGCGTGGAGCAACGCCGCGAGAACTTCCCGCGGGCGCGGCGGGCGCCTCGGTGTGTCAGTGGTTCGCATCCGGCGCAACGGCCAGTTCATGCAGTTCGTACAGCAGATCGAGTGCTTCGCGCGGCCGCAGATCGTTCGGGTCGATGCCGCGCAAGCGCTCGACGAGGGTCTGCATCGCGGGCGACGCGGGTGCCGCGTTGGCATCGAATTCGTTGTCGTCGTCCGCGTCTTCGACGAGCATCGGCGCCGGCGCGGCAAACAGATCGAGTTGCGGCGCGGGCTGCGCGGCCGATTGCTGCTCCAGATGCGCGAGATGCTTGCGCGCCGCGCGGATCACCGCGTTCGGCACGCCGGCAAGCTGCGCGACCTGCAGACCGTAGCTCTGGTTGGCCGGCCCTTCGTCGACCGCGTGCAGGAACACGATGCCGTGCCCATGCTCGACCGCCGACAGATGCACGTTGGCCGCGTGCGGAAACTCCGCGGGCAGTTGCGTCAGCTCGAAGTAGTGCGTCGCGAACAGCGTGTAGCAACCGTTGTGCGCGAGCAGATGACGCGCGATCGCCCACGCGAGCGCGAGGCCGTCGAACGTCGACGTGCCGCGGCCGATCTCGTCCATCAACACGAGACTTTGCGGGGTTGCGTCGTTGAGGATCGCGGCGGCTTCGGTCATCTCGACCATGAAGGTCGAGCGGCCGCCGGCGAGGTCGTCGGCTGCGCCGATGCGGGTGAAGATGCGGTCGAGCGGCCCGAAGGCCGCGCGCCGCGCCGGCACGTAGCTGCCCACGTACGCGAGCAGCGCGATCAGCGCGGTCTGGCGCATGAAGGTCGACTTACCGCCCATGTTCGGACCGGTGATCAGCAGCAGCTTGCGCTCGGTCGCGAGCGTGCAGTCGTTGGCGATGAACTGCTCGACCTGTGCCTCGACGACCGGATGACGACCTTGCTCGATGTCGATACCGGCGTCTGCCGAGAACGTCGGCGCGACCCAGTCGAGCGCACGTGCGCGTTCGCCGAACGCGGCCAGCAGATCGAGTTCGGCGAGCGCCGACGCGACGCGCTGACAGTCGGGAATAAACGGCAGCAACGATTGCAGCAACGCGTCGTATAGCGCGCGTTCGCGCGCGAGTGCGCGTTCCTGCGCGGACAGCGCCTTGTCCTCGAAAGTCTTCAGCTCAGGCGTGATATAGCGCTCGGCGTTCTTCAGCGTTTGGCGGCGGCGATAGTCGTCGGGCACCTTGTCGGTCTGGCCGCGCGTGACTTCGATATAGAAGCCGTGCACCTTGTTGTATTCGACACGCAGATTGTTGATGCCGGTGCGTGCGCGTTCGCGTGTTTCGAGGTCGATCAGGAACTGTCCGCAGTTCTCCGAAATATCGCGCAGTTCGTCGAGCTCGGCGTCATATCCACGCGCGATGACGCCGCCGTCGCGCACCATCGCGGCCGGCTCCTGCGCGACCGCGAGCTTCAGCAGATCGACGCACGCTGCCGGCGGTTCGAGCGCCGCGTCGATGCGCGCGAGCGAATCCGCGTTCGATGCAATGTCAGTGAGCTGCGCGCGCAACGCGGGCAGCGCGATGAAGGTATCGCGCAGGCTCGACAGATCGCGCGGCCGCGCCGACAGCAGCGCGAGACGTCCGGTGATGCGTTCGATGTCCGAAATCTGTCGCAACGCCTGGCGCAGGGTATCGAGATCGGCGCCCGGCGGCGCGTCGAGCAGCGCACCGATGGCCTGTTGACGCGTCTGCGCCACCGCCGAATCGCGCGGCGGATGATGCAGCCAGTGACGCAGCAGGCGGCTGCCCATCGTCGTGCAGCAGGTGTCGAGCAGCGAGCAAAGGGTCGGCGATTCGGTTCCGCGCAGCGTCTCCGTGAGTTCGAGGTTGCGACGCGTGGCCGGATCGAGGCCGATGTATTCGGATTCGTATTCGACCTTCAGGCTGCGCACGTGACGCAACTGCTGGCCTTGCGTGGACGCTGCGTACAGCAGCAACGCGCCGGCCGCGCCGCAAGCGCAGCTGAGCGAATGCGCGCCGAAGCCGTCGAGGCTCGCGACTTCGAGCTGATCGCACAGGCGTTTCGTGCCCGATGTGATATCGAAGTGCCAGCCCGGCACGCGCGTGAGCGCGCTGGCGTTGACGGGAGGAGTCCAACTGGTCGAATCCGCGGTGGCATCGGCGACCAGAATTTCGGCGGGACGGATGCGCTCCAGAGCGGCGGCGACCTGATCGGGCGCGACTTCGGCGAGGCGCAGCGCGCCGCTTGCGAGGTTCAGCCACGCGAGACCGACGCTCGTCGCGACACCCCGGCGATTGTGCGCGACGCACAGCGCGAGCAGATAGACGTCGCTCTTGTCGGACAGCAGCGCGGCGTCGGTCAGCGTGCCCGGTGTGACCACGCGCATTACTTTGCGCTCGACCGGGCCTTTCGAGGTGGCCGGGTCGCCGATCTGTTCGCAGATCGCGACCGATTCGCCGAGCTTCACGAGCTTGGCCAGATACTGTTCGACCGCGTGATGTGGCACCCCGGCCATCTTGATCGGATTGCCCGCCGACGCGCCGCGCTGCGTGAGCGTCAGATCCAGCAGGCGCGCGGCTTTTTCCGCGTCGTCGAAAAAGAGTTCGTAGAAGTCGCCCATCCGGTAGAACACCAGCGTGCCCGGATGCTCTGCCTTGATGCGCAGGTACTGCTGCATCATCGGCGTGTGTTGTGCGACGTCGTTGGCCGCTGCGGTTTGAATGCCCATCCTTCGTGTCTTCTTGCGGTAGATGCTCAGGGCGTGAGTTTAACCCGCCGGCGCGGCGAGCGGACCCTGGCCGAACGGACGATGCCCCATACAAAAACCGTATGGCAGCATGATTGAACCGATCGCGGCCCGCGTATCGCGCCGCAGCGGCACGTCAGACCTGTCGAGCCGCGCCTCGTGCTGTCATTACCGGAGCACTGTGATGCATTTATTCCTCGATCATCGCCCGCAGGTCCACCCTGCGTTCGTTCGCGGCGCTGCGGCGTTTCGCGAGCCACATCAGCAGCGTGATGAAGCTGCCGAACACGACGATGATCCACTGCGCCGGCATTTTCGCGGTGAGCAGCATCGCGTACACGCCGAGCATCAGCAGCACGGCGAGATTCTGGTTGAAATTCTGCACGGCGATCGAGTGGCCGGCCGACAGCAGGGTCGCGCCGCGATGCTGCAGGATCGCGTTCATCGGCACGATGAAAAAGCCGGACAATGCGCCGAGCACGATCATCAGCGGGTAAGCGAGCAGGATGTAGTAGGGCGCGACGTGCGTGCCGAAGCGCAGGCCGGCGCCCGGCGGGAACAGGTCCTTGTTGTAGAAGGCCATCGCGATCGCCACCAGGCCCGTCAGCACGCCGACCGGCAACACCTTCAGCGATTTGCGCAGCGGAATCAGCGCGGCCGCGCCCGCCGCGCCGATCGCGATGCCCAAGCCGGTCACCCCCTGCATCACGGCCGCCTTCGACAGCGACAGCCCGAGGTTCATGTTCGCCCATTTGAGCACCAGCAACTGCATCGTCACGGCGGCGCCCCACATCAGCGTGGTTACCCACAGCGCGATCTGCGCGAGCTTGTCGGCCCACAGCACGCGGAAGCAGTGATGGAAATCGCCGACCAGTTTCTTTGGCTCGGTCAGCCGGTTCGGATAGCGCGCTCCGGTATCCGGAATGAAGACGTTGATCACAGCGGCGATCGCATAGGTGAGCATCACCGCGCTCATGGCGAGGTCGGCGGCGGAGCGGATCAGCGGTACATGCACGCGCGTGACGAAATGCCCGACCACAGTGCTGATCAACGCACCGCCCAGCATCGTGCCGACGATCGTCGAGAGCACCGTCGCCGATTCGAGCCATGCGTTCGCCTGCACGAGCTTTTCGGCGGGCAGCAGCTCGGTGAGGATGCCGTACTTGGCGGGCGAATACGCGGCCGCGCCGAAGCCCACCACGCCGTAAGCAATCATGGGGTGAACGCCGAGGATCATCATCAGGCAACCGCTTGCCTTCAGCGCGTTGGAGATGAACATCACGTGGCGCTTTTGCAGCGCATCGGCGAACGCGCCGACGAACGGCGCGAGCAGCACGTACGAGATCGTGAAGAATATCTGCAGCAGCGGCGTGACCCACGCGGCCGACCGAATCACGGAAAGCAGAGCGATTGCTGCGATCAACAGCGCATTGTCAGCCAGCGACGAAACGAACTGCGCCGCGATGATGGTGTGGAAGCCTTTTTTCATGAGGCAGGGAAGAGACCGCGCGCGGGGCGGGAGTCCGACAGGTCAAGGCAGCGTGAAGCAGGGAGCGGTCCTGGCGGAGTCCTGCTGCCGTCATTCCCAGCGTTGTAGCACGAAGCCTCGCGAACTGCAGCGCCGTCAACAAAAAAGCGGCCGAAGCCGCTTTTCTGTCCAACCGTTACGCGTTGCCGCGAACTGGCCGCGGCGGCGCACCTCAAGCCGACTGCTGACGCGTGCGGCTGTAGCGCGACAAAATCGGAATCATCTGCGCGTAGACCTTCGGATTGCCCGCGACGATTTCGCCGACGTGGAGGAAATCCGAATCACCGGTGTAGTTGCCGACCAGACCGCCGGCTTCGGTGATCAGCAGGCTGCCCGCCGCGACGTCCCATGGGCTCAGGCCCTGCTCGAAGAAGCCGTCCATGCGGCCGGCCGCGACGTAGGCCAGATCGAGCGCGGCGGCGCCGGGGCGGCGCAGGCCCGCGCAGGCTTCGGTCATCTCGGCGAACTGGCGGCCGTACGCTTCGAGGTTGTCCTGGTCGCGGAACGGGAAACCCGTGCCGATCAGGCAGTCGGCGAGGCGGTCACGTTTGGCGACGCGCAGGCGGCGATCGTTGAGGAACGCACCGCGGCCGCGCGAAGCGGTGAACAGGTCGTTGTGGTTCGGATCGTAGACGACGGCCTGCGTGATGACGCCCTTGTGCGCGAGCGCGATCGACACGCAGTAGTACGGGAAGCCGTGGATGAAGTTGGTGGTGCCGTCGAGCGGATCGATGATCCACTGATATTCGGAATCGTGGTCCGACTTGCCCGATTCTTCGGCGAGGATGGCGTGATCGGGATAGGCGGTCTTCAGCGTATCGATGATCGCCGCTTCAGACGCTTTGTCGACCTCCGTGACGAAATCGTTGTGCTGCTTCTTGCTGACCTGGATCAGGTCGAGATCGAGCGATGCGCGATTGATGATCTGCGCTGCGCGGCGGGCGGCCTTCACAGCGATATTGAGCATGGGATGCATAAACTGATCCTTGTGCCGGGGCAGCACGGCTGCCGGCTGGTAAATAAGCGCGAAACCTGCGCTGACGGGCGCCGCAACGACGCAAAAATAGCACGGAACGCCGCCCCGGATATCACAGCGGAGCGCATTCCGTCGACGGAGACGAATTGAATAAGAACGGTGCGGCCGGTTCGGCAGAAGCCTCGGGCAAATGCCGGCGCCGGACGCGAAGAGCGGTATTTTACCTGAGTCCGGGCGCGCCCGCGCAGGTGCTCGCGCCTGTGCCTGCGCCTCTCCTCGATTCGGCAGCGGCGCCCGTTGGCGCTACCATACGCGTCTTGAGTTCCTGGACAGGCGAGTTTCATCGTGGATCACACCCACCATTCTTCCGACCCCGCCGTGGCTGAATTGCGCGGTGGCTTCACGTCGACGCGCTTCGTGCTCGTCGAGCCCAGCCATCCGGGCAATGTCGGCGCCGCGGCGCGCGCGCTGAAAACCATGGGCTTTTCACGGCTCGTGCTCGTGTCGCCGCGCGTGCCGAACGTGCAGAACGACCCCGAGGCGATCGCAATGGCGAGCGGCGCCGACGACGTGCTCGCCTCCGCGCACGTGGTGCCAACGCTCGCCGATGCCCTGACCGGCGTGCACTGGTCGATTGCGCTGACCGCGCGGCTGCGCGAATACGGTCCGCCGCAATGGACGCCGCGCGCGGCGGCCGCCGCCGCGCAGGAAGAGGCGGTGCACGGCGAGATCGCGCTGGTGTTCGGCAACGAGCGCACGGGTCTGTCGAACGATGATGTCGAGCGATGCAGCGCGATCGCGCACATTCCGGCCAATCCCGCCTACAGCTCGCTCAACCTCGCGCAGGCCGTGCAGGTGCTCGCCTACGAACTGCGCACCGCCTATCTCGGCGCAGCTGAAGCGACCGATGGCGTGCCAGCCGCGGGAGCCGGCGCGGCGCCGGCCGAATCGGCCGGCACGCGCGCACAGATGGCTGCCAGCGACGAGATCGAGAGCATGTTCGTGCATCTCGAAAGCGCGCTGGTCGCGCTCGAGTTTCTCGATCCGGCCAATCCGAAGAAGCTGATGTCACGGCTGCGACGTCTCTTCGCGCGCTCGGGGCTCGAGCGCGAGGAGGTCAACATCGTGCGCGGCATCGCCAAGCACATCTTGCTCAAGACGAAGCGCAACGACTGACGGTCCATCGACCAGTCCGGTGCGGCGCAGCTGATGCGCCGCCTTCGTCTGACGACAACCTTGCAGGCGACGGGGGCTTCCGGCAGCTTTTGCGCAATCGCCCTACAATCCACGAAACGTCAGAAGCAAAGCCGCCGCCGTGCTAAGCGGCGGCGTTGCCGTCATGCGTGGCGCGCAAGGTGGAAGCTCGCAGAAACACGCGGCGCGGCTCCGCGCACGCAGACGGTTTTTTCTCCTCCCACAACACAGTCCCTGCCATGTTCACGAGACTTCGCGAAGATATCGCCACGATCCGCGAGCGCGATCCCGCCGCCCGCAGCGCATGGGAAGTGCTCACGTGTTATCCCGGGCTGCACGCGCTCGTGCTGCATCGGCTCGCGCATGCGTGCTGGCGCGCGAAGCGCCGCTGGCTCGCGCGTTTCGTCTCGCAGATGGCGCGCTTCATGACAGGTATCGAGATCCATCCCGGCGCGACGCTCGGGCGGCGCGTGTTCATCGATCACGGCATGGGCGTCGTGATCGGCGAGACTGCGCAAATCGGCGACGACTGCACGATCTACCAGGGCGTGACGCTTGGCGGCACGTCGCTCACGCGTGGCGCGAAGCGGCATCCGACGCTCGAGCGTGGCGTGATCGTGGGGGCGGGCGCGAAGGTGCTCGGCGGCTTCACGGTCGGCGCGGACGCAAAAATCGGCTCGAACGCGGTCGTGACGAAGCCGGTGCCCGCGCGCGGCACGGCGGTCGGCAATCCGGCTCGGATCATCGTGCCGGCGGCGTCGGTCGTCGCCGCCGCGAGTGGTGCGCAGGCCGCGTCGAACCAGACGAAGCGTGGTAGCGACGTCAGCGCATTCTGCGCGTACGGCATCACGCCCAATGCCGACGATCCGGTGTCGCTCGCGATTCACGGCCTGATCGATCATGCGGCGACGCAGGCGCGGCGTATCGATGAAATCGTCGATGCGCTCGAACGGCTCGGCACGAGCCTCGAAGGGCTCCAGGGCGCCGATGCCGCGTTGCTCGATTTGCGGCGGTTGTCGGCGGCGATCGCCGGGAAGGTGGAAGGGGTGGCGGCCGAACGCTAGGTCTCGGCGCGACGGCAGCGCAACGCGTGAGCCGTGCCGCGCCCCACTGCGTCAATCGAGCGGCAAAGCCCGAATCCCGTCCGCGTCGATCTTCAGATAACCGCCACGGTGCTCGCCGTGGTCGAGATCCCAGTCGGGGAGAACCCAACGCGTGCCACCGGGCTCGCGATGCCGCGCGGGTAGATGCGTATGCCCGTGAATGATCGTCGCCGTCTTCGATGTTTTGAACAGCGCGGCGACACCTTGCGGGGTCACGTTGTACTTGATCGATATGGGCCGCGTGCGGCCATGCTCGCCTTTCGAACGCATGTTTTCGGCGAGCTTGCGGCGCCAGCGAAACGGCCACGCGAGAAACAGCGTCTGCGCGAGTCGATTGCGCGCGAACCGCCTGAACAGCTGATAGCCGCGATCCGCGGTGCACAGACCATCGCCATGCGCGAGCGCGATGCGCGTGCCGAACGCGGTGATCACGAACGGGTCCGGCAACCAGATCGCCCCGGCCGCCTTCATGAAGCGCTTGCCCAGCAGAAAGTCGCGATTGCCGTGCATGATGTAGAGCGCGATGCCGCGCTCGGACAGCGTGTGCAGCAACGCCGCGATGCGCGCGACGAACGGCTCGGCGAGCATGTCATCGCCGACCCAGTACTCGAACAGATCGCCGAGGATGAACACCGAATCGGCCGCTTCGGCGTTCACGCGGATGAAATGCTCGAACGCGGCGACCGTGCGCGGAATCGCCTCGCTCAGATGCAGATCGGAGAGGAAGAAAAAAGGGCGCGCGGCGTGCGGGCGTTGGCCCTCGCCAGGCACGCCCGCGGCGACGCTTCGCAGCGGCGTCTCTTGCAGCATTGAAGGTGCCTGATGTCAGTTCAAACGAGTCGACGCCCGCATGAGGCGCGACTCACTCACGGCTTAGCCGACGACGACAGCCTTCTCGATCACGACGTCATCGACCGGAACGTCCTGATGGAAACCCTTCGAGCCGGTCTTGACCTTCTTGATCTTCTCGACCACGTCCATGCCTTCGACGACCTTGCCGAACACCGCGTAGCCCCAGCCTTGCGGCGTCGGCGACGAGTGGTTCAGGAAGTCGTTGTCGTTCACGTTGATGAAGAATTGCGCGGTCGCCGAATGCGGGTCGTTGGTACGCGCCATGGCGATCGAGCCGTTCTCGTTCTTCAGGCCGTTGTTCGCTTCGTTGGTGATCGGCTCGGCCGTCGGCTTCTGCTTCATGCCGGGTTCGAAGCCGCCGCCCTGGATCATGAAGCCGTCGATCACGCGGTGAAACACCGTGTTGTCGTAGTGGCCGGCCTTCACGTAGTTCAGGAAGTTCTCGACCGACTTCGGCGCCTTTTCGGCGTTCAGTTCGAGTTTGATGACGCCGTGGTTCGTATGCAGTTCAACCATGATGGAATCCTTGGATGTTCAGGTGGATAAAAGGCGCGGCGCGTCGTCATGCACTGACGACAGGCCGCGCCGGGGCGTAGGTTGCGCTCCGGGCTGCGGCCGCGCGGGTTTGCTCGCTCGTTCGGCTCGCTGGTTCGTTGTTATTTGCTCACCACCGTCGCCGACTCGATCACGATCGGCTTTTGCGGCACATCGCTCATCGCGCCGCGCGTGGTGGTCGGCTTGGCTTCGATGCGCTTCACGACGTCCATGCCGCTCGTGACCTTGCCGAACACCGCATAGCCGTTGCCGTCCGGATTCGGGTAGTCGAGATTGGCATTGTCCACCGTGTTGATGAAGAACTGCGCGGTGGCCGAATTCGGGTCCCCGGCGCGCGCCATCGCGATCGTGCCCGTGGTGTTCTTCAGACCGGTGCGGCTCTCGAGCGGAATCGGCGCGCGCGTCGGCTTCTCGACGAAGCTCTGCGTATAGCCGCCACCCTGAATCATGAAGCCCGGAATGACACGATGAAAGATCGTGCCGCTATATTGGCCGGCTTTCACATAGTCGAGGAAATTCGCGACCGTCTTTGGCGCTTTCTCGGGATACAACTCGACGCGGATGTCACCCTCCGACGTTTTGAACAGCACGGACGGATGAGCGGCCAGCGAACCGGACTGCGCAAAGGCGGGTGCGTTTGCGATCAGGGCGGCGCTGCCGAGCGCCAACATCAACCATTTCATGAAAATCCTCGGGGTTGGAGAAAACGTGCGGCGGGTGATGAGCTCGGCGCTCAGCGCGACGGCGCCATGTACGGCGGCATCGCGAGCGAGC
The DNA here is from genome assembly GCF_001580545.1 of Paraburkholderia monticola. Taxonomy (GTDB): domain Bacteria; phylum Pseudomonadota; class Gammaproteobacteria; order Burkholderiales; family Burkholderiaceae; genus Paraburkholderia; species Paraburkholderia monticola. The sequence goes on from NZ_LRBG01000022.1 coordinate 276,331, forward strand.
CGTTCGGGCCGCCGAACTGGAAGCTCGGGCTGTCAATGATGTTCGACGTGGGGTGCGCGACGGGCTCGGGCTGCGCGGCGGGTGCCGAGGCGGCGGCAGCGGGCTTCGCCGGCGACACGATTTTCTGGATGTCCGCGAGACGCTGCGCGGTCCTCGGGGTTGCCCTGCCGAGGCTTTGCGCGCGACGATACGAGGCATCGGCGAGACGCAGATAGAGGTCGCCGAGATTCTCGAACGCGAGGCTGTAGTTCGGGTTGACCTGGGTGGCCGTCTCCAGCGCGGCGCGTGCTTCGGCGAGGCGGCCTTGGCGTGCCAGCAGCGTCGCGAGGTTGTTGTACGGCTCGGGCAACTCGGGATAAAGCTGGGTGAGTTCGGTGAAAGCGGCGATGGCATCGTCGTCGCGATTCAGATGCGTGAGCACGTTCGCGCGTTTGAACTTCGCCTGCGCGTCGCGCGGATTCGTGGCGATATGCGCATCGAGTTGGGTCAGCGCGACCTGCCAGTTTTTCTGCGCGATCGACGCGTCGATTTCGGGCGTGTTATCACGCACGGCCGGGCCTTGCGGCATCGCCGCGGCCTTCTGTGCATAGACGCTCGCGACCGGCACGACGGCAAGCGCGGCGACCACGGTGACGCGCCACGCAATAGTGCGCGCCGCTTCGAAAGTGACGCTGCCGAGAACGCCGCCAAACGCAGTCGCGGCGAGGGTCGCAGCGCTGCGCGCGCGGCCGCTGGAGTGTTTCATAGGCTCAGGTCTGGATGTTATACTCCGAGCCATTCTAACAAAAGGTCTGCGCGTTCCGTCGAACCGTCGACTGTCTTTTCGCCACTCGTGGCCGTCTCCGCCTGGTTCGCAGCCTCGTCTGCAGCCTGATCGCCGCACGCGGTGCGCCGGTTTCAGCTGTATGCGACGCACCCGTAGTCCTGTTGGTTTCGCGGGTCGCGGCGCGCCTGAAGCACAATGCGGACTTCTTTCGGCTCACGCACCGTTCTCTATGGATTCTCTGCGCATCTACAACACGCTCGCGCGTGACAAACAAACATTCGTGCCGCTGCGCGAAGGGGTCGTGCGGATGTACGTCTGCGGGATGACCGTGTACGACTATTGTCACGTCGGTCATGCGCGGGTGATGGTCGTGTTCGATATCGTGCAGCGCTGGCTGCGCACGCTCGGTTACAACGTGACCTACGTGCGCAACATTACCGATATCGACGACAAGATCATCAAGCGCGCGGTCGAGAACGGGGAAACCATCAAATCGCTGACGGATCGCTTCATCGCCGCGCTGCATGAAGACGCGGACGCGCTCGGCATCGCGCGTCCGGATATCGAGCCGCGTGCGACCGACTTCATTCCGCAAATGCTCGGCATGATCGAGGCGCTCGAGAACAACGGCTACGCCTATCAGGCGAGCGACGGCGACGTCAACTACGCGGTTCGCAAATTCGAAGGCTACGGCAAGCTGTCGGGCAAGTCGCTCGAAGACCTGCGCGCGGGCGAACGCGTCGCGGCCAACGACGCCAAGCAGGATCCGCTCGACTTCGTGCTGTGGAAGCAGTCGAAGCCCGAGGAGCCGGCCGACACCGGCTGGGATTCGAAGTACGGACGCGGTCGCCCCGGCTGGCATATCGAATGCTCAGCGATGGGCTGCACGCTGCTCGGTGAACAGTTTGACATTCATGGCGGCGGCCAGGACCTGCAGTTTCCGCACCACGAAAACGAGATCGCGCAAAGTGAGGCCGCGACCGGACAAACATTCGTCAATTACTGGATGCACAACGGCTACGTACAGATCGACAATGAGAAGATGTCGAAGTCGTTGAACAATTTTTTTACGATTCGCGAAGTGCTCGCGCAGTACGATGCAGAGGTGGTGCGTTTCTTCATCGCGCGCGCGCATTACCGCTCGCCGCTGAACTACAGTGACGTGCATATCGACGACGCGCGCAATGCACTCGGGCGTTTGTATACCGCATTGAAAGATGTCACGCCCGATAGCGCCGCGCTCGACTGGAACGAAGCGCACGCGCAGCGTTTTCGGGCGGCGATGAACGACGACTTCAACACGCCGGTGGCCGTGTCGGTGCTGTTCGAACTGGCCACCGAAGTGAACCGCACGCGCGACCCTGCGCTGGCCCGTCAATTGCGCGCGCTTGGCGCCGTGCTCGGGCTGCTGGGACGCGAGCCACGTGCATATCTGCAGCAGGCAGCGGGTGCTGCAGCCGAAGGCGCGCTCGAGCCCGCCGCGATTGAAGCGAAGATCGCAGCGCGCATCGCCGCCAAGCAGGCCAAGGACTATGCGGCAGCAGACCGGATCCGGGCGGAATTGCTCGATGCCGGCGTTGCCCTTGAAGACAAACCCGGCGGGTTGACCGAGTGGCGGCGCGTGTGAGCGCACCTCGTACTTCCCTCTGATCGACTCGCCAGGCAGGAGGCAGGATGGCAACGGCCACGAAGACGCCGGCTAAACGCGCGGCGTCTCAAACCAGTGCGTCAGCCGCAGCATCGGCAGGCGCGGCTAAGTCGACGCGTGCGTCGACTCGCGCGGGCGGCGGCGCGGTAGCGAAAGCGTCGTCGAAAGCGGGTGGGGCGGCGGCGAAAGCCGGCTCGGCCGCAACGAAGGGCGCGCGCAAGCGCCCGGTCAATGGCGCGGGCGGCGCGCTCACTGAAGGCGCGCATGCGAGCGTGAAACGCGCGAAAACCACGTCGCGCGCGAAGACCAATGGGGCCTTGCCGGCCGATCTCGTCAGCGACGTGCAGGAACTCGCGCGCGACACGAACGCGGGCGAAGTCGTGCGCAAGACACGTGTGTCGGCTGCTTCGGCCAGCACGGCCAGTGCGAGCGGCGAAGCCGCAGGCGTCACATCGCTCGCGAACGAAGTCGCGGTGCCGGTGCAGATCGGCGGTCTTGCGCCCGAAGTCACCCGTCCCGCGTATTGGGACAAGGCGTGCGCGGACCTCGTCAAGCGCGATCGCATTCTGAAGAAGCTGATTCCGAAGTTCGGCCCCGTGCATCTGCTGAGCCGTGGCGATCCGTTCGTCACGCTCGCGCGCTCGGTGGTCGGGCAGCAGATTTCGGTCGCGTCCGCGCAGGCGGTGTGGGCGAGGGTCGAGGCCGCGTGTCCGAAGCTCGTACCGCAGCAGTTCATCAAGCTCGGCCTCGAGAAATTGACCGCGTGCGGGTTGTCGAAACGCAAGGCCGAGTACGTACTCGATCTCGCGCAGCATTTCGTGTCGGGCGCGTTGCACGTCGGCACATGGACCTCGATGGACGACGAGGCGGTGATCGCCGAACTCACGCAGATTCGCGGCATCGGCCGCTGGACCGCGGAGATGTTCCTGATCTTCAACCTGTCGCGTCCCGACGTGCTGCCGCTCGACGACCTCGGCCTGATCCGCGCGATCAGCGTCAACTATTTCAGCGGCGAGCCGGTCACGCGCAGCGAAGCGCGCGAGGTCGCCGCGAACTGGGAGCCGTGGCGCACCGTCGCGACGTGGTACATGTGGCGTAGTCTCGATCCGTTGCCGGTCGACTACTGAGAGAGCAGCAAACTCGCAGAAAACGAAGCTGTTTCGGAAACTATCGCTTTTTCAGGGTCGATAGTTGAGAAAAGGTTTTGACATCGGCGCGCGCGGTTAGAATACGCGCTGCCCGGTAAGTCCAAGGATTACAACCAATGAAGACCACCTTTCTGGATTTCGAACAGCCGATCGCTGAACTCGAAGCGAAGATCGAAGAATTGCGCTTCGTGCAGGATGATTCGGCCGTCGATATTTCGGAAGAGATCGAGCGGCTGTCCAAGAAGAGCCAGCAGCTCACCAAAGATCTGTATGCGAACCTCACGCCGTGGCAGGTTTCGCAAATCGCCCGTCATCCGCAGCGTCCCTACACGTTCGACTACGTGAGCGAGCTGTTCACCGACTTCCATGAACTGCATGGCGACCGCAGCTTCGCGGACGATCTGTCGATCGTCGGCGGTCTCGCGCGATTCAACGGTCAGGCGTGCATGGTGATCGGTCATCAGAAGGGGCGCGACACCAAGGAGCGCGCGCTGCGCAACTTCGGCATGCCGCGTCCGGAAGGCTATCGCAAGGCCGAGCGTCTGATGCGCCTCGCCGAGAAATTCGGCCTGCCGATCTTCACGTTCATCGACACGCCGGGCGCGTACCCGGGCATCGGCGCGGAAGAGCGCGGCCAGTCCGAAGCGATCGGTCGCAATCTGTACGTGATGGCCGAGCTGAAGACGCCGCTGATCGCGACGATCATCGGCGAGGGCGGCTCGGGCGGCGCGCTCGCGATCGCAGTGGGCGACAGCGTGCTGATGCTGCAGTTCTCGACCTACTCGGTGATTTCGCCGGAAGGCTGCGCGTCGATCCTGTGGAAGAGCGCCGCGAAGGCGCCGGAAGCGGCCGAAGCGCTCGGCCTGACCGCGCATCGTCTGAAGGCGCTCGGCCTGATCGACAAGATCGTCAACGAGCCGCTCGGCGGTGCGCATCGCGATCCGAAGGGCATGGCCGCGATGCTGCGCCGTGCGCTCGCCGATTCGTTGCGCCAGTTCCAGGGCATGAGCATCAACGACCTGCGCGAACGCCGTTTCGAACGGCTGATGGCGTACGGCAAATTCAAGGAAACGACGCCGGGGGCATAAGCCCGCGCGCGTTGGCCTGCCTCTTTCGTCCAGCGGCGCTTTCCGCGCTAACGACGTGACCACTACCGCCGACTCATTCGCCGAGCGCCTCGTGATCGAGGCGCTCGGCGTGGCGCTGTCCGGACTCGATCCGCACGCGCGTATTGCGCTCGCGTTCAGCGGCGGCGTCGATTCGAGTGTGCTGCTCGATGCGGCGGTGCGCGTTGCGGGTGCGTCGCGTTGTATCGCGCTGCATGTGCATCATGGTTTGAGTCCGCATGCCGATGCGTGGCTCGCGCATTGCGAGGCATTCGCGCGCGAGCGTGGCGTCGAGTTCGACGCGCGACGCGTGGAAGTGTCGCGCGCGCCGGGCGTGAGCATCGAGGCCGCGGCGCGCGACGCGCGTTATCGCGCGCTCGACGCGATGTGCGAAACGCACGGTACTCGTTCGCTTTGGCTCGCGCAGCATGCGGACGACCAGGCCGAGACCGTGCTGCTGCAACTGTTGCGCGGCGCCGGTCTTGCGGGTCTCGCGGCGATGGCGCCCGAGTTCCTCTCGGCGGGGGCGTCGGCGACACGCGTGCGGCCACTCCTGCATCTGCTGCGCGCGCAGCTCGAACACTACGCGAGTGTGCGCAAGCTGCGCTGGATCGACGACGAATCGAACGCGGACACGCGTTACGCACGCAATGCGTTGCGTCATCAAGTGATGCCGGCGCTCGCAGTGCATTTCCCCGGCTTTCGCGATGCGCTCGCGCGCACGGCCGCGCATGCGGCTTCGGCGCAGCGATTGCTCGACACGCTCGCGCGTGCCGATATGGAGTGCGCATCGCGCGATGAAGGACGCGCGCTCGCGCACGACGCACTGCTCGCACTCGACGACGATCGCGCGCTGAATCTGCTGCGCTACTGGATGCGCACGCTCGGCTTCGTCGCGGCGTCGAGCGCGCGTATCGCCGATGCGTTGCGGCAGTTGCGCGAGGTCGGCGCGGGGCAGGACGGACATCGTCTGCGTATCGATCACGCTGGCCATGCGTTGCGCAGCTATCGCGGCCTCGTCTACTGGGAAGCGGGCGAGAGCAGCGAGCCTGCCGACGAAACCGCGCTCGTCGAGCGCGAGATCAGCGAACTCGTGTGGCAAGGGCAAGAGGTCTGGCATGTGCCGCAATGGCGCGGCACGTTCGTGTTCGCGGTCGTCGCGTCGGACGTTGCTTTCGGTGACGCCGGCGCGACGCACGAAGCGAGCGAGGCGGAACGTGGCGAGGCATTCGACACCATTCCCGTCAGCGTCCTGCAACGGGCATCGTTGAGCGTACGGGCGCGCCGCGGCGGCGAGCGCATGCGTATCGGCGCGCCGAACGCGCCGAGCCGCACGCTGAAGAATCTGTTTCAGGAGCGCGCTATTCCCGCATGGAAGCGCGACGTGCCGCTGCTTTACGTCGGCGACGAGTTGCTGTTCGTGCCGCTGATCGGCATGAATCGCGCGGCTGCGCGCGATTCATCCCCGGATGGCGAAGCGCGCGTGAGAATCGTCTGGCGCGAGGATCTGCTGATCGCTTGATCGGCCGCTCGGCGGCGCGCGCCACCCGAGCGCGCAATGGTCGAAATCGTGAAATAGGGCGCTAATCCACGGTAAAACAGGCCATTGCAGGCCCGATTTGACGGATTTGAACGTTCGCTGTGTCTTGTCTTTTTGCGCCTAATCGGGTAATTTAGCTTGTTTGCCCGACCCGATTTCGCCGTCGCTTTTGTCGCTATCGGTCGTTAGTGTCGGCTGGCGAGCGTGATCCGTCGTCACCGTTGCATTCCGATCAGTCATTTGCGATCTCATCCCGGGCAAATCCGCGCGTGCTGCACGCGTGCTGCATCTACGCCGCCACACACTTTGCCGCCGTTCACGAGACGTTGCGCCCCTGTGCTTTCTGTGCGGTCGTCTCCAGCGCGCCAGCGCGGTTTCTCTTCCAGTTCAGAACGACAATGGCACTCATCGTACATAAATACGGCGGCACCTCGATGGGCTCGGTCGAGCGCATCAAGAACGTCGCCAGGCGCGTCGCGAAATGGCACAAGGCTGGCCACCAGATGGTCGTCGTGCCCTCGGCAATGTCGGGCGAAACCAATCGCCTGCTTGGCCTCGCGAAAGAAATCACGACTCAACCGAGCCCGCGTGAGCTCGACATGATCGCCGCCACCGGCGAGCAGGTCAGCTCGGGTCTGCTCGCGATCGCGCTGCAGGAAGCCGGCGTCGACGCGGTCAGCTACACAGGCTGGCAAGTGCCGGTCAAAACGGATAGCGCGTTCACGAAAGCGCGCATCAGCGACATCGATGGCGAGCGCGTCTTGCGCGACCTCGCGGCCGGCAAGGTGGTCGTGATCACCGGCTTCCAGGGTATCGACCCGGATGGCAACATCACGACGCTGGGCCGCGGTGGCTCGGACACATCGGCAGTCGCGGTTGCGGCGGGGCTGAAGGCCGACGAGTGCCTGATCTACACGGACGTCGACGGTGTGTACACGACGGACCCGCGCGTCGTCGAAGAAGCGCGCCGGCTCGACCGCGTGACGTTCGAAGAAATGCTGGAAATGGCCAGCCTGGGTTCGAAGGTGCTGCAGATCCGCTCGGTGGAGTTCGCCGGCAAATATCAGGTGAAGACGCGCGTGCTGTCGAGCCTGACCGATCCGCTGATGCCGCTCGATCAAGAAATGAAGTCGGGCACCCTGATTACTTTTGAAGAAGACGAGACCATGGAAAAAGCAGTCATCTCGGGCATCGCGTTCCAGCGCGACGAAGCTCGTATCGCCGTGATGGGTGTGCCCGACAAGCCGGGCATCGCGTATCAGATTCTCGGCCCGGTGGCGGACGCGAATATCGACGTCGACATGATCATCCAGAACCAGAGCGTCGAGGGCAAGACGGCGTTCACGTTCACGGTCGGCCGCGGCGACTATGCGCGTGCCATGGAGATCCTCACGGGCACGGTGAAGGCGCACGTGCAGGCCGAGCAGGTGCTGGGCGACCCGAAGGTGTCGAAGGTGTCGGTGGTTGGCGTGGGCATGCGCTCGCACGTCGGCATCGCGAGCAAGATGTTCCGCACGCTGTCGGAAGAGGGCATCAACATCCAGATGATCTCGACCTCCGAAATCAAGATTTCGGTGCTGATCGATGAGAAGTACATGGAGCTCGCAGTGCGCGCGCTGCATAAGGCCTTCGAACTCGATCAGGCGTAAATGGCGTAAATGGCGGCAAAAACGGGGCGCATGAGTGCGCCCCGTTTGTTTTGTGGCGTTCCTGTGAACGAATTGCGTCGCGAGGCGCCACGTTGGCACAAAAAATGTTCTTCAGACATTGACCTTATCGGCTCGGCCCGCTATTATCTTGGCTTCTTCGCACTGACTCCCTGTGCGAGAGAAAGTTTGGGAGACGTGGCCGAGAGGTCGAAGGCACTCCCCTGCTAAGGGAGCATCTGGGCCAAAACCTGGATCGAGGGTTCGAATCCCTCCGTCTCCGCCAGCAATGGTGGCGAAACCCCGCAGAGTCTAGGCTCTGCGGGGTTTTTGTTTTTCCGCGAGGTTTTCTGCGGGCGCGCTGCCGGCTATGCGCGGCGACGCGTTGTGCCTACGCCCCACACTTATCCTGCACGCGTGTCCAAGGCGCCCGCTGCGCTGGCATTGCGTCGCTTTTCTCAGCGGTCCATCTGGCCGCGACGCGGCTGCCGGTAACTTCTTTCCACGTTCCCAAATTTATTAAGATACGATACAGAACGAATTTAATATTAAAAAGCAATGTGCATTGGGTCTGCGCGTCAATAAAATTCGGCCTGACATTGACGTTTATTGACAAATATTTCGATATTCTTCTATTTCAAATTTCGACGGGCGCTGTCCACAATACGCCCTGATAAGGCGTTGCGCACGGTCAGTCGCCGCCCGCATTCACGCTATCCGCGCAAGTAAATATAAGTCACGGTTGATGCTGAATGCGTAAATTCATCTCGAATTTAAGTCAGTCAGTCAGGCAGGGTCCTTTTGTCTATTCTAACGAGTGTGATTTTTATGAATGGAGGGGCGCCAAGATTTTTCGCAGGGGTTTGAAGAATCGGTTGGTAGAGCTGTAGTGGTGATCGATAACCATCGTTTGGAGGTGGGTTTTGTTTACTAAGATTGCTATCGCGGACGGAAATTCTATTCTGCGAATAGGAATGCGATGTGTTTTAGGCGCTCAGGGCGGCTTGAGGGTGGTCGGCGAGGCAGAAGACTCCACGGCAATCGTCGAATTGCTTCAGGAAAAAGAGGTCGACGTGCTGCTGAGCGATTTCGAGATCCCCGGGGAGATGTACAGGGACGGCAGCGCCCTGATGGCACTGTTGCGCCGAACCTATCCGTCCACCAAGGTCATCTTCGTCACCACGCTCACCAATCCTTTGCTATTGAGAGCTGTAGTCAAATCGCGGGCACATGGGGTACTGCTGAAAAACGACTCGCCGGAAGAAGTGATTAGCGCGGTGCGTTCCGTTTCTCGTGGTCAATTCTATATCGCACCTTCAGTGCGGCGTATTACCGGTATCAGCGATTGCGAAGAATTCGACGCAATGAAAGTCGGACATCTGTCGGTACGCGAAGGAGAAGTGCTGCGCTTATATGTTAGCGGCATGAGCATCAGCGAAATCGCGGCATTGAGTCATCGCAGCCTGCAAACCGTCAGTACCCAACGCAAGCAGGGGATGAAAAAACTCGGCCTTACTAACGACCGTGAGTTGTTCGAATACATGCTGCCCTCGCGGAGCTAGCTGTCTCGGCCTATGGCTGACTCAAACTGTTCATCTGGGTGGCTTGGATTAAGTTGCTCATAAAAATAATAGTATGGATGCGAACTGATTTAGGATGGATCTTGAATTCCTATTCAGACCATCTTTAATTCGATGTTGCAGTTGACAGGGAACAAAATGAAAACGGCGCATTCACTCGCATGTGCGGGAGTCGTGGCGGCGATTGGCATTGTGTCGGCCGCGTTCGCTGCCGACAGCACGATCACCTTCAACGGCAACATCACGGCGCAGACCTGAACGATCAGCGGCAACCGCGTCGTTTAGAACGCGTGCCGCAACCCCACCATGCCGACGAACTGCGACGGACCCGACGAGGGCGTCGTGTTCTGCGAGTCGCCGACCACCGCGACCGCGTCGGCGATGCTCACACCGCTGCCCGACGCGATCAGCGACTTGCCGCCCGCGTGCTGATAGGCTTCGAGCGCGTACAGCGTGGTGCGCGTCGAGAGGTTATAGGTTTGTTCGAGCGAGATCTGGTGATAGTGCGCCGGATCGGTGATGCCGTTCGCCTGACTCGCTTGCGTAAAGCTATATCCGCCGCCGAAGGTCACGCTCGGCGTGATTCGGTACGTCGCAATCGCGCCGTACGTGTTGAACACGGCCTTGTCGAAGAACAGCGACCCGTGGCCCGGCGCGTACTGCACGTTCGAGTAGTTGAGGCCAACCATCAGATCGTGCCACGTATAGCGGCCCGCCGCGGCGAACAGCTGCGCGCTGCGCGCGCTCGCATAGCCGTTGTTGACCGGCGAGTTGATCGCGAAGCTGCCGAGCGCCGCGCTCGTTGCGATGTCCTTCAGTTTCACGTAGCCGGCCGCGATCGACACCGGCTGGAAGTCGTAGCGCAGCGCCGCGCTGAACAGGCTGCCGTTCGCGACGCTGCCGGGCACGCCGCCGAGGCCGTACTGCGCGCTTGCCTGCAGACCCGCGATGGTCGGCGATAGATAGGTTACCGAATTATTGAAGCGCAGCGTCGTGTCGAGGGCGTCGACATCGCCCGGGTGCGCGCCGGTCGCGCCGGTCAGCACGCCGGTCGGCCCGAGTGCGCCGACCATATTGAAGTAGGGCGTGTACTGGCGGCCGAGCGTGACCGTGCCGTAGCGGTCGTTCGCGAGTCCGACATAGGCCTGGCGGTTGAACAGATAACCCGCGGTGCTTTGCGCGCCGGTCAGTGAATTGAAGCCGCTCTCCAGCCGGAAGATCGCCTTCGTGCCACCGCCGAGATCTTCCGAGCCGAGGAAGCCGAACTTGCTCGCCTGCAGGTTGCCCTGGCTCATGTAGAAGTTCGAATGCCCCTTCTGGTTGCTGGAATAGGCGAACGCGTTGTCGACGACACCGTACAGCGTGACGCTGCTTTGCGCCGATGCGCTGGTCGACAACGCGGCGCCCGCAAACGGCAGGCAGCAGAGGGCTAACGCGCGGGCGAGCGCGCGCGGGGTGGTCTTCATGGGGATGTCTCCAGACTGAGTGCACGGCCTGATCCCTCAGGCCCGTGCGGTTTGTTGTTCAGTGCCTAGTCGTGCGAGTCGTTGCTCGTGTGTGTGTCAGTGCGGCAGCGCAATCGTCAGGCAGCGCCAGCCGTGCGCGGTGTGATCGGCCGCGAGCGTGCCGTTCGTGCAGACGACGGCGCGGGTTTCGTGCATCGGCACGAACACGCGCACTCGAGATTGCGCGTGGGGCATCCATTGCGGACGCTCGAGCGTCACGCGCAACGTATTCGCGTCGCTTATCAGCGTGACGTTCCAGCGGCCTTGCTCGCCGTTGCGCCAGGCTTCGGTCTCGCCGTCGTCCTCGATCGAGCCGCCTTGCGCGGTGCCCGCGCCGGCATAGGGAACCGCGAGGAAAGCGCGCTCGTCGGCGGGACGGCCGAAGTGCTGCTCGGCGACGTTCAGCGGAACCACGCCGCCTTCGCGCAGCAGGAACACCGGACGCTCGAACGGCGCAGGCAGCGTGACGGTCTGGCCGCCGTCGAAGGCCTCGCCGCTCCAGTACGACACCCAGCGCGGTCCGGCCGGCAGGTACACGTCGCGCGTGCTCTGGCCCGGATCGACCACCGGCGCGACCAGCATCGACGAGCCGAGCATCATGTCGTCGCCGTCGACGAGGCAGCGCGGATCGTGCGGGAACTCCGCGAACAGCGGCCGCAGCACCGGCTCGTACGCGCTATGCGATTGCCACAGCAACTCGTACAGGTAAGGGATCAGGCGATAGCGCAGCTTGATCAGGTCGGCGACGTGTTGGGTGACTTCGGGATGCATCCACGGCTCGTTGACCGTGCCGTCGTCGTTCCACGAGTGAATCGAAAAGCGCGGCAGGAAGATACCGAATGCGACCCAGCGCGCGAACAGTTCCGGGTCCGGCGCCGGGCCCGAGAAGCCACCGATGTCGTGGCCGCTATTCGACACGCCCGACATCGCGAGACCAAGCCCCATCTTCAGATTGAAGCGCAGCGTTTCCCACGACGTGTAGTTATCGCCGGACCACGTTTGTACGTAGCGATGCATGCCGACGCCGCCTGAGCGCGACACGAGGAACGGGCGCCTGTCAGGCGCGTGCTCGCGCTGCGCGTCGTGCGACGCGCGCATCATCAGTTGCGTCTGCAATACCTTCGCCTGGTGTGCCGGATAGGGCTTGCCGAAGCCGCGCGCGATCGCATGCGGCGACCAGATCTCGAACTCATTGTTGTCGTTCCACGTGGCCGCGATGCCGTATTTGAGCAACGCATCCTTCACGCGAGCCTTCCACCAGTCGATCGTCGCGGGATTCGTGAAGTCGAGATAGGCGCCGACTTCGTCCCAGAACTGCACCCACGCGGGGTCGCCATCGGGCGCTTCGATCAGCAGACCTGCTTTGGCGACTTCATCGAACGCCGGATGGTCCTGCAGCAGACATGGCTTGATGTTCGCGCACAAGCGCACACCTTCATCCAGATAGCTTCGCACGAAGCGATCGATGTCCGGAAACTTCTCGTGATTCCAGTTGAACACGTAGCGCTTCGGCCCGATCGACGTATAGCCCGACGACAGATGGAACGAATCGCACAGCACGTCGTGCTTGCGGCATTGCTCGATGAAGTCGCCCATCTGCTGCTGCGCATCCGGCGCGTCGGTGTAGCTCATCGTCGAGCCCGAGTAGCCGAGGCCCCACTTCGGCATCCACGCGGGACGCCCGGTGAGCCAAGTGAAGCGGCGCACCGCGTCGAGCGGTGAGCCCGGCGACGCGATGAAGTAGTAGTCGAGATCGCCATGCTCGGCGATGAAGTGCCGGTAGTGGCCGTGATAGTTGTCGAGCTCGCGGCCCATGTCGAAGCGGCAATCGGCGAGCGTGTCGTAGAAGAGGCCGAAGCCCGTCGACGTCTGCGGCTGCCACGTCAGGTAGAACGGGATGTGCTTGTACAGCGGGTCGGTGGTGCGCGCGCTGTAGCCCATCGCGTCGATGTTGCGCATCTCGTAGCTTTGCTGCGCGCGATCGAGCGAGCCGGCACGCTCGCCGAGGCCCACGTACATTTCGTCGCGGCGGCGCTCGACATAGTGATAGACCCGCGAGTCCCACCAGCCGAAGTTGTATGCCTGGGTTTTGCGATCGCTCATCACGCGATGCCACGTGCCTTCGTGCAGGATGTCCCATGCGCAGGCGCCGCCCTCGCGCGCGACGCTCACGCGCACCCGCGCCGTTTCGATCACGACGTGACCGTCTGCTTCGTCGACCGTGAACGACGGCGGTGTGAAGCCGCTCAGGTCGCGGCGCTCGCGGCCTTCGAGCGGCACGTCGTCCGCACCGGGCGCGATCGCCCACGTGCGCGGGCCGCGCGTTTCGCCGTCCGGCAGCACGAGCACGCGGATGATGTCTTCGGCGAGCACGAACAGCTCGATGCGGCAATTCGGCTGCGCGCTCAGGACGACCGGGTTGCCCGCGGGGGTCGACAGCGCGAAGCGCGGTGGATGTTTGAGATTGATCTGTGAACGCATGATGAGTCTTCTTAAGGATCCGGCAGTCAGGTCAGGCAGCAGGGTTGACGCCGAGGTCGGCGCGGTGCGCGCGGCCATGGCGCGGCACACCGCGCATCAGGATGATCAGCAGCGTCGCGCCGATGAGGTCGAACGCACCGAGCGCGCCGAATAGCGGCGTGTAGCCGATCGAATCGGCGAGCGCGCCGACCATCAGCGAGAAGCCGAGGCCGCCGATCCACGCGGCCATGCCCGCGAAGCCTGCGACGGTGCCGACTTCGCCCGGATCGAACACGTCGGCGGCGAGTGTGTTGACGAGTGCCGAGATCATCTGGTGCGCGAAGCCGCCGACGCAGAAGAGGGCGATGGCCTGATACGGCGACGCGACGAGACCGATGGACGCCGGGCCGAGCATCATCAACGCGCCGAGCACGACGCCCGAGATGCGCGACCAGATCAGCGGCACGCGAAAATGCTTCATCAGGAACGGCGACAGATAACCGCCGAACAGGCCGCCCAGGTCCGCGGCGAGAAACGGTAGCCACGCGAACATCGCGATCTGCTTCAGATCCATATGACGCTGCGTGGCGAGATAAAGCGGAATCCAGAAGCTGAACGTTTGCCACGCGGGCTCGGCGAAAAAGCGCGCCTGCGCGATTGCCCAGAAGCGGCGCGTGCGCAGCACTTCGCGCACGCTTGCGCGGCGCCCCGCGGGCGGCGCCTGGCCTTCGACGATCGCGCTGCGCTCGGCGACGCTCACGCGCTTGTGCTCGGCGGGCGAGCGGTACAGCACGAACCATGCGGCGGCCCACACGAAGCCGAGCGCGCCGGTCACGGCGAACGCGCTTTGCCAGCCGTAGCGCAGCGACAGGAACACGACGAGCGGCGGCGCGAGCAGCGAGCCGAGCGAAGTGCCCGCATTGAAATAGCCGACCGCGACGGACTTCTCGCGATCGGGAAACCATTCGGCGACGACCTTCATGCCGGCCGGAATCGCGACCGCTTCGGCGAGGCCCATGAAGCCACGCAACGCGGCGAGCGAAAACCAGCTGCCCGCGAAGCCGTGGAATACGCCGACCACCGACCACAGGCACGCGAACAGCGCAAAACCGAGCCGCAGGCCGATCAGGTCGATGATCAGGCCGCAGACGGGCTGCATCACCGTATAGCCGACCTGGAACGCGCCGACCACGTACGAGTACTGCTGCGTGCTCATATGCAGCAGCTTCATCAGCTCGGGGGCCATCACACCGAGCGCGTTGCGCGACAGATAGTTGACGATCGTCCCCGCGCAAACGAGGGCGATGATCCACCAGCGCAATCCCTTGATCGTTTTCAAAATCAGTCTCCGTGGCGCATCAGGCCGTTGCTTTCGGGGCAGTGGTCAAGCATGCGCGAATTCGAACATTTATTGATTTTCACTGGCGGTCATCCTACCACTTCGAAACAGCCTAGATATCCGGGAAAACCATAGGCATCGCCGTGCCACGGCTTGATTATTCGGGATAAGTTGATGAATTGCAGCTGAATATGAACGAGAGGTCGGATGACTTCATCGCAAAATACCGAACATGGATGTTCTTTCGAACATGAAAATGTTCGTTTGACTAAGAGTCGCGAGCGGAGCGGTCCGCCCCCGCGCGGCGGGCGCTTTTTCACCGCCGTCTGGCCGATGTAACCAGACGTTACGCGGCGGCGAGAGCGGCGATTTTCGGCATCAGTTATTACAAACTTGAAATACGCGCGTTGCTGCCTTGCGTTATATTTCCGCCAACAAAACATGTTCCTACAAAGGTGATCAATGAAGTCCGCTCGTCTTGTTCCGCTTATGCTCGGGGTGTTGACGTTGGCTGCATCGGGTGCCGCGATGGCCGCGGGGCTCAACGTCGGGGTCAATATCGGCATTCCCGCGCCGGTCTACGTCGCACCGGCTCCGATCTACGCACCGCCGCCGCCACCTCCGCCGCCCGTCGTCTATCAGCCGGCTCCCGTGTACTACGGTGGCCCGCAAATCGTGATCGGCTGGCACGGCGATCGTTACTGGGACGGCCATCGCTACTGGGCGCGTGACGACTGGTATCGCCACCATCCGCCGGGCCACCGCGACTATGCGCGCGGTCACTACGACGAGCATCGTGGCTGGCACTGAGTCGGCACCGAAACGCGCCGAACTGCTGCAAGCAGACACCAAACCGCCCCTCGAGGGCGGTTTTTGTTTGTATGCACACATGGATGGCTCGGGCATTTCGTCGCAGTCGCCTGCCAGAGCGGGCAAGGTAATTGGGTAGAATTGCCCCCATCGCCACTGCCCACTTACCAGCACGACTCCATGACAACTGGCTCGCGACGGGTTCAAACGCCTGAGGGACTTCGACACAGCGTGATCCACGGACCCCTGCGCGCCGCATTCGCCGCCGCGCTTCTTTGCGCGAGTCTGCTGGTCACGCCGCACGCGCACGCGGCGCACGCCATCGCGCAGTATGGCGAGCCGAAATATCCGGCCGGCTTCAAGCACTTCGATTACGTCAATCCCGATGCGCCAAAAGGCGGCACGCTCGTGCTCGCGAACCCGAGCCGCCTGACCAGCTTCGACAAGTTCAATCCGTTCACACTACGCGGCAATGCGGCGCCTGGGCTCGAGATGATGTTCGAGAGCCTGACGATCGGTAGCAGCGATGAAGTCGCGTCGGCCTATGGGCTGCTCGCCGACGACATCATCGTCGCGCCCGACGGCCTGTCGGTCACGTTCCACATCAACCCGCGCGCGCGCTTTTCGAACGGCGACCCGGTGACCGCCGACGACGTCAAGTTCTCGCTCGACACGCTGAAGAGCCCGCAGGCCGCGCCGCAGTACGCATCGATTTTCGGCGAGATCAAAGACGCGGTCGTCGTCGATCCGGCCACCGTGCGCTTCGAGTTTCGCGAGCGCAATCGTGAGTTGCCGCTGCTTGCGGGCAGCATGCCGGTGTTCTCGCGCAAGTGGGGGATGAAGCCCGACGGCAGCCGCATTCCGTTCGATCAGCTGGCGTTCGAAAAGCCGATCGGCAGCGGGCCGTATCTGATCGACAGCTATGACAACGGCCGCACGATCACGTTCAAACGCGATCCGCATTACTGGGGTGCCGATCTGCCGGTGCGGGTCGGCATGAACAACTTCGATCGCATCGTCTACAAGCTGTATGCGGATAGCACCGCGCGACTCGAGGCGTTCAAGGCCGGCGAGTACGACGCGCTCGTCGAATACATCGCGCGCAACTGGGTGCGGCGCGACGTCGGCAAGAAGTTCGACAGCGGCGAGTTGATCAAGCGCGAGTTCGTGCAGCACAACGGCACCGGCATGCAGGGCTTTTTCCTGAACACGCGCCGGCCGCTGTTCCAGGACGTGCGGGTGCGCAAAGCGCTCGACCTGGCGCTCGATTTCCAGTGGCTGAACCGCCAGCTGTTTTTCAGCCAGTACACGCGTATCGACAGTTATTTTGCCAATACCGAATGGCAGGCGAGGGGGCTGCCGTCGCCAGGCGAGCTCGCGCTGCTCGAACCGTTTCGGGCCCAGCTCGACCCGGCGGTATTCGGACCGATGCCGAAGCAGCCCGACACCGATGCACCCGGCTCGCTGCGCGCCAACCTGCTGCAGGCCCGCGATCTGTTGCAGCAGGCCGGCTGGACCTACCGCGACGGCGCGCTGCGCAACGCGAAGGGCGAGCCGTTTCAGGTCGAGATACTCGACGACGCGGGTTCGGCCTCGTCGATGGAACCGATCATCGCGACCTTCACACGCAATCTGCAGAAGCTCGGCATTACCGTGAACTTCCGGACGACCGACTTCGCGGTCTATCAGAAGCGGCTCGATGCATTCGACTTCGACATGACGACGATTCGCATGCCCGACGTGCAGGTGCCCGGCTCCGAGCAGATCAACCGCTTCGGCAGCAAGGCCGCCGATACGCCCGGCTCGGACAATGCGATCGGCCTGAAGTCGCCCGCCGTCGACGCGGTGCTCGACGCGCTCGTGCATGCGCAAACGCGCGAGCAGTTGACCGACGCCGCGCACGCGCTCGACCGTCTGCTGATGCATGGCTACTATGTGGTGCCGCACTGGTACAGCGGCACGCATCGTGTCGCGTTCAAGCGCGGACTCGCGTGGCCGAAGACCTTGCCGCTGTACTATGGCGCGGAAGGCTGGATCACGACGATGTGGTGGTACGAGGATCCGCAGGCGCGCGCGCACTCGAATATCACTGACTGATCGCGGACCCATCGCCCTCACCAACGCCTTCGCACCGGAACATCGCCCATGTGGAGCTACATCCTCAAACGTCTGCTGCTGATGATCCCGACGTTGCTCGGCGTGCTGACGCTGACCTTCGTCGTGATCCAGTTCGTGCCGGGCGGGCCCGTCGAGCAGATGACGCACGAACTGCGCAAGGGCGCGGAGGGTGCTTCGCCGTTCGGGCTGCGCTCGCATAGCGGCGTCGACGCGCAACAGATCGCGCAACTGAAGCAGCTATACGGCTTCGACAAGCCGCCGCTCGAACGCTACGTGCTGATGCTCAAACGCTTCGCGACCTTCGATCTCGGCCAGAGCTATTTCCGTCATCAGAGCGTGTGGTCGCTGATCGTGTCGAAGCTGCCGGTGTCGATCAGCATCGGCCTGTGGACCTTCTTTCTGACCTATCTGATATCGGTGCCGCTAGGCATCGCAAAGGCGGTGCGCAACGGCTCGAATTTCGACATCGCGACGAGCCTCGTGGTGCTGGTCGGCTACGCGATTCCGGGATTCGTGCTCGGTGTGCTGCTGCTCGTGCTGTTCGGCGGCGGCTCGTTCCTGCAACTGTTTCCGCTGCGCAACCTCACGTCGGACAACTGGGACCAGTTGAGCTTCGTCGGCAAGATCCTCGACTATCTGTGGCATATCACGTTGCCGATCACGGCGTCGGTGGTGGGCAGCTTCGCGGTCGTCACGATGCTGACCAAAAACGCGTTCCTCGACGAAATCCGCAAGCAATACGTGCTGACCGCGCGCGCCAAAGGTTTGTCCGAGCGGCGCGTGCTGTGGAAGCACGTGTTTCGCAACGCGCTCCTGCCGTTGATCGTCAATTTCCCGGGCGCGTTCATCGGCGCGTTCTTCACCGGCAGTCTGCTGATCGAAACGCTGTTTTCGCTCGACGGGCTCGGTCTGCTGTCGTATGAATCGGTGATGCGGCGCGACTACCCGGTCGTGCTCGGCACGCTGTATCTGTTTACGCTGATCGGCCTCGTCACGCGGCTGATCTCCGACCTTTGCTACGTGTGGGTCGATCCCCGCATCCAATTCGAACAACTGGAGCGCTGATGAATCGAGCCCGCCTTTCCGGGGATGCGGCGGCGCGCACCGAACCCGCGCGCGCACTGATGTCGCCGTCGCCGGCGCGCCGCGTGTGGCGGCGTTTTCGCCAGCAGCGTCTCGGCTACTGGAGTCTGATCATCTTCCTCGTCGCATTCGCGGCGAGCCTCGCGGGGCCACTGTGGTCGAACGACAAGCCGGTCGTCGTGCGCTACGACGGCCATCTGTATTTCCCGCTCGCGAAGACCTATGCCGAGACCACCTTCGGCGGCGATTTCCCGACGCCGACCGACTATCTCGATCCGTATATCCGCCATCGCTTCGATGCACCGGGCAATTTCGCGCTGTATCCGCCGAATCATTACTACTACGACACGCTCAATTACTTCTCGAAAGCGCCGAACCCCGCGCCGCCGTCGCGCGAGAACTGGTTCGGCACCGACGACCGCGGCCGCGATCTGCTCGCGCGTCTGCTGTACGGCTTCGGCGTGTCGGTCGTGTTCGGCCTCGTGCTGACCGTGATCAGCACGATAGTCGGCATCGCGGCGGGGGCGGTGCAAGGTTATTTCGGAGGGCGAACCGATATCGTCGGGCAGCGTCTGATCGAGATCTGGAACGCGATGCCGCAGCTGTATTTGCTGATCATCTTTTCGTCGATCTTCGAGCGCAGCTTCGCGTTGCTGATCGTGCTGCTGTCGCTGTTCAACTGGATCGGCCTGTCCGATTACGTGCGCGCCGAGTTCCTGCGCAATCGACAGCAGGACTATGTGCGGGCCGCGCGCGCGATGGGCCTGTCGCATTGGCAGATCATCTGGCGTGACATTTTGCCGAACAGCCTGACGCCGGTCATCACGTTCCTGCCGTTCAGCATGAGCAGCGCGATTCTCGCGCTGACGAGTCTCGACTTTCTCGGCCTCGGCGTGCCGCCGCCCACGCCGAGCCTCGGCGAGTTGCTCGCGCAAGGCAAGGCGAACCTCGACGCGTGGTGGATCTCGGTGTCGACCTTCGGCGTGCTGGTGGCAATGCTGCTGCTGTTGACCTTCATGGGCGACGCGCTGCGCAACGCGCTCGACACGCGGCTCTCCGATGCCATGCGCGCCGGAGGACGGCAATGAGCGCGCTGCCGCAAATCGACCGCGAGGCGCCGGCTACGCCGCTGCTCGAACTCGATCATCTGCGCGTCGTGTTCGGCGACACGGTGGCCGTCGACGACGTGACGCTCGCGATCGCGCGCGGTGAGCGCGTCGCGCTCGTCGGCGAGTCGGGTTCGGGCAAGAGCGTGACCGCGCTGTCGGTGCTGCGCCTGCTTCACGAAGCGCAGGTGAGCGGCGCGATCCGCTTCGATGGCGAAGATCTGCTCGCGAAGAGCGAGCGCGCGATGCGCGGCCTGCGCGGCTCGGATATCGCGATGATCTTCCAGGAGCCGATGACCGCGCTCAATCCGCTGTATACGATCGGCGACCAGATCGCGGAGACGATCGTCCTGCACGATGGCGTCAGCGCGAACGAGGCAGCGAAGCGCGCGGTCGCGCTGCTCGCGCGCACCGGCATCACCGAGCCGGAGAAGCGCGTGAACAGCTACCCGCATCAGTTGTCGGGCGGGCAGCGGCAGCGCGCGATGATCGCGATGGCGCTCGCCTGCCGGCCGCGCCTGTTGCTCGCCGACGAGCCGACCACCGCGCTCGACGTGACGATCCGCGCGCAGATCGTCGAGTTGCTGCTCGAGCTGCAGCGCGACGAAGCGCAAAAGCGCGGCATGGCCGTGCTGCTGATCACGCACGATCTGAACCTCGTGCGGCACTTCGCGCACCGCGTCGCGGTGATGGAGCAAGGCGTGCTGGTCGAAACCGGCACGGTCGAGCAGGTGTTCGAGGCGCCGCGCCATCCGTATACCCAGCGGCTGCTCGCGAGCCGGCCGCAGCGCGAGGTGGTGCCGGTGCTGCCGATCTCGCCGGTGCTGCTAGAAGCGCGAGAGGTGTCGGTCGACTTCAGGACGAAGCTGCCGGGCCTGCGTGGCTGGTTCGGTTCGGGGCGGTTTCGCGCCGTCGACGCGGCGAACGTGTCGGTGCGCCAGGGCGAGACGCTCGGGATCGTCGGCGAATCGGGTTCGGGCAAATCGACGCTCGCGATGGCGCTGCTCGGTTTGCAGCGCACCGCGCACGGCGAGATCGAGTTTCAGGGCAGGGCGCTCGCGAGTTATCGCGGCGGCGAAAAGACGACGTTGCGCTCGAACATGCAGGTCGTCTTTCAGGATCCTTTTAGTTCGCTTTCCCCGCGGCAGACGATCGAGCGGATCGTCGGCGAGGGTCTCGCGCTGCACCGGCCGCAGATGACCGAGCAGGCGCGGCGCGACAAGGTGGTCGCGGCGCTGCGCGAAGTCGGCATCGACCGGACCGCGCTGTATCGCTATCCGCACGAATTCTCGGGCGGCCAGCGTCAGCGCATCGCGATCGCGCGCGCGCTGGTGCTGGAGCCGCGCGTGCTGATCCTCGACGAACCGACCAGCGCGCTCGACGTGTCGATCCAGCAGCAGGTGCTCAAACTGCTCGCTGGCTTGCAGCACAAATACAACCTCGGCTTCGTGTTCATCAGCCACGACCTGGAGGTGATCGGGGCGATGGCGCACCGCGTCGTCGTGATGCAAAACGGATCGATCGTCGAGGCCGGCGAAGTCGAGAAGATTTTTGCGACGCCGTCGCATCCTTACACGCGAAAGCTACTGAAAGCGGCGCTTGATCGTTGAATTTTCACCCTTTCACCAATTGGGTGCGTACGTCGATTGATTTTTCCTATTCCTTTTGACACGCAAATACTTACTGGCTAGTATCGAGCAAACTTTTTTTCGTAGACCCCTGATTTTTTGGCAAAAACTACCGACCAATGCAGCAAAGAAACTTCACCCAGGCTTGCACGCGCGTCGTCGCCGGGATGTTCATTGGCGTCTTGATGGCAGCAGCTCCCGGCGCGTTCGCCGACGAAGTCAGCGGTTTTAATCAGAATGCCTCGTATTCGACCACCAACGGCTCGGATCCTCTGTCCCTCCTCACTCCGCAATCCAAAGCGGCCGACAACAACACCGGCGGCGCCAAATCATTCCTTTCCGGCATGGCCGGCAAAGCGGGCGACGTGGTAGTCGGCGCGCTGAACATGATCGGCGTTCGCTACCGTTGGGGCGGCAATACGCCGGATTCCGGGCTCGATTGCAGCGGTTTCGTGCGTTACGTGTTCCAGGACACGCTCGGTCTCGCGTTGCCGCGTCGTGCCGAGGAAATGAGCCGCATGGGCGAGAAGGTGCGTGTGAGCGACCTGAAGCCCGGCGATCTAGTGTTCTTCAATACGATGCGCCGCACGTTCTCGCACGTTGGCATCTATATCGGCGACAACAAGTTCGTGCATTCGCCGTCCACCGGCAGCACGATCCGCGTCGACGACATGGATGACGGTTACTGGGAAAAGCGCTTCACGGGCGCACGCCGGATCGAGACCTCATATGAGGGCGACGATCTGCGCAAGCGCGTGACCGCGACGATCAGCGGGAACAACTGATTCCGCGCTGAGCTGGCGATAAAAAAGCCTGCTTCATTCGAAGCAGGCTTTTTTGCGTCTCGTGCGCGTATTTTGCGATGGTGGCGCACAACGACTGTGCGCCACCTGGACCGTTTTCAGACGCCTATCCGCCGCGCGACGAGCTTGCGCTGCAATTCCGGCATCATTTTCGCGACCGCCTCCTCGCCAGCGAGGATCGCCGCGTTGCGCTGCGAGAAGTCGCTGCCGCTCATCGCGGCAAGATTCGGCCGGATCACGACGTCCGCGTACTTGTCGAGTTCGTAGGCCTTGATCGTCTGGCCCATGATCGTGAAGGTCTGCATCAGCACGTCGAACGAGCTTACCGTCATGCCGGTTTCAGGTCGCAGCGAGATATCGACGGCGATCACGAAATCCGCGCCCATCTTGCGTGCGAACGACGCCGGGACCGGGCTCACGAGTCCGCCATCCACGTACTCGTGCCCGCCGATCTTCACCGGTTCGAAAATCGACGGCACACTGCACGACGCGCGCACCGCGATGCCGGTGTTGCCGCGCTGGAACAGGATCGGCTGGCCGGTTTGCAGATCGGTCGCGACCACGCCGAGCGGCCGCGCCATCTTCTCGATCGGACGGTTGTTCAGCGTCGTGTTCAGGTAGTTCTGCAGCGCGACGCCTTGCAGGAAGCCGCGCGTGCGAAACGGCATCGCCCAGTCGCTGATCGACGCTTCGTCCATCGATAGCGCGAGCTTGTTCAGCGCGAAGCCGTTCATACCCGACGCGTACAGCGCGCCGACCACCGAGCCGGCGCTCGTGCCGGCGACCAGATCGATCTGGATATTGCGCGCCTCGAGCGCCTTGATGACGCCGATGTGCGCGAAGCCGCGGGCGGCGCCGCCACCGAGTGCGAGCGCGACGCGTACCGGCTTCTGTTGCGCTTTTTCAGGCGGCGGCGGAGTGGTGGGCGTCGCAGTGATCGGCGCGCTATCGAGTTTGCCGCCGGTCGTCGTGCAGGCGGCGAGCACTGCGGATGCGGCCGCCAGCGAAAAGCTGCGGCGGCTCATACTGGGGGATGAGGGTTTCAACGAGTTCTCCAGCAACGGCGCCGGCGACGCAGGTGGCGTCGCGCGTACCGCAATCAGGCTGAGGTCAGACCAAACGGAGCGCCGGCGGCGATTCCGTGCGCTGGGGGCATGCCAGATCGGATCGATGTGCGGGCCAGCCCCTATTGCAGCGCGCGCACATATTAATGCAAACGATCGGCTCGCGCTGCCCGCTGTAATGAAACGTTGCAGAGGAAGTGTTCGGAACTGGCGGGACGCTTTTCTGGATGGATCTGGATGAGCGGTAAGCGGGGTGCGGGCAGGTGTCCAGACGCCGTTCGCCCATGCCCCGAGGCCATTCGGATGAGGGCGGCAACCGGCGTGCGGAAGGTATAATTCGGCTCTTGCACTTATTTCCTTCGTGACCGTGCGCGACATCGCGCGCAGCATGGGCACGCTCCGCTGCCGCGCTTTGCCGTCATGTTCGCCCGGGCGCCGGCACCTGTTTTCCGAGTAACCGCTAATGACCAC
This sequence comes from Paraburkholderia monticola, assembly GCF_001580545.1. Lineage (GTDB taxonomy): Bacteria > Pseudomonadota > Gammaproteobacteria > Burkholderiales > Burkholderiaceae > Paraburkholderia > Paraburkholderia monticola. The sequence goes on from NZ_LRBG01000022.1 coordinate 300,152, forward strand.
CTCCGTCCGTACCCGTTTCGCACCGAGTCCCACCGGCTTCATCCACCTGGGCAACATCCGCTCCGCGCTGTATCCGTGGGCGTTCGCGCGCAAGATGAAAGGGACCTTCGTGCTGCGGGTCGAGGATACCGACCTCGAGCGCTCCACGACCGAATCCGTCGACGCGATTCTCGAAGGCATGGCATGGCTCGGCCTCGATTTCGATGAAGGTCCGTTCTACCAGATGCAGCGCATGGACCGGTATCGCGAGGTGCTGAAGCAGATGCAGGAGGCGGGGCTCGTCTACCCGTGCTACATGTCGACCGAAGAACTCGACGCGCTGCGCGAACGCCAGCGCGAAGCAGGCGAAAAGCCGCGCTACGACGGCACGTGGCGCCCGGAGCCGGGCAAGGTGCTGCCGCAGCCGCCCGCGGGCGTGACGCCGGTGCTGCGCTTTCGCAATCCGCTGACCGGCGTGGTCGCGTGGGACGACGCCGTGAAAGGCCGCATCGAAATCTCCAACGAAGAGCTCGACGACCTCGTGATCGCGCGCCCGGACGGCACGCCGACCTATAACTTCTGCGTCGTCGTCGACGATCTCGATATGCGCATCACCCATGTGATCCGCGGCGACGACCACGTGAACAATACCCCGCGCCAGATCAACATCCTGCGCGCGCTCGGCGGCGAGCCGCCGGTGTATGCGCATCTGCCGACCGTGCTGAACGAGCAGGGCGAGAAAATGAGCAAGCGCCATGGCGCGATGAGCGTCGTGGGTTATCGCGATGCGGGCTATCTGCCGGAAGCGGTCGTCAACTATCTGGCGCGCCTCGGCTGGTCGCATGGCGACGCTGAGATTTTCACGCGCGAGCAGTTCGTCGAGTGGTTCGATCTCGAGCATCTCGGCAAGTCGCCGGCGCAGTACGACCACGACAAGCTGAACTGGCTCAATGCGCACTACATCAAGGAAGCGGACAATGCGCGCCTTGTCGAACTGGCGAAGCCGTTCTTCGCGGAGCTTGGCATCGACGCAGACACGCTTGCGCAGGGTCCGGATCTGGTGGGCGTGGTCGGTCTGATGAAGGACCGCGCGTCGACCGTGAAGGAGATCGCGCAGAACGCGGCGATGTTCTATCGCACGCCGGCGCCCGATGCGGAGTCGCTCGCGCAGCATGTGACCGACGCGGTTCGTCCGGCGCTCGCTGATCTGGCCGCTGCGTTGAAGACAGTGGAGTGGACCAAGGAGGCGATCGCCGCCGCGCTTAAGGCCACGCTCGGTGCGCATAAGCTGAAGATGCCGCAGCTCGCGATGCCGGTGCGTCTGCTGGTAGCGGGTACGACGCATACGCCGTCGATCGATAGCGTGTTGATGCTGTTCGGTCGCGACGTCGTCGTTGGCCGTATCGAAAAAGCGCTCGGCTGACCCATTGCCGGCGCGGATGAGAGGATTCTCATGGCGCCGGAAAAAAATCGCATGTAATTGCTCAAAGGGTATTTACAAAGCGCAGATCGCACTCTAGAATCTCGTTTCTCTGATCTGCGGGGGGTATAGCTCAGCTGGGAGAGCGCTTGCATGGCATGCAAGAGGTCAGCGGTTCGATCCCGCTTACCTCCACCAACAGAGCAGAGAAGTTAAAGTGGTTAAGAAGTCTGAAAGTTGTAGAAAAAAAGACTTCACAAATCGCTGAAACGTAGTTAAAATAGCGGTCTTCGCAGTTGACGAAAAAATAACTCAGCGAATTAACTGAAAAGTTAGCGCGAGTTAAAGTGAGTCGGCAGCGAATTAAGACGGATCTGAAAAGATTTTGTCCCCTTCGTCTAGAGGCCTAGGACATCACCCTTTCACGGTGAGTACAGGGGTTCGAATCCCCTAGGGGACGCCAAACATCAGCGTCGCTTTAGTATTCGAGTAATAGTAAAGCAGAGCAGCTTGCAGAGAATTAACCGACGCTCGCAAGCAGGGTGTAAAGACTGGAGTGGTAGTTCAGTCGGTTAGAATACCGGCCTGTCACGCCGGGGGTCGCGGGTTCGAGTCCCGTCCACTCCGCCAGACAAAGCCCGTTCACACATACCTGAACGGGCTTTTTCATTAAAGGTGTAAGCAGTACGTTGTCCCCTTCGTCTAGAGGCCTAGGACATCACCCTTTCACGGTGAGTACAGGGGTTCGAATCCCCTAGGGGACGCCAGAACATCGGCGTCGTTCGGTTGGAAGTTTGAACGATGCAGCAGGCGGCGAGCCTATCTCGCAGACTGCGATGCAAAATCTGGAGCGGTAGTTCAGTTGGTTAGAATACCGGCCTGTCACGCCGGGGGTCGCGGGTTCGAGTCCCGTCCGCTCCGCCAGATTTGAGAAAGCCCACTTCGCGAGAAGTGGGCTTTTTTTATTTCTATTGCCATGATCAGCCGGCTCTCAGAAGGCTTGGGACAAACAGCCATTGCCAGCGCGCCCGGCCTGTTTTACCGTTGATCCGACTCATCTTCGCCGCTCTGCCATGTTCGATCCCACCGAAGCTCCGTTACCGTTTCATCTGCGCACGGCCAGCATGGACGATTTCGAGTTTGCCGAGGCGCTGACGCGTAACAACATGGGCGGCTACTACCGCCGGCATCATCTGGTGTGGCGCAGCGATCTGTTTCTCGGCAGTTGGCGTGAATCGGAGAATTTCATTCTCGAAATGGATGGCGTGCCGATGGGCGTGCTACGAATCACCGAAGAGGGCGATTCGCTGCATATCCGCGACGTGCAGATTGCCGAAGGATATCGGCGGCTCGGCGCCGGTACGTTTCTGCTCGACATCTCGCATCAATGGGCGCGCGAGCGCGGCCTGCGCGAATTGCAGTTGCGCGTGTTCGTCGATAATCCGGCGGCGCGGCTGTATCAGCGCAAGGGCTATAAGCTCGCCGGCCCACGACTCGCGCAGCTAGGCGCGATCCGTCATCTGGCGCGACGGGTTTGAGGCGGGGCCTGGCTTGATGGCCGACGCGCATCACCAGTCAGCGCTATTCACCGCTCACCGCTCACCACTGTCCGCCGAACCCGCTTGATCCTGCGCCGTTTCATCATCCGCTTGCGCATCGTCATGCACGCCGTTGCTCGCACGATGCTCGGCGCCTCGCTCGATAAACGCGCGCGGACTCGCGCCGAACGCGCGCCGAAACATCGCGGAAAAGGCGCTCTGGCTCTGGTAGCCCAATTCCTGCGCAACATGCGACAGCGGCCGTCCCTGGCTCAACAGCGGAATGGCGCGGGCGAGAATCGCCTGCTGACGCCACTGCGAAAAACTCACGCCCAGTTCCTGGCGAAACAGCCGCGCGATCGTACGCGTGCTCGCGCCCACTGTCGTTGCCCACTGTTCGAGCGACTCCCCATGCATGGGGTCGGCGATCACCGCCTCGCAGAGCGCGCGCAGCCGCTTTTCGCTCGGCATCGGCACGGACAGGGGCAGCGGCTCGGAGCGCGTCAGTTCATCCAGCGCGAGCGCGCCGAGCAACCGCTCGCGCGCGGCGGACAGGCCCGGTGTATCGAGCGCGGCAATGACCTCGCGCAACAGATTCGATACTTCGACGACGCGCGGCGAATCGAGCCCAGCCGGCACCGTGCTCTCGGTGATGTACAGCGTGCGCAGGAACGCATCCTCGACGGCGACCACTTCGTGCGTCACATGCGGCGGCAACCAGATCGCACGCGAGGGCGGCACCATCCACGTCGTGCCCGTCGTCGCGACCCGCAGTACGCCGCGCGATGCATACGCGACCTGCGCCCACGCATGCGTATGACGCGCGATATGCCAGCCGGCCGGCATGGGCCGTGAGCGCACGCGGATCGGATGGGTGTCGTTCGGCGCGAACTCCGGTGGTATGTCGGCGAAACGCACGCGGCTCAACAGGTTGGAATCGGGGGACGAGGTCATGGCAAGGGGCGGCTCAAGTACCGGCGCGATGGGGCAGGCGTGGTCGACGCCATTCACGGCCGTGGGTCTTAGCCATTGTAGAGTGCGCCCGCTTGATGATGCCAACCGGCCACCGTTGCATAATGTGCTGATGGCCCCGAGCCACCCACCTCACTTCTCACCACGGAGACTCAACGACGATGCAGACCGTCTTTGTCTATGGCACGCTGCGTGCCGGTGAAACCAACGACATCAGCGAAGCCGCCGCGCGCAACGACGTTCCCGCGCCGAACCTGCTTGGCACGACCACCGTGCGCGGTCATCTGTTCGATTTTGGCGACTATCCGGGACTCGTCGTCGACGAAGCAGGCGTCGACGTGCTCGGCGACGTCTATGAGATCGACGATGCGCTCGTCGCGGTGCTCGACGAAATCGAAGCCGTGTATCCGGGCGTCGAGGATCGTTTTCTGGCGCGCGAGGTGATGGTCAAAGTGGACGGCAACGTCGTGAACTGCCGTTTCTATCCGGTCGCGCCGAACGCGGTCAAAGGGCTGCCCGAAATCCGTTCGGGCGATTGGGTCGAGCACCGGCGCACGCGCTGAACGCACACGCGCAAGAAAAACGGCGCGCCAGGTATGCACCCGGCGCGCCGTCGTTCAAGTCGAGCAGACCGATGCGCTCACGCGGCTCGATGAGGCCCAGGCCGCCCGAGCCCGCATCGTCGACACCATCAGATCTCTTCGTAAAGCGGCAGCGTCAGAAAATCGGTGAACTGCTCCGCGGTCGACATCTGCTCGAAGATCTGTGCGGCGCGCTCATACGGCTTCGTATCGCCGCCGACCGTCTGCTTGACCTTGTCGAGCTCCTGCGCGGCGAGCTCGCGCACCAGTTCGACCGTCACCTTGCGGCCGTCGTCGAGTTTGCCCTTCGGCGAGCGGATCCATTGCCACACCTGCGAACGTGAAATCTCGGCGGTGGCCGCGTCTTCCATCAGGTTGTGAATCGGCACGCAGCCATTGCCCGCGAGCCACGAACCGAGATAGTGAATGCCGACGTTGATGTTGTTGCGCAGACCCGCTTCGGTGATCGGCGTTTCCGGGCGGAAGTCGAGCAGATCGGTCGCGGTGACGAGCACGTCGACACGCTGCTTGCCGATCTGGTTCGGCCGGTCGCCGAGCACCTTGACGAATTCTTCCATCGCGACCGGTACCAGTCCCGGATGCGCGACCCAACCGCCGTCGTAGCCGTCGCCGGCGTCGCGGGCCTTGTCCGAACGCACGCCGGCCATCGCCTTGTCGTTCGCCGCGGCATCGTTCTTGATCGGAATCAGTGCGCTCATGCCGCCGATCGCCGGCGCGTTGCGTCGATGGCAGGTCTTCAGCAGCAGCAGTGCGTACGCGCGCATGAACGGCGAGGTCATCGTGATCTGCGAGCGGTCGGCCAGACAGAAGTCGCGGTCGCTCTTGAACTTCTTGATCGCGGAGAAGATGTAGTCCCAGCGACCCGCGTTCAGGCCCGAGCTATGTTCGCGCAGTTCGTACAGGATCTCGTCCATTTCGAACGCGGCGACGATCGTCTCGATTAGCACGGTCGCGCGAATCGTGCCGCGCGGCACGCCGACCGCTTCCTGCGCGGCGACGAAGATGTCGTTCCACAAGCGCGCCTCGAGATGACTCTCCATCTTCGGCAGATAGAAGTACGGGCCCGAGCCGCGCGCGATCAGTTCCTTCGCGTTGTGCACCATGTACAGCGCGAAATCGAAGATGCCGCCCGACACGCGCTTGCCGTCGATCGTCACGTGCTTCTCGTCGAGATGCCAGCCGCGCGGACGCACGATCAGCGTCGCGGTCTTGTCGTTGAGCCGGTACGACTTGCCGTTCTGTTCGAGCGAGATCGTGCGGCGCACCGCGTCCTTCAGATTGATATGACCGGTGATCTGGTTGTCCCAGCTCGGCGCATTCGAATCCTCGAAGTCGGTCATGTAGGAGTCCGCGCCCGAATTGAGCGCGTTGATGATCATCTTGCGCTCGACGGGCCCGGTGATCTCGACGCGCCGGCACTGCAGGTCCTGCGGCAGCGGCGCGATCTTCCAGTCGCCTTCGCGCACGCTCTTCGTGGCGTCGAGAAAGTCGGGCCGCTCGCCGGCGTCGAGCCGCTTCGTGCGCTCGACGCGCGCCTGCAGCAACTGCTGACGGCGCGGCTCGAACGTGCGATGCAGCGCCGCGACGAGTTCCAGCGCTTCGCGCGTGAGGATCGCTTCAAAGCCGGGCTTGATCTCGCCGGTGATTTCCATGCCCTGCGGCAGCGACAGCGAATGAGCCATGTTTTCTCCTTGGTCGGTCAGATTGCAAAAATGCGAAGGTTAAAAAGTGGGAAGCGGCGCCGTCATTCGCGCGGGCTGGCGCGTTTGCGGCTACCACTGCTGTGAGATTTCGTTTGACGGTTACGGGGCGGCCGAGACGATGTCGCGAGCGTCTCCAGAAAGCCCGGCAGTTCGTTCATGCCGCCGCCGATGCCATGCGGCCTCACGCCGAGTTCTTCGACGGGCAGGCTCTGCCGGTTCAGCCAGAACGTCGTGAAGCCGAACCACGTCGCGCCCGCCACGTCCCAGCCGTTCGACGAGACGAACACGATCTCGCGCGCGGACACGCCGAACGCGTCGGGGCCGAGCGCATACGCGGCGGGCGAGGGTTTGTACGCGCGCACCGCGTCGACCGACAGCACGTGATCAAACAGGGTGCTCATGCCCGCGCTCTTGACCGCGATGTCGAGCATCTGCGGATTGCCGTTCGACAGAATCGCGAGGCCGACACGCGCCGCCGCGGCGGGCTCGCGCAGCCCGCGCAGTACCGGCACCGCGTCGGGAAACGCCGACAGGCACGCGTATTCGTCCATCAGACGTTTTTCGGCCGCGCGGCCGAGCGTGAGCTGAAGCCTTTTCGCGGCGTAGCGCAGTGCGTCGAGCGTGATGTCCCAGAACGGGCGATAGTGTTCGCCGGGTGCGTCGGTGTGTGCGGCGAGCGTGCGCAGTTGGGTGTATTCGATCTGCTTCTGGCGCCACAGCTGCGACAGCGTGTCGCCGTGGCCGGGGAACAGTTGCTCCGCGGCGGCGATCACCGAATGCACGTCGAACAACGTGCCGTAGGCGTCGAAAATCACTGCTCGCGGGAAAGGTGTCGTTGTGGCCGACATTGCCATGCGCTCCTGTCAGAGGTCGGGATCAATTGTATTGGTGACTTTATGCACTAAAAAATAGGCTAAAGATCACTTGATCTTTTACTTTCATATACCTAATCTGACGCGCAACCCTCACTTTTGCGCGTCTGCGCGGCGCGTGTCGTCCATGGACCGTTTCAAGCAGATCGAAACCTTCGCCACCGTCGCGGCCAAGGGAAGCCTGTCCGCGGCGGCGCTCGCCGAGGGCGTCGCGCCCGCGATCATCGGCCGGCGCATCGACGCGCTGGAGGAGCGCCTCGGCGTCAAGCTGCTCGTGCGCACGACGCGCAAGATCACGCTGACCTTCGAAGGCTCGGCGTTTCTCGAAGACTGCCAACGCATCCTGCACGACATGCAGAACGCCGAGGCGAGCGTGTCGGCCGGCGGCGTGAAGGCGAGCGGCCATCTGCGGCTGTCCGCGCCGGCCGGCTTCGGGCGCCGGCATGTGGCGCCGCTGGTGCCGGCATTCACGGTCGCGCATCCGGATGTGTCGATCACGCTCGATCTGTCCGATCGTCTCGTCGACCTCGTCAACGAAGGTTTCGATTGCGCGGTGCGGCTCGGCGAATTGCCCGATTCGTCGCTGGTATCGCTGAAGCTCGCCGAAAACCGGCGCGTGTGCGTCGCGTCGCCCGCGTATCTGAGCCGGCGCGGCGCGCCGCACAGCCTCGCCGATCTCGCGCGCCACAACTGCCTCGCGCTCGGCGCGAGCGCGAACCAGCAACGCGGCTGGATGTTCCAGCACGACGACAAGGTCGTGTCGATCAAGGTGTCCGGCACGATGGAGTGCTCGGACGGCGCGGTGCTGCACGAATGGTGTCTCGCCGGGCACGGGCTCGCGTGGCGCTCGTGGTGGGAGGTCGGCGCGGATATCGCCGCGGGGCGCCTCGTCAGCGTGCTCGACGAATTCGCTGCGCCGCCGATCGGCATCCACGCGGTGTTCCCGCAGCGTCGTCATCTGCCGCTGCGGGTTCGGTTGTTTCTGGACTTTCTCAAACATACGTACGGCGAACCCCGTTACTGGGATTGATGCGCCGATCGGCAGACAGACACGAAGCCGATCCATACCCACATTCATCCGCATTACAATCATTTCGACGGCCTGCACCCTGGGCTTTGTTGGACGCTGACGCCGAGCTGGGCACAGCCGGCGACGGAGGGCATGATGTTCAGACACATCCTGGTTCCGACCGATGGTTCAGATCTGTCACGCAAGGCGATAGCGGGCGCGATCGACCTCGCGCAGGCCGTCGGCGCGCGTGTCACAGCGTACGCGTGTCTGCCGCAATATCCGTACTCGCCGTTTTCCGATGTCGCGGTCGAACCGCCCGGCGAATTCCTGCAACGCAGCGAGCGCGAAGCGCGCGTGCACCTGCGCGAAGTCGAGCATGCGGCGCACCGCGTCGGTGTCAGCGTCGAGAGCCGCACGAGCGTGCATCCGGCGCCGTATCTCGGCATCATCGAAGCGGCCGAGCAGGGCGGTTGCGACGTGATCTTCATGGCGTCGCACGGGCGGCGCGGGCTCGGCAGCATCCTGATCGGCAGTGAAACGCAGCGTGTGCTCACGCATACGAAGATTCCCGTGATCGTCTATCGCTGAAACGGTGCGCGGCGGCTTCAAAAAAAACGCGCCGGCGGGCGGGCCGGCGCGTTCAGTTGCGCCGCACGCTAGCCGCGTGCTGGCTTCTCTCAGACTCTCCGGCCGCCGGCATTCGCGCTGACGCTTCTGCCAATCCGCGACGGCGCGGTCCTCCCTGCGTCGGCGGCACTCTGGCGGTGCCGCTCGACGTTCTGCCGATCGTTTCTGCGCTCAGGCCACGGGACTGCACAACCCGATAGGCTGATCTCAGGCGACCTTCTTGTCGAAGAACTGCTCGTTTTCCGTCGAACCGTGCAGCGCGGTCGTCGATGCTTCGCGCTCCACCGTCTGCGTAACGGCGTCGAAGTAGCCGGTGCCGACTTCGCGCTGGTGCTTGACCGCGGTGAAGCCCTTTTCGGCCGCCGCGAATTCCGCCTGCTGCATTTCGACGAACGCGGTCATCTGGTTGCGCGCATAGCCGTATGCGAGGTTGAACATCGAGTAGTTCAGCGCATGGAAGCCGGCCAGCGTGATGAACTGGAACTTGTAGCCCATTGCGCCGAGCTCGCGCTGGAACTTCGCGATCGTCGCGTCGTCGAGGTTCTTCTTCCAGTTGAACGACGGCGAGCAGTTGTACGACAGCAACTGGTCCGGGTACTCCTTGTGGATCGCGTCGGCGAATTTCTTCGCGAACTCGAGGTCCGGCTTGCCGGTTTCGCACCAGATCATGTCGGCGTACGGCGCGTACGCAAGACCGCGCGAGATCGCCTGCTCGAGACCCGGCTTCGTGCGATAGAAGCCTTCGATCGTGCGCTCACCGGTCAGGAACGGGCGGTCGTTGTCGTCGACGTCGGAGGTGACGAGGTCGGCGGCTTCCGCGTCGGTGCGGGCGAGCAGCACGGTCGGCACGCCCGAGACGTCGGCGGCCAGACGCGCGGCGGTCAGCTTCGCGACGGCTTCGCGGGTCGGCACGAGCACCTTGCCGCCCATATGGCCGCACTTCTTGACCGAGGCGAGCTGATCTTCGAAGTGCACGCCCGAGGCGCCCGCTTCGATCATCGCTTTCATCAGTTCGAACGCGTTCAGCACGCCGCCGAAACCGGCTTCCGCGTCGGCCACGATCGGCGCGAAGTAGTCGACGTAGCCTTCGTCGCCCGGGTTCTTGCCTTCAGACCACTGGATCTGGTCGGCGCGCGTCAGCGTGTTGTTGATGCGCTTGACGACGAGCGGCACCGAGTTGGCCGGATACAGCGACTGGTCCGGGTACATTTCGCCGGCGACGTTCGCATCGCCCGCGACCTGCCAGCCCGACAGATAGATAGCCTTGAGGCCGGCCTTGACCTGCTGCATCGCCTGGTTGCCGGTCAGCGCGCCGAGCGAGTTGACGAACGGCTCGTTGTTCACGGCGGCCCACAGTTTTTCCGCGCCGCGCTTCGCGAGCGTGTGCTCGACCTGCACCGAGCCGCGCAGACGCACCACGTCTTCGGCCGAGTAGGTGCGCTTGACACCCTTCCAACGCGGGTCCGTTTCCCATTGCTGCTTCAGTTGCTGCACTTGCTGTTCGCGCGTCATGGTCATGATGTGCTCCTTCGATGCCAGTTATGGAGGATGGGTGACTCTGTCTTCTCGAAGCGTGGGGCCGTAGAGGCGTTCTGTTTCGTGAAGTCTTATATAAGAGTCTAGGCAAATCGAAGGAGCCGCAATAGACGCCGCAAAGCGTTTTTCCAATATTTGTTTTTCTATTAAATCAATAGGTTGAGTCCGACGTTTCGCAATAAGAAACGATATTTTCCCTGTTGCAACGCCTCATCTTGTGCCGTGCAGCATGATTTTTTACGAGGCAAAAAAATTTTTCGCATCGTGAAATTTGGGGTGTGCAGGCAACGGGCGAAAAAAACCGGTGCCTGAGCACCGGTTTTCTTTTTTCTGTCGACTTGCGGACGGCGTGAAGCCGTCCGAGGCGGTCAGGCTGTGACGCGAGCGATCAGCTGCCGCGGCGTGCCGTACGCGGACCGTCGTTGCGGCGCGCGCTGTAACCGTCACGCGAACCGTAACCGTCGCGCGAACCGCCGCCGAAGCCGTCACGCGAACCATAACCGTCACGCGAGCCGCCGTTGCCTTCGCGGGTACCGCCGGCCGGCTTGTTGCCCCAGCTGTTGCCGCTGCTATTGCCGTTACCGTTGCGCGAGCCCGCGTAGCCGCCCGGCTTGCCCGAGCCGCTGCCGAAGCGACGGCCACCACCGTTACCGGCAGGACGGCCGCGGCCGCCGAAGCCAGGACGGCCATTGCCCGAAGGCGCCGCCTTGCGCGGCTCGAAGCCTTCGACGACGTTGACCGGCAGCGGCGTGCGCACGAAGCGTTCGATGCGCTTGAGCGCGCCCTGTTCGGCGTGATGCACGAGGCTCACCGCGATACCCGAGCGGCCCGCGCGGCCGGTACGGCCGATACGGTGCACGTAGTCTTCAGCGAACTTCGGCAGGTCGTAGTTGAACACGTGCGTGATGCCGGGGATGTCGATACCGCGAGCGGCGACATCGGTCGCGACCAGCACGCGCACGCGACGCTCGCGCAGCGCGCGGATCGTGCGGTTACGCGCGCCTTGGGGCAGGTCGCCATGCAGCGCGGCCGATTCGAAACCGGCGTCGGCCAGACGGCCCGCCAGCTGGTCTGCGTCCATCTTCGTTGCCGTGAAGACGATGGCCTGGTCGAGGCCTTCGTCGCGCAGCAGATGGTCGAGCAGACGGTCCTTGTGATCGCGGTCGTCGACGTAGTGAACGGTCTGCGCGATGTTGGTGCGCTGCTCCAGGCGCTGGACGATCTCGATACGCTCCGGATCCTTCAGCAGACGGCCGGTCAGCGAGCCGATCTTGCCGTCGAGCGTGGCCGAGAACAGCATGGTCTGACGCGTGGCCGGCGTTTCGGCGACGATCGTGTCGATGTCGTCGATGAATCCCATGTCGAGCATGCGGTCGGCTTCGTCGAGCACGAGAATCTGCAGTTGGGACAGATCGATGCGGCCGCGCTCGAGATGGTCGATCAGACGGCCCGGCGTCGCGACGAGGATTTCGGGGTTCTTCGCGAGCAGCATCAGCTGCTGGCCATAAGCGACGCCGCCGAGAATGCTGACGGTGCGCAGGCGCTTCAAATGCTTGCCGTACGTCGCGGCGGCGGTCGTGACCTGCATCGCGAGTTCACGGGTCGGGGTCAGCACCAGCATGGTCGGACGTGCGACCGGCTGCGGGCGGCGGCCGCGGCCACCGTCGGCCGGACGCGGTTCGCGCGGCTGGCTAGCCTGGGTCTTTTGCAGCTGGGAGAAACGCTCGATGGCGGGCAGCATGAACGCGGCGGTCTTGCCCGAACCGGTCGGGCTCGAAACCAGCAGATCGCGGCCGGCGATACCAGCCGGCACGGCACGTTGCTGCACCGGCGTCGGGTGCTCGTAGCCGGCGGCCGTCAACGCGGAGACGACGTCCGCGGACAGGCCGAGCGACGCGAAGGTCGGCTTGGCGTCAGCCTGCGCGACGGCTTCGGGAGCGGCGGGCGTAAGACCGAGTGCTTCGTCGGCGATGGCGTTCAACGGGCTGCTGGTGGTGTTGCTCAAAGTCATGTGAATCCTTGAAAACGATCCTGGGTGGTTCATCGGATGAAAACGTCAACGCCAATCGGCATACCCAAGTCGTCGGATTCAGCGAGCAAAGAAGCAGCGAGCAAATCGAAAAACGGGGGCAACTCGCGACAATGAAGGCGAGTTTTTCGTTAGAAGCTGTATCGGATGCGACGTGCCAACATGGCGAGTCGCCAGCCTGGGACTTGAGCCCGGAGGAGGGCTAGGCAGAAGGGGACAGGTTCTAAACTGGATTGGAGCAAACGCTAAGGGACGCTGCGCCGCGAGGACCGCTGGAAAAAGCGAACAAAGCAGTGAAGCGCAGGCGGCATTATAGCGGCATTTGTTGCACTGCGCCACCATTCGGACGATTCCGATGAAAAAAGTGCCGGAATCTAGTCAGGCGATGCGAGGCGGCGGTTCAGGGGATCGCATCCGAAACCGCCGCGGGGCCGTCGCGACCTTATTCGACGGCCGTTTCCGCAGATGAATCAGGCGTTGGAAGCTCAGGCTGCGGCACCGCTCTTCAGCGAGTCGACGAGTTCGACGTATTGCTGCTTCGCAGCGTCCTGGGCGGTGCCCTTGAGTGCCGCCCACGCGTCGTACTTGTATTTGCCGACGATATCGGTGAAGCCCGGCTTGTCGCCGTGTACGTCGCCTTCGCTCGCCTGCTTGAAGAGCGCATAGAGACGCAGCAGTGTCAGGTTGCCCGGACGCTCGGGCAGTTGCTTGACGTCTTCCTGGGCTTGCGCGAATTGGGCGTTGATGTCGGTCATGGTCGTTTGGCCCGCATGGCGGGGTAGATGAGATCGGCCGAAAATCATAACAATTGCCCCGCCGTCGCGGGACCGAGGGCTTATTCCAAACGGAGGCGGCCGCGGAACCGGCCGGAGCCTGCGCGCAAACCACCCGCAAACCACCATTCACGCGCGGCGCGCCGATTACAATACGGTCCATGACTCAAACAGTGCTCCTTGCCCTCGATACATCGACCGAATTCTGCTCGGTGGCGCTCGTGTCCGCGTCCGTCGATGCCGCCGGTCAGCCCACCGCGGAACCCCGCGTCTGGGTCCGTCACGAACAGACCGGCGCCGTGTCCAGCACACGCCTGTTGCCGGCGATTCGCGAACTGTTCGCCGAAGCCGGCCTCGCGCTGGCGGACTGCCACGCGATCGCCTTCGGCTCCGGCCCGGGTTCGTTTACCGGACTGCGCACGGCCACCGGCGTCGCCCAGGGCCTCGCGTTCGGCCTGAACCTGCCGGTCGTGCCGATCGGCACACTGCTCGCGTGCGCGGAGAGCGCCCGCCTGCGCGATCCGTCGACGACGCGCGTGCTCGCCGCGCTCGACGCGCGCATGGACGAAATCTACTGGGCCGACTACGCGTGGGACGATGCGCAACGCGAATGGCGCACCGTGCAGACGGCATCGCTCGATGCGCCCGAGCGGCTCGTGCTGCCCGACGTCCCGTTCACGCTCGCGGGCAACGCGGCTGCCGCGTTCGGCGAGCGCTTGCCGGCTGTGGCGGCGGCGCACAGCGTCGATGGGCAAGCGTTGCCGCATGCGCTGCCGCTCGCGTATGCGGCGCTGCGCGCGTTTCATGCCGGTCGCACGGTGGCCGCCGATCAGGCCGCGCCCGAGTACGTGCGCGACAAGGTCGCGCAGACGACCGCCGAGCGCATGGCCGACAAGGCGGCCAAAGCAGTCAAAGCGGCTCATGCCGCGGAGCAATCCGCGCAGCGTACGCCCGACGACACCTCCGGCCAGCCGTCTCACGACGAGGCGCGCCCATGAGTGGCGTGTTGCTCACCGACCGCTACATGTCGCCCATGACCGAAAGCGACCTGGACGAAGTCGCCGCGATCGAGAAGCTGGCGTACGAGTTTCCCTGGAGCCGCGGCAATTTCGGCGACTCGCTGCGTAACGGCTATTTCGGCATCTGCCTGCGGCACGTGACCGGAACATTGATCGGCTATTGCGTGCTGATGCCGGTCGTCGATGAAATGCATCTGCTGAATCTGTGTGTCACGCCACCAGCGCAAGGCGGTGGCGCGGGACTCGCGCTGCTGCGCGAGGCGGTGCGCATCACGCGCGCGGAAAAGCTCGAAGGGCTGTTGCTCGAAGTGCGGCCGTCGAATCACCGGGCGATCCGGTTGTACGAGCGCTTTGGCTTCGCCTCGATCGGCCGGCGCAAAAATTATTATCCGGCGCGCCATCGCGGCCGGGAGGACGCGATCGTGATGCGTCTGTCGTTTGCCACGGAGGGCGCAGATGGCGCTGAATGAATCGATGCTCGAAGAATTCGGGCTCGCGCCGTTGTGGGTGCGTCGCGGAATGACGGCGCGGGACGGGCAGGGTGATTCCGTCGCGGCGCAAGCCGAAGAGCCGTTGCAATCCCTGCGGGAAGACGCAAACGACGAGCGTCGCGCGGAGCCTGTGCCGCAGAGCGCGAGCGAAGCGCTGCGCGTATCTTCCACTGACACGCCGACACCGCCGCAAGCGCAGCGCGAATCTGCCGCGCGCGTCGACGAACCTGCGGCGCGACTCGAAGCCTCTTCGCCGCGACCCGACGCTTCAGCGTCGCCCAATTTCGACGCCCCACCCGAGGACGACTTCGCGTGGTTCGACGATCCCAACGCGTCCGGCCCCGCACCCGTCGAAGCGCGCCGTGAAGCGCCTGCGCTCCCGGCCATTCACACGCTCGACTGGGACGCGCTCGCCGAACGGGTCGCTGGATGCGAGGCCTGCCGGCTGTGCGAGAAGCGTACGAACACGGTGTTCGGCGTCGGCGATCGCGAGGCCGACTGGATGCTGATCGGCGAAGCGCCCGGCGAGAACGAGGACCGTCAGGGCGAGCCGTTCGTCGGCCAGGCCGGCAAGCTTCTCGACAACATGCTGCGTTCGCTCGCGCTCGCGCGTGGCACCAACGTGTATATCGCGAACGTGATCAAGTGTCGGCCGCCAGGCAACCGCAATCCGCAGCCGGACGAAGTCGCGCGTTGCGAGCCGTATCTGCAGCGCCAGGTGTCGCTCGTGAAGCCGAAGCTGATCGTCGCGCTCGGCCGTTTCGCCGCGCAAAGTCTGCTGAAGACCGAGGACAGCATTTCGTCGCTGCGCGGCCGCGTGCATACCTACGAGGGCGTGCCGGTGATCGTCACCTATCACCCTGCCTATCTGCTGCGCAGCTTGCCCGACAAGGCCAAGGCATGGGCGGACCTGTGCCTCGCGCGCACGACGTGGCTCGCGAACGGCGGCGGGCGGTCGAACGAATCAAAGTGACGATGCCCGAGGGGCCGGCGGCGCGTATAGCCGCCGCATCCGACAGCCGCGCGGCGCTGCTCGATACGTTGCTGGGTGGGCCTGGCGTGGCTTCGTTCGAGCCGCTACGCGAGCCCGCCGTGCGCGATCTCGCGTGGCTGCTGCTCAGTGCCGATCTGTTGCGCCCCCAACTTCCGACCGGCGCGCTCGCCGATCCCTTCGACACACCACAGGAATTGCAGGCCACGCTCGCCTGGCTGCGTGCGCTCGATGCCGCTGCGCAACCGCTGCAGCAGCATCTCGCGGCCACCCGCATCACGCGTCTTGGCCGCTACGCCGAACGCCTGCTCGGCTTTTTCCTGCAACACGGACCGGCGACGCAACTGATCGCAGCCGGTGTGCCGTTACGGCACGCGGGGGTCACGCTCGGCGAATGCGACTTTCTCGTGCAGACGCGGCAGGGTATGCGACTGCATTGGGAACTCGCGGTGAAGTGCTATCTGCATGCGGGCGATGCGATTGGGGCAGAGGGGTCCGAGGCCGCGCGCCTCGCCGATTACGTCGGCCCCAACCTGAAAGACCGCTTCGATCTGAAGCTCGCGCATCTGCTTCGTCATCAGTTGCCGCTGAGCGCGCGCGAGGAGTTTGCATCGACGGGCTATGCGGGCGCATGGACGCCGCAGATGTTCGTCAAAGGCTGGCTGTTTTACCGGCAGGGCGAGACGCCAGTCGAACCCGCCGAGCTCGATCCCGCGCATGGTCGTGGCTGGTGGGTCACGCGTCGCGACTGGCCGGCGTTCGCGGCTGCGCATGCCCGCAAGTGGCGGGCGCTGCCACGGCTCGAATGGCTCGCGCCGCGATATCAAGCGCAAGCTCAAGCTCAAGCGCAAGCCGGCACGGACGGCGCGGGCTACGTCGACGCAGATGCGCTGGCCGCGCAGAGCTCACTTGAACACGGCCCGACGATGGTCGCCGCGTTCGTCGACGACGACGCGGGCCATCTGCTTGAACGCTCGCGCGGCTTTATCGTGCCCGACGACTGGCCCGAACACGCGCAACGTTACGCGAAGCAATAACGTCGCTTGAACATGGCGGCGAAACGACCCGGAACGCCGCTCACCACCATCGATGAAAGTGATGCACCGGCCCCACGCCGTGGCCGACGTCGAGCCGGTCGCTCGCCTGCAACGCACCGGTGAGATACGCCTTCGCCTCGGCCACGGCGCTCGCGAGATCGTCGCGCTGCGGCAGCAACGCCGCAATCGCCGACGACAACGTGCAGCCCGTGCCATGCGTGTTCTTCACCGGCACGCGTGGACCGCCAAGACGCAGCGTGCCGCTGTCCTGCACGAGCCAATCGGGGCTATCGGACGCGCTCAGATGGCCGCCCTTCATCAGCACCGCGCGCGCGCCGAGCGCACGCAGCGCTTCGCCTTGTTCGACCATGCCGGCTTCGTCGGTGGCGGGCTGCGTGCCAAGCAATGCGGCCGCTTCCGGCAGATTCGGCGTCAACAGATCGGCGAGCGGCAGCAGTTCGTCGCGCACCACCGCGACCGCATCGGGCAGCAACAGCGCGTGATTGCTCTTCGAAATCATCACCGTGTCGAGCACGATGTGCTTCGGCTGATGACGGCGCAGCGCATCGGCGACCGCGCGGGCGATCGGCGCATTCGCGAGCATGCCGATCTTCACCGCGTCGATACGGATGTCGTCGAACACCGCGTCGAGTTGCGCGGTGATGAAGCCGGGATCCGGCGCGTGAATCGCGGTGACGCCGCGCGTGTTCTGCGCGGTCAGCGCCGTGATCACACTCGCGCCATAGGCGCCGAGCGCGGAGAAGGCCTTCAGATCGGCCTGGATGCCGGCGCCGCCGCCGGAATCGGAACCGGCGATCGTCAGCACATTGGGAATCGGTTGAGTCATGGTCAGGCGAGGAAGAAGGAGGGCGCGCTCGCGGGCATTGCGGCCGGCCAGGTGCAGCTGATCAGTGCTTGGGTTCGCCGATCAGCGCGACCGAGTCGAACGCGCGCTGGTTCGCCTGATGACGCCGCATCACGAGCCACATCATCAGACAGACGAAGGTGCCGAACAGCACGATCACCGCGGTGACCGGCACGTCGAGCCACACGAGCACCGCGTACAGGCACAGCATCACGAGCACGGACAGATTCTCGTTGAAGTTCTGCACCGCGATCGAATGGCCCGCCGACAGCAACACGTGTCCGCGATGCTGCAGCAGCGCGTTCATCGGCACGACGAAAAAGCCCGACAGGCCGCCGACGAACATCAGGAAGATATACGCGAAGATCAGATAGCCCGACACGTGCATGCGGCCCATACGAAAGCCCCAGTGCGGGGGGAACAGATCGCGCGTGTAGAACGCCATCAGCATCACGGCGATACCCATCATGATGCCGACCGGCAATACCGACAGCGACTTCTTCAACGGCACGCGCGAGGCCGCGAAAATTGCGCCGCCCGCGACGCCGACCGCGACCACCGCCTGCAGGATCGCCGCTTCGGACAGCGACATGCCCAGCGACACCTCGGCCCACTTCAGCACGATGAATTGCAGCGTCGCGCCCGCGCCCCAGAACAGCGTCGTGACGGCGAGCGAGATCTGACCGAGCTTGTCGCGCCACAGCACCAGAAAGCAGTCGGCGAAATCGGTGATCAGGCGGATCGGCCCGTGCTCCTGTCGTGGATAGCGCGCGCCGGTGTCGGGAATACGCAGATTGAACAGCGCGGCGATCACGTAAATGCCCATGATGACGAGCATTGCGGCTTCCGCGGGCGTGTTCACGGTGGGGACATGCCATCTGAGGATCGGCGCGGCGATATGCGGGCTGATCAGCGCACCGCCGAGCACCGTGCCGAGAATGATCGAGCCGACCGTGGTGCCTTCGATCCAGCCGTTCGCGGCGACGAGCCGGTCAGGCGGCAACAGTTCGGTGAGAATGCCGTATTTGGCGGGCGAGTAGGCCGCCGCGCCGAAGCCGACGATACCGTACGCAATCAGCGGATGCGCGCCGGCCAGCATCGTCACGCAGCCGACCACCTTGATCGTGTTGGTGATGAACATCACGCGTCCCTTCGGACGCGAGTCGGCGAACGCGCCGACGAAGGCGGCAAGAACGACGTACGACAGCACAAAAAACAGCTTGAGCAGCGGCGTCATCCAGTTCGGAGCGTGAAGATCTTTCAGCAGTGCGATAGCAGCGATCAGAAGCGCATTGTCGGCCAGCGACGAAAAAAACTGCGCGGCCATGATGGTGTAAAAACCTTTTTTCATCTGATGCGATGCTGTCCTCGCTGCGGTCTGTCCGCCCCGGCCGTTTGCTATGCGTCCGGGCTTATGCCGTTCGAAATGGGTTGTGCGCACGGCTTTATATCATGAAAATAGCTGGATTCGGACTAGCAGAATCCTTGATCGCACCGCCCAGCGGGCCGCCGAGCGCTGAAAACGCCCTGTAAGCCGCTGATTCGCAAGTGTCTTTACGAAAAAATCCCATGCCGCGCCCCCTTTCCGCCACGATTCATACCGCCGCTCTCGCCAATAACCTCGCTGTCGCGCGGCGCTATGCGCCGAAATCCAAAATCTGGGCCGTCGTCAAGGCCAATGCGTATGGGCACGGCCTCGCGCGCGCGTTTCCCGGTTTGCGCGCGACCGACGGCTTTGGATTGCTGGACCTGGAAGAAGCGGTGAAGTTGCGTGAATTAGGTTGGGCGGGCCCGATTCTTCTGCTGGAAGGCTTCTTTCGCCCGACCGATATCGACGTGATCGACCGCTACAGTCTGACCACGGCGCTGCATTCGGACGAGCAGTTGCGCATGCTCGAAATGGCGCGTCTGTCGAAACCGGTCAACATCCAGTTGAAGATGAACACCGGCATGAACCGGCTCGGCTACACCGTCGAAAAATTCCGCGCCGCGTGGGAGCGTGCGCGCGCCGCCCAGGGCGTCGGTCAGATCACGTTGATGACGCATTTTTCCGATGCGGATGGCGAACGCGGCATCGCGCATCAGATGGCAGCGTTCGAGCGCGGCGCGCAGGGCATCGCCGGCGCGCGCAGTCTCTCGAATTCAGCGGCGACGCTGTGGCATCCGGAAGCGCATTTCGACTGGGTGCGCCCGGGCATCATGCTGTATGGCGCGTCGCCGTCGGGCGTGACGGCCGCAATCGACGGCACGGGCCTGCAACCCGCGATGACGCTCGCCTCGGAGCTGATCGCCGTGCAAACGCTCAGCGAAGGCAGCTCGGTCGGCTACGGTTCGACGTTCACCGCGCGCGCGCCGATGCGCATCGGCGTGGTTGCCTGCGGTTACGCCGATGGCTATCCGCGCGTCGCGCCGGAAGGCACGCCGGTGATCGTCGACGGCGTGCGCACGCGGATCGTCGGACGGGTGTCGATGGATATGCTGACCGTCGATCTCACGCCGATACCGACCGCCAATGTCGGCTCGCGCGTGGAACTGTGGGGCGCGGCGCTCCCCATCGACGACGTCGCGCAAACCTGCGGCACGATCGGCTACGAGCTGATGTGCGCGGTCGCGCCGCGCGTTCCGGTTCGCGCGGAGTAACGCGTGGCGAAACCGAAGACGTTGTACATCTGCGGCGAATGCGGCGGACAGTCGCCGAAGTGGTCCGGTCAATGCCCGTCGTGCAATGCGTGGAACACGCTCGTCGAATCGGTCGCCGAGGCGCCGTCCACGCACCGTTTCCAGTCGCTCGCGAAGAACACGCCGGTGCGGCGCCTCGCCGACATCGAGGCGTCCGACGTGCCGCGCTTTTCCACCGGCGTCAGCGAGTTCGACCGCGTGCTCGGCGGTGGCCTCGTGCCGGGCGGCGTGGTGCTGATCGGCGGCGATCCGGGCATCGGTAAATCGACGCTGCTGCTGCAATCGCTCGCCGAAATCGCGGCGCACAAACGCGCGCTCTATATCAGCGGCGAAGAATCGGGTGCGCAGATCGCGTTGCGCGCGCAACGGCTGGCGCTGCTCGAACCCGGCTCGAAGGCGAGCGAGCTGCAACTGCTCGCGGAAATCCAGCTCGAAAAAATCCAGGCGACCATCGCCGAGCAACGGCCTGATGTCGCCGTGATCGATTCGATCCAGACCGTCTATTCCGATGCGTTGACCTCCGCACCGGGCTCGGTCGCGCAGGTGCGCGAGTGCGCGGCGCAACTCACGCGCATCGCCAAGCAGTCGGGCACGACGATCATCATGGTCGGCCACGTGACGAAAGAGGGCGCGCTCGCGGGCCCGCGCGTGCTCGAACATATCGTCGATACGGTGCTGTATTTCGAGGGCGATACGCACTCGTCGTACCGGCTCGTGCGCGCGATCAAGAACCGCTTCGGCGCGGTCAACGAGCTCGGCGTATTCGCGATGACCGAGCGCGGCCTGCGCGGCGTCGCGAATCCGTCGGCGCTGTTCCTGTCGCAGCACGAGCAGTCGGTGCCGGGCTCGTGCGTGCTCGTCACGCAGGAGGGCACGCGGCCGCTGCTCGTCGAAGTGCAGGCGCTCGTCGATGCGGCGAACGCGCCGAATCCGCGACGCCTCGCGGTCGGCCTCGAGCAGAACCGGCTCGCGATGCTGCTCGCGGTGCTGCATCGGCATGCGGGTATCGCCTGCTTCGATCAGGACGTGTTCCTGAATGCGGTGGGCGGCGTGAAGATCTCCGAGCCTGCCGCCGATCTTTCGGTGCTGCTCGCGATCCACTCGTCGATGCGCAACAAGCCGCTGCCGAAGGGGCTCGTCGTGTTCGGCGAAGTCGGCCTGGCCGGCGAGATCCGGCCATCGCCGCGCGGCCAGGAGCGGCTCAAGGAAGCGGCCAAGCTGGGCTTCTCGGTCGCGGTGATTCCGAAGGCCAATGCGCCGAAACAGCCGATCGAAGGCTTACAGGTCGTTGCGGTCGAACGCATCGAACAAGCGATCGACCGCGTCCGCGCGCTCGACTAGCCGGGCATCGTGGACGGCTCGCCAGTACTTTGTACGCGGGCCGTCCCGTAATGCCCGGTAAATATCTCCATGTTGGCTGTAACCTGGCCGCCATACCTTTTTCCTAAGCTGTAACGACATGCATCCCTTCTGATGCCCGAAAAAGGATCGCGCTTTGAAACAGTCACATGAAATCGCCGTCGAGCGTCAAATCCAGGTGCGCGGCTGCCGGGTCTCCGCACCGATTCAACAGCCTTGGGGCGGCGCTTGCCGGATCGTCGAGTGGATCGATACCGCCGGGCAGATCTCGCGGCGCGTAGTGGCCGAAGACGTGACGCCCGCTGAAGTGCGTGCCACGATCAGCCGCCATGTGGAAGGACGCAAACATCTGCTGTACGACGACGAGAAGTCGCCGCGTCAAACGCTGCCGAGGCAACCGGCGACGCGGCGTTGAGAGCGGTGGTGTTTTGATGGCGCGGCCGCGCCGCGCTCGTTAAGTGCCGTCGTTTTCGCTGTCGTCGTCTGCCGCCGCGACGCTCGCGGCCACGGCCGCATATGCCTGCGGATCGAACAGCGGATGCTGCGCCGCTTCAGCGGGCGTCAGCACCGGCGAGACGCAGCAATCGAGCGATTCCAGCAACTCCATCCATTCGCCGAGCGTGCGCGTCGCGATCACATCGGCGAACTCCTGAATCAGCGCCAGGGCATCGGGACCACCGATCGCCTGACCCAGGCTCCAGTGACGCGTCGCCCATTCGGGCCGATCGAGCGCCATGCACAGCGTTTCCCAGAATTTCAGTTCGAGCGCGCCAACCGCGAGCCAGCGTTCATCGCTCGTGCGATACAGGTTGTAGCAGGGCACGCCGCCGTTCAGCAGGCCGCTGCCCGCGGCGGGTGCCGCCCCATCGTTCTGCAGCGAGACCTGCGCGACGAAGTTGTGCGCATGGCTCGTGTGCGTCATCGAGACATCGACGAAACGGCCGGCGCCGCCACGCGCGACATGCCACAGCGCGGCGAGAATCTGCGTGACCGCGCCCAATGCGCCGCCGAGCAGATCGGCGATCTGGAAGTTCGGCAGGATCGGCGCACCGTCGCGGCTCGCCAGTTGATCGAGCACACCCGCATAGCCGATGTAGTTCAGATCGTGGCCAGCACGATCCGCGAACGGACCACTCGCGCCATAGCCGCTGATCGCGCAATAGACGAGCCGCGGATTGGCTGCGCAGAGCGTCGCGTAACCGAGGCCGAGCCGCTCCATCACGCCGGGCCGGAAGCTCTCGATCAGCACGTCGGCCTCCGCCGCGAGCGCGCGCAGCACGTGGCGCCCCGCTTCGGATTTGAGGTCGAGGCGCGTCTCGCGCTTGCCGCGATTGACCATCCGGTAGAACGCGCCGGGCCGGCCCGCGACGCGATCGCTCGAGGACTGCATCATCGTGCGGGTGGGGTCGCCCGCGCCGGGCGCTTCGATCTTCAGCACGTCGGCGCCGAGTTCGGCGAGACGCAGCGCGGCCACTGGACCCGGCAGCAGGCGCGTGAGGTCGAGCACGCGGAGCCCCTGCAAAGGTGGCGGCGCGTCCGTTGCCGAAGCAACTGCGCCGCCGGGCGCCGATGACCCGGACGATGAGTTCGCAAATGACAAAGCCAAGCTCCCGTGGATGCCGGCGCGGCCCGGCTGCTGCGCGCCGCTAGCCGATCTGTTCGAGTTCTTCGTGCGTCTCGAGCCACTCGGCTTCGAGCGTGTCGAGGCGCGCGTTCACGTCTGCCTGACGGCGGATCGCCTCAGTCAGTTTGCCCTTTTGCTCCGGCTCGTAACTCGCGGGATCGACGACGAATGCATCCAGCGTCGCCTTCTCCGCGTTGAGCGCGTCCATTTCCTTTTCGATCTTCGCGATGCGGCTCTGCAGCGGCTTCTTCAGATGCGCGAGCTTCTGACGCGTCTCCGCTTCGAGGCGGCGCTGCTCCTTGCGATTGAGGTTGAGCTCGCCAACTCCCGCGCCGTTGGTTGCTGCGTCTACCGCACCGGCAGCGTTCGCCTTCAGCGCCGCGCGCTGCTCGGCCGCATGCTGCAGCAGCCAGTCGCGATAGTCGTCGAGATCGCCGTCGAATTCCTGCAGACGATGTTTGGCGACCAGCATGAACTGGTCGGTCGTCGCGCGCAGCAGGTGGCGGTCGTGCGACACCAGAATCAGCGTGCCTTCGAATTGCGCGAGCGCCATCGTCAGCGCGTGGCGGGTTTCGAGATCGAGGTGGTTGGTCGGCTCGTCGAGCAGCAGCAGGTTTGGCTTCTGCCAGATGATCAGCGCGAGCGCGAGGCGTGCCTTCTCGCCACCCGAAAATGGCGCGATCTTCGAGGTCGCCATGTCGCCGGAAAAGTTGAAGCTGCCGAGGAAGTCGCGCAGTTCCTGCTCGCGCGTGTCGGGCGCGAGGCGCGCTAGGTGCTGCAACGGCGTGTCGTCCGGGCGCAGCGTTTCCAGCTGATGCTGCGCGAAGTAGCCGATGCGCAGACCCTTGCCTTCGCGCACGTGGCCGGAGAGCGGCTCGAGCGTGGCCGCGAGCGTCTTGATCAGCGTGGATTTGCCCTGGCCGTTCGCGCCGAGCAGGCCGATGCGCTGGCCGTTCTGGATCGACAGCATCACCCGCTCGACGATCGGAATCTCGCTGCCGTCTTCGGCGTGATAGCCGCAGCGCACGTCTTCCATCACCATCATCGGATTCGGCGCGGAATCGGGCGTGCGGAACTCGAACGTGAACGGCGACGCGACGTGCGCGGGCGCGATCAGCTCCATCTTCTCGAGCGCCTTCACGCGGCTTTGCGCCTGGCGCGCCTTGGTGGCCTGCGCCTTGAAGCGGTTGATGTAGCTCTGCAGATGCGCGACCGTGCGCTGCTGCTTTTCGTACGAGCTCTGTTGCAGCGCAATCTGCTGCGCGCGCAGCACTTCGAATTGCGAGTAGTTGCCGCCGTAGCGCTTGATCTGCTGGTTTTCCAGATGCAGCGTGACGTTGCAGACGGAATCGAGAAACTCGCGGTCGTGGGAAATCACGATCAGCGTGCCCGCATAGCGGTTCAGCCAGTCTTCGAGCCAGACGATCGCGTCGAGGTCGAGGTGGTTGGTCGGTTCGTCGAGCAGCAGCAGATCCGAGCGGCACATCAGCGCCTGCGCGAGATTCAGCCGCATGCGCCAGCCACCCGAAAAGCTGGCGACCGGCTCGCGCGTCTGGTCGAGCGTGAAGCCGAGGCCGAGCAGCAGCGCTTCGGCACGCGCCGGCGCGGTGTAGCCGTCGGCGTCCGCGAAGGCCGCGTGCGCTTCGGCTTCGGCCGCGCCGTCGTGGGCGGCGGAGGCCGCCGCGATACGCGCTTCGATGTCGCGCAACGCGGCGTCGCCGTCGAGCGTGTAGGCGAGCGCGGTCTTGTCAACGGCGGGCGTTTCCTGCGCGACGTGCGCGATGCGCCAGGTGGGCGGGATCGAGAAATCGCCGCCGTCGGCATGCAGCTCGCCGAGCAGCACGGCGAACAGCGTCGACTTGCCCGCGCCGTTCGCCCCGATGAGGCCGGCTTTTTCACCAGGGTTCAGGGTGAACGTGGTGTTGTCGAATAGCGGCTTGGTGCCGCGCGCGAGGCTGAACTGATTGAAGCGGATCACGACGAGGCCGGCTGAGGAAAACCGCTATTTTAGACTGCCCGGCGCATTGCAGGGCGCGCGGCGCCGATTGCTCGCTTGTCACTTCGCGCGCAGCCGCGCTTGGCCATTCGGCCGACTGTATCGGCCGCGCTTTTGGCATAGACTGACGGCTTTCACGGGAGGGCTCATGACATCGATTTATTCGTTTTCGGCACGCACGCTCGGCGGCGAGGAAGCAAGTCTCGCGAAGTACGAAGGCAAGGTTCTGCTGATCGTCAATACCGCGAGCGAATGCGGGTTCACGCCGCAGTACGCGGGCTTGCAGAAGCTGTATGACACGTACGCGGCGCGCGGGCTCGCGGTGCTCGGTTTTCCGTGCAACCAGTTCGGCAAGCAGGAACCGGGCGACGCCGCGCAGATCGGCAGCTTCTGCGAGAAGAACTACGGCGTGACGTTTCCGATGTTCGACAAGATCGACGTGAACGGCCCGAGCGCGCACCCGCTGTTCCGCTATCTGACCATCGAGGCACCGGGGCTGCTAGGTCTCGAGGCGATCAAGTGGAATTTCACGAAGTTTCTGATCGGCCGCGACGGCGACGTGGTCAAGCGCTATGCGCCGTTGACCAAGCCCGAGGCCATCACCGCGGATATCGAAGCGCTGCTGTAAGCGAGGCGCGCGCTTACAGGATCGGCGAAAAGAGCCGCGCGACGTGCATCAGCATGCGTCGCAGCGCGCTCGACTGACGGTACTCGTTGCGGTCGATTTCGCGCGACTCGGCGAAGTCGTCGAGCAGCATCGTTTCGACTTCGAGCGCGAAGCCGCGATCGACCGTCAGCACCATGATCTCGAAGTTCAGGCGAAACGAGCGGTTGTCGAGGTTGGCGCTGCCGATCGCGGCCGCGCTGCTATCGATCAGCACGACCTTCTGATGCAGGAAGCCCGGCTGATAGCGGAAGACGCGGATGCCCGCGCGCAGCGAGTCGTACGCGTACAGCTTCGAGGCCGCGAACACCACCCGGTGATCGCGCCGGCTCGGAATCAGGATGCGCACGTCGACGCCGCGCAGCGCCGCGAGCCGCAGCGCGGCGAACACGGCTTCGTCGGGCACGAGGTAGGGCGTCGTGATCCAGATGCGCTCGCGCGCCGCGTTGATCGCTTCGACGAAAAACAGCGAGCAGGTTTCCTGCTTGTCGGCCGGCCCGCTCGGCAGCACGATGCAGTGCATGTTGTTCGCGGGGCGTTCGTTGGCGCTGTGCTCGGCGGGCGGGTCGGCGCGCTCGTCCCTGGGTAGGTCGACCGACTCCACGGCGGGCACGTCGAACTCAGGCAACTGCTGGGTGGCCCAATACCAGTCCTCGATAAAGACGAACTGGATGCTGGCGACCACCGGACCGCGCACTTCGATGTGCGTGTCGCGCCACGGCGAGAGCGGCGGCTTCGCGCCCAGATATTCGACGCCGACGTTATGTCCGCCGACAAACGCGCGCTCGCCGTCGACCGACACGATCTTGCGGTGATTGCGGAAGTTCAGTTGCAGACGATTGACGAAGCGGCGGTTGGTCGCGAACGGATGCATCTCGATGCCGGCCGCGCGCAGCGCCGCGACGTAGCGGTGCGGCAGATCGAAGCTGCCGATGCTGTCGTACAGGAAGTAGACGCGCACGCCCTGTTGCGCTTTCGCGATCAGCGCGTCCTTCAGCATGGCGCCGAGCGGGTCGTCGCGCACGATGAAGAACTGCACGATCACGTAGCGGCGCGCGTTCTCGATCGCGTCGAAGATCGCCTCGAACGTCGCGGTGCCGTTGATGAGCGTGCGCACCGTATTGCCGGGCAGGAACGGCATGCCGCCGAGGCGCGTCAGCGACTGTACGAGCCGCGAACCAAGCTGCTGCGTCGGTACCCCGGCCGACGACGCCTGGGTGTCCCACACCTGCGGATGCGCGCGCGTGCGCAGCAGCTCGTTTTCGACGCGGCGTGCGTCCGCGTAGCCGGCGAACTTGCTGCGGCCGAGGAACAGGTAGGGCACGAGCGTCAGATAAGGCATCGCGACCAGCGACACGGCCCACGCAATCGCGCCTTGCGAGGTGCGGGTATTGAGAATCGCGTGAGCGGCCGCGATGATGCCGAGAATATGGGCAAGGAGAACCAGCGGGGCGACGTGAAGCAGGTCGAATGGCATAAGCTCGCGAACGATTGGCGAAGCACCGCGGTTCAGGAAACGGAGGCGGGTCCGGCGCGCGGCGTGCGCGTCGCTTGCGAGATCCGATGCAAGCGGCCGCAAGCCGGCGCCGCGCACGCCGCGCGATCAGACAGGCGGCATGCCGGACTCAGACCGGCAGGTCGCACGCCTGGATCAGGAACACGTTGTCGTCGCCGGCGCTGGTCGACAGCCACACGAGGTCGAGACCACCGAACGCCGCCTCGACGTGTTCGCGCTCGTTGCCGATTTCGATGACCAGCACACCGTCTTCGGTCAGCCAGTTGCGCGCGTCGGCGATGATGCGGCGCACGATGTCCATGCCGTCCGCGCCACCCGCGAGCGCCATCTCCGGCTCGTGCTTGTATTCGGCCGGCAATTCCTGCATCGAGGTGGCGTTCACGTACGGCGGATTGCTGAGGATCACGTCGTAGCGGCGCTCGGCGAGCGGCGCGTACAGATCGCCTTCGAACAGCGCGATGCGGTCGTCGAGGTGATAGTCCATCACGTTGCGTGTCGCGACTTCGAGCGCCGGCGCGGACAGATCGACCGCGTCGACGTCGGCGTTCTGGAATGCGTGCGCGGCGAGAATCGCGAGGCACCCGGAACCGGTGCACAGTTCGAGCACCGCGCCGACCTGCTCGGGATCCTCGACGTATGGCTGCAGACCGTCCTGCAGCAGCTCGCCGATGAACGAGCGCGGCACGATCACGCGCTCGTCGACGTGAAAGCGATAGCCGTGCATCCACGCTTCCTGCGTGATGTACGCGGCCGGGACGCGGTCGACCGCGCGCCGCTCGATCACCTTCAGCACCGCCTCGATTTCGGCCGTGGTCAGGCGCGCGTCGAGAAACGGCTCGAGCAGGTCGAGCGGCAGATGCAGCGTGTGCAGGATCAGATAGGCGGCTTCGTCGTAGGCATTGGCCGAGCCGTGGCCGAACGACAGTTTGGCCTCGCTGAAGCGCGACACTGCGAAACGCAGCAGGTCGCGGAGGGTGGAGAAGGGAAGCGTCATTGCTAAATCCTGGTTACGCGATCAGTTGTTCGAGCACGCGGCGATACACGTTCTTCAGCGGCTCGATATGGGCGACTTCGATATGTTCGTCGATCTTGTGGATGCTCGCGTTCAGCGGGCCGAACTCGATGACCTGCTGGCAGATGCGCGCGATGAAGCGGCCGTCCGAGGTGCCGCCGGTGGTCGACAGCTCGGTGTCGACGCCGGTTTCGTCCTTGATCGCCCGCGCGAGCGCGCTCGACAGGTCGCCGCGCGGCGTCAGGAACGGCAGACCGCCGACGATCCACTTCAAGTCGTAGTCGAGGCCATGTTTGTCGAGGATCGCCTGCACGCGCGCCTGCAGACCTTCCACCGTGCTCGCCGTCGAGAAACGGAAGTTGAACATCACGTCCGCGTGGCCGGGGATCACGTTGGTCGCGCCGGTGCCGCTGTGAAGGTTCGACACCTGCCAGGTGGTCGGCGGGAAGTATTCGTTGCCGTCGTCCCAGCGCTCGGCGACGAGTTCCGCGAGCGCGGGGGCGAGCAGATGCACCGGGTTCTTCGCCAGATGCGGATAGGCGATATGGCCTTGCACGCCCTTGACGATCAGCTTGCCGGTCAGCGAGCCGCGCCGGCCGTTCTTGACCATGTCGCCGAATCGCTCGCTCGAGGTCGGCTCGCCGACGATGCAGTAGTCCATGCGCTCGCCGCGCTGCTGCAACGCTTCGACGACCTTGATGGTGCCGTCGGTGGCGGGGCCTTCTTCGTCGCTGGTGATCAGGAACGCGATCGAGCCGCGGTGCTCGGGGTGCGCCGCGACGAATTCCTCGCTCGCGACGACGAAGCCGGCGATCGACGCCTTCATGTCCGCCGCGCCGCGGCCGTACAGCTTGCCGTCGCGGTGGGTCGGCTCGAACGGCGCCGAGCGCCACTGCTCGAGCGGGCCGGTCGGCACCACGTCGGTGTGGCCGGCGAACGCGAGCAGCTTGCCTTCGGTGCCGTCGACGCCGCGTTTCACGGCCCACAGATTGGTCACGCCGTTGGATTCGATCGTCTCGTGCTCGAAGCCGAGCGCCGCGAGGCGATCGATCAGCAGACGCTGGCAATGCTGGTCGTCGGGCGTGACGGACGCGCGCGCGATCAGTTGTTCGGTAAGGGCGAGGGTGCCGGACATGGATTCAGTACAAGCCACTTTGAAATGAAAAAATGCCGGCTCGCGGTGAGCCACCGCAGCCGGCAACAGCTTTGAACGACGCGGCGCAATACCGCGCGTTCGATTTCCTTGCGCTCAGGCAAACAGCGCCGCGTACTCGTCCGCGGAAAAACCGAGCGACTTCACACGGCCGTTGACGACCAGCACCGGCCGCTTGATCACCGACGGCTTGTGGATCATCAGCGCGATCGCGCCCGGCTGCGTTTCCGCGGCCGCCTTCATGTCGTCGGACAGCGCGCGCCACGTCGTGCCGCGGCGGTTCAGGAGCGCCTCGAGCTTGACGTCCTTGAGCCAGTCCTGCACGAGCGGCTCTGTCACGCCGGCCTTCTTGAAGTCGTGAAACTCGAACTCGACGCCGTGCTCTTCGAGCCAGACACGCGCCTTCTTCACGGTGTCGCAGTTCGGAATGCCGTAGACGACGGTTTTGGTGCCGCGCGCCATCAGTCGCCTCGCAGCAACTCGTTCAGACCGACCTTCGCGCGCGTCTTCGCGTCGACCTTCTTGACGATGACCGCGCAGTACAGGCTGTGCGTGCCGTCCTTCGACGGCAGGTTGCCCGCCACCACGACCGAGCCCGCCGGAATACGGCCATACGTGACTTCGCCGGTTTCGCGGTCGTAAATCTTGGTGCTCTGGCCGAGGTACACGCCCATCGAAATCACCGAGTTTTCCTCGACGATCACGCCTTCGACGACTT
Organism: Paraburkholderia monticola; assembly: GCF_001580545.1. GTDB lineage: Bacteria > Pseudomonadota > Gammaproteobacteria > Burkholderiales > Burkholderiaceae > Paraburkholderia > Paraburkholderia monticola. The sequence continues at coordinate 330,339 of NZ_LRBG01000022.1, forward strand.
CCGAGCGCGCGCCGATGAAGCAGTTGTCTTCGATGATGACCGGGTTCGCCTGCAGCGGCTCCAGCACGCCGCCGATGCCGACGCCACCCGACAGGTGCACGTTCTTGCCGATCTGCGCGCACGAGCCGACGGTGGCCCACGTGTCGACCATCGTGCCTTCGTCGACGTACGCGCCGATGTTGGTGTACGACGGCATCAGCACGACGTTCTTCGCGATGAACGAGCCGCGGCGCGCGATCGCGGGCGGCACCACGCGAAAGCCGCCGGCGGCGAAGTCTTCAGCGGTGTAGTTCGCGAATTTCGAGGGCACCTTGTCGTAGAACTGGCTGTAGCCGCCAGCCGGCATCGGCGCGTTGTCTTCGAGGCGGAACGACAGCAGCACGGCCTTCTTCAGCCACTGGTTGACGACCCAGTCGCCGTCCTTCTTTTCGGCGACGCGCAGTGCGCCTTTATCGAGTTGCTCGATCGCGTGGGCGACGGCTTCGCGCACTTCGGCCGGCGCGGCTTTCGGCGACAGTTCGGCGCGGTTGTCCCAGGCGGTATCGATGATGCTCTGAAGTTGTTGCGACATATGCGTGATTTTCTGAAGAGTTGAAGTCTGAAGAAGGGGATGCGGCGCGGGCTCCGGCTGCACTCACTGGCCACTGAGCGAGCGGCAGAATTCGACGATCCGCTGCGCGCCTTCCGTGCATTCGTCGACGTCGGCGACGAGCGCGAGGCGCACGAAATTGCGGCCGGGGTTCACGCCGTGCGCGGTGCGCGCGAGGAACGAGCCCGGCAGAACCGTCACATTATAGTCGGCGTAGAGGCGCTGGGCGAACTCGGTGTCCGTGAGGCCGGTGCGCTCGACGTTGGCCCACAGGTAGAACGCGGCGTCCGGCAGGCGCACGTCGAGCACGTCGGCGAGCATCGGCGTGACGGTCGTGAACTTCTGCAGGTACTTCGCGCGGTTCTCGCGCACGTGCGTCTCGTCGCTCCATGCGACCACGCTCGCGCTCTGGTAGACGGTGGAGAGCGCCGTGCCGTGGTACGTGCGGTACAGCAGGAACGCCTTGAGAATCGCGGGGTCGCCGGCGACGAAGCCCGAGCGCATGCCCGGCACGTTCGAGCGCTTCGACAGGCTCGACAGCATCACGAGGCGCTCGAAGCCGCGTCCGAGCTTGTGGGCCGCTTCGAGGCCGCCGAGCGGCGGGTTCGCTTCGTCGAAATAGATTTCCGAGTAGCACTCGTCCGAGGCGATCACGAAGCCGTAGCGGTCCGACAGCGCGAACAGCTCGCGCCAGTCGTCGAGCGTGAGCACGGCGCCGGTCGGGTTGCCCGGCGAGCAGACGTACAACAGTTGGGTGCGCGCCCAGATCTCTTCCGGCACCGCCGAATAGTCGCAGGCGAAGTTGCGCGCCGGGTCGCTGTTGACGAAGTACGGCTGCGCGCCGCCGAGCAGCGCCGCGCCTTCGTAGATTTGGTAGAACGGGTTCGGACAGAGTACGATCGCAGGCTCGCCAGGCGCTTTGCCGTCGGCATCGCGGCGCGGGTCGAGCACGGTCTGCGCGAGCGCGAACAGCGCCTCGCGCGAGCCCGCCACCGGCAGCACTTCGGTGAGCGGATCGAGCGGCGGCAGGTTGTAGCGTTGCGCGACCCATCTGGCGATCGACTCGCGCAGCGGCGCCGAGCCGAGCGTGGCCGGATAGGTGGCGAGGCCGCCGAGCGAATCGATGACGGCGTCGCGGATCAGCGGCGGGGTCGGGTGTTTCGGCTCGCCGATGCCGAAGCTGATGTGGGCGAGACCGGAAGGCGGCGTGACGTCCTTGAAAAGCACGCGCAGCTTTTCGAACGGATAGGGCTGAAGAGAGTCGAGTAGCGGATTCACGGACGAGATGGCCTGATCGGGATGGACGCGGACGAAAGGGCGGGACAACCGGACGCGCACGCCGCCGGGTGGCGGTGCATCGAACATCGAACGGCATCCCTGCGCGCGACGGACTGACCGGCGATGAGCCGGCCGCCAGCGGCGGCGAACGGACGATTATAGCGTGGCGCGCCCGCGGCGCGGCGCCCCGCGGGCAAGGCGGGAGCGCGCGCGCGGCGCGGCAGCAATCCGCCAGGCGGCGCACCGCAGCGTCGCAGCGGGAACGGCGCGAACCCTGTATGGGGCGTGCAAAAAGAATACGCAGGAGCAGCAATGTACTTTGCAGGTCAGCAGCCATCCGCTCTCGCCGGTGCGAACCCGGCGGACGGAGTCGCGAGGCGCGCGGCAAGCCGGGCAGCCGGTGGATCGGCCACGACAGCCGGCGCCGCGACGCACGGCCAAAGCGGCCAAATCGGCCGGGCCCTCGCGCGAACCATCCGCGACACCCACCGGAGCCCGGCCCCATGAGCAACTGGCTTCGCAACGGCTGGCCGACGCTCGCGATCATGCTGGGGGCGTCGGTCTGGGGGATGGTCTGGTATCCATTGCGCATGCTGGCCGCGCTCGGCGTGACCGGCACGGCCGCGAGCGCGCTCACGAGCGGCACCGGCTGCCTGTTCGTGCTGCTGGTGCGGCGCCGCGCGCTGAAGACCGTGCGTTGGCACTGGCTGCTGCCCGCGCTCGCGCTCGCGGCGGGCGTCACGAATCTCGGTTTCGTGTGGGGCGCGATCCACGGCCAGGTGATGCGCGTGCTGCTGCTGTTCTACCTGACGCCGGCGTGGACCGCGCTGTTCGCGCATTTCATCCTGCACGAGCGGCTCACGTGGTCGGGCGCGGCGCTGGCCGCGCTGTCGCTCGTGGGCGCGATGACGATGCTGTGGTCACCGCAGCTCGGCATCCCGGTACCCGGCAATCCCGCCGAATGGGCGGGGCTCGCCGGCGGCATGGGCTTCGCGATGAGCAACGTGCTGATCCTGAAGACGAGCCGCGTGCTGCCCGAGATGAAGCCCGAAATGCGCACCGCGACGATCTTCGGCGGCGCGGCGCTGTTTGGCGCGCTCGCGTCGCTGTTCGAGCCGATGTCCGCGCCGCCCACCGGCGCGCATCTGGGCACCGCGGCGCTGCTCGTGCTCGGCCTCGGTCTGCTGCTTGCGTCGAACAACATGCTCGTGCAGTACGGGCTCTCGCGCGTGCCGGCCAATCGGGCGTCGATCATCATGCTGTTCGAACTCGTCGTGACGGCGTTGTCGGCGTGGCTGTTCGCCGGCGAAATCCCGGGCCCGCGCGAATGGGCCGGCGGCGCCTGCATCGTGCTCGCGTCGGCGCTGTCGAGCTGGGTGCATCGCACGAAGACGGTGCCGCCCGATCCCGCCATCGGCGACACGGATCCGCCTGACGAGCGTGACGGGGGCGAGGGCGGCGAGGGCGGCCATGGTGGCAATCCCGGCCGTGGCGACGACAGTGCCGAGCACGAAAAGGGCGGTAAGAATCGTCCACGCGCGATGGTATGATTCCCCCTCATTAGCCGGCGCGTGCGCACCTGCGGGTGCCTCGGATGTGCATGAGCGCATGTGACCGGCGCCAAAAATGCGAAGGCTCGCGAGGTTGCGTGGGGCGTCCCGCCGTGGCGGTGAACGACCGGTGCAACCTCGCGAGCCACCTACCACTCTCTCTTTTCAAACAGCGAAATCGCCGTGCGGCTCACCTCGATCAAACTCGCTGGCTTCAAATCCTTCGTCGATCCCACGCACTTCCAGGTCCCCGGCCAGCTAGTCGGCGTGGTCGGACCGAACGGGTGCGGCAAATCCAACATCATCGACGCCGTGCGCTGGGTGCTCGGCGAATCGCGCGCATCGGAACTGCGCGGCGAGTCGATGCAGGACGTGATCTTCAACGGCTCGACCGCCCGCAAGCCCGGCAGCCGCGCGAGCGTCGAACTCGTGTTCGACAACGCGGACGGCCGCGCCGCCGGCCAGTGGGGTCAGTATGCGGAGATCGCCGTGAAGCGCGTGCTGACGCGCGACGGCACCTCGAGCTACTACATCAACAACCTGCCGGCACGGCGCCGCGACATCCAGGACATCTTCCTCGGCACCGGGCTCGGGCCGCGCGCGTACGCGATCATCGGGCAGGGCATGATCGCGCGGCTGATCGAGGCGAAGCCCGAAGAGCTGCGCGTGTTCCTCGAAGAAGCCGCCGGCGTGTCGAAGTACAAGGAACGCCGCCGCGAGACCGAGAACCGTTTGCACGACACGCGCGAGAACCTGACGCGCGTCGAGGACATCGTCCGCGAGCTCGGTGCGAATCTCGAGAAGCTGGAAGGCCAGGCGGTCGTCGCGACGCGTTATCGCGAGTTGCAAGGCGACGGCGAGGAAAAGCAGCGTCTGTTGTGGCTGTTGCGCAAGAACGAGGCGGCCGGCGAGCAGCAGCGCCAGCAACGCGCGATCGAACAGGCGCAGATCGACCTCGAAGCGCAAACGGCGAGGCTGCGCGAAGTCGAATTGGAACTCGAAACGCTGCGCGTCGCGCACTATTCGGCGAGCGACGCGATGCAGGGCGCACAGGGCGCGTTGTACGAAGCGAACGCCGAAGTGAGCCGGCTCGAGGCCGAGATCCGCTTCATCGTCGAATCGCGTAATCGCGCGCAGGCGCAGATCGCCGCGCTCACCGCGCAGCGCGAGCAGTGGCAAGCGCAAGCCGACAAGGCGCAGGACGATATCGCCGACGCCGAGGAGCAACTGGCCGTCGCCGAGGAAAAAGCCGTGCTCGCCGAAGAGGACGCGGCCGCGAAGCACGACGCGCTGCCCGCGCTCGAAGCGCGCTGGCGCGACGCCCAGGCGGAACTGAATACCGAGCGTGGCGGGATCGCTCAGACCGAGCAGGCCCTGAAGCTCGAAGCCGCGCATCAGCGTAACGCCGATCAGCAGTTGCAGCAGTTGCAGCAGCGCCATGAGCGGCTGAAATCGGAAGAGGGCGGCCTCGACGCGCCTGACGAAGCGCAGCTCGAGGAGTTGCGCATGCAGCTCGCCGAGCACGAGGAAATCCTGCACGACGCGCAGGGGCGCCTCGCCGACGCGCAGGAAACGCTGCCGCGCCTCGATGGCGAACGCCGCGCCGCGCAGGAGCGCGTGCAGACCGAAAGCGCACAGATCCATCAGCTCGACGCACGCCTCGCCGCGCTGAAGCAACTGCAGGAAAACGTGCAGACCGAAGGCAAGATCCAGCCGTGGCTCGACAAGCACGAGCTCGGCAGCCTGCCGCGTCTGTGGAAGAAGCTGCACGTCGAGGCCGGTTGGGAAACCGCGCTCGAAGCCGTGCTGCGTGAGCGCCTCGCCGCGCTCGAAGTGTCGAATCTCGACTGGGTCAAGGCGTTCGCGACCGACGCGCCACCGGCCAAGCTCGCGTTCTACGCCCCGCCGGCAGCCGGTCATCCGGCCCCGGCGGCGGGCGCGCTGCGGCCGCTGCTGTCGCTCGTGCGCATCGAGGACGCCGGCATCCGCGCGGTGCTGAACGACTGGCTCGGCCTCTCGTTCGTCGCCGACGACCTGCAGCAGGCGCTATCCATGCGCGCGCAGTTGCCCGAGGGCGGCGCGTTCGTCGTGAAGGCGGGCCATGTGGTCACGCGTGTCGGCGTGCAGTTGTACGCGGCCGATTCCGAGCAGGCCGGCATGCTCGCCCGTCAGCAGGAAATCGAAAATCTCGGCCGTCAGGTGCGTGCGCAGGCCTTGCTCGCCGACGAGGCAAAGGCCGCCGCGATCCGTGCCGAAGCCGCGCACACGCAGGCCGCGCAGGCGCTCGCCGAGATGCGCCAGCAGACCGAACGCGCGACGCAGCGCGTGCACGCGTTGCAGATGGATGTGCTGAAGCTCACCCAGGCGCACGAGCGCTACACGCAGCGCAGCACGCAGATTCGCGAGGAACTCGAAGAGATCGCCGCTCAGATCGACGAGCAGCGCGCGCTGCGCGCGGAATCGGAAGCGAACTTCGAGCGCCACGACGGCGAGCTCGCGGAATTGCAGGCGCGCTTCGAAGATCACCAGCTCGCATTCGAAGCACTCGACGAAGAACTGACGACCGCCCGCGGCGGAGCACGCGATCTCGATCGCGCCGCCACCGACGCGCGCTTCGCCGCGCGCAACATGGCGAACCGCATCGACGAGTTGAAGCGCAGCATTCAGGTCGCGCATGAGCAGAGCGAGCGCGTCGCGGGCGCGCTCGAAGACGCGCGAGCCGAACTCGAAACGATCAATCAGCAGACCGCGCACACCGGCCTGCAGGACGCGCTCGACATCCGCACCGCGAAGGAAGAAGCGCTGCGCGCCGCGCGCGTCGAACTCGACGACCTGACCGCGAAGCTGCGCTCGGCCGACGAAACCCGCCTTGCCGCCGAACGCGCGTTGCAGCCGCTGCGCGATCGCATCAACGAATTGCAGTTGAAGGAGCAGGCCGCGCGCATCAGCGGCGAGCAGTTCGTCGAGCAGCTCTCGGAAGCGGGTGTCGACGAGGCCGAATTGCAAGCCAAGCTGACGCCGGACATGAAGCCGTCGTACCTGCAAGGCGAAGTCACGCGCATCAACAACGCGATCATCGCGCTCGGGCCGGTCAACATGGCCGCGCTCGACGAGCTGAAGGCCGCGTCCGAGCGCAAGAGCTTCCTCGATTCGCAGTCGGCCGACCTGACGAGCGCGATCGACACGCTCGAAGACGCGATCCGCAAGATCGACGGCGAAACGCGCACGCTGCTGCAAAGCACGTTCGACGAAGTGAACCGTCATTTCGGCGAGCTGTTCCCGCGTCTGTTCGGTGGCGGCCAGGCGAAACTGATCATGACCGGCGACGAAATCCTCGACGCAGGCGTGCAGGTGATGGCGCAGCCGCCGGGCAAGAAGAATTCGACGATTCATCTGCTGTCGGGTGGCGAAAAAGCGCTGACCGCGACCGCGCTCGTGTTTGCGATGTTCCAGCTGAATCCCGCGCCGTTCTGTCTGCTCGACGAAGTGGACGCGCCGCTCGACGACGCCAACACCGAGCGTTTCGCGAATCTGGTGCGGGCGATGTCGGACAAAACCCAGTTCCTGTTCATCTCGCACAACAAGATCGCGATGGAAATGGCGCAACAACTGATCGGCGTGACGATGCAGGAGCAGGGCGTTTCGCGGATCGTTGCCGTCGACATGGAAACGGCGGCGGGTTTCGCCCAGAATATCGTTTGAGTTATTAAAGCCTTCGCGGGCATCCGCATCCAGCGCAGCGGCCAGATCGAGTGCCGCGCGGTACATGGAACGGACGAGAGGCCCGCGCAGATAGAAGAATTGCTGATGGAGCATGCATGGACCAGTTGACACTCGGTTTGATCGGCGCGGGTGCCGTGGTGGTGGGGGGCGTGGTCGTGTACAACGCGTGGCAGGGTGCGAAGGTGCGCCGCAAGATGCCGCGGCCGATGCCGGCCGACACCGCCGAGAGCTTTGCGCGTGACGAGCATGAGGAGCAGAGTCCGTTCATCGAGCCGGCCCGGCCGACCACGCGGCGCGAGCCGAGCGTGAGCGCCGAGGCGGCGGCGGACCCGACCGCTGCGCGCGTCGAGCCGACGTTCGGTGCGGCCGCCGCCGTGGGCGCCGCGCCGCTCGATACGCCGGCCGATATTCAGGCCGAGATGACTTCGCCGAACGGTTATCCGTCGGCCGAGGCCGACGCCGTGAGCGAAGGCGTGCACGCGCCGGCGCCGGGCGCGGATGCAGAGCGGGCCGCCACCGAATCGCCGGCCATCCAGCCGGCCTCCGCGGAGCAGGAGCGCGTCGAACCGATCCTGCCGGCCGCCACGACGATTTCGTCGGCGCCGCCGGCGATCGTCGATCGACGCATCGACTGTATCGTGCCGATCCGGCTGAACGGGCCCGTGGCCGGCGACAAGGTGCTTCCGCTTGCGCAGCGCTTGCGTCGCGCGGGCAGCAAGCCGGTGCATATCGAAGGCAAGCCCGAGGGCGGCGGCGCGTGGGAGCTGCTGCAAAACGGCACGCGCTACGAGGAACTGCGCGCCGCCGCGCAGCTCGCCAACCGCAGCGGCGCGCTCAACGAGCTCGAATTCTCCGAGTTCGTGACCGGCGTGCAGCAGTTCGCCGACGCGCTCGATGCCGCGCCGGAATTCCCCGACATGCTCGAAACCGTCGCGATGGCGCGCGAGCTCGACGGCTTTGCCGCGCAGTGCGACGCGCAGCTGTCGATCAACGTGCTGTCGGACGGCGCGCCGTGGTCGGCCAACTACGTGCAGGCGGTCGCCTCGCAGGACGGCTTGCTGCTCTCGCGCGACGGCACGCGCTTCGTCAAGCTCGACTCGCGGCAAAGCCCGGTGTTCATGCTGCAGTTCGGCGACACGAACTTCCTGCGCGACGACCTTACCTACAAGGGCGGCGAAATGATCACGCTGGTGCTCGACGTGCCGGTCGCCGACGAAGACATCCTGCCGTTCCGTCTGATGTGCGATTACGCGAAATCGCTGGCCGAGCGCATCGGCGGACGGGTGGTCGACGACGGTCGCCGGCCGCTGCCGGAAAGCGCGCTGCTCGCGATCGAAAAGCAGTTGATGACGCTGTACGCGAAGCTCGAACAGGCGGGGATTCCGGCGGGTTCGCCGGCGACGCGGCGCCTGTTCAGCCAGTAACTTTTCTCAGCGTTTCACGCGTTTCGACGACGGCCGCACATCGTGCGGCCGTCGTCGTTTCCGGCCTGCATTGCAGCGCGGCACACCCCCATTCAGTCGATGTAAAGGGGCACGCTTCCTGCGATAATCCGATGTCCGACTTTCACCTCGAGAAGCTTCCGACAGCATGGCCCGATCCCCCGTCTCTTCTTCTGCAACCAGCGCTCCGGCTGAACGGGCCGCGTGGCTGCGCGCGGAACTCGAACGCGCGAACTACGCGTATTACGTGCTCGATCAACCGGACCTGCCGGACGCCGAATACGACAAGCTGTTCAAGGAACTGGAGCGCATCGAGGCCGAGCATCCGGATCTGATCGTGCCGGACTCGCCGACGCAGCGCGTCGGCGGCGAGGCGGCGAGCGGTTTCGAGCCGGTCGTGCACGACCAGCCGATGTTGTCGCTGAACAATGGTTTCGCCGATGAAGACATCGTCGCGTTCGACAAGCGCATCGGCGACGCGCTCGGCAAGAATGCGAGCGAACCGCCGGTGCCGGTCGACTACGCGGCGGAGCTGAAATTCGACGGCCTCGCGATCTCGCTGCGCTATGTCGACGGCGTGTTCGTGCAAGCCTCCACGCGCGGCGACGGCACGACCGGCGAGAACGTCACCGAAAACGTCCGCACGATCCGCTCGATTCCGCTGAAGCTGAAGGGCAAGCGCGTGCCGCACGTGCTCGACGTGCGCGGCGAAGTGCTGATGTTCAAGCGCGATTTCGAGCGCCTGAACGAACGTCAGCGCGCCGCCGAGCAAAAGGAATTCGCCAATCCGCGTAATGCCGCGGCGGGCAGTCTGCGCCAGCTCGATTCGAAAATCACGGCGCAGCGGCCGTTGTCGTTTTTCGCGTACGGGATCGGCGTGCTCGAAGGCATCGAGATGCCGGCTACGCATAGCGAACTGCTCGACTGGTACAAGGAAATGGGCCTGCCGGTCAATGGCGAGCGCGCGGTCGTGCAGGGCGCTGAAGGGCTGCTCGGCTTTTTCCACGCGGTCGGCGAGAAGCGCGACGGACTGCCGTACGACATCGACGGCGTGGTCTACAAGGTCAACCGGCGCGACGAGCAGGACACGCTCGGTTTCGTGTCGCGCGCGCCGCGTTTCGCGCTGGCGCACAAATTCCCCGCGCAAGAGGCGCTGACGAAGCTCGTCGCGATCGACGTGCAGGTCGGCCGCACCGGCGCGATCACGCCGGTCGCGCGTCTGGAGCCGGTGTTCGTCGGCGGCGCGACGGTCACCAACGCGACCTTGCACAACGAAGACGAAGTGCGCCGCAAGGACATCCGCATCGGCGACACGGTGATCGTGCGGCGTGCCGGCGACGTGATTCCGGAGGTGGTCAGCGCGCTCATCGAGCGTCGTCCGGCCGACGCGCGCGAGTTCGTGATGCCGACACAGTGCCCGGTGTGCGGCTCGGCGATCGAGCGGCTGCCCGACGAGGCGATCGCGCGTTGCACGGGCGGGCTCTTCTGTCCGGCGCAGCGCAAGCAGGCGCTGTGGCACTTCGCGCAGCGGCGCGCGCTCGATATCGACGGCCTCGGCGAGAAGATCATCGATCAACTGGTCGAGCAGAACCTCGTGCGCACGCCGGCCGATCTGTTCAATCTCGGTTTCGCGACGCTCGCGGAACTCGACCGCTTCGCCGAAAAGTCCGCGCAGAACCTGCTCGACTCGCTCGAAAAAGCCAAGCACACGACGCTCGCGCGCTTTATCTACGCGCTGGGGATTCGCCATGTCGGCGAGTCGACCGCGAAGGATCTCGCGAAGCACTTCGGCTCGCTCGATCCGATCATGGATGCGTCGCTGGAAGCGTTGCTCGAAGTCAACGACGTGGGGCCGGTCGTTGCCGAATCGATCCATCAGTTTTTTGCCGAGGACCACAACCGCACGGTGATCGAGCAGCTGCGCGCGCCGGGCAAGGTCACGTGGCCCGAAGGGCCGCCCGCGCCGAAGGCACCGCAGGGCGTGCTGGTCGGGCAGACAGTCGTGCTGACCGGCACGTTGCCGAACCTGTCGCGCGAAGACGCGAAGGAAATGCTCGAAGCGGCCGGCGCGAAGGTGGCGGGGTCGGTATCGAAGAAAACCAGTTACGTGGTGGCGGGCGCCGACGCGGGCAGCAAGCTCGCGAAGGCCGAGGAACTCGGCATCCCCGTACTCGACGAAGATGGTATGCGCAAGCTCCTGGAGGGGCATTCATGATTCACGACATTCTGAAGATGGGCGATCCGCGCCTCTTGCGAATTGCCGAGACGGTCGATCACTTCGACACCCCCGAGCTGCACCGGCTCGTGGAGGACATGTTCGAGACCATGCACGCCGCGAACGGCGCGGGTCTCGCCGCGCCGCAAATCGGCGTCAATCTGCAGGTGGTGATCTTCGGCTTTGGTTCGAACGAGCGCTATCCCGACGCGCCGCCGGTACCGGAAACGGTACTGATCAACCCGACCGTCACGCCGGTATCGCAGGACATGGAAGAGAGCTGGGAGGGCTGCCTGTCGGTGCCGGGGCTGCGCGGCGTGGTGAGCCGCTTTTCGATGATCCGCTATCACGGCTTCGATCAGTTCGGCAATCCGATCGACCGGGTCGCCGAGGGTTTCCACGCGCGGGTCGTGCAGCACGAGTGCGATCACCTGATCGGCAAGCTGTATCCGATGCGGATCACCGATTTCTCGAAGTTCGGCTTTACCGAGATCCTGTTTCCTGATCTCGACCCGAATAGCGACGACTGACGCGGCTGCCGCAAACAAAAAACCCACGCCTGTGTGCGTGGGTTTTTTTGTTGTTCCGATGCGCCAGCCTTCCTGCCTTCAGCAAGGCGGCGCGGTGGGACGGGACTCAGAACGACTCGTCTTCCGACAGATAGCGCCACTGACCCGGCGGCAACGCGCCGAGCATCACCTGGCCCATGCGCACGCGCTTGAGCCCCACCACTTCGAGGCCGACCAACTCGCACATCCGGCGAATCTGGCGCTTTTTGCCTTCGTTCAGCACGAAGCGCAGTTGCTCGCCGTTCTGCCAGTTGACCTGCGCGGGCTTCAGTTCGACGTCGTCGAGCGACAGACCATGGCACAGCAGCGCCAGTTTTTCGGCCGGGAAGTGGCTTTCGACGTCGACAGTGTGTTCGCCGTACGCGACGCGCACCAGGTACTCCTTGTCCACTTCCGAGTGACCGCCGATCAGCTGCTTCGCGATCCGGCCGTCTTGGGTCAGCACGAGCAGGCCCGTCGAATCGATGTCGAGACGCCCGGCCGGCGCGAGCTGGCGCAGATGCGACGCCGAGAAGCGGATGCCCGAGTGGTCGCCTTCCCAGCGATTCTCCGGCGTCACGAGCGTGATGGCCGGTTGATAGCCGTCCTCCGCCTGGCCCGACACGAGGCCGACCGGCTTGTGAACGATCACGGTCACCTGGCTCGACTGAAACGCTTCGGCAGCCGGGTCGATGTCGATGCGCTGATCCGGAAACACCTTCGTGCCGAGCGTATCGACGCGCTCGCCGTCGACCATCACCCAGCCTTTCTCGATCCATTCGTCGGCCTCGCGGCGCGAGCACAGGCCGAGCTTGGACATCAGCTTCGACAGACGCAGCATGCCCGGCGCGTCCTCGCGATCGCGGCGGGGTGAGGGCGGGATGTCGACGGTTGTGTCGCGGGGCTGGGCTGGCTGGGCGGTCGAGGTTCGCGGCTTGGCAGCGCGAGCTGGTCGGTCGTCGCCGAAGCGGCGGCCTGCGGCTGGCAACGGGGCGTCGCCGCCACGGGCCGGGCGCTCGCGGCGCTCGCCACGTTCGACATCGCCGCCCTTTACCGGTTTGGCGAAGTTGCGCTCGCCGCGTTCGCCTTCGAAACGGCGTGGCGCGCGTTCGCGCTCTGCCGCACCTTCGAAACGACGCGGCGCGCGCTCAGTCCGTTCGCCGAATTCGCGTCGAGGTGCGCGTTCGCCACGCTCGGGGCTGCCTTCGAAACGGCGGGGTGCGCGTTCGCGCTCTCCAGCACCCTCAAAACGACGGGGCGCGCGTTCAGTGCGCTCGCCGAATTCGCGACGCGGTGCGCGCTCGCCACGCTCAGCATTGCCTTCAGAACGACGCGGTGCGCGTTCGGTACGGTCACCGAATTCACGCCGAGGTGCGCGTTCACCGCGCTCGGCGCTGCCTTCGAAACGACGCGGTGCGCGGTCGGTACGGTCGCCGAATTCGCGCCGAGGTGCGCGTTCACCGCGCTCAGCGCTGCCTTCGAAACGACGCGGTGCGCGTTCGGTGCGGTCACCGAATTCGCGTCGCGGCGCACGCTCGCCACGCTCAGCGCTGCCTTCGAAACGGCGCGGTGCGCGTTCGGTACGGTCACCGAATTCGCGTCGCGGCGCACGCTCGCCACGCTCAGCGTTGCCTTCGAAACGACGCGGTGCGCGTTCGGTACGGTCACCGGATTCGCGTCGCGGCGCACGCTCGCCACGCTCAGCGCTGCCTTCGAAACGACGCGGTGCGCGTTCGGCACGGTCACCGGATTCACGTCGCGGCGCACGCTCGCCACGCTCAGCGTTGCCTTCGAAACGGCGCGGTGCGCGTTCGGCACGGTCGCCGGATTCGCGTCGCGGCGCACGCTCGCCGCGCTCAGCGTTGCCTTCGAAACGGCGGGGTGCGCGTTCGGCACGGTCGCCGAATTCGCGTCGCGGCGCACGCTCGCCACGCTGCGGGTTGCCTTCGGAACGACGCGGCGCGCGCTCAGCCCCACCTTCGGACCGGCGCGGCGCGCCCGCGGGGGCCGCGCTTCGTTCGCGCGTGAACGACCCTTCGGTGCGCGGCGCACGTGCACCCGCGCCCGCCGGCTTGGCGCCGACCGGCCGCTTCGTGCCGCCACCCTTCGATGCCGCGCCCTCGCGCGTCGCGCCGGCGTCGGCCCCAAATGGCTTGGGTCGTGCCGGACGGGTGGGCTTACGTGCCGACGCGCTGCCGGAGCGGACAGGGGCGCGTTCGGACGACGTCGGCCGCGGATGCTTCGCTGTTAATTTGATTCGCATGAAATCTCACACTGCGATCGCGCGCAGCAGTTCGGTTTCGACCTGAATTTGCAGGCGGTTGTCCGACAGGCTGTGTCCTTCGAGCAGGAACACGTCCTCGACGCGTTCGCCGAGCGTATTGATCCGCGCCGAGGCGACGCCGACCCGGTGCTCGGCCAGCACGCGCGCGATCGAATAAAGAAGGCCTGGCCGGTCGTTCGCCGACACGGACAGGATGTAGTATTGGCCGCGCTCGTCGGCCCGCAGGTCAACGCGCGGCGTGATGGGGAAGGTGCGTGAGAGCCGCGACAGGCGCCCCTTCGACGGTCCCGGCAGCAACGTGCCATGGCCCGCGAGGCGCGCGGTCAGCTCCTGCTCGACCAGATTCGCGATGTCGCGATAGTGTACGTCCTCTTCGGTGTGCGCGACGAGGAAGTTGTCGAGCGCGTAGCCGTGGCGCGTGGTGCTGACGCGCGCATCGAGGACCGACAGGCCATTGCGGTCGAAATACGCGCAGATGCCCGCGAACAGATCGGGCTGGTCCTTCACGTAGACGAGCACCTGCAAAGCCTCGCCGATCGGCGACGGCCGCGCGCGCACGAGCGGCGTCGGCGTTTCGACATGGCGGTACAGCACGCGCGTTTGCCACGCGATGTCCGCCGCGTCGTGGCGCAGGAAATAGCCGACGTCGAGCTGGTCCCACAGCGCCCGTTGCGCGCCTTCCGGCACGGTTTCGAGGCGCAGCAGCGCAAGCGCCTCTTCCTGGCGCGACTTCAGTTCCGAATGCTCATCCGGCCGCGCACCGCCCAGCACGGCGAGGGTGGTGCGGTACAGGTCTTCGAGCAGCTTGCCTTTCCACGTGTTCCAGACCTTCGGGCTGGTCCCGCGGATGTCGGCGACGGTCAGCAGATAGAGCGCAGTCAGACGGCGCTCGGTGCCGACCAGCTCGGCGAATCGCTTGATCACTTCGGGGTCGCTCGTATCCTGCTTCTGCGCGACCTGGCTCATCGTCAGGTGCTGCTGGACGAGCCACACGACCAGATCGCCGTCCTCGCCCTCGATGCCGTGCTGCCGGCAGAAACGCCGCGCGTCGGCCATGCCGAGCGTGGAATGATCGCCGCCGCGGCCCTTGGCGATGTCATGGAACAGCGCGGCCACGTACAGCACCCACGGCCGGTCGAAGTTCGCGATCAGCTGACTGCAGAACGGGTATTCGTGCGCGTGCTCGGCGATCGCGAAGCGGCGCAGATTGCGCAGCACCATCAGGATGTGCTGATCGACCGTGTACACGTGATACAGGTCGTGCTGCATCTGCCCGACGATGCGCCGGAAATTCAGCAGATAACGGCCGAGCACGCTGGTCTGGTTCATCAGGCGGAACGCATGCGTGATGCCGGCCGGCTGCTTCAGGATTTCCATGAAGAGTCGACGGTTTTCCGGATCGCGCCGCCAGTGCTGGTCCATCACGTCACGCGCGTTGTAGATCGCGCGCAGCGTGCGCGCCGACAGGCCTTTGACGCCGGGCGTACGCTCGTAGAGCAGGAACGCTTCGAGGATCGCGCTCGGTTCGCGCTGGAACACGTCGTCGGACGCGATTTCGAGCATGCCCTGCTTTTCGACGAAACGTTCCGACAGCACGCGCGTGATGCCGCTCGTGTTCGGAAACAGCTGCGCCTCGATGTTCTGGATCAGGATCGTCGCGAGCTGGGTGACCGCTTTCGCGGCCCAGTAGTAGCGGCGCATCAGCTGTTCGCTCGCGCGCTTGGTGGCGGTCGGCTTGTAGCCGAAGCTTTCCGCGACCGGCGTCTGCAGGTCGAACACGAGGATGTCCTGGCGGCGCCCGGCAATCAGGTGCAGCCGCGCGCGCAGCGATTTCAGGAAGCCTTCGTTATGGCGCAGCTCGCGCGCCTCGCGCTCGGTGATGAGCGCGCGTGCTTCGAGTTCGCGCCAGCTGCTGCCGAAGCCGGCCGCCTGGGTGATCCACAGGATCAGTTGCAGATCGCGGAGTCCGCCCGGGCTTTCCTTGATGTTCGGCTCGAGCGCGTAGGGCGTGTCCTGAAACTTTGCGTGGCGCTGGCGCATTTCGAGCACCTTCGCCTGGAAGAATGCCTTCGGGTCGAGCGCCGCACGGTAGCGTCGGGAGAAATCGTCGAACAGCGTGGCGCTGCCGGTGATGCGGCGCGCTTCCAGCAGCGAGGTGCGCACGGTGACGTCGTTGGCCGCTTCCTCGATGCATTGCGACACGCTGCGCACGCTGCTGCCGAGTTCGAGCCCGAGATCCCAGGCGAGGCTGATGAAGCGCTCGATGCGTGCGTCCAGATGCTCGAGCCGCGCGTCGGGCAGCAGCACCAGAATGTCGATGTCGGAGTGCGGTGCGAGCTCGCCGCGCCCATAGCCGCCGACCGCCACGAGCGCAAGGTCGTCGGGCAGCTCGCAGGTGTCCCAGGCGGCGCGCAGCGAATGATCGGTGGCGCGCGCGAGGGCCGCCATCAACGTGTCGACGTTGGTGGCCGTTCGGAAGCGTTCCAGCAACTGGGCTTTGGCCACTTTGTAGTCCGCCTTGAGCGACGAGGCATGGGAGGGGGCGACGGCTGGAACGCTACTCATTGGCAGGTGGCTGTGAGGTCGGAATCGGTCAGGCGGTGGCCGCGACCACGGGCGGTCGCGCGGGTGTGCCGGCCGACACGGTCAGCACGTCGTAGCCGGTCTCAGTGACGAGCACCGTATGCTCCCACTGCGCGGAGAGGCTCCGGTCCTTGGTCTTGACGGTCCACTGGTCGGGCATCGTGCGGATGTCGCGGCGGCCCGCGTTGATCATCGGCTCGATCGTGAAGATCATGCCGGTCTGCAGCTCCAGCCCGGTGCCGGGGCGGCCGTAGTGCAGGATTTGCGGATCTTCGTGGAACACGGTGCCGATGCCGTGGCCGCAATATTCGCGCACCACGCTGTAGCCGAGGCCCTCGGCGTGCTTCTGGATCGCATAGCCGATGTCGCCGAGATGCGCGCCGGGGCGCACCTGGTCGATGCCGAGCCACATGCATTCGAAGGTGGCTTGCACGAGGCGCTTCGCCATGATCGACCCTTCGCCGACGATGAACATGCGGCTCGTGTCGCCGAAGTAGCCATCCTTGATGACCGTGACGTCGATATTCAGCGCGTCGCCGTTCTTGAGCGCCTTGTCGCCCGGAATGCCGTGGCAGATGACGTCGTTGACGGAGATGCAGGTGGCTTTCGGATAGGGCGGGTAGCCGGGCGGCTGGTAATTCAGCGGTGC
The DNA here is from genome assembly GCF_001580545.1 of Paraburkholderia monticola. GTDB lineage: Bacteria > Pseudomonadota > Gammaproteobacteria > Burkholderiales > Burkholderiaceae > Paraburkholderia > Paraburkholderia monticola. Next base: position 347,200 of record NZ_LRBG01000022.1, read on the forward strand.
GGGAACGGTGCCTTGCTCCTTGAGCATGTATTCGTGGCACAGGCGGTCGAGCTCGCCGGTGGTGACGCCGGCCTTGACGAACGGCGTGATGTAGTCGAGCACCTCGCTTGCGAGCCGGCAGGCGACGCGCATCTTCGCGATATCGTCTTCGTTTTTGATGGTGATAGCCATGGTTTCCTCGGAAGCCTTGCTGGATAAGGCTTGCTGGGTGTTGCGGTGGCCGGGCGAAGGGGCCTTTCCGGGCAAAGAATGCCGGTCAGTGGGTAACGATCCCTCGCGCATGGCGGAATCGCGCCATTTTACAGCAGTGGGGGCCGGGTCGTTGCGCTGGATCGGGCGGTCATGCGCTAAAAGCGACTCAAACCGGCTCGTTGACGGCGCAGGGCCCGGCCGCGGTTCTCGTTCCCATGCCCATCGGCCGGTGGTCGGGCAGGTTGAGTCGACCGGTAGTCGCGTGCTATACTCTTTGGCTAAGTCGGTCCTTGTCCGCTTTCATTCGCGCATTGGCAAATTCGTTGCAAATTCGCGTAGGGCAGCAGGGCGGAACGGCTTCTCGCGGCGCTTCGGTTGCTTGCGTCGCGAGATCGAAAGTAGTCAGGCAGCCAATTCGCAAGCCGGCGCACCCAGGGTGTCGCCGCGTTCCAGCCGAAATAGAGGCGGGCGCGGCCGATACGGCAGCCGGTTTAAGACCCAACCCTCGTGGAGAATTTCATGGCAGTTACGATGCGTCAAATGCTGGAAGCAGGTGTCCACTTCGGTCACCAGACCCGCTTCTGGAACCCGAAGATGGCCCCCTTCATTTTCGGTCATCGCAACAAGATTCACATCATCAACCTCGAAAAGACGCTGCCGATGTACAACGACGCGCTGAAGTACGCGCGTCAGCTGGCATCGAACCGTGGCACGATCCTGTTCGTCGGCACGAAGCGTCAATCGCGCGACACGATCGCCCAGGAAGCGCAGCGCGCGGGTATGCCGTTCGTGAACGCACGCTGGCTCGGCGGCATGCTGACCAACTTCAAGACGCTGAAGGTTTCGATCAAGCGCCTGAAGGACATGGAAGCAGCGCTGGAAGCCGGTGAAACCGAGCGCATGAGCAAGAAAGAAGCGCTGCTGTTCGAACGCGAAATGGCCAAGCTGCAGAAGTCGATCGGCGGCGTGAAGGACATGGGCGGCATTCCGGACGCGATCTTCGTGGTTGACGTCGGCTACCACAAGATTGCCGTGACCGAAGCGAACAAGCTCGGCATTCCGGTCATCGCCGTGGTCGACACGAACCACTCGCCGGAAGGTGTGGACTACGTGATCCCGGGTAACGACGACGCCAGCAAGGCCGTCGCCCTGTACGCGGCTGGCGTGGCCGACGCGATCCTCGAAGGCCGTGCCAACGCGGTCAACGAAGTGGTCCAGGCTGCACGTGGCGGCGACGGCGACGAGTTCGTCGAGGTCAACTCGGAAGCGTAAGGCTGCCCAGTGTCCGGCATAAAAGGGGGCTTTCTACAGGCCCCCTTTTTTTAAGTCGCGACGCCTGTAACAGGTGTTGTAACGGGCATCTGGCAGAGTGCTCGAGGCGGCGCGAGACGCGTCGCTTGCAAAATTACGCAAAAACGCTGAAACGAATTCCTGCCGCCGGCATCGAAGTGCGGGCGGCGTGTGACAGACAGAACTCAAGGAGCAAATGATGGCGGCAATTACCGCAAGCATGGTTGCAGAACTGCGCGCGAAGACCGACGCGCCGATGATGGAATGCAAGAAGGCGCTGACGGAAGCCGACGGCGATCTGGCGCGCGCTGAAGAACTGCTGCGCGTGAAGCTCGGCAACAAGGCGAGCAAGGCGGCATCGCGCGTGACGGCTGAAGGCGTCGTCGCATCGTTCATCAACGGCAACGCTGGTTCGCTCGTCGAGCTGAACTGCGAGACCGACTTCGTCTCGAAGAACGACGACTTCCTCGCTTTCTCGAAGAAGGTCGCGGAACTCGTCGCGACGCAAAACCCGGCTGACGTCGCTGCGCTGTCGGCACTGCCGCTCGACGGCCAGACCGTCGACGCCGTGCGCCTCGCGCTGGTCGGCAAGATCGGTGAAAACCTGTCGATCCGCCGTTTCGTGCGCTTCGACACCGCGAACAAGCTGGCAGCGTACCTGCACGGCACGCGCATCGGCGTGCTGGTCGAGTACACCGGCGCGGACGAGCAGGTCGGCAAGGACGTGGCGATGCACATCGCCGCGATGAAGCCGGTCTCGCTGTCGTCGGACGACGTGCCGGCGGACCTGATCGCCAAGGAACGCAGCATCGCTGAACAGAAGGCCGCCGAATCGGGCAAGCCGGCTGAAATCGTCGCGAAGATGGTCGACGGCAGCGTGCAGAAGTACCTGAAGGAAGTGTCGCTGCTGAACCAGACGTTCGTTAAGAACGACAAGCAGACGATCGAACAGATGCTGAAGGCAGCGAACTCGAGCGTGCAGAAGTTCGCATTGTTCGTGGTCGGCGAAGGCATCGAGAAGAAGCAGGACGACTTCGCTGCGGAAGTGGCCGCTCAGGTCGCTGCTGCAAAGCAACAATAAGCTTTACCTAAGCTTTATAGCCGTACCGTTGCACCCGCGGCGAGGCAAGACCTCGCCGCGCTCGGCAGCACCGCAAGGCCGCGCACGGGTTGACCCTCGCCGCGCGGCCGCCGCTGGCGAACCCCGAGGTTCGACAATTTGGCGGTGCTTGCCCGAATCAGCATTTCACCCCTACATTAGTCCCTTGTTGTTGCCCTGTTCTGCGCGATCTGGATACCCCTATGCCCACTGCCTACAAACGCGTCCTGCTCAAACTCTCCGGTGAAGCTCTGATGGGCGACGATGCCTTCGGCATCAATCGCGCGACCATCGAACGAATGGTGGCGGACGTGGCCGAAGTAGTCCGTCTCGGAACGCAGCTGGCCGTGGTGATCGGCGGCGGCAATATTTTCCGCGGCGTCGCGGGCGGCGCGGCGGGTATGGACCGCGCGACGGCCGACTACATGGGTATGCTCGCCACGATGATGAACGCACTGGCGCTGCAGGACGCGATGCGCCACGCCGGCATCGAGGCGCGCGTGCAGTCGGCGCTGCGCATGGACCAGGTCGTCGAGCCGTACATCCGGCCCCGCGCGATTCGGCAGCTCGAGGAAGGCAAGGTCGTGATCTTCGCGGCCGGCACCGGCAACCCGTTCTTCACGACCGATACGGCAGCCGCGCTGCGCGGCTCGGAAATCGGCGCGGAAGTGGTACTGAAGGCGACCAAGGTGGACGGCGTGTATTCGGCCGATCCGAAGAAGGATTCGAGCGCGACCCGTTACACCACGATCAGCTTCGACGAGGCGATCGGCCGCAATCTGCAGGTGATGGACGCGACGGCTTTCGCGCTGTGCCGCGACCAGAAGTTGCCGATCCGCGTGTTTTCGATCGTCAAACCCGGTGCGCTCAAGCGCATCGTGCTAGGTGAGGACGAGGGCACCCTCGTCCACGTGTAAACTTCGTTTACATTACGTGGGCTTTGACGCGAGCCTGGGCCGCCGCACATCGCGCGTGCCGGGCGGCTCGCACCGTTTTGATGGTTCGGAGGTTTAAAAATGTCTGTGGCTGATATCAGGAAGGGCGCTGAACAGAAGATGCAGCGCTCGATCGACGCGTTCAAGAACGACCTGTCGAAGATCCGCACGGGCCGTGCGCACACCGGCCTGCTCGATCATATCCAGTGCGACTACTACGGCTCGCCGGTGCCGATTTCGCAGGTCGCGAACCTGACGCTGATCGACGCGCGCACGATCGGCGTGCAGCCGTGGGAAAAGAAGATGGTCCAGGTCGTCGAAAAGGCGATCCGCGAGTCGGACCTCGGTCTGAACCCGGCGACGCATGGCGATGTGATCCGCGTACCGATGCCCGCGCTGACCGAAGAGCGTCGCCGCGAGCTGACCAAGGTCGTGCGCAGCGAAGCCGAAACGGCCAAGGTGGCCGTGCGCAACCTGCGCCGCGACGCCAACGAGCAACTGAAAAAGCTCGTCAAGGACAAGGAAATCTCGGAAGACGACGAGCGTCGTGCCGGCGACGACGTCCAGAAGCTGACGGACAAGTTCGTCGCCGAAATCGACAAGCTCGTCACCACGAAAGAAGCCGAGATCATGACGGTCTGAGGCCGTTCGGCTCAGCACCTTCTGATTTCCACTTCTTTACTGGCATCACTGTCCCGACGGCCATGACCTATACCAGCTCAACCGTGCGCGTGCCTGACGTCGCCGCGGTGCCGCGACATATCGCGATCATCATGGATGGCAACGGCCGTTGGGCCACCCAGCGGCGTCTGCCGCGCGTGGCGGGCCATACGCGCGGCGTCGACGCGGTGCGGGCGGCCGTCGAGGCGTGCGCGCGACGGGGCGTCGAATATCTGACGCTGTTCGCGTTCAGCTCCGAGAACTGGCGCCGTCCGAACGAAGAGGTGTCGTTCCTGATGCGCCTCTTCGTCACCGCGCTCGAGCGCGAGATCGGCAAACTGCACGCGAACGGCATCCGTTTGCGCGTAGTCGGCGATCTCGAGCGTTTCGACGACAAGATTCGCGATCTGATCAGGCGCGCGGAAACCAAGACCGCGCGCAACACCCGTCTCACGCTGACCATCGCCGCGAACTACGGCGGGCGCTGGGACATCATGCAGGCGACCCGCAAGCTCGTCGAGCAGGCGGCGGCCGCGGGCAAACCGGTCGAGGTCAGCGAGGACTCGTTCGCCGAGCATCTGTCGATGGCCTACGCGCCCGAACCGGACCTGTTTATCCGCACCGGCGGTGAGCGCCGCGTCAGCAACTTCCTGCTGTGGCAGCTCGCCTACACCGAGTTCTATTTCACCGACACGTTCTGGCCGGATTTCGACGCCGACGCGCTCGGCCACGCCATCGCTTCGTACGCCGAGCGGGAGCGCCGCTTCGGCCGCACCAGTGCTCAGCTCGAGCCGCAATCGCAGAACGTCGATTCGCTTCCATGCTAAAGACCCGTGTCATCACGGCGATCGTGCTGCTGGCAGTGTTCCTGCCTGTCACGCTGTTCGCGCCTGTCGGCGCGTTCGGCGCGCTGATCGCTTTCGTCGTCGTGTTCGCCGCGTGGGAGTGGGCGCGTCTGCTGAAGCTCGGCGGCGCGGGGCCGGTGCTCTACGCGCTGGTCGCGGCGCTTGGGCTCGTCACCAGCACTCGCGTGGGCGTCGGCACCGAACATGCGCGGCCGTTCTTCCAGGCGGCGGCGATCTTCTGGGTGATCGGCGGGCCGTTCGTGCTGCTGCGCAAGCCCGTGCTCGCGCAGGGCGCATGGCGCGTCTTTCTGTTCCTTGCCGGCATCGTCGGTTTCATCGCCTGCTGGCATGCTCTGGTGGCCGCGCGCATGCAGGGCGTGCCGTTCGTGCTGTCGCTGCTGCTGCTGGTCTGGCTTGCCGATATCGGCGCATACTTCTCCGGAAAGGCGTTTGGCAAGCACAAGCTGGCACCCGCCATCAGTCCGGGTAAAACCTGGGAGGGCGCGATCGGCGGCTGGCTGCTGGTCATGATCGTCGCTGCGGCGGCGGTCTTTTTGCACGCGTTCGAGCCGACCCTGTATTCTGCGCTGCTGGCGCAACTGGGCGCGCTGCGCACGGTGCTCGCGCTGACCCTGCTGGTGGTTTTCAGCGTGGTCGGCGATCTGTTCGAATCGATGATGAAACGCCAGGCCGGCGTCAAAGACTCGAGCGGCCTGTTGCCGGGCCACGGCGGTGTGCTCGATCGCATCGACGCGTTGTTGCCCGTGCTGCCGCTCGCCATGCTGCTGCTCGGCTAGAGAAAGAGATATGCAAAAACGTCTGACATTGCTCGGTTCCACGGGCTCGATTGGAGACAGTACGCTCGACGTGGTCGCGCGCCATCCCGAGCGTTTTTCGATTTACGCGCTGAGCGCGCATCGCAACGGCGACAAGCTCGTCGAGCAATGTCTGCGCTTTGCGCCCGAAGTGGCGGTGGTCGGCGACGCCGACACGGCCGCGAAGGTCGCCGCGAAGCTGCGTGAAGCGGGCAGCAAGACCGAGGTCACGTACGGGCCGCAGGCGCTCGTCGAAGTCGCGAAGAGCGAAGGCTGCGACACGGTGGTCGCCGCGATCGTCGGCGCGGCCGGCCTCGCACCGAGCCTCGCCGCCGCGCGCGCCGGCAAGCGCATCCTGCTCGCGAACAAGGAAGCGCTCGTGATGTCCGGCGCGATCTTCATGGATGCGGTGCGCGACAACGGCGCGGTGCTGCTGCCGGTCGACAGCGAGCACAACGCAATTTTCCAATGCCTGCCGCGCGAAGCGTCGCTGCACGGCGGCGTCTCGAAGATCATCCTGACCGCATCGGGCGGCCCGTTCCGCACCCGCGAGCCAGCGACGCTCGTCGACGTGACGCCTGACGAAGCCTGCAAGCATCCGAACTGGGTGATGGGCCGCAAGATCTCGGTCGACTCGGCCACGATGATGAACAAGGGTCTCGAAGTGATCGAGGCACACTGGCTGTTCAATCTGCCCGGCGAGCGCATCGACGTGCTGATCCATCCGCAGAGCGTGATCCATTCGCTCGTGTCATACGCGGATGGCTCGGTGCTCGCGCAACTCGGCAATCCCGACATGCGTACGCCGATCGCGCACGCGCTCGCGTTCCCGGATCGCGTCGATTCTGGCGTCGCGCAGCTCGATCTCGCGGAGATCGCGTCGCTGTCGTTCGAAAAACCCGACTACGCCCGCTTCCCGTGCCTCGCGCTCGCCATGAGGGCGCTCGCCGAGGGGGGTATCGCGAGCGCCGCGCTGAACGCTGCGAACGAGATCGCGGTGGAGGCGTTCCTCGCGCGCCGCATCGGCTTCATGGCGATTGCCCAGGTGGTCGACTCGGTGCTGGGCGCATTGCCTAACCGCAGCGCGCACGCGCTAGAAGACGTCATCGAAGCGGACGCCGCCGCGCGCCGCGCCGCGATCGAATTCATCGCGCGTCTGCCCGACGACGCCCGTCGCACGGAACGCGCCGTCCAGTGAGGCGCTCATGAATCTGCTGATCGAACTGCTCGCCTTCGCGGTTGCGATTGGTGTACTGGTGGTGGTCCACGAGTACGGGCACTACAGCGTCGCGCGTCTGTGCGGCGTGAAGGTGCTGCGCTTTTCGATCGGCTTCGGCAAGCCGCTCGTTCAGTGGGTCAGTCAGAAGACGGGCACCGAGTGGACGATTGCCGCGCTGCCGCTCGGCGGCTACGTGAAGATGCTCGACGAGCGCGAAGCCGGCCCAGGCTCGATTCCCGACTCGGATCTGCCTCACGCGTTCAACCGCCAGTCGGTGTGGCGGCGCTTCGCGATCGTCGCGGCCGGTCCGGTCGCGAATTTCCTGTTGGCAATCGTGCTGTTCGCGCTCGTGTTCGCGACCGGCGTGACCGAACCGGCGGCCGTGATCGCGACGCCCGCACCGAATACGCCGGCCGCGCTGGCGGGCTTCGAGGGCGGCGAGACGATCGTCGGTGTGCGCAGCGGCCATAGCGACGAGACCGAATCGGTACGGTCGTGGTCGGATCTGCGCTGGAAGCTGCTCGGCGCCGCGTTCGATCAGCAGCGCATCGTGCTCAGCGCAAAGGATGCGCACGGCACGTCCGATTTCCCGATGGACCTGCGCGGCCTCGGCGAAAAAGACGTCGACGACGATCTGATGTCGCGCCTCGGCTTCGAGCCCGGCGGCGGCAAGCTGACGGTGGCGGGCGTGCAGGCGGGCAGCGCCGCCGAGAAGGCGGGCCTCGTCGCCGGCGACCGGCTGCGCGCGATCAACGGCACGCCGACCGACAATGCCTCGGCCTTCATCGCTTATGTGAAATCGCACGCCGGCGTGCCGGTCACGCTGCGCGTGGAGCGCGGCGGCCGCGGCGGACACGCGGCGGGCGTGTTCGAAGACATCACGATCGTGCCGCAACTGCAGCGCGATGCGGCGAGCGGGCAGCAGATCGGCCGCATCGGCGCGGAGCTGGCGACCCAGGTGCCGTCGATCGACGTGCGCTACGGCCCGCTCGAAAGCCTGCGCCTCGGCACACGGCGCACATGGGATCTCGCGGTGTACTCGGTCAGGATGTTCGGCCGGATGATCGTCGGCGAGGCGTCGCTGAAGAACCTGTCCGGTCCCGTGACGATCGCCGACTACGCGGGAAAGAGCGCACGCCTGGGTCCTGCCGCGTTTCTGTCGTTCCTGGCCCTTGTCAGCATTAGCCTCGGCGTGCTGAACCTGCTACCAATTCCGGTATTGGACGGGGGGCATCTGGTATATTACTTGGTTGAAGCTGTGACCGGCAAAGTTGTCTCCGATCGCTGGCAACTGGTTTTTCAGAGGGCGGGTCTCGCCTGCATCGTCGCGTTGTCGGCGATTGCGCTGTTCAACGATCTGGCTCGTTTAATCCATTTTTAAAGTGTCCGGCGGCGTTCTCGAGGGCGGCCGCCAGGCCTGATGCAGCTATACACACTGGGGAAGCACGTTGTTCAAACCTCATCGCTTTGGTCCAAAGACGGTTGTAGCCGCGGCGTTCGCCGCGCATGGGCTGGTTGCTCACGCAACGACGCCCTTCGTGGTGCAAGACATTCGCATTGAGGGATTGCAACGCGTCGAACCGGGTACCGTGTTCGCGTACCTGCCCATCAAGCAAGGCGATACCTTCTCCGATGACAAAGCGTCCGAAGCGATTCGCGCGCTGTACGCGACCGGCTTCTTCAACGACGTCAGGATTGCGACCGAAGGCAACGTGGTCGTCGTGCAGGTGCAGGAGCGTCCGGCTATCGGCACGATCGACTTCGCCGGCATCCACGAGTTCGAAAAGGACAACCTGATCAAGGCGCTGCGCGCGGTCGGGCTGTCGCAAGGCCGCTACTACGACAAGGCGCTCGTCGACAAGGCCGAGCAGGAACTGAAGCGTCAGTATCTGACGCGCGGTTTCTACGCGGCTGAAGTCACCACCACGATCACGCCGATCGACCGCAACCGTGTCGGTATTCTGTTCTCGGTGGCCGAAGGCCCGAGCGCGAAGATTCGCCAGATCAACTTCATCGGCAACAAGACCTTCAGCACCGGCACGCTCCGTGACGAAATGCAGCTGTCCACGCCGAACTGGTTCTCGTGGTACACGAAGAACGACCTGTACGCGAAAGACAAGCTCACCGGCGACCTCGAGAACGTTCGCTCGTACTACCTGAACCGCGGCTACCTCGAGTTCAGCATCGAATCGACCCAGGTGTCGATCTCGCCGGACAAGAAGGACATGTACCTGACGGTCACGCTGCATGAAGGCGAGCCGTACACGATTTCGAACATCCGCCTCGCCGGCAATCTGCTCGACCGCGAAGCGGAACTGAAGAAGCTGATCAAGATCAAGCCGGGCGACCGTTTCTCGGCCGAAAAGCTGCAGGCCACCACGAAGGCGATCGTCGACAAGCTCGGCGAGTACGGCTACGCGTTCGCGACCGTCAATGCGCAGCCGGTCATCGACCAGAACAACCACACGGTCGACCTGACGCTGCAGGTCGACCCGAGCCGCCGCGTGTACGTGCGCCGGATCAACGTGGTCGGCAACACGCGCACGCGCGACGAAGTGGTGCGCCGCGAAATGCGCCAGCTCGAAAGCTCGTGGTTCGATTCGAACCGGCTCGCGCTGTCGAAGGACCGTATCAACCGTCTCGGCTACTTCACCGACGTCGACGTGACGACGATCCCGGTCGAAGGCACGCCCGACCAGGTCGACATCGACGTGAAGGTCGCCGAAAAGCCGACCGGTGCGATCACGCTCGGCGCGGGTTTCTCGTCGACGGACAAGGTGGTGCTGTCGGCGGGTATCTCGCAGGACAACGTGTTCGGCTCCGGCACGAGCCTCTCGGTCAACGTGAACACGGCGAAGACGTACCGTACGCTGACGGTCACGCAGGTCGACCCGTACTTCACGGTGGACGGCATCAAGCGGATCACCGACGTCTACTACCGCACGTACCAGCCGCTGTACTACTCGACGGATTCGAGCTTCAAGATCGTCACGATGGGCGGCGACCTGAAGTTCGGCATCCCGTTCTCCGAAGTCGACACCGTGTACTTCGGCGCGGGCTTCGAGCAGAACCAGCTGGACGTGGACGCAAACACGCCGGCTTCGTACAAGCAATACGTGGATGACTTCGGCCGGGTGTCGAACAACGTACCGCTTACGGTTGGCTGGTCGCGCGACGCGCGCGATAGCGCGCTCGTACCGAGCCGCGGCTACTTCGCGCAGGCGAACGCGGAATACGGCACGCCGATCGGCGGCACCCAGTACTACAAGGCCGACATCAACGCGCAGTACTATTACTCGTTTGCGCGAGGCTTCGTGCTGGGCTTCAACTTCCAGGGCGGCTACGGTAACGGCCTGGGCGGCAAGCCCTATCCGATCTTCAAGAACTACTACGCGGGCGGTATCGGTTCGGTGCGTGGTTACGAGCCGAGCTCCCTGGGGCCGCGCGACAAATCGACCAATGACCCGATCGGCGGCTCGAAGCTGCTGGTGGGCAATATCGAGTTGACGTTCCCGCTGCCGGGCACCGGTTACGATCGCACGTTGCGTGTCTTCACCTTCCTGGACGCTGGTAACGTCTGGGCGGACGCGAGCACGGCGGCGACGTCGACTGGCGCAAACGGTCTGCGTTACGGCTACGGTGTGGGTCTCGCGTGGATCTCGCCGATCGGCCCGCTCAAGTTGAGCCTTGGTTTCCCGCTCGTGAAGCACACTGGCGATCAGTATCAGAAGTTCCAGTTCCAGATCGGAACGGCGTTCTGATCGGGGTGGCCGGCTGCGGCGGCGGCCCCGGCCAAACTACAGTATCGAGAGGATGACTTTGCTAACCGGTATGTTTTCGAAACGTGTAGCGTGCGCATTGGCGCTGGCAATGACCCTCGGGGTCGGTGTGGCGCACGCGCAGGAGGCGAGGATCGCCGCGGTGAATTCCGACCGCATCCTGCGCGAATCGGCGGCGGCGAAAGCCGCGCAGCTGAAGCTCGAGGCCGAATTTGCGAAGCGGGACAAGGATCTCGCCGATATGGCGCAAAAGCTCAAGTCGATGTCCGATGCGCTCGACAAGAACGGCGCGACAATGTCGGCGACCGATCGCGCGCAGAAGCAGCGCGACCTGTCGCAGCTCGACTCGGACTTCCAGCGCAAGCAGCGCGAGTTTCGTGAAGATCTGAACCAGCGCCGCAATGAGGAGCTCGCGGCGGTGCTCGATCGCGCGAACAAGGTCATCAAGCAGATCGCCGAAACGCAGCACTACGATCTGATCGTGCAGGAAGCCGTGTACGTGAGTCCGCGCATCGATATCACCGACCAGGTGCTGAAGGCGCTGGCGGCATCGGGCAACTAGGCGCGGCGCACGCTCGCCCGGCGCGCGTCGGCGCGTGCCCTTGCATTGATTGAACAGGTGGAGACAGGATAGGCATGGCATTTACGCTCGAGGACATCGTCCAGCGGTTCGGCGGTGAGGTAGTCGGTAACGGGTCGCAGCGCGTGAGCAGTCTCGCGCCGCTCGATCAGGCAGGCCCGGACCAGTTGGCGTTCCTCGCCAATCCGAAGTATCTGTCGCAGGTCGAAACGACCCGTGCCGGCGCGGTGCTGATCAATGCCGGCGACCTCGCGAAGCTCGCTTCGTGCGAAGGTCGAAACTTCATCGTCACGCCGAATCCCTACGCTTACTTCGCGCGCATCGCGCAAACCTTCATTGACCTCGCCGCGCCGAAGGCGGTGCCCGGCGTGCATCCGAGCGCAACTATCGATCCTTCCGCGCAGGTCGCCGCGAGCGCCGTCATCGGTCCGCGCGTCACCGTGGAAGCGGGCGCGGTGATCGGCGAGCACGCGCGGCTCGACGCCAACGTCGTGATCGGCCGCGGCACGCGGGTCGGCGCGAATTCGCATCTGTACCCGAACGTGACCGTGTACCACGGCTGCAAGCTCGGCGAGCGCGTCATCGTCCACGCGGGCGCAGTGATCGGCTCGGACGGTTTCGGCTTCGCGCCGGACTTCGTCGGCGAGGGCGACGCGCGCACCGGCAGCTGGGTCAAGATTCCGCAGGTCGGCGGCGTGTCGATCGCGAACGACGTCGAAATCGGCGCGAATACCACGATCGACCGCGGCGCGATGGCCGACACGATCATCGAGGAGTGCGTGAAGATCGACAACCTCGTGCAGATCGGCCACAACTGCAAGGTCGGCGCCTACACGGTGATCGCGGGCTGCGCGGGCATCGCGGGCAGCACGACCATCGGCCGTCATTGCATGATCGGCGGCGCGGTCGGCATTGCCGGACACGTGACGCTCGCCGATTACGTGATCGTCACCGCGAAATCGGGCGTGTCGAAGTCGCTGCTGAAGCCGGGCATGTACACGAGTGCGTTCCCGGCCGTGAACCACGCGGACTGGAACAAAAGCGCCGCGCTGCTGCGCAACATCGACAAGCTGCGCGATCGCATCAAGGCGCTGGAGAGCGCCACGGCCGACAAGGCCGGCAATGCCACTGATGGCGCCGCGGGTCAACCCGCAGGCAACAAGATCTGACAGTTATCACGGCCGCCCGCCGGCACCGCGTAAAATGGCGGTCGAGCATCAGGAAGCAAAGCCGGCGGCCGTGACCGGGTGGCACGGCCGCCGGTCATGAGAGGCGCCGGTCGCGCGCGTTTTCAACCCACCTGCACCAGCATCCGCAGTCATCATCGCGCAGTCAATGCGTGAGCAGAAACACCATGAGCACCGAAAAAATCAATCTCGACATTCATAAGATTCTCACGCTGCTGCCGCATCGTTATCCGATCCTGCTGGTCGACCGGGTGCTCGAACTCGAACCGCACAAGAGCATCAAAGCGTTGAAGAACGTGTCGATCAATGAGCCGTATTTCCAGGGACATTTCCCGACGCGGCCGGTGATGCCAGGCGTGCTGATCCTCGAAGCGCTCGCGCAAACCGCGGCGCTACTGACGTTCTCGGAAGAGCCGAGCGATCCGTCGAATACGCTGTACCTGTTCGTCGGCATTGACAACGCGCGCTTCAAGCGCGTGGTAGAGCCGGGCGATCAGCTGATCCTGAACTGCACGTTCGAGCGTCACATGCGCGGCATCTGGAAGTTCAAGGCGCGCGCCGAAGTGGATGGCGTCGTTGCGGCGGAAGCCGACCTGATGTGCGCGGTGCGCCACACGGACAAAGACGCGTAAAGCCGACGTCCGGGCAGCTCGCGGCGCGGCACGGCACGCGCGCGGTGTGCCCGGCGGCCAGGCCATCCAGACAACGCAACAGAATCAGAAGCGAGGACGCATGAGCAGGATCCATCCCACGGCGATCATCGAAGCGGGCGCGCAGCTCGACGAAACCGTCGAAGTCGGGCCTTATGCCGTGATCGGCGCACACGTGACGATCGGTGCGCGCAGCACGGTCGGCTCGCACAGCGTGATCGAAGGCTACACCACGCTCGGCGAAGACAACCGCATCGGCCATTACGCGTCGGTCGGCGGTCGTCCGCAGGACATGAAGTACCGGGACGAGCCGACCCGGCTCGTGATCGGCAACCGCAACACGATCCGCGAGTTCACGACGATCCACACCGGCACGGTGCAGGACTCGGGCGTCACCACGCTCGGCGACGACAACTGGATCATGGCCTACGTGCACATCGGTCACGACTGCCACGTCGGCAGCAACGTGATCCTGTCGAGCAACGCGCAGATGGCCGGCCACGTGACGATCGGCGACTACGCGATCATCGGCGGCATGTCGGGCGTGCATCAGTTCGTGCGCATCGGCGCGCATGCGATGCTCGGCGGCGCGTCGGCGCTCGTGCAGGACGTGCCGCCCTACGTGATCGCCGCGGGCAACAAGGCGGAGCCGCATGGCATCAACGTCGAAGGTCTGCGCCGCCGCGGTTTCTCGGCGGATGCGATCTCGGTGCTGCGCGCCGCGTATCGCGTGCTGTACAAGAACGGCTTGTCGCTCGAAGAAGCGAAGGTGCAACTGAAGGAACTCGGTTCGGCCGGCGGCGACGGCGACGCGCCCGTGCAGACGCTGCTCGCGTTCGTCGAAGCGTCGCAGCGCGGCATCATCCGCTAACCGATGACGTTGCAACCCAGTCCGCTGCGCGTCGCGATGGTGGCCGGCGAGCCGTCCGGCGACCTGCTCGCCGCGTCGCTGCTCGACGGCCTCGCCAGCCGCTTGCCGGCCGCCACGCAGTACTACGGCATCGGCGGTCCGCGCATGATCGCCGCCGGCTTCGACGCCCACTGGCCGATGGAAAAGCTGACGGTGCGCGGCTATGTCGAAGCACTCCGGCACATCCCTGAAATCCTCGGTATCCGTAACGAGCTGAAGCGTCAGCTGCTCGCCGAGCCGCCCTCGGTGTTCGTCGGCGTCGACGCGCCCGATTTCAATTTCGGGCTCGAGCACGCGTTGCGCGATGCCGGCATCCCCACCGTGCACTTCGTCTGTCCGTCCATCTGGGCGTGGCGCGGCGGGCGCATCAAGAAGATCGCCAAGGCGGTCGACCACATGCTGTGCGTGTTCCCGTTCGAAACCGCGCTGCTCGAAAAGGCGGGCGTCGCGGCGTCGTACGTCGGACATCCGCTCGCTGACCAGATCCCGCTTGAACCCGACACCCTCGGCGCGCGCCGTGCGCTCGGTCTCGCGGAAGACGGACCGGTGATCGCGGTGCTGCCGGGCAGCCGGCGCTCCGAGATCGATCTGATCGGCCCGACGTTCTTCGCGGCGATGGAGATGATGCAGCACCAGGAGCCGGGCGTGCGCTTCGTGATGCCGGCGGCAACGCCCGCGTTGCGCGCGTTGTTGCGGCCGCTCGTCGATGCGCATCCGGGTCTCGCGCTGACCATCACCGAAGGCCAGTCGCAGCTCGCGATGACCGCCGCCGACGCGGTCCTCGTGAAGAGCGGCACCGTCACGCTCGAAGCCGCGCTGCTGAAAAAGCCGATGGTGATCTCGTACAAGGTGCCCTGGCTGACCGGCCAGATCATGCGCCGTCAGGGCTATCTGCCGTACGTCGGCCTGCCGAACATTCTGGCCGGCCGTTTCGTGGTGCCGGAGATCCTGCAGCATTTCGCGACGCCGCAGGCGCTCGCCGAGGCGACCCTGAAACAGTTGCGCGACGAAGCGAACCGGCGCACGCTGACGGAAATCTTCACGGAGATGCATCACGTGCTGAAGCAGAACACCGCGCAGCGTGCGGCCGAGGTCGTGGCGAGCGTCGTCGAGCAGCGGGCGGGGCGGCCATGACCGCCGCGCGCACGCCGCGCCGCAAGACCGCGGGCGTCGTTCGGGTGGCCGCGCAGGTCGGCCTAAACTTCGAGAGCGCTGACGACATCGTCTGCGGTGTCGACGAAGCGGGGCGCGGGCCGCTGGCCGGCCCGGTCGTCGCGGCGGCGGTGATTTTCGATCCGGCCAAGCCGATGATTCGCGGCCTCGACGATTCGAAGGTGCTCACCGCGAACAAGCGTGAAGCGCTATACGACAAGATCGTCGAGCGTGCGCTCGCGTACTGCATCGCCTCGGCGACGGTCGAGGAAATCGATTCGCTGAACATCCTGCACGCCACCATGCTCGCGATGAAACGCGCGGTCGAGGGCCTGGCGGTCGTGCCGACGCTCGTGAAGATCGACGGCAACCGTTGCCCGACGCTCAGCATCCGCAGCGAAGCGGTGATCGGCGGCGACGCGCTCGTGAAGAGCATTTCGGCGGCGTCGATTCTCGCCAAGGTCACGCGCGACCGCATGCTGGTCGAACTGCATCACGCGTATCCGATGTATGGTTTCGACGCGCACGCCGGTTACGGCACGCCGCAGCATCTCGCGGCGTTGCGCGAGCATGGACCGTGCGAGCATCATCGGCGCTCGTTCGCGCCGGTGCGCGAAGCGCATCTGCGGTTCGGCGCAGGCGTGAAGTTGCCCGCGTCGGACGCCGCTTTCGTGGCTGACGCACTGCTGCTCGACGGCGACGCGTTCGGCGAGGCCGGCTTCGCGTGAGCGAGCCCATCGGAGCGCCTCAAGCGCAAGCCGCGCTCCACCGCCATTGATTCGCCGCTCATTTCTTTTCCATTCTCACCGCCTTCGCTGCCTGTGAAAGCCATCACCTCGCGGGACAATCCGCTCTACAAGCGCCTGAAGGCACTAGCCGGCTCGACGCATCAACAGCGCCGCAGCGGCCATGCGCTGCTCGAGGGCTTCCATCTCGCGAGCGCGTATCTCGACGTGGCCGGTCAGCCGGAGCTTTGCGTCGTCACCGACGGCGCGCTGCGTCATGACGAGGCGCAGGCGATCGTGTCGCGCATCGACGAGCATCGGCTCGTCACGCTGCCCGATGCGTTGTTCGGGCAGTTGTCGAATGTCATGCATGGGGTCGGGATTCTGCTTCTCGTCGAGAAGCTCGATGCGCCGCTGCCCGAGCACGTCGCGCAGAACTGTCTCGTACTCGACGGCGTGCAGGACGCGGGCAACGTGGGTTCGATTCTGCGCAGCGCGGCGGCCGCGGGGATCGAGCATGTGTTCTGCGCGCCGGGCACCGCGTATGCGTGGTCGTCGAAGGTGCTGCGCTCGGGGATGGGCGCGCATTTCCTGCTGCAGATTCATGAAGATGTCGAAGCGGGCGCGCTGATCGAACGGCTCGCGGTGCCGATCGTCATCACCGATTCGCACGGTGCCGAGGCGATCTACGACTGCGACCTGGGCAAGCCGCTTGCATGGGTGTTCGGCAACGAAGGGGCGGGCGTCTCGCAGGTGTGGCGCGATGCCGTGTCGTTGCGTGTGACGATTCCGCAACCGGGCGGCATGGAGTCGCTGAACGTGGCGGCCGCGGCGGCGATCTGCGTGTTCGAGCAGTGCCGGCAGCAGCGCGGGCGTAACAAGTAGACGCGCGCCTGGCGTTGCGCGGGCCTTCGTCAGGCAACGCAACGCCCCAACTACACCTCAATACTCAATACGACGGTCGATCGAGCTTGATCTCCTGCAGGATCGTCGTCGCGATCTCCTCGATCGACTTGTGCGTCGACGAGAGCCACTTGATCCCCTCGCGCCGCATCATCGCTTCGGCCTCGTTGATCTCATAGCGGCAGTTTTCCAGCGCCGCGTACTTGCTGCCCGGCCTGCGCTCGTTGCGGATCTCCGAGAGCCGCTGCGGATCGATCGACAGCCCGAACATCTTCTGTCGATGCCCGAGCAAAGGCGTCGGCAGCTTGCTGCGTTCGAAGTCTTCGGGAATCAGCGGATAGTTCGCTGCTTTCACGCCGTACTGCATCGCCAGATAGAGGCTCGTCGGCGTCTTGCCGCTGCGCGACACGCCGACGAGGATCACGTCGGCGTCGGCGAGATTGCGGTTCGACTGACCGTCGTCGTGCGCGAGCGAGAAATTGATCGCCTCGATCCGGTTCTTGTACTCCTCGGTGTCCGCGTTCTGGTGACCGCGACCCATCGCGTGGCTCGATTTGAGCTCCAGTTCCTGCTCGAGCGGCTCGACGAAGGTCTGGAACATGTCGAGCACGAGCGCGTTCGAATCCTTCACGATCTGATTGGACGAACTATCGACGAGCGTGGTGAACACGATCGGACGACGGCCGTCCTGCAGGACCGCTTCGTTGATTTTCTCGAGCGTCGCATAGGCCTTCTCGGTCGAGTCGACGAAAGGCACACGAACCAGGCGGAATTTCTGGTCGAACTGGGAGAGGATCGAATGCGCGAAGGTTTCGGCAGTAATCCCGGTACCGTCTGAGACGATGAATACGGTGGGCGGCATCAGTGGGGCTGTGAACGTGAACGGCAAATGAGCCAGAAAGCGCGAGCGCCAAAACGCGCTCGAATCAAACCGCGCGGCGACCGACGCGCGCTCCGGCAGTCAGCCGAAGACGGCGGCGTCGACGCAGCGCGCCGTGAGCGCCAGCCTCGCGCCCGCGCGGCCGGCCTCGCAAAAGCCTGCTGGCCGGGTCGGGGCGCGATTCGAGGCGCAATTCTCCACCGACTGCCACATTTCAGGAGTCGGCACGGTAGAATAGCGGCAACCTGTTGGATAAGCAATTGCAGGCGATTGGCGGCTAACTTGCCGCGAACGAACGTTCAACGTCGCATTATCGGATGTCAATATGCGTTGAACGTAAGAGATCGAGCGGTAAGTCCGTTCTTCCGCGTTCTTCGCCGCGGTTTTCGGCACACCCATGGCCGGCGCGCCCCTGCTGCGCATGTCTATCGTGAAGGCGATTGCTTATCTAACAGGTTGTGCAAGACACGGGGTCGAGCTTCCAATGGGCCGCCCGTGTTCAAGCCCACTTGCACAGCCGTGAATTTCTTTCACACTTAGGGGCTTGTATGACTAACGCAGTTACCGTCGCAAAGGACAAGGCGTATGTAGTTCCGTTTGAGCAGTTGCGGATGACCGACGTGGAAATCGTCGGCGGCAAGAACGCGTCGCTGGGCGAGATGATCAGCCAGCTCGCCGAAGCCGGCGTGCGCGTGCCGACCGGCTTCGCGACCACCGCGCTCGCATTCCGTGACTTCCTGCAGCACAACAATCTGACCGAACGCATCGCCAAACGTCTCGAAACGCTCGACGTCGACGACGTGAAGGCGCTCGCCGAAGCGGGCAAAGAGATCCGTCAATGGATCGTCGACGCTCCGATGCAGCCGCAGCTCGAGGCCGACATTCGCGCGGGGTTCGACACGCTGCAAAAGAGCTCGCCCGAAGAGCTGTCGTTTGCCGTGCGTTCGTCCGCGACCGCGGAAGACCTGCCCGATGCATCGTTCGCCGGTCAGCAGGAAAGCTATCTGAACGTGGTCGGCGTCGAAGACGTGCTCGATCGCATGAAGCACGTGTTCGCGTCGCTGTACAACGACCGCGCTATCTCGTATCGCGTCCACAAGGGCTTCACGCACGCTGAAGTCGCATTGTCGGCGGGCGTGCAGCGCATGGTGCGCTCGGACGTCGGCGCCGCGGGCGTGATGTTCACGCTGGACACCGAATCGGGCTTCAAGGACGCCGTCTTCATCACGTCGAGCTATGGCCTCGGCGAGACCGTCGTGCAGGGCGCGGTGAATCCGGACGAGTTCTACGTCTTCAAGACCACGCTTGCGCAAGGCAAGTACCCGATCATCCGTCGCTCGATCGGCTCGAAGCTGATCAAGATGGAGTTCACGAAGCCGGGCGAGCCGGGCCGCGTGAAGACCGTCGACGTCGCGCACGAGCAGCGCAACCGCTTCTCGATCACCGACGAAGACGTGATCGAGCTCGCGAAGTACGCGGTCATCATCGAGAAGCACTACCAGCGTCCGATGGACATCGAGTGGGGCAAGGACGGCCGCGACGGCAAGATCTTCATTCTGCAGGCGCGCCCGGAAACGGTGAAGAGCCAGGGCGGGGGCAAGGCCGAGCAGCGCTTCAAGCTGAAGGGCCAGTCGAACGTGCTGTCCACCGGTCGCGCAATCGGTCAGAAGATCGGCGCGGGTCCGGTGCGTGTGATCCACGATCCGTCGGAAATGGACCGTGTGCAGCCCGGCGATGTGCTCGTCGCCGACATGACCGACCCGAACTGGGAGCCGGTCATGAAGCGTGCGTCGGCGATCGTCACGAACCGTGGCGGGCGGACCTGCCACGCGGCGATCATCGCGCGTGAGCTGGGCGTGCCGGCAGTGGTCGGCTGCGGCGACGCGACCGACATACTGAAGGATGGCGCGCTCGTCACCGTGTCGTGCGCGGAAGGCGACGAAGGCAAGATCTACGACGGCCTGCTCGAAACCGAAGTCACTGAAGTGCAGCGCGGCGAACTGCCGCCGATTCCGGTGAAGATCATGATGAACGTCGGCAATCCGCAGCTCGCGTTCGACTTCTCGCAACTGCCGAACGCCGGTGTGGGTCTCGCGCGTCTCGAGTTCATCATCAACAACAACATCGGCGTGCACCCGAAGGCGATCCTCGAGTACCCGAACGTCGATCAGGACCTGAAGAAGGCGGTCGAAAGCGTCGCGCGCGGTCATGCGTCGCCGCGCGCGTTCTACGTCGACAAGCTGACCGAAGGCATCGCGACGATCGCGGCGGCGTTCTATCCGAAGCCCGTCATCGTGCGTCTGTCGGACTTCAAGTCGAACGAGTACAAGAAGCTGATCGGCGGTTCGCGTTACGAGCCGGACGAAGAAAACCCGATGCTCGGCTTCCGTGGCGCGTCGCGCTACATCGCCGAAGACTTCGCCGAAGCGTTCCAGATGGAATGCGTCGCGCTGAAGAAGGTGCGTGAAGAGATGGGCCTCGACAACGTCGAGATCATGGTGCCGTTCGTGCGTACGCTGAAGCAGGCGGAGCGCGTGGTCGGGCTGCTCGGCAAGTTCGGCCTGAAGCGTGGCGAGAAGGGCCTGCGCCTGATCATGATGTGCGAAGTGCCGTCGAACGCGATCCTCGCCGAAGAATTCCTGCAGTTCTTCGACGGTTTCTCGATCGGCTCGAACGACCTGACGCAGCTGACGCTCGGCCTCGACCGCGACTCGGGCATGGAACTGCTCGCGGTCGATTTCGACGAGCGCGACCCGGCGGTCAAGTTCATGCTGAAGCGCGCGATCGAGACCTGTCTGCGACTCGACAAGTACGTCGGCATCTGCGGTCAAGGGCCTTCGGATCACCCGGACTTCGCCCAATGGCTGACGGACGAGGGCATCAAGTCGATCTCGCTGAACCCCGACACGATCATCGAGACGTGGCAGCAACTGGCGAAGGCGAAGCAGTAACGCGCGAGGTGCCGCCTGCTTTGCAGGCGGTATTCGCCACGCGTTAAATGCATGTTCGCTTCGTGCTATAAACACCCCGGTAGATCCGGGGTGTTTTGCTTTGTGGAGGTGGACGTGGCGCCTGGTGGACTGTTCTGGTGGATCGGGGCGGGTGTGCTTGTCGTGCTGGAGCTGATGAGCGGCACCTTCTATCTGTTGATGATCGCGTTAGGCTTCGTGGCGGCTGCGCTTGCGCGCATTGCCGGCGCCGGGGCCGACCTGCAATTCGTGGTGGCGGCGCTAGTCGCGCTCGCGGCGGTCGTCGCGCTCCGACGCTCGCGCTTTGGCCGCCGCAAGCGCGAGCAGGCGTCGCGCAATCCGGACGTCAATCTGGATATCGGACAGACGCTGACCGTGCCGGCCTGGCAGGGGCGCAAAGCGCGCGCGACCTATCGCGGCGCGGCATGGGACGTCGAACTGGTCCCGGGCGAACCCGAAGACGCGCAGCTCTACGAGATCAGGGAATTGCGCGGCAGTTGCCTCGTCGTCGTCGCGAGCCGGCAGCCGAAGGCCCGCGCGAGCGCGACCTGACGATCCGGACGCCGCAAGGCGAGGCACAAAGACTTAAGCTGAACACGCAGGCATGACCTACCTGCGCACAACAATTCGAAACAGAACCGGAGGGTAGCGATATGGATTCAACCATCGTCGGGGCAGTGCTGCTGATCGTCGTGATCGTGCTCGCGGCGCAGACCATCAAGATCGTGCCGCAGCAGCATGCGTGGGTGCTCGAGCGGCTCGGCCGTTATCACGCGACGCTGACGCCCGGTCTGAGCTTTGCGTTTCCGTTCGTCGACCGGATCGCGTACAAGCACGTGCTGAAGGAAATTCCGCTCGAGGTGCCGAGCCAGGTCTGTATCACGCGCGACAATACGCAGTTGCAGGTCGACGGCGTGCTGTATTTCCAGGTCACCGATCCGATGAAGGCGTCGTACGGATCGAGCAACTTCGTGTTCGCGATCACGCAGCTGTCGCAGACCACGCTGCGCTCGGTCATCGGCAAGCTGGAGCTCGATAAGACGTTCGAGGAGCGTGACTTCATCAACCACAGCATCGTGTCGTCGCTCGACGAGGCGGCGGCCAACTGGGGCGTCAAGGTGCTGCGCTACGAGATCAAGGATCTGACGCCGCCGAAGGAAATCCTCCACGCGATGCAGGCGCAGATCACCGCCGAGCGTGAGAAGCGTGCGCTGATCGCGGCATCGGAGGGGCGCAAGCAGGAGCAGATCAATATCGCGTCGGGCGGGCGCGAAGCGGCGATCCAGAAGTCCGAGGGCGAGCGTCAGGCGGCGATCAACCAGGCGCAAGGGCAGGCCGCGGCGATTCTGGCCGTCGCCGAGGCGAATGCGCAGGCGATCCAGAAGATCGCGGCGGCGATCCAGCTGAACGGTGGCATGGACGCGGTGAATCTGAAGGTGGCCGAACAGTACGTGAGCGCGTTCTCGAATCTCGCGAAGCAGGGCACGACGCTGATCGTGCCCGGCGACATGTCGAACATGAGCTCGATGATCGCATCGGCACTGACGATCGTGAACAAGGGCCGGCCGACAGCGGAACCGTCGCGAAGCGACTCGCGCTGACGAGCCAACGCGATCAGCGCGCCATCAGCGTGCATTGAACGCGCATTGACCACAACATGCAAAAACAAATGGCCCGCACATCGATGTGCGGGCCATTTTTCCATGACCTGGCAACGAATCGCGCTTACGTCGGCGAGCGCATCAAACGCGCCTTCTCGCGCTCCCAGTCGCGCTTCTTCTCGGTCTCGCGCTTGTCGTGCATCTTCTTGCCCTTCGCGAGGCCGATCTCGCATTTGACGCGGCCGTTCTTGTAGTGGAAATTCAGCGGCACGAGCGTGTAGCCGCGCTGCTCGACTTTGCCGATCAGCTTGCTGATTTCCTCGCTGTGCAACAGCAGCTTGCGCGTGCGCACCGGATCGGGATGGATGTGGGTCGACGCTTCGGGCAGCGGGCTGATGTGCGTGCCGATCAGGAACAGCTCGCCGTTGCGGATCACCACGTAGCCTTCCTTGATCTGGCCGCGCCCGGCGCGCAACGCCTTGACCTCCCATCCTTCGAGCACGAGGCCTGCCTCATAGCGCTCCTCGACCGAATAGTCGTAGAAGGCCTTTCTGTTGTCGATAATGCTCATGAATGGAAAGTGCCCAACTCGTTTAAAATCACGATTTTAGCAAAGCGGGGCAAGGAAAGCCCGCGGCGCTCGTCCACCCTTGCCACGCGCTGTTCAATTTATGGCAGATGTCCAGAAAACCGTGTTGATTCGCCATTCGGCGGAGCAGATGTTCGACCTCGTCACTGACGTCGACGATTACCCCAACTTCCTGCCGTGGTGCGGGGGCATCGAAATTCGTCACCGGGACGACACCAGCATGGAGGCGCGGATCGATATCAACTTCAAGGGCATCAAGCAGCATTTCGCTACGCGCAACTCGATGGAGCGCCCCACGCGCATCGACATGGAATTCGCCGACGGCCCGTTTCGCAAGTTCACCGGTTTCTGGGTCTTCACGCCGCTGCGCGCCGACGCATGCAAGATCGAATTCGCGCTGCACTACGAGTTCACCAGCATCCTGCTCGAGAAGATCATCGGGCCGGTGTTCAATCACATCGCCAATACCTTCGTCGAATCTTTCGTGAAGCGCGCCAATCAGCGCTATGGTCAGGCATGAGCGCGCGGCTAACCGTCGAGGTCTGCTATGCGCTCGCTGGCGCGCAGACGCTGCTCACGGTCGAGTTGCCCGCGGGCGCGACGCTGCAGCAGGCCATCGAGGCAAGCGGGATTCTGCAGCGCTTCCCGTCGATCGATCTGAACACGCAGAAAGTGGGCGTGTTCGGCAAGCTCAAGCCGCTCGATACGGTGCTGGCCGACCACGATCGCGTCGAGATCTACCGGCCGTTGCTGGTGGATCCGAAGGTATCGCGCCAACGCCGCGTTGAAAAGACCCGTAAGGCGGGGTCAATCGAGGGGCGACGCTGGCAGAACAAGGATTCCCGCTAAGCGGCGCGGGGCGGCGGGCGACGCTGCGCGCGCCTGCCGTGTCTCATCGTTTTCAGATCAAGGCGCCGAGGTCTGCGCCTTATCGTCCATCCCTTCGATGCGCGCCGCACCCGACGAATCGTCGTCCGAATGCCGCCGCACCGACCACCAGACCCCCGCGACCAGCAGCAGGATCGCCGCGAGTTCTAGCGGGCGCGGCAGGCGTTCGTCGTAGATGAACGCGTAGAGCAGCGCGAACAGCGTCTCGAACACGATCATCTGGCCGGACAGCGTCAGCGGCAGCCGTTTCGACGCGGCATTCCACAGACCGTTGCCGAGCCATGACGCGCCGATCGCGAGCACGAGGTTGAGCAGCCAGAACGTGTGCCAGCGCGCGTCGGCCAGCTCGCCCTGCGGGCCGCCCGACGGCAGCACCGCCACCACGAGCCACAACGCGCCGCCGAGCGCGCCCGTCACGACGCCCCACAGCACCGACCATTCGTTACCGGTGAAGTGCGTCTGACGCTGCAGGTAGCGGGCGTTTTCGACCGCGAACCAGGTCCAGCAGACGAGCGCGCCCACCGCGCAAGCCAGGCCTACGAGGCGCGTCGCAACGCTCACCGGCGTCGCGCCGGTCACCGTGAAGACGTCGATATTGATGCAGACGATGCCCGCCATCACGGTCGCGAGCGGCCAGGCGAGGCGCGCGAGCGGCACCGCGCCGTGATCGCGGCGGCCGACCAGCGTGACCGTGACCGGCAGCACGCCGACGATCAGCGAAGCCGGCGCGATCCCGATCAGGTGCACGGCGGCCGTGAGCAGCAGGTAATAGACGATGTTGCCGGCCAGCGCGAGCTTAACGAGCGCGATCAGATCCTCGCGGGTCAGGCGTTTGGCGAGCGAGCGCGCGATCGGCAGCGCCGCGGCGAGCGACACGACACCGTACATCGAGTAGCGGCCGGCGACGAGCAGCAGCGGCGAGAAGTCGGGCAGCACGCGCGGCACCAGAAACACCATGCCCCATAAGGCTCCGGCCATGACCCCATATACGACACCGCGCTGCATCGACTGCCCCTGCTGGATAAACTGGAATGGCCGGCAGGATAGCTGTTTTGCGGGCGCAGCGTCTTGTTCGATCCTGCATTCGGGCGCTTCGGTGGCCGCCCGATCAGATCTCGCGCCGCGGCGCCGCTTCAGTTCGCCTCCGTTTTTGCCTGCGAACGCGCAAACGAAACCCGATCGAACCCGACGCGAACGGGCAAGCGAAATCGGCGCATGGCGGATCGGTAAAAAATCGTCCGAAATTCGCTAAGCTGCTGTTCGCGCAGTGAAAACCGGGGTGGTATCGCGTATAATTCGCTTTTGCGCCTATAGGATTTGCCATGCGTCTGATCCAAACAGCACTCACGTTCGATGACGTGCTCCTCGTCCCGGCCTTCTCCGATGTTCTGCCGCGCGACACCAGCCTCAAGACCCGGCTGACCCGCAACATTTCCCTCAATATGCCGCTCGTGTCCGCCGCGATGGACACGGTCACGGAAGCACGTCTGGCAATCGCCATGGCGCAAATGGGCGGCGTCGGCATCATCCACAAGAACCTCACGCCGGCCGAGCAGGCGCGTGAAGTCGCGAAGGTCAAGCGGTTCGAGTCGGGCGTCGTGCGCGATCCGATCACGGTGCCGCCGCAAATGAAAGTGCGCGACGTGATCGCGCTGTCGCGCCAGCATGGCATTTCCGGCTTCCCGGTCGTCGAGGGCTCGCAACTCGTCGGCATCGTGACGAACCGCGACCTGCGCTTCGAAGAGCGTCTGGACGAGCCGGTGCGCAACATCATGACCCCGCGCGAGCGCCTCGTCACCGTCAAGGAAGGCACGCCACTCGCCGAAGCGAAGGCGCTGATGCACAGCCACCGCCTCGAGCGCGTGCTGGTCATCAACGACTCCTTCGAGCTGCGCGGCCTGATGACCGTCAAGGACATCACCAAGCAGACCGAGCACCCGGACGCATGCAAGGACGAGCACGGCAAGCTGCGCGCGGGCGCGGCGGTCGGCGTCGGCGCGGACAACGAAGAGCGCGTCGAACTGCTCGTGCAGGCGGGCGTCGACGTGATCGTCGTCGATACGGCGCATGGCCACAGCAAGGGCGTGCTCGAGCGCGTCAAGTGGGTCAAGCAGAACTTCCCGCACGTCGAGGTGATCGGCGGCAACATCGCAACGGCCGCGGCCGCCAAGGCGCTCGTCGAATACGGCGCGGACGGCGTCAAGGTCGGGATCGGCCCGGGCTCGATCTGCACGACGCGGATCGTCGCGGGTGTCGGCGTGCCGCAGGTCACCGCGATCTCCAACGTGTCCGAAGCGCTGAAGGGAACCGGCGTGCCGGTCGTCGCCGACGGCGGCGTGCGCTTCTCGGGCGACGTCAGCAAGGCGCTGGCGGCCGGCGCGAGCGCGGTCATGATGGGCAGCATGTTCGCTGGCACCGAAGAGTCGCCGGGCGAAGTGTTCCTGTTCCAGGGTCGCCAGTACAAGTCGTACCGCGGCATGGGCTCGGTCGGCGCGATGAAGGACGGCGCAGCGGACCGCTACTTCCAGGACAACTCGGCGAACATCGACAAGCTCGTGCCGGAAGGCATCGAAGGTCGCGTCGCTTACAAGGGCTCCGTCAACGCGATCCTGTTCCAGCTGATCGGCGGCGTGCGCGCGAGCATGGGCTACTGCGGCTGCCGCACCATCGCCGAAATGAACGAGAAGGCCGAGTTCGTGCAGATCACCGGCGCGGGCCTGCGCGAGTCGCACGTGCATGACGTGCAGATCACCAAGGAAGCGCCCAACTACCACGTGGACTAAACGCCCATGAAGCCACTGCTGCGTGTTGTACTGATCCTGGATGCGTTGGTGCTGCTGGCGTTCGGCCTGCTGTTCGTGCTGACGCCGTGGACTTCGCTGTACAACGCGCTGCAACTGGTGCCAACGGAGCCGGTGCTGGTCGGCCAGGCCTTCGGCGTCGCGCTGATCGGGCTCGCGTGGCTCGCGGTGCACGCGTCGTTCGACGGGGCGCTGACCTCGACGGTCGCGAAGGTCGTCGGGCATGTGCACTGGCTGATCGGCGTGCTGATGCTGGTCTGGCTGCTGGGGTTGCATACGCCGTCGCTGACCGGCTTCGGACAGATGGTGTCGGTGCTGGCCGGCGTCGTGCTGGTGGTGATCGGGCTCGGTGGCGTGCGCTTGTCGGGCGCGGTGCGGCGGCGCGAGAAGGGGACGGTGGTCAAGTCCTCGTCGAGCAAGGCTGAAGGTCGTGCTGAAACTCGTGCTGACAAGCGTGCCGCCAAAGAGGCGGAAAAGCAGGCCGAGAAGGACGCCGCACGGCAGCGTGAACTCGAACGCGACAGCGCGCGCGAGCCACGTGTCACCGCGGGCTTTCCGGTTTATCACGCCGAGCCCGTGCCTGAGCCCGTCGTGCCGGTCACGCGGCCGGTCAATCCGGCTGCCGCGGCTTCCGTCGCCAACCCACCGCTTCATCCGGCCGCGGGCGAGCCCAGCCTGGGCGAGTCCGAACGCGCCGCGCGCGACACCAGCAATGAAGTGCCAGGCGCACCCCGCCCGCCGTTTCATGGTTGACGCGCCGCGCGCCAATCCGTTTGCCGAAGCTACCGGGTTTCGTTCGCGCGCATCGCAAGCGGCAAGCTCCGCGGTGGGCCGCACCCGTGTGCTTCATCGTAATGTTTGCTGTCCGCGCTACGTCGAGACCTTGGCCGCGTGGACCGCTTTGAATTCGACGCCGCGCCTCGCGCGCGGCATTCCGTATCCGCTCATTTCTGATTCCGTCCGCTGCCATGCATGACAAGATCCTGATTCTCGACTTCGGTTCGCAAGTCACCCAACTGATTGCACGTCGCGTTCGCGAAGCCAACGTGTATTCGGAAATCCATCCTTACGACGTCGACGCGTCGTTCATCCGCGACTTCGCGCCGAAGGGCGTGATTCTCTCGGGCGGCCCGAGCTCGGTCACCGAGGAAGATACGCCGCGCGTGCCGCAAGCGGTGTTCGAACTCGGCGTGCCGGTGCTCGGCATCTGCTACGGCATGCAGGCGATGGCCCAGCAACTCGGCGGCAAGGTCGACATCGGCCATCTGCGCGAGTTCGGCTATGCCGAAGTGCGCGCCCGCAACCATACGAGCCTGCTCGAAGGCATCAGCGACTTCACCACGCCCGAAGGCCACGGCATGCTGAAGGTGTGGATGAGCCACGGCGACAAGGTGCTGGAAATGCCGTCGGGCTTCGCGCTGATGGCATCGACCGAATCGTGCCCGATCGCCGCGATGGCCGACGAACAGCGCCGCTTCTACGGCCTGCAATGGCATCCGGAAGTCACGCACACGGTGCAGGGCCGCGCGATGCTCGAGCGCTTCGTACTGCAGATCTGCGGCGCGAAGGCCGACTGGGAAATGGGCCACTACATCGACGAAGCCGTCGCGAAGATTCGCGAGCAGGTCGGCAACGAGCACGTCATTCTGGGCTTGTCGGGGGGCGTGGATTCGTCGGTGGCGGCGGCGCTGCTGCATCGCGCGATCGGCGATCAGCTGACTTGCGTGTTCGTCGATCATGGCCTGCTGCGCCTGAACGAAGCCGAGCAGGTGATGGCGCTGTTCGCCGATCACCTCGGCGTGAAGGTGATTCACGTCGACGCGAGCGAGGCATTCCTCGGCAAGCTCGCCGGCGTGACCGATCCTGAAGCGAAGCGCAAGATCATCGGCGCGGAGTTCGTCGAAGTGTTCCAGGCCGAAGCGGGCAAGCTGACCGACGCGAAGTGGCTCGCGCAAGGCACGATCTATCCGGACGTGATCGAATCGGCGGGCAAGGGCAAGAAGGGCGCGCAGACCATCAAGAGCCACCACAACGTGGGTGGCTTGCCGGAGACGCTGAACCTGAAGCTGCTCGAGCCGCTGCGCGAACTGTTCAAGGACGAAGTGCGCGAGCTGGGCGTGAAGCTCGGTCTGCCGCATTCGATGGTGTATCGCCATCCGTTCCCGGGCCCGGGTCTGGGCGTGCGGATCCTTGGCGAAGTGAAGCGCGATTTCGCGGACCTGCTGCGTCGCGCGGACGCGATTTTCATCGAGACGCTGCGCAACACGATCGACAAGGAAACCGGCAAGTCGTGGTACGACCTGACGAGCCAGGCGTTCGCGGTGTTCCTGCCGGTGAAGAGCGTCGGCGTGATGGGCGACGGCCGTACCTACGAGTACGTCGTCGCGCTGCGCGCGGTGCAGACGCTCGACTTCATGACCGCGCATTGGGCGCATCTGCCGCATGAACTGCTGGGGCATGTGTCGAACCGGATCATCAACGAAGTGCGCGGGATCAACCGGGTCGTGTATGACATCTCGGGGAAGCCGCCGGCGACGATCGAGTGGGAGTGACGGAGACTATTGGAGACTATCGGCTGCTATCGGGGTCGATCGGGAAAACCAGCGAACGCCGCGCCCAGCGCGGCGTTTGTTCGTTTTTGGGATTCGCCATCTATCAGCTGCAGCTGCCAATTTTTGACGGTATTTCAAATAGCGCATTCGTTAGGAGATTCTCCAGGGCAAGCTTCAGGCAGCGATAGGCCATTGCCATCGCGTCGAACACTTCCGCAACGGGCATGCGATTAGAACACCTTTGATAGCGAGACGTTCTCGATCGCAAACACCAATGTCGAGCCTTTCGCGCACTCGATCAGGAAATGGAGGATTGCGAAGTAAATTCGTTGACTGGGTCCTGGTTTTCATATTGTGTCTTCCAAACAGTTGGCGTTCGCGCGTCGCGCGTGAAAGCTCTGCTGTTGGTGTCTACGGGAAATTCATGATCTGAGTGGGTTCCGGCTGCGGTTTCAACCGGTGGATGCAGCCGTTCGAACGAATACGCTTTCTGGTGTATTGCTGGAGAGCACTGACGACGCTACGCGAACGGGGAAATCAGGGCCGTGGCCTACGAAGCTGCCGTGTGGCGCATAACGGCTTGGGTCGATCCGGATGCTGTCGGGTGTGGCTGGCCGGTTCAAACGCTCAGAAGAGGCTGGAAGAGTTCTGCTAGGCAATCGGAAACCCCCGTACGCCTTCACCACGCTTGTCAGGAAGAGCATAAGCGGATTCCGGGTGTCCTTGAAGACAACGGTAAAAGTAGAAGAAAACTTATCTTGATAGTGAGTATGCGTTGTCTTTCCGTGAAAAACTGAAGGCTCACGCAAGTAATTTTGTGTCTAAATTGCCAGGGAAGTTGATACTATCGGCGCGGATGTCACGGGAGTTCTCCTGCCTGAACCTGTCCTTACATGGATATCCGCTTCGGTCAGCGCATTGCCAACGAGGAAGCGCTGCTTCTCGAGCCGTGCCTCGAGCCAGTCGAGTGTGTCGAATAGCGGGCGAACCGCTTCGAGGTATGCCTCGGCAGTAGTCGCGAAGTCGGACTTGTAGACGCCGTTGACGGTGTCGTGCGCACGGGCGTTCGCCTCATCGATCTGGGCGCGCAGCGCAGCGGGATAGTGGTCGCGAGGCGTTGCGCCGAGGCCGTTGAAGGCCGTGTTGAACATCCGGATGGTCTCGGACGATTCGTTGGTCATGATGGTTTTTCTGCTTGTCCCAGAGCACCGGCACGGTCGCACGCCCTCTGTAGCCGGGATCGGCAGACGTGTACATGTTTTGCATGAGCCGCGCACCGTTGACGTTGACCGGCGCTACACCGGGGTCCGGTTTCGAACGTCCAGCCATTTTTGAGTATCAGCCAGCTGACCGACGAAACACTGATCATTGATTTAAGGCCCTTCAGCGCGCGCACGATCAGCGTGCGATGCGCCCAACGCCAGGCGAGGCTCACGTAGAGGTGATAGCAGCCGTCTTCGGCCTTGAAGCTGCCGCGCGCAGTGGGGCTTGCCGAGCCGTCCGCCGTGATCCAGTGGTGGAACGCCACATCCTTGCCCACAAACCGGCCGTTGGTCGATCTGGTTTCATACCGGCGGTCCACTCACTGGCCGTTGACGAGAAGACCCATCGTGATGCTCCTCAGTGAGAACCTACGGTATTGGTGAAGTTGACGATCAGGGGGATCGTCTGGTCTGGCGCCTCGGACAGGAGCCAGTGGCCCGAGCCCTTGATGATCTCCCCCTCGACATTGGTGTCGACGAGACGTGCCTGATCGATCAGGAACTTGCCCGAGGCTTTTTCACCGGTGAGGACGAGCATCGGCATCGTGAGCGGCGTCTTCGCGAACTCGGAGAAGTCTTGCGCGTCTTGCGTGAATGCATGGAAGTATTCGAAGCCCGCGCGCATCCGGCCACTTTGGGCGTACACGTGCGTATAGTATTCGCGGTCTGACTCACTGAGCGAATGTTTCGGGTCCGCTGCGAAGTCGTTCCAGAAGTGCTCGAAGTAAATCCGTTCGCGGCCTTGAACGAGCTTCAGCGGCGTCTCACCGTAGAAGTTGTAGTGCCATTTGTCGCGCAACAGCCAGACCTTCTGCCAGTCGCCCACGCCGGGAAGGAAGGCATCCATGAGCGTGACGGTGTCCACTTCGTCGGGATATTGCGCCGCATAGGCGTAGCTCACCATCAGGCCGATGTCATGGCCGACGATCTTCACCTTGTGGTAGCCGATCTGCTGCACCATGGCATGAATGTCCTGCGCCATCACCTTCTTTTCATAGCCGCTCGGGGGGATCGCGGACGTGCCGGCGCCGGGCAGATCGGGCGCGATGACGACACGGCGGTCCGCAAGCTGCTCCATCAACGGCACCCACATGTGGCTAGTTTCGGTGTAGCCATGGAGCAGGATGACCGGCATGCCATCGCCATGTCCGGCTTGCAGATAGTGCAGCTTCAGGCCGTTGACGGTAATCGTATGATCTTCGATAGGAATAGGCGTCACGCTATGGGCCACACCGTGCAATGCACCCGCCAGTATCAAAGCGGCGGTCGCCTTGCCGGCAATACGTCGAAACAGGTTCATCTCGTTCTCCAATATCAGGATGGACGCGCCGCGACTGGTGCCCATGACTGGGCGTGGGTGTCGCAACGATGTGACCTTTATGGTGGACGAGCGACACGCTTTTGCCGTTCGACCTTGCCGATGAACTCGTTCGAAGGAATTGCACGTCCAGGCGGTTGGCGGATCGACCGGCTGTCGCACGTACGAAGACGTTTCCCGGGTCGGGCGTGCTAGCGACGCCCGTGCGCTCAGGAGGAGAGGGTTGCAGGGCACTGTCGACTTGCGGGACTTCGTCGTTGATGATGCATAAGGCACTCCGGCTCAGAAAGCATTCGACGGAGTTTGGGTGACATTGGTAAATTCGCGCCAAGCGTCAATCCGTGCCGCGAGGTGTTTGCGATAGAGTGAAGCGCGCAGCAGATGTCGTTTCGGTGCGAAGTGCTGCCGGATCGGACCGAAGCTAGACAGAAAGGCCTGCGTACGCTTCGGATCGGGAAAGCCTCGCATGCGCCGCTCGGGCTCGCGTGTGGGCTGATGGCTGTTCTCTGCTCGGTTGTTGACACGGACCGCAGCCTTGACGAACACATGCTTCGTTGACCAACTCCGGAATGTCGGCTTTCGCCGCCGGATAGCCGCGCAATTGATCGGTGACGATCTGCCGTGGCACCGGGTTCGAGCGCAGTACACGCTTGAAGAAACATTTGGCGGCGACCGTGTCGCGTCGCTTTTGCAGCAAGATGTCGAGTTCGACGCCGTGCTCGTCGACTGCACGCCACAGCAGGTACGGTTCGCCACGCAGGGTGACGAACATCTCGTCGAGGTCACACGTGCTACCGGGATTGCGGCGCGCCGCTTTTACCCGATAGGCAAAGCGCGCGCCGAACTTTTCGCACCAGCGGCGTATCGTCTTGTTGCTGACCGTCACTCCACGCTCGAACAGCAGCTCTTCAATGTCGCGCAGGCTGAGCTGGAAGCGGAAGTACCACCGCACCGCACGGCTGATGACCGCCGCAGGAAACCGGTGGCCGTGATAAGGCGATTTCGTCTTCGTCATCACACCATGTTTCGCGAACACCGTCGCCAAGGTGACAGCGCCGTAGAAAGCGAGTTTGCGAGAACTCGATAGTCGCTCGTCCGCACATCCCCAAATCCTTGGCGTGGATCGATCCATCCGATATCCAGCGGCAAGGACGGCGGCACAAGCCCTGCCATCGTCGCCGTGCAAGCCGGAAACGGGCGAATAGCGCAGAATAGCATCGTGAGCGCCTTCAGACGCGCGTGAGAGGAAGTGGCGCCCGACTGGGGTCATTAGGGCGCAGGCGTGAGCGAGACAACTTTGCTGCAGGGAGATCAATGAAGAAAGGCAAGACAAAACTTACCCGCCATGATGCTGAGCGCCTTTTCGAGGGTCTGCCCGGCGGGAGCGTGAAAGTTTCGAGCCGTCCCGAAAACCCGTTCGAGGCAGGAGTATTTGACGCGGTCGAGCGCGTCGACGACGAAACCAGACTCTGGAAAGACAACCTCATCACTCTTCCGATGGCGATCGAGTTGCCTGCCGGCTACGAGTCGGTGTCTCGCATGCGTGAGACGATCGAGCGGACATGGCGCGTTAAGTGGGTGAGGGAGGGTAAAAATGAGGTTGTCGCCGAGTTTCCTGAAGGATGGACCGCCGTTCGCCCGGAAAGCGGCCCCAGCGAGTTGCGAGATCCGTCCGGCGTGGTCCGCGCCATATATGGGTGGGCCAAGGATGCCGAACTCAGGGTTCTGCCACGGTATCTTGTTGAGTCACAGGCGAACAGTTCAAGCGGACTAGGCAGCCTGCTTGTCCGTGATCGCCAGAACGGCCAAATTCTTCAGAGGTCGTCGACCTGGTCTGCTCAAACTGGTACCAACCATCCAGATTGGCCCAGGCTGTCAGCGTGGCTCAACTTGCGCTATCCACAGCATCACGATCCAATGAGGTACTGGGACGATTGCGAGGAAAACATCCAGAACTGAACTGCTTCTGGGGATGCTGTTCTCGGGCTAACTGCTACATCCTGCTCGACAGAGGCGAAAGGAGACCTGACTACTTGATTGGGCTTCCGAGTTCCGCCCGTATGGGACGTTCAACGGCGACAACGAATCGTTTTCAGTCGCGACTTACGCGAGCCGGATTCCGGAAGCCTGATTCAGAATGCAGGCGTTGTGGCAGGCCCACCGTTTCTCCACCTTGAAGACCTTCGATCGCAAGGCGTTCCAGCATAGCGGCCATATTGTCGGCATGTGCGGTGACGGCGCCAACGACGCGCCCGCGCTGTGCCACGCACAAATCGGCATCGCGGTGTTGACGGCAACGGACGCCGCCAAATCCGCTGCCGGGATGGTGCTGACCGAACCCGGGCTAGGCGGTATCGTGGCAGCGGTGAAGGAAGGCCGCGTGACGTTCCAGCGCATCCTCACCTATACGCTGTATGCGATTCATCAACGCCGGCGCTGGTGGGGCTCCTGTCCCAGCCTCTGGCTGGTCGCATCGTCGGTGACGGATGTCGTGATCGCCATGGTCCTGGCCGTTGGTGGAATCGCGATGACGTCGCTGCCCGTCGCAGTGGTCGCGGGGCTGCTTGCTGCTACGGTGCTTTTTGCGGCGGCGCGCGACGTGATCAAGATACCCGTCCTCGCTCATCTGAGGATTGCATGGAACGCTGGGTAATGCGTCCGTCGATACAGGGATTCGCGATCGACGGGTCGCGATGGCTGCCGGGGTAACACTGCAGTGGGTAAGCATTCTTGACCGCTACCGTACAGACCTGTTCGGTAGCCGGTGAGAACATGACGTTACACCTGCGTGCGCCGGCCATTTCGTGACCGCCGTTGTAAGGCGCGCATTCGCGAACAACCAGTCCGTGGATTAACCCTGCGGGTTTTCGTTCCATCAGAAGTCCGGCGGTGATGTTGCGCGCACCGCGACCAGGCGCACGGCGTGGTTTCGCCCATAACGCCACGCTTTGCCTCGAAACTCCGGGGCATAGCGCCCCAGCTACCCTCAGCGGAGGTCATCATGCGCACCCAGTATCCCGAGAAGCAGCCGAATAGTGAAAAGAGTGAACACAACATCGACGAAGCTGTCGAGGACTCATTTCCAGCTAGCGATCCGCCCTCGATCGGCGGCGTGACAAAAATCAGCGGAGCCCCCGATCATCAGAAATCGCCTAGGAAGACATTGCACGCAAAACGAAGGTAAGCACTTTGCTTTTCTCGCGGGCCACCGAGGTGGAACGCCTGTGATGCTGGCTCGTGATCGCGGCTCGGTGGTCCGCGACCGTGCCTCGGCTGATGTCGAGTTCAGCGGTAGTAGTCGCATTGCGCTCGTCATTGTCGCCGTGGGTGCCTATCTCTTGGTCTCGAGGGTGGAGCATGCGGCGCTGATCCGGGCGATGCCCGGCGCCATCTATTTGTTCAGTCGGACAGGCGCAACAACCCTGGCTGCTGTGGGAGAAGCCTTGAATACGGTCCGATTCCAGGCCGTTTACTAATTTGCGCATGCGATATGCCCGGCGCCCAAGAAGGGCGCCGGGAATAGACATTGGAGAAGCATCGTGAGCAAGAAACACACTGAAGCGGAATTCGCCGGGACTCAAACCACCCAGTCGGCGCTCGTTGCACTGGCCAGTCACATCCAGAGCCTTGTAGCGAATCAGACATTGGACAGTCGATGTGCCGCGAAGCTCGTTAAACGCCTGAAGAAGGAAGCGGTCACTGTCGGAGAAACGAGCGGCGAGAGCAAGGCAAGCCGAAAGGTGCTGGCGCAGACGTTCGACGCGATCGATACAGCGTTGTTCGAGCAGGGTGCGAGGCTCCTGGTGGCGGCCAACGCGACGCTTCGAGCGGATGACCTGTCAGACGGCGCCGCAAAGAAAAGGACGTGATGTCCAATTCCAGACAATGCCGTCGCGCTGACTTTTTTGTCATGAAGGGCGCTCGGCTGCCGCGTGTGCGTCACGAGGCGAAAGTAACGACGGAATCTGCGGGACGTGTTTCCACTACGAAGCACACTGACGTATATCGGCACCGTGATTTAGGCGATGGTCGACGGTGAAGGCCCACGTTCGATTCCCCGTGCTCGCTATAGATCCGATGGAGCGCGCCACCTCGTAACTTCCGTTCGCGAGCTGATTCCAGGATTTGATCTCGTTCATCTCTTCAAACTGACGAGTGGCCGTCGCAGTTGCCTGTTCTTTTGTGCCCTGGTCTACTGCAGTACGCATCAACTCACTGTGATGCGGATGCCCTTGATGATCAAAAAACGTCTTGTAGAAGATCACCTCGTAAGGTCGGCGCGCGGAGGCGTCACCGAATAACCTGGTCATCGACACGATGCCGGTGAGATGTTATCAGCACGATCGAGAGCGGCCCGACGCTGCCCGTGGCTCTCCCGCATGATCCTCGCGGCTTCTTCGGTCGTATCGTCGTCGAAGCAAAAAAGGATCTCGCACGACATCGCTCCTCTTTCGGATTTCTATGATGGAAATGCCCGCTCAACGCGGTCAGCAGCGGATCTCGGAACTGGGAGGATGCGGCTGAAAGCATGATATAGACGCCGTCCTGGCACCTTGCGATTCAGTGTGCGCCTCGCGTGGCGAGGATGCGCATTGCAGGGCAAAGAAAGCCGGAGCGCGCTGAATCGCCAGAGCCGCCGTGCTTGCAATGAATCCGACCGTCGCGCCGCGGCGGAGCTCGCTAGCGAGCGTTTGACGAGTCGCCAGTGTGTGCACCGTCTGCACAGGCTTTCCGGAGCGAGACTGTCTGTTCCAAGCCGGGTTCAGTCCCACATAAGCTTCAGTCGCGTCCCCATTACTCGCACTCCCCCTGGTTCAGACAAGAAAAGACAGTGGCGCCGCCCAAAGGGTATACAGTGAAGGAACCGGTCGCCTTGAGCGACCTCCTCAACTGAGTTCCATCATGCGATCGCCAATTAAATCCGTCCCGGTCACAGCTACCAGCGAGAGCGCGTATGCCATCGAGCGCAAAATGCAGGCTCAGGCACTCGACAGAGCGGATGCATTGCGAACGGAAAAGAGACGCACCAGTTATGCTGCCATCGACTCCAATGCTAGCAAGTGGCGCTACCTGGCCACGCCCGTTACGGGCTGATTGTGGCGCTTCAATTCCCCAACCCCAGCCGGAGCTACGATGCTTCCCGGCATTGTGTGTGTTTCTGGGGTTACGACAATTCGCGGGAAATCACCTTCCTGGTCGACGAAGCCATGCTAAGAAATCTGCAACCTGGCGTGGAATCCAATGAGCGGTCGATACTCGGTGCCTTCGACCAAGGTCGCGAAAAGATCCTCGAAATCGCGAAGAAGCTGTATGTCAGCGGTCCGCAGAACCGGTACTCAATTTCATAATCTGTGGCCATGTCGCGGGAATGCGCATGAATCTGCCAGCTCCGAATCTTGCTGGACGCCCGGACCCCCAGTGAAAGAAGCGACACTAGTCCCTCGGTTCTGATGGCGGTAGCCCGTCTGAGTTACTCGTCGGCATCCACTTGACCGGCAGTGTCTTGAGGGCCCGCGGTCTGCACACCCCCGCCTCAAAGACCACCATAGCAGTCGACGCAGCGACGAAATGAGATCACTTGAGGCGGCCAGTCTGCGTCAGGCTCAAGGTGTCCCACGAACTTGAGACACCATTCGATGAGAAGTCCCTTCACCGTCCCCGACACAGGCAAAAAAGCCAGTGCCCGGACCGATTTTCATAAAAGTGGGAGAGCAGCATGACTGATGACCAGGTGGACACTGAAGAAATGGCGGAAAACAGGAAACTGAGAGAAGCCGGGGCGCCTGCGACCGAATCTGGCGCGGCTGTCGCGCCAGAGCAGAATGCGACGGCCATTGATGCGGATGCGGACATGTTGCGGAAGCCTTGGAGCAAGCGTGTCTGGGCACAACTGGGAGCATGGGGAGCCTACACGCGCGTTCGTCACCCGCGGCCCGAATAGTCTAACGCGCAATGGCCCCGTAGGCCCGAACGACGGGAGATCGAGGCAGAGCGTGTCCCTCCGCCCGGGCGATTCCTCCATAGGTAAGTGGCTTCGGCCTTTCCTCGATATCGCGTTGCAATGACACAAGAAAGTCATTGCGTATTCGTACACGAAGCGTCTAATGAAGCATGGGTGCGGACTCAGTCAGTTGCCGGTTGTACATCCAACATCCCTGGCGTGGCGTTGCACAGCGAGCGTCTGTCGGCGCTCCACTCCAAGGAGCTGATCATGCAATATCCGCTGTACGTCCACCGGAATGGCAATACGGGCTTTCGCGCCAGCTTCCCCGATTTCCCCACCGCTGATGCGTGTGGCGATTCGTTTAACGAACTGATGCACAATGCCCAGGCGACCGTGGAAGCAATGTATGACCGCAGCGAGCAACTTATCCCCGCCCCCACCTGCAACACAACGGAATTGCAAGCGCTCCAAATGGACGATGGCAACGGGATCTGGGTATTTGTCGACATCGATCTGGCGCGTGTTACCTCCAAATCCGTAGGCATTCAGGTCAATCTGCTCGAGGGCCTTCTTCAGCAAGTCGATGCAAAGTCAAGAGATCGCCGGATGACGCGCTCTGCATTCGTCGCATTGGCACTTATTCACGAACTGAAAACGCAGGATGGCTAACCATCGGTTTCCGGTTCATTTCAGGAACACGACTCACGGTGCGGGGTGCTTCCTGAAAGCGCCGGGATGGGAACGTGCGATTCCTTGCCCACGTCATTTGCCTGCCTCAAATCGGGAATAACCAGTAAGGACAATGTGACGCACTCAATGTGGGGCATCGTGGTTGGGCTGGCGCTCACGTTCGCCGCTGCGCAGCGTCGGTATCGGCGTAACATTCTGCGAAAGCGGGAGATCCGCTGGCTCGATGAACACCATTTATTGCATGGGCTACGGAAGTAATTGGAACCGCAGCCCCGGAAATGACGCACGGCGGCGGGTGCGTCCTGGACTAAAGACTGTTATGTAAAGGAGTTGGCAAAATGACCCTGAATTACGCAGGCAGATCGCATGACGAAGCCGTGGCGGCGCGTCACAAGCAGAAGCAGAAGGCACAGGAACAGGCCGGGGGCGAGATGGCGATAGAAGGGACGGAGAGCGACGCGACACATAGCTGCGGCGAGCTCTCCGAACGGGGCAAGCAGGTCTGGAGAAGTGGAAGCGGGATCAACGGCGGCGGAAGAGAATGATGCGGCTTTTTCGATCTGCAGCGACGCGGATGGACTAATACACTCATACCGGGCGGCGAACCCGCACCGAGTCTCCCAACCGGGCAAAGCGCCTGGACGCGAATGTCGGCTTCGTGCGCAACTCCTGCCATCGGACGTCTGTGGCAACGAAAGTTTCCGTGCGACGCCTGTGCAGGATGCCGTGACTGTCAAGCGGATTGTTTTTCGATCCGCTTGAACGCAATCAGTAGACGCGTCACTCGCCGCGCACCATCTGGAAGCGAACCCTGAACCGCTTCCAGCGCTGCAATACGGCCGCGCCAATAGGCGAGTCCAAACGGGCTGTCAGCGGCGAGTTGCGGGACTATGCGTTCGAGGTGAGCGAGATCGTCTTCAAGGTGATGATGTGACACATCGACCCTCGCTGAGTTAGAGCGGAACGGCAAGGACCTCGCCATCGAAGATGTCCTTGCCGGATTAGTTTCTGAAGGCTGCGTCGAGCATTCCGTCGGCCCCGACCCGGACCGGCACCACATTGCGACTGGAACACTGTCGTGGGAGGCGGCGGCCGACACGTCGAGATTCGTGCGACCGTCGCATGCCTTGCCTCGTGACCACACAGTGGCCCGCTGAACCGGCGTCGGCAGTGCGTGCATCTTCACTCTATGTTACGCGCCGGCGGTCGCGGAATCCGTCCGGCACCGTACCGACTTCCACCGCAGCAGCGCGCCCTGCTGCGGGCTGGCGGGTTGCCTCATATTTTCCCTTTCGTTTTGCCGTGTCCGTCACCATTGGGTGAACTGGCAGCGGAAAGTTGGGCCCCACATCTTTCCCATGAGAATCATCATGAGTAGATCCATCACGACTACACCGGACGGCCAACCGTTGGTTCACCGCCAGGCTCGAGCCTATTGAGTGCGCAGCGGCGTGTCTGTACGCTGCCGTACCGCTTCCGTACCGGCTCTCGCGTAGCGTCGGACGCATCCGTTAAACAAGGAGACGGGTATGCACCGACGAACATTCCTCTGGGGCGTGCCGGGATCGATGATCGCGGTCAGCCTGTCGCTATCCAGCTGTACGACGACGCCTGCCGGGTCTGACACGATGGGCGAGCAGAAGGACAAGCGCCGTACCATCGACTCCGGTGTCGACTCTACGCTCACCCGGCTCTATAACGTGGCTCCGGGCGCCCGCGAACTGGTCGGCAAGTCGAACGGCTTGCTCGTGTTTCCGACGGTTATCAATGCCGGTATCGGATTGGGCGGTCAGTATGGAGAAGGGGCGCTGCGTGTCGGTGGAAAATCGGTGGGGTACTACAGCACCGCGAGTGCTTCGGTTGGCTTGCAAGCCGGCGCGCAATCGAAGGCGATCGTCTTTCTGTTCATGACCGCGAGCGCACTCGATCGGTTTCGCAGCAGCGAAGGCTGGTCAGCGGGGGCTGATGCATCGGTGGCGGTATTGAAGATCGGCGCCAACGGCGATGTCGACACGGGCACGGCAACCGGTCAGATCGACGCATTCGTGCTGACGAATGGCGGCCTGATGGCCGGCGCGACGGTGGACGGTACAAAAGTGACCCGACTCAAGACGCTGTGACGGGCAAGGTCGTCGCAGCGGATATTCATCCTTCGTTCGGCAATGGTGAAGGCATTCATTGATGCCGTCCCACACATAGCAGGAGCATCGAATCATGTTGCGAAGTATCGAGAGTCTGAAGGGACGTACGGTGGCCGCGAGCGATGGCGAAATAGGCAGTATCGAAGAGGTCTATTTCGATCACGATGCATGGGGTATCCGCTACCTGGTTGTCAAAACGGGAAACTGGATCGACGGGCGCCGCGTGCTGATTTCGCCTTATTCGGTCATCCGCATGGATCCGGGGTCGTTGAGCGTCCACGTCGATCTCACGCGGCAGCAGGTGAGCGACAGCCCTCCTGTCGATACCGACGAACCCGTCTCACGTCAACACGAAGCCGAGTATCTTCGCTACTACGGTTACCCCGTGTATTGGGGTGGCGTAGACGTGTGGGGCGCGGGCAGCTATCCGGCGTTCAGCCGTGCGGCGCTATCGGCTGTGTCACCGGAGACGCTCGCGCAACTCGCGTTGTTCGGCGACAAGCCGCCGGGCGCGAGCCATCTTCATAGCACGGACGCGGTGGATGGTTACCACGTCGAGGCGGCCGATGGTGACATTGGGCATGTGTCCGGATTCATTTTCGACGATGAGGCCTGGACTATTCGCTATCTCACCGTCGATACGCAAAGCTGGTGGGCGTCAAAGGAAGTGTTGCTGGCAACCGAGTGGATCTTCCTGATTGACTGGCTCGATTCGACTGTTTCGACACAACTGACACGCGACGTCATCAAGGGTAGCCCGGACTACGACAACAGGATTCCGCTGGAGCGCGATTTCGAAACGCAGTTGTACGCGTTCTACGGCAAGGCGGGGTATTGGTCGGCGGAAAGGGCGGCATTGCGACTCTAACAAACCGGCGCAACCGCCTCTGCGGCGCCATAAAGCACGCCATGCTTGTGCGAATTTAATCGCAGTCGTTCCCGACTATGCAGTGGCGTGATCATCGAGATCCAGGGAGCGTTTTGCGGGCAGACACGGCGTAACTGCTACACGGCTTTCAGATCGGGTAACAGGCGGTCGAATTCCCGCCTCACCACGCTGTAGCACTCACATACGCGTGCTTCCAGTCCGGGGCGATCCAGAACTTCGATATGCCCGTGACTGTAGCGAATCAGTCCCGCATCCTGCAGTTTCAATGCCGCCTCAGTGACGCCGGAACGCCGCACGCCGAGCATATTGGCGATCAGTTCCTGGGTCATCTTCAGTTCGTTGGACGGCAGGCGATCGATGCTGAGCAGAAGCCATCGACAGAGTTGCTGATCGATCGAATGATGACGGTTGCACACGGCTGTCTGTGCCATCTGGGTGATGAGCGCCTGGGTGTAACGCAGCAGCAGTCGCTGGACCGGGCCGGCACGGCGGAACTCTTCTTTCAGAATCCGCGCATCGAGCCGGTACGCCTCGCCGGCGCTTTGCACGATCGCCCGGCTCGGCGTTGTCTCGCCACCCATGAACAGTGCGATACCAATGAGCCCCTCATTGCCGACGATCGCAATTTCCGCAGACGCACCGTCTTCCATTACGTAGAGCAATGAGACGATCGAAGTCGTCGGAAAATAGACGTGATCG
Source organism: Paraburkholderia monticola (assembly GCF_001580545.1). Taxonomy (GTDB): domain Bacteria; phylum Pseudomonadota; class Gammaproteobacteria; order Burkholderiales; family Burkholderiaceae; genus Paraburkholderia; species Paraburkholderia monticola. The sequence goes on from NZ_LRBG01000022.1 coordinate 389,364, forward strand.
AGGCGATCACCGGATTCGTATACGACCTGTCCCAAGGGCATATCGACGCGCACCAGATGAGATGACAGCCGCGCCCACTCCGTTTCTTGCAGAACGGCGAGCAGATGATTTTCCCTTGCGGGATCCACGTTTGCCATGTACCACTCCTCGACCTCCTGGGGAACCCCCCGCGACGGTGTCGCAGCCGTCTCCGCAACCTGTCGGTAGCGCGGGGCGCGCTCCTCCAGATTATAGTTCGGGCGTGTCAGACGCTGCATCGTGCCGTGTTTCTGGGGGGCTCGGGCAATAGGGCCGGACACGTTTCAATGTTAGCGGCACCGTGGTCCCCATGACCGGATTCTTCATCGCCGCACGTCGACGCAGGTGCATGCCCGTACGGCACCGTACCGACGTCCGGCTCAGTCGCGCGCACCGTGTCCGGGAGATGAATGACGCGTCCGCCTCTCCATTCGGCCGTTTATGTGTAATCAAGCACACGGGAAAGCATGACTTCCTTTGACACACGTTGGGCTTGATCCCGTTGATACGGAATAAGGAGACCTTGTGTCGACTGGGCGAGCCGTGCGACCACGTCACCGTGGTATGCGGTTTGCGCTTCAAAGGTATCGCGCCGATGGGAACCCTCCCAGTGCGTCCACCGATGTTGCAGGAAGCACCCCCGTGAACCAGTTCCATCAGTATGTCGCACGATTTCGGTCAAGCTCGCCGCCGTGGACGGACACGTCGCCCGTGCGCGACGAACTGTTTAGCGTTGAACGCCTCGAGCAGCATGCGCAGAGCCTTGCCGCCGCGCAGTCGGTGACGAAGAGGCCACCTGTCGTGCGATCGTTGCACACCCGCCTCAACGACAATGCTGCCGTCCTGCTCGCAGCTTACCGTGCGAGCGCCGCAGAATTGGAACATGGCGGGAGCGTGGTGCCCGCTGCCGAATGGCTGCTCGACAACTATCACGTCGTCGAGCAGCAGATCCGTGAGATTCGCGACGACCTGCCGCCCGGTTACTATCGTCAGTTGCCCAAGCTGGCGGCTGGGCCGTTCGCCGGCTATCCACGCGTATTTGGCCTGGCCTGGGCGTTCGTTGCGCATACAGACAGTCACTTCGACCCGCGCGTGCTGCAACGTTTCATCGACGCATACCAGCGCGTTCAGCCGCTCACGATCGGGGAACTGTGGGCAGTGGCGATCACCCTGCGCGTCGTCCTGATTGAGAACCTGCGGCGACTCGCTGACCAGATCACGGCAGGTCGGCGCGCGCGCGAGGATGCCGATGCGCTCACCAGCCGTCTGTTGCAAACGGGAAATGCCCGCTCGGCGCTGGAAGCGGATATCTCCACGCGTTCCTCCGGGGTGTTATCGGAGCTATTCGCCGCACAACTCGCTAAACGGTTGCGCGATCAGGATCCGCGCACCATGCCCGCGCTTGGGTGGCTCGAGGAGCGGCTCGGGCTCCAGGGGGTGTCTGTCGATGAAGTTGTGCAGCATGCCCAGCAGCGGCAGGGCGCGTCGAATGTCACGGTGCGCAATGTGATTACCAGCATGCGCCTGATGTCTGATATCGACTGGACAGAACTGTTCGAGAGTGTGAGTCTCGTCGATGCACGACTGCGCGCGGGAAGCTCCTTCGGCGCGATGGACTTCCCGACCCGCAATCTGTACCGCAGCGCGATCGAGCAACTGGCGCGCGGTTCGGCCGCCACGGAACTGGAAATCGTCGATCTCGCGCTTCACTCGGCGCAAGCAGCAGTGGCGCAGGCGTGCGATCCCGAGCATGCAGGACGCGCCGGCGACCCCGGCTACCACCTGATTGCGGAAGGTCGGCGAGCATTGGAGCAGGCAATCGGATTCCGTGCGCCCATGCGGCTGCGCGTTACCCGATTCAATATCGGCCTCGGCATGGGCGGCTATGTCGGCATGATCCTGACGTTGGCCGCGACGTTGCTCATGGTGGCGTCGTGGGTGCTCTGGAATCAGTCGCCGCGCCATCTCGATGCGTGGTTCGTCGTGCTGTTTGCCCTGTGCGCATTCCTGCCCTTCACTGAGATCGCAACCGCGCTTGTTAACCGCGCGGTGACCTGGAGCTTCGGCGCGGTCATGTTACCGGGACTCGAACTGACCGCAGGTGTGCCGTCGGGGCTTCGGACGTTGGTCGCGGTGCCGTCGCTCCTGAGCAATGAAGCCGACCTGCGCGAGCAGATCGAACGCCTCGAAGTGCATCACCTCGCGGGAGCCGGGGGAGATTTGTCATTCGCGCTACTGGTTGACGGCGTCGATGCCGACGAGGAGGTGCGAGAGGGTGACGCGCATTTGCTCGCCGTTGCTACAGATGCGATCGAAGCACTGAACCGGCGTTATGAGCCAGCTCAAGGTGGCGACCGTTTTCTGCTGCTGCACCGCCGCCGCGTATTCAACAGGAGCGAGAACAAATGGATGGGCTGGGAACGCAAGCGCGGCAAGCTACACGAACTCAACCGGCTGTTGCGTGGCGCGACGGATACAACTTTCGTGTCTATCGGCGGACGCCCGCCGCAAGTACCATCCAACGTGCGCTACGTCATCACGCTCGATGCCGATACGCGTCTGCCCCGGGATGCCGCCTTGCGGATGATAGGCAAGATGGCGCATCCGCTGAACCGGCCGACATTCAGTGACGTCGAACAACGCGTCGTCAACGGCTATGCGATTCTTCAGCCTCGTGTGACACCTTCGCTGCCCGTCGGCGAGGAAGGTTCGGTGTATCAGCGCGTTTTCTCCGGCCCCGGCGGGATGGACCCGTATGCGGCAGCCGTTTCCGACGTCTATCAGGACCTGTTCGGCGAGGGCTCGTTTACGGGCAAAGGCATCTACGACGTGGATGCATTCGAAGCAGCCTTGCATGGCCGCGTACCCGAAAATACGCTGCTCAGTCACGATCTGTTCGAGGGGGTCTTCGCGCGCGCCGGGCTGGCATCGGATATCGAGGTCGTGGAGGAAGTGCCGTCACGTTATGACGTGACGGCCAAACGTCAACATCGCTGGACCCGCGGTGACTGGCAGTTGCTGCCGTGGGTCGTTGGGTATCGAGGCCGCGACCGGTTAGCCATGCCGGTGATTGGTCGCTTCAAGATGCTCGACAATCTGCGTCGCTCGCTGCTGGCGCCGCTCATGGTCGCCACGCTCGGCCTGTGCTGGTTGATGCCGATCCGGGCCGGCATTGCGGGCGCGCTGATGGTGTTCGCCACGCTCGCCGTTCCCGCTTTCCTGCCGTCGCTATTCGCAATCGTGCCGCCGCGTACGGGTATCCGTCTGCGCAATCACCTCGACGTGCTGGGCGGCGACCTGCGGCTCGCGACATTGCAAACATTTCTTTCGATCGCTTTTCTCGCCGATCACGCGTGGCGCATGGGCGATGCGATCGTCCGGACGCTCGTGCGGCTGTACGTCACGCATCGACGGCTACTCGAATGGACGACGGCGGCGCAGTCCAAGGGCAGCCCTCGTCTCGATCTGCACGGCTTTTATCGGCAGATGGCGGCCGGCACCATGCTTGGGCTTGCGCTGTCCATCGGCACGCTTGCACTCGCGCCCTCGCAGTGGCCGCTCGTGATGCCGTTCGCGTTGTTATGGCTGGCTGCGCCGGCGCTTGCGATGTGGGCGAGCCGTTCGCCGACGGTCGGGCAGCGTCTTGCGCTATCGGAGTCGGACGCGCGCGATTTGCGCCTGATCGCGCGCCGTACGTGGCGTTTCTTCGAGACCTTTGTCACTGCCGCAGAGAACATGCTGCCGCCTGACAATTTCCAGGAAGATCCGAAGCCGGTCGTCGCGCACCGCACTTCACCAACCAATCTAGGGTTGTATTTGCTGTCAGCAGTCGCAGCGCGCGATTTCGGCTGGGCGGGGACGATGGAAACCGTCGAGCGACTCGAGGCCGCGTTTGCTTCGATCGAAAAACTCCCGCGCTTCAAGGGCCATTTCTATAACTGGTATGACACACAGGACCTGCGGACGTTGGCGCCGGCTTACGTGTCGTCGGTCGATAGCGGCAATCTCGCCGGCCATTTGATCGTACTGGCCAACGCATGCGAAGAATGGGCGCATTCGGCGCTTGCGCCGTCTGCCCGATCCGGGATACTCGATAGCCTGCAGCTCGCGCGCGAGACTGTGGCCGCGCTGCCTGCTGCCAGTGGAGAGCGTGGCAGACAGCTTGCCGCGACCCTCGAAGAAATCCATGCGCAACTGCGCGGTCCGCAGACGTACCGTGCGCTTTCGGGGTCGCTGGCGCGGCTGGCGAAGAAGGCAGCGGAGGCGACCCGTGCCATCGTGCCCGCCGACGGCGACGATAGTGGTGCAGACCTGACGTTCTGGATCGAAGCGTTGCGGCGAAGCATCTTCGAACACAGTCGCGACCAACGGCAACTCGCCATCGCGCCGTATTTTCTGCAGGCACGGTTGACCGCGCTAGCCAACGCCTCCCGTGCGCTTGCGCTCGGTATGGACTTCACATTTCTGCTCGATCCGGAACGTAAGCTGTTGTCGATTGGTTACTCGCATCCGGATAACAGCCTCGACGCGAATTGCTACGATCTGCTCGCGTCCGAAGCCAGGCTCGCCAGTCTGTTTGCGATTGCGAAGGGCGATGTGACCACGCGTCACTGGTTCCGCCTCGGGCGTTCGGCCACACCAATCGGCAATGGATCCGCGCTGATTTCATGGTCGGGGTCGATGTTCGAGTACCTGATGCCGTCGCTGGTCGCGCGCGAACCAGTCGGCAGTCTGCTGGAACAGACGAACCGTCTGGTGGTGGAGCGGCAAAGATCGTATGGACGATCGCTTGGCATTCCATGGGGCGTATCGGAGTCTGCTTACGAAGCTCGTGACTTGGAGTTCACCTACCAGTATTCGAGCTTCGGTGTGCCAGGCCTCGGTCTCAAACGCGGACTGTCCGAGAACCGGGTAATCGCACCCTACGCAACGGGACTGGCGGCGATGGTGGCGCCGCAGGCGGCCCGCGAAAACTACGGGCGACTCGCCGCGCTCGGCGCATTGGGCCGCTACGGGTACTACGAAGCGCTCGATTTCACCCGTGCGCGTCTGGCCGAAGGGGAGAGCTTCGCGCTCATCCGCGGCTTCATGGCGCATCACCAGGGCATGACGATCGTTGCAATTGCGAACACCTTGCTCGATGGGGTGATGCGTACGCGCTTTCATCGTGAACCGATGATTCAGGCGAGCGAACTGCTATTGCAGGAGCGCATGCCGCGCAATGTCGCGGTGGCGCATCCGCGCGCCGAAGAAGTGAGCACGTCCGCCGCCGAAGCAGGGACTGCGCCGTCGACGGTACGTCGCATCATCGAGCCCGCGTCCGGCAGCGCAGCGCCCATTACACATCTGCTGTCGAATGGAAGGTACGCAGTGATGCTGACAGCGACAGGCGCCGGCTACAGCCGCTGGCGTGACGTGGCCATCACGCGCTGGCGCGAAGACGCGACGCTTGACGACTGGGGGACGGCCATTTTCCTGCGCGATATGTCCAGCGGGCAGGTGTGGTCCGCCAGTTCGCGACCGCTCGCTGGCGAACCCGAAACGAGCGGCGTCGTGTTCGGTGAAGATCACGCGGAGTTCACCCGTTGCGAAGGATCGCTCACGACCAGCATGGATGTACTCGTGTCGGGTGAGGCGGACGGTGAAGTCCGCCGCGTCTCGCTCGCGAACAGCGGGCGCGGCACTAGGGATATCGAACTGACTTCGTATGCCGAACTCGCACTGGGAGCGCAGGCCGCCGACATCGCGCATCCTGCTTTTTCGCGCATGTTCGTGCAGACCGAGCATCTTGCGGAATTCGGGGCGCTGGTGGCGACGCGTCGTCCGCGTTCGCATGACGATACGCAGATTTGGGCCGCTCATTTCGCGGTTGTCGAGGGTGAAATAGTCGCCGAGCCCCAATACGAAACGGATCGCATGCGCTTTCTGGGCAGGGGGCGCAACACGCGCACCGCGACCTCGATCGTCGAGGACCAGGCGCTCTCCAATACGACGGGCACCGTGCTCGATCCTGTCTTTGCGCTTCGATATCGTTTGCTGGTGCCGCCGGGCAAGATTGTGCGCGTCACGTTCTGGACGATGGTAGCCGCCTCACGCGCGCAGTTGCTCGATCTCATCGATCAGCACCACGATCGCAATGCATTCGACCGGGCCAAAACGCTCGCGTGGACACAGGCTCAGGTGCAACTGCGTTATCTCGGCATCGAGGCGGAGCAGGCGGCGGACTTCCAGCAGCTCGCCGCGCCGATCATTTATAGCGACGCGCGCTTCAGGGCACAGCCGGACGCAATCGTTCGCGGCGGCGGTACGCAGGCGGGCTTGTGGCCGCTCGGGATTTCTGGCGACTTGCCGATCGTGCTGCTCCGTATCGGCGACCTCGAAGATATCGCGCAGGTCCGGCAGTTGTTAAAGGCGCACGAATACTGGCGAATGAAACGGCTGGCCGTCGACCTCGTGATCGTCAACGAGCGGGCCTCGTCATACATTCAGGGATTGCAGGAGGCGATCGAAACGGCCGTGCGCAGCAGCCAGTCACGTCCGCGGTTCGACGATGAACTCGCGCCGGGGGCGATCTATACGTTGCGTGCGGATCTGATGAGTGTGGAGTCGAGGGCGCTCTTGCAATCAATCGCGCGCGTAGCGTTGATCGCGCGCCGGGGGTCCATTGCCGCACAGCTCGGGACGCTGTTGGATACCCGAGGTCAGCCATCGTCACCGCGCCGGAGGAAGCAGCCGCTGCTGTCGTCGTGGCCGGCGCCTCCTGATCAGTCTGACGTACCGCCTTCGATGACAGCTGGACTGGAATTTTTCAACGGTCTGGGTGGCTTCGGCAAAAACGGTTCTGAGTACGTGATCGTGCTTGGGGCGGGCGCCGCCACGCCTGCGCCGTGGATGAACGTGATTGCCAATCCCCGTTTCGGCTTTCAGGTCGCGGCGGAAGGCAGCGGCTATACGTGGGCTGAAAGCAGTCGTGAGAACCAGCTCACATCATGGTTGAACGACCCCGTTGAAGACCCCGCCACGGAAGCCCTTTACGTGCGGGATGAAGCGACGGGCGATATCTGGACGCCCACCGCGCTGCCGATCCGCGACAGCGGCATATACGTTGCGCGTCATGGCCACGGCTACAGCCGTTTCGAACACAACGCGAACGGTATCGCACTCGACCTGCTGCAATACGTACCGCTTGCCGATCCGCTGAAGATTTCCCGTCTGACGTTGCGCAATCTGTCGGGCGTCGCACGCCGGCTTTCCGTGACGTCGTGGAACGAATGGGTGCTGGGCACGTCGCGAGGCGCGTCGGCGCCGTTCATCGTGACGGAAATTGACCCGGTTACGGGCGCGATGTTTGCGCGCAATCCATGGAATATCGCGTTCGGTACGCGCATCGCGTTCGCCGACCTCGGCGGCCGGCAAACAGCATGGACAGCTGATCGCACCGAATTCCTCGGTCGTAACGGCGAAGCCGCCGCGCCCGCGGCGCTGACGGGCCATGTACCGTTATCGGGCGCGACGGGCGCGGGGCTCGATCCGTGCGCAGCATTGCAGACGTTCGTCGATCTGGACGCGGGCGAGGTCATCGAGATGGTTGCTTTCGTCGGCCAATGCGCATCCGTCGATGATGCACGTGTACTGATCGAGCGCTATCGCAGTGCGAATCTCGATGCTGTGCTTGCTGAGGTGACACGCCACTGGCGCAGCGTGCTCGGCGCCGTTCAGGTGAAGACGCCCGACCGGGCCATGGATCTGATGCTGAATGGTTGGCTGCTGTATCAGACGCTTGCGTGCCGCGTCGAGGCACGCGCGGCCTTCTATCAGGTGAGCGGCGCTTACGGGTTCCGCGATCAGTTGCAGGACACGATGGCGCTGACCCACGTGCGGCCCGACGAAACTCGGCGGCATCTGCTGCGCGCCGCGTCGCGGCAATTCGGCGAAGGAGATGTCCAGCATTGGTGGCTGCCGCATTCGGGGCAGGGGGTGCGCACTCGAGTCTCCGACGATCGCGTGTGGCTCGCATATTCGGTCGCGACATACATCTTCTGTACGGGCGATGACGCGGTTCTCGACGAAATCGTCCCGTTCCTCGACGGGCCGCTGCTGCAACCCGGCGAACACGACGCATTCTTCCAGCCCATGATCGCGGAAAAATCCGCGTCGCTGTTTGAGCATTGCGCTCGCGGTCTCGATCAATGCATCGAATTGACGGGGGAACATGGCTTACCGCTAATCGGCACGGGGGACTGGAATGACGGGATGAACCGCGTCGGCGCAAACGGCAAGGGAGAGAGCGTGTGGCTCGGCTGGCTGCTCTTGCGCACGATCGATTTATTCGCACCGCTGGCCGAAGCGCGCGATGCGCAGCGTGCCGCGCGCTGGCGCAGCCATGCGGCGTCGGTGCGTGGTGCGCTGGAGCGTGAGGCCTGGGACGGCGAGTGGTACCGTCGTGCGACTTTCGACGACGGCAGCTGGCTCGGCTCGAATAGCGACGGGGAGTGCAGGATCGATTCGATTACCCAGTCGTGGGCTGTCTTGTCGAACTCGGCCGATCCGATACGCGCCGCACAGGCGATGGCTTCGTTGGAGAAACATCTTATCCGTCGCGAGGACGGAATCGCGTTGCTGTTCACACCGCCTTTCGATAAAACGTTGCTGGACCCGGGCTATATCAGGGGCTATCCGCCGGGGCTGCGCGAGAACGGCGGCCAATATAGTCATGCCGCGATGTGGGCAATTCTCGCATTTGTGAAACTGGGAGACGGTAACAGGGCCGCAGAGCTCTTTTCGATTTTGAATCCCGTCAATCATGCGCGTACGCCAACAGAGGTTGAGCGCTACAAGGTCGAGCCCTACGTCGTCGCAGCCGATGTCTATTCGGTGGCGCCTCATGTCGGGCGCGGCGGTTGGACCTGGTATACGGGGTCGGCGGGATGGATGTACCGGGCGGGTGTCGAGGGCATTCTCGGGATTCGCAGGGAAGGGGATTTTCTGGTGGTTGACCCGTGTATTCCCGACGCGTGGCCGGGCTTTGAAGCAACGGTCAACATAAGCTCTACGCGCTATGAGATCCGCGTGGAGTCTACCTCGGAGGCGCACGCGATGCGTGCCGTTCTTGACGGCGCCAGTGTTGATTGCGGTGCTGAAGGCGTGCGTGTACCGCTCGATGGTGGCGTACACAGGCTGTCCATTTCACTGCGTTTGGCAGTCGATGTCGAGGTCAACTCGCGTGAGCCGGCCACGTAAGGCGATGGCTCTTTAGCGGATCTACATTCAACACCTGGCCGTGGATATCGCCCGCGACATACCTAATCGTCGCCCGCCTTATTCCCCATCGACTTGCGCCTCGACGAGTGGTAACGCTCGCATTGCAATCTTCTCCGCCTCCGCGCGCTTGAGTCCGAGTGTTTGCAGCAGCGTTGCTGCCGTACGCTCGGCGAAGTGCTCTCCGCTGAAGCCAAGCTCGTCGAGCAACTGCACCGCCGGCGCGCCCGGCGCGACGAAATTCAGCTCGGCCGCAATGGCCGCGAGCACGGTGCCGCCCACCGAAAGAAAGCCAATGAAGGGGTCGGTAACCACGAAGCGCTTGGCGGCAATGCCATTTCCGATATCCCGCAGTAGCCGCTGACCCAGCCCGCGGCTCAGCATGCCTGCCGAAAACCCTTCGCGTATCAGGAAGCGTCCCCATACGGGATCGCGCCGCGCACGCATCAGGGTATGACGCACCGAGACGGCGATCACTTCTGCGGGGTCGGACAGGCCCGCCGCGAGGCGATCGAGCATATCGGCGAACTCCTCGAACACGTTGTCCACAAGCGTCGCATAGATGGCTTCCTTCGACTCGAAGTGGTTGTAGAACGAGCCGAAGCCGACGTCGGCGGCCTCGGTAATTTCGTTGACGGCTACGCCTTCCATGCCCTTTTCGGCCATCAGCCTGAGTGCAGCATCGAGCAGGCGGGTGCGCGTTTCGCGCTTGCGACGCGCGCCACGCGGCTCGCGTTCTTCGGGAACGGCAGCCGGGGAGACTGGCGCCGCACGGGTAGGACGTTTTGCTGTCGGGCGATTTGAAGTGTTCGGCATGATCGGTCCAGTTCTAGCCATGTCAAATTATAGATGCTATTGTCTACATTGACAAAACGATCAGTTATGACTTTAATGTCATCAACGGCGCGCCTTGCGTCGGTCCAACAAACAACAGACGGAGTGACTGTGGAGACAGCAGCAAAAGATGGTTCCGCGCCGCGCAGCCGGGAGGGCGAGGGTCGTGCGCCGATCGGGACATTTCCGTCGGCCGTAGATGTTTTATTGGTGGGTTGCGGGCCGGTGGGTGCCACGATTGCGAATCTGTTGGCACGGCACGGCGTGAACGTGATGGTTGTCGACAGGTCGACTGAGGTATTCATGGCGCCCCGTGCGATCGCGCTCGATAACGAAGCGCTGCGCATTCTTCAGCTTGCCGGCGTGGCGGAGAGCGATTTCGAGACGATTGCCATACCGTACGTCCGCATGCGGTCGCCTATGCTGGGCCTGTTCGGCAGGGTGAATTCGCTGGGCAGTCTGGATGGCCACCCGAAGCTCGTCACCTTCTACCAGCCAGACCTGGAGCGATGTCTGCGCGCCCGACTCGAGGCATACGACTGTGCGCATATCGCCTTAGGGGTCGAGCTCAAGGGCTTCACTGAGGAACGGGATCATGTGCTCGCATCGTTAGATCTTGGCCAGGGGCGCACTCATCTGGTACGGGCCCGCTATCTGGTCGGTGCGGACGGGGCGAGTTCATTGGTACGCCAGCTCATTGGACAGGAATTCAAGGGCAAGACGTTCGCCGAGGACTGGCTGATCGTCGATGCCTGCCACGTACCGCGTCCGATCGATCACATCGAGTTCATCTGCGACCACCGTCGGCCGATCCCGCATATGGTCGCGCCCGGCGGCCGTGAACGCTGGGAATTCATGCTCCGGCCTGGCGAGCGTCGCGAGGACATGGAATCCGAGACGCGTATCCGGGAGTTGCTTTCCCCCTGGGGCAATCTGGAAGACATGGTCATCGAGCGCAAGGCCGTGTATCGCTTCCATGCGCGCGCTGTCGATGCATTCAGCAGGGGCCGGGTGTTCCTGGCGGGCGACGCGGCCCACATCACGCCCCCATTCGTCGGGCAGGGGTTGGTCGCAGGTCTTCGGGACGCCGCCAACCTTTCCTGGAAGCTCGAATGGGTGGTGAAAGGACGTGCCGATCCAGGCATTCTCGATACCTATGACGAGGAGCGGCGCCCCCACGCGAAGGCGATGATCACCCTCGCGAAGTTCATGGGCGGGCTCGTCATGCCCCGAAGTGGTGTCGTCGCCTTGTTGACTCACGGGTTGATGCGTCTGTCGAGACTGGTGCCCCGCCTGCGCGCGCAATTCGAGGAGTTGCAGATCAAGCCGAAGAATGCATTCCGCCGGGGGCTGTTCGTCAAGGGCCGCTCGTCGACGAAGCTCGTTCGTGGCGCTGTCATCGCGCAAGGCTGGGTGAGAGGTTCGGATGGCACTACGCGTCTAAGCGACGACGTGCTCGGGCAGGGCCTCGCGCTGATCGGGTTTGGCGTGGATGCGGCGGCTGCGCTCGATCACGAGACTGCCGCAAGCTTTGCGCGTGCCGGAGGGCGTGTTGTCCAGATCGCCCATCGGGGGCAACGGCTGCATCTTGCGCCGCGCGACAGTTGGGAAGATCTGGAAGGCGCATTTCTTCCCGGGCTGGTGCCCCTCGGGTGGGCTGCGGTCGTCCGGCCCGACAAGACGATCGTCCACGACGGCCCGGCGACCGATGCAAACCGTCTCGTGCGCGAGAGTCTTGCCTTGCTGGGCAACCCCATCAGCGCGCCAACGCTGGAAGCCGAATGCGCCATCTGAACCGTCTGAATTCCTTTCCATCATGAAACTCATCACTGCAAAGCCAGCCCGTCACCCCGATCCCACGACGAAAGCGTCGGCATTGGCCTATCTGATATTCGACCGGCCAGACCTCGAGCAAGCCGAGCAGTTTCTCAATGACTTCGGGCTTCGAACTGTATCGCGCGATGGATCGCTCCTCCTGCTGCGAGGAACGGGTGCTTCGCATTTCTGCTATGTCGTCCGGAAAGCGCCGAAATCCCGGTTCGTTGGTTTCGGGCTACAGGTCGATAACAGGGCCGGTCTTGATGCACTTGCAAAGCTGGCAGGCGCCTCTGAGGCCGAACCGTCGACTTTGCCCGGCGGCGGCTATATCGTACGGTTGACCGACCCTTCCGGCTTTCGCGTCGATGCAATATGGGGCCAGGCGCCAGCTTCGACGCTGTCCCACCGGCCGCCATTGCCATTCAACTCTGTCGATGCGGCCGTCCGGATTAACGGAACGCAGCGACCGCCTGAGTGCTCGCCCGAAGTTATCCGGCTCGGGCATGTGGTGCTCGAACTCGCTGACTATCAGAAGACCTGCGCATGGTACACGCAGCATTTCGGCTTCATCCCGAGCGATGTGCAGGTGCTTCCCGAAGGCTCACCTGTTGTCGCGTTCATGCGGCTCGATCTTGGTGACAAGCCGGCCGATCACCATACGCTCGCGCTAGCACAAGGCTTCCTGCCTACCTACAGCCATAGCGCCTACGAAGTCGTTGATGCCGACGCGGTCGGCATGGGTCAGCGCGTCCTGCGCGAAAAGGGCTGGACGCATGCCTGGGGGATCGGACGCCATATCCTGGGCAGCCAGATCTTCGACTACTGGCAGGACCCGTGGGGCGACAAGCACGAACACTATTGCGACGGCGATCTCTTTACGGCCGACGCGCCGGCGGGTGTGCACGCGGTAAGCCGCGAAGCGATGGCGCAGTGGGGACCGACGATGCCGCGCAGCTTCACGAAGCCCAAATTCACGGCTGCGAGCATCGTGGCACTTTTCAGGAACCTGCGCCGCAGCCCCGACCTGACGCTGAGCAAGCTGCTGACGCTGGCAAAGATTTTTGCCTGAACCAACCTTTTCCATCGAATACGGAGATCGAAAAATGGCACTTCACGTCCTGCATTATTTGCATCAGGACCGCGCCCAGTGGGGTGTGGTCGCTGATGGCGCTATCACGCCGATTCCGGGCGAGTTCAAGTCCACCGCCGAGTTTATCGAGGCTAACCCGGTCGAGCGGCTGTTCCTGCTGAGCGGCCCGACGATTCCCGAATCGGAAGTGCAATGGTTGTCGCCCGTCACCGCCAATCAGCAGTTCATCTGCCAGGGCGCGAACTATCGCCAGCATATGATCGAGTCCGGCATGGACCCGGACGCGAAGAAATTCAACATGATCTTCACGAAGGCGACGAGTTGCATCGTTCCGGCCAACTCGCCCGTGGTTAAGCCAGACGAGGTGCAGTTCCTCGACTACGAGATCGAACTCGGTCTCGTCCTCAAACGCGACATTACGTCCCGCGCAGCTATCACCGACCAGAACCTGCATGAGTACATCGCCGCCGCGGTGATCGTCAACGACTATTCAGCGCGCGATATCCAGATTCCGCAAATGCAGTTCTACAAGGGCAAGAGTTATCGCACGTTTGGCCCTGTCGGCCCTTACCTTTGCCTCCTGGAGAAACAGGATATTCCAAAGCTGAAGGAGCTTGTGCTGACGCTGACGGTAAACGGAACTGTCCGCCAGAGTGACTGCACCTCGGGCCTCGTCTACGGCCCGGCAGAAACCTTAACGGAGCTTTCCGGTGTACATGATCTTCGCGTCGGAGACCTGCTCGCCACCGGCACGCCCTCCGGTTGTGCGCTGAGCATTCCGTCACCTGAGAAGCAGCGCGCCGCGGCGCAACTGCCCGAGGCGGAAAGATGGGGGCTTTTCCTGAAGATGCAGGAGGCGAGGCCACAGTACCTGCGCGTGGGTGACCTCGTGGAGGCGCATATCGTCAGCTATGACCGCTCGATCAACCTGGGCGTACAGCAGAACGTCGTTGTGGAAGAGGCAGCATGAAAGGCGTTGAAAATGTACACGATGTCCTTGCCATTGAAATGCAGGGACAACTGGCGGATCTCCCGTCGAGTACCTACGAGATGATCTGCAGGGGCGCCGCCATCAATCCGTCGGCACCGGCACTTTCATTCTTTGCAGCGTCCAACGACTACCGGAACGCCGAGTGCTGGACGTATAGCGAACTCGTCCGGGATGTCACCCGAACCGCGAACATGTTTGCGCGTCTGGGAGTACAGCGCGACTCGGTTGTCGCATACGTTCTGCCCAACCTCCCTGAAACGCACCTTGTGATCTGGGGCGGGGAAGCAGCCGGGATCGTCTGCGCAATCAATCCGCTCCTTGAGAGCGAAGCGATCGGCGAACTGCTCAACGCCTCCGGCGCAAGCGTGCTCGTAACGCTGGCGCCGTTCCCTGGAACCGACCTTTGGCAGAAGGTGCAAGCGGTGCTGCACAAGGTTCCTTGCCTGCAGCATCTGGTGCTCGTGAATCCGGCCAACCGAATGCCGGGAGAAAAGGGATTAGTGGGCCGGGTGTCTAAACCAGGTACCGGTTCAAACCTGCATGAGCCTGGCGGCATTCACGGTGCCGTTCCTGCGCATGTCGGCATCCACGATTTCAGCACCGACATGGCGAGAGAGTGCGGGAAGGCGCTCAGCAGCACGCGTCGAATCAAAATCGATGATGTATCGTCCTTCTTCTGCACGGGCGGCACCACCGGACTGCCGAAGATTGCGATCCTGCGGCACGGCAACGAGGTGGCCAATGCCCGGAACGCGGGTCAGTTTTTTGGCGAAAGCATTGGTCCGGGGAAAACGATCTTTTGCGGACTGCCGCTTTTCCACGTGAACGCCGTGATGGTGACAGGTCTGCTGGCGTTCTCGCGTGGTGCCCACGTCGTGCTCGGCACACCGCAAGGTTATCGGGGCGAAGGCGTTGTCAAGCGCTTCTGGGAAATGGTCGAACATTTCCGCATCAACTTTTTCAGCGGTGTCCCGACACTCTTCGGATCACTGCTGGACGTTCCGGTTGGCGATCACGATATCAGCTCGCTCGAATACGGCCTGTGCGGCGCCGCCCCCTTGCCGGTGGAATTACTTCGCGCCTTCCAGGCTCGTACTGAAATAAGAATCCTTGAGGGCTACGGTCTCACGGAAGGGACCTGCGTGAGCAGCGTCAACCCGCCGCTTGGCGAGCGCCGGGTCGGTTCGATTGGTCTTCGTCTGCCCGGCCAGGAAATGAAAGCAGTGGTGGTCGACGAGAACGGCCGGTATGTACGGGATTGCCTTGTGGATGAGGTCGGCCAGCTGGTTATCTCCGGCCCGAACGTGTTCGCTGGCTATGTCCGGCCGGAGCAGAACGTTGGCATCTGGATGGAAGGTGGTGACGGCGGGCGCTGGCTCAATACCGGCGACCTCGGACGCTGCGACCCCGACGGTTACTTCTGGCTCACCGGCCGGAAGAAGGAACTGATTATCCGGGGTGGACACAACATCGATCCTGCGGCAATCGAAGAACCGCTGCATCGCCATCCCGCGGTCCAGATCGCCGCAGCCGTCGGACGTCCCGATATGCATGCGGGCGAGTTGCCGGTTGCCTATGTCCAGCTAAAGCCAGGCACAACCGCCACCGAAGCGGAACTGGCCGAGTTTCTGCGTCGCGAGATCAACGAACGTGCCGCGTTGCCAAAGGGGATACGGATCGTGGATGCGATGCCGCTGACGGGCGTCGGCAAGATCTTCAAGCCGGCGCTGAAACGGCGCGAGACGGCAGACGCCCTGGAGTCGGCCCTCGCAGAGGCTGGCGTCGAGGATGCAACCGTTAGCCTCCTTGATGACCCCTCGCGTGGAATTTCACTTCACGTCGAACTTGGCGACTCCGCGTTCGAAGCATTGGCGACTTCGGCACTCGGACGCTTTCCGTTCGCATTTTCGATCTCGGCCGCCGCGAGGCCGTCGCGGGCGCAGCAACCGACGGACACGGACCCGGCCGCAACAGGTGCGCAGGGCAGGCCAACGTGAGATGAGCCACGACATCAAAGGGACGCGTTCGGTCATGCGCCCGGATTAAAGGTTAATCAGGCGTACGCGCCGCGATATCACGATTCAAACGCCTGTCGGGTCTTTATAAATTAGGAAGCCGAATGGGTTGGAGGAGAAAGGGATGGCGATAACGTTAGAAAGGTCTTTGCGTTCGCAGGTTGAAAAGTGGCTCGGACCGACCTCTTCGAGGCCGGTTCGGGTTACCCGATTCAGCCGCGCACGTTCGAATCAGAGACCGTGCGTGCGTATCGAGCTACTGCTGCCGACAGGCCCGCTTTGACTCTTTTTCTTCCGGCACCGCGACGGTACGTGGTGCGTATTCCCGCCTGAGACGGAACGTCTGGCCATGCACGCTTACTAGGGTGCAGAGCGATTGGAGTGTGTGGCATGTGTAGCTCTACCAAAGGAAGGAAGCAATCAATTGAGCAGATTCATCCGCAACACCAATGATTCATAAAAATTCCAGAGATAGCGACATGAGAAGAGACATGAGGAATTACAAACGCGCAATCAGTTTGGTCGGTGTGTGTGGGTGCATCTGCTCGGCCGCGGTTATCGACAATGCCCATGCGCAGTCTGCGGGAAGCATAACGCTGTCGACAGGATGGCTTCACATTGCGCCACAGGGTGACGCAACGCCGCTAACCGTGGAAAGCATTGGCGGCGTAGCTGTGAATCGGCAGCTATCCGGTAGCGGAGCGCATGCGAGCTCAACGGATACGGTGGGAATTACCACCGAGTACTACGTCACGGACAACATTGGTGTCGCCATGCTTTTTGGGCTACCGATGAAGGTGAATCTGGTTGGCGACGGGACGCTGCAGAAGTATGGCAATCTCGGCACGACAAAGCCGATGCCGCCCGCCATCGAACTTCGATACCATCTGTTTTCAGCCGAAACGAAAATCCGCCCGTTCATAGGGATCGGCGTGAACTATACGTGGTTCACCCAGGTTCGGACAACCAATAGCCAGTTTGTCACTGATAGCCTTGGTCCAGGCGGCTCGGCACGTGCGACACTCAGTTCATCATGGAATCCTGTATTCGAGGTCGGGGCAAATTACGCGATTACAAAACACTGGTCGGTCGGAACCTCTCTCGGCTACGTTCCGGTGAAGACCCACCTTACTTTATACGGGCAGACCGCAACGGGAATTCAGATCGTATCCAAGTCGACGCTCGGGCTCAATCCGCTTAACGTCTTCGTGAACGTCGCCTATACGTTCTAGCGGGCACAGGTCGTCGACGCGTCAATCGAGGGGTTGAAATGCTCATTGAAGACATAGACGTTATTTTTCGCCCTCTGGACCTGGCTGCGATCCGCGACTTCACGATCGAGTATGACCTGTAGCGATACATGCGTCTGCAATGGCGCCCAGCGTTGATGTTCTCTGACCCGACAGTCCGGTATGACCGCGCACGCCTGAGCTGCTTGCACGCCCGGGAAAGCCGTTAGTCATGCCGTCATGTCACCGGTCGCGCAGCAAAGTGTTCGATCCGCAGACCGCGAGCGACAAGGTGATGCAGACCGTGTTTGCCGATTTTCTTTCGTGCGTATTGTGACGGCAATCGGAAGAAGTACCGCGCGCCGATCATCGCGTGGGCGTGCCAGAACGAGGCCGGGAACGCCGGATGCCCGTCTCGGGCGTCGACAATATCCGTGACCAGGGTCCGGCACGATGATATTGAAGTCAACTGTCTGGGCAACGCGCTGTACCCCGCTCAGCCTGTCAGTCGGCCGAACTCGGCGACCCGACAGAACGCTTCAGTCTTATACGGTTGGCGCGGGCAGTTGTGTATGTCAGGCCACAAAGGAGATAACCATGTTTTACGACCACACGAATTCGCAAAATATCAATCACCGAGGCGGTACGAATGATCGGAGCGACGTGGGTTCGGCGTCGAACCATGTTGTCGAGGTGGTCAATCCTACTCCGCCAAGGAGTTGGGCATTGACGCACCACAGCGACTCATACGACTGGATGGACTTGCGCAGTCCGTTTCCTGCGACGGGCCCGTCGGAGTGAACGCGGTATGGCGGCGCTACGCTATCGTTGAGGCGAAACAACCGCTGTCGAGGTTCAAACCAGGCTAACACGCGAGACGCCTGATCGCGCTGTCATGGCTAGTAATGGCAGCCCATTTTTTCAGTCGTGGTGCGTGCATGAGTCGATCCGCTGACGCGGCAGCGAAGCTGCCTGAGAGTGAGCGCACTCAACTGGCCATTCAGGCGTTGGCGGGATTGGAAATGAACAGCGAACTGTCCGCGAGGCAATACATGCATAACGAATATTTTCAGACCAGCACTGAATCCGGCATCGCGCATCTCCAGCTGAACCGTCCCGAGCGGCTCAATACGATGGACCTGGCTTTCTTCAGCGGGTTGCGCGACGCCGTGCTGGCGCTCGATGACGCGGGCGACACTCGTGCCCTCGTCATCAGTTCTACAGGAAAGCATTTTTCGTCCGGCATGGCGCTCGACGTGTTCACCGGCATGACGGATGCAATTGACAACAGCAGTCCGCGGGCCCGGTTGAGCTTCCAGCACGCGTTGAGAAATCTGATGGATTGCTTCGATACGCTCGATCAGGTCCGGTTTCCCGTCATCTGCGCAATTCAGGGCGGCTGCATCGGCGGAGGCCTTGATCTAGCCGTCGCTTGCGACATTCGCGTTTGCACGACCGATGCATTCTTCGCCCTGCAGGAAACCCAGATCGGCATGACGGCCGACCTCGGCGTGCTCCAGCGTCTGCCGAAGATCATTCCCGCCGGCGTGGCTCGCCAGATGGCCTACACCAGTGAACGGTTGAGCGCGAAGCGCGCGTTGGCCGTCGGGTTGGTGAATGCCGTGTTGCCCGATGCCGAGGCGCTGCTCCGACACGCGATGGAGCTGGCCCGAACCATCGGGTCGAAGTCCCCGCTGGCCGTTGCCGGGTGCAAGACTGCGATCAACTTCGCGCGCGACCATAGTACGTCCGAATCTCTGCGACATATGGCATTGTTGCAGAGCGCAATCTTCGACACCAAAGATCTTGCCGAGGCAATTTCAGCCTGGCATGGAAAACGACAGGGACGCTTCGACGCACTATCGTCGCTGACAACCCGTCAGACCGCGAATCCGCACGGACCGGAACCGCTGCTGACCATTCGCGCGTCCGCTGATGCGCAGTCGTCCCACTCCGAAAATCACAGCCAATGAGGCTATCGAAATCCTATTCCATTGAATCGACGGTCACGACTTGCTCGACAACAACACGACGAAAGCGATCATCAAACAGCATTTGCCTCGTTTCTTATCCCGCCCGCAAATCGGGATGGCACAATGCATGGGGCCGTCTACCGTTGCGAAGTTTTCCAACGGTCTGATTATCGAAGACGCACTTCGGAAGATCGACGCAGCCCTCAAGGTCGTGTTGCGGTAACCCGTGTTACAGGTGTCCGGCATCGAGAGAAGCTATGGCGGGCGCAAAGGGCTCGATGGCGTCTCCAAGACATCGGAGCGGGGAGAGATAGTCGCGTTGATCGGTCACAATGGTGTGGGGAAGACTACGCAGATGTGTGCGCTGATCGGCCTGGTGCAGCTGAGAGGTCGGCTATTTTCCAGTGGTCGATTGCTCTCCTCAAACCGAAGTAAAAGTGCCGTTCCAACTGATGGTTATTCCGACGTCACCGACGCTGACCATAGCGGTCGTTGACCGATGGTCGCGCCAGCGGCAGCCGAAAGCTGTCATTTGCGGCGTCAGGCGTCCGCACGGTATCGATGACGGTATCCGTGCAGAAGTCGTATTCAGATGCTCGATGTTCGAGAGAGTTCTAACAGGAGAGCAAGTCGATGCTCCGACGCAGTCTGGCCAGAGCTGATAACTGCTGATTGAATTTGTCGGTATCGCTGACGGTATCTTCGCTATCCGACTCGACGTAGTGGCCGTCTCACAAGGGTCCCAGTCAGCAATTGACGATCGAGTGGGAGCGGGCACCATTGTGGTGCAAAATCTAGCAAAGCCAAGCAGATACAGGCATTAAACCCACATAAGCCCGCGATTTCGCGGGCTTTTTCACATCATCAGGTAGGTCACGCGAGTGGCCTTTGGTGGCGGTAAAACTGCCGAAAAGCACGGTCAAGCACTTTTTATTCGTGGCACTACAGAAGGTATCAATTTTGGCGTCGTTAGAAAGCGCACCGGTGCCATCCATTGATGATCCGGTTTTGCGCGGTATCGAAATCCGCCTGAGCCATACTCAGCAAGGGTTTGAGCCCAAAAAACAACACATCGGAATCGTGGTATCGAAATCGGCGAGTGGCATCGTCGCGTGCCACGAAATAGAGGCCCGAAATCTTGCCGCGTTGGGGTTCGATGTTCAATGGGGCGATATACCAGCGGCCGCCCTTGGCGCTAATCACCTCAGGAATCGAATTTGGATTGTTGCCCACCCCAAGGGTCAGCAGGGGTTTTGCGAATCCAACAGAAGGGAAATTGAGAAACGATTGCATCACAACGAAAATCCTTGGAAAGCCGATCCTTGGGATGAGGCCGAATCCAAGATACATCGAGTGGATGATGGGATTCCCGATCGGGTGGACCGAACTGAGAGGCTTGGAAACGCCCAAGTTCCGCTTGTGGCAGCAACAGCATGGAATCTTCTCAGCGGGGGCTGAGGGTTAAGATACGGATCGCCCTGAAAAGAATCTAAATTTTCAGTTAGCGCGGCATCCGGCCTTAACGATCCGCATGCCGCAGGCGCGGTCGAACCAACGCTGGGTTGCAAGATGCCAATCGAAGATTTCCTAGATCAGACTCTCGGTAGTCTTGAGCAGTTCTATGCCGAGATGCAGCCATCTGCGGGCGCTGTGCTTTATCGTGACCTTGGCCCCCATCACCAGTTTCGACATGTGGCTCTCACTGATGCTCTGGCCTGCTACTTGAAAGGCATCAAGACCATCTCGACGCTTCGCGCATGCGTGCTACTGCTGCGTCACGGCTACACACAGGAGGTCGGTGCGCTCTGTCGGATGGCCGATGATTTTTGTAACGAGATTTTATTTTTGCTGGTCCCGCAGGGGAAGGACGGCTACAGCGATGACCAAGTCAAATTCTTGGAAAATTTCTATCAAGAGGAGTTCGAGCGCCCCGATGATCCACTTCGCTCGCCTCAAAAACGAGATACTGTTCCGGCAAAAAAGATTCATGCAACCTTTGGCAAGCTGGCCGGTGGTGAACTGAACCCATCAGATGCGCAGGAACTTCTTCGCACGGTGCAGCAGGCGTTCTCTGGCTATGTACACGGTGCATACCCACACATCATGGAGCTATTCGGTGGAAACCCGCCGCGTTTTCATATGTCTGGAATGCTAGGTACGCCGCGAATTGAGGAATGGCGAGCCCAATTGGTCGGCTACATTCACCGGTTGATAATGGTCACGATCTTCGTCGTGCGCAAGCAAGGCGTCGCGTACTTAGAGGCTCCGCTTCGCGCATTTCTTGCGGACTTCGAAGGGCACACCGGGACAAAGCCGACGAGCCCTGCGAGCAAGATATTGGCCGAATATAAGAAGGGTCGTGCTTCCTAAAGAACCAGCCCCGTCGCGGCGAGTCAGCCGACTTGTTCGCTACTGAAGCCCAAGTTCCTCACGGCTAACTGCCCATTGCAGCAGAAGGTCGTGCATCTCTGCCTCGTAGTGGTTCAGGCCCATGAACTCTTGGGCGAGGCCAAGCAGGTGGATGAGTGCAGCATTTGCGGCAAGCAAGGTATCGCGCAAATCTGACTTGTCGGGATGGAAGATTATCCCGACAAAGTCTTCCTGTTCGTCCTTGTCGAAGTGTCTATGAAGCGCACCGAGCGTCACATGCGCGCCGTCGCCGGACGGGAAACGGTACGATAGCTCGTAAAGATTGTTCAGGCCAGATTGGACGGCCAATGGCGCCCACTTGATCGACTGTGGCCCACGCTCTTGCGGATACTCTGTCTTTACCCGCGCTACCTCCTGCTCAAACTGCGTCAAGTCTCTGCCAGTCTGCGCGGCGCGGTTCATCTCGATTATCGAGTTGGCTAAGGACAAGCAATGCTTCGCATGGTCCTCATACAGTTTTTCGAGCGTTCCTTCGACCTTCAACAGTCCACCCGTCACGATCACAGCTTCGCAGCATAGGCGGGCGAGGGCGCGAGCTTCGGCCAGTGCGCCACGTTCAGCAAGGAGGATTACGGACTGGAACGACTGTAGCGCCCGGTAGAAGGCTGCGATTGCAAGGACTCGTGCCTCTGGCAACTCGCCATCCGGGAACTCATGGATCATCCTCATTCCCATGCGATTCATTCGGTCTGCAATGGCGAAGGATTCCGGGAACTCGGCGCGAACAGTTTCCCGCCATCCATCAAGATCATCGCCAAGAAAGCCCACATCATTGAAGCCGTTCGCCATCTAAGTTCCCCTTGATCGCCGGTCGGGCATCGGGCAAGTTTGCCGCAGTGCGTTGACGCTAAGATGGGCTGTATGACTCTAGAGATGACTGGCAGCGGCAGGCAACAACCGGCAATCTGCCATCATGGTATTTTGCGTGGCATCGGAAAAAGTGGTCCACGTAAAATTCATTAAAATCAGCCTTGTTACAAGGCTCATTGATGAGGGAGTGGGAGTGATTCACCGTTAGTCGTCCGCTATCGGCGACTATCGGAGAACCCAGCAAACGCCGCGCCTTGCGCGGCGTCTTTTTGTTTTTGCATTCCCCATCTATCGCCTGCAAGCGCCAGTGAAAGGGATGCCATTACAGCCGAATCCCGAACTCCGCGAGCGTTTCGTCATAGCAGCCCAATACCAGCCGAATCAGCATTTCGCGAGCCGTGTGGCCGCCACTAGGGCTGATGCATACTGCCTTTATTTGATCTCGAACCTTGTCGAAGATAACCAATGGTTTATCGGCGGACTGCCCGTTGTAGGTCAATTGGTAATCGATATCTTCGCCGAGCAGGTATTGCGCATTGGCGATAAACATCTCCACGTCGCCGCCATCCCTCCTGATTCCGGGTAGCGACAGCACTTCGTCCTCTGCATCACGGAAAAGCGATAGCTTTCGACTTTGCTTCACCTTCAGGCTGAAAAAGTCGGTCAATTCATCCCCGCTGCGATGATGAGTATGGCGAGCGAAAAGCAATTTCAGATTGACATTGGAATGCGCGTTTGCAATCGTCCTCGCAGCCTTGAGAACACGGTTCGCCGAGCCGCCGCTGACCATGGTTTCCGCAATGCCTATCGTCAGTCGTGCCTGGGGATTCGTCGTATTCGATGCTTGCCATGCCGTGACATATTTTTCGATGTTCTCGACAAAAACGCGGGTCGGATTTTTCGGCGGTTTGGGAAGCTTGATGCTGCCGGTTTGGCCTCGGGTCATCAGCCCAATGTAATCGCTCCAGAGCGCACCTCCCCGTTCCAGACCGAATACTGCAGTGCAGGAAGAAGTCATTTGCACAAGATTCTGAAGCGCGAGGCGGTTCCTTAGAATGATCGGGGCGAAGATGAGGCTTTGCTGGGTGGAGTATATTTTGTCGGAACCTCTGATGGTCTCGATGCCGTGCGCTCGGGCGGTGGCTTTCGAACTGGTGAGATTGGCGTAGATCTGATCCGGGTATCCGCTGTACCGATTGATGTCTACTTTTCCGATGTTCGATGGGCGCTCAGGAAGCTCCTGCTTCAAATCGATGCGCTGCGTTTCAAAGGCCGTGCTCAGATACTGGATACAGGATGGTACGTTGCGGGCGTCAGGCAATAAACGCCTCGGCGTCAGCGATACCAGGCGAAGCACATTGAGAAATTGCGCGGGGTCGGCGAGAAGCAGGGCGAGTGCCTGCTCCTTGATAAAAGCGTCCTGTTGCGTGAGCCATCTGCCATTCGCCAACCATTGAACGAGCTCATTGACCCGTTGCATGGCCCGTTGCAGAGCCGGATAGCCGGCCTGGTCGTCAATCATCTGCTGGTCGAAGAACATCTCGTTCCTCCATGTTCCAGGATCATGCGTGCCGTGCGGTTGAGCGCGTCATCGTTGCTCACTGTCTGACTGCTTTGTCACTCCACCCACCGGGTTTAAGTTCCGAGATGATCGAGCCATCCGCATTCCTCGTGAACATGTAGGCAACCTTGTGCTGAGGCGTCATCCAGGACTGTGGCACGCTGCTCGACGGTTCCAGCAGATATTTTCGCCCGCTGTTTTCCAGTGCTGAATATTCCGGGACTCGGGTGCCTTTCTGCGGGTGCGCGGCAGTCAACGCATCGTCGTAGCCTGCAACCATGACCTGATCGTTGCCGCACAGTTTTCCGTAGACATTCAGGAAGCGATACACGCAGTTGTAGAACCCCATATCGATCGTGATTTGCGTGACCAACAGATCATTTTCCACCGGGATCAAGTCTTCAGGCGTGGCAAAAGGCGCCTCATACTCCTTTGTCGTCTGCGGATTGAATGTGAAAACGTGAGAAGGCTGCACGGCCGGTTTATCGCGCGTTCTCTTTTGCCCCTTCCTGGTCGTATAGTCCCAGTACGCCAGCCGACCTTCTACCTGAGTCTTCTGGGTCAGCGTCTTTCCGATGCGGCAAGCATTGAAAACTATCTTGTCGAATATCGGGAATACCTTGTCATTGATGAGCTTGACGAAGACCTTGGCGAGCAGCTCAGGCTGAATCCCGTTGATGTCGGTGGTCGTGCCATGAACCACGACGATGGCGCCATTCTTATGGTTCCTTTGATAGGTCGGCTTCTGCTCTTCCACAGCCCTTTTTTCGGCCTGGACTCGCTGAACGATCAGTTTTTCGAGTTCGACGGCATGCTCTGGATGGACTGAAGCGTCGAATTCCTTGTCGGAGTCCCGCCATTTGCCGGTAGGCTGGTCAACCCAACGAATACCGTCTGCATGTCTGGTGAAATGGTTCAAGAAGACGTGCTCGCCAGTCGCGCCTTCCAGGTGCACGAGCGTGATCGATTTGATGTCCGCGCGCATCATATATTTGTACAGGAATCCCAGGGCACTTTTGCGCACCATGTCGTCGGTATTCATCGTGATGATGTGGAGGTGTTCGACGTTCATCGCAGGCTCCGGATCCGATTGGACAAACTAGGGAATGAGCACGGACACCTGACCAGGCTGGACGACCTTGATGACGCCGCCCCATAGGCAGGTCAGCGTCGACTGAGCGTCAAGCGCCGGCGCGGCACCGATCAGCACAGTCGGCGCGCCGCCGGGAATCCATGGCGCCGGAGTCGCGGGCACGCAAGGCATCGGAGTAAAGACCCCAAGCTTCGCTGCGGTGGCGGCAATCACGACTGGATTCGACGGGCTCTGACAGAGCGCGAACGGCGCAATGTTGACGACAGGCGCTGAGTCGGCGAGCGTCGCCGCGGGCGCACCGCCTGCCAGAACACGGTTGGCAGGCAAAACGTTCAGCACGCCGGGTGCACCACCAAACGAACATTGCAGCGTAGCGCCGGCGCAGACCTGGGGGATGCTCATGGTTCGGCTCCTGACATGTTGGTTCGATCAATCCATTCGCCGATCAACGCGATGGCGTTGACGACTCAAGCCGACGACTCAAGCCGACGACGGGTCGGTCCTCGATTGCCACCATTGTTTCCAGCGCGGCAAGGGCTTGCCGTTCGCCGCAACGGGACGACTATCGACGGTGTAGCGTTTCGCGTCTTCGAGCGGGTTTCCTTCGCTGAACGGCTGCCTCGAGGCCACACGTCCATTGGGATGGAAGCGCTGCAGCAGGCCGTGCAATTTGCCGTTTCGGTAAGTCGCTTCTTCGAGCAGCGTGCCATCCGGCAGCCAGGTGCGCGATACGCCGTGCAGCACGCCGCCCGCGTAGTGCGCCTCGCGCTGGATCTGGCCGTCGGGGTAATAGAAACTCGCTTTGCCGTCGAGTTTCCCATTCGCATGCTGTACCTGCGCGGAAGGGGTGCCGTCCGGGTAAAAGTAGGTCGCGGGACCTTTCAGTATCCCGTTGGCGTACCGCAGAATGGCCAGGATCCGTCCGTCTGCCTCGATGCGCACGGGGCCGTGCAATGCGCCGTCGAGCGTCGTGCCTTCGATGCGGGAGTCGCCGCGCTCGACCGTGACGGTTTGCATGCGTTCCATGGCGCGCTCAGTTGATCTTCACGATGCCGCCCTTGACGGTCAACAGGCCGCCGCCATCCACCGTCTGCTCGACGGCCCCCTTGTTGGTCACGCTTTGCCCCTCGTTCGACAGCGTGCCGTCCGACTTGTTGGTGAGCGACGTTCCGGCCTGATTGGTCAGCGATATCGCTGCCTTGTGAGTCATCGAGGCGTCGCTTTTCGCAGTGAGGTCACCCGAGCTTTGCAGCGTGAGTGTGCCGGTGACCTTGATCGTCAGGTTGCCGTCGACGCTCAGCGTCATATTGCCGGTAACCGTTTGCGCGAGATCACCGCCGACTGTGCGTGTTTCATCGCCGCCCGCTTTCACCGTGCGGGTGCCTTTTATGTCGATCGTCTCATTGCCGGTCTTCAGCGTGGCGCTTCGATTGCCTTGTTCGACCACGAGCGTGTCATCGCCTTCCTTGACCGTGTGCGTACGGGCATTCTTGATGGTGCTGGTTTCGTCGTGATCGATGGTCCATGCCGCGTCATGCAGAACGTTCACGTTCAGATCCTTTTGCGCCTTGAGGAAAACCTCTTCGCTATCCTGTTTGTCTTCGAAGCGCAATTCGTTGAATCCGTTGCCGCCTTTGGGGGTATTCGTCTTGATGCCCGACTGCGTCTGATTGTCCGGCAGCGTGTACGTCGGAAGATTCGCGCCGTTGTACACGCTGCCCGTAATGAGGGGACGGTCCGGATCACCGTCGACGAACGTCACCACGACTTCGTCACCGATCCGCGGCATGAACTGCATGCCGAAGCGTTTGCTGGCCCACGGTTGCGCGACGCGAATCCAGCACGAGCTTTGTTCGTCGTTCTTTCCATCGCGGTCCCAGTGAAACTGGACTTTCACGCGCCCGTACTGGTCGGTCCACAGTTCCTCACCGTCCTTGCCCACCACGGTGGCGGTCTGCGTGGACATGAGGGGCCGGCGGGTCACGCGTTCCGGGCGCCATGTCGTGCTGGCGGGGAACGCTTCGAAGCGGTTGCCGTAGCGGTGATGATCGGCATCGTGCACGACACTCGCCACGACCCATGAAATGTTGGCGTCTTCCGAGTCGTGTCCGGTTAGCGTGAATTTGTATCCCGGCATCAGCGCGCGGCAATCGCTCTCTCCGATCAATCGCCGTGTGACGGTTCGCAGCGCATCGATACGGCGTTTGGTGATCGCCGATGCGGCCGCGCTGGTGTCGTAGCGGCCGGGATACTCATAGACCGTCGGCGCGTCAGGATCGGCCTGAGCCTGGGAATAGAGCTGCGAGGCAGGCGTCAGAAACGCGTAGTCGGAATGCGCAAGGACGCCTGTGGCGGTTTGTTCGACGATTTCGCAGTAGAGAATCTGGCCTGTCTCGACGAGGCCGCTCGTACCCGGGGTGTAGGCCAGCGTGGCCGAGCCCGGGAGCGGCTCGAACGCGTCGTTGCTGTCGGCGATGACGAGCGTGTGCTTGCCGCTCTCGTGCTTGAAGAAATAGAACCAGCCTTCTTCCTCGCACAGGCGGCTCACGAACGAGAAGTCGGTCTCGGCGTATTGCACGCACCAGTCACGGGCCTCGTCGTTGCCGGTCAGCGAAAACGAGTAATCGATGGCGTTGTGTCCTTTGAACACCGCCTCGATGATTTGCTGGGTCGTCTTGCCCTGGAAGACCCGGTTGTTTGTCGCGAGTGTGAGGAGCCACAACCATGAGCGCAATTCCAGCGAATAGTGGCTGGCATCGACGGTCCCTGGAAGCAGGGCGGCCCGCGTGCACACCGCGTCGATGACGCGAGGCGTCTCGCCCCACACGAGCGACAGTGTCGCGTGCTGGCCGGTCATGCCGGACAGGGCGACGGGCGGTGCCGCGCCGATGGCGCGCACGCGGAACTCCGCGGTCGCGTTGAGTGCCTCGCGGCCCGTGAAACTGGACGGAAAGAGCGCATCGAAGGGGGCGTTGGCGAGGGTGATGCGCGTCGAATCGGCGGTCGGTGTCGGGCGGGACATAGGCGGGATGAGGTAGCGGAAAGAGGGGCGACTGCCCGTGGCGCGCTCATTCGAGCGCCCACTGCGCGAGCGTGCCGACCAGTTCGTTCATCAGTACGTTGTCGATTTCCCGTGCGCCCGCGCTGCGGCAGCGGGCCAGTACCGCGTCGACGATGGCCGCGTCGAAGGCGAACTGCTTGCCGGTCGATTCGCGGTAGCGCGTTCTCAATTGCTCGAGCTTCATGCCGATGATGCCGTGCAGCACGGCGTCGTCGAGCGCCTGATAGGGCACCGCGGTCATGCGTGCGAGAAAGGCCGGCCGGAAGGCGCCGAGGAGCACCTCGCGCAACTTCCTCGCGAACGCATCGGTCATGAGCGTCGCGGCCGGCGTATTGAGCAACAATTCGGCGCCCACGTTGCTGGTGGCGAGAATCACGGTATTGCGGAAGTCGACGGTGAGGCCCGTGCCGTCTTCCATCATGCCTTTGTCGAATACGTTGTAGAACGCTTCGAGCACATCGGGATGCGCCTTCTCGATCTCGTCGAGCAGGACGACGCTGTAGGGACGGCGGCGTACCGCTTCGGTCAGCATGCCGCCCACACCATAACCGACGTAGCCGGGCGGTGCGCCCTTCAACTGCGAGACGGTGTGGGCTTCCTGGTACTCGGACAGGTTGATCGTAATCAGGTTGCGCTCGCCGCCATAGAGCGCGTCGGCGAGCGCATAGGCCGTCTCGGTCTTGCCTACGCCGGTCGGTCCGACGAGCAGGAACACGCCGACCGGTTTCAGCGGGTCGGTGAGTCCGGCGCGATAAGCCTGGATCCGCTTCGTGATGCGCTCGAGAGCGGCGTCCTGGCCAATGATGCGTTGCGCGAGGCGCGTTTTCAGCGTGCGGATCGCGTGCATTTCATCAGCGAGCATCTTGCCCACCGGGATGCCGGTCCAGCTCGAGATGACGGCGGCGACAGCCTTCGAGTCGACAGAGAGGGGCACCATCGGGTCGTCTTCACGAATCGCCTCGAGACCGCTTTCCAGCCGCGCGAGTTCGGCAGCAAGATCTTCGAGCTGTTCGCGCTGGGATTCGTCGGCAGCATCGGCCCGGCTGCGCAGCGCGTTGTCGAGGGCAACCAGCTTCGCGCGCGTATCCAGAATCTCGCGGACCGCCGCGGATTCTTCCCGCCAGCGCGCATCGAGCTCGCGTACGAGCGCCGTGTTGCGCTCCTGTTCGTCTTCGAGCACGGCGAGCCGCGCCACGTGGTTCGCGCCCGTCACCATTTCCTGGCGCAAACGCGTCACTTCATCATGCAACGCCCGTTCCCGATGCCGTGCAGCCTCGAGCTGGGGGGGCGTGTCGTGCTGCGCGAGCGCGACCCGTGCGCAAGCGGTGTCGAGCACGGCGATCGCCTTGTCCGGGAGCTGGCGGCCCGAAATGTATCGATGCGACAGTTTGACGGCATCGACGAGCGCCGCTTCGAGAATCGCGACGCCGTGGTGCGACTCGAACTTCTGCGCGACGCCGCGCAGCATCACGACGGCCGTCTGCTCGTCCGGCTCCTCGATCTGCACGAGCTGGAAACGTCTCGCGAGCGCCGGATCCTTTTCGAAGTACTTCTTGTATTCGAGCCAGGTCGTGGCGGCAATCGTGCGCAACTCACCGCGCGCGAGCGCCGGCTTGAGCAGGTTCGCCGCGTCGCTGCCGCCCTCGGCGCCGCCTGCGCCAATCATGGTGTGCGCTTCGTCGATGAAGAGGATGACCGGAGGCGCCGCACGCTTGACCTCGTCGATCACGCTCTTCAAGCGCTGTTCGAATTCTCCCCTGACGCCTGCCCCCGCCTGCAGCAGGGCAAGGTCGAGCACGCGCAGCGTGACGTTGGCGAGCGGCGGTGGCACGTCTGCCGCTGCGATGCGCAGCGCGAGGCCCTCGACGACCGCGGTTTTGCCGACACCCGGCGCGCCGACGAGGATGGGGTTGTTTTGCCGGCGCCGCAACAGGATATCGATGACCTGGCGGATCTCCGCATTGCGTCCGATGATGGGATCGATACGCCCTGCGCGTGCCTCGCCGGTCAGATCCTGGGTGTACTGATCGAGTATCGCGGCCGCGTTCGGCTCCGCGCCGGTGCTCGCAGAAAGCGGCGCGTGCACGACCGCGCCGCCGCGCTCGGAGGAAGGCGCGAGCCATTCCCTGTAATTCGTGCGCAGCGCGGCGCTGGATACGCGCAGGATGGTTGGCACGCTGGTTGACAGCTGCGCGCAGATTGCGTCGTTTTCGAGCAGGGCGAGCAGCAGGGATGCCGAGCCGACGGTGGGCTCCTGCAGCACGATGCTCGACTGTACGAGCGCGTCATGCAGCAGCAGGACGAGTTGCGTCGAAAATGACGGCGTGCGTGTGTTGCCGCGCTTGAAGTGCTCGAGTGCGGCGTTGATCTCGGCGATCAATGCATCCCGTTCGAGGCCGAAGTGCGGCAGCACACACGCGAAATCGCCGCCCGGGATGTCGAGCAGCTCGATCAGCAGATGTTCGATCTCGACAGCGAAGTGAGTCTGACGCAGGCAGCGCTGTGCGGCCCGCTCCAGGGCGGCGCGTGCTGGGCGGTCCAGCTTCCCGATCAGTGTCTTCAGGTCGATGGCCATGATGCGCCTGCGCGGCAGTCGCTTTCTGTGAAGCGCAGGCGGGCGGTGCGGGCGGGCGCCGTTTCGCCTCGGCCGATCCATGCGGTCCAGCTGAGCCGCAACGGGGCCTTCGCCGACAGCCGGGCGAGCGGCTGCTGTCCGCGCGCCAGATTCAATTCAACGTGCTGATAGAGGTCAGCGCCGAAGTACGCGGCGCCGAGTGCCTTCAATTCCGCGTGACACGGGCCCCCGGGCAGGAATGCCTCATATTGGCCGAGCGAAAGCGGACCGACGTGGATCCGGATGCCGCGATGCTCGTCCCAGATTCGGCTGCCCGCTACCGCATCCTGGCCCAGCCGGTAGTTGACGCCGCGCTGCCCGATGCGGGTGCGATTCGCCTCGCTGAGCGTGCGCCATCCGCCGGCGAATGGCGATGTGCGCATCGGCACGCGGAACTGGTGGTACGCGAGGACGTCGAAGGCGGCAAGCGAGCGGCGCTGGTTGGCGAACAGGCCAGTGCGCGCAAGCAATGCGCGCGAATCGGCGTCCGGCGTCGCCGGCTGGCGCGTACCCAGCTGCAGGCCGGTGATGCCACGCAGGATCACGTCGGCCGGGCTTCGCGCCGCGCCCGGCAACGGATCCGCGACACGATACTTGCGCCGTGCGCGATAGAGGAGCGCGAGCAGCCGATGCTGGAACATATCGAGGAAGGCGGCCGCCGAGGTGTCCTTGTTGCGCAAACGGTTCTGCAGCCATTCCTGGTATGCGCCGGGCAGTGGGCCGTCGGGACCGCCGAGCCCGAACCCGTTGACCTGCAGCTGAGGCTGAGGCGCGGCCTCGTCAAGACGGAGTGCGAGCGAGCGCGGCGGGCTACGCCGCAGGGGGCCGATCGCGCTGACCGGGAAGGCCGGCGAAAGTGCGCCGGCGAGAGCGAGCGCCTCCCTGCGCGGGTCGAGGCCGGTGCCGAGCGGCACGGAGTCGGGCCTCAGCAGCTCGAGGATCCGCACCGCCTGCACGAATTCGAAGGCGTACGGCTCGTCGAACAGCCGCTGCGCTACAGAACGAGCGGGCTGCTCTCTCTCGGCCGCCATGTATGAATCTCCTTGCCGTCGCGCATGATCGCCGTATGCACGAAACGGTTGACGTTCGCATAGAGCGTGAAGAAATGGGCCAGCACACCGGAGAACATCACGGGACTGTTGCCGGCGAAGCAGGTGTTGTCGAGCTCGATCCGCACGAGGAGCCCATTGCGCCAGCCGCGCCATTGATCTTCACCGACATGGGCAACGACGGCTTCGCTCGTGACCGCGGTCAGCCCCCCGATCTGTCTTCGTGCCGCCGCGCTGGTCCCGAGATCGTGCAGCACCAGCATCTCGCGAAGTGTCTGCAACGCCTGCGGCCCAGCGACGATCGACGCGTGGTTCAGCACCAGCTGCGACACGAGGCGCCAGCGCGAGCTGCCATCGAGCAGGGCGGACATCTGCCGGGTCGGACGATGCGCAATGCGCACGCTCGCGACCGGCCCCGGTTCTTCGAACGACAACGGGGCGCCGGGCTCCAGCGTATGGGCGAGGTGGCGGTTGGTGCAGAGCAGTTCGGCCGTCAGCGTGCGCTCCGGCGCATGCACCGGATCGAAGCGGGTGTCGACGAACGTGAGCATCATGTCGCTGCCCGGGCGCGACCCGTGCATGCCCTCCACGCGGCGGGCATGCCAGTAGAGCGACGACTCGACGCCGTGCTGCGCACCATAGTAGGGGGGCACTTCGACTACGTCGCGGCCAGATACGGTGCGTACACTGCGTATCGCATAGATTTCGGTGGTGGTCTCGCGGTGCGCGTCCGGGCTCACGCGCATCTCTCGTTGCGTGCCGTCGGGGCGCAGCGGCTCCGATGTCCGCGCGAAAAGATTCAGTGCCGGCGCGCAGCCCAGCTCGAAGTCGTGCGTGTGCAGCGTGACGCGGCCGCCCGGCGCCCTGGAAAAGCCGATCAGCAGGTCGAGCTGGTCGCCGGCGTCAGCGGGCGGCGCGAAGGGCAGATCAAAGAACGCGAATTTCTCGGGAAACGCGAAGTATTCGACGAGCAGGCGGCAGGCGGGATGCGCGCCGTCCTCGAGCGGCAACAATGCTTCGGCGTCGCCGAAGCCAACCGGCTCGGGGCGCCCCGGCTGCGTTGCCGCCGCTGCGTTCGGGGCCTGCAACCAGGTGTGTGCGCTATGCGCGGCCAGCAGATCGTAGAGCGCCGCCGCGGTGACGGGCGAGCCCGCAAGCCGCACCCTCAGATGCTGGATCGGCAGCGTCCCGAACCTATGCTTGCCCGTACAGGACAGCGACAGACGCAACGCCGCCTGCAACGATGCTTCTCCCGTGACGGCCTGCGCCTCCTCCGCGTTCAGCAACTGCGCCGCGGTGAGTGCGACGGGCCACAGCGTCACGTCGGCGGCGCTCCGCCAGCGGATCGTTTCACCTGCTGAAGTGACGTGCAAGAGCGGCGTGTTGCGCGGCACCTTGTACCCGGTCGCGACACTGCCTTGGGTGGGGTCGGCTTCGAACTGCACGATCGTCATCGACGGCAGGGGCCGCGATGCATAGGGATAGAACTGTTCGAGGAGGGTGTCGGTCAGGTCGGAGTATTCGTCGTCGAGGGTGCGCTGGATGCGCGCGGTCAAGACCGCGAAACTCTCGAGGAGGCGCTCGACGTGGGGATCCGCGCTTTCTCCGGGGCCGAGTTCGAGCCGGTGGGCGATCTTCGGATAGCGGGCCGCAAAGCTCTCGCTTGCGCGCCGCAGATAGGTGAGCTCGCGCTGGTAGTAGTCGAGCAACAGGTCGTCATGCGAGTCGTTCATCGACTAGTCCAATCGACTGCCCATCCGCGAGTTGTGCGACGTACGTGACGGGCCATTCGCCGTATTCCGTCCGCAGGCTGCCGGTAATGGTCAGTCGCAGTCGCCACGGAACCTCGGGATCGGGCTCGACTTGCGCGCGCGGTCGTTGCAGGCGCGGTTCGAACGCACGCACCGCTTCGACGACGTGACGCTCCAGACTGGCCCGATCGGCTGCGCGCGAGGCCGAGTACGCACTCCAGTCCGGGAGCCCGTACAGCAGCACGTCGGGCGAGCGGCGCACTTTCGCAGTGCCGCGCCGCGTGTTCAGGAGCCGCAGCAATTCGTCGCGCACCGATGCGCGCAGCGCATCGGCGGACAGCGTGCGCTGCACCGGCACTTCGTTTGCGAGAAAGGGGGCATCGTCTTCTAGCCGCTCGAAGAGCGGCATCGGTGCGAAGGGCGGCATGTCGTCGGGCGCGAGCGCTAACTGGCCGCCTTGACGACCTTGTTAGCGGCCATATCCCACGTCGAAGCAGCCGTGCCTTCCTTCGAGCCGTCATCCTTCTGGCTCGTCAGCTCCCACTTGATCTTCGTGAAGTTCAGCGACAGTGTCTCCACCGGCTTGCCGCCCGCCCCACCGGAGACGCTGACGTTGCTCAGCACGACATTGTTGAGCGTGTAGGTGATGAACGGCATGATCTTGCCGTCGCTTTCGGCGGCGTTGCGGCCCACGACGACCGTCGCGCTGGCGATCGCCTTGCCGCCGCAGCAGTATTCGTTCAGCGTCGGCGTAGCGACATCGACGAATTTCGTCACCGTGAACTCACCGACATGCGGCTTGCCGGAGGTGCGCTCTGAATTGCTGACGTCGTTGGTGACCTGCATGGCCACGTTATGGCTGTAGGACATCAACTCGATCTTGTCTGTGTAGCCCTCGAGCGTGCATTCGCCCTTGATGTCGCTGCCGAGGTCGAGAATGATCGAATCCATGAATGGGTGCTCCTCGTCCGTGAGAAAGTTGCGCGGCTTCGAAAAG
The DNA here is from genome assembly GCF_001580545.1 of Paraburkholderia monticola. GTDB lineage: Bacteria > Pseudomonadota > Gammaproteobacteria > Burkholderiales > Burkholderiaceae > Paraburkholderia > Paraburkholderia monticola. Next base: position 423,956 of record NZ_LRBG01000022.1, read on the forward strand.
CCGCGCAGTCAGATCGCGATCTTGAGGCCGGCACGCGGCCGGTGATGTTCAGCCCGCCGCCGGCGGTGGTAGCGATGCCACGAGCCGGATCGAGGCGGTCAGTTCCTCGAGCTGGAAATGCGGCCGCAGAAATACCGTCGCCCGGTAAGCGCCGGGCTTGCCGGCGACTTCGGTCACGTCGATACGCGCCTCGCGCAACGGGTACTGCGCCTTGATTTCCTGCGGTGCGTTGTCGTTGACGAGCACATAGTCGGCGATCCACGTATTCAGATGAGCGCGCACGTTATCGCGCGTCATGAAGGTGCCGACCCGGTCGCGCATGATGACCTTGATGTAATGGGCGAAGCGCGACGCGGCGAGCACATAGGGCAGCATCGCCGAAATCCGGGCGTTGGCCGTGGCCTCGGAGGTGTTGTAGCTCACCGGCCGGTTGGTCGTCTGTCCGCCGAAGAACACCGCAAGCCCTTCGTTCTTCTTGTGGCACAGCGCGATGAAGCCGAGCGAATCGAGCTCCTTCTCACGGCGATCGGTGATCGCGATCTCGGTCGGGCACTTCATTGCCTTGTCGCCCGCGGCCGTCTGGAAAATGTGGTCGGGCAGCTTTTCGACCGCGCCGCCTCCTTCCACACCGCGAATCGCCGCGCACCAGCTGTACTGCGCAAACGCATTGGTGATGCGCTGGCCGAGCGCGTAGGCCGCGTTGCCCCACAGATATTTCGAGTGATCGGTGCCGTCGACGCTCTCGACGAAATTCATGCCTTCGACGGGATTGCTGTCTGGATGATACGGGCGGCGCATCAGCACGTGCGGCAATACGAGCGCGACATAGCGTGAATCTTCACTCTTGCGGAATTCGCGCCAGCGGCCCATATCGATCGTCTCGAACACCTTCGACAGATCCCTCGGCACCCCGAGCTCGGTGAAGCTGCCCATGTCGAATAGCTGCGGATGCGCGGCCGAGATGAAAGGCGCATGCGCTGCCGCTGCCACCGAGGCGAGCTTTTCGAGCAGGCTGATGTCGGGCGTCTGACGGGTGAAATAATAGTCGCCGATCAGCAGACTGAAGGGGTGGCCGCCAAATGTGCCGTATTCCTCTTCATAGATCTTCTTGAAAAGGGCGCTCGTGTCGACGTCGATGGCTTTCTCGAGATCGTTCTGGAGATCCTTTTTCGACGTGTTCAACAGGCGCAGTTTCAGCCGCGTACTCGTCTCGGAGTTCTTCACGAGGTAATGCAGGCCGCGCCACGACGACTCGAGTGCCTGCAGGTCCGGGTGATGCAGGACCTCGTTCAATTGCTCGCTGATCAGCTCGTCGATCTTGCGGATGTGATCGTTGATCATCGCAACGGTGTCGCGACTCACCGTCATGTTCTTGTCGAGCACCTGCAGCGCGAACTCGGCGAGCAGTTCGCGCGCGTGCTGCTGCTGCTCTTCGTCGTGGGCCATGCGCCCTTCATGAACGATACGATCGAGAAGCGTAATCGTTTCCGTCTGCGCGGCCGCGGCCGCGGATTGTATGTCCGACATCAGCGTCTCCTCGGAAGCGGGGCTTAGTTGGCAGGTGTGCCGGGGGCGGCTTCACCGCCGTCCGGGGGCGGCAGTTGTGCGACAGGAGCGTCCTGCGGATGGGCCGATTTGATTTCGGCCAGCTCCTGCGTGTTGTGCGCCACTTCCTGGAGCAGCTTGTCGAGCTCGTCGTTACCGTCGAGCTTCGTCAGGAGGTCGCGCAGCCTGAGTCGCGCGTCGTAGAGCTGCTTGAGCGGCGCGATCTGCTGGACGATCTGGACCGGATCGAAATCGTCGATGTGCTCGAATTCGAGTGCGACATTGACCTTGCTGCCGTCTCTGGCAAGCGTATTGTCGACCTGAAGCACGACGCGTGGACCGATCGATTTCATCACGTCGTTGAAATTATCGCGGTCGATCTCGACGAACCGGCGTTCGGTCATTTTCGGTAATGGCGTTTCGGGATTGCCGGACAGATCGGCGAGTACGCCGACGACCAGAGGCAATTCCCGTTTTTCGATCGCATTACCCGTTTCGACGTCGTATGTGATCTGGACGCGGGGTGGTCGGTTCCTTTCGAACCAATGCTGCGTACTGTCGGCCATGGTCAGTCACCTCAGCAAAATTCTTCTTTTCGAAGCGTGAATTAAGCGATGAGTTTTAAGTGAAACCGATTTCTTTCATGCAGCTTTCTCTGGCTATTTTCTTATTCTTTTAAGCCTTTCGCGTCACCGGTTGTTTGATTTTATTATTGCTGACTCCGGCTGCCCGAATACACACGGCGTGCCGCAACTCAACTGAACGGAAACGCAAAGGTGTCCCGCAACACCGCTATGACGGATGTTCTGGGCAATACGATCCCGGACGCCGTGGTCATCATGTGCCCTTGCGTCCAATACGGCATGCACTCCGCATCAGGAATGCCGCCGCTTAAAAACTCAAAAATGCTCTTGAAAAATTCCGTTGACGACATGACGATCTGACGAAAATACTCTACGATAGTCCACAACGAATTTCAAACTTATTTTCTGTTGCACCCGGCAACGCGCGATTGAACGGTTTTCAGAGGTCCTTATCATTTTTTCGGCGTCTTGTTAAAAGGCGCGCGTGAACGGGAATTTCAGTCGAAGGCAATGCTTTCTGGATAGCAATACTGGCATGCTACGCGCGGCGTGGCGGAAGCTGTCGGGGCAGCGCAATGCTCCTAAAGAGGAATAACGCCGAATCCAGCGGCGGCCACAAAACGTATCGCAAGAAACCGAACACACAGCGATAGGAGCGACGAGGTGATCAGCGCGTTACGACTTGCCGGCGTCCGGCATGACGCGGTAGCCGTTTGGCGTTCCATGCCCTTACTCGCGATGCTGTGCGTGGCTGGATGCTCGTCGTCGCCACCACGCGTTAGCGTCGCGTCGCTCGAGATAAATGTGACGGCGCAGGCGAATCTCGATACGCCGATTGCCGTGGACGCCGTACTCGTGGGCAATGCGCAGTTGCTCGACATGCTGCTCGGCCTGCCTTCCGCAAAATGGTTTGCGCAGCGGGAGCAGTTGCGGCGTGACCACCCGAAAGATCTCAACGTCGTCTCGTACGAAGTGGTGCCCGGGCAGATGATTCCTGCCGCACCCTTTGCATTCAAAGGCCAGCGCGCGGCCGGCGTGCTGGTGTTCGCCGACTACCAGACGCCTGGCGCGCACCGTGTGCGACTCGATGGAGGTCCCGCGAATGCGGTGCTGTTGCTCGGAGACCAGGACTTGCAACTCAGGTCGGGTCCAGGCAAGCAATGAAGCCCCGCACACTCGACACCCGCTGCCCATCCGGGCGCCTTGGCCACGGTTGCACGCATGCGGTCACGCATCGCGCCATCGTGCGACGACAATCCGACTAGCCGCACACCATTCATGCGCAATCAATTTCCCGATGCGATCTGCTGGTTCGAAGGCATGCCGTTGCTGCCACAGCATTTCCAGACCCAGGCACTGCATACGGCGGGTCACGCGGCGTTGCTGACGAGCGCCTCGCGTCCGCACTACTGGGGCGTGCTCGCGCTCGAGCAGGAGCAGGCAGGGCTCGCGGAGGGGCTCGTGCGGATCACGGCGCTCGATGCGATTCTGGCCGATGGCCTCGCGATTCGCCACACGCCGGACGATCCGGTATTGCAGATCGATGTGCGGCAAGCGTTCAGTGCGCCCGAGCAGACGGTTACGGTCTATCTGGCGGTTGCGCCGCTTTATCGTGGCGGCCAGCTCGACCAGCGCGGCGGGCGGTACCAGCAGCAACAAAGCGACGACGTTCCTGACCTGACGGGTGGCGAGGATCCCGCATCGATCACGACATGGCGACCGAAGCTTCATCTGATGACCAACCTCGGCAATCAGGAATATGACCGCTTGCCGTTGATGCGGGTGAGGCAGCAGGGCGGCGGCGTGGCGATCACCGAATACGCTGCGCCGTGTCCTTTCGTGAAGCCGGATTCATTGTTGGGACAACGTATGATGCGCATCGCGCTGCGAGTGCGCGAAAAGTGCGTGTTTCTGTCAGGGCGTCTCGAAGCTGCGCGGCGTGCCGAGGAACTGGACGATGTGGCGCATATCGAGCGCCAGCTTGCCGCGCTGTGGATGCGCCTGCCTGAAGTCGAGGCGGCCCTTGCGTCGCGCGCGGTGCATCCGCTCGATCTGTATTGCCTCGTCGCCGGAATGGCGGGGGCACTCGCGAGCTTGCGGCCGGAACACGGCGTGCCGACGTTCGCGCCATTCGACTATATGGAGCTACTGGCATCGTTCGATCCGCTTCTGCAGTGGATCGACGATCTGTTGTCGACGATCCGTCAGGGATATCGGGTGCGGCAGTTCACCGAAGAAGCGGGGGGATTCTGGATCGCGCCGCCGTTCGACAGCGGCACGTCCACCCAGCAGGAACTGATCGTCGGTTTGCGGATGCCCGCTGACACGGGCGAACACGATGCGAGCGTATGGCTCGATCAAACGGTGATCGCATCGCGGCCGTATCTCCCGACGCTCACAAGGCAACGGATGCGTGGGCTCGCGCGGCGGCCTCTCGCGCGAGAGCAACGGGCTGCCTACAGCACCGGCGACGATACGGCGATGTTCGTGATCACGCTCGACAATGCATGGTTCGATCGTGCGCAACCGCTGCACATCGCGGCGCGCGCGGGGGTGCAGACCGCCGCGCCCTGGGCGGTGCAGCTGTTCACGCCGACAGACGATGCGGCGAGTGGTGCTGGGCAGGCGAACTGAGGCGCTAAATGACCGACTACACCGCTCATTCGGACGACGAGCGCTGGCCGTTGACGCAGGCGTTCGTCACGGCCTTCGAGCACGCGACTGACCTGCGCGTCGCGCTCGAACATGCCGCGGACGAACCGCTCGATCCGGCGGAGCAGGCGGAGTCGCTCGCCGCACAACTGGCGATGACGACGCGCAAGCTCGCGCGCGAGGCGATGGCCTGGACAGGTGCGGCCGGCGACGCGGATATTGCCGCCGCGCAATATGCGTTCGTCGCGCTGCTCGACGAGCTGCTGCTGTTCTCCGAATGGCCTGGCGCCGCAGTCTGGGAAACGCGGCCCCTCGAAGTGCGGGTGTTCAACACGCGTGACGCGGGCGAGAAATTGCCCGACGCCATCGAGGCGTTGCTTGCCCAACGCGACCCGTCCCGACGCGATCTCGCGAACGTCTATCTCGCGTGTCTGACGCTCGGCTTCAAGGGACGCTTGCGCGGTGAAGCGGGCGCGCTCCGGCACGATCAATTGCGCCACTCCCTGTTTGCTTTTGCGATGCAGCGCGACGCCGAGCCAACGCATCTCGCGGCGCCGCTCGAACGCACCGCCGTCGCACCGCGGCAGTCATCCGTGCTGACACAGATGTTTCCCGACCTGGCTCGTTTCGCTCTGGTGATCGGCGCGGGCCTATGCTTGCTGCTCGGCGTGTCGCAGGTGTTGTGGCTGGTTGCCACCGCTCATGCGCGGCAGTCGATCGCGCAATACGAGACGGTGTCGCTGGCCGATGCGCGGACGACGGCGCCGGAGGGCGCAAGTGGTGCATCCGGTACATCCGGTACGGTGGTGCCGTCATCAAAAGTGAGCGGAGGCGGCTTGGCGCCCTTCGTCATGCGAGCTGCGCAGTCGCGGCAGAACAGGGAAGCAATGTCTTCGGGACTCTCCGGGCCGGCCGCGCAATTGCAGAATGCGAGGGGCTCTCGCGAGCCCACGGACGACGGGGACATCGTTGCATCTGACGGAGTGCGGCGATGACGCTCATCATGGTGCTGCTGGTACTGATCGCGCTGCTGCTTGCCGGGCTCGTCATTGCCGCGGCGATCTACTGGTGGCGGGAACATCAGGATCGCAGGCCGTTACGCGAGTTCAGCGCGGCGATCCGTGTCGCACACCGCGCGATGGGTGTGCAGGATCCGTATTCGGTTCCACGCGTGCTCGCAACCGGCGCCCCGGCCGCGCTCGACGCGTTGTGCCGCAACTGGCGCCTCTCGCCGGACAGTGAGCCGGGTTGGTACGGACGCGTCTGGCACGATGCCGAAGGGCTGCTCGTGACCGAGCCGCACGACATGCTCGCGGCCACCTCCGCCGGCCGCCAGGTCGGTGCATGGCGCAGGCTGCTGCGCGCGCTGCTGCGCAATCGGCCGGGCCGTCCCCTCGACGCCATCCTGTGGGTCATTGCAGCCGATACGCTGATCGGCGACGACGGAAAGCCGCGCGAAGCCGGCGTCGAAGCCATCGAAACCTCGCGCACGGTTCTCTCACTGCAGCGGCAGTTCGGCATGACCTTGCCGCTTTACGTCGTGGTGAGCGGTTGCGACTCGGTGCCCGGCTTTGACGCGCTTGCCGCGGCATTGGGGCGCACGGAGGGCAGCACGCCGTTCGGCTGGGCTTCGCCTTACGCGCCGAAACGAATCTATGCGGAGTCGTGGATCGACGAGGCTTTCGGATCGATGCGTGCCGCGCTGACCGAAACGATCACCGAGTTGGGCACGCTCAACGGCAAGCTCGACGCGAGCCTGTTCCTGTTGCCGCAACGTATCGATACCCTGCGCATGCCCTTGCGGGACCGCATCGAACCGACGCTGCGCGGTGCGGCCGACGGCACCGCGCCATTCTTGCGCGGTATCTATTGTGTCGGCGCGGTGCCCAACCGGCGCTCGCCATCCATTGCCACACGCGCGCCCGGCGACGCGTACACGGGCACCCCGGCGCCGGCGTTTGCCGCACGGTTATGGCAAGACGTGCTGCTGGCCGGGCAGGGCCTCGCATCGCCGATCCCGCGCGTGCTGGCGTTACGCATGCGGCGCTACCGCGTGGCGACCGTTGCCGCGGCGGTGCTTGCGGTGTGCTGGTGCGTGGGGCTCGGCGTGTCGTTCTGGCGCATGCGCGGCGATGGGCTTGCGCTCGCGTCCGCCTATGACTCGCTGACGTTGGCGCAGACCACGTACCGCGAATCGGACAAGAGCAGGGCGGCCGCCGCGGGGGCGATCGACACCGTCGCCAATGCGCTGATGGACGTGCCTCGCTGGCGGCTGACTTCCCCCTTCATGCCGCTTTCGTATCTGTCGTCGGGGCACGAATGGGGCGACGCGCAGCTGCACATGTTGCGCGGGTTGGTCTTCATGCCGCTGCACGACCGTCTCGTCGCGAGGCTCGCGCAAATGACGTGCACCACGCATGACGACGCCAACACAGACGTAGCGGCGCTGGCCACGCGGCAGCCGCAGGATCTGCCGGAATTCAAAACGGGATCTCAACTCGTGGCCAACGCCGCGCAAGTCGAGCACATGATCGCCATCTACAACAAACTCGTGCAGGCAGGCAGCGGCAATGCCGCGATGCTCGCGCAACTGATGCGCGAGGCCGTCGACGTGAACCTGTCGCTCGAGCGCATCGCGGACCGCGAGGGAATGGACGATGCCGTGCGCACGTCGAGCACCGAAGGCGGCATGGTGTCGCTCGTGGGCAGAGACGTGTCGGCGGCGCGCCAGAACGTGAGCGTGTGTTTCGAGGGACTGTTCGACACATGGTTCGACCATGTGTATTCGGATTCGACGTTGAGCGTGAACGCGGGGAAGGTGCAAGCCGCTCTGACGGAATTGAAAACGCCCGGCACGGTGCCGACCAACGCATCGCTCGCCGAGCTCGCTGAGCGCATCGATCTGCTCGCGACGCAGGTTGACGCCGCGGATCACGGCTGGGCCGGCGCGCGTGGCAAGGAACTGGTGCCGGGCTTGACCGCCACGTTCGATACGGCGCAGCGTCTTCGTCTGATAGGCGAGGGGCCCGTCGCAGCGGTGCTGGCGCACGAGGAGGCGGCACAGAATGCATTTTCCGCGCGTTGGCTGGCGAGCGGCAATCTGCCCGGGGTCCTCAGCGCCTCGCCATCCAACGGCCTCCAGCTCGCCGCCGATCTGCCGCCGCTGCGCGATTCGTTGCGCACCTTGCTCGCACAACCGTTTGCTGCGGTGTCGAACGACAGCAATGCGGGGATTCGCAACGTTGATGTGAGCACGGTGCAGCAGGCACTCGCGGTGCTGCCCGGCTACCGGCAATACGTCGCGGAGCCGCTTGCCAAGGCACCCGATGCGTATCGCGGCGCACTGCTTGCCGCGGCGGGCAACAGCGCGGTGACCAGCATGGTGAGCGCGCTTTCCACGCCGGGCTTGACCACCCTCTCGCACGACCCCAGTTCGCCCGCGGACGCCGCGCAGCAGTTCGACACGTTGCGCAAGAACGCGCTGGATCTGATCACGGCGTTCGATTCGCTGGGCCGCCACGATCTTGCTACGAGCGTCGCGCTGCAGGTCAGCAACGCCGCCCTGGCCGTGCTGCGCACCGCTGACGCGCAGCTCCAGTCGCTTGCGCCATTTCGTCCGCTGCACGGCGACTTTTCCAGCTGGGACGGCAGTCAAGGCGGAGCGTTGCGCGCCTTCGGTGCCACCACACCTCAAGCGCTGCAATCCTATCTCACGGCGCAATCCGCGGCGGTGGCGGACACGGCCACCAACGCGGCCAGCGCGCTCGACTGGCTCAATGCGCAAAAGCCGCCGCTCGCCCCGGCCGACGCGCGCATGGTCAGCCGCTGGCAGGCGCTGACGACCGATCTCGTGCAATTTCGCGCGAAGAGTCCGACGAGCGCCATGATGGCCGTGCCGTCGATCATCTCCGATCGGCTCGACAAGCTGGACCTCGCCAATTGCAGCGCATCGCTGGACCAGATCGATGTGCCCGCGGCGGGCGACATCGTCGCCAGCACGGGCGCGCGTCTGGTGTCGTCGGCACGCGAGCAGTGCTTCAGGCTGCAGATGGGCAACGGGACCCAGGCGTACGAGCAGATCCGCAGCTACTTCGAGCGCTATCTGGCAGGGCGCTTTCCGTTTGCGGCCGACGCGGGCGCGCCAGCCGCCGACCTGCGGCAAACCGCGGCCTTCGTCGCCTTGCTCGACCGCCATCTCGCGGATGCGCAGCGCGGACTTGCGGCGGCGGCCGCAATCGGGCGCGGGTCCACTGACAGCGAGCAATTCGTCGCGAAGCTGGTGAACGCGAAGCCATGGCTCGATGCATTGGTCGCACGCGGCGCGGACGGCATGCTGCAAGGGATCGAGGTGAGCGTCGATTGGCGTGTCGACCGCGCCGACGAGATCGGTGCGGATCAGGTGATCGAATGGAAGCTCGTGAGCGGCAACGACGCCGTCACGTATCCCTCATCCGGGGGGCCGCCGGCGCGCTGGTCGCCCAGCTTGCCGGTGGCGGTGAGCCTTCGCTGGGCGAAGGACGGCCCCTGGCAGCCGATGTTCGACACCGCACAGCCGACCCTTTCCAGCGAGGGCGGCGTGGCGACCTGGAGTGCGGGTGACGCATGGGCATTACTGCGCGTCGTGCGGCTGCATCAAATGCCGGTCGATGCGGCCACGGCGAGCGCGGGCCAGCCACCGCGCATGTTGTTGACGATACCGGTGCGCGACCGCAGCGGAGCCATTCAGACTGCGCGGATGTTCATGCGGGTCGGATACGTCGGCGCCGCGAAAACGCCGCAGGCCATTCCTGATCTGCCGTATGCGACGCCAGGAATGATTGGGCCGGGGACGTCGGTCGTCAACTATCCTGCGTCGGCCCGCACCAGCATGGCGGGGCACGAATGACCCCGGACCTGGACATCGCGGCGCTGTTGCTTCCGGTGCCCGGCGATGCGCGTTGTGGGCTGTCGTTGCTGCACGATCCGGCGTTCGACGCGTTGAGGATTGCGCGACGTGAGGACGATCCGAGCTTGCCGACCGGCATCTGGCAAACGGACCTGAAGGTGGCGGATTGGACCTCGGTCGAAGCGGGGTGCCGGCAGTTGCTGATCGAGCGCACCAAGGACCTGACGGTGGCCGCGTGGCTTGGCGAGAGCTGGCTGCATCGGTTTGGCCTGCCCGCGTTGCCTGCCTGCTTCGAGCTGGTGCTGGCCCTGTGTACCCGCTTCTGGGACGATGTGCATCCCTTGCCGCGCGATGGCGATCTTGGTTTCCGGGCTGCGCCCATCGCCTGGCTTGCCAGTGCCTATACCGAATTGCTATCGGCGCGGATCGAGTTGTTCGACGGGCCTGAGGGGGCACAGGGAACGCTCGCACAGTGGCAAGCCGTGCGACGAGACGCGCTTGCTGTCGGCGACCGTCAGGACGTGCCGGCCGCTAAACGGGAAGAGGCGAAACGCACGGCTGCCCGCCTGCGAGAAGCGGCGCGAGCGACTTCGCCAGAGCGCCTCGGCTGGCGGCTTGCCGCAATCGATGCCGCGCGTCCCCTGCTCGTCGAGCTCGACGCCTGGTGCACGCCGCGGTTGGGCGCCGAGGCGCCTAGCTTTGCACCACTCGCGGATGTATTGGACCGCATAGAAGCTGTCTTGATGGAGTGTCTCGGCATGCATCCGGATTCGAAGCCGCCGGTGGCCGCACCGGCAACCGAAGGAAATGCCGTTGCGCCGCAAGCGGCCCATGCGGCCCATGCGGGAAGCGTGAACGGCGCGACCGGCGCGCCGCAAAGCCGCGAGGATGCGTATCGGCAATTAGCGTTGATCGCCGAGTACCTGATGCGCTACGAGCCGCACAGCCCCGTGCCTTACATGATCCAGCGCGCGCTCGAATGGGGCAGCAAGCCGCTGCCGGTGCTGCTACGGGAACTGATGTCCGAGGAGGCCGGGGATAAGCTTTGGACCGCACTGGGCTTGCTGCCGGTGGACGACAGCAAGGGCAAGTGAATGAGAAATGGCCGTTCGCCGGGATTGATCAACTCGATGGGGCTCACTGCGGAAGCCAAAAATCGGAATCTCGCCGTCGGGAATACCTGGTCAGCCCCGAGGATGGGCGGTCGGATCAGCCGCCGCTCTTACGGGTTAGCGCGCGACACGATCGGTTCGCGCCAGGTGGTCCTCGAGCTTGCGCAGACCGATCGCCAGCGCCAACGTCATCAGCCAATACGCCGCGGCGATAGCGAGGTAAGGTTCCCAGTAGCGCCCGTAGGCGCCGGCCACCGTGCGCGCGGCATACGCCATCTCACCCAGGCCGATCGCCGAGATCAGCGACGTGTCCTTGAGCAGCGAAATCACGTTGTTGCCCAGCGGCGGCAGCATGCGCCGAAATGCCTGAGGGATTACGACATAACGCATCATCTGCGCATGCGTCATGCCGAGCGATTGGGCCGCCTGCCTCTGGCCGATCGCAATCGACTGGATGCCCGCGCGAAACACTTCCGAAATATAGGCGCTGGAGTTCAGCGTCAGCGCCGTGACACCCGAGATCAGCGCCCCGTGATTCTGCTTCAGGCTACGAGCGAGATCGCCACTGATCAAAAGCCCGTGCACCGGGTGGATGAACACCGGCATCACCGCGAAATGGATCAGCAGGATTTGCACGAACAACGGCGTGCCGCGAAAAAAGCTCACATAGGCCGTCGACGGCCAGCGCAGCAAATACTTGCACACTGCCTGCCACGGCTGATGTCTCGCGTCAGCCAACCGCGCCAGCGCCACTATCAGGCCCAGCGCGCAGCCCATGATGACACAGACCACAGTCGTTCCAACCGTGACCAACGCACCTTGCCAGAACAGTTGCCTGTATTCCACCAGGATGTCGGGGCGGAACCACCCGAACCACAAGACCGGATTGCTGTCTTCCATGCTCGCTTTCTATAAAACGGAAGGCCGAAGCGCGGCCGAGGGCTATTCGGCGCCGTGGCCAGGGACTGGCACGGCGCGCGCGACTGCATCAAGCCACGACTGCTATTACTGCGGCTTGAAGTCCTGGTTGAACCACTTCTTGTAGATCACGTTGTAGGTGCCATCTGCGCGGATCGCAGCCAGGCCAGCGTTGATCTTGTCCAGCAAGGCCTTGTCGCCCTTGCGCACCACGATTCCGTAGTATTCCTTGGGGAAATTCGCATCTTCCACGGTCTTGAGGCCTGGGGTCTGCGATACGCGGTAGGCAATGACGCCGTTATCGCCAATGGCCGCGTCCACGCCGCCCGAAGCCAGTTCGGAAATAATGAGTGGCGTGCTTTCGAAGCGACGGATATTCGGGTTGGTCTTGCCCACTTCACGGCTCATGACATCGTCGGCCGTCGAACCGCTGACCACGGAAACCTTTTTGTTGTCCAGGTCCTTCAGCGACTTCACCGTACTGTTCTTGGGCACGGCAATCAACTGGCGCGCATCGAAATATGGCGCCGAGAAGTCGAAACTCTGTTTGCGTTTGTCGTTGATCGTGACGCCGGAAATGACCAGGTCCACATCGCCGTTGTTGAGCGAGGCGAAGATGCTGGTGAACGGCGTATTCACGATGCGCATTTTCATATGCTGCTGTTTGGCGATCGCATCGATGATGTCGATGTCGAAACCGACGATCTGATTGTCCTTGTTCTGAAATGCGAAAGGAGTATAGGTCGCGCTCGATGCCACAACCAGTTCGCGGTCTTGTGCGTGTGCGCCGGCAGACCAGATAGCGCAGGCGGCCACCGAGGCGGCCAGGGTTAGAATGATTTTTTTCACAGCCGCGTCGCCCAGAGTCAAAAAGAGGTCGGAAAATTATATAGCATGGCGCGAACGCCAATAGAGCAACACCGGCGACTGTTTCACGGGGTTGCCCATTGCGTTGTGTTCGTTTGACGGTGAATAAAGGGGGGAGTAGGGTTGGGCGGCCGGAGTTCGTCGATGATGCCCACTGTTAGAATGGCGGCCCTTTTCCTGGGAGAAGCAAATGTCCTGGTTCATCTATGAAGTGCCCGAGTACAACGAAGACGGTGCGCGCATCGAACCCTTCAGCGACCTACGTAGCCGCGTCGTAAAAGTAAGTGGGCAGGCAATGGCTGACGAACTGGAAAGCGTCCGCGAGAACGCCGCGACCACGGCGGACACGCCCACACGCCCACTGCGCGCAGCGGAAAATCCTCACGTATTCCCGATCCCCTATGCCGATTCCATGATCCTGGTCGGGTTCATCTTCGAACTGCAGCGCGAGTCCCGACGGCTTGTGGTGTCACCCGTGGAAATGCCCTGGCTGAAAGACGCGTAGAAAACGTAAGGATCGAAACGGCCCCGAACCTGAGCGGCAATATACATAGGCAGCGGCGGCATAGCGCGAAGCCGTTTCCATGCATCCGGAACGCCTGATTCCGATTCTTCAATGGCGCCGCCGCCTGGCGGTGCGGATCGTGGTGCTGAACTTTATTGTTCGTCCGCGGTAACGAGGTGCGGTAGCGCGCCAGTCGGCGTAAATTGACCGGCCCGAAAAACTGATAGCCGCTGCGACATCACCTGTTTCCTTGCCGCAACGCGCTAAAATTTTTTGCAACAAGTGCATCCAGGCACCCATCTGTTCCGTAACTGCCAGATTGGCCGACACCGACGTGGCCGGAACATGCCTGCGGTCCACCCCGGGAGGGCCAACCGATGCGATGGTCACGGCCGCGGAAGACGCTCGTTTCGAGCGGCCACCGCACGGCGGCTACTCAGGTATTCCAGATCCCGCACGGCCGATCCACAGGGAGCGCAGATGACATGAGCGGCAATCCGGCAACCGATGGCGATCGGCCGACCGACGATCCCGAAACCCGTCGCCGCGATGAACTGAACCTGCTCCTGCTCGACGTTGGCGCGGGCGATCGGGCTGCTTTCGCCACACTCTACCGACGCACCTCCGCGAAGCTCCTCGGTGTGTGCCTGAAGATGCTGCGCGATCGCGGCGAAGCCGAAGAGGTGCTGCAGGACGTCTATGTCACCGTATGGCGCCGCGCCGTGACGTTCGACCCGACGCTCGCCAGCGCGATCACGTGGCTTGCCGCCATCGCGCGCAACCGGGCCATCGACCGCCTGCGCACGCGCCGCGAAGAACCATTGGACGAAACGATAGGGGAAGAGATCGTCGATGACAGTCCGTCGCCCGCCGCGATCGCCGAGTATAGCGAGGAGCGACGACGCCTCGAGCGTTGTCTGGAAGGACTGCCGGCCCAGCACGGTAGTGTCGTTCGGGAAGCATTCTTCACGGGCGCGACGTATGCCGAACTGGCGGAGCGATTGAGCGTCCCGCTGGGAACCCTGAAAAGCTGGATCCGGCGCAGTCTGCTCCAGCTCAAAGCGTGTCTCGAACAATGAATACGCCACTCTCCAGCCCTGACGATCTGCGGTGCGCCGAATACGTACTGGGCGTTCTCGACGCGGCCGGGCGCAGGCAGATCGAACTGGCACTGCAGCACGATCGCCAACTGGCCGCAAGCGTCGCACGCTGGCAGAACCGCTTGATGCCGCTCAACGAAGATATCGGCGAGATCGAGCCAGCAAGCTATGTGTGGGCGCGCATCCAGTCCGAACTGGGCTTCGCGCCAGTCGAAGCGCCGCGGCCTCGCGTCAGGCTCTGGGATGATGTCCGTTGGTGGCGCTGGATCGGTATCGGTTCCAGTTTCGCAGCCATGGCGCTCGTCATTCTTCTCATCCTGCCGGTCCGGTATGGTCCCGTCGTTGGCCCCAGCCACGATGGCTACAAGGTGGCCAGCATCGTGCGGGACGGAGGCGCCGCAGGATGGACCGCGATCGTCGACGTCGAGCGTGCCCGCATGGTGATCGTTCCGGCATACGGCAACCCGGTTGCGGCAGACCGCTCCACCGAACTGTGGCTGATTGCGCCGGGCGAGCGACCCGTGTCGCTCGGCGTGATTGCAGTAGACCGGCCGACCATCGTAGCGCTACCGCAAACCCGGCTCGCGCTGCTGAACGAGCGAGCGACCCTCGCGGTATCGCTGGAACCGCATGGAGGATCGCCGAGCGGGCAACCGACCGGGCCGGTGCTGGCAAAAGGCGTCGTGGGCGGCGCATGAGCGCGCTCCACGATCCCTGCGTCCATGGTCGCTCGACATGCGCGCGATAAGGCGTGCATCCGTAGCTTCGTTTGACCCGTATCTTCGCTTGCTTCCAGTCCGGAAGCATCGATCTTTCGGGAGAACGCAGATGGAATCCTGCAGCAAGATGAAAACGGCCGGCGCAGCGCTCGTCATTGCTCTGGCGCTGGGAACGACGATGGCCGCGACGGCCGGTTCGATGTCCCCGGACAACACCGTGGAGGTTGGCGGCGCCGCCATGTATCCGTCGAAGAACATCATCCAGAACGCGGTGAATTCGAACGACCACACGACCCTGGTCGCCGCGGTGAAAGCCGGCGGTCTGGTCGATACGCTATCGGGCAACGGCCCCTTCACGGTGTTCGCGCCGACCAACGAGGCGTTCGCCGCGTTGCCCGCCGGCACGGTGCAGACGCTGCTCAAACCCGAGAACAAGGCCATGCTTGTCAAGGTGCTCACGTATCACGTGGTGCCGGGCCGTCTCACCGCGCGTGATCTCGCCATGGCAGTTGACCAGGGAGGTGGCAAGGCGAGCCTGAAGACTGTCGAGGGCGATTCGCTGATCGTCAGCAAGGACGCCAGCGGCTGGGCCATTACCGACGACAAGGGCGACGTCGCGCACGTGACGATCGGCGACGTCATGCAGTCCAATGGCGTCATTCATGTGGTCGACACCGTGCTATTGCCATGACGTCGAATTGAATACCGGGAGGGAGGCGCATCGCGGCAAAGAGGTGAAACCTCGTGGCTGCTCATGACGCCTCGTTCCCGGTGTGTCACTTCAGGCCAGATCGAGCCGCGCCCCCATCTCGACCACACGATTCGGCGGCAAGCCCAAATGAGCGGTCGCGTTCAGCTCGTTCTTGCGCAGCAGCGAGAACAGGCTTAGCAGCACATAGCGTGCTGGATGGTGCCTGGTCTTCACCGTCAGCGATTCGCGTCCGAGGTAGAACGTGGTCGTCATCGGGTCATAGGCCGTGCATCCCGCGTGCCGCAGCGCCTGTTCGAGCAGTTGCGGCACATCGAGCATTTCCAGGTAGCCGTAACGACCGATGATCCGCACGAAGCCCTGGTCGAGGCGCTGCACCTCGAAACGGTTGCTTTCCTCGACGCGTGGCGTTTCCTCGGTCAGCAAGGTCAGGAGCACCACCTGCTCATGCAGTACCTGATTGTGCTTCAGGTGGTGCAGCATGGTGGTCGGCACCGAGTTTCCGGCGCCCATCAGAAACACGCCCGTACCATGCACACGGTGCGGCGGAGACACGGCAATGCTCGACACGAATGCGTCGAGCGGCAACTGCGTGTCCATGCGGGCGCGTGTCAGCGCGCGCAGCCCGATCAGCCACGAGGTCGACACGAGGAAGGTCAGCGTGCCGATCGTGAGCGGGAGCCAGCCGCCGTCGGCAAACTTCATCGCGTTCGCCGCGACGAACGCCACGTCCACCACCATGAAAAGTCCGGCCACGAGCGCGACGCGCCAGATCGGCCAGTTCCAGCGCACGCGCGCGAAAGCGGCGAACAGCATGGTCGTGATCAACATCGTCGTCGATACCGCGATACCGAAAGCGGCCGCGAGACTGTCCGAGCTGCGGAAGCCGAGCACCACCGCGATGGTCGCGACCATCAGCACCCAGTTCAGTCCCGGCAGATAGATCTGCCCCTCGGTGCTCGACGACGTGTGTCTGACCGTCACGCGCGGCGACAAGCCGAGCTGCGCCGCCTGGCGCGTCAATGAGAACACCGCGGAAATCAGCGCCTGCGAGGCCACGATGGTCGCCAGCGTGGCCAGCACCACCATCGGATACAGGCCCCATGACGGCACCGTCGTATAGAACGGGCGGGCCGCCGCGCTGGCATCGCGCAGCAGCAACGCGCCTTGACCCAGATAGTTGACGGTCAGCGCGGGCAACGCGAGCCCGTACCACGCGAGACGGATCGGCCGCGCGCCGAAGTGGCCCATGTCGGCGTACAGTGCTTCGCCGCCGGTCAGGCACAACACGACGGCGCCCAGTGCGACGAAGCCCTTGAAGCCGTTGTGCGCGAAGAACTCGATGCCGTTCAGCGGATTGAAGGCGGCGAGGATCGCCGGCGTTTGCACGAGCGACACCAGCCCCAACCCGAAGATGACGACGAACCAGACCGCGAGAATCGGACCGAACGCGACGCCCACGCGTCCGGAGCCCAACGGCTGTACCGCGAATAGCGCCACCAGGATCACCACGGTGAGCGGCACCGTGTAGTGCGCGAAGGCGGGCGTCGCCACTTCGATCCCTTCGATGGCGCTCAGCACCGAGATCGCGGGCGTGATCACGCCGTCGCCATACAGCATCGCGGTCCCGAACATCGCCATGAATACCCAGCGCAACGCGCCGGCGCGGGTCACGCGTCCGGTGCGCTCGCCGACCAGCAATGCGAGCAGCGCAAGCAGTCCGCCTTCGCCGCGGTTGTCGGCCTGCATCAGCACCAGCACGTACTTGCCGCTCACCATCAATATCAGCGACCACAGGAACAGCGAGACGATGCCGATCACGTTGGCGTGGGTCGGTGCGACGCCGAGCGAGCCACTGAACGCGGCCTGCAATGCGTACAGCGGGCTCGTGCCGAGGTCGCCGAACACGATGCCGAGCGCGGAGAGTGCGAGCGCTGCCGTTCCTGTCGCGCGATGCGAAGACGGCGAAGCCTGCAGGGTATGCACGTTGTTCATGGGCTATTCATATCGGAGATAACGTCGGCAGGCGAGGGGTGATGGCGTCGATAGCCTGCTCGACCAGGATGTTGGCTGCGTCGATCGAGATGCTTTGAATCCCATGAGTGGGGTGGCGATTGAGCTTGCTTCTCCCGTTGTTCGTTCGTGGCGATGGGGGCCGTGCAGCGCGTACGATGCAACGAATCCGGACTGTCCGCAATGACGGTTAACCCAAGGCGACTGGGGCCGCACGACGGGCGGACCGACGATTCGATCGACCGTTCGTAGACCTCATGAAAGCATGGCGTCACAAGGCCGGCTAATGTGTAAGACCGGTGTTGACTGAATGAAAGAAAGCGGTGCGGTGATCGTCGATTTCGATCTGCTTGCCTGACTATATCAATCACGCCAGGGCTCGACCTCGCGCTGCCCGGCGAGATAGTCAGTGATCCTCTCGAGCGGTAGCCGTCGCGCAGCGCGAGAACGAGTCTGCGCGACCCAGCCTGATCATCGCACTAAAAAGCCATAAGCCAATGGATCCCGTTCATCCACGATCCACTGTGCGAACCCGCAGATATACGCGTCGCCTTCCACCTCGGGAATCACGGCCGGTATGCCGTGGACCGACGTTTCGCGCAGCACGCGCGCCTTGAATATCGTGCCGACGATCGATTCATTGACGAGCGTGTCGTTCGCGCCCAGCTGACCCCGTTGGTAAAGCTGCGCCACGCGGCCGGCGGTGCCGGAACCGGTCGGCGAACGATCGACCTCGCGATCCGCGAACACGCAGCAGTTCGCCTGCGTCGAGCCCGGATGGCGCGGCGCATTGGCGATGATGGTCCCGTAGATGTGATTGATCTCCGGAATGTCCGGATGCTGCACGGCAAACGCGCTGTTCGCGGCTTGCTTCACCTCGGCGCCGAAGCGGATCAGGCGTTCCACTTCGGACTCGCGGATCGCCAGATCGAATGGCGCCCCGTCGACATAGAAATAGAACGCGCCCCCATAGGCGATGTCGCCCGTGACCTTGCCGAAGGACGGCGTGTCGACCGTCACATCGCGCTTGAACAGGAACGACGGCACGTTGACGAAGCGCGCGCGGCCGGCGTGCTCGCCGTCCCAGTCGACGAAGGCCTCGATGAAGCCGCAGGGTGCATCGATGCCGACGCGCGTCCGCGGACTCGTGCGCTGCACCCAGCCGAGTTCGACGGCGGCCGTCGCGAGCGCGATGACGCCGTGTCCGCAGTGGTCGCTATAGCCTTCGTTGTGCACGAAGATGACGCCGAAATCGGCGTCGCGCGAAATCGGCTCGGTCAGGTAGCCGCCATACATGTCGGCGTGGCCGCGCGGCTCGAACATCAACGCGCGGCGAATTTCGTCGGCGTGGTCCTTCAGCCAGGCACGGCGCTGCACGATCGTGTCGCCCGGCAGGCGCGGCAGTCCGCTCGTGACGATGCGGAACGCTTCTCCGCCGGTATGGACTTCGACGGTCGAAAGGGTGCGGCTCGGTTTCATGGGTGTGGGTCGTGGCGAGGACAGAGGTGCCAGTGTATCCGGCGCATCACGTCCCCGCACGTCCCCGCACGTCCCCGCACGTCCCCGCACGTCCCCGCACGGCCCCAAGCGGGATCAGAACCCGAACACCCGCAGCGCGTTGTTGCCGCGGATCGCGTCGCATTGCTCCTTCGGCAGACGCGCGGTGTTGGCGAACGCGCCGCGAATGTCGTACACCTGGTGCGGCCAGTCGGTGCCGAACATCACGCGATCCGCGCCGACCACCGAGACGAGAAAATCGAACGACGCCGGGCTGTAGGTGATGCAGTCGTAGTAGATATGACGTAGATAGTCGATCGGCTTGCGCTTCATCTTGCGACGCTGCGGGATCTCGACCTCGTTGCCTTTCTCGAAGCGACCGGCCAGATAAGGCAGCGCGCCGCCCGCATGCGACGCGATGATCTTCAGATTCGGATACTGATCGAAGAAGCCTTCGAAGATCATTCGCGTGATCGCGAGCGTCGTGTCGAACATGAAGCCGACGGCCCAGCTCAGATCGAACTTCGTCATGTCCATCAGGTCGACGCCGGGCGGATCGGTGGGATGCACGAGCACCGGCAGCGCGCGACGGTCGATCTCGGCCCAGATCGGCGCGAACATCGGATCGGTGAGGCTGCGTCCCGCGATGTTCGCGAGCACCATCACGCCGCTCGCGCCGTTCTCGCAGGTGCGGCGCAGTTCTTCGAGCGCCGCCTCGGGATACTCCCAGGGCAGCGACGTGAACCAGCGAATGCGTTCGGGGTATTTGGCCTGCGCTTCGGCGATCGTGTCGTTCGATTCGCGCGCGGCGAGGCAGCTGGTTTCCCGATCGCCCCAGTACACGTTCGGGCAGGTCAGCGAGACGACCGAAATGTCGATGCCCGATTCGTCCATCTGACGGATGCGCATGTCGAAATCGAAGTGGCCTTTTTGCGGAATCACGACCGGCGTGTTGCCGCGAAACACTTCCTGCTGCCCGTCGGGGCGCGTCTGGATGTTGTAAGCACCGCCGCGCTGGCGCAGCAGATCGAGCCATTTGTGCGTGAAGATGTGGGTATGA
The DNA here is from genome assembly GCF_001580545.1 of Paraburkholderia monticola. GTDB lineage: Bacteria > Pseudomonadota > Gammaproteobacteria > Burkholderiales > Burkholderiaceae > Paraburkholderia > Paraburkholderia monticola. The sequence continues at coordinate 444,122 of NZ_LRBG01000022.1, forward strand.
ACGTCAATGACAGGCATGCGGGATCTCCCGGGAAAAGTGCGGGTGAGAGGGAAGCGGGGATGAGCGGACTACTGCGTCGCGAACTCGTTCATCGGCGACGCGCGGCGCCTCAGCATGAACGCGCCGATCAGCCCCAGCGCGAAGAACACCGCGCAGAAGTGCGCGGGCATCATGTTGTTGCCGCTCACGTGCAGCAGCCACGTGAGCACCATCGGCGAAAATCCGCCGAATACGGCCGCGCCGATGTTGTAGGAGATCGCAAGGCCGGTCGAGCGGACTTCGGTCGGGAACAGGCTGGCGAGCGCGGTCGGAATCGGCGCGTTCGACGCGCTGATGAGAAGCGCGAAGCCGAGCTCGACGGTCATCACCGACACGAACGACGGTGCGTTGACGATCCAGTAGTAGGCGGGATACAGCACGACGAGAAACAGCGCGAGCGCGACGCGGATCATGCGCTCGCCGCCGATGCGATCCGCCAGATGACCGAATAGCGGGATCGTCACCACGCGCAGCAGCACGCTCGCGAGCAGGACGGTAAACGGCAGCGTGACCGGCATGTGCAGGTTCTGCACCGCGTAAATCGGCAGATACGTGATGATCACGTAGGCCATCACATTGAGCGCGGCGGACAGCGCGGTCGCGATGAATAGCTCACGCGGAAATTGCGCCACGACGCGAGAAAGCGGCACCTTCACGCGCGGGCCGAGCTTCTGGAACGCCTCGGTTTCGGGCAGATTGCGGCGGATGTAGAAGCCGACCGGGCCGATCAGCAGACCGAGCAGGAACGGAATGCGCCACGCCCACGATTCGAGCGCCTCATGCGTGAACAGATGCGTGAGCGCGCTGCCCATCGCGACCGCGAGCAACGCGCCCAGGGCCTGCGCGAACATCTGCCAGCTGCCGTACAGATTGCGCCGTGTCTTCGGCGCGTATTCGATCAACATCGCGGTCGCGGTGCCGAATTCACCGCCGGCCGAAATGCCCTGCAACAGACGCGCGCACAGCACGATCGCCGGCGCGATCAGGCCGATCTGCCGGAAGCCCGGGGTCAGCGCGATCATCGCGGCGGCTACCGTCATCATCGCGATGACGAGCGTGAGGCCGGCCTTGCGGCCTTTGCGGTCCGCGTACATGCCGAGCAGGATTCCACCGAGCGGGCGGACCACGAAGCCCGCGCCGAACGTGGCGGTGGTGAGCATCAGCGCGGCGTACTCGCTGTCGGTGGGGAAGAACTGCTTCGCGATGATGATCGACAGAAAGCCGAACACCACGAAGTCGTACCACTCGAGCACGTTGCCGAGCGTCGACGCCATGGCGCCGACCCAGCGTTTGCGCGAATCGATTGCTGTCACGACTGTCTCCTGTCGTTGGGCCCGTCATTTTCTGAACGGCTGCGGGCTGCGTAGGCAAGCAATGTAGGGTACTGTTCGAATGAAAACAATCGAACAAAATCAATGGTCCCATAAAGTAACTTTATGAATGTGCTTTCATGACGCCAACCATCAAGCAGTTGCGCGCGTTCGCGCTCGTGTGCCGCTTCGGCGTGCTGACGCGCGCGGCCGACGAGATGTTCATCACGCAGCCGGCGGTCAGTGTTCTGATCCGGCAAATGGAGGAGGCGCTCGGCCTGCGCCTGTTCGACCGGACCTCGCGCTCGATGCGGCCGACCGCCGCCGCGCACGAAATCCTGCCGACCGTCGAGCGGATGCTGCGCGACCTGGAGTCGATCCAGTCGAGCGTGAAGGAGCTGGCCGGGCGCGAGCGCGGTCAGTTGCGCTTCGCGGCGACGCCGTCGATCGCGGCGGCGATCGTGCCGAAGCTGCTCGCCGAATACCGCGCGTTGTACCCGAACATCGAGGTCTCGCTCGACGACGCCGCGCCCGATCGCCTGACCGCGTCGACGCTGACGGGCGACGTCGAGTTCGGCATCGGCACGATCAGCGACCGGCCCGAGGGCATCACGCTGCAATGCCTCGCGCGCGACAATCTGTGTGCGATCTGCCGCAAGGATTCGGCGCTCGCGAAAAAGCGGCGCGTGAGCTGGAAGGATGCGCTGCAGTATCCGTGGATCGGTATCAAGTCGACGAGCGGGATCCGCAAGCTGATCGACGAAACACTGTTCACGCTTGGCACGCGCAAGGCGGTGGAGTATGAGGTGTCCTATATGACGACGGGGCTCTCGATGGTGCAGGCGGGTCTCGGCGTGGCGATTTTTCCGGGCATTCTGCTCGGCTCGTTTCCGCATCGCGATCTGGTCGCGCGCAGGCTCGAAGCGCCGCTCGTCACGCGCGACGTGAATCTGATCCGGCGTGCCGAGCATTCGCTGTCGCCGGCGGCGGAGTCGTTTATCGAGCTTTGGTACAAGCGCATCGGCAAGCCGGCCGATTTATAGCGGCCGCGTTTGCGCGTGGCCTGTCATACTGTATGAATATACAGTATGATGGCTGCAATGGGCCGCCCGTGCGGCGTGTGCGGATTGGCAGAAAGAACCAGCGAGGGAACGAGGCGCGATGCCTGAACAACTGTGGTTGCCCGGGCTCGAGGCGCCGCCGCCGCTCACCGACGGGCTCTTTTTCGCGGTCTATCCCGATTCCAACACCGCGGCCGGCATCGCGAAGTTCGCGCAGCAGCTTTGCGCGGATCATGACTTGCGCGGTGGCGGGCGCAGAGGCGTGCGCAGCAAACCGCTCGCGGCGAATCGGCTGCACGTCACGCTGAGGCATCTTGGAAATTTCTCGGGCGGCTTGCCGGCGGATGTGCTCGAGGCGGCGAAGCGGGCGGCGGCGTCGGTCAGCATGGCGCCGTTTACGGTCGAATTCGATGCGCTCGCCAGCTTCGCGAAAAAGCCGCGACCGGGGCCGGCGGTGCTGGTCGGCGAGCACGGTGTACGCGGACTGCAGGCGCTTCACGATGCACTCGAAGCGAGGTTACGGGACGACGGCATCGAGCCCGACGAACGTTTCACGCCGCACCTGACGCTGGCGTACGGCATGCCGTGGATCGAGCGCCGTCCGGCCGAGCCGGCCTGCTGGAATGTGCGGGAGTTTGCGCTGGTGCACAGTTTGCTGGGACGCACGAGGCATATCGTGCTCGCGCGGTGGCCGTTGGTGGGGCAGAACTGAGGGGCAGGGGCGGCTCAAGCCCGCAACTGTTTCGCCATGTGTCGGCTAGAAATGCACGCTCGTCCCGCAGCCGCCGGCATAAGCGCCGCCGCTTGCGGCCGCGCCACCGCAAAACACCCCACAGCCGGACAGCAACGCCGCCGCAGCAAGCGCGGCCAGTGCCATGCGCACGGGCTGACGGGTGCGGGCCGGGCGCGGAGTCACAAGGGGAAAAGTACTGCAGTCGGCGGTCGGTTTAGATGGCATTGCGGCATCAACTTCGATGAGAGGAAAACGTCCACGTGCCACGCCACGCGAGCGCCGTGCACGTCGTACGACTTGAGGACAGACTCTAAGTCCACGTCGAAGCACCGTCAAATGCCGAATAGAGCGCCGATCCGTGGTTGTTTGCCCGCCGTTCGGCACGGAACACCCCTGCGCGCCCTGATAGAATGCTCGGGCCGCAACGTAGTGGATTGCAGATGAAATTGCTTGATGCGCTTGTCGAACAGCGTATTGCCGCCGCCGCCGCGCGCGGAGAGTTCGAAGACTTGCCGGGAGCGGGCGCGCCGCTGTCCCTCGACGACGATGCGCTGGTGCCGCAAGAAGTACGCGTCGCCAACCGCATTCTAAAAAACGCGGGCTTCGTGCCGCCCGCTGTCGAGCAGCTTCGCGCGTTGCGCGACCTGCAAACGGAGCTGAATGCCGTGACCGATCAGGCGACCCGTTGCCGTCTCCAGGCGCGCATGCTCGCGCTCGACATGGCGCTCGAATCGCTACGCGGCGGCCCGATGGTCCTGCCGCGCGAATATTGCCGCCGCATCGCCGAACGGCTGTCGGAGCGCGTCGGCAATGTCGATGCGGCCAGTGCGGGTTCCCAGTGAGCGAGCCGCTCGTGTGTGCCTGCGCGGTGGGTTCTTCGGCGCCGGCCGAGGACGGCGAGAAGTCCGTCGCCGTTAGCGCCGGCGAGGTCCGCCCGCAGGCGGCGGATCAGGCCACGGGCGCTCCCGCCATGGCTTCCGGCAATTCCGAACCTCCCATCATCTCCGAACGCGACCTTCGCTTCATGGCGCTCGCCCAGGCCGCCGCCGAAGAAGCGCGCGCAGCCGGCGAAGTGCCGGTCGGCGCGGTGCTCGTGCGCGGTGACGAAGTCATCGCCACGGGCTTCAATCATCCGATCGGCTCGCACGATCCATCCGCGCATGCCGAAATGGTCGCGCTGCGCGCCGCCGCCCGTTCGCTCGAAAACTATCGTCTGCCGGGCTGCGAGCTCTATGTCACGCTCGAGCCCTGTCTGATGTGCGCCGGTGCGCTGATGCATGCACGCATCGCCCGTGTCGTGTTCGGCGCGCGTGACCCGAAAACCGGCGCGTGCGGCAGCGTCGTCGATGCGTTCGCAAATCCTCAGTTGAACCATCACACGACGGTCAGCGGCGGCGTGCTCGAAGCCGAATGCGGCGCCGCGCTCAGATCGTTTTTCGCCGAGCGGCGTCGCGCGAGTCGCGAAGCGCGCGCGGCGGCGCGCGGTGAATCAGGCGAAAAAATCACCGCGGAAGCGCGGGGAAAAGCTGCGGAACAGGCGGGTCACGCCGCCGTGGAACCGGCCGCCAACACCGCCACACCGTCCAGCAGCGAACCGCCCTCAACCACGCCGCTCTAAAACAACAACACCCAACGGGTCTCGCCATGACCGCTCATCGCACCATCGAACTGATTGCGCCATCCGGCTATCCGCATGATCCGGAGGTGTTGCATCGCGCGTTGCATCGGCTGCGCGCGCAAGGGCATCGGGTCGACGGCGAAGAGGCGGCGAAGCGCCGCTTTCAGCGCTTCGCCGGCACCGACGGCGAGCGCGCGGCCGATCTGAACCGGCTCGCCGATCCGTCACGCGAGCTGCCCGATGTCGTGCTGGCCGTGCGCGGCGGCTACGGCGCGGTGCGGATTCTCCACGGTCTCGACTACGACGGGCTGCAGCGGCGGCTGGCGGATCAACCGATCGCGCTGGTCGGTCACAGCGACTTCACCGCGATCCAGATGGCGCTGCTCGCGCGCGCCGGCGTGAAGACCTTCGGCGGCCCGATGCTGATGAGCGACTTCGGCGCCGAGGAACTGAGCGAGTTCACGATGCGGCATTTCTGGTCGGCAGTGACTCAACCGACCATCACGATCGCGAGCAACACGCCGCAGGCACAAAACGTCGACGTATCGGGCACGCTGTGGGGCGGCAATCTGGCGGTACTGGCGTCGCTGGTCGGCACGCCGTACATGCCGCCGGTACAAGGCGGCATCCTGTTCGTCGAGGACGTCAACGAGCAGCCATTTCGCATCGAGCGGATGATCTATCAACTGCATCTGGCCGGCATCCTTGCGCAGCAGCAGGCGCTCGTGCTCGGCGATTTCACGGGCGGCAAGCCTTACGAATACGACAACGGCTATGACCTGCACGCGATGGTCGAGCAGGTGCGCTCGCTGATCGGCATTCCCGTCGTGACGGGACTGCAGTTCGGGCACGTTCACAACATGGTGACGCTGCCGGTCGGGGCGCAGGCGCGTCTGGTCGCTAATGCGCAGGGGTTCAAGCTGACGGCGTCGGGCTATCCGAGCCTTGGCTGAAGCGTGCGCGAGGTAGGGGAGAAGCGGGCAGATCGCCCGCTTTTTTAGGCCTCATAAATGCAACTAACTGCCCAGATTTGGTTTCACCCCACCTCACACACCCGCCGCCAATGTTTTCAGTTTTTGTTGACAAAAACTAGCTGCCAGCAATGGGCCTCGCAACATTAAAAGGGGGTAAGATTCCCGCCAGACAGCCACCCAGCTTGGCTCGCCGGCAACTCTACCGCGACGCACCACGAAAACTGTCGAAAATCGACACAAAAATTGTTGACAATCTTTGTGTCCATCCTATGATGACCAACATACCGAGACGCACATCATGTCCGACACCGAATCCGTCGCGAACAGTTCGAAGCCCGAAGCCATCGCCGAGCGCATCCGCGCGGCGATCCTCGAGCACCGGCTGGCGCCCGGCGCGAAGCTCACCGAAGCGCAGTTGTGCGAAGTATTCGGCGTGAAGCGCGGTCCGATCCGGCAGGCACTCTCGCAGCTGGCGGGTGAGCGGCTCGTCGATCTCGAACCGAACCGCGGCGCGTTCGTCGCGAGTCCGTCGTTGCAGGAGGTGCACGAGGTGTTCGAAATGCGCCGCATCATCGAGCTGGCCGTCGTCGAAAAGATCTGTAGCGGACACGGCATGCGGCGCCTGAAAAACATCGGCGGCATGATCGGCCGGGAACGCAAAGCGTTCGAAACGCGGGATTTTCCGGCGTGGATCCGGTTGTCGGGCGAGTTTCATACGGAACTCGCGAACCTGACCGGCAACACGGTGCTGTGCGATTGCCTGAACGGACTGGTCGCGCGCTCCACGCTGATTTCCGCGCTGTACGAGTCGCTCGGACGCAGTTCCTGCTCGTTCGAGGACCACGAAGAGATTCTCGCCGCGCTCGACGCCGGCGATGGAAAGCAGGCGGCCGCGCTGATGTCGCGCCATCTGCAAAGCGTCGAGTTGAAGATGCTGGAACGCCCCGCGCGCGGCGCAGCGGACCTGCATGAAGTGTTCGGCGCGCTCGCGTCGAAAGAAGCATCCTCGTAGACAGCCACAGCCGACACCAACCCAGGCTGAGGCAAACAGCAGGCGAGCGCCCGTTCGTGGTGCGCGCCGCACTGAATTGAACTGAACTAATCGATGCACGGCAAGGCGGACTCGCGCGAGCGCCGCCGGCCTGAACACGCACGTCCGTCTCGAGACGACGGACGCTCGGGTAGCGACGCATCGCCGGGAATCCGCGGCGGCCGGCGATGCGACAACCACAAGTACATCAGTACGGAGACACGCGCGGCACGGCCCGGGACCACGACGCCGACTTCTTCGACCCACGCAGGGCGAGAAACGAGCAACTGGCATGGCCGATGCAATGTCCGTCGATGCTTTATCGATGGTCCCAATCCAAAGGAGGAATCATGGCTCAGTTCAGTGCAGCGCCAGGCAGTCACCCCATCTCCAACTACCCGGACGGTACGAGTGACGCCGATCCGTCGATGCCGGCCGGCTACAGCGAGCGGCTCTACAACGAGGACCTCGCGCCGCTACGCGCGCAGAACTGGACCGCGTACAACATCTTCGCGTTCTGGATGTCGGACGTGCATAGCGTCGGCGGCTACGTGTTCGCGGGGAGTCTGTTCGCGCTCGGCCTGACGAGCTGGCAGGTGCTGGTGTCGCTGCTGATCGGCATCACGCTCGTGAACGTGCTGTGCAACCTGATCGCCAAGCCGAGCCAACTGAACGGCGTGCCTTATCCGGTTGCGTGCCGCGCGACCTTCGGTGTGCTCGGCGCGAATGTGCCGGCGGTGATCCGCGGCCTGATCGCGGTCGCATGGTATGGCATCCAGACCTATCTCGCGTCGAGCGCGCTCGTGATCGTCGTGCTGAAGTTCATGCCGCAATTATTACCCTATGCGGACGTGCACCGGCATGGCCTGTTCGGTCTGTCGACGATCGGCTGGGCTGGCTTCATGCTGCTGTGGGTGCTGCAGGCACTGGTGTTCTGGCACGGCATGGAGACCATCAAGAAGTTCATCGACTTCGCGGGGCCGGCCGTGTACGTGGTGATGTTCATTCTCGCCGGCTACATGGTGTATCGCGCGGGTTGGCGCAATATCGGCATCAACCTCGGTGGCGTCAAATATCACGGCATGGAAGTGGTGCCGGTGATGATCACGGCGATCTCGCTGGTGGTGTCGTACTTCTCCGGGCCGATGCTGAATTTCGGCGACTTCTCGCGCTATGGCAAGAGCTTTCGCAGCGTCAAGCGCGGCAATTTCTGGGGCCTGCCCGTCAACTTCCTCGCGTTTTCGCTCGTCACGGTGATCACGACCGCGGCCACGCTGCCGGTATTCGGCGAGCTGATCACGGACCCGGTCGAAACGGTGGGCCGCATCGACTATCCGATGGCCGTGATTCTCGGCGCGCTGACCTTCACGATCGCGACGATCGGCATCAACATCGTGGCGAACTTCGTGTCGCCGGCCTTCGACTTCTCGAACGTCGCGCCGCGCCTGATCAGCTGGCGTGCGGGCGGCATGCTCGCGGCCGTCGCGTCGATCTTCATCACGCCGTGGAACCTGTTCAACAATCCGGCCGTGATCCACTACACGCTCGACGTGCTCGGCAGCTTCATCGGACCTTTGTACGGCGTCCTGATCGTCGACTTCTACCTCGTGAAGCGTCAGAAGATCGTGCTCGACGATCTGTACACGGTCGCGCCGAACGGCTCGTACTGGTATCGCAACGGCGTCAACTATCGGGCAGTGGCCGCGTTGCTGCCGGCCGCGCTGATCGCGGTGATCTGCGTGATGGTGCCGGGGCTCGACGGTTGCGCGAATTTCTCGTGGTTCATCGGCGCGGGACTCGGCGCGCTGTTCTATCGGCTGCTCACACGCTGAGCGTCTTGGGCTTTCGCCGCTGCAATAACGAGTCGAACAGGAGTCGCCATGCGTATCAAACTGATCAATCCGAACACCACGCGCCGCATGACCGAGGCGATGGGGCGTTGCGCGCGCGAAGTCGCCGCGCCCGGCACCGAAGTGATCGCCGTCAATCCGACGATGGGCCCGCCGTCGATCGAAGGCTATTACGACGAAGCGCTCGCCACGCCCGGTCTGCTCGCCGAAGTCGCGGCGGGCGAGCAGGAGGGCTGTGACGGCTACGTGATCGCGTGCTTCGGCGACCCCGGCCTCTACGCGGCCCGCGAACTCGCGCGCGGCCCGGTGATCGGCATCGCCGAAGCCGCGATGCACGCCGCAAGCGTGCTCGCGCCGGGCTTTTCGGTCGTCACGACGCTCGCCCGCACCTGCGGCATGGCCTGGCATCTGGCCGAGCGCTACGGCATGAAGCGCTTTTGCCGCAACGTGCGTGCGACCGACGTCGCCGTACTCGATCTCGACAAGCCGGGCTCGGCTGCGCGCCGCATCATCCTCGACGAATGCCGGCGCGCGCTCGCCGAGGACGGCTCGGACGCGATCGTCCTCGGTTGCGCGGGCATGGCCGAGCTTTGCAGGGAGATCGAGGACGCGCTGGGCGCGCCGGTGATCGAAGGCGTGACGGCGGCCGTCAAATGGACCGAGGCGCTGGTGGCGCTGCGTCTCGCGACGGCCAAGCGCGGCGACTACGCGCGGCCGCTGGCGAAGCGCTACGACGGCGCGCTCGCGTCGTTCAGCCCCGGCGCGCCGCGGGTAAACGCCGAGTCGGCGGACGCGCACATACACTCGCTGTAACACGCACTATCTGCCCCGCTGTATGGGCGCGCCGGGGTGTTTTCGCTACACTGGCTCAACTCGATGCGGCGGCTGCGGCCGCCGCCGAAGCCGTCGTTCGAGCGCTTGCACGGACCGATCCCGCCGCCGTCGCCGAGGGGGCCGAGCCCGAGCTTCACGCGAATTCCTGGTCCCGTCACTACGCATCCGTCAAACCATGCCATTCGACCCGAACTACCCACGCGATCTGATCGGCTACGGCCGCAACCCGGTGCACGCGGACTGGCCTGGGCGAGCGCGCATCGCGGTGCAATTCGTCCTCAATTACGAAGAGGGCGGTGAAAACTGCGTGCTGCACGGCGATGCGGGTTCCGAGCAGTTTCTGTCGGAGATCGTCGGCGCGGCCGCGTATCCGGCGCGGCACATGAGCATGGAGTCGATCTACGAATACGGCTCGCGCGCCGGTGTGTGGCGCATCCTGCGCGAATTCGAAAAGCGCGACCTGCCGCTGACGGTGTTCGGCGTCGGCATGGCGATCGAGCGGCATCCCGAGGTGGCGCAGGCGTTCGTCGAGCTCGGCCATGAGATCGCGTGCCACGGCTATCGCTGGATTCACTATCAGGACATGTCGCCGGAGCAGGAGGCGGAGCATATGCGCCACGGCATGCAGGCGATCGAGCGCGTCACCGGCGTGCGACCGCTCGGCTGGTACACCGGCCGCGACAGTCCGAACACCCATCGGCTGGTCGCCGAATACGGCGGCTTCCTGTACGACTCCGACTACTACGGCGACGACCTGCCGTTCTGGATGGACGTCGAAGTAGCGGGCGGCAAGACCGTGCCGCAACTGATCGTGCCGTACACGCTCGATACCAACGACATGCGCTTCGCCTCCCCGCAAGGTTTCAATACCGCGGACCACTTCTTCACCTACCTGCGCGACGCGTTCGACGTGCTGTACGAAGAGGGCGACGAAGTGCCGAAGATGCTGTCGATCGGCATGCACTGCCGGCTGCTCGGGCGGCCGGGGCGTTTTCGCGCGCTGCAGCGTTTTCTCGATCACATCGAGCAGCACGATCGCGTGTGGGTGTCACGGCGCGTCGATATCGCGCGGCACTGGCACGCAACTCATCCTTACCAACAAGACAACCGCGAGGCTGCGGCATGAAGGCGATGCAATACACCCTGGACCAACTCAACAGCATCTCGACCGACGCGTTCGTCGCGGCGCTGTCGGGCATCTTCGAGCACTCGCCGTGGGTCGCCGAAATCGCGGCGCAGGAGCGGCCGTTCGCGAGCATCGACGCGCTGCATCGCAGGATGTCGCAGATCGTCGAAACCTCGGGCGAAGACAGGCAGCTCGCGCTGATCAACGCGCACCCGGAGCTGGCCGGCAAGGCGGCGGTGCGCGGCGAGCTGACCGCCGAATCGACCCGCGAGCAAAGCGGCGCGGGCCTCGCCCAATGCACCCAGGAAGAGTTCGACAAGCTGCATGCGCTGAACCAGGCGTATCGCGAGAAATTCGGCTTCCCGTTCATTCTCGCGGTGCGCGGGTACGACCGCCACGGCATCATCGCGAACTTCGAATCGCGCGTGAACAATGGCCGCGCCGACGAAATGCGCGCGAGCCTCGATCAGATCTATCGCATTGCACGTTTCCGGCTCGACGACCTGATCGGCGCATGACGTGCATGATGCACAGTCCGCGCATCACGTCAGGCAACGAGCCGCAACGTTTTTCCCGCACCAATCGATATCAAGGACGACTAAGATGGCACTTCCGATTCTCGACCCCAACGCACCGGAATTCACGCGCCGTTATGTGAACCTGGCGGACCCGCGTCTGGGCGCGCAGGCGCTTGAGGCCAGCGACGAATTCTTCGCGTCGAAGGACCGCATGCTGAATCCGGAACCGGCCGTCTTCATTCCGGGCAAGTACGACAACAACGGCAAGTGGATGGACGGCTGGGAAACGCGCCGCAAGCGCACCACCGGCTACGACTGGTGCGTCGTCAAGCTCGCGCGGCCGGGCGTGATCAAGGGGCTCGATCTCGACACCAGCCACTTCACCGGCAACTTCCCGCCGGCGGCGTCGGTGGAAGCGGCGCGCGTCGTCGATGGCGAGCCGAACCAGTCGACGCAATGGACCGAGATCGTGCCGTCCACGACCTTGCAGGGCAATAGCCATCACTACCTCGAAGTCGGCGACGCGAGCGCATACACGCATCTGCGCGTGAACATCTATCCGGACGGCGGCATCGCGCGTTTGCGTGTGTACGGTCAGCCGCACGTCGACTGGGCCGGCGCGAGCCGCACCGAGCAGTTCGATCTCGCCGCGATGGAAAACGGCGCGTATCTGGTCGGCGCAAACAACCAGCACTTCGGCGCGGCCTCGACGCTGCTGATGCCGGGCCGCGGCGTGAACATGGGCGACGGCTGGGAAACGCGTCGTCGTCGCGAGCCGGGCAACGACTGGGCGATCATCGCGCTGGCGCAGCCGGGCGTGATGCGCAAGATCGAAGTCGACACCGCGCACTTCAAGGGCAATTATCCGGATCGCTGCTCGATCCAGGCCGCGTACGTGAAGGGGGGCACCGACAGCTCGCTCGTCACGCAGGCGATGTTCTGGCCGGTGCTGCTCGGCGAACAGAAACTGCAGATGGACAAGCAGCATTTCTTCGAAAGCGAGATCGCGGCGCTCGGGCCCGTCACGCACGTGCGCTTCAACATTTATCCGGACGGCGGTGTGTCGCGTCTGCGTCTGTGGGGTACGCTCGAATGAAAACGCTCGCTATCGAACCGCTGACGAAGGAAGCATTCGCCGCATTCGGCGACGTGATCGAACTCGAAGGCGCGAAGCAGATTCCGATCAATCTCGGCACGACGATCCGCTATCACGACCTCGCGAAAGTCGACGTGACCGACGAGCACGGCCGCACGCTCGTCAATCTGTTTCGTGGCCAGCCGCGCACGCTGCCGTTCGAAGTGAAGATGCTCGAGCGTCATCCGCTGGGCAGCCAGGCGTTCGTGCCGCTGAACGACAAGCCGTATCTGGTCGTCGTGGCCCCCGCGGGCGAGCTCGACGCGACGCGGCTCCGCGCGTTCGTCACGAGCGGCTGGCAGGGCGTCAACTATGCGAAAGGCGTGTGGCACCATCCGCTGATCGCGCTGGGCGAGGTGAGCGACTTCGTCGTCGTCGATCGTGGCGGGGAGGGGCTCAATCTGAACGAGCAGGATCTGGCGGAGTCGCTGTGGCTCACCGAAGATGCATTGAGCGCGGTGGCGGTTTGATGGCAAGGCGGCTGCCGGGTCGCCGGTAGCGTGGTGGTTGAAAAGCAAAGCCCGCGACGTAGCTTATGTCGCGGGCTTTTTGCATGGTAGCGATCAATGTCTTCGGCCCAGCAGCGGCGAATGCCCGATCACCTCCCTCGACCGTTCGGGCGGCTCGGCAGCCGAAAATCCCGCTGCTTCGATCGCCGGCTTGAGCCCCTTGAATTGAGGGTTTTTCTTCGGCGAGCGCAGCGCGGTCATGCCGTCGTCCCACGCGTGCAGCATCTGCTTGGCGACCGTGCGCCACTGCGGTTCGTTGCGTGCCGCTTCGATCAACTCATGGCCGACGTCGGCAGCCGAGTCGCACAGCGCTTCGACCATCTGAGCGTATTGGCGCGGCGCGATGCCCATGCGCGTGTTGAAAAATCTCTCCAATGTCTTACCGGCCGCCCAGGTTTTGCGTCCGTCGATCGGCAAGCCCGGCGGATTGGCTGCGAAGCGCGGATAAGCCTGCGTCGTCACGACATCGTAGACGGGCGTGAACGCCACATCGTCGACCGACGTATAGAACAGGGCGACGTTCTTCGTGTGGCAGTCCGCGTTGCGCACCACGTAGTTGGTCAGCAGATGCCAGCCGAGCTGCTGGAGTTGCACCCGCATCGTGTCGCGATCGAGCAGATACGCTCTGGCCGCGTTGAGCATTTTCTCGCTGGTCGAATTGTATTTTTCGTGCGGCGGCAAGCCGAGCAGGCCGCACAGGTCTTCCACGCCGTACGCCGGCAGTCCATGCGCGTCGACATCGAAGCGCTCGACGATCAGCGCACGGCCATCGTCCGACATCTGCGTGCGGGCAACGGGCGCGACCCCGAGCCGCTCCAGCACACGCATCGAATAGAACTCGTTGAAGCCGAGAAAGGGCGTGTTGTCGTCCGAACCTTTGACGATGTGACGGCTCGTTCGAAGCGTCGGCTTGCCGAGCTGTAATGCTGTCGACGCGGCGGCCGGCTGCTTCTCCGGCGCGATGAATTTGGGCACGACACCCGAAATAGCCGCTCGCGCATATTCACGGACCAGTTGCGCGAAATGCTCGGCGGAGTTGTCGCCGTGCAAGATGTCCTGAACGTCGAGCGCCTGGAGTTCGGTGCCCGGCGCGACACCTTCGGGCGTGACCGTGACCCGCCCAATCCCCATCGAACCGACTACCGCGAGCAACGACAGATCGGTGCCATCGAGCAGCGGCCCGAACTGCTCGCGGATCAGATTCAGCAGATAGCCCTCGGGCAGGTTCTGCCGGAAAAACGGATGCAGGTCGCGCGGCCAGCGCCAGGCCTCTTCGCGCACCGGCATCGTCAGACTGACGAAGTCGGCCGCGCTCGCGTCGCCGTTGTATTTGAGGACATAGTCATCGCGCTCGCGAAACAGCGTCGCGACGTTTTTGCCCAGCACCTGAACGTCGAGCTTCATGGCTGTGCGTCCGGGCTGCGCTGCTCGGCGAGGATGTCTTCAAGCGTGCGCCCATGCCCGTGCGCGACGAACTTGAGGTCGTAGCCGGCGGCTTCGAGCAGGCGCACGAGCACGGACACGCTCATATCGTTCCTGGCGAGCGTCTCCATCCGTGCGACGGTCGTGCGTGCAACGCCCGCACGGCGCGCCAGCTCTTCCTGCGAAAGGTTGCTGTCGCGTCGTACGGCTTTGAGCATGTCCGAGACATCGGCAAGGTTGGTCATTTGTAGCCTCAGGGCATCAAATTCAACGAATCTGATATTTATTGTAGCCCAAGAGGTACAAGAAGCCGATTTGTTTTTTGTACCTCCAGGGCTACATTTTCTGCATTTTCGACCAATTCTGTAGCCGATAGGCTACAAAATGATGTATCGATCCACAAAAACAACAACGGGCTTGCCGCTCACGCGACAAGCCCGCTATTTCACCTTGCAGCCTCTACCGACACCCTTACTTCGCCGCGCCGCCTTCGAACCAGGCGGCGATCTTCATGCGCTCGTCGTCGGTCATATGCGTGACGTTGCCGAGCGGCATCGCCTTCAACGTCACCGCCTGCTGGTAAATGCGTTGCGCGTTCTGCGAGATCTCGTCCGGCGTATCCATCAGCACGCCGGCCGGTGCGCTGCCCATCATGGTCGGATGCGCGGAGTGGCAGGCCACGCAGCGCTGTTGCAGCACCGGCGCGATGTCGGCGACCTTCAGCGTCGGTGCGTTGGCGGCTTGCGCCTGCGCCACGACTGGTCGCGGCATCGTCCACACGAGCGCGGTGCACATCAGCGCGACGCCGGCGAGCGGCAGATACCACAGGACCTGGCCGCGATGGCGCATCACGAAGAACTGACGGATCAGCGCGCCGGCCAGCATGATGACGACGAGCACCGCCCAGTTGTACGGATGCGTATAGGTCATCGCGTAGTGGTTCGACAGCATCGCGAACACGACCGGCAGCGTGAAATACGTGTTGTGCACCGAGCGCTGTTTGCCGCGCTTGCCGTAGATCGGGTTCGGCGTGTCGCCCTTCAACATCGCGTCGACCATCTTGCGCTGGCCCGGAATGATCACGAAGAAGACGTTGGCCGACATGATCGTCGCGAGCATCGCGCCCATGATCAGATACGCCGCGCGGCCCGCGAAGATATGACAGGCGAGGTAGGCCGCGATCAGCACATAGGCGCCGACGCAGATGCCGAGCAGCTTGTCGCGGGTGCCGAGCACGCGGCACAGCGAGTCGTAGACGATCCAGCCCGCCGCGAGAAAACCGATCGCGGACGCGACGGCGACCACCGGGCCCATGTCGAGCACGTTCTTGTCGATCAGATAGGTGCTCGGCGAGAACAGATACAGCACGGTGAAGAGCCCGAAGCCCGACATCCACGTCGTGTACGACGGCCACTTCGACCAGTGCAGGTCGTCGGGCATTTCGGGCGGCGCGACCGTGTACTTCTGCATGTTGTAGAAGCCGCCGCCGTGCACGTGCCACAGCTCGCCGAACACGCCGCGGCGGCGCTGGTTCGGATCGGTCGGCGGCTTCAGGCTGTTGTCGAGCGCGACGAAATAGAACGATTCGCCGATCCATGCGATGGCGGCGATGACGTGGAACCAGCGAATCGCGAGATTCAACCAGTCGGTGATAAAGCCTTCCATGAAACTCCTCCACTTCTGATTCGTTGTACGCGCGATGACGGTCGACGGCGTCGGTCATCGCGCCGACTGCGGGGTAAACAACGCAGCGCGCAAGTTGTTATGGGTATCGCGGGGCGCTTGAGGGGCGACCTAACTGCCCCGATACGTGCTGTACGAAAACGGCGACACCAGCAGCGGCACGTGATAGTGCGCGTTGGCATCGGCGACGCCGAAGCGCAGCACCACGCGATCGACGAAGCGCGGTTCCGGCACCTTCGTGCCGAGCGAGGCGAAGTAGTCGCCCGCTGCGAACACGAGCTCGTACTCGCCCGCGACGAGCGTGTCGCCTTCGAGCAGCGGCTCGTCGCAGCGGCCGTCGTGATTGGTGTGAGTAGTTTTGAGCGCGCGGCGCGTGTCGCCCGTGAGCGCGAAGAGTTCGACCTTGATGCCTGCGCCGGGACGGCCGTTCGCGGTGTCGAGCACGTGGGTAGTGAGCTTGCCCATTCGCAATTGTCCTTGTGTGAATGCGAGGTGTCGGCGGCGGCCCGATCCATTACGTTTGCGGCGGATCGAGGCTCCACGTCAGTGGCTACATACCCGTCGGCGATTTGAAGCGAGCGCCGTGGCAGCCATTGTAAGAAGGATGCTCCGTTCAGCGCGCTACCGATAAGAAAGATAATAGTTCGCGCATGATGGACAGCCAGTCGAAAGCCGCGCGGCGCGCGCGGGCTCGTCGGCCGATCCTACCGGCGCCAAAAAAGCGCCACTATATTGGCGGTGTGAACCCGGGTATCGCAACCGCGCGTGTTGCCAGCGGGATTTTGGCTACCGAAGGTAAGCGCTGTGCGACGCGGCCGACGCGAACCCGATACGGTTCGCTGATGCCGGCGGCGCGAAACACCCGTGCAAAGGCAGGCCTTTGGCGCGGGCAACCCCGAAGACGGCGAATCACGCTGGGTAACCGGGCCAACGGCGTTCAAGCGAACGCGACGGCACGGTGAGCGTGCCGCCGCATCGCGTTCGAACGGCTTTGCATGCAGGCAATCAGGCGGAGAGACGAATGACGATGAATCAGGTAGTGAAAGAGCCCGGCAAAACGCTGCTCGTGAAGCACGCGGACGTGCTGGTCACGATGGATGGCGAGCGGCGCGAACTGCGCGACGCGGGCCTTTATATCGAGGACAACCGCATCGTCGCGGTCGGGCCGACGGATGAATTGCCGCCCACGGCCGACGAAGTGCTCGACCTGCGCGGCCACCTCGTGATTCCGGGCCTCGTCAACACGCATCACCACATGTACCAGAGCCTCACGCGCGCGATTCCCGCCGCGCAGAACGCCGAGCTGTTCGGCTGGCTCACGAATCTCTACAAGGTGTGGGCGAATCTGACGCCCGAGATGATCGACGTATCGACGCTGACCGCGATGGCCGAGCTGCTGCTGTCGGGCTGCACGACCTCGAGCGACCATCTGTATATCTATCCGAACGGCAGCCGCCTCGACGACAGCATCGCCGCGGCGCAGCGCATCGGCATGCGCTTTCACGCGGCGCGCGGCAGCATGAGCGTGGGACAGAAAGACGGCGGCCTGCCGCCCGATTCGGTGGTCGAGCGCGAAGCGGACATCCTGAAGGACACGCAACGTCTGATCGAGACGTATCACGACGACGGCCGCTACGCGATGCTGCGCGTCGTCGTGGCGCCGTGCTCGCCGTTTTCGGTGAGCCGCGATCTGATGCGCGATTCGGCGCTGCTCGCGCGCCAGTACGGCGTGTCGCTGCACACGCATCTGGCGGAGAACGTCAACGACGTCGAGTACAGCCGCGAGAAGTTCGGCATGACGCCGGCCGAGTATGCGCACGATCTCGGCTGGGTCGGCCACGACGTATGGCATGCGCACTGCGTGCAACTCGACGACGCGGGCATCGCGCTGTTCGCGCGCACAGGGACCGGTGTCGCGCATTGTCCGTGTTCGAACATGCGGCTTGCCTCGGGCATCGCGCCGGTGCGGCGCATGCGGCTCGCGGGCGTGCCGGTGGGGCTCGGTGTCGACGGCTCGGCCTCGAACGACGGCGCGCAGATGGTCGCCGAAGTGCGCCAGGCGCTGCTGCTGCAGCGGGTCGGTTTCGGGCCCGATGCGATGACCGCGCGCGAGGCGCTCGAAATCGCGACCCTGGGTGGCGCGCGGGTGCTCAATCGCGACGACATCGGCGCGCTCGCGCCCGGCATGGCGGCGGATTTCGTCGCGTTCGATCTGCGTCAGCCGCACTTTGCCGGCGCGCTGCACGATCCGGTGGCCGCGCTGGTGTTCTGCGCGCCATCGCAGGTCAGCTATAGCGTGATCGACGGCAAGGTGGTGGTGAAGGAAGGGCAGTTGGCGACGCTCGAACTCGGGCCGGTGATCGAGCGGCACAACCGGCTGGCGCGGCAGCTCTACGAGGCGGCGGCTTGAGCGCGGCAGGCGCCGCAGCGGCGCCGGCAGGTCATCACGGCTTGTCGATCAGCGTACGGGTCGCCTCGCCCACCAGACTGCGCAGCCAGCGCACTTCGTCGGAGTAATGCACGCGTTCGTGCCACAGCTGGTAGTACTGCATCGGCGGGAAGTCGAGCGGCGCGGGCACCACGGTCAGCGGCAGGAACTTCGCGTAGTAGTCGGCAAAGAGGCGCGTCGTCGTGAAGATCAGATCGGACTTGATCAGCACGTACGGCGCGAGATTGAAGTAGGGCAGCGTGACGACCACGTGGCGCTTCAAGCGCTCGCGCGCGAGGTGAACGTCGATCGCGCCGCGCTGGCCGACCGAGTACGGCGTCGGCGCGAGATGCGGTGCGTTCAGGTACTGGTCGAGCGTGAGGCCGCCGCGTTTGGCGAACGGATGCGTGTTGCTCATCAGGCAGACGATCTGATCGACGAACAGGTTCGACAGATGCAACTGCTCGGGCGGCTCGGGCCAGTTGCCGACGACGATGTCGAGCTTGCCGTCCTCGAGCGCGAGTTCGTAGTCGAACGCGGGGCCGAGCGAATGGAATTCGAGCGTCGCGTTCGGCGCGGCCTGGCGGAAACGTTCGACGACCGTCGGCACGAACAGCACGTTCAGGTAGTCGGGGCAGCCGATCCGGTAGCAGCGGATCGACGTGGCCGGATCGAAGTTGTGCTGTTGGAACTTGATGCGCTCGATCTCGCGCAGCGCGTTCTGCACCGGTTCGAGCAGGCGCAGGCCGTACTCGGTCGGCACCATGCCGGACTTGCCGCGTACCAGCAGCGGGTCACCGGTGATGTCGCGCAGACGGCGCAGCGCCGCGCTGATCGCGGGTTGGGACTGGTTCAGTTTGACGGCGGCGCGCGTGACGCTGCGCTCCATCAGTAACGTGTGCAACACGCGCAGAAGGTACGTGTCGATCGCCTCGCGTTGCTGGCTCATGGACTCTCCGAAATATATGTGCTGGCTGATCGAACGGGCGTGGGGGTATATGCGTTTTAATATGCACGAAAAACGGCGTCAAGAGAGGCATACCCGCAGAGCTTGCAGTGGCGCGGGTTTGCGGCAATTTTGGCAACTCGACTGAGTGGGTCGAATTAGGTATCGTCATCCGGTTGTGGTGACGGATCGTCACGAACGCACTACGGAATCTCATGAGCGACACTCCACTTAGCGGCGGCGCGCAATTCACCGGCGGGGCAGTGCCCCGGCTCGCGCTCACGGGCATCACGAAGCAGTACCCGGCCGTGCGCGCCAACGACGACGTCACGCTCGTCGTCGCACCCGGCGAAATCCACGCGGTGCTCGGCGAGAACGGCGCGGGCAAGAGCACGCTGATGAAGATCATCTACGGCGCGGTGCGCCCCGACGCCGGCGAGATTCGCTGGGAAGGCGAGACGGTCGAGATCGCGAGCCCGGCGGCCGCGCGCAAGCTCGGCGTCGGCATGGTGTTCCAGCACTTCTCGCTGTTCGAGACGCTGACGGTCGGCGAAAACATCGCGCTCGCGCTCGACGAACCATTCGATCTGAAGACGCTCGCCAAACGCATTCGCGAGGTGTCGGCCGACTACGGGCTCGATATCGACCCGCAGCGGCACGTGCACAGCCTGACGGTGGGCGAGCGGCAGCGCGTCGAAATCGTGCGCTGCCTGCTGCAGAATCCGCGTCTGCTGATCATGGACGAGCCGACCTCGGTGCTGACGCCGCAGGCGGTTCGCAAGCTCTTCACGACGCTGCGCCGGCTCGCGGCCGAGGGCTGCAGCATCCTCTACATCAGCCACAAGCTCGACGAAATCCAGGAACTGTGCGACACCGCCACCGTCATGCGCGGCGGTCGCGTGACGGGTCACGTGAGCCCGAAGAACGAGACGCATGCGTCGCTCGCGCAGTTGATGGTCGGCCATTCGCTGCCGGACTACACGCGACGCGAGCACAAGCCGGGCGCGGTGCTGCTCGCCGTCAAACAGTTGTCGGTGGCGAGCGACGATCCGTTCGGCACGTCGTTGCGCGACGTGTCGTTCAGCGTGCATGCGGGCGAGATCTTCGGCATTGCCGGGGTGTCGGGCAACGGCCAGGCGGAACTGCTGGCGGCGCTGTCCGGAGAAAAACGCGCGGACAGGCGCAGTCTTTCGGCCGACGCGATCACGATCTGCGGCAAGCCGGCCGCGCGCCTCGGCGCGGGCGGACGGCGCGCGCTCGGCTTCGGCTTCGTGCCCGAGGAACGGCTCGGCCGCGGTGCGGTGCCGGCGATGAGCCTCGCGGACAACGCGCTGTTGACCGCGCATCGGCAGGGCATGGTGAGCTCGGGCTGGATCCGGGCGGGCGCGATGCGCGCGTTCGCCAGGCGCTGCATCGACGGGTTCGACGTGCGCTGCGGCGGCCCCGACGCGCTCGCGCAAAGTCTGTCGGGCGGCAATCTGCAGAAATACATCATGGGCCGCGAAATCCTGCAGGCGCCGAAGGTGCTGGTCGTCGCACAGCCGACGTGGGGCGTCGATGTCGGTGCGTCCGCGTTCATCCGGCAGCAACTGCTCGATCTGTCGGCACGGGGCGTGGCGATCCTGGTGATCTCGGAAGAGCTGGAAGAGCTGTTCGATATCTGCGACCGGATCGCGGTGCTCGCAGGCGGGCGGCTCTCGCCGGTGCGCGCGACCGGCGCGACCAACGCCGAGGAAATCGGCCGCTGGATGGCGGGGCTGTTCGGCGACCGCGAGGGCGCGGCGCCCGCGGCGGACCAGCCGGCGCATGCGTGAGGCGAGGTGGCGCCCGCGGCGAGCCCGCTCGCAACGCCCTCAGCCGAAACGCTAGCCACGCACGCGACTGCGGACCCTGAAGAATAGAACCCGAACGAACCCACGCTACCCATGATGCTTCCTTATCGACTCGAAGCCCGCACGACGCCGTCGCGCACGATGCAGCTCGCCGTGCCGTTGATCGCCGCGTTGCTGACGCTCGCGATCGGCTTCCTGATCTTCGGCCTCGTCGGCCGCGACCCGTTGCAGGCGATGCACGCGTTCTTCATCGAACCGCTCTCCAGCGTCAACGGCTGGTCCGAACTGCTGCTGAAGGCGTCGCCGCTGTGCCTGATCGGCCTCGGTCTCGCCATCGGTTATCGCGCGAACGTGTGGAACATCGGCGCCGAAGGGCAGATGCTGCTCGGCGGCATCGCGGCGAGCGGCGTGGCGATCTATTTCGATCAGGCGAGCGGCTGGTGGATCCTGCCGACCATGATGGTGGCCGGCGTCCTCGGCGGCATGGCGTGGGCCGCGATTCCCGCATTCCTGAAGAGCCGCTTCAACACCAACGAGATTCTCGTGAGCCTGATGCTCACGTACGTCGCGACGCAGCTGCTGATCTATCTCGTGAGCGGGCCGTGGCGCGACCCGCAGGGCATGAATTTTCCGCTCTCGGAGATGTTCAGCGGCGACGCGCTGTATCCGGTGCTGTACGGCGACTGGCACTGGAAATTCCTGCGCGGCACGCGGCTGAATGCCTCGATCTTTCTGACGCTGATCGCGATTCCGCTCGTGTGGCTGTTCATGCGCAAGAGCTTCGCGGGCTACCGGATGAACGTCGGCGGACTGGCGCCGCTCGCCGCGCGCTATGCCGGTTTCTCCGACAAGAAAACCATCTGGACCTCGCTGCTGATCAGCGGCGGCCTCGCGGGCCTCGCCGGCATGGGCGAGATCGCCGGTCCGATCGGCCAGTTGCAGGCGACGTGGTCGCCGGGATACGGCTTCACCGCGATCATCGTCGTGTTCGTCGGTCGGCTGCATCCGCTTGGCATCGTGCTCGCGAGCCTGTTGATGGCGCTGCTGTATCTCGGCGGCGAAGCGGTGCAGACCTCGATGCAGTTGCCGCAGGCGCTCTCGGGCGTGTTCCAGGGCTTGCTGCTGTTCTGCCTGCTCGGCGCCGACCTGTTCGTGAATTACCGCGTGCGGCGCCGCTCGGCCGCAGTGGTTCACTAAGCTCGCCAATTATGGATATCCAGCAAGCCAGCGCGCTCACGTCGAGCGCGATCACCGCATCGATCCCGCTGATGTTCGCGGGCGCCGGCGAACTCGTCGCCGAAAAATCGGGTGTGCTCAACCTCGGCGTGGAAGGGATGATGCTGATGGGCGCCGTGAGCGGCTACGCGGTCACGTCGATCACCGGCAGCCCGTGGCTCGGCGTGCTCGCCGCGATCGGCGCCGGTCTCGCGATGTCGCTGCTGTTCGCGTTCCTCACGCTGACGATGCTCGCCAACCAGGTCGCGACCGGCCTGTCGCTGACGATCTTCGGCATCGGGCTGTCCGCGTATGTCGGCAAGCCGTACACGTCGGCCGCGGTGCGCGCGACGATCGATACGTGGACCATCCCGGGTCTGTCGAAAATTCCGGTGCTCGGCCCGGCGCTGTTCACCCTCACGCCGCTCGATTACCTCGCGTTCCTGATGTTCGCGGTCATCGGCTGGTTCCTGTATCGCACGCGCGCGGGGCTCGTGCTGCGTTCGGTCGGCGAGTCGCCGCAGGTTGCGCACTCGGTCGGCTTTCCGGTGGTCGGCGTGCGCTATGGTGCGGTTGCGTTCGGCGGCGGCATGGCGGGACTGGCCGGCGGCTACTATTCGATCGTCAATCTGCACCTGTGGCAGGAGAACCTGACTTCGGGCCGCGGCTGGATCGCGCTGGCGCTCGTCGTATTCGCGACGTGGCGGCCGGGTCGTCTTCTGATCGGCGCGCTGCTGTTCGGCGCGGTGACCGGTCTGCAGTTCTACGCGCAGGCGATCGGCGTGCCGGTGCCGACGCAGTTCCTCGCGATGCTGCCGTACGTCGCGACGATCGTCGTGCTCGCGCTGATTTCGCGCAATCCGAACACGATCCGGCTCAATGCGCCGGCGTCGCTCGGCAAGCCGTTTTTCTCGGCGGGCTGACGCGACACCAGGCGACCCCCGGCAACACACGTTCTTATCGATCCGCTCAACACTATTCGCTCATCACGACAGGGGAAAGAAAATGAAGAGAAGAAATCTGCTGACCGCATTCGCGTGGGGCGCGGCGTCGCTCGCACTGGCCGCGCCGCTCGCGCAAACCGCGCAGGCCGCCGATGTGCCGGGCGTCGCGTTCGTCTATCTCGGCAATCCGGGCGATGCCGGCTGGACCTTCGCGCACGATCAGGGCTCGAAGGAAGCCGAGGCGAAGTTCGGCAACAAGATCAAGATCACGCGCGTCGAGAACGTGCCCGAGTCGGCCGACTCCGAGCGCGTGTTCCGCGACCTCGCGAACAAGGGCAACAAGATCATCTTCGGCACGAGCTTCGGCTTCCAGGACTTCCAGCTGAAGGTCGCCAAGGACTTCCCCGACACCGTGTTCCTGCACGCGACCGGCTACAAGAAGGCGCCGAACTTCGGTACCTACGACGTGCGCATGTACCAGGGCGCGTATCTGGCCGGCGTCGCCGCGGGCTACGTGACGAAGAGCAACACGCTCGGTTTCGTCGCGTCGGTGCCGATTCCGGAAGTGGTGCGCAACATCAACGCGTTCACGCTCGGCGCGCGCTCGGTGAATCCGAAGGTGCACACGAAGGTGATCTGGATCAACAGCTGGTTCGATCCGGGCAAGGAAAAGCAGGCCGCCGAGACGCTGATCGGCCAGGGCGCCGACGTGCTGCTGCAGAACACCGATTCGAGCGCCACGCTCGCGACCGCGTCGGAGAAACACGTGCACGCGTTCGGCTGGGATTCGGACATGAAGAAGTTCGGTCCTGACGCGCATCTCGGTTCGGTGGTCGCGCACTGGGGCGTGTACTACACCGCGGTGATCCAGCAGGTGCTCGACGGCAAGTGGAAGAACGATCCGGTGTGGTGGGGCCTGCCGCAAAAGGCCGTCAATCTCGAGGATCTGAACACCTCGGTAATTCCGGCCGATGGGCAGAAGCAGGTCGCCGCGAAGCGCGACGAGCTCGCGAGCGGCAAGCGCGACGTCTTTACGGGTCCGATCAAGGATCAGTCGGGTACGGTGAAGGTGCCTGAAGGCAAGACGCTGACCGATCCGGAGTTGCAGCGCCTGAACTGGTATGTCGAGGGGGTGGACGGCTCGCTGCCGAAGTAAATCGCGTTGACTTGCCCGCGGTGTTTGCCGCCGCGGACGGCGTAATGTTGAAGAAGCTGCGTCCAGCCTCGGTTGGACGCAGCTTTTTTATGTGCTGCTTTCGCTGCCGCTCAGTCCTCGATGCGCAGGCCGACCTTCAGCGTCACCTGCCAGTACGCGACCTTGCCGTCCTCGATCTGGCCGCGCGTTTCCGTGACCTCGAACCAGTGCAGATTGCGCAGCGTTTTCGACGCCTTGGCAATCGCGGTGGTGATGGCGTCGTCGATCGATTTCTTCGACGAACCGGTCAGTTCGATCTTCTTGTAAACGTGCTCTGACATGGAAAGTCCTCCTTGGTGTGCGTCGCTGGTCGGGAAAACGCTGCTCGAAAAACGCGCATGGAAAAAAGTATAGGCGGATCAGACGTTGCCGCCAGCACTGCTGGTGCCGCACGTCCCATGCCCGGTATCGCGCGAACTCGCCGCCTGGCGCGGCCGTTATCATGAGCACGCAACATAATCCATTCAATCTGATAGCCGACGAGGTTCGAACGTGGAAACTGGTTTTTGCGGCCCCGGTCTGATGGGCGCGCCGATGATCCGGCATTTGCTGCGCGCGGGACATACCGTGCATGTGTGGAATCGCACGCGGGCCAAGGCCGAGGCCTTGCGGGCCGAGGGGGCGCACGTCGTCGATACGCCGCGCGAACTGGCCGCGCGCTGCGACGCAGTGCTGCTGTGCGTCGCCGACGCGGCGGCGGTCGAACAGACCGTGTTCGGCCCGGCCGGGTTGCTCGATGGGGAGCCGGGGGCCGGCCGTCCGGGGGCCGGCCGTCCGGGGGCCGGCCATCCAGCCGCGTCGCGCCGCCTGCGCTGGATCGTCGATCATTCGAGCATTCCGCCGGCCGCGACGCGTGCGTTGGCGCGGCGGGCGGCGGACAGCGCGGCCCCCATCGGCTGGATCGACGCGCCGGTCTCGGGCGGCGTCGCCGGCGCGACGGCCGGCACGCTCGCGATCATGGCCGGCGGCGCCGCCAGCGATCTCGCCGCGGTACGCCCCTTGCTCGACGCTTACGCGGCGCGCGTCACGCACATGGGCGACGTCGGTGCGGGGCAAACCGCGAAGCTGTGCAACCAGGCGATCGTCACGGCGACCGTTGCCGCGATCGCCGAGGCGGTGAGCCTCGCGCAGCGCAGCGGCATCGACGCCGCGAAGCTGCCCGAGGCGCTCGCCGGCGGCTGGGCCGATTCGGTGCTGCTGCGGACCTTCGTACCGCGCATGACCCAAAGCGGCCTCGCGCCGATCGGCGCATTGCGCACGTTCCAGAAGGACGTCGACACGGTCGCCGCGACGGCCTACGAGACGGGTACGCCGATGCCGGTCGCGTCGACCGTGCAGCAATTGCTGCGACTGGGTGCCGCGATGGGGCTCGCCGACGCGGATTTTTCGGCCTTCATCGACATTCTGCAGACGCCGCGCAGCGGCTCGGGCGGGTGACGCGGGCCGCGCCGGACGAAGTCTCGGGATGAAATCTTCAAACCTGCTAAAATAGTGGGTTTTTCGCCGATATCACATTCAAAGGGACGCGCCGTGCTGTCTACTGCCAATATCACCATGCAATTCGGGCCGAAGCCCCTCTTCGAGAACATTTCGGTCAAATTCGGGGAAGGGAACCGCTACGGCCTGATCGGTGCGAACGGCTGCGGTAAATCCACTTTCATGAAAATTCTCGGTTCGGATCTCGAGCCGAGCTCGGGCAATGTGATGCTCGAGCCGAACGTGCGCCTCGGCAAGCTGCGCCAGGACCAGTTCGCGTACGAAGACGTGCGCGTGCTCGACGTCGTGATGATGGGCCACACGGAAATGTGGGCCGCGATGAGCGAGCGCGACGCGATCTACGCGAACCCCGATGCGACCGACGACGACTACATGCACGCGGCCGAGCTCGAAGCGAAGTTCGCCGAGTACGACGGCTATACGGCCGAAGCGCGCGCGGGCGAACTGCTGCTCGGCATCGGCATTTCGATCGATCTGCACAATGGCACGATGAGCAACGTGGCGCCGGGCTGGAAGTTGCGCGTGCTGCTCGCGCAGGCGCTGTTCTCGAAGCCGGACGTGCTGCTGCTCGATGAGCCGACCAACAACCTCGACATCAACTCGATCCGTTGGCTGGAAGATGTTCTGAACCAGTACAACTCGACGATGATCATCATCTCGCACGACCGGCACTTCCTGAACCAGGTCTGCACGCACATGGCCGACATGGACTTCGGCACGCTGAAGGTCTACCCGGGCAACTACGACGACTACATGCTCGCCAGCACGCAGGCGCGCGAGCGTCAGCAGAACGCCAACGCGAAGGCGAAGGAGCGTGTGGCCGACCTGCAGGACTTCGTGCGACGCTTCTCGGCGAACAAGTCGAAGGCGCGCCAGGCCACCAGCCGTCTGAAGATGATCGACAAGATCAAGATCGAGGAATTCAAGCCGTCGTCGCGGCAGAACCCGTTCATCCGCTTCGAGTTCGAGAAGAAGCTGCACAACATCGCGGTGGTCGCGGAAGACATCTCGAAGAAATACGACCGCACGATCTTCAACGACTTCAGCATCAGCGTGCAGCCGGGCGAGCGCATCGCGATCATCGGCGAGAACGGCGCGGGCAAGACCACGCTGCTGCGCTCGCTGCTCGGCAATCTGCAGCTCGATCACGGCAAGGTGAAGTGGGCGGAAAACGCGAACATCGGTTACATGCCGCAGGACACGTACGAAGAGTTTCCGGGCGACGTCACGCTGATGGACTGGATCGACCAGTACCGCAAGGAAGGCGACGACGAGCAGATGGTGCGCGGCACGCTCGGCCGTCTGCTGTTCAATGCGGACGATATCCGCAAGTCGGTCAAGGTGCTGTCGGGCGGCGAGAAGGGCCGCATGATCTGGGGCAAGCTGATGCTCGGCCGCCACAATGTGCTGCTGATGGACGAGCCGACCAACCACATGGACATGGAGTCGATCGAGTCGCTGCAGATCGCGCTGGATAAGTTCGAAGGCACGCTGATTTTCGTCTCGCACGACCGCGAGTTCGTGAGCGGCCTCGCGAACCGGATCATCGAAGTGAAGACCGATGGCACGTTGAACGACTTCGGTGGCAACTACGAGGACTTCCTGACGAGTCAGGGCGTGCAGTAAGCGTCCCGAAGCGCCCATTCATGTGACGTCATTGTCCCACGGATTTGTCCCATTGGGACAATGGCTGATCGGGCGCAGAACGGACCTGCACGTAACTTTGCGGGCGGACTCCAAAGTCAGTTGATCCACACGCTCAGATTGGCGACCAGCAACCCGCGACGCGACGCATTCGCGTGGCCAACGGCTTGACCCACAGCGGTAAGAGAATGCTGCTGAATCTCAGTCGAATTCCATAGCCGAATGAGTCTGCTTGCGGGTTCCCCCAGCGGCGTCAATACGGCTTGTATTTCGTCGTCCGGCATTACGGAGCTTTGCTGCATTCTGTTCAGATTAAACCGAGCATGCTCCGAGATTCCAAGGCGATTGCACGCAGCAGTGATGGCCGCTTCGTTTTGCCCGCGCACTTGCAAACGCGTAGCGTCGCCGTCGCAGGGCATAAGCATTTGCTCAATCGCCGGTTCCGCAGTAATGAGGCTTTCGACTGCGGACCTCTCGAATCCTTTCGACAGCAATCCCGGGTACGAATGTTTGAGCACCGTTTGCAGGTTGGCTTGCATGACCGTGTTTGTTGCGACTCCCGCATACACGAGATACGAATAGGCCGTGTTTGTCTCAGGTAAGGCATACGTGAGACTCAGGGTTTGAGCAATGGGGAGGAGAATCTGCTGACGATGTAGGAGCCCATTGGTGGTGCAGTGCCGCAGCATGAACATCAATGTCACGAGGTCGATCTGCGAGGGCGTCAACCGAGAAACTGCCGTTACGGCTTCGGTCAAAACAATTTGGCGAAGGCTTCTAGAAGACTCGCCAGCCCGTGCCGCTAATAAATCTACCAATACGGCTTCTGTCACCTCGTCGCCAGTCCGCGCATACGCTTTTTGGGCCTCGAAGAGCGTGTGCTGGAAATCAGGATTAGCGGCCTGCTCGATGCGCTCGAACCCATTCGCTTGCATCTTCTGCAAGAATTGGTCTACCAGATGCTCTGCGCGTTCGCTGGCGATGCGTTGTGCAATGCCTTGCAGTTCAAGTGCATTTGCTCGATACACGTCTACGGCAATCTGACGTGCCTCGGTATACGTCACGCCTTGCACAATCACGTCGCGCCCTGCTTGCGCATTGATTGCGTTGTCCCCTCCTTGCTGATCCTGCCGACCGTTCAGCATAGCCCTAATCGTTCCTATTCACATTGCCGAGGTTTGCATCCCGACCGGCTTGCACATTGATTGAGTTCTTTCCGCCGCGTTGTTGCTGCCCGGAAGGCGATTTGCGCCGGAACACGAAGCTAACTACCCATCCAAGCACTGCCATTACTAACGCAGCACCGATACCATCAAATAGCCATTGCGAGTTGCTTTTAATCCAGTCAAACACCGCGTACGCTCCGACTGCTTGTAAGGCCGCCCCTTCGCAAGGGCGGCCCGTTTGGTTGGTTACTTGCCGTTTTTGGGCGGCTTAGGAAGCGGCACGTGCTGATGCTCCGTTGTGCGCGGGTGTGTCTTTGCGTACTGCTCAGTTACGAACCGACCGGTAACAGAACTACGGTCCACTGGACGGGTATTGGGTTTTGCTTTGCTCATGACTAAAGCCCTTCAGTTGAATGAAGCGACTTCGAGCGCAGACGAAGTTGTAACTGAGCTTGGGCTGGATTGCCCTGGCGGTTACAATTCCGGCGTTCAGGCGTGCTCTCGGAGCCGCTGATCCGCTCGCAGGGTGTTCGAGACCTTGCGAGCGACCCCCATCCAAGGACACTAGATCTTGTGTCCTAAGACGGTGCGCACACTATACCATGTGCGGCGGCCGTGCCTACCTCTCCAAAAGTAAAATTTACACTAGGGAATTCCCTAGGTTTGCCGTTTTTGCTGCGATTATTCGCGGGGACGTACAGCACGTGCGCCGTTACTCCGTGGCCGGTACAGCGGCATGCAGAGCCATCAGGGCGTCGATGAAGTTCTCCGCGTCCTTCCGGTCAGCCACGTACACGTCGGCCAGCTTCCGCCCTTGCGCTGTGCGGGGCTCTACGATGTACCAATGCCCTTTCAGAGAAGTGCGATCCAGAAGCTTCGCCTCGACCATCGTGCGGTAGTACAGCCGCGTTACATCCTTCTTATTTATGTCCTGTCCGTGATGGACCAGACACGAGATTCCACCCGTGAACATCGCGGCTGCAACAGAGCCGCAAATAGGCAAGTCAGGCGGTGAGCCCTCACCGAACTCCAGATAGTCGTCGTGCACTTCGACGTACTGCGGACGCTTGCTTTCAGGTTGCTCATACATGATGCGTTCTACGATCTTCTTGGGATCGCCGTGCACCGGGCCAGCCGTGTATTCCGCTGGAACATAGACGCACGCCGTGAGCATGAGAGCGGACAACGATACAGATAGCGCGGCTTTCATTTGGCCCCCTTGTGGTTATTTGCGAGGCATCGTAGCAGAGCCGAACCCAAAATTGATGCGCTTATTCGCGGGGAGTTAAGCCGCACGCACGCGCCCGTGCGCCCCCGTAGGCGCCTGCGCGCATCTTTCCAGCCAGCGGAGGGTGGCGTGGGCACCGTGACGAGTGGGTGGCAGACGGCGCATGGCTGGTGACGGGCTGGCCGACGAGTGGCGGTGGCCGCAGCCTCAATTACGCGACAGGCACGGACAAGCCCGCCAGCATTGGGCGAGCGGGCGGCAATTACTGGCAGCTAACGTTTAGGCGGCGCGGACGCGAGGGCCGAGCCACCCGTATTCTGTTCAATAAACGACCGAATGATGCACACATGCAACAGCGCCGCGAGCGTGTGCAAAAAGACCGTTGACAGAGTTGTTGAACACATGCAGTATGTGAACACCTTTGTTGAACAGGACGCAAACATGAGTCGGACATTCCTTTATGCCCGAGTCTCGACGGGCGAGCAGACCACGGCCAACCAGCTACATGAGGCGAAGACCAAGGGCTTCACGGTGGACGCCAAACGCACGGTGGAGGAGACGATCAGTGGCAGCGTTGCGGCGATGGATCGACCGAAGTTCAAGGCGTTGGTCGAGCACAAGCTGGACGATGGCGACAAGCTGATCGTGACGAAGCTAGATCGTCTAGGCCGCAATACGAGCGATGTGCTGGCGACTGTCGAGCGGCTGGCGGCAATGGGCGTCCGCTTGCATTGCTTGGCGCTTGAAGGCGTCGATCTTACGAGCGCAGCAGGCAAGCTGCACATGACAGTCCTAGCAGCAGTGGCGCAGTTCGAGCGCGATCTGCTGATTGAGCGGACGCATGCGGGGCTGGCGCGTGCCCGTGCAGAGGGTCGCAAGGGTGGCAGACCGGACGCGCTCACGGACGCTCAGAAGGCCGAGATTCGGGCAGCGTTAGCAGCAGGCGACACGAGCGCTAGAGCGCTGGCGAAGCAATACGGCGTAGCGCCGAACACCATTCTGAAGGTGAGCAGGGAGGAGGCGGCAGAGTAAGGCGCTGGCACCGCACACCGTAGCAACCCGGACAGTCTTGGCGGATCGACCGGGCAACCAACTCACACGCGGGCCAGCGCGCCCGCACATTATGGCAGACCATCATGAACACGAACATCGCATTGAACAACGAAGCTAACCGTATCGCTGCTGACATCGACAGCGGGGAAGTCCACGCAGGCGCGTACGAGGAAGGCGCGTTCTTCGCGGACACGGATTGGACGTGGGCGCTGAAAGAGAAGAATGCCGCGTGCCGACCGTCGAGCATGGCCGAGCACTGCGCGATGGCATGGGCGTTCGTCGCGGGCAGTGTGTGCCCGGAATGGAATAACGAGCATGCCCGCCTCTCGTTCTTGCTCGGCTATGAGGACCGGGCCACTGAGCTTGCAGACATCGGGGAAGCTGGATACGAGGCGCTGGCAGAGGCCGGGACCGTGGCCGATACGGAAGGCTGGATGCTCCAAGGTAAGCCGTGGGCGGCGAGGGTTAGCAGCCGGGAAAAGGCGCTCCGTGCGATCCGCGCGGCTTGGGCGGGTGCTGCGGCATGGCAGGCGCGAGCAGAAGAGACCGGGGCGGCTGGCGACAGATACCGCGCCGAGGAAGCACTGATTCGTGCCAAGTACGCAGGCGACTGCGGACGAGCACCGGCTTACGTGGCCGAGGCCGCGATGATTGCGCACTGAGCGGCGGCGATAATCGCTAGTTAGCTGAACGAGGCCCGCCGCGAGCGGGCTTTGTGCATTCTGGCGCGAGTGAATCCTTCGTCGCTGGCACTGGGCTAGTGAACGGCATCCAGTAACGGGTAGCGACTATCGCGGACGAAGCGCCCGGTTCGCAATTGCGACGTACCTCTTGCGCTAATCAAAGGAGCAGAGCATGACGATTACGATTGCGAACAGCATTGCCACTACGTACGAGGGTGAGACGCACTTGCTGAGATCACGCACAGTTAGCTACAACGACACGGACGGTGAGGTGCGCACGGTGCGCCTCGAGTCCCTTGACCCGCGTGACGCTGCGGCGATGGCGCGGGTAACGGGCAAGCTGCCGAATGACATTATTGGCGCAGCCATCGCACTAGGCTGGAGTGCGGCTGATGCAGCCGCAGCGTGGATTAGTGGCGTACGGCGCGGTGCGATGCACGGCCCTGTGGACCCGACTCTGCACAATCCGCTCGGCAACCCGTCGAACGCCATCGACTGGTGATGAATGTGCTCTCTCGCGATCAGGCTCTTGCTGGCCTCGAATTACTGACGGACAGCGAAAAGCGCGCAGCAAGCAAGGCATCAACCGTGCTGTCCGTACGGCTGGCTGAACAGCGGCAAGAGAAGCACGCCGCCGAGTGGCGAGCGCGTGTAGGCAAGGGCACGCCCGGCCCATCCGAGCGGCGGCACGCGTAGCGCAGCACGCCGTGGGCGCACCACGGCATCTACCAACAGACCAATCACTAGGAGCACCACATGGCAGCAAAGAAGCTAGAACAATTCGCACTCCCGATCAGTACCGATGCAGCACAAGCACGTCTTCGGGAATTGTCGTGCGCGATCCTTGAAGCCCGCCCGCTTGTCGAGCAGCTTACCCGCCTTATGGCAGCAAAGGATGTGCTTCGCGCAGCCGAGGCAGAAGCCGCGTTCCTCAACGACAACCTCGAAGGAATCCGGCGAGCGGACTTCGAGCGGCAGGTGGACGAGTACGAGATCACTGCGATTGAGAACACAGTAAGCGGCGACGCGACGCATAACCGCGCTGGCTTCCCGACCTACAACGTCCACGGCCTGTACAAGGGCGCACCGTTCACGGCCCCGCTGGCGAATCAGAGCCGCGTTCTGTTGGCCGCAGTGGCCCGACGCCCGGAGCTTATCCCCTTCGATGTCTTGCGGCGCGCGGATACGCCGCTGGATGCCCTGCTGCGCAACGTGCGCGACGTGAACCGGGGCTACCGCGACTAACGCTGTACAGGCCCGCTATGCCGTGGGCGGGGCGAGCCGCCCCTTCGCGTTACCGAACATGACCCAAGCCGCTGCGAGCGCCGTACGCGCGCCGCAGGGCACCTACCATACGAGAGATTGAATGAAACTTCTGACCGCACAAGAAATCCGCGCGTCCCGCATCGGCTTCGATACCGAGCGCTTCAACGATACCGCGAAGCGCATGGGTTGCCACGCTGCCGATGTACACCGAGCCATGTCTTATGAGAGCCTGACCCAAGCAGAACGCGACGAGATTATCGCCTCATTCCTTAGCGCGGATCGCGTGGGCGACATTGCGAACCGCCTCGGCACCTCGCAGACCGCTGTGCTTACGACAGTGCGTGGAGCGCTGATTCACGCCCGCGTCGAAGCCGCGATGAAGGTGGCTGCGTAATGGCACACACCTTGACCCGCGTCCTGCCGACAGACCGGGCTCGGGTGCAATCCGATCCGGCCTATCACGACAGACTAAAGGCCGAGCTTGGCGTTGCACGCTTCTCCGCATTCCTCCGTGACGATAGCCGCTACCTCGGCGCAGCGCATCCACGCTGCGGTACCCGCGAGCGCCTGACGGCGAATGGTCGATGCATTGCATGCGAGCGCCACCGCAGGAACCGAGCGAAGCATCTCAAGCGCATGGCTGAGGCAAACCGTGAAGCCCACGGGCGCACGTAACTCTCGCGCACGCGGCTTCTGGCAAGTTGCACCATACGCGTCGAAGCTGACGCGCGCGCACCGCGCCGCAGCGAAAGCGGATCATGCATTCGCTCGGGCTCTGCGCGAGCAGACCATCTACCCGCAGCGAATCGACGCGCTGATCGCTGGCCGCACTTGGTTCGACGGAAAGGAATGCGCGAAGTGTGGCGGCTCGCGCAGGCGCGTTTATGACGTGGCCTGCTATGACTGCACACAGATCGGTCGTGGCTTCAAAACGGGCACTAAGGGTCGGTGCATTGCGCTGCCTCCTGCGAAGCTGTCCCGCGATGGGTGGCTCGCGCGCAACGCCGAGCGCAAGCGGGAAGCTGCGGGCGAATACATCGAGTACAGCAGCGGCGAGTGGAGCGCACGGCAGTATCCAACGGGACGCCTCAGCGTGCGGTGCCTCGCGCATCACATCGACAACCCGGACTTTCGCACGGTCCACGGCTCGCGCATCTTTCAATTGTGCGAACAGCACCCCGACCTCCTGATCCTGCTGCGGCGGGCTGGATGGTCGATCTAACCAACAGACTAAAGGAACACGAACATGGGTATCAATTTCAGCCTCGACAGCGACGGCGGTGTAGTTGTACAACAGAACGCGGGCGGGGGCTTCAGCAACACCACCTTCAACGGCGGTGTGAGCGGCGGCTCGCAATCCAGCGGGCCGATGGCGCAGGGCGGCACGGACATCAACGCGTTCGCCAACGCGGAGCGGCGACAGGGCGTGCTCGGCTCGGGCATCGACATCGACAGCTTCAACAAGCTGACGCAGGGCATGATCCAGCCGTACATCGACCGCGCGAAGAAGGAGCAGTACGCCGAGGGCATGGCCCAAGCGGCGCAGGGCAAGTCGCTTATCGACATCGAGAACGACCAGCCGTGGTACACGAAGATTTACGGCCCCGACGCCACGGTGCAGGGCGCGCAGATGTTCAACATCAACGCCGCGATGAACGACGCGCAGACGCAGTTCATGCAGGCGATGCCGCAGTTGCGCGAGCGCAGCCCCGATCAGGTGCGGCAGTACCTCGTGGACAAGATGGGCCAAGCACCGACGACGGGCGACCAGTTCACCGATGCGATGGTGCAGCAGAAGCTCGCAGAGCAGCTTCCGAAGATGCTCGACCAGCACATGCAGCAGTACGTGCAGTACACGCAGGAGCAGAACTACAACGGCTTCGCGAACATGGGGACGAGTGCGGCCAAGGCCATGCAGTCCACGCTGGCGGCAAGTCCTAATGCGACGGACGATGACATCAACGCCGCGCACGCGGACTACCGTGCGCAGTTGGCCAAGCCGGACAACATGACGACCAACGCGTACCAACGCGCGCTGCGTGACATCACGATCTCGAATGCGACGAATGGTAACTGGCAGGGTGTGCGCGCTATTCAGGAGATGCCTGAGTATCAGCAGATGGACCCGCAGATGCAGGCGGAACTGACGGACAAGATTCCGCTGCTGGAGGCGCAGGCCGCGCAGAAGAACCCCGCTAACATGTCTCTGCAAGACAGCCGCGATGGGCTCGTGTTCCATCTGACGAAGGGCATCAGTCCGTACGGCTCGACACCGGCAGACCACGCGGCGGCGATTCAGGCGATGCAGTCTATGAACGACCAGTGGAAGCTCAAGAACGGTGACGCCACGCCTCTGTTCACGCAGACGCAGATGCGTCAGACGCTCTTACAGATGGACGAGAACAACCAGCGCCGCGCGCTCGGCGCGCAGAAGGCGTTGCTCGGTCAGCAGAACATCTCGCAGGCGCAGGCCGCGTGGACGAACTCATTCACCAGCGGCGACGGTGGCGCGAGCATGAAGGCGTACGAGGGCACGTATCCGTCGTGGGTCAAGGATCAGCAGCTTGACTCGATCTACAACAACGCCGTGCAGCAGCCCACCGACTCACCTGCACAGCAAGCCTTCTGGCCGCAGGCGTCGCAGAACGCCAAGTCCGGCCTGCTGGTCCCGGCGCTTCAGAAGACCATCCAGCGGCAGACTGCTGGCCTGCTCGACGGCGATGGTCCCGCGACCAACAGCCAAGTGTCGGCGCTCACCATCGCGCAGAACCTCCGCAATGGTCCGGGTGGTGTGCAGGCGGTGAAGGCGTACTTCGGGGATCAGGCCGAGGGCGCGCTCGCTATCCTCGACACGGTGCAGGACTTCCGCGACCCGGAGCAGATGGCCACGGCCCGCCAGCAGATCGCGCTGGGCAAGAACGCACAGCCATCCGATCTGGAGAAGAAGGCCGCGATTGCGTACGTCAAGGGGCAAGACCCTAGCGCGTGGCAATTCTGGAAGTCAGGTCAGCTTGACGGCTACCACCTGAACGACGCGGCTATCGGCAACCTGTCGAACGAGATCGGCCCGATCATGGCGCAGAAGATGAAGGCGTTCCCGTCGATGTCGCAGGACGACGCGGCGCAGTCAGCTATGCGTCAGTACCTCGGTAACGCCGACCTCATGCCGGGAACGTACGTGCCAGAGGATCGCGCGAAGTGGGGTCCGGGCAACGGCTTCCAAGACTTCGTGGCGAAGAACGGCGGCGCTGCCAACGGGCAGACCTCGACGCTGTACCAGCACGCGCTGAACGACATCGTGAAGCAGCAACTGACGGCACAGATCGCGAAGAACGGCGGCGACATGTCGAACTTCGACGCTGATAAGTGGAGCGGGCAGTACGGCATGTACATGGGCAACGGCAGGATGATGCTAATGATGACGAAGGGCGACGGCAGCAACGCGAAGATTTACGTCGATGCTCGTGATGTCGGCGCACAGATGGACAAGCACCGCCTAGACGCGGCGTACCAGCAGCGCAAGGTCGGAGACTTGGGCAGTTACCAATCCGGCACTGGCGCGATGGACTTCACACCTTAAGCGTGGCGCGGCAGCGGCCTCGTGAGAAGCCGCTGCCTTACCTGCATCCTCACTGCTAACCGAGCTTGCGGGCAAGATCGCGTACTTGCAAATGGGTGTATCGGTGCAGCATTCGTATGTCTTGGTGCCCAGTGATACTGGCGACGTCCATAACAGACAGCCCTTTCTCGAACAGGCGAGACGTAGCTTCATGGCGCAGATCATGGAAGTGAAAGTCGATGATTCCGGCGCGCTCGACGGCACGCCTAAAGGCCAGCTTCAGCGCGTTCGGAGTGAGGCCGGGAAACACGGCACCTTTAGGATCATCGTGTGGCGGGCGAAGCGTCAAAAGGGTTGAAACTGCGCGGCTCGAAAGTGCGACACCCCTTGACCTTCCTGTCTTTGTCCGCGTCAATTGTATGGACGGCTCCTTGAGATGCACTCGCTCCCATTCAAGTCCTACTATCTCGCTTCGACGCATCGCGGTTTCGAGCGCTAGAACGATGATAGGCAGCACGTACGGATTCTTTGTCGCTTCACACGCGTCCATCAGCGCAGTTTCTTCGGCACGGCTTAAACGACGTTCGCGAGGTAACCCTTGCGGCGCACCCCGGACCCGTTGGAACGGATTCGTTTTGAAGTCCATGTCCCACTCGCCACGCGCTATTTCGATGACGTGCCCAAGCAAACTCTTGTCGCGATTCATCGTTGAGCCACTGACACGCTGCATGCGCTCATCACGCCATTGAGCAACACGGACTCCTGTCAGACCTTCCAAGGGACAGTCAGCTATGGACTGTTTGAGCAAACCGCGCATGCGAATGGCTTCTTCGCCGCATGCTGTTTTGTGAGGAGTCACTTCCTCAAGGTAGCGGCGCATTAGATCACCGAACACGCGGTACTTCTGATCGCACTGCGCGGCGATGCGCTGTTGCGTCTCGACGGTGCAAATGTCTGCAACCCGCTTCGCGATGGCCGCTTCTTGCTCGGTCATCCATGCTTCGGCTTGGTCGCTTGTGCGGAAAGTGCGTGAAAGTCCGGGGAAACCTTTGCGGCGAATTTTGGCTGTGTACGACCCGTTGGGGCGCTTCTGAATAGTACCCATACCTGACTCCATGATTTAGTGGGTGCAGGTGCAGGCCGGTCATTGCCGCCGCCACTCGGCGGATACAGTATGCCATGGAGAATTCGCCATCTGTTGCGCGCGGGCGTCAGCCGAGCGAGGCGAAGCCGACGCGAGCCGCGCATGCTTAAAGGTGCGGCCCGCAGCGGAGATTACAGCAGGGCCGTCAGTCGAGTTTCTTGGCTAAGTCTTCAGCGCGTAGGTGGGTGTAGCGCTGGAGATGCTTCAGGTTCTTGTGCCCGGTGATCGTTGCCACCTCCATGACATTCAGCCCCTTTTCGAACAGGCGGCTCGCGGCCTCATGGCGCAGATCGTGAAAGTGCAAGTTACCGAGGCCGCATTGCTCTCGCACTCGGCTGAAGGCGTACTTCATGGCTGACTGCGTTAGCTTGAACACGCGGCCCGTATGCGGGGGCGGGCACCACGTCAGCGCCTCGACTGCGCGAGTGGAAAGCGGCACCTTGCGCGCGGTACCGTTCTTCGTCATCGGGAGGAGGGCAGTACGAGCTTTCACGTCGATGTTTTCCCATCGCAGCTTCGCTATCTCTCCCTGACGCATGGCTGTCTCGATGGCGAGGATGATGGCCGGAGCGATCTCGCGGTTGAAGTCGATGGCCTTCTCGATCAGCCGCTCGTCGTCACCCGCCAAGAGGCGCACATCACGCGGCAGCGGGAGCTTAGGTCTACGCAGCCCGCGTACGGGGTTCGCAGACAGCCCCATGTCCCATTCATCAATAGCTACCTTGCAGACTGAGGAGATGGCGTCGAGTTCGCGGCCAACCGTGCTTCCAAGAACTTCGGTGACTCGCCGGTCGCGCCATTCCGCAAGGTGCGGCTTACCGAACGCGGCGACCGGGACGGCGCATAGGGCTTTCTCCTTCTTAAGCATCCGTTGCAGAACCCGACGCTCCCATTCTCCCGACCTACGATGCGGGGCCACCTGTGCAACGTATTTCCTGAAGAGATCGCCCACTGTCGGCCCGGTGTCGGCCTTCTCATGTTCCGCTGCCCAACGGAGCGCTTCCTTCTCGGTCGAGAACGTTGCGGACAGTTGCGGCTGTCCCTTGCGACGAATCTTTGCCTGCCATTTTGTCCCACGCACGCTGATTGAGGCCATTCATGTTCTCCAAGTGTTTGATTTTGAACATGAATGGGCGTCGTCTCGCACGACCGCGAGTTCGTGAGCGGCCTCGCGAACCGCATCATCGAAGTGAAGACCGATGGCACGCTGAACGACTTCGGCGGCAACTACGAGGACTTCCTGACGAGTCAGGGCGTGCAGTAAGCGGCTGGTCGCTGCTCTTCAGCGATCCCCAAAGTCCCACCCCGGCAGTCTGCCGGCGTGGGACTTTTTTCATTCACCGGCCCAGCGCGAGCCTTCGAATGACTTCATCCAGCTTGCCCATCGGGCGAGCCTGTCCAGGAACCGCCCCGTTCGCAGGCTTCGCCGCCCTCGCCGTGGGGTGCCTCATGAGTTCGTGTGGAGGCTGCATCGGGTGACTTCGCAACGCGCTTTCCGCTTCCCGCCCAAGCGCGACGAA
This sequence comes from Paraburkholderia monticola, assembly GCF_001580545.1. Taxonomy (GTDB): domain Bacteria; phylum Pseudomonadota; class Gammaproteobacteria; order Burkholderiales; family Burkholderiaceae; genus Paraburkholderia; species Paraburkholderia monticola. Next base: position 483,284 of record NZ_LRBG01000022.1, read on the forward strand.
CTTCACGGATCGAGGGAAGAGGTCGATGAAGTCAGTCAGAATCTGGCCCGTCGCCTGTAGCTCGTGATTCGATGGGCGGCGGTTGCTCTCGATATCGTCGTCCGCGAACGGATGAAACGGGAACGCATTCCATAGCGCGAACTCCGTCGGTCCGAAGCCATTGGCGAGCATCGTCTGCCAGACGACCGAGGCGGTTCTCTCATAGACACCGTATTCGCGGTCCGTCATTCGCGACAGCGCAGCGGGGCAACTGGTGCGGGCGGCCGCACCGGGCAGGTAGGGGGCTGGTAGCGGGCTACGCTCCGATCCCATGGTCAAGCCGTTGAGCTTCGTATCGTTGCCAAGCAGAATCCGCTCGGAGGTCATCGCGATGCCGGTGAAACGCCCGCCGCGGCAACTCAGTGCCTCGGCAATCAGGATCACCTTGACGCTGGTGCGGCGCGCTTGCAGGTAGGCCGCAAGCTGTTGCCGGCGAATCAGTGGTGCGTCGATGCCGGGCTGATCGCGCTCATCGGTCTGCGACCATGGATTGAACACGTTGGCCATTGGGCGCCATTCGGCGAGGCACTGAACGAAGTCCCGGGCGGCGGTCATGGAGTCGAAGTTTTCCGAAGCAAAAAAATGCCGGGCAAGTCCCGGCATTCTTCAGGGTGGCGAGCAACCTCGACCCGCCATGCGCGCGACGAATACGCTCACACCTTGTCGTTCTGAAACCGCATCGCCGTGCCATCCCGTTCGATCCGGGCCCAGATCGCACGCTTTTCCTCGTCGCTGAGGAACACCCAGTTGGACACTTCGGTGGCGGTGCGGCCGCAGCCTTTGCAGACCTCGTCGAACAGCGTGGAGCACACGCCGATGCACGGGCTGTCGGGAAGATCGTGGAGATTCGAAGTCATCGGAAACCTTGGAGCGGGGAGGCAAAGTCCCGCTATGTTAACCGATGCGCGGCACGCGTCTGCGACGCGCTGGTCAGCGTCATGCGAAGTACGCGCGAATCGCCCCGACGCGGGCCATCACGCTCCGACCGCCAGTTGCCACAACAGCGCAGCATTCAGCGCAATGATGAATGCCGCCGACAGCCACGCCAGCGCGAGCGGCAGGCCGCGCACGCGCCAGCCGCGCATCAGCGTCGCATCGGACGCACAGCGGATCAGCGGGACGACCGCGAGCGGCAATTGCAGGCTCAGCACGACCTGGCTCGCGACCAGCAACTGGTTCGAGCCATGCTGGCCGAACAGTCCCACCGCGAACAGCGCCGGCCCGATCGCGAGCGCGCGCGTGAGCAGCGCGCGTTTCCAGCGCGGCAGCCGCAGCCGCAAGAAGCCCTCCATCACGGCCTGTCCGGCCAGCGTGCCGGTGACGGTCGCGCTGAGCCCGCACGCGAGCAGCGCCGCCGCGAACAGGATGCCGGCCCAGCGGTTGCCGACGAGCGGCGCGATCAGTCGATGCGCATCGGCCAGATCGGTCACGTCGCGATGGCCGCTCGCATAGAACACGGCCGCGGCGACGATCAGCAGCGCCGCGTTGATCACGAACGCGAACGCCAGCGAGCCGAAGGTATCGAGATTGACGACGTGCAGCGCGACCTTGATCTGCGCGTCGCTGCTGTCCGGCGCGTGATGCTTGACGAGCGCCGAATGCAGATACAGGTTGTGCGGCATGACCGTCGCGCCGACGATGCCCGCCGCGAGCCACAGCATGCCCGCGTTTCTGATCAGCTCGATGCTCGGCGCGGTGCCGGCGAGCGCCGCGTGCCAGTCGGGCCGCGCGAGCGCGAGCTGCACGACGAAGCACAGGCCGACGAAGCCGATCAACGCGGCGATCACCGCCTCCAGCCTGCGGCCGCCTTTCTGCTGGAGCGCGAGCAGCGCGAACGTGCAGACCGCCGACATCAGCACGCCGACCGTCAGCGACACGCCGAGCAGCAGTTGCAACGCAACGGCGCTGCCGACCACCTCGGCGACATCGCAAGCGATGATCGCGACTTCGCTGGTCAGCCACAGGAACAGGGTCGCGCGTCGACCATTGCGTTCGCGGCACAGTTGGGCAAGATCGCGCCCGGTCACGACACCGAGGCGCGACGACAGCCATTGCATCAGCATCCCCATCAGGCTCGCCAGCAGCACGATGCCGAGCAGCCTGTAGCCGTAGCCCGCGCCGGCGCCGAGCGCGGTCGCCCAGTTGCCGGGATCGATATAGCCGACCGCGATCAGCGCGCCGGCGCCGAGGAACGAGAACCAGTGCGCCGGACGCGTCGGATCGGCCGGCAGACGCCGGCGCCGGTTGGGACGCATCGCGAAAGGATTGGTATTCATCGTGCCTGAGCTGCCCGGAAACGCATCCTGTTGCAAGTCACATGCCCATTGCATGGGCGCGGCCGTCGCGCGACGCTATCGCGCAGCGCGCATCAAAAGACCATGATAGGAGCATTCTGACCATCGCGGCGACGCTGCATCCCGAAAAGGGTGCGCCGGATGCCGACGCAGCCCGGCATCGTCAGGCACCGTCGCGCGCCCGCGCGGGTCCTGGCGTCGCACCACCGGAATGCGGGCCGACGCCGACCTGACAACGAGTTGACAGCGACACGACAAAACCGCGCGGCCCGCACGCAACACGTAAAACGCGCGAGCGCGGCACGCGTATTTTTCGGTAGACACGCGCCGATAACCCGTTAAAATTGCGCCCATTTTGCAAGGGTGCGGGCAGAGCCTGTACCGTTTGCGCGACAGCTCCGGGTTCTTTTTTGGAGCGGGCAATAATTGGTGGTAGTTTTCGGGGTTTTCAGGGGGCCGTGCGCGCGACGGCGCGGCTGAGGGACGACAGGATCGGAGAACGGGATGAACAAACGGATAGTGGGGCAGGTGGCAGCGCTTGTCTTGTGCGCGGCGCCGTGGCTGACGGCCGCTGCGAAGGATACGCAACTCAACGTGTATAACTGGTCCGATTACATCGCCAAGGACACGATCCCGAACTTCACGAAGCAGACCGGCGTCCAGGTCAAGTACGACAACTACGACAGCGACGACACGCTGCAGGCCAAGCTGCTCACCGGCAACTCGGGCTACGACATCGTCGTGCCGACCAGCAACTACGCGGGCAAGCAGATCGCCGCGGGCATCTTCGAGCCGCTCGACAAATCGAAGCTGCCGAACCTCAAATACCTCGACCCGTCGCTGATGGCGCTCGTCGCCGGCGCCGATCCGGGCAACAAGTACGTGGTGCCCTGGGCGTACGGTACGACCGGCCTCGGCTACAACGTGACGAAGGTCCAGCAGATCCTCGGCAAGGACGTGCCGCTCGATAACTGGGACATTCTGTTCAAGCCGGAAAACATCTCGAAGCTGAAGGCCTGCGGCGTGTCGGTGCTCGACGCGCCGGACCAGATGTTCGCGGCCGCACTGCACTACATGGGCAAGGACCCGATGAGCACGAACCCGGCCGACTACCGCGCCGCGCTCGAAATGCTCAAGAAGATCCGCCCGTACATCACGCAGTTCAACTCGTCGGGCTATATCAACGACCTCGTCGGCGGCGACGTCTGCTTCGCGTACGGCTGGTCGGGCGACGTCGTGATCGCCAAGCATCGCGCGGTCGAGGCGAAGAAGCCGTACAAGATCGAGTACTTCGTGCCGAAGGGCGGCGCGCCGGTGTGGTTCGACGTGATGGCGATTCCGAAGGACGCGAAGCACAAGGAAGCCGCGCTCGAGTGGATCAACTACATCGAGACACCGCAGGTGCACGCCGCGATCACCAACGCCGTGTACTACCCGAGCGTCAATATGGAAGCGCGCAAATACGTGGACAAGGACGTCGCGAACGATCCGGCCGTGTATCCGTCGCCGGAAACCATCAAGACGCTGTTCCTGCTGAAGCCGCTGCCGCAGGAAATCCAGCGGCTCCAAACGCGGCTGTGGACCGAGTTCAAGTCCGGCCGCTAAGCGCGGCAATCTACAACGAATAAGCAGCATCATGAAGCCCTCGGTGATCACCGGGGGCTTTGTTCGTCAAACGCCGGAGTGAAGCAGCATTATGATGAGTAGTGACCAGCCGGGCGCGCTGGCCGGGACGGCCGTGCCGTCGACGGGCCCGAACGCCGTTACGGGCGACGCAGCCGAGCAGTTCATCCAGATCGTCGACGTCGTGAAGAAGTTCGGCGAGACTGTCGCGGTCAAAGGCGTCAGCCTGACGGTCAGGAAGGGCGAGCTGTTCGCGCTGCTCGGCAGTTCGGGCTGCGGCAAGTCCACCTTGCTGCGCATGATGGCAGGGCTCGAAACGGTGAGCTCGGGCAAGATCCTGATCGATGGCGAAGACCTCGCGCAACTGCCGCCGTATCGCCGGCCGGTCAACATGATGTTCCAGTCGTACGCGCTGTTCCCGCACATGACGGTCGAGGCGAATGTCGCGTTCGGCCTGAAGCAGGAAGGCGTGCCGAAGGCCGAGCTGAAAGACCGCGTGCACAATGCGCTCGAACTCGTGCAGATGGGCCGCTTCGCGAAGCGCAAGCCGCATCAGCTGTCGGGCGGCCAGCAGCAGCGCGTCGCGCTGGCGCGTTCGCTCGTCAAGCGGCCGAAGCTCCTGCTCCTCGACGAGCCGATGTCGGCGCTCGACAAGCAGATCCGCCAGCGCACGCAGATCGAGCTCGTCAACATTCTCGACCAGGTCGGCGTCACCTGCATGATGGTCACGCACGATCAGGAAGAGGCGATGACGATGGCCGACCGCCTCGCCGTGATGAGCGAAGGTCAGATCGTGCAGCTCGGCACGCCGCATGAAGTCTACGAGTATCCGAACAGCCGTTTCTCGGCGGAGTTCATCGGCTCGACCAATCTGTTCGAAGGCCGTACGATCGAGGACGAACCCGATCACGTGTTCATCGAAACGCCGGATCTGCCGTGCCATTTGCACGTCAATCACGGCATCACCGGCCCGCTCGGCATGCCGGTCACGATTTCGGTGCGGCCCGAGCGCATCGCGCTCACGCGCAAGCCGCCCGAGGGCGCGTACAACTGGGGCAAGGGCGTCGTCACGAATATCGCGTACATGGGCGGCTATTCGCTGTATCACGTGAAGCTCGACGGCGGCAAGACCGTGATCGCGAACGTGACGAGCCTCGCGCTCACCGAGATCGATCCGCCGACCTGGGGCGACGAAGTGTACGTGCGCTGGAGCGCATCGGCCGGCGTGGTGCTGACGTCATGAAAGAAGCGCTTTCCTCGTTTTTCGGATGGCCGGCGCGGCGCTTGAAGCTCACCGGCCAGACCGCGGTGGTGGCGGGGCCGTTCATCTGGCTGCTGCTGTTTTTCCTCGTGCCGTTCCTGCTGGTCGTGAAGATCAGCTTCGCCGATTCGCAGCTCGGCATTCCGCCTTACACGCAGATCGTCACCTTCGCGGAAGGCGCGCTGCACATCACGCTCGATCTGTCGCACTACGCGTTCTTGCTGACCGACAGCCTGTACTTCGCGACCTATGTGAATTCGGTCGTGGTCGCGGCGATATCGACCGTGCTGTGTTTGCTGATCGGCTATCCGATGGCGTACTACATCGCGCGCTCGAATCCGGCCACCCGCAATCTGCTGATGATGGCCGTGATGCTGCCGTTCTGGACGTCGTTCCTGATCCGCGTGTACGCATGGATCGGCATTCTGAAGAACAACGGGCTGCTGAACAATTTCCTGATGTCGATCGGGCTGATCCATTCGCCGATCGAGCTGTATCACACGAATACGGCGGTCTATATCGGCATGGTGTATTCGTATCTGCCGTTTCTCGTGATGCCGCTTTACGCGCACCTCGTGAAAATGGACCTGACCTTGCTCGAGGCCGCGTACGACCTCGGCGCGAAGCCGTGGAAGGCGTTCTGGCAGATCACGTTGCCGCTGTCGAAGAACGGCATCGTCGCGGGCTGCCTGCTGGTGTTCATTCCGGCGGTCGGCGAATACGTGATTCCTGAGCTGCTCGGGGGCGCCAACACGCTGATGATTGGCCGCGTGATGTGGAATGAGTTCTTCGACAACGCCGACTGGCCGATGGCGTCCGCCGTCACGTGCGCGATGGTGGTGCTGCTGCTGGTGCCGATGGCGCTGTTCCAGCATGCGCAGGCGAAGGCATTGGAGGAGGGCCGCCAATGAAGCCGAATCGCATGCTGCAGCTGATCGCTCTGGGCATCGGCTTTCTGTTTCTGTATATCCCGATCGTCAGCCTCGTCGTGTATTCGTTCAACGAATCGCAACTGGTGACGGTGTGGACGCGCTTTTCGATCCGCTGGTATGTGGCGCTGTTGAGCGACGACGAGCTCATCACGTCGGCGTGGCTGTCGTTGCGGATCGGCTTGCTGACCGCGTTCGCGTCGGTGATCATCGGTACGTGGGCCGGTTTCGTGCTCGCGCGCATGGGGCGCTTTCGCGGCTTCACGCTGTACACCGGCATGATCAATGCGCCGCTGGTGATCCCCGAAGTGATTCAGGGCATTTCGCTGTTGCTGCTGTTCATCGAAATGGCGCGCTGGATCGGTTGGCCGGCCGAACGCGGCATCTTCACGATCTGGATCGGTCACGTGATGCTGTGCATTTCGTACGTCGCGATCATCGTGCAGTCGCGTGTACGGGAGCTGCATCCGTCGCTCGAGGAAGCCGCGCTCGACCTCGGCGCGACGCCGTTGCGGGTGTTTTTCTCGGTGACCTTGCCGCTGATCTCGCAGGCGCTGGTGTCGGGCTGGCTGCTGTCGTTCACGCTGTCGATCGACGACCTCGTGCTGTCCGCGTTCCTGTCCGGTCCCGGTTCGACGACCTTGCCGCTCGTCGTGTTCTCGCGTGTGCGCCTCGGCCTGAACCCGGAGATGAATGCGCTCGCGACGCTGTTCATCGCGGTCGTCACCGTTGGCGTCGTCGCGGCGAACTTCTTCATGCAGCGCGCGGAACGCAAGCGGGCCGTGATGGCGGTTTGAGGCGTCGCGCCTGCTCGAACCACCTGATCGAACCATGACTCGCGGTCTTCACTTCTTGCGACGAGCGCCATGATCGCGTCCCTTCTGCAGGTGCTGGACTGGGAGCCGCTTTATCGGCTGTGGGAACTGATCGTGATGATCGTGAAGTTTCTGTGGGAGCTGTTGCAGCTGCTGGGCGGCGGCGGGTAGTGCATGGGCCAGCCCGCGAACGGGTCAGCCGACTCAACGCGCGAAGCGATAATCCTGTGGCCGCACGCGCCGCGTACGTTTGCGAAAGCTGAACGTGAAGCCTGGCCAGATCGCGGTGACCTTGCCGCTCCGGGTCTGATAGTAGCTATGGCAGCCCGTCGTCCACACCGCGTGCTGCATCTCCTGCTGCAGGCGCGCGTTGAAATCGCGCTGCACGTCGGCGCGCAGCGTCATCGTGCGGGCGTTCTGCTTGCGCAGCACGCGCAGACAATCGACGATGTAGCGCAGCTGCGACTCGATCATGTAGATCATCGAGTTATGGCCGAGCGCCGTGTTCGGGCCGGCGATCATGAAGAAGTTCGGGAAGTTCGCGATGCTCGTGCCGAGATAGGCCTCGGGCCCATCGCGCAGCCATAGCGCGCTGAGGTCGCTGCCATCGAGGCCGGTCACTTCGAACGGCGCGCGCACGTCGTTGACCTGGAAGCCGGTGCCGCAGATGATCGCATCCGCGCGGTGATGCACGCCGTCGTCCGTCACGATGCCATCCGCGACGATTTCGCGAATCCCGCTCGTCACGACCTCGACGTTCGGCTGACAGACGGCCGGGTAATAGTCGCTCGACAGCAGCACGCGCTTGCAGCCGAGAAGGTAGTTCGGCGTGAGCTTCGCGCGCAGCGCCGGGTCCTTGACGCGTCGCGCCAGATAGCTGAGGCCGAACTTCATCGGCCTCTTCATCAGCTTCGGATTGACGACGAACGCGACCCCGCGCGATTCGAGCTGCCAATAGATCGCACTGCGTACGAACCGCTGCGTGAACGGCAACGTGCGAAAGAGCCACTGCGCGCGCGGGCCGATCGGCTTGTCGCGCTTGGGCATCACCCACGGCGCGGTGCGCTGGAACAGGTCCAGATGCGCGACGCGCGGCTGGATTTTCGGCACGAACTGGATCGCGCTCGCGCCGGTGCCGATCACCGCGACGCGTTTGCCGTCGAGCGGATAGGCGTGATCCCAGCGCGCCGAATGGAACAGCTTGCCCTCGAACCGTTCGAGACCGGCGATGCGCGGCAGCGCCGGACGCGACAGCGGACCGCTCGCGGCGATCAGCACGTCGGCCTCGATGGTTTCCCGCGCGCCGTTCGTGTCGAGGTCGACCAGCCAGATCTGCCGCGCTTCGTCGAAGCGCGCGGCGCTGACCTTCGCGTTGCAGCGCACATAGCGATCGACGTCGTACTTGCGCGCGCAGTGCTGCAGATACGCGAGAATTTCGGCTTGACTGCTGAACGCGCGCGACCACGCCGGATTCGCCTCGAACGAAAACGAATAGAGATGCGAGGGGACATCGCAGGCAGCGCCTGGATAGGTATTGTCGCGCCACGTGCCGCCGATGCCGCTCGCGGCCTCGTAGACCGTAAACGACGTGATGCCCATCTGCTGCAGATGGATCGCCATGCCGATCCCGGCAAAGCCACTGCCGACGATCGCAATGCGCGGCGAGGCGGATGAAGCGGAGGAGGCGGACGTCACGATGGTCTCCGGCAGGGGCGAAAGCGGCGGGTGAAGCGAGGGTAGACAACTGTACACATCGCGTCAAGATCGTTTAGAGTGCACTGATTAAACGTGTCTTCCGCGCGATGATTGAAAGCACGATGACCACCGTTCCCGACGCAGCCTCCGTCGCCGACGCGGAGTTGCCGCCAGGCAAGCGCAAGCTGATCGAAGCTGCGTTGCGGCTGACCGCCGGCGGCCGCAGTTTCGCGAGCCTCGGCTTGCGCGAGCTCGCGCGTGAGGCCGGGCTCAATCCGAACACGTTCTACCGCCATTTCAGCGCGCTCGACGAACTCGCGCGCGAAGCCGTCGCCTCGGTGAGCCGGCGGCTTCGGCCGATGCTGCGGCGCGAGCGCTGGCTTGCCGCGCACGACGAGGCGCAAGGCGTGCCGCGGCGCGCATGCGTCGCGTTCTTCGCGTTTGCGCTCGCGAACCGCGAGGCGTTTCTGAGCGCGCTTGCCGAATACCACGGCACCTCGCCGGCATTGCGCGAAGCGGTGCGGGCAAATCTGCACGAGGTGTCGGCGGAAATGGCGGACGACGTCGTGCAGCTCGAGCTGATGCCGCGACTCGCGCGCGAAACCGTCGACGAAGTCTGCACGCAGATCGTGCTGCAACTCTTTCATCTATCCGCCGAATATCTCGACGCGAATGCCGCACGCCGTGACGCGTTGATCGATTACGCGGAGCGTTTCATCGTGCGTCTATTTGCGGGAGCGGCCGTGCTCGCGCAGCACGAGGGCAGCGCGGCGGAGTCTGCGCGGGCGTGAGGTCAGCGCCGGCGCAATGCAAAACCGGCAGACAAAAAAACAGGCCCCGTGCAGGAGCCTGTCTTTTGAAGTGCAGCGGAAACTGACGATGTGGATCGCTCAGGTATCGGTCCAGCCACCGGAATCGTCGTTGCTGCCCATGTCGATGCCACCGCCGCCGTTGTCGGTCCAGTCGTTCGAACCCTGACCGAAGTCGAGGCCGCCGCCGTTGCCAGCGTCGTTGCCGCGACGGCGCAGTTCGTCGTCGTCGACGATCACGTCGCGTTCCACGACACGGTCACGCCCGTGGCTCAGCGCTTCGCCAAGCAGCACGCCGGTCAGCAGACCGCCCATGCCGCCACCCATGCCACCGCCTTGCTGGACGATGACCTGCGGCTGCTGCTGATACGGACCCTGCTGCGGATAAGGCGGCTGCGGGCTGCCGAAGCGTTCGGCTTCCTGTGCGTACGACGATTGGCCGGTCGCCACGGACGCGGCGGCCGGATCGGGCCGGCCGTCGGCGCGAGCGCGCAGGCTGGCGATACGCTGGTCGAACTCGTCGAGTGCATAGGGTGGCAACGGATTCTTGCCGTTCGACAGCGTTTCGACGGCGCCGCGCAACTGCTCTTCAGTCGCTTCGACGTCCTTCTCGAGCAACTCGTGACCCGGCGCGGTGGACAGCTTCACGTCGAGCTTGAGCGAGCGCACGGTGTTGAGCATCTCGGTCGCGCGCTTCAATTGCGCACGACGATCCTCGTCGGCGCGCGTATCTTCCTGGCTGCGCGCGCGGCGCAAAGTCCAGCGCAGCACGAGCGCGATCGCCGCGATCAGAACAATGATACCGATCCACATACCTACCCCCGGACCATGCCGTAGTTGCGCTTGTGACGCCATCGCCGACTGTTGCTGCACAGCAGGCGCATTCTGCTGCGCGAACGGATTCGCGGCGTGACGGGTAACGTTGCCGCCCGCGCGTTGCGCGTCGCTGCGCAGGCGCGCTTCGGTTTGCGCGAAACGGCTCGGGTCGGTGAAGCGGATCTGCGGGTCGATCGTCTTCGCCTGTTGCAGCTGCGCGAGCGCCTCGGCGGAACGACCTTCACGATCGAGCACCTGGGCGTACAGATAGTGCGCGCGAGCGTTGTTCGGATGGGCCTGCAATACCTCGGTGAGGCCGGCGTCGGCCTGCTGCCAGTTGCCCTGCGACATCGCCGATTCGATCTGCTGAGCCGTCGGCACCGCGAACGCCGCGGCCGACACCAGCAGCAGCGAAGCGAAAGCCGTTGCGAAAAGTTTTTTCATTTGCGGACCGGGCGCGCTGCGCCCGTCTCCATCAGTCGATTGCGGTGGCTGCTTGTGGCGGCCGGTATGCCGGTGCGCTCAGCCGCGAGCGCACCGACATGTACTGCTACTGCTACTACTGTCGCGATTGCGGCGTGTACCTCACGGTACACCTCTCCCGCATTTATTGGGCCGGTGTATTGAGCTGCTTTTTCAGCGCTTCGAGGCGATCGTCGACGGAAGGCCCGCGGTTCAGGTCGGCGAGCTTGTCGTCGAGCGCCTTGCCGGTTTTCTCGTCGGCGGAGTTCAGACGTGCGTCCGAACGCGCGTTCGACAGCGCGACCTTGTCTTCGAGCTTCTGGAAATCCTCGGACAGGTTCTTGCCGCCGATGCCGCCGAGCGCCGTGGCCGCGACATCTTTCGCCTGCGCGATCTGCTGCTTGGCCTGCAGGATATTCGAGCGCGCGTTCAGGTCGTTGCGGCGCGTGCGCATGTCGTCGATCTGGCTCTTCAGTTGCGCGACCGACGGCTCCAGCGAAGTCAGTTCCTTCGTCAGCGCATCGCGTTCGGCTTCGGCCGTGGCCTGCGCGCTGAGCGCTTCACGCGCGAGCGCTTCGTCGCCGGACTGCAGCGCGCGGCGGGCGCCGTCTTCATACTTCTTCGCCTTGTCCGCGGCAACATCGCGCTTGCTTTGCTGAGTGGCGACCTGCGCCTGAATCTCGATCAGCGAGTTTTCGGCCTTGCCGATGCTGTCGTCGAGTTCGCGCACGATCTGGCGCGAGTCGCGCGATGGATCCTGCACCGAGTCGGCCGCATCGTTTAGAAGACCTTTGACGGTGCGCGAAATGCTGTCAAAAAGCGACATGAAAACCTCCAGAGAATGTAAGCGGCGCCGACGATGCGTGCACGCCTGACTGCCTTGAACTACTGCTACTTTACGCCGCCGCCGCGCGCGTTGCGCAACGTTCGGACCGGAGTTCGGGACGGACTTGCCAATTGCAATAGCGCGGAGCGTTTTTGTTGGGGCGCAATGCCGGATCGAGGTTGGTGTAGATGATGGAAAGCCGCGACGGGTATGGACTTGACGGCGGATATTACACCATCGGCTGTCTTAAAGATGGCTTAAACGATGGGGCTGTCCGAGGATGCGCGCGATGCGGAAAAAGCCACTGTTTGCGCGGGTTCGCTGGCGATATCGAACGGCGATTCACGCGCATGTCACTGATGTAACGATATGCAACAGCAGGCGCGTTGCATGCCTTTGACCAGACGCTCGAACGCGATGATCGCGGCTCGATGAACGGTAACTTTCCGTCACGCCGCAGTCACGCGTAGCGGCTGCCTTCGGGGCTGGGATCGCCGTCGGGTTCGTCGTCTTCGGCGGCCTTGTCGGCGCTGCGGCGCTTCAACGAGTTGCGCAGACGCCCCGGCTGCCGTTTCGACGCCGCATGGTCGATGGCGTCCGCTTCCGCGTTTTCCGCGTTTTCGGCGGCTCGCGCTGCCGTCAGACGCGCGACGGCTTCGGCCGTGGCCGCGGCCTGTTCGTCCTGCTCGGCCGCGAGCGCGGCGGCGACGCCCGCGGGAAGCAGAGGAGCGGGGGGCTGATCGGCATCCGTCGCCCCCGCGGCCGCGTCGGACGCAGCGGTGTTGCCAGGCGCATCCGCGCGATCAGTCTCGTGCGCCTGCAACGACACCGGCAGCGTGGCACGTGCATGACGCGTCCCGCGCGCGACGCGCTGCAGCGCCGCGTTCAGCGCATCGGGCGCGCGCGGCGCGCGCAGCCGGTCGACGATACTCGCGGCCTTGACCTGCTCGCTGGTCGCGCCGAAGCTCAGCACCGCGCGGCGCATCAGTTCGCTGACGCTGATGCCCAGATCCTCCGCGGTCGCGGTGATCGCACGTTTCTGCGCGGTCGTGACGAATACGACGATGCGCTCGCTGGGCTTGGACATGATCGCCTCGCAGTCTTGTTGGCATGGGCGGGCCGGCGCGTGGCTCCGGATACGGTGTCGGAACGCGTCTTCGGAACTGCCTTTGGAATCCGCCGCTGGGTCCCCGTCGCTCGCATCGAGGGACGCTCGCGCGGGGTTCATCATATGACGAGTTGCGCCGCCACGGAACAGGCGCGGCGCGAAAATCCCGTGACATCAATGAGTTGTAGTGTTTGCGGGCGGTTTGTCCACAAACCTTTCAACAGAAAATGTTGATAACCCCGCATAAGCCGCGCTTCGCGCGCACGCTGCGCCGCAGGTTGCGCGAAATTACAGACCCTTACTGGAAAAAGGCGGTCGGCGAAGGGAATTCTTACAAAAAAACTGCGTTGGAGCGCGGCCGATTTCTTTAAAATGCGCTGTTACGTTGCGCCGGACATGGTCCGAGGCGTGCCGTGCGGCCGGCCGGGGGCAAGGTCCGCAGGGCGACGTACGTCCCGGCCAGGATGTCGAACACGACCCATGCGCGCGCCGCGAGCGCGTGCAGACAGGCGCGCAGTTGCGGGCCCAATATTCCAGTCATGCCAATCATCAAACGACCGCATTCCTCGAACTCTCCAGCCGGTGAAGACCGGGACTCCCACCAACGCACGCCTGGACGCAACGCCGCTTCGCGCGACGCCGGCAGCGGCCGCCGCTCGATCGGCGCATCGCTCGTCCTGTGGTTCGTCGGCCTGATCGCGACCCTCGTCGTGGTCGGCGCGTTGATCGTCGGCTATGCGCTGGTCGTGATGGGGCCGCAGTTGCCGTCGCTCGACGCGCTGACCGACTATCGTCCGAAAGTGCCGCTGCGTGTCTATACCGCCGATCACGTGCTGATCGGCGAATTCGGCGAGGAGCGCCGCAGCCTCGTGCGCTTCCAGGACATCCCCGACCAGATGAAAAAAGCGGTACTCGCAATCGAGGACTACCGCTTCTACGAACACGGCGGGGTCGACTTCGTCGGCATTCTGCGCGCCGGTTTCGCCGACCTCGCGCATGGCGGCGCGTCGCAGGGCGCGAGCACAATCACGATGCAGGTCGCGCGCAACTTCTTCCTCTCCAGCGAAAAGACCTACACGCGCAAGGTCTACGAGATGCTGCTCGCGTACAAGATCGAGCGCGCACTGACGAAAGACCAGATCCTCGAGTTGTACATGAACCAGATCTATCTGGGCGAGCGCGCATACGGTTTCGCCGCGGCCGCGCGCGTGTACTTCGGCAAGGACCTGAAGGACATCACGCTGGCCGAAGCCGCGATGCTCGCGGGTCTGCCGAAGGCGCCGTCCGCGTATAACCCGGTCGTCAATCCGAAGCGCGCGAAGATCCGTCAGGAGTACATCCTGCGCCGCATGCTGGAACTGAACTACATCACGCAGCAGCAGTACGACGAGGCTATCAAGGAAGAGATCCACACGAAGAATCCGGGCAACGAATACAGCGTGCACGCCGAATACGTCGCCGAAATGGTGCGGCAGATGATGTACGCGCAGTACAAGGATGAAACCTATACGCGCGGTCTGAACGTGACCACGACGATCGACTCGGCCGATCAGGACGCCGCCTATCGCGCGGTGCGCAAGGGCGTGATGGACTACGAGCGACGCCACGGCTATCGCGGACCGGAAGGCTTCGTGCAACTGCCCGAGCCGGGCGACGACCGCGACCAGACCATCGACGACGCGCTGACCGATCATCCGGACAACGGCGAGATCATCGCCGCCGTGGTGACGGACGCGAGCGCGAAGCAGGTGGTCGCGCAACTGGTCGACGGCACCCAGGTGACGATCTCGGGCGACGGTTTGCGCTTCGTCGCCGCGGCGCTGAGCGCGCGCGCGAACGCGACGCTGCACATCAGGCCGGGCTCGATCGTGCGCCTCGTCGCCGACGACAAGGGAAACTGGCAGATCACGCAGCTGCCGCAGGTCGAGGGCGCGTTGGTGTCGCTGACGCCGCAGGACGGCGCGATTCGCGCGCTGATCGGCGGCTTCGATTTCAACAAGAACAAGTTCAACCACGTGACGCAGGCCTGGCGCCAGCCGGGTTCGAGCTTCAAGCCGTTCATCTACTCGGCGTCGCTCGAAAAGGGCCTCGGTCCGGCAACGATCATCAACGACGCGCCGCTGTACTTCCCGCCGAGCACGCCGGGCGGCGACGCGTGGGAACCGAAGGACGACGACCAGCCCGACGGTCCGATGCCGATGCGCCTCGCGTTGCAGAAGTCGAAGAACCTCGTGTCGATCCGCATCCTCTCGTTCATCGGCACCAAGTACGCACAGGACTTCGTCACGCAACGCTTCGGCTTCGATGCCGACAAGACTCCGCCGTATCTGCCGATGGCGCTCGGCGCGGGCCTCGTCACGCCGTTGCAGTCGGCGGGCGCGTACTCGGTGTTCGCGAACGGCGGCTACCGGATCAATCCGTATCTGATCGCCGAAGTGACCGACGCGCATGGCGTCGCGATCTCGCGCGCGCAGCCGCTCGTCGCTGGACGCGACGCACCGCGCACGCTCGAGCCGCGTAACGCGTACATCATGAATAGCCTGTTGCATTCGGTCGCGACCGCGGGGACGGGCGCGGGCACCAACGTGCTGCATCGCTCGGACTTGCAGGGCAAGACCGGTACGACCAACGACGCGAAGGACGGCTGGTTCGCTGGCTATCAGCAGACGCTGGTGGCGGTCGCGTGGATGGGCTACGACCAGCCGAAGAGTCTCGGCAGCCGCGAATTCGGCGCACAGCTCGCGCTGCCGATCTGGGTCGAGTACATGCAGCGCGCGCTGCGCGGCGTGCCGCAGGCCGAGCCGCAGCAACCCGACGGCGTGACGGTGGTGGATGGCGAGTTGTTCTTCAGCGACAGGTTGCCGGGGCAAGGCTTCGTCGCGAGCATCGGTCTCGATTCGGGCAATCCGATGGCCGGCGCGACCGACGCGCTAGGCGGTGTCGGACCGGCCGGCATGACGCCGCCGGTGGTGCCGCCGCCGAGCGTGTCGACGACCGAGAAGAAGCAGATCATGGATCTGTTCGAGTCGAACAAGCCTTGATGTTTTTTGCAGTGCGTGCGCGGTGGGCTTCGGCAGGCCGCGCACGTGTTGACCCCTCCTGGTCGGATTCCTGACCTGATCTTTTCTTGCGCGATCCGTGCGCGATCGCATCGGCGCCTGAAAATCATCCGTCGCCCATTCCTTGTCCCCCCGCTGCCTGTTAGTTTGGCTGACTATTTGACGGTCTACAGCGCAAGACCCGGCAAAGCGTCGCGCGCTGGGTTCATAACAGGAAGAGCAATGGGCAACAATCGTTACACATACGGGATACACACGGGCCTGACTCCCCCTGAACTTTTCTTCTATGTCACTCTGGAGGAGGCGCGCAGGGAGCTTGGATTGACGGATCTGGCGGCCGTGGCGGCGATATTGCTTGGTCAGGCAGACGTCCCGGTATCGGGCAAGGTCGCCGGGGCGACCGAAGGAACGTCCGTTGCATCGATGGTGTCACGGCGTGTTTTGCCGAATCGCGTTGCGATGCGCTTGCCGATGATTACGGGTGTCGGTTTGCGGGGGATGAAAATTGCATTCACTCGAAACCTGGGCGCGTGGGTTGGTCGCACTATTCCGATCGTCGGCGAGGCGTTCATGGCGGCCGAGGCATTTCAGATTCTGCGCCAATCGATCAGGGCTTATAACAGACTCGTTCAACCGGCGGATCGGGTGTTGGGATGAGCGACGATACTTGGGTGAAGTTTGAAGCGTTCGCCCGGGAAGAACTGGGCCGGCCACTGTTTGGGGGGCGGTTGGAGCTGAAGCCGGAGACCCGCCTGGAGCAGGATCTCGGGGTGACGGGACAGGACGGTGCGGAGTTCATCGAGAACTGGGCGAAGGAGTTTCACGTCGACGTCGGTGGTTTCCCGTTCCGTCGATACTTCAGCCCGGAGGGGCAAGCGTTGCTATCGTCATTCCTCGGGCTGTTCTCGAAACGGCTCAGGCGCGTGCCGCTGGTCCCATTGACGCTTGGCATGCTGCTCGAAGCAACGCGCCGAGGTCGGTGGGATACCGCAGAAATCGAGGCTGCCGCGGGCGGGCACACTTGACGAACGACCACGCATATTTGTTCTGCCGGCGCATGAACTGACCTTTCATTGACTCGGTTGCCCCGAAATTGCTTCCTCGCGTGACGCGCATGACAAAGCTATTCGCTTCAAGCACTTAGGCGCTTCGCCCCAGGGTTATCAACAAGTCTGTCAACACAAACTGGGGATAACGTTGAGGGATCCCAGGCGCTTGCGCGACGAACAAAGCCGTTATGCGGCACACGCTGTGCGATTTCGCACCTCATCGACAAATCCTCGCACGCTCAATGCGTTAGCCCATTTTTCAGATAGTTTTCAACAGGCTCATCAACACGAACTGGGGATAAGTGCGCTGCATTCCGTACGGAATCCCAGGTTTGGTTGGCCGCGGTTTTGGGCCGTCGCCCATGTACGGACAATCGTGTCGCACGATATCTATTTGGTCGCTGCCGGTCCCGGCAATGACTTCAATTAGAACGGCGACACACTCATGTCCTTGTCCGTACTCGAGATGCGAAATAAACGACGGTGTGAAATGAACGAAAATCAAATCTTGACCCGCCGCCGTTTAGTGGCAATGGCACAGGCCATGTTAGCTGGCGATCTATCGTTTCTTGAGGGAGCAGCGCAGATACTCGCTCTTAAGAATCAGTTAGACGGGGTTGCTGATCGTGATCCCGACTTTGATGCCTTCGTTGTTATTCGATCTGAGACCGACCACCTGCCTCTCGAAGCAGACCGGTCGCAATGGCTCACAGAGGCGCTTGCTCGTCTTGAACCTGAGTTCAGGAGCTCAGAAATATGGGCACGTTCGTTGGCGCCTCAAGCGTGCAAGAATCTGATAGCACGATTCAGCGATCAATGAACACCCTTGAGGTCGTGCGGGCCCACACGTACGCAATGAAGGGAATACTTCCGCTCCTGGTCGGAAGCTTCGTTATCAGCGCGACCGCTGCGAACAAACCATTTTCAGGCAAGTTTGATGGTATAGGCCGAGCATGTTCAGGGGCGCTCGTGGTACGCGCCAAAACCATCGAATGGAATTCGGCGTTCAGCGTATGCAAGCCCGTGCGATACGAGGTGCTCGAACGGAATTTTGGCGCCGAACACAGACGAATTGCTTTTCGCCTTAAAAAACGCAGCACTCAATGTATCCATCCGTGGAAGGATTCCAGAAGAGAAACCTGGCCGACTGGAGCAATTCTCCGTTGCCCGAGCGTCAGGTCTTATCGTGCTTAATGGTGGGGCCGAACTGATAGGTTCTGTCTTAGTTGGACGCGGTTGTGTTCGTTGAACCGACAGACCCAGAAGCAGAAGCCGGAGCAGGAACAGTCGCCCCCGAAGCGCCGGGCGTCCCGCCCTGATCGACCGGCGGATTCCCCATCGCCTGAAACAGCGCGGCCGTATCGGTGAGCCGCGCGCTCGTATAGCGGATCTCGTCGAGCTGCGCATTGCGCCATTGCTGCTCGCTCGAACGCGTCGATGCGACCGGCAGCGCGCCCAGCCGATAGCGCGCCGAGGTGTCGTTGAACACAGCTTGCGCCGAGCGCGCGGCCACGTTCGAGGCATCGAGCGACTGCGCGTCGTGTTCGAGCGAGGCAAGCGTGTCGGCGACGTTCTGGAACGCGGCCAGCACCGTCTGCTTGTACTGCGACACGCTCGCCTCGTACGTGTGCTGCGCCGCGCGGCGCTGCGCGAGGAGCGCACCGCCATGAAACAGCGGTTGCGACAGCGACGCGCCGATGCTCCAGATCGCCCCCGCACCCGACATCGCGACCGGCCAGCTAAAACCGCCCTGGCCCATCGATGCCGACAGCGACAGGCTCGGGAACATCTGCGCGGTCGCGACGCCGACATCGGCCGCGGCTGCCTTCAGCGCGGCGTCGGCGGCCTCGATATCGGGCCGCGTGCGCAACAGCTCCGACGGCACGACGACCGGCACCTGCTCGGGCACATGCAGTTGCGCGAGATCGATATCGTCGGGCGCGGCATCGGGCGTGCGACCGAGCAGCACCGCGAGCGCGTGGCGCGTCGTCAGCCACTGTTGCTTCAGCGCCGGCAGACTCGCCGACACGCTCGCCGCGCTCTGTTGCGCATTCATCAGGTCCGCATGCGATACCGCGCCGAGTTCGAAGCGTCGTTGAGTATCGCGCGCCTGATCGTTGGCGAGGGTGACGAGCCGCTCGGTCGTATCGATCTGCGCGTGCAGCGCCGCGCTCGTGATCGTCGCGGTCACGATGTTCGCGGCCAGAGCGCGCCGTGCCGCATCGAGCTGGTAGACCTGCACGTTCACGCGCGCGGCCAGAGACGCGTTCGCGAGTCGGGCGGCGCCGAACAGATCGAACGTGTAGTGCGCCTGCAACTGGCCGACGAACACGTTGTACAGGAACGTGTTCGGTCCGATCTCGGGGATCGCGAGCGCGCGATTGCGGGTGGCCTGACCACCGGCGTCGATGCTCGGCAGCAGCGAGCTGCCGACCTGCGCGCGCAACTGCTCGCGCGCGGCGGCGAGACTGCGGTCGGTCGCGGCGAGCGTCGGACTATTGCGCAGGCCTTCGTCGACCAACGCGTTCAGCGCGTCCGAGCGGTACAGCTTCCACCATTCGGGCACCGGCTGCGCGCCGCTCACGAACTGCTGCGCGACGCCTTGCGCGGGCACGGTTTGCGTCGGCAGCGCTTCGGCGCCGTAGTGCGCGGGCTGCGGCATCGCGGGCGCGTCGCCGTTGGGCCCGAACGAGCAAGCGCCGACGAGGCAAGTCAGGCTCGCGATGCTGGTGGCGATCGTGGCGCGGGCCAGCGCGTCGAAGCGCGCGCGGCGGGAAAGGGCGGCAGTAGTCATGCTGGTGCTCATGCTCAGTTACCCGTGTGCGTGGCGCCGGAACCGGATGGCGCGTGCGGCTCACGCTCGTCGGCGCGCACGCGGAACGACGCGGCGTACAGCGCGGGCAGATAGAACAGCGTGAGGATCGTCGCGCTCGTGATGCCGCCCATCAGCGCGGTTGCCATCGGCCCGAAGAAGTTCGAGCGCAACAGCGGGATCAGCGCGAGCACGGCGGCCGCGGCGGTCAGCGTGATCGGCCGGAAGCGCCGCACGGTCGCGCCGACGATCGCATCGAAACGCTTGTGCCCCGAGGCGATGTCCTGCTCGATCTGATCGACGAGAATCACCGAGTTGCGCATGATGATGCCGAACATCGCGATCACGCCGAGCATCGCGACGAAGCCGAACGGCTGGCCGAACAGGAGCAAGGTGAGCACGACGCCGATCAGGCCGAGCGGCGCGGTCAGCACGACCATCAGCACCCGCGCGAAGCTTTGGAGCTGGATCATCAGCAGCGTGAGCACCGCGATCACCATGATCGGCAATTGCGCGACGATCGACGTTTGACCCTTGCCGCTTTCCTCGACGGAGCCGCCGATCTCGATCCGATAACCGACCGGCAGCGACGCGCGGATCGGGGCGAGCGCGCGATCCACGGCGTGCGTGACGTCGATGCCTTGCGCGCCGGCCGCAACGTCCGACTGCACGGTGATGGTCGGCTGACGGTCGCGCTCCCAGATCACGCCGTATTCGAGGTCGTTGCGCAGAGCCCCAAGTGTGCCGAGCGGCACCGGGCCATTCGGCGTCGGCATCGCGAGCGCGGTCAGCTGCGACGGGTCGACGCGTTCCGCGCGCGGCGCGCGCAGATCCACGCTGATCAGCTTGTCGCGCTCGCGATACTGCGTGACCGTGTAGCCGGACATCGTCATCGCGAGGAAGCTGGAGATGTCCTCCGAAGTCACGCCGAGCTCGCGCGCGCGTTTCTGGTCGATCTCGAAGCGCACCGAGCGCTCGGCCGGTTCGTCCCAGTCGAACTGGACGTTGCGCGTACCGCGATTCGCGCGCAGGGTCGCCGCGACGCGTTCGGCGATCGCGCGCACGGTCGCG
This sequence comes from Paraburkholderia monticola, assembly GCF_001580545.1. Classification (GTDB taxonomy): domain Bacteria; phylum Pseudomonadota; class Gammaproteobacteria; order Burkholderiales; family Burkholderiaceae; genus Paraburkholderia; species Paraburkholderia monticola. Next base: position 503,952 of record NZ_LRBG01000022.1, read on the forward strand.
ATGTCGTCGCCGCTCACGCGGAACTGCACCGGATAGCCGACCGGCGGCCCGTTTTCGAGGCGCGACAGGCGCGTGCGGATCGCCGGAAAATTGTTGAGCAGTTCCGGTTCGAGCCACTGCGCGAGCTTCTCGCGATCCTTGACCGACTTCGCGGTGATCACGAACTGCGCGAAGTTCGGCTGCTGCAATTGCTGATCGAGCGGCAGATAGAAACGCGGCGCGCCCGTGCCGACGAAGCTGACCGTGTGATCGATCTCGGGACGACCCTGCAGCGCTTTTTCGAGGCGTTGGGCCTGGCGCAACGTGGCATCGAACGACGCGCCTTCGGGCAGCCGCACATCCACCAGCAATTCCGGCCGGTCCGAACTGGGGAAGAACTGCTGCGGCACCTGCGAAAAGCCGGCCATCGCGAGCACGAACAGCAGCACGGTGATCGCGAGCACGACGAAGCGTCGCTCGATGCACCAGCCGATCCAGCCGCGCAAGCGCGTGTAGAAGCGCGTGTCGTAAATGTCGTGCTCGTGGTCGTCGGGCTCATGTGCGTGCCGTTTGCGCTCCGGCAGCATGTGATAGCCGAGCAGCGGAATCAGCACGACGGCCGCGAACCACGACGCGATCAGCGCGATCGCCGAGACCTCGAAGATCGAGCGCGTGTACTCGCCGGTGCTCGACTTCGCGAGCGCGATCGGCAGGAAGCCCGAGACGGTCACGAGCGTGCCGGTCAGCATCGGAAACGCGGTGCTCGTGTAAGCGAAGGCCGCGGCGCGCGCGCGGCTCCAGCCTTGCTCGAGTTTCACCGACATCATCTCGACCGCGATGATCGCATCGTCGACGAGCAGCCCGAGCGCGAGCACGAGCGTGCCGAGCGACACCTTGTGCAAGCCGATGTCGAACAGGTACATGCACAGCGCGGTGACCGCGAGCACCACTGGAATCGAGATCACGACGACCATGCCGGTGCGCACGCCGAGCGACACGAGGCTCACGATCAGCACGATCGCCACGGCTTCGGCGACCGCTTCGAGGAAGTCGTTGACCGAGCGCGCGACCGCGTGCGGCATGCTCGATACTTCGACGAGATGCAAGCCGACGGGTAGCGCGGCGCGCAGTTGCGTCATCTGCTGATCGAGCGCGCGGCCGAGGCGGATCACATCGCCGCCCGGCTGCATCGTCACGCCGATGCCGAGCACCGGCTTGCCGCCGAAGCGCATCTGCGTGACGACCGGGTCGTCGTAGCCACGCCGGATCGTCGCGATGTCGCCGAGGCGGAACGTGCGATTGTTGATGCGGATCAGCATGTCGGCGAGCGCGTTGACATCGTTGAACTGGCCGCTCGGGCGCACGAACACGCGATCGTCCGTGGTGGTCAACGTGCCCGCGGGCGCGATCGTGTTCTGTGCGTTGATCGCCTGGCCGAGTTGCTGCGGCGAGATGCCGAGCCGGGTCAACTGCGTGTTCGCGATCTCGATGTAAATGTGCTGATCGGGGTCGCCGAAATAATCGACCTTGCCGACGCCCGGCACGCGCAACAGCACCGAGCGCAACTGGTCCGCGTAGTCGTGCAGTTGCGCGGCGGAAAAGCCGTCGCCTTCGAGCGTGTAGATGTTCGTGTAGACGTCGCCGAATTCGTCGTTGAAGAACGGGCCCTGGATGCCCGGCGGCAAGGTCGCCGCGATATCGCCGACTTTCTTACGGACCTGGTACCACGTCTCGGGCACCTGTTTCACCGGCGCCGAGTCCTTCATCGTGAAGAAGATCAGCGATTCACCGGGACGCGAGTAGCTGCGCACGAAATCGATGTAAGGCGTTTCCTGCAGCTTGCGGCCGATGCGGTCGGTCAGCTGCTCCTGCACCTGGCGCGCGGTGGCGCCTGGCCAGAACGTGCGGATCACCATCACGCGGAACGTGAAGGGCGGATCTTCGGACTGCGCGAGCCGCGTGTACGCGAGGATGCCGAAGGCGGTGGCCAGCGCGATCAGGAACACGACCAGCGCCTGATGGCGCAGCGCCCACGCGGACAGATTGAAGCGTCCCTCTTCGTGCGGCGTGCTCATGAAGCAAAGTCCTCGGGATGCAGCGGCGCGATCGCGCGGACTTTCTCCCCGGCGCTCACGGTGTGCACGCCTTGCAGCACGACGCTTTCGCCATCTTTGAGGCCAGCGCTGACGATGAACGTGCGCTCGTAGTAGCGCGTGACCGTCACGCGCCGCAGCTCGAGCGTATTGTCCGCGGCACGCACGACCCACACGGCGGGCTCGCGCCCCTCGTGGAACAGCGCCGTGACCGGCAGCGTGAACACCCCGTGCTGTGCGGCCGCCGTGGCGAGCGGTACGGCCGGCGTGACGTCGGCGGTCATGCCGAGGCGCACGTCGGAGCCCGCATCGATCAGCGTCAGACGCGCGCGCCACGTACGGCTTTGCGGATCGGCGGCCGGTGACAGCTCGCGCACGCGCGCGCTGAACTTGCGGCCCGGCAGCGCGGCGAGCGTGACGCTCGCGTTCTGGCCGACCGCGAACGCGGTGAGCGCGCTCTCGGGCACGTCGCACAGCACGTCGACGTCGCCGCTCCAGGCGAGGTTGTAGACGGCCTGACCCGCCGACACGTTCTGGCCCGTGTCCGCCTGTTCGGCGGTGATGACGCCCGCATGACCGGCGACGAGCGTCGTGTATTGCAGCTGGTTCTTCGCGAGCGCCGCCTGCTGCTGCGCCTGATCGCGCTGCGCGAGCGCGGACGAATACGCGTTGGTGGTCTGTTCGAACTGCGCCGGTGCGATCAGGTTTTCCTTGGCCTGCGCCTTGTCGCGCTCGAACTGTTGCTGCGCATAGACGAGGTTGTGCTGCGCGGCGTCGAGTTGCGCCTGGGTACTGGCGAGGTTTTTCTGGGCATCGGCCGGATCGAGCAGCGCGACGACTTCGCCGTTTTTCACGGTATCGCCGAGCCGCACGCGCCGCTCGATGATCTTGCCGGCGACCCGAAACGACAGCGGCGTCGAGTAGCGTGCCTGCACTTCGCCGGGCAGGGAAGCCGCCTGCAACGGGTGGCCGTCCGCATGCACGGCGAGCGCGACCACCGGGCGCGGCGCGGGCGCCGCGGCTTCCTTCTTCGAGCAGGCCGCAAGCGCGAGCACGCCGGCCAGCGCCAGCGCGCACGTCTGTCGGGAGAAACCGCGATGTGGAGATGGGGAAGACTGCTGGCGCATCGCTGACGATGCGCGAGAACCGGGACGCTTCACAATAAGCCCCAACTGGAGACAGCGAACGAACACGGCAAGCCGCACGGCCCGCCAGCGAAGACCCGCATGCCGCGCCATGCTAATGGCATACAGGTATGGCTTTGAATGACGAAATGCATTCTAATACACTCCTGTATCTGGATGTGCGAGTGAATTTGAATTCTTTCCGGTGCTAGACTGGCTGCCATGAAACGTCAAAGACTGACAAGAGAGCAAAGCAAGGACCAGACGCGCGAGCGCCTGCTCGATGCCGCGCAAGCGATTTTCATGAAAAAAGGCTTCGTCGCGGCGAGCGTCGAGGACATCGCGGCGGCCGCCGGTTATACACGCGGCGCGTTCTATTCGAACTTTCGCAGCAAGAGCGAGTTGTTTCTGGAGCTGTTACATCGCGATCACGAAGCGATGCAGGCGGGCCTGCATGCGATCTTCGATGACGCGGCATCGCGTGAGGAGATGGAGGCGCGTGTGCTGCGCTACTACAGCTCGCTGTATCGTGAGAACAAGTGCTTTCTGTTGTGGGCCGAAGCGAAGCTGCTCGCGGTGCGCGACGGGCGCTTCCGGCCGCGCTTTAACGCGTTCATGCACGAGAAGGTCGAGCAATTGAGCGCTTATGTGCGCGAGTTCTCGGAGCGCGTGGGCACCCCGATGTCGATGCCGCCCGAGCAGTTCGCGATCGGTCTGATGGGGCTGTGCGACGGGGTGCAGTTTTTCTACACGGTCGATCCGCAGAATGTGCCGGCGGAGATGGTCGAAATGGTGCTGGCGGGGTTTTTCTCGCGCGTGGTGTTTGGGCGCGATGCGTGAGGGGCGGCGTCGAACCTGGAACCTCGAGCCTCGAGGCGCAGATGCGCGAACGCGCGAACGCGCGACCCGGGCGGATCGCGCGTCAGATACGGCAAAGCGGGAAAAATCAGTCGGTCGGCAACTGCGCGCAGATCTCGGCGGCCGGTGCCGCGCAGGCGAACGCGTATTGACCGCCATAGCTGAGGATCTTCTCCCCGGCGTGCAGCGCGACCTTCATGTCCGGGCAGCGCTCGTAGCCGATATAGGCCGAACTCGCGGCGGCCGACCAGCAAACCAGCGAAAACGCGATTTTTTCCAGAATGTGAAAACGATGTGGCATGGCGGTAGAGCGGGAATGTCCTTTGCCCGCTATTTTACCAATAGACTAGGGTTTATACCTAGCCAAAATCCACAATAGACGCCGCAATAGTGGCGCGACTGACACGGGGCGTGGAATCTGACCGGAATGTCATGTCTGGGTCAGGGTTGGGACATGTCGGATGGCTAGAATCGGTAGCGTTGGGCAGCCCCGCACGACCCCGTGTCGCGCGGGTCGACACAGGCGCCAACGGTGCGCCGGCCCGGCTTTACCGAGGCAGGAGTCGTCCCATGAATCAACTGCAGTCGATGCGCGTGTTCGTCAAGGTGGCCGACCTGGGCAGTTTCGTCGGCGCGGCGGGCGCGCTGGATCTGTCCACCGCGGTCGTCACGCGGCACGTCGCGGATCTCGAAGCGCGGCTCGGTACGCGACTGCTGAACCGGACGACGCGCCGTCTCTCGCTGACCGAATCCGGCGCGACCTATCTGGAGCGCGTACGCCACATCCTCGCCGATCTCGAAGGCGTCGAGCAGATGGTGGTGGCGCGCAATCACGAGCCGGTCGGCACGCTGCGCATCGTCGCTCCAGTCGTGTTCGGACTCCATAGCCTCGCGCCGGTCGTGCAGTCGTATGCGCAGCGCTACCCGGACGTCGTGCCCGATGTCACGCTGGCCGACCGCCACGTCGATCTCGTCGAAGAGGGCTTCGACGTCGGCATTCTGGTCGCGCGGCACATGCGCAGCGCGAGCATCGTCACCCGACGGCTGACGACGGGCTACATGACGGTCTGCGCGACGCCCGACTATCTGGCGCGACACGGCACCCCGACGCGTCCGGAGGATCTGCTCCGACATTCCTGCCTGAGCCGGCCGACCGAACAGGGCGGCGGCGAGGAACGCGTGTTCACCGGTCCGGATGGCGAAGTGCGGGTGCGGCCGAGCAACGCGATCGCGGCGAACAACACCGAGATGCTGCGGCAGTTCGCGCTGCTGGGAATGGGCGTGGCGATTCTGCCGAGCTACCTGATCGGGCGCGATCTGTCGGCCGGGCGGCTCGTGCGGCTGCTCGACGAATACAGTCTGCCGCCCATCGAAATCACCATTGCGTATCCGAGCCGGTTGCATCTGCCGGCGAAGGTGCGCACGTTTATCGACCATCTGGTCGAACATTTTCAGCCGGGAAGCGGGTCGGCGCGCGATGCCCGCGGCGCGGCGCAGAGGCGGGCGGTGGCGGAGGTGAGCGCAACTGATGATCTGAGCGCGCCCGAGGTCACCGACGACCCGCTCGGGAGCGGCGGCACGACGCGCCGTGTGGCGCGTGTGCCGCGCCCGCGAATTGCGGCGTCGCAGTTCTGACGGGTGGGTTGATGTGTGACAGTGGAGGTGTGAGTCGAGTCGCAGCTAGAGCCCGGTTCAGATCCGGGTTCAAATCCCTAAGCCCGGCCCATAATTGCCGCCGATCAGCCGCGTGACCGACTCGATATCGACATAATCCTGCTCTGGCATGCCATCGAGCATCGACAGCACTTCGTTGCTCGCGCCGGCTTCGCGCGCGGCGTCGACGAGCGCATCTTTGTTGGTCGGAAAGTGCACTTCGCTGAGGAGATCGGCGATCTGCAGGTCGATCGATTCGCCGGGGATGTCCGAGGCCGTCATGCGCGTGCTCCTGTCGAGCTCAAGTTAGTCACGTTGTTATCGCCGCCGCGAAAGGTCAGCGCCCCGTCGCGGTGAGTGTCTCGCCGTCCCGCGCATCGCCATCCCCTCGCCATCGAAGCCGCCGCAAATCGAGCCGGCGCACCATCGCGGCTGCGCCGCTGCCCGCCGTCGCGCCCGCAATCAGGTGGTCAGATGCTCGTGCTGTCCGGTCAAACTGCGTTCCAGATGCCGCGACTTCGGCAACGCAATATGCTCCCATTGCTGCGGACGGCTGGCGTCGGTGCTCGAGACGTCGGGGGCAGGTGGCGCGACCGGCGCGGCGTTTGCGCGTTGGGCCAGCAAAGGGGAATCCGTGCTGTCCGACGCGGTATGGACCGGCGCGGCAAAGCACGAGGCGGACAGCGTCACCATGGTCAACAGTGTCGAGGTTTTCATCTCCCGACCTCCTAAGCTCATGCGGCGCTGACAATGAAGCAAACCCTGTGCCGTCCCGCGTCGAAAGAACGGTGCAAGCCACCGGCCACGTGGCGCGTCGTGGCCCATGCTCTTTACCATCTTAGATGGCAAATACTGCAAAGCGCGCCCATTTGCGACAAAACCGTATTGTAGATTCCATGATGGCACGAACCGGCCTCACGCGTCGGCCGCACCTTAGCGCAGTACGTCGAAGCGCGTCCACGGCCACGACGGTCGGTCGCGCATATAGCCGTTCAGCCAGTTCCACTGCGGATGCCGCTTCATGAACGCCTGCGCGTCGAACGGCCGGCCGCATGGATGACCCCAGCGCGCCGTGAACGCCATCTCGCGCGCCATTTCGCTATCGACCACTTTGCCGTCGTTCGCGCCCCACGGATTGAACGGCCCGTGATCGGTGCCGCCGAAGCGCGCATCGTCGAGTTCCAGATGCCCGCAGATCGTGCGCGAGCACGGGTTGTCGTTGCGATCGAGATAGACGTCGTGATGATCGGCGATCATCTGTTTCGCCAGCTCGACGTCGATCCTGCCGCGATGCATTTCTTCGAGCTGCATGAAGCGCAGACGCCGCGCGCCGTTCTTGCGCACGTCGGTATAGTCCTCGCCTTCGCCGGTGCATTCCTGGTTGCGGATTTTCAGATCCGTCGCGGTGTTGTAGCCACTGTAAAAGCCGTCTTTCGTGGTCTCGAAGCCCGAATAGTGCAGCCCGAGTTCGTAACGCGCTATCTCGCCGGTTTTCGTGTCGCCGAGCAGCCAGCTGTTCGCGTAGCCGCCGTTGTTCGCGAGCGAGAACATGTCGCACCATTCCTGGATGCTGTTCGCGTATTGCGACGCGCGTCGCGAGCGATAGAACTCGGGCGCGCCGGCCGCGTTGTAGCCCGCGAAGTTCGAGATCGTCGTTTCGGTGATCATCAGGCCGGCCGCCGTGACCCAGAAGTCGGTCAGGCTCGAGATGCAGCCCGGCAAGCCCTGCATCAGGATGCGGTTGCCGCGCTCGGGCACGATGTCGAACACGACGTTGAACGCGTCGCCCGCCGCATAGCGGTCCCACGAGTTGTGCGCCATCACGATGCGGCCGTCGCGCGTCGCGTTGCCGGTCGCGATGAACGCGCTGCAGTGGTGACCGCGCCGGCCGCGCCACAGTTTCGCGCCCAGTTGCGGCTGCTGCTGCGCCGCGTGGGTCGGCCACCAGCTTTGCAGCAGATCCATGTAGCCGTTCCATGCGAGCACCTCGGCGAACGGCAGCTTCGCGCCGTCGGCGATGCCCTGGATTTCGTCGGCGAATTCGGTGTCGAGTTTGCTCGCGAACTGGCTCGTCGCGGCGTTGACGAACGTGTCGAACTCCTCGCCGGTGTCCCATTTCGCGAGATAGCGCGCGGTGCGGATCGCGTTGCGGATTTCGTCGGCGAGTAACTGGCCGTGCTGCTCGCCGCGATCGTACGGCTCGCCTTCGATATGCACGAAAATCCAGCCGGCCTGATCGCGGCGGACGGCCTCGGTAGACGGTTCGCTCATCTTCGCTCCGACCTTAGCTTCGACGATAAGGTGGGCGCCGTCGCGGCGCCCACGCTGGCGTGACGCGTGCCGGCCGCATGAAGGGCCGACGGTCTGTTCATTGTAGAGAATCCGCGGCGCTTTGCATCGCGCCGCGCGAAGCGCGCGGCCGCCGAGGGCAGGCGAAAGACCTAGCGCGACGGATTCATGCGGAAGTACGCATCGAGCAGCGAGGTCTTGTAGACGACACCGGTGAGCTTCGGATGCGCGGTGCTTTCGATCACCGGCAAGCGCTCGCCCTGAAACGCCATGAAGTGCTGCAACGCGACGCCGAGCGACATGTCCGGCGTCAGCACGTCGAAATGCGGCTGCAGATAATCGGCGGCGGTTTTGCTCGACGTGTCGCGCTCTTCGAGCAGATCGGAGGTGATGTCCTTGAGCGCAACCACGCCGAGAAACGCGCCCGAGTCGTTCGCGACATAGAGGTACTTGACCGGATATTCGAGGAACACGCGCGTCATGTCGTGCACGGTCGCGTTCGGCGGCACGACGGTCTGCGCGGGGCGGATCAGCTCGCGCATCTGGGTGGCGCGCAGCCGCGAGCGCTCCTGCTCCTCGCGATTGCGGTGCAACGTGATCTCGTACATCGAGGTCTTGCCGATCGCGCGCGCGACGAAATACGCGACCACGCACGACAGCATCAGCGGCAGCACGACCTGATAGCTCAAGGTCATCTCGAAGATCATCAGGATCGCCATCAGCGGCGCCTGGGTCGCCCCCGCGAGGAACGCGCCCATGCCGACCATCGCATACGCGTAAGCGGCCGAGGTCGCATGCGGCCACAACGCGTGCATGGCCTGGCCGAACAGCGAGCCGACCGCCGCGCCGACGAACAGCGTCGGCGTGAAGACCCCGCCCACCGCACCGGAGCCGGCCGTCGCCGCGGTCGCCGCGAGCTTGCAGACGAGCACCAGCACGAGCGCGGACCACGTCCACGGCGAATGCAGGATCGAGTTCACGACGCTGTAGCCGTTGCCCCACACCTCGGGCTCAAAGACCGAAATGACGCCGACCACGAGACCGCCGAGCGCGAGCCGCAGCGGCAGTGGCACGGACAGCCTGCGAAAGGCCGCCTTCGATGCATCGAGCAGCCGCAGGAATTGCGGCGCGGCGGCGCCGCACAAGGCGCCGAGCGCGACGAACAGCAGTACTTCGAGGCCGGTCACGGCCGGAAACTCGGGCATCTCGTAGGGCGGCTTGTAGCCGGCGAACTCGCGCATCGTGATGTTCGCGACGACCGCTGCGACCAGCACCGGCCCGAAGCTTTCCATCGCGATCGAACCGAGGACGATCTCCGTGACGAAAAATGCGCCGGCGATCGGCGCGCTGTAAGCGGACGTGATACCGGCCGCCGCCCCGCACGCGACCAAGAGGCGCAGCCGTGGCGGATCGAAATGGACCCAGCGGCCGATCAGCGACGAGGCGAGCGCCGCGAGCTGCACCATCGGACCTTCACGGCCGATCGAGCCGCCGCTCGCGATCGTAAACAGCGACGACACGCTGCGCCATAGGCTCAGGCGCACCGGCACGACGCCGTCGCCGATCGCGACCGCTTCCATGTAATCGGTGTGCGTGTTCGGGTCGGCGTGACGCCGCGCGATCAGCAGAAACACGCCGGCGACGAGACCACCCGCGGCCGGCAGCCAGATGCGCATGGTCCACGGCAGGCTGCGCGCCAGTTCGACGAAACTGCCGGAGCGGCCGGTCATCGCCAGTTGCAGCAGTTCGATGCAGCGGCGAAACACGACGGTGGCGAACGCACCGGCAATGCCGACCACGACCGACCAGACCAGCATCGTGTGCGCTTCGGAGAGACGGAACAGGCGTTGGGCGCGGGTGCGCAGCTTCAGCAGGAATGAAAGCACGTCGACGGTACGGGGCGTGAAGGAAGGTTGAAAAAACCGCCGCTCAACAGCCGCGCGCCCGCCTCGAATGGCGGGCGCGCGGCGGCGGGCGGACAGGGCAGGGCGGCGCGCTTCAAGTCGCCGCCTCGTCGAGCTCAGGGTAGTGCCGGAAGATGCAACTTTCGTTATGACCGATGCGCCGGTCCGAGTCCAGATACGCGGCGATGTTCGGCCTCGCGATCACGCTGTCGTGCAGCGCGGCGAGCCGCGGATAGTGCTCGCCGAAGCGCTTCAGCGCGCGCGGGAATGCGTACAGCAGACCGTCGATCAACTGGAACATCGACAGATCGACGTAGGTCAGTGTGTCGCCGACCATGAAGCGCTCGCCCGCCGGATTCTGCGCGAGCACGCGCTCGAAGTACGACATGAACTTCGGAATCCGCTCGCCGATGAAATCGTGCGCGCGCACCTTCGCCGCGTCTTTCTGATCCTCGTAGTAGAGGCCGCTCGCGAGCGGATGGTGGGTGTCGTGCGCTTCGGTGACGACGTCGGCGATCGTCAGTTGCAGGCCGTTCGCGACATAGCGCAGGCTGTCCACCTTCGGCGCGAGATTCAGTCGCGGGCCGAGATAGAACAGGATGTTGGCGGTCTGCGAGATCACCAGGTCACCGTCTTTCAGAAACGGTGGCGCGAACGGCGGATACGGCTCGTCGGGGCTTTGCATCACCGCCATCATCGCTTGTGTGCCCTGGCCCTTCGCGCGTTTGCCGCGCGCGACCTCGACATAGTCGACGCCGGCTTCCTCCAGCGCGAGCCGCACGAATTCGCCGCGGCCTTGCAGGCCATCCCAGTAGTACAGTTCCAGGCTCATCGATCGATCCTCATTCCGGTCGCCCGGGCGCGCCGCCGGATGGCGTTTTCGCCGCTGCCATCGGAGCTCGCGCGCGGGCGGGTTGCGGGAGCAAAGTTCGCAGCAACGAGTATGCCGTGTGATCGGCCCGGATGGTGCGCCAGAAAGCGCAAAACCCCGCGCGCGGCGGGGTGTGCGACAAGGCGGGGGAGCCGGCGGCTCAGTGGAACAGGTGCTGGACGAGCCATGTGATGCCGAGGCCACCGGCGAACAGCCAGACGTACAGGATCAGGCCGGTGGAGAGCGCGCGCGGACCGGCTTCGCGAATCTGCGAGACGCGCGTTTCGATGCCGAGCGCCGTCATCGCCATCGTCAGCACGAAGGTATCGATCATGTTCAGCGTCGAGACGGTGCTTTCCGGCAGCACATGCAGCGAGTTGACGACGACACAGGCGAGAAAGCCGAGCGCGAACCAGGGGATCGCCAGCTTGCGCGGGGCGGCGCCGTCCGCGTTGCCGTCCTGGCTGCGGCGCGCCGCACGGTTCACCCACAGGCCGACCACCAGCAGCACCGGCACCAGCAGCATCACGCGGGTCATCTTGACGATCGTCGCGATGTGCGTCGCTTCCGGGCTCACGTTGCTCGCCGCGCCGACCACCTGCGCGACCTCGTGGATCGTGCCGCCGAAGAACAGACCCGCACCAAGCGTGTCGAGATGCAGCCAGCCGGCGTTGAACAGCACCGGGTACAGGAACATCGACAACGTCCCGAACAGCACCACGCTGCCGACCGCCATCGCGCTCTTGTGCGGCTTCGATTGCAGCGTCGATTCGAACGCGAGCACCGCGGCCGCGCCGCAGATCGCGCTGCCGGCTGCGGTCAGGAGCGCGGTGTCGCGATCGAGCTTCATGATTTTCATGCCGGCCCAGGTGCCGATCACGAGCGTGCTGACGACGATCAGCACCGACTCCGCGAGACCCGGCAGGCCGACCTGGGCGATCTCCTGCAGGCTCACGCGCAGACCGAAGAACGCGACCGCGATGCGCAGCAGCTTGCGCGCCGAGAAGTTGACGCCGGCCGCCCAGCTGGCCGGCATGCCGTCGCGCAGCGCGTTGCCATAGATCGCCCCGGCGACGATGCCGACGATCAGCGGACTCAGGCCGAGGCCGGCGATCGCCGGAATCGATGCGATGCGCGTGACGGCGGCGGCGAACAGCGCGACGAACAGCACGCCGTTGAGCTGGCCACGCGTGGACAACGCGGGAGAGGCGGCGGTGAGCGGGACGGTGGGTGTGGACATGATCGGGTGCCTGAATGTATGACTGACTGCAACGGGGCTAATCCTAAATTAGATATATCGATATGAAAAATCATGATTTAGAATGTAAAGTATCGGCTAAATGGATATTTAATCGAAATGACCCCGGACCAGCTTATAACTTTCGCCGCCGTCGCCGAACATCGCAACATCAGCCGGGCGGCGGTGGCGCTGCATCTGTCGCAGCCGGCGGTGTCCGGCCAGCTCAGGCAGTTGCAGGACGAGTTCGGCGAGCCGTTGTATCAGCGTGATGGCCGCGGCGTGCGGCTGACACCGGCCGGCGAGCAGCTCGCGAGCTATGCGGCGCGGCTGCGCGACACCTGGCGGCAGGCCCATGCCTATCGCGACGCGCTGCGCGGACTCGAGCAGGGCACCTTGCGGATCGGCGCGAGCACCACGCCGGCGAGCTATCTGCTGCCGTATCTGATCGCCGAATTCCATCGCCGCTATCCGGACGTGATCGTGCATACCGCCAACGGCAATACCACCGAGATCGTCGGCGCGCTCGGTTCGGTCGATATCGCGATGATCGAAGGTCCCGCGGGCGCCGATCTGCCGCCGGACACCGCCGTGCATGCCTGGCGCGAGGACGAGATCGTCGCGATCATGCCGCGCACGCATCCGCTCGCCGAGGCGGAACGCGAAGGGCGCATCGCGCTGGCCGCGTTCGGCGCGTATCCGCTGGTGCTGCGCGAGGAAGGCTCGGGCGTGCGGCAGACGGTCGAGCGCGAGTTCGCGCGCGCGGGCGTGCCGATGCGCGTGGCGCTCGAAATCGCGGGAGTCGAAGGGGTGAAGGAGGCCGTGCGGGCCGGCATGGGCGTCGGCTTCGTGTCGGCGATGTCGATGCGGCACGAGAACGGCGCGCTGCGCATGCTATCGCTGAGCCCGCAGCCGCTGACGCGGCGCCTGTCGATTCTGGTGCCGCATGCGAGTGCGCCGTCGCGGGTGGTCGAGCAGTTTCTGGCGATGTGTATCGCAGGCGAGGGCGCTTGACTCGCTTAGGCAGCCCGTAGCCTGCGCGAATCCGGATGCACACCGCGCACGGGTCTGGCAGGCGTGTCCCGCGTCATGCTCGCCGCATGCCTGGCGCGCCTGGGGATTTCCTCTATGGTGCTAGATGGCTGTCCCGCGCACTATTCGCACATCGCAGCGCCTCGGCGCTTTTTTTCGAAGCATGTTTGGAACCGGTTCCAAACGCGGGTTTCACGACAGAATTGGGTGAATTCAACATGGCTGATGCAATCGAGATCGTGATCGTCGCCAGCGCGTTCGGTGTGAACGCGGTGCGCGCCGACGGCCATCTGAAATGGGCCCAGCGCGCGAGGCGCGCCGGCGCGGCGGGTTTCGAGGTGCGCCGCGAGCTGTTCGCGAGCGATGCCGAGGCCCATCCGGAACGGCTGCGTGCGCTCGGCGCGGCTTTGGCCGATCTCGGCTTGTGGTCGGTGTTTTCGACACCGGCATCGCTGTACGCGGCTGACGGCCAGCTCGACACCGATGCCCTGCGTCTCGCGCTCGACGAAGCAGCCGCGCTCGGCGCGCGCTTCGTCAAGCTGCAACTCGGCGGCTTCGCTGGGAAGGCTGAGGGCGCGGCAATCGCCGCGCAGGTCGCGAGCAGGGCAGACACCACGGGCACCACGGACACCACGGGCAACGCGTCTGCCCGACTCGTCGTCGAAAACGGGCAATTGGCGCAGGGCGGTGCGCCCGCGCAGTTCATCGGCCTGTTCGACGCACTCGCGCGCGAAGGCCATGCGGGCGTGCTCGGCATGACCTTCGATACCGGCAACTGGGCGTGGCTCGACGTCGCGCCGCTGGAGATCGCCGCGCAGCTTGCGCCGCACGTCGAATACATCCATTGCAAGACCACGACGGGCGAGGGCGCGCGTCGCTTCGCCGTGGCGCCGGCCGACGATGACGCGGCATTCCGCGCGCTCCTCGAGCGCCTGCCGCGCGACGTGCCGCGAGGCATCGAGTTTCCGTTCGACGCGAGCCGCATCGACGCGGATGCCGCGCGTTATGTGAGCTGGCTTGCGCGGGTGTAGACGCCCGACGAAGCATCACGAAGCGGCAGCACCGAACGCAGCCCACGCCACCCGATTCACCCGGATCAGAAGCACCACCAGGAGCCCAGCATGACCCACCCATACCCCGCACTCGACGTGATCACCTACGGCGAAGCGATGGCGATGTTCGTCGCCGCCGAAACCGGCCCGCTCGCGGGCGTCGGGCAGTTCACGAAGCGCATCGCCGGCGCGGACCTGAACGTCGCGATCGGCCTGTCACGACTCGGCTTCAGGGTGGGCTGGATGAGCCGCGTCGGCGACGATTCGTTCGGCCAGTACGTGCGCGACACGCTGACCAGAGAGGGCATCGACCAGCGCTGTGTGAGCACGGATGCGCGCTATCCAACCGGCTTCCAGCTGAAGTCGAAGAACGACGACGGCAGCGACCCGGCCGTCGAATATTTCCGCAAGGGCTCGGCGGCGAGCCATCTGTCGCGCGACGACTACGTCGCCGATTACGTGCTGAGCGCGCGCCATCTGCATCTGACCGGCGTCGCGCCGGCGATCTCGGCGAGTTCGCGCGAACTGGCGTTCCACCTGGCCCGCGAAATGCGTGCAGCTGGCAAGACCATCTCGTTCGACCCGAACCTGCGTCCGACACTATGGCCGTCGCGCGCGGCGATGGTCGAAGGCTTGAACGCGCTCGCCGCGCTGGCCGACTGGGTGCTGCCCGGCATCGGCGAGGGCGAGATTCTGGCCGGCTACACGCAGCCGGACGACATCGCGAAGTTCTATCTGGAGCGCGGCGCGCGTGGCGTGATCGTCAAGCTCGGCGCACAGGGCGCGTATTACCGTACCGCCACCGACGCCGCGACGATCGTCGGCCGCCCGGTCGAGAACGTCGTCGATACGGTCGGCGCGGGCGATGGCTTCGCGGTCGGCGTGATCAGCGCGCTGCTCGAAGGCCGCACGCTGGCGCAAGCGGTCGCGCGCGGCAACCGGATCGGCGCGCTCGCGATCCAGGTGATCGGCGATTCGGAAGGTTTGCCGAGCCGCGCCGAACTCGACGCGCTCGAACTCGCCGACGTGCCGGGCATCGCCAGCGCGGCCTGAGGCGGACCGGCCTCAGGATCGGCCCAACTCGGCCACCAGCATCGACTAAAGCAAGAGCGCCGGCAGCGCGCCCAAACTTTTTCATCATTGATTCGGGACGACGCCGTCCAAGGAGACTTCCATGACCTCATCGCTTGCGATTCGCCGCTGGTGGACGATCATGCCGATCGTGTTCATCACCTACAGCCTCGCCTATCTGGATCGCGCGAATTTCGGCTTCGCGGCCGCGGCCGGCATCAACCAGGATCTCGGCATCAGCAAAGGGCTCGCGTCGTTGATCGGCGCGCTGTTCTTCCTCGGCTATTTCTTCTTCCAGATTCCCGGTGCGATCTACGCCGAGCGCCGCAGCGTGAAGAAGCTCGTGTTCTGGAGCCTCGTTCTGTGGGGCGGCTGCGCGGCGTTGACCGGGATGGTCAGCAACATCCCGTCGCTGATGGTGATCCGCTTCGTGCTCGGCGTCGTCGAAGCCGCGGTGATGCCGGCGATGCTGATCTTCATCAGCAACTGGTTCACCAAAAGCGAGCGCTCGCGCGCCAACACGTTCCTGATTCTCGGCAATCCGGTCACGGTGCTGTGGATGTCGGTCGTGTCGGGCTATCTCGTGCATTCGTTCGGCTGGCGGCAGATGTTCATCGCCGAGGGTGTGCCCGCGATCATCTGGGCGGTCTGCTGGTGGTTCCTCGTGAAGGACAAGCCCGAGCAGGTGTCGTGGCTGACGCAGCAGGAAAAGGACACGCTCGCGCAGACCCTGCGCGCCGAGCAGGCTGCGATCAAGCCGGTGCGCAACTACAGCGAGGCGTTTCGCACGCCCGCGGTGATCAAGCTGTGCGCGCAGTATTTCTGCTGGAGCATCGGCGTGTACGGCTTCGTGCTGTGGCTGCCGTCGATCCTGAAGAACGGCTCGACGCTCAGCATGGTCGACACCGGCTGGCTGTCGGCGCTGCCTTACCTGGCCGCAACGATCGCGATGCTTGCAGCTTCGTGGGCATCGGATAAACTCAACCGCCGCAAGGTGTTCGTGTGGCCGTTCCTGCTGATCGGCGCGATGGCGTTCGCGGCATCGTACGCGCTCGGCTCCACGCATTTCTGGGGCTCGTATGCGTTGCTCGTGATCGCGGGCGCCGCGATGTACGCGCCATACGGGCCGTTCTTCGCGATCGTGCCGGAGCTGCTGCCGAAGAACGTCGCGGGCGGCGCGATGGCGCTGATCAACAGCATGGGCGCGCTCGGTTCGTTCGTCGGCTCGTACGTGGTCGGCTATCTGAACGGCGCGACCGGATCGCCGGCGGCATCGTATGCATTCATGAGCGTGGCGCTCGTCGCCGCGGTGATCCTGACGCTCGCCGTCAAGCCGGCCACCGCCGAACAACGCGGCCCCGCTCGTTCCACCGTCGCAAGGAAAATTAGCTGATGAAGAAGATCGTCGCCTGGAAATCGCTGCCCGAGGATGTGCTTGGCTTTCTGCAACAGCATGTGCAGGTCGTGCAGGTCGATCCATCGCAGCATGATGCGTTCGTCGCCGCGCTGCGCGATGCCGACGGCGGCATCGGCGCGAGCGTGACGATCACGCCGGCGATGCTCGAAGGCGCGAGCCGGCTGAAGGCGCTGTCGACTATCTCGGTCGGCTACGACCAGTTCGACGTCGACGACCTCACGCGCCGCGGCATCGTGCTCGCGCACACGCCGGACGTGCTGACCGAATCGACCGCCGATACCGTGTTCTCGCTGATCCTCGCGTCGGCGCGGCGCGTCGTCGAGCTGGCCGACTGGGTCAAGGCGGGGCAGTGGCGCGCCAGCATCGGGCCCGCGCAGTTCGGGCTCGACGTGCAGGGCAAGACGATCGGCATCGTCGGGCTGGGGCGGATCGGTGGCGCGGTCGCGCGCCGCGCGGCACTCGGCTTCAACATGAAGGTGCTGTACACGAACCGCAGCGCGAACCCCAAGGCCGAACAGGCGTATGGCGCGCGGCGCGTCGAGCTGGCTGACTTGCTCGCGCAGTCCGATTTCGTTTGTCTGCAGGTGCCGCTCACGCAAGCAACGCGGCATCTGATCGGCGCGGCCGAATTGCGCGCGATGAAGAAGAGCGCGATCCTGATCAACGCCTCACGCGGCGCGACCGTCGACGAAGCGGCGCTGATCGAAGCGTTGCGCAACGGCACGATTCACGCCGCGGGCCTCGACGTGTTCGACACCGAACCGTTGCCGGCCGACTCGCCATTGCTCTCGATGCCCAACGTGGTCGCGCTGCCGCATATCGGCTCGGCGACGCACGAGACCCGTCACGCGATGGCGCTCAACGCGGCGGAGAACCTGGTCGCCGCGCTCGATGGCACCTTGACGATGAACATCGTCAACCGTGAAGTGCTGGCGCAGTGAGTCGCACGGCAGCGCGTGGCCTGCCGCCCTCGGACCGACACGAGCGATGAGCGAATGAACACGACCCCGCCTGGCATGCCACCCGGCGCGTCGCCCCCGGCGACGCGTCGCGCCACGATCACCGATGTCGCGCGCGAAGCCGGCACCGGCAAGACCAGCATCTCGCGCTATCTGAACGGCGAGATCAGCGCGCTGTCGCCCGAGCTGCGCGCGCGCATCGAGGCCGCCATCGCGCGGCTCGACTATCAGCCGAATCAGATGGCGCGGGGCCTGAAGCGCGGCCGCAACCGCCTGATCGGCATGCTGGTCGCCGACCTCACCAATCCTTACTCCGTCGAAGTGCTGCAAGGCGTCGAGGCCGCGTGCCACGCGCTCGGCCTGATGCCGCTGATCTGCCATGCGGCGAACGAAGTCGAGATGGAGCGGCGCTATCTGCAACTGCTGACCACGTATCGCGTGGAAGGCGTGATCGTCAATGCGCTCGGCGTGCGCGAGGAGACCTTGCGGCCGGTCGGCGAGGGCGGGATTCCGGCGGTGCTGGTCGACCGGCGCGTGGAGGGGCTGGTCGCCGACATGGTCGGTCTCGACAATGGCGCCGCCGCCGGACTTGGCACTCAGCATCTGCTCGAACAAGGCTTCGAGCATATCTGGTTCGTCGTGCAGCCGTTCGCGCAGGTCAGCTCGCGGCAACAGCGCGTCGAAGCGTTCGATCGCGCGATGCGCGACGCTGGCCGCGCGCGCGGTCATACGCTGGTGCTCGATCTTGCCGATGAGGCGGCGTGCGAGCGCGGCCTCGCGGAGCTGGATCGTGCGATCGACGCATGGTGCGCAGACGGTATCGAACCCGCCGCCGCATCCCCACGCGTCGCGCTGTTCGCGGCCAACGCGCCGGTCGCGTTGCGGCTCGCGCTGCATCTGAACGCGCGTTACGGCGCGCACTGGCAGAGCCGCGTCGCGCTGCTTGCCATCGACGATCCGGATTGGGCCGAACTGGCCGGCATCACGACGATCCGTCAGCCGACCTACGACATCGGTTATCGCGCGGTCGAATTTCTGCACGAGCGCATCGAGGGCGCGCAAACGGGCGCGCGCGACTGCCTGCTGCCGGGCGAACTGATCGTGCGTGCGTCGACGGCGCGCTGATTCCCGGTCAATCTGCGATCATTCGGGGCTGCGGCGCGCAGCAGTTGCGCGCCGACGATTGCAAGCACCCCAGCAAGGATACTCATGGTCGTGTCACCGCTTACCCTCGCGAGCCTCGCGCTCGCCACACTCGTCGTCGCCGCGTTACCGTTTCTGATCTACCGTCAGTTGCGCCGATCGCTCGCGCTGAGGCCGCGCGACGCGATCGCCGGCGTCGCGGTGTTCGCGCTGTTCGCGATGGTGATCGAGCGTGCGCTGAACGACTATCTGCTACGCGGCAACGAGACGACGGCGGCGTTTCTTTCGCATCCGCTCGCGTTCGTCGTCTACGGTGCGCTGGCCGCGGGCGTTTGCGAGGAAGTGGGGCGGTTCGTCGGCATGCGGCTGCTCGTGAAGCGCGCGGCCGCGCGTCCGGCGACGCGCCCCAAGGCGAACCTCGACGCGAACGCCGGTGCGGATGCCAGCGCGAGCACAACCGCTGGCACGATTGCCAACCCGCGCACCGCCGCCTTGCGCAGCGACGATGGTGCCGCGCTCAGTTACGGCCTCGGCCACGGCGGCGCGGAAGCGTGGATGGTCGGCGTGCTCGTGCAGTGCCAGTGGTTCGTGTTCGCGATTCTCGAAAACCGCGGCCGGCTCGGCGGTTATCTCGGCAACCTGCCGGCCGACGCGGTGATGCGCGTGCATCTGATTCTTGCGAGCCTGAGCCCGCAACTGGCCGGCATCTTCGCGCTCGAACGGATCGCTGCACTGGTATTCCAGATCGGCTTGTCGGTGCTGATGTGGCGCGGCGTGCGGGCTGGCTCGCGTGGCATCCTGGCGCTCGCGATCGTGGTGCACGCGCTGATCGACGTACCCGCGGCGATGACGCAGGCGGGGCTGCTGCCGCTCATGGCGGTCGATGCACTCTATGCGGTGGCGGCGGTGGGCGTCGCGGGACTGCTGATACGGACTTACCGGCGACCGGTCACGGCGTGAGCGGATGAACGGCTGACCGGCCGGTGAAAGGCGCCTCGCTATCCGCGCAGCGTTTCTCTAAAATGCGCCTACGCTTGTTCCGCATCTCTAATTTCCGGCAGCCTTCATGGAAGCTTACCAATACGACTGTGCGCATCCGGAGTTCGACGAACTCGCGCGCGTCATCAGCGATCTGTTTCCCGAGCAGACGCAGTTCGTCGAGCGTGCGGCCGACGACGGCACGCCCACGCTGACGATCCACTGGGTAGCGATGCGCTTCGGTTCGACCGCGCGCCGTATCGTGATGACGGTCGCGATCGCCCCGGCGGCGCTCGCGCGTTATCGCGCGATGCCGGCGCGGCTGCGCGGCCGCAGCTTTGCGGTTTTGCGCGCGTACGTCGAAGCCAGTCTGGGCTCGCTCGAAGAGATGTACGCGAACGGCGAGGCGGTGCCGCGCGAAGTCACGGTGGATCTCGGTGACGAGTTCGCGTGACGCGCGGCTGGAGGGGATTCAGGCGCGGCTTCAATCCGCGAGACGATAGACCTTCGCGAAGCGCGCGGCCTGCACGACGCCATAGTCGCCGGGCGCGTACTGCATGACCCAGTCGCCGGCCGCGCCGTGCAGCACGTCGCCGCCGCTTGCCGAGCGGGCGAGCGAGAAGGCTTCGTCCATCCGGCGCGCCAGCACGACCGCCGGGCGGTTGCGATAGGCGCCGGGTTCGCCGTGCGCGAGCGTGGCGTCGGCGGGGAGGTACTTCGCGTCGAAGCGCTCGCGCGACACGACCCAGCGGTCGCCCGTCGAGCCGGTGATCAGCGCATCGCCTTGCACATAGCGGTTCGGGCCTTCGAGGCTCATCAACTGGCCTTCGGCGGCGGCGAATTCGACGCTTACCGTTTCGTCCTTGACGACGCGTCGAGCGTGCGGATCGTCACGCAGATCGATGTTTCTGAGTTCGGTCATGAAGCGGATGGGAGGTTAGGGGAGGCGTTGGCGCGAGGCTTGTCGCGATGCGCCGAGCGTGTGGAGTCGCTCGCGCGCAGCGCCGGCGCAGCCGCCGCGCACCCGAATCATGCCAGATGCATGGGGGTGGCGGGGCGATTTGAGAGCTTGGGGCGTGTCGTCCGCAACGCGACGATCGCGCTGCGGACGCCCGCTGTCGTTACGGCTTCGCGGTCGCGTCGCTGGCGGCTTCGGCCGCCGGCTTGCCGGCCTTGCCCTTGCCATGATGATCGCGATGGCGACCACCCTCGGGGCCGCCCCGGTGGAACGTCGCGTCGGCGAGCTTCTTCTGCTCAGGCGACAGGCTGCCATACAGCGGCTCGAACGCATCGACGAGCTTCTTCATGCCGTCCGCATGCGCCTGCGCAATCGTTGCGTACTGTTTCATGTCGTCGAGTGCGCTCACGTTGGTTTCTGCCTTGCGCTGCTCGAACAGCTGGCCCATCGTTTCGCCGTTGCTGCGCATGACGTCGGCGAACGCCTTCCATTGCGTTTCCTGCGCCGGCGTGATCTTCAGTTGCGTGTGCAGATAGGTGATGCGGTCTTCGACGTTGCGTTCGTGACCGGCCTTGGCCGCGGAGGCCGAGGCGGTGGTGTCCGGGGCCGCGGCCGGCGCGGCGGTTTGGGCGAATGCGCCGCCCATCGAAACGGCCGTAGCCAGCATAACCAGTGCTTTTTTCATCGAAACTCCTGATGTCTGTTCGTATTGAGACGCGGCGCGCGGCGGGTGATGACGTCGCGCGCCAGCGGCGAATAGCGGCGCGCGGTCAGCCGCCGCCGCAATCGCCCGTCGCCGCTATTAGTAACACGATATTCCTACAATACGGTTCCTGTGCGACAAACGCTTACAACCGAAACGAAAGGGAAACGGCTCGCGCCCGAGCGGCGTGTGCGCCGACACAGTGTGCCGCGCGTTTGTGACGGCGCGCCGCGACACAGCGCCGTTGCAGACGCAGACGCGCGATAATCCGCGACATTCCAGACCAACTTCCTTCCCCTTCGATGAGACCTCCGCGCCTCGACCAGCTCGACGACCTCGACCGCAACCTCGTTGCATTGCTGCAAGCCAACGCGCGCGAGAGCGTCGCGAATCTCGCGCGGCAACTCGGCGTGGCGCGCACCACCGTGATCGCGCGCATCGCGCGGCTCGAGCGCAGCAACGTGATCGCCGGCTACAGCGTACGGCTTGGCCAGGACGTGCTCGATTCGAGCATCGTCGCGTATGTCGGCATCATCATCGCGCCGAAGCACGGGCCGGCGGTGCAGAAGCGCCTCGGCAAGATGCCCGAGGTGCAGCTGCTCTGCGCGGTGAGCGGCGAGTTCGACTATGTGGCGTGGCTGCGCGCCGATTCGCCCGAGCGGCTCAACGATCTGCTCGATCAGATCGGCGGGCTCGAAGGCGTCGAGCGGACCACGACGTCGATCATTCTTGCACGCAAGATCGATCGCGGCACGGTGTGAGTCCGCGCACTTTGCGAGTCCCTCGTTAACGCCTTTTTTACGACTTTTCGACGAATCGTTTGATCGGTTCGTCGGAACGTCGAACCTGATGGTCATACCGCAGCATTTTGCGCGTATGAACTGTTTTTGCTTCTTCCTACACTGTCGTTCAAGGGTTCGGCCCGCAGGCGCCGCGCGCAACACGCGGCGCACTTCCCAAGCTCAGAGACAGCACATGGATAACAAGGAGAAGCAGATGAAAGTAGCTATCGTTGGCGCAGGTCTGATCGGTCACACCATTGCCCATATGCTGCGCGAGACGGGCGACTATGAAGTCGTCGCGTTCGACCGCGATCAGCATGCGCTCGACAAGCTCGCCGCCCAGGGCATTCCGACCCGCCGCATCGATTCCGCCGACGCCGCCGTGCTGCGCGCCGCGATCCAGGGTTTCGACGTGCTGATCAACGCACTGCCGTACTACCTCGCGGTCAACGTCGCATCGGCCGCGAAGGGCGCGGGCGTCCATTACTTCGACCTGACCGAGGACGTGCGCGCGACGCACGCGATCCGCGCGATCGCCGAAGATGCCGATCACGCGTTCATGCCGCAGTGCGGTCTTGCGCCGGGTTTCATCGGCATTGCCGCGCACGAGCTCGCCAATCGCTTCACGGAAATCCGCGACGTGAAAATGCGCGTCGGCGCGCTGCCCGAGTTTCCGACCAATGCGCTGAAGTACAACCTGACGTGGAGCGTCGACGGTCTGATCAACGAGTACTGTCAGCCGTGCGAGGCGATCCGCGACAGCCGCACGCAGTGGGTGCAGCCGCTCGAAGGCCTCGAGCATTTCTCGCTCGACGGCACCGAGTACGAAGCGTTCAATACGTCCGGCGGTCTGGGCACACTGTGCGAAACGCTGTCGGGCCGCGTCGAATCGCTCGACTACAAGTCGGTGCGCTATCCCGGTCATCGCAACCTGATGCAGTTCCTGCTGGAGGACCTGCGTCTGTCGAGCGACCGCGATACGCTGAAGACGATCATGCGCCGCTCGGTGCCGGCGACCGCGCAGGACGTCGTGCTGGTGTTCATCACGGTGAGCGGCATGCGCGACGGTCAGCTCGTGCAGGAGGTGTTCACCCGCAAGATCTTCGCGAAGACAGTCTGCGGTGTGCCGATGAGCGCGATCCAGATCACGACCGCCGGCGCGATGTGCGCGGTGCTCGATCTGTTCCGCGAGCGCAAGCTGCCGCAAAAAGGCTTCGTGCGGCAGGAGCAGGTGTCGCTCGGCGATTTCCTCTCGAACCGCTTCGGCAAGCTGTACGAAGGCCAGTCGCTGGAGGCGGTGGCGACGGTTTGAGGCTGCCGCGATCCGCTGATCGCTAGCCGCCCATGACAATCCCCGTACGGTCGGTGACGTACGGGGATTTTCGTTTTTTCAGCCCATCGCCGGGCGAGCATCGTTGTCGGACGAGTAGGGGAGTGGGCTGTTTCACCGAGCCACGATCCGCGCAACGAGCGCTTCGTGGTCCGCCGAGGTCGGCGCGGTATTGTCGAATATCAGCAGACCCGCGCGGCTCGCGCCGCTCGGCTCGAAGCGGCGGCGCCGATAGTCGTCCCAGTGCGCGAGCTTGTACGCATCGTTCGGATTCGCGCGCGCGATGATCCGCTGGCGCGCCACGTCCTCCGACGTCTGCACCCACACGACGCGCAACGTCACCTCTGGCGCGACGCCGAGCCACGCATGATCGAACAGGCGCCGCTCGCGCACCTCGCGCGAGAGCGGACCGACGACCAGCGTGCTCACGCCCAGTTCGAGATTGTCGCGCGCGGTATCGATGAGACCGCGATACTCCGGGTCGCGCAGATGCTGGAGGAACAGGGGGCTGTCGCGATCGTTCGGATCGCCACTCAGCATCGCGATCGCGGCCGCGCTGTAGCTGCCGTAAAGCGTGTCCTTGTCGAGCAGGCAGAAGGGGGTGCCGCTCGCGCTCATCAGCGGGCCGAGCAGGTTTTTCGCCAGCGTCGTCTTGCCCGTGCCCGCGTGACCGCAAAAGAAAACCAGCAAACTCACGCAGGCTTGTCCTCACGCGGTGCGGCGGCATCGGGCTGTGGGTCGCGCGCGAACTTGCCGTTGGTCTCGAGCCACATCACGTTGATGATGCCGAAGCCAAGCGCCACGCCCACGCCGAGAATCCAGGTGAAGTACCACATCGCAGTCTCCTTGATCGAGCGTCCGGCGACGCGGATCGACAGGCATGCCGGCAAAAAACGGCGGCCAGCCGGCAGCGCGGCCGCCTTTGCGACGATCATGAAGAAGAACGCCGCGCCATGCAAGAGGCGCGGCGCCCGAGCCCGTGATCCCAGGCTGGGGTAATGACCGCGCGTTGCTATGATGCGGAACAGTCGGAAAGCCGGGCCACGATCAGGAAAATTCAAGAACACGGGAGAACCAGCATGCCGATGCGCCTGTCTTGCCGCGGCCGAGCCGCACGGATTGTCGGTTCCGCGCGTGGCGCCTCGCTGGCCGCATGCGTCGCGCTCGTGGTGCTGGCGGTGCTGGCGGTGCTGGCGGTGCTGGCGGTGCTGGCGGTGGCCGGCTGCGCGTCGACGCCGGCCGAGCCGGTGCCGTTCAAGCCGGTGCCCGCCGAGCGCATCGTCAGACAGGGCTATACGCAACCGGGTCCCGGTCTCGTCGCCGTCGACGTGCGGCGCGAGCGTTCGCGCGACGTGATCGTGCGCTTCCGCAATGCGCTCGTCTATATCGACGGCGAGCGGGTGACCGACCTGATGAACGGCGAGCACGTGGTCTTCTATCTGCCGCCCGGCACGCATCGGATCGGCGTGTCGACGCAGTTCGACCCCGTCATCGAGCTGAACTTCCTGGTGACCGCCGATCCGCGCTACACCAACCGCGCCTCGGTCACGTTCAACGACGATCACCGTATCGGCATTCACCGGGTCGCGCAGTAGCATGCCGTCGATCATTAACAATTGGATACGCGCGGCTTACGCATCGCGCCTTAACATTGCGGCTGATGCACGCGGTCCGCAAGCGTGCCTGCCCGTTCACGCAGACCGGCCACCCGTCTTACGCACTGCTTACGCGAGACAGCGGCGCGGTCTGCTTTCGTCTGCAAGGTAATTCGAACATGCTGATCAATTGCGCCGCCTATCAGGACGGCCGGAAACTCGCTGACATCGATATCGACAGCATCAGCGACTACGTCGCGCGACCCGAATGCTTCGTCTGGGTCGCGTTGAAAGACCCGGACCCCGACGAACTCGCGGCGATGAAAGACGAATTCAATCTGCACGAGCTCGCGATCGAAGACGCGCAACTAGGCCATCAGCGCCCGAAAATCGAGGAGTACGGCGAGTCGCTGTTTACCGTGATGCACACGGTCGAGTTGGACGACGACGGCGGATTCGTGATCGGCGAAGTCGACGTGTTCGTTGGCAGCAACTATGTGCTGTCGGTGCGCCGCGGCACGCGCGTCGGTTTTCAGCGGGTGCGGGCGCGCTGCGAGCATGAGCCGCATCTGCTGAAGGAGGGCTCGGCGTTCGTGCTGTACGCGTTGCTCGACGATGTGGTCGACCGCTATTTTCCGGTCATCGAGGCGATGAGCGCCGAGCTCGAAAAGCTCGAGGACCGCATCTTCGAAAAGAGCGATTCGGCCGCCTCGCGCGCGATCATCGAGGATCTGTACTCGATGAAGCGCCGCCTCGTGCTGCTGCAGCACCATATCGGGCCGCTGCAGGAAGCGATCGGCAAACTGACGGGCGGGCGCATTCCGAGCATCTGCTCGGGCATGCAGGCGTACTTCCGCGATGTCTACGACCACCTCGACCGGATCGTCAGGACCATCGAGGGGCGCCGCGAAATCGTCGTCACGGCGGTGCAGGTGAACCTCGGCATGATCTCGCTCGCCGAGAGCGAAATCACCAAGCGGCTCGGCTCGTTCGCGGCGCTTTTCGCGGTGCCGACGATGATCGCCGGCATCTACGGGATGAACTTCGAGCGCATCCCCGAGCTGCATTTCAAGTTCGGCTATCCGGTCGTTCTGATCGTGATGCTCGCCATCGACTTCGTGCTGTACCGGCGCTTTCGCAAGGCCGGCTGGCTGTAGCGGGCGCACCTTTCAAATTCCTCGCGGTTTCGCTTGCGGCGCGCGCGATCCCAGGCCAGCATAAGCAGCCTGTGCGTCGCATCGCGTCACATCGCGTGCGGCGCCCAGGCGCTATCGACTGCACGGACCGAGCGAGGGAACCTTGCCGCACGCTGCCCGGATCGACCGAACGCATTGCGGCGCCGCGCAAGCCGCGCGGCGGTGCATTGCAGCACCGCGATTCGTTGACATTCCGAAAGGCTTGCGCCGAGAATAGCCCTCGCAAACGTTTGCGCATCACAAAAAATACGGCTCGGCCGCGAGCCTGATAACCTGGAGATACGCATGAGCCATCGAACCCGCCGTCGCATTCTTGCCGCCGCAGTTCTCGCCACCGCCTCCGCCGTCCTGCCTTTTTCCGCCGCCTACGCGCAGAACGCGCCGGCTCATAAGCCCAAGGTCGCGCTCGTGATGAAGTCGCTCGCCAACGAGTTCTTCCTGACCATGGAGACCGGCGCGAAGGACTACCAGAAGCACAACCCCGGCAAGTTCGACCTGATCACGAACGGCATCAAGGACGAAACCGACACCGCCAACCAGATCCGCATCGTCGAGCAGATGATCGTCTCGAAGGTCGACGCGATCGTGCTCGCGCCGGCCGATTCGAAGGCGCTCGTGCCGGTCGTCAAGAAGGCGGTGGACGCGGGCATCATCGTCGTCAATATCGACAACCGGCTCGATCAGGACGTGCTGAAGTCGAAAGACCTCAACGTGCCGTTCGTCGGCCCCGACAACCGCAAGGGCGCGCGCATGGTCGGCGACTACCTCGCGAAGCAGCTGAAGTCGGGCGACGAAGTCGGCATCCTCGAAGGCGTGTCGACCACCACCAACGCGCAGCAGCGCACCGCCGGCTTCAAGGACGCGATGCAGACGGTCGGCGCGAAGGTCGTGTCGGTGCAGTCGGGCGAGTGGGAAATCGACAAGGGCAACGCGGTCGCCTCGGCCATGCTCAACGAGTATCCGAATCTGAAGGCGCTGCTCGCCGGCAACGACAACATGGCGATCGGCGCCGTGTCGGCGGTGCGCGCGGCCGGCAAGCAGGGCAAGGTGCTGGTGGTCGGCTACGACAACATCAACGCGATCCATCCGATGCTGAAGGACGGCCGTGTGCTGGCCACCGCCGACCAGTACGCGGCGAAGCAGGCTGTATTCGGCATCGATACCGCGTTGAAGGCGCTGAGCGAAGGCAAGAAGCAGTCGCAGCTGTCGGGCGTCGTCGAAACACCGGTCGATCTGGTGACGAAGGACACCCTGAAGTAAGCGCGCGGCGCCCGGCGGGAAGCAGTCGCCGGGCACTGTCGGAGCGCCCGGCGAGCCGCAAAAGCCACCATGGAGCGTGCGAGCGGCACGCACTTCCAGGACACACCGGCAAGCCGGTGTGTCGCTTTTATTCAACGAACGCTCAAGAATCCCGCGGCGCCGCCGTTAATTCCAGAGATAAGCGTCATGACGGCGGCTCGCGTGGTGAGAGGAAGCGCGGCCGAAAGCACCTGCGCATTCCGCGTAGTGGCCCGGCATGACTCGTGGCAGCCGGGGGCGGTTCGCGGTGCGGCAAGCGCAGCGGGCTGACAAAGCGCCACGACGGCGCCAGAGGCGCCATGCAACCAGGAGCGCGATGGATTCGACCGACCACGACGCCTTGCCTGTCGTACTGACCGTCAGCGGCATCGGCAAGACCTATGCCGAACCGGTGCTCGCCGACGTATCGCTGTCGCTGCGAGCAGGCGAGGTATTGGCGTTGACCGGCGAGAACGGCGCGGGCAAGAGCACGCTGTCGAAGATCATCGGCGGGCTGGTCGAGCCGAGCGCGGGCACGATGCGGCTCGCCGACGCGCCGTACGCGCCCGCGAGCCGTACCGCGGCCGAGGCGCTCGGCGTGCGCATGGTGATGCAGGAGCTGAATCTGCTGCCCACTTTGTCGGTCGCCGAGAACCTGTTTCTGAATCGGCTGCCGCGCGCGGGTGCGTTCAGCTTCGGCTGGATCGATCGCCGCACGCTGCGCCAGAACGCGCGCGAGGCGATGGCGCAGGTCGGGCTCGACGCGATCGATCCCGACACGCTGGTCGGCGAACTCGGCATCGGTCATCAGCAGATGGTCGAAATCGCCCGCAACCTGATCGACGACTGCCGCGTGCTGATCCTCGACGAACCGACCGCGATGCTGACCGCGCGCGAGGTCGATCTGCTGTTCGAGCAGATCGAGCAACTGAAGGCGCGCGGCGTCGCGCTGGTCTATATCTCGCACCGGCTCGAGGAGCTGGCGCGCGTCGCCGAACGGCTCGCGGTGCTGCGCGACGGCCGCCTCGTCCACGTCGACGCGATGGCGAACCTGACGAGCGAGCAGATCGTTACGTGGATGGTCGGCCGCGAGCTCGGCGAGCATATCGATCTCGGCGAGCGCAACATCGGCGCGCCGCTGTTGAAAGTGGAGCGGCTCGCGCGCGGCAAGGTCGTGCGCGACGTGTCGTTCGAGGTGCGCGCGGGCGAGATTTTCGGCGTGAGCGGCCTGATCGGCGCGGGCCGCACGGAACTGATGCGGCTCATCTACGGTGCCGATCAGAAGGACGGCGGCAGCGTGTCGCTCGCCGCGACGCCGGGTGCCGCGCCCACCCCGGTGCGGATCGACTCGCCGGCGGACGCGGTGCGCGCGGGCATCGCGCTGATCACCGAAGACCGCAAGGGCGAAGGCCTGCTGCTGCCGCAGCCGATCGCGGCCAACGTGTCGCTCGGCAATCTCGGCAGCGTCGCGCGGCACGGCGTGGTCGACGCGAAGCGTGAAAACGCGCTCGCCCAGACACAGATCGCGGCGATGCGGATTCGCAGCTCGGGGCCCGCGCAGATCGTCGCCGAGCTCTCGGGCGGCAACCAGCAGAAGGTCGTGATCGGCCGCTGGCTCGCGCGCGACTGCCGCGTGCTGCTGTTCGACGAACCGACGCGCGGCATCGACGTCGGCGCGAAGTTCGATATTTACGGCCTGATGGGCGCGCTCGCTCGCGACGGCCGCGCGCTCGTCGTAGTGTCGAGCGATCTGCGCGAATTGATGCTGATCTGCGACCGGATCGGCGTGATGTCCGCGGGCAGCATGACGGGCGTGTTCGAGCGCGGGAGCTGGAGCCAGGATGCGCTGCTCGCGGCCGCGTTCGCCGGCTACCGCGGCCGCGAGGCGATGCTGCACACGCACCACGCCAACGAAGCAGGGAGTCTGTCATGACTGATCGATCGTGGCGCGAGGCGGCAGGCGTCAAACAGGACGGCCAGCCGGGCGACCGGCAGGCGGGTGCGCCGGACGCGCCCGGTCTGACGCCGCCCGCCGACCCGTCGGCACCGCTTGCGAGCGGCAAGCCGGCCGGCACGCGGCTCGGCTTTTCGAACTACCTGGGTCTCGCCGGCGCGCTGCTCGCGATGATCGTGCTGTTCTCGCTGCTGAGTTCGCACTTTCTGACCTACGACACGTTCAGCACGATCGCGAACCAGATTCCCGATCTCGTCGTGATGTCGGTCGGCATGACCTTCGTGCTGATCATCGCGGGGATCGATCTGTCGGTGGGCTCGGTGCTCGCGCTGGGCGCCTCGGTGGTCAGCGTGGTGACGCTGAAGTGGGGCTGGGGGCCGGCCGCGGGCGCGCTGCTCGGTGTCGCGGTCGCGGCGCTGACCGGTACCGTGACCGGCGCGGTGACGGTGGCCTGGCGGATTCCGTCGTTCATCGTGTCGCTCGGCGTGCTCGAGGCGGCGCGCGGCCTGGCGTATCAGATGACCAATTCGCGCACCGCGTATATCGGCGACGCGTTCGACTTCCTGTCGAACCCGCTCGCGCTCGGCATCTCGCCGGCCTTCCTGATCGCGGTCGCGGTGATGGTGATCGCGCAACTGGTGCTGACGCGCACGGTGTTCGGGCGCTATCTCGTCGGCATCGGCACCAACGAGGAAGCGGTGCGGCTCGCGGGCGTCAATCCGCGGCCGTACAAGGTGATCGTGTTCGCGCTGATGGGCGCGCTGTCGGGACTCGCGGCGCTGTTTCAGATCTCGCGGCTCGAGGCGGCGGATCCGAATGCGGGCGTCGGCGTGGAACTGCAGGTGATCGCGGCGGTGGTAATTGGCGGCACGAGTTTGATGGGCGGGCGCGGTTCGGTGATCAGCACGTTCTTTGGCGTGTTGATCATTTCGGTGCTGGCGGCGGGACTCGCGCAGATCGGCGCGAACGAGCCGACCAAGCGCATGATCACCGGCGCGGTGATCGTGGTGGCGGTGGTGCTCGATACTTACCGCAGCCGCCGCAAACGCGCCTGAGGTGTGCGCTGCGGTGCAGTGATGAATGGATGTATGAGAGTGGTCTGTCTTCTATGAAGACGTCCGGTGGAGCGCCAGTCGGCGCGGCCGGCCGGAAACAACGGTAGTAGGAGAGCAACAGAATATGGCGACGATCAAGGATGTAGCGGCTGTGGCGGGTGTGTCGTTCACGACGGTATCGCATGTCGTGAACAACTCGCGACCGGTGTCGGCCGATGTGCGCGCGAAAGTCGAGCACGCGATCCGTCAACTGCACTATGTGCCGTCGGCGGTGGCGCGTTCGCTGAAGGCGCGCGCCACCGCGACGATCGGACTGGTGGTGCCGAACGCCACGAATCCGTACTTCGCGGAGCTCGCGCGGGGCATCGAGGACGGCTGCGCACGCAACGGCTACTGCGTATTCTTCTGCAACTCCGACGATGACCCCGCGAAACAGCGCAGCTATCTGCGCGTGCTACAGGAAAAGCGCATCGACGGGCTGATCGTCGCGTCCGCCGGCGACGACGCGGTGCTGGCGCAGACGCTCGCCGACTCGCGCGAGCCGCTCGTCGTGGTGGACCGCAACATCGAGGGGATCAGCGCGGACCTCGTGCAGATCGATCACGAGAAGGGCGCGTATCTGGCCACCCGTCATCTGCTCGAACTGGGGCATGTGCGTATCGGCTGCATCACGGGGCCGGTGGAGACCGCGGTCAGCGCGATGCGCGTGCACGGCTTCATTCGCGCGATGGCCGAGCGCGGCATCGAGATTGCGGCCGATGCGATCGTCGAAAGCGATTTTTCGGGCACGGGCGGACACCGGGCGGCCGCGCAGCTGTTCGACACGATCAGACCGTCGGCGATTTTCGCGGGCAACGACATGATGGGCATCGGCGCGTTGCGCGCGGCGGCGGAGCGCAATATCAGCGTGCCGCGCGACTGTTCGATCATCGGTTTCGACGATATCGAGCTGGGCCGCTTCACGTTCCCGTCGCTGTCGACGGTTGGGCAGTCGGTGCGCGCGCTCGGCGACACCGCCGCGCAGACGCTGATCGCCCGGATCGCCGAGGCGTCGTCGCATAACCCGGTGCGGGCGCCCGCGCGCCGCCACGTGGTGTCGCCGCGGCTGATCGTGCGCGAATCCACCGCGACCTGGGTGGAGGAAGGACAGCGCGATCTGGCGGCTTGATGGGTTGCATACCGGGCCGCATGCTGGGCCGCAGGTGGGAGACGCGCATCGGCAAGGCAACTCCACCCGCCTCGCAACGGAGGGCACTGAAGTGGCAAGCAACCCAATACGCGCACGCGTGACCGTGGTCGGCAGTCTGAACATGGACCTCGTGGTGCGCTCGCCGCGTCTGCCGCAGCCGGGTGAGACGCTGGCCGGCCGCACGTTCGCGCAGGTCGCGGGCGGCAAGGGCGGCAATCAGGCCGTGGCCGCCGCGCGGCTCGGCGCGCTGGTGTCGATGCTCGGCTGCGTCGGCGCCGATGCGAACGGCGCGCAGCTGCGCGCGGGCCTCCAAGCCGAGCGCATCGACTGCGCGGCGCTCGAAACCGGCGGCGAGCCGAGCGGTGTGGCGCTGATCGTCGTCGACGACGCGAGCCAGAACACGATCGTGATCGTCGCGGGCAGCAACGGCGAGGTGACCCCCGCGACGATCGCGCGACACGAAGCGACGCTGGCCGCCGCCGATGTCGTGATCTGCCAGCTCGAGACGCCGACCGAAGCGGTGCGCGCGGCGCTCGCCGCGGCGCGGCGGCTCGGCAAGATAGTGATCCTGAACCCCGCTCCCGCCACCGGACCCTTGCCGGCCGACTGGCTGCCGCTGATCGACTACCTGATTCCGAACGAACTCGAAGCGGCCGCGCTGAGCGGTCTGCCCGTCGATTCGCCCAACGACGCCGCACAGGCCGCCGCTGCGCTGCGCGCGGCCGGCGCGCGCAACGTGCTGGTTACGCTCGGTGCGCGCGGCGTGCACGCGGCGCTCGAAGGCGCCGTCGCCATGCTGTACGACGCGCCACGCGTCGCCGCGGTCGACACGACCGCGGCCGGCGACACCTTCATCGGCGGCTTCGCGGCACAGCTCGCCCAGGGCGCGAGCGTCGAAACGGCGATCCGCTTCGCACAGCGCGCCGCCGCGCTGTCGGTGACACGTGCGGGCGCGCAGCCGTCGATTCCGACGCGCGCCGAGGTCGACGCTTTCGGCTGAATGCCGTCGCGACGCGCGACTTCAAAGCTCGCTCTACCACCCAGGCGCGCGCCGCGCACATCTCAAAACGGGTGCCTGGACGAGTCCTCCCGCGCTGCAACAACGCGCGGCAACTGCCCCATCTCAAGTCAAGTTGCTTTCAAAAGCTTTCAACGTCTTTCTTCATACCTTTTAAATGCTTCAAGTCGCACCTAAGTGCTGCCGTAAACGGTGATTAGAGCGCCCATTCGGAAAGCGTCGAACTCGAAATAAGGGGCCGACGCTGCGTGGGCGATCTCTCACCCAGTACCGCTCACAGGACCCAACATGTTGAATAAAAGCATCACGATCAAAGCGCGAATCGGCCTCACGATGGCGTTCCTCGCCGCGTTGCTGGTTGCAATAGGCGTTTTCGGTCTGTTCGGCATGGGCCGTACGAACGACGCCTATCAGGACACGTACAGCAACGCGATGCCGAGCGCGGTGAACATCGGCTATGCGGAAATGTACTCGGCGCGCGAACGTCTCGCGCTCGACCGCGCCGCGTTCGAGGTCGGCACACCCGACGCGGCGCCCACCATCGAGCGCGCGCACATGTTGGGCCGCACGTCCGAAACGTATTGGAAGAAATATCTGGATCTGCCACGCAATGCTGACGAAGGCCGGCTCGCGCAGGATGTCGCGGCGAAGCGCGATGCGCTGCGTCAGCGGCTCGATGCATTTTCGGCGGCGATCACGGCGAACGAGCAGGCCAAGGTGGTCGAGGACGCGAAGGGTCTGCAGGTCGCGTTCAACGACCTCGTCGGCGCCGACGACGCGCTGCGCAAAGTCCAGTTCGATTCGGCCAGGCAAGGCTTCGACGCCTCGCAAAGCAGCTTCGAGATGTTCCGCATGGTCAGCATCGGCGCGCTGGTGGTCGGCGTGCTCGCGGCGGCGCTGTCGTATCTGACGCTGAGCCGCTCGATTACGCGG
This sequence comes from Paraburkholderia monticola, assembly GCF_001580545.1. Classification (GTDB taxonomy): domain Bacteria; phylum Pseudomonadota; class Gammaproteobacteria; order Burkholderiales; family Burkholderiaceae; genus Paraburkholderia; species Paraburkholderia monticola. The sequence goes on from NZ_LRBG01000022.1 coordinate 537,603, forward strand.
CCGCTCGCCGAAGCGCTCGGCCACTTCGATGCGATCGCGGCCGGCGATCTGCGTCGTCCGGTGGTCGTGACATCGCGCGACGAAATGGGGCAGCTGCTCGAAGGAATCGCCAGAATGCAGCGCAGCCTCACCGAAACGGTGCGCAGCGTGCGTGGCGGCAGCGAGTCGATCGCGACCGCGACGCGGCAGATCGCGGCGGGCAATATCGACCTGTCGTCGCGTACCGAGGAGCAGGCGTCCGCGCTGCAGGAAACCGCGTCGAGCATGGAGCAGCTGACCGGCACGGTGCGCCAGAACGCCGACAACGCGCGCCAGGCGAGCGCGCTCGCGGCCAGCGCGTCGGAGATCGCCAACAAGGGCAGCGCGGTGGTCGGCCAGGTGGTCGGCACGATGGGCGACATCAACCACAGCTCGGCGAAGATCGCCGACATCATCTCGATCATCGAGGGCATCGCGTTCCAGACCAACATCCTCGCGCTGAACGCGGCGGTCGAGGCGGCGCGCGCCGGCGAGGAAGGGCGCGGCTTCGCGGTCGTCGCGGGCGAAGTGCGCAGCCTCGCGCAGCGTTCGTCGGCGGCGGCCAAGGAGATCAAGGAGCTGATCGATACGTCGGTCGAGCGCGTCCAGTCGGGCTCGGCGCTCGTCGACGAGGCCGGCCGCACGATGAGCGAAATCATCGGTGCGGTGCAGCGCGTGACCGACATCATGGGCGAGATCGCGGCGGCGTCGGAAGAGCAGAGCGGCGGCATCGACCAGGTCGCGCGCGCGGTCACGCAAATGGACGAGGTCACGCAGCAGAACGCGGCGCTCGTCGAGGAAGCGGCGGCCGCGGCGTCGTCGCTCGAGGAGCAGGCGGCACGGCTGCGCAGCGCGGTCGCGGTGTTCCAGCTCGACGAGCGCGGCCCCGGCGGGCAAGAAGCGTCGTCGGCACGTGCCGCGCCGAAGCGCGCGATCTCGACGAGCCCGGTCGCCACGCGCGCGCGCAAGCTGACGCCCGGCACCGCGCAGACGGCGTTGCCAGCGAAGGCCACGATCGCGGCCGCCGCCGCTGTCGCACCGCAGGCGCTTGCCGCGCCGGTCGCAGCAACCGCGCGCATGCCGGCCAAGCCCGCGGCTACGGCCGGCGGCGATCAGGATTGGGAGACGTTCTAAGCTTGCACGGGGTTCAGGTGTACATGGGGGGCGGCGCTGTCGCGCATCAGGTAATCCGACACACGCCGCTTCGAGGCAACATCCGTTCCTGATTGCTCGCGTTCTGTCCGGCACACGTCGCACCAGCGACGACCCACTTGGCGAAAGGCCGCTCATGCATTGGCATGCGCGGCCTTTTTTATGGCTGGCACATGAATTAACGATTGCGCTGGGCCGCCTTTCACCGGTGCGCGCCGCGATCCGGTACATTGACGGGCACGGCCCCGATCCGCGAGCGCGGCGCGCGGCTACTCCGCACCTGAATCAGGTGGCTCCCACTTATTGTTACACCCTCCGAACCCTGCCATGCGCCCGCTACCAAAAACCGACATGACGCGACACGATCTCGCGCAACGCCTCGTCGAGGCACGCCGGCAGCATCGGCCGATCGATGCGCCCGCACCCGACAGCCTGCCGCCCGATGCCGCGACGGCCTACGCGATACAGCAGGCGGTGATCGCGGGGCTCGGCGAGTCGACCGGTGCCTGGAAGATCGGCGCGAAGGCGCCGGGCGGCGCCGCCTCGGGCGCGCCGATTCCGGCCTCGCTGGTGGTGCCGTCACCGGCCCGGCTCGCGCATGGCGAATTCTTTCGGGTGCTGGTCGAGCTCGAGATCGCGTTCCGCTTCGACGTGACGATCGAGCCGCGCGCTCAGGCATATGCGCGCGACGAGGTGCTCTCGAAGGTCGGCGCCGTGCTGCCGGCCATCGAAATCGTCGACAGCCGCTTTGCCGAGTGGCCGAACGTCGCGCCGCTCGCGCAACTGGCCGACGCGCAGAACAACGGCGCGCTGATCACGGGCCATCCGGCCGTCTACGCGAGCCTCGCGCGTGGCTTCGACTTCGTGTCGCCGGAACTGGAGTTGAGTTTCAATGGCCGCTCGTTGCTGCCGGAAGTGACCGGCAATCCGGCCGGCGATCCGCGCGAGCTGCTGGTGTGGTTCGTCAACCATTGCGCGGCGATGGGTATCACGATCGAGCGCGACTGGACCTTGACCACCGGCTCATACGTCGGCGCGCACAAGATCGCCGAACCCGGCATCGTGCGCGGTCATATCGACGGACTCGGTGAAGTCGAGATCGACCTGACCTGACCACTATAGCCGCGCTTGTAACGGCAAATTACGACGGCTGCCCGCGGGCAGCCGTTTTTTATTTTGACGAATGCGAAGGGGGGGCGGGTCTCGAATCGTTAACCGGTTCGACTGCCCTTATTTCAACTTTGGCGCTTCTTTCCGTATACACCTATAAGAGCACCGCGCATGGCTGCCGTCATCCAGTCATAAGGCTCGAGGCAGCAACGCTCATGACGGTCGATACTTGCAGCAACGGTGAGCATGAAAAGCCGCGGCCAGCGAAAACGCCATTACGTGCAGGCTTATTGTGACGAAGTGTGCGCGTGCAGACAGCCACTTTTTTATGATCGGTCGACGGTGCAGGTACGGGATGTGCAAGTGCATCGCGACGACGTGGCTGCGATGCAGCGTTGCGTTGATGTCGTGCAGGAGCACTGATTAGCGATGCGGTGCTGAGGAAAGCAGCGGTACAGCGGAGCAACAGACGATCTGATTCGTTGCAACGTGAGTGGAAAATTGTAGATGGTCGAAATTTTGTTTCCAAGCGAGGATTGTAGCGAAGCGGTTACGGCGCGATTTCGCAACGTAGTCCGTGAAAAAAAATTTAAAAGGGTTTAGGATGAATTCGAGCGATGTCGTTTCCGAATAGCGCGCCGCGCACGACATCGCCCCAGACTTCGGCGAGGAGGTAGCATGGATATCTACAGCAGTTTCGCGACCCGCTTCGAGAAAACACGGGAGGATGAGCTCTCGCTCGAGGAGTATCTCGCGCTCTGCAAAGACAATCCCGCCGCGTACGCCACCGCTGGCGAACGCATGTTGACGGCAATCGGAGAACCGGAACAGATCGACACTCGCAACGATCCGCGCCTGTCGCGTATCTTCGCGAACAAGGTCATCAAGGTATACCCCGCATTCCGTGAGTTCTACGGAATGGAAGAGGTGATCGAGCAGGTGGTCGCCTACTTCCGGCACTCGGCCCAGGGGCTCGAAGAAAAGAAGCAGATCCTGTATCTGTTAGGCCCGGTCGGCGGCGGCAAGTCGTCGATCGCGGAACGTCTGAAGCAACTGATGGAACGTGTGCCGTTCTATTCGATCAAGGGCTCGCCCGTCAACGAATCGCCGCTCGGCCTGTTCGACTACGAGGAAGACGGTCCGATCCTCGAAGAGCAATATGGCATTCCGCGCCGCTACCTGAAGAACATCCTGAGTCCGTGGGCGGTCAAGCGCCTGCACGAATACAACGGCGACATCCGCAAGTTCCGCGTGGTGCGCCGCTTCCCGTCGATCCTTCGGCAGATCGGTATCGCGAAGACCGAACCGGGCGACGAGAACAATCAGGACATCTCGTCGCTGGTCGGCAAGGTCGACATTCGCAAGCTCGAACAGTACGCGCAGGACGATGCCGACGCCTACAGCTATTCGGGCGGCCTGTGCCTCGCCAATCAGGGCCTGCTCGAATTCGTCGAAATGTTCAAGGCGCCGATCAAGGTGCTGCACCCGCTGCTCACCGCGACCCAGGAAGGCAACTTCAAGGGCACGGAAGGGTTCGGCGCGATCCCGTTCGACGGCATCATCCTCGCGCACTCGAACGAGTCGGAATGGAAGGCGTTCCGCAACAACCGCAACAACGAGGCGCTGCTCGACCGGATCTTCGTCGTCAAGGTGCCGTACTGCCTGCGCTATGGCGAAGAGGTCAAGATCTACGAGAAGCTGCTGCGCAATTCGTCGCTGTCCAACGCGGTGTGCGCGCCGGGCACGCTGAAGATGATGGCGCAGATGTCCGTGCTCACGCGTTTGCAGGAGCCGGAGAACTCGAGCCTGTTCTCGAAGATGCAGGTCTACGACGGCGAGAATCTGAAGGACACGGACCCGAAGGCCAAGTCTTACCAGGAGTACCGCGACTTCGCGGGCGTCGACGAGGGCATGACCGGCGTGTCGACCCGCTTCGCGTTCAAGATTCTGTCGCGCGTGTTCAACTTCGACTCGACCGAGGTCGCGGCCAATCCGGTGCATCTGATGTACGTGCTCGAACAGCAGATCGAGCGCGAGCAGTTCCCGCCGGAAACCGAGCAGAAGTATCTGTCGTTCATCAAGGACGTGCTCGCGTCGCGCTATGCGGAGTTCATTGGCAAGGAGATTCAGACCGCGTACCTGGAGTCGTATTCGGAGTACGGCCAGAACATCTTCGACCGCTACGTCACGTATGCGGACTTCTGGATCCAGGACCAGGAGTTCCGCGACCACGACACCGGCGAGAGCTTCGACCGTGCCGCGTTGAACGCCGAACTGGAGAAGATCGAGAAGCCCGCGGGCATCAGCAATCCGAAGGACTTCCGCAACGAGATCGTGAACTTCGTGCTGCGAGCGCGTGCTGCGAATGCGGGCAAGAACCCCGCGTGGATCAGCTACGAGAAGCTGCGCGTCGTGATCGAAAAGAAGATGTTCTCGAACACGGAAGAGCTGTTGCCGGTCATCTCGTTCAACGCGAAGGGCTCGGCCGAAGAGCAGCGCAAGCATGAAGACTTCGTCAATCGCATGGTGGCGAAGGGCTACACGGCCAAGCAGGTGCGCTTGCTGTGTGACTGGTATCTGCGCGTGCGCAAGTCGTCATGATGTGCGCATGATATTCATGGTGTGCCGCCCGCACGGTTCGACCGTGCGGGCAACCGGCGAGGCGCAAGCCGCAGGGACATAGCATTGCACTGCGCGGCGGGCGTCTCGCGCACCCGAAATATGAGTGTGGCCGCAGCGGATCGCGGTTGCATGGGACGGGAGACCGGGCGTGCTTCATCAAATCATCGACCGCAGGTTGGCAGGCAAGAACAAGAGCATTGCGAACCGCGAGCGCTTTTTGCGCCGCGTCAAAAACTATATTCGTCGTGCCGTGTCGGAGGCGGTGCGCGATCGCAGCATCAAGGACATCCAGAACACCCAGAGCATCACCATTCCGCGCAAGGACATCGCCGAGCCGTCGTTCCGTCATGGACCGGGTGGCAAGCGCGAGATGGTGCATCCCGGCAATTCGGACTACATTCGCGGCGACAAGATCCAGCGCCCGCAAGGCGGTGGTGGTGGCGGTGGAGGCGGTCAGGCCAGCAACGAGGGCGAAGGTCAGGACGACTTCGTGTTCGAGCTGAGCCGCGAAGAGTTCATGCAGTATTTCTTCGACGACCTCGAACTGCCGCGTCTCGTCAAAACCCATCTGATGGCCGTGCCGACGTGGAAAAGCATCCGCGCGGGCTGGGCCGCGGAGGGCACGCCGAACAACATCGACGTGGTGCGCTCGCTGCGCAGCGCGCTCGGCCGGCGCATCGCGCTCGGCGCGCCGCTCGTCAACCAGTTGCACGAGATGGAGCGGCAGCTCGAAGAGCTGAAGGCCGATCCCGCCGATCGCCGCGAAGAGATCAAGCTGCTCGAAGACGACATCCACCATCTGAAAGGACGCATCTGGCGGATTCCGTTTATCGATCCGTTCGATCTGCGCTACGTGAATCGCGTGAAGCAGCCCACGCCGTCGAGCCAGGCGGTGATGTTCTGCCTGATGGACGTGTCCGGCTCGATGGACGAGCAGCGCAAGGATCTCGCGAAGCGCTTCTTCATCCTGCTGTATCTGTTCCTGAAGCGTAACTACGAGCGCATCGAAGTGGTGTTCATCCGCCACCACACGCGCGCCGAGGAAGTCGACGAGGACACGTTCTTTCACTCGACCGAAAGCGGCGGCACCGTGGTCTCGAGCGCGCTTGAACTGATGCGCAAGATATTGGACGAGCGCTATTCGCCGACTGAATGGAACATTTACGGGGCGCAGGCTTCCGACGGCGACAACTGGACCGACGATTCGCCGAAGTGCCGCAAGATACTCTCGGACGACATCCTGGAGAAGGTGCGGTATTTCGCGTATATTCAGGTGACGCCCGAAGAGCAGAATCTGTGGCTCGAATACGCGCAGCTGGCGCTATCGCAACCGCATATGGCGATGAAGAAGGTCGAAACCGCGGCTGATATTTATCCGGTGTTTCGCGAGCTGTTCGAGAAGCAGGCGGCGACTTCGTGATGCGACGCGAGTTGCGTACCAGGCGTATCAGGCGCACAAAGCGTATGAAGCGCCTGAACGACGAAGCGCGCGGCGATTCGTGCGGCCTGGGGCAACCCGCCGTATGACCGCGCCGCAGCGCAACAAAGGCGTGCCGCAGCAACAGTCGGGGCATGCCGAGGCAGTAGAGCGGCCAGCACGGGAGCCGCTCGCGCCGGAGCAGTCCGCGATGCTGCAGCACGGGACACACCGGAACGCCCGTCGAGGGCAAAGGGAAGTCCGTATGAACGTAGCCGATAGACGGCCTCTGCCGTGCCCGTCCGACTGGACCTTCGAATTGATCGAAGAGTACGACTCGCACATTGCCCGTGTTGCGGAGCAATACGAGCTCGACGTGTATCCGATCCAGCTCGAACTGATCAGCGCCGAACAGATGATGGACGCCTACGCGTCCGTCGGCATGCCGGTGAACTACCGTCACTGGTCGTTCGGCAAACATTTCCTTTCTACTGAAAAAAGCTATCGTCGCGGCCAGATGGGGCTCGCGTACGAAATCGTCATCAATTCGAATCCCTGCATCGCGTATCTGATGGAAGAGAACACGATGACGATGCAGGCGCTCGTCATCGCGCATGCGGCCTACGGCCACAACTCGTTCTTCAAGGGCAACTATCTGTTCCGTTTGTGGACGGACGCGCACGCGATCATCGATTACCTCGTCTATGCGAAGAACTACATCGCAGAGTGCGAGGAGCGCTTTGGGCTCGATCGCGTCGAAGAACTGCTCGATTCGTGTCACGCGCTGATGAATTACGGCGTGGACCGCTACAAGCGGCCGCAGAAGCTCTCGCTGCAGAAGGAATTCGCCGCGCGGCGTGAGCGCGAGGCGTACCTGCAGTCGCAGGTCAACGAGTTGTGGCGCACGTTGCCGACGCGGCATACGCCGCTGCCCGAAGAGGTCGAAGAGCGCTATCCGCCCGAGCCGCAGGAAAACCTGCTGTATTTCGCGGAGAAAAACGCGCCGCTGCTCGAGCCGTGGGAGCGCGAGGTGATCCGCATCGTGCGCAAGATCGGTCAGTACTTCTATCCGCAACGGCAAACCCAGGTGATGAACGAAGGCTGGGCGACGTTCTGGCACTACACGCTGCTCAATACGATGTACAACCAGGGCAAGCTGGAAGACGGCTTCATGATGGAGTTTCTCCACTCGCACAGCAATGTCGTCTATCAGCCGCCGGTCACGAAGCCGTATTACAGCGGCATCAACCCGTATGCGCTCGGCTTTTCGATGATGAGCGACATTCGCCGCATCTGCGAATCGCCCACCGACGAAGACCGCAGGTGGTTTCCGGATCTGGCCGGCAGTCCGTGGCTGCCCGCGATGCATTACGCGATGCGCAACTTCAAGGACGAGAGCTTCGTCGCGCAGTACCTCTCGCCGCATCTGATCCGCGAAATGCGTCTGTTCTCGGTACTCGACGACGACATGCGCGACGCGCTCGAAGTCTCGGCGATCCACGACGACAGCGGCTACCAGTACGTGCGTCAGGCGCTCTCGCGCCAGTACGACATGCATCACCGCGAGCCGAACATCCAGGTGTGGGCCGTCAACACACGGGGTGACCGCAGCCTCACCTTGCGGCATTTCATGAGCGACAACCGGCACCTGTCGTCGGACAGCGACGAGGTGCTCAAGCACATGGCGCGTTTGTGGCAATTCGACGTGTATCTCGAGAGCGTCGACGAAAACGGTACCGTCAGAAAACGCTACGAGTGCCGGTACGTGCCGCCGTCAGTGAGGATCTGAACGTCGGCTGACTGCCGCCCGGGCGGTCCGCGTGAACCCCGCAAGCCCCTGCCAGTCCCCGACTGGCAGGGGCTTCGTTTTTGTTGCCGTGCAAATTCACCCCCGCTTTCGACCCAGGGCTTTCATCAGGATCGGTTCGCAAAAGGCCATCCTCTCCTTTCATTTATGTAAAATTCGCGCACTCGCCGCGGCCGCTCAGGCCGGGCGCGCGACATCGAGACGGCGCCACGACCGTCCTCTTCGTTTAAATAAGGAAAGACACCAGCATGAACGACCAAACCGAGCAAATCGCCGTGGCCTCGGCGCACGATACCCGGCGCCGTATTTTTGCAATCGTCGGCGCTTCATCGGGCAATCTCGTCGAGTGGTTCGACTTCTACGTGTATTCGTTCACGGCGCTTTACTTCGCGCCGTCGTTCTTCCCGAGCGGCAACACGACGACGCAGTTGCTGAACACGGCCGGCGTGTTCGCCGCCGGCTTCCTGATGCGGCCGATCGGCGGCTGGTTCTTCGGGCGGCTCGCCGACAAACGCGGTCGCCGCACCGCGATGATGGTGTCGGTGTTCATGATGTGCGGGGGCTCGCTGGTGATTGCGATGCTGCCCACCTATGCACAGATCGGCGCGCTCGCACCGTCGCTGCTGCTGCTCGCGCGGCTGTTGCAGGGGCTGTCGGTGGGCGGCGAATACGGCACCAGCGCGACTTATATGAGCGAGGTCGCGCTGAAGGGCCGGCGCGGCTTCTTCGCATCGTTCCAGTATGTGACGCTGATCGGTGGTCAGCTGTTCGCGCTGCTCGTGCTCGTGATCCTGCAACAGGCGCTGACGACCGAAGAGCTGAAGGCGTGGGGCTGGCGCGTGCCGTTCGTGATCGGCGCGATCGCCGCGCTGATCGCGCTGTATCTGCGTAAATCGCTCGATGAAACCACCACCGCGGCGACTCGCCAGAGCAAGGAAGCGGGCACGCTGCGCGGGATGTGGGAGCACAAGAAGGCGTTCATGACGGTGCTCGGCTTCACGGCCGGCGGTTCGCTGATCTTCTATACGTTCACCACGTACATGCAGAAGTACCTCGTCAACACGGCCGGCATGCACGCGAAGACCGCGAGCTCGGTGATGACCGCCGCACTGTTCGTCTACATGCTGATGCAGCCGGCGTTCGGCGCGTTGTCGGACCGCATCGGCCGGCGCCGCTCGATGCTGTGCTTCGGCCTGTTCGCGACCCTCGGCACGGTGCCGCTGCTACATGCGCTGAAAGACGTCACGAGCCCGTATGCGGCCTTCGCGCTGGTCGTGGTGGCGCTCGCGATCGTCAGCTTCTATACGTCGATCAGCGGCCTGATCAAGGCGGAAATGTTCCCGCCGCAAGTGCGCGCGCTCGGCGTGGGCTTGTCGTATGCGGTCGCGAACGCGATCTTCGGCGGCTCGGCGGAATACGTCGCGCTGTGGCTGAAGCAGGCCAACGTCGAATCGTTGTTCTTCTGGTACGTGACGGCGATGTGCGCGATCGCGGGCCTCGTGTCGTTGCGCATGCGTGATCCGTCGGCGGAAGGTTATTTGCGTCACGAGCCGTGAGCGGGTAGGGGAACGAGCGTCGTGCGTGACGCGTTTCAACGCACGACGATCCGCGTTCCCCACGCATGCAACTGATCGCGCAGGCTCTCGGCCTGTTCCATCTTCGCGCCGCCGCGCAAATGAATCTGCACCGCGCGGCCGGCAATGCCGTCGACCGGTTGCGCGAGCCATAACTCGATCGCGAGCCCCAGGCCTTCCGGCTGGTTATCGACAACAGGTTCGATGACGCGCGGCTTGAAACACGCACTGTCTGACATGGCGAATTACCTCGGAGGCGATGACGGGTCGGGTTCATCGTAAGCGGCGGCGAGCCCGCGACCAAGTAACGAATCCGCGTTTGCTAAGCAGGGAATGCTTAGCAGGAATCGGCCTGAGAAGTGTGGCCTCAGAAGCGCGGCTCGACGACAGCCAGCGCGGGCAGGGCTCACAAACGCTCGCGCAATTCCACCGGCTCGTGCCGTTCGCTCACCAGTTCGTTGACGAACTCCTTCACCGCCGCGGCCTGATCCGCGGCGACTGCCGGCGCGGCTGCCACCACGGCGACCGCGGCGGCGGCCGCATCAGTCGCGGCACTGGCGACCGATGGTCGCGCCCGCAGCGCCGCGCGCCCGAGCAACGCCAGATGGTAGTAGAGCCGCGCGCTGAAACCATAGCGGTAGGCGTACAGATGCGCGAGCGCGACTTGCAGGCCCGCGCGCGGCTGGCCGTTGCGCGCGTGAATCGAGACGACGATCGGTGCGAGCCGCCGCAGCGCGAGCCGCCGCGACGACTCCAGTGGCGCCGCCAGGTCGAGCGACTTCACGTAGGCGTAGGCGTTCAACGGCGCGGCCGTGGTCGTGCCGCGCGTGCTGTGCGAGATCGAGCTGGCCGTCTTGCGATACACGGACAGGTAGTCGTGCAGATAAAACACCTCGCGCGCGGCGAGGCACAGCCGCGTGCCAAACACGAAATCGCAGCACATGCCGTGCTGGTCCGAGTAGCCGATCCGCTTGACGAGCCGCGCATCGGCCATCCAGCCATTGTTCGGAAACATCTGGATCAGGCCGGTGCGGCCCGCGAGCGCTTGCAGTCCCTCGTTGGCCTTCGTGCGCCGGAACGCCGCGTTCAGGCGCTCGCTCGCAGCCAGGTCGATCGCGCCGTCGTGAGCCGCTTCGTACTGAGCGCCGAACGCCGCATCGAGCCGTGGATGACGCTGCCATAGCGACACGAGTTTGGCGACGGCGTCGCTCGTCAGCAGATCGTCGTCGTGGATCAGCAGGATCTTGTCGCCGCGCGCCCGCGCGAACAGGCTCGACACATTGCGCGCCTGGCCCAGCGGCGGCTCGTGTCGCTCGTAGCGCACGCGCGGTTCGTCGCGGTAGCGTTCGGCAATCAGTTGCCGCGAACGCGCGTCCGTCGAATCGTCGCCGATCACGATCTCCAGATGCGGATGGCTTTGCGCGAGGCACGAGTCGATGCACTCGACCAGCAACTCGGGCCGATTGCAGGTCGGCACGCAAATGGAGACGAGGGCGACGGCGGAACTTGACGCGTTGGACATGGATGACGCCTTTTATCGATCAGAAGCGGCATAAAGAGCAGCGGCATAAAGCTGCGGAAAGCGGGGCGGCCGGTTCGCAGGGCGCACACGGTGCCGCAAGCAGCAAAATAGTCCAAAGCGCCGAAAAAATATTCGGTAAAAACGAGGAAGAAATGTTTGCTTACAGAAAGGCGCTGTAAGGCGAAGGCGATGCGGCCTGGATGCGGAGCACAGCCAGGCCGCCTGGCGAGCGGAGTCTTATTTTTTCAACTGACCGACGGTTCGCCCTCTCCAGGCTTTTTCCCCGGATGGTCGGCAGGGGACTGCTTGCGGCCTTCGTCGTGACGCTCGGGCAACTTGCTCTTCGCGTTGTCGCTGTGCGAGGCCTGGTGCGGGTGCGCGGGATCCTCGTTGGGGGTGGCGGGCTGGCTTTTTGATTCGTTTTTGGCCGCGTTTTTTGTTTCGCCCTGGGATTTTTCGGTCGGTTTGCTCATCGCTGCTCTCCTGGAAGGGAATACAAGTCTCCAGCAGCAAGGCACGGACCCGGGCGGGCACAGAGACGTTCCACGCTCACGCTGCCGCGTTGCGCGCTCTGCCGGCCGTCAGCGACATGATCAAATCGAGAAACGCGCGCACCTTGGCCGGCGGATGATGCCGCGACGGATACAGCGCATGCAGCGGGTACACCTCATCGCCCCAATCCGGAAAGAGTTCGATGAGCTTGCCGCTCGCGAGCAGCGACTCCGCGCCGAGCGCCAGAATCTGCGCGATTCCCTGGCCGGCGATACACACGCCATGCAGCGTGCTGACGTCGTTGACGGTCAGCCGCCCTTGCGGTGTCACCGCGAGCTTCTTGCGGCCGCGATGGAATTGCCAGTTGAACGGATAGCCGGTGAGCGGATCGCGAAACTTGATACAGGTATGGCGGCCGTCTTCGAGTTCGCCGGGGTTCGCCGGCTTGCCATGCTTCTTCAGATACGACGGCGCGGCCACCGTGAGGATGCGAGTATCGAGCAGCTTGCGGGCCACGAGCGTCGTCGCGGGCGGGTCGCCGAAGCGGATCGCGACATCGAAGCCGTCCGCGACCATATCGCCCAGCTGGTCGCGCGTGACCAGTTCGAGCTGCAGGTCGGGATGTTTGTCGATGAACTCGCCAAGACGCGGCCCGAGCACGAGCCGTGAAAAGAACGGGTCCATATTCACACGCAGACGCCCGCGCACCGCGGTCGTGCCCTGCGCGGCGGAGGCCGCCGCTTCTTCCAGCCCGCCCAGCAACGGCACGATCTGCTCGTAGAAGCGCCGGCCTTCGTCGGTCAGCGTGACCGAGCGTGTGGTGCGCTCGAACAGGCGAATGCCGAGGCGCGCTTCGAGCCGGGCCACCGAGCGGCTCACGCCCGATTGCGACATGTCGAGCGCGACGCCTGCGGCCGCGAAACTGCCGCAATCGACAATCGCCGTCAGCACGCCCATGCCGTTCAGCATGCGCTCGTCAAATGGCATCTCGGGTTCCTTGCCTGGTAGCCGTGGATGCCCGTCATGCTAACGCGAAAGTTCGGTCGAATTCAGGCGCCGATGTACGAATGTGACACCCGTCGCGCGCAATAGATGAACCGATGGCATCAGCGCCGGTACAGTCATGCCGCAATGTCAAGGGTGCTTCAAGGGCGTGAGGCGTGTGAAGTGTGATGAAACACGACGCATCTCAGCGTCCCGCGCTGGGCGCGGCCTGCCCGCGAATTACGCGCGTGCCCGACGGGTCGTCGAGATGGCGGAAGACCCACGCGGACACCAGCGTGATCACGCCGACACACACGAACGCGAGCCTGAAGCCGAGTTCCGCCGAGCCCCACTGCGCCGCGAACAGATTCACGAGGCCGCCGCCGATCGACACACCGAGCCCGATCGCGAGCATCTGCACCATGGAGAACAGGCTGTTGCCGCTGCCCGCGTCTTCGTGCGACAGGTCTTTCAGCGTGACGCTGTTCATCGCCGCGAACTGCATCGAGTTGGCCGCGCCGAACACGGCGAGAACCGCGATTTCGATCACGAGCGGCGTGCCGCGCGAGATCAGCGAGAACGCAACGATTGCCGAGCCGACGATGATCGTGTTGACGAGCAGGAACGTGTCGTAACCGTAGCGGCGCACGAGCGGTGCGATCCAGCGTTTCGCGAGCGTGCCGGCGAGCGCCGCGGGCAGCATCATCAGACCGGAGTGCAGCGGCGAATAGCCGAGCTGCAACTGCAGCAGCAGCGGCACGAGGAACGGCACCGCGCTCGAACCGACCCGGCACACGAGGTTGCCGATCAAGCCGACGCTGAAGTTCGGCTCGCCGAACAACGACAGCTTGAACAGCGGATCGCGGCGGCTTCTCGCGTACGGAATGTAGGTGAGCGCGCTCGCGACGGCCAGCGCGAACAGCCCCGCCGACCACGCCGCGCGATGCGAGGGGACCGGTGCGTCGATCGCGAGCGAGAACGCGATCATGCACAGCGACAGCAGCGTGCAGCCGATGAAATCGAACGGCGGCGCCTGCGCTTCGTCATGCGACGGCAAGAAGCGGTACACCGCATACAGACCGACCGTGCCGATCGGCACGTTGATCAGAAAGATCCAGTGCCAGGTGATGGCCTGCACGAACCAGCCGCCGAGCGTCGGGCCGGCGATCGGCCCGAGCTGGCCCGCGATCGAGATGAACGCGAGCGCCGAGACGTACTGTTCGCCGGACACGCTGCGCAGCACCGCGAGCCGTCCGATCGGCAGCAGCATCGAGCCGCCGAGGCCTTGCAGCACGCGTGCCATCACCAGTTGGCCGAGCGTGTGCGCACTCGCGCAGCAGATCGAACCGAGCACGAACACGAGGATGGCGGCGAAATAGACGCGGCGGGTGCCGAAGCGGTCGGCGAGCCAGCCGGAGGCGGGCGTGAGCATCGCCATCGTCAGCGTGTAGGCGACGACGATCGGTTGCGTCGCGAGCGGTGCGACGTGCAGGCTGTTGGCGATCGACGGCAGCGCGGTGTTGACGATCGTCGTGTCGAGCGACTGCATGAAGAAGCCGGCAGCGACGATCCACAGTAGGGCGGTGTGGGAGGAATCCTTGGTCATGTTTTCGACAGCGGGCGCGGTGGCGGCAAAGCGTCGCCCACGCAGGGTCAGGCGGAATTCCGTCATCTTATTGACATCCTCGTCAATCGGGAACCCCACTAGGCTCGCTGACTGTTATCGACATTGCCGATAAGCAGCGCGACAATCACGCATGCTCAATCCGATCTGGCTCAAGACCTTCTCGACCGTCGCGGCCTGCCACAGCTTCACCGAAGCGGGGCGGCGGCTCGACCTGACGCAGTCGAGCGTCAGCGAACATATCCGGCGCCTCGAACAGAGCGTGGGCCGGCGCCTGTTCGTGCGCGACACCCATTCACTCGCGATGACCCCCGATGGCGAAGCGATGCTCGCGCACGCGAGCGTGATCCTGCAGGCGCTGTCGCGCGCGGAATCGCAGTTCCGGGCGCCGCGTCTAAAGGGGCGCGTGCGGCTCGGCTCGTCGGACGACATCGCGCTCGGGCCGCTGCCCACCGTGCTCGCGGCATTTCGCAACGCGCATCCCGACGTCGAGCTCGAAATCACGATCGGCATGACGGGCAGGCTCTATGAACTGCTCGAAGCGGGTTCGATCGATCTGCTGGTCGGCAAGCGCCGGCTCGGTGACCGGCGCGGGGTGCCGCTTTTCACCGGCCGGCTCGAATGGCTCGCGCGCACCGGCACGCTCGTCGATCTGAGCCAGCCGCTGCCGCTGATTCTCGTCGCCGAGCCGAGCGTGACGCGCGCGGTCGTGCTCGACGCTCTCGCCGAAGTCGGCGCTAGCTGGCAGATCGTCTGCACGAGCAGCAGTCATTCCGGCTGTATCGCGGCGGCCCGTGGCGGACTCGGCATCACCGTGCGTCCGCAGTATCTGGCCGCGCGGGGGCTCGCGGCGCCGCTGAATGCGGCTGGCCTGCCGACGTTGCCGTCGGTGGAATTCATCGCGCTCGCGGCGAAACGCCTGAGCCGCCCCGCGGGCACGCTGCTGCAACTGCTGCATGACAGCGACCTGCGCGGCTCGTGGATCGGCGAGTGAGGCGCCGCCGCTGAGGCTGATGCTGAGGCTCAGGCCGGCATCTTCCGGAACGAGATCGCGAAGCGGTTCCAGGCATTGATCGCCGAGACGAGCAGCGTCAGGTCGACCAGTTCCTCGTCGCTGAAATGCGGCCGCACGGCCTGCCATACCGCGTCGGGCACATGCTCGTGCGACACCAGCGTCACCGCTTCGGTCCACTCGAGCGCCGCACGCTCGCGGTCCGTGAAGAACGGCGTTTCGCGCCACACGACGACGGTCGCGAGACGCCGCTCGGTTTCGCCGCCTTTGCGCGCGTCGCTCGTGTGCATGTCGACGCAATACGCGCAGCCGTTGATCTGGGAGGCGCGCAGCCGCACGAGTTCGGTCAGCGATTTTTCGAGTGCGGACTTGCCGATGCGTTCTTCGACGGCGAGCAGCGCCTTGATCGCGGCGGGGTTGGCTTTGTAGAAGTCGAGACGTTGTTCCATGATGGGCTCCAGGAGGTGGGTGGGACGATGTAGTGCAACGGACAGGTGTTAGATTAGTCCGGGAAATGGATTGTAAAAATGGCCGGTTTCGAAAATTTTCAGGTGACCACTTTCAGGCGCTGAACGTGCCTGCCGAGCATCCTTACCGACGACGATGGCATCGTTGCCGCGTGCGGGCCGATTCGGTATGGTGGGCTATCGATTCTTCCCTCGCGCCACGCATCGTGAACCGGAGACCCGCCCCATGACCCTCGCCGCCGACCCGTCCGAACCTCCGAACCCGCCGATCCGCACCGATGTCCTGATCGTCGGCGCCGGCCCCGTGGGGTTATTCGCGGCGTTCGAAGCCGGCGTGATCGGCCTCAGCTGTCAGATCGTCGACATCCTGGGGCGGGTCGGTGGCCAGTGCATCGAGCTGTATCCGGACAAGCCGATCTACGATATTCCCGCCATCGTGTCGTGCACGTCGCGCGAACTGGTCGAGCGGCTGCTCGCGCAGTGCAAGCCGTTCGATGCGCCGATTCATCTGGAACAACGCGTCGACACGGTCGAGCAGCGTGAAGACGGACGCTGGACCGTGCGCACGCAGCGCGGCCTCGTGTTCGATGCCGCGGCGATCCTGCTCGCCGCCGGCAACGGCGCGTTCGTACCGCAAAAGCTCCCGCTCGCCGAAGCCGGGCCGCTCGAAAAGCGCCACGTGCACTACAGCGTGCCGCGTCTCGCGGATTTCGCCGACGCAAACGTGGTCGTCGCGGGCGGCGGCGATTCGGCGCTCGATTGGGCGCTGGCATTACGCAAGGTCGCGCGGCGCGTGACGCTCGTGCATCGGCGCGCCGGCTTCAGTGCGGCCGATTCGAGCGTCGAGCAGATGCGGCGCGCGGTCGACGCGGGCGAGATGGACTTCGTCATCGGCGGGATCGCGGCGCTGAATGTGGAAGACGGCGGGCTGCGTTCGCTGACGCTGCGGCAGATCGATGGCGAGCGGCAACTCGAGGCCGATCATCTGATCGCGCTGTACGGACTCGTCGCCGATCTCGGCCCGATCGCGCAGTGGGGACTGACGATTCATGGCGGCCGCGTCGACGTCGATACATCGAACTACGAAAGCTCGCGGCCGGGCATCTTCGCCGTCGGCGATATCGCGAACTATCCGAACAAGCAGAAGCTGATCCTGTCGGGCTTTCACGAAGCGTCGCTCGCTTTGCGCAAGGCGTACGCCTACGCGTATCCCGACAAAAAACGCGTGCACGTTCATTCGAGCTACGACACGAAGCTCGCGGAAAAGATCGGCGCGGCCGGTTGACGGGCGCGCAAGCAGAGCAGGGGCTTCGCCTCGCAGGGCGTGCGAATGCATGGCGAGGCGAAGTCGGGCCGGCCTTTACCTTTAGCGTGATGCCACTACCTGCTCATTAGGACCTGCCCGGGTTCGTCGCCGCACGCGCTATTTTCCCTGCGGCTCACTCGCGGCGGCCGCGGCGCTCGCCGCCTTGTCCTTCTTTTTGGCCTCATGATGGCCGACCGCGCAGCCTGCCGCCGCGCCCGCTACCCCATGATTTCCGACCACGTGGCCGCCCACGCCGCCCACGACCGCACCCTTGGTGCAGCCCTCGGCCTGCGCGGCGGTAGACGGGAAGCTCACCGCCGCGGCGAGCGCGAGCGGCGTCGCGAAGCTGATGGCGAAAGTCTTGAATAACTTTTTCAATTGTCACTCCTGTTTTTGCTAACGGATGGCCAGAAAGGAAGCCGCAACCGCCACGCGGCGACGTTCTCCCTGATTACCCGCTAGCAATCGAGGGGCCCGTCGTTATAAGCTCTGCGCCAGAAGAGCCGGCGCGCCAGCGTGCATTGCGACGCATTCCGGCCCGTGCGTGGACCGCGCCAACGCTTGCGCGAAGACTCTGTCGCCGGCCAGGCGCGAGGTTTGCTTAAAACCACAATTCCCATTTCGTGCCCGCCATGACCCAGCTCGATGCTTCTTCTTTCCGCGACCACGGTGAGCCCGCCCGCGTGCAGGCCGAGGCTGCGCCGTCAGCGCCCCTCGGCGTCGATTATTCCTCGCTCGTGCAGGCGATCTCGGACTACGCGATCTTCCTGCTCGACGCGACCGGACACATCGCCAGCTGGAACGTCGGCGCGCAAAAGCTGAAGGGCTACACGGAAAGCGAGATCGTCGGCCAGCACTTCTCGCGCTTCTATACCGAGGAGGCGGTCGCGCGCGGCTGGCCGACCTACGAACTGGAACAGGCGGCGCTGACGGGCCGCTTCGAGGATGAAGGCTGGCGCGTGCGCAAGGACGGCACGACGTTCTGGGCGAACGTCGTGATCACGGCGGTCCGCAACGAAGCGGGCACGCTCACGGGCTTCGCGAAGATCACGCGCGATCTGACCGCGCAGCGCGAATATCTCGAAGCGTTGCGGCAAAGCGAGGAGCGCTTCCGCTTGCTCGTCGACAACGTGAAGGACTACGCGATCTTCATGCTCGATCCGCAAGGCTTCGTCGTCAGCTGGAACTCGGGCGCCGCGCGCATCAAGGGCTATACGCACGACGAAATCGTCGGCAGGCATTTCTCGCTGTTCTATGTGCCGGAGGAAGCCGCGGCCGGCAAGCCCGCGCGCGAGCTCGCCATTGCGCGGCAGATCGGCGCGGTCGAAGACGAAGGCTGGCGGGTACGCAAGGACGGCTCGACGTTCTGGGCGAACGTGGTGATCACTGCCGTGTACGACGAAGCGCGCCGGCTGCGCGGCTTCGCGAAGGTCACACGCGATCTGACCGAGCGGCGTCAGCACGAGGAGCTCGAACGCTCGAGCGAGCGCATGCGTGAGTTTCTCGCGACGCTCGCGCACGAACTGCGCAATCCGCTCGCGCCGGTGCGCAACGCGGTCGGCACGATGCAGATGGAAACCAATCTGAGCCCGACGCTCGCTCAGGCGCGCGATCTGATCGACCGCCAGGTCACACACCTGACGCGGCTCGTCGACGATCTGCTCGATATCGGCCGCATCATGTCCGACAAGGTCGAGCTGCGCATCGCGCGCGTCGATCTCGCCGAACTGATCGCGCGCGCGATCGAAGCGGCGCGTCCGTTCACCGATTCGCGCGAGCAGCGCGTGGTCGCTCATGTGCCCGACGAATCGGTGGTGATTCGCGGCGACATGACCCGGCTCGTACAGGTGCTGCAAAACCTGGTGCACAACGCGTCGAAGTTTTCACCGAACGGCAGCGTGATCGACGTGCAGGGCCGTGTCGACTTTCGCATGGCGGTGCTCGAAGTGCGCGACGCCGGCTGCGGCATTCCGGTGCGCTCGCTCGACAAGATCTTCGAGCTGTTCGTGCAGGAAAAGGACGGCCCGAGCGGCGGCGAGGGCGGCCTCGGAATCGGCCTTACGCTGTGCAAGTCGCTCGTCGAAATGCATGGCGGCAGCATCGTCGCGAGCAGTGAAGGGGTTGGGCTCGGCAGCACGTTCACGCTGAGTCTGCCGCTCGCGCCCGCGCAGCCCGATGCCACGCAGGCCAGCACGATCACCGCCGCCCCCGACGTGCAGCCGCTGCGGATTCTGCTCGTCGACGACAATCACGATTCGGCCGACAGCCTCGCGATGCTGCTCGAACTGAAGGGCCACGAGGTGCGTATCGCCTACGAAGGCGAGCAGGCGGTGCAGATCGCGCCGCGCTTCGCGCCGCATCTCGCGCTGATCGACATCGCGATGCCGAAGATGGATGGCTACGCGACGCTCGCGGCGATGCGCCCGCTGCCCGAGATGTCCCGCACGATGTACGCGGCGATGACGGGCTTCGGTCATGCGAGCGATCTCGATCGCACGCGCGAGGCGGGGTTTCATGCGCACCTCGTGAAGCCGGTCGAGATGGCGGTCCTCGATGCGTTGCTCGCCAAGGCCGATGGGCGCCTCAGCGCAAGCGGGGGGACGTAGCCGCTGTTTCGCTGCGCGTCGGGCCTCGTCAGGCGGGGCACGGTGCTTGCTGTAACCCTGCATGGGTTCAGGTCCGTCGCCGCTCGGCGGCTCGTGGATCGAACCGTCGCAGGGAGGCACGATGCTCGACACAGGCGACCACGCGGCCAGTTTCAAGGCCCAGTCACGGCAAGGTTCGGACGACACAGCTCGCCGCGCACGAGGCGCGAGCGAGCGCACGCGGCAGCCCGGCAACCCCGCTCAATCGCTCGACGATTTCCTGCGCGACGTGCGCTTCGATGCCAACGATCCGCTCGCGCTCGGTGCGCTGCTCGCGAAGCTGATCGAGCGCGGCTTCGATCGCCCGCCGAGCTTGCCGTTGCCGGGGCGCGGCGAGACGCTGGTGCGCTGGCGCGCACTGGCGGCCGTTGCCGCGACCGACCTCGGTCTCGTCAAACTGTTCGAAGGCCATACCGATGCGCTCGCGATTCTCGCCGAGCTCGATGGCCCCGTGCCGCCCATGGCAAGCCGCTGGGGCGTGTGGGCCGCCGAGGCACCGGACGCGCGCGTGAGTGCCGCGAGTGCCGCGAGTGCCGCGAGTGCCGCGGGTGGCATCAACCAGGGAATCCGAAACGTCTCCGCCGAAGGCGCTCAGCTGCGCCTGTCCGGCACCAAGGCGTGGTGCTCCGGCGCGCGAACGCTGACCCATGCGCTCGTGACCGCATGGCGCGATGACGAGCCCGTGCTCGCGGCCGTCGCAATGAACCAGCGCTCGATCTCGATCGATGAATCGAAGTGGCAGGCCGTCGGCATGCGGGCGACCGCGAGCGCGGACGTCACGTTTGACGACACGGCGGCGACGCTCGTCGGCGCACCGCAGGCGTATCTGCTCCGCGCGGGCTTCTGGCATGGCGGCGCCGGTATCGCCGCGTGCTGGTACGGTGCGGCCGCGCAGATCGGCCGCACGCTGCGCGACGCCTGCGCTCAGCGCGCCGATGCGCATCGCCTCGCGCATCTCGGTGCGACGGATGTCGCCTTGCAGGCCGCCGCCGCGGTGCTGCGCGAGAGCGCCACGTGGATCGACGCGAACCCATCGGCGGACGCGCAGCGAGTCGCATTGCGCGCGCGGCTTGTCGTCGAGCAGGCCGCCAGCGCCGTGATCGATCACGCAACGCGCGCGCTCGGTGCGGGCCCGTTGTGCCGCAACGCGCGCTTCGCACGCGCGCTCGCCGATCTGCCTGTGTTTCTGCGGCAAAGCCACGCCGAGCGCGATCTCGCCGCGCTCGGCGAGCGGCTTGCCACAGCCGGTGAGACGACTGCCGCGTTTCTATCGCCGCACGCGTCCACGCATCCCGATCCGCCGTGGGCGCTATGACGCCTTCTTCCCCAGCCTTCGGAGGATCGCTGATATGAGCACGACGATGCTGTACTTCGATGAACTCTACCGACGCAGCGACGACCCGTGGCGTCTGCGCGAAGGCTGGTACGAACGCCGCAAGCGTTCGTTGACGCTCGCGCTGCTGCCGCGGCCGCGCTATCGCAACGCGTTCGAACCGGCCTGCGCGAACGGTGAGTTGACGGCTGAGCTCGCGCGGCGTTGCGACGCGCTGCTCGCCGCCGATCTGCACGCGCGCGCCGTCGAGCTTGCGCGCGAACGCGTGGCGGGGGCATCGAACGTGCGGATCGAACAGCGCACGGTGCCGCGCGAATGGCCGAGGGAGGATGGGCCCTTCGATCTGATCGTGATCAGCGAATTCGCGTACTACCTCGACGCGGCCGAGCTTGAAACGCTGGCCGCGCGCATCGCCGGATCGTTGACGACGGACGGCACGCTGCTCGCCTGTCATTGGCGCCGGCCGTTCGCCGAAGCGCGGGAATCCGCCGACCACGCGCATGCGCTGTTCGATGCGCGCTGCGCACTCGCGCGTCTCGCGCATCACGACGAGGCCGATCTGCTGATCGACGTGTGGTCGCGCGACCCACGTTCGGTCGCGCAATGCGAGGGGCTTCTATGATCGGCGTGATCGTTCCGGCGCATAACGAAGAAGCGTTGATCGCGGGGTGCCTCGCGGCGTTGCTCGAAGCGTCGCGGCACGACGCGCTCGCCGGCGAGCCCGTGCGGATCGTCGTCGCGCTCGACGCGTGCAGCGATTTTAGCGGCGCGATCGCGCGCGCCTACGGCGTGCAGACGCTCTCGCTGAAGGCGCGCAACGTCGGTGTCGCGCGGGCGCTCGGCGCGTCGCTGGTGCTCGCGCAAGGCGCGCGCTGGCTCGCGTTCACCGATGCCGATAGCCGCGTGTCGCCCAACTGGCTGGCCGCGCAACTGGCGCTCGACGCCGATGCGGTATGCGGCTCGATCGCCGTCGACGACTGGAGCGCGCATCCGCACAGCGTGCGCGAATACTTTCGCAAGACCTATGTGGACGCCGACGGACATCGTCACGTGCATGGCGCGAACCTTGGCGTCTCGGCGGATGCCTATCGGCGCGCGGGCGGCTTTCCGCCGCTCAGGTGCAGCGAGGATGTCGCGCTCGTCGATCGACTGATCGCGACTGGCGCGCGCATCGCGTGGAGCGCCGCGCCGCGCGTGACCACGAGCGCGCGCGCCGCAGCTCGCGTGCGCGGCGGTTTCAGCGACACGCTGATCGCGTGGGCGACCGGTAGCGCGCCGGCCTGAACGACGAGCGGGCGAGGAGGGCGAACATGATGGAGGCAATTTTCGTTCTATTCGGCGAAGGCAGGAGTCTCGACCCGTTGCAGATGGGCCTGCGCTCGATCGTCGTGTTCGTGATCGCGCTGGTGCTGATCCGCGTATCGGGGCGACGCTCGTTCGGTCAACGCTCGCCGTTCGATTCGGTCGTCGTGATTCTGCTCGGCGCGACGCTGAGCCGGGCGATCGTCGGCGCGTCGCCGTTTATCGCGACCGTGGTCGCGTCGTTCGCGATCGTCGCCTGTCACCGGATGCTCGCGTGGGCGTGCATGCGGTCGCGTCGCTTCGAACGGCTGGTGGGCGGCGCCGAACGCGAGGTGTTCAGCAACGGCCAGTTCAACGCGAACGAAATGCATGCGGCGCTCGTCACGCGCACCGACGTCGAGGAAAGCGTGCGGCAGAAGACCGGCTCGCGCTCGATGGACGACGTGGCCGCCGCGATTCTCGAACGCAACGGCGAAGTCAGCGTGATCCACAAGCGCGCGTGAGCGCGCGAATACGTGAAGGGCGGGGCGGCTACGGCAGACGCGCCGACGCGCTCAGCCACGCCCGCCGCGCGAGATCTCTTCGCCCGCGCCGCGCGGCAAGCGCAGCGTGACCGGAATCGAGGCGAACGAGCACAGGCCGACCACGAGGAACGCGGGCCAGAAATCCGACCACATGATGCTCGGATGCCCATGCAGCGCGCGCGAAATCTGCAGCACGATCCCGCCGACCGTCACGCCGAGGCCGAGCGACATCTGCTGCACGACGCTGCCGAGGCTCGTTGCGCGGCCGACGTCGCGGCTCGCGATCTCCGCGTAGGTCAGCGAATTGAGGCTCGTGAACTGCAGCGCGGGGAAGAAGCCGCCGAGCAGCACGACGACCCAGATGATCCACGTCGGCGTGTGGGGGAAGAAGAGCCCGCACGCGGCGATCGAAAGGCCCGACAGCGCGGCGTTGAACACCAGCACCTGGCGAAAACCGAAACGGCGCAGCACGGTGGAGGCGACCGTGCGCATGAACATGCCGCCGAACGCGGACGCGCAGGTGATCAGCCCTGATTGGAACGCGCTCATGCCGTGACCTTCCTGCAGCAGCAGCGGCAGCAGGAACGGCAACGCGCCGAGGCCGATGCGAAACAGCGAGCCGCCGAGCACGCTCGCCTGGAAGGTCGGCACCTTGAAAAAGCGCAGGTCGAGCAGCGGCAACGCGGCGCGCTGCGCGTACACGACATAGATCGCGAGCAGCACCGCGCCGATCCCGCACATACCGAACGCGTCCAGATTCGAAATCAGTTCGCCGCCGACCAGCGAGAGGCCGAGCAACAGCAGCACCGCGCCCGCCGCGGACAGCAGGAAGCCGATCCAGTCGAGCGGACCGGGGTCGGGCTCGCGCGTGTTGGCGATATAGCGATTGGTCAGATAGATGCCGAGGATGCCGATCGGCACGTTGATGAAGAAGATCAGCCGCCAGTGCAGATAGGTGGTGATGAAGCCGCCGAGCAGCGGACCCGCGGCGGGGCCGAGCATCGCGGGCACGCTCAGGTAGTTCATCGCGCGGATGAAGTCGGCTTTCTCCACCACGCGAAAAATGATGATCCGCCCGACGGGCACCATCATCGCGCCGCCGACGCCCTGAATGAAACGCGCAATCGTAAAGGTGGCGAGCGAGTTCGACGCCGCGCACAACAGCGAGCCCGTCACGAAGATGCCGATTGCCGTGCGAAACACCGTGCGCGCGCCGAACTTGTCGGCGAGCCAGCCGCACACCGGGATGAACACGCCGAGCCCGAGCACGTAGCTCGTGACCGCGATTTTCAGCGTGACCGGATCGCGCCCGAAATCGCGCGCCATGGCCGGCAGCGCGGTGACGATCACGTTGGCGTCGACGCTTTCCATGAACATCGCGCAGGCGACGATTAGGGGCGCAATCAGAGCTTTCTGAATCTGGGCGACGGTCATGACGGCGAGGCTGCGGTAAAGCGTCGCAGGCAAAGGGGTCATTATTGCACCTGTACGGTGCGGATTGTTAACACCCGGCCGATCGATGCCGCCCTTTTACGGTTTTCTGCAGCCGTCGCGCGAATGTGGTGTCGCAACGTCGCTAAATGATTAATTTTTGTTGCGGCGCGCCATGAGAAGACTATAATCGGGTTATTGCTTAGGTATAAACCCTAATGAGGAGCCAGTCATGAACACTGCATCGAACGCTGTCCGTTCCACTCCCGCCACCACGTTCTTCGGCAAGCTGCGCGCGCTCGCGCTGCATGCGCTGAATCTGCATCTGCAGAACTGCGCCGTGATCGCCGAGGCGCATCGCCGCCCGAACTAAGCCCCGGCAGGCGTCGCCCGCGGGCCGCTCAGGCCCCCGCTATTGTGTCGATGCCCGCTCGCGTAGCGGGCATTGCGCTTTGTGGCCCCCGTTAAGCGGAGCCTGCGCAGTGCGTCAGTCCCGCGTTCGCGACGGCGCTTTGCGCGTGTGCGTCGCGCGCATCGACAGGGTGCTGATCAGCAGCACCACCGCAGCCAGTCCCACCAGATAAACGCCCGCTGCCAGCCAATCCTGAGCTGCCATCGCCATCCCCCTTCCTGATCCGGACCTTCATACGGTGCGTGCCGCGCACGCGGCGCCGGTCGCCGCTC
The DNA here is from genome assembly GCF_001580545.1 of Paraburkholderia monticola. Taxonomy (GTDB): domain Bacteria; phylum Pseudomonadota; class Gammaproteobacteria; order Burkholderiales; family Burkholderiaceae; genus Paraburkholderia; species Paraburkholderia monticola. Next base: position 562,629 of record NZ_LRBG01000022.1, read on the forward strand.
CGGGTCGTGCATCGCGCTTCTGATCCTGATTACGGCACGTGCCGGCCGAATCTTGATGCCGCTTTGCCCGAATCGATGCCACGCATCGCGCGCGCAGGCATTACAATCGCGCGCTTTTGACGCGCGCCGCGCAAGCGAACTGACAGCAAAATAGCTAATGCTGTCAACCTTTTGCACGATTTGCCGTTATCACTTTGTAATCGCCGCCACAGGCGATCCCGCGCGCGACGACCCGTCGACGCGACCGCTCCTCGCAAGGCCCGCATTGACCATGTTTCACCGACTTCAACACAGGTTCGAACGCCTCGGCGCGCTGCTCGGCCGCACAGCGAAAGCGCTGGGCAGCCGGGGGCTTCTGTCGCCCGTGCTGGCGCTCGTCATTTGCGGGCTGTTGCTGGTCGTGCTGCAACATCTGTCGGAGGCGGTGGATTACCGGTCGGTGATCCGTGAGCTGCGTGAGCTGTCGGCGCGCGAGTGGATCGGCGCGCTCGGCGCGACCGCGCTCAGCTACGTCGCCCTCGTCGGGCGCGACGCGGTCGGGCTGCGCTATCTCGGCGCGAGCGTGCCGCGTGCGGCGCTGTGGGTGGGGGCGACCGCCGGCTCGGCGCTCGGCAATGCGACCGGTTTCGGCGCGCTGACAGGCGGGGCGGTGCGCGTGCGCGTCTACGGCGTCGCGAATATCACGGCCGCGCAGATCGGCCGCATGACGGTGTTCACGAGCGTGTCGCTCGCGCTCGCGCTCGTGTTGATGACCGCGCTCGGCATGGTCTGCATGGCCGGCCAACTGGCGCCGATGCTGCATCTTTCGCCAGTCGCGCTGCGCTGGAGCGGCGCGGCGCTGCTGATCGCGCTGGCGCTCGCCGCCGCCGCGTGCCGCCGCGAAACGCGGCCGGTCCGCACACGCTGGCAATGGCTGTCGTTCGATATTCCAGCGCGCCGCGATCTGCTTGCGCAGGTCGCGCTGGCGGTGCTCGACGTGATCGCCGCGGGTCTCGCGCTGTGGGCATTGCTGCCGCATGCGAATGTGAGCTTCGTCGGCTTCATCACGGTCTACGCGGCCGCGATGCTGCTCGGCATGATCGGCCATACGCCCGGCGGCGTCGGTGTGTTCGAGGCGGCGATGGTGTTCACGCTCTCCGGCAGCGTGCAGATGCATCAGATGGTCGCCGCGCTGCTCGCTTATCGAGCGATCTATTTTGGCGTGCCGCTGGTCGTCTCCGCGGCGCTGCTCGCGGGCTTCGAGGGGCGCGCGCTGAAGAGCCGTCTGTCGCTGTTGCAGGCGGAGCGAGTGTCGGAACTCGCGCCGCTGTTTCTGAGCCTCGTCACGTTCGTGGTCGGCGGCATGCTGGTGATTTCGAGCGCGACGCCGGCGTTCTGGCAGCGCATTCATATGCTTCGCGACGTCGTGCCGCTGTGGGTGCTCGAAGGCTCGCAGATGCTGTGCAGCGTGCTCGGCGTGCTGCTGCTGTTCGTCGCGCGCGGACTGCTGCGGCGGCTCGACGCCGCCTGGTGGATGACGCTCGGTCTCGCCGTGCTGAGCCTCGCGCTGTCGCTGACCAAAGGTCTCGCGTTCGTCGAAGCCGGTGTGCTCGGCATGCTGATCGTCTTGCTGCTCGCGACGCGCAAGCGCTTCAACCGTCATTCGTCGCTGTTCGCCGAGCGCTTTACGGCCGGCTGGCTCGTGTCGGTCGCGATGGTGCTGATGTTCGCGACGTGGGTCATGCTATTCGCCTTCCGTGACGTGCCGTACACACGCGACCTGTGGTGGCAATTCGCGTTCGACGAGCGCGCGCCGCGCGCATTGCGCGCGACGCTTGCCGCGGCCCTGTTCGCCGCGACGTTCTCGTTCTGGCAGTTGCTGCGTCCGGCGCCGGGCCGCTTCGTCAAGCCCGAGCCTGAAGATCTACACGACGCCGCGCGGATCGTGCGCGCGCAGGAGCGCAGCGACGCCGGTCTCGCCCTGATGGGCGACAAGAGCTTCCTGTTTTCGGAGTCGCGTGAGGCGTTCCTGATGTACGCCAAATACGGCCGCACGTGGGCCGCATTGCACGATCCGGTGGGTCCGCGCGAAGAGTGGGCGGGCCTCATCAGCAAGTTCGTCGCGCTCGCGCATGCGCACGGCGGCCGCGCCGCGTTCTACCAGGTACGCGCGAACGCGCTGCCGCTGTACCTCGACGCGGGTCTCACGCTGATGAAGCTCGGCGAGGAAGCGCACGTCGTGCTCGACGACTTCGATCTGAAGGGCTCGCATCGCGCGCATCTGCGCTATGCGCTCAAGCGCGGCGAGCGTGACGGCTTCACCGTCGAAGTGATCGATCAGGCGAATGTGCCGGCGTCGCTCGAAACGCTGCGCGGCATTTCCGACGGCTGGCTCGACAGCCGCGACGCGCGCGAGAAGAGCTTCTCGGTCGCGGCGTTCAATGACGAATACCTGGCCGCGCAATCGGTGATGCTGGTGCGCCAGAACGGCGAGCCGCTCGCGTTCGTGACCTTCATGACGACCGATATGAATACCGAGGCGACCGTCGGCGTGATGCGTCACGTCGAAAGCGCGTCGCCTTATGCGATGGAATATCTGTTCACGCAGCTCGCGCTGCATCTGAAAGAGGCGGGCTTCCGCTCGCTCAGTCTCGGCATTGCGCCGCTCTCAGGCGTGCAGCCCACGCCACTCGCGTCGCGCTGGCACCGGCTGGCCGGCATCGTGTGGCGCTTCGGCGGCCGCTTCTATAACTTCCGCGGCCTGCGTGCTTTCAAGAGCAAGTTCCAGCCGCGCTGGGAGCCGCGCTATCTCGCGGCATCCGGCTCGGGCGTGTTCTTCACGCTCGCGGACCTGTCGCTGCTGGCAGGAGGCCGGCGTTCATGACATTGCATCCGTTTTTCCGGCTCGCCGTCGCGGCGAGCGTTCTCTGCTGCGGCGCGCTCGCGCACGCGGCCACCACCACCGTGCCGGGCGGCCGCTATGGCGACGTGCGCGTCACGCAGCCCGAGGGGCCGCTGCGTGGCTTCGTCGTGCTGTATTCGCAGGCCAGCGGCTGGAGCGCGGCCGATCAGCAAAGCGCCGATGCGCTCGCGAAAGCGGGCGCGTTGACGGTCGGTGTCGATACCGCGCGCTACGCGGCCAACCTCGCCGCGATGAAGGAAACCTGCCATCAGCTGGTGGGCGATGCCGAAGCGCTGAGCCATCAACTCGAACGGCAATCGCAGTCGAGCCACTATTTCGCGCCGATCGTCGCGGGTACGGGGCAGGGCGCGACGCTCGCGATGCACGTGCTCGAGCAGGCGCCGTCCAATACGATCGCCGGCGCGGTGTCGGTCGATGCCGAGCACAGGCTCGACGCGCGCTTTGAACCGTGCGCGCCCGATCCGACCGTGATTCGCGACAAGGTGCCGGGTTTCGTCGAAAAGGCGAGCACGGGCAATGCCGATCGCGCGCGTCTCGTTGCGCTGGTGACGCCGCATCTGCAGGCGCTTTCGACGAGCGACGACGACGTCTCCGATCTGCCGCTGATCGAGTTGCCGGCCGCGCATCCGAATGGCTTGATGGCGATCGTGATTTCCGGCGACGGCGGCTGGCGCGATCTCGACAAGACGATCGCGCAGGCGCTGCAGAAGGATGGCGTGTCCGTGATCGGCTGGGACAGCCTGCGCTATTTCTGGAGCGAAAAGCCGCCCGCGCAAACGAGCCGCGATCTCGCGCGCGTGATGCAAACCTACGGCGCGCGCTGGCACGCGCAGCACGTCGCACTGATCGGCTATTCGTTCGGCGCCGACGTGATGCCGTTCGCGTATAACCGTCTGCCGCAGGCGCAGCGCGATAAGGTGTCGCTGATTTCGCTGCTCGGCTTCGCGCCCGACGCCGATTTCCAGATCCGCGTCGGCGGCTGGCTCGGTATGCCCGCGAGCGACAAGGCGCTGAACGTGCGGCCCGAGTTGACTCATGTGCCGCCGTCGATCGTCCAATGCTTCTATGGCGAGAGCGAAACCGACACGCTGTGTCCGACGCTCGACAAGACCGGCGTCGAAGTGATCCGCACCTCCGGCGATCATCACTTTGGTCGCGACTACAACGTGCTCGAGCAGCGGATTCTCACGGCGTTCAAAAAGCAGAGCGGCGTGCGCGATTGATTGCGGCGCTGGTCGTATGGGCGGGGCGCGCTGGCTGGCGCGCCCCGTTTTTTTATGGGCCGGGCGCACCGGCACGCGGTCATTGAATCGCTCTGCGGTAACGGCATTGATTAGGGTGGCTGACGATTTACAGTTCGGCAGTGCTCGATGAGATTTGACCGCGTACCCTTCTCGTGAGGTGCCGAGCCCGATGATCGCCCTCGCTGACGCGCGGAAAGCCTCAAGGTTCGCAAAGATTGACAAAGCCCGCCAAGTCGACGAAGATCGCTGCCATGAACTGCCTCGACATCCGTATTGCGCTGATTATTAGCATCATTCATCGAATGGTGGGTTAGCGCGCGTCGACTTGTAGTGACACATAACCCGCCAAACGAGGCGGGTTTTTTTATGTCCGCTTTCAGGTTCATTCTCTGCCTGCCTCCTGGCGAACATGCTGCGATCGTGATCGATCGCCGTTGATTCGTTGTTGCATCGGATATTGCCACCCAGGAGCTTGCCGTGCTGTTAACCGAACTCGAACGGGCCGTCGCAACGGCCGGGCGCGTCGCGCCTTCTCACGACTACCTGAAGAAGATCCTCACCGCCCGCGTCTACGACGTCGCGCGCGAGACCGAACTCGAACGCGCGCCGAACCTGTCGGCGCGGCTGCGCAACCCGGTCTATCTGAAGCGCGAGGACAACCAGCCGGTGTTCTCGTTCAAGCTGCGCGGCGCGTACAACAAGATGGCGCATATTCCGGCCGAGGCGCCAGGAGGGGGTGTGTATAA
>NZ_LRBG01000023.1 GCF_001580545.1 Paraburkholderia monticola
CACCTTCGCGAATTGCGAAACGCAGGCCTTCTTCCATCGCGATCGGGTTGATCAGCTTCACCGTGATCGACACGTTGTCGCCCGGCATCACCATTTCCTTGTCCTTCGGCAGCTCGATCGAGCCCGTCACGTCCGTCGTACGGAAGTAGAACTGCGGACGGTAGTTGTTGAAGAACGGCGTGTGACGGCCGCCTTCGTCCTTGCTCAGCACGTACACTTCAGCCGTGAAGTGCGTGTGCGGGTTGATCGAACCCGGCTTCGCCAGAACCTGACCACGCTCGACGTCTTCACGCTTCGTGCCGCGCAGCAGGATACCGACGTTGTCGCCCGCCTGACCCTGGTCGAGCAGCTTGCGGAACATTTCCACGCCCGTGCAGGTCGTCTTCACCGTCGGCTTGATACCGACGATTTCGATTTCTTCGCCGACCTTGACGACGCCGCGCTCAACGCGACCCGTCACCACCGTGCCACGACCCGAGATCGAGAACACGTCTTCCACCGGCATCAGGAACGAACCGTCAATCGCGCGCTCCGGCGTCGGGATGTACGTGTCCAGCGCGTCGGCCAGGTTCATGATCGCCACTTCGCCCAGCTCGCCCTTGTCGCCTTCCAGCGCCAGCTTGGCCGAACCCTTGATGATCGGCGTGTCGTCGCCCGGGAAGTCGTACTTCGACAGAAGTTCGCGAACTTCCATTTCGACGAGCTCGAGCAGCTCGGCGTCGTCCACCATGTCGCACTTGTTCAGGAACACGATGATGTACGGAACACCAACCTGACGCGCCAGCAGGATGTGCTCACGCGTTTGCGGCATCGGGCCGTCAGCGGCCGAGCACACCAGGATTGCGCCGTCCATCTGTGCCGCGCCCGTGATCATGTTCTTCACATAGTCAGCGTGGCCCGGGCAGTCGACGTGTGCGTAGTGGCGGTTAGCCGTTTCGTACTCGACGTGCGCGGTGTTGATGGTGATGCCGCGCGCCTTTTCTTCCGGCGCCGCGTCGATCTGGTCGTACGCCTTCGCTTCACCGCCAAACTTCTGCGTCAGAACCGTCGTGTTCCCCGCCGTATGGCTGGCGTTTGCGCCGG
>NZ_LRBG01000024.1 GCF_001580545.1 Paraburkholderia monticola
CGGCATTCCGCATCAAGCGCCCACACTTATCGGCTGTTAGTTTTTAAAGATCGATCCGCGCACTGCGCAGCACCTGACTACCCGGCACCGCTTCGTTTGCGTCGCTGCATCAGCAGCAGAGAACGAGATTATGTCGGCTGTTTCTCGCCTCGTCAATACCCCTTTTCGCTTTCGCTTAAAAAACGTTGCCGCTCACTTCCGCGCCGCGTTGACGACAGCTTCGACGGGAACGGCATTGGCCATCGCCGCGTAGCCCGCATCACTCGGATGGATGTGATCGCCGCTGTCGAAGGCACGCTGCAGACGGTCCGGTTGCGCCCGGTCACGCAACGCCGCATCGAAGTCGACAACGCCGTCGAATGCATGACTGGTCCGGATCCACTGATTTACGGCCAGTCGAATGTTTTCTCGCTCCGGCGGTAGCGACGCCGGCGTCAGCGTCGCACCGAACACCTTGACGCCATTGCGCCGCGCGGCCGCGATCACTCGCTGGTATCCCGCGATCAGATCGGCGGCCGTGACCGACGTATGCGGAAAATCACAGTCGAGTCCGCCATGAGGCGGCATTGCCGCAAAGTTGATGTCGTTGATACCGATCAGCACGATCGCCGCCTTGATGCCGGGACGCCGCAAAACGTCTCGCTCGAAGCGGCTCGCGAGCGCGTCGCCATAGCAAGGCGAGTCGCTCAGAAGCCGGTTGCCGCTGATGCCGAGGTTCACAATCGCGGTTGATTCCGCGCCGCCCGCCAGCCGGCGAGCCAGCGCATCCGGCCAGCGGCGGTTCTGGTTCAAGCTGGAGCGCATGCCGTCGGTGATCGAGTCCCCGATCGCCGCCACGGCAGCCGACTGCGGCGCCGCCTCCACCGACAAGCCCGTGACCCACACATATTGCGTGAAGCGGCCACGGAACGCCGCAGCCGACGCGTCGGCCGCATGATTGCCGGGCTCGGACACGTAGTTCACCTGATTCGACACACGGTGCCACGCGGCGATCCGTTGATCAGCCCCCATAAACGCGCTGATCGCATAGGGCGCGCCTTCGACGACGTCGATCGCGATCGGATCGCTGTCCAACTCCCCACCCGGCGGAATGCTGACCGCGCTCTTGCCGCCAAACGTCACGCGGCTACCGCCGCCCTCTACCGCTGCCGCGGCGCCGGCCGAGCGCGCGATGCGCAATTCTTCGATGACGAGCGGCGTCCTGCCATACACATTACTGAGATGAATTCGCGCCGACTTCCCCGACAAGGTCGGAAAAACGATCTGTCGAACCGTCCGTCCAGCGACTTCCGGCGCGCGATACAGCGCCGGCAACTCAGCCCTCTGCGGAATCGGTTGCAGCGCGGTCGCCCAAACGGCGACCCAATGCTCGGGCGCTTCGGCAGCGAGCGCGCTCGAGGAAACGACAATAGGAGCAAATTGGGCAAGCAGTGCCGCGCCACATGCGGCAACCAGGGTGCGAAGGGTCATTCGGAGGATGGGTTCGAGGCGAAACGGGCATTGTGCCCGATCGCCGCGGCAATCGTCGGCCATTGCGGCCAACGCCACCTTGCCCCTGCACTCCGTGGCCGTGCCCGCTCGAACTTACGCCGCTTGCTGACTCATGATCTTTAGCGCGACCGCTTCGGCGACCTCGATCCCGTCGATCGCCGCCGAGTAGATCCCGCCCGCATACCCCGCGCCCTCGCCCGCCGGATAGAGCCCCTGGACATTAACGCTCTGGTAATCGTCCCCGCGACGCACGCGTACCGGCGACGACGTTCGGGTCTCGACGCCGGTCAGCACGGCGTCATGCATCGCGAAACCGGCGATTTTTTTCTCCATCTGCGGTAGCGCTTCGCGAATCGCCTCGATCACGTAGTCGGGCAGCGCCGTGCTGAGATCGGTTGGCCGCACTCCCGGTTTGTAAGACGGCACGACCGAGCCGAGCGACGTGGACGGCCGCCCCGCGATGAAATCGCCGACGAGTTGCCCCGGCGCCATATAGTTACTGCCGCCGAGTTCGAACGCCCGCTCTTCCCACTTGCGCTGGAACGCGATGCCGGCAAGCGGGCCGCCCGGGTAGTCATCTGGCGTAATGCCGACCACGATACCCGCGTTCGCGTTGCGCTCCGCGCGCGAGTACTGGCTCATGCCGTTCGTGACCACGCGCCCCGGCTCCGACGTGGCCGCCACCACGGTGCCGCCCGGACACATGCAGAAGCTATATACCGCGCGGCCGTTGCTACAGTGGTGCACCACCTTATAGTCGGCTGCGCCGAGCTGTTTGTGACCGGCGAATTTGCCAAAACGGCTGCGATCGATCACACCCTGCGGATGCTCGATCCGGAAGCCGAGCGAGAACGGCTTCGCCTCCACGTACACGCCGCGGTCGAACAGCATCTGAAACGTGTCGCGCGCGCTATGGCCGACTGCCAGCACGACGTGGTCGCAGCGCAGCGCCTCGCCAGTCGACAGCTTCAGCCCGCGCACCTGCCCGTTGTCGATGTCGATGTCTTCGACACGCGTCTCGAAGCGCACCTCGCCACCCAGCTCGTGGATGCTCGCACGCATCTTCTCGACCATGCTGACGAGCCGGAACGTGCCGATATGCGGACGGCTCAGGTACAGAATGTCCTCCGGCGCACCGGCCCGCACGAATTCGTCGAGCACCTTGCGGCCGTAGTGCTTCGGGTCCTTGATCTGGCTATAGAGCTTGCCGTCCGAAAAAGTACCCGCGCCGCCTTCGCCGAACTGCACGTTCGATTCGGGATTCAGCACGGATTTGCGCCACAGGCCGAAGGTGTCCTTGGTGCGCTCGCGCACGGCCTTGCCGCGCTCGAGGATGATCGGGCGGAAGCCCATCTGCGCGAGGATCAGGCCCGCGAACAGGCCGCACGGCCCCATGCCGATCACGACCGGGCGCGGCGTGCTCAGTTGCGCGGGCGCTTTGGCGACGAACTTGTAGCTCATGTCGGGCGTCAAGCCGCAATGCGGCACGTCGGCGAGCCGCTTCAGCGCGGCCGCTTCATCCTTGACCTCAACATCGACGATGTAGGTGAGCTTGATGTCGGCGCGCTTGCGCGCGTCGTGCGCGCGGCGAAACACGGTGTATCGGATGAGGCCTTCCCGCGCCACGCCGAGTTCCGCGAGGCGCGCACGGATGGCGGCTTCGAGGGCGCTTTCGGGGTGATCGAGCGGGAGTTTGATTTCGCTTAGACGTAACATGAGTACCGGAGACGCAAGTGGGCCGCAAATCGCGGCCAATTCGCAATTTTACCGGCGTAAGTGTCGGAACGGGGTGGCGGTCGGTCAGGAACCGCGCGAGCGCCCGAAACCTCGCCCAGCCATCAATCATGCCTGGACGCGCGGAGCACCTCCCTCGATCTCAAAGCCTGTTCACGAAAAATTTATTAACCGACCGGTCGGTTGGTTTATACTACGCCGACACAGACTACTCCCTCGGAGAGCGTCCCTCATGTACACCCAATCCCTCGATATCCCCGGCAACGTCGCCCCGCTCGATGCGGACGCGAATTCGCCTGAACAGGCGCGCTTCGACGCGGTGATGGCCGCCGACGGCAAGATCGAGCCGCAGGACTGGATGCCCGACGCCTACCGCAAAACGCTGGTGCGGCAGATCTCGCAGCATGCGCATTCGGAGATCGTCGGCATGCTGCCCGAGGGCAACTGGATCACGCGCGCGCCCAGCCTCAAGCGCAAGGCGATCCTGATCGCCAAGGTGCAGGGCGCAGCCGGTCACGTGCTCTACCTGTCCAGCCCTCGCCCACCGCCCGCCGCTACACCGCACCACGCCGTCCCAGCGCTGCCCGTGCTACA
>NZ_LRBG01000026.1 GCF_001580545.1 Paraburkholderia monticola
GCTCGACTTCGAGCGTCGTCTTGATGATCGCGAGCACCGGCGTGATGCCCGAGCCGCCCGAGAAGGCGAGGTACTGCTGACCCTGCTCCGCGTTCAGGTGCGTGAAGAAGCGCCCGTCGGGCGTCATCACGTCGATCGTGTGGCCGGGCTGCAGCGTGTCGAACGCGAAGTTCGAGAAGCGCCCGCCACGCACACGCTTGATGCCGATGCGCAACTCGCCGTCGCGATCGTAGTCGGTGACGCCCACGCAGATCGAATACGAGCGGCGCGTTTCCTCACCGTCGATATGCGTCTTGAGCGTGACGAACTGGCCCTGCGTGAAGCGGTAGTGCTCGCGCAGCTCGGGCGGGACTTCGAAGGCGACGGAGACCGCATCGGCAGTTTCGGGACGCACTTCGCGGATACGCAGCGGATGGAATTGCGGGGTGGCCATATCAGTACGGTTTGAAGTAGTCGAAGGGTTCGCGGCAGTCGAGGCAGCGATACAGGGCCTTGCAGGCGGTCGAGCCGAATTGCGCGAGCCGCTCGGTGTGCGCCGAGCCGCAGCGCGGGCAGGACGGTGCGGGCAGCGCGCGGGGCACGAAGCGCAGCACTTTTTCCTGCGGCGCGGCGGAACTCGCGGCCGCGCCGCAGTTGCCGGTCGGCGGTGCGATGCCGTAGGCGCGCAGTTTTTCGCGGGCGTCGGCGGTGATCCAGTCGGTGGTCCACGCCGGCGCGAGCACGGTGGCGACGCGGTAGGGCGTGAGCTGCGCGGTCGTGAGCGCCAGGCCGATGTCTTCGGCGATCTGCGACATCGCCGGGCAGCCCGAGTAGGTCGGCGTGATCACGACTTCGAGCGCGCCGTCGGCGGCGCGTCGCACGTCGCGCAGGATGCCGAGCTCGCGGATCGAGACTACCGGGATCTCCGGGTCCGGCACCGCTTCGAGCACGGTCCAGGCGTGGGCGAGCGCGGGATCGGTCATGTTCGCGGGCTGCGGGGCGGTCGAGGTCGTCATCGCGTGCTCACCAGCTGGCGCCCGGATGCTGGCGCGCGAGGCTCTGCATTTCGGCCAGCACGAAGCCCATGTGCTCGGAGTGCTCGCCGTGCTTGCCCGTCGTCACGTGCTTTACCGCCGCGGGCAGCGTCAGCGTGGCTTCGTCGAGCGTGGCGCGCACGTCGTCGAGCCAGGCAGCTTCCAGCGCCGGGGTGCGCGGGCCGATGCCGGCCGCGGCGATCGCGTCTTCCACCGCGTCCGCGCTGAAGAACTCGTACGTGTACGGCATCAGATAGTCGAGCGCGGCCTGCGCGCGGCGGTGCGATTCGTCGGTGCCGTCGCCGAA
>NZ_LRBG01000027.1 GCF_001580545.1 Paraburkholderia monticola
CTCGGTCTGCGGACGATTTTCTGAACGGCTGAATCATCACGGCAAAGCGGCGTCCCCAGGTGAAGTGACCCCGCAAAGTTGGACGGCCAGGTAATACTAGCCGACGAAGGGCTGAGTTCTGTACTTCACAGGGCTCAGCCCTTTTAGTTTGAGTCGTATCCGGTTGTGGTTGTAGTAGTGAATGTAGCGTTCAATGCCCGCCTGTAGATGGTCAATGCTGGCAAATTCATTCAGACGGAAGAACTCCGCTTTGAGTGTCCCGAAGAAGCTTTCCATGGCTGCGTTGTCGTAACAGTTCCCTTTACGGGACATGCTCTGGACGACAGCACGCTGCTCGAGCATGCGTCGATAGGCGGCCATCTGGTACTGCCAACCTTGATCGGAATGCAGTATCGGCCGATCGTGATGTCCAAGCTTTTTGAACGCTTGCCTGAGCATGTCGCTGACGAGATCAAATGTGGGCCGCCGTGACGTCTGGTAGGCGACGATTTCGCCGTTGTACAGGTCCATCACTGGCGAGAGGTAGAGCTTCTCGCCTCTCACATTGAACTCGGTTACGTCCGTGACCCATTTCTGGTTGGGCTGCGGTGCTTCAAATTGCCGGCTTAACAGGTTAGGCGCAACGCGGCCGAGGTCGCCGGCATAGGAGCGATACCTCTTTTTGCGAACCAGGGATTTGAGTTCCATCTGCTGCATCAGGCGTTGCACCGTTTTGTGATTGACAGTGCAGCCGGCGCGCCGGATCGCCCAGGTCACACGTCGGTATCCATAGAGGCCGCCGTGATTGTCATACACCATTCTGATCTGGTCCCTGAGCCCGGCACGCCTGTCGGCAACGCTGAGCGCCTTCTTCTGATAATAGAAGGTACTGCGCGCGAGCCCCGCTGCCAGTAACAGGCTGCTCAAGGGGTGTTGCTGCCTTAATTCGAGCACTATTTGCGCTTTCTGGGCTGCGTCTGGCGCTTGCCGGCCCGAATCAAGGCATCGAGTTTTTTTAGGTACGCCACCTCCGCGCGCAGGTCTTCGATCTCTTTGAGCAACTCTTCGCGCGGGCGTGGATCGGTTCCATCCGGAGCTGGGGGGCCGGGAGGTGCTGGGCGGGTGGGCATCTTCCTGGGGCGTCCTCGTCGACGTGGCTTCAGCGCATCTATACCACCACCATGATACTGACGTTCCCAGTTCACGATGCTGCGATCACCCCGAATGTCGTAGAGGGTCGCTGTCTGCGTATATGACAGCTGCTCGCTCCACATCCGTTGCAAAACCGATAGCTTGAACTCGGCGCTGTAGTGGCTGAACTTCTTGCGCAGACCACTGCCTCCATGCTC
>NZ_LRBG01000028.1 GCF_001580545.1 Paraburkholderia monticola
GCTATCGGTAGTGTAAGATGGGAAATGAGTACCGTAGTTAGTGGCAGCGTGGTACAGGAAAAAACACAACACCGCTCGAGTGAGAGGCACCAGAAACTACTTCTTCCAGATTGGCTGTGGCGCATACCCTGCGACGCAGCAACCCCTCATGCCTGATGACCATAGCGAGTCGGTCCCACCCCTTCCCATCCCGAACAGGACCGTGAAACGACTCTACGCCGATGATAGTGCGGATTGCCCGTGTGAAAGTAGGTAATCGTCAGGCTCCTCACCCCGTCAGAAACCCCACCCCCTACAGGGTGGGGTTTTTGCGTTTACGCGCCGATTTTGCGCGCCTGAAAAATCCAGAACTCTGCGACTGTTTCTCGCGCCAGGAAAATTCAGTTGATGACGCATGGTTGTTGCCAACAGCAGGCTCCAACAACTCTCAACCGAGTCTCTTCTATCCGGGCTCCCGCTTTGCCATTGTCTCTATGCGCGGAAGCTGCAGGCTCGAATCAGAGTCGCTGCTCCTCGCCACGAAGATACGCTGCCAATACCTGCCTGATCGCTATATCGAACGGTGTGCGTCGGCCAATTCCAAGCGCCTCCAGACGGCTCGATGCCAGATGACAGTTGTGCGGACGCGGCGTCGCGTCGGTCGGCGTACGCTGCGGTGTGAGATGTGCCTCGAGTTGTAGCGCTTCTGCCAGACGCATGGCGATCTGGTACTTATTCATCGGTTCGTCGCCCGACCATTGCGCGATACCGGAGATCGTTTCGCGGCACGAGTGCCGCTCGAGCATCTGTCGGATCACGACCGCGACGTCGGGCGTGAATGTCGGATAGCGGATCGCCCAGGCGTCCATTGTGGCGGCCTGGCCGTCTGGCCCGGCCGACGCCGCGATCGCTGGTACGAGGCTAGTCACGGCCGACTCCGACCAGTTGATGATCGGCCCATACAGTAGCGGCAGACGCAGTACGCATCCCCGGTCGGCGGTTTCGGTCAGAGCTCGCTCGCCTTCGAGCTTGCTCTGACCGTACGCGTTCAGTGGCGCGGGAGTGCTGTCGTGTCGATAGGGGGGCTGCGTGCCGTCGAACACGTAGTCGGTCGAGATCGACAGTGTCCACGCGTCGTGTCGGTTCGCCGCCCGGGCGATCGTCCGCACGGCATCGACGTTCAGCGCGCCCGCAAGCGCCGGGTCGCGCTCGCATACATCGGGGCGGCGCTCCGCTGCGGCAATCACGACGGCATCGGGCGCCACGTGCTCGATGAAACGCTCGACCGCGAGGCTATCGCGCACATCCAGGGCGACCATCTGCGACGACGGCCGGCTAAATGCGGTGGCGACGATTTGCCACCCCGCCTGGCACTCAAGTTCATTCTTGAGAGCGCGGCCGAGCAATCCGGAACCACCTATCAATGCAACCTTGAACATGATCGGCGCCCTCAGCGCGCGGACGTCACCGTGTAACCGGCTTCGTCGATCGCGGCCTTAAGCGCATCAACCGGTTGAGCCGACTCCACGATCACACGACCGGTCTCGAGATCCACCTGGACCTGCGCGGCGGCGTCGTGCTCACGGATTGCGTTCGTGACGGCTGCCACACAGTGCTGGCAACTCATGCCTTCTACATGGAGTTCGATTGTCATTGTGGAGACCTCGGCGAAATCAGATAACGGATTGACGAATTATGCCTGCCGATCCGCATTTGAGGAGCTGACCTTCCCACCGTAGGAAGGTGTAGGATCGACTGGAGTTCGGCAGAAACCTTGGGAAACAGTCATGAACATTGGCGAAGCGGCCCGCGCGTCGGGCGTGACGGCAAAAATGATCCGCTACTACGAAAGCGTCGGCCTGTTGACGGCGAAGGCGCGCACGAGCGCGGGTTATCGCGTGTATGGTCCGCAGGAAGTGCATTCGCTGCGCTTTATTCGACAGGCGCGCCGACTCGGATTTCTGGTCGATGACATACGGCGGCTGCTTGCGCTATGGCATGACCGCTCGCGTGCAAGCGCCGAAGTAAAGCGGATCGCACTCGAGCATGTCGCTGAACTCGATCGACGCATTGCGGAGCTGACGGACATGCGCGACACCCTCGCGCATCTGGCCGATCATTGCCACGGGGACGACCGGCCCGATTGTCCGATTATCGAGCGATTAGCGGATACGGATCTGATCTCGGGACACGGTTGCCATCCTCTCTAGCACCCGAGGAAAAGGTGCAACCCGAATCGCATAGTCATCGCATCCCTTAGGGTTGGGCGTCAAAATAGTGCATAGAAATTGGGGCCACGATAGCGACCGTTTCAAAATGCGAGAGAATCCCAATGAAATCAGCTAGGGAAGCGCACCGAAAATGTGCGTCATTCCAAAACGGAATGCACATCATGCGAGCATTTCACTGTTCAGGTTGCACCGCTCGACTATAATACGGGTTAACCCTTTTACGGGAAATCCCTGATGCAAATCACCGGGGATTCGATCTGATCCTTGGAGAACATCATGTTTGCATTCCTGCTTGAAAAGCTGAGCACCTGGTTCGAAACTGCCGAACGTAGCCGTCGTGAAGCGTATCTGGCATCGTCGTCGGATATCGTCCAGCTCGAACAGCGCATCCGTTCGCTCGAAACCAACGGCTATTCGCTGTAAGTTTCCGCTTCGAGTTTGACCTGGCAGCGCTCATTGATGCGCGGCCATCGCAGGACCCATGTCGAGCCCCGTCAATGCGGGGCTTTGACGTATCTGGACATCGAAAATGGCAGCCTTTTGGGTGTTTTTGGGGCTGGCGGCGCCAGAAGACTGGTCGTGGCGAATATCGACTAGCTTCGCAACGCGGGTCGCGGTAAGGTAAAGCGTTTTTCGCGCAAGACGGCATTCATAACCCATTGGGCCGCCCATGTCCTCCGTCCGTTCGCTCCAAACTCTCCAATCTGTGATCGCCTCGGCCGCCGTGGCGACGCTCGCGATCTTCGGCGTCACGTCGGACGCCTTCGCAGTCTCCGATAACGATCGCCCTCCCGTGCTTCTCGATACGCTTGGCGGCGTCAATAATGGCCAGAGCGGCACCGTTCTGTTGAGCTCGCCGCCAGCGCCGGAGCCGATCGTAGCCGCGCCGCCGATCCAGCCGCCGGTCGAACTGCCTCAGGAATCGTCGCCGCCGATCGTGGTCGCGCCGTACATCCAGTTGCCGGTGGGGGCGGGCGGGCCGCCGCGGCCGATGCCTCGCCCGGTGCCACTCCCGCAGTGATGTAGCGACCGCGCGAACAGGCGTCGGACACGCCTTTCACGATCCCGTTTCTTCCGGATGCGCCAGTTCGGCTCGCGCCCGACATCTCATACGGGTTTGGGCGCATGGCGCCCGCAAAACCGTCCGATGACAATCGATTTACGCATGATCGCCGCCCGCCTCGATCGGGGGCATATGCGCCTGCGTCACCGCTACGAACAAAAAACACAACAAGGAGACATCAACATGGCCGTTCCCTGGATCCAGCGTGCGACGCGCGCCTGCGTGATGTTGCTCGCACTGACCGCGCTGCCCGGCGTCGGATTCGCGAAGGACGCGCCGGAAATGCCGACTCTGACGATGGCCGTCGGCGGCTTACCCGGCCTCTACTATCTGCCGGTCCTCGCCGCCCAACAGCTCGGTTACTTCAAGGACGAAGGCCTGAATGTCACACTCGAGGATTTTGCGGGCGGGTCGAAGGCGCTCGAGGCGGTGGTGGGCGGCAGCGCCGAAGTCGGCGCGGGCGCGTTCGAGCACACGCTATTCATGCAGGCGAAGGGGCAACACTATCGCGCGTTCGCGCTGATGGGCCGGGCACCGCAGATCGTGATCGGCGTGCTCAAAACGAAGGCTGATCAGATCAAGTCGCTCGCGGACTTCAAAGGCGCGAAGGTCGGCGTGAGCGCACCGGGTTCGTCGACAGACCTCGTGCTCACCGTTGCCTTGCGCAAAGTCGGCGTTCAGCGCAGCGACATTTCCGCGATCGGCGTCGGCAGCGGTGCGACGGTGCTGGCCGCGGTGGGCAGCGGGCAAATCGATGCCCTTTCCAACGTCGACCCGATGATGACCAAGCTCACGCGCAGCGGCGCGATCAAGGTACTGGTCGATACGCGCACAGTGAAGGGCACGCAGGAGGTGTTCGGCGGCACGATGCCCGCAGCGACGCTTTATGCGCCCGAGAGCTTCATCCAGAAAAATCCGAAGACGACACAGGCGCTGACCAACGCGATCGTGCGCGCGAACCACTGGCTACAGACCGCGAGCGACGCCGATCTACTGAAGATGGTGCCTCAAGCCTACTTGCTGGGCGACCCGACGCTTTATCTCGAGGCCTTTCACAATGTGCGCGACGCGTATTCGCCGGATGGACTGATGCCTGCGGATGGCCCTGCGACGTCGCTGCGCGCGCTGTCGTCTTTCGATAGCCGGCTCGATCCGAAGAAGATCGACCTGAGCGCGACCTATACGAACCAGTTTGCGATCAAGGCGGCCGCGCAGTTCAAGTGAGCGAAAGGCGAAGATCGGGTTGCGCGCGGCATGTTACTCGAAAGCCGCGTGCACAGTTCACTGACACGCCGCTCATCACGCTCAATTGCCGCGATACTCGACCTTGAACGTTGCGGCCTTGTCCTCGCCGAGTACCTTGACTAGCCACGGCATCTGATCCTTCAGCTGCTTGGCGAGCGTATACGGCGGATTCAGGATGAACATGCCACTACCGAACAGTCCATAGCCGTCCTCGGGCGGATTGCTGACGGTCAGGCTGACGTGCAGCCAGTTGTCCTTCTGCAACTGCTTTAGCTGATCGGGGAAACGCTGCGACTCGGGACGCTTCACCTGCGGATACCAGACCGCATACGTGCCGGTCGGAAAACGCTTCAGGCTTTCCTCGACACAGCGCAGCGTGCGCCCGTAATCACGCTTGTCCTCATACGACGGATCGAGCAGGATCAGCGCGCGCCGCGGCGCAGGCGGCAGCAACGTGAGAATACCGTCGAAGCCGTCGCCGGCGTACAGCATCGCGCGCCTGCCTGCGTCGCGGAAATTGTGGCGCAGCACGTCGATTTCGGTGCTGTGCAATTCGAACAGCCGCATGCGATCCTGCGCGCGCAACTGACGCCACGCGAGATACGGCGAACCCGGATAGAAATGCAACTGCCCGTCGGCATTGAGCGCGCTGACTTCGTCGACGTATTCGGCGAAGAGCTGCGGCAGATCGTTGCGGCCCCACAGTTTCGCAATGCCCGTCTCGAACTCGGCGGTTTTCGTCGCGTAGCCTTCCTTCAGCGAGTACACGCCGGCCCCCGCGTGCGTGTCGATATACCAGTAGGCCTTGTCCTTCTGGCCAAGGTAGCGCAGGAGCTGCAACACGACGGCGTGTTTCAGGACGTCGGCGTGATTGCCGGCATGAAAGGCGTGGCGGTAGCTGAGCATGATGAGAAGAGGCAGAAAGAGCGCAGGTCGGCCCGAAGGAACCAGTGTCGCGCGGTCGCGTATTGTACGCGACCGCGCGACACTGGCCATCCACCCCGGGCCTCGCGCGGCGCGCGACTACTCGTGCGCGTCGCCGATGATCTCCTCGATCCGCTGTTTGATCTCCGCCGTGATGCGCTCGGCCACCTCCGCGGACTGCATGTTTTCGCCGATCTGTTCGACCCGCGACGCACCCGTGATCACCGTGCTGACGTTCGGATTCTTCAGAATCCACGCGATCGCGAGCTGACCGACTGTGCAGTCGAGTTCGTCGGCGACCGCGCCGAGCTGGCCGACCACGTTGTTCCTCGTCGGGTCGGTCAGTTGCTGACGCAGCCAGTCATAACCCTGCAACTGGGCGCGACTGTCGGCGGGCACGCCGTCGCGATATTTGCCGGTCAGCAGACCGGACGCGAGCGGACTCCACGTGGTGAGGCCGAGGCCGATGTCCTCGTAGAGCCGTTTGTACTCCTGCTCGACGCGGTTGCGGTGAAACAGGTTGTATTGCGGCTGCTCCATGACCGGCTTGTGCAGGTGATGCCGCTCGGCAATTTCATAAGCGGCGCGAATCTCGTCGGCGCTCCATTCCGAGGTGCCCCAGTACAGTGCCTTGCCGCGCGCGATCATGTCGCTCATCGCCCAGACCGTTTCCTCGATCGGCGTGTTCGGGTCGGGACGATGACAGAACACGAGATCGACGTAATCGAGCTGCAGGCGCTTGAGTGATGCGTCGATCGCGTTCATCAGGTATTTGCGGTTCAGCGTGTGATACTGGTTCGGCGCCTCGTTGAGCCCCCAGAAAAATTTCGTCGACACGACGTAGCTCACGCGCGGCCAGGCGAGCTCCTTCAATGCGTGGCCCATGATTTCCTCGGATTTGCCGCCGGCGTAGACCTCGGCGTTGTCGAAGAAATTGACGCCCGCGTCGCGCGCCGCAGCAAGCGATTCGCGTGCGGCGCGGTGATCCACCTGGTTGCCGTACGTGACCCATGAGCCAATGGACAACTCGCTCACTTGCAGGCCGGAACGGCCCAGACGTCGATAATTCATGCATGTCTCCTGGTTGGTGATGCCACGGGAATGGAACCTGAATTCAGCCCGAAAGCGTCCAGTTTAAAGAGATACGGGTCGATGTGCTTTTTACCTATGTCGTTCACAGGGTTCATGCACAATAGCAAAGTCGGCCGCCGCGCTGCATCCGCCGAACGGTCTATGTCGTTTGGCCGACTTCACGCCGCGCGCGGTCTTGTGGTCTCATTGCTCATCAACTGCATGGAGGTTCTGGATGTCGTCTCTGAACTCGAATCTGAACGGCAAGGTCGCCGTTGTCACTGGCGCTGCGAGCGGCATCGGCAAGCAGATCGCGCTGACTCTTTCGGCCGCGGGCGCGGCGGTCGCGATCGCCGATCTGAACCAGGACGGCGCGAACGCCGTGGCTGAAGAAATCAGGAAGGGCGGCGGCAAGGCAATCGGCGTTGCAATGGACGTGACAAGCGAAGACGCCGTCAACCAGGGTATAGACAAGGTCGCCGAGGAATTCGGCTCGATCGACATTCTCGTTTCCAACGCCGGCATCCAGATCGTCAACCCGATCGAAAACTATTCGTTCTCGGACTGGAAGAAGATGCAGGCCATTCACGTGGACGGCGCGTTCCTGACTACCAAGGCCGCGCTCAAGCACATGTACAAGGACAACCGCGGTGGCGTCGTGATCTACATGGGCTCGGTCCACTCGCATCTCGCCTCGCCGCTGAAGTCCGCGTACGTGACAGCGAAGCATGCGCTGCTGGGCCTGTCGCGCGTGCTCGCCAAGGAGGGCGCTGCGCACAACGTGCGTTCGCACGTCGTGTGTCCGGGCTTCGTGCGCACGCCGCTCGTCGACAAGCAGATCCCCGAGCAAGCCAAGGAGCTCGGCATCAGCGAAGAGGACGTGATCAAGCGCGTGATGCTGGGCGGCACCGTCGACGGAATCTTCACGACGGTCGAAGACGTCGCGCAGACTGTGCTGTTCCTGTCGACCTTCCCGACCGCGGCGCTGACCGGTCAGTCGTTCGTGGTGAGTCACGGCTGGTACATGCACTGAGGAGATGCCCATGGCGCAACGCAACGTGAAGCGGGCGCGCGTGGGCGTGTCCGGCGACGGGGAGGGCGCGGGTCCGACGGCCGCCGCCCGCCCGCACCGGCATCTCCGGTTACCCAACTACGAAACCGTCGCGCTGATGTTGCAAGGCGGTGGCGCGCTGGGCGCCTATCAGGCGGGCGTCTTTCAGGGGCTTTACGAAGCCGGTATCGAACCGAACTGGATCGCGGGCATTTCGATCGGCGCGCTGAATACGGCGATCATTGCGGGCAATCCACCGGAAAAGCGTGTAGAGCGTCTGCTGCAATTCTGGGAGACGATCTGCCAGCCGGCGTTCGGGCTGCCGCTGCCGGCTCCGGTGGAGCACGTGCTGTTCAATTCGAGCGAAGCGGTGCGCAAGGCGTTTACGGCAGCGCAGGCGATGAGCGCGATCGTCGAAGGGCAAAAGGGCTTTTTCGTGCCGCGGTTCCCGCCGCCGTTACCCACGGTGTCCGGTCCGCCGCAACTGGCGAGCTACTACGACACCGCGCCGTTGAAGGCCACCCTCGAATCGCTATGTGATTTCGACCGGATCAATTCGGGTGAAATACGCGTGTCGGTGGGCGCCGTCAATTGCGGCACCGGCAATTTCGCGTACTTCGACAATACGCACACCACGCTCAGGCCTGAGCATTTCATGGCGTCGGGCGCGCTGCCGCCGGGATTCGCGGCCGTCGAGATCGACGGTCAGTACTACTGGGACGGTGGTCTGATGTCGAATACGCCGCTCTATGAGGTGCTCCAGTCCACCCCGCGTCGTGACACGCTCGCGTTTCAGGTCGATCTTTGGAGCGCGATCGGGCCGGTGCCGGACAACATCACCGACGTGCAGGGGCGCATGAAAGACATCCAGTATTCGAGCCGCACGCGTCTCGTGACTGACATGCTGCAGCGCTCGCAGCGTTTCCGCCACGTGCTGCGCGAGGTGCTCGATCGCGTGCCTGAAGAGCAACGCGACGATCCGTGGTGCAAGCTGGCCGAAGACCTGTCGTGTTCGAAGCGCTACAACGTGATTCACCTGATCTACCGGCACAAGGAATACGAAGGTCACTACAAGGACTTTCAGTTCGGTCTGTCGACGATGCGTGAGCACTGGCGAAGCGGTCTCGACGATATTCGCGCTTCGCTCGAACAGCCCGACTGGCTCGACATGCCGGAGAACGATGCTGGGTTCGTTACCCACGATATTCATCGCGATTCGCGCTGATTTCGCACTGACCGAGCCGACGCTGCGCGGGCAAAGCCGAACGGTCAGGCAATAAAAAAACGGCGCCCTTTGAAGTGACCCCGCAAAGTTG
>NZ_LRBG01000029.1 GCF_001580545.1 Paraburkholderia monticola
GCGGCACCTACGGGCCCGATGGCATCGCGATGCTCCGAATCTGCAAGGAAGAGTCGGTCAATAAGCGCCAGGGCTACGACGGGCTCCTGGCGATGATGGCCGGCACCGACGCGCAGCGCGAGCTGGTCCAGCAGGCGGTGAACCGCTGGTGGTGGCCGGGGCTGATGATGTTCGGCCCGAGCGACAAGGATTCGGTGCACAGCAACCAGTCGGCGCAATGGGGCATCAAGCGCATCACCAACGACGACCTGCGCCAGAAATTCGTCGACGCGACCGTCGAGCAGGCCAAAGTGCTCGGCGTCACGCTGCCCGACGCGGACCTCAAATGGAACGAGGCGCGCGGCCATTACGACTACGGCGACATCGACTGGGAAGAGTTCTGGCGCGTGGTGAACGGCGACGGCCCGTGCAACCGCGAGCGCCTCGCGACCCGCGTGAAGGCCCATGACGACGGGGCATGGGTGCGCGAAGCCGCGCTCGCCCACGCCGGGAAGCAGCGCCAGCGCGCGCAACAGCACGCCGCCTGAGCGGCACGACACATCACAGGAATCAGGAGATCAGCAATGAACAAGGAATGGCCGATTTGGGAAGTGTTCGTGCGCAGCAAGCAGGGACTCGACCATAAACACTGCGGCAGTCTGCACGCCGCCGACGCGCCGATGGCGCTGCGCATGGCGCGCGACGTCTACACGCGTCGCCAGGAAGGCGTGAGCATCTGGGTGGTGCCGTCCTCGGCGATCACGGCCTCCGCGCCGGAAGAGAAGGCGGAGCTGTTCGAACCGGCGGGCGACAAGATCTATCGCCACCCGACGTTCTACACGCTCCCCGACGAAGTCAACCACATGTAAGCGCCGCCATGTCCACTACGTCCTTTACGTCCTCTGTGTCCACTACGCCTGAACATCTGCAGTACGTGCTGCGCCTCGCGGATACCGCGCTGATCCTCGGACAGCGCAACGCCGAATGGTGCGGCCACGGCCCGATCCTCGAAGAGGACATCGCGCTGTCGAACATGAGCCTCGACCTGATCGGCCAGGCGCGTCTGCTCTACACCCACGCTGCCACGCTCGAACAGCAGCTCACCGGCCGGCAGCGCAGCGAGGACGACTACGCGTACTTCCGCGCCGAGCGCGAGTTCGCCAGCTACACGCTCGTCGAGCTGCCGCATTACGGGCCGCTCGCCGGCACCGCGCAGGCTGAAAAGGACTACGCGGTCACGATCGTGCGCAACTTCCTGTACGCCACGCTGATGATGCATCTGTGGAGCGCGCTCACGCGCTCCGCGGACGAACAGCTTGCCGCGATCGCCGCGAAGTCGATCAAGGAAACGCAGTACCACGTGCATCACGCGGGCGAGTGGCTGGTCCGTTTCGGCGACGGCACCGACGAATCTGTCTCTTATACACATCTGACGCTGCCGACGCGCGCCTTCGTGTATGTCTCGGTGGACGGCGTAGTATTTAGACAAATTACACTGAAATGACTCCACAGATGCGGAGTAGATGGGTCATGCTACGCTACATGGCGACAAAACAGACATGATCGACGCTC
>NZ_LRBG01000030.1 GCF_001580545.1 Paraburkholderia monticola
GTGGGCCGAGGACGGAACGGGACTGGGGCGAGGCGGCGGGTCGGCAGCAGCAAGGAAGGGTCTTGCCATGAGGATCAGGGTTTCAAAGCGCTGCACGCGAGAATGGCCGGGACCGACGCGCAGCGCGAGCTGGTCCAGCAGGCGGTGAACCGCTGGTGGTGGCCGGTGCTGATGATGTTCGGCCCGAGCGACAAGGACTCGGTGCACAGCAACCAGTCGGCGCAATGGGGCATCAAGCGCATCACCAACGACGACCTGCGCCAGAAATTCGTCGACGCAACCGTCGAGCAGGCCAAAGTGCTCGGCGTCACGCTGCCCGACGCGGACCTCAAATGGAACGAGGCGCGCGGCCATTACGACTACGGCGACATCGACTGGGAAGAGTTCTGGCGCGTGGTGAACGGCGACGGCCCGTGCAACCGCGAGCGCCTCGCGACCCGCGTGAAGGCCCATGACGACGGGGCATGGGTGCGCGAAGCCGCGCTCGCCCACGCCGGGAAGCAGCGCCAGCGCGCGCAGCAGCACGCCGCCTGAGCGGCACGACACATCACAGGAATCAGGAGATCAGCAATGAACAGGGAATGGCCGATTTGGGAAGTGTTCGTGCGCAGCAAGCAGGGACTCGACCATAAACACTGCGGCAGTCTGCACGCCGCCGACGCGCCGATGGCGCTGCGCATGGCGCGCGACGTCTACACGCGCCGCCAGGAAGGCGTGAGCATCTGGGTGGTGCCGTCCTCGGCGATCACGGCCTCCGCGCCGGAAGAGAAGGCGGAGCTGTTCGAACCGGCGGGCGACAAGATCTATCGCCACCCGACGTTCTACACGCTCCCCGACGAAGTCAACCACATGTAAGCGCCGCCATGTCCACTACGTCACCTACGCCTGAACATCTGCAGTACGTGCTGCGCCTCGCGGATACCGCGCTGATCCTCGGACAGCGCAACACCGAATGGTGCGGCCACGGCCCGATCCTCGAAGAGGACATCGCGCTGTCGAACATGAGCCTCGACCTGATCGGCCAGGCGCGTCTGCTCTACACCCACGCGGCCACGCTCGAACAGCAGCTCACCGGCCGGCAGCGCAGCGAGGACGACTACGCGTACTTCCGCGCCGAGCGCGAGTTCGCCAGCTACACGCTCGTGGAACTGCCGCATTACGGGCCGCTCGCCGGCACCGCGCAGGCTGAAAAGGACTACGCGGTCACGATCGTGCGCAACTTCCTGTACGCCACGCTGATGATGCATCTGTGGAGCGCGCTCACGCGCTCGGCGGACGAGCAGCTTGCCGCGATCGCCGCGAAGTCGATCAAGGAAACGCAGTACCACGTGCATCACGCGGGCGAGTGGCTGGTGCGCTTCGGCGACGGCACCGACGAAT
>NZ_LRBG01000031.1 GCF_001580545.1 Paraburkholderia monticola
GCGATATCAGGTTGTCGAGCTTCCAGTGCGCGGCGGACATCAGACCCTCCCAGACCGCGCCTTCGTCGAGTTCGCCGTCGGAGAACAGCGTGTAGACGAAGGAGTCCGAAGCTTTGCGCTTCAAGCCAAGGCAGCGGCCGACCGCGATCGTGAGCCCCTGGCCGAGCGAGCCGCCCGACATTTCCATGCCCGGCGTGTAGCTCGCCATGCCGGACATCGGCAGGCGGCTGTCGTCGCTGCCATAGGTTTCGAGTTCGTCGGCGGGCAGGATTCCGGCTTCGAACAGCGCCGCGTACAACGCAATCGCGTAGTGGCCGTTCGACAGCAGGAAGCGGTCGCGTCCTTCCCATTCGGGGTCGTCGGCGCGGTAACGCATCGCGCCGAAGTAAGCGACGGCCAGCACATCGGCGATGTCGAGCGCCTGGCCGATATAGCCCTGCCCCTGTACTTCGCCCATCAGCAACGCGTTGCGGCGGATGCGGTAGGCATGGTCGGCGAGCGTGACCGACTCGGTCATGGTCTCAGTGTCCATCGGTAACTCCTGTTGCAGGTCGAGAAAGAAGATCATCGGTTCACGGATTGGGCGGGCACCCTAAAGACCAGCAGCGCCCCCAGCGTCACCGCGATGGAAATGAACATCAGCCCGGCGGTGGATTTGCCGGTCAGGTCGTTGAGCCAACCGACGATCGCCGGAGAGAAGAAGCCCGCGAGATTCGCGAAGCAGTTCACGGCGGCGATGCCCGCCGCGGCGGACATGCCGCCGAGCAGCGCGGTCGGCAGCGACCAGAATTGCGACGACGACGCGAGAATGCCCGCCGACGCGACGCTCAGACACACGATCGACGCGCCGACGCTGCCGAGCAGCGGCAAGGTCGCGAAGCCCGCGGCGGCGACCAGCATCGGAATCGCCAGATGAAAGCGGCGCTCGCGGTGGCGGTCCGCACTGATACCGACGAGCGGCAGCGCGACGATCGCGCACAGATACGGAATCGCGGTGAACAGGCCGACCCACAGCGGATCGGCGACACCGGCCTTGCGGATGATCGTGGGCAGCCAGAACGTCAGGCCGTACTGACCCAGCACCACGCAGAAGTAGATCGCCGCCATCAGCCACAGGCGTCGGTCGCGAATGAATTCGCGGATCGAGACATGCGTGACGGTCTGTTGCGCGTCGTTCGCGACGTTGCGTGCGAGCAGCGTCTTTTCCGCATCGGTCAACCACTTCGCTTTGGCGATGCCATCGTCGAGATACAGCAGAATCGCGATGCCCAGCACGAGCGACGGCACCGCTTCGAGCAGGAACAGCCATTTCCATCCCGACATCGACCACGCGCCGTGCAGCGAGTGCATGATCGCGCCGGACAGCGGCCCGCCGATGATGCCCGCGAGCGGAATCGCCATGAAGAACAGCGACAACGCCTTGGCGCGGCGCTCCGCCGGGAACCAGTAGGTCAGATAGAGGATCACGCCGGGCGCGAAGCCGGCTTCGGCCACGCCGAGCAGAAAACGCAGCACATAAAACGCGGTGGGTGACCTGACGAACACGAAGCTCGCGGAGATGACGGCCCAGGTCAGCATGATGCGTGCGAGCCAGCGGCGCGCGCCGACGCGGTGAAGGATCAGGTTGCTCGGCACTTCGAACAGGAAGTAGCCAAGAAAGAAGATGCCGGCGCCCATCCCATACACCGTTTCGCTGAAGCGCAGATCGTTGAGCATCTGCAGCTTCGCGAAGCCGACGTTCACGCGGTCCAGATACGCGCCGAGGTAGCACAGCATCAGGAAGGGGATCAGCCGGCGGCCGACTTTCGTATAGGTGCGCGCTTCGAACGTGAGCGGGTCGCTGCGTGGCACCCGCTCGTCGGCAACGGCCGCGGTGGATTTCGCTTTCATCGATGTCTCCTTGGTAGGCCGCGGCAGCTCGCCGTGGCCACGTGCCCCGGATTGTGTTCCGGGTGCGTTGCTTGCGCCGTCGGGCGGCGCGCACTGTCAGTGAATCAGCATGCCGCCGTTGACGTCGAGCGTGATGCCGGTGAGGTAGCTCGACAGGTCGCTCAGCAGAAACAGGCACGCGTTCGCGACATCGGCGGCATCGCCGAGCCGGCCGAGCGGAATGCCTTTGATGATGTCCTCGCGCATCGCGGGCGTCAGTTTGTCGCCGGTAATGTCCGTTTGGATGAGGCCCGGCGTGATCGAGTTCACGCGGATATGGTTCGCGCCGAATTCACGCGCCATCGCTTTCGCGAGACCGAGCACACCGGCTTTCGCGGCGCTGTAGTGCGGACCGCCGAAGATGCCGCCGCCGCGCTGCGCCGATACCGACGACATGCAGACGATGCTGCCGCCGTTCTCCTCCTGCATCGCCGGCAGCACCGCTTGCGACATATACAGCGTGCCGCGCAGATTGACGTCGACGATCGCGTCGAAGTCCTTGCCGCCGATCTCGAGCGTGCGCACCGGCTGCGTGATGCCTGCATTGTTGACGAGACCGTCGATGCGGCCATAGCGCTGCAGCGTCTCGCGCGCGGCCGCGACGCATGCGTCCTTGTCGGTCACGTCGCAGGCGAGACCGAGATGCGCCGCGCCGAGCTCGGCGGCTGCGCTTTGCGCGTCTTCAAGGCGCAGATCGAGGATCACGACGCGCGCGCCTTGCGCGGCCAGCGCCCGGGCAGTGGCCCGGCCGATGCCGCGTGGCGACGCTGCACCCGTCACGATGACGGTCCGGTTCTCGAGCAACATGGTTTGTCTCCTGTGTGTTGACTGGTGCCCAGAGTGTCGGCTCACGAGGCGCCCGCATCAACGCGGAAACGCTCAGCAATGGCTGAGAAAAATTCAGATGATCGATGCGACCCGCCCCAGGCGCGAGTTCAGCCCCGCAAGTCGGCGGCCGCTTCGCGCTCGATCCACGCGAGAAAGCGCTCGACGCGCGGCAGCTCCGCGTTCTGCGCCGGATAGACGAGATGATGCGCGCCGACTTCGACCGCATAGCTGCTGTCGAACACCGGCACGAGCAGTCCTTCGCGCATCTTCACCGACGCGAGCATCAGGCTTTCGAGCGCGATGCCGAGCCCGAGCGCCGCGGTTTCGAGCGACATGTACGAGCGGTCGAACGAGAAGTCGAAGGTCTTGTGCGCGGCGGTGACGCCGGTCCTGCCGAACCATTGTTTCCACTGCACGAGCGGCGACTCGGAATAGATCAGCCGATGCGACAGCAGGTCTTCCGGCGTCTTCACCGGATGCTGTTCGAGGTACTTCGGCGACGCCAGCGGCGCGATGAACTCGCCGCGCACCGTTTTCACTTCGACGTTGCTCCAGTTGCCGTAGCCGTGGCGCACGTCGATGTCGTAGAAGCCGTTCGAGAACGACACGTTTTCGTATGAGCAGGCGAGGTTCAGCTGGATGTCGTCGTTCGCTTGCTGGAACGACGACAGCCGCGGCAGCAGCCACATCAGACCGAAGCTCGGGCTCGAATGCACCCGCAGGATCTCGACGTCGGCGCGGCTCGATGCGCGTTCGGTCGCGCGGCTCAGGTCCGCGAGCGAGCCCGTCACGTCGACCAGATAGCGCTCGCCGGTCGGCGTCAGCACGAGCCCGCGCCCGGAGCGCTGGAACAGCGGCTGACCGATGATCGATTCGAGGTTGCTCAACTGATGGCTGACCGCCGACGCCGTCAGGCCGAGTTCATCCGCCGCGCGATTCACGCTTTTCGTGCGGGCAACGCTTTCGAACGCGATGATCGCCTTCAGCGGTGGAATGCGCATAGTGAAATTTTTTTCAGTTGCAGTTGAAGGAAACCGGCTTGTTCGCAGGTGATGCACGCTGCCATTCTGTCCATACGCCGCACCGGTCCGGATTGCCTCACGGCAGGGACCCGCCAAGCGGCAGGCTGGAAACGTCGTTCAGGCCACGTTTTCATCACGATACCGAGAATGGCGCAGTGCACCACTGCGCAGGAGACAGACCGCCATGCATTATCTATTTTCCCCTCGCCGCGCGCGATCGTCGCGGCGTCTTCGGTAATCAAGCAAGCTTCGCTCCCGTCGTTCGCGTATTGCATCGCCTGACGGCACGCGCTGGCATTGCCGCCCTTTCCCTGTGATTCACGCGCTGAAGCGCTGATTTTGCGCCGGCTATGCCGCGCGCTCGCCCGCTTTCGCACCTGGAGATTCGACATGGCTCAAACGCCATTCCTGTTGTCCGCCCGCTCGATCGTCAAGAGCTTCGGACCGACGCAAGTGTTGCGCGGCTTCGACCTGTCCATTGCGCGAGGCGAAGTGCACGCGTTTCTCGGCGGCAATGGCGCGGGCAAATCGACGTTGATCAAGATCATCTCCGGCCAGCACGAGCGCGATGGCGGCACGCTCGAATTCGACGGCGAAGCCCTCGGCGCAACGGTAGCCGCGCACGTCGAGGCGGGCGCGATCGCGGTCGTGAATCAGGAGCTCGCGTTGCTGCCGCATCTGTCGGTGGCGGAGAACATCGCGATGCCGCGACTGCGGCGCGCGACGCAAAAGTACAGCGAGCGCGCGGCGCAAGCGCTTGCCGTCGACGCGTTGTCGTTGATCGACCCGCACTTCGCACGCGAGTCCGCCTCCCGGCTGGTTGGCGATCTGACGCTGCACGAGCGGCAACTGGTCGAGATCGCGCGCTCGCTCGGTTCGGGCGCGCGCTTACTGCTGCTCGACGAACCCACCGCGAACCTGACGGCCGCGGAGACGGCGCGGCTCTTCGCGGTGATCCGTAGGCTGATCGCCGAGACCGGACTCGCGGTGCTGTTCGTGTCGCACCGGATGCGCGAGATCCGCCAGATCGCAGACGTCTGCACGATCATCCGCGACGGCAAGACCGCTGTCGATCGCGTCGCGCTCGATGCGATCACGGATCGCGAGATCGTCGAATGCATGGGCCAAAGCGTCGAGTCCGATGGGCAAACGGGTGCGGCCGCGAAGACGATCCGCACGCGCGCCGCGACCGGCGCTTCGGCCGGCGGCGCGCAACGCGATGAAATCACCTTCGCGCAGGCGGACCTCCGCGTGACGCTGCGGCCCGGTTCGATCCTTGGACTCGCCGGCGCGCCGACCGGGCCGTCCGCGCTGATCAACGCGCTGACCGGACTCGCCGCTGAAAGCGCGTGGGACGTCGAGCGCGACGGCGCGCCGCTGCGCTTCGCGAATCCCGGCGCGGCGGCGCGCGGCGGCGTCGGCTTCATCTCGGGCGACCGCGCGAACAAAGGGATCCTCGAAACGCTGCCGATCGTCGACAACCTGATGGCCGCGCAGCGCGTCGTCGAGCGGCGAAGCGTTGCGCGCCGCGCCGAAGTGGAGCAGGGCGCGCGCCTGCTCGAAGCGCTGAACATGCGCGTGGGCTCGCAATGGGACCTACCGTCGACGCTGAGCGGCGGCACCCAGCAAAAGCTGCTCGTCGCGCGTTGGCTCACGCTCAAACCGAAGCTGCTCGTGCTCGAAGAGCCGACCCGCGGCGTCGATATCCGCACCAAGCGCGAGATCTACGCGCTGATCCGCGAGATGGCCGCGCAGGGTTGCGCGGTG
Organism: Paraburkholderia monticola; assembly: GCF_001580545.1. Taxonomy (GTDB): domain Bacteria; phylum Pseudomonadota; class Gammaproteobacteria; order Burkholderiales; family Burkholderiaceae; genus Paraburkholderia; species Paraburkholderia monticola. Next base: position 5,547 of record NZ_LRBG01000031.1, read on the forward strand.
GTCTGGTGGTCGACGGAGTACGTGGAGCTCGTCGAGTTGTGCGACACCGTGCTCGCTTTCGATCTCGACGGCCGTCCCACCGGCGTGCTCACGCACGCGGACGTCAACGAAACCAATCTGGCCAACGCGACGGGCATGGCCGCCTGATCACACATAGCAATGGAGACGAACATGAAGACAGTCACTCACACGGTCGCAGCGGAGGGCCGGCAGCCAGGCAGGACCGGGCGCCGTCTGCTATCGACCTACCGCACCGAAATCGCGATCGCCATCGCGCTGATCGTCATCGAACTGGCGGTCGGCATGATCGTGCCGGCCGCGCTGTCGGCGGGCAACATCGCGAACGTCACACAGGCGGCCGCGCCGCTCGTGATCATGGCGTTCGGCGTGCTGCTCGTGATCATCACGGGCGGCATCGATCTCTCGGTCGGCTCCGTGTTCTCGCTGACCGGCATGGTCACCGGGCTCGCGATGGCGCATGGCTACGGGTCGATCGCGAGCAGCTTCGCGGGACTCGGCGTCGGGCTCGTGATTGGGCTCATCAATGGTGCGCTCGTCACCTTCGTCGGCCTCGCGCCGTTCGTCGTCACGCTGAGCACCTATGCGATCGCGGGCAGCCTGTCGTTCATCGTCACCGATGGCCATTCGCTGCCGATCTCCGATCCGAACTACTACCTGCTGAACGCCGGCACGCTGATTCCCGGTCTGCCCAACTACGCGCTGTGGTGCGTGCTGCTGCTCGTCGCGATCGAGTTCTGCCTGCGCAAGGTCGTCGCGGGACGCTGGCTGTATGCCGTCGGCAGCAGCAGCTCGTCGGCGCGCGTGATCGGCATTCCGGTCAACCGCGTGCGGCTGGCGGCTTATCTGCTGTCGGGGCTGCTCGCTTCGTTCGCGGGCATCGTCAGCATCTCGTACATCAGCAATGCCGAGGCGACGGCCGGTTCGAGCCTGATGCTGCAGGCGATCGCGGCGGTCGTGATCGGCGGCGCGAGCCTGTTCGGCGGAACGGGTTCGGCGATCGGCGCGCTGCTCGGCTCGCTGATGATCACGATCATCCAGAACGGCGCGAATCTGATCGGTGTGAACAGCTTCTGGCAGGGCACCGTGACAGGGATCGTCATTCTTATCGCGGTGCTGGTCGACCGCATTACCAAAGCACGGCGCTAAGCCGCGGCAAACACAAGCTCATAGGAGACAGACATGAACCAGATCGCACCGAAGCAGGCCCGCATGACGCGAAAGCCGTGGGGCCGCGTAGCAGCGGCAGCCGTGTTGATGGCGGCGGCCGTGGCGTCGACATCGACGTTCGCGCAGGCGAAGCAGACCGTCGCGTATATCGCGCCGTCGCTCGATATTTCTTACTGGCAGTGGGTCGCGTATGGCGTCAAACAGCGCGCGAAGGAACTCGGCATGAACTACGTCGAGTTCACCTCGGAAAACTCGCCCGCCAAGCAGATGGACAACGTGCGCACGGCCTTGACGCGCGGCGTCGATGCGATCGTGATGGGACCGGTGAGTTCGACCAGCACGCCGCCGGTGCTGCGGGTGCTGAAAGAGAAGTCGGTGCCGATCGCGTTTACCGGGATCGGACCGCAGGCCGGGCAGACCGATTTCACGTCGGCCGTCACGGCGAACAACTACGAAACCGGCAAGGCGCAAGGCTCGTACGTGTGCAAGCTCGCCAAGGAGCGCGGCGGCAACAAGATCGCGATGTTGTCGCTGCCGCAGGACCGTGAGAACGCGCAGAAATACATGAAGGGCGCGCAGGAATCGTTCAAGGCCGATGGCTGCGTACTCGCGCAGGTGCTGGAGACGCATGGCCTGACCGTCAACGAGGCGGTCTCGCAAGCCAACGACATTCTGACGGCGCATCCCGACGTCAAGGCGATCTATGGCATGTACGACGAAGCCGCGACCGGCGCGGCGAAGGCGCTGCAAACGCGCGGGCTGACCGGCAAGGTCGCGGTCGTGACCGCGGACGGCAGCCCGACGACGATCCGTCTGCTGCGCGACGGTTCGATCCAGGGCATCTTCTTGCAGGAAGCGGTCGGACAGGGCATCGACGCCACCACGCAGGTGTTCAACGCACTGAACCACAAGCCGACGACGCAGCAACTCGCGTTGAAGGAACCGCTCGTCACCAAGGACACGATCGACCAGCCCGACGCGCAGGCCACCGTCAAGCGCGTCTATCCGCCTTCGGCCGGCAACTATTGAACGTGAGCCGAACGTAACGCGATGCGAGCCGTCCACGCGAGGTGGACGGCGTTTCGCTCCCATCATTCGTGAGACCCGGAGACACCGTGGACAACCTGCCTATCATCGACCCACACCATCATCTTTTCGATCTGAAGACCGGCAACTATCCCTGGCTGCAAGGCCCGATGCTCGAGCGCGTGTTCGGCGACTATTCGGCGATCCGCAAGGACTATCTGATCGACGACTTTCTCGCCGACATCAAGAATCAGAACGTCGTGAAGACGGTGCATCTGCAGGTCGAATACGATCACAACGACCCGGTCGCCGAAACGCGCTGGCTGCAAGGCGTCGCCGACAAGCATGGCTACCCTCATGGCATCGTCGGTTTCGCCGATCTGTCTGCGCCGGACGTGCAGTCGGTGATCGAAGCGCATTGCGAATTTCCGAATGTGCGTGGCATCCGTCAATGCCTGAATTTCCATCGCGATCCGGTGAAGACCTTCATCGACAATCCGCATCTGATCAGCGACGGGCAGTGGCGACGCGGTTATGCGCTGCTCAAGCGCTACGACCTGTCGTTCGATCTGCAGCTGTACTACACGCAAATGGAGGAAGCGGTCGCGTTGGCGCGCGAATTCCCGGATACCCCGATCGTGCTCAATCACACGGGCATGCCGGTGGACCGTACGCCGGGCGAAATAGAAGGCTGGAAGAAAGCGATGAAGCTGCTCGCGAGCGCGCCGAACGTTTCGTGCAAGATTTCGGGCCTTGGCATGGGCGACTGGAAGTGGACCGTCGACAGCATTCGCCCCTACGTGCTGCATGCGATCGAAGCGTTCGGCGTCGAGCGCTGCATGTTCGCGAGCAACTTTCCGGTCGATAAGCTGTTCAGCAGTTACGACGCGGTCTTCAATGCGTTCAAGGCGATTACGAAAGACTTTTCAGCGCAGGAGCGGCGTGCGCTGTTTCATGACAACGCGGAGCGGGTTTATCGGCTTTGATGCGGGCGAAGCGGGTGGCGCTTGAGTCGTCGCTCGCTTAGGTGGTACTGAAGAAAATGAATCCGTCTACCAGATCAATCTGAATTGCATATCGCCGTTATTGTCGTGCAACAAGTTAACACTAGTTAACTCTTTCGAATCCCCTGCAGCGTTATCTTTCTTGCTAGGTAAAGAATGATCGCTGCGGAAAATGAATTCGAAGTTGCTCCGGCGGGCTTACAGCCGGTACCGGGGTATGCTCGTTGCGGTTGCGGACACCGCAAGTGCCGCACGCAACAATAATGCGGGCGAGACCACTGCCTCGCATTCCGCGACACGCCTCTCGCTGTTTTCAATGCGGCGCGCGGCCTTCGCCGCGCTGCTGACCGATCGTCACTACTTCGGCGCCTCGCAGTTCGACGGTTCGCTCGCGTATCGCCAGAGTGTCGGCGGCCTCGGCGCGACACCGGACTTCTATCCGAACGGCCCGACCTACCGCTTCCGCATGGCCGTGCTCGACGCCAACCTGTCGGTACCGTTCCAGGTCGCGAGCCAGCCGCTACACCGTGCGCGGCTTCGACGGTGAAACCATGCTCGCGGCTGAACGCGGTTTCTACTGGCGCAACGAACTCCAGTTGCCAATTGGCTCGACAGGCCAGTCGTTCTACGCGGCCATCGACTACGGCCATGTATTCGGTCCGAGCGCCGTCTACCTCGCCGGTACGCGACTGGCAGGCGCGGTGGTCGGCATCAAGGGCAGCACATCGGCGAAGGCTGGCGCGCTCGCCTACGACCTGTTTGCCGGCACCCCTATCTATAAGCCGTCGAGTTTTTCGACGGCGCAAGTGACGCTCGGCTTTCAGGTAACGGCGCAATTCTGATGATTGCGTCGATCATTTCTGTTTTATCAAAAGGAGAACGAAGAACATGTCAAAACTTTATGGAGTTTCGATCCTTGCCGCAGCCCTTACGTTGGGCGGATGCGCAACCGAGTCGTCGCAATCGCTGCCGGTCCAGCCGGTGAGCGTTTCCCAGACTCCGTACGCGGGCCAGCGCATCGAGATGGCCGTGGGCAAATTCGACAACCGGTCCAGCTATATGCGAGGCATTTTCACCGACGGAGCAGACCGCCTCGGAGGGCAGGCCAAGACGATTCTGATCACCGCCCTGCAGCAGAGCGGGCGCTTCAATGTTCTCGATCGGGACAACCTCGACGAAATCCGTCAGGAAGCTGGCTTCATGAAGAAGGGGCAGGCGATCAAGGGTGCGAACTTTGTCATCACTGGCGACGTCACCGAATTTGGCCGCAAGGAAGTGGGTGATCGCCAGCTCTTTGGCATTCTCGGCAGCGGCAAGAACCAGGTGGCCTATGCCAAGGTAAGTCTGAACGTGGTGAATACCACGACCTCGGAAGTCGTGGCGTCGAGCCAGGGGGCAGGGGAATACAGCCTGTCGAATCGCGAAATCATCGGCTTTGGGGGCACCGCCAGCTACGACTCCACCCTGAATGGCAAGGTGCTCGACCTCGCGATCCAGGAAGCAGTCAACCACCTGGCGGCACAGGTCGATGGGGGCGTGCTCAACGTCTCGCGATAGACACACGACCCAGCGACGTCGCACAGCTTTTCGTGCGACACACCATCACACTGACGGAATTCACGATGAAACATACGCGCCCGATACGCGGAATGACGCTACCGGCAATGACAGTTGCGGTGCTCCTCACGGGATGTGCGGCAAGCAGCCCGCCGCCCCTTTACCAATGGACCGGCTATCAGCCAGCGGTCTATGACTACCTCAAGAGAGACAAGGACCCGCAGCAGCAGATCGACGCACTTGAAAAAGCGCTGCAGGAAATCCGAGCAAAGGGCGCCACGCCCCCGCCGGGTTTTCATGCGCAACTCGGGATGCTGTACGCGAGCGTGGGCAAGGACGGTCCGGCCATGGAGCAGTTCGGGACCGAGAAGGACCTGTTCCCGGAGTCCTCGACCTACATGGATTTCCTGATGAAACATAAAACTCAACAGCCTTAAACAAGCCGTCATGTCCAGATTCCTTTCTTTCAGACTTTGGTTTGCCCTCTCGGTGTTCACGTTGCTGGCTGCGTGCGCGCAACCCGTCAAGCATGCCGATTACACCGCTTTCAAAAACAGCCGGCCACATTCAATCCTCGTTCTGCCGCCCGAAAACGAGACGACCGACGTGCAGGCGACGAACAGCATGCTTTCGCAGATGACGATGCCACTCGCCGAAGCGGGTTACTACGTGGTGCCGGTGGCGGTGATGGATGAGACATTCCGCCAGAACGGCCTGACCGTCGCGGCCGATATCCAGGCAACCTCCCCCGCGAAGCTTCGGGAGATCTTCGGTGCTGACGCGGTGCTGTATTCGAAGATCAGCCAATTCGGCACCGTGTATCGCGTGCTCGATAGCGCGACTGTCGTCACGGCATCGGCGAAGCTGGTGGACCTGAAGACCGGTGACGTGCTGTGGCAGGGAAGCGCCAGCGCCAACAGCAACGAGGGGAACAACTACAGCGGAGGAGGCTTGATCGGTATGCTGGTGATCGCGGCGGTCAAGCAGATTGCAAACTCGGTGGCGGACAAAAGTCACGATATTGCCGGTGTGACGAGTTACCGGCTGTTGCACGCGGGGCCGCCCAATGGACTGCTATACGGCCCGAGATCGCCGAAATCGGGCACGGACTGATCACGCACGCGCGGGGCGACTACGGTCTGGATTCCACCTATGCGCCGTCGATCTCGACGGTACCCAGACATGTGAGTCTCGCGCGTCAGTGGGTCGCTGCTTCGTCTTCCGTTTCATTCGACTCAGTCGTTTCGCCCGTCGACACGACCGGCGGCGCTCGCTGACCCGCATCGTCATCGCGCGCGGGCGGCGCCAGACAGCCTCCGACAGACCGGGCACCCGGCCGCCGCCCGTCCCGCCCCGCGTACGCACAGCAGGCACCGACGACAAAAGCGCCAAGCGCGGGCAGCGGAAGCGCGAGGGTCAGGAATACCGATCCCGTGCCGATAGCCACCCAAGCCACGAAGGAGAAGTGTTTTCGGTTGGTCAGTGCGCGTCGCAGCATGGTCAGGTCACCTCCGCTGCGCGGTGCCCGGATCGATACGTGTCGCCGGATCGCTTTCGACGACATCGCGCGTCGCTTCCCAGTACGGTTCGCGGTGATAGAACTGATGGACCGACGCGCCCCATGCCCGATCGGCCATCGACGGCCAATGATCCTTGTCGAAGCCCGGCGCGCTTTTCACCTGCTCGGCCGTGGCGTCCAGCTGGAAGCACTTGTGCTCGGTGTCGAGCGTCAGCGAACGCCACGGAATCGCGTGCAATGTGCCGCCCATGCCGAGAAAGGCGCCCTCGGTCAGCACCGCATACGCGACGCGGCCGCTGCGTACGTCGAGCATGATGTCGGAGATCTTGCCGAGGTTCTGGCCATCGGAGGACATCACCTTGTTGCCGTCGAGCGTCGCGGCCGCCATCACCTCGGGTCCTGGACCTTCGCCAATGCCGTTGCCGGCGATTCGTGCGCCCACGCCTGACTGCGCGGGAATCGCGGAGGCGTTCGGGTCGAGTGGATCGAGCGGTGCAACGGGATCGAGCGGGTCCATGATGAACTCCTGATTTCCACTGGATGCCTTGGTCCCGCAAGGCGCGTGCCCGGCCGTTACATCTAACGAAAGCTCTCCTTCTGAAAACGCGCCCTGAAGCAAGCCGGACGGGGCATTGCAAGATTCGACGACTAGAATGAAACGAGCCGTATCGTGACGGGCGCGCTGCGTGCGAATAGGGGGAGCGACCATGCGCTCTGCAATCGTTCGACTGTGTACTGGCGTGGCGGGGACGCTCGCGCTGTCTGGCTGCGTCTACTACGGCCCGTATTCTTACTATCCGGCAGCAGGTGGCTATTACAGTTGCGCCAGCGCGACCGCCACCGCGCAATCAACGCCTGGCAACGGGGCAATGCCGGAAAGCGGTACGACTGGTTCGAACGCGACGCATAACGACTTGCCGCTGTCCGGACAGAATTGCACGTACGTCGCGGTGCCTTTGCCTGCTTATTACGGTTATCCCGGCTACTACGGTTATCCCGGCTACTACGGTTATCCCGGCTACTACGGATACCCAGGCTACTACGGATATCCAGGCTACTACGGTTATCCATGGGCGGGGTACTACGGATGGTGGGGACCTTCAGTGGTCATCGGCGGATATTGGGGCGGCCATGGCGGCTACTACGGACATTGGCACGGCCATGGCGGGCACTGGCATTGAGGAGCGCGGACGCGGCCGGCTACGAAAACATCGCCCACCCAACCGCGTCACAAGATGCAAAACATAAATATTGAATCGATATAAACATATCGAAATAGAATGATTCTCAGCGCGGTTTTTCGTCGCTACGCTGTGTTGCATATCGACAGCGAGGACTTATGACCGCATCTGTTTCAACGTCCATTTCGACACGTCGGCGCACGTTGCTGCGCGCGCTCGCCGCGACGCCGTTCGCCGCGGCATCCGCATTTGCCGGCACGAGCGATGCCCACGCCGCCGAAGCCGTAACCCTCGTGCTCGGCGATCAGGCCGGCGGCACGCGCGCACTCGTCGAAGCGGCGAAAGTGCTAGACGGCACGCCGTACGCGTGGCGCTGGGCCAACTTCCAGGGCGCGGCACCGTTGTTCGAAGCGCAGCGCGCCGGTTCGGTCGATCTTGCGCCGGCCGGCGACCTGCCGGTACTCGCGGCGGCCGTCGGCGACCCGTCGCTGAAAATCGTCGCGACGCGGGTAGGATCGGGCGCGCAACTCGGCATTCTGGTCGCGCCGCATTCCACGATTAGTTCGGTATCCGAGTTAAAAGGCAAGACCGTGTTCGTGTCGTCGGCGCGCGGCAGCATTTCGCAGTTCCAGCTATATGGCGCGCTGGCCGAGGCAGGGTTGTCGAAGGACGATGTATCGGTGCGCTTCATTCTGCCCGTCGATGCATTCGCCGCCTTCGCATCGGGCTCGATCGAAGTTTGGGCGACGTTCGACCCGTACTACGGCATCGCCGTGCAGCGCGGCGGCCGTGTGCTGCGCGACGGCACCGGTATCAATAGCGGGCTCGGCTTCATCACGGCATCGGGCGGCGCGCTGGCCGACCCGCGCAAACGTGCCGCGATCGCGGATCTGCTGCTGCGTTATCAACGCGCGGGAGACTGGGCGATCGCGAACCCCGAGGCCTACGCGCAAATCTATGCGACGCTCACGCGCTCGCCGCTCGACGCCGCGCGGCAGATCACGAAACGCGCGTCGTTGAAGCAGCATTTCGTCAACGACAGCGACATCGAAGCGCTGCAAAAAATCGCCGACCGCGCGCAGCGCGACGCGATCCTGCCAGGCCGCATCGACGTACGCGCGATCTCGGAGACTCATCTTGCCAACGCATGATCTCGCCTTGACGGAGCATGCCGTCGTCACGAATCAATCGCAGTCTCTCGAACTCGCGAGCATTGCCGAGACCGCTGAACCCGTCGCGCACGAACACGGCAAGCGCGTCGTTGCGGTGCTGGCCGCGCTCGGCTGGCTCGCCGGCGCGGCGCTCACGCAATGGTGGCCCGCGCTCGACGATTGGCCGTACACGCGCGAACTGCTGATTCTGAAGCTCGTGCTCGCGGCAGCGTCGCTCGCCATCGGCCTGGCCGGCTGGCGCGCCGGCACGGAAGCGAAGCTCGGTCCAGTCGCCGCGGCAAGAAGGCGTCTTGACGCGTGGCTCGATGCGACGCCATGGCTGCTCGCACTGTCGCTCGGCATCACCGGATGGGAAGTCGCTACGGCGCAACTCGAATGGCTGCCGCGGCCGTTCTTCGCGCCGCCGCAGGCCCTGATCGCCGTCTATGCCGACGATCTGCCGCGCCTTGCCACGAGCGTCGCGCATTCGTTCGTATTGCTGGCGTACGGTTATCTGGCCGGTGCGTTGACTGGCTTCGTGATCGGTGTCGCGATTGGCTGGTCGAGAGCGGTCGGCTACTGGGTGCATCCCGTGCTGCGGCTGATCGGGCCGCTGCCCGCCACCGCGTGGCTGCCGCTCGCGTTCTTCTTCTTTCCGTCGAGCTTCAGCGCGAGTGTGTTTCTGATCGCGCTGGCCACGGCGTTTCCGGTTGCCGTGCTCACGTGGTCCGGCGTCGCGAGCGTCAACTCCGCCTACTACGACGTGGCCCGCACGCTCGGCGCGCGGCCGTCCTTCCTGGTTCTTCGCGTGGCGATTCCCGCCGCGTTGCCGTCCGTGTTCGTCGGCCTGTTCATGGGGCTCGGCGCGTCGTTTGCCGTGTTGATCGTCGCCGAGATGATGGGCGTCAAAGCCGGGCTTGGCTGGTACCTGCAATGGGCGCAGGGCTGGGCCGCCTATCCGAACATGTATGCCGCGCTGCTCGTGATGGCACTGATGTGCTCCGGGCTCATCACGCTGCTGTTCCGCGTGCGCGATCGTCTGCTGGCCTGGCAGAAAGGAATGCTGAAATGGTAGTTGCCTCTGAAGCACACTTCGCCGCCGACACGCGGCCAGGCGCGCGCATCGACGTGCGCAACGTCAGTCATCGCTTCGCGTTGCGCGGCACCGCGTTGCCGGTACTCGACGACGTCAGCCTCTCGATCGAGCCTGGCGAATTCGTCGCGCTGCTGGGACCGAGCGGCTGCGGCAAATCGACGTTGCTGCGTCTCGTGGCCGGCCTCGAAGCGCCGGCACAAGGCGCGATCGACGCCGACGGCGAACGCGTCAGCGGACCGGACCCGTCGCGCGTGGTCGTGTTTCAGGACCCGACGCTGTTCCCGTGGCGCACCGTGCGCGACAACGTCGGGCTCGGTCCCGAGGCGCGTCGCACGAAGCGCGACGCCGCCGGGCGCATCGATGCCGCGCTCGAACTGGTCGGCCTGTCCGCATTCGCGAACGCGTTTCCGCATCAGCTGTCGGGCGGCATGGCGCAGCGCGCCGCGCTCGCGCGCGCGCTCGTCAACGATCCCCAACTGCTGGTGCTCGACGAACCGTTCGGCAAGCTCGATTCACTGACACGCATGCGCATGCAGAGTGAACTCGTGCAGCTATGGCAGGCACAGCGGTTTTCGGTGCTGCTCGTCACGCACGATGTCGAGGAAGCGCTGTATGTCGCGAATCGCGTGATCGTGCTCAGCGAGCGGCCCGCCCGCATCGTCGCCGAGGTGCGCAACGACGCGCCGTATCCGCGCCATCGCGACGACCCCGCGCTCGTCGCGCTGCGCCGCCAGGTGCTGGCACAGCTGGGCCTCGATACCTGATTTCATCACCACACCACACCACACCTCTGGGGAAGCACAGCAATGAACCATTTCGACGACGACTGCGCGCCGGCGAACCTCGCGCGCCGCGCATGGCTCGGTCGCGCGGCACGAGCCACGGGCGCGGCCGCGTTGGGCAGCGCCGCCTTCGGGCTGCCGGGCGTACGCGCATCGGCGGATGAAGCGTTGAAGCCGCTCAAACTGTCGTGGAACGCGGGTGCGATTTGCACCGCGCCGGTGCCGGTCGCCGCGCAGCAGGGCTTTTTCCGCAAGCATGGGCTGCAAGTGGAGCTCGTCAACTTCGCGGGCTCGACCGACCAGTTGCTCGAAGCGATCGCGACCGGCAAGTCCGATGCGGGCGTCGGCATGGCGCTGCGCTGGATCAAACCGCTCGAACAAGGCTTCGACGTGAAGCTGACGGCAGGCATCCACGGCGGTTGCATGAGGCTGCTCGCGACGCGCTCGTCGGGCATCGTCGATCTGCAGGGTCTCAAGGGACGCACGGTCGGCGTCAGCGACATGGCGAGCCCGGCGAAGAATTTCTTCGCGATCACGCTGAAGAAAATCGGCATCGATCCCGACAACGACGTGCGCTGGCGCCAGTACCCGGCACCGCTGCTCGGCGAGGCGCTGAAGAAGGGCGAGGTGCAGGCGATCGCCGATGGCGACCCGACCATCTGGACACTGCGCGAGACCGATCATTTGCAGGAGGTATCGAACAACCTGTGCGGCGAATACGCGAACCGTGTCTGCTGCGTGCTGGGCGTGCGCGGCTCGCTGATCCGCAAGGACCGCGCAACCGCACAGGCACTGACCCAGGCGCTGCTCGAAGCGACCGAATGGACCGCCAATCATCCGGCCGAGGCGGCGGCGATCTTCGCGCCGAACGCGCCGGGCGCGAACGTCGCGCAACTGACCGAGATGCTGAAGAGCCACACGGATCGTCATCACCCGGTCGGCGATGCGTTCAGGAAGGAAATCGCGCTTTATGCGGACGATCTGAAATCGGTCGGTGTGCTCAATGCCGGCACGAGTTCCGATCGTTTCGCGACGCGGGTGTTTTCCGACGTGCTGGCTTGAAGGGACCTGGTGAATATGATCGCGCGGCGCGTCAGTTTTACACGCGCCGCGCTTCTTCATTGCCGCCTCATGAATCAGCCACCGCAGGAATCAGCACAGCGACAGCGCGAGCTCCACGAAAAGCGTGACGCGAGCATTGGCCTCTCCGTATCGGTAGGCCACGGAAAGCGTCGTCGTCGTGTCTTCATCGTCGAGCGCGCGAAATACGACGCCGGGTATCGCGATGGCACGCAAGGTCGCCGGCACCAGTGCGACGCCTAAGCCTGTCGCAATCAATCCGATCAGGGTCGAAGCTTGTTGCGCCTCCTGGACGACGTTCGGCTCGAAGCCACGCTTGGCGCACAACGAAAGCATTTGCTCATGGATGACGACGCCGGCCTTCTGCGGATAGGCGATGAACGACTCATTGCGTAGATCGGCGAGGCGGACTTTGCGAGCCTTGGCGAAGCGATTATGTGATTGGACCGCCAGCAGCAATGGCTCGGTATAAAGCGGCGCAATGGCGATGTTGGAGGGGGGCGGTGCCTCGGGCGCGCGCAACAAGCCGACGTCCAGTTCGCGTTGTTCGAGCGCTTCCAGCTGCCGGGCAGACGAAAGCTCGATCAATGTGATCTTCACGTTGGGCCGCTGTGTGCGGTACGCGTGTATCAGCTTCGGAAACGTGGGAGAGAGCGACGACGCGTTCGTAAATCCCACTCGCAGCCGGCCTACCTCGCCACTTACCGTCTCCCAGACCGACTCTTTGGCGTGCTCGACACGAGCCAGGATCGCGCGCGCGTCGTCGAGGAGCGCGAGGCCCGCTTCGGTCAACGACACCTCGCGCCTGGTGCGATGAAACAGGCGTGCTCCGAGTTCCGCCTCGAGTGCCTGGATGCCGAGGCTCAGAGGAGCCTGCGTGATGCCGAGGCGCTCGGCGGTGCGCCGGAAATGAAGCTCCTCCGCCAGAACCGCGAAGTACTCGAGGTAGCGCAGATTCATTGATATGTTTTGTAAATCAATAATATTGAATTAAAGAATAATACAAAACGTTGTCATGGACCATACTTTCGTCGACCGAGAGAACAGACGGAGACGACATGAATGGAGCGGAACTGCTCGAACGCCTGCGTGGTGGACACAACGTGGTAGCGCTGGGAATCCGCGCTTCACGCACGCCCGAGATCGTTCGTTGGGCGAAAGCGGCCGGTTACGACACGATCTGGATCGACATGGAGCACAGCACGATGCCGGTCGACGCGGTCGCGCAGATGTGTCTATGTGCGCAGGATCTGGGGCTGATGCCGTGGGTTCGCGTGCCCGAGCGCGACTACGGGACGATCAACCGGGTGCTCGACGGCGGGGCGCTCGGGATCATCGTGGCGCGCATCGAGAGCGCGGAGGAGGCGCAAAGCGCCGTCACGGCGACTCGCTTCGCGCCGCTCGGCCAGCGCTCACAGATCCTCACGCTGCCGCACGTAGGCTATGCGGCGCTGCCGGTGCGCGAAATGAATGCTCGAGTGAATGCGGCGAGTGCGCTCAAGGTGCTGATCGAAAGCCGGGCGGGCGTACAGGCCGCCGATGAAATCGCCGCGGTGGAAGGTGTGGATATCGTGGCGCTCGGCTGCAACGATCTTTCGGCGGATCTCGGTCACGCTGGCGAACCCACGCATCCCGAAGTCGTCGAGGCGTGCCGTCATGTGCTCGAAGCCGCGCGTCGCCACGGCAAGGTGGCGATCGTCGGTGGCATGCCCGAAGGCGAAACGCTAGCGGCGCTGCGCCGTGAGGGCGCGAAGCCGTTCCTTTTCGCGGGCATCGATACCGATCTCTTTCTGGCCGCAATGCGGCAGCGGGCCGCACAGGCTCGCGCAATCCACTAATTCATCGATCTACGGGAAGTCATGGCTACCACTACGGAAACTCCGCTTATCTCAACGCCGATGCGCGATTGCCAAACGCTCGAACGCCCCGCGTTCGCCGTGCCCGACCTGGCGTGCGACGCGCACATGCACGTGTTCGGCTCACTCGAGCGTTATCCGTGCGTCGAGCGCCCGCATTACACGCTGCCCGACGGCAAGCTGGCGCACTATCTGCGGCTCATGGAGGTTCTGAAGCTCAAGCGCTTCGTGATCGTGCAGCCGAGCTTTTACGGCACCGACAATCGCTGCATGATCGATGCGCTCGAAGTGGCCGGATCGATCGCGCGCGGCGTGGCGATGATCGAGGAGGATACCGACGCGGCGACGCTTGAGCGTTTCCACAAAGCCGGCGTGCGCGCGGTGCGGCTCGACCTGTTCGCACGCGCGGCGTTGCCGACGGCCGAAATCCAGCAGTACATCACGCGCATGGCGAAGCGCTGCGCGTCGCTTGGCTGGCATGTGCAGTTCTACGCGCCGGGCTGGGTCGTGCGCAACCTGATTCCGTTCCTCGCGGACGTGCAGACCGATTTCGTGATCGACCATATGGGGTACATGCTCGAAGAGGATGGCCTCACGCAGGACGACTTCGCGCGTCTGCTCGGCCTGCTGCGCGACGGCCGCTGCTGGCTCAAGCTCAGCGCGCCGTACCGGATCGCGAAGCACCGTGGCTACGAAGCGGTCGCGCCGATGGCCAAGGGCATCATCGCGGCGGCTCCGCACAAGGTGATCTGGGGTTCCGACTGGCCGCATATTCCCGATGGCTCGCGCGACACGGGTGAACTGCTGAACCTGCTTGCGCAGTGGACCGATGATGCAGCCGTGCATCGCGCGATTCTGGCGGACAACCCGGCGCGCCTGTTCGACTTCTGACGTGGCGAGAGAGGCAACCATGAGTTATCAGCCGGATCCCGCCTTCGCGGGCCTGTTTCGGGCTTTCACATCCGACCCGGAGAGCATCGGTGCCCATCTGAGCATGCAAATGGCGCAACGGGCGGCGCGCGATCCGCTGATCGTGTCGACGGGCTCGGACATCGTGCTGTTTCCAGGCGGCGGCGCAGCACCGCGGATCGAGAGCTTCCGCAAATCCACGCGCGGTTTCATCGAGTTGACCGCGGTCTCGCATCTGCCGCTCGCGCTGGCGTATCTGGCGCGCATGCGCGAGTTGGCAGCCGATGACGGCGACGACGCGCAATGGCGTACGGACGCACGACGGTTGCTGGGCCACGTGCAAAAGACGCGCGACGCCAACTCGCTGGCGCTGTGGCGCGACTACGTCAACCTGGCGAGCTTTGCGGGTTACGAGCAGAAGATCGTCGATCTCGTCGACTATACGTGCGGCGCGTCGCTCGACATGCTCGAGCGCGCGTTGAAGGACCCCGCGCTGCTGCGCTTCGACACACTCAATGCGCAGTTCTTCGCGCCGCGTGGGGGCGAAGGTGTGAGCGTACCGATGAACGACGTGATGTTCGCGACATTCGGGCTTGCCTACCTCGATATCGTGTACCGCATCGGCAACTGGCTGCGCGAGCAGCGGCTCGATTGGAGCCGGGCGATGGCGCTGGTGAGCGGGCAGTCGGGACGCCCGACTGCCGGTGTGACCTGGGCCTCGAACAATATGTGCTACCTGCTGTGGCGCGCGTCGGAGCGTGCGTTGCTACCCGAGCGCGTGCTGGTCGCGCCTCACGCGCCGTCGTTTTCGGTCGTGCAGTTACCCGACGAGGCGGGTTTGGCGAAGCTCGAGCAGGACTATCGGCTGCTTTGGCTCAACACGCGTGCGAGCATCGAGGTCGCCCGCGAGCTGTTTCCCGAGCAGGCCGGCTATCGCTTCGAACCGCAGACGACCGGCGGCATGCCGCCGATCACGGACCTGCGCGATCGCGCGGCGACCACCGCGCGGCTGCGCCGCATCATGGAAGATCCGGCACAGCTGCTTTCCAACTGCGTGGCCGACTATATCGTCGACCAGTTGCATGCGAACGATAACGATCCGACGCGAGTGCCAATACCGGGCTTCACCGATGTCGACTATCCCTCGGCGGGCAGCGTGTGACATGCCGCGCTTCGTCACGGCGAAAGATCTATCGATAACGAAAGGGCGACGCAACGATCGTCGTCCGCAGGAGACGCAACCATGAACGCCCGTCCCACCGAGCGCGCCGCGCTCGTCACGCTCGTCTGTTTCGCCGTGTCGATGATCGACGGGTTCGATACGTTGATGCTGTCATTCGTTGCCCCGCTGATTTCGCACGCGCTCCAGATCGATCATGCCTCTCTGGGCCGGGTTTTCGGCGCGGGCTTCATCGGGACGGTGATCGGGTCGATCGCGGCAGGGCCTGCCGCCGATCGCTTCGGGCGCAAGCCGACGTTGGTCGTCGCGCTCGCGATCACCGGACTGCTCACGCTCGCTTGCGTGCTCGCCAGCTCGGCGCCGCAGCTTGCATTGCTGCGCTTTATCGGTGGCCTCGGGATGGGCGGCGCGATCCCGCCGGTTGCAGCGATCACCGCGGAGTGCGCGTCACCGAGGCAGCGTTCATCGCTCGTCATTCTGATGTTTATCGGCTTTCCACTCGGCGCGGTCGTGGGTGGTGCAATTTCGGCCGCATTGATGACCCGCTTTGGCTGGCAGATCGTGTTCGCGATGGGCGGTTCGTTTGCGCTGGCCATGCTGATTCCGGTGGTGTGGCTGATTCCGGCGCGTGAAGTTCCATTCGCGTCTCGGGCTCAGGGCCATGCGAAGCTGGGCGCAATTCTCGCAGCGGGCCGGGCCGCACCTGCTTTTGCGCTCTGGTGCGGAGTACTGGCGAGCATGATCGTTTCGGGATTCCTCGTCAGTTTCATTCCGACCATCCTGAACATCAACGGTGTGCCACCCGCTCGAGCGGCACTCGGCGCGGTCGTTCTCAATGTCGGCGCAATCGTTGGTGCGCTGGCGCTGTCGTGGGTCGTGCGCCGGCGCGAGCCGTTCCGCCCGGTGGCAGCGTCGTTCGTCGGGGGCGCGCTGTTGACCGGCGCACTCGGTTTGCTGATCGGCGTGGGCGACACGCTGTTCGGCATGCTGTTCCTCGTGGGTGCCTTTCTTGTCGGCGGACAGCTGACGTTCCCCGCGATCGCCAGTCGACTGTTTCCGGCGGCGGTACGAGCGTCCGGCGTCGGTTGGACGATGGCGATCGGCCGGCTCGGTTCGATCATCGGGCCGATGATCGGCGGTCTGATGCTGGCGCATCAAGTCGCGCTCGACAGATTGTTTGTTTTCGCGGGCCTGCTGGCGTTGCTCGCGGCTAGCGGCGTTGCGCTCGCGAGCGTCTGGGGCCGTGGCGCGCAGATGGCCAGCGACCGCGAGCCAGGCGCCGCCGCGCCGCTCGTCGCCGCGGACGGAAAGCATTGAGTCATACCGACTTTCAGTGCGACGACAGTCATTTTGGATAGGAGAAGAATTCAATGAGCGAACGTATCTTGACGCCGATCCAGGCGCTGGCAACGACAGGTGCTCGTGCGCTGGCGACCTGGCAACTCGACGACGTCCGCTATCTTGCCGTGGCGCAACTCGCGCGTGATATCCCCGGCGAGCCGCCGCACATGAATGGTGGTGACAGCGATATCGAGGCGCCACTGTTCCGCATGGAGGGTGAACGCTTCGTTCAGTTCGACGCATTTCAGTTGAGCGGCGGCGAGGATGTCGAGTACTTCGAGATCGGCGCCCGGCGTTTTCTCACCACAGCGGGAATTCGCCAGGGACGAGGCCCGTACGACCTCAATACACAGGCCACACTGTATGAGTGGCGCAATGGTGCATGGGAGCCACACCAGCACTTCGCGGCGTTCGCGGCCAAGCAGTGGCGCGCATTCGCGATCGGCGAAAGGCAATTTCTCGCGCTTGCGCAAGGCGTGACGCTTGACGGCGTGGACGCAACGCACCCGCGCAGTTCGCGGATCTTCGAATGGAATGGCGAGCGCTTCGAACTGTTCCAAACGATAGACGGCCTGTGGGGCTACGACTGGAATGATTTCCAACACGGCGACATGCATCTTCTGGCGTATTCGGATCATGTCAGTGGTTCTGCCGTGATGCGCTGGAACGGCGAGCAATTCGTCACCTTGCAGCGCTTCGAAGAGAAGGGCGGCCGAACATTCCGCTTTTTCGAAGCGGACGGCGAGTGCTGGATGGTGCACGTCAATCTGCTTGCGCACACCACGCTCTATCGATTCGACGGCGAGCGCTTTGTCGAGACGCAACAGTTGGGCGGGCCGGGAGGGCGCGAGCTTTGCCTCATTGAAAGCGAGCGCGGACGTTATCTCGTGCGTGTCTGCTTTATCACCGGCACACCCCAGGCACCAGTCGTCGAACGCGAATCGCAGATATTTGAATGGACCGGGAACACGTTCGCGCTCGTCGAGACGTTCGACACGAGCGCGGCAACGGCGGCCATCAGTTTTACGGAAGGTGGTACGCGCTATCTCGCCGTCGCCAACAGCTTGAGCGCTGAGCAGCGCTTTGGTGTGGCGTCGACGTTGTACCGCTTCGACGCCTAGCGCGACTCGTCGCGTTCCGATTGGGCCCGGAGAGTCCGGGCCATCCCCCACCGAAAGAAATTCCCTCGCACGAGGGAGGGAATCGTTTTGACTAAAAAAAGCAAAGGAGACACGCAATGAAGAGAATCGTGACGAAAGCGGCGGCCGCCGCGCTGATCGGCGCCGGCACCTTGGGGACCGCCCATGCGCAGAGTAGCGTGACGCTCTACGGCATCATCGATGCGGGCATCACCTACTTCAGCAATCTCAACGGGCATGCCACGTTCGTCGCAAACGATGGTTCGATCCAGTCGAATCGCTGGGGTCTGCGCGGTGTGGAAGATCTTGGCGGCGGCACGCGGGCCGTCTTCGACCTGGAAAACGGCTTCAACCTGTACAGCGGAACGATGGTTCAGTCAGGTGTGTTGTTTAGCCGGCAGGCATGGTTGGGATTGTCGAACGACGCGGCGGGCACGTTGACCTTTGGCAAGCAGTACGACTTCGTCTGGGACAACCTGACACAGTTTGCGATGGGACAGCTCGCTGGTCAGTACGCGTGGCACCCGGGCGACTTCGACCATCTCGCAGGCACATTGCACATCAACAACGCCATCAAATACACGTCGCCGACATTTGCCGGCGTGACGCTAGGCGGTCTCTATGCGTTCCCCTCGCAATCGGTGCCGGCGGGGACGGGCCGCGTGTATGCGCTGGGTGCGCGGTATTCGAACGGGCCACTCAATCTGGGAATGGCCTATACGAACACGCACGACCTTGGTCTGAACGGGCCGACCCAGGCGGGCACGACATTCTTTCCCGGGTTGCCCGCCGGGCCTGTCATTGCGAACAACGTCGCGTCGTTCGGCGTGGGCGGAAGCTATCGCTACGGTCGTAGCCTCACGCGTCTGCTCTTCACCAACACGCACTTCAAGATTGGCAGCGACAGCGGTTCGATGCTGACCTACGAGGCGAATGAGGCCTTCTATCTCACGCCAGCGACGATATTGATGGCGGGCGGCTGGTACAGCAAGCTCGGCTCGCAAAAGTGGGTGAACGCAACGGCGCTGTGCGACTACTGGCTTTCGAAGAGCGTCGACGTCTACACGAGCGCGACATGGCTTCATGCGTCGGGTGGAGCCGCGCCTGTATTCCTCGGCGGCGGGTCGGCACCGGTGTTCGAAAATGGCGTTTATGTGGGGACGGGCAATTCTTCGGTTGCGGTACGAGTGGGCATGCGCAAGTTGTTCTGAAGCGTCATACCGATCGTCACCGGGGCTTGCCATCCGCTATCAGAGATCGCGCGTCCGCGGGATGACGACCGCCTGGCCGTGTAGTTTGCCGTCCGCGTCGAGAAGCTGCCACAACGTGGCTTCCTCGATCATGAAGCGCTGGCCTGACTTGGTGACACGCACGCCCTTGTAGCCTGCCTCGTAGCCCAGCCGCTGCACCCGGGCAAGGAACTGCTGCCGCTCATCGCGATTCGGGGCCTCGGCCGAGAGTCGCGACGGCAGTTGGATGATTTCGTCCCAGCTATATCCAAAGCGGCGCTGCGCGGCCTTGTTGCCGTAGATAAAGACCGGGTCCGAAGCTGTATTGTGCGCGAGCACCGCAAACGGGGCGCTCTCATAAAGCCACTTTGCAGCTTCGACCACAGACATGGCCTGCGGCACCAGAGGGCGACCGAGAAGCCGGGCGTAGCTGTCGGCAAGAAGCTGATAGAAAGCTGGATTGCACTGGAGTGGGATCATCCGGGACATCTCGACGTGAGGTCTGCTCGACGGTGAAGGCGCACACGATACAGCATCTACGAGCGAGGGCTCATGGTTTCGCGCCGTTCGTTGCCACATCCCGACCGACCGCGGCTTGCAGATACTCACCGAGAAAGTCGATGAACGTACGCAGCTTGGTGGACAGCCTGTTGCGCTCCAGATAAATCGCGTGGATATCGGCGTTCGGCAGTCCCCATTCGATGAGCAGCGGCACCAGTTCCCCGCGTTCGATAAAGCCGCCGATCTCCCACTGCGAGCGCACGACGATGCCGCGCCCATCGAGCGCCCATCGCAGCACGGTACCGCCGTCGTTACTGGACAGCGCGCCATCGACTTTCACGGTCTCCGCACGCTTGCCCCGCGAGAAATGCCATGTGCCGTATGCGGAGTCGTTTTCGCGCAACACGATGCACGCGTGACTCGTCAGATCGTGCGGCACGGACGGCTTGCCATGCCGCTTCAAATACGCCGGCGATGCGCACACGATGCGCCGGTTCTTCAGCAGCAAACGTGCGTTGATGCGCGCGTCCGGCACTTCACCGAACAGGATGCCGAGATCGAAGCCTTCTTCCTGAAGACTGAGCGGGCGCTCGGTCAGTTGCAACTGGATCTTCATCGATGGAAAACGCTCGACGAAGTCGGATACTGCCGGCGCGATATGCGTGCGCCCGAAACCGAACGACGCATTCACGCGCAGCAGGCCGGCCGGTTCGGCACGACTGCGCGTGACGAGCTGTTCCAGTTCCGATAGTTCGTCGAGGATGCGGGAACC
This sequence comes from Paraburkholderia monticola, assembly GCF_001580545.1. Lineage (GTDB taxonomy): Bacteria > Pseudomonadota > Gammaproteobacteria > Burkholderiales > Burkholderiaceae > Paraburkholderia > Paraburkholderia monticola. The sequence continues at coordinate 26,058 of NZ_LRBG01000031.1, forward strand.
GTTCGCGAGATAGAGCTCGCCTTCCGGCGTGAGCGAAAGACGCCGCGTCGTACGATTCATCAGTCGTACGCCAAGGCGCTGCTCCAACTGCGCGAGACGTTTGCTGACGGCCGGCGGTGTCACGCCGAGCTCGCGTGCGGCAGCCGCCAGGTTGCGATTGCGCGCCACCAGCGCAAACAGATTCAGATCGGAAAAGCCATCCATCGCGTCACTCCACGGCTTGCGTGATTCGTTCCTGAAAGTTACGACCGGATTGCTTTTTGGGAAACCCAATCGCTTATGGCATCAATTAGACTGCAAAACAGCGTTGGGAGACAAGCATGTTCGAAGGCTTCACGGAGGCGTCGGTACAGACCGGCGATGTTCGAATTCACGCAGTCAAAGGCGGAAGCGGCCCTGCGCTTCTGCTTTTGCACGGCCATCCGCAAACCCATGCGATCTGGCACAAGGTCGCGCCCGCACTCGCCGAACACTTCACGGTGATCGCCGCCGATCTGCGCGGCTATGGCGACAGCAGCAAGCCGCAGGGTGCCGCCGATCATGCCAACTACTCGAAGCGCCGCATGGCCCTCGACCAGATCGAACTGATGAGCAGCCATGGCTTCACGTCGTTTGCGGTTCTTGGTCATGACCGTGGCGGACGCGTCGCCGCGCGCATGGCGCTCGATCATCCGAACGCGGTGACGCAACTGGTGACGCTCGACGTCGCGCCGACCGTCGCCATGTACGAGCAAACCTCATTCGAGTTTGCGCGTGCCTACTGGCACTGGTTTTTTCTCGTGCGACCAGCACCGTTCCCGGAAACGCTGATTCGCGCCGACCCCGACCTGTATCTGAAGCAGACCATCGGCGCACGCAGCGCAGGGCTCAGCCCGTTTACGCCCGATGCCTACGCGGCGTATCTGCGTTGCCTGTCCGATCCGGCCACCGCACACGGGATCTGCGAAGACTACCGGGCCTCGATCACCATCGACCTCGAACACGACCGCGCGGATTTCGCGGCGGGCAAGCGCATCGAGTGTCCGTTCCTCGCATTGTGGGGAGCGCACGGCGTGGTCGGGCAGTGCTTCGATCCGCTGGCGGAGTGGCGTCGGTGGAGCGCTCGTGTGAGTGGCGAGGCGTTGCCGTGCGGCCACTACATTGCGGAAGAGGCGCCGGCGTTGTTGCTCGACCGCGTGCTCCCGTTTCTGCAACGCTGATTTGTTCGTTTGCTTCTTTTCAGTCGGACCTCACCATGCCTTCATCAACGCTTTACCGCAAACTGGTCGATTCCCACACGGTATCGACCATCGACGCGGAGCACGTCTTGCTCTACGCCGATCTGCACATCATGAACGAGTACACGAGCCCGCAGGCCTTCACGGGGCTGCGCGACAAAGGCTTGCGCGTGCGACGTCCGCGCCAGCAGATGGGTGTCGTCGATCACGTGATTCCGTCCCGGCCGGTGCCGGTGCCCTCACGCACGATCGAGATCGTCGACGCCGCGAAGCAGGCCGCTAACTTCACCCGCAACTGCGTTGAGCAGGGCATTCATCTGTTCGACGTCAACGATCCGATGCAAGGCATCGAACACGTCGTCGCGCCGGAAATCGGTTTGATTCGTCCAGGTATGGTCGTCTTGTGCGGTGACAGCCACACGACGACCTATGGCGCGCTCGGTGCGCTCGGCTTCGGCATCGGTACGTCGGAAGTCGAGCACGTGCTCGCGACGCAGACGCTCGTCTATCGCGTCGCGAGAGACATGCGCATCGTCGTCGACGGCACGCTGCTGCCCGGAGCGACGTCGAAGGATCTCGTGCTGCACATCATCACGCGGATCGGCGCGCAGGGCGCGCGCGGCTACGCGGTCGAGTACACGGGCGAGGCCATCGATGCCCTGTCCGCGGAGGCGCGCATGACCCTGTGCAATATGACGGTGGAAGCGGGCGCGCGTGCCGCGCTGATCGCACCGGACCGCACGACGCTCGACTACGTGCGCAGCAAGGTGCGGGATCTCGATGCGAAGACGCTCGACGCCGCATGCGCCGCATGGTCGCAATTGCGCTCGGATGCCAATGCGCACTTCGACGCCGAGCACTGTTTCGACGCGACGCGCGTCGCACCGTACGTAACGTGGGGAACGAGCCCGGACCAGGCCATACCGGTCGACGGCCGTATTCCGGACTCGGCCGACGGCTCCGGTCTCGACGCCGCGACGATGCGCAAGGCGCTCGACTACATCGCGTTGCCGGCCGGCGCGCCAATCGAGGGCACGCCGATCGACCGCGTCTTCATCGGCTCGTGCACGAACGCGCGCATCGAGGATTTGCGTGCGGTCGCCGAGGTCGTGCGTGGCCGCAAGGTGGCGCCGACGGTGCGCGCGATGGTCGTGCCGGGCTCGGGCATGGTGCGCGATCAGGCGGAGCGCGAGGGTATCGCGCAGGTCCTGATCGACGCCGGATTCGAGTGGCGGCAGCCCGGCTGCTCGATGTGCCTGGCGATGAACGACGACGTGCTCGCACCGGGCGAGCGCTGCGCATCGACGACGAATCGCAATTTCGAAGGGCGCCAGGGGCGCGACAGTAAAACCCATCTGATGAGTCCCGCGATGGCCGCCGCCGCCGCGATCGCGGGGCGCATCGTCGACGTTCGCAAGGAGTTCGCTCATGGCTGAGCCATTCACGATTGCAGGCGTTGCCGCGCCGCTGCCGGTCAACAACCTCGACACCGACCAGATCATGCCGAAGCAGTTTCTGCTCGGCATCGACAAGTCCGGTCTCGCGCGCGGGCTGCTGTACGACCTGCGCTTCGATACGGACGGCCGGGCGCGCGACGAGTTCGTGCTGAACCGTGCCGACTATCAAGGCGCGAAGATCCTGCTGGGCGGTTCGAACTTCGGTTGCGGATCGAGTCGCGAGCATGCGGTGTGGGGCTTGCAGCAGGCCGGTTTCGAAGCAGTGATCGCGCCGAGCTATGGCGAGATCTTCTACTTCAATTCGGCGAACAACCGGCTCTTGCTCGTGACGCTGCCACCGGAGCAGATCGAGGCCTTGGTCGCGGAAGTCGAGAGCGGCAGCGACAAGCGCTTGTCGATCGACGTCGCCAACGAAGTCGTGACGACGCCTTCAGGCCGGCACTATGCGTTCTCGCTGCCGGCACGCCAGAAACGGATGCTGCTCGAAGGGCTCGACACGATCGGCATGACGCTGCGCGACGCGGCTGCGATCGACGCATTCGAGGCCCGTCATTGGGCGGCGCAGCCGTGGTGCCGCATCGATCTGCCCGCGCAGCAGAAACGCGTGTAGGCAGGCAACGAGGCTCGCGCTGCACGGCGCGGGCCACCCACTGATAACCAGACCGTCGATGCAATGCACACGACGGCAGGAGACACATATGAGCTTTGCCACAGTCGGTCCGCAGGATGACACCACGTTCGAGCGCAGCGTCGTACGCAAGGTGTCGCGGCGTATCACGCCGTTCATCATCCTGCTGTACTTCATGAGCTTCCTGAACCGCGTGAACGTCGGCTTCGCGGGCATCACGATGAATCACGACATCGGCCTCACGCAGGCGATGTTCGGCTTCGGCGCGGGGATTTTCTTCGTCGGCTATATCGCGGCCGGGATGCCGTCGAATCTCGCGCTGCAGCGGGTTGGCGCCCGCCGCTGGATCGCGCTGCTGATGGTGGTCTGGGGGCTGCTGTCCGCGGCCACCGCATTCGCGAGTGGGCCGACCAGCTTCTATACGCTGCGCTTCGTGCTCGGCCTCGCCGAAGCGGGCTTTTTCCCCGGCATCATTCTGTACTTGAGCTACTGGTTCCCGGCACGACATCGCGCATTCGTCACCGCGATGTTCATGGCGGCGGCGCCGCTGTCGAACATGATCGGCTCGCCGATCTCGGGTGCGCTGATGGACCTGAACGGCGTCGCGCATCTGCACGGGTGGCAGTGGCTGTTCATCGCCGAGGGTCTGCCGACCGTGCTGCTCGGCATCGCAACGCTCTTTTTCCTGACCGACAAGCCGGAAGACGCGCGCTGGCTCGCGCCGCAGGAGCGGCAGTGGCTCTCGCGCGAGATGCAGCGCGAGCGCGACGCCAGAGCCGCGCAGGGCAAGTCGAGCATCTGGGACGCGGTGAAGGATTCTCGCGTGCTGTTGCTGTCGCTCGTCTATGCGGGGACGTCGACCGGGCTGTACGCGATCGGCATCTGGGCGCCGATGATCATTCACCGGTTCGGGTTCAGTTACTTCGAGCTGGGTCTCGTCAACGCGATCCCGAACCTGTTCGCGGTTGTCACGATGGTGCTGTGGGCGCGCAATTCGGATCGTACGAACGAACGCCGTCTGCACGTCGCGATTGCGTGTCTGGCGGCCGGGATTGGGATGCTGATGTCCGGACATGCGACGAGCGCGCTCGTGCTGATCATCGGACTCTCGATCGCCAACTTCGGCATCAATGCGGCGAAGCCACCGCTGTGGAGCATGCCGACGCAGTTTCTATCGGGTTCCGCCGCGGCGACGGGCATTGCGTTGATCAACGCGATGGGGAGCCTGATCGGCGGCACGATCGGTCCGATGGTGATCGGCAGGCTGCGCGATATGAGCGGCGATTACTCCCTGGGGCTGTATTTCGTCAGCGCGACACTGCTCGTTTCTGCGGTGCTGTCGTATTCGTTCGGACTGCGTGCCCGGCGCGGTGAGCTGCAACCCGGTACGGATACCGCCGGCCCGTGTTGAAGGGCTAGCGACGTCGTTTCCGGACACGTCGGACACGTCGGACGCGCCGGCGCGCCGGGCACGGAACGCACGCTCGCCGCGGTGCGCGAGAGTCGATACGGAAGCTTGGGCACGGGCCAGACGTCGCCGTTCGGGTCGATGGCGGTACTCAACGCATCGTCGCGAAACGCGGCATCCTGGATCAACGTTTGAATGCTCGCCACGTCGCTTTCGGTGGCGAGTGCTGAGCGCTGGTTCCCTGCTGCGAAAAGCGCAGACCATGCGGCCACATCCTGCATTGCGATTTCTATGAACTTGCCCTCGTCGCTCGATAGCGCCGAAAGACGCGCGACGATGGCAAAGAGGGCCGCCTGTCCGCCGAGGATATCCGCAGCCGATGCGCCGATCTTGACCGGTTGACCGTCGCTGCGCGTCAGATCCATCAGGCCACTCATCGCCTGGATCACCGTATCGAATGCGGGCCTCGCCGGATAGGCGCTACAGACGCCGAATCCAGAGATGGAGCAGTAGATGAGGCGTGGATTGATCCCGGCAAGCGTCTCGCGATCGAATCCGAGCTTGGCAAGCGCGCCGGGCCGAAGATTTTCGACGAGCACATCCGCGTCGGCGAGCAGAGTCTTCAGGTACGCGCGGTCATCTTCCTTTTTCAGGTCGAGCGACAGGGTCCGCTTGTCCGTATTGTTCAGAGCGAAAAAATAGCTCGTGCCTCGTTGTCCCGGCGACCAGGTGCGTGAGAGTTCGCCCTCTGGCGCCTCGACTTTCACGACATCGGCGCCGAGGGCCGCAAGATGTTTGCCGACGAGCGGAGCGGTCGTATATTGACCGATTTCGATCACCTTCACGCCGGTGAGCGGACCTGCGTTCAGATCGAAGTCCGCGCGAGTGCTGGTGGCCGCACGCGCTCCGTTGGACAAGGGCGACTCGCGAAACAACGATACTTGGCGATAGGTGTCGCTACGGATTGCAGCCTGGGTCATACACGCCGCGGCGTCTCGATGGCGCAGGGCAAAATTCGGCTCACGCGCAAGTTCTTCGACGGATACGATCGGTCCCGCCGGTATCCCGAGACGCTCACAAAGCGACGAGATGTCCGCCGTGGTCATCGTGGAAGTCCACGTTTCCAGCAAGGCATCGAGTTCTTCGACGTGCCGCACGCGTTCGCTCAGGCTCGAAAAGCGCGCATTCTCCAGATCGGGCTCGCTGGCCGCGCCCTTGATCTTGCGCCATTGATCCTCGGTGCTCGTGCAAATGACGATCCAGCCGTCGCGTGTTCGGTACGCGTTCCAGGGTGCGCAGGAAGGGTGCCGGTTGCCGATGCGTCCAACCGGATCGCCCACGAGTGCCGCGGGCAGAAACGTCGTGAGCGCAGCAACGGCGCACCCGAACAGACTCACGTCGATATTCTGGTTCAGACCGCACATGCGCCTGACGCGCAGCGCCGCGGCGATCGCCGCCGAGGCATAGAGCGCCGCGGAGATCTCGCTGAACGGGACACCGATGCGCACGGGCCCTCCATCCGAAAAACCGGTGGTGTCCATCAGGCCGCTCATCGCCTGGATCTGCGTATCCGAATACACGGTGTTCTCGCTCGTGCGCTGAAGACCCATTGCCGTGATGTCGCAGACGATCGTATCGGCCGATGCCTTGAGCCGTGCGATGACACGCTTTTGCGCCGCAGAGCACGTATCGGACGACACGATCGCCACGTCGTACGCGAAGTCGCCCAGCGACACCGAGTCCGAATACGTGATCCGAGCCCCGGCCTGCGTGAGCACGCTAGCGCTCAGTTCGACGGCCTCGCGCATGCCGCATGCCAGAATCCGCACGTCGTTCAACATGATTGTCTCCTTGAGTCTGTCTGTGTTGCTTCGCACCGACAATGCGCATTCGCTGCGTGCTACCATTTTTCGATGCGAACCCTTCCGTCACTCAACGCGCTGCGTGCCTTCGAGGTCTGCGGCCGTCTGCTCAGCGTGCAGCTCGCGGCCAACGAGCTGAACGTCACGCCCGCTGCCGTCAGCCGGCAGATCAAGCTGCTCGAAGACCAGCTCGGCATGCAGCTGTTCGAGCGCGGTCATCGCTCGATGACGTTGACGGCGGTCGGCGAGCGCTATCTTGCCGACATCGTGCGTGGCTTCGAAACCATGCGAACCGCGACCATCAATCTCACCGAGGCGCGTCGCCGCCGCACGCTGAAGATTCGCGGCTACACGACATTCGCCATGAACTGGCTGCTGCCGCGTCTTTCCACCTTCCATCGCGACCACCCGGATATCGAGGTCATCTTTACGACCTCGCTGCAACCGGTCGACTTCAAGACTGAAGACGTCGATGCCGCGATTCGCCTCTCGCATGCGCCATCGTCGGACATAGGCTCCGATCGCCTCGTGCCTAACGAACTCGTGCCCGTGTGCAGCGCCGACTTCCTGCGCGCGCATCCCGATCTCAACGACGCCACGCCCGCTGCGCTCTCGAAGGTCACGCTTCTACATTCGCTGGCGCGTCGCGAGGACTGGGCGAAATGGCTCGATGCAGCCGAAGTGCGCGGCGTGAATCCGCTTGGCGGCCTCAGCTACGAAAGTTCGGTGCTCGCCTACGCCGCGGCGGTTCAGGGACACGGCGTCGCGATCGCGCAGCGCGTGCTCGTTGCCGATCAGCTGCGCGACGGCACGCTCGTCACGCCGTTCTCATTCGTGCTCGATCTCGGCGCGTTCACTTACTACCTCGTGTATCCGCACGAACATCTGCAGAAGCCCGAGTTCGCCTCGTTTCGCGACTGGCTTCTCTCCGTGAGCGCCGCATCGCCCGACGTTTAACGCCCCTTGAAACGCGGACTGCGTTTTTCAGCGAACGCGACGCGCCCTTCGACTCGATCCTCCGAATCGCGCATTGCGCCCCACGCGAGTTCCGTGAATTCGATCGCCTGCGCAAGCGGCACGTTGCTGCTCGTCTCGACGATCTTCTTGATCATCTGCACCGCGAGCGGGCCGTTGGCCGCGATCGTGTTCGCCATTTGAAGGGCCGTGTCCATCAGCACCGCTGCACCGACGACATCGGAAACGAGACCCACGCGTTCGGCGTAAGCCGCGTCGATCCGGAGGCCGGTGTACAGCATCTTCATCGCGATGGCGGACGGCACGGCCTTTTGCAGCGCCTGTATCCCGCACACCGCCGGAATGCTCGCGACGACCGGCTCGGGCAAGCCGAACATTGCGGTATCCGAAGCAATCCGCAAGTCGCATTGCAACGCGAGTTCGAGTCCACCACCGAGGCAATAACCATTGATCGCCGCGATGAGCGGCTTGAACAGGCGCAGCGACGTCAGGTCCATCATCCGCACGTAAATGCCTTCGGCGGCGGCGCGATCGACGGGTCTCACGAAAGACGAGGCAAAACTCGTTTGCGGCGGCAGCGTGTTCTTGAGGTCGGCCCCGACGCAAAACGACTTGCTTCCGGCGCCTGTGAGGACGATCACGCGCACGTCGTCGTCGTCGCGTGCGGTGGCGAGCGCTGCGCGCAGCGCCTTGAGGCTGTCGAGGTCGAGTGCGTTGAGCGCTTCTGGGCGATCCAGCGTGACGATCGCGACGTGCTCCGACTTGCCGTAGTGAATGGTCATGATCCGCTCCGTCAAACGCTGGGCGAGGACAGCGAACGTCCGCCGCACACGTAGAGCGTTTGCCCCGTGATGTACGAGGATTCTCGCTGGGCGAAAAACGACACGGCTTGTGCGATATCGTCGGGCGTACCAATGCGCTGCGCAGGCACGGACTTCTGCAAACGCTCCTGAAGCGCGGGATCGAAGGTGCGAAAGAGCGGGGTATCGACGATGCCCGGAGCGACGGCGTTGACCGTGACGCCCGCGCTGGCCCATTCGAGCGCGAGGCTGCGCGTGAGGCTGACTACGCCGCCCTTCGACGCCGAATAGTTGGACTGTCCGACGCCGCCGAGCCACGCGCGCGACGCGATATTGACGATGCGCCCATAGCGCGCGGTCGACATCGGTGCGAGCACCGCGCGGCAGCACAAAAACTGCGACTTCAGATTGACGCCGATGACGATGTCCCAGTCGTCGTCGCTCATCTTCGTGATGCGCCTGTCGCGCACGATGCCCGCATTGTTCACCAGGATGTCCACGCGCCCGAAGCGCTCGATCACGGTATCGACAGCTCCATTGACGGCCTCGCTGTTCGTGACGTCGACCGGCAGGCCGATGACCTCGACGCCAGCAGCCGCCAGTTCGGTGCACGCCTGATCGAGCGCCGCGCAATCGAGATCGAACAACGCGATGCGCCGTCCCTGACGCGCCAGCGTCCGGGCGATCCCGAGGCCGATGCCCTGGGCGCCGCCTGTGACGATCGCGACTTCGGTTGAATCAAGTGAAGCGTTCATGACATGTCTCCGTTCAATCCAGTCTGCAATTCATGGATTCCATGCTAGGGCGCGCGAGCCATCCACTTCAAACGACATTTTTAGCGGCTTCGATTGACATTTGATCAATCGAGAGTGGGCGTCTTCGATACAGAAAAAATCAATCGAACGCGCAGAAAAAGTCGGTTGTCCAGCGTGCTTCAGCACACCTAGGATGCGGTCATGTGCCGCCGGGCATCAACATCGACAGACACGGAGACAAGCATGGAAACCACCCTTCCGGGCGTAGCGGAACCCTCCTCGGTGACGCTCACGCGAGCGCAGAAGAGAGCCATCGTCGCGGCGACGCTCGGCACCATCGTCGAGTTCACGGACTGGATCATTTACGCGACGTTTGCCTCGCTTTTCTCGCGGCATTTCTTTCCCGCGCACGACGAACGCGTGTCGTTGCTGTCGGCCTTCGCGGTGTTCGCCGTCGGCTTCGTGATGCGCCCGATCGGTGGCGCATTGCTCGGCGCCTACGCGGACCGACGTGGGCGCAAGAATGGCCTCGCGTTGTCGGTGGCGTTGATGGCGGGCAGTTCACTCGTGATCGCGACGTGCCCTGGATATCGATCAATCGGTTTCGCCGCACCCGTCGTTCTCGTTCTTGCACGGCTCGTGCAAGGTTTTGCGGCGGGTGGCGAGTTTGGCTCCGCGGCGACGTTTCTGATCGAATCGTCGGCGCCTTCGCGGCGCGGTTTCGCGGGCTCGTGGCAGCACTTTGCGGTCAACGCGGGCGTGCTCGTGGCCGCCTCGGTCGGCGCGCTGCTGACCTCGTTCATCGAGCCGTCCGGGATGGCGGAATACGGCTGGCGAATCGCGTTCGGCATCGCGGGGGCGATGGGTTTCGTCGCACTTTGGGTGCGGCTCGCGGTCGCCGAAACCGACGCGTTCCGCAAGGTCGCGAGGCACGCGCAGTCGCGCCATCCGTTCATCTCGATCGTGCGCGATCACTGGCGCGCTGCGCTGCGCGTGGTCGGCATCGCGATGGCGGGCAATCTCTGCATCTATCTCTGGCTCGTGCTATTTCCGACGCTCGCGCATTTGAGAACCGGCCTGCCGCTTTCCTCTGCGTTTCGGGCGAGCGTGATTTCCATCGTGGTATCGCTGATCGCGATTCCGTTGTTCGGCATGTTGTCGGATCGCGTGGGACGCAAGCCGGTTCTGCTTGTGTTCGCCGGCGGCTCGGCACTCTTTGCGTGGCCCGCACTGAGCCTGCTCTCCAACAACTTCTGGAATGCGACCGTGATCGTCACGATCGGCATGGTGCTGTCATCGGGCTTCGCCGCGACCTGCGCGACCGTGATGGCCGAGCAGTTTCCCGCGCACGTGCGCGCCACCGGTGTCGGACTGCCCTATGCGATATCCGCGGCGCTGTTTGGCGGCACGCTGCCGTACATCGTCACCGCGATGTCCAACTCGGGGTTGTCGAAGTACTTGTGGATCTACGTGGCACTCGTGTGCGCGGTGGGTTTCGTCGTGTATGCGCGTATGCCGGAAACGCGCGGAAAGATCCTCGATTGATGCATTTTCCTCAGGAGACAGCAATGCGAGAAGTAGTCATTGGCGGCGTCGGCATGACGTCATTTGGGAAGTTCCTCGAACGCAATCTGAAGTCGCTTTCCGAGGAAGCGGTCGCGTCTGCTCTCAAGGATGCGCGCGCGAGCGTGAACGACGTCGAGCGCATTTTCTTTGGCAACGCCGCGGCGGGCGTCGTGACGGGACAGGAAATGATTCGTGCGCAAGCGTCGTTGCGCAATACTGGACTCGATGGAAAACCCATGTTCAACGTGGAGAACGCGTGCGCCTCGGGTAGTACGGCGCTCAATCTCGCGTGGTGGTCGGTCGCGTCGGGGCAGTCGGAAACGGCGCTGGTCGTCGGGGTCGAGAAGTTATCGCACGAAGACAAGGCGATTTCATTCGGCGCATTCGCGAAAGCGGTCGATCTCGAAGAGCCGTTGCCCGAAGGCGTCACCACCGGCACCGGATCGCTGTTCATGGATCTTTATGCAGCGAAAGCCCGCAAGTGGATGAAGCGAACCGGCGCCGATGCGAGCGATTTCGCACGCGTCGTCGTGAAGAGCCGCCGCGCGGGATCGCTGAATCCACTCGCGCAGTTCCGCAAGGAGACGACCGTCGATGAAGTCCTGTCGAGCCGCATGGTCAGCGATCCGTTGACGCTGTTCATGTGTTCGTCGATCGGTGATGGGGGCGCGGCCCTGTTCATCTGCTCGGAAGACTATGCACGCAAGCACGACATCGCGCCGGTGTTCATCCGTGCGAGTTCGATCGTCTCCGCGAAGGCCGACGGCTCGGGCGAACTGGTCGCGGTGCGCGCGGCCAGAGAGGCGTATGAGGCGGCCGGCATTGGACCGGAAGACGTGGATGTCGTCGAACTGCACGATGCATCGGCGCCGGCCGAGCTGATTCATTACGAGAATCTCGGCCTTTGCGCCCCCGGCGATGCGCCGAAGCTGATTCGCTCCGGCGATACGGATATCGGCGGACGCGTTTCCGTGAATCCGAGCGGCGGATTGCTGTCGCGTGGTCATCCTGTGGGCGCGACGGGCGTGGCGCAGATCGTCGAACTCACGCAGCAGTTGCGCGGTAGAGCGGGCGCGCGCCAACGTCCTGGGGCGAAGGTGGCGCTCGCCGAAAACAACGGTGGTCAGTTGGCCGGCGATTCCGCTGTCGCTCTCGTCACCATTCTGTCGACCTAAGCTAACCAGGGTGTCGGCGCGCTTCGCACTTTAGCCGCGCAAAGGCCTTAACCCCGTGCGCACTTCGTTCGCGAAGATCATCGGTTCTTCCCATGCCGCGAAGTGCCCGCCCGTTTCGGGTTTGTTGAAGTAAATCAGGTTGTGATAGGCCTTTTCGGTCCAGCTCTTCGGCGCCTGGTAGTTTTCTCCCGGAAATGCGCTCACTGCGGCAGGCACGTTGACGTCGGCCGCGAGGAAAAAATTCGCGTGCGACTCCCAATAGAAGCGCGCCGCCGAAATGCCGGTGTTGGTCAGCCAGTAAAGCGTGATGTCGTCGAGTATGTCGTCTCGGGTCAGCGCGCCGGCTGAATGACCGTTGACGGGATGACCGAGCACGGCTGCGCTCAACGCCGCCGCGGGCTGGCCGTAGCCGTCGCCATGGTCGAGCAGCCAGGAAGCCAGCGCCACCGGCGAGTCCGCGAGTCCGTACAGCGTCTGCGGGCGCGTGGCCATTTCGAAAGCGTAGCCGCGCTTCTTTTTGAAGTTGGCACTCAACTGCTCATACGCGTGCTTTTCGTCGTCCGATAAGCCGGCAGGCATCGGGTCGCCAGCGGCAAGCGACTTCAGAACATCCGCCGGAACGGCGGCGGGGAAGTTCACATGAATGCCGATCAGTTCGGGCGGCGCCTGTTTGGCCATGATGTTCGTGACGATCCCGCCGAGATCGCCGCCCTGCGAAGCAAAGCGCTCGTAGCCAAGGCGTTTCATCAATGTGACCCACGCACGCGCGGTGCGCTCCGGTCCCCAGCCCGTTGTGGTAGGTCGCGCCGAAAAGCCGTAACCGGGCAAGGAGGGAATCACGAGATGAAAAGCATCCGAAGCCGGCGCGCCGTAGGCAGTCGGATTGACGAGCGGGTCGATGATCTTGAACTGTTCGATGACCGAGCCGGGCCAGCCGTGGGTCACGATCAACGGCATCGCGTTGTCGTGCTTCGAGCGCACGTGAATGAAATGGATATCGAGTCCGTCAATCTCGGTGATGAACTGCGGATACGAGTTCAGCCGCGCTTCGCATTTGCGCCAGTCATAGCCCGTTGCCCAATATTGCGCGAGTCCCTGAATGGTCGCGAGCTGAATGCCCTGCGATTCGTCGGGCACTGTCTCGCGATCCGGCCAGCGCGTGGCCTTGATGCGGCCCCGCATGTCGGCGAGCTGCGAGTCGGGGACATGAACCCGGAACGGCCGGAGCGCCGTCTTGTCGCCGTTCGCGGGTTCGGTAATCACGCCGATGGACGGGCTCGTTTCCGCAAAGGCGAGCCGGCTCAGCGAGCCTGCCGCGAGCACTGCGGCGGCCATACCGACAAAGTGCCGGCGCGATGAGGATCGAGGTGTGTCTTCTGACATGGGATCGTTCTCCTGCCCTGGATCAGCGTGTCGCGTTGCGCGAGAAGTCTGCGATGTGCAGTCTCACGAAGTCGTACATGCTCATGGGTTTGCGGCCCGTGAGTTCGAACAGGTCGTTCGTCATGCGGTCGTATCGTCCCTGAACGTGCAGGTCGGCCATCACGGTCAGGTGAGCGACGACGTGAGCGGGAATGCCGAGTTCGCGCAATTTGTCCGACCACGGCGCGACGTCCACATTCCGGTAACGGATCGGCCGGCCGAGCGCGTCTGAAAAGACCCGCGCGGCTTGTTCGAGATCCGTTGATTCAAGACCAGTCAGGTTATAGATCCTGCCGATATGGGGCGCAGGGTCTTCGAGAATCACCGAAACCGCGTTCGCGACGTCAACGGCTGAAATGGGCGACGTCTTGCTATTGCCGAGCGGCAGTGCAAGTTCGTCGTTGTCGCGCACGCCGGCTGCGCCAAGCGTCAGGAAGAAGCTCTCGAGAAACGCCGTGGGCCGTACCGTGACGACGGGCAGCCCCGACCACTGCAAAACCTGCTCAGCGAGCCAGTGCAGTTTATGCTGGGGGCTGTCAGTCGTCTCCGTGATGCTCATTTCAGTGACTGTCATCTGCGACATGTTCACGATGGCTTCGACGCCATGATGACGCGCCACGGCAGCGAAATTGACGGTTGCTTCGAGATACGCCGGGGAGACGGACATGCCGAAATAGACGCGCGAACAGTCTTCGATCGCGCGGTGCAGCGAGGCGAGATCGGTCAGATCACCGACCACCACTTCGGCGCCAAGACGGCGCAGCTCGCTCGCGCGATCGTCTTCCTTGCGCACCAGCGCCCGCACTTTATAGCCTTTCGCCAGCAATGACGTTGTCACATTGCGGCCGATTCCGCCAATCGCGCCTCCGGCGCCCGTCACGAGAATGGGCCGATCATGAGCAGGGTTCGATGTCATATCACTTACCTTTCAGGGAAAAAAATCCTGTTTATGTATGCATATACACACACAGGCATGAAAAAATGCGCGCGGGGCGATTTGAAGTTTAGAAGTCACGCAGCCTGGCTGCGCAGATCGTCGGAACTCTGGTCGTTGACGATCGCCGGGTGCGAAGCGCGCTCGTGAACATGCGCGCTCGGCGTACGGTCGATCATCAGACTCAGCAATTCGGGGCGGTTGTAGTGGCCGGCCGAGTCCATCAGCATCTTGCGGCGGTCGATTTGAGCGAAGTCGAGATCGACGATCACTTCGCCTTCACCCGAGCGAAGCGGTTCGGCCATCAGCATGCCGTCAGGCGCGACGATCGTGGTGAAACAGCCGCCCGAGATCGGACCGATTCCACAACCGGTATCTTTCATGATCTGCGCCTGCTGGTCCGCGTCCAGCCACGCCGTTGCATTGACGACGAACGCGCCGGATTCGAGCGCATGCTGGCGGATGTTGATTTCCATGCGCTGGCTAAAGCCCTCGCCAAAGGCGGAACCGGGGTACATCGCCGAATGGATCTGCTCGCCGTCGGCGATCATCGCGTAGCGAGCGAGGGGATTGTTGTGCTCAAAGCATGCGAGTTGGCCGATGCGGCCGACTGCGCTGTCGACTGCACGCAAGCCCGAGCCATCTCCCTGGCCCCAGATCATGCGTTCGAAATGCGTCGGCGTGATTTTGCGGCGTCGCTGGATCAGCGTACCGTCGGCGTCGAAGAGCAATTGCGTGTTGTAGAGCGTGCCGCCATCGCGCTCATTGACACCAATGGAAACGACCATGCCTGCCTGTCGTGCGGCTGCGCCGATTGCCTCGGTAGCAGCGGACGGCACGGTCACGGCCTGTTCGAAGAGGCGCAGATGTTCGGTGCCCGAGAGAAGCTCGATGCCCGTCTGGACGGCCGCAAAATAAGGGTAGTAGGGCACGACCGTTTCGGGGAAGGTGGCGAACTGCACACCTTTCTGGCCGAGATCGTGGATCTTCCGCACGACCTTGGCGATGGTTGCTTCACGACTATAGAGCACCGGACTGAACTGGACGGCGGCGGCTTTGACGACTTTCATCACAAACTCCTTGACGGGGGGGTACCAAACGTTGGCCGATCTTGCATAGGCAACATCGACCGAAAACTTCAGAGCATGCGCAGCGGCAATTTGCGCGCGATATCGATGAGCTCATGGGCGCCCCCTTCGCCGAGAAAGCTCGTCGCGTGGCTCTGTGCAACCGACCACGCGCTTGCGGCGTTTTTGAGCAGCGCTTGGCCTTCGTGCGTGAGCGAGAGAGGGCGGCTTCGACCGTCGCTTGCCGGGACGTCCTCGGCAATCCAGCCTTGTGCAATCAGCGGCTGCAGATTCCTTGTCAGCGTCGAGCGCTCGTGATGATTTCTTCGACTCAGATCTGAGCGGCTGATAGGCCCGAACTTCGCGATCAGCACGAGCAATGAGAATTGCGGCGCCACGATGCCGAAGGGACGCAACGCGTCGTCATAGACGGAAGTCAGGACTCGGGAGATCTGCCGGGCGCGCGTCAACAGACAATCGCGCGCGATCAGGCTGCCCGGCGGCTCATCCGCGGTGCGGTCCTGTACAACGGTTCCGTTCGACTCGTGTTGCATATGCACGACCTCGGTAAGCCCAATTTATGCGGTGCGGTGTCTTGCTCGCGATGGGCGTATTTGAGCGGATGAACGTATCCCGCTTGTGTCCGAAATTCGCTTGTATGTAAGCGTGCGTATCCCTACCTGGTGTAGATACGTTGAGATACAGAACGATAGTGCGGGGAATGGAGGAGGGAAGCGGTGAGGGGTGCGGCGTGATGATCCCGCGAGGTCTGAGCGGCCGTTGCGGTCTGACTCGGCTTATCTACTCTCCGCTGCGGCACGCGAGAACCGCATCTGATATTCACTTGGCGACAACCCGGTCTTGCGCTTGAACAACTGCCGAAACGTGCTGATATCGCCATAACCGACCTGCTGACTCACCGTCTCAAGCCTGATTGGGCGCGTTTCCAGCAACCTTTTCGCGACCTCGATACGCAGATTCTGCAGATACGTCAAAGGTGCGAGCCCGACGGCTTCCTTGAAACGGCGATTGAGCGTTCGTTCGCTGACTGCAAGCGACGCCGCCAGATCGCTCAACCGGAATCCCTGCTGCAACGTAGCCTCCATCTGCTGCTGGGCGCGCGCGACAAGCGTGTCGGTATGTCCGTGTTCGTCGAGAAGCGTTGCAAAGGATGCCTGCGAAGTCCGGTTCATGTCGATCAACAGCGCCTTCGCGGTCAACGCGGCGAGTTCCTCGCCGGCGAATGTCTCCACGAGCCGCACCGCGAGATTCAGATACGACGTCACGGAACCGCCGGAGATGATGCCGTCTTGCGCGATCAGCAGTTCCTGTGCGCGAACTTCGACACGCGGATAGCGGCGCGCGAAGTCCGCGGCTCTCGCCCAGTGCGTCGTTGCGGCGCGGCCATCCAGCAGGCCCGCCTCGGCGAGCAGGTAGTTGGCCGTGCAATAAGCGGCCAGCACGGCACCTGCCTTGCGCTGACGCCGCAGTGCTGAAGACAGCGCGTTCAATTGCTCGCGGCGCCCGATAAATTCGTCGACGTTCGAGAAAAACGGTGCTGTCAGCAGAACGGCGTCTGCCCGTTTGCGCGGGTCGATCTTGCCGTCGACGTGAATGGTATGCCCGGATGCAGCCGTGACGGGTTGCCCGTCGAGAGATTCCACGCGCCATCCAAACACGGGCGCGGATGTCGTGCCGGGTGCAACTTTGCGCGCATGGAATTGATTGGCCGCGCTGAAGACGTCCACAGGGCCCGCGACGCCGGAGGCGAGAATTCCGTCGTAGACCCAGATGCGAACGATGGTCATGGCGTGTCTGAAATTCCTTGAATAATGGCGATACTGCCACTTCCTGCCGCACGAGTAAACCGCGATCATGGCCACATCCGATGACCTGAAAGCAGGAGCAGCACCATGCCGATCATCGATGCACTATGGCCCGAAGACGCTTTGACGCTCGAAGCAGCGCTCGATGCCGCTAGCGCAGGCATGACGAGCAAACCGTAACCGGAGCCCAGCATGAAATTCAACGACACGGCGCCCTTGCTGGCGCCCGCAGGCGGTCCGCCGCTCTGGCTGACGAGGCTCGCCGAAAACGCGACGCTCGAAGCCACCGTCCTGAAGCGTCCGATCGAGGGACGAGCCGACATTCTCGCCGTGATTAAACACGCGGTCTCGCTCTATGAATTTCAGCATCACAGCTACAAGGGCGAGATCGGCAACGGTTTGTACCTGGAATCCTATCGGTCGCAGATCCAGGGCGTGCCGATCGAAACGGTGGTCGTCGCGCATCTGAACGAACAGGGGGAGACCGATTCCGTGGTCATCAATCATCGCCCGCTCAATGCGGCGCTGCTGTTTTCGAAGCAGATGTGGGAACGCGTCGATGAACGCTTCCGCGATCGCTATCTGACGGGAGCAGAAGCCGCGGCGCTGAATGCGGCATCTGGTGTTGCCTCGCGCCAGCCGTCAGAGTGATGCGAAAAGAGCACGACATGATGAAACGGATTCTCCTTGATTTGACAACAGCCTCTGTGCTGGCCACTTCCGCTGGAGTTTCCATGGCACACACCACTCCAATGCCCACCACGCCAACCACGAAGATATTGGCAATTGGCACCTTTCCGCCGGGCACGGACATGCAGCTCGTCCAACACATTCTTCCGACCGAAGTTCGCGAGACGGCTCAGCTCTATCTCGAGGGCAAAATTGACCAGTGGTATTCGCTGCAAGACCGGGCTGGGGTAGCGTTCATCCTGAACGTTACGGACCAAAGTGAAGCGCATGAAATGCTCGAGGCACTTCCCTTGGGGAGAGCGCACCTGATGACGTTCTCGCTGCTCCCACTAGGCCCACTGAAGCCATTGAGCAAGCTTTTGAATCCGCCGTCCCCCCAGTAGAAAGCGCTCGCCCAACGAGGCGGACATGATTGAGCGGGCTTGGCGTTGACTTCGCCGACGCTCGCAGGACGGCGATGCTCCGTTATAGGGTAAACCTGATTGTTACGTCGAAGCGGCGCAGCGTCGACGGTGAAGTCGCGCACCTGTGAGTCGCTTCGAAGCGTTCGGACTCCCGGTTGTGCGGCACGTCGGCGAGATCATCGACATTGACTGCTGGACTATTACTATTCTCGACCGGACATCCAGGAGATTTAACGATTGTCTCGAAAGTGGTGCAGAAAGCGGAGACAGAATTTTAAGATAATTGCTTTCGTGCTTGCCATCTTGCCTGCCGCTTGAGAAGTCGGAGTCTTTCAACGCGATGACGACTCCCCTGACTCGCAATGTCAATTGAGCCGCCGTTGCGCGCCCATGCGTGGCGCATATGGAGCGCGCATGAGCAGAAGAGCGATGTGTCGCCTTCCATATGGTCGTTATCGAGGTCGTAATCGAATTTAATTTGTTATCTGATTACGATGTTTATATCGATTCTTTATCACCGAAATTAATCGAGTTATCGAATCTTTTATAGAAGCCATTTCTCTTGCTGGCCGAATTAACGAGCTATCGATAATCGGTATTCTCCGAATAAAAATTTCGGAAGATCGGTCTCCCGGCAAGTGATGTCAGTCGCTCGAAAAGCCTAACGAACGTTCGGAAACGCGGCACCAAGGTGCCATCGCAGGCGCTTCTGCGCATAGTCCGTTCGCTAAATCAACTTTTCAATAACTGCTTCGTAATTGGCCGCGCACGGACTAATGATAGCTGTCAGATTACTGTCTTGTCGCTGTAAAAAGTCTGTGTTCTAATGCAGCCTAAATTTTCCAGACCGGCAGGCATGCACCGATCGTGCGTGATACCAAACCGGCCTGACAAGTAAGTCACGGTTTCTTCTTCAAAGGCCATTACCCCTGACCAAGGTAGTGTTCATGGCCTGGAGGAAACCGCGGGGGACGAGCGCTAGAACTGCTACCAGCGCTCTATACGGCAGCCTGCCATCCGCGCAGGTTCGCCCAGCCCTGCAGTGGGTAGCCTGATTCAAAGAAAACTAAAGAAAGGCGCTCACGTTGACGACAACCCGTCAGCGGGCTCGAACTCGCGCGCATGCCGCGGGTGTGATCCTGCGCTCTTCGACCGGCTTTTGTACTTTGTACCCATGCGCTCGTCAATGAAGCGGGCGTTAGCGTTTGTTGTCCTAAACAGTCAAGCGTTTCCGGAGAGATTCATGTCGAACAGTTTGCAGAAATGGGTTGGGCGTAACCGTCCGCCGCGTGTCCAGATCACCTATGACGTCGAAGTCGGCGACGCGGTCGAGAAGCGTGAGCTTCCGCTCGTGGTCGGCCTGCTGGCGGACCTTTCGGGTCACCCGGCTACGCCGCTGCCCAAGCTCAAGGAGCGTCGTCTGGTCGACATCGACCGCGACAATTTCGACGAGATCATGGGCAAGATCGGCCCGCGCCTCGATCTTTCCGTGCCCGACACGATGAAGGGCGCCGGCAATATCAAGGTCGAGCTGAATTTCGAAAAGTTCGAGGACTTCCACCCGGAAAGCATCGTGAATCAGGTGCCGCGCCTCGCGAAGCTGCTCGAAGCGCGCCAGCAACTGCGCGATCTGCTCGCCAAACTCGACGGCAACGACGAACTCGATTCGATGCTCGAGCGCATCGTGCAGAGCAGTGAGGAACTGAAGAAGGTTCAAAGCCAGGCTCAGGCCAGCAATGCACCCGCGGCTGCGGGTGACGTACCGGCCGAATAAGTCACGACTACCTGACTGGCATAACGGGCGCAGCCCGAACCGCCCAGTGGTGGGCGCAATGAACTTTCAAAGGTGATTCACATGGAAAGCACTACTGAAGCCGGCGCAGCCGGTAGCGAAGTCCAGACCCTCGAAGCCCCGGCAGGCGCGGATTTGAGCCTGCTCGAACGGATCGTTCACGAAGGCAACATGGCCGTCGAGCCGTCGCAAAGCGGCTACGCGAAGAAACTGATCGGCCAGCTCGCGTCGCAGATTCTCGACGAAGGCATGCGCACGAGCCCGGACAAGAGCGTCGTCGCGATGATCAACGAGCGCGTCGCCGAAATCGACAAGCTGCTCTCGGATCAGCTCAACGCGATCATGCACGACGAAGCGTTCCAGACGCTCGAAGCGTCGTGGACCGGTCTGCACGACATGGTGTATGGCACCGAAACGGGCCCGCGCCTGAAGTTGCGCCTGCTGAACGTGACGAAGAAGGACCTGCTCAAGGACCTCGAAACCGCGGTCGATCACGACATGAGCGCACTCTTCAAGAAGGTCTACGAAGAGGAATACGGCACGTTCGGTGGCCATCCGTTTTCGATGCTGATCGGCGACTATTCGTTCGGTCGTCATCCGCAGGACATCGCACTGCTGGAACGCATCTCGAAGGTAGCGGCCGCGGCGCACGCCCCGTTCATCGCGGCAGCGGCGCCGAGCCTGTTCGACCTGAAGTCGTTCACGGACCTCGGTGTGACGCGCGATCTGTCGAAAACCTTCGAGAGCGCCGAGCTCGCCGGCTGGCGCGGTTTCCGCGACTCGGAAGACTCGCGCTATGTCTCGCTCGTGCTGCCTTCGTATGCCGCGCGTCTGCCGTATGGCGCGAAGACGAAGCCCGTCGAGAACTTCAACTTCGAAGAAGACGTCGACGGCTCAGATCACGGCAAGTACCTGTGGGCGAACTCCGCCTACCAGCTCGGCCTGCGCATTACCGATGCATTCGCGAAGTACAGCTGGGCGACCTCCATTCGCGGCGTGGAAGGCGGCGGCAAGGTGGAGAACATGGTCGCGCACGCGTACAAGACCGACGAAGGCGATGTCGTCCTCAAGTGCCCGACCGAAGTGACGATCACCGACCGTCGCGAGAAAGAGCTGAACGACCTTGGCTTTATTGCGCTCGTGAACTCGAAGGGCTCGAACTTCGCGACGTTCTTCGGCGGTCAGACGACCAACCGTCCGAAGCTCTACAACAAGGACGCCGCCAACGCCAACTCGCAGCTTTCGGCGCGTTTGCCGTATGTGCTCGCGGCCTCGCGCTTCGCGCACTACCTGAAAGTGATCATGCGCGACAAGGTGGGCAGCTTCCAGTCGCGTGGCGATGTCGAGGCGTATCTGAACAACTGGATCGCGGACTACGTGTTGATCAATCCGTCGGCTTCGCATGAGCAGAAGGCGCGCTTCCCGCTTGGCGAGGCACGCGTGGACGTGACGGAAGTGCAGGGCAAGCCGGGTTCGTATCGCGCGACCTGCTTCCTGAAGCCGCATTTCCAGATGGAAGACTTGACGGCGTCGATCCGTCTCGTCGCGGAACTGCCGGCGGCGGCCGCTTGATGATCGTGCGTGCGGCGCAAGCCGCACGCATGAGCCGAATTAATCAACATTGTTAAGAGACAGTCATGGATACCGTTCTGCTGCAGATCAAGGACATCAAGGGTAATTCGACGCTGGAAGGCGCGACCGACCAGATCGTGTTGTATTCGTATTCGCTCGGCGTGCAGATGCAAATGAACAATGACGTGGGCCGTACTGAACGTACGCTCGGCCGTCCGAATTTTCACGAATTCAGCGTCTCCAAGGCAACCGACCAGTCCACGCCGGCGCTCTACGCGGCGTGTGCGGGCGGCAAGAAGCTCGGCGATGCCAAGATTTCGATTGGGCGTAACGAAGACAGCAAGTTCATGCCGCTGATCGAGTACACGCTCAGCGACGCGATGATCTCGGCGATCACGACCTCCGGCGCCGGTGAATCGAACGATAGCGTGACGCTCAACTTCTCGAAGATCACGACGACGTACACGCAACAGAACGTGGACTCGACGAAGAAGGGCACCGCTTCGTTCGGCTGGGATCTGGGCGCGAACAAGGCGATTACGGTGTCGGCTTCCTGATTCTCAACTGCGCACCGCCCTCGGAGTCTAGAACTTCCCGGTCGGTGCCACACGGAGCTTTTGCGTGATGCCGGCAATCGTAAGCGGTTCACCGATGCCATTGTTCGATCGCCTCGCCGCCAGCGGCGAGGCGCAACTCCCCGGCGCGGATGCGTTGCGGGCGTCGATCGGACGCGAACTCGCGCGACTGCTCAACACGCGGTCTCGTTTGACATTCGAAGAATTCGCCGAAAGCGATGGAAGTGTGATCGATTACGGCGTACCCGACTATTCGGATCGGTCGCTGCATTCGGGACCGGACCGTGATGCGATAGCCGCCACCATCGCGCGGGCGATCTCGCTGTTCGAGCCGCGCCTCGTCGATGTCGATGTGGCGTTCGCTTTTCCCGCTGCCCACGCGCAGCGGGCAATCCTGACCATCAGTGCTCAAATGCGCGCTGGCCAAAGCGTCACGCACGTGGCGTTCGAGCTTGCCGCCAACGGTCATACGCTCGTGACGGCGTGAGGCAACACTCGAGCTGACATGCCGGCCGACGACATCCTTCAATATTACAAACGTGAACTCTCGTACCTGCGTCTTCAAGGTGCGGAGTTCGCGCGTCGCTATCCGAAGATCGCCTCGCGGCTCGCGCTGCACGGCACCGAATCACTCGACCCGCACACGGAGCGTCTTGTCGAGGCGACCGCGTTTCTCGCGGCGCGCGTGCATCGCGATCTCGACCAGGAGTTTCCGCAGGTCGCCTCGGCGTTGCTCGAGAACGCGTGCCCGACGCTCGTGCAGCCCGTGCCGTCGATGACGGTCGCGCAGTTCGCACTCGATCCGACCCAAGGCAAGGTAACGGCCGGCTTTGCCGTGCCGCGACACACGGGCCTGCAGGCGCGCACGGAAACCGGCGACGCGTGCCGTTTTCGCACGGCATGGGATACGGTGCTGTGGCCGGTTGCCATCAGCCATGCCGCGTTCGGCGAGGACGCCACGCTGCGCCTGACGCTCGAATGCGCGGAGGGCGTCGACTTCGCCGAGCTGGAAATCAGGCAGCTTCGCCTGCACCTCCACGGCGACTGGATGGTGACGATGCCGCTCTACGAGTTGCTGGTGTCGGGCGTCACCGACGTCTCGGTGCGTCCCGAAGGCGCGCGTGCGGCCGCCTTGCTGCCCGCGCGCGCGTGGCGCGAAGTGGGCTACGGCGAAGCGGACGACGTGCTGCCGCGCCCGCGCAACGCACAGCCCGCGTATGCGCTGATGCAGGAATACTTCGCGTTTCCGCGCAAGTTTCATTTTTTCGATCTGCACCATCTCGAAGGGCGTCTCGGCAAGGGCCGCCGTTGCGAGATCGTGCTGCATCTGAACCGGACGCCGCGCGGTCTCGGCATGCTGCAAGCGGGACATTTCCAGCTCGGCTGCACGCCCGTCATCAATCTGTTCTCGCAGACGAGCGAGCCGATCGTCGTCGATCATCGCCACTACGAGTACCGGCTTGTCGCGGATCAGCGTCGCGAGTCGATCACGGAGATCCACTCGATCGATTCCGTCGTGGCGTCGCATCCGACACTTGGGGGCGAGGCGACGGTGCCGTGCTTCTCGGCCATCGATCACGTCGAGACCCATGGCAATACCGTGTTCTGGTCCGCGCGGCGAGAGCACAGTCTGAGAGAGAACGTTCAGGGCACCGACATGTTCCTCAGCTTCGTCGATTCGGCCAACACGCTCGCCGATCCCGGCGCGCCCGTGATCTACGCGAACGTGCTGTGCACGAATCGACGTCTCGCGGAGCAGGTGCCAGTGGGCGCGCGCATGCTGATCGAGAAGGTATCGCAGAACGTGCGCGTGCGCTGCCTCTACGAACCGACCGCGCAGCGCAGCCCGGCACTCGGCAGCGAGACGCTGTGGCGACTGATCTCGCTGCTCACGCTGAACTATCACTCGCTCGTGAGCGGCGCGACGGGCCGTGCGCAGTTGCAGGAGATGCTGCGCCTGTTCGCTTCCGACAGCACGCGCGAGCAAGACCAGATTCGCGGCATCCGCAGCGTGGAGGCGCGCAGCGCGACCGCGCACGTGGGTGGCGACGCGTGGCGCGGCTATTGCCGCGGCACCGAGGTGACCGTCGAGTTCGATCCCGAGACTTTCGTGGGCGGTTCACCGCTGCTGCTGGGCGCCGTGCTCGCGCGCTTCTTCGCGATGTACACGTCGGTCAATTCCTTTGTGCGGCTCGTGGTGCGCCGTGGAGACGAGATATGGAAGCAATGGGAGCCGATGACGGGCTGCCAGCCGCTGCTCTGATCGCGCGTCTCAAGGCGAATCCGCAGCGCTTCGATCTGTTCCAGGCGATCAGTCTTCTGGAGCGGGCCGCGCCGTGGGCGCGTCCGCTCGGTCGCGGCAACGGGCTCGCCGAGGCCGTGCGCCTCACCGGCCACGTCTCGCTCGCGTTCGAGCCGAGCGACGTCCACAGCGTGCGCGAAACCGCGCCCGCGCAGCCGGACGGCATGTCCGCCGCCGGCAGTGTGTCGTATGCACCGCGCGCCAGCTGGACGCTGTCGACGCCCGTGCTCACGCTCGCCGGCGCCAACGGCCCACTGCCGATGGCGTACACCGAGCTCGTGCTGGAGCGTCGCGCGCAACGCGATACGGCGACGGCGGACCTGCTCGACATCTTCAACCACCGCTTTCTGTCGTTCCTGTATCGCAGCCGCAAGAAGCACGCGCCGGGGTTGAACTGGCGCTCGCCGCACGCGAGCGCGATCGCGGCCTCGCTCGACGCGCTCAGCAATCTGGGCCTGCGCGACGGCGTGCGCGGCCCGCGCGACGCACGGCTGTGGCTGCGCCACGCCGGTCTGCTCAGCGCCGCGCCGCGCTCGATGACGGGACTCGTCGCCATGCTTGCCGACCGGCTCGGGCTCGAAGTGCGCGGCGCGCAATTCGTCGGGGGCTGGCGCGAGGTCGACGGCGCCGATTCGCTGCGCCTCGCGCGCGCGGGTTCGGGCACTGGAGCGGCGAGGCTCAGCGGCGTGGCCGTGCTCGGGCGGCGCACGTGGGACCAGGCGAGCGGCATCTGCCTGGAGTTTCCCGGCCTGACGAAGGCGCGCTTCGAGGCACTTCTGCCCGGCGGCGCCGATCACGCACTGGCCGCGTGGCTGATCCGCGCGTATCTGCAGCAGGATTTCGACGTGCAGTTCGTGCTGCACCTCGCGCCGCAGCCCACCGCCTGCGAAGTCGGTGGCGCGCGCGCGTCCCGCCTCGGCTGGACGACGTGGCTGGGCGGCTCGCGCCATACCACTCACGCGCCCGCACCGGTGCGCCTCGCGATGCGCGAGGCGGCGGTGCCCGCGCCGAAGCACTACTAAGGAATCCGCGCATGGATATCGATATTCGCACGCTGTTGAGCCGCCTCAATCCCGCTTGCAAGCTCGCGATGGAACAGGCCGCGCAGCTGTGCGTGCGACAGACGCATTACAACGTCGACGTCGAGCATCTGGTGCTCACGCTGCTCGAATCCGACGCGCCGGATCTGAAGGCGATTCTTGCTCACTTCGCCGTCAAGCCCGAAACGCTGACCGCGCAGCTGCAAAAGGCAGTCGACGGCTTCAAGCGCGGCAACGCTCGCACGCCGGCGCTGTCGCCGAATTTCTCGCCGCTCTTCCAGGAAGCGTGGCTGCTCAGCTCGATGCTGCTTGGCGAGCAGCAGATCCGCTCGGGCACGCTCGTGCTGGCGCTGCTCGAAGTCGACAGTCTGCGCGGCATGCTGCTCGAATCGGCGCCCGCGTTGCTCAACTTTCCGCGTGCGGCGCTGCGCGAACGGCTCGCGGAGATTCTCGCGGGCTCGTCCGAGGATGCGGGTGGCTCGCACACGCCCGGGCAGGGCGCCGAGACGACGCAGTCTGGTGCGGCTGCCCCGTCCGCAGCGCCTACCTCGGCGGGGGTAGGCGCGATGCCTAACATGGCGGGCGGCGCCGCTGGCGCGAACGGCCGCAAGTCGGCGCTGGAGCAGTTCACCGTCGACATGACCGGCCTCGCGCGCGAAGGCAAGATCGATCCGATTCGCGGACGCGACGCTGAAATCCGCCAGTTGATCGACGTGCTGCTGCGCCGCCGGCAGAACAACCCGATCCTCACGGGCGAGGCGGGCGTGGGTAAAACGGCGGTGGTCGAGGGCTTCGCGCAGCGCATCGTGCAAGGCGACGTGCCGCCCGCGCTCGTCAACGTGTCGGTGCGCTCGCTCGACCTTGCGCTGCTCCAGGCCGGCGCGGGCGTGAAGGGCGAGTTCGAGAACCGCCTCAAGTCGGTGATCGCGGAGGTGAAAGCGTCGCCGGTGCCGGTCATCCTGTTCATCGACGAGGCGCACCAGCTGATCGGCGCGGGCGGCACCGAGGGCCAGGGTGACGCGGCCAACCTGCTCAAGCCGGCGCTCGCGCGCGGCGAGCTGCGCACGATCGCCGCGACCACGTGGGCCGAATACAAGAAATACGTGGAGCGCGATCCGGCGCTCGCGCGACGCTTCCAGGTGGTCAAGGTGGAAGAGCCGAGCGAGGCCGTCGCGATCGACATGCTGCGCGGCATGGTGCAGAAGCTCGAAGAGCATCACGGCGTGGAAATTCTCGACGACGCCGTGCGCGACGCCGTGAAGCTCTCGCATCGCTACATCTCCGGCCGCCAGCTGCCGGACAAGGCTATCAGCGTGCTCGACACCGCGTGTGCGCGCGTGTCGATCGGCCAGAGCGGCACGCCCGAGGAAATCGAGGCGCTTGGCCGCACGATCGATGCGGCCGAGCACCAGCTTCGCATCCTGCGCCACGAGGCCGCCACGGGCGCCGAGCGCGCGGATGCCATCGCGTCCACGACGAAGCAGCTGGACGACGCTCGCGCGCAGCGTGCGCGTTTGACCGACAAGCTGGGCACCGAAAAGCGCGCGGTGGAGGAGATCCTCGCGTGGCGCAGGAAGATCCGCGGCTTTCTCTCGGAGCCGGACAGCGCGGCCGACGGCGAAGATGCCGAATCGCTCGCGGCGAATCTCTCGCGCCTCGAAAAAGGCCTGGAAGCCGTGCAGAACGACGAGCCGATGGTGCCCGTGTGCGTGGACTCGGAAACGGTCGCCCAGGTTATTTCGGGCTGGACCGGCATTCCCGTGGGCCGCATGCTCGCCGACGAGCTGCACACCGTGCTCTATCTGCAGGACAAGCTCGCCGAGCGCGTGGTCGGCCAGGACGAAGCACTCGACGCGATCGCACGCCGCGTGCGCACGTTCCGCGCCAATCTCGACGATCCGGGCAAGCCGGTCGGCGTGTTCCTGCTCGTCGGGCCGAGCGGCGTGGGCAAGACCGAGACAGCGTGCGCGCTCGCGGACCTGCTGTATGGCGGCGAGCGCAACATGATCACCGTGAACATGTCGGAGTTTCAGGAAGCGCACAGCGTGTCCGGGCTTAAGGGCGCGCCGCCGGGTTACGTCGGCTACGGGCGCGGCGGCGTGCTCACTGAGGCCGTGCGCCGCCGTCCGTACAGCGTCGTGCTGCTCGACGAAATGGAGAAGGCCCACCCGGACGTGCTGGAGCTGTTCTTCCAGGTCTTCGACAAGGGCGTGATGGAAGACGGCGAAGGCGTGTCGATCGACTTCAAGAACACGCTGATCCTGCTGACGTCGAACGCCGCCCAGGACGTGATCACCGAAGCATCCCGCGGCGGCCGTCGGCCGGCGCCCGAGGAACTGATCGAGAAGCTGCGTCCGGCGCTGTTGCGTCAGTTCAGCCCGGCATTCCTCGGCCGGCTCGTGCTCGTGCCTTACTACCATCTCGGCGACGCGCAGATCAACGCGATCGTGAATCTGAAGCTCGAACGGCTCGCGCAGCGCTTCGAGCGCAACCATCATGCGCATTTCACATGGGGCGAGGACGTGGCCACGCTGATCGCGCAGCGCTGCAAGGAAGTGGACAGCGGCGCGCGCAACGTGGACCACATCCTCACGCAGTCGGTGCTGCCCGAGCTGGCGCGCCAGGTGCTGGAGCGCATTTCGCTCTCCGAGCCGTTCGGCGGCGTGCATCTCGCGTTGAGCAAGGCTGGCGCGATCGAGTTCCGCTTCCTCTCCAGCGAGGAGGCCTAAGCGTATGTCGACGCCCAGCCAGTCGAACTGGTTTGCATCGGTCTCGACGCCGTTCGGCGCGGACGTGCTGTTGCTCGACGGTTTTGGGGGCCGTGAAGCGATCTCCGAGCTATTTCGCTTCGACTTGCGGATGCGCTCGACGAACAAGGCGCTCGATCCCGCGCAGATCGTCGGGCAAGGCGTGACGGTGACGCTCAAGGACCAGACGGGCGCGGCGCGATATTTCAACGGCATCGTCACGCGTTTCGCGCATGCGGGCGCCGACGCGCAGTACGGGTTCTATTCGGCGGAGCTTGCGCCGCGCCTGTGGTTGCTCACGCTCGGGCAGGACCGTGTGATCTGGCAGAACCTGACGGCCCTTGACATCATCAAGAGCGTGCTGGGCACCTTCGGCGTCACCTTCGAGGACCGCACGAAGCGCACGAGCGCTTATGGGGCGCGTGAATACTGCGTGCAGTACGACGAGAGCGCGTTTGACTTCATCTCGCGGCTGATGGAAGAGGAAGGCATCTTCTATTTCTTCACGTTCGCGGACGGTGCGCACACGCTGGTGCTCGCCGACGATCCCTCGGCCCACGACGCGACCCCGGCCGGCGAGCTGTACTTCGCATCCGATGCGAATGCCGCCGCCGACGCGAAGCGCCTCGAATCGTTCACGATGGCGCGGGGCGTGGTACCCGGCGAGCACATCGTCAGCGACTACGACTACACCACGCCGGCCACGATGACGTCCTCGTCGAAGGGTTCCACGAGCCTGCCGACCGGCGCGCGCTACACGTTCCCGGGCCGCGTCGCCACCGCCGGACAGGCGACCCATCTATCGACCACGCAACTCGAGGCGCACAACGTCACGCAGCAGACCGGGCAAGGCGGCAGCGGCTACTACGGCCTCGCCGCCGGCGCCACGTTCACGCTGAGCGGACATCCGGACGATTCGTTGAACGTGAGCTATGTCACGCGCAGCGTGCGGCATATGGCTTCGAACACGGCTTATAGCAACGAGTTCGACGTATTTCCCGCCACCGTGCCGTTTCGCGCGCCTCTCGTGACACGCCGGCCGCTCGTGGTGGGCACGCATACCGCGAAAGTGGTCGGTCCGAAGGACGAGGAAATCTGGGCCGACGCGCAAGGGCGCATCAAGCTCAAGTTCCACTGGGACCGCACCGAAGAGGCCGACCAGAACAGCTCCTGCTGGGTCCGCGTCGCGCAGTCGGTGGCGGGGCCGGGCTGGGGGCACCTGTTCTTGCCGCGCGTGGGGCAGGAAGTCGTCGTGAGCTATGTCGACGGCGATCCCGACCGGCCGCTCGTGACCGGCTGTGTCTACAACGGCGAGAACGCGCCGCCCGTTGCGTTGCCGTCGCTGCAGACGCAGAGCGTGATGCGCTCGCGCTCGTCGAAGAACGGCACGGCCGGCAATGAAATCCGCATGGAGGACAAGCTCGATTCGGAAGAGCTGTATCTCCACGCACAGAAGGACATGACCGTCGAGATCGAAAACGCGCTCTCGACGACCGTGAAGGCGGGCGCGGAGACGCACGTCGTGCAGAAGGGCGACCGCAGCATCGAAGTGAGCGAGGGCAAGGAGACGCACACGGTCAAGGGCACGCGCGCGCTGGATGTGACCGGTGACGAAACGCACACCAATCACGCGAAGTTCACGCATAGCGTGACGGGCGATCACGCGCATACCGTCAACGGCAACTACACGCTGAAGGTGGGCGGCAATCTGACGATCGAGGTGACCGGCTCGGTGAGCATCAAGGCCGGCACGTCGTTCGCGAGCGAAGCCGGCACCACGCACGCGAGCAAGGCCACGACCACGCTCAGCACCGAAGGCATGACGGTGTCGCACAAGGCCTCGGCGCAGCAGACGGTCGATGGCGGCGGCCAGCTCGCGCTCAAGGGCGGCATGGTCCAGCTCAACTGAGGAACGTCATGTCCGCGCCCATGCCAACTGCCGCCGTGTTGTCCGTCGCCGAGGCCGTCGAGCCGACGGTGGTCGAGACGCGCGATAGCGCGGGCCGCGTCGTGAGCCGTGCCGAACTCGTCGACGGCGTGCCGCACGGCGAGACCGTGCAGTACGCGCCCACCGGCACGGCGCTGCTGCGCGCGAGCTATGTGTCGGGGCTGGTCGACGGCACGTTGCGCACGTTCGACGCCCAGGGGCGGCCCGTGCAGGAGGCGCAGTACCGCATGGGCCAGCTCGACGGTGCGATGTCGGTGTATCAGGACGGGCGCCTCGCGGGCCGGCAGCAATACGTAGCCGGCGTGCTGCACGGCGAGAGCACGACGTACGCGCCCTCGGGTCTCGTGACCTCGCGCATGACCTACGAGGCCGGCAAGCTGGAGCGAGAAGCACTGTTCCTCCACGACGGAGTGGTGGTGCGCCGCGCGCGCTATGCGAAAGGCCGGCTCGAAGGCGAGACGCGCGAGTATGCCGCCGACGGCACGCTCGCGCAGAGCCTGCCGTATCAGGCGGATCTGCTGCACGGCGCGGTGCGCCGCTATGCGAACGATGGAACGGCGACGCACGAGCGCATCTATCGGCTCGGCAAGCCGCAAGGCGACTGGCGAGCGCTCGACGCGCCCGCGGCCGACGGCGACGCCGCGCGCGGACCGCGCATCGTCAAGCAACTGGAAAAGTGGGTGAGAGGGTAGACATGGGTATTCAGGTGACTTCGGGCGCGACGCTCCAGTGCAGCTTCGGCGCCGCGCCCGCGACGCTGCAGGTGCTGCCGCTGAACCGCGTGATGGCGGGTGCGCCGGCGGCGAACATCATGGACTCCAAGCCGTTCGTCAACATCATGCCGTTCGGCCAATGCAGTTCGATGGCCAATCCGATGGTGGCCGCCGCCACGGCCGCGGCGTTGGGTGCGCTCACGCCGATGCCGTGCGTGCCGGTCACGGTCGCGCCGTGGGCGCCGGGTTCGCCCACGGTCACGATCGGCGCGATGCCCGCGCTGCAGAACTCGTCGAAGCTGATGTGCATGTGGGCCGGCGTCATTCAGGTCGTCGCGTCCGCGCAATTCACCACGCTAACCGCCTGAGGGCGAGAGAGAGATGCAATACGTTTTTTCGATGACTTCGCGCATGGTGACGATCGCCGTGAGCTGTGCGCTCCTGCTCTGCGTGCTGCTGTTCCTGCTCGGGATGGAGATCGGCGCGCGCATGAGCCGCGCGCCGGCAGAGAGCACCGCGCCCGCCGTCGTTTCCGTCGCGCCGCAGCCAGGCGCCGCGGCCCAGACTTCGCTCGACGCGGGCGATATGGCCGCAGCGCCCGCACCCGCTTCTTCGACTCCTTGAGACCGCTAATTCCATGTCGTTTTCCTTGTTCACCTTTCTGTCCAACCCCACGCGCGGCTCGCGAGCCGCGCTCCTGACGGGCGCCGTGCGGCGCAGGCTCGGCGTTTCGCTGGCGGGTGCCGCGCTCGCCGTGATGGCCGGCACGGCCGCCGCGACGACGGCCGGCGCCAGCGCGCCTGGTCTCGCACCCGCGAGCGCGGCTCCGGCTCCGGCAAGCGCGCCCGTCACCACCTCGACCGGTCTCGTCCAGATGCCCGATGGCCGGCTGCTCGCGCCGGAGTTCGCGCGCATCATCGGCCGCGGCGAACTGGTGGTGGCGGTGCTGAGCGTGGACCAGCCGCCGTTCTTCGAGGAGCGTAACGGCAAGCTCGAAGGTCTCGACATCGACCTCGCGCGCGACATGGCGAACAAGCTGCACGTGAAGGTGCGCTTCGACCGTGACGCGCATACCTTCGACGACGTCGTGAGCCTGCTCGCGCGCGGCCAGGCCGACATCGCGGTGAGCAAGCTTTCGCGCACGCTCACCCGTGCGACGGTGATCGCGTTCAGCTCGCCTTACCTGCGCCTGAATCGCGCGCTGCTGCTCAACCGCGTGAAGTTCGCACAGCTCGCGCACGGCCGCTCGGTGCCGGAGGTGGTGCGCACGTTCGACAGCACGATCGGCGTGGTGGCGAACTCGTCGTATGCGGGCTACGTCGTGAGCAATTTCCCGCGCGCGCAGGTGCGTAGCTATCCGACCTGGGACGACGTGCTCAAGGCGCTCAACGCGGGTGAGGTCACGGCGGCCTATCGCGACGAATTCGAAGTCAAGCGCGTGCTGAAGGTCGATCCGACCGCTTCGCTGCGCCTGCGCGTCGTGACGCTCCAGGACCTGGAGGACACGCTCGCGATCGGCGTGAACGTCAACGACCCGGCGCTGCTTTCGTTCGTCAACCAGTTCCTCGCCGAGCGCAGCGTCAAGCTCGACGTGAGCGCGGTCCTCCAGGCCGCCGACCACTAATCGAAAAAAGTGCGGAACAGCACAAACAGCACGAGAGAGACCACGATGAATTCCAGCAGGATTTACGCATTCGTTCTGAACCCTTGGGTGGTGATCGGCAGTCTCGCGCTTGGCGGCGCATTCGGCCTGCTCCTGCCCGAGCTCGCGCAAAAGTTCGGCTTCATCGGCGACATTTACGTCGACCTGCTGAAGATGACGACCTTGCCTTTCATGATCTCCGCGGTGATCTTCAGCCTGCAGCGGCTCTTTCGCGACGGCGGCACCTCGCGGCTGCTGATGCGCGTGATCTCGGTGTTCCTCGGCGCGTCGGCGACGGTCGCCGTGGTCGGCGCGCTCGTGCTGCTGGTCATGCACCCGGGCGCGAACATCTCCACGGCGACGATGCAGACCTTCGGCCTGATGGTCGGCAACGACAGTGCGTCGAGCGACACGGTCATGAACCTCTATGGCGCCGACCTCCCGGCGAAATCGCTGAACCTCTCCGACGTGCTGGCGAGCCTCGTGCCCACCAACATCTTCGCGGCGCTCGCCAATGGCGATGCCCTGAAGGCGCTCGTGTTCGCGCTGCTGTTCGGCCTCGCCGTGGGCCGCGTGCCCGAGCGCATCTCGGTGGGCCTGAGCCAGTCGCTCGAAACCGTCTATCACGCGTGCCAGAAGCTGATGCATTGGCTCAGCTACCCGCTGCCGCTGATTCTGTTCTGCATGAGCGCGGCGCAGCTCGGCAAGTCGGGCGTCGGCCCGCTGCACGCGATGCTGCAGTTCGTGCTGGCGTTCTTCGTGGCTTCGGCGCTGCTGCTGGTGCTCGCGGCCGTGATTATCTGGAAGCGTTCGAGCCACAGCCTCGGCAAGACTCTCGACGCGCTGCGCGCGCCGTTCGCGCTCGCGCTCGCCACGCGCAACAGCGCGGCCTGCATGCCGAGCATGATCGAGAGCCTCGCGGATAAGCTCGGCTTCGCGCGCTCACGCGTCGAACTGCTCGTGCCGCTGACGATCTCGCTGCTGCGCGTGGGACCGATGGTCTATTACGTGTGCGCGACGCTCTTCATCGCGCAGCTCTACGGTCATTCGCTCGGGGTGGTGGAGGTGGTGACGGTGCTGCTCGCCTCGGTGCTCGCGGGCTTTGCCTCGGCGGGCATGACCGGTCTCGTGACCGTTTCGCTGGTGGGCATGACCTGCGCCTACCTGCGCCTGCCGTTCGAGGCCGCGTTCATCCTGTTCCTCGCCGTCGATCCGCTTTGCGACATGCTGCGCACGCTCGTGCTCGTGATCGGCAATGCGGCGGCGGTTTCCGTGATCTGCCCGCGACCGCTGAAGATCTAGGAGCCGCAGATGGCAATGATCGGCATTCTTGGCGGCATGGGCCCGCTCGCGACCGTCGACTTCATGGACAAGATCGTGCGTCTGACCGTGGCGAGCAGCGACCAGGAGCATCTTCCGCTGCTGGTGGCGAACCTGCCGCACATCGAGGACCGTTCGAGCGCAATCATCGACGGCGGTGCCGATCCGCTGCCGGCACTGCTCGACGGCATCGATCTGCTGAACCAGAACGACGTGGGCCTCATTGCGATTCCGTGCAACTCGGCCCATCACTGGTACGAGCCGATGCGCGCGCGCAGCAAGGCGCCGGTGTTGCACATCGCGCAGACGTGCGTGGCGGCCGTGCCGCGCACGGCGCGCCGCGTGGCGATCCTCGCGACCGGCGGCGCGCTCGTTTCGGGTTTCTATCAGCAGGCGCTCACCGATCTCGACATCGAACCCGTGCTGCCCGACGCGTCGATGCAGTCGCGGGTTGCCGCGTGCATCCGTGAAGTGAAGGCGAGCAAGCTCGACGCAGCCGGCGCGCATCTCGAAGAGGTGCTTACGACGCTCGCGAGCCAGGGCGTGAGCACGGCGCTGATGGCCTGCACCGAGATTCCGCTGGCGGCGCAGCGCATTGCATCGCTGCCGCTCGTGCTGATCGACAGCTCGCTCGAACTCGCGCGCGCCACAGTGAAATACGCGTGCGAGCGCGGCTGGAACCGTCCCGCATGAAAGCACTGCATATGCTCTCGCGAAGCACGCTCGGGCTGATCGTCTGCCTCGCGGTGGGCGGCCTGTGCGGCGTGTTCGCCGAGCCGGCCGGCGCGCTCGCGTACTTCGCCGGACAACTGTATCTGTCCGTCGTCAACATGGCGGCGATTCCGCTGCTGGTCGTCGCGACCTTCTTCGGGCTGCGTCAGGTGATCGCGCTGCCGCGTCCGCGCACGCGCGTGGGCACCATCATGCTGCTCGCGCTTGCGCTCGTGGTGCTGAGCGGGATCGCCGGCACGCTGATCGGCGTGCTCGTCATGCCAGGCCAACATCTTTCCGCCGAGGCGCATGCGCATCTCGGCGAACTCGTGCTCAAGAGCGCGAGCGCGGACGAAGTGCGCGTCGCGCTGTTCGACCACGACGCGGGTAGCGCCGGCACCGCTACGAGCCTCATCAGCGTCAGCGACGTCTTTCCCGACAACTTCTATCGCGTGCTGGCGCAGGGGCACTCGCTCGGCATCCTGACCGGCACGATCCTGTTCGGCCTCGCATTCGCGGCGCTCTCGCGCGAGCAGACGCGCATGCTCAGCAATGTGTTCGAAGGCGTCTACCGCGCGCTCGAAACGATCATCGCGCAGGCGAACCTGCTCATTCCGGTGCTGGTGTTCGGCGTCGCCGCGCATCTCACCTCACACACCCAGGGCGCGACGCTCGCGGCCATGTGCAGCTTCCTGCTGTGCTTCGCGCTCTCGGCGTTCGTGCTGGCGAGCCTCGCGCTCGCGACCATCGCGGCGCGCGCCGGGCAGCCGCTCTTGCAGGCGCTGAGCGGTCTGAAGGCGCCGCTGCTGATCGGGTTGACCTCGGGCAGCGCCACCGCGCCGATTCCGCACACGATCGAGGCCATGAGCGAGCGCCTCGGCTTCAGCCGCGGCGTCGTGGAACTCGTGGTGCCGTTCGGCTCGGTGTTCGTGCGCGCGGGCTCGGCGCTGTATTACACGCTGGCGACGGTGTTCGTCGCCAATCTCTACGATCGGCCGCTCGGCGCGGGCGAGATCGCGCTCGTGTGCGCGGCGTCGGTCGTGGCTGCGTTTGTGTCGGCGGGGCAGAGCGGGGTGGCGGCGGTCGGCTACACGGGTGTGGTGCTGTCGATGCTGCATCTGCCCGTCGAGGCGGCGGGTGTGCTGTTCGTGTCGGTCGATCTGATCTGCGAAGGGCCGCGCAACGTGCTGAGCCTGCTTTCGGTCTGCACGGTGATCGCGCTGGTGTCGGCCGGACTGCCCTCCGAGCGCAAGTCGGCCGTCGAGGTACACGGCCATGCCCTGGGCTTGAGCCCCGTGCTGCGTTTCACGTTCACGCGCGGGCAGCTGGCACTCGCGGCGGGCTGCGCGGTGATGGTGGCCTCGCTGATATTGCTGATGGGAATTGGAGTGGGAGCGAGATGAAGAAGGTGGGATTGCATTGGCGCGCACGGCTCGCGCGCAGAGTGGCCGCGTTGCTGGCGGCCTCGGGCGTCGCGCTCGCGCTGGGCGGCTGCAGCATGCTTGGCTTGGGCGGCGAAAAAGCGAAATGGTCGGAAGTGACCTTCACCGCCAGTGACGACGTCAACAACAACAGCCCCGTTGCCGTGGATGTCGTGCTCGTGAGCGACCCCGCGATGCTCGCGCGCCTCGCCGAGATGCCGGCGTCGAAATGGTTCGTGGCGCGCGATGACCTCGTGAGCACCTATCCGAAGAATCTGCGCTATCGCAGCTGGGAGATCGTGCCGGGCCAGCATATGGATGTGAGCGGCGACGCATTCGCGGGCTCGCGTGTAGCCGGTGCGTTCGTGTTCGCCAACTATCAGGATCCGGGCGCGCATCGCGCACGGATCGAGCAGTTCAGCGGCCATATGGTGGTGCAGCTGGACAGCAATAACCTTACCGTCGTGGATTCGAAATGATGCATGACCGCAACATGGCAGTACCCGAGCGCATCGAGTGGTTCGAGGGCATGTTGCTCTCGCCCCAGCATTTTCAGCAGATGGCCTCGCGCAACGATGCGCTCGTGGCCTGGCAGACGCTCGCGGCGGCGCCGTTCAGTTGGGGCGTACGGCGCCTCGTGTTCGACATCGGGCTGCTGCCCGCGGGCCTGCTGCGCGTGCTGGAGCTCGACGCGATCCTGCCCGATGGCACGGCCATCACCTACCACGCGCAGGCCGCGGGCGCGGAGCGGCTCGAATTGTCGCTGGAGCCGTTTGCCGACGAGCTTTCGAACGGGCCGCTCGACTTCTATCTGGTGCTGCCCGGCGCATCGACGATGCGGCGCGCGGCGCAGGTCCGGCGCTTTCGCTCGACCTCGGTCGAGCCGGTGGAGGACCTCGTGTCCGACGCGCCGGCCGCCGACATTCCGCGCCTCGTTCCTAACCTCGCGCTGGCGGCGGGCGAGCTACCGTCGGCGACGCACGTGTGGCTGCGGCTCGGCTCGCTCTACAAGGATAACGAAGTGGTGCGTCTCGGCGAACACCAGCCGCCGCTGCTGGAAGTCGCCCGTGACAACCCGCTGTGGACGAGCGTGGCCTCGCTGCTCGGCCAATTGCGCGGCAAGGCCGCATTCGTCGCGCGACAGACCGCGAATCCCTCATCGCGGGTCGACGATCGACTCACGCAGCTGGAGCTGAAGGACCGCCTGCGCAGTCTGCTGAGCGCGCTGCCGCTTGCCGAAGCGGTGCTGCGCACGCCGCATCTGCATCCGCTCGCGCTGTATCACGCGCTGGCCGCGCTCAACGGTTCGCTTGCCATGCTCAAGCCCGGTGGCATGCCACCCGTGCCGCCCGACTACGATCACGGCGATCCGCTCTCGGTCTTCACGCCGCTCTTGCGCTCGCTGCGCGAGTCGATGTCGGAAGTGAACGAGGAATATCGCGAGCACAAGTTCGAATTCCGTCACGGCGCGTTCGAACTGACGCTGCATCCGGACTGGATCGGCGAGCGGCTCGTCGTGGGCCTGCGCGGCCAGTCGGATCGCGACCTGCTCGCGTGGATGGACGGCGCGGTCATCGGCTCGCAGTCGGTCTACGCCTCGCTGCGCAGCCGCCGGGTGCTGGGCGCGGCGCGGCGCGGCATCGACTACGCCGAGGATCTCGGTTTGCGCTCGGGTTCGGGCTATCTGCTGTTCGAGGTCACGGCGGAGTCCGCGCTCGTGCTCGCGAGCGAAATGCTGGTGATAGGCAATCCGAACGAAGGGGCGAGCGCGCAGCGGCCGCAGGAAATGCTGCTGTTCGTGAAGGGATGATGCGAGCGACGATGGCGGGAAGCACGCCGCACGAGGCAACGATGAAAGCAATGAAGACGTTAAACGCGAAGGCACGCTGAGCATGGCACGCAATCGACCAGAACCCGAAGAAGACGATCTCGTGACGGAGCAGTTCCGCACCTTCCTCGACGAACTCGTAAAGGCTCAGGCGCGCTTCTCCGAGCTGCCTGACGCAGACCCGGACCTTGCCGCGCAGGGCCTGAGCCGGCACCTGCTGAACCTGCTGGAGATCCAGACGCTGCAGTCGCGGCGTGACAGCACGCGCTTCGAAATGGAGATCGTCGCCGACGCGCGCTACCTGAAGGCCGTGCTCGCCGACGAAATCCTGCTCAACACGCCGTGGGCCGGACGCGAGCGCTGGACTGCGTATCTGCTCGAATCGACGCTGTTCCGCACCAACGTGGCGGGCGACCTCGTGTTCCGCCGCATCGAACAGCTGTTGTCCGAGCGCGAGAGCTCGCGCCGCAGCATCGCACGCCTCTATCTGTTCTCGCTCGCGATGGGCTTCCAGGGTCGCTTTCGCGGCGCCGCCGCCGCCGAGCGCCTGCGCAGCTACCGCGAGGAACTCTACGAGTTCGTCTATCAACGCCGCGCCGATCTGGGCGGGCGCGATCGCGTGCTGTCCGAAGCGGCCTATGGGAACACGCTCTCGCACGTCGCGCCGCGCAAGCTGCCGACCGTGAGCCGCTGGGCGGTGATTTTCATGCTCACGGCCGTGTCGCTGCTAGCGATTTCCGAGGTGCTCTGGCTATGGCAGTCGTGGCCCGTGCGCGAAGCCTTGCATGCCGACCCCGTGACGGGGGTGAGCCGATGAATCTGAACCCTGTGATGCGCGAGCCTGCAATGACGCCGTCGAAGCTGTTTTTCCCGGGGGCGCGCCGATGCTGACGAGCAACCTGTTTCTGCTTTCCATCGCGGTGCTCACGCTGGTCGCGTGCGCGGTGCTCGGCGCGGTGATCTACTTCGCGCTGCACGGCTCGCACGCGAAGCCCGCCGCCGAGCGCAAGATCGTGCGCCTGCGTTCGGACTCGCTGCGCAGCGCGTTTCGCCAGGCCGTCGAGCTGATCGAGGGCAACATCGCGTCGCGCGCCGAGCGCTACAACATTCCGTGGATCATGGTCCTCAACGAGGGCGACGATCCGCGTCCGCTGCCGATCGCCCAGGCGGGCGTGGCGAGCGTGCTCGGCGCCGACGCGGCGAGCCCGGCGGCCACGGAGGGCATTTCGTGGCACTTCTTCGATCGCGGCATCGTGGTGGACATCAAGGCGGCCTATCTGGGTTCGCCCGACGATGACGGCGACGGCAAGCCCTGGGACGAGTTCCTGAGCCTGTGCCGCAACTATCGCCAGCAGCGCCCGTTCGACTCGGTGGTGATCACGGTGCCCGCGGCCACGCTGCTCGCCGACGATACCGACGCGCGCCTCGAACTCGTGCGTCACGCGAAGCTCGCGCACCGCCGCCTGTGGCTGGCGCAGAACCGCTTCGCGATGCGCTTCGCCGTGTACGTGGTCGTGACCGGTTGCGAGGCGCTACCCGGCTTCGCGACATTCGCGCGTGCGCTGCCCGAGCCGCTGCGCGCGAGCATGCTCGGCTGGTCTTCGCCGTACGACCTGTCGACCACCTACCAGCCCGGCTGGGTCGACACGGCGATGAACGGCATCATGCGCTCGGTCTCGGACGCGAGTGCTGAGTTGTTCGCGCTCGATTCCGCAAATCTCGACGCGCGTCAGTTCCTGCAACTGCCCTCGCGCATCGACGCCATGCGCGCGCAACTCCAGCTCTACGTCGACGAACTGCTGCGCGCGAGCGCCTACCACGAGCCGTTCTTTTTCCGCGGCATCTATCTGACCGGCGACGCGAGCGAATTCGCGCAATGGAGCGTGGCGCAGACCGATGGCCCGGCGCTGGAGGGCGACGGCTTGCCCGCGCTCGAAGCGCCGTCCGGCGAGGTGCACGACGCGCTCGCGCCGTATGCGGCGAGGGAGCCTAGCTATGCGGCCGACCACCCTGGCAACGCAGCCGATGCGGAGATGGGCGGCGGCCGGCGCGAGCCTGGCGGCCAGATCAACGACCTCATGCTGCAGCCGGCATTCCTGCGCGATCTGTTCGAGAAGAAGATCTTCCTCGAATATGGCCTCACGCGGCCTTCGCGCTCGCAGCATCTCGCGCGCCCCGTGCTCAACCGGGCGTTGCGCTGGGGCGGCATTGCGCTGCTGGGCGGCTGGGGTCTCGGGCTCGTCGTCGCGACGGTGCAGCTCAGCCATCGCAACGGCGAGCTGGTTGCGGCCCTTGGCGCGCTGCATCGTGATTCGGCTGAGCGTGCGAATGCCGCGCAGCAAGGCCAGGACCTGCCCGCCGACTGGTATCGCCGCAAAGCGCTCGCGCTGATCGCGATGAACCAGAACCTCAGGACGGGCAGCGGCTGGACGATCTTCATGCCTGGCTCGTGGGGCTTCGTCGACGATCTGAACGCGCGCGTGAGGGACCGCTTCGAGCGCGAGTTTGGCGAAATTGCCGTCGCCGCGCTGGAGCGCGAGATGTACGCGCACGTGAGCCAGCTGACCGGCGTGGGGCGCGACCCGAGCTCGGGCCAACTGATCATCGGCGACGACTGCGCGGCGCCCAGCGCTGGCCGGGTCGACGCAGGCGCGCCGCTCAGCCTCGCGCTCGACGATCTGCCGCCGATGCGCGCGCTCCAGCTCTACGTGAACAACGTCGATCAGCTCGACGCGGCGCTGCAGGCGCTGCAGCGCCTACAGCATCCCGCGTCCGACAACGCCGACTCGCTGCGGCTCGTGGTGCGCTATGCGCTCGGCGCGGACCTGCAGGGCAATGTGTCGGGCAGCGTGCCTTACTTCTATCGCGATCAGGACGGCCGCAACCTGGCCGCCAATGGCTCGGCGGGTGTCAATCTCGCGGCCGTGCAGCAGGCCTTGGGCTGCACGTTCGTCAAAGGCGCGCAGCAACTCGATGCCGCCATGTTCACGAACAATCCGCTGCTGGTCGCGGAGCGTGCCATCTCCGATCGTCTGAGCAGCCTCACGGTAGCCGACTCGGGCACGGGCGACTTCGCGAAAATCACCGACGGCTACCGTGCGGTGGTGGCGGGCGTCGATACGCAGCGCGATCTGCTCGCATCGGGCAAGGGCGGGTGGATGCATCAGACGCAGTTCAAGCCGGGGCCGACCTACGAGCGCACGCTTGCACACGTGGCGCAAAGCCGCCTGCTCGGCGCCGACCTCGCCGCGCAAATCCGCCAGCGCGAGGACACCGGCTTCCAGGCCTTCCGCAGCGAGTTTGCGCTGCGTTTCGGCAGCGCGGACAGCGGCATCGTCTGGGTCGACAAGGATGCGCGCTACAGCGTTGCGCCGGGTCGCGTCGCATTGCGCGATGGTTTGTCGGGACTGCTGAGCCAGCCGTTCATGGTCGCCCCGCGCAATCGCGAACTGCCCACGCTCACCGAGGGCTCGACCATCGTCTGGGACCGTGCGCAGCTCGATCAGGCGCTCGCGCTCGGCGACGTGCGCAAGCGCTTCCTGGCCGAAGGTCTGGTGAATCTGCCAGCGGCGGCGCGCCCCGGTATCGAAGCCGCGCTCGATCTCCAGTTCGCGCGTCTGATCCTCGACCAGACCGCCGCGGCCGCGAACGTCACCACGGCGCCGGCCGACCTCGACAGCTCGGCGTTCGAGGCGGCTCGCTCGCGGCTCGCGCGCATCGAGGCGCTGCTCACCGAGCTACGCGCGAGCGCGCAACTCGAGGATCTCGACACGCTGGTGTCGAACGACGCCATGGCGCACCTGCGCCGCGTGGACGACGCCCTCACGCAATCCGAGCTGTACGCCACGCGCCAGGATGCGAGTGCCGACAGCGCGCACGGCGCGCGTTCGCCGATTCTCGTGGCGTTCGGCGTGGCCGACGGGGCCGCCCTCGCGCCGTATCTCGACCAGCAGTCCTCGCGCGCGCTGATGCTCGGCAAACAGGCTTCGGTGTATCTCGCCGCGCTCGATACGAGCGACGCCGCCTCGCCGCTCGCGC
This sequence comes from Paraburkholderia monticola, assembly GCF_001580545.1. GTDB lineage: Bacteria > Pseudomonadota > Gammaproteobacteria > Burkholderiales > Burkholderiaceae > Paraburkholderia > Paraburkholderia monticola. Next base: position 67,893 of record NZ_LRBG01000031.1, read on the forward strand.
AACGCTGGCAGGCGATCGACCGCGACCTGGAGCGCTACCGCCTGAAGAACCCGAACAGCAGCTTGCTGCGTCTCGAGCAGTTCGTGCTGTCGGTGTCGGCCGATCCCGGTCCGGCGGGCTGCATGGCGAAGTTCACCGGCCGGCCGTCGACGAATGGCGGCGACGACTACTTCGCCACGCGGCACGCGCGCCTGTATGACAGCCTGCTCGCGCGTTGCAGCCAGGGTTACGCATCGGAAATGCGCCAGCAGTGGGGTAGTTTCGCCACGGCGTTCAACGAGAGCGTGGCGGGACGCATGCCGTTCGACAACAGCGAAATGCTGCGCGTGGCTGCGCGAAACAACGGCACGCCGACGGTGGCCGACTTTGGCGAGCTGGGCCAGGTGCTCAAGCGCTACGAGCCGGTATCGGAGACGTTCCATGCGTCGAGCACGGGCGCTTCGCCGGCGATGACGAACTACAAGGTGCGCCAGTTCATCGAGAACTTCGATCAGGTGAAGACGCTGCTCGCGCCGCTCTATCCGTCGGACGACGGCGCGGCCGCCGGCTACGACGTGGGCGTCGAGTTCCGCGTCAACCGGAACGCCGAGGTCGCGGCGAACCAGATCATCGACTGGACGCTCACCATCGGCTCGCAGAGTCTGTCGATGAACGAAGCGCCGCACGCCATGCACTGGGACTTCGGCACGCCGGTCTCGCTCGTGCTGCGCTTCGCGAAGGACTCGCCGCTGACCGCCGTGGCGGACGCGCAGCAGCGCGGCTACTCCACCGACGGCCGCACGCTCACCTGGCAGTTCTCCGATCCGTGGGCGCTCATCACGTTCATCAACCGGCAGCGGGTGGCCGACACCAGTGGTCGCGGCGAGCGCGCCTCGCAACTGCTGAAAATCGAGTTCCCGCTCGGCACGGCGAACCCCGCCGACCTTTCGCTGTTGCCGAAGCAGGCGCATGGGCGCGTCTATGTGCGCATCGCGCTGATGCCCGCGGGTAAGAAAACACCGCTGCCGTGGCCCGGCAGTTTCCCGGTGCGCGCACCGGAATGGAGTGCACTATGAAACAGGCTTTGCCGATGGAGGTCGAGCCGGGCTCTAACGTCGACTTCGATGCGTTGCTGGCACCCGTGCCCGGCGGCGAAGGCGGCACAGGCGTTTCGCTGCGCTACGAGCCCGTGTTCCAGCAGATCCGCGAAGCGCGACACCAGGACGATCCGAATCTGCCAATGGGCGAATGGGAGCGGCCGCTCATCAAGGCGGACTGGAAACTCGTCGCTGCGCTCGCCAGCGACGCGCTCGCGACGCGCAGCAAGGATTTTCAGCTGGCCGCGTGGCTGTGCGAGGCGTGGGTGCATTTGCATGGCGTCGAAGGCCTGATGAACGGGACACGGTTGCTGACGGTCCTCGCCGAACGCTTCTGGTCAAGCGCGTGGCCGATGCTGGAGGAGGGCGACGCGGAAGCGCGCGCCGCGCCGTTCGTCTGGCTCAACGACACGCTGCCGCTCGTGCTGACGCTGCACATACCGCTGCTCGTCATCGACGGGCGCGAGCCGGCGCAGGTCAACCTCGACGATTGGCAGCGTGTCGTGCTGGACGGCGGTGATGCAGATGCGGCCGACCTCACGCGCGATCTGCTCGACAAGCACGTGAAGAAGGGACGCAACCTTCCAGCGCTCGTATCGCTTCACCAGCAACTGGAACTGGCGCGAGCGGCATGGGCGAAATTCAGGCATCTGCTCGATGAATTGCTGCAAGACGACTCGCCGCATCTTGGCCGGGTCGACGATGTTCTGATGAGTCTGGCTCGTGCCGTGACCAGCCTGTGCGGCAATCAGGCGCTGGCTGCCGCGCCTCAAGCCAGCGTTATCGACGACTCCTCTGACCTACGCCTCGCCGGTGTGTCGAGCGCGGCTTCCCACCTCGCATCGATGGAAAAAACCATGAGCAACGCCACGCTGGACTTGCCGTCACCGACCGCCACAGTCAGGTCTCTGCCCGCGCGAGTGGAGAGCCGCGAGCAGGCGTATGACCTGATCGAACTCGTGGCGAGCTATCTGGCCGAGCATGAACCGCATAGCCCGACACCGTTTCTGCTGCGGCGGGCGGTGTCGTGGGGCGCGATGTCGCTGCCCGATCTGATGCGCGAGGTCGTGCGCACGGAAGGGGACATGTCGCGCTTTTTCGCCATGCTCGGCGTCGAATGACGGAGCCCTGCTGACGTAGCAGACGCTTCAACCTATAACCCGGTATTTTGCCGGCGCACAGCGGTGCGCCCATCTCAAGCCCAATTCAGGAGACCAACATGACTACTCCGTATTTCAATCCAGATCCGTTTGCGCAGGCGAAGGCCGAGGTCGAAAGCAAAAGCTGGGACGAGCAGATTATTCACTCGAGGCTCTTTCACAGCATGCGAAGCGCCGTGTCGAGCAAAGGTTCCGCCGCCAGCAAAGGTATCGGTGCCGCTGTTACGGTCGGCAAACTTTTTCTGTCCTTGATCCCCGTGCCAGTTGTGGGCGCTGTTTCGGGGGCGATCATCGACAAGGTCGGTGACGCGATTCGCGGCAAGGTGCGTGAGGGTCAAATAGCCGATGCGAAAACGAATGAGGAAAAGGCGAAATTCCAGATCAAGGAATTGACCGTTGAAAACCTGGACCGGTATCGCTGGAAACTTGCGCATGCGTTCGAAGCGCTCAACGACGGTATCAGAGAGTACAACAGCAGTAACGAGACCTGCGACGACATGTACAAGCTGGCGCTTCTGATCCAGCAGGTCGAACGTCGAAAGGAAAAGCTCCAGAAAGAGCTGACGACGTTCAATGATGTTCTGACGCTCGTGAACAACTGGATCGCCGATGTGGACGTCAAGCAGGGGCAAAACCTTCACGACGTCAAAGAAAAGCTGAAAAGGAAAAACGACAATAGAGCGAGTACGGTCAATACGAGTACGCCGGATCAAGTCACCGCACTGATCTCTAGTGAGCATGGCAATTGCGAAAAGTGGTGCTGCGTCAAGAAGGAAGCAAAGTACCAGTACAACCCGGCAAAGTGGCAGGAGGTCAAGCAATGGGCGGGCAAGGTTTCGCTGGCGGCGGCCCCGGTGGTTTTCGCAGCGGTTACCGTCAAGGCCGGTGATTACCGCAACGATTCCAGTAACTCGAGCATGACGTAGAGCTCATGGTGGACGGCTGGTTCTGCCTGGAAACCTGTCCGATCCCCAGCAAGAACAGTTCGGCCTTATGCGAAGCTTTTCCTAAGGCCGGGCTGTTGCCGCCAGCCCACCTGAGGAATCAGTCACGCTGCAGGTTCTGGCAAGGCGCCCTGATGGTGTGTGGCGGGAACTATAAAGCGGCGAAACCGGCAAAAGCGGCACGCCCGAGCTGACCCAGCACCGTATCGTTCTGCGGCGTATGAATGCGCGCGCACAGCACGTCGCGATAGTGGCGCTCTAGCGGGTTGTTACGGCTCAGTCCCGGATTGCTGCTCGCTTCGAGCGCGAGTTGCACCGCTTCGATCGCGTGCTGGCTGACCAGATACTTGATCGCCGGCGCTTGTGTCGCGTCGACGTGACCCGCCGCGCCCGCATCGAGCAGCGCGCGGTTGTTGAACAGCAGCGCGTCGATGCAGCCCGCCGTCTGCTGAAAGCGCTCGAGGCTCGACAGCGGCGCGTTGAGCCCTGAAGGCGCACGCTGCGCGGCCCATTGCACGAACCAGTCGCGCGCGGCCCGCGCGACGCCGTCATAGATCGACGGCAGCAGCACGTTCATCCAGATGCCGGTCAGCGGGTCCATGCCGGTGGCGTGCAGCGGTGGCTGCAAATCGACCGCATGGTCGAGCGGCACGCGCACGTCCTCGAAGATCACTTCGTGACTGCCGGTCGCGCGCATGCCGAGATGATTCCAGGGCTCGCCGAAGCGGATACCGGGCGTGTCGCGATGCACGAGCCACGTGCCGACGCGCGGCGAGGCCTCGTCCGTGCGGCCCCACACCGCGAACCATGTGAGCCCCGGGCTGCCGGTCGAATAGAGCTTGCGGCCGTTCAGCAGCCAGTGACCGTCCGCGCGCCGGCCGATCGTCGCGGGCAGACCGCCGCGCGACGGCGAACCGAGTTCGGGTTCGACGCGCAGCGAGTTGATCAGCGCGCCGCGCTCGACGGCGTCGCGTGCGATGCGTTCCTTCAGCGCGACAGGCCAGTTCGGATTGGCCTGCAAACGCAGGTGATACAGGCATTGCATCACGAGGATCAAGGCCGTCGACGGTTCGCCGCGCGCCACCGCGCCGACCACGCGCAGCGTTTGCGCGAGCGAGGCCTCGCGCCCGCCGAGCGCGCGCGGTACGGTCAGCGACAGCAGGCCCGCGCGACGCAGACGCGCGAGGTTGTCGTGCGGGAACAGCGGGCCCGCGTCGAGCGCGGCCGAGTTGGCGGCGAACTCGCGGGTCAGCGCGTCGAGCCAGGCGGCGGCTCGCGGACTGTCGAGATCGGCGAGCGCATCGAGCGCGGCGGCGTCGCGTTCGGTTTCGGCGAGTGCGTTATCGGGGGGACGGCTCGTCATCGTGAAGGGACCGGTTGCGATTGCGGGTTGCCGGGATGCATGCGATCTCACGGCGCGTCGAGCGGAAACTGCCTGTCGAAGCTGGGCGCTACGTCGAGGCGCGTCTTGATCACGTCCGCGCGGTGATACAGGTCGGCGGTCTTTTGCTGCTCGGCGACCACGGCGTCGTCGATCGCAACGGGATGCAGTTGCGCGCGCTGGTAGACCGTCTTCAGCACGTCGGGCGGCAAGCCGGTCACTTTCGATTGCATCGCGGCGACTTCGTCGGGATGCGCGAGCGCCCAGCGCTGGCCCGCGGCGACGCGCTTCAGGAAGTCGGCGATCTGCGCATGCTTGTCCTTGATCGATGTTTCCGTCGCCGCCTGAAAACTGAGTCCCGACGACAGATCGATGCCGTTGGCGATGCTGCGGTCATGATCTTTCTGCTCGGCGAGCGCGACGTAGGGGTCCCACGTGGACCATGCATCGACATTGCCCGACGCGAGCGCCGCTTTCGCATCGGCCGGCTGCATGAAACGCAGCGACACCTCGGACAGTTTGATACCGGCGCGCTCCAGCGTTGCGATTGCGAGGTAGTGACCGATCGAGCCGCGCGTCGTCGCGATGCGCTTGCCTTTGAGATCAGTGGCTGTTCTGATCGGCGAGCCATCGGGCACGACGATCGCGAGGTCGCGCGGGATCGAGCGTGTTGCCGCCACTGCACGGACCCGGGCGCCCGCGGCGTAGGCGAAGATCAGCGGCGCATCGCCGAGACCGCCGACGTCGATCGCGCCCGCATTGAGCGCCTCGCCGAGCGGTTGCGCGGCCGGAAAGTTGAACCATTCGATCTTGTACGGCAGATTATTCAGTTGTCCAGAGGCTTCGAGGATGCCGCGGGTCTGCAACTGCTGGTCACCGACTTTCAGCGTGGAATCGGCCCAGGCCGCAAAGGGCGCGGACACGACCAGCGCGCCGAACAGAAGACCGGAAAGCTTCAGCAAAAACCGATTCGAAAGATAGGACATGGGAAGCGCTGCGCAGGGCCAGGTAGAAAAGCACACGATACGGACCCGTGTTTTATAAGGCAAACGCATTGTTCTTCTTTGTTAATATGCGAGTGAGGAAAGCACGCGCCGCTTGAACAGGGGTGCACCGACACGCTAAGCTCATGTGACGCTCCGGCATGCACGGGCCGCTCAACGTTCCATTCAACACCGCCACCATCCATGAAACTCGATGAAATCGAGGCCTTCGTCGCCGTCGTGCGTAGCCAGTCGCTGAGTCAGGCGGCCGATTCTCTCGCGCTTACGCAACCGGCCGTCACGCGCCGCATCCAGAACTTCGAGGAAGCGCTCGGCGTCGAGCTGCTCGACCGCAACACCAAGCCGCTGAAAACCACACCGATGGGCCGCGCCGTGTACGAGCAGTGTCGCGCGATCGTTCGCGAAGTCGACGCGCTCAGGCATCTCGTCACCGAAGACGCACCGCTTGCCGGTGTGCTGCGCCTGGGCGTCGCGCAGACGGTCGCCGACGTCGCGATGCTGAAGGCCTTGCACGCGCTGCGCGGCGCGCATCCCGAGCTGCAGGCGCGGGTGTCGACGGGCTGGGGCAATCCGCTGCTGCAGAAGCTCGAAGACGGCGAGCTCGATGCCGCAATCGTGCTATTGCCGGCCAATCGCGTATTGCCCGATGCACTGGCCGGAGCAGCGCTCGGCGAGCTGAAGCTCGCTGTCGTCGCGCAGAAGGGGAGCCTGAAAAAGCGCACCCACACGTTGGCCGAATGCCAGCAGTACGGCTGGGTGCTGAATCCTGACGGCTGCGGTTTTCGGGCGGGGTTGCAGCAAGCGCTCGCCGCGCAAGGCTACGCGTTGAAGCTCAACCTCGAAACTCTAGGCACGGAACTGCAACTCGGTCTCGTCGCCGATGGTGTCGGGCTGGGGCTGGTTCCGCTGCCGTTGTTGCGCATCAGTGCGCATGCCGCGCAGCTCGACGTGATTCAGGTCAGCGACTTCAAGCCCGAGATCGCGGTATGGATCGTCAGGTCTCGTGCGCTTGGCAAGATGCAGTCAGCGCTCGCCGTGCTGTCGGAAAGCGTCGAGCAGAGCTTCAAGGCGGCGCGGCTGTCGCGCGCGGCGTAACAACACCGAGGCGGGCGCCCGCTTCACGCGGCGCCCGCGTTGCACCCGCCGATCAGATCACGAAGAAGCCATGCGTGCCATCGCGCTCCAGCTGTGCGACGAGGCCGTACTCCCATTCCAGATACGCGTTCATCGCTTCGCGCGCGTTGTCGGTGCCTTCATACGGACGCCGGTAACGATCGATGCGTGGCGACGCCAGATGCGCGTCGCCGGATTCGGTCGGCAGACCCGCGCGAATCCACGCGGACGTGCCGCCTTCGAGCACCTGCACCGGCTTGCCGGTCAGCGCGGCCAGCTCCGGCGCGGCGAACGGCGCGAGCGCGCTGGTCGCGCACGTGACCACGTAGCGTTTCGCGTCCGGCAGCGTGCGCAGATCGTCGACGGTGTTGGACAGTCGCGAACGCACGAGCCACCAGGCGCCCGGAATATGGGCTTTCACATGATTCGCGCTGGCCGTCACGTCGATCACGAGCGTGCGGCTCGAAGGGTCTGCAAGGAGCGCAGCCAGTTCTTCCGCGGACACGGTCGGTGTGGGCACCGGCTCGGGTTTCGCGCCGCGCCACGCGCCGCTCGCGCTCAGGTCTTGCGCGCTCGCGCCGTCGACGACATAGACCTCGATGTTCATCTGCGCGAGCCATGAGGCCGTCATGTTGGCGCGCACGCCGTCGTCGTCGAACAGCACGACACGCGCGCCGCGCACCGGCGCGAACATGTCGGTCTCCTGGACGAGCTGGCCGCCCGGTGCGCCCTGAAAGCCGGGTGCATGCGCACGTTCGTATTCGGTGGGCGTGCGCACGTCGAAGCGATAGGTGGTGCGCGATGCTTCGGTGGTCCAGCGCGCGGCTTCGTCGAGTGTCGTGCGGCCCACGCCCGCGCGGTCCGCAAGCGCGCGCGCCGCGCCACGCGACGCGGCGAGGTGCTCGGCGTCGAGTCCGGCTTCAGGATCGAACTGCCGGTCGCTGCCATGTTCGAGCGACTGTCCCGCGAGCGTCCAGCCGATCGTGCCGTTGCGCAGCGCCGCGACAGGATTCGGCAGTCCCGCATTGACGAGCGACTGCGCGCCGATGATGCTGCGCGTACGCCCCGCGCAATTCACGATCACGCGCGTTGTCGGGTCCGGCGCGAGCGCTCGCGCGCGCAGCACGAGTTCGGCGCCGGGCACGCTGACGCTGCCGGGGATGTTCATCGTCTGGTATTCGTCGAAACGCCGTGCATCGAGCACGACGACGTCGTCGCCATCGGTCAGCAATGTCTCTACCGCCTCAGCCGACAGAGACGGCGTGTGCCGGAGCGCTTCGACGAATTCGCCGAACGCCTTGCTCGGCACGTTGACGTCGCGAAACACTTCACCGCCGGCGCGAGTCCAGCCGTCGAGGCCGCCCGCGAGCAGCGCAACCTGCGTATAGCCGAGCGCGGTCAGCCTGTCGGCCGCGCGTGCGGCGAGGCCTTCGCCGGCGTCGAGCAGCACGATCGGCACGTCGCGGCGCGGCAGACGCGTATAGGCGTCGAGTTCGAGCTTCGACAGCGAAAAATTCGCCGCGAACAGCGGATGAGCCTGCGCATGCGGATCTTCTTCGCGGACATCGAGCAGCGCGATTTCGCGGCGCGCGAGCAGCGCTTCGCGCACGTCTTCGTAGGTGCGAACCGGAAAAGTCGTCATCAGTGATGCTGTTCCTTGCTGAGGTCCCACAGGTTGGGGAGCGTGTCGTTCGAGTAACCGGAGATGAAGGGCTTCGGCAGACCGTCGGGTGTATAAGTCGAGCGGCGCACCGCGCCGATGTTGGCGCCATAGACGTGGATGCTGATCGACGTGCGGTCGTCGTAGGCGTTGCGCACGCGATGAATGTCGCCGATGCCCGGCGACACCGCTTCGACGTCGCCCGCTTCGAGACGCACTTCGGCGCCCGTTTGACGCAGCGTGCCGTCGTCGTTGCGCGCATACGGCGCGGCGAGTTCGGCGCCGCGCAGCACGCCGATCAAGCCCCACACCGTGTGGTCGTGGATCGGCGTCTGCTGCCCCGGTCCCCACACGAAGCTAACCACGCTGAAGCGCTGGCGGGCATCGGCATACAACAGGTATTGCTGATAGCCTTCGGCGGACGGCTGCACGTACGTGTCCGGCAGCCAGTCATCGACGGCGATCAGTTCGCGCAGTGCACGTGCGCCTTGTTCGAGCAGCGCAGCTTCGTGCACGCCTGAATCGACGAGCGCCGCGATCTCGCCGACGAAACGCCGCAGTTTGTGGATGGCCATCAGTCGAGCAGCTCCGGCTCGGCTTCGACGAGCCCGTCATAGAGGCTGTCGAATGCGTGTCGTGCGCCATTCGCGCGGCCAACTTGCTGGTGCGTGAGCGCCGCCATGTCGTGCGGGATCGGCTGCGGCGTGCCGGCCGCCTGCGCGAGCAGTTGGGCGTGGCACGCGTTATCGAGCGCGATGTACCACCACGCGGCCGCTTCCACGGAAGGACCGGCCGTGAGGATGCCGTGGTTCTTCAGGATCACGGCCTTGTGTGAGCCGAGCGCGTCGGCAATGCGTGCGCCTTCGGTAGTGTCGAGCACGACGCCGCGAAAGTCGTCGAACAGCGCATGGTCTTCGTAGAATGCGCACGAGTCCTGCGTCAGCGGATCGAGCTTGCGCCCGAGCGTCGACCAGGCCTTGCCATACAGCGAATGCGTGTGCGCGGCGGCCACCACGTCGGGCCGTGCCTCGTGAATCGCCGCATGAATCGCGAACGCGGCCTGATTGACGGGTCCGTCGCCGATCACGATTTCACCGTGACTGTTGACGAGCAACAGATCCGACACGCGGATGCGGCCGAAATGCCGGCCAAGCGGATTGACCCAGAAATGATCGGTCCATTCGGGATCGCGTGCGGTGATGTGACCGGCGAGACCCTGCGCGAAGCCATAGCGCGCGAACAGGCGGAACGCGCCGGCGAGGCGCTGTTGCCGGTGCAAGCGCTCTTCCCCGAGCGAACGGGGCGGCTCGGCGTCGTCGTCGAACCAGAACTTGCGCAGCGGGGTGGGGCGAAACGCAAGCGCGGGCTTATCGGCGAGTACGGTGCTCATGATGTCGTCGCGCTCCCGTTACGCCGCGTGGCGTGCGCGCGACGCCAGTTCGCGCGTCGCGGGGATCAGTTCGCGGCCATAGTCGATCGCGTCTTCGAGCGGGTCGAAGCCGCGGATCAGGAACGTCGTGACACCGAGCGCGTGATATTCGGCGAGCGTTTGCGCGACCTGCGCCGGTGTGCCGACGAGCGCGGTGGAATTCGAACGTCCGCCGATCTCTTTGGCAACCGCGGTCCACAGGCGTTCGTCCGCGCGCACGCCGTCGCCGGCCGCCGCGAGCAGACGCCGCGCGCCTTCGCTCTGTTGCGGGCCGCCACGCGCGAAGCCTTGCTCGACGCGCAACCGGCGCGTCTCGTCGAGGATGTGTTCGGCGCGCTCCCATGCGGCTTTCTCCGTCGACGCGAGGATCGGCCGGAACGATACCGAGAAGCGCACGCGTCGCCCGTGTTTGGCGGCCTCGGCTTGCACGCGCGTGATCTGCTCATGGACCTGCTGTTTCGATTCGCCCCACAGCGCGTAGACGTCCGCGTGCTTGCCCGCGACCGCGAGAGCGGGCTCCGAGGCACCGCCGAAATAGATCGGCACGTGGGGCGACTGTTTCGGTTTGACTTCGGAGAAGGCTTTTTCGAAGCGATAAAAGCGGCCCTCGTGATCGAACGGACGCTCCTCGGTCCAGACACGGCGCAGGATCTGCAGATACTCGTCGGTGCGCGCGTAGCGTTCGTCATGGCTCAGATAGTCGCCATCGCGTCGCTGGTCCTCGTCGCTGCCACCGGAGATGAAATGCACCGCGAGGCGGCCGCCTGAGAAGTGATCGAGCGTCGCGATCTGGCGCGCCGCCAATGTTGGCGCGACGAAGCCCGGCCGATGCGCGAGCATGAAGTGCACGCGCGAGGTCACGCTCGCGGCGTAGGCGATCGTGATGGTCGCGTCGGGGCTGGTCGAACTGTGCGGCACGAGGATACGGTCGAAGCCCGCGTTTTCATGGGCCTGGGCGAAACTGCGCACGTAGTCGGTATCGATCGCGGGGCCTTGCGGAGCATGCGTCTCCGAGACCTTGCGTTGCTGGATCATGCCGATGAATTCGACGCTCACGGTAGCTCCTTTCCAGATATTCGTTTCGATGGAGAAATGGAAGCGGGAGCAGACGTGACGCGGTGCACGCCTGCGGGACGAATTCAGGCTAACACCGGGTTATGCAAAGACTAAATATTAAATTTAGCTAAAGATATAGAGTGCGCATGTTAGCGCGCAGTCCGCATGCCTTCGTTCAGGTGTGCGCGGGCTCGTCGCTCAGTTGATCGATCACGAGGGTTCTGATCCAGCGATTCGCGTCATGCGTGTCGTAGTCGCTATGCCAGTGCACGGTGACGGTCACGCCGGGAATCTCGACCGGCAGGTCATAGACCGCGAAGTCGCCAGCGGGATTGAGCAGTTCGATGGTGCGTCGCGGCAGCGTCACGATCCAGTCGGTGTGCGCGAGGATATGCGGTACGACCGTGAAATGCGGCACCTGTAGCGCGATTTGACGGTGGATGCTGCGCTTGCGGAAGCTGTCTTCGATCTGATGATGGCCGCTTTCGAGCGAACCCACGAACACATGGGGAAACGCGAGGTACTGTTCGAGCGTGAGCGCGCGTTTCGGCAGTCCGCGGCGGCGGCGCGTCATGCAAACGTAGTCTTCGTGAAACAGCCGGTGATGCCGGGTGCGGCCGACCAGCGCCGGCAAATTGCCGATCGCGAGATCGAGACGGCCGACGCGCAACGCGTCCTCGATCTGATCGAGCGGCACCGACTGGATGTCGAGACGCACGCGCGGGGCGCATTCCGCGAGTGCCGCGCACAGCCGGGGCAAGAATGCGAGCTCGCCGATATCCGACATCGACAGCCGGAACACCCGGGTGCTGGTCGCCGCATTGAACGGCACCATCAGATGCAGCGCATGTTCCGCGGCCGCCATTGCCGCGCGCAACGGCTCGCGCATCTCCAACGCGGCGGAGGTCGGCTGCATCTCGTTGCCGGTGCGCACGAACAGCGGGTCTTCGAGGATGGCGCGCAGCCTGCCGAGCGCATAGCTGACTCCCGGCTGCGACAGACCCAGCCGGTTCGCGGCGAGCGTCAGGCTGTGCTCTTCGAGGATCGCGTGAAAAACACGCAGCAGGTTCAGGTCGATTCGGTTGGTGTCCACGGCCAATAAGTAAACTTATGCTGCTGCCAGAATTTGATCGATTCGGAGAAGCCGTACTTTATTCCTATACTCGCCTAACCTCAAACGATAGGGTGCGCGATGGCCGAGCGATCATTTGTCGAGGAAGTCAAAAAGCTGCGCCTCGGCGACGGCGAGCTGTTCAGCGGCGAGGGCATCCTGGCGGTCACGAAGGCGCTGCTGGAATCCGGTGTCGCGTACGTGGCGGGCTACCAGGGCGCGCCGATCTCGCACCTGATGGACGTGCTGGCCGACGCGCAGGACATTCTCGCCGAGCACGGCATCCGCTTCGAAAACAGCGCGAGCGAGGCGACCGCGGCGGCCACGCTCGCGGCATCGGTCAACTATCCGTTGCGCGGCGCGGTCACGTTCAAGGCCACGGTCGGAACCAACGTCGCCTCCGACGCCCTCGCGAATCTCGCCTCGGGCGGCGTGCTGGGCGGCGCGCTGATCATCGTCGGCGAGGACTATGGCGAGGGCTCCTCGATCATGCAGGAGCGCAGTCACGCGTTCGCGATGAAGTCGCAGATGTGGCTGCTCGATCCGCGCCCGAACCTGCCTTCGATCGTGCAGGCCGTGAAAGACGGCTTCGAGCTGTCGGAGGCGAGCAGTACGCCGGTCATGCTGCAGATGCGGATTCGCGCGTGCCACGTGCACGGGCAATTCATCACGTCGGCCAATCGCCGTCCCACCTTCACGGTGAAAGACGCGCTCGAAAACCCGACCCGCGACGTCGATCGCATCGTGCTGCCCCCCGCGAGTTTTCTGCATGAAAAGGAAAAGGTGCAGCAGCGCTGGCCGGCCGCGATCCGATTCATTCAGGCGCGCGAGCTGAACGAATTCTTCTCCGAAGACGCGGCCGACGTGGGCATCGCCGTGCAGGGCGGTGCCTACAACACGCTGATTCGCGCATTGGGCAAGCTGGGACTCGCGGACGTCTACGGCGAGTCGAACATCCCGCTGTATGTGATGAACGTGGCGTACCCGCTCGTGGACGCGGAGTTCGAGCGGTTCTGCCGCGGCAAGCGCGCGCTGCTGGTGATCGAGGAAGGGCAGCCGAAGTTCGTCGAGCAGAACGTGGCGAGCATCCTGCGCACGCTGCAGGTCGACACCGCGCTGCATGGCAAGGACCTGCTGCCGATGGCGGGCGAGTACACCACCGCGACCGTGCTGGCAGGCGTGCGGGCTTTTCTCGAACGCTACGGCCACGTCGCTGCGCAGCCTGTCGAAGCGCCGAAGCGCAAAGTCATTCCGGTGGTCCTGGCGAGTTCTGGCAAGCAGGCCGGTGAGCCCACGCCCGCGCCCACGCCGTCGCTCGATCGGACGGTTCATGCACGGCCGCCCGGCTTCTGCACGGGCTGTCCCGAGCGGCCGATCTTCACCGCGATGAAACTCGTCGAGCGGGAGCTGGGCGCGCATCACGTGAGCGCGGATATCGGCTGTCATCTGTTTTCGATTCTGCCGCCGTTCAACCTCGGCAACACGACGATGGGCTACGGTCTCGGCGCCGCGGGCGCGGCCGCGCTCAACGCGCCGGCGGGCAAGCGCGCGATCTCCGTGATGGGCGATGGCGGCTTCTGGCACAACGGTCTGACGAGCGGCATTGCGAACGCAGTATTCAACCGCAGCGACAACCTGACGATCATCGTCGACAACAACTACACGTCGGCCACCGGCGGGCAGGACATTCCGTCGTCGAACGCGCAAAATCCGACGCGCAGCACCGGCCATGAAATCGAACGGGCTGTCCGGGGCGTCGGTGTCGAATGGGTGCGCACGATCAGGCGCACCTACGACCTGAAAGCGATGACCGCGACGCTGCGCGAAGCATTGACGACGACCGCGCGAGGTCCGAAGGTCCTGATCGCGCAGAGCGAATGCATGCTGAACCGCCAGCGCCGCGAAAAGCCCAAGGTGCGCAAGGCACTTGCCGCGGGCGAGCGGGTGGTGCGCGAGCGTTTCGGCGTGGACCCCGATACCTGTACGGGCGATCACTCGTGCATCCGCCTGTCGGGCTGCCCGTCGCTGTCGATTCGCCCGAACCCGGACCCGCTGCGCCGCGATCCGGTGGCGACGGTCGTCGACAGTTGCGTCGGCTGCGGCCTGTGTGGCGAGGTCGCGCATGCGGCGGTGCTGTGTCCGTCGTTCTATCGCGCGGAGCTGATCAGCAATCCGACCCGCTGGGATCGCCTGCGTCAGCGCGTGCGCGATGTCGTGATCGGCTGGCTGCAGCGCCGCGACGCTGCGCGTCGCGCGAAATACGCGTTCTGATTTCTTCCCGCTGTAAGCAGACCCCAGGAGGTCGTTGCGCCATGTCAGCCGTCCCGAATGAACTCGTTGCGTTGCGCGTGCCGTCCCGTCTGACCGGCCGCGTGCTGCTGGTGTGCTGGCTCGCGATTCTGTTCGAAGGCTACGACGTCGGCGTGATGGGGGCCGTATTGCCGGCGCTCGCGGAGGACAAGGCCTGGCACCTGAGCCCGATCCAGTTGGGCGCGATGGGCAGCTACGCGCTGATCGGCATGTTCTTTGGCGCGTTTCTGATCGGCACGCTGAGCGATCTGCTCGGGCGCCGCCGCATGTTGCTCACGTGCGCGGCGCTCTTCTCGCTGACGATGACGGGTGCCGCATGGGCACCGACCCCCGGCTGGTTCGCGCTGTTCCGGCTCGTCGGCGGCCTGGGGCTCGGCGGCGTGATTCCGGTGGCGGCCGCGCTGACCATCGAGTACTCGGCGCCGCATCGCCGTCACTTCAACTACGGCGTCATGTATTCGGGCTACTCGTTCGGCATTCTGTGCGCGGCGGCCGTGGCGATCCGTCTGTTGCCCGAGGTGGGCTGGCGCGGCGTCATCGCGTGCGGCGCGGTGCCGCTCGTGCTTCTGTGGCCGATGGCGCGCGCACTGCCGGAGTCGCTCGAGTATCTGGTCTCACAAGGGCGCCACGCGCAGGCGGTCGAACTGGCCGCGCGTCTCGGCGTCGAGGTGCCCGCGCTGCCGGCGCGCGCGAGTTCGGCGCAGCGCGGCTGGCGCGCGGTGCTGCGCGAAGTGTTCGCGAAGCAGCATCTGCGCGCGACGCTGTGCTTCTGGACCGCGCTGTTTTGCGGCCTGCTGCTGGTCTACGGGCTCAACACGTGGTTGCCGACGATCATGCGCAAAAGCGGCTACGACCTCGGCTCCAGCCTGACCTTTCTGATCGTGTTCAGTCTCGCGTCGGCGCTGGGCGGACTCGTGCTCGGCAAGCTCGCCGATCGTGCCGGCGTGCGTGCGACGCTCGGCGTGTTCTATCTGCTGGGCGCGCTTGCCGTGCTCGCGCTGATGTACCGGCACGGCATGGCGCTGAACTATCTGTTCGTCGGGCTGGCCGGTGTCGGCAGCATCTCGGCGTCGCTGATCCTGACCGGTCATCTCGCCGACTACTATCCGGGTTCCGTGCGCGCGGCGGCCACCGGCTGGGCGCTGAGCTTTTCGCGCATCGGCGCGATGACCGGGCCCTTGCTCGGCGGCTATGTGGCCGCGAGCGGACTCGGCATCGCGGCGAATTTCGTCGTGTTCGCGCTGGTGGGGGTGCTCGCCGCCTGCGCCGTTTTTATGCTGCCGGCGAAACGTTCGACGTAAGCCTGCATCGCGTTACATCCATCAACCTGTCACTGGAAGACTGTCATGGCCGTTGAGCCAATCAAGATCGCGATTCTCGCGATGGGCGGGGAAGGGGGCGGCGTGCTCGCCGACTGGATCGTCAGTCTCGCCGAAGCCGACGGCTACTTTGCGCAGACCACCTCGGTGCCCGGCGTGGCGCAACGTACCGGCGCGACGATCTACTACATCGAGCTGTTCCCGGGCGCGACGCAGCCGGGCGCGCGCGCACCGGTGCTTGCGCTCTCGCCGTTGCCGGGCGACCTCGACATCGTGCTCGCGTCGGAATTGATGGAAGCCGGGCGCGCGGTTCAGCGCGGCTTCGTGACGCGCGAGCGCACGACCCTGATCGCATCGAGCCACCGCGTCTATTCGATTGCCGAGAAATCGGCGCTGGGCGACGGCCGCGTCGACGCGGCCGCGCTGCTGCGTCAGGCGCGCGAGGCGGCGAAGCGCTTCGTCAGCTTCGACATGGCGCAGCTCGCGCAACGCACGGGCAGCGTCATCAGCGCGGTGTTGTTCGGTGCGCTGAGCGCGGCCGAGGTGCTGCCGTTTCGCCGCGAGCAGTTCGAGGCGACGATCGAACGCGGCGCGGTCGGTGTCGCGACGAGCCTCAAGGCGTTCGATGCCGGCTATCGGGCGGCGCGCGACTGCGAGGCAGGCGTTGCGACGGACTTGCCTCGCGTGATGCCGACGGCCGCGGCCCAGTCGCCGCGCGATGCGGGTGTCGCCGCGCTGGTCGAGCGTGTGCGCGATTTTCCCGCCTCGGTGCGGGAACTCGCGACCGAGGGTGTCCGGCGGCTCGTCGACTATCAGGATGTCGCCTACGCCAGTCTGTATCTCGACCGGCTCGACGCGCTGCGCGCCGCGCCGGGAGGCGGCGATGCCGGATTGCTCGGCGAAACGGCGCGGCATCTCGCGCTGTGGATGTCGTATGAGGACACGATTCGCGTCGCGGATCTGAAGACCCGCGCGAGCCGTTTCGAACGGGTCCGCGACGAAGTCCACGCGAATGCCGCACACGTGCTGCAGATCAACGAGTTCATGCATCCTCGCATCGAGGAAATCTGCGAAACGTTGCCGGCCGGGCTCGGCCGCTGGCTGGCGCGGCCGCATGGCGTGCATCGCATCGTCGCCCGGATGGCCGCGAAGGGCCGCGTGATCCAGACCAGTTCGCTCGGCGGCTTCCTGCTGCTGTATCTGCTGGCCGGCTGGCGACGCGGCCGCCGCACGACGCTGCGCTACGCGCTGGAGACGCGCCGTATCGAAGCGTGGTTGAAGCGGATCGAATCAGCCGCCGGCGTCGACGCGACCCTCGCGCTCGAAATTGCGCAATGCCAGCGGCTCGTCAAAGGTTACGGCGACACCCATGCGCGCGGACTGAGGAACTACGAGACGTTGATGAAGGTGGTGGATCGCAGGCCGGCGGCGCTTACGCCGCAAACTTTGCGTGAGTTGCGCGACAAGGCGCTGGCCGACGAGCATGGCAATCAGCTGCGCGAGCATTTGCAGCGTTGCGGTCTCGCGCGCGAAGAACAGTTCGAGGCCGCTTAACGGCGCGCTCGCTCCTTCAGTCCTCTCCGTCGAGCAGCGCGAAATACCGCTGCTCGGCGCTCGCGATGAAGTTTTGCGTAGCCAGCTTGATCTGCTTCGGGTCGCGTTGCAGAAAACCTTCCAGCATCGCGTGCATACCGTCCACGACGATTTTCTGCGTCGCGTGGTCTTTGAGTGTGCGCAGCCGCACCTGCTGGGCATGATCGGCGAAGCGGCGGATCGTGGTCCGCAGCCGCGAATTCTGCACGGCGTCAAGCCATGCGTCGCGAAACGCGACGTTGGCCTCGATCATCATGTCGCCGTCGTCTTTCTCATAGGCCTTGACGGCCTTCTGGTACGCGCGCTTGAGCACGTCGTCGACACGGTCGTCGAGAATCGCGGCCGTGCTCGCCGCGGCGCTCGGTTCGAGCAGGCGACGCACCTCGAAGATCTCGCGCACATCGCCACTCGTGAGCGTCGGCACGACGAAGCCCCGTGTCGTGCCGAGCAGATAGCCTTCGCTGACCAGCCGCAGCAGCACCTGGCGCACCGGCATACGCGTGCAGTCGAATTCATTGGCCACTTCGTAATCGAGCACCCGGTCGTCCGGCCCGATCTCGCCGTGCCGCAGGCGCTTGCGTATCTCCGTATAGATCGTCTCGGTCAGTGTGGTCTGGCGCAGCGCCGTGCGTCGCGGTTGCTTGGTCACGTTGGCGGTGTCTTCGGTCATGCGCGAGCGTTGGCGGAAGTTTGGATTGGGGCCCATCGTATGCGGCGCCCGCTTCGGCCGTCAAGCGTGAGCGGCGATAGCGCGGTGAGCGTCTCGCCGACTACGTCTTCCGTTCTTTTTCTGAATTCAGAATGTAATGTAGACGACGCTTTTCCGTCGAAATCTCGTTGTCTCGATGCAAGCCATGGTACTTTTTCGACGCGTATTTTTGGCTGCAATCAACGTATTATGAGATTGTTTGACATCTAAATATTTTCGTCTTAAAGTGAATTCACGTTAAAACTGAATTCAGAAATTCTGACTTCAGCCATCTCAGGAGTACTCCACATGCTGTTCCCAACGCTGAAGCCGGCATTGCGCGGCGATCAGCCAATCGATCTGATCTGGCTGGCTCTCGGCAGTGTGCCGGTCGTCGAATTCGCCGTGCATGCGAAGCCGGGGGCGCTGGTGCTCGATCTGCAGCACGGCTTGTGGGAGCGCACGCAACTGGAGGCGGCCATCGGTATTGCCGGAGCACGAGTGCCGGTCATCGCGCGCTGCGCGGAGAACTCGCATGCGGCCATTGCGCAGGCGCTCGATGCCGGCGCGGCCTCGGTGCTCGTGCCGCTCGTCGAATCGGCCGATGACGCGCGGCGCGCCGTTGCGGGAGGGCGCTATCCGCCGCTCGGCAGCCGCTCCGCGGGCGGAGTGCGGCCGCTGCTGGCGGGCGTCGAGGCGATGCTGGCGGCCGACCGCGAAGTCGCGATCGGTCTGCTGATCGAAACGGTGGAAGGGGTCGAGCACGTCGACGAGATCGCCGCGGTGAGCGGTGTCGATTACCTGTTCATCGGCACCGGCGACCTGTCGCTGTCGCGCGGCACGGCGGATGCGGACGTGATTCAGCGCGATTGCGAGCGCGTGCTGCAAGCGGCACGCGCGCACGGATTGCCGTGCGGCATCTTCACCGGCGAGGCGGGCGCGGCGCGCCGCGCGTTCGCCAACGGCTACCGGATGGCCGTGAGCGCCAACGACATCGAACTGGTCAAGCAGGGCTTCCTGAGCGCGCGGTCCCTCGCCTGCGGCGAAGCGCGAAGCCGGGCGTGATCCTTTTGCAACGAACCAACCGATTGGAGACGCGATGAATCTGACACGAGACGCGATCCTGACGATGCCCGATTCGCCCATCATCGACGTGTGGCGCCTCGGCGTCGGGCGCAGCGATGTGATCGGGCTGTGGGCAGGCGAGAGCGATCTGCCCACGCCGAAGCCCTTTTGCGACGCCGCTGCCGCGGCGCTGGCAATGGGTCAGACGTTCTACTCACAAAATCGCGGCATCGCCGCGCTGCGCGAAGCGATCGCCGCCTACTACGCGCGCCTGTGCCGCGTCGCGGTGGCCGACGAACGCATCGCGGCCACGAGTTCCGGCATGAACTCGGTGATGCTGGTCGCGCAGGCCATCATCGAGCCGGGCGACAACGTGGTTTGCGTCACGCCGTCATGGCCCAACATTCTGCGCGCGATCACGATCACGGGCGGCGAGGTGCGGTCAGTGCCGCTCAGTCATGGCGAGGACGGCTGGCATCTCGATCTGCAGCACCTGTTCGATGCGTGCGACGAGCGCACCCGCGCGATCTACTACGCGTCGCCCGGCAACCCGACCGGCTGGATGCTCGAAGGCGACCAGCAGCGGCGGCTGCTCGACTTCGCGCGCGAGCGCGGCATTGCGATTCTCGCGGACGAGGTCTATCAACGCATCGTCTACGACCGGCCCTATGCGCCGTCGATGCTCGAGTTCGCGACGCCCGACGATCCCGTTTTCGTCATCAACAGTTTCTCCAAGGCATGGGCGATGACGGGATGGCGCATGGGCTGGCTCGTCTATCCGGCAGCGATGCTCGACACCTTCGAGAAGCTGATCCAGTTCAACACCAGCGGCGGCCAGGCCTTCCTGCAGGCCGGCGCAACGGTCGCGCTCAACGACGGGGAGCCGTTCGTGCAGTCGTTCGTCGAGCGTTGCCGCGGCGGCCAGCGCATTGCGCTCGACCGTCTGCGGGCGATGCCCGGCGTGAGCGTGGTGCCGAACCACGCGTCGTTCTACCTCATGTTCAGCGTCGAGGGCGTGAGCGACACCCTCGAGTTTTGCAAGCGCGCGGTGCGCGAAGCCGGTGTCGGGCTCGCGCCCGGCATCGCGTTCGGCGCGGAGTCCGCACAGCAGATACGCCTGTGCTATGCGCGCAGCGACACGAGCCTGATCGAAGCGATGGACCGGCTCGAAGGCTTTCTCCGCAAGTTTTGACGCAGCACCCATGACCGGCGGCCCACCAGAAAACCGCCACCCACATCGAAGGGGCGATAAGAAAATCATGCAACGAAAACTTCAAGCCGCACTGGCTACCCTGGGCATCGGCCTGTCGGGCGGGGCCTTCGCGCAGAGCTCGGTCACGCTGTACGGCATCGTCGACCAGAGCGTGCGTTTCACGACCAACTCGAACGCGGCCAACGACAACCAGGTGCAACTGACCAACGGTGCGATCACCAACAGCCGCTGGGGCATGAAGGGCGAAGAGGACCTGGGCGGCGGCCTGAAAGCGATCTTTCGCCTCGAGAGCGGCTTCGAGCCGCAAACGGGCGTGCTCGATCAGAACGGCGCGTTGTTTGGCCGTTACGCGTACGTCGGTTTGTCGGGGCGTCTTGGAACCTTCACGCTGGGTCGCCAGGGTACCGAATCGTTCAACTTCTACGGCGACTTCGATCCGCTGACCGTCGGCAATTACACCGCGAACTCGTGGCCGTTCTTCATGACGATCGGGCGTATCAGCAATACGGCCACCTACGCCGGTCAGTTCGGCGGCTTGCATGTTGGCGCGACCTACGGCTTCGGTCAACAGCCGGGCAGCATGAGCAAGGGTTCGTACTGGGGCACGCGCGCATCGTACGACCTCGGTCCGGCGAGCTTCGGGGGCACGTATCAGGAAATGCGCGACCTCGATAACAACGTGCAGCGCATGTGGGGCGTCGGCGGAAAGTATGCGATCGGACCGGCGACGTTGTTCGCCGGCTACATGGGCGGCAGCGACGCGACCGGCTTCGTCGATTCGGCGCTGAACGTCAGCACGGTGACGGGCGGCAACTTCGTGGACAACCAGCGCCGCGACATGACGCTCTACACGGGCGCGGTCTGGCAGGTGATGCCCGCGCTCGCCGTCACGGGCGCGTTCTATTACGACGACATGAAGAACGTCAACGGCTTTTCCGGCAACAGCGGCAAGCGCTACACGGGCGTGCTGCTCGCCGAGTACTCGCTGTCGAAGAGCACTCAGGTGTATGGGACCGTCGATTACAACAAGGTGTCCGGCGGCGCGACGACCGAACTGCCGGGCAAGAGCAATCAGACCGGTGTCGCCGCCGGCATTCGCCACATGTTCTGAGGCGGCCCTCGGGCGCTAGTGTAAGGAGCAATCTATGACGACTCACCCCGACGAATCGCAGCGTGCTGGCTGGCTGCTTTATCACTCGGTCGGCATGTTTCCGGGGCAGGAGGAAGCCGTGCGCGCGGCACTCGACAGATTCGCGTCGAGCTGGTGTCGCCCCGACCTGCAACGCTGGGACTATGGACTCGCGGCGCGCCGCGAGGTGCTGGATCAATGGGCGCGACTGATCCATGCGCCGGCGCATGCGGTGTTCGCCGCCGAGAACGTCACGGACGCGTTCGCGCGTTTCGTCGGCGCGCTCGGGCGGGGACGTCTCGCCGGCAAGCGCGTGCTGATCGCGGCGGACTGCTTTCCGAGCCTGCATTACATGTTGAGCGGCCTCGCGCCCGTACTCGGCTTCACGCTCGACACCGTGCCGCTCGGGCCGGACGAAACGTATGTGAGCGACGCGGCGTTCATGGCGCGCTGGCAGGACGATGTGGTGCTCGCCGTCATCACGTGGGTCACCTCGACGGCCTCGAAGCGTGCGGACGTCGCGCGTCTTGTCGCGCATGGCCGTGAGCAGGGCAGCCTGATCGCAGTCGACCTCACCCAGGGAGCCGGCATTCTCGACTACGACGTGATGGCGCCTGCCGTCGACTTCGTCGCGAGCACCACGCTGAAGTGGCTGTGCGGCGCGCCGGGCACCGGCCTCGCCTACCTGAATCCGCGTCTGCTCGATAGCGACCTGACGCCGCTGGTGCAGGGCTGGTTCAGTCAACCCGATCCCTTCAATTGGGACCTCGAACGATTTTCGCTCGCACCGGACGCACGGCGCTTCGATAGCGGCACGCCGTCGTTTCTGCCGTTCGTCGCGTCGGCGCCCGGCCTCGCGTGGCGGCTTTCGCCCGCCGCGGCCGGCATGCGCGACCACAATCTCGCGCTGTCGCGCAAGCTGATCGCGCTGTGCGATGCGAAGGGCTACCACTTGCGCTCACCGCGCGAAGAGGCGATGCGTGGCGGCAGCGTGATGGCCGATCTGCCACCGCACGTCGATCCACGCGCGCTCGAAGCGAAGCTCGCGAGCCACGGCATTCTCGTCGACACACGTGGCAGCACCGTGCGCATGTCTCCGGGCGTGCTGACCCGACATCAGGTGCTCGACGATCTGGCGACGCTGCTTCCCGAAGTCTGATGCATTGACGCAATTGAAAACATTGACGCAATAAACAATCCGGACGGGACCAGGACATGGAAGACACAAGCATCACGTCACGCGAAAAAGGCTTGCACAAGGCCCTGACGCAGCGACAGATCGGCATGATCGGCATCGGCGGCGCGATCGGCACCGGCCTTTTCATGGGCAGCGGCATCGCGATCGGTTATGCCGGTCCAGGGGTGCTGATAAGCTATGCGATCGCCGCGCTGATCGCCGTCATCATGGTGTTCAGTCTCGCCGAGATGGCCGTCGCGCACCCGACGGCCGGCTCGTTCGGCACCTATGCCGAGATGTATCTGAATCGCTGGACCGGGTTCGTCGTGCGCTATACCTACTGGATCATCGAGGTGGTGGCGGTCGGCGGCGAGGCGATCGCGGTCGGCGTCTATATGAGTTTCTGGTTTCCGGGTGTGCCGGTGTGGATGTGGTCGATCGCGTTCGGCATTGCGCTCGTGTACGTGAATTGCCGGTCCGTGACCAACTTCGGGTCGTTCGAATACTGGTTCGCGTTGATCAAGGTCGTCGCGATTCTCGCGTTCATCGTCGTGGGTCTGGCGAAGGTGTTCGGCCTCGGCACGGGCACGCCGGTCGGCATGCACAATCTGACGGGACTGCCCGGCGGCTTCATGCCGCACGGTTTCAGCGGTGTGTGGATGGGTGTACTGATGGCGATCTTCTCGTTCTATGGCGTCGAGATCGTCGCGGTGACCTCGGGTGAAGCCCAAGACCCTTCGAAGGCCATTCCGAATGCGCTGCGCTCGATGGTGCTGCGCCTCACGCTGTTCTACATCCTCGCGCTCGGCATCATGGTGACGTATCTGCCGTGGACCGAAGCCGGCGCGAAGGTCGTGCAGCAAAGCCCGTTCGTGAAACTGTTCGCGCACGCGGGCATCGCGCATGCCGCGGCGTTGATGAACTTCGTCGTGATCACCGCGGCGTTGTCGAGCATGAATACGAACATCTATCTGTCCTCGCGCACGCTGTTCTCGCTTGCCCGTGGCGGATACGCGCCGCGCTGGCTGGGTACGTTGTCGCCGAGTGGGACGCCGCTGGTCGCGACGCTGATTTCCGGCGCCGGCGTGCTGGCCGCGGCCGCGGTGTCGTTCTTCAGTCCGCTCGCGTACAACTACCTGTTCGGGATCGCGCTGTTCGGCGGCATCTTCGTGTGGATCGTGATTCTCGTCACGCACCTGCGCTTTCGCCGCGCATGGCAAGGCCGCACGTTGCCGGTTCGCATGCCGCTGTTCCCGATCGCGCAGATTACCGGTATCGCGCTGCTGAGCGCCATTCTGGTCACGATGGGTCTCGATACCGACTTCTGGAACATTTCCTGGATCGTCGGCGTGCCCTGGTTGATCGGCATCTCGCTCGTGTATTTCATCTACCGCAAACGGCTCGCTCAGGCCTCGCTGTCGAGCGCGGCGAGCGTGTGATCTGTTCCATGACCGCACGAATCGACGATCTGTCAGCAAAGGAGCTGCCGCAATGAATTCCTGCCTCAATGAACTCGCCGCCGGACTGGTCAGCGGCGACGTGCGCGTGATCGATCTCACGCAGACGCTGTCACCCGAGTTTCCGGCGCTTCAGTTGCCCGCGCAATTCGGTCAGGTGTGGGCCTTCAAGATGGAGAAGATCAGCGAGTACGACGAGAACGGCCCCGGCTGGTACTGGAACAATTTCTCGTGCGGCGAACACACGGGTACGCATTTCGATGCGCCGGTCCATTGGGTTACGGGCAGAGACCATCCACGCAATTCGGTCGATACGATCGAAGCGCGAAACTTCGTGGCGCCCGCGGTCGTGATCGATGCGAGCGCCGAAGTGGCGGCCAATCCGGACTGGCTGCTGACGCCCGATTTCCTGATGCGCTGGGAAGGTCGGCATGGCCGGATACCCGCCGGCGCATGGGTGCTGTTCCGTACCGACTGGTCGAAGCGCACGGACCCCGCCGAGTTTCTCAACCTGAAGGAGGACGGCGCCCATACGCCGGGCCCTACCCAGGAAACGGTGGAGTGGCTCATTCACGAGCGCGACGTGCACGGATTCGGCGTCGAAACGATCAACACCGACGCGGGCCAGGCGTACTCGTGGACCGTTCCTTATCCGTGTCATACGCTGATGCATGGCGCGAACCGATACGGGCTGCAGTGCCTCACCAATCTCGATCTTCTGCCGCCGACTGGTGCGCTGATCGTGGCGGCTCCGCTGAAGATCCAGCATGGTTCCGGGAGCCCACTGAGAGTGCTCGCGATGGTGGCAGGCTAGCGCGGAGGCGCACGTTTCTGTTTCCGTAAGCAACTGTCAACGAACTGTCACCTGAACCGCTTAACGTTGAATGTTGGAGCGAGGCAGCCTGCGCCCGCAGCAGGTGTAGTTGCGGGATCACGGCGCGGAGCGAAGCTTGCTGCACCCCTTGAATCGGTCAGTCAATCTCGTGGAGGTGGACCATGCTGTTCAAACGAGGATTTGCAGTTCTTGCCGTGGCACTTCCCCTGGCGGTCGCGCAAGCGCAAACCGCCGACATCACCGGCGCGGGCAGCACGTTTGCCGCCCCGATCTATAACAAGTGGGCTGACGCTTACCACAAGGCGGGAGGCGGCAAGGTCAACTACCAGGGCATCGGTTCGGCGGGCGGCATCAAGCAGATCATCGCGAAGACCGTCGATTTCGCCGGCTCCGACGCGCCGATGAAGGACGACGAACTCGCGAAGACAGGGCTGTTTCAGTTCCCGACCGTGGTCGGTGGCGTGGTTCCGGTCGTGAACATGCCGGGTGTGAAGCCGGGGCAGTTGGTTCTGTCGGGTGCGGTGCTCGGCGACATCTATCTGAACAAGATCAAGAAATGGAACGATCCGGCGATCGCCGCCCTGAATCCGGGCATGAAGCTGCCGGATACGGACATCGCCGTCGTGCGCCGCGCCGACGGTTCGGGCACGAGCTTCATCTGGACGAACTTTCTGTCGAAGGTGAACCCCGAGTGGAAGTCGAAAGTCGGCGAAGGCACGACCGTGAACTGGCCGACCGGTACGGGCGGTAAGGGCAACGACGGCGTGGCCGCTTTCGTGCAACGCCTGCCGGGCGCGGTCGGCTATGTCGAGTGGGCGTATGCGAAGCAGAACAACATGGTCTACACCAGCCTGAAGAACTCCGCGGGTGCCGTGGTTCAGCCGAAGACCGAGACCTTCAAGGCGGCCGCGGCCGGCGCGGACTGGAAGACGTCGTTCTACCAGATCCTGACGAACGAGCCGGGCAAGGATGCATGGCCGGTCGTCGGCGCGACCTTCGTGCTGCTGCATTCGACGCAGGAAAAGCCGGCGCAGGGCGCGGCAACGCTGAAGTTTTTCGACTGGGCGTTCAAGAACGGCGGCCAGGCGGCCAACGATCTCGACTACATCTCGCTGCCGGATTCGGTCATGGAGGAAATCCGCGGTCAGTGGAAGACGAAGGTCAAAGACGCTTCGGGAAAGCCGGTGTTTCAGTGAAGGTAGCGGTTAGCACGGAGTCAATTGACTCAGGTCAATTGGCTCGCATTTCAAGGCGAGTAACGTGTCGGTGACGGCCTTTTATCACCGCACGCCAGGAGCCGCACATGGTCACGCGCAACGTCGAGGATGTCATCAGGCAGATTGCCGCCGCCACCAACACCCCCGAGGAAATAGTGGCCCAGATGTATCGGGAGACGTGGACGGAATACAGCGAAGGTGCGCGAATCACGGATTACCTGACGGTGCTGGTTGCTCGCCGTGTGAGTGACAATCTACGTCGACGGCAACGGGACTCGCATTGAGTGGCTCGGGTCAATCGCCCATGGGCGTTGCGGCGTCCGCGCCGAAGCGCTCTACGATAAATTCAATAAAGCTCCGAAGCTTCGGCGAGGTCTGCCGCTCACGCAGATACAGCAGGTTCAGTGGCCGCTCAGGCGCGGCAAACTCCGGCAGTACTTCGATCAACCGCTTCGCTCGCAGATCCGCGGCGACGAGCATCTCGGGCAGCATCGCGATGCCCAGGCCGCGCAACACCGCGCGTCGCAGCGCTTCGGAATTGTCGATCCTCAGCCTGCCGTCCACCGGCACGCTCACGCGTCCGTGCGGACCGTGCAGGATCCATTCGGGCTGTGCCGTGTGCCATTCCGAGCGCGGTGGATACGCATAGGTCACACACTGGTGCGAGGCCAGCGCGTCGGGCGATGACGGCGTGCCGTGCGTCGTCAGATACGTGCGCGACGCGCACAACACCAGCCGGTACGGCGTCAATGGCCGCGCCACGAGATCCGGATTGCCCAGCGCGCCGATGCGTACCGCCGCCTCGAAGCCGTCGTCGAGCAGGTCCGACAGCGCGTCGGTGGCGACGATGTCGAGCTTCACTTCGGGATAGCGCTCGCAGTAATCCCCGATCACCGGCATCAGGCATTCGTTGCTGAACACGACCGGCGCGGTCACACGCAGGCGTCCGCGTGGCGTCGCGAGATGATCGAGCGCGAGCCGTTCCGAATCGTCGATCAGGCCAAGAATCTCGACACATCTTTCATAGTAGGCCTGACCAAACGCGCTGACCTGCTGCTTGCGCGTCGTGCGATGGATCAGCCGCGTGCCAAGCCGCGTTTCCAGCGCCTGAAGATGATTGCCGACCATCGTCGGCGACAGGTCGCACGCCACCGCCGCGGCCGTCAGGCTGCCGCTTTCGACTACGCGCACGAACACGGTCATCGCTTTGAGAAGATCCATTCCGCAATAATAATTGGTTCTGTTGTCATTCGCCGTGCGTTTATCAAACTTTGCTTCGGGAATACAGTCCGCATGCACGACGCTCGCGGCCGATCCTGGTCCGCATCGCTCGCTCTCATGCACGGACATCATGCAAAGACCTCTCGCCTCAGCGGCCCGATCACCGCGCCTTGCCTTGCTCGCGACGAGCCTCGGCTTCGTCATCATCTGTCTCGACGTCACGGTGGTGAACGTCGCGCTTGCGCGCATGCGCGCTAGCCTCAGCCTCGATTCGACTGCGCTGGAATGGGTCGTCAACGCGTACACGCTGGCGTTCGCCAGTCTGCTGCTGTCCGCCGGCGCGTTGGCGGACCGGTTCGGCGCACGCCGCATCTTTCTCGCCGGGTTCGTGGTGTTCACCGGCGCATCGGTGGGGTGCGGGCTGTCGGCCGGCGCGGCGATGCTGATCGGCGCGCGCGTGTTACAGGGGATTGGCGCGGCGCTGTGCGTGCCGTCGTCATTGGCGCTGCTCGGCGCGGCGTTTCCGGACCCGCCTGCGCGCGCGAAGGCCGTCAGCATCTGGGCGGGCACGGCGGCGCTCGCGCTGGGCGCGGGGCCACTGGTCGGCGGGCTGCTGGTCGACCGCTTCGGCTGGCCGGCGATCTTTCTGATCAACGTGCCGATCGGCATCGCAGGGATCTGGCTGACCGTCGCTCATGCGCCTGACACGGAGGGGCACGCGGCGCGCCGTATCGATCTGGCGGGCCAGTCGCTTGCCGTCGTGGCATTGGTCGGGTTGACGTATGCGGTCGTCGAAGGCGGCAGGCTAGGGTGGAGCAGCATGACCGTCATGACGGGGCTCGGCGTCGCCGTCGTTGCGGGCGGGCTGTTCGTCATGGTCGAGGCACGACACCCGCAGCCGCTCCTGCCGCTCGCGCTGTTCCGCAATGCCGCGG
Organism: Paraburkholderia monticola; assembly: GCF_001580545.1. GTDB lineage: Bacteria > Pseudomonadota > Gammaproteobacteria > Burkholderiales > Burkholderiaceae > Paraburkholderia > Paraburkholderia monticola. The sequence continues at coordinate 95,986 of NZ_LRBG01000031.1, forward strand.
TCAATGTCAGCTCGCTAACGGGCTTGTCGCTGAATTTCGGCTACTACGGACTGATGTTTGCGATGAGCCTGTTTTTCCAGAACGCGCGCCATGACACGCCGCTCGAAACCGGTCTCGCGTTCCTGCCCATGACGGCAGTGGTGACAGTCGCGAACATCGTGTCGGGCTCGCTCACCGCGCGTTTCGGTTATCGACTGCCGATGGCGGTCGGCCAGGCGCTGGCGGCGCTCGGCTATGTTTCGCTCGTGTTCGTGCATGTGGATAGCAGCGCGCTAGCGGTGGCGTTGCCGATGCTCACGATCGGCGTCGGCGTGGCGCTTGCGGTGCCGTCGATCAACACGGCGGTGCTGATGCAAGTGGACTCGTCGCGCATGGGCGTTGCATCGGGCGTGTTGAATACCGCCCGTCAGATTGGTGGCGTGCTCGGCGTCGGGTTGTTCGGTGCGCTGGTGCGACCGGAGTCCAACGATCTTGTCGCAGGACTTCATCTCGCTGTGATTCTGGCGGCTCTGGTCACGCTTTCGAGCCTTCTGGGCACACTGCTGGGGCTCAGGGCGTCCGGATCGTGGGCCGCGGACGGTGCTCGTTAGCAGCCCTGAGTCACTGCTCGTGAAACCCCGTCAGCCTGCTAGACTGGAAGTTCCCCTGCAAGCCATGGAGGGAGTCATGACAACCGTCTACGTCGTGAAGACCGGCGAGAAGTTCCTCTGCACCGCGGAGGACGGCGATATCGGCATGGCACCGGAAATCAAGGAAGCCACGTCCTTTCACTCCTACGAGGAAGCGAACAAAGTCGCGAACGAGCACGCCGACCCCGGATACGAAATCTTGTCCGTCGAGGTCACGAAACGCTCGTGAGGAGTTCGCTGCCAAACGCTGAGCGAAGGTGGAGCGGCAATTTCGCGGGCGCCATGCGATAGGGCGCCCGATTACCGCGTACTCGGCAGGCGCGCAAAGCAAGACTCTCCACGCCGTCCCTTGCGGAGACGGCGAGTTCTCCCGCGCCCCACCAGATCAGCCGAAAAGGCTTATGACCCGCCAAAGAACACCGGCTTCACCCCGCTCCCGCCGGTCGGATGGCCCATCTGCGACGAACCGTTGATCGCGGGGCCGTATCCGCTGCTTTGGCCTGCGGCGCTGGCGCTGGCGGCCGGCATGTTGGCAGGAAAATCGACGGTATTCGCATTGGCCGGGTTGTAGCCGGCTTGCTGAAGCTGCGCGAGCTCCGCCTGTACTTGCGCGCGCGTCAGCGTCCCGTCCGACTGCGCCAACGATGCGATTGGCACGGCAAGGACGGCGACCGCGCAAACTGTGTGGACTAACGTCTTCTTCATGGCCCATCTCCTGCTTAATTACTCCGGGTGACTCGCGCTTGGCTCGTCGCAATCACCCGATCAAAAGCATAGGCGAGAAACCATACAGTCGTCGTTCATTGTTCGAATGGGGATATCGGCGCTCGAGCGACTGCGAGGACCGAGCTACGAGCGCACCGGCTCACGCGTACCGCGCAAGAAACATATCCGCCGCCGCTTCCGCGATCCGCTTCTGTTCGTCGGCATCGAGCGGCACTTGCCCCATCGCCACCTGCGGCCAGAAAGCAAAACCCTTCACGAGCACCTGCAACTGCAGTGCCGCGAAGACGGGATCGTCGGTCTTGATGCGCCCGTCGGCGGCGGCCGCCCGGACCCACGCCGTCAGATCTTCCTCGCGTTCTCCCATCCGGGCGACCATATCCCGCGCGCGCTCCGGTGCATGGATGCCAGCCGCGATGGCCACCCGTGCAAGCGATAAAAAAGACTCGTCGTGAAGCAGACGCAGCTTGCGCTCCAACAGGTCGAGCAACTGCGCACGCAAGGGGGTGTCGGCACGATAGGCGGGCGCATCGCCGTCCTGGCTCGCGTCCCACAGTTGATGCAGAATCGCCGCGAACAGCGCTTCCTTGCTGGGGAAATGGTTATAGACCGTGCGCTTCGAGACGTTCGCGCGGGCGGCGATACGGTCCATGCTGGTCGCGTCGTAACCGGCCGCGAGGAATTCCTCGATCGCGGCGCCGACGATCGCGAGGCGCTTACGGTCCGTCAGACGTTGAGGGGTGGTACTGGATTCCATGCAACGAATTTTACACTGGCCAGTTTACTTTTCTCAAAAATAAACTACACTGCCGAGTGTACATTTTCTCCGGAAGACCCACTTCATGACGTCGCTTCCCGCCTTTGTCCGCCGTATGCTCGGCGTGAACGCCGTGCAACGTAGTCGCGCGCTGTTCAGCCTGTCGTCACAGCATGACGGCGAGCGCTTTCGCAACGTCAAGCCGCGTCCAGCGCAAGGTCTGCGCAAGACCTTGGGCCTCGCGTGGACGGTGCTGTTCAACAAGCCGCGCGGCACCGTGCCGAACGACGCCCTGCCGGTCGAAACGCTGACGCGCGCGCAACTCGACGCGGCGCCCGACCGCAGCCTGTACCGGCTCGGTCATTCGACGATGCTGCTGAAGCTGCGCGGCAAGTTCTGGCTGACCGACCCGGTGTTCGCCGAGCGGGCTTCGCCGTTCCGCAATCTCGGTCCGAAGCGCTTTCACGCGCCGCCGATCGCACTCGCGGATTTGCCGCCGCTGGACGGCGTGATCCTCTCGCACGATCACTACGACCATCTCGACCGCGACACCGTCCTCGCGCTGGCCGGGCGCACCGAGGTGTTTCTGACGCCGCTCGGCGTCGGCGATCGATTGATCGAATGGGGCATCGACGCGGCAAAGGTGCGGCAGTTCGACTGGTGGCAGGGCACCCAGGTCGAGGGCATCCAGTTCACCGCGACGCCCGCGCAGCACTTCTCCGGGCGCAGCCTGTTCGATGGCAACCGCACGTTGTGGGCATCGTGGGTGATCGTCGATGAGGATTTACGCGTCTTCTTTAGCGGCGACACCGGGTACTTCGAGGGTTTCAGCATGATCGGCGAGCGGCTCGGACCATTCGACGTCACGTTGATCGAAACCGGTGCGTACGACGCGATGTGGCCGTACGTTCATATGCAGCCCGAAGAAACCGTGCAGGCGCATATCGACCTGCGCGGTCGCTGGCTCGTGCCGATTCACAACGGCACCTTCGACCTCGCGATGCATCGCTGGCAGGAGCCGTTCGAAAGGGTCACGGGACTGGCGCTCGCGCGCGGCGTCGCGCTGTCGACACCGCGCATGGGCGAGCGGCTCGACCTGCAGGCGGTGCATCGCGGCGAACGCTGGTGGCGCGACGTCGCGGAAACTCTCGTTGCGCCGAAGGCCGCGTGGCGGTGGTGCGCGTCGCGTCAAGCGGGGGGAGAGGAGTCTTCCCTGGGGCGCTAGGACGCGCAATCGCCGATCTGCGGCCTAGTTCTTCAGATCGGCGAGAATGTGTTCCGCCAGAAAATCGCAGGGTGGGCGTTTCGAACCGGCACTTCGCGCCAGCACGACTTCAAGCGTGCCGATTTCGGGCAGGCCATTCGCCGCGCCCAGCAGCGAGAAATGCGCCGGTACCGCGCATTTCGCCAACGGCGTGACCGCCAGTCCGGCCTCCGCCATCGTCAGCAGCCCCAGCAGGCTCGGACTCTCATATGACGTTCGATACGGGATGCGGGCGCGCTCCAGACTTCGTATCGCCTTCTCTCTGGCGACGCTGCCGGGGAAGAAGACGGCGATGGGCAAGGGCCTTTCGCGCCAGATTTCGGTCGCGCCAGGCGCGGCCGCCCAGACCATCGGTTCGTGGCGCAGGAACTCGCCGTGCAAGCCTTTCACGCGCGTGGCGCAGACCAGATCGACGGTGCCGTCCTTCAACATGGGTTCGAGCGCGACGCTTGGCAGCCCCACCACCTGAATCTCCACTTTGGGGTAGGTCGCCGAGAATTTCTTCAGGATGGGTGGGAACAGCGACGTCGCATAGTCGTCCGGCACGCCGATTACCACGCGTCCGGTGACGTCGGGGCGCACCACCGCGGCCCACGCCTCGTCACGCAGCGCGATCATCCGTCGTGCGTAGGTCAGCAGCATTTCACCGTCCTGCGTCGGCACCACGCTGCGCGGCTTGCGAACGAACAGCGCCTTGCCGAGCGCCGTCTCGAGCGTCTTGATCTGCATGCTCACCGCCGATTGCGAGCGATGTACGACTTGCGCCGCCCGACTGATCGTGCCGGTGTCCGCCACCGCGATCAGCATCGACAGCACGTCCAGGTCGAGCGCCTTCATTTCCGTTGTCATGTTCGGTGGTATCAGAAAAATAGATCGATTCCATCAATATTATGCGATTTTCTTTTGTCAGCACAGCATCGATAGTGTCGCCAAAAGGAGCGCTGTGATGAATGCACGTACTAGCCCATCGATTCTGGCCTCGGTTTATGGCGCGGCTGCGCCGTCGTTTGTGACCACCGCATCGAGTCTTGCCGTACCGTACGTCGAGCGCGGGCAGGGCGAGCCCATGGTATTCGTGCACGGCTCGCTGTGTGACTATCGCTATTGGGACGCCCAGATGGCCTCCCTGTCAGGCCGCTTTCACTGCTTTGCGCCCAGCTTGAGCCACTACTGGCCCGAGGTCGACGCGTTTGGGCGCAGCGAATTCAGCTGGGAGGCGCACGTCGAGGAGATTGCCGAATTCATCACGGCGCTCGAGCTTGCTCCTGTGCATCTGGTTGGTCACTCGCGCGGCGGCTGCGTGGCTTTTCATCTGGCGCGCGAATATCCGCGCCTCGTGAAAACGCTGACGCTAGCCGATCCTGGCGGCCCGCTGCAAACCGAATCGAGGGGTCAGTCCGCGTCCATGCCGCCGGCGACCAACGTCTTGCGAACCCGTGTCGCCGAACTGATCCAGCGCGGCGAGTTCGACGCGGGCCTGTCGATGTTCGTGGATTCCGTCAGCATGCCGGGCTTCTGGAGCAAAAGCCCGGAGAGTTTTCGTCGCATGGCGCTCGACAACGCGCTCACGCTGCCCAAGCAGTTGCTCGATCCGCTTCCCGCTTATTCGCCGGAAGCGGCCCGGGATATCAAGTGCCGTACGTTGCTGATCGACGGCGAGAAAAGTCCTCGCATGTTCCGCAATACCGTCGACAAGCTGGAACAGTGGATCGAGTTTGCCGAACGTGAAACGATCGGCGGCGCGTCGCATGGGATGAACGTCGCGAGACCGGATGCATTCAACCGGGCGGTCACGGCTTTCGCGGCGTAGTCCGCCCGGCGCATCGGGCGCCGCTCAGTGTTGCGACACGGCCAGCAACGTATCGATCTTGTCATCCTGGGCCAGCAGCTCGGCCGCCGAACTCGAATGAATGACCGAGCCGCGCTCGAGCACCACGGCGTTGTGCGTGATGCTCAGGGCCTTGCGGGCATTCTGCTCGACCAGAATCACCGAGAGGCCTTCGTCGCGGATGATGTCCGAGAGGATGCGCATCAAGTCCTGCACGATGATGGGCGCGAGGCCCTCGAGCGGTTCGTCGAGCAGCAGCACCTTCGGATTGAGCATCAGCGCGCGGCCGATGGCCAGCATCTGCTGCTCGCCGCCGGAAAGCTGGTTGCCCATGTTCGCGCGGCGCTCCTGCAGGCGAGGGAACATCCGGTAGATGCGAGCCAGATCCCAGGGACCGGGCACGGCGATCGCCGTTAGGTTCTCCTCGACCGTCAACGACTTGAAGATGTTGCGTTCCTGCGGCACCCAGCCAATGCCCGCCCGCGCCCGCTGATGCGGCTTGAAAGCGGTGATGTCCTTGCCATCGAGCCAGATGCGCCCGCCAAAACGACGCGTGTGGCCGACGATCGTATTGATCAGCGTGGTTTTACCCGTGCCGTTGCGACCCAGCAGCGCCAGCGCCTGGCCTTGATCCAAGGCCAGATCGATACCCGCGAGGATTCGGGCTTCGCCGTAGCCGGCCGCGACTCCTTCCAGCCTCAACAATTCAGACATATTCGCCTCCAGCCAGCTCCTCACCCAGATACACGGCCTTCACGCGAGGGTCGCGGGCGATGTCGGCACAGGCACCCTCGGTGAGCAGACCGCCGCTGACCAGCACCGAAATGCGCTTGGCGAAGCTGAACACCAGGTCCATGTCGTGCTCGATCAGCACGATGGTCACGTCTTCGGGCAACGCGGCGACCGTATTGAGAATCTCGCGGCGTTCGCCGTCGGGAACACCGGCCACCGGTTCGTCCAGTAGCAGCACCCGCGGCTTCGCCGCGAGCGCCAGCGCGATTTCGAGCAGGCGCTGCTTGCCGTAGGGCAGCACGCGGGTTTCGCGATGCATGACGTCGATCAGCTTGCATTGATCGAGCAGTGCAGCGACCTCGTCCATGACTTCGCCGCGATGACCGAGCGCGCGCCAGAAGCGCGCGCCGAGACCATCGCGCTCGGAGATGGCCACAGAGAGCGATTCGGCCGGCGTCATGTGCTTGAAAAGCTGGTTGATCTGGAAGGTCCGGACCAGCCCCGCGCGGGCCCGCTTGTGCACGGACAGCGAGGTGATGTCGTGGCCTTCGAGCTCGATGCGCCCCGAGCTCGGCGCGAGCACGCCGGTCAGCTGATTGATCAGCGTGGTCTTGCCGGCGCCGTTGGGGCCGATCAGGGCCTGGCGGGCGCCTTTCTCGACCGCGATCGACACGTCATTGGTAGCGACGAGACCGCCGAAGCGTTTGACCAGATTGAATGTCTGCAGCGCGATCGTCATGGGTTGCCCCCGCTGCGACGGAACCATGTCCACGGACGCACGAGGCGCTCGTGACCGACGATCACGATGATCACCAGCAGCAGCCCGATCCAGAACTGCCAGTATTGCGGCGTGATGTCCGCCAGCTGGTCCTGCATGAATCTGAATACCACTGCGCCGATGATGCCGCCATACAGATAGCCCGCGCCGCCAATCATCAGCATCAGCAGCACGTCGGCCGAGCGGTGGAAGTCGAGCACGTCGAGCGATGCGAAGCCCGTGGTCTGCGCGAGCAGGGCGCCGGCCACGCCCGCGTAGGCAGCGCTCAACGTGTACACGGCGGTACGGCGCAGGTTGACCGGCACGCCCATGGCCGCCGCGCGCAGCGGATTCTGGCGGATCACCTGCAGCGACATGCCGAATGGCGACTTCACCACGGCGCGCGCAACTACGAACAGCACGAACAGCGTGACGATCGAGTAGAGGTAGGCCACCTTGCCGAACAGATCGAACTCGATATGCCCGAAGAGCGGCACCATCGGCACGCCCGTCATGCCGTCGGCGCCGCCGGTGAGCCAGCTCAGCTTGTTGGCCAGTTCATGCAGGATGGAGGCCACGCCCAGCGTCACCATCAGGCGCGTGAGGTCCGAACCGCGCATCACCAGCACGCTCGTGAGCAGGCCCGTCAGCGCCGACACCCCGCACGAGAGCAGCATGCCCAGCAGCGGATCCACATTGAAGTGCTTGGCCAGCAGCGCGGCCGAATAGGCGCCGAGACCGAAAAAGGCCGCATGGCCCAGCGAGACGATGCCGGTGTAGCCGAGGATCAAGTCGAGCGATACCGCGAACAACGCAAGGATCGCCATCTCGTTGAGCAACAGGTAGTTATTCAGCGGTATCAGGCTGACGCCCAGGGCCACGATCCAGAAGATGATTTCCACGGGGCGCCAGCGCGACCACTGCCTGCCCATGCTGCGGACTTCGGGCGCAAGCGCCGATGTGCCCGTTTCGCTAGAAGTTGCCGACTTCATTTGCCCCCCGCCCTGACGAACAGGCCTTGTGGTCGCCACATCAGGGTGATGATCATGACGCCGTAGATGATGAACGCCCCCAGATCGGGGATGTAGTACTTGCCCGCCACGTCGGCGATGCCCAGCAGCAGCGAGGCCAGCAACGGACCGGTCAGCGAGGTCGTGCCGCCTACCGCGACTACGACCAGGAAATAGATCATGAACTTGAGCGGGAAGATCGGATCGAGGCCGAGCATGTTCGCGCCCAGCGCGCCCCCGAGGCCGGCGAGGCCCGAACCGAAGGCGAAGGTGGTCAGAAACACGACGTTGATGTTGATGCCGAGGCCGCTCGCCGCGCGCGGATCATCGACCGCTGCGCGCAGTTGGCTGCCAAAGCGCGTCCGGGTCAGAATCAGCTGAAGCGCGATGACGAGCACCACGCAGACGAGGATCACGAACAACCGGTAGTAACCGATGCCGATGCCGGCGAATACCGTGCGGCCCTGGAGCCACTGCGGCAGGTTCAGGAACTGCTGGGTCGAGCCCATGAAGTAGTCGACCGTCGCGATGGCCATGAAGGTCAGCCCGATCGTAAACAGCACCTGGTTGAGCTCGGATTGCCCATACACCCGCTTGTAGAGCGTGCGTTCGAGGATGCCGCCCAGCACGGCCGAGGCGACGAACGCAAGCGGCAATGCGCAAAAGAAGGGGACGCCCAGACGCGACATGGCGAGCACCGTGGCGTAGCCGCCCACCATGGCGAAGGCGCCGTGCGCGAGATTGACGAAGTTCATCAACCCCAGCGTGATGGCCAGACCGCTCGCCAGCACGAACAGAAGCATGCCGTAGGCGATACCGTCGAAGAGAATGGTTAGCATGAGTTTTTACCACCGAAACGCCGCGCCCCTGGCAGTGCGAGGGGCGCGGCGGGCAAGTCGGAGCATCTGGATACTGCCTGCCTCACTGTGGCGAGGTTATTTGATCTTGGCCGGATCCTTGACGGCCTCGACCTTGTCGAACGGCACATTGAACAGCTGGCCATTCACCCGTTCCGTCCGGGTGATGTACACGTTCTGGATCATCTCGCGCGTCTGCGCATCAAGCTCCACCGGACCGCGCGGGCTGTTCCATTTCTGCCCCTTCATGGCAGCCAGCAGCTTGTCGCCATTGGTGTCGCCCTTGGTGGCTTCCAGCGCCGCGTAGATCAGATGCATGCCGTCATAAGCGCCGACGCTGTGGAAGTTCGGTCGCATGCCGGGGTTGGCTTTTTCGAAGGCGGCAACGTAGGCGCGGTTCTCGGGATTGTCGAGCGCGGCCGTGTAGTGCATCGATGTCACCGTGCCCAGCGCCACATCGCCCATGCCGTTCAGGATGTCGTCGTCGACCACGTCGCCGGTACCGATCAGTTTGATGCCCTGCTTGCTCAGGCCTCGCTCGGCGAACTGCTTCATGAACACGGCACCGGCGCCCGACGGCACGAAGATGAACAGCGCATCGGGCTTGAGGTCGGCGACCTTCTGCAGGAACGGCGAGAAGTCCGGGTTGGCGACCGGCACGCGCAGTTGCTCGACGACGCTGCCGCCTTCCGCTTCGAACACCTTCTTGAAGGAGTTCTGCGCGTCGATGCCGGGACCGTAGTCGGCCACCAGCGTGACCACCTTCTTGATCCCGTTCTTCGGCGCCCAACGGGCGATGCCCAAGGTGTTTTGCGGCAGCGTGAAGCCCGAGCGCACGATGTAAGGCGACTGCTCCGTGATCATCGCGGTGGCCGCGGCCATCACGACCATCGGCACCTTCGCCTGGGTCGCGAGCGGGGCGGCGGCGAGAGCCAGCGGAGTCAGCCCGAAGCCGGCCAGCACGGCGACGTGATCCTTGACGATCAACTCCTGCGCGAGGCGCTTGGTGGTGTCCGGAACGTTGGTGTCGTCCTTCAGAATGACCTGGATTTTCTTGCCCGCGACCGTGTCGCCGTGCTGGGCCATATACAGCTTGACCGCCGCGTCGATCTGGCGGCCCGTGGAAGCGAACGGGCCGCTCATCGGAACGATGAGTCCGATCTTGACCACATCGTCCGCATGGGCGAGTACGCTCGAACCTGCCAGCACGAGCGCGGCCGCGGCCTTGAGCAAAGTGCGCTTTTTGTTTTGCATTCGATTTCCTTGCTAACGAACCACGTAACAACGTTGAAAATCGGACCCCTCGATCATGGCTGGGAGAACGCGGTGAGCGGGATCCGGCGTAACGGTTTGCACACCCGAAGCTGGGGTTGGTCTGGTCGGTTGGGAGTCGGGGCGGTCACGGCGAATGCGGCAGTGAGCCTGCCAGTGGCTAGTGACTGTGCTTGTTCTTTTCGCGGGGACGGCGTACGGGATCGACATAGCCGTAGTGGGCGGGGCGCGCTCGCACTTGGACCAGCGGTAGACCGGGTCGGGCGGATAAGGCGTTGACGTCAATCATCTTGCATCCGAACATCTCTTGTCCCCTCTACGGAGGCCTCTCGATTGTGTTCTGCTCGCCCGTGAAACCGTCCGGCGATGCCGGCGGCACAGGTATTTTGGTTCGCTTTTCCGCGCGTTTTTCGACACGCCGATTTGACGGTCGCCCCTTCGCCGCGGAAGACGCGCGCCGTCTTGGGCGCGCATGCGATGGCCGCGGATGGCGGCATGCTGGTCAAGGCTGATCGCCCGCCGTTCGCACCCAGCACGATAAGCACGCGCGCCGTGGGTTGAAAGAGCGGGTTAACCACATACGAATGCTTCAGGGCGCATCGCGCATTGCCGAACGCGCACGCGGGGAGGGGCGATGAGACTGTTGCGTAGCCACGCCTGGCTGGTCTTGATGGACCTCGTGGGCGAGGCTTCCATGCTGCCGCTGGCGTTCTATCGCGTCGACCGCGATAAGCAAATTCGATACCCCCGGAAAGAAATCGCAACCCCCGGATGCCGCCATTCGGCGGCACGCGGCCAGCCGACCAACGCAAAGCGCAGCGACACTCGATTTTGATATCGCTTTTACACACCTGGTCCGAAGTTTTTCTGCGTCTTGATATCGCGGATGCTGAAATGGAAAACAGGAAATTCCTTCGGTCGAGGTTGAAGATGTTGACGCTGCTGATCCCGGTGCTGTGCAAGGAAGGCGCGCTCGAAGCCGCGCGCCACGCCGCGTTTCTGTTCGCTGAAAAATGCGTGGCGCGGGTGCAGTTGGTCGAGGTGCTCGAGGAAGTGGAGAAAGGGCGCGCGGTTGCGTACCAGTCGCCCGCGGCGCTGCGGCGACGCGAGAAGTCATCGATGCGTGATGCGCTGACGCGCACTTGCGCAGTCCTCGACGATGCTGGTGTGCCCTACACCTGGAAGCGCGTTTTCGGGCCGCCTGAAAAGACCATCGCCGTTTATGCCGCGACGAATGGCGCAGACGTGGTGGTGCTCGATGCGAGTGGCCTTGGCTTCTTCCGGAAGTGGGGCTTGCTCGCGAAGCTGTGGCGGTTGAGTCCCAAGCCCATCACGATGCTGCATTGACAGCCGGGTTGCGAGAGCCGTTCGAATCGGCATCTGCCTGAACGGGTGACGCTGTGCGGCGGATGGTCGATTCGCGCACAATGAGGCGCGGCTCCAGATTGGTGTATTCGCTATCCGGTTCGCCCATGCCGCCCAGTCGTTTGATGAGCTTGGTCATCGCGAGCTCACCCATCTTTTCGCTTTGCAGATCCATCGTCGTCAGTGCGGGCGACGCATATTCGCCATACGGCACGTTATCGAAGCCGGCTACCGACACGTCTTGCGGCAGGCGAAGACCGAGACCGCGTGCTTCCTTCATGAAACCCAAGGCGATCAGGTCGTTGTAGCAAATCACGGCGTCCGGCGGGTTCGGGCCAAGCATGATGGCCGAGCAGCCGCGCTCTCCAGCGGCCGCGGAGGGAGCGGGCGCGTCGTGAACCTCGAGCGACAAGCCGGAGCTCTGCAAACAGCTCGTGATACCGCGAATCCGCTCGTCGTTCCAGCGCGACCGGGCGAAACCCAGGTAGGCAAGTCGTTGGTGGCCCATGTTGACAAGGTGGCTGGCGAGCATATACGCGGCAAGATAGCCATCGGTTCCGACACTGGTGAGCGGAAAACGCTCGCTGCGTCCGAACAGCACGACAGGCTTGTCCAGATCGACCAGCCATTGAAGCGAATCGTCGGGCATGCGCGAACTGACGATCATGCCGTCGACGCGCTGGGCGAGCGACTCGATCAGCGATCGCTCGCGTTCGCCGCTTTCTTCCGTGTCGACCAGCAGCAGCGTGTAGTCGTGTTGCAGCGCGATCCGGTTGGCACCCTTGACGATGTTCGTGAAGTGGGGGTTGCGGATATCGAGGATGGCCACGCCGATGGTGCGCGTCTGCCCGGTAATCATCGACCGGGCGAGCGGATTCGAGCGATATCCAAGCTGCTCGACGGCTTCCTTGAGCCGGGCTTCGACTGTCGCTGAAAAGCGCTGGGCCCCATTCATGTACTTCGACACCGTGGCGACCGAGACGCCGGCCGCGGCGGCGACGTCGCGAATCGTTGTGGCACTTTTCTTCATTGTCGAGATAACGTTTTCCAAAATTTTCCTGATGTTATCGATAATCCGCGTGCGCGTAAAGGCATCCCGATCGCTGACCCTCGCGAACGCCGCTGCGCAGCGCGCCACTCGATGCCGCATCGAGAAATGGCCACGCCGGATACCGGTGCCGGCTTGTGTTCGTAGTTGGGCTTCAGCGCACGTTCAATTTTCTGCCGCTGGCGTAGCGATAGAAAATCAGTTCGGCGATACGGTTCGATGTACAGGAGTGCGATGCATGCGATGAAAACGCTTTCCCTTCTCGAGCCGATCGGGCTCGGCTCCGCGGGAAACTACCGGCCACGGCGAGCGTAAAGATTTCCCCATCCTTGTCGATATACAGAATGAATCGCCGCCGCGCCGCGCGGCAGGCCTTTGTTTGATCCGTAATGGTACGTGTCGTCCGGCTTATACATACGATGGCTGATCTAAAAACAGGCCGGATGCCGTCCCGATGCGGAAGTCTATGATTCGAATCACGCGCTCGCTTCTGGCAAAACCCGCTCTGTTCATTTTCGCGGGGATTGCCATCACGCTTGCGACCACCGGCGTCACCGCAGTCTCGCTGTACCAGATGAGGCTGGACGCGATGACGCAGGCCCGCGACGCCGCAAACAATCTCGCGCTCTCGCTGGAAAAGGAGACCGAGCACAATCTCGACATCTGTCAGCTTGCCATGCGGGATGTCGTGACGAGTATGGAGACCCCCGCCACGCTCCAACTCACTCCAGATGCCCGGCACCTCGTCGCATTCAGCGCGGCCAAGAACGTAAGGGAGCTGGGCGCGATCTTCGCGGCGGATGCTGCCGGTAACAGCACCCTCGATTCCCGCTGGATTCAGCCGCCGAAGCTCAATGTGAGCGAGCGCGATTTCTTCCAGGTTCAACAGCGGCAAAAAGGGGCTGGGTTGTATCTCAGCAAGCCCTTCATGTCACGCCTGGGCGCTGGGAAGCCGTCGATAGCGCTGAGCCTGCGCCTCGACGATGCAAACGGCCAGTTCGCAGGCATCGTTGCGGGTACGCTCCGGCTGAGCTATTTCCACCATCTATTCGAAGACTCGATCCTCGGCGATCACGGAACCCTGACGCTGTTGGAAACGGATGGGACCGTCGTGATGCGGCAACCGTATCACCGGGACGATATAGGCCGCTCGCTGGCCGGCGGCCATTCGTTTTCGACGCTCGTGCAGTCGGATCACGGAACCTATGTCGACGTTGCGGTGATCGACCATGTCGAGCGTCTATACAGCTTCAGGCGGATCGGAAACTATCCGCTCGTGGTGGTCGTCGGTCTCGCGACTGACGACATCTTCGCCGAGTGGCGTAAGCGGGCGTTCGCCATCGGCATCGTCACCGTCATACTGGATGCGCTCACCATCATGCTATGTCTGATGTTCAGCGCGCAATTGCGTAGGCGACTCGCGATGGAACGCCAGTTGAAGACGCTCGCATGGTTCGATGCGTTGACCGGCTTGCCCAATCGGGCACAACTCAACAAGGAGATGCTTCGTGTCCTGACGGAAAGCGGACGGAATTCGTCACAGTCGGCAGTCTTGTTCATTGATCTTGACCGCTTCAAACGGGTGAACGACACGCAGGGCCATGATGTCGGCGACGAAGTGTTGAGCGAAACCGCGCGGCGTCTGCGCGATTGTGTTCGGGGCGAGGACGTGATCGGCCGCCTCGGCGGAGACGAGTTCCTGGCCATACTGCAAAATTGCGACGTACATCGGGCCGCCCATGTAGCGGGGCGCATCCTGCAGACCCTGTACCAGCCGATCAGCGTCAGCACGAAAGCCGACACCAGCATCACGCTCAGTGCGAGCATCGGCGTCTCGCTGTATCCGCACGACGGGCAGGATGCCGATACCCTGCTGCGCAATGCAGACATGGCGATGTACAAGGCGAAAAGCGCAGGACGCAACCAGGTGCATTTCTATGCCCCTGTCTATGAGCGTCAAGCCAAAGAGCAACTCGAGCTGGAAATCGCGCTGCAACGAGCGTTGCGAGGAGGGGGCCTGAGCGTCGCGTACCAGCCCAAGGTCGATGTGACCGGGGCGCTACAGGGCGTCGAAGCCCTGGTTCGATGGAACGACGCGAAACTGGGGGTCGTGTCGCCGGAGCGTTTCATCGCCATCGCGGAAGAAAGCGGGCTGATTACCGAACTGGATAGCTGGGTGCTCGACGAGGCCTGTCGCCAACTGGCCGAGTGGCGCGCCGAGGGCATCGACGTTCCGGGCATCTCAGTGAATGTCTGTGCCGCCGACTTCAAGCGGCCAGACTATCCTGCCTTTATTGCGCACACCTTGCGCGTTCATGGTCTGCAGCCCGCGGACCTGATCCTCGAGATGACCGAGGGAGTCATGTTCGATGAGTCGGCCGATGACATACGCGCGTCGCTTGACGCGATACGTGCCCTTGGAATCGCGCTGTCGATCGACGACTTCGGCACGGGTTACTCGTCGTTGAGCTATCTGCATCGGATCCCGGTCAAGGAACTGAAGATCGACAAAAGCTTCGTGCGGGGCATCGGAACCGATGCGATGTCCGAGTCTCTGGCGCAGACGCTGATCAACATCGGCAACGTGCTGAATCTGAGTGTCATCGCTGAAGGCGTGGAAACGCGAGCACAGCGCGATTTTCTACAGAACTACGGCTGCCTGATGTACCAGGGATATCTGTTCTCGCCGCCGCTGTCGCCCCGAGACTTTGTCCTCTGGGTCGAAGCGCAGCGACAGCAGATGCCAGCAGGCTGATATCGTTCAACGCCCGAACAGGTTTTCTCTGATTCGCGCAGTGCCTTCACGATGGCGTGGTGCTGCGCCGCCAACACGAGGACGCCGGGCTAACACGGCTCTTCACTGCGAAGCGGGGGTGGCAGAGACTCGAGCAGCCTGATCAACCTTGCCTGCTGGTGCGGAGTCAGCCCTTGTGTAGCACTCACCTGCTGAACGCGTGCGCGCCAGTAGGTTCGGCTGAACAATGAATCCGCGCCTTCGCTCGCCAGGATCCGTTCGAGATGGGAAATCGCATCCTCGGCGGTCAGCGGTGTATAGGGGCTCTCGGCATCGCGAGGCCCTTTCTTGATTGTTGTTTTCATCCACTTCTCTCATGTGGTGACCGGCTGGGTCCGGTCTTGTACTTTCGACTTCACTTGGCCAGTTCGACTCATCGCAAGCGGTACGGCCCCGGCTTTTCGCTTTAGCTAAGCTCCGCGGCCGCAACCCAAGTCATCGTCTTGAACTGTCCGAGAATGATTTGCAACGACCCGGAGAACCGCTCGGCAAACGCTATCGTCATGTCCTCGACATCGCGCTTGCGGTTACTGGTAATCCGGACGTGCTCGATCGCATGAGCGACCGGCATCAACACCTGCCACACCGCCGCGACCCGCATGCCGCCGCGCTTCGTACGAACCGTGATCTGATGGCCCGTGACCTCTGATCGTCCGGCTATTTCCGCTGTCATCCTCCAGCCCCTCTCTCTATGTGTCTGATTTGTTCTCTGCGCGGGCGATGCCTTTACATGCGCCTGCGTGGTTGATGCCACCACTCATGATGATCCAGATGTCGCAGCAGTCTTGCCCGTCTACGCTCACGACGATAGTGATCGATCACCAGAAGCATTGCGATACTGAGGGCGGAGCCCCCGATGATCATGCCCATCCAGGTTTCACTCATGACACGTTCCTCTCGTGGAAGCACAGGGGTGTTGCGTGAATGGTGCTCGCCGGCTCGTCCGATGTGGCGGCGCGTACCGGCGCAATGTTGTCGCTTCACTGCATGTGCTGGCCACCGTTGATCGCGATGTTGGAGCCGGTCACGAAGCCGGCGTCCTCCGAGCACAGATAGACCACGAGCGCCGCCACTTCCTCGGGCTTGCCGAGACGTCCCATCGGGATCTGCGGCAGGACCTTCGTATCGAGGATCTCCTGCGGAATCGCGGTGACCATCTTCGTTGCCAGGTAACCCGGCGAAATCGTGTTGACGGTGACCCCTTTGCGCGCGACTTCCAGCGCTAGCGACTTGGTAAAGCCATGCATGCCAGCCTTGGCCGCGGCGTAGTTGGTCTGGCCGACCGAGCCTTTTGAACCATTGATGGAGGAAATATTGATGACGCGTCCCCAACCGCGCGCGACCATCTCTTCGCACAGCGGTTTGGTCATGTTGAACACCGAGTCGAGGTTGGTGCGAATGACGGCATCCCAGTTGACCTTGTCCATCTTCCTGAGCGTCATGTCCTGGGTGATCCCCGCGTTGTTCACCAGGATGTCGACCGGGCCGACTTCCGCCTGAATTCTGTCCGCGCAATGCTGGCATGAGTCGTAGTCGGCTACATCGACAGGGAAAGCGCGAAAGCTCCGGCCCTGAGCTTCCATGTCCGCCAACCATTGATCCGCACCGGTGTTGTTCGGCGAGTGCGTGACTACCACCGCATACCCGGCGTCATGCAGTTTCGTACTGATCGATTCTCCGAGACCACCCATGCCGCCAGTTACTACTGCGATTCGTTTCGTCATCCTTTCCATCCGTGAACTTAATGTCTGCGAGGATCGAGAATATCCAATGGCTGTCTCGCACAACCCGCCATTGCTTTGCCACAACGCGTTGCCGCCTCCAGCGTGAGCGGAGAGACGGAATCAGCATTGATCAAACTGCGCGGGTTTTTATACGCTTGTGGTATTGCGCGATTGGAGTCAGATGCGCCGGAGAACGACGGCATGCCGTACCGGCGCACGACTCATAATTTCCAGATGCCCCGAGTGGTCAGGCGTGCTCGCCCGACCGTGCCGCTTCGAATGCTTCGCCGACGAGCGAAAAGAAAATCGACATATTCGTTCGACAGAACTCCAAAAAATATTCGGACGAACGGTCGTTCATTACTTCTCCTGAATTGATATTCGAAACCACTTGTCAGGCAACCACATGCTCTATTAATCGGCAGATTGTCGATCGCTGAGAATGCCTGAGTAATAGTCGTATTAGTACGACTAATTAAACCAAACCAGTTCGCTCGATATCGGATCGATTTGCTACCGGTATTCAACAGTCGAAAGAGGGCGCGGTCCTGATCGCCGCGCTGCAACCGACCGGTTTTGCTGCAACGCGATTGGCCGGTCGTGCCACTGACCGGACATTTCAGATCCTTACATCAATTGTCATGCAATGACATAACAATCGATGTTAGAAGTTTTATTCTAACTTCAAAATGTTAAATTTTCGGGAAGAAAATCTAGGTGAATACCCTAACACTAAGGCCCGTACGCGAGGATTACCGACCGGGCTTGAGTTGACGTCTAACCGTCTGAATTAAGGCATGGCGGCCCATCGCAAAGGTGAGCGGGCACGCCGATTGCGCACTGCCGCATCGGCCGGAACCTTCATCTCGATGGCCAAAACAACGGGAGACGGCGGCGAGCGTGCATTGCATGCATCATTGCATAGTGTGCAAGGAGCGACAAGCTAGCCTGAGGCCCGCTGTGCGAGAGGGGCGGCGCTTGCACGCAGCGCAGCCTGGATGGCATGAGCCATCTGCTTTCCCTTTTCGTCGAAACCGAAGCCGATGTCGATGCCAATGTCGCAGGGCTCGATCTAATAGAAATAAACCGAGCTGCATTTTCGCGGGTACTTCGCCATGTCGAATGTCACTCACCCGCGAGCGTAAGATGGAAGCCATTGAACGATGAGTTCAAGGAGACGCCATGAAGGCGGTGTGCCCGTTGCACGGGCCAACGACCATCGTCGGCACGAACGCGTACGGCTTTCCGATTTACGCGTGTTGTCGCGACGACGTTCCTTATGTCACGCCCCCGGACGCCTGTACGCGTGAACCGGCGCAGCGCGGGCAGGAACCGAGGCAGCCGCCGCGGCAGCCTGCGACGAACAAGGAACCGCGCTGAGGTTCGCGGGCAAAGTCGATCGCGCGATGAAGCCTTATCGGCTCCGGTTGCAATCGATCAATGCACGAACGAGGCGCCAGTCCTGCCAATCGCAGAAGTCGAGCAGCATCGTGCCGCACGGTTCCGAACGAGCCGCGAGTCGCTCTTCAAGCTGCGCGTGGATACCGGAGTGCCGTGTATCGCCGAACGCCACCACGGCGGGCGGTGCGGCCATCCCCGTGCCGCTGCAGAAGTTGATCACCCAACGTTCGCCGCACAGGCCTGGGGCGCGGTTCAGCAACGCATCGATGGCGCGCCATTTGTAAGCGATCGATGCCGGCACCGGCACGCGAAACTCGTCCTGGATGGTGAACGCAACCGTCACGTTGCCGATGTCGAACGTCGCGTTGTCGGGCCAGGCTGTCATATCGATGCCGAGCGGCTTCTCGCTCGCGAAGCGCCGCAACAGCACGATGCCGCCGCGTACTGCCTGTAGCAGCGGCAGTTCCGCGGCAAGGTGCCAGCGCGCCTCCGGGTGCCGCTCCACATACCATTCGAAGGTCGCGGCAAACGTGCGGGTGCAGTCACGCGCGGGCCATTCGTCCTTGACCGACATGACGATGCATTCGCCGGGGTGTCGCGCGAGAAACTCAGTGCAGGTCCGCACCACGTCCTCGAAAGTGAGGCCCAGCGGAATGCCGCCGTGATGAATCGCGAAGCGATCGCGCTCATGGCGACAACGGATGTCGAGGACCCGCACGCCATGATGCATCTGCTCATCGAGCGTGGCCTGTTGCGTGCGCGCGAGCCGGTCGTCGACCGTATAGGCGCAGGTGTCGTGGCTGCCGGGCAAGGTCAGTGCGCAAAGCAATCGGTTGCCGTCGATGGCCGCCATCCAGTCAGCCGGCGAAATGGTGGAGTCGGTCATGGCAGTACGCACGCTATTTCAACCCGCCGGAAAAACCCTGCAACAGATAGCGCTGCACATAGCCCGCGAGCAGCAGCGTCGGCACCGACGAAATCAGCCCCGCGCTCATCAGTTCTCCCCAGTCGATGCCGTTCTCGGTCACATAACCCGCCATGGCGAGCGGCAGCGTGAAATGACTCGGCGACGAGACGAACAACAGCGCCAGCAGAAACTCGTTCCATGCAAGGATGAACACGAAGATCGCGGTGGCAACGAGACCCGGCGCGCAAAGCGGCACGACGATGAAGACGATGCGTTGCGCGAGGTTCGCGCCGTCGAGCGCCGCGGCCTCCTCGAATTCGATCGGCACGTCGCGCACGAACGGCAGCAACATCCAGATCGCCATCGGCAACGCGTACAACTGATACACGAGTATCAGCCCGAACAGCGAGTCGAGCAGATGGAGCCACTTGGCCAGCGAAAAGAGCGGGACGGCTACCGTGATCGGCGGCATCAGCTTGAGCGCCAGCACGAGCATCAGGAACAGCAGATCGAGCCGCGCGGGAAACGCGAGCCGCGCGAGGGCGTAGGCGGCCGGGAACGCCAGCGCGAGCGCGAGCAACGTGGCGCCCAGCGCGACCCACACCGAGTTCAGCACCGACTGGGCCATGCCGCTTTCCCAAACCGCCGCGAAATGCTCGAACGTGGGCGCCGAAGGCCACAGCGCCAACGGATGAGCGAGGCGTTCCAGCGTCGGCATGAAGGCCGCGCCAGCCATCCATACGCACGGCAGCAGCAACACCGCCAGCGCAGCGAGGCGCAACAGCCCTCGCACCGCTGCACCGGATGAGCGTCGCGCGAAACCCTGAAGGCGCGCGAGTGGCATCACCGGTCGCGTTTGACGGCCGATTTCCATATGTATCCCGAGACTAGCACCGCGCACGTGATCAGCATCAGTACCGAAGCCGCGCTGGCAGGTCCAACGTTGAAGAACCGGAAGCCGGTGTCGTAGATGTAGGTCGATAGTGTCTGCGTGGCATTGCCGGGACCGCCGCCCGTCAACGCGTAGACCTTGTCGAATAGCTTGAAGGTGTCGATCGAGCGCAGCAGCATGGCGAGCGCGAGGTGCGGCGCCACGAGTGGCAACGTGATGTAGCGCAGGCACTGCCATTCGTTCGCGCCATCGGTGCGCGCCGCCTCCGCGACGTCGGGCGGAATCGACTGCAGTCCCGCGAGAATGACCAGGAAGGCCATCGGCGTCCATTGCCAGATATCGACCAGCATCAGCGACCACAGCGCGAGGTGCGGATCGGATAGCCAGGGCACTCGCGGCAGACCCACCGCAACGAGCAGCGCGTTCAGAAAGCCCTTGTAATTGAGCCAGTTGCGCCAGATGGCCGAGCACACGAGCGTGGAGAGCATCATCGGCAGCACGGCGAGCGGCAACGCGATGCGTCGGCCGGGAAACGCGCGCACGAACAGCAGCGCGAGCGCGAGGCCGAACAGGACTTCAGCGATCGAGGCCACGATCATGAACTGGATCGTATTGACGAAACTCGTGCCGAACTCGCCGTCGGCCATGACCGATCGATAGTTGGCGAGCCCGATGAACGCGCGATGTCCCGATGCATAGTCGACCGAGAAAAACGAATCGATCAGCACGCGCGCCACGGGGTAGAGCGCCAGCACGCCGAGCACGAGCGCGGCTGGGCTCATCAGGACGATCAGCGGCAGATAACGTCGCAACCGGCTCATCGGCCCGTTCCCACGGTGGCCTGTGCCGTCACTGCGACGTGGCGTTGGCCTGGGCGATCTTCTGCGCGGCCTGATGCAGGGCTGCATCGGGCGCGGCCTGCCCCGTCAGCGCGAGTTGCAACGCGTCGCCGAGAATCGCCTCGACCTGCTGCCAGTCCTTCACGCGGGGCCGCGCGCGGCCCGCTTCGAGCGCCTTCAGTTGATCCGGATACCAGCGGTATTGCTTGACGAGCGTCGGATTGGCAAAGACGCTCTTGCGCGTCGGCGGAATGCCGAGCACGGCCAGTTGCGTTTGCGTTTGCGACGAGGTCAGATAGGCCAGGAAATCCGCTGCCACTTTCGCATGCGCGGCATCTTTCGCAATGCCCATTTGCCAGATGCCGAGCATCGGCGCCGGCCCCTTGATCTCGCCCGGCGGCGGTTGCAGCGCGACCTGGCCGACGACGCGCGACTTCGCCGGGTCGTCGAGCGCAGGCAGCCAGGCGGGCCATACTTCGATGGCCTGCGCGGCCGTGCCGCCCTGCAACGCGTCGCGCACTTCGCCGGCGCCATAGACGTCGACGTCCTTTGGTGCCCACTTCTTGAGAGCGAGGAGCATCTTCAGGGCGGCCAGCGCCTCGGGCGAATCGATCGTAACCTTGCCATTCGTGTCGATGACTTCTCCGCCATAGGCCCAAAGGATCGGCAGAAAACCGGTGACGACGGGGTTGCCCTTCACGCCGCGAAACACGACAGCCGAAACGTCCTTGTCGGCGGTGCCGATGGTCTGCGCGATTTTCAGCACGTCGTCCCAGTTGCGCGGCGGCTGCAGGCCGCGACTCGCGAGCAGATCCTTGCGATAGGCGAACATCTCGACGTTGCCGACGATCGGCATCGCGTACAGGGTGCCGGTCGGCGCGCGTCCCAGCGCGACCGTGGAGGTCACCATGTCGGCATCCGCGAGCGTGGTGGGCAGCGGCTGAAGCCATCCGTTGGCGATGAATTCGGGCGACCAGGTGTCGTCCATCATCACGAGGTCATAGGCGCGCGTGTTTTCCCGCAACGAGAGCTTCAGTTTCTGATAGAGGTCGTTGTTCGGCAGCTTCAGCAACTCGATCTCGACGCCAGGGTGCTGTTTCTTGTAGCCGTCCACCGCCTGCGCGAGTCCGCGGCCGTAGATGTCGTCCCGGCCCGCGATCACGAGATCCGCGGCATGGGCGCCGAGCGCGGCGATGGACAGGGAAGCCGCGACGGATGCCGCGCGCAGGCAGGCGAGCAGGGTCGTCCGCTGGATCATTGAAGCCATGGCTCTCGAATTCCTCTTGGGGATTGGCGTTTGCGTGCGATGAGTCCAGAGCAACCCACCCCGCTTTTCTTCATCGCGCGCGGAGGCGCGAATAATTGATGCCAGATGCGGCAGCGAGATTGCAGCAACCTAGCATGACAAACATATGTCATCAAGCGGGGTTGCGCCGTAGTGTTCGAAGGCGCACGCAGGTGTGCCAGTCATGAAATCGGCTTCAGATGCGCTGGCTGAATTCAGACCTCGGGCTCTGGTTCCGGCATATCGCGAAGCGGAGCAATAGTTGGCATAACGAATCAGAGAAACATAAGGATCACTGATCCATCGAGAAATCGCCGCCGCTTCCGAACAAGAAAAAATTGCCTTTGCGGCGGTGCGGAAGGCGGAGTTCTTTCCGCTGCGCACCATGAACTCGGTGGGGACCCGCTCATCGTTTGTACCGATTGAGTGCCCGAACGCCCGTGCATATTGTTGTGGGCGCATTCTTCAAATGCTGCAATGTGGCGGGCAGATGTTGCTCAACGATCCTTTCGAATCGGAGATGCATGATGTCCAGTAACAGAGTGTGGCGAAACCTTCATTGCGCCGTCGCGACGGGGATGGTAGCGGCGGGGCTAGGTCTGGCGGCGGGCGCCCATGCGGCGGCCGACCCGATCAAGATCGGCGTGATCAGCGAAGAGTCCTCAGTGGCGGGCGCCTCGATCAGCAAGGCGGCGCAGCTCGCCGCGGACGAGATCAACGCGAAGGGCGGAGTGGATGGCCGGCCCATCCAGATCGTCGCCTACGACGATCATTCGTCGGCCTCGGACGGCGTGCGCGCGTTTCAGCGAGCCGCGACCCAGGATAAGGTGGTCGCCGTGATCGGCAGCTACATCAGCGAAGTGGCGCTCGCGATGGAACCGTGGTCGGGACGCCTGAAGATGCCTTTCATCACGCCGGGCGCGGCCAGCAACGACATCTCGAAGCACGTTCACGACGACTACGACCACTACAAGTACACCTTCCACGGCTGGATGACCTCGGCGTTCATCGCGCAATCGATCTGCGACTTCTCGCACGATGTTCTGGTCGGCCAGTTCAAGATGAAAACGACGGTCGTCATGAGCGAGGACGCGGCGTGGACCAAGCCGCTCGACGAACGCTACCTGGAATGTCTGCCTAAAGCCGGCCTTCAGGTGCTCGACCATATCCGCTTCAATCCCGATACCTCGGACTTCACGCCGATCTTCAACCAGATCGAGGCCAAGCACCCCGATACGATCACCACCGGCATCAGCCACGTTGGCGTGCAGCCGACCGTGCAATGGCACGACCAGCAAGTGCCGATCCCGATGTCGGGACAAAGCTCGCAGGCCACGACCACGAGCTTCTGGAAGGACACGAACGGCGCGACCGAAGGCGTGATCACGGCCTCGGCCGCGGCGCCGGGCGTGGCGATCACGCCGAAAACGGTACCGTTCACGGATGCCTACCAGAAGAAATTCGGCGTTTCTCCGGCGTATTGCGGCTTCACGAGCTATGACCTCGTCTACATCATCGCGGACGCAATCAAGCGCAACAAAGGTTCGACCGATCCGGACCAGATGGTCGACGCGCTCGAGAAAACCGACTACGAAGGCACGATCGGACGCTGGCAGTTCTACGGCAAGAACGATCAGTTCACGCACGCGTTGAAGTACGGGCCAGGCTATATCACCGGCATCAACCTGCAATGGCAGAACGGCAAGCAGGTCGCGATCTGGCCCAAGTCGCTGGCCAACGGGACGGTCAAGTTCCCGACCTTCATCAAGGTGCAGCAGGCAAGCGCGAACTAGTCGCGCGGCGATGGCGATGGATGTTGTCCCGGTCTGTGCGGACCTGCGCGTAGCGAAGGTCCGCACAGCGCACGCATCGACACCCCAACCGACATGAAGGGCCGCGCATGTTGCTACTGCAGATTCTCATCGACGGCTTTGCGATCAGTTCCCTCTATGCGCTGGGCGCGATCGGTTTCACGCTGATCTTCGGCGTCTCCGGCATCTTGAACCTCGCGCACGGCGGCGTGATGCTGGTCGCGGCGCTGATGGGCTGGATGCTCGCGGGCGAAGTGGGACTCGGCACCTATCTCGGCACGCTGCTCGGCGTGTTGGCGGGTCTCGTGACAGCCTTCGTCACTTACCTGATGGTGGTGCGGCCCATTCAGCGTTCGGCTGCGATTCCCGGCGAAGAAAAGGAAATCTTCGTGCTCACCGGTACGCTGCTGTGGGGCATCATGATCCAGCAGGGCATGGCGTGGCTCTTCACCGACAACCCTGTGACGATGCGCCCGCTGATCAGCGGTGTGGCGATGGTGGGCGGCGTGCGCGTGCCGTTCAACGAGATCATGATCGCGGTGGTCTGCTGGGCCGTGATCGGCCTGTTGTGGCTATTCGTGAACCGCACGCGTGCAGGCAAGGCGCTGCTCGCGGCTTCGATGAATCCACGCGGTCTCACGCTGCTCGGTTTCGAACTCTCACGCATCTATCTTCTCGCGTGGACCATCTATGGCGTGCTGGCCGGCATTGCGGGCGTGCTGCTCGCTTCGTTCCTCGGCGTGAGCACGAACAATGCGGGGCAACTCACGGCGAGCGCGTTCTCGATTGTCGTGCTGGGCGGCCTTGGCAGCGTGTCCGGCTCGTTGATGGCCGCGTATGTCGTCGGTTATCTGGAAACGGTCACGGCCTATCTCATTGCGCCGACCCTGCGGCCGCTGCCCGCGTTGCTCCTGCTGGTGCTGGTGGTGTATGTGCGGCCCCAGGGCTTCCTGGGACGACGCTAACCCTGCGAATGGAGCGTACCCCCATGTCGGTTCTTCTCCGTTCGCGTGGCACATGGATTGCCGTCGCGCTCGCCGTGATGGCGGCGACATTGCCATGGTGGCTCTCGGGATACATCCTGGGGGTGCTGACGGTTGCGTACTACTTCGGCGTGTTCGCCATGTCGTGGGACCTGTTGTTCGGCTTCGCCGGCGAGGTCAACTTCGGGCCGACGTTTCTGATCGGACTCGGTGCCTATTCGGCTGCGATACTCGACGCCCGCTGGGGCCTGCCGATCCCCGTTTGCGTGATCGCGGGCGGCGGCGTCGCGCTGGTGGGCGGCCTGTTGCTCGCGGTGCCGGCGCTGCGCTTGCGCGGCCCTTACTTCGGGCTGGTCACGCTCGTGGCCGTGCTGCTGCTGCAGAACGCCATCGTGATCTTTGCGGGCGTGACGGGCGGCGAGATTGGCATGACAGTGCCGGACGTGTTGTCGGTCGATGCGAACCATAACTACTGGATCGCGCTCGCGTTCCTGATCGTTTGCGCGATCCTGCTGTTCGGCCTTTCGCGCTCGGCGGTCGGTCTGATCCTGCAGGCAAGCGGGCAGGACGCGACCGGCGCGCAGGCGTTGGGCTTCAATGTCACGCGCCACAAGCTCGTGGCCTTCTGCATCAGCGCCGTCTTCTCGGGCGTGGCCGGCGCGATGCTGGTGTTCTACCAGGGCACGGCCTCCGTCAGCACGGTGGTCGATCTCAGCGTGGGCGTACAGATCATCATCGCGGCCGTGCTAGGCGGACGGCGCACGATACTCGGCGCGGTGCTCGGCTCGATCTTCCTGATCGTTGCCGGCGAGTTTCTGCGTCCGCTCGGCCAGTTGAACACGTTCGTCGTCGCGGCGGTCGCGCTGGCGGCGCTGCTGTTCTTTCCCGACGGTCTGCTCGGCAATCTGCTGCGTGTGAGGGAGCGCCCATGAACGACACGCCGCTGCTCTCCGTACGCGGGCTGACCAAGCGCTTCGGCGGTCTCGTCGCCGTCAAGGATATCGGCTTCGACATCCGGCCCGGTGAGATTCTCGGCTTGATCGGACCGAACGGCTCGGGCAAATCCACGGTCATGAAGCTGATCATGGGCATCGAGCGGCCCAATGCAGGGTCGGTCAAGGTGAATGGCGTGGAGATGGCGGGCTGGGCGCCGCACCGCATCGCGCGCGCGGGCGTGGGCATCGTGTTCCAGCATTCGCGGCCGCTTCATCGGCAAACGGTGCTGGAACATATCAAGCTCGCGCTGCTGCCGGACTCGCTCGTCAAGCTCGTTGCCGAACCCCACGTGCACGAGCGCGCCCAGGAAATTGCCGCGCGCGTGGGTCTGGCCGCCGTCATGCATCGGCATCCCGCGACGCTGCCGTTCGCGGATCTGCGCCGCATGGAAATGGCGAAGGCGATCGCGCGCGACCCGCAGGTCGTGCTGGTGGACGAGCCGTTCGCGGGACTGACGGTGGCCGAATCGGAGGCGTTTTCCGAGCTGATTCGCGGCTTTCGCGCAGAAGGTCGCGCGGTGCTGCTGGTCGATCACAACGTGAAGAGTCTCGCCGCGCTCGCCGACCGCGTGCTCGCGATGTACCTTGGCGAGCATGTCGCCGAGGGCACGGCTGAAGAAGTGATGCAGAACGAGACGGTGCGCCGTGTCTATCTGGGCGGCAAGCTGGAACTGCGTCAGCGCACCGGACTCGCGGCCAATGCGAAGCCCACGATCCTCGAAGTGGCCGGGGTGCGCGTGCTATACGACAAGGCCTGCGCACTCGACGACGTCAGCCTGCAAGTCCGCGAGGGCGAGTTCGTATCGGTTGTCGGGCTCAACGGTGCGGGCAAGACGACGCTCTTCAACGCGCTCTCGGGGCTCGTGCCGTACAAGGGCACGATTCGTTTCGACGGGCGCGATCTGCGCGGTATGAGCGGTGCGGCCATCTCGCGCGGTGGTCTCGTGCAATGCCCGGAAACGCGTGAGCTATTCGGCGACATGACGGTACGCGAGAATCTCGAACTCGGCGGTTTTCATCTTGCCGATTCGGTGCGCACAAAACAGCTCTCGTGGCTCTACGATCTCTTTCCGATCCTCAAGTCGCGCCAGGGCCAAACCGCGCGCACGCTTTCCGGCGGCGAGCAGCAAATGCTCGCGATCGCGCGCGCGTTGATGACCCAGCCGAAGCTCCTGATTCTCGACGAACCGACGCTCGGACTCGCTCCCGTGATTCTCGAGCAATTGTCGAAAGCGCTGGATTCGCTTCAGAAGTCCACGCCCATTACCGTGCTGCTGGGCGAGCAGAACGTGAGGTTCGCGCTGCCGCATGCAGACCGCGTCTATGTGCTCGAACACGCGCGCATCATCTGGGAGGGCAGCGCGTCGCGCTTCGAGGCCGAGATGGGGCGCGGCTTTCTCGAAGCGGTGCCTGCCGGCGAGACCGATGCCGCGAGCGGCAGATAACAGTCGCCCGTTGTGACGATCGTCGTGTTGCGGTTATCGAGGCTTACCGCGCCGGATTTCACGAGCGGCGTACACCGCGGTGAAGATGCCGATTAGCGTGGCACCGACCGCGATCGGCCCGTCGAACGGGTTCGGGTCATGGTTTGCCACGGCGTAAAAGCCCTGGCCGATTCCAATGGCGATCATGAAGACACCGAAAACCAGCCCCCACGCGGGTCCGGCTGTACGCGAGCGCAATTTGCGAAGCGATTTCATCGCGCTTTCTCCGTAGACGTTCTGGCAACGCGAAGCGATGCGGCGCGCCCAAAGGCGGCGCCACATGGGTTAATCAACAAGGTGCACGGGGAATATTGCTACGACGCGCACCGTCTGCCTGTCGGCAGGACGGCGGCTGGAAAAGGCGGGCGCAGACGTCTTGCCGGTCAGGCAGCGACTTGATTCGAAGGTCGACTACTGCAAGTGTCCAAGGCAAAAGCCCCGTTTGTGAAGACGTCTAAAGTCTAGGAGACGGGCAACTGGCGAGTCAATGTGGAAACGTAAGGAGCACCGCATATTTTCGTAAGCGACGATCGTTCCTCAAACCGCAAAGCGAACGAACCGAGCACTCGGCAACGCAATCTGATGCGTCCATGCCGCCAGTGTCCTTGCGACGACAGGCGCCTTGCTCAATATCGCGCTGTCGTAGACCTTGCCGGCGAAGCGCATGACGTCGACCATGCGAAATCCCTGGGCGCGATAGAAGGCGACCAGGTGCGCTGCCGGATACGGTGTGTCGAGGGCGAGCTCCGTGTAGCCGCGCGTCGCCGCCCAGTGTTCGGCGAACGCCAGCAGGGATTTGCCGATGCCGTGGTTCTGCCATGACGGATCGATAGCCAACTGACGGATCGTGGCGACATCGCCGCGATGGTAGTGCTCGCAGGCCGATTCGCGATCTCGCGTATAGAGCGTCACGGTGCCGACGATATGGCCGTCGTTGACCACGATGAAGCAGTCGCCCGCTTGCGCTCTGCGCTTCGTCACGCTCACATCCTGATCCACGCAAGTGCAATTGAGCCCCATCGCGCCGAGGCGCTCGAACGCGCGATGCAGCATCGTCGTGAGCTGCTCGTACGAGTCGCGCGACGGGTCGAAGCGTCTGAGCACCACATCGCGAACGCCGCGTTTGAGATGCGTGAGGGATAGGGGTTTTGCGCTCGTTGCAGGTGGCCTCGACAAGACATCTCTCCACACTTCCTGATTTATTCGCAGTGTAGAGACGGCCTCTGCGTGCCACAAGAAAAAATGTCGTAAAGACTGTCGAGGCGCCACCTCTACATCTTCTATCTGCTCGCCGCCCTCTGGATTTACAGCCTTTTCATTCCAGCCGGCCGGTCACGCAGCAGCAGGGGCATCAAACGCCGGTTGGCTGTTTGCGCCGCCCACTCGCAATACGCGGCGCTGCCGAGTACCCAGCCATTGAGCGTCGACTGAATCAGGTGATCGACCTCGGATTCGTCGAGAGGCTGTGCGCCCAGCGCGCGATAAGCCTGGTGACGCGCGAGCGGTGTATCGCCGAGTGCCCGGTAGAGTGGATGGTCCTTGATGAAGCTATCGACACGCAGCCCGACGTGGTGCGTGTAACTCGACCACGGGTAATTTCCCGGCTCGGCGACGAGGTGCTTGCGCACCGGCGCATGATCGATGACCTGACTCGCAAGCAGACAATACCGATCGGGCTCGATCACCGTTGCCCGGTACTCGCCACGCCACACCGTACCGCGACGTCCGTGGCGGCGGTTGAAGGTCTCGACATAGCGACGCCCGACCGCCTGCATCGCCATTGCCACGCTCGACTCGTAGGCAGGCGTGACGAGCAACTGGACCGCGTCAGGCATCAGCACCCACGCGTGGACGGCCAGATCGGCGACGCGCGCGGCGTCCGCCAGGCAGGCGAGGAAGTATAGATAGTCGCCTTCATCGAGGAAGGCGGGCCCCTTGAGCCCGTGCAAAATTACGTGCTGCGGTTGTTCCGGAACGTAGTGCCGTGCAAGCCTTGTCATGCTGAATTGACCGGAAATCCTGGGTGAGAACGCGACCCGACAGGTATCGGACTCGCGACGATTTATAACGCGGGTATAGGAAGAAATTCTATCGATCACGCGCATACGTTTGCGTCGCGAAAAGGCCTTTTTTCTGGCCTCTTTTCGATGATTTGACGATCGCTAACAACGTCTTTTCTGGCCCCGCTGAATAACGGCGCCACACGGTCACGTCAGCGGGAAACTGGTGCCATATCGAGCGGTGGTTCAATCAGTGACTACGCTCTCCCGCCCTGCGCCTTAAAATGGGCTGATCGAGTTACGCACGGATATATCTAGATGAAAGACGCTTTCGAACGACGCGCGTTGCTGTTGCACCTCGGCGACGCGCTGCAAGCAATGGCTGCGGCGCTCGCCGCCAACGTCACGCACGTCACGGTGCGCGATCTGATCAATGCCGACACACAGCTCGGCTCCTATGCATGGCTTGTCGCCGTATCACCGGACATGAGTGCTGCGGACTTCGCGAAACGCGTAAGCGCGTCGTTTGCCGCATGGCCCGCGCAATTACTGGAAGAGAAGGTCGACTATGCGCAACTGGCGCTCGTCGTGCGCGGCAATCTGTTCGCGGACGACCCAACGGGCTGGCAAGCGTATGTCGACGCGCTAAAGCGCGAGGTGCAATGGTTCGGCGATGCATTGCCCATCGTTTCGGCGACGACCGCGCAACCGCATGAATCGGCCGACGAGGACACACTCACGGCGGAGGTCTCCCGCACCGCCGAAGTGGAACGCGCCGAACCGGCGGGCGAAGAGCAACGGGAGAGTGTCGAGAGCAACGGACGTATCTATCCGTCGTGGCCGTGGAAGCCTGGCATGTGAGTTCCTCGCGCGAGCGAGGCGCTCACGCAAAAGCCTGGCTGGCCGCCGCAGCGCGCTTGCGCAGCCAGGTCATGCACGCGAACAGCGCGATGGCGAAAATCATCAGCAGTGTCGCGACCGCCAGAATCGAAGGGTTGATCGAATCGCGAATGCCACTCCACATCTGGCGCGGCACCGTGCGCTGATCGGGGCCCCCGATGAAAAGAATCACGATTACCTCATCGAACGACGTGGCGAACGCGAACACGGCGCCCGTTGCGACCGCGGGCGTGATCAGCGGCAACGTCACGCGCCGGAACGCGATCCACGGCGGCGCGCCCAGTCCCGCCGCCGCGCGTAACAGCGATTGATCGAACGACAGCAGCGACGCGGTGACCGTGATCACCACGAACGGCGTGCCGAGCGCCGCGTGCGCGAGCACGACGCCGAGGTACGAATTGACGAGTCCGAGCGGCGCAAACACCAGATAGAAGCCTGCTGCCACGACCACGATCGGCACGATCATCGGCGACACGATGATGGGCATCACGATCGAGCGGAACGGAAACTGCGACCGGCTCAAGCCGAGTGCCGCGAGCGTGCCCAGAACGGTCGCGATCAGCGTGGCCGCCGCGCCGATGCCGATACTGTTCGCGAAGGCCCGTTGCCAGTCCGCCGAGCCGAGTGCCTGAGCGTACCAGCGCAGCGAGAACCCCTGCATCGGATACGAAAAGAACGAACCGGAATTGAACGACAGCGGCACGATCGCAAGAATCGGCGCGACGAGGAAGAAGAACACGATCGCGCAATGCACGCGCAATCCCGCGCCTGCGATGCGTTCGGAAAGAAGCCGGGTGCGCCCGTCTTTCATGGGGATGCGCCTCCTGATGACAGTCTCAACCGAAGCGCAGGCGGTCGATGCCGACCAGCCGGTTGAAGATGAAATAGAACACCGCGGTGAACGCCACGAGATAGAGCGACAGCGCGCCCGCGAGTCCCCAGTTCAATTGTTCGTTGGTCTGCGAGGCGATCAGTTGGCTGATCATTTCGTCGCCGGCACCGCCGAGCAGCGCCGGCGTGATGTAGTAGCCGAGCGCGAGCACGAACACGAGAAAACAGCCCGCGCCGACGCCTGGCAGCGTCTGCGGAATATAGACGCGGACGAACGCGACGGCCGGATGGGCGCCGAGCGACTGCGCCGCGCGCATGTACGAAGGCGATACGTTTTTCATCACCGAGTAGATCGCGAGGATCATGTACGGCAACAGAATGTGCGTCATGCCGATCAGCACGCCGGTGCGGTTGAAGATGAGCGGCACCGGATGGCTGACGAGCCCGACACTCATCAGCAAGCTGTTGATCACGCCGCCCGGTTGCAGCAGCACGTACCACGCGGTGGTGCGCACGAGCAGCGAGGTCCAGAACGGCACGATCACGAACAGCATCAGGCGGCTGCTTTGCTTGTCCGGCAACGTCGCCAGCAGATAGGCCACCGGATAGCCGAACAGCAGGCACAGCACCGTCACCGTCGCGCCAATCGCCACGGTGCGCAGGAACGCCGCGCGATAGACGGCACTATCGGCCGGCACCGGTGCAATCGAGCCGTCCGGCGCGATCGTTGCGTCGACGGCATTCAGCAGGTAATCGGGGGTGGGCGAGAGGGAGGCCCGTTGCAGCAGCCGCCATGTCTGCGGGTCGTTCCAGCGCGCGTCGAGATCCACTAGCGCGGGCTTCCATTGCGCAGGTGTCTGCGAGCGGGCGGCGCGCGCGGTCTTGAACAGCAGGCTGCGAAATTCCGGCTGGGAGAAGTTCATGCGTCGCGCGATATTGCCGAGATCGCCGGACTCGGCCGCGTCCTTCAGATCATGCGCGAGCGCGGCAAAGACGGGTTCGTCCGGCACGCCCGCACCGTTCCACGAGGCGAGCGCCGCGGTGAGTTGCGGCATGCCGTGGCGAACTTCGGGATTCTGCACGCTGCGGGAAAGCAGACTGGCGATCGGTCCGACGAACGTGGCAAGCAGGAACACGAGGAGCGGCACCGCGAGCAGCAGTGCACGCAGCGCCGCCTTGCGGCGCACCGCCCGGAACGCGGCGCGGTCCACGTTGGGCGTGCCGCGGCCGAGTGGGGCGGTGGATGGAAGCGGCGTGTTCATCGGCGCGCGAGGCTCCTCGTGAGGTGGGGATCGAGCTTGGTGTTACTGCGCCAGCCAGTTCTGGAAGCGCTTGTTGATCGCATCCGAATTGTCGGCCCAGAATTGCGCGTTGATCTGCACCGGACGCTTGAAGTTTTCCGGCGCGGTCGGCAGGTCGTTCAGCCGTGTCTTGTCGATCAGCGGAATCGCGTTCTTGCGCGGCGGCGCGTACGCAATGTATTTCGACAGGTCGGCATAAGCCTGCGGTGTCGAGGCGGACACGATGAACTTCGTCGCCGCGTCGGCGTGCTTCGCGTCTTTGACGACCGCCCACCACTCGTAGTCGTACACCTGCGCGTCCCACACGACCTTGAACGGCTTCTTGTCCTTGTGAACCGCGTCGTCGATCCGGCCGTTATAGGCCTGCGTCATCACGACGGCGCCATCGGCGAGCAACTGCGGCGCCTGCGCGCCCGCTTCCCACCAGACGATGCTCGACTTGATCGTATCGAGCTTCTTGAACGCGCGATCGACACCCGCAGGCGTGGCGAGCACTTTATAGACATCCTTTGGCGCGACGCCGTCGGCGATCAGCGCCCACTCCATGGCCACCTTCGGCGACTTGCGCATGCCGCGCTTGCCCGGATATTTCTTCAGATCGAAGAAGTCGTTGATCGTGGTCGGCGCACTCGTGAGCTTCGTCGTGTCGTACGCATAGACGGTCGACCAGACCATCGCGGCGACCGCGCAATCGCTGATCGAGCCGGGCAGGAAATCGCTGGTGTCGCCGAGCGACTTCCGGTCGAATTTGGCGAGCAGGCCTTCGTCGCAAGCGTTGATGGCGTCGTTGGTCTCGAGGTCGATCAGATCCCACGTCGGATTCTTCGCCTGTTCCATCGCCTGGAGCTTGGCAAGACCGCCGTCGTACGACTCGGTGGCGAACTGATTGCCGGTCTTGGCGGTGAACGGCACGAACCACGCCTGTTTAGCGGCGTTTTCATAGGCGCCGCCGAACGTGACGACCGAAATCGTATCGGCCGCGTGAGCCGTGGCTGCCGCGAGGAGGCCGAGCGCGCAAGCAGCGGTGGCGACCCGGAACACAGAACGGTTGTTTTTCATGTCTAGTTGACTCCTGCGATGAGTGGCGAAGCGGACGGTGAAGACGAGGAAGTGGAACGGCTTGCATCATCGGGTGACGCGGCGGCGCGCGCGGCGGCGGTGGCAGGCAGGACCTTGCAGTCGTCGCGCCGCCATACGACGGTGGTCTGACTGCCGAGCTCGGGCAGGTCCCGATGCTGCGTATTCGGTACTTTGACCACGACGGTTTCACCGTGACCCAGCTTCAGGTGCACGCGGTGATGGTCGCCGCAGTAGACGAGTTCCTGCACGAGTCCTTGCACGAGGTTCATGTTCTGTTGCGCGGCCTGTGCGACGCTGTCCGCCGTCGCGGCGATGTGCGCGCGTTCGGGGCGCAGCGCGAGCATCGCGGTATCGCCGTTGCCCAGACCGCTGCCCGCGCGGCCGTGCACGACGCTGCCGTCGGTCAGCTGCAGTGCGGCCCAGTCGGCATCGTTCGAGGTGACGCGGCCCGTCAGGCCGTTGTTCTCGCCGACGAAGTTCGCGACGAACGCATTCGCCGCGTTTTCATAGAGTTCGGTCGGCGTGGCGGCTTGCTGGATGCGGCCATCGGAAAACACCGCGACGCGGTCCGACATCGTCAGCGCTTCGTTCTGGTCGTGCGTGACGTAGACGATCGTCAGCGACAGATCGCGGTGAAGACGCATGATTTCGTATTGCATCGTCTCGCGCAGACGTTTGTCGAGCGCGCCGAGCGGCTCGTCCATCAGCACCACGCTCGGCTCGAACACCAGCGCGCGCGCCAGCGCAACCCGCTGCTGCTGGCCGCCCGACAGTTGCGCCGGCCGGCGACCCGCGAGATGCGCGAGTTCCACCATCTCGAGCGCGCGCAGCGTGCGGGCCTTCTGTTCGCTGCGGCTCACCTTGCGCACCGAGAGCGGAAAGGCGACGTTCTCGGCGATCGTCATGTGCGGGAACAGCGCGTAGTTCTGAAACACCATGCCGATGTCGCGCTGATGCGGCGGCTTGTCGTCGAGGCGTTTGCCCGCGAGCCGGATTTCCCCGCGGGTGGGCGATTCGAAGCCGGCGAGCATCATCAGCGTGGTGGTCTTGCCGGAGCCCGACGGCCCGAGCAGCGAGACGAACTCGCCGCGGGCGACGTCGAGGTCGAGCCCTTCGACCACGCTGTGCATGCCGTCGTATGACTTGCTGACGCCCGCGAAAGAGATGAACGATTGATCAGGCATAGGAGTGTCGGCGATAGGTCGGCTGGTCGTGCGCGGCATCGATGTCATGCCGCACCGATGCGGTGCGCGAGATAGCGCGCGAAATCGTAATTGGGCCGCTCGAGGTGGCTCAGGTGGCCGGGCTTCGCGAGCGGTGCGTGCACGCCCCGAAACACCGCCTCGACGCCGCGCCGGTCTTCGGCATTGACCTCGTCGAGCAGCGCCTTGAGCGTGCCCATGTACTCGGCGGCCTTGGGGTCGTCGATGAACTCCGGCGCGAGCCCGCCGCCGAAGCGGATGTGCACGCGGCCGACGCCTTGCGGTTGCAGGATCAGGTACCAGAAGTAGCCGGGCGTGAGCGTGACGAGGTGCGTCGGGTAGATCGCGAGCAGCGCGGTGGTCCGCCGCCAGTGTCCTTCGAGCCGGGTGTTGGCGGGGTGCGCGTTGCCGATCGGCAGCGTCGCTTCCTTGGTGATCCAGTGATAGTTGAACGCGGGCAGTCCCGGCGGACACTCCATTTCCTCGAGCTTCGAATGCGGCCCTACCGTCGCGCGATGCAGCATCGGCAGGTGGTAGCTCTCCATGAAGTTCTCCGCGAGGATCTTCCAGTTGGTATCCCACACGTGCTCTTCATGAAACGTCTCGATGTAGTCGGTCATCCCGTATGGCTCGATCAACGACGTGAGTCCGGCCAGTTGCGTCGCCACCGACGGCGCATGGTCGTTGAGCGTCACGTAGATCCAGCCTTGCCAGGTCTCGCAGCGCACCGCGGGCAGTGCGTATTGGTCCTTGCAGAAGCCGGACTGACGCTCCATCAGCGGCGCACCGGCCAGCTTGCCGTCGAGCGAGTAATTCCACGCGTGATACGGGCAAACGATGCGGCGCACGTTGCCGCGTCCCTCGAGTAATACCGACATGCGGTGCAGGCAAACGTTGGAGAACGCACGCAATTCGCCGCCTGGTTCACGCAGTACCACGACAGGCTGGTCGGCGATTTGCGCCGTCAGATAGTCGCCGGTTTGCGCGAGCGCGCTCGCGCGGCCCACGCAGAGCCATTCGTTGCGGAACACGTCGCGCTGTTCAAGCGCCAGAAACGCCTCCGACGTGTAGACCCCGGGCGGCATCGAACGTGCGTCCCCGAACGGGCGCTCGCAGTTTGCGCGTAGTGCCCGGACCAGGTCGGATCCGGCTTCTGTCGAGATCGAAAGAGCTGCCATGAGGCCTCCGGTCGGCTCAGCGTCTACATTGCGATGAATACCAATCTAACAATCCAAATTTCTAGTCAAAATACTGTTTTTCGATGCATTGCATAGGCAAATACAATGCAGGCCCGCTGACGGCTATTGGCTATTCGATGTGCAAGCGTCGGATAAAGGTCTCGCAAAAGGCCGAGAACCGTTTCACGATCTCGCGCGGCTTCATCGAACTGGACATCGCGATCCCAAGCGTGGTCGCATTGACGTTTTCCTTGAAACG
Organism: Paraburkholderia monticola; assembly: GCF_001580545.1. Classification (GTDB taxonomy): domain Bacteria; phylum Pseudomonadota; class Gammaproteobacteria; order Burkholderiales; family Burkholderiaceae; genus Paraburkholderia; species Paraburkholderia monticola. Next base: position 132,094 of record NZ_LRBG01000031.1, read on the forward strand.
TTTAATCACGAAGTCCTCGCCGTCGACCGTGCGGCTCGACTTGAGCGGAAAGTTGAGGATGCTGTAGCCAAGACCGTTGGCCACCATGCCGCGCACGACTTCCGGTTGGGACGAGCGGAACGCCGCCACCGGACGGCTGCCGACCGAATCGAACAGCGCCGAGAAGTACTCGCGGCTATGGGGCAGATCCAGCATCACATAAGGCTCAGGAAGCAGGTCCGCCAGCGAGATCCGGCGCGCGCGCGCGAGGCGATGCGTACTGGGAAGAATAGCGTACGGCGGCAGCGAAAGCAGTGGCTTGAACGTGATGCCGTCGGTGATGTCGAGGCTATACGTCAGCGCAATATCGAGCGAGCCATCGGCGAGACCGCTCAGGAGCGTGTCCTGATGCGCCTCGGTGGTGCGGAACGTGATCGACGCATGATCCTTGACGAAATGGCTGATGATTGCCGGCATCAACGGTGGCGCGAGCGACACCATGCAGCCGAGTGAAATCGAACCGGACATGCCGCCGTCGAGTTCTTTCGCGGTCAGTTGCAACTCCTCCGCGTTTTTAAGCAGATTGCGAGCGTGGCCCAGCAAGTCGCGCCCCGGTTGCGTCAGCGACAGTCCGCTCGCATGATGGCGAATGAAAAGCTGGACTCCGAACGACTCTTCCAGATCCGCAAGGGCAGTGGAAATGGAGGGCTGCGAGATGTGCAAGCGTTTCGCCGCTGCGGTAAACGACAGCGTTTCGGCAGTGACCACGAAGTATCGCAACTGACGCAACGAATACCGTACCGGATGGCCTTCCATCTGCATCTCCCCACGTCCGAACGACACGCATTCTGCGCCTGAAAAAAATCTCTGCATAGGTAAAAGCAATGCATAGCATTTTTTGAATGTATTTTTGATTGCCGGGCACCGGGCGTACATTCTGACCGGATCCAACCATATTGAACCTCGTGCTGCTTTGAAAGGAGACGGCCATGACGGCTGAAACGATGTCGATCGACACGCTGGTCATAGGCGCGGGTCAGGCCGGTGTGGCGATGAGCGAACACCTCAGCAAGGCGGGCGTGCAGCATCTGGTGCTGGAGCGCAGCCGCATCGCCGAACGCTGGCGCTCGGCACGCTGGGATTCGCTGGTCGCCAACGGACCCGCCTGGCACGACCGCTTTCCCAATCTGGAATTCGCAGGCGACCCGGACGGCTTTCCGGGTAAGGAGCAGGTGGCGGATTATTTCGTCGCTTACGCGCAGCAGTTCAACGCGCCGATCCGCACCGGGGTGGAAGTGACAGGGGTCACGCGCAACGAGGGGCGGCCGGGTTTCAGCGTCGAGACCTCCGACGGCACGATTACGGCGAATCGCGTGGTCGTGGCGACCGGCCCGTTCCAGCGCCCGGTGATTCCGCCCATCGCGCCGCGCGATGCGTCGATCAAGCAACTCCACTCAGCCGACTATCGCAATCCGGCGCAGTTGCCCGACGGCGCGGTGCTGGTGGTGGGGGCGGGTTCGTCGGGCACGCAAATCGCCGACGAATTGCGGCGCGCGGGTCGTACCGTGTATCTGTCGGTCGGCGCCCATGACCGGCCGCCGCGCAGCTATCGGAATCGCGACTTCTGCTGGTGGCTCGGCGTGCTCGGCGAATGGGACAAGGAAGTCGCCACCCCCGGACGCGAACACGTGACGATCGCGGTGAGCGGCGCCTACGGCGGCAAGACGATCGACTTCCGCCGTCTCGCGCACGAGGGCATGACGCTCGTCGGCTTGACGAAGTCGTTCGAGAACGGCGTGGTGAGCTTCGAGCAGGACCTCGCCGCGAACCTGAAGCGCGGCGACGAGAACCTGCTGTCGTTGCTCGATGCCGCCGATGCCTACGTGGCACGCACCGGCATCGACCTGCCCGCCGAGCCGACCGCGCGCGATATTCCGCCCGATCCCGAATGCGTGACCCATCCGTTGCGCGAACTCGATCTGGCGAAGGCGAACGTCAACACGATCATCTGGGCGACCGGCTATGCGGTCGACTTCAGCTGGCTGCACGTCGATGCCTTCGACGAGAAGGGCAAACCGAAGCATCAGCGCGGTGTGTCGAAAGAGCCGGGCATCTATTTTCTCGGCTTGCCGTGGTTGTCGCGCCGTGGGTCGTCGTTCATCTGGGGCGTGTGGCATGACGCGAAGCACATCGCCGATCACATCGTCACGCAGCACAAATATCTGGACTATCGCGACGCGTCGCAACGCAAGGACGATGCGCAGCGCACCCAGCTTCACGACCCGCGTCATGGGTCCGACCTCTCGCATGCTCTGGGAACCAACGAACAAGGAGTGATTTGATGCCGACCCATACTCGTATCCGGATGTTCAACACCAAGGACACCTATCCGAACCAGTCGCTCGACAACGACCTCTGTCAGGCGGTACGGGCCGGCAATACGGTCTATGTACGCGGCCAGGTCGGCACGGACTTCGAAGGCAATCTCGTCGGCCTCGGCGACCCGCGCGCCCAGGCCGAACAGGCGATGAAAAACCTCAAGCAGTTGCTCGAGGAGGCGGGCAGCGATCTGTCGCACATCGTCAAGACGACAACCTATATCACCGACCCGCGCTATCGCGAGCCCGTGTATCAGGAAGTCGGCAAGTGGCTCAAGGGCGTATTTCCGATTTCGACGGGCCTGTGCGTCAGCGCGCTCGGCCAGCCGCAATGGCTGATGGAGATCGACGTGATCGCGGTCATTCCGGACAACTGGACGCCGCCTCAGGCTTAAGGAGCGATGCGATGACGTTCTCGATCGTCGGACGCTGCCGGCAGACCGGCCAGCTAGGCATTGCCATCAGTTCTTCGAGCATTGCGGTGGGGGCGCGCTGTCCCTGGGTGCGCGCGGGCGTCGGCGTGGTGGCGACGCAGAATGTGACGCTGCCCGCCCTGGGCCCGCAGATTCTCGATCTGATCGAAACGCGCGGGCTCGCCGCCGATGCGGCGCTCGACGCTGCGCTCGGCGCGCACGAATGGCGCGCATACCGGCAGGTGAGCGTGGTCGACAGCGAAGGCCGCACGGCGCTGTTCACCGGTGCCGAGGCGCTCGGTCTGCATCACGCGGTCGCCGGCGATCAATGTGTCGCGGCCGGCAACATGCTCGCGAATACTCAGGTGATCGATGCGATGGTCGGCGCATTCGAGTCGACGGCGGGCGCGCTTGCCGACCGGCTGCTCGCCGCGATGCACGCGGCAGTGAAAGCGGGCGGCGAAGCAGGGCCGGTGCATTCGGCCGGACTGAAGATCGCCGATACGCAGGTCTGGCCTATCGTCGATCTGCGTGTCGATTGGGCCGACGACGATCCGATCGGGCAACTCGACGCGCTTTGGCACGCCTATCGTCCGCAGATGCAGGACTATGTGACCCGTGCGCTGAACCCGACTGCCGCGCCAAGCTATGGGGTGCCCGGCGATGAGTGACCACACGAGCCGCACGCTGCTCGATCGACTGATCGGCTTTGCGACCGTCAGCCGCGACTCGAACCTGGAACTGATTGCCTTCGTGCAGCACTACCTGGCGGAACTGGGCGTCGAAAGCGAGCTGTTTCATAACGCCGAGCGCACCAAGGCCAATCTGTTTGCGACGATTGGGCCGCGCGAGCGTGGCGGCATCGTGCTCTCGGGTCACACGGACGTCGTACCGGTCGACGGCCAGCCATGGACCGTCGATCCGTTCCGGCTGACCGAAAAGGATGGGCGGCTGTACGGGCGTGGCACCGCCGACATGAAAGGCTATCTGGCCTCGGTACTCGCGGCCGTGCCGGTGTTTCTCGAGCGCAAGCTCGAAGTGCCGGTGCATCTGGCGTTCTCATACGATGAAGAAGTGGGTTGTCTCGGCGTGCGGCCCATGCTCGCCGAACTGGAGAAACGCGCGCACAAGCCGCGGCTTTGCCTGATCGGCGAGCCGACCGGATTGCAGCCGGTATTGGGTCATAAGGGCAAGTTCGCGATGCGCTGCCACGTGAAAGGGGCGGCATGTCATTCGGCGTACGCGCCGTACGGCGTCAACGCGATCCAGTATGCGGCGCGCTTGATCAATCAGCTGGAGTCGATCGGCGATGAACTTGCGCGGCCCGAACATCATGACGAGCGTTTCGACCCGCCGTTTTCGACGGTGCAAACGGGTGTTATCAAAGGTGGCCGCGCGCTGAATATCGTGCCCGCCGAATGCGAGTTTGATTTCGAGGTGCGCACGGTGCCGGGTTTCGATGCGAACAGCGTCGCGGACCGGCTGCTGCGCTATGCCGAAGCGGAACTGCTGCCGAAAATGCGCGCCGTGAAGGCGGATACCGGCATCGATCTACAGCCGCTGAATGCCTATCCGGAGCTCGCCACGTCACCGGATAGCGAGGCGGCGCGTCTGCTGGCGTGGCTGAGCGGATCGAACCAGTTCGGCACGGTGGCATTCGGCACCGAAGGCGGTCTCTTCACGCAGGCAGGCATTCCGACGGTCGTGTGCGGGCCGGGCAGCATGGAGCAAGGTCACAAGCCCGACGAGTTCGTCACGGTCGAGCAGTTGGAGCGCTGCGATGCGATGCTGGCCCGGCTGGCGCAGTATGCGGCGCAGGAGACGATGCTGGCTTGAAAAGCCGGCCGTTTCTGCTGATAAAGATATGAAACTTCGTTGTTTAGCGCGCAAAGCATCCTTCACTAGAATGAGCCGCTCCTTGGTCAGCATCGGCTGGCCTCACCGGATGCGTGCTCATGCCTCGACAACTACACCTGAATCTCTTCGTCCACGGACGCGGCCACCATGAAGCGGGGTGGCGTCATCCCGGTGCGACGCGGCAGGCGCTCACCGATATCGATTACTTCCGCGATCTCGCGGTAAAGGCCGAACGAAGTCTGTTCGATTCGATCTTCTTTGCCGACGCGCTCGCGTTGGGCGATGGCGCGCAGTTCGTCGCGTCCGGCGCGCTCGAACCCATTACGACGCTGGCGGCACTGTCGCAGGCGACTTCGAAAATCGGTCTCATCGCCACCGCATCGACCACGTACACCGAGCCGTTCAACCTCGCGCGTCAGTTCGCCTCGCTCGATCACATCTCGCGCGGCCGCATCGGCTGGAACATCGTGACCTCGTGGGTTGGGGGGGCCGGGCCGAACTTCGGCTACACGCAGCAGATCGAGCATGCCGAGCGCTACGCGTGGGCGCACGAGTTTCTCGAAGTCGTCACGCGGCTGTGGGACAGCTGGGCCGACGACGCCGTGATCGACGATGCGGCGAGCGGCCAGTTTCTCGACCCCGCGCGCGTGCGGCGCATCGGCTACGAAGGGCGCTTTCATCGCGTAGCGGGACCGCTCAATCTGCCGAGGCCGCCGCAAGGGCATCCGGTACTGGTTCAAGCCGGTTCGTCGGCGACCGGCAAGGCGTTTGCGGCGCGCTACGCGGAGGCCGTGTTCACCGCGCACCTGACGAAGGAATCGGCCATCGACTTCTATGCGGAACTGAAGGGCGCGGCGGTCGCGCTCGGCCGTGCCGAAAAGGACATCGTGATTCTGCCGGGCCTGAGCGCGGCCATCGGCTCGACCGAGAAGGAAGCGAGCGCGCTGCTCGACGAGCTCGATTCGCTGACCGACATCAGCGTGGGGCTGGGGCGCCTGTCGAACCGCTTCGGCGGCCACGACTTCTCGAAGCTGCCGCTCGATCAGCCGCTTTCCGTCGATGATTTCCCCGACCCTTCCACCGTGCAGGCAGCGCAGAGCCGCGCGGCAGTCATCACGCAACTGGTCGCGCGCGAGCGGCCGACGTTGCGCGGCCTGCTGCGACAACTCGCGGCGGCGCGTGGGCATTTCACCTTGAGCGGGACCCCCGAGCACATCGCGGATGTGATCGCCGACTGGGTGGAGAGCCGCGCCGCCGACGGCTTCAATTTGATGCCGCCCGTACTGCCCGCGCAACTGGACATCTTCGCCGACGAGGTCGTGCCGATTCTGCAAAAGCGCGGCCTGTTCCGGCGCGAATACGAAGCCGCGACGCTGCGCGGCCACTACGGCCTCGCTCGCCCGCACAACGCTTCTTTCGAATCCCGATGACTCCCCGATCTCTTCTTCGCGCAGTGCGCGGTGTGGCCGTCGCCGTCGGCTGCCTTGCGCTCGTGTGTAGCGCCCACGCCGACGAGAGCTATCCCGAGCAGATTCGCATCGGCATCCAGAAGGGCGACGGGCTAGTGGCCTTGCGCGCGTCGGGCAAGCTGGAGCAGGCGTTCGCCGCACATCATGTGAAGGTGTCGTGGCACGAGTTCGTGTATGGCGCGCCGCTCGTCGAGGCGATCAACGCGGGTGACGTCGATGTCGGCACGGTCGGCTCGACGCCACCGATCATGGCGCAGGCAGGCGCGGCGCCGGCGGTCGTCTACGTCGCCTACGCGCCGAAGATGTCGCGCAGTTATGCGATCGTGGTACCGAAGGACTCGCCGGTGAGGGATCTGCGCGATCTCAAGGGCAAGAAGATCGCTTTCGCGAAGGGCTCGCAAGGCCATCTATTCGTGCTGAAGGCGATGCAGGACGCGCACATGGACCCCAGCTCCGCGCAGTTCACCTATCTTTCGTACGCCGACGCGCGCTCGGCCTTCGAGCGTGGCTTCGTCGACGCGTGGGCCGTGCCCGACCCGCGCTATGCCGATGCGGAACTGAGCACCGGAGCGCGCACCATTCTCACGATCGGCAACCTGTCGGTGCCGCAATATGGTTTCTATATCTCGACGCGCAGCTTCGCCGAAAAATATCCCGCTGCACTGCGTCTGGTATTCGACGAGCTAGCCCGGCAGGCCAGCGAAAGTCTCGCGCACCCCGACGAAACCGCGCGCTTCCTGTCGAGCAGCACGGGCGTTCCGCCGCAGGTGTGGAATCGAGCGATTACACGGCTCGAATGGGGCGTCAGCTATCCGATTCCCGCCGACGTGATCAAAGCGCAGCAGGACGCGGCGGATCTCGCCTACGACGACAAGGTGATCCCAAGGCGAGTCGATGTAAGCAAGGCCGTGTTGCAGATCAAGTGACATTGAGTCGGGTCGGGCCGCTTCGAAGCAACGGAACACGGGCCCATGCGGGCAGTGCGTCTGACGTGGCCGCTCAACGAAAATGGGTCGGCGTTGCGGCACCGAGTCTTGCTGATGCCGCGCGAGTGGCGAGAATGCTGCGCATGGTCGCAAGCGAGTGTTCGGCGATCGGACTCGACTCTTGCCGCGGCACGGAAAACTCCGGCGCCCGGACACCCAGGCGTCTGCAGACAGCCGAGACATACGGCTTGCCCGGTCCCGCGCAGCGCTCGACGGCGCTGGCAATGGCCGCATCGCCAACGTGCCGGCGAAGCCATTCGAGTGTTCGACGGTCTTTCTCGTTGTAGACCCTGATCAGGTGCTCCATCACGCCTCCCGAAAAGAAAACACTGTATGCAAACACAGTACTGTTAATTTATACAGGTTTTCGGCGGATGGCAAGCATCTATCGGCATCGTCCATTCGATGCGGGTGGGTGAAAGACGAAGTGCGAGATTCCTGGCTGTCCGGCCAGCCGTTTCATGCATTCCTATCTATCCATCAGTCAGCCGGGCCGGTATAGCCGGGGAGTCCAAGCGCCGATTCGGTCCTGGCAAGTTTCACCGCCTGTTCAACGAGCGCCTTGAACTCCGCATCGCTTTTTGGCACAGGTAACTTGCGACGGAAGAAATCCGCCCATCGGAACTCGGCAAGCGGCACGGAAGTTTTCTCGTATCCGCCTGCATCGCGTACCGACGCGGACAGGCTCCGGAATTCATCGTCGACCAGTTCCCACACGTGTTCTCGCATTTCGGAAAATGCCACGCGATGGCCATTGGCATCGTACGGATAGGTCCAACGGTTGTTTTCGAGAGTGAGCCAGAATTCGGTCTTCGAGAGCGACGATAGGTCCCGCACCAGAACGACAGGAACCCGCTGCACGTCAGCGCGCCACAATGCGGTGGCGACATGGTGATGGTCAATGACGAAGGGCGCGCCTCCCGGGCCGAGCACGACGGGCACGGGCTTCTCGGCAATGGCCATTTCCAGATCATGACCCGCCAACGACCTATAGGCTTTCGTCTTGTCGCGTATTTCCCGCATCCCGTGGGTCACCTGCGTAGGCCGCAGCTGGTCGATTTTCAAGTTCTTCATTTCGGTCTCTCCATTGCGGCGAAAAAAGAGCGAGCCCCGCCCTGCACAATCCGGCATCCCCTGACTCTCCAAATACCGCTACAGCAGAGACTGTGCCGCGACGGATAGAGAAAAACCAATCGACGCGCTAGAAACTGCTTCTGCATTGCGTGCGTTCACCTCATTTACGAGGGCTGCGTCTCTTCCGTTCGCGCGGTTCAGTGCCCGTTTCGACCGGAGCTATCTGATTTTTCTGCCGCGGGTAATAGACGAATAGATCGGTAGACGGAACGACAGTGTTGGGCAACTTGAGATTGAGCTGTCCGCTCTGCACGTATTTCGCCAGATCCCATTCCGAGCGGATCAGGATGCCTTGTTCGTCTAAAGCCCAGCGAAGCACGAAGTCGCCATCGTTGCTGGACAATGCGCCTTTCACTTTGATTGCCTCGCCTGTGCCTGCTGGGCGGGAGACGGGCCGCTAGCGATAGCGCAAATGCTCGAACAGCGACGCTGCAGTCACGGATCCAGAATTTTCATTCGGAGTGACAAAGCCGCCAGCGCGATCCGGGCGGTCGTACCGCGAATGCCCCGTAGTCCCTCAACCTGGTGCAGATCTGCACGAGGAGAGCAGGTCGTGGATCAGTCGCGACGAGCTAGGTGTGACCTGCCCGGGTGTCCTCGTATATGCCCGCAACGAGACCGTCGACTTGCGAGCCGATGAACCGGTTGACGGCCATTAACCCAGATTCACCGTGAGCCGCGTATTTCGCATGATCCATGTCGTGCACCGGGTGCCCCATGGGGAGCACGCGTTGTGCCGCATTCAGGCAAACCGAAACCTCAATAGTGGTTCATCCGCGGCGACGCAGGCATGGTGTCCGGCATCGCCGCCGTCCCTACCCACCACTTAGCGCCGCATGACACCCATCAACAGCGTCACGATAAAAATAACGAGGAAAATAAGGAAAAGAATCTTCGCAATGCTTGCCGCACCCGCAGCAATGCCGCCGAATCCAAACACAGCGGCGATGATCGCGATGATGAAAAAAACCAGCGCATAGTAAAGCATCTGTCGACCTCCCCTGGAATGACTCCGCGCTCGACTGCGCGGATGCATTTCAACTGCTTAGCAACGGTCGTTCCCAGGCACGCCGCGTCGACGTCGGTTTCTAAAGTTTTCCGGGTTCGTTGCCGATAACAGCACCCAGGAGACCAATACCCCGGTTACAGCTCGCAGTAACCGGTAAAAAATGCTGACGCACGGCCATGCAGCGTGCGCTGATTGCCAATCAATGCGACCTATCCCCAGTCTGAGCACCGTCGGCGTTGTCGAACGCTGGAGGCGGCGACACCACGTCGACCGGCGACTGGTCATCACCGTAGTACTGGTGCTGACCGGCCTCGTCATCTTCGCTCTCGGCATTGGCTACACGTTGATGTGGCATGGACGGTCCGACGCTGAACGCGATCATGCTCTGCGAGCGCGCGATGACATCGAGACACTACAAGCAGTGGACATCCAGGCGAACGCCGATTTTCTGTTAGGGCTCGACAGTGCGCGGGTGGCATCTTTTGCGTGGCCGGTGCAGCGTGTCGTTGCGGCGGCCAGCTGCTTTGATCGACTCGAAGAAAGCTACGCAAACGACCCGCACAGTGCCTCTGTGATACGGCAACTGCGCGGTGATACGGCTCGCTGGGCGTGGCTCCTCGCGGATATCGCGATACGCGCGCGCGTGGCGGATGGCCGCGCCTCGGTCGAGAGTCCCCGGCTACTCGAAGCGAACCGCATGCTGGCGAGCATGGTCACCCAATTGGTGAGCCTGCGCGATGCACAGACCGCTTCGCTGAGGATTGGATCGGACAGCGCGACGCGGCACCTGGTGATCGAGCGGACCGTGCTCGCCATCACCGCACTGATGGCCTGTTTTCTCTTTTGCTATGCGCTGGCTGCGCACTATCGCGCCCGTTTTGCACAGCAGCGCATGCGTGTCATTGCCTCGGAAAGTGAGCGGCGGTTCCGTCAGTACTTTCATCACCACCCGCTTCCGATGCTGATTTTCGACGTCGGGACGCTATCGATCCTCGCTGCGAACCGCGCCGCCGCATCACAATATGGACGTAAGCGGCGAGAGCTCTGCTCGCTTGCTATGACTTCTTTATATGCGGACGCCGATTTGCCGTCATTCCTGCGCGATCTGCATGCTCTGCTGGCCACCGCCACCCGGAGCGGTTCGGCCGGCGTGTGCCGGCATCGACGCAGCGACGGCACGCCGCTTTATGTGGATCTGTCGTATCACTTCCTCACCTATGGCCGCCGGCAGGCATGCTTCATCACTGCCGTCGACGTGACCGAGCGCAAGAACGCCGAGCTTGCGTTGTTGCTGCGAAGCCGGGTACTCGACGCGATCGGCAATGGCGTGCTGATCACGCGGCCCGGTCCGAACGGCGACGTAGTCGAATACGCCAATCCAGCGTTCGAGAACATCACCGGCTATCAGCGGCCGCGGAGCGCAGGTCATCACTTCGCGTTGCCGGCATCGCCCGGGTTGTGGAAGCAGATCAGTACCGCGATTGCCGACAAACGCGAGGCAACGGCGCTGACGAAGAGCCGGCGCGCGAACGGAACTGAATTCTGGAATCAGCTATACGTTGCGCCAGTGAGCGACGAGTCGGACACGGTGACGCATCACATCAGCGTGATTACCGACCTGACGGAACTCATCGAGTCACGCGATCTGCTGATCAGGCAGGCGCGCCGTGATGCGCTGACCGATCTGCCGAACCGTGTGACGCTGCATGAACTGATCGACACGGCGATTAGCAAGAGTCACGAATTTGCGCTGCTGTTCATCGACCTTGACCATTTCAAGGACATCAACGATAGCCTTGGCCACGGGGCAGGGGATCGCTTGTTGCAGGAAGTGGCGCGGCGGCTGTCGACAGCGGTCGGATCCGATGGCGTGGTCACCCGCTATGGCGGCGACGAGTTCGTGACGATGCTAAAGGGTTCAACCGACGATGTGCGACTTTCCGCACTACTCGCCCGCGTGATGCAAACGCTGGACGAGCCCGTGCAAATCGACGACATGCAACTGCGGGTCCGAATGAGCATCGGGGTCAGCTGCTATCCCCAGGACGGAGCGGACTGCGAGACTTTGCTGAAACACGCCGACCTTGCCATGTATCGAGTCAAGGTAGGCGGGCGCAACGGCGTCGAGCGATTTGCCCCTGCGCTCGCGCATGCGGCGGCCCAGCGTATCGCGCTGTCGCACAAGCTACGCAATGCTGTCGAGCAGAACGGTTTCGATCTGGTGTATCAGCCGCAATTGGACATACGCAGCGGCCGCATGACTGGAGTGGAGGCGCTGATCCGTTGGCATGACGCGGACTTCGGTTCGGTCAGCCCGGCAACGTTTATACCTCTGGCCGAAGACAATGGCCTGATTGCGGCAATCGGAGAATGGGTGCTGCAAACGGCCTGCGCACAGGCAATGCGCTGGGAGCGAATCCTGCCGGAGCTGCGCATGTCGGTGAACGTGTCGCCCAGCCAGCTTGCATCGGGAGACTTCGACACCGTCGTGCGCCGCGCGCTTGCCGCATCGCAACTAGCCGCGAACCGGCTTGAACTGGAGATTACCGAAGGAGGGCTGGTTGCCCCGGGCGCGTTGCCCACCTTGCGCGCCCTGCACGATATCGGCGTCTCCATAGCGATCGACGACTTTGGCGCCGGTTACTCGAGCCTGTCCTACCTGCGCAGCTTCCACGCGGACCGTCTGAAGATCGACATGTCGTTCATCCGCGGCATCGGCAGCAGTGTTGCGGACGAGACGATCATTCATGCGATCCTGGCACTCGCCCGCAACCTCCGCTTCGAAGTCGTTGCGGAAGGCGTGGAGCGAGCCGAGCAATTGGCCTTTCTGGTCGAGGCCGGATGCGAGATCGTTCAAGGGTATTACTTTGCCGCGCCCCTGGCAGCGGCGGATATGCCCGCCTACGCGGCAAGCCTCATGGCGGATTTCCAAAAAAATTCGGCGCAGACCTGCGGTTTCGGCAGCCCGTGCCGATAACACCGCACATCAGTCCCCGCCAGATGAGGTTTCCCATGCCATTTGATTTTGTCGCCCGCTCCTCGACTCGCGTGAAACGCACGGTCACTCTGCTGATCGGAGGCGTTGGCGTATTTGCCAGCCTGTCGATCTGGGGCCGGGTACCCGCCGATGTGCTCGCAGACGCGGACAGACAGGCCGCCCACTACGGCCCCGCACTCACGGGCACTGTCTGTCCTGTCGAAGGAGAGGTCTCGCGAGACCCTCACGGCAATTTCGTGATGTGCTGGAAACAGGTGTGGACCAGGCCGTAGACCCTGCTCTCAGGTGATCGAGAGAAGCAATACGGCGGCGCTTACTTCTCGCTCGTCGTCTTGTCTTGATCGACAACTGTCTGCGATGCGCCGATTGGCGGCACGGCGTCGTTGATCGACGGCAGCGGCGGTGGCTCCTGCGCTGCCGTGGCCGTGACCTTAGCTGGAACTGGAGCCGCAGCCACAGCCGCGGTCGCGGTCGCGGTCGTGGCAACAGCGTCCGGCTGGACAGCGTCCATCTTCAGGTAATGATCGACCAGCGCGAAGTAACGCTGATAGAAGACCCCGGCTGGAATCGTCTCGCTCGCGACCTTGACCATCGAGTCATCACTCGAACCGATCGGCAGCGACAAAGATCCGAACACGCTCAAGCCGACGCTCGCCGACGTGTTGCTCTTCTTCAGCGCGTAGCGATCCTGCACCGCATTCACGTACGCGGTGCTGTGGTTGCTCTTGGGGTCGTCAGCGGCGCAGACGACGTGGATTTCGATCACGGCATGCGAATCGTTGTTGGGCTGAAAATTCTTCGAGCCGTCGACCGATTCGGACCTCGCCGAACTGGCGATATAACCCTGGCTGAGCAATGCACGGCGGGCGGCCTCGCAGGTGGCGTCCGCCTTCGCATCGAACTTGTGCATATAGGGACTATCGGCGGAGTCGAACTGTTCTTGCTGATACAGCGGCTTCGGCGACGAGCACGCAGACAGTGCGCTCGCAAGCACAAGAACGGCAGCCGCAGGGACAACGCGGGACTGTGTAGGCATGGCTGATAGAGCGGATCAGCGCGAGCGGAAAGGGGTCCGATGCAAAAAGATCAGGAGGCCCAATGCTCTTGCGCGGCACGAGAGGGACACATCATGCCGCCGATCCTGAAGTGAATGGGCCGCGCCATTATAGTTTTTTTTCCCTACAAGAACCTTCGAGCTGTTGTAACGAAAGATCCCCGATTCGTTAGACGTAACGTGCGCGTCTGAATACGCCGAAGGTGGAGTGCTTGCCTCATGCGACCTGCACGTCCTGATCGTTAGCTGCTGCGCGCTCGAGCAGCGGATAAGCGAGTGCACAGATGTGCGACTGGATTCGCACGAGATCGCGCAGCACGTCGAGGTGCAATGAACTCGACGCGATGCTGTCGGCCTTGCCTTCGCGCAAGCGATCGAGATGAGAATCTCGCGCGGCACGTTCGAGACGCCGCAGCGCCTGTTTATCGTCGAGCAGTTGCGCCGCAGTCTGGGTCCGGCCCGACACGAGCAGCGCCTGAGCCCGGTGGAAACTGTCGATCACCGACTGGTGCAGCGCGCGCAACTCCTCGGCGCCTTCGGCCGAAAAGCTGAGCTGTGCCTTGATCTTTTTCTGCGCCAACTCCATCAGATTTTTATCGACGATGTCGCCGATATGTTCGAGGTTGATCACCGAGGTCATGATCGCCGAAGCCCAACGCCGGTCTTCGTCGTCGAGCGGCTCCCGCGTCACCTCGGTGACGTAGCTTTTGATCGCGTCGTGCAGCATGTCCACGGCGTCGTCGCGTGCCGCGATCTCGTTGACCGCGCGCCGGTCGTTAGCGATCAGCACCGGCACGCTCGCGCTCAGCATCGCTTCGACGATATCGCCCATGCGGATCAATTCGCGCGTCGCACATGCCAGTGCCTGCGAGGGGACCGACAGCGCGGCCTCGTCGAGGTAGCGCGGCGCGTTGTCGTTTTCAAGCGCGCTTGGCGCCGGCAGTAGCTGTTCGAGAAAGCGCGCGACCGGATCGAGCAGCCCCATGAAGACGACGGCGATCGCCACGTTCAGGCCCGTGTGAAAGTCGGCGATGGCCCGCCCGGGATCGCTGTAGACCCCTTGCAGCAGCCTCGCCAGCGGCGAGCACGCGGCCAGCATCAGCAGGCACACGCCGCCGCGCAACACGAGGTTGCCCGCCGGCAGGCGCCGGCGGCTGCGGTCGGCGCCCTTGGCCGCCTCGAAATACGGATTGAGCGCACTGCCCACGTTCGCGCCGAGCACCATCGCCACCGCCGTGTCCATCGGCACGGTATGCAGATTGGCGAGCGACATCACGAACAGGACGACCGGAATGCTCGAATGCGCGGCCCACGTGAGCACGCACGCCAGCGCCGCGTTCATCGCCGGTTCGCCCGCCAGCGCGCCGAGTACCGTGCGTAGCGCCGGGGCGGTCTCGGCGGGTCGCACCGTTGCGACGAGCAGCGTGAGCGCGAGCAGCATCAGGCCGAGGCCGATCAACGCGCGGCCGATGTCGCGATTACGCGAGCCCTTGCCCTTCTCGAAGAGGGTCATGCCAACCAGCAGACAAACCGGCGAGATCCAGCTCAGATCGAACGAGAACGCCTGCACGATCAGCGTCGAACCGACATTGGCGCCCAGCATGATGGCCAGCCCGGTAACCGGCCGCATCAAGCCGCGGGACGCGAACGAGGACGCGATCATGCCTGTCGCCGTGCTGCTCTGTAGCGCGCCGGTGATCGCGAGCCCGGCGCAAAACGCCTTCAGCCGGCTGCCGAGACTCTTCGCCATGAAGCGCTTGAGCGCGGCGCCGAACGCGCGCATCAGGCCCGACTCGACCATATGCAGGCCCCACGTCAGCAGCGCGACGCCGCCCGCGAGATGAAGCGTGATCATGATCATCCGGCACCTCCCTGGTGTTTTTTTTGTGCAGCTGTTCAGGCCTGGCGGGTGCCCGCCGCGGTTGCTTCCTCGAGTATCGGCAGCGCCTCCGGTATCAGCGGCGGCGCGTGAGCCGGGTGTCTGTCATCCGCGCACCATGGCACGGTTGGAGATGCGCGAGAGTCCCATCAACACGGCCAGGGTGCCGACACCGAGGATCATCGTGAGGGTCGCGGCGTCGAAGATCGCACCACGGTCCGACAGCGCGAAAATCCCGACCGGCAGCGTGACCCAGCCCGGCGGATAGATCATCAGCGTCGCACCGAGCTCGCCCATCGACATCGCGAAGCTCAGGCTGAACGAGGCGATCAGATACGGCGCGACGAGCGGCAGCGTCACGCGGCAGAGCTGATAGAACGGCCGTGCCCCGAGGCTCTGGGCCACCTCGCCGTATTCGGGCGCGACGCGCGAAAGTCCCGCGGCGACGTTGCCGTAGGTGAACGCCGAGATCAGCAGGAAGTGCGCGATGAAGACGATCGTCGCCGTGCCGTTGAGCAACACCGGAGGCCGGCTGAACGCGACCAGCAGGCCGAGCCCGATCGAGACCGATGGCACCGCGCTCGGCACGAAGAAAATCACGTCGAGCACGCGGCGCGGCAGGCCGCTCAGGCGGCGCAGCGCGAGCGCGGCCCAGGTGCCGCTCACCAGCGCCGCGACACTCGCGACCACACCGGTCAATACGCTCACACGCAACTGGCTGGCCGAATCGGTGTGCAGCACCCGTGCATAGTGTTCGAAGGTGAGGTGGCTCGGCAGGATGCCGTTCCACTGTCCGCTGATGCTGGCGAGCGCGATCATCGCGACCGGCAGCCCATAGATCGCGCAGAACAGCACCGCGGTGCCGCCCCACGTGAGCCATCTAGCCCATCTAGCCCATAGCAGCACGGCGACCTCCGCAGAATGACACGACTGAGCGGTAGCAGGCATAGAGCCCGAGCGACAGCGCGATATTGACGACGGCGATCACACACGCAGTGGTGTAGTCGAACTCCTGGATCGCCTTGCCGTAGATCAGCAGCGGCAGGGTGATCACGTCTTTCGCGCCGATGAACAGCACGATGCCGAACTCGTTGACGGTCAGCAGCAGACAGAGGCTGCCGCCCGCCAGCAGCGCCGGCAGCGCGGCCGGCAGGATGATCTGGCGGATGATGCGCAGCGGCCGCGCGCCGAGGCTGCCGGCCATCTCGATCTGCGCGCCGTCGATCTGCGAGAAACATGCGAGCAGCGGTCGCATGATGAACGGCGTATAGACCGTGATCTCCGACAGCACGACACCCCATTGCGTATAGAGGAAGTTCAGCGGCGGCAGCGACAGATGAAACGCCTGCATCAGCGACTGGTTCAGCAAGCCCGCCGAGCCGTACACGAACGTGAAGGCGAGCGCGACGAGGAACGTGGGCAGCGCGATGAACGTATCGATGAGTCGCCCCACGAGCCGCGCGCCCGGAAACGGCACGAACGCGATCACGAGCGAGAACACGAAGCCGAGCACGAGGCATCCCGCCGATGCGGCCACCGCGATCGAGATCGTGTGAGAGAGCCCGCTCAGAAACTGCCGCGAGCGCAGCACATGCTCGAAGTTCGCGAACGACAGCACATGCTGGTCGCCGCCGAACGCCTGCGCGACGATCAGCCCGAACGGGTAGAAGAACAGCGCGGCGAGTATCGCCAGCGGTGGCGCGAGCCACAGGCCCTGTAGCCGCGCGGCGGGCAGACTTGCCCGGACCGGCGGCGCGACGACGATATCAGCCATGGCGCTCGCCCTCCGGTACGAGAGTGACATCCGCCGGATCGAAACGCACGGTGAGCGACGTGCCCGGCTCGGGTGGTTGGGCGAGCGGCGAGCAGGTGAGCCGCAGCATTTCGCCTTCGACATCGAGCACGATGCTGTGCATTTCGCCCAGCCATTGCACGCTGACGACGACGCCCGTCAGCTGGTTCAGGCGTTGGCCGTCCGCGAGTGGCTCTGCGGCGCCCGGCACGAACTGCAGGTCGTGCGGCCGGACGCACACGAAGCAGGCGGCACCGGCCGCCAGCCCGTGATGGTTGCCGCCTTCGAGCAGCTGGCCATGAAAGCGCACGCGGGCCCGGCCGTCGGCCATCGGTTCGAGCTGCTGCGCGGGCAGCACGTTCGCGCGGCCAAGGAACTCGGCGGCGAAGCGATTGGGCGGACGACGGTAGAGCCCCTGCGCATCGCCGTAGGCGACCAGGTGGCCGTCGCGCATGATGCCGATGTGATTCGCGAGGGTCAACGCTTCGGTCTGGTCGTGCGTCACATACAGCACCGTGAGGGACGGCAGGCTGCGATGCAGCTTCGCGAGCTCATCGAGCATCGAGCGACGGATTTGCGCATCCAGCGCCGAGAGCGGCTCGTCCAGCAGCAGAACCTGCGGACGGATCGCGAGCGCCCGGGCGATCGCCACGCGTTGTTGCTGCCCCCCCGACAACTCGCGCGGATAGCGCTTGGCGTACTTCGCCATGCCGACGAGACCGAGGCACTCGGGCACCCGTTCGCGAATCACCTCGGCGCCGGCGCCGCGGGCACGCAGCCCGAAGGCGACGTTGTCCTCGACCCGCATATGCGGAAACAGCGCGTAGTTCTGCACCACCATGCCAATGTTGCGCGCATACGGCGGCAAGCGGGTCACGTCGCGATTGCCGATCGTGATGCGCCCGGCACTCGGCTGCACGAAGCCGGCGACGGCGCGCAAGGCGGTCGTTTTGCCGGAGCCGGACGGCCCAATCAGGGCGACGATTTCCCCCGGCTTCACGCTGAGCGTCAGAGACTCCAGAATGGTCTGGCTGCCGTAAGCCACCGACACGCCTTCGAATCCGATGCCGCTCGCTTCGTGCGCGATGACGGACGGGGCCGCGGAGGCGCGCTGCTGCGGCCCCCTCTCCATGGTCATGGTGTTTGCCATTAGTCGCTCGTCAGTGACTCGGTTAGTCGATGGAAATAGCCTGGTTGTAGGCGGCCACGTCAGGTTGCAGCTCATGCAGGACCTGATTCCAGTTGGGCTGCCAGATATCGACGCCCTGCAGCATCTTGTTCAACGCCAGGAAGTTGCTGTCGTCCGGATGCACGTCGGTGCGCACCGGGAAGCCGTACGCGACCTTGCTGACCTCGCGCTGGGCCGGCGCGCTCAACAGGAAGTCGATCAGCTTCTTGCCGGCGTCGGTGTGCGGCGCGCCGGTCACGAGGCCGACGTAATACGGCAACGCGAAGGTCGTGCGGCGGCCATCGGGTCCGGCTGGGAAGAACATCGCGACGTTGGGGTTGTCGCGCATCTGGGCGAGGTTCATCTGCATATCGCCGTTGGCCACGAACAGTTCGCCTTTGTTGACGAGCGCGGTGAGCTTGCCGGTCGATGCGGAGGGCCCAAGGTTGTTGGTCTGCAGCTTGCGCAGATAGTCGAACCCGGCCGGTTTGCCGCCGAACGCGTGGAACGTCTGCAGCATCAGCGCGGTGCCGTCGCCGGCCTGGCCCGGCGTCGAGTACTGGATCTTCTGCTTGAACTGCGGCGCGAGCAGTTCGGCGTAGGTCTTGGGCGGAGTCTTCAGCACCGCGGAGTTGTAGATGAAGCTCGGGTAGTTGCCGACCATCGCGTAGTACAGGCCCTTCGGGTCTTTGTCGCGCGCCTCGATCTTGTCGGCGGCCGCCGGCGTGTAGGACTGCAGCAGGCCGTCGGCCGCGGCTTTCTGCATGAATGGCGGCAGCGTCACCAGCACGTCCGCCTGGGTGTTCGACTTTTCCTTGCTCAGCCGGTCGACCACGCCGCTCGAACCCGCCTCGATGTACTGCACCTTGATGCCGGTCGCCTTCGTGAAGGCATCGAACTGGTTGCCGAACCAGCTTGGCGAGCCGTCGTGCAGGCCATCCGCGGCATACAGGGTCACGACATCGGATTGGGCGTAGAGAGGGGCCGCCGGCAGAGCGAGCGCACAGACCGCGAGAGCAATCAGACGAGTTTTCATAGCCATCCTTCCTTGCGTTGAGTTCGGACGAGCACAGCAGTTCATGGAGTCGGGCGGGCGCTCACTCCCAGGGCATCGACCAGGTCCGCACGTTCGTGTAGCTCTTCATTGCCTCGACCATGCCCTCCTTGTAACCGTTGCCTGAATCCTTGATGCCGCCGAACGGCGACATCTCGGTGCGGTAGCCGGGCACTTCCCAGACGTTCACGGTGCCGACCTCCAGTTCCCTGACGAAGCGCGTGATGTAGTCGAGCCGGTTCGTGCAGACGCCCGAGGACAGGCCATAGTTGGTCGAGTTCGAAATGCGGATGACTTCGTCGAGCGCATCCGGTACGCGGATGATCGGGATTACCGGGCCGAAGGTCTCCTCGTACACGAGCTCGCAGTCATACGGCACATGGTCGACGACGGTCGGATGGAACAGGGCACCCTGGCGCGGTGCGCCGTACAGCACGCGCGCACCGCGAGTCTGCGCATCGGCCACGCGGCGCTCGAACAGTTGCGCGGACGCCTCGTTGATGACCGTGCCCACGTCGACGGAAGGGTCCATCGGATCGCCGCACTTCAGCTTTTTCGCATGCACGAGCACGCGCTCGACGAATGCATCGGCCACGCTTTGCACGACGAGAATCCGCTTGACCGCCGTGCAGCGTTGCCCCGAATTTTTTGTCGCACCGGTCACCGCGAGCTGCGCTGCGCGGTCGAGATCGGCATCCTCCATCACGATCAGCGGATCGTTGCCGCCGAGCTCCAGCACCGTGCGGCGATAGCCCGCGTGTTGCGCGATGTACTTGCCGACTCGAACGGAACCGGTGAACGTGATCAGATCAGCGTGCGGATCGGTGATCATCGCGTCGCCCATCGTGCGCGGATTGCCGGTGACGACGCTGAGCATCTCCGGCGGCAGGCCCGCTTCGTAGAGCACGTCGGCGAGCGCGAGCGCGGTGAGCGGCGTGAGCTCGGTAGGCTTGAGCACCACGCGGTTGTTGGTCGCGATCGCGGGCGCCAGCTTGTGGCTCACCATGTTCAGCGGGTGATTGAACGGCGTGATCGCCGAGATCACGCCGAGCAGCGGCAGCCGCGTCGTGAAAATCTTGCGGTTCTTGCCGTTCGGACTGATATCGCAGGAATAGATCTCGCCGTCGTCCTTGCAGGTGAGTTGCGCCGCGAACGACCACACGTCGAAGGCGCGGCTCGCCTCATAAAGTCCGTCCTTCCAGCACAGCCCCGACTCCGCGGTGATCAGGCGCGCGAAGTCTTCCTTGCGCTCGCTCAGCAACTCGGCCGTGCGCTGCAGGATGCGCTGGCGCTCGTAGCGCGTCAGCCGCGGCTTGAATGCGTGCGCTTTCGCGAACGCTTCCTGCACGTGCTCGGGGCGGCCCGCGGGCACCGTCCCCACGACTTCGTTCGTGTACGGGTTGAAGACTTCGATCAGCTCGTCGGTGCTGACGTGGCGGCCGGCGATGCGCATCGATTCCTGCCTGATTGCGGGTTTGGTCATCACGTTCATCGAATACCTCGTTCAATGATCCGGTAGGGTCCGCGCGCCGCCGCGCAAGCGGGGCACGTGGACGGTGAGCGCCGCGCTATGCGGCGGCGGCCTGTAACACGTGATTCAGCGCGACGTCGAAGATGTCGAAGTTGCGCAGCGCGCGTTCGGCCGGCCAGTCGGTTTTACGATTGACGATGAGCGGCACGTTTTCCTCCGACAGCCCGCCATGCGAGCGCAGCGGCTCGGTCAGACCCGACAGGTCGTGACGCGTGGCGCTGGTGCCGAATACCTTGGCGCGGGTGCCGATCACGACCACGTCGCCGATCCGGTCGGGCGGCAGCTCGAAGCGCTCGCAGGCCTCTGCACTCGTCAACGCGAGCTGGATACCCTCGGTGCGGCGCAGCCGTTCGAGCAGCGCCGATGCTTGCGCCGCATCGATACCTTCGGGCAGATAGATCGTCGCGAAAGAACCGAGCGCACCGTGATGCGCGACGTACGGATCGGTGATCGGCAGGATCACGCGCGAGCGGCCCGGGCCGGTCCATGCGTCGAACAGGTCCTGCAGATACAGCACGTCGGGCACACCGTCCGCGCGATGTTTGTCGTTCATGCCGTGATCGGCGGTGATGGCCAGCACGCAGCCTGCCGCATCGAGCGCGCCGACGTAGCGGTCGAACATCGCGTAGAACGCGTTGGCTTTGGGAGAGCCCGGCGCCGCCTTGTGCTGCACGTAGTCCGTGGTCGACAGGTACATCAGATCGGGCCGGAAGCTGTCGAGCAGCTTCACGCCCGCCGCGAAGACGAACTCCGACAGGTCCGCCGAATACACATCCGGCAGCGGCTTGCCGACGTAGGCGAGCACGTCGCCCAGGCCGTTTTGGGCGCGCGTCGCCTCGTTGGCTTTCTCGGCGGAGAAGGCAATCGCGCGGCCGCTCGTGAAGTCGAGCCCTTTGCCGAGCAGTGTGCGTAGCTTGTCCTTCGCGGTGACCACCGCGACCTTCGCGCCGGCGTCGTGGAACGCCGCGAAGATCGTCGGCGCGCGCAGGAAGCGGGCGTCGTTCATCATCACTTCTTCGCCGCTCGTGCGGTCGTAGAAGTAGTTGCCCGCGATGCCGTGCACTTTCGGCGGCCGGCCCGTCACGATCGACAGATTGTTCGGGTTCGTGAAGCTTGGGATCACGCATTGCGCGATGCGATTCGTGCCCGTGCGCAGCAGCCTCGCGAGATTGGGCGCGTGCCCGGCCTTCGCCGCTTCCTCGATATAGGTCGGCTCCGAACCATCCAGGCAGATGACGACGACCGGCACCGGCGGAAACCGGTAGTCGCGGCCGTTGACGTTCAGTTCGGTATCTTGCAGCGTACTCATCAGATCCTCCTTCATGCCGTTCTGGCGACAGCCCGGTTCATGCCCATCTCGTCGAGCACTTCGGCGATCGCGTTGAGCGCCGCGCGCATTTCGCGCTCGCCGAGGCGGCCGATGCAGCCGATACGAAACGAGTCGGCGACGGTCAGCTTGCCCGGATAGATCACATAGCCACGCGCCTTCAGGCTGTCGTAAAAGCGCTGGAATTCGAAACGCGGGTCCTCGGGCATGTGGAAGGTCACGATGATCGGAGCCTGCAGCGCTTCGGACAGCAGCGGCTTGAAGCCCAGCGCACGCATACCTTCGACGAGAATCCGGCAGTTGTTGCGATAGCGCGCGCCGCGTCCGGCCACGCCGCCTTCGGCATCGAATTCCTCGAGCGCCTGATGGAACGCGACGATCACGTGGGTGGGCGGCGTGAAGCGGTACTGGCTGGTTTTTTCGAGGTTGGTCCACTGCTCGTGAAGATCGAGCACGAGCGTGGTCGCGTTGCCCTTGGCGCGCGACAGCGCCTCGCGCCGGCAGATCACGAAGCCAAGGCCCGGCACGCCTTCGATGCACTTGTTCGATGAAGCGGCGACGGCATCGATATGCATCGTCTGCACGTCGACCGGCAGCGCGCCGAACGCGCTCATCGAATCGAGCAGATAGCCCTTTCCGTAGCGAGCCGCGATCGCGCCGATCTGCGCGATCGGATTGAGGATGCCCGCAGTGGTTTCGCAATGGACCGCGAACACGTGCGTGATCGAGGGCGTGGCGGCTAGCACTTTCTCGATCTGGGCGAGGTCGGGCGGCGTGTCTTCGGCCGTTTCGTGTACGACGGTCTTGCGACCGGCGATCTCGAGGATGCGTTTGGCACGCTTGCCGTAGGCGCCGTTGATCAGCACCAGCACCTCGCCGCCGGGCGGCACGAAGGTCGTGAGCATCGCCTCGACGGCGAAGGTGCCCGAGCCCTGCATCGGCACGCTCACCCAGTCGTTGCCGCCGTTGGCGATTGCGGCGAGGCGCGCGAGCACCGAGCGATTGATCTCGATGAAGTTGGCATCGCGGGAACCCCAATCGTGAACCATCGCGGTCTTGACGGTGCGCGAGGTGGTGAGCGGGCCAGGGGTGAGCAGCAGTGGATCGCCAGTTTCGGAACAAGCCGGCGAGGCATACGTGGAACCGGTCATCGATGTCTCCTGGTGGGTCGAATCGGGTATTGCGTAAGTGCTTGGAAGGCACTCTAGGAGATGCAACAAAAACCGTCAAGACGCCAAAAATTGCCACATTCGCGTGCGACGCGAAAAGACCGCTGGACACGGTGGCTAAGTCCGCGACAGATATGGGAAAACCGCCTGCGCTCGGGATAAACCCGCACAGGGCAAGCGTGGAGGGGAGGGGCGAGGTGACCGGTTTCGAGAAGGTGAGCGAGTTGACCGCTCGCGTCATCGCTCAGCCGATGAGGAGGAGCGCGCCGCTCGCGCCGGGACTGGCGCCTGCGGCTGCGCTCAAAAAAGCCGCATCAACGCGAGGCCGGCCAGCGTCAATGTGGCGGCCGCAGCCCGCACGCGGCTGAAGGGTTCCTTCAGCACGTACACGGCGATGAAACCGGCGAACACCACGCTCGTCTCGCGTACTGCCGCGACAAGTGCGATGGGGGCGAGCGTCATGGCCCAGATCACGATCCAGTAGGCCGCCAGCGACATCGCGCCTCCTGCGAAGCCCGGCAGCAGGAAACGCCGCATCGGCGCCATGCCGGCGAGCCCATGGCGGTAGAGGCAAAGCGTCAGCATCGGCAACGCATCGAAGACGAACAGGGTCGCCGCATAGGCATTGGGGTCGCCGGCCGTTCGCGCGCCCACGCCGTCGACGACCGTGTAGCCTGCGATCGTCATCGCCGTGAGCAGCGCGAAGCCGAGCGCGACACGGTTTTTCGAGGCGTCGTGATGATGGCCGCGCAGCGACAGCAGCAGAACGCCGCTGCCGAGCAACAGGACGCCCGTGACGCTGCCGGCGCTCATCGTCTCGCGCAGTATCGTGAGGGAAACGAGCGCGGTCATCAGCGGAGCGCAGCCACGCGCAATCGGGTAGATCTGGCTCATGTCGGCACGACGGTACGCCTCGCTCAGACACACGTAGTAACCGAAATGAAGCGCCACCGATGCAGCCACCCAAGGCCACGCGGCAGGGCGAGCGAACCCGGTGAACGCCAGCGACGGCAGCGCGATCAAACTGCACGCCACACAGATCAAGGTCATCGCCAGAAAAGGATCGAGCCGCAGCTTGATCAAGGCGTTCCAGCCGGCATGCAGCAGCGCGGCCGACAGCACGGCGATAAAGACGGGTAGTGTCATCCTAGCTATGGCGAACGGCGACGATGATTTCCCGGCCCTGTTCGGCGCAGGCGCGCACGATGCCCGCGGGCGGTTCCGAGTCGACGATGAGGCCGGCGATATGCGGCACGGAGGCGATGCGCACGGGCGTGTCCTGTTCGAATTTGCTGTGGTCTGCGAGCACATAAACCTTCTTGCCCGACTTCATCATCAGATGACGTTGCTCGGCCGCGAGCCGGGAGTAGTCGGTGAATTCGCCTTCCGGCGAGATGCCACCCACCCCGAGAAAAACCAGATCGACGCGGAAATGGCTGAGGGCCGTCATGGTTTCGACGCCGAACGCGGCTTCATCGTTCGGATCGATGTCGCCGCCGAGCACGACGACTTTCACGCCGGGCGCACGGCACAGCATCAGTGCGATCGGCAGGCTGTTCGTGATCACGGTGAGATCGCGGTGATGCTGGAGCGCCTCGGCTAACGCCAGGGTGGTGGAGCCTGAGTCGAGCAGCACGACCATCCCGTCCGAGACGAGTCGCGCGGCTGCGGCGCCAATGGCCGCCTTGCCCAGTGCGTTGGCTGCCTCGCGGCTTGCCAGTGAGGGTTCGGCGACCGACGGGCGCGCCGCGCCGCCGTGGACCAGATTCGCACGGCCCTGTTCCGCGAGGGTCTTCAGATCGCGCCGGATCGTCTCGCGCGAGACGCAGAGCGTCGCCGACAGGTTCGCGACGCTGACCGAGCCGCTCGCTTCGAGGCTTTGCAGAATGTAGTCGATGCGCTCGATCGCGAGCCGGCGGTTCGGGGTCAGCGAAGTCGGCACGGGCGGCGTTGGTCGGTTATCGAGCATGGTGTTGGACTCCGTGCGCTTCGTCGGCGATAGGGGCGCTAGCGGGTTGGCAGGTGGCGTCGTCGTGTGGATCGCGCGCAAGCTCGGCGGACGCGCCTGCCAGCGGAGGCGCCATTGGCGTTTGCGCGTCGCGGGTCGCGGCCATCGGTCCGGTCGCGCTGCCTGGATAGCGTACCTCCACGCCGGCCGCGGCGAAGACCCGCGCAAAGCGCGCTTCCAGCGGTGCATCGGTGACGAGCATGTCGATCTCGTTGGCGCTCATGGCGAGCACCAGCGCGCTGTGATCGAACTTCGGATGCACAGCGACGACGACTCGCTGCCGTGCCTGCCCGAACGCCGCGCGCGCGAACTCGACGTCCCAGGGCTGCGCGTCCATCAGGCGCCCCTCGGCATCGACGGCCGTGACTGAGACGATCGCGTACTTGACGTGAAACTGCCGGATATAGGCGAGCACCGACTCGCCGAGCGAAGCGGCGTCGTCCGCGCAAAGCTCGCCGCCTGCCATGAACACGCGATTGCCGTTGTGCTGCGCAAGCAGGCTGGCGATGGCCGCGGAGTTGGTGACCACCGTGAGCCGCGAGCGACTGCGCAGCGCCTGAGCGATGTGCGTGCAGGTGGTGCCGCTGTCGAGGATCAGCGAATCGCCGTCTTGCACCAGCTCGCCAATCTGCTGCGCGACGTGCAGCTTCTCAGCCTGGTACTCGTGCATGCGGCGCCGGAACGGCGACTCTTCCAGGTGGCTGGGCAGCATCACACCGCCGTGCACCTTGACGAGCAGCCCTTCTTCGATCAGCGGTTTGACGGTGCGTCGGATCGTTTCGTCGGAGACGGCGAGCGCCTGCGCGAGCTGGCTAATCGACGTGGTGCCCTGAGACTGGGCGATCCGCAGAATTTCTGCACGGCGTAGCAACGGATACATGGCGAGCAGGGTGACAAAAACAGAAAGGGGCCTCGGCGCGGCGCGCGATAGCACGCCGAGTTTCGACCATCATGGAGCCACAAAATAACACATAATTCCACGTCATTTGGATTTTTTCGAGGTTCGATCGCTGTGTGAGGTGCGCTAAGGCGGCCGCTGGCTGTGCCTTGAATCCAACGTCACGTGCGATCCCTTCATTTCGCCAAACCCGCCGCTGCTATTGCGTTACGCGTGGATTTTTTTTTCTGCATCTAGCAAGTTGCCATCGAAGCGGAGCTTGTTTTTATGTTGTTTTTTGCCGTTTTTTGTTGCAAGCTTCAGCCACATCGTTTTCCACAAAGAGCCACACATTTCCACGCGGAGGTGACCTGATGTCCACGGAAATCCCTAGCCAGGCGCGAGTCGTCATCATTGGCGGCGGCATCGTCGGCTGCTCGGTGGCCTGGCACCTGACGAAGCTCGGCTGGACCGACATCGTCCTGCTCGAACAGGGGCAACTGTCCTGCGGTACCACCTGGCATGCGGCCGGTCTCGTTGGGCAACTGCGGGCTCAGGAAAGCATGACCAGGCTGATTCGCTACTCGACGAAGCTCTATGCGGAACTCGAAGCCGAAACAGGTCTCGCCACAGGCTGGAAACAGTGCGGCTCGCTGTCGGTCGCGCGCACGGCAGAGCGCATGACCCAGCTCAAACGCACCGCGGCAGTCGCTCGCGCTTACGGTGTTACCTGCGAAGTCATCGGGCCGCGCGAGGCCGGCGAGCTATGGCCGGTGATGCGCACCGACGATCTGCTCGGCGCGGTCTGGCTGCCGGGCGACGGCAAGGCAAACCCCACCGATCTGACGCAGTCGCTCGCGCGCGGGGCACGCATGCGCGGCGCGCGCATCGTCGAGAACGTTCGCATCACCGCAGTGCAGACCCGCATGACGCGTCGAGGCCGCGAGGCCTGTGGCGTCACATGGCGCCGCAAGGACGGTGCCGAAGGGACGCTGCATGCGGACATCGTGGTCAACTGCGCCGGCCAGTGGGCCAAGGCGGTCGGGCGGCTGTGCGGCGTCACGGTGCCGCTGCATTCGGCCGAGCACTACTACATCGTCACCGAGCAGATCCCCGGCGTGCATCGCGACCTGCCCGTGATGCGCGATCCGGACGGCTTCATCTATTTCAAGGAGGAAGTGGGCGGCCTCGTGATGGGCGGCTTCGAGCCGAATGCGAAGCCGTGGGGCATGGCGGGCATCCCCGAGAACTTCGAGTTTCAGCTTCTGCCCGATGACTGGGATCAGTTCGAGATCCTGATGGAAAACGCGCTCGTGCGCGTACCGGCGCTCGAAACCGCGCAGGTCAAGCAGTTCTACAACGGGCCCGAATCGTTCACGCCCGACAACAACTTCATTCTCGGCGAGGCGCCGGAGCTGCGCGGCTTTTTCGTGGGCGCCGGCTTCAACTCGATGGGCATCGCGTCGGCGGGCGGCGCGGGCATGGCGCTCGCCGAGTGGATCGTCGCCGGTGAGCCGACCATGGACTTGTGGCCCGTGGACATCCGCCGCTTTGCGCGCTTCAATGGCAATGACACCTGGCTGCATGATCGCGTGAAGGAAACGCTCGGCCTGCACTACGCGATGCCTTGGCCGAATCGCGAGCTCGACACAGCGCGGCCGTTCCGGCGCTCGCCGCTCTATGCGCAATTGCGCGACGAGGGCGCATGCTTCGGCAGCAAGATGGGTTGGGAGCGGCCGAATTTCTTCGCGCCAAGTCCAGCCGAGGCGCGCATCGACTACGCGTTCGGTCAGCAGAACTGGCTGCCGTGGAGCGGGGCGGAGCACCGTGCCTGCCGCGAAGGGGTCGCGCTCTTCGACATGACCTCGTTCGCGAAACTGCTCGTCAAGGGGCGCGACGCCGAAGCGGTGCTGCAAGGCATCGTAGCGAACGACGTTGCCGTGCCGCCCGGCACCACCGTCTACACCGGCGTGCTCAACGAGCGCGGCACCTATGAATCCGATGTCACGCTGACCCGCCTCGCCGACGACCAATACCTGATCGTGACGGGCTCGGCGCAGGCAACGCGCGATCTCGACTATCTGGAGAAGGCGATTGCGCCCGAGCACCACTGCGTTGTCGTCGACGTTACCGGGCAATACGCGGTGCTCGCCGTGATGGGACCGCATGCTCGCGCGCTGCTGCAAAGCGTGTCGAAGGCGGACTGGAGCAACGAGGCTTTTGCGTTCGGCCAGAGCCGCGAAGTCGACATCGGCTACGCGACCGTGCGGGCGACGCGCCTCACCTACGTGGGCGAACTAGGCTGGGAGTTGTATGTGCCGGTCGAATTGGCGGTGGGTGTCTATGAGACGTTGCACGCGGCCGGCAAACCATTCGGTCTCGTCAACGCCGGCTACTACGCGATCGAATCGCTGCGGATCGAAAAGGGTTATCGGGCGTGGGGCCGCGAGCTCTCACCCGATTGCAATCCGTTCGAGGCAGGTCTCGGCTTTGCCTGCAAGCTCGACAAGGACATCGCGTTCCGTGGTCGCGACGCCCTGTTGCGGTTGCGCGAAGCGCCGTTGCAAAGACGTCTCGTGATTCTGACCGTCGACGGCGCCGAATCTCTGATGCTGTGGGGCGGGGAAGCCATTTTGCGCGACGGTGAGCCGGTAGGGGCGGTGACGTCTGCCGCTTTCGGGCATACGTTGCGGTGTCCGGTCGCGATGGGCTTCGTGAGTCGCGCGGACGGTGCCGCCGATGCCGGCTGGCTCACTGAAGGGCACTACACGATCGACGTGGCGGGCGAACAGGTGAAGGCGACCGTTCATCTGAAGGCGCCGTATGATTCGCGATCCGAGCGTGTGAAGGGCTGAGGGTGTCGTCATCTGGAGGCGAGCTTTCGGACACGCAGACCTGTGTGGTGCTTCCTGACTGTCGGTAAAACATCATGTCGTGATGTAAGTTTTCTTTGATCGGGACCTCCCCGCGAGCTTGCGTGGTCCTCACGGCTGGAGGCGGGGGGAAAGTGCTAGCATCGCGTTAGCGAAATTTCCCTCGACAAGTGTTCGGACCAACGAGATGCAGAACGACAGACCGCCGCCTCGGCGCGTGACATACGAGAAAGGGATCCGGATCGGCGGTTCTGGATGGTTCGGCCGATTGCTGGCTGCGGTTCTGAGCGTGATCGTGCTCGTGGCTGCCGCGATGGTGTCCGTGGTGGTGCTCGCTGTGTTGTTCGGGGTGGGCACGATCGCCATCGGGTATCTGTGGTGGAAGACGCGCGCGCTGCGCCGGCAGGCGCGCGCGTTCGGCGACGACGGCCGGACCGTCGACGTCGAGTTCGTCGACAAGGACGCACCCGAGGATGACGCCACGAAACGCTGACGATCGCCAATGGCCAACTCGCCAAGATCGTCAATCGACTGCTCCATGCTGCCCACCCCGATGTTCATGTCGATGCCGTCGCCCCCGTTGGGGCGACGCACCGATTTCATCCGCGTGCCGAGGCGCGCCCGTCTCCGCCAGAAATAGCTCGGACCCGCCGCGACGCCGCACGCATTCGCCGGCACTTCTGCGTTTCCAGCCACTGCAGCGACGCCTGCACCACCTCGGGCGGAACCTCGTCGAATGACGCACTGCGAATCAGCGTCTCGCTTGCGGCAATGTCGTTGAACTGCCCCAGCTTGTTTTGCACGGACGTCAACTCCTTGATGGTGCGACCGTGCCCGCCCTTGATAACGGGTTGAAAGAACTCGAGCAGGTACCGCAGCTTCTTGCCCGCCTTTCGAACGTCGTGAAGATCTTCCTCGTGCGTGGTCTCGCTACGTGCCGCGTATCTGCTTCGCTTTTGAAGCGTTCGCTGCGCCAGGCGGACGCGCTTCTCGGCGAACGCCCGAATGGGGAGATCGTTGCAACGCGATTGCAGTGTGGTTTGCGCGCGAAGCAGGGCATCGTTCAGGAACGCCTCCACTTCGTCGCTTCTGATCATGGTCTGGCTATGCACCACCGCCTGTGCGCGCTTCTCGCGTGCTGCGGCCACGAGCGGTTCGATCGATGCGCCTGATTTCTGCGCGGTGTCGAGCAGATCGCGTGCAATGTCCCAGTCGCGCGTTCCGCCGGCCACCGCCGCGAGACGTTTGAGTTCTTCGGTGGCTTGCGCGGTCGCCTCCTCTCCGAGGTATGGGGAGTACGCCCAGTACAAAGCCCGAAGCTTTCTGAAAGCGACCCGAAGCTGATGAAACCCCTCCACATCGGTCTTTGTGGATAGCTCTTTCGCCCTCTGCACTGCTTCGGCCACGACCGGCGTGGCCAGTGACGAGAAGGTAGTGGCGATAGAACTCTTTTTGGAGAGTGAGGTACCGGCAGGCCGGCTATTGACTTTGAAGAGCGTGTTTGGCCGCGGCAAGGACCAGTCACCATCCATATCCATTGAAGCCTCGAGTCGGACAAATATTAGACGTTGCCAGACCTTACCATATCCAATTGCTAGCGCCGATATTGTGACGCTTTGATGAAATACAGGTGCTTTTTCTTGTCGCGCGTACGTCAAAATCGTTTCACAACATTACCCGCTTCTGCCGTTCTGTATTAGGATACTGAGCTAAGTCTGGCACCGGCCGATACGCTGCTGCGCCGAGTGTGCCTGGAAAATATCTCCGCATAAGTGGGAGTCCGGTTTGAAGAAACGCGCCACCGTGATTTGTCGCAGAGGTAAGCGAATCCTCCTGGTCGCACGTAGTCAATCAAAATGGGTTTTGCCGGGCGGGATCCTCAAGCGTGGAGAACATCGCTCGGATGCCGCACTTCGGGAACTCAAGGAAGAAACCCAATTGTCCGGGAGGTCAGCCAAACACCTCTTCGACTTCCGTGGCAAGCAGAAGCACCATCACGTGTTTTCGTGCGAAATCTCGAATCGCGCCAAAGCGCGCCCGAGTAACGAAATATCCAGGTGCCGCTGGGTTCACGTCGACGACATCCCGCGCCTCATAACCAGTGGGCCGACAAACGATATCGTGAAGCTCATCAGTCAGCGACGTCGGAAATAGCCCAGCTATTCAGCCCGATACACGACGGCCCGCGAATTTTCCATCAGCGTCCTCAGGTGTAGGCCGTCGCGTTTCCAGTCCGTTTGCCCCCAAAGCCGAATCAGAAAGCGTGCTGCATGCGCCATCCAAGGTGCGCCATGTAGTGGGAAACGCTGACAGCAGTGTCCCCAGCTTCGGCGCGGAACCGAATGCCAGCTTAATCAGGAGTCGCAGAGGCGTCGGCCGGACCCGATTCGATGAGACTCATCAAGGTCTGCATTTCTACTAGCGGCGTAGCAGTCACCGCAGTCGCTACGCCGTCGGATTGTGGAAGCAGGCCAGCGAATGCCGCGATTCCAGTGCCGCATATCGCGATGAGTAGGGCGGCAGCAAGTAGAGCCGCACTGCCTCGAACTGTTTGCTTGGGAGCGAAGTCCGCAAAACGCCGCATCATGGCTATCTCCGGTTGATGCGGCCTCTGTATGCAAAGGCCGTGCCGACGGCAGCGACGGTCAGCGGAGCGCGCCACCGGGCGGCAGCACATGCGTCGATTGCTTTCGCGACAGACGCGACGTGGGGCCGGATTGGTGGGACCAACCCCACACCTTGACCCGGCGCGACGGTCCGAAGCCAACACTACACAGCGCGAACGACGTCTCTTATGTATTAAGTATTGGCCGGCGAACGCCAGGAAACTGAAGCTCGAACATGGCCGGAAACATATAGAAGGCATTCGGCCAGCGCGTCTTGTCCTCATCGCAGCCCCGTCCTACTCTGAGCTCAATCGACACCCCGACGCCTGAGCAACCCACTCTTTCTGTAAAGAACGCACTGCTAGGGGCGCGTACCGGCATACCTATCGGAGATGACATGCAAGAGAATATGACCGCTACCTTCGTGATCGGAACAAGAGAGATTGCGCAGGGCTATTCCGCTGTCGAGGTGCAGGCACGCGTACGGTCGGAGTTACCGGCATTCGGCGACGGCGCATTAGTGGACACGATGCGAAGAGGCTCAAGCGGCGTTGTCAAAACCTATCCGCTGTGCCGCTCATCAACACGGCGCGATGTCTACGTGATAGGAATGAGGACCGGGGGCAGGCACGACGATGAGCGGCCTGACTTTGACCTGACTTTGAAGGATGGGGACGAGATTCTCGTCGGAAAGCCACGCATTACACCAGTGACGGTCAATACCGGCGCTCGCTATATTCTCCTCGGAGGCGGAATAGGTATTGCGGCCATTGCGGGAGTAGCCCGTAGGCTCGCTGCGTTTGGCATATCCTTCGAGTTACACAACTTCGCTCGCACGCCCGAGCGAGCCGTATTCCGCGATCAGTTGGATGGAGTACGAGTGCATGGAAAAGTCTTTCATCACTTCGGGTTGTCCGACGAAGAAATCGCGCAAGAGGTCGCTCACGCGCTTGGTCCAACTCATGCGAACTCGCAGGTTTATTGCAGTGGACCGCCGCCTTTTATGGACTTCATCCGTCGGCGCGCTCGGGAGTGGGTCTACAAAGAGAACATTCACCAAATCTTTCTGGGTGACAGAAGCCGCATGACCTGAAATCTATCGACAGGCCGGACGCTCAAGTATCAGGATGGCTCGCGATAAAACTCGCGAAGGCGTTATACGGAAGCGGAAGCACCGTGCCATTGATCATCAGACCGTAAGTAGCGTCACCGCTATCGAGCTCGTAATACATCGCCGATTGAATGTTCTTCGTCTTTCTCGCCTGATAGTAACTGAGCAGGCGAGATGTGATGTAGTCGGCCCGGTATGTCTCAGTCTTCTCCGGCCCCGTGTTCCACTCCGAAATCATGAAGGGGACGCCATATCGGGCCTTGCAGTAGGTGGGCAAATCGAACCCCGGGCCGGACCCGTCGGAACCGATATCGAAGATGTCGCCGTACACCTCGTAGTTGTGCCAGGTCGTCAAGTCCCACCGTACCGTTGGATGACCGCTCGTCCCATCGGGCTGCTTGCCGTCCCACAGAGCGTCGGATGCACCGGTATCCGCGACGCAAAAATTGATGCCGCATTTGGCATCCGCCTGCACGGACTTTGCCCCGTCGATCATGCCGCGCATCGCGCCGCGCATCAGCGGCCAGTTCGTATTGTTGAAATCGGCCGCGCTGGTTCCAGCGTTGGTCGAATCGAGAATGATCCCGCTGGCACGCGTCAGCTCGTTGCCGCATTCATACATGGTCACGCCGTAGGGTTGCAACGCCGTCGCGACAGCTACCGCGCAATTGAAGCCCCGCGTATAGGCCGCCGATTCACTCGTGAAGAGGTTGCCGTTGCTGTCGTAGATGCCGGTGTCGATCAGCACGAAAAGGTTCAAGCCCGCCGGCTGGAATGCCTGGGCCAATGCCACGACGGCGGCGAGTTGCGGCGGGTAGTCGGTACAGCTGAGCCGGTACGTGGAGCAACCGAGAGTTTTGATGATCGACACGAGCTGTGTCGTCGAATACAGGTAGTCGTAGTGCCCGTTGATACCGTGAAACGAACCCGCTGACGCAGGGGTCACGATGCGCGGATCGTTGCATGGCAACCATTGATCGGCATCGGCGCACACATAGAACTGGCCGCCGGTCGATTGTGCCCAGAACTTGCCGCCGTACCACAGTAGAAGCGCGGCATTCGACATCGTACCGACGGCACTCCGATTGCGGTACACGATACCGTTCTCAACGGTCCATATCGCGCCGACTTTGTCGATCAGATACGACGCGGGAGGGATCGAGGTGCCGTCGGCGGAGGTGCCGCCCAAACGCGGGTCATTGCACGATTGCCATCCGGAACCATTCCATCCGTAAAACTGACCGCCTGTTCCCTCGTGATAGATCGCGCCTCCGTACCAGAGTATCAACGAGACGTTGTAGGTGTTGCCTGCCGCGGCCCCGTTTCTGTAGACAGACCCGTCGACCATTGTCCACGACGCGTTCTGACTGTCGAAGATGACCGTCGCCGGCGGGATGGTCGTGTTCTGTGGCGATGCGCTCGATGCGTTGCTCGAAGATCCAGAGCTCGAGTCTGAGGGATTGCCGGAGGTGTCGCCCGAACCCGAACTCGAGCCGGACGGATCGGTGGACACCGTTCCACTTGAGGGCGCCGGCGACGAGCCGTTCACCACCGTCGTCCCGCCACCGGTCGAGGTGGTCATACCGGTGGTGGCCGTACCCGGCGAAGTCGCGATGCCGGAGCTTGTCGTGCCCGTAGAGGGCGCTGCGGTCGTGCCCGACGGACTCGCGGAATTACCGGTGGAAGAGCCGCCGACATCGGCAGTACCGCTACCACCACCCCCACACGCGCTCAATACGACGCTTCCGCCGAGCGCGGTGAGACAACCAAGAAATTGTCGTCGTCCAATCATGACAATAGAGGGGGCTGCCGCGAGGCGGCCCCAAAAATACTGGAGAGAAGTCGGGGAGTCCTGCGGATCGCGAGGGCGTCGCGTGAGCCGTTCAGGACATTCGATGGCCGGCCGCGCGCGGTCTTTCGTTGCGACGCTTCACTTCGTCCGGCTGGTCATGCCTGTCTGTCGGCACAGACGACGCGGGGGAGGAGGGTCGTGCGGAAATAAAATCGTTCTTCCTGCAATGGAAGCACGGCGGGTAGATTTCACTCTACGGGTGAAGGCGAGGGAATCGCACGTTGTCTGTGCAGCGGTGGACCTGGATCAGGATTCGACCGCGTCCGACAGAGTCGCGTCAAAATGAACACACGACTAGAGCGTGCGCGGAGAGGCGGGGCGTCATGTGATGATTCAATCGCCCTGTCTGGAGTCCCCTTTTTTGAGCAATAGTTTCAGGCTCGCTCAAGCCCACTTGGTTAGGTGGGCTTTTTTTGTGTGCTTCGCGTACACGCCCGATCGCAAAGACATCCACCCGCAGCGTAAGCACGCGACGAGCACCGTGGCGCGGCTTGTTGACGGCGGAGACGGCGAGTGCTCGCGAATCGGCTGTACGCGAGCGGAAGAGGGCGGCTGCGACGCGACGCTCAATGGCAGGAGCTCGCCGATGCGGTTGACGGGATGGTGGGCAATCCGGTCGATGAGATGATGCAGATAAACCGTATCCGCCAAGTCTCACTCCGTCGCGCTCAGTGGAGTGGCAAGCCGCTATCGAGCTGGCGCTGCAGGTCGCGCACCTGGCGCTGCGCGACGCGCAACTGATCCTGCGCGGCGGCCTTCTGCTGTGCCAATTCGGTTGCCTCGGCGCGCTTCTGCTCCTGCTGGCTCGCGACGATGCTCTGCTGCTGACGCGCGATCTCGAGGTCGGCCTGCAGCCGGCTCGCGCGGTCCTGTGACAACGCGACGAGCCGTTGCGTGAACGCCTTCTGCGCTTCGAGTTGCGTGCGACGGATTTCGACGTCCGACAGCTGCACGGTCTGGCGCACGAAATCCTTGTAGATGAACTCGGCGCGCGTGACGTCCTGGGTCTTGATCACGCGCCAGAAATTCTTCTGCTGGAACAGCGCGACGTAGTAGGTCATCTCCTTGCCGTAGAACATCAGGCTCGCACCATACGTGCCGTTATAGGTGGTGCGCAGTTCGCTCAGATCCGAGCCGTGGATCATCTGCTGCAATTCCGCGACATTGCCAGTGGCGGATTGGCGGTTTTCATCCGGCGTCAGCGCAGTGGTCTCGGCCTGGCCGGTCTGCGATGTGTCGGGCAACGCGCTCGTCGCACCCGGTTGTGAAACGATTACGCTGCTGGTGCCAGTGTTCTCCAGAGCCTGTGCATTCGCGCCCTGAAGGGGCGCCAATGCGATGCATGCGGTCAGAGCAATCTCTCGTAGCTTTGCGTTTCGGTCCATGTATTACCTACTGAACGGATCATGTTTGAGTAGAACCCGGCCAATATTACTCACTTTCGCGGCTTTCGGGCTGTACATCGATGATAGGAATTTGCGTGTTTTCTGCCTTACAACGAGCACAAGCGCAGCCCGTTTCGCGGGCGCGGCCGTCCGCGGCTCGGCATGTCGCATACACAGTCTTATGCAAATACCCTATTGCAAGTGCGAGACCGTCTCCGGTTTTTCAGGGCGTAGCTCCAGGTGGAAAACGCACCAAAGTTGTAGATTTCACAATTGTTTTCACCGCGACGCCAGCTGCTCGGTAGGCTGTGAACACGTTTCTTGTTGATGTGACATTTCAGAGTCTAGTTCTCCGTCCGCCATGTACCTCGGCTTAATGTCGGCTGAGTCGGCAGCTTTGCTGGTGATCGAAGAGACTGGGATGAGATGAGCAAGTGGATTGTGGTATTGGCAGCAGTACATGGAAGCACGTCACGAAGCAGGGATATGAGGTCGACCACGCACAGTCTCGTTTGGCGGTGTCACTTCGTGGTAGCTGAGCTGAGGCGTGCCATCAGGGCGGCCGTGCACGACAAGGGGGCGTAGCTCAATAGCAAGGTAGGGCGCGGGCAGGATCGGGATGGCAGTTTCGAGTTCATCCTGATTCCCAAACACAAGCGCAGTTTCACCGGCTCGGACGAACGCATCATCGCCCTGTACGCGCGTGGGGTGAGCGTCCGCGGGATCCAGGCGTTCCTGGCCAAAACCTACGGCACGGGCTTCTCCCCCGACTTCATCAGCTGGGTCACGAACCGGGTGGTGGCCGGGACGCTTGCCCGGCGAAGCCGACCGCCCGAACCAATGTTCCCGGTGGTGCTTTTCGATGAACTGCGCGTGAAGATCCGTGACGACGGTGTAGTGAGCAACAAGGCCGTGGATCTGGCTTTCAATGAGCTCAGAATGCGCGCAAGACCATCAAGACTCGCGATCACTCCCCAACGACGTAGCCGCCATCAAGCGCCTCGGGCTGGCCTCGCGCAACGTGCTGGCGAAGTCCGTGAAGGCCCCCTTCGACCGGAAATCAGCCATGAACCGGTTTGCGATCCTGTTTGGCGAGCACTTGTAGCTACAGGTTTTGTATTCGAATAGCGGCAGCGATCCAAGAGGGAGTGAACCGCGAAGGCCACCTTGTCTGTTCCGGCGCCGGCCTTGCAGAGTCGTCGAAAATGCTGATGGTAATCGCCTTCGATGTAGCGTCGGAGCCCACGAAGGAGCCAGCTACGATGACCTTAGGTCGCAAGGTGAGCAAACGACGGTCGGCAGTCTTATATGGCCCTCATCGAATCGAGCTCGATCACGCTGCCCGGCGACATCGACCCACCGAAGGGATTGCTGCTTGAGCGCAACGCTCGAGTCACTGGGCTGCGAGAACAGATCTCGTCGCGCACGCTCGAGCAGTTCGAATTGTTGGTGGAAGATCGGCAGCCTTACGAAGGCACCGTCGACATCGCCGTCACTCTCACAACGAAGTGGTCGCACCGAGAGAGCGTTAACGGTAAGTACTGTCGATCCTCTCGATGGCCGCGATCTGTTCGCCGACGCCGGCGGCCTCGATTGCGGTGGTCATATCTTTTGCCAGCTGTGCGGGAAAAAGGTGAAGCCCCGACAGTCGGGGATCCATCGGGGCTTCGGTGGGCAGGCAGTGCTTTCTAAAGATCGCTCCCCCGCCCTGACCGATCAGAAGATCGATACATTGAGCATAACCTGAGCGGCGGGCGATCTTTGTGAACAATTGTCGCGCAATCGAGTCTTTTCGTTGAATAAAAGTACTTGCTTCTTCGTCGACATCTCCCTGAAGCATCATTTAGAAAAGGGACTCTGACAAGGTGAGGAACGAAAATTAGGTTTACCGAAGAAAAACGAGTAGGAATAGACAAAGACGGAGTTTGTGGCTGACTTTAACAGATCGACACGCGAGGCCGACAGGGTTCTCGCATGGATTCCTTGTTGCGACCTGTCTGTTGCATTGAGAGCGGGTGGGATTCGACCCGTCGCCAGATGGATTCACAAACGTTGACAGACCCGCGCCTCCCGCGCGGCTACAGTAGATGCATCCGCTGAGCGGGCCGGCGGATCCTCGGTATTGCGCGACTCCCGGCGGCTCGAATTCCACCCACATGCTTAAACACGATTACCGCGAGCTAGTTCGGCTCCGTCATCGCGGAATTGAGAAATCACTTAATTGATAATCGAATGTGGGCCGCACAAAAGGTATTGCAAATTTTCTATTCGAGGAGAGTCGATAGATGCAACGAGAAGTAACTACTCGACCCGGTCTTTCCGATGCGAAGGCATACAAGCGCCCGATCGCCGAAGCGGGGCGAGTATCGCGTCTTCGCAAGCGGTGGATTATGTTGCTCGCCATCGGGACGTTTTCGCTATCGATTCTGTTTGTGTGGGGATTTCTTCACTTAATTCTCGTGCTAGTGTTTCCAAAGACAGTCATTGCCCATTAGGCCGCTCCTTTGCGGTCTCAACGACGTTATATTCCGGTCGTACAGTCATAGATGACGATCGTCGTCGGGTCATATGATGGAGTATCCCTATGCGGACGGACGCCTTCTCATCTCTCGCGGTCGCTGTCCATGATGCAGCATATCGGGCACGGCCGTTCTACTTCGACGATGAACAGCAGGCTCTCTTAAATAGGATTCGCGATGCTTGGGGCGAGGATTGCGTAATTCAGATCTCGAATGGACGATTGAAGATTTTCGCCGAGGAGGGGCGCTTCGAGTTCTTCAGCCGCGTCGAACTTTTCGACGCGATCGCTGCAAGGACACTGAAGAGAAGCAATAGATAGAGTAAGCAAAGAGTGGTTACGCTCCCCAATCTCGGACCGGTTGGTATGCAGCGACTACCGCCGCGAATGAACGCTCAGGTGCCAGAGGCTGTCGATATTGCGATTCTCACCAGGCACGGACTGGAATATGCGCCGAAAGCCTTGGGGTCGGCCACCCGCACGATAGTGCGATATCGTCACGTATTATTGCCTCATGCCCTCGAGGTGTCAGGGTCATCGAGAATATATAAACAGGCACCACGCGCTAATGAGTGATACCGTTTTTCTCGATAAATCTGTCAATCTGCTCGTCAGTAATCGGCTTTGAAATGTAGTAACCCTGGCAGTCGATCTGTCCGATTGTCTTCGCCCAAGCGAATTGCGCTGCCGTTTCAATGCCTTCGAGAACAACCCGCTTTCCAAGGCGTTGGCCGAGCTGCACGAGCGTTTCGACCATCACTTTCAAATCAGCGTTCTCTTGTATGTCGTACATGAACGTTCGGTCCAATTTGAGTGTGTCGACACCAAGCTTATGGAGAATGGAAAGCGACCAGCATCCTGAACCGAAGTCATCGATTGCTACGCTTACGCCGGCTTTTCTGAGAGACGCTATGGCTGAGGCAAGCACGTCAATCGGACCGGGGTCGGTGGTCTCGGTGAGTTCGATCTGCAACCGGGACGCGTTGAGTGCGCGGGTCCGAAGGAGTGTGGATAGCTTGTTTGCCAATCCGGGACGGCCAATTTCGCTGGCGGGAAGATTGATAGCCAACGAAAGGGTTTCGTGTCCGCGGACGGTCCAGTCTGCTAGCGTTCGAGCGGCTTCCGTAACGACAAAATCCGTGAACCTCGCGGTTAGCGGAGAGTTCTCCACAAAGTGGATAAACGCCGCGGGCGTTAGAACTCCGTGTACGGGGTGACGCCAACGTAGCAGCGATTCGAAGCCGGATAACCGGCATTCCTGCAGCCGCAATTTGGGCTGAAAGACGAAAAAGAATTCCCGTCTGTCCAGTCCGCGCTCCGCGTCTCCGATTGCACAGGAGTTGCATAGATCCGCGGCGATGTGTTCCATGGCGATCTCGACTGCAAGTGTGTTGCAAGCCTCACATCGAGTGGATCGACCCCACCTCATGAAGTCAAGATCGTGTGAGTTATGTCGTTATGCCCATCTTCCTTCCATCGGGCTTGCTACTCCAGATGATCCGATAAGCCGTCTCGACAAGCGGATCGTAGCCAATAGATTCGTGTGAATTCTGAATTAATGAAACATTGCGCATAGAATTTCATATACGTTTAATGTCATTCACCGTGCCTTTAGTTCACTTTTCGTGACGCCGTGCTTCTCTATGCCTTTTACCATTCGAATGCTAGTGGATGTGAGATGGCTAGAGGGTTTGTGCGAGCGGGATGTGGAATTTGGGAAAAATCGTGCCTTCAACGTATTCGACCGAACGCTTTGCTTCGGGAATGGTATTGGGTGCTCTCGTCGGGTGGCTTGTCTCGGCGGGGGTGGATCATTGGAGGTTGATGTCATCGATTGATCATGGCTTTGGCCTGCGGCTGGCGTTGGAAACCGCGGCGGCGTGCTGTTTGCTTCTGCCGAGGCCATTGCTGCTGAAAACGGTATTTCGGTCTCGGCGTAGCGTGTTCATCCGGGACGAAGATATACGTGCAATGCTGCTGGGGCGCGTCGTTGGTGTGGTGAGTGGCATCTGGATCGGCGCGACAGCCAATTGCATGCTTGTTTGAATGCCTCACGTTGACTTGCGGATAAGTCGGTCCATAGGTGGCATTACCCCCATACATCGCCTTCATCGATTTCGCGCTCATCGTTGATAGGCTTGGGTAGTGTGAACACGCCCTGGCTGTACATCGCTTATGTTATGTGGGGCTGGTTAGCTGACGGCGCGCGGTGAAGAAGTGGCTTGCAACCACGAAGCAATGTCCCTTACGACGGGATCCCAATCACCTTCGCGAGTCTGCCGTAGCACGGTCACGCCGTTGATCCACGGGCTGGTAGTTCCTTCGCTACCCCATCGCCAGTCTCCCGATGTATTGACTGGCACACAAGTCGGTGTGCCCATCATCGCGGCAAGATTAGCAACTCCCGAATCCACCGCGATCACCGCATCCAGTTGCTCGATACAGGCGGCGGTGTCGTCAAAATGCTGGATACCGGGAAGATAGCGGCTAACGTTGCGTGCCGGTGCGCCGGCGAGTGGCTCGACTAACGGGTGATGCAAATTCACGAAATGTACTCGATTCGCTACGGCGGGATTCTCCGCGAGCCAATTGACCGCGTCAAGCGGCAGACTGCGACGCGTGGCCCAACACCGAGCGATGCTGCCCAGTTCGGGCCTGTGGCGCTGGTCGCAGTCCCAGAACAGGCCAACCAGCTTCTTCCACGGGTGCTGCGCGCGTAAATGTAGTGCCCACTCGGCTGCAATTTGCTGTTTCGAGAGCGGCGGACGGATATAAGGTTGGAAACGGTATCCGGAGGAGATTGTCGCCCCGGATTTCAACAAGGGGAGATGTAGCAGCGTGGCGTGGAGTTGTGGCGCGAATGTCTCTACATGCGACTGCACTTCGTCCGGCAATATTTCGTGCAACTGCGTTGGACGCCGTGCGCTCACAACCTCGCAGTGCGGCAGCGATGCCTGCATGAGTGCATGGCTCTGAGGGTCACAAGTGAGCATTACGCTGGCGCCGGCATCAAGCCAATCATCCACACAGGCAGCCAGCAGAAAGTTGTCGCCAAAACCCAACTGATGTGTGATCAGCACACGCTGGCCGTTCAGACCGGTTTCACTAGTCCACGTCGGGATACCGGCCGGCCGGTAGTTGCCAGTGGAACTGGAATCCCCGTTACGCCTCTCCCAGTGCGTAAAGCCTCGTGAATCGCCCGTTTTGAGCATCGCCTCACCCAGGAAGTGTTTCGATGCCGCGAGGAACCCTGCGTTGCCCGATGCCGCCATCCGCCCGGCCTCGTCCAGCAGCGTGATTGCTCGGGTGAACTCGCCGGCCATCATCAGGCTATAACCGCGCCGTAACAAATAGACCGCCGGCTCGGTCAATAGCGATGGGTCACGAGTCCATGCATCTGCGGCCTCCGCATGACGCCCCAGCAGGTTTAGCGCCAAAGCGCGTAGCGCAACAAAATAGGGGGCATTCGGGTTGAGCGCCAGTGCATGTTCTGCCCATGGAAGCAGCTTTTCCTCGAGTTTGAGCGCAATCAGCGTTTGACAGATTTCGCTCACATTCGATAGATCGTACGGGTTCTTTTCGTGCCTGGTTTGCGCAGTACGCAATTTCCGTGTCAATTCAGCAGTCGTTGTCAGATCTTTCAATTCCATGACTCGAAAAACATGTGATGTGCCGTACCCCGTGCATAGCTAGCGGCTAGATGACTGTGCGTGATTGTGACAGGGAAGGCACGGAATTTCTGTCAACTTTCGCGCGCTATGTGAGGTCACCAGACTAGAAGCCGTGCTTCATAGTCTCGGGGAATGCGCTTTCCTTGGTCTGAAAATCGTTGGCGATTTGTGTCGAGAAAGACGGGCGGAATCGTCTGGTGTTCGGTGAACAAATGCAGAAACATTCGAGCACGGCAATATCTATCGACCTACTGCGAACCCATCGGCAATAAGGGTGACATACGCTTGAGCGGCTGGCACTGGCGTTTCTCGGCATGTGTGAGTTGCGCGCTGCGCGATTGCCCTGTGGGACTCGTTGTCACGCGCAGCAGTACGATTCGCGCGCGCATGGCCAGTGCAGGTCTAGATCGGGAACGTGCGAGTGACATTAGTCGCGAGCGTCCTCATAGTTCACCGACAATTCTCTCGTTTCATTGACATGTTGACGTCCCCCATTACGGTGACGTCAACATGCTGCGCGACTATAGATCAGACAATAACGGAGTTGCGCACTATTCAATTGCTAACAGCAGCCACACGCGGCCGGCAATAGAACGCAATCGCAAAAGAAAGCGTATCTAAGCAGCGGGTTCGTATCTTGGCGCATTGACAGTGCAGCGAAACTGACCGAGCTTTTCGCGAGCGACGCACAGCATGTTTAGATCGTCCATGAACCACAGTTCGTAGCCGAGCCGGTGGAGTTCATTGCAAATGTTTTCCTTGTCGAGCCAGTACTCGATCCAAAGAATCGGGCGATGAGTTGCAAGGGTGTGTTTTGCGCCTTCTAGCACACGTAATTCCATACCTTCGACGTCGATTTTGATTAGATCGACGCGTGTCAACTCCAGGGCATCAATTGGAATAGCCTTGACCGACTCCTTGCCAACGAGTGCGCCCAAGGGGTTGTTTGGCTGGTCCAGATCAGCAGCGTGGCCAAATTGAATCATGCCGAAATCGCGAGCTTCGGTGTAGACGACCGAGGGGATTTGAAGAACGGTAGACGAATCCGATGCAGCCAGATGGTAGCAGTGCAAGTTCAATAGATTATTCGCGACGCAGTTCGCGGCCAGCATGTAGAAGACAATACGCTGAGCCTCAAAGGCGATCACTGACCCTCCCTTGGATGCAAGAAGCGAGGCACAAGGAATAGCCACCATCCCGACGTTTGCGCCTACGTCGAGCATGCACGCTCCATTGTCGAGTTGTCCTACGATGGTTAGCAGGTTAGACAGCTCGGCGTCAATGTGCAGTTTTCCGGTTTGCAGGATTGCTTTCGGTTGATGAGCGTCGCCGCGCAACATTGTGAATTTTCCGCGATTGCTCTCCAACTGGATCGCGTAGCCGGGAAACTCATGGGGATTCGCAGAAGACATATCGTTGATTGAATCAGGATTGCTAGGGGAGCAACACCTTAAATGGTGCTAGCTTTCACGGGCTGCGCCCGAGCTAAACGAGCGCTTCGAACATGATCCTTGAACTCTCATTTTCTTGAATCTCATGCATGAAGTCGCGGTCCAACTTCTGCGTGTCTGCCTCTAGCCCAATGCTGACTGGCAAGTGCCAAAAGCCCTGTGAAGGCGTGGATGGTCACGGCCACGACGGACGCTGTAATGGAGTCTACTGCGGCCGGCGCAATCTCTTCGATCGAATTGACACCGATGGCATCAGTGAGCTCGATTTGCAGCTGGCAACAGCATCGCTTCATCAAAGCCAGCCTCACTACAGATCGTATTGAATAGGGTGGCGAGAACTGGGAAGTAGTGTAACGGGATGAATTTCCCCGGATGAGCGCGTTTCTATGATGCACGAACTCCTCAGACGCCACGCCAGGCTGGTCGGTAACAACTAAATGTTTTATGGGAATCGTCGACCCATATC
Organism: Paraburkholderia monticola; assembly: GCF_001580545.1. GTDB lineage: Bacteria > Pseudomonadota > Gammaproteobacteria > Burkholderiales > Burkholderiaceae > Paraburkholderia > Paraburkholderia monticola. Next base: position 176,109 of record NZ_LRBG01000031.1, read on the forward strand.
GCGAAGCGCCAGTTCAGATGCGCGGAGCAGACCTCGTGACTGCGGTTTGCAGCGCGATGCTAATCATATGGTGGCCAATAGTTGTGAATATTCGTGAACTTTTACGATGTTTTTCACGCAGTGTGTCGAATTAGTCAATCAAGAAGAAATGGTGTGGCTTCAACATGTTCCGTTTGATATACATGCGCGCTCATAACAAATCTTCCAGCGTTCGGGGCTGTACCTAAGTGGTTTCATAAGATTCGACGGGGTTTCTTTTCCTTCACTCATTAGATGCGCGCAAATTTCGGAAATTCACTGATTTGTCAGTGGATGGTCTCCGGCATTCCTTGTTCCGAGCATCCGGATCTGACTTCTGTCGGCGTGCGGAGGTCGGAGTTTGAGGGGCTATTTGTGCTACCCGGATTGAAATCGCAATGTGCCTCCAGGCAAGCGGGTGGAAGCAGAGGGCGGGGTGCCGCGTGTGCCGATGCAGAAAGAGTCGATGGCATGTCACAAAGATTCGCAAATACGAGATAAGGCTATCGATATTCTCCCTGGTAGGCGAATCCCGGTCGGTAAATTCGATGACGAATTTTCGAGCAATGGAGTTTGGACCGCGATCGTATTTTTCTGTTTAAGCCGCAGTGAAGCCAGATCAAAGCATTTGTGAACGATCGGGTGAGTGAATAGCGTGAGGATAAGAAATGAACAAGACGTACCGATCGGTCTGGAATGAATCACTGGGTGCATGGGTCGCGGTGTCGGAACTTGACTCCGCCCGAGGCAAGCCCAAGAAATCGAAGGTGGTTCATGTTGCCACCTTGGCTGTAGCGGCTTTAGGTGCGCATGTGCATATTGCGCACGCGCAGTACATTGCCCCGGGCTCTTCCGGCGCGGTCGCCAGCGCGGGTGGTACAACGGCTGTTGGGAACAATGCTTCTGCCGCTGCGAGTAATACAACGGCTGTGGGGCAAGGTGCTATTGCCTCTGCGGGTAATGCAACGGCTTTGGGGCAAGGTGCTACTGCCTCTGGGGGTAGTTCAACGGCTTTGGGGGAAGGTGCTATTGCTGCTAGCTCCTACAATATTGCAATCGGAAATGCGGCCAACGCGAACGGGACGAGTGACGATGCTATTGGCGCCAGTACTACTGCCAGCGGGTATTATTCAGTGGCTTTGGGGCAAACTGCAAAAGCCTTGGGCGATAATGCATCGGCTTTGGGGTCTTATTCTAGCGCCGGTGGCTCGCATACCACGGCTGTTGGCTCTTCAGCTACTGCCGCAGGAACTAATGCAACGGCTCTTGGCAGTGGTAGCACGGCTAATGCCGACTACGCTGTAGCAGTCGGAGCCTACTCCACTGCGAGCGGGGTGAATTCAACTGCCGTTGGTACCAGTGCTATTGCCAGCCAGGATAATTCAGTCGCTTTGGGGCAAAGTGCTGCTGCTGCCGGAGGTTCTTCAACGGCTCTTGGCGTCTTGGCCAATGCGGGCGGGCTGAGTTCAACGGCTCTGGGCATCTCGTCCACTGCCAGCGGGGCTTATGCAGAGGCTTTGGGGCAATCTGCACGTGCCCTCGGGGCGGGGGCAGAGGCGCTGGGATCTTATGCTACCGCGTCAGCGACGGTTGCCACGGCTGTTGGCTATGCCGCTACGGCTAGTGGCGCCAGCGCTGTAGCAATCGGAGTCTCGGCCTTTGCTACAAATTCATATGCGATTGCGTTTGGGGCGACTGCCTCATCGTCGGCGTCCGGCGCCATAGCGATAGGGGGGGCGTCGATAGCGAACGTCGCGGGCTCGGTCGCACTCGGCAATGGCGCGTCTACGATCGGTGGTGCGTCGGCAGCCACGGGCGGCACCGGCACTATCACCAGCGTGACGATTGGCAGTACAACGTATGGGTCGTTTTCGGGAACTAGCGGTTCTGCTGGTGTCGTCAGTGTCGGTAGTCCGGGGTCCGAGCGACGCATACAGAACGTCGCTGCTGGGCTTGTCGGTGCGTCCAGTACCGATGCGGTCAACGGCAGCCAGTTGTATTCGGTCGCAAGTACGGTAGGCTCTAACCTCACTTCACTGTCCACTTCGACGTCGACGGGACTGAACTCATTGTCAACCGGTCTGAGCACGACCAACAGTGCGGTGAGTTCGCTGTCGACCTCGGCATCCACAGGCATCTCGTCGCTGTCGACGGGCCTGAGCACGACCAATAGTTCGGTGAGTTCGCTGTCGACCTCGGCGTCCACGGGTATCTCGTCGCTGTCGACGGGGCTGAGCACGACCAACAGTGCGGTGAGTTCGCTGTCGACCTCGACGTCCACGGGTATCTCGTCGCTGTCGACGGGTCTGAGCTCGCTGTCGACCTCGGCATCCACGGGCATCTCGTCGCTGTCGACGGGCTTGAGTACGACCAACAGTGCGGTGAGTTCGCTGTCGACAGGTCTGAGCACGACCAACAGCACTGTGAGTTCGCTGTCGACCTCGGCATCCACAGGTATCTCGTCTCTCTCGACAGGTCTGAGTTCGCTGTCGGCCTCGGCGTCCACGGGCATCTCGTCACTGTCGACGGGTCTGGCGGCGGCCGCGCTCGGCGTGCTCGTGCTCGCATACGGCGCAATCAGCCTGGGACTCGACTCGCAGGGCCGGCCGATCCGCAATGCGCTCGCCGCGTGGATGCCGCCGACGCGCACGATCAATCTGGCCGAGACGCTGCCGCCGCCGCTGCCGCAGCTCCTGACCGAGGGATGGCTCACCGCGTACAAGCATCCGCAAGGCTGGCTGCTGGTGTTCAAGACCGACGGCGCGTTCGACGTCGGCAAGGCGAGCGTGCGACCCGACTTCGTCAACAACATCGAGCGGTTGGGGCTCGCGTTCGCGCCGTGGCAAGGCGATCTCGAAGTGATTGGCCACACGGACCGGCAGCCGATCCGCACCGGCGAATTCCCGAACAACCAGGCGCTCTCGGAAGCGCGGGCGCGCACGGTCGCCGACGAGTTGCGCCGGACTGCGCTGCCAGGCGGTGAGCGCGCGCCGCAGAACGCGGTGCAGCGAAACATCGAGTACTCGGGACGCGGCGACTCGCAGCCGATCGATACCGCGCAGACGCCTGACGCCTACGAGCGCAACCGTCGCGTCGACGTGCTCTGGAAGGTGATTCCCAGCGGCGCGCCGCGCCACGACCGCGATGTGAATCTGCGCAAACCGGTGTCGCCCACCGAAGCGGCGGCGTACCCCGCGATGCCGGAAGGCGTCGAGATCGCACCCGAACGGCAAGCGCCGGGCTCGGCGACGGAGGGTAATCAGCCATGATCCGCACGACTTTGAGAATGACCGCGGCGATCCTGATCGCGATCCTGATCTGGTGGGTCGGGCCGCTCTTCGCGTTCGGGATCTATCATCCGCTCGGCGCTGTCTGGGTGCGCGAGGTACTCGTCGCGCTCGTGCTGATATGGGGCTTCTGGCCGACGCTCGCGCGGCTGTGGGCGCGTCTCGCGATGAGTCCGCGGCAGGTGAAGGTCGCGCCAAAGGCGAAGCCGCTCGATTTCGTCGACAGGCATCTGCGTGAGCTCGACCGGCAACTGAAGGAGCGCTGGCGCAAAGAGCCGCGCAGCCGCTGGAAACACTGGGCCGGTGCGCTCACGCGCGAACATCGCACGATGCTGCCGTGGTACCTGGTGCTTGGCCCGGAGGGCAGCGGCAAGACCAGCCTCGTCTCGAAGGCGGTCGGCATGTCCGGCCCGCAGCAGGATAGCGTAGCCGGCGCCGACGCCACGTATTCGCGCGGCGATGACTTCAGCTTTCGAATCGCGCGCGACGCGGTATGGATCGAGATCGGTGGCCGTTGGAGCCTGCGCCCAGGCATCGACGAGGTCGAGCTCGGCGGATGGCGCAAGCTGCTGCACGGAATCCGACGGCTGCGCAGGGACGCACCCATCAGCGGCATCTTGCTGTGCGTCGACAGCGCCGCCATGGCCGACGCGCCACTCGACACCCGCAAGGGGCTCGCTGAAGCGGCGCGCGCGCGGCTCGACGACCTGCGCGACGCATTTGGCCAGCAGGTCCAGGTCTACGTCGCGCTGAACGGGCTCGACCGGCTCGATGGTGCGGTGTCCACGCTGTCGCTGCTTGACGGGTCGAAGTGGGCTAAGGGTGTCGGCTTTTCATTGCCCCACGACGACAAGCAGACCGATGCGGCTCACGCCGACACGGCCTGGCAGCACGAATTGCAGGCGCTGCAGGAGCGGGTTCAGCAGCAGGTGCTGTACTCGGCGCCCGCAGCGACCGATGTGTCGATGAACCATGCGCAACTGCATTTCGTCGAGGCACTGAGCCGTCTGCACAAGGCGCTTGTCGCGTGGCTGCATGTCGCGCTCGTGCCTGGCGACGCGCGGCCGTCCGCGCGGCTGCGCGGCATCTGGCTGGGCTCGATGGCCGCGCTCGCGGAGCCGATTCCGGCCATGTCGGGCGCCGGTGCGTCACCTCTGCCTGTGTCGTCGCGGCCGCTGAACGAGCTGTGGACGCCGCTCATCCGGCAAGCCGTACTGGAACGCGACGCGGCGCGGCCGAGTGGTCCGAAGGCGTGGCGCGGCCGCCTCGGCGACGTGCTGCGCTGGTCGGCGGTGCCGCTTGCCGTGCTCGGGCTGCTCGTTTGGCTTGGCTGTGGCTACCTGGCCGAGCGCGACTACCTCGATGGTGTGGAGGCGCAATTCACCGAAGCGAAACGGCTAGCGCAGGCGCAGAGCGCTTACGGTGCGGACGGGGGCTCGCCTCTCATCGAGATCTCGAACCAGATGCGCTACGCGCAACTCCAGGCCGAGGGCGCCGCGGAGGGGATGGTGACGCCTTACCTCGAGCACGGGTTCGTCGCTGAGACCGCAAGCGCGACCTATCACCGGCATCTGCAGAAAATGCTGATGCCCGAGCTGTACAACGAAGTGAGGCGCACGCTCGTGTCGCAGGTCAACGGCGACGGGGGCGACATCTACCAGACGTTGAAGGTCTACCTGATGCTTTGCCGCCCGAATCGCCGCTCGCCCGACGATGTCGTTCGCTGGCTCGATGGCCGCTGGGAGGCGCTATCGGGCGGCCAGTATTCGGCCGACGACCGCAGTGCGCTGCTCAAGCACGTACACACGCTGATCTCGTTGCGGGATCTGCCGGCGACCCCGGCAGATGAAAACCTCGTGCGTTCGGCGCGCGCGAAGGCCGCGCAGATTCCGCTCGTCACGCGCGTGCTGCAGGACATCCGCTCACAGGGACTGCCGGCGCGGGTCAACGACATCTCGCTGTCACGCGCGGCGGGCTTTGAAGCGGCGATGAGTCTGCGCATGCGCAGCAACGTGCCCGCCACCGACACCGCGGTGTCGGGCTGGTTCACGCGAGCCGGTTACGCCGACGTGTTCACGCCGCGGCTCCTGAAGAGCGCACGCGCGATGCTCGAAGAGGAAAGCTGGGTGCTGCGCGACGAAACGTTTTCGGGCAACAGTTTCGAGATCGACGAACTCGTGCAGAAGCTTGCCGATTCCGCGCGCGACCAGTTCCTGCAGGACTACATCGCCGCGTGGCAGAACTTCCTGAACGACGTGACGGTGCGCAGCGTCACAGGCCTTGACGACGCGTCGCAGCTCGCCGCGGCGATGATGGAGGCGCAATCGCCACTCGCCAACCTGCTGCGTTTCGCGGGGCGCGAGACGACGCTGACGGGTTCGGGCGACGAAGGCAACATCGATAGCTGGATCGACCGTCAGAAATACCGTCTCGAAGAAGGGCGGCGACAGATCGATGGTGAGCTGAACGGCCAGCACTATCGGACCGTGATCTTGCCCGAGCACGTCGTCGAGGAACACTTCCAGCCGATTCGCCAGCTTGCCGCGGAGCTCAACCGCAACAGCGCGAGCGCGAGTAATCCGCTTTCGCGGCTGTTCGAGCCGATCTACCGACAGCTCGGGCTCGTCAATGGCGCGCTGCTCGCGGGGCAGGTTCTGCCCGCTCAATACGATGCGTTCGCCCAACTGAAGGAAACAGCCGCCCGTCAGCCGGAGCCCGTGCGGGGAATCATGCTCGACCTCGTCAGCAACGGCAGCACGATGTCAACGCGCGAGACGGGTGCGCTCCTCAATCGCGGCGCGGCAGGCGCGACGAAGATGGTCTGCGATCAGGGCTTCACGAGCCGCTATCCGTTTCGCCGCAACGCGCGGGCAGACGCGGGCGTCGAGGATTTCGAACGGCTCTTCAGTTCACAGGGGCTGATGGCGACTTATTTCCGCGACCATCTCGCCGCCTACGTCGATACATCGGTGAAGCCGTGGCAGGCGTTGCGCTCCAACGGTGGTCCGACCGGGATGGTCAGCCAGTCGGTCCTCAATTCATACGAGACCGCCGATCGCATCCGCGGCGCAGCGCTCGACGATTCGGGGCGTCTTCGCATCGCCATCCTGCAGTCGTTCAAGTTTTGCGGATTTACATCACTTATCCAGAATGCCTCAAAGCGTGCTTCACAGCCTCGGTAAAAGCGTTTACCTTCCGCAAAAAAAGATCCGTCTTACGTCGATAGAATTTCCTTGGCAAATCATCCAGGCAGTGACGTTCTGGTGAACGAAGGAAAATGCGCCGATACGCTGCAATTTCACGAGAACAGATATGAAGAGCGTCGATATTTCCAGATCAGTTGAAGCCATATTTTCCGAAACGAGCCGACAGTGTCTTGCGGAGCAGATAGGCCTCTCATCGGAGATACTCGGTGGGGTCGTTGCTCACTCGAGTTCTGCGCTGATCGCGTCACTTATGGCAGAAGCGGTGATGTCCAACGGTACGAAGGCGGTGTTCTCCGCCATCATGTCGCCTGAGTCGAATGCACGTATCGACCAGCAGTTCTTGAGTCTGTGCCGTGCCGCGTCGACCATTAAAGACCTTGAAACAATAGGAGAATCACTCACCTTGCGCGCTACCGGCAGGCGTATCGCCGTGGCGAGTGAACCGATATCGACGCAAACAGGCATACCGCCTCAGGCGGCCCATGTGATGACCGCGCTGGTGAGTGCGGTGTTGTTTGGCGTACTCAAACATCACGTTCTGCTCGAACAGGGTACCGTGGACGGGTTGCCCGCACTGCTCGGGAGCCAATTGCCGAACATATCGAAGAGTTTGACGGACCGCGCTGCCGAATCGGTCGGATTTGAAAATGCCGGCAATTTCACCAGGTCGATTGCAGCGCGCCTCGAGTCGGCCACGTCGAATACAACTCAGCCGGTATTTAGAGGTCAAAGCGCACCCACTCCTTCAATCCCTGTCACCGCGCATGCAGGCGGCTCACCGGTGGAAAGAACGCGCTCAACGCGCTGGGGGATATGGCTTCTGTTTGGGGTGCTGGCAACCGTACTGACGGGAGTTTTCGCGTACGCCCATTACTTCGGAAATTTAATCAATCCGGTATCGGCCGTATCATCAAACAGTTCGCCCATCGGGCTTGTCACGCCTGCAACCGCGTCGGCGGTTTCTGGCGTTGTCGCTGAGCCGAATTCGCGTTTGCAGGCGCCGCCGGACGGTGCGGCCGCTTCGGAGGCGGAGCCAGGAAGCGTCGCATCTGCCGCGGCGGAAAATCGAATCTTCGGCGCAGCATCGAGCCCTGCGGCAAGTATTTCCATGAGAAGTGGAAAGCTTGCTTTTAATGTCAATCTAGCCGGTATACCTTCGTTGACCGGTACGCTCAGTAGCGATGCGGAGCGGCAGGCGCTAGTCGATGCGTTGACTCGAAGGTTTGGCGCGCGCGGTTTCGTCGCCAATCTGCAAGTTGACACGAGCCTGCGCTCAGCAGATTGGCTGGCGTACATCGACGAACTCTTGTCGCTGATGGCTCTGCCACGCGCTGAGGTCGGAATAGACGGAGGGCGTGTCGAGCTAGGCGGCGCGGCCGCGAACGCGTCCCTTGGCTGGCAAAAGCGCCTGCACGATCTGTTCGGGCCATCCTGGGTCATCGGCCAGTTCAGTAGCGATAAGGCCGTCGATCTCGCAACGCAAGCGTTCCTGAGCGCGATGGCGAGGATGCTGGATACCGGCGGCGCGTGCGTCGGTCCGGATGTCGCCAGAGTACTGAACCTGCAGGTCGTGGACTTCGCGGCATCCAGTGGACATATTCCTTCCTCCGCCAAAGAAAACCTTTCCGAGTCCGCGCAACTGCTCAAGGCATGTTCCGACGACGACCATCCTGTGGCTCTTGATATCAGCGCGTTTTCCGACAACGTCGGGGATGCGCAGGCCAATTTGCAGCTTTCGCAAAAGCGCGCCGAATCGGTTCGCGATTTTCTGATCGGGGAGGGGGTGAAGCCGAACTTGCTGAGGGCGCGAGGTTACGGTGCGACAAGTCCGGTTGCAAGCAATGCGACGGCAGGTGGGCGCTTTGCGAATCGCCGCATCGAATTCGCTGTGGCAAAGCAGGAAGCCGGTTAGAACTGGTTGGGAACTCTGAGCAGTAGCAGCGGTAGTGGGTCTTCTATTTATCGACATCCTCAATTGACCATTCGAGCGGAGCGACCTTCCAGGATCCGAGCTCTTTCGATGTCACAATTCTTGGCAACTCGGGCGCTGGCATCCGGTTACATTCAGTTGCAGGTACTCAATCCAGAACATGACGAGCACCCAAACAAGCTTGGAGCTATCAATGACAACCCCGAATCAGGTTCAAGTGACGCTGTCGTTCCAATTGGAAGATTACGCCGCATTCAAGATGGCCGCGCGAGCTAGCGGTCTCGACGAGCGATCCTTTGGCGTGCTGGCTGTGCATCGCGAGGCCCATCGCGTGTTAGGCGAGGCGCGACTCAATTGCGGGACTGCGTTCCACAATCACCCAGTGTTCTGAGTGGTGCACGCGTAGGGTGTCGATCAAGCGGCCCCTCGCTGTGGTAAATGAAGAATTACCTTTTTCCTCGACTCGATAGAGTTCCGTCGCACATACGCTGATTTTCGCGTCACGAAGTTGGATACTCTGTGAGAAATTTCGGTGATATTGTGGGTAGGTCATAATGAGTGAGTTAGAAGCGAAGGCAATCTCCGAACTGCATCATCGACTTGACGCGATGGAAGCAAAAGTCGCGTCAAATCCGACAATCGTAACGGGAGTGCAAGGGGTGAGAATCATGCGCCTGGTTGCGTTGATGTCGGGTGATGCATTTCACTATGTCCTTGTCAGAGCGAAACGAAAAGGGCGCTGGTGCTAGGGGGAGGATGATGGTATGCCTGTCGCGCCGTGATAGTCGGACCTCGGCGCTTAGTCGACGAATACGTCGACAGTAGAGCCGGAAACGGCTGCATCTGAACCCTCTCGTATGCGAGCATATGCGGATTGACGGATATTATATTAATCTCGATCGGTCCATTGACCGCCGGCAGCTTTTTGATCTGCAACTTGATCAGCTCGGTTTGACCAGCTGGATTCAGCGCTTTACAGCAGTTGATGGAAAGGCAGTGGGCCCATCCGAAGAACAACTAAAAAACAATGTTTGGGCGTGCCGCAAGTCACACGAACTGATCATTCGACATGCCGATCCCGATTCGGCGACAATTATATTTGAAGATGATGTGGAAATTTTTCGAGATTTTTCCTCGACGATCACGAAAGAGAACTTGCAAGGTCTTGTTGAGCAAGCGCCCACTACTGACATCGTATTCCTTGATTGCGCGATGTACTGGCTTAAAGCCCCATTGTTGCTTGCATCGGCGGAAAGGCACCTTAAAAGAAGGATCGACAGCTTGGATGGTGACGATGACGATCGTCACTTTTCCGGGGTCGATATAATCGATGCGAAAGGAACCTATGCTTATTGTTCTGCAGCGTACGTGGTAACGCCGCATGGGAAAAGTACGTTGTTGCGCTTGATTGATAGTGTTCGTGAAGAGGAGTTTGTAGCGATTGATACGTTGTATCGCCGTTGGATCGAGACCGGCGACTTAACATGCAGCCTGTTCGTTCCATTCCTGGCGACACCACGATTCAATATTCAATCAACGATCACCACCAATGAGGATGTATCGCAAACGGTAGATTTGGATGAACATTTGCGAATTAATGTCCTGCGACGCCTTCTATTTGCGGGGAAGGTGGCACTTGACCTGCAAGCGCTAGAGTCAAGCAAGATTGAACGTCCATCTTCATTGGCATATCGGCTTGGAATGCAGGTGTACGAGACGTTTCGGGAAAAGTTCTAAGATGTAGTTTTGATGGTTTAGCTGTAAGCGTTGCGCGGGCCTTGCGACTGCCCACCTCCCATGAAGAGGCATATTGATCCAACGCGGGTCCCCATTTAGGAGAAGTCGCCGTGTCGCCCGGCTTCCGCGGGTCGTATCGAGCGTATGTCGACGGCGGCTTGCCGCGCCGCTGTACGAATAGACGAACGGGACAGTTGTCTACTTTCCTGTCCGGAAGCGGTTCGGAGTCTTTCCCGTCAACCGCTTGAAGAATCGATTGAAATAGGTAGGCTCGGAGAAGCCGAGCAGATCGGCAATCTGGCTCACGTTTAGCGTGGTGTAGACGAGGTTGCGCTTAGCCTCGAGGAGCAGCCTCTGATGCACGATCGAGAGAGCACTTTGATCCGTGAGTCGCTGGCATAGCGTATTCAGATAGACCGGTGTGACACCTAGCAGTGCCGCGTAGCGACTCATTGGAAGATGTTCGCGGTAGTGCTCTTCGATCAGTTTCGAGAAAGCCGACAGATAGCTCTGGCCGCGATCCGGGCGCTCTCCGGCGACGTGGAGCTCTTCGTCCCGTCTTACGATCCATACCACCAGCGCGCCAACAAGTGAGCGCAGAAGAAGGTCACGTGACGGCGCCGGGTTCGCGTACTCCTGGTTGAGCGTTGCACAGAGTGTGTCCAGCCAGGATGTGTCCGTCCCCACAGCATGGCAACTCGGTCGCTGCAAGATTGACCGTTTGTCGTCACCTTGCTCCTGCAACCAGCCAATTAGCGGTGCCGCGATCGTAATGACGAACCCGTCGACGTCCGGACTGAACTGAAACCCGTGCACGCACATGGGCGGCACAACCTGAATTGACGGGCGGTCGATCTGCGTCTGCTCACCCTCGACCTCCAGCAACGCGGTTCCTTTCCGCACATACAGCAGTTGCGTCAGATCAGCGTGCCGATGTCGCCGAATCTCCCAGTCGTGCAGGCTGCTGCGCTCGGGAATCGATTCGCAATGCAGCAGGTCAGGCGTTCGCCATTCTCCGCGTTCGCCATACAATTTGAAGACGGGAATGTTGTGAAGGGTCGAGCGATCCATTTGCTTGCCGATGTCCTGGGCGACTTTTGGCGGACATTTGAAAAGTACAATTTTAACGCTGAAATTTGCCTTACCAAGGGTTATGAATTGAAAAAAAATACAGTTCAAATATGACTTAAGCCGCTACAGCAGTGTCGTCCGGACACGAGGCGGCGATCAGGTGAAACAGTGGAGGAGGTGGAGATGCGAACCAAGGTCGCGATCATCGGCGCTGGCCCGTCTGGGCTGCTGCTTGGCCAGTTGTTGCAAACGGCCGGCGTGGACAACGTCATTCTGGAACGGCAAACCGGCGAATATGTGCTGGGCCGCATTCGTGCTGGGGTGCTCGAGCAGGGCACCGTGGATCTGATGCGAGAAGCCGGTGTCAGTGAACGCATGGATGCGGAAGGGCTTGTCCATGACGGGATCGAACTGGTCTTCGGCGGCCGGCGCGATCGCATTGATTTGAAGAAGCTGACTGGCGGCTCGTCGGTATTGGTTTATGGTCAAACCGAGGTGACGCGCGACCTGATGGAAGCGCGCGCGGCGAGTGGCGCAACCACGATCTACGAAGCCGGCAACGTCCAGTTGCATGACGTGAAGGGGGAAAGTCCCTACGTCACGTTCGAAAAGAACGGTGAGACGTTCAGGCTGGAGTGCGACTACATTGCAGGCTGCGACGGCTTTCATGGCGTAGCGCGCAAGACTATTCCCGAAGAGGTGCTGACGCACTACGAGCGGCTGTACCCGTTTGGTTGGCTTGGTCTGCTCTCCGACACGCCACCCGTCAACCACGAGCTGATTTACGCTCACCACGAACGCGGCTTTGTGCTGTGCAGCCAACGCTCGATGACCCGCAGCCGTTACTACCTTCAGGTGCCGTTGACGGAGAAAGTCGAGGACTGGTCGGATGAGCGCTTCTGGGACGAACTGAAAACCCGTTTGCCGCAAGATGTCGCCGGCAAGATCGTCACGGGCCGTTCACTGGAGAAGAGCGTCGCGCCCCTGCGTAGCTACGTGGTCGAGCCGATGCAGTACGGCAAACTGTTCCTGGTGGGAGACGCGGCGCATATCGTGCCGCCGACCGGTGCGAAGGGGCTGAATCTGGCCGCCAGTGACGTGCGCACGCTTTATCGCATTCTGCGGAGCGTCTATCAGGACGGTCGGATCGACCTGCTCGACAAGTACTCCGAGGTGGCATTGCGACGCGTTTGGAAAGCGGAGCGATTCTCCTGGTTCATGACCAATCTGCTGCACGAATTTCCAGAACGCGATGCATTCGACAAGCGCATGCAACGCACGGATTACGACTACTACACGGGTTCCGAGGCGGGGCTGAAAACCATCGCGGAGAACTATGTCGGTTTGCCGTACGAGCCGATCGAGTAAGGTCACGCGGCGGTCTTGATACCGGGTGGGAGCATCGGCAAATTACGTCGCTGACTCTGCGGCTCATTGGCGGCGGCGATGTCCCGTCGCCAATCCGGTCGAAGGAAGGCGCGTGCTTGCACGCGCAAATCGTAGGGGGCGCCGGTAGATACACAAGTGGTCGTCAACGGATGGCATTGTTATTTGACATAACGTAATTTATCACCAAATCTGATGTCAGAGCTTTTTAGTAATGTCGTGTTCTGGCCATTTGGAAATGTCGTGGTTGGACCTCGGTATGCTTGTCGGTACCCGATGTGCGCGATTGTGGTCTGCTGTCGATCAAACTCGCGCCACAGCCCGAACGGGCGTGTTTTGTTGGCCACCTCCCGTATGGGATGGTGCTGAAGAAATGGTGGTCCGAGTCTGCGGGCTGCGCCGACTCCAGCTTGTGCGCGTGCCACCGCGGCGGCTACGATCGGGAAGTCGAAGCTCTGAGGGCTCGTCAGCACTTCGCGGTTCATCGGTTGAGATCGATTGCTCGCTCGAGTCCCAGTCGACCCGCGGCAGGTTCCGATGTCTCAGTGTATGCGTTTGAGGTTACGAAGAAGCGAATCGCCGTCCTGCGTCACGCGAGGTCGCACTGCCCCCCCGGCGAGCCTTTCCATGGTGACGAGCTGACGTTCAAGCAGCGTATCGAGTTCTTGCCGCTCGGCAATGTGGTCAGCCGAATCCCTGACCAACATCAATGTCGCAAATTCATGAGCGCTGAGCATTCTTGTCTCCTGATAGCCTGGGAAGGTGCTGTATGGATTACGTCGGCTGAGGCGCTCGCTTTTGACGTCGCCTGCCGGTGGCACAACCGCTGCAATGGCGCGGGGAGTTGATGGTAAGGGGGAGCGCAGCGGCGCGGCAATCCAGGGTCGTCCCGCATATTGGGTAGATCGGGGCGCGCTGCACCGCAACAAGTATGGTGGCGGCGAGGCAAATGCGTCTTGCTGGGGGCGGTGGCCGATCGCTCGGGGAGACCAAAACTTCAGCGACAGCGGGTGCGGCCTCCACCCTCTCAAGTTGAGCCAGTCCGGCCGCCATTGACTAGAATTTAGGAATGGTCGCGTTCCCTAAGGAGGCTGCCATGACTCAGTCAATGATCAGTTTTTGGGTTGGCCTTGTGGTTATCGTTGTCGTTGCATCGGCCCTTTCCAGGCGCTACAGGCGCGATCACCCGGGAGAGAGCCTTGGCCAGTGGCTCGACACGCATCATATGAGCTGGATGCATCGCAAGCACTAGCTGGCGGCGCAGGCTTGCGCCGAGGAGCGCTCCCACAGCCTTCACCCTCACCTCGCAAGCTTTCCACGAAGGAAGCGAGATTCCTCGGCGCTACACCTGCTTGGGCGCGGACGTCTCCCGCCGCTCGCGTGGTCCGGGATATCCGTCGATGCGAAAGCCTCGTGCCGATCGTCGACGATCCTGACGCGCCCGACCCGGCCAACCGGACTCGAAGAAGGCAGGCAACTATCTGGAACTAGCGCTGAGCATCGCCGTCGCCCTACCTGACGGACTCGATGCCTCAGGAACTGCACGGTTCCCTCAACCAACTGACGCTTCTCCATCACCAGTTCTGCGCCAAACCGGCACACCGATGGGCAAGACACGCGAGCGAAAAAAAGCTCCCCCGCCCTCAAGAATTGCCGCGCGTTGCCGACATTGCGTACAGAGCGCGTTCGTTTGAATCTTCTGACGTTTGCGCCGGACGATGTATGCTTTCTCGTCAAATAAAAAGCATTAGCCCCATTCAAGGCGGCCCTATGGTGCGCAGCGTCCGCCCGCGTCATGCAGGCAATATTGATTGGGTATTCAAGTCATCTTCGTACGACGGAGGTACTGTGATTCGACATGGCCTTGCCGGGTTGCTGCTGGCGCTGAGCTGTATCGGTAGCGCGATGGCCTCAGGCCCCGAATGCTCGCGGTCATTCACGCTCGCTTTGCACGATCACGGTCTGCTCTATTCCGTCGATACCGACACCGGCATCGACAAGGACTTCGCCGACGAACTGATCCGCCGCAGCGGTTGCCAGATCAGGGTCAGCCTGATGTCGCGGGCCCGCATCTGGAAGCTGATCGAATCCGGCGCACTCGATTTCAGCTTGTCGGGCATCGCTAACGACGAGCGCAATCAGTACGCGGACTTCGCCTGGTATTTCAGCGACAAATACTATCTGCTGGTGCGCAAGGACGCGGGGATCCACCGCCTCGCCGATTTCGAGAACCACGACCAGTTTCAACTCGGCGTGATCCGCAGCTTCCGTTACAGCGAGTCGGCCAACCGGCTCGTCGATACCCTGGCGGCCCAAAACCGCGTCAGTCAGGCCGGCGGTCTCGATCCGCTCTACCAGGCGCTGATTCTGCGGCGCATTCAGGGCATGATTATCGAGCCTTTCGATTACCCTTCGATCGACGAAAAGAAAATCCGCGACGTGACCAGCATCGTGGAATTCGACGACCCCGCCGTCCCTCACGGTCTCATCATGTCGAAGAAAGCACTGCCGCCGGCCGAGCGCGAAAAGTGGCGCGCCCTGGTGAACGAAATGCGTGCGGACGGCACGGTCCGGCGCATCTTTGCGAAGTATTTCAAACCCGACCTCGTCGACTCGATGGTCAATTTCCAGACGCCGTAGTGAACTGGACACGCCTCGTCCTGCTTCCCCTGCTGGTCCTGTCCGCGGCGCTCAGCGTCACGTGGATGCTTTGGGACCATGAGCGGCAAGCGGCCCGTCACGAACTCCTCGGCCAGTTCGACTTCTCGCTCGGCGACGCCGTCAGCCGGATCGAGCAGCGCATGGGCACTTACGAACTCCTGCTGCGCGGCGTGCAGAGCCAGTTTGTCGCGAGCGGCGAGGTCAGCCGCGAGCAATTCCGCGACTATGTCGACACGCTCAATCTCGACCCCAACTTCTCCGGTATTCAGGCGATTGGCGTTGTCGCGTGGGTGCCGCGCGCACAGAAGGCCGAGCATATAGCGGCGATGCGCCAGCAGGGCTTGCACGACTACGCGATCCAGCCTGCGGGCGCGCGCGACGACTACGCGCCCATCATCCAGCGCGAACCCTATATCGGCATCAACCGCGTGCCGCCCGGCTTCGACGCGTGGGCCGACCCCGTGCGGCGGCGCGCCATGGAGCAGGCGCGCGATTCCGGTATGGCGACCATTTCCGGCAAGGTTCGCCTCGCTGTGGACGTCGATGCCAATGCGCGCCCCGGTTTCGTCATGTACCTGCCGATCTACGCGCGAGGTCAGCCGCAGGACAGCGTCGCTCAGCGACGCGCGCACCTGGTCGGCTGGGTTTTCGCGTCTTTCCGGATGCACGACGTTATCGCCAGCCTGTACGGCGAGCAGCCGCCGGGTCTGAGCATCGCGATCTACGACGGCGTCGAACCGTCGGGCGCCGCGCTATTGCACAGGACACCCGGGACGCCCGGTCATCACCTGGCGACGGACATGTCGGCGAATGAATATCTGGTCGTGGGTGGACACGACTGGACACTCTCGATGAGCGCGCAGGACGACTTCAAGGCGCGTTTCGGCCGCAACGCGAGCTTCCAGATCGCGAGCATCGGCACCGGCCTCAGCCTGCTGCTGGCGCTCCTCACCTGGCTCATCATGACGGGCCGCGGCCGCGCTATGCGCCTTGCCTCGGCGATGACGAAGGAATTACGCGAGAGTGAGGAGAAATTCCGCGCGATTGCCGACTGTACCGTCAATTGGGAGATCTGGTGGGGACCGGACGGCAAGCCGCGCTGGATCAACTCGGCCGTAGAGAAGTACATCGGCTATACCGTCGACGAATGCATGGCCTTGAGCGACTTTGCCGGCACGGTGATTTATCCGGAGGACATCCCGCGCGTCGACCCCGAGTTCCGCAAGGCGCTCCAAGGTTTTCGCGGCGATGACCTGGAGTTTCGCTGCGTGCGCAAGGATGGTTCGCTCATGTGGCTGTCCGCGTCCTGGGTTCCGATCAGCGACGCGCGGGGCGATTTCATCGGATTCCGTACGAGCGGCCGCGACATTACCGAGCGCAAACAGGCCGAGGCTGAACTTCGGATTGCCGCGGTCGCATTCGACTCGATGGAGCCGATGATGATCACGGATATCAACGCGGTGATCTTGCGCGTGAACTCGGCGTTCACCGAATGCACCGGTTATACGGCCGAGGAAATCGTGGGCCACACGCCGCGACGACTTCGATCGGGCCGTCACGACGACGCATTTTTCGAGCAGATGTGGGACACGATTCATCGCGCGGGCGGCTGGCAGGGGGAAATCTGGGATCGTCGCAAGAACGGCGAGGTGTATCCGAAATGGATCACGATTTCCGCGGTGGTGGGTGAAGACGGCATCGTCAGCCACTATGTCGTGACGCATCACGACATTACCGAGCGCAAGATCGCGGAAGAAAAGATCAAGGAATTGGCCTTCTTCGACGCGTTGACCCGCTTGCCCAACCGCACCCTGCTACTAGACCGGCTGAAGCAGGCCATCACGGCCAGCGCGCGCAATGCAGTGTGCGGCGCCCTGCTCTTCATCGACCTGGACCACTTCAAGACGTTGAACGATACGCTGGGCCACGACAAGGGCGATCTACTGCTCCAGCAGGTAGCGCAACGTCTGGCGGCGAGCGTGCAGGAGAACGATACTGTCGCCAGGGTGGGCGGTGACGAATTCGTGGTAGTGGTCGGCAATTTGCACAAAAGCCGTCAGGAAGCGGCCCGTCAGACCGAAGCCATAGCCGAAAAGATCCTCGCCGTTTTGAGCAATCCTTATCAGCTCGGGGAGATCGAATACCGCAGTACCGCGAGTATCGGCGCGACTGTGTTCCGCGGCCACCAAGCCTCGATGGACGAACTCCTGAAGCAGGCCGACCTCGCGATGTATCGGTCAAAGGAAAGGGGTCGCAATGCCGTGCGTTTCTTCGATCCGGACATGCAGACCGTCGTACTGGAACGGGCGGCGCTGGAAGTGGGATTACGAAACGCCATCAAGAACAATCAGTTGCTGCTTCATTATCAGGCGCAGATCGATTGCAATCGAATAACGGGCGCCGAAGTCCTGGTACGCTGGCAGCACCCCGAGCGCGGCATCGTGCCGCCCGCCGATTTCATCCCACTCGCCGAAGAAACGGGACTGATTCTCGCACTGGGCAACTGGGTCCTGGAGGCAGCGTGCGCGCAACTGGCACGTTGGGCGACGCGGCCGGACACGGCCCATCTCACGATAGCGGTCAATGTCAGCGTCCAGCAGTTCCGCGAGCCTGATTTCGTGGACAAGGTATTCGCCATCGTTCGCCGTACGGGCGCGCGGCCGAACAGGTTGAAGCTGGAGTTGACCGAGAGCGTGCTCGTGGACAATGTCCAGGACATCATCGAAAAGATGAGCGCGCTCAGGGAGAAAGGTGTCGTTTTCGCACTCGACGATTTTGGTATTGGCTATTCGTCGCTGTCGTATCTGAAGCTCTTGCCGTTGGATCAGCTGAAAATCGACCGCTCCTTCGTGCGCGACGTGCTCGTCGATCCTAACGATGCCGTGATTGCAAAAACCATCGTGGCGCTCGCGCGCAGCCTCGGTCTGGGTGTGATCGCCGAAGGCGTCGAGACCGAGGCTCAGTGTGAGTTCCTCGCTGCGGTGGGGTGTTACGCGTATCAGGGCTACTACTTCTGCCGCCCGCTGCCCGTCGAGGGTTTTGAAGCGGTGCTGAGCAGGTTCGAAGCGCGTCAATGCACGGCCGAGTAATCGGCAGGGGCCTACTCGCGCGCCGACAGCCAGACCGCGAGCAGCAGCCGCAATTCAGCACTGTCGTGCGGCGTAAGCCTTTCGCTGAGGATACGATCGACGTTCGCAACGTGCGCATACACGCCTGCATTCTTGCGCGTACGGCGAAGGCGCACGGCCTGCCCGCTACAACATGCCCATTGCACTCAGGGTGACGCGCAATGGAACGCCGATGCCCGGATCGACCCACCTGTCGCCCCCGGGCATGACCGCGTGGTACGACGTATCGTCGATCTCCCAGTCGTCGAGTACGCCCTTGCATTGCGGACAGCACGGCTTCGAGACGCCGATGCGTGTACATTGCTCCAATAACCCGAGCGATTCGAGCCGTTTGAGGATCTTCATTTCCGCGTGCATGGTGTCGCCTCCTACGCGCACTATCTCGTAGTTGTGCGTGAGCGCGCTGTAGTATCGGACACCGCCAAACTCCTCTGCCGCGTCGACCGCGCGCCCGATTGGGGCGTCGGTCAAGACGATTTCGTGATCCGTCAATTCGATAACGTTCGACGCGATGTACCACTTCTTATCGACATACGCCACCGCCACACAATCCAGATGTGACCGGCGCTGTCGCTTGGGTGATGCTTTCACCGCGGCCGTTCCCGCCGTGAGTCCTCCTGTCCTGCTCCAATTCAGGGCAAGGATATAGCTTGCGACCTTGTCGGGGTGCCATCAGGATTCGGATTTTTTAGCACGATAGCCGCACCGCACAATCAATGAAATCAACGGCTTATCGTCCGATCGTGTTGTCGGCTTGACGATCACTGGACTGATGACTCGCGCCCTTACCCAGTAAGGCTTTGCGGGCCGCTAGCGTACGTTTTTTCCCGAATCCTGAAGGCATCCCATCTCGCGGACAGCCCGATGGGACGCCGCGTAGCCGTCCAGCGTAATCGCTTCGGGAGCGCGCCCCTGCGGTTTGATCGCCTTCGCGAAGAACGCCTTTGCTGCCGCCACATCGCGCCTGGCGCTGAGGCGAGAATCGATCGTCTTTCCCGCAGGGTCGACAGCACGGTAAAGATAGGCCCATTTGCCCCGAATCTTCACGTAGGTCTCGTCGACGCGCCACGACCGACCGGATGTCGCGGCCAGCCGGTTCCAGCGTTTGACGAACTCCGGCGTGTAGTGCTTCACCCAACGCAGGATCGTCGTGTGGGCCAGCGACAGGCCGCGTTCGGCTATCATCTCGACAAGATCTCGCAGGCTGAGCTTTTAGCGCAGATACCAACGTACGCAAAGGACGATGACTTCGCGGTCGAAATGACGGCCGTTGAACAACCACTCCATATCTTTCAGCTTGCTCATTGGCTCATGATCGTCAAAAGCTCAAGGCTAACAGACCGACGCATCGGAATTGCACCATAACCGCTTTCGTCGATGGTCACCGTCTCGGGCGCGCCATTCGAGGCGATCGATGTCTCGAAGTAACGCCGGGCAGCGGTCTTGTCCCGATGGGCGCGTAGCAGAAAGTCAATGGTGTTGCCGTCCCGGTCGACGGCCCGGTAAAGATACCGCCATTCACCCTTGACGCGAATGTACGTCTCGTCCATTCGCCCGCTCTTGCCAACTGGCCGCTTGCGCAGGCGAAACGTTTTCTCCAGCACTGGCAACAGCTTGAGCGCCCAGCGATGCACCGTCGAATGATCAACGCAGATGCCACGCTCAGCGACCATCTCTTCAATGTGACGCAGGCTTAGCGGATAGGCCACGTACCAGCGTACGCACATCAGGATCACGTCGAGCGGGTAATGCAGGCGCTTGAGCACTCGGGCCACTGCGGGATTCAACGTCGTCATCGAAGTTTCTGTCGTTCATCTTATTCCGTACATCATAACGGACCGCGTTACTGCGACAGATCCGTTAATTCGGCGTAGGTCCAACGTCTCTTGTTCGTCATGTTTTCCCCTGTTTAGCTACAGACGAACCTGCTGCCCCGGAGGCTGCCGTTACAAACGTTCACGCCTTGCCAATGGAAGAGACCGAGCCCCACTATCACTAGCAAGACGCTCAGCGTAATTAGCAGAACTAGCCCATTTTTCATGTGTTTTCCGTCGTGTCAGACTTGAATCAGAAACTGCTCCCGCGATTGTCCCTTGATCCAAAGCGGCTCATGCCTCATACCGTTCCATGTGGCACCGGACACGGGATCACGATACTTCGGCGGCTTGGTTCTAGGCTTCGGTCCGCGTTTAACTTTAGGTGGAGCAAACACCTGATCCGGCGCCAGCGAATACTCGCTGACGATCGCCCGGACTTTTCCGATCGCAACGGTAACTTCCTGCTCGCGCGCTGCGTCCGCCGAAGTAATGTTGGTGCGTTTTGCGAAGTAAAGTTGAACCTTCGCCGAATTCAGGTGAATTTGCGCAGTGTTGAAGAATTATTTTCACGCAAAATCAATTGGTTTGGGCTGCTGCGAAGTAAAGTTGGCGCTTTCATGGGGGCGGGTTAATGGCCATGTAGCCGCCGTCCCTACCGCTCGGCAACACCAAAAGCCTGATCGTACTGCCTCGCCCGCTTGACCTCGTCGCCGTGCAGGTAGGTTGACGTGGTCGAGATCGACGCATGGCGCAGGTTGTCGCGCACCATGATCAGCTCGGCCCCGCGCGCGAGCGCATGCGAAGCGTGCGTATGACGCATCCAGTGCGGGCTCGCCCGGCGCAGCTTCGCCGCCATCGTGGGCCGCTCATCCTCGACTGACTCGCCGACCAGCGCGAAGAAGCGCAGCAGCACGCGTCCGAGTCGCGTGGTTTCGATGCCTGCGCCATCTTCCACGAGGCTGGCCACGATGGCCGTTGCAGGGTCCCATCTTTTCCCGTGTGACGGGCAACCGGCGTTGCACCAGGTACTGATCCAGCGCCCTGCGCGCCAGTGCCGGGAGCGCGACCTTGCCAGTCTTGCCGCCCTTGCCGACAAGGTGCAGCCATTGATCACCATGCTCGTCGACGTGGATGTCACCGAGCGTTGCGTCTGTCAGCTCACTGGCTCTCAGGCCTGTCGCGTACCCGAAATCCAGCAAGAACCGAAGGCGCTGTGCGGCCGTCTCGCTCCAGCCGCAGGACCATTCGAGGCCATCGGCGATCGTGCGGAGCAGCAGCCATTCGCCTTCAGTAAAGCCGCGGGTGACGTCGAGGCCCGTCTTCACCCGCCCTCGCACCCTGACACCCGCGAACGGATTCGCGAGGACGTAGCGCTGCTCGACCAGCCGGCGGAACAGTGCCGCCAGGACGGTCAGCGCGTACGCGGCGGAGCGGGTCGACAATGGTCCACTGAACGGCCGCCATTCCACGCTTTGTCGCGTCCGCGACGGCCCGACCCAGCGTTCGCGCGGTGTTGGCCGGCGAAGGAACGCCCGGTAGGCGATCGCATCATCGGTGGTCAGCGAAGACAGCGCACAGCCCCGCGCGACGATCGCCCATAGCATCAGGCATTCCGCCTCCTTCCGGTAGGCGCGCTCCGTGGCGGCGGATTCGTGCAGGGACACCAGGATTGCACGGCCTCGTAGTCGTTCGACGCCTTGAGCAAACATACGTGCGGTGGTGCGCGAAACTGTCCTTGCGAGCCACGGCGCGATCGGCCCTGAAGGTGCTGCCGCAACCAGCGCACGGGCACGTTCAGTCAGAGTTGGATGGGCGGCAAAGAATCCTTCGACGTGGCGTGCGCCTGCAGCGCCGAGCCCGACGATCGTCGTCCACCGGCGCCGCCGGCGCGGAATCCGCACGGTCAAATCTGCGAGCGTCCGGATCCCGTGCGCCTGCAGGGCGGCCACCACCCGTGGAGGCTACCACTGGCCGATGTCATCGGCGATGTGTGGTACCGGTATCGGCAACTTCCGCAGTGCTTCGATCGCACGGGTGACAGCATCAGCGGTCACCGCGGAGCGCTCCCGGAAGTTCACCGTCAGGTCGGCGCGATGCCGGCTCGTCGCAAAGGCGACCAGAACCCGCCGGATGCGGCCGAGCACGCCGCGCGCTGATGCGCCCGGTGCCTTACGGCTGCCCAAATAGCGCATGACTGCCGTACGAGCATCGAGCCCGGTGTACCACGCCCGCAATGCGGCCAGCTCGGCGTCGTCGGGGAAGGCGACGAATTCAGTGTCACGCGTTTTCATGAGTACCAGTTTAGACTGAATTTGCATGCGGACTGATAATATCTCTTATCAGTCTAGGTACGTTTCGCGCACCCAAGAGATTACTCGCCGCGGGTCACTTATTGCCCACGTTCTCCGCCTCCCGGAAAGATGATTTGACACGTCGCATTTTGGATCCCGTTACAACGCCCTTGGCTTCGTCCACGATCACGACCGAGCCGACAAATCAAGCTTTCCCTAGTGGCCGTAATATTCCCAGCGACGCTCGGCCCAACGAGAAGACCTTTCAAGGCTAATCAGCCAGTCTAGTGCGGCATGTCCCCGTGCTGTGAGAACTATGCAGTTGATTCCCGCATTCTGACAGCAAGCGTATCGTACGTGGCTGTATGAAATATTACACTTCAACGAAATGAATTCAAGTCGAATCAAATCGGTGAATAATTGTTCGTGGAATTGTATTTCTAATTCTTTTCGCCTAATTTTCCTAAGAACATCCAGAACATCTGCATTTGTTGGAAATCCAGGGGAAAACGATGAATTATCGATGATAGATGGCATAATGCTTCTATTAGGGAGCAAAAAATTTTCTATCTATAGAGCTTTTGTGGAGATAATCCAATCCCGTGACCAATCTCAAACATTTCCTCGAAAATTCTGTTTGAGTGGAGCACTGCAGGATAAGCTCTCATGTACCTAGCGCGCCCGCAAAGCCACCATGGCTGTTGCGAGAACTATTGTGCCTCCGACCACGGTTCTGACAAGCGGTAGTTCACGTAGAACAGCGCCGCAATTGCCGACCCGTACAAAGGTTCCAGATCGGTGAACATGCTGTCCGTTGCGACACTGACATGGCGCATGGCTGCTATGAACAGCGTATGGGCCAGTGCTGTGCAAATCACACCCCAAAAAAATAATGCAGCAATCGCTTGTGCTGTTTCGGGTAGTCCGACATGCCTCATCATCGGCAGAAGAATGAGTGTAGCGATAGAGTTTTGATAGGCAGCTATCTTAATTGGATTTTGCTCTTCTACGAGCACCCTGCTGACCAGCTGCATGAGTGCAAAGGTGAAGCCGGATGCGATTCCCCATGCAGATCCTCGGATGACGTATAACCCAATTTTGTGCGTTGACATCATAAGCCAAACTCCGAACAACATTGCCGGAATGAGTGCAAGGTGATGAGTATTTACAGCCGACTTTTCAACAAATGGTGCCAGAAACACGACGAAAATCGGAAATGATGAAAATGAGAATAAACCGATGGCTACGCCAGATAGTTGAATTGTTAGAAAAAAGCTATACCAATGAAAGGCTAGTAGAGCCCCGAGTATAAAAAGCACTTCCAATGATCCGCTTTTAACTCAAATGATATTTTTCTTAGCCGCATGATGAAAATCAGTGCTAACGCGGCAAGGCTTGCCCGTGCTTCAACGAGCATTAGTGGTGACAGGGCTGTGGCCCGGCCAATCACTCCCGCAGCCCCGAAAAGCAAGGTTGCAACATGCAACTGCACCGTTGCGGCACGAGTCCTTAGCAAGTTCAGCCCTAGTAGATGGTGTCGCGGTAAAACGCTTGCTGAAGTTCTTGGCTTCATGAAAGGCAGATGAGATGGGCAGGCAGCGAGGGCGCGCCATGGCGGCTCCCCGCGCTTCGGACCGTTCTTTCCAACATGAAGCGCGAGGGGGCAGCGAGGTTTCGTCCCTAGAAAAGACCCTTGCGGAGTGGGAAGCGCTCGTTCATTGCGCGCGATCCAATATAAAACGTCCGCATTTTCTCGCAGTGCTCCACGAGGTCTTCGCGTTGGGTCAGCTTTGCGACCTCAGACAGATTTTTGTAAATATCACTTACAGGGGAGTCGAAGCGAAGTTGAATTTGCGACAGCTTCACCAAAATTTGTTCAGCATCGTCCTTATCGTGAAATCGCTCTGAAAGCTGTTCAAGGTAGTCTTGCAAATCTTCCGATTCAATTGGTGTCCGCGAGACAACGGCAGGCTCAACCGTCTCGTCATGAATCGAACGGTCCTTGAAAATCAGCGAATAGTGGGGATTTTCTACATCAGCATATCGAAAATCCAGGCTGAGGATACGTCGGTTATCGGAGGTGAGATTGATAGCAGAGTGCGGCACCGTTGACTCCAAAATCCAAATGTCGCCCTTTCGCATACGAAAGACGCCGAATTTCTCTTCAGAATGATAAGAGTCGATGCAGGTTTCAAGAGGAATAAGAATTCGAACGTATTGGGCCTTCTCTTTGGAGAGTTCGAGAAAATCAGTGTGCGGAATGACAAGGCCGTCAATGAGGTTTCGTACGCGCGCCATCGAAATATGATCGGTATCGAAATATTCCTCGATAATTCTGCTGAGATACGGCATCGCTGCGCCGACTTCCGTTTGGATCGCGGGATGGTTAATGTCGGTAAAGACTGTGTCTTTCCACTCTCCTGATTTGTTGTAGAGCGAGTGATTGATCCATGTTCCGGAACCGAACTCGTCATATTGCTCCTTGATAGACGGGAGCTCCGAGAGGACCTTCAAGTCATTCTTCAATAATTCGCCATCGAATTTGATACGTCCTACGAGGCGTGTAGAAGTCGCCATCTTTATTCCCTTTTGTTGAAAAAATTAAAAGCGATGTTTCGGTAGTCGATCAAGTCGATAATTCGTGGGTCGACTCGAGGATTCGATGGTGCGTGTTCTCGACTCCGCATGACAACCTGTTGGATTTCTTGCGCACTGTAGTTGCTAAGACCTTTTGCCACAGCACGTTCATCAGGTGACGCGATAGTCACCACGTCGTCCCGCTGGAAACTTCCCCGCACACCAAGTACGTCGTCCGCTTGAATACTCTTTCCACCG
Source organism: Paraburkholderia monticola (assembly GCF_001580545.1). GTDB lineage: Bacteria > Pseudomonadota > Gammaproteobacteria > Burkholderiales > Burkholderiaceae > Paraburkholderia > Paraburkholderia monticola. The sequence continues at coordinate 201,476 of NZ_LRBG01000031.1, forward strand.
CGCAAAAGTGCTTGTAGAGCGTCTGAATCGACCACTACTGTGCCGTAGGTTGTCAGTTGACCGGCAAGCCAGCGTTCGGTCTCAGGGAGGCTCTCCGTACTAGGAACCAATTCAGTACAGGTTGCAGTTCGTCGCCGGATTTGCTCAAGTACACCCTTGGTCCTGCCGGAAGCGATAGTGGTCGTGCCGCCTGATAGGGCAAACATTCGAGCGGATTTGACCTTACTTAGCATTCCGCCCCGGCCTATGTGACCAGCGCCACCTGCTATATCAAGGAGCCTTTCGTCTTCAGCATCCGCACGCTGAATCAGCTCGGCGTTCGGAACAGTTCTGGGGTCGCTGGTCAGCAATCCAACTTGGTCGGTAAGAATGACAAGTCGATCTGCCTTAATCATATTTCCAACAAGTGCAGCGAGCATGTCGTTGTCGCCAAAACATATCTCTTCCGTGCTAACAGTGTCATTTTCATTAACGACTGCAATGCTTCGCATTTGTGCGAGCTTGTTGAGAGTGCCCTTCACATTGAGATAACGCTGACGACTAGAGAAGTCTTCGTGGGTCAGAAGAACCTGGGCTGAACATATATTCCTTTGTCGAAAGTTAATTTCATATGCCTGCATCAATCCCATTTGGCCAACGGCAGCAGCGGCTTGGAGGGCTGCAATTTCAGATGGACGTTTTCGCCATCCGAGGCGACTCAATCCTTCAGCAACGGCACCGGATGAAACGACGACAATTTCCATGCCGGCATTGTGTAACCCAGATATTTCATCCACCCAGCCGGCCAGTGCGGTGTAGTCGAGGCCCTTCCCATCCTGGGTAAGAAGTGAACTACCGATCTTGATAACCCACCTAGTCTCAGATGGGCTGCCTGCGTATCCTGTCATCTTGAGTATGGTTTCGATGAGATTGGACTAGGTCCGCTCTGATTGTGCGGCGGTCACTGAAGCCTGCTGAGAATTCATATGTCTTTTCTTAGTAGGGGTCAGAGACGACTTTTTGGCGAGAGCGATCGAAAAAATCGCACCGGAAATTAGTCCCCAGAGAGCAGACCCGAGGCCGAAGAAAGACATACCAGAGACCGTAACCACAAACGTGATAGCCGAGGCTTCGCGATGTTTCTCACTTGCGAAGGCAGATGCCAAACTCGATACGAATGTACCGAAGAGCGCTAAGCCTGCTAATGTAGTCGTCAAACCAGCGGGAAGGCGAGCGAAGAGAGCAAGGACCGACGCGCCAAAAATTCCAACGATGAGATAGCCGACACCACAGACGACACCAGATATGTATCGGCGTTGCGGGTCTTCGTGGCACTCATTGCTCGCGCACATCGCTCCTACAATTGCTGCGGGGTTGATTCCTGAGTTTCCGAAGAATGACAGGGGAATTGACATTAGTGCGCTAGCGCCAACTACCGATCGTGGGGAAATGTCATAGCCCGCGCTCCGGAGAATGTGGATGGACGTAGCTAGTTGAGTTAGCGCGAGGAGAAACAACGGTAGTCCCAAACCAATCAGCGCTTCCGCTGAAAAACTCGGCATGGTGACCTGCGGTTTTACAATGCGAATGTCAATTCCGTGAACGCCAAAACTCGCTCCTGGAAGAGATGCGATGACCCCTATAAGTAGCGCTAGCGCAACGGCATACCGCGGGGTAAAGCGGCGACATACAACGTATACAACGACGACGGGCACTACAATTCTCGGCGCAGATTGGAGCGAGCTAAATATGCCGGCGCAAAATTCGTAGAGCACACCGGCGATCATCGCGGAGAGCAAATGAGCAGGCAGATGCTCAATCAGTCGATTGAAAACTCCCGAGAGACCAATCGCTGCAATAACAATGGACACGACAAGATAGCAGCCGATTACATCGCGAAATGGATAGTGGGAAAGCGCGACAATAAGCAGCGCAACACCCGGAGTGGACCATGCGCCGATTACTGGCATCTTATGTCGCAAGCTTAGCCAAATTCCCACGGTGCCGGCGCCAATCGACACAGCCCAAATCCAAGTGGACAATAGGTCGTGTGAGAGATGCCCCGCTTGTGCAGCTTGGACAACGATAAGTACAGGGCCGCTATAGGTTGCGACGAGTGCGATGAGTCCTGCAAGTGCAGCTGACAGCGAAAAATCTGCGCGTATTTGTTTGAGCATTGGCATGTATCTTCCGACGATGCCAGCCTTCCCGCTGACATCTTGTTCCGCCCGACATAACTCGAATCGTTACTTGGATCTGTACCGTATCTCGGGGAGGGCGCGTGTAACAAACAGTTGCTATAACACACTTTGTTCGTGGAGTTTCGATCGCATACTGGATGCGCCGGCTTGACATATCGCAATACACAAATGTCAATCGACAAGATATCTCCAAGATATGCGGGCAGATACTAGATCGCAATTCACCTAAAGGCATTAAAACTACCTAGATTAGGCCCTAGTATTTTTTTAAGATAAACCTATCAGAGAGATAGGTTGTAAAGAGATATCAATGTGATCAAAGCCGACCTTCCGGCTCGAGTGACTCGGCTGAGGAGCAAAGTGAGGCAACATGTTGGGCTACTGCCGATTCCGTTGACAGCAAATTGAGATTTTCGAGACTACCAACGGATCTGTCGCAGTAAAGCGGTCCGTTATGATGTACGGAATAAGATGAACGACAGAAACTTCGATGACGACGTTGAATCCCGCAGTGGCCCGAGTGCTCAAGCGCCTGCATTACCCGCTCGACGTGATCCTGATGTGCGTACGCTGGTACGCGGCCTATCCGCTAAGCCTGCGTCACATTGAAGAGATGGTCGCTGAGCGTGGCATCTGCGTTGATCATTCGACGGTGCATCGCTGGGCGCTCAAGCTGTTGCCAGTGCTGGAGAATGCGTTTCGCCTGCGCAAGCGGCCAGTTGGCAAGAGCTGGCGAATGGACGAGACGTACATTCGCGTCAAGGGTGAATGGCGGTATCTTTACCGGGCCGTCGACCGGGACGGCAACACCATTGACTTTCTGCTACGCGCCCATCGGGACAAGACCGCTGCCCGGCGTTACTTTGAGACATCGATCGCCTCGAATGGCGCGCCCGAGACGGTGACCATCGACAAAAGCGGCGCCAATCTCGCCGCACTCGAAGCCATCAATGCCGATCGTCAAACGTCTATCAAGATCCGCCAGTCCAAATATCTCAAGAATCTTGTGGAGCAGGACCATCGCGCGATCAAGCGACGAACGAGGCCCATGCTGGGATTCAAAACTTTTCGCTGTGCCCGGATTCTTCTGGCCGGAATCGAGATTGTGCACATGATCGCCAAAGGCCAGATGAAATGTGCTCGCGGAGCCCATCCGTCCATCGCTGATCAATTCTACCAACTGGCAACATAAGCAGTATTTTGCATATCGATCAACTCTACTCCGCGAGCCTTACTGCGACAGAACCCCAAAATTCTTCCGCGCTAGCCGCCGGTGCACGCAACCGGCATGGCGCGCCCAACGGCCCACGACGTGCGGCCTTGCTCGATAATCAGCGTTTGGCGTCCGTTGGAAAACGTGGTCCCTGAGTTTCCGATCGAGGGAAGATCGACGGCGGCTGCTCCGTCAACGGAGACCGAGGCGCTTTCTCCCATCAAGCGCACAGCCAGGCGTGTCCCATCGCAGACGTAGCTGCTGACTGGATAGGGGTTGCCGACACCGATCGACGAACTCGGCGTCGTATGCTGGCAGGCCGCCAGTGTCCATATGGAAAGCGCGCCAACGATTGAACAAAGAACGCGTTGCACCTTGCCTCTCACAACGTCCGCCATGTCGTTCGGCAGGGTAATGCTTATTTGCTGCGTGGTTCGCACGATGGGCTCCTTGATGTCGATAGGATTGAACCCTACTCTCTTGGGCGACCATCGTCCAGCCAAGCCACGCTGCACGGCATTTAGAGAACCGTATCCCAAGCACGGCGTTCAGCGTATTGCCGGCAGCGATCTCGCTGGAGTCCATGCGAGGAATGTGAAGTGAACCTCGTTGCTGGGCGCAACACAACGCCACATGTAACAAGAAGCACCGCTTGGGGAACGCAGAGGCATCCTGAATCGGGCCCAACGCGGACGTTCGAAAAAAGCACCAGGTGTCCGCTTTTGGGTCCAAGAAAATCCGGTCGCTAGATCACAGCACGGTCTTTTGCAATCCGGGCGATACCCGTCCGCGCAGCTCGGATCCGGTTACAAACGTGCCAATTAACCACGTCATTGAGATAAGTTTTCTTATCATAAGGCGTCGATTTCAGCGTTAAACTCGCGCTCATGAAAACACGCGATACCTCCGTACCGTCAATGCCCGACTCCACTCCCGCGGGCCTGCCCAACGCCGACGAACTCGCCGTGCTGCGCGCGTGGTATGCCGGCCTGCCGGTGCGGCAGGCGGTGGCGCGCTACCTGCCCACGGCATTGGGTGACGGTAAATCCGCACGCGGCGTGCTCGGCAAGATCCGTCGGAAGGTGCTCGCGGCAGCGCGGGCGATCCATCGCGACGATCTCGCCGCCCTGCTCGACCATCCCGCCGACGAACGCGAACAGCACGCCAAAACGGTTGCACACGCGATCGAGGTCCTGCGCACGGCACGACCGGCCGAGCCGCGGATTGCCGACGACATCGCGCAATGGCTCGCCCCTCGTGCGGTCCGCGTGCTGCGCGCGCACGGCATCGCGACACTGGCCGATCTGACCGTGCGGATTCCGCGGCGGCGTCAGTGGTGGAAAGCGGTGCCAGGTCTCGGATCGGCGAGCGCGCGTGTCATCGAACAGTTTTTCGCCGCGTGGCCCGCCCTCACGGAAAAAGCCCGAGCGCTCATCGTGGCGAGCCCGCGCAACGACATCGTGCCGTGGGAATCGCTGAAGCTGCCTCACGAAGTCGACGGGACCAGCGGCACGTTTCGTGCGCCACACGCAAGCTGCACGCTGGACGCATCGAATGACTATGAGGCCGTACAGACCTGGCTTGCGCTGCAGGAGTCGCCCGCCACGCAGCGCACTTACCGCAAGGAGGCCGAGCGCCTGATCCTGTGGGCGATCGTCGAGCGCGGCCGCGCGCTGTCATCGCTGACGACCGAGGACGCCATCGCCTATCGTGCCTTCCTGCGGCATCCGTCGCCACACGGACGCTGGATCGGCCAGGTGCGCCCACGCACCTCGCCCGAATGGCGGCCGTTCACTGGCAGCCTGTCCGCGCGTTCGATGGCACATGCGCTCTCCATTCTCGGCGCTCTGTTCCGCTGGCTGATCGAGCAGCGCTATGTGCTCGCCAATCCATTCGCGGGTGTGAAGGTGCGTGGTGGCAATAGCACATCGACGCTCGATGCCTCGCATGCGTTCACCGAAGGCGAATGGGCACTCGTGCGCACGATCGCCGATGGGCTCGAATGGTCGCTTGGCTGGACCGCTCCCGCCGCGCAGCGTCTACGCTTCCTGCTCGATTTTGGCTACGCAACAGGACTGCGAGCAAGCGAGCTGGTCGGCGCGACGCTTGGACACGTGGAAACCGACGCGCGCGGTGAACACTGGCTGCGCGTCACGGGTAAAGGAAAAAAGCTCGCGCGCGTCGCACTGCCCCCGCTTGCCTGGGAGGCTCTCGCGCGTTACCTGGCCGAACGCGGGCTGCCGGTCACGCAGACCCTCTGGCGCCCGGAAAAGCCGGTCATCGGCAGCCTCGAAGCCGACAGCGGCGCGGCCATCAGCAGCGTGCGCCTGTGGGGCGTGCTGCGCCGCTTCTTCCTGCTCGCGGCGGACACCATCGAAGCTGACCACGCGCCCCTCGCAGAGAAACTGCGCCGCGCGAGCCCGCACTGGATGCGGCACACGCACGCGACGCACGCGCTCGGTCGCGGTGCCGAGTTGACCACCGTGCGCGACAACCTCCGTCATGCCTCGGTCTCCACGACCTCCCTCTATCTGCACAGCGACGAGGTGAAGCGGGCGCGGCAGATCGGGGACGCTTTTGGTACGCGCAATGAGGTCGTGCGCGGCACGCATCGACGCGACGTGTGAAACCGACGAACCGACCCTCGCCAACCCTTGACCGTGAATCGCTATCGAACCCGACGCCGATGTGTTCTTTCACGGGCTCGCCGCGATTGCTGCGGGTGATGGACTATTCATCGACTACGGCCATTACCGTCGATGGCGAGGTCGCCGAAGACGTGCGCGCCCAGTACCCCTGTCGTTTTGCCGCTTCGGCCTACAGGCAGCCAATGCCGAGAGCCGGTCAGTCGTAGCGACCACGTCCCTCTTCTTCGCCTTGAGGCGCGCCGCAACGCCTGAAGCGTTCGAGGCAAGTCCCCGGCCCTGACAAATCCTCCTACTCGCCCAAAGTTTTCATATAACATGCAAACCTGATAACTGGAAAAATAGATGCTTAAATCGATGACGCTGACCCAGCAGGTCGCGCAGCAGATGACAGACGAAATCCGCAACGGCCTCTATCCGGTCGGCGCCAGGCTGCCTTCCGGCAAGGAACTGGCCGCGCGCTTCGGCGTGAGCCAGGCCGTGATCCGCGAAGTCACGGAGCGCCTGCGCTCGCAGGGGCTCATCGATAGCCGGCAGGGGTCGGGCTGCACCGTGAAGGCGCGCACGGAGGCCGGCGGCTTCCGCGTGCCCGTCGCCGCAGGCGAAGATCACGCGAGTCTCGCGAGCATCTACGAACTGCGGCTCGATCTGGAAGGCGCGGCGGCGGCACTCGCGGCCGTGCGTCGGACGGAGGCGGACATCGCGGCGCTGGCGGCGATCCTGAGATCGCTCGACGACAAGCTCTATGCACCCGACGAAGCGGTCGAACTCGATATCGCCTTTCACGTCGCGATCGCCAAGGCGACCCACAACCGCTACTACGTCGATCTGCTCCAGTACCTCAATCTCCAGATCCGCCGGGCCGTGCGTACGGCGCGCACGCATTCGCTTTCCCTTGAGCGGCTGACCGACGACGCGCAGCACGAACACTTGCGCGTTTTCGAAGCGATCCGGGCCGGCGACCCGCTGGCGGCCCGCGCCGCCGCGATGGCGCATCTGCGCTGTGCCACCGCCCGGCTCAACCTGTCGATTCCCGGACGCGATGCGCTGAGCGACGCCGCCGCCCCGGTCGCAACAACCGCAACAACCGCAACCGCGAAAAAAGCCAAGGCCAAATGAACAACAGCGCTTTCTCCCAAAGTCTGCTCGACAAGCTCGGGCCCGAGGCCGTCATCACGACGCCCGCCGACATCGCCCCTTGGCTCAGCGACTTCCGCGGCATGTACAAAGGTCAGGCCCAGGCCGTCGTGCGGCCAAACACTACAGACGACGTCGCGACCTGTATCGCGCTGTGCGCCGACGCGCGGGTGCCGGTCGTGCCGCGCGGCGGCAATACGGGCCTGTGCGGCGGCGCCACGCCGGATACCCGGTCGGACAACGTGATCCTGAGCCTCGACCGTATGCACGCGATCCGCAGCATCGACACGATCGGCAACACGCTCGTCGCCGAAGCGGGCTGTATTCTCGGCAATCTGCGCCGCGCTGCGGCCGATGTGCATCGCCTGCTGCCGTTGAGCCTCGCGGCCGAGGATTCATGCCAGCTCGGGGGCAACCTGTCGACCAATGCGGGCGGCGTCAACGTCGTGCGCTATGGGATGACGCGGGAGCTCGTGCTCGGTCTCGAAGCGGTCCTGCCCAATGGCGAGATCTTTCACGGGCTGCACACGCTGCGCAAGGACAACACCGGCTACGATCTCAAGCAGTTGCTGATCGGCGCCGAGGGCACGCTCGGTGTCATCACCGCGGCGGCGTTGCGGCTGTATTCCCGTAACGACGTGCGCGTGATCGTGTTGGCTGCGGTGGATTCGCCGCAACAGGCACTTCATCTCTTCGAACTACTGTTCGAGCGCTCGGGGCCGCGCATGCAGGCCTTCGAGTTTTTCACGGCCGAATGCGTCGACATGGTGCTGGCGCAAACCGACGGCCTACGCCAGCCGTTCGCCGACCGCCACCCCGGCTACGTGCTCATCGAACTTGCCGATACAGTCGACGAAGCCTCGTTGCGCACGCTCGTGGAGACCGTCATCGGTGAAGCGCTCGAACGTGAGTTGTGCGCCGATGCGGCGGTGTCTGAATCGATTGCGCAGGTCAACAGCATGTGGCGCTTGCGTGAGGAAATATCCGAGGCGCAGCGCGCGGATGGCCCGCACCTCAAGCACGACGTGTCGCTGCCGATCGCGTCGATTCCTGCCTTCATGGCATCGGTCGGCGAACGGATCGTCAAGCAGCAAGAAGGCATCCGGCAGATCGTGTTCGGCCATTTCGGCGACGGCAACCTGCACTACAACCTGTCGCGTCCGCTCGGCGCGCCGCGAGATTTTTTTGCCGAACACGGCGCGCGCCTGACCGCCGAAGTGCTCGATGAAGTCATGCGCTATGGCGGTAGCATCAGTGCCGAACATGGCATCGGGCAACTGAAGCGCGAATACTTCAGCCGCTACAAGGACCCGCTCGACATCCGCCTCATGCGCGAGATCCGCAAGTGCTTCGATCCACACGGAATCATGAATCCGGGCAAGATCTTCTAAGGTCTTGCAGACCTTTTCCCGACGTGGGCCGCACATTGAAACGCCGCTGACGCTCAGTTCGGCGTCACGCCCGTTTGCTTGAAGAGGCTCCGCCACTCGGCCGACTCGGTGGCGATACGGCGCGCGGCGGCTTCACCCGTGCTGCTGACCGGAACGAAGCCGATCTGCTCGAAGCGGCTTTGCACCTCAGGCTCATTGAGCGCGCTCACGATCGCCGCATGCAAACGCTCGACGATCGGCGCCGGTGTCGACGTGGGCACGAACACCGCGTTCCATGTCGTGAATTCGTAGCCGGCCACGCCCGATTCGGCGACGGTCGGCACGTCGGGAAGCCGCTTCGCGCGCGCCTTGCTCGTCACCGCGAGTGCACGCAGCTTGCCCGCGTCGACATGCGCGGCGACGTCGGTGACGCCGCTGAATTCGAGGTCGGCAAAACCGCTCAGCACGGCCATCGTGTCTTCCCCTCCGCCCTTGTACGGCACGTCGAGAAAGCGCACGCCCGCACGCGCCGAGAATTCCATGCCGGCCAGCGCGACAGGGCTGCCCGAGCCCGCCGTCGCGTTGGTCAGCTTGCCGGGATTCTTCTGCGCGTAGACGATCAGTTCCTGCACCGAGTGGATCGGCAGCGACGGCCGCACCGCGAGCACATAGGTCTGCTCGGACAACGTGCTGACGGGCTTCAGATCCTTCAAGTCGTAGCCGATGTCGCGATACATCAGTGGATTGGTCTCGAAGAAGGTATTCGAGCCAAGCAGGATCGTATAGCCGTCACCGCGCGACTTCGCGACATAGGCGGCCGCGATGTTGCCACCGGCACCCGGCTGCGCCTGCACGATGACGGGCTGGCCGAGATACTTGCCAAGCGCCTGCGCGAGAATGCGCCCCTGCGCTTCGCTCGATCCACCGGGGAACGCGATGATCAGGCGGATCGGCGCGTCGGGATAAGCGGCCTGCGCGACCGGCGCCCAGTTCATTAGCACGGCCGTGGCGATCGTCGTCGCGATCGGCAACGCGCGCGACGCAACGGTTCTCACGATCCAGTCTCGCAGACCGGCCAGCTTGCCGCGTGACCCACGCGCACCGTGCATCATCAGGCTCGTCGAGTCGCTCATGGCGCGGCCAGTTCGTAACCAGGCGAGCGGGGTCGCTCCATGATCCGGCCCACCGACGGCGTGGGGAAATGCGACGTGCAGCAGAGCGTGTCGCGATCGGCCAGGTTAGCGAGAAAATCACGCCGCGTCGCCACGGCCCGATCGGCATCGTAGTCGCGCCACATCCGCAACTCGGGATGCCGCAACTGCAGCGGCGAATGAATCAGGTCGCCCGTCACGATGGCCGCATCGCGGCTGCGTCCGAGCGCGATCGCGACGTGATCGATCGTGTGCCCTGGCGTCGGCACGAGACGGACGTGTTCGCAGCACGCATGCGTATTCGTCACCAGTTCGGCGCGGCCGGCCGCGACGATCGGCAGCACGCTATCGACGAGGTGCGCGACCGGCTCGCGAGCATTCTGCTCGGTCCAGTACGCCAGTTCCTTCTTCGAGAACACATAGCGCGCATTCGGGAAGGTCGGGACCCAGCGACCGTCCTCCAGCCGCGTATTCCAGCCGACGTGATCGACGTGCATATGCGTGCACATGACGAAGTCGATATCGCGGACGCTGAGACCCGTACGCGCAAGTCCGCTCAGATAGGCGTCGTCGTGTTTTCGATGCCAGTGCGGCCGCGACTCGCGCTCCTTATCATTGCCGACGCAGGTATCGATGAGCACGTTAAAGCGTGGCGTGCGGATCAGGTACGACTGGAAGCACAGCACGATGCGATCGTCCTCCGACAGCGCACCGAGCGATTGCAGCCACGCACGGTTTTCGGCCAGCACGTCCGGGGTCAGGTTCGGAAACATCGACGTGACGGGCACCATGGCCGCCTGGTATTCGACGATGCGATGAATCGTCATGTCGTCGATGCGGAAAATCGTGTTCATGATTCCTCGCTTGCCTCTCTAGTTGACCTGCGTGAGCGGCGGCAGTCCGGCAAGATGACGTGTCGCGTTGTCGATGAAGCGCACCACGGATGCATGAATCGCCTGCGGCGAGATGCCACCGACATGCGGCGTCAGCACCACGTTCTCGAACTCGAACAGCTCCGACGGCGGGGTCGGCTCGCCTTCATACACGTCGAGCGCCGCGTTGTAGAGACGGCCTTCGCGCAACGCGCGCGCCACCGCGGCCGTATCGACGACCCCGCCGCGCGCGACGTTCACGAGTATCCCTTCGGGGCCGAGCGCATCGAGCACCGTCTCGTCGACCATGTGGTAAGTCGCCGTGCCGCCGGGCACCGCCACCATCAGGAAGTCGCACCAGGCGGCCATGCTGAGCAGACTGTCGAAGTAGCGGTACGTCACGTCGGTTCGCGGCGTACGGTTGAAATAGCCGATTTCGAGGTCGAAGCCGAGGCCGCGCTTCGCAATCTTGCGGCCGATCGCACCAAGCCCGAAAATCCCCATGCGCCGTCCCGACACGTGTGGCGGACGTGGAATATCGTCGCGCCAGATACCGTCGCGGCATTGGCGATTGAGCTTCGGCACGCCGCGCACGGCGGCCAGCAGAATGGCCAGCGCATGATCGGCGACGCAATCGTCGTTCGTATTGGCCGCGTTGCAAACCACGACGCCGCGCTCGCGCGCATACGCAAGCGGCACGTTCTCGTGACCGACACCAAGCGTGCAGACAATGCGCAGATTCGGCATCGCATCGATCTCCTGCATCGTGATGCCGTTCGTGCCATTGGTGAGTACGACTTGTATATCGTTGCCGCGCGAGGCGATCTGACGCGCACCGTTCGAGCGGTCCGCACCGAGACCGGCATTGGGCGCATAGATCAGCTCGAAAGACCGACTCACCAGCTCGCGATGCGCCTCCGTAATGAACACGAGAACGAGAGCAACCGCGAGCGTGCGCGATTCAGAAGTGGCGTCGTTCATAGGACGGTTTTTCAAAGCCTGCGGTTGAACATGCGACGAAATCTCCGGCGACGCGTCCCGGACCAGCCTCAGCGTTGCCCGTCGTTGACCGAAATCTCCGCGACCCGCAGGCCGCCGAGGCGCTCGTGGATCCGGCTGCCGGTCGACATCGCGAGCACGTACAGCAGCTCGTCGGGTCTCGGCGCATCGACGACGCCGATATCGATCGTATTGAAGTGGCTGCGCACGTAGGCCGCGCGAATATGATGCAGCGGCACCTGCAAACGAAAGCCGGCCGTCGCCACCGCCTTGGCCGCCGGCACGATGGCGAGCGCCTCCTTCAGCACGGCGCGCATGGCCCAGCCGCCCGCTTCATGCCAGATCGCGCCATGCTCGAGTTCTCCATTCAGCCCGACGATGGCGCCCTTCCCGTACGCCTCGATCCTGTCGTTGCCGCCGAGTGCGGCGATCAGTTCGGGCACCATCTCGTTGGCCATTTCGCGCGCGTCGCGCACGAGCGGGCTCAGGTCCTCCACGTAACGCCCCGCAAACGGATTGGCGATCACGCAGGCGATCGCGCCGAGCTTGAGCGGCACAGGCGCGTCAGGGCCGCCCTCGTGATAGATGGTCTCGATGTTCAGCAGCTTCTTGCGGATTCTGATCAGCGACATGACATGTTCTCCAGATGCAAAAACGGCGCGACGCCGCGTGAGCGGCCTCTGCCGTCAGGGCGTGGCCGGCGTATCCGGTTCAGCGCCGAACTGCACGCCGGCCCATTTTTCGAAATGCTCGATCGTGTGAGCGTAGTCGCGGTTGCCGTCGCCCTGAGTGATCGAGAACGCGAGGAACGAGCGTGCGGCGGGACTGACCCACATTGGTACACCGATTCTTTCCGCTTCCTCGATGCACAGCTTGATGTCCTTGTGAATCAGCTCCGTCGTGAAGCGCATCGGAAAGTCGCGGTGCAGGATGCATTGCGGGATCTTTTCGAGCGTCGCAAACGAGCGTCCGCTCGACACGTTCAGGATGTCGAGCATGATCGCCGAATCGAGGCCTGCCTTGACGCCGAACACGAGCGCTTCACAACTCGCCACCATGCCGACCGCGCACAGCGTGTTGTTGATGATCTTCATGGTCTGGCCGAGGCCATGCCCCTCGCCGAGATAGAACAGGTTCTTGCCGATCACCTGGAGCCAGGGCTCGACCGCGTCGAATATGTGACGCGGGCCCGCGGCCATGATCGTCAGCGTGCCTTTTTCGGCGGCGACCGTGCCGCCGCTGACCGGCGCGCCAAGGAACTCGATCTGCCGTTGCGCGAGCGTCCGCGCGATGGCGTTGGTGACGCTCGGGCCCGTCGTCGACAGATCGACCACGACGCGGGCCCGGGTGCTGTCGATCATGCCGCCCGGCGCCGTCGCCACCTGCTCGACGACCGATGGCAGCGGCAGACTGAGGAACACCGCATCCGTCTTCGACGCGAGATCGAGTGCGCTACCCGCGGCCTGCGCGCCGAGCTTCACGAAACGCTCGACGGCTTCCGGTCGCGTGTCGTAGACAACGAGCGGATGCCCCGCCGCCAGCAGCCGCGTTGCGAAATGCTGCCCGATGTTGCCCAATCCGATCAGACCGATCATCACTTTGACGACTCCAGGAGAAAGAAGCGTTGCTCGCCTGGGCAGGCCGCGGTTCCGCGAGCGGACACAGCCATGCCGTTTGTGTTTATATGCAGACCAATCTTAGGGAGGATGACTCGTCTCGTCGCATGCCAAATTAGCGGTGGGATATAGCATCGTGTTAAGACATGCCAGCGGCGCGCGCCGCGCCGTCACCTGAGCCAATGCGCCGTGAACCGCGCCGCCATTGGGTTTTGCCCGTTTCGAGCGGGTTTCACGAAATCGCCCGATCTCCTCTTTCGTCACATCGAGTGTGACTAAAACTCGCTTTGTAGATGCCTGGGCCCTTACCTAGCATGACTACAACCTGCTTACGGGACGACCTGCGCCACGCTCAAGTCCCCTGTCAGCAAGGGTTGCGCCCCACGACAACGACATTTCGCAGCCCCTACGGGCCGAGCGGTTCGCGCCGTTGCATCGAAGGCATAGGAGCAGCAATGGCGATCCGCCAAAGCAGCGCAAGCGACACAGTCAACCGGGACTTCGCATGACAAGCACGGCATCCACACAGGTTCTACTCAGGGGTCTGTCGTTCGGCGAGGGCACTCGCTGGCATGACGACGAACTGTGGTTCTCGGACTTTTATACGCACCAGGTGCAGACCGTCGATCTCGATGGACACACCGAGGTGATCGCGCACGTGCCGGAACGTCCATCGGGGCTCGGCTTTCTGCCCGACGGCACGGCGCTCGTGGTGTCGATGCTCGATCGCCGGCTGCTCGCGATCGTCGGCGACGGCAGCACGCGGCTCGTCGCCGATCTGTCCGAAGTGGCGGGTGGCCCCTGCAACGACATGGTGATCGACCGTCATGGCCGCGCCTACGTCGGCAACTTCGGCTACGACAAGAACAACGGCGCCGAGCCGCGGCTCACCCGCATCATCCGCGTGGATCCGGATGGCTCGATTCATCCGACCGGCACGGAAGTCAGTTTTCCGAACGGCATGGTGATCACGCCCGACGAACAGCATCTGATCGTCGGCGAAACCTTCGCGCACCGGCTCAGCATGTTCGATATCGACGCCAACGGCGATCTGCACAATCACCGCTATTTCGCGCAGATCGAGGGCTGCAACCCCGATGGCCTCGCGCTCGATGCCGAGGGAGCCGTGTGGGTCGCGGACCCGTTCGGCAAGCGCGTGCGGCGCGTGTTCGAGGGCGGGCGCATCGAGCGCGAAATCACCTTCGAGCCGGGACGCGACGCCTATACGTGCGCACTCGGCGGCAAGGAGCGGCGCACGCTCTTTATCGTGACCAACACCGCGAGCGGGCCGCGCATGGCGGAACACCGCGAGTGCTGGATCGAAACCGTCGAAGTCGAGGTACCTGGCGTGGGCTGGCCATGACCTCTTCATGAATGTGGCACTCAAGCATCGACACATAAATCGAAATATTCAGGAGACCTTCAATGAAGATGAAGTGTGCGGCGACCTTTGCGCTTGCGGTGACCGCAGGCGCCGCCCAGGCGCAAAGCAGTGTGACCCTGTACGGAATCGCTGAGGTGGGTATCAACTACGTCAGCAACTCCGGCGGCGGCAAGACGATCAACATGGTCAGCGGCGAGTGGTACGGCAGCCGCTTCGGTCTGAAAGGGAACGAGGATCTCGGCGGTGGTCTCTCGGCGATCTTCCGCTTCGAAAACGGCTTCGACATCACGAACGGCAAGCTCGGCCAGAACGGCCTGCTGTTCGGCCGCGCCGCCTACGTCGGGATCGATTCGAAGCAGTGGGGTACGCTGACGGCCGGGCGTCAGTACAGCACGGTGTACGACTTCGTCGGCGGCAACCTCGTCGCGTCGAGCCGATGGGGTGGTGGCTTCATTGCACACGCGGGCGACGTGGATAACCTGAACAATACGTTCCGCGTCAACAACGCGCTGAAGTACCAGAGCGTCAGCTATCACGGCTTCACGATCGGCGGTTTGTACAGCTTCGGCGGCGTCGGCGGCAACTTCCACAAGAATTCAGGCTGGGGCCTGGGGATCGGCTATGCGCAGGGTCCGCTGCAGGCTGCCATCGCCTACACCGACCAGCGCGATCCGTTCATCACCGCCTACAACAACGGCGCGAATGCGCCGGCCGCCATCACCTCGCCGATCTACAACGCCTATGCGTCGGCGGGGAACCTCAACATTCTGGCCGCGGGCGCCATCTACCAGATCGGCAATTTCTGGTTCGGCGGCACCTATTCGAACACGCGCTTTACCGGGCTCGGCACCGATCCGGGTAATGCCGGCGCGGTGGCCAAATTGAGAGGAAGCGCATCGTTCAACATCTATGAAGGCGATTTCGGCTATCAGTTCACACCGGCACTGTCGGCTTCGGCGGCATACAGCTATACGCGGCGCGCCTCGGTGGGCGGTGACGTGGGTGCAACCTACAACCAGTACTCGCTCGGTGCCGACTATCTGCTCTCGAAGCGCACGGATCTCTACATGGTGCTGTCGTATCAAACCGCTTCGGGCGTGAACTCGAATGGAACGCCGGCCGTCGCCGCGCTCAATTTTCTAACGCCTTCGACGGTCAATCACCAGGGCGTGGTGCGCTTCGCCATCCGCCACCAGTTCTGAGGCTGTACTGAGTTCGTCCGGCGCCCGTTCGCGAGGAGACCACCTGATGATCATCGAAGAACGCACCTACGACCTGGCTCCCGGACGTCTGCCCGCCTACGTCGCGCTCGTACAGGAGGAAGGCATCGCGATCCAGCGGCCGATACTGGGCCGCCTGGTCGGCTACTTCCACACTGAACTCGGCCCGCTCAACCAGATCGTTCATCTATGGGCCTACGAGAGTTTCCGGGATCGCGCCGAACGTCGCGCGAGACTGGCCGCCGATCCGCGTTGGAACGTATACGCCGCGAAAGTGCGCGGCTTTTCGCTTCGACAGCAGAGCAGGATTCTTCTGCCGATGTCTTTTTCGCCGCTGCAGGAGCTGCCGGCGGATGACCCGCAAGCGCGTTGAGCCCTTGAATCGACGCCCCGCATTGAACCCTTGAACTCGACCCGGCACCGCTGCGAAGTCCGCAGCGTTCCGGGTAAAGGTGGCCTTGCGGCTATCCGGGGTCCGCTTCAGTCGATGCGCACCCGCGCCTCGCCGAGTCCCTCGAACACCACGCGAACCGTAGCGCCGCGCTCGGCGCGATTCAGGCCCGTGCAATTACCGGTGATGACGGTCTGCCCGGCCCGTAACGGCAGCCGGCGCTCGGCGGCATTCGCGAGCGCCATGAGCGTCGACAGCGGCGGCGCCCCCTTGCCGCCGCCGATGCGATCGACGGCCACGACGCCATCGATTTCGAACACGACCCGCAGCGCCGCCGGATCGATATCGCGCCAGTGCAGCGTGCCGCTGCCCCAGACGATCGCGCCATTGCCCATGCTGTCGGCAAGCTTGTGCGACAGCGGCGCGGTATCGAAATTGGCGATCCGTGGATTGCCGACCTCGATGGCGGCACAGCAGCTTTCGATCGCTGCGCGCACCTCGAACTCCCGATAGGGACGCGCGCGTACAGGCAGATCCGCCCCGAGCCGGAAGGCGATTTCCCCTTCGACGAACGCCGTCTCGACTTCGCCCTCGACGACGCCGTCCGCCAGACGATACACGGCGGGACTACGCAACACGTCCGACGCATATACGGGCGCACAGGTGAAACGCACGTCCGGCACGAGCCCGGCCTTCCAGCCCGCAACCTTGCGTGCGAGCCGGTGCCCGACCTCGTACTGCACCGCCATCGCCTCGGCGAGCGACAACGACCCCTCATGATCGGGCAGCGCCGCCAGCGTCTGCTTGCGCATGCGCGCCTCGAACAGCGCGCCCGCGATGCGGGCCACCCGCTCTCGCGAACTCGCACTGAGCCCGGTAGCGTCCTCGATGCGAGCAGAGTCCGATGGTTCGATCCTGTCGGACACCTGAGCTCACCGCTGCTGTCGCGTTTCGTCGCCGGGTTGCCAGAGTGGCGGCAGCGGCGGCGAGAACGACATCGGCACGAGTATCTTGTTCTGCATCCGCACGAGCAGCGGATGGATGTTCTCTTTCACATACTCACGCCAGACCGGATTGGCGGCGAGCACCGCGCGCCGCTTCGCGCGGTCTTCGAGGTCCTCGTACGCCCACAGATGAACGATCTGGTTGAGCGGCCCGATCTCGGTATAGAAATAGCCGACCAGCCGCCCCAGTATCGGGCGCTGGATCGCGATGCCCTCGCGCTCGAAATGGCGGGCGAATTCGGCCGCCGAGTTAGGGCGCAGATCGTAGATACGTTCTTCGACAATCATGGGTGGTCTCCGTGACAACGCAAGCGTCGGAGGGCGCGTGCCCCTGCCGGCTCGATGGAAGATCAGCGCCGCACCGGCGCTTCGCTGCGCGGCGCGATGCGCGCGAACTTCTGCAGGCTGCGCAGCCGCGTCGGCATCGGCTTGTCCGGGAACAGCAGCGGCCAGGACGTGTACGACGTCTCGCCGACGTAGATGTCGCCGTGCGAATCGACCGCCACGCCATGCACCGACAGGAACTGCCCCGGGTTCGTGCCGGCCGAGGGCGTGCTCTGGATGCGGATCAGCACTTCGCCCTTGTTCGACAGGATCGACAGACGCGGCCCGAGATTCGGCGCGCCGCGATTGAAGCCGTACATCGGCCCCGTTTCGCCGACATAGCACAGCGGGCACTTGCCGCGCGGCATGTACATGCCGTTGGGCCGGTGCAGGTTGTGCCATTGCGTTTCGAAGCGGCCATCGCTGTCGAAGATCTGGATGCGGTGATTCTCGCGATCGGCGACATAGAGCCAGCCGTCCTCGTCGCACGAGATGTTGTGCGGCAGGTTGAACTGGCCCGGCTCGCAACCCGGCTCGCCCCATGACTTGATGAGCTTGCCGTCGGGCGTGTACTTGTGGATGCGCGCATTGCCGTAGCCGTCGGACACGAAGATGTCGCCGTTCGGCGCGAGTGCCGTGTGCGTGCAGTGATTGAACGGCTGGCCGCTCATGAACGGGGTCGGCTTGCCGGGCAGACCGATCGTCATCAGCGTCTTGCCGTGCAGGTCGCACTTGTAGACCGCGCTGCCGCCGTCGTCGGTCAGATAGATCGTGTCGTCGGGGCCCATGTGCACGCCGTGAGGGCGCACATACACGCCCTCGCCCCACGAGCGCAGGAATTCGCCGTTGCGATCGAACACGATCATCGGATGCAGGCCGCGATTGAACACATAGACGTTGTCATGGCGATCGACACCCACTGCGGCGACTTCGCCCATCTCCCAACCCGTGGGCATCTTCGCCCAGCCATCCACGGTCTCGTAGGTGAATTCGCCGCCGCCAACTATGGTTGCCATGAGTGCGATCCTCGCAGACAGTTACTCGCATCGACGCCGCGCGCGAAGCGCTCGCGATGCATCGGGATACGTAACAGTCACACGTCGCGAACAGCCGTCGCAAGAGATTTTTTTGCACGTCCCGTATGACCTGAAGCTGCTCTCGCACGGCGTGAAAGCACTGCATGTGTAGCCCTGTTGCAGGTCCGGATTTGTGATGCGGCCTGTGACTTAATCTCGCTTGCAGATGCCTTGCACCCGCCGATAGCATGGCCTGATCATCCCGCCTCGCAGTGCTTCGAACGACACGCACACCGGGCCGCGACATAAGCGATGACCTGACAGGGGACGCAGCCATGACTTCACGACGCACCTTCCTCGCCGCGCTCGGCGCGCCCGTGCTGGCCGCATGGGCGAGCAGCGACGCGTGGGCGGCCTGGCCCGACAGCCCGATCCGTCTCATCATTCCGTTTCCGGGCGGCACCCAGGAAGCCCAGGCGCGCCTCGTCGCGAAGACGCTCGGCAAATACATCGGACAACCGATCGTCGTCGAGGCGCATCCCGGCGCCGGCGGCAACATCGGCGCGGCCTATGTCGCCAAGGCGCGCGGCGACGGCTATACGATGCTGCTCGGCGTGAGCACGTTCTTCGAAACGAATCCGCTCATCTACAAGGACATCGGCTACAAGCTCAGCGACCTGACGCCGGTGAGCCTGCTCTCCGAGCAACCGTTCCTGCTCGTCGCCAGGCCCGGACTGCCGGTCGCCAACGTGCGCGAGCTCGTCGACTACGCACGGCGCAATCCCGGCAAGGTAACGGTCGCGACCGCGGGCCCCGGCAGCCCGCTCGATCTCGCGAACCGCGAGTTCATGTCGCGCACCGGCGTGCAGATGACTCCGGTGCCGTACAAGGGCGGCGGCGAAGACACGCTCGCCGTGATGAGCGGCTTCACGGATCTCGAGTTCGGCGGCATTCCGAACGTGGTGGGCAACATCAAGGCCGGCAAGCTGCATGCGCTCGGCGTGACGGGTTCGAAACGCCTCGCGAATCTGCCGGACGTGCCGACCATCGCGGAGGCCGGCGTGCCCGGTTACGAGTTCTCGGTATGGAGCTGCGTGTCGGTGCCCGTCGCGACGCCGCCCGACATCGTCGCCCGGCTCAACGCGGCGCTCGTCAAGACGATGGCGGACCCGGAAGTGCAGACGGGCTTCGCGCAGATCAACCTGATCCCTGTCAGCAGCACGAGCGAAGCGGTCGCGCAACGCATCGCCACCGAAAGCGCCGCGTGGCGCTCGATCTTCCAGAAGTCGGGAATGACGCCGATGTGAGCAACGCACCGGCGTGAGATTTAGGCGTCGACCCGCTCGAACTTCTGCAGACAACGCAGGCCCTGCTCGGGCACCGGCACGCCGGGAAAGAGCGACGGCCACGCCGTGTAGCCGACCTCCCCGACATAGAGATCGCCGCGCGAATCGACCGCGAGTCCATGCGGCGAGAGGAACTGTCCGGGCCCCGTGCCCGCGGCCGGCGTGCTCGTGATACGCGCGAGCAACTCGCCCTCGTTCGACAGAATGCTCACGCGCGGGCCGAGATTCGGTGCGCCCCGGTTGAAACCCCAGTACGGTCCTGTCTCGCCGACATAGCACAGCGGGCACTTGCCCGCCGGCATGTACATGCCGCACGGCCGGTGCAGGTCGTGCCATTGCGTCTCGAAGCGACCCTCGCCGTCGAAAACCTGAATGCGGTGATTCTCGCGATCGGCGACGTAGACCCAACCGTCTTCATCGCAGGCAATGTTGTGCGGCAGATTGAACTGGCCCGGATCGGAGCCCGGTTCGCCCCACGAGCCGAGGAGCTTGCCGTCGGGCGAATACTTATGCACGCGGCCGTTGCCGTAGCCGTCGGTCACGTAAATATCGCCACGTGGCGAGAGCGCCGTATGCGTGCAGCGATTGAACGGCGTGCCGCTCATGAACGGCGCCGGTAGTCCCGGTGTGCCGAGCGTCAGCAGAACCTTGCCCTCCGGCGTGCACTTGCGCACCGTATGGTCGCCGTCGTCGGTCAGATAAACGGCGCCGTCCGCGCCGATATGCAGTCCATGGGGACGCTTGAAGATGCCGTCGCCCCACGACCGCCGGAACTTGCCGCCGCGATCGAACACGATGACGGGATGCTCGCCGCGATGAAACACATATACCTGGTCATCCTGATCGACACCGACCGCCGCCACGTCGCCGAAGCGCCAGCCATCAGGAAGCTCCGCCCAGTTTTCGACGATCCGGTATGTGTATTCCCCGCTGCCATAAAGTCGACTCATTTGCGTTGTCCTCGAGTGGATCGTCAGGTGAAAAAGCGCGCCGTTGCGTGTCTGAACGATCACATTCGGGCGCACACCTCGCAAGCCACTTTTTTTCACAACGCATATGACCGCGTTCATGCGCACCTGCGCTCGCGCGGTCATGAGGACTATGCCGGCTCGACGCCTGCCTTGCGGAATATCTCGCGCCACATGGGCACTTCCAGTTCGATGCGGCGCTGGACCGCATCGCCGTCGAGATGCAGCGGAAAGAGTCCCATCTGCTCGAGGCTCGCGCGGCATGCCGGGTCCGCGATCGCCTTCGCGGAGGCATCCTGGAGCCTCGCCACGACGTCGGCGGGCGTTGCCGCGGGGACTGACAGGCAGGTCCAGATCGTGACGTTGTAGTCGGGCACGCCGGCCTCGGCGATGGTCGGTACGTCGGGGAAATTCTTCAGCCGCTTGATGCCCGTGACGCCGAGCGCGCGCAGCTTGCCCGACTCGATATTGCCGGTCACGTCGGTGACGCTGCCGAACATCATGTCGGCGAAGCCGCTCAGCAGCGCGAGCGTGTCCTCGCCGCCGCCCTTGTAGGGCACGCTCAGAATCTTCGCGCCCGTGCGCGACATGAACTCGCGCGTGCACAGGTCGAGCGGACTGCCGAGGCCGCCCGTCGCGTTCGTGAGCTTGTTGGGATTCGCGCGCGCGTATTCGATCAGTTCCTTCACCGAGTGAATCGGCAACTGCGGCCGCACGGTCAGCACGAACTCCTGTTCCGACAGCAGGGAAACTGGCCTCAGGTCGCTGTTCTTGAATCCGGGGGTGCGGTAGATCAGCGGATTGATCTCGAAGAACGTGCTCACGCCGAGCAGCATCGTGTAGCCGTCGGGGCGCGACTTCGCGACATAGGCCGTGGCGATGTTGCCGCCCGCGCCGCCCTGCCCCTGCACGATCACGGGACGGCCGAGAATCTGCCCGAGCGTCTTCGCGACGATGCGCGCCTGGGCCTCGCCCGAGCCGCCGGGGAAGCCGACCACGAGCCGGATCGGGCCGTCCGGAAATGCCGCCAGCGCCGCGGGCATCCAGCCCAGCAGCACCGGCGCGCCGAGCGCCGCCACGAATCTGCGTCTCCTCATCATGATTGCCTCCATCCAGTCTTGTGATTGTAATAGTCAGTCAGACCGTGCGCGGCCCGGGCGTGGCCGTTTGGTGCATGGCGTGGGGCTCATGCCGCCGGAGCGTCGGCCCATAGCGTGGTCTCTTCCCACGTATCCAGATCCGCGGCCACCCGCGCGAGTTTGCCGCGAACCATCTCCAGACCGCTGCGCCCGAGCACCAGATGCGCGGGCGGCGTCGGCGAGCGCACGGCGGCGATGATCGCCTCGGCCGCGCGCACCGGATCGCCGGGCTGCTTGCCGCTGCGCTCGACGACCTGCACGCGTCGCTTGCCCGCGATCGAGGCGTAGTCGTCGATCGGCTTGCGGGTCTGCTTCAGCGAGCGGCCGGCCCAGTCGGTGCGAAACGGTCCCGGCTCGACCGCAGTCACCTTGATGCCGAGTTCGGCCGTCTCGCGCGCGAGCGATTCGCTCAGGCCTTCCAGCGCGAACTTGGTGGCCGCGTAATAGCCGCTCGCCGGGTTGCCGATGAAGCCGCCCACCGACGTCACGTTGACGATGTGACCCGAGCGCCGCGCGCGCATCGACGGCAGCACGGCCTTGATCATGTTGACCGCGCCGAAGAAGTTCGCTTCGAACATCGCGCGCACCTCCTCGTCCTCGCCTTCCTCGACGGCCGCGAGATAGCCGTAGCCGGCGTTGTTGACGAGCACGTCGATCCGTCCGAACGCGGTTTCGGCCCGCGCGACGGCCGCCGCGGCATCGTCCGGGCGCGTGACGTCGAGCCGGATCGCGCTCGCCTGCTGTGGGAACGCGTCGGCGAGCGCGGCGATTTGCGCCGGGTCGCGCGCAGTCACGACCGCGCGCCAGCCGTGCCTGAGCACCGCGCTCGCGAGTTCGCGGCCGAAGCCGGTGGAACAGCCTGTGATCAACCAGACCAGCGTGGAATCATTCGAATCGGACATGTGAACACTCCTTCAATACGGGACACGCGCAGAGCCGCAACGAACATGTCGTGCGGATACCTCGATGCTCATGGCCAGCCTGCGCCCGGTACGTCGACTTCGATGGTTTCGATGCAGCCGTCGCGCAGGTGCGCCATCTGCGGACCGCTGGAGGTGTTGGTGACGATGTAAAGCGTACGCCGTTGCGGGCCGCCGAGCGCGCACGTATAGGCGCCGCGCCCCGGCTCGAAGGTGATTTCGCGCTCGATGCGCCCGCCCTCGAACACGCGCCGCACGCGCTTGCCGAACGGGTCCGCGACCCACACGGCCCCCTCGGCATCGAGCGCGAGGCCATCGGGGTTGCAGCCCTCGATCTGCGCGAAATAGCGGTGATTGTGCAGATCGCCGTTGGCGTCGATATCGAACATGCTGAGCCGGTGCGCGAAGGTTTCGCCGACGATCAGATGCTGTTCGTCGGGCGTGATCACCATGCCGTTCGGAAAACTGACTTCCGTGCCGGTCGGATGAATCGAGCCATCCGGGTCCACGCGGATGATGCGGGTGAGCCGCGGCTCGGCGCCGTTGTTCTTGTCGTAGCCGAAGTTGCCGACGTAGGCGCGGCCATGACGGTCGATCACCATGTCGTTGCAGGGGCCGCCCGCCACGTCGGACAGATCGGCGACGAGCCGCGTGCTGCCGTCGTCGTTGATTGCCAGCAGCCGGCGGTCGAGCATCGACACCACGAGCGCCGTGCCGTCGGGCAGAAAGCCGAGCCCCGATGGACGTTTCGGCACCTGCGCCAGTACCTGCGTGTGTCCCTGCTGGTCGATGGTCTGCACCTGGTAGGTATAGAGATCGGAGAACCAGAGTCGATCCTCCCGCCAGCGCGCGCCCTCGGCGAACGACAGACCGGTGAGGATGGTTTGCGTATGCGGTCCCGGCATGATGACCTCGGCTGGAGCGGGGAAGAACCTTGCGGTCCGGATTGACGACGGCGTGCGGTCCGCCGCGAGGGAAGCGGCGCGCGCTGCGCCTACCCGACGGTCTCGCTGTGCTTCGGACGCGACCACGACAGGTCGTCGATCGTCGAGGCCCGGTGCATCTCACGCACGTCGGTGTCCGGATAGTGCCGGCGCGCGCGATGCATGAGCGAGCGGTTATCCCACATCACCAGGTCGCGCACGGACCACTGATGCGTATAGACGAATTGCGGCTGCGTCGCGAATTCGGTCAGCTCGCGCAACAGATCGAGCCCTTCGGGCACCGGCCAGCCGATCACATGCGACGCGTGACCGGACAGATAGAGCGACTTGCGCCCAGAGATCGGATGGCGGCGGACGAGCTTCTTTTGCGTCGGCGTGAAGCGCGCGCGCTCGGCTTCGTCGAACTCCGTGAAGCCCGCGACCGCGCGCGAATGCATGACGTCGTGCTCGAGCACGAGGTCCTCGACCATCTCGCGCAGTTCCTCGGGCAACGCGTCGTAGGCTTCGCGCATATCGGCGAACTGCGTCTGCCCGCCGCGCTTGGCGACCGTATAGGACAGCAGCATCGAATAGCGGTTCGGCGTCGGCAGATACGAACCGTCCGTATGCCAGCGACGGCTGCTGAGAAAGTTCATGCGGCGGCGATCGCCAGCGGGAAACGTGCGGTTATCGCGGTCGAGATTCGAAATGTCGGAGACCATCGGCGAGAGCCTGTGATCCTCCACGGCGGTATGAAACGACACGACCGGCTGCAGTGGGCCGAAATTCGCGCTGAACGCCAGCAGCTGGCTGTCGTCGATGTACTGGCCCGGAAAGATCAGGACCGGGTAGGTGCCGCTCGCCTGCTCGATCTCTTCGATCTGCGTGTCACTCAGCGGCCGGCTCAGATCCAGTCCGTGGATGCGCGCGGCGACCGTTGGATGCGCTGCCTCGATGTCAAGACTCATGGTGATTCCTCGGTTACGTTTTGCCATTGGACTGCTGCGACGCCTGTCGCCTGCATGGTTTTGCGTCGCACACCGGAACATCGTTATCGTAGGCGCGGCGATTTCGTCCTCACAAGACAGATTTATTCACAGCGCGCGTGACGTGCGGGCGTTTGACATCGTCCGATGGAGCACATATCCGCAGCAACCCGACTGGACGCGCACGTACAGTGCTGTACGCTAGTCATCGATGAATACGCACGCCGCGTGCGCTTTGATCACACCAGATGTGCAGCCGGCGCACACGGCCCGGCGAACATCGAACAAGACAAGTCGCTCTTCCCCGTACGCATGGAGGCACCATGAACTTCCGGCTGCGACAGATGGAAATTTTTCGGTCGGTCATGCTGACCGGATCGATCAACGGTGCCGCGAAACTGCTGTTCATTTCACAACCCGCGGTGAGCCGGATCATTTCGCACACCGAGCAAACACTCGGACTCAAGCTGTTCAGCCGCGCCAAGGGCAAGCTGATTCCCACGCCCGAAGGCATCGCGCTGTTCCGCCAGGTGGACGAGTTCTACGATCATGCCCTACAGGTGAACAACTTCGCACGTGATCTCGCGCAGGGCGCGACCGGTACGCTGAACCTGTCGTCGAGCCCATGCCTTAGCTACTCGATGATGCCGCTCGCCATCTCGCGCTTCGTGGCGCGCTATCCGAAGATTCGCGTCGTCTATCACACCACGCTGCTCAACGACATGGCGATCGAGGTGCTCAGCAACAAGGTCGACGTCGCGGTCGCTGTGATGCCGATCCAGCACGTCAACCTGAAGGTAGAGGTGTTCACGTCCGGCAAGATGGCCTGTGTTCTGCCGCAAGGGCATGCGCTGGAACGCGAGGCGTCGCTGTCATTGGCGGACGTGGCGCGCTATCCGCTGATCGCCCATCACCCCGGCATCCTGTTCGGCAAGATCGTGACCGCGGCCTTTCACGATGCCGGGCTCGAACTGCGCTCGCGCATCGACGTCTTCCAGACCGACGTCGCGTGCTCGCTCGTGCGGGCAGGCGCGGGCATCGCGATCGTCGACGAATACACGGCAAGCGCGGGAGCGTGGTCCGATCTCGTCGTGCGGCCGCTTGCGCAGGCCATCACGCTCACGCCATGCATCGTGCGCTCGGCGTTCGATCGCGAGGGCAATCACGCCGACAAGTTCGTCGAGATCCTGCGCAGCGAAAACACGCGTCATTGACCTCGCGCACCGGCCTCGCCAACCCGCGACGAGGTCACATCGTGTGTGCGTTTATTGCGCTTGAGCGCCGGTGACGGGCTCGTAGAATCGGACCGCAGAGTCATTCTGTCCGTCCTTCTACCCGCTCTCCGACCGCTACGCAGCGAGGCCAACATGAGTGCGATTCGACGCGTCACGCAAACCACCGACATCCTCGGCGAATGCCCGTTATGGAGTGAAGCCGAGCAGGCGCTGTACTGGATCGACATCCGCCGGCCGGCGGTCCAGCGCTGGCATCCGGCCACCGATGCGATGCGCTACTGGCCGATGCCCGACCTCGTCGGCTCGATCGCGCTGTGCGGCGACGGCCGCGTGCTCGTCGCCTCGCGTTCGCTGCACTATCTCGACACGCGCACGGGCGAGCTGACGCGCATTGCGAACCAGCGTGCCGAGGATCCCGCCTTACGCTTCAACGACGGCAAATGCGACCGGCAGGGCCGCTTCTGGGTCGGCACGATGAACGACCGCACGCGCGAGCCGGTCGGCGAGCTGTATCGCGTCGACGGCCACGGTGTGACGAGTGTCGCGACCGGCGTGCGCGTGCCCAACGGCACCTGCTTCAGCCCCGACGGCCGCACGATGTACTGCGCCGACTCGGATCTGCAAACGATCTTCGCCTATGCGCTCGATCCCGACTCTGGCGCGCTCGGCGCGCGTCGCGAGTTCGCGCGGACCACACTGCCCGCGGTGCCCGACGGCGCCACCGTCGATGAGGATGGCTTCATCTGGCTCGCCGAATACGGCGGCTGGCGCGTCACGCGCTATGCGCCGGACGGCAGCGTCGAGCGCGTCGTCGAGATGCCGGTGCAGAATCCCACCAGTTGTACGTTCGGCGGTCCTGATCTGGACATCCTGTACATCACGACCGCGTCGCAGCGCCTCTCGAAGGATGAGCTGGCCAAGCAGCCGCTAGCCGGCAGTCTGCTCGCGATCGAACCCGGCGTGCGCGGCTTCGCGGAGCCGAAGTTCGTCTGCGATCTGTCGTGAGGGGCGAGGATCGAGGGCCGCCGTCGAAGCGCCGGTCGGCCCGTCCTCATTGCTGCTGCAGCGTCCCCGACTTCTTCAGCACCGCACGCCATATCTCCGTTTCCGATACGATCCGCTTCGACAGTTCTTCGCCCGTGCTGCTGGTTGGGAAAAAACCGATCCGGTCGAAGCCGGTCTGCACGTCCGGCGAGGCCATCGTCGTCACGATTGCCGCATGGAGCTTGGCGACGATCGCGGGCGGCGTCGACGACGGCACGGACAGGCAGTTCCAGACCGTGAAGTCGTAGCCGGCGAGTCCCGCTTCGGCGATGGTCGGCAGATCGGGAAAATGCGGCAGGCGCCGGTTGCCCGTCACGCACAGCGCGCGCATCTTGCCCGACTGGATACCGGCCGTCACATCGGCGACGCCGCCGAACAGCATGTCGGCGAACCCGCCGAGCACCGCGAGCGTATCTTCGCCGCCGCCCTTGTACGGCACGTTCAGGATTTGCGCGCCGGTGCGCACCATGAACTCCTTCGCGATGAGGTCGAGCGGACTGCCGAGCCCCGCGGTCGCATTGGTCACCTTGCCCGGATGCTGCTTCGCGTACGCGATCAGCTCCTGCAGCGAATGAATCGGCAACGACGCATTGACGACCAGCACGAACGGCTGCTCCGAAATCACGCTGACCGGTTGCAAATCCGCGGGCTGATAGCCGATGTCCTTGTAGATCATCGGATTCGTTTCGAAGAACGTGCTCACGCCGAGCAGCAGCGTGTAGCCGTCGCCGCGCGACTTCGCGACATAGGCGGCCGCGATGTTGCCGCCGGCGCCGGGATGCGCCTCGACGATCACCGGCTGCTTGAGCACCTCGCCCAGCCGCTTCGCGACGATCCGCGCCTCGGCCTCGCCCGCTCCGGCCGGAAACGCGATGACGATGCGAATGGGACTGTCCGGATAGTCGGCGCGCGCCGCCGGCATCCAGCCGAGCAGCAGCGGTGCCCCCACGGACCCCAATGAGATCAGAAGCCGGCGCCGCGTCAGCATAGATGTGTCTCCCGGGCTGTTCAGTGCGTCTCGTCGTCCCGGCAGCGACCGCCCTCGCGCCGGGCCGCCGCGCTCGCCATGGACGCGCTCATACGTTGTCTTGAGATGTAGGCCGCGACGACCCCGTCATGCGAAATTTTCTCGGCCGTGCCTTGCGCCGGCGTATCGCGCCACGAATCGCGAAGCCGACCTGCAGCAGGATCAGCAACGCCGAGGCGCCGATGAAGACCGCGCTGATCGGCCGCTGGATGAAGATGCCGATGTCGCCGCGCGAGAGCAGCACGGCGCGCCGGAAATTGTCTTCGACCATCGGGCCCAGCACGAAACCGAGCAGGATCGGCGCGACCGGAAATTCGAGCGCGAGCAGCACGGCACCGATCACGCCGAACGCGAGCACCTCGCCGACCTCGAAAAGACTATTGTTGGTGCTGTACACGCCGACCGCGATGAACAGCAGCGCCGAGGGAAACAGGTAGCGGTACGGCACGCGCAGAAACTTCACCCAGATGCCGATCAGCGGCACGTTCAGCAGCATCAGCAGAATATTGCCGACCCAGAAGCTCGCTACCAGCCCCCAGAACAGATCGGCGTGATCGGTGATCAACTGCGGGCCGGGCTGGATGCCCTGGATCATCAGGGCACCGAGAATCAGCGCCATCACCGCGTCGCCGGGAATGCCGAGGCTCATGGTCGGAATGAAGTCGACCTGGGTCTTCGAGTGCGACGCGGCTTCCGGTGCCGCCACGCCTTCGATCGCCCCCTGCCCGAACTTCTTCGGATTGCGCGAGATCTTCTGCTCGAGCGCGTAGGCGATGAAGGTCGTGATCGTCGAGCCGGTGCCCGGCATGCCGCCGAACAGCGCACCGATCGCCGTGCCGCGCACCATCGGCAGGAACGCCTGCTTCAACTCCTTCCAGCTCGGCCGCATGTCGCGCAGACGCACCCGCGCGCCGCCGCTCACCACCTGCAGCCGGTTGACGTTGCGCAGGAAGTCGGCCACGCCGAACAGGCCGAGCGCGAGCGCGACGATCTCGACACCATCGCCGAGCCTTGGAAAACCAAACGTGAAGCGCATGGTGCCGGTATTGACGTCGGTGCCGACGATGCCGATCAACAGCCCGAACAGCGTCATCGCGACGCCTTTCAGCACCGGTCCGCGCGACATCGTGCCGCCCGCGAGCAGGCCCAGCAGCATGATCGAGAACAGCTCGGCGGGCCCGAACTTGAAGGCGATGCTGACGAGCAGCGGCGACGCGAAGACCATCAGCGCGATGCCGCACGAAGCCGCGAAGAACGACGAGATCATCGCGATGCCAAGCGCCGTGCCGCCCTTGCCCTGGCGCGTGAGCGGATAGCCGTCGAGACAGGTCACCGCGTGCGGCGGGTGGCATGGCAGGTTCAGCAGAATCGCGCCGATCGCGCCGCCGTATTGCGAGCCGTAGAAGATGCCAGCCAGCATCATGATCGCCGGCACGGGGTGCATCGTGTAGGTGAGCGGCAGCAGCATCGAGATGGCGGAGAGCGGACCCATGCCGGGCAGCACGCCGATCAGGTTGCCGACTACCACGCCGAAGAACGACCACGCGAGATTGTGCAGCTCGAGCGCGACGCCAAAGCCGTACCAGAGATCGACGAGAGACTGGGTCATGGTCGTCTAGCCCCATTGAAACAGTGGAAACTGCAGCGACAGCGCCCACCAGAACACCGCCACGCATAGCGCGGTCATCGCCGCCGCGAGCAGCAACGCTCGCCACACGGTGTTCTGGCGATCGCCGAGCGCCGAGATGAACACGACCGCGAAAGTCGCCGGCAGGAGCCCGCCGTAATGGCCGAGCACGATGAACGCGACGAGGCTGCCGAGAATGAAGCACCACGCCTTGCCTTCGGGCGGCAGCTTGCGTTCGCCCTGCTGCACCGGCGTGTATTTGGCCACCACCGCAATCGCGATGCCGGTGCAGGCGAGTGCCGCGCCGACCGCGACGGGGAAGAAGCCCGGCCCCATCTGGGTCAGACTGCCGATGCTGTAGCGCACGCCGCCGTATATCGCACCGAGCCCGATCAGCAGCATCAGCATGCCGCTGTAGTAGTCCCGGCGCCGGGTGTTGACGTATTCGATTGCGCCGCCCTCTTCCGTCTGTGCTGTCTGCGAACTCATCGTGTGTTCTCCTGCTACGCCGCGCCGAGGAAGCGGCGCGTCAGCGCGTCGAACGCGGGCACGCCGGTCGCCTCTTCGAGCAAGGCTTTCGGCGCCTGATCCGGCAGCTCCAGCGACAACGCGCCGGCCCTGACCGCCTGCATGCTGTCGTGAAGTGCCTTGAGCGCCACCGAGAAAGTCTGGTGTCCGGCCGACCACGCCTTGATGCGGCGGGTGGCCAGATAAGCGGGATCGCAGAGCGGCGCGGGCGCCCCCGCCATCAACAGCGGCAGCTTCACGGCCGCGGCGATCGCGTCGATCTCTTCGCGCTTGCGCGGTCCCGGCAGGAACAGCGCGTCGACGCCGGCCGCCTCGAACGCCTTGAAGCGCGCAACCGCATCCTCGATGCCGTTGACCGTGGCCGCGCTCGTGCGACCCATCACCAGCAGGTCCGAATCGCCGCGCGCAGCCACCGCGGCCTCGATCTTCGCGACCGCCTCGTCGAACGGCGACAACTGCACCGCGCCCGAGGGGCCGAACGGGCGCGGCAACAGCGTGTCTTCGATGGTGACCGCCGCCGCGCCCGCGCGATCGAGTTCGTGCACCGTGCGCATCACCGAGAGCGCATTGCCGTAGCCGTGATCGCCGTCGACGACGAGCGGCACGTCGGACACACGCGTGCAGCGATGCACCTGCTCGGCAAGCTCGCTCAACGTGAGCAGGATCAGATCGGGCGCGCCGAGCACCGCGTACGAAGCGAGCGATCCGCCCATCAGCGCCGCCTCGTAGCCGAGCTGGCTGGCAAGACGCGCGGAGATCGGATCGAACACCGTCGCCATTGTCACGCAACGTTCACTGTCCAGAATCGCGCGCAGGCGCTGGCGTTGAGTCAGGGATCCCATCGAAAGCATTCCTCCTTGCGGTTCGGCGCGCGCTACGTTTCGCGGATTGCCTGTCGCTGATGCGGCGCGCGCGTCGGGTTAGACGAGGGTCATGCGGGCTTCGCCGAGCCCCTCGAACACGACCTTCACTTCGTTGCCCGCATGGCCCGGATAGAGCCCCGTGCAGGTGCCGCTGATCACGGTCTGGCCCGCCTGCAGCGGCTCGCGCCGGTGCGGCGCATTGGCCAGCGCGACGAGCGCGTTGAAGGGATCGCCGGCGCTGTTGCCGCCGACGAGATCGGTCACGACACGTCCGTCGATCTCGACGCGCACGCGCAGCGCCGCGAGATCGATCGCCCGCCACGCGCGCGTGCCGCTGCCGCGAATCAACGCGCCGTTGCCCATGTTGTCGGCGATCTTGTGCTCGATCGGTGCTTCCATGAAGTTGCGCAGACGCGGCGCGCCGACTTCGATCGCGGCGCACACTTCGTCGACCGCGGCCGCGATTTCTTCGTCGGAATAGCTTGTGTCGCGCACCGGCAGATCGCGGCCCAGCACGAAGGCGACCTCGCCTTCGACGGCGGGTGCTTCGGCATACGGAAGATGAACCGACGCGTCGTTCGCGAGGCACGCGTCCCGGTAGATCGGTGCATGCGTGAGGCGCACCCCGGGCGCGTAGCCGACCTTCCAGCCGCCGATAGGCGCACCAAGCTGGCGCGTCACCTCGCGTTGCACCGTGAAGGCTTCCTCGAGCGAAGCCGGCGCATAAGGCGGCGCAAGCATCGCCAGCGTGCTGCTCGTGCGCCGGGCGCCGAGCAGCGAGGCGACCGTGTGGGCGATACGGGTTGCGTCTGGAATGCTCACTCTGTCTCCCGGGTTTCCCCTGATTTTTTGTGCGTCCCGCTGCTTCTTCGTGTTTCTTGTGAAGTACCGCCCGCCGTCTCCGGTGCAGCGATGACGGGTCATTCTGATCCAGTGTGCGCAAGCGGGCGTGCCGCCGCAACGTCATTTATGTCACAACGGTCGTGCGAATTTCGAGCGCTTGCGCACTGGCCCATGACTCAACTGAGCGGACGCACCATCGACTGGCTGCGCCAGTAGTCGAACAGCGTCTCCACGCTGTTGACGCCGCCGCCCATGCCGCTCTTGTTCACGCCGGCATACGGCACGCCGAGCGGGAACAGGTTGTGCGCGTTGATCCAGCTATTGCCGGCCACCATGGCCTCGGCGACGCGCGACGCGCGGGTCAGGTCGCGGCTCCACACGCTGTTGGCGAGACCATAGTCGGTGCAGTTGGCGAGCTCGACGGCCTGCGATTCGTCCTTGAACGGCGCCAGGTAGGCGACGGGCCCGAAGATCTCGTCGCGGGCCGCCACGTTGCCGAGCGCCCCCGCGAGCAGCGCCGGCTTCAGGTAGAACCCGCCGCGGCCAGGCACGCTCGCCACGCCCCCTTCGAGGACCGTGTGCGCGCCCTCCTGCCTGCCGCGTTCGAGATAGCCGAGCACGCGCTCGCGCTGTTTCGCGCTGACGACGGGACCCATCTGCGTGCCGGCGTCGAGCTGATAACCGACCTTCGTGCGCTGCAGGGCGGCCACGCTTGCATCGACGAAGCGCTCATAGATCGATTCCTGCACGAGCCAGCGCGTCGCATCGCAGCAGACCTGCCCCGAGTGGAAGGTGATCGCGCGCGCGAGTTTGTTCGCCGTGTCCTCGATATCGACGTCGTCGAACACGACCGCCGCTCCTTTGCCGCCGAGCTCGAGCTTGCACGGCACGAGGTTGCGTCCGCACGCTTCGGCGACGAGCCGGCCGACTTCGGGCGAGCCGGTAAACGACATGCGGCGCAGTCCCGGATGGCCCGCGAGCGCCGCGCCCGCCGTTTCGCCATAGCCGGTGACGACATTGATCACGCCGTCCGGAAAGCCGATCTCGCGAGCGAGCTGGGCGAGATAGATGGCCGACAGCGGCGTGTCCTCGGCGGGCTTGATGACCACGGTATTGCCGGCCGCGAGCGCCGGCGAGATGTTCCAGCCGATCAGCACGAGCGGAAAATTCCACGGCACGATGAAGCCGCATGCGCCCCACGGCTGGCGCGTGGTCCACGCTTCGTAGCCGGACACCGGCACCGCCGAGCGGCGCTGCACGTTCTGCGAGAGGTTGTTGAAATAGCGCATCGTATCGACGAAGACCTGCACGTCGCCCTGCGCCTGCTGCTCGACCTTGCCCGCGTCGAGCGCTTCGATCTGTCCGATGATTGACTTGCGCTTCTCGACTTCGTCGGCGAGCCGGTGCAGCCATACCGCGCGTTCGTTGACGGGCATCGTGGCCCAGCCCGAACGTGCGAACGCCTCGTTGGCCGCGACAACCGCGCGGTCGACGTCCGCGGCGCTCATCGCCGTCACCGTGGCGAGCCGTTCTCCGGTGCCCGGATCGAGGGTATCGAAGCTTGCGCCGTCGGCCGCGGTGACGTCGCGGCCGCCGACCACGCCCCCTAGCAGGGCACTGTCGAGAAAGCGCGAGACCTCGGGCAGCAGTGTGGTGGTCGGGGTAGTCAGGGTTTGCATAGTGCCTCCGTTACGAGTAATGGCGCCCCGCGGCAGCCGTGACCGTCAGGCCGCGATCCTTTCGAACTTCTGCAGGCAGCGCAGCCCCGGCGGCGCGTCGATGCCGGGAAAGAGCGACGGCCACGCCGTGTAGGAGACCTCACCGACATAGATATCGCCGTGCGAATCGACCGCGAGACCATGCGGTCCGAGGAACTGGCCCGGCCCCGTTCCCGCGGCCGGTGTGGTTGTGATGCGCGCGAGCAGTTCGCCCTTGTTCGACAGGATGCTCACGCGCGGACCGAGATTCGGCGCGCCGCGATTGAACGCGTAATAGGGCCCCGTCTCGCCGACATAACACAGCGGACATTTGCCGACCGGCATGTACATGCCGCAGGGGCGATGCAGGTTGTGCCACTGCGTCTCGAAGCGGCCGTTGCCGTCGAACACCTGGATGCGATGGTTCTCGCGGTCGGCGACGTACACCCAGCCCTCTTCGTCGCAAGAAATGTTGTGCGGCAGATTGAACTGTCCTTTGCCCGAGCCGGGTTCGCCCCAGGAGCGCAGCGGTTTGCCGTCCGGCGAATACTGATGGATGCGGCCGTTGCCATAGCCGTCCGAGACATAGATGTCGCCACGCGGCGAGAGCGCCGTATGCGTGCAGCGGTTGAACGGCGTGCCGCTCATGTAGGGCGCCGGTTCTCCGGGAATGCCGATGGTCAGCAGGACCTTGCCGTCGGGCGTGCACTTGCGCACACAGTGATCGTAATCGTCGGTGAGATACACCATGTCATCCGGCCCGATATGGATGCCGTGCGCGTGAACGAACACGTCGTCGCCCCAGGCGCGCAGGAAATTTCCATCGCGATCGAACACGATCACGGGATGCTCGCCGCGATGGAACACGAACACCTGGTCCTTGCTGTCGACGCCCACCGCGGCCACGTCATGAAGCTGCCAGCCATCCGGCAATTTTGCCCAGTCGTCGACGATCCGATAGGTGAATTCTCCGCTGCCTACGACTGCGTCGACGGTGCTCATGGGGTCGATTTCCTGTCTGAACGGTGGGTCGATTCACGCGAAGGAATGCGTGTTCGCGATGCAATGTTTGCATGCGTGCGGAAGTTGCGGCTGCACCTTGCACGGCGTGCCACATTGTTTGCCACGTCCAAGAATCACACGCTGCCGGAACCCGCGGCAAGACACTTTTTGGAACAACCGCTATGAGCATTCTCGACGGAAGACCCTATCCACAACCGCGTCAATGGAAACCCTACCTTGATTATTGTGTGCGTGAGTGCGAGTCTGTTTTTGTCACATGCACGGGCGGGAGCCGCCCGCATGCATGCACAACCGCTGGCGCGCGCCGCTGATCGATGTCGCATTGCTGCTCTCTCACGCGCAAGCACCTGTCCCTGACAGCATGGTGAGGAGACCCCCAATGCCAAAACGCCGCCTACCTTCCCTCAATGCCCTGCGCGCGTTCGAATCGGCTGCGCGCAATCAGAGCATGACCCGCGCCGCCGAAGAACTTTGCGTCACGCACAGCGCCATCAGCCGGCACGTTTCGAAGCTCGAGGATTACCTGAACGCAAAGCTGTTCGAACGCGGTCATCAGCAGGTCGTGCTGACGAAGCCGGGGGCCGCCTACGCATCGCGGCTGCAGATCCTGTTCGACCAGATCCAGGAAGCGACCGCCGAGTATTTCTACGCGCAGCCGGACAACGGATCGCTGCGCATCGGTGTGCTCTCCACCTTCGCGATGCGCTTCCTGATTCCGCGCCTCGCGCGCTTCAAGAAGATGTACCCCGAGATCACGTTGCAGGTGGAGAGCGCGCATGAGCCGGTCTCGCCGAACGATGACGACATCGACGTCGCGATCTGGCTCGGCACGGGCGACTGGCCGGGGCTCGTCTGCGAGCACCTGTTCTACGAGGAGCTGATTCCGGTCGGTAGTCCGGCGCTGCTCGCGGGACACGAACTGAAGACAGCCGACGATCTCGAACCATTCCTGCTGCTGCATGCCGCCGCACGCTACGACGACTGGCAGCGCTGGCTCAAGGCGAACGGCGCGACGCGCGTGGACGGCTACAAGGGACTGCGGCTCGAATATTCGGGGCTCGCGTATCAGGGGGCCATCGACGGTCTCGGGCTCGCGATGGCGCAGACGATCTTCGTGCAGGAGGACATCGGCAACAAGCGCCTGCAGCCCGTATTCCAGCAACGCGTGAAGACGGGACGCTCGTATTACCTCGTGTACACCGAAATGAAATCGGGGCAGCCGGCGATCGTGCGCTTCTCCGACTGGCTGAAGGCGGAAGTGCGCAAGACGGTTGCGAAAGTCGAATCCGGCGAGCATGCCGAAGTCATCTAGCGGCGCGCACCGCTCGCGTCGTACCGCGCGCGCGGTCCCGCGCGCCGCGCCGCCTTGCGCGCACGACAGGCCACCTCACACGCGCTGTTCCTTAATCTCGCTTGTGACGAGCGGCCACAGGCACCTACGATGACATCGATCCTCGCCGCGGGGCCCGCGCACGCGTCGTGTGCGGGAGGTCGCGGACGGAGGACCTCATCCGTCACAAGGAACATCATGAGCCTGACCGTCGAAGCCGCCCATCCGTTCATCGCCGCGCGAATTCATGGCCTGGATCTGTCGCAACCGCTCGGCGAAGAGCGGATCACGGAGATCGAACTCGCCAGCGGCCGCTATCCCGTGCTGATTTTCCCGCGGCAGTACATCAACGATGACCAGTTGCTGGCGTTCGCCGCCAACTTCGGACCGCTGCAGGTCGCCGTGTCTTACACGACACGGCCGGAGGACCATCGTCTCGCGCCGATGATCAACGACATCTCGAACCTGGGCAAAGACAACCAGACCTTCAGGGCCGGCGACCGCCGCCGCATGAACAACCTGACGAGCCGGCGCTGGCATTCGGATGCGTCGTATCTACCGCTGCCCGCGCGCTATTCGATGCTGCTCTCGTATGTCGTGCCGGCGGTCGGCGGCCAGACGCAATTCGCCGATATGCGCGCGGCCTACGACGAACTGCCCGCGCACCTGCGCGCCGTGGTCGAAGACCTGAGCTGCCACTACGACATCATGCAGTCGCGCGCGGCGGCCGGCTTTCACGATTTCCCCGACGAAGAGCGCCGCGCGCTCGCGCCATGCATTCACAAGCTCGTGCGCACGCATCCGATTTCGGGCCGCAAATCGCTGTACCTGTCGAGCCATGCGTCGCACGTCGTAGGCTGGTCCGAACCCGAAGGACGCGACCTGCTGCGCGAACTCACCGAGTTCGCCACGCAGCCGCAGTTCGTCTATTCGCACGACTGGTCGGTGCGCGATCTGGTGATGTGGGACAACCGCGCGCTGATGCATCGCGGCCGTCCGCATATCCCCGAAACGGACGTGCGCGAGATGCATCGCGCGACGACACTCGACGAGCCCACGTGGTCGCGCAAGACGAACGCCGAGGTGGCGAGTACGGTCTGAACGCGGTCGTTTTGCGTGGGCGGACGCCGCGCGGGGCACGGTGCATCAAGCGTGCGAATACAGCGCCGCGCCATGCATCGGCACGCGCGCGCGCAGAATCTGTCCCGAGGCCGCTTCGGTGATGTAAAGCATGCTGTCGTCGCGCGGATCGAAGGCCACGTTGGTCGGCTGCACGCCCGCGCACGACTGCACCCGCGCGATCGGTTCGCCGAGCCGGTCGAACAGCCATACGGTCGCCAAGCCGATATGCGCGACGGCAAGACCGCCGTCGTGCGCCGGCGCGATACCGTCCGGTCCGGTGCCCCCCGATAGCTGGATATAGTTGCCGACGCGCGCGACCGCGCCGTTGCCGGAACCGTCGAGCGGCACGCGCCAGATCGCGTTGGCGCGCGTGACGGCGAGGTACACCGTATGTTCATCGGGGCTCAGCGCAAGCCCGTTCGGGCTCGGGATATGTTCGAGCAGACGTTCGAGCCGCCCGCCCGCATGCAGCCGGTACAGCACCCCATAGGGGCGATCGAGTCCTGACTGGCCCTGGTCGGTAAACAGCAGCTCACCCTGGCGATCGAAAATCAGATCGTTCGGACCGCGAAACGGCTCGTAGCCGTCCCTCTCGACAACCGTTTCGACCACGCCGCGCGCGGGGTCCAGCACGAGGATGCCGCGCAACTGATCGGCAATGAAAATGCGCCCGTCGCGATGAATCGCGAGTCCATTGGGGCGGCCATCGTACCGGCACGCGAGCTCGAAGCGGCCATCGCTCCCGACCCGAAACACGCGTCCATACGGAATGTCGACGCAATAGAGATTGCCGTCGCGATCGAACGCCGGACCTTCGAGAAACGAATCGCGCGCGACGCCGAAGCGCACTTCCGGATGATCGACGACGCGCAAGCTGTCGGGCAATCGCGCGAAGACTTCGGTCTGGATTTTGGGGACGTTGAACATGTTCGTGGTGTGCCTCGCCGGCGCTCGCGATAGAGAAACACGCTCGCACGGCCACCACCCCGCCGCAAGAGACTTTTTTGCACGGCGCGTGTCACCCATACGGCAAGCGTGGCCCACGTCACCTTACACGTGACTTAATCTCGCTTGTCATGAGACCGGCCGACTGCCTAGCATCATCGCAATGGGTACCGTGCCACGACATGGCGCTCGCCGTGCGAAAAGAGCGCGCCGATCCAGCAGGAGACGAACCGCGATGATGAAACGACGTGATTTCCTGGCCGCGCTCGGGGCGCCCGTGCTGCTCGGCGCCGGATGGACGCTCGACGCGCACGCGGCCGACTATCCATCGAGTCCCGTGCGCTTCATCAATCCGTATGCGGCGGGGTCGGACGACGTGCAGGCCCGCATCATCGCGAAGGCGCTCGCGACGTATCTGAAGCAACCCGTGATCGTCGAGGCGCATCCCGGCGCGGGCGGCAATATCGCGGCCCACTACGTCGCGAACTCGGCACCCGATGGCTACACGATGCTGCTCGGCATCAGCGCGATCTTCGAGGCCAATCCCCTGCTCTACCGCGAACCGGGTTTTTCGCCGGACGGCTTCCGCCATGTGAGCCTGCTGTCGGAGCAGCAGTTCGTGCTGGTCGTCAACCCGTCCGTGCCGGCACGCTCGGTGCCCGAGCTGATCGAATACGCGCGCACTCACCCGGGCAAGCTGACGAACGCGACCGCGGGCATCGGCAGCAACCTCTATCTCGCGGCGCTCGAATTTACGTCCAAGGCGAACGTGAAGATCGAGAACGTGCCGTACAAGGGCGGCGCCGAGGACACGGTCGCGGTGCTGGGCGGGTTCGCCGACATGGAATTCGGCGGTGTGCCGAACGTATTGCCGCACATCGGCACAGGGAAGCTGCGGGCGCTTGGCGTGACGGGCCGGAAGCGCGTCGCGGTGCTGCCCGACGTGCCGACCATCGCGGAAGCTGGACTGCCCGGCTATGAGTTCGCGGTGTGGAACTGCATCTCCGTGCCGAAGGCGACGCCCACAGCCGTCGTCGCGACGCTGCATGACGCGGTCGTCAAATCGATCGCCGAGGATGAGGTCAGACACAGCCTCGAAAAGCTCGGCTTCGCGCCGCTCAGCAGTTCGCCCGACGAAATCGGGCGTCGCATTCAGGCCGAAGCGCCGATGTGGCGCGATCTCTTCAAGGTGGCGGGCATCAAGCCGCAATAGCCCCCGTGGCAGCGCGCGATGCGAAGACGCAGCGCGCGCCACGGCTCACGCGCCCACGCTCTCCTCGCGCTGCTCACGCGCCCACGCTCTCCTCGCGCTGCTCGCGCGTCCACGCCGGATCGTCCATCACGGTCGCGCGGTGCATCTCGCGTGGATCGGATTCCGGAATATGGCGCCGGCCGCGATGCATCAGCACGCGGTTGTCCCACATCACCAGATCGCGCACCGACCAGCGATGCGAATAGACGAACTGTGGCTGCGTCGCGTACTCCATCAGCTCGCGCAGCAGATCGCGTCCCTCGGGAAGCGGCCAGTCGACGACATGCGTCGCGTGTCCAGACAGATACAGCGATTTGCGGCCCGAGAGCGGATGACGGCGCACGAGCCGGTGCTGCGACGGCGCGAGCTTTGCGCGCTCGTCGTCGGGGAACTCGGTATAGCCGCTCAGCATGCGCGCCCACAGGATGTTGTACTCGCAGCTTAGATCCTCGACGACCGGGCGCAGATCTTCGGGCATGTCGTCGTAGGCCGCGCGCATGTCGGCGAACTGCGTCTCGCCGCCCTGCTTCGCGACCGTATACGCGAGCAGGAACGAATAGCGCGCCGGGATCGGCTCATACGATGCATCGGTGTGCCAGCGCTTGCTGACGAAGGTGTTCATGCGCCGATTGTCGCCGCGCCGGAAGGTCTGGTTGTCCTTGCCGACGTTCGAGATGTCGGTGATCTTCGGCTGCAGGCGATGCTCGTGCTTGCGCGTCTGATACGACATGGCCGTATGCACGGGTCCGAAATTCTCGCTGAACGCCAGCAGCTGATCGTCGGTGATCTGTTGTTTCGGAAAGATCAGCACCGGGTAGCGCGCGCTCGTCTGCTCGATCGCGAGCACGTCCTCGAGCGAAACGGGATTGCGCAGGTCCAGTCCATGAATGCGTGCGGCAACCAGCGGGTGTACGACTTCGACGGTAAAGCCCATGTGTCCTCCTCGATCCCGTGGGATGGGAACTCGCTGCGGCTATCGTAGAGGGCGGCGCGCCACGCTCACAAGCTAATTTAGGTCACACGGCCTGTGAGAAGGATGGACAGCAGGATTCGAACCTCTGCGGGATCAGCGCGCTCACGACGGCTTGATGCCGGCATGTTCGAACACCTGGCGCCACTGCGCGCTTTCCGTTTCGATGCGGCGGCGCAGCTCGTCGCCCGAACCCGCCAGCGGCACGAAGCCGAGCTTGTCGAGATCGCGCCGCAGGTCCGGGTCCGCCATCGTCTTCGCCACCGCCGTGCGCAAGACCTGCACGACGGGTGCGGGCGTCGCCGCGGGCACGGCCAGCGAACTCCACGCGGTGAAGTCGAAGCCCGGCACACCGGCTTGCGCGACCGTGGGCAGGTCCGGATAGAGCGGCGAGCGTTGCGTGCCGCTGACGGCGAGCGCGCGCAGGCGGCCGTCCTTCACGTACGGCGCGACGTTCGGGATGCCGCCGAACTCCATGTCGACGTCGCCGGCGAGCACGGCCAGCGTATCGTCGGCCCCGCCCTTGTAGGGCACGTTGACCATGCCGATGCCGGCTTTCGTCATGAACAGCATGCCCGCGAGATAGAGCGCGCTGCCGGCGCCGGCGGTCGCGTTGGTCAGCTTGCCCGGGTTCTTCTTTGCGTAGTCGATCAGCTCGCGCACCGAGTTCGCCGGCACGCGCGGATTGACCACGAGCATGAACTGGTGCTCGGCAAGCGGGGCGACCTGCGTAAAGTCGGCGAGCGGGTCGAAGCCCGGATCGCGATACATGAGCGGATTGACTTCGAGCAGGCTGTTGATCGCGAACAGCATCGTGTAGCCGTCGGCGGAAGCGTGCGCGGTGTAATGCGCGGCAATGTTGCCTCCCGCGCCTGCGTGCGCCTCGACCACGATCGGCTGGCCCAGATAATGGCCGAGCGTGCGCGCGACGAGTCGCGCCTGCACGTCGTCAGAACCCGCCGTGTAAGGCAACACGAGACGCACCGGTGCATCGGGGTAGCCGGCCGCCCGCGCGCCCATGCGCCAGCCGAGGCAGCCCGATGCGATCAGCACGCCCAGCACATTGCGTCGCGAGATCATCGCGGGTCTCCTTGGAGCCGGGGCCGCATTCGCGTACGGCCCGTTTGCCTCGTCTGCTGCCGCGCAAACGGGTGTGGGCCATCGTAAGGCGCTGTAAGGACGCGGACAAGCGCGTTTATGTCACGACCGCTGTGCGATGACGGCATGCCCGTTGCCGATGTACCGAAAGCTCAAGAGCGGCGTGCAAAAAAACCTCTTGCCGCCCGGCGAGCCGACATGTGATCGTCAGCGTGGAACCACCAGCCATCCGACGGGGAGCCGCATGACGATCTATCAGAAAGGCGATGTCTTCATCCACTACGAACAGCGCGGCCGTGGCTTTCCGTTGCTGTTGCTGCCACCGGGCGGCATGCGCGCGACGATCGCGGACTGGCAGCGCATGGCGTTCAACCCCACCGAGATTTTCGACGACGCGTTTCGCGTGGTCGCGCTCGACCAGCGCAACGCCGGTGCCTCGCGCGGTCCGCTCACGGACGGCAATCCGTGGGACCAGTACGCGGCCGATCACCTCGGCCTGCTCAACCATCTCGGCATCGAGCGCTGTCATGTGATGGGCTGCTGCATCGGCGCCTCGTATGCGCTGAATCTGGCACGAGTCGCGCCCCACCGCGTCGCGTCGCTGGTGTTGCAACAACCGATCGGCATCGACGAAGCGAACCGGCAGTCCATGCCCAATTCATGGCGAAAATGGGCCGACGATCTGCTCGCGAAACACGCCGGGTTCGAGCCGGCCCAGCTCGAGGACTTCGGCCGGCGCATGTGGAACGGTGAGTTCGTGCTGAGCGTCACACGCGAATTCGTCCGATCGTGCAAGACGCCGATGCTGATCCTGCCCGGCAACGACCTCGAACATCCGGCCGTGATCGCGCGCGAACTCGCCGAGCTGGTCCCGCATGCGCTGACGGTCACCCCCTGGAAGGAGCCCGCAGACGTCGTGCCTTCAGCGGTGGCACGGGTGCGGGCGTTCCTGCGCGAGCATAGCCGCTAGGGCCTGTTCAATGCGCGTAGTAATGCATGCCGCCGTCGACGGGAATCACGTCGCCGGTGATATAGCGCGCGCGCGGCGAAGCGAGAAACGCCGCAAGATAGCCGATATCGATCGGCTCGCCGAAATAGCCGATCGGGACATGGCGCGCGATGAAGGCCTGCTTCGATTCGTCGCTAGGATGCAGGCGCTGCGCGATCTGCTCGCTGTTGATGCGGCCGGGCGGAATCGTGTTGATCGTGATGCCGTCGGCGGCCACTTCGCGTGACAGGCTCTTCGCCCACAGATGCAGCGCCGCCTTGGCCGGCCCGCTCGGATTCATGCCGCGCGGCTCCATCGAGCCGCTGATGTTGATGACACGCCCCCACTTG
Organism: Paraburkholderia monticola; assembly: GCF_001580545.1. GTDB lineage: Bacteria > Pseudomonadota > Gammaproteobacteria > Burkholderiales > Burkholderiaceae > Paraburkholderia > Paraburkholderia monticola. The sequence continues at coordinate 244,222 of NZ_LRBG01000031.1, forward strand.
CGCGCGCGCATGCCCGGCAACGCCGCATGCGTGAGCTTGCGCGCCGCCGTGAAGTTGAGCGCGAACGCCTCGTCCCACACGTCTTCGCCGCAGTCGAGCTCCGCGGGCCGCGAGCCGCCCGCGTTGTTCACGACGATATCGATCTGTCCGAGCGCCGTGCTCGCTTCGGCGAAGATGCGCGCGAGATCGGCTTCGTCCGTCAAGTCGCCGACGATGGGAATCGGCCTCGGCGCGCCGCTCGCGGCGATACTGTCGGCCAGTTCGTCGAGCAGCGGGCGACGGCGCGCGACGATCGCGCAGCGCACGCCTTCCGCGGCCAGTGCGCGCGCGATGCCGGTGCCAATGCCGACGCTCGCGCCGGTGATGAGTGCCGTGCGGCCGCGCAGTTCCAGATCCATGTCATCCCCTATTCAAGTGGCTCGTGACGTGATTGCGTCATCGCGTACAACCGGGACGACGGTCAGGAAACCGATGCCGGTCAGCGCTGCTTTCTGATGCTAGGCGGTGTCCGAAGCGCGGGACAAGCGAGTAAAAGTCACGCCACGCGTGACGGCTATGCGCCCGTCGCGCGCGGCGTGTTCTTCCTGCCTCGCCGGCAGAACGCATGCCTGCATGCGGACACTCTCCATCACATGGGCTGTGACTTTATCTCGCTTGTGGCATCGGGACGCGCACGCCTACGCTAGCGCCATCGTGCAGAGCCGCCGGCGACCCGGACGCGGCGGCCGTGCAATCGAATCAACGCAGCGAATCAACGCAGCGAACAACGCAGCGAACAACGCGGCGGACCACCACAGCAGAGGCACTCATGAACTTCATGATCGAGGAAATCCAACCACCGATCGCGGCGCGTATTCACGGTCTCGATCTGCGCCAACCGCTCAGCGCGGAGCTCGCCGAACAGCTCGACCAGGCGATCGCGCGCTACCCCGTGCTCGTGTTCCCCCGTCAGATGATCGACGACGACCAATTGCTCGCCTTCAGCGAGAACTTCGGTCCCGTACAGGTTTCCGTCCAGTACTCGACGCGCCAGAACGAACACCGCCTGCAGCCGCGCATCAGCGACATCTCGAACGTCGGCAAGGATAACGAAACATTCAAGGCCGGCGACCACCGGCGCATGAACACGTTCGTGAGCCGGCGCTGGCATTCGGATCAGTCGTATCAGCCGATCCCGGCGCGCTACTCGTTCCTGCTCAACTATTCGGTGCCCTCACGCGGCGGCGAATCGCAGTTCGGCGACATGCGTCTCGTGTACGACGCTCTGCCCGACGATCTGCGCGAAACGATCGAGGATCTGTCGGCGGAATTCGACATTCTCCATACCCGCGCGATGTGCGGCTTCACCGACTTCCCCGAAGAAGAACGCGCGGCGTTGAAGCCCTCGATTCACCGGCTCGTGAAGACGCATCCGGTATCGGGACGCAAGGTGCTTTATCTCTCCGTGCACGCGTGCCGTGTCGTCGACTGGCCGTTACCGGAGGGCCGCGACCTGCTGCGCGAGCTGATGGAGTTCGCCACGCAGCCGCAGTTCATCTACACCCATCGCTGGACCGTGCGCGACCTCGTGATGTGGGACAACCGTACGCTGATCCATCGCGGCCTGCGCTATTCGCCGCCGACCGATCGCCGCGAAATGCATCGCGCGACCGTGATGGACGACCCGGCATGGAAGCGCGCGCCGTCGCCGGCCGACGCGGCCGCTTGAGCGCGCACGAGCCGGTTCGTACTCAGGAGACGATCATGCACAGGCTGCGCCGTGTCCTCGCCGTTCTGCTGTGCTGCGCGATCGGAGCCATCGCGCTCGGGCCCATGCCCGCGCTTGCCGGCTATCCCGATCATCCGATCCGCCTGATTCTGCTATTTCCGCCCGGCGGCGAAACCGATCCGCTCGCGCGCGCCGTGGGCCAGGAACTCGGCAAGACACTCAACACGTCCGTCGTGATCGAAAACCGGCCCGGCGCCGCGGGCAATATCGCGGCCGCGCTCGTCGCGCATGCACCGAAAGACGGCTACACGCTGCTGTGGGGGCTCGGCACGCAGCTGACCGTCAATCCGCTGCTCTATCGCGACCTGTCGTTCTCGGTCGAAAAGGACTTCGCGCCAATCTCGCTGATGGCGGAATCGGGCTTCGTGCTGGTCGTCAACCCGAAGGTGCCGGCCAATTCGCTCGCGGAGCTGATCGAGTACGCGAAGCAGCATCCGGGCAAACTGAACGTGTCGACGGCGGGCGTCGGTAGCCCGCTGTATCTCGCGAACATGCTCTTCATGGCACGAACCGGCACGAAGACGGTCAACGTTACTTATCCCGGTAACACGGCGTTGCCGGTGCTGACCGGCGAGGCCGATCTCGTGTTCGGCAGCCTGTCGAGTTCGCTCGGCTTCATCAAGGCGAACACGGTGCGGCCGCTGGCCGTGACAGGACCGCGCCGGCTCGAGCCGATTCCCAACGTGCCGACGATGATCGAATCCGGCGTGCCGGGCTACGTCATGACGACATGGCACGCGCTGCTAGCCCCGGCCGGCACGCCGCAGGACGTGATCGACAAGTTGCACGACGGACTCGTCAAGGCGCTCGCCGCGCCCGAGATCCAGGCATACGCGCGGGCGCGCGGCATTACCGTGGCACCGGGCACGCCCGATCAGTTGCGCGAGCGCATCCGCGTCGAGACGGACATGTGGAGAAAGATCCTGAAGGATGCGGGCGTGGGTACGCTGAATTGATGCTTCGTGCTGCCGGCCAGCATTGCCGATGCGCGTTCAGCTTCCGCTCTGCGCGCGTTGCCGAACCGGCGCCAGCATCTCACGCCAGAGCCGACTTTCAGCCTCGATACGCTTGCTGACCTCGGCGCCCGTGCTCGACATCGGGATGAAACCGAGCTGCTCGAAGCCGGCCCGCAACTGGCTGTCGGCGAGACTGCCGACGAGCGCGGCGTGCAGTTTGTCGATGAGCGGCTGCGGCGTGGACGCGGGTGCAAGGATGCTGTTCCAGACCGAGAAGTCGTAGCCGGGCACCCCTGCTTCGGCGATCGTCGGCACCTCGGGCAACTGCTTGAGCCGCTGCGCACTCGTGACGCCAAGCGGACGCATCTTGCCGGCGCGGATATTCGCGGCCACGTCCGACACGCTGCCGAATTCCATATCGGCGAAACCGCTGAGCACCGCGAGCGCGTCTTCGCCGCCGCCCTTGTAGGGCACGTGGAGAATGTCGATGTTGGCGCGAGACATCAGCTCGCGCCCGGCGAGATCAACGGGACTGCCGACGCCGGCCGTCGCATTGGTCAACTTGTGCGGATTGCGTTGCGCGTACTGGATCAGGTCCTTCAGCGAGTGCAGAGGCAGCGACGGATTGACGACCAGCACGAACGGCAGTTCGGCGAGCAGACTGACCGGCTTGAGGTCGGCCAGGCGATAGCCGACGTCGGCGTACATCACGGGGTTCACTTCGAAGAAGGTGCTGACGCCCCACAGCAGCGTATAGCCGTCGCCGCGCGCTCGCGCCACATAGGCCGAGGCGATGTTGCCGCTCGCCCCCGGCATCGGCTGCACGATGACAGGACCGCCGAGATAGCGCGTGAGGACGCTCGCGAGAATCCGCAGTTGCGCGTCGCCGGAGCCGCCTGGGAAGGCAAGAATGATTCGCACCGGGCCGTCGGGATAGGCGGCTTGCGCGCAGCGCGGCAAGCCGCCCAGTATCGCTGCCGGCAGCGTCAGCAATGCAAGCGATGCGAGTGATGTCTGGAAGCTGCGCCGCGTTGGCATGAAGATAGGTCACGTGATGGCGTCAATGGATCGTGCGGTTCGACATGCGACCGGTGCAAGCGTGATCCAGGCAGCCATGCGAACACGATCAGTGTAGGCATGCGTCAAGCGAGCTTACAAGTTCGTTTATGTCACATCGACTGTCACGCGGACCGAACGGGGGTGCCATGTCAAGGAATATCAACGAAAAGCTCAAACGAAGCGACTCGCTTTGTGATTCGCCATACACCGTCGGTGCGAGCAAATTCGTCATTGAAACGGCCAACGACCTGCCGACCGCGCGCAGGCCTGCCAAACTGGCCGGCCTCGTCGTTCGTGCTACCACTCCATAGCAGCACCTGGGTCGCCGCGACTGCAGTATTAGCCGTGACTTCAATGAAGTTCGTGCCCTGGATCAGATGCCGGCTTATGCGCTCGGCCGGCCGCGCCGCGTAGGACGCGATGATTGCGTCACAACCCGATAGCGTCGTGCCATCTGGACGGACTAGCGTCGCATCGGCGGAAAATGCACTCGGCAGTCTGGTGAACTCACCGCTGTCAATTAGATGCGCAGCAATCACGACGAGCGCACGACAATTGTTTTCGGCGAGCAGTCTTGATAATGGATCCAGCATGTCATCAGGCATTGGCGGTCTCCTTGCTGATCGACCACCTTGCCCAGTCGACCAGCACTTCGTTCACGTGATTAGGGCGCTCCATCGTCGACATATGTCCGCATTGCTCGATCGCGTGAAGGCGTGAACCCTGGATCCGGGTGTGCATCTCCTCGTGACGAGCGAGAGGGCTCCAACGGTCTTCGCGGCCGCAGACGAGTGTCGTAGGGCAGCGGATCTCATCGAGTACCCCCGTCGCGTCCGGACGATCGAGCAACGCGCAAATTTGCGCCTCAAATTTCTCCGGCGTACTGCGCTCGATCATCTCGAGAATGGAGCGGTAGACATCCGAGCCCAGCCGGTCGGGATGCACCATCCCCGGAGACCATTGCTCGCCCATCGCGCGCATACCATTTTCACGTGCGAGGGATAACAGTCCGAATCGCTGCATTCGTTCGTGTTCGCCGGACTCACCCGCGGCGCGTGCCTGGTAACCGGTGTCGAGGAGTGCGAGGCTGGCTATGCGCTCAGGGGCGCGGCGGAACACTTCGAGTGCGACTCGCCCCCCCATGGAATGGCCTGCCACGAGCAGGCGCTTCGCGTGCACGGAAGCCAGCACATGTTCGGCCATCGCGCCGATTGAATTGCGCAACGCGTAATCAGGTATGTAGCACTCCGCGAACTGGCTGAGCGCGGGAAGCTGGTCGGACCAAACCGCTTCGTCGCAGAGCAGACCTGGCAGCAGCACAATTTGAATAGCCATATAAGTTGCCTGTGTGTAAATGCCCAAAAAGGCCGCTTGACGACGAAGCGACCTGATGCAACATGCGATGGCGACATGAACGTCCCAGAGTTTCGTTCGGGATGTCCAGCCGCTTTCGCCTAGCACTTCATCTTCAGACCGATACGTCCGATGACCTGGTTTTGCCCCTTCCGACGTAGCGGCGGACCGGTAGAGTCGTTGCGCAAAAGCTTTCTGGGTCCTAACCGCGAACGCTGCCAACTGAGGTCATCCCATGACGTTCCTTCACTTCGTCGAAGTCGACGGATCGAAGGGCCGACAACCACTCGAGCACGGCGGACCTGTGCCAGGAGCGTGTACATGCGCCACCGGAAAAGACTGTTTGCCGCTGGATCGAGACGGGTAGTTCGCCGGCAATAGTGATGCCCTCCACGTTGACGAGTTCGCTAAGTTGCTGGATTCCAAGTTCAACTTCGCCGCTTGCCACAAGCTTCGCAACCGGCACCCCTGGCGGGGTTTGTACGAGGCGTGGCGCTACTTCGTCGGCAATTCCCCATCGCTTAAGCAGAGCCATCAGATGCGCGCCACTCGGCCCAGTTGAATAGCCGATCGCGCGCGCGTGTTGAATGGCGCGTCGAACCGATTCCTCGCTGCCGACCTCCGGGCATTGGCTCCCGGACGCAACCGCGATTGCGATGCCGGACTGCGCAACATCGACGAGTGTTGATGCGTCCACGTAGCCCGACTGCGCGAGACGCAACATGGTGTCCTTCGCGAGCACGGCGAAATCGAATGACTCTCCCCCCTCCAGCCTTCGCGCAGCCTCCACACCACCGACGGACTCGGTCAATACCTTTTGACCCGTGAGCGTGCGATATCTCAAGGCAAGTTCATTGAGAACGTGCCTCGTCGCCATTGACGAGATTCCAGTAATCTCGATGTCAGGACTTCGCAGTGTTGACATCATGGCCTCCTGTCACCTAGTCGATATACCGAAGACCGAGCTTTGCGAGCGGTTCGCGCATGTTGTACATGTCCAGACCGAGCACACCCGATGCCAGCTTCTGCCGCTTTTCCGCTTCGAGCGACTCCCGCGCAGCGGCTTTTTCCAACGTCTGGAGTGCCATTACCGCCGGCACTACGACTACACCGTCGTCATCTGCGACCACCACATCTCCCGGGTTGACTGCCGCGCCCGCACACACGACTGGGATATTGACCGATCCCAGCGTCGCCTTGATGGTCCCCTTAGCCGAAATTGCCTTGCTCCAGACAGGGAATTCCATTTCTTCCAGCACGCTCACGTCTCGAACCCCACCATCGATGATGAGTGCCCGCGCACCACGCGCCTTGAAGCTCGTCGCGAGAAGGTCGCCGAAATAGCCGTCCGTGCAATCGGCAGTGATCGCCGCGATCACGACATCACCAGGCTGGATCTGTTCGGCGGCAACGTGCATCATCCAGTTGTCGCCGGGGTGCAGCAGTACCGTGACGGCGGCGCCCCCAATCTGTGCCCCTGAGTAGATTGGGCGCATATATGGCTTCATCATGCCGACGCGGCCCATGGCTTCGTGCACGGTCGCGCTGCCAAGCGCGCCCAGGCTCTCTGCAACATGACGGTCCCCGCGAACGATGTTGCGATAGACGACTCCTAGTTCGTACATGTTCAACGTCCTTGTTCTTTAAGTGCCGAATCGAGTCGCGGATACACGCGACGGGCATTGCCTTCGTAGATTTTGTAGCGCTGTTCCGGGTTGATGTCCGCAGCTTCGACGTAGCGCTTCGTGTCGTCGAAATAGCACCCGGTCTGAGGATCGATGCCGCGCACCGCACCGATCATTTCGCTTGCGAAAAGGATGTTGTCGACGGGAATCACCCTGGTCAGCAGATCGATGCCGGGCTGGTGATAGACACAGGTGTCGAAAAAGATGTTATTGAGCAGATGTTCTTCCAGCAGTGGCTTCTTCAATTCCTGCGCGAGTCCGCGGAAGCGTCCCCAGTGATACGGCACTGCACCACCGCCGTGCGGAATAACCAATTTGAGCGTGGGGAAGTCCCTGAAGAGCTCCGAGGTCAGGCACTGCATGAACGCCGTCGTGTCTGCGTTCAGGTAGTGAGCGCCCGTCGTGTGGAAGCACGCGTTGCAGCTTGTGCTGACGTGCACCATCGCCGGGATGTCGTACTCGACCATCTTTTCGTAGATGGGATACCAGTACCGGTCTGAAAGCGGCGGGCTGCTCCAATGCCCGCCCGACGGATCGGGATTCAGGTTGATCGCGACGTTGCCATACTGCTCGACGCACTTCACCAGTTCGGGAATGCAGGTCGCAACATCCACGCCCGGGCTTTGTGGCAGCATCGCCGCCGGGACGAAGTTCTGTGGAAAAAGCTGGCTCACCCGATAGCAAAGCTCATTGCAGATGGCAGCCCAGGTACTCGACGTCTCGAAATCGCCGATATGGTGCGCCATGAAGCTTGCGCGCGGGCTGAATACAGTGAGGTCGAGGCCGCGCTCGCGCATGAGGCGCAGCTGATTCTGCTCGATGGACTCACGCAACTCTTGGTCACTGATCTTCAGTTCCGAAACATAGGGCGCTTCTGACGGGTTTGTGAGACCCGCGATCTGGCGGTTACGCCAGGTCTCGAGCGCCTTAGGCGCAGTCGTGTAGTGACCGTGTATGTCGATGATCATTTTTCCTCCAGTTTTCTCGCTACACGTTAACCTGAGCTATTCATGGGTCCGATACTCCGTTCGACTATTTCAGCCACATAGCCGTGGAGCTGACCCACGAAGGTTTGGCAAGTTGGCGTTAGCTCACGCCCGGTAACGGTGATAAGGCCTGCCGGCCGTTCGGGTGAGCCGATATGAACCGGCACGATACCGAGCGTGCCTCGCGCCAGGTCGCCCGCCATCATGAGCCGTGGCGTGATGGCGATAAGTTCGGTTGCGTGAAGAATCTCACGGATGAAACCATGCGAACTCGAATGCGTCGCCCGCTCGGAGCGAAGCCGCAGTTTCGACACGAGATCGCTGATTTCTTGTCCCATGCGCTGACCAAGCGATGGCAAAATCAGTTCGTACCGCTTCAAATCGTCGATCGTGACCAAGGGGAGCGAAAAAAGCGGATGATCGCTTCGCGCGCAAATCGACAGCGGTTCGTGCCATAAGGTCTCACGCGTAAAATCATCCGGCATCACAGGCTGGTAAAGCCTGCCGACGACGATCTCGATCTCATTGGCGGCGAGCAGCGGCAGCAACTGCTCTGTACTGCCCTGATGCAATCGAATCTTGATGTTTGGATTAGACAGCTTCAGCCGGGTCAGAGCACCTGGCAACACGCCAGAAGCAGCCACGGGCAAGGCGCCAAGCGTGATCGAGCCGAAACTTGGGTTAGCAAGCTCGTCAAGTTCCTCGTCGAGGTGGCGAATATCGGCGAGGATACGCCGGGCAGCACGGGCAAACCGCAAGCCTGCTTCAGTCGGGATCATGCCGCGCGAATGCCGATCAAACAGCCGCACCTGCAGGATGCTTTCCAGCTCCTGGATGCTCTTCGTGAGAGCGGGCTGCGTAACACACAGCACCGCGGACGCTTTGAGTAGACTCCGCTGCGCTTCCACGGCGTCGACCAGACGCAACATTTGCATGCGCAAACGCTGGTCGAGAAAGCGTCGGCTCGTCGCGACGACTGGCTGCGCAGCGGGCAAAGGGTCGCTCATTTGGCCTCTCCTTCGGCTCCGACTTGTGCGGTGCCGGGATTCACCGTGCAGCAAGCCACCAACGCCGCAATCGTCGCCGCGGCCACGCTTCGCGTGATGATGGTGAGGCCTGGACGGAGCGGTGTTTTGGACGCGGTAGGGAATAGAGCCGATACCTCGACCCCTCCCCGCCCTGGGTCGAGCTGGATGCCGTACAAGCCGTCACGCGCCATGACGATGCCTTTGAGACGCAGAAGTGCCGGCCCAAAACGGTGCCCAGCCTGAATTAGCACAGGCGCGATCCGTTCGATGTCGACGATGTCGGGCAAGCCGAGAAACGCGCTGTCGATCGTCGCGGCGTGGTCATGTACGTGATGGTCGTGGTCATGTGCCTCATGCCCACGATGCCTCTGTGGTGATGCTTCCAATGGAACAGCCAAAAGCTCCAGCACCACTTCGATCGGCAGCGAGGCCTTGGCCGACTTCAAGATGGGGACATTCGGCGACAATCTCCGGATCACCGCTTCCGTATCCGCAATCTCTTTGGCAGTCGAGAGATCGGTTTTCGTGACAACCATCAAGGATGCTTGCTCGATCTGGTGGCGGCACTCCTCATGTGTCGCCACCAGCGCCGGCCCGTGGCGCGCGTCGAGCATCGTCACCGTTCCGGCGATGCGATAGCGCTCCGACAGCAACGGATCTCGAGCCAACATGTCCAGGATCGGTCCTGGATCAGCGACCCCGGTCGTCTCGATCAGCACCCAGGACAGCGGTGGAATATCGCGGTTCAATTGCTGCCAGAAGATGCGCTCGAGCGTCGCCGCCAGGTCTTCGCCTGCGGTGCAGCAGGCACAGCCGTTTTCAAGCAACACCGTTTGCTCGCTTGAGCTCTGGAGTAATCGATCGTCGATGCCGACTTCGCCAAATTCATTGACGATTGCCTGGGCCCCCGAGAGGGCCGGCGAACGTAACCATTGGGCCAGCAACGTGGTCTTGCCGCTTCCGAGGAAACCGGTGATCAAAAGGATTGGCGTGATTCGACGCTCGGCCATTGTTAGAGCTCTCCCAATTGGGGACACCAGCTTCGAGAGTGGGCGAACAACGGGACACGCTCGGGCCCCTGAGGTAGGACGTCCTTCGCCATCGTCGTCAGGCAGTCAAAGCCGGGAAATGCGCGATGCAAATAGTCGGCATAGCGGCCAGATCTCGCTTTTGTCGCTCCCACACCGACGCATCGCTCAGAAGGACGGGCAAGAGATAAGGCGTGCGATCAGACATGCGCAATTTCCTCATAGATGACCTGGGCAAAGCCCGTATGGAGCGGTCCGTGATAGTTGCGATGGACGCAGCGAACCAGGGGCGACAGCGCTCCGCGCATCGCCAGCCACATGATGACCTCGGAACCTTCAGCTCCGCCTCGGTCGATGAAGTCCTGCAGCCTGAGCGAGGCCAGTTTCTCCGGATCGGATTCCAGCAGATCGAGGAATTCCATATCCCATTCGTAGTTCTTGTAGCCGAAGCGCTCGCCATGAAGCTGGTGCGAGAGCCCTCCAGTGCCGAGCACAACCACGTCAAAATCACCCGGATAGCTCTCGACCGCGCGGCGCAGTGCCTGTCCCAGGCGCCACAGCCGGCGCGGCGATGGCACGGGGAACTGCAGCACGTTGACCGCGATCGGCAGGATCGGACACGGCCAGGGCTGCGACCGGTCGGGCCAGAGCGCCGAAGCTGGCGTCAACGCACCGTGATCGAGCGGCATGTCGTGGCAGAGCGTGATGTCGAATTCGTCGTCGACCAGGCTATGGGCGACATGCCACGCAAATTCGCTATTGCCTGGGATTGGCGCCAGCGGCCGAGGGCCAAAACCTTCATCCGCGATTCGATGCTCTGCCGCGATCGAGAGCGCGAATGTCGGATAGGTGTCGAAGAAAAAGCTCGTGACGTGGTCGTTGTAGATCAGGATAGCTGCGTCCGGCTTGCGATCTGATAGCCACGCCTGCATCGGCTTATAGCCGTCCATCAGCTTCTTCCAATCGGGAGAATCCCAATCGCCCTTGTCGATCAACGCACCGATCGACGGCGCGTGAGGCGAGCCTAGCCCGCCGATAATGCGTCCCATACGTCAGGTCCCCTTCGTCACCTGGCGCGAGGCCAGATATTGCTCCAAGGTCTCGCCGCGCATTTGCGCGCCGGTCTCGGTCAGATTTTGGCCGCAGAGCTGTGACAAGCGCAGCAGCACGAAAACATTTCCACCACGCCGAACCAACCCAAGCCAGTCACGCTGGCGCACCAGCTCCCGATCTGTCTCGTCCAGTTCATACCTCGCCATCGCCGCTTCGGGATCTGTCTTGAAGGCCTCACGGTTCTCGGGAAAGCGAAAGTCGTAGCAGAAGCGATTAAAGCGCAGCGCCTGCTGAGCACGCCGGCCACAATTGGCGTAGGTTCCCATCGGCATAGCCTCGAGATCGATTTGCCTGTTCATCACGTATTCCCTCCCCACTACTCCCTGATACAGGACGGTGATATCAGCCACCTGATTGAATTCGTCAGATATCCAACGTGCTCGGCGCGAAAACCGAGTCGATATCGACACGCGACAAAGTCAGCCCTTGCTCGTGGAGGTACTGCGCAATTGCCTCCAGAACCGGACGCGCGGCCTTGACGCCATAAGGCATGGGATCAGGCGGCTGACGCAGGTTGTCCGCGGCATTTACATTGCCGGCCTCGATCCACGGCTGCATCGCACCCCACGTCTGGCGGAACACGAGGTCCTTCGCCTTCTGGAAGGCCGTCTGCAGATTGAGCGCAATCCAGGGGTGACGCTCCAGCAACTCGCGCCGCATCACCAAGGTGTGATTGATCGGATAGATGCCGGTCTCCCGAAGATACCGGCGCCTCTCGGCCACGACATCGCGGAACAGCGGCCGAATGACCTTCACCGATGCGAGGTCCATGCGGCTGCGATCGATCAGGTTCGGTTCATTCAGATAAAGCACCGTCGCATCCAGTTCGCCGGATGCCAACATCGAGCCGATGTTCTTTTCCGGCGGGATGCGCTCGAGCTTGATTCCGGCCGGCGGTTGGAAGCCAGTCGCACCGCCGTGGCTCATATCGGGCATCCGTTCCATGTGCCATTCGACATCGCGCGGATCGAGACCGAACGCATGTTGGAAGATGCCCCGCGACCAGACGGCCGACGTCTGCTGGTATTCGGGCACGCCGACGCGCTTGCCCTTGAGATCGGCCGGCCCTTCGATGCCGCGGTCATCGCGGACAAAGGCAAGCGTGTGGAAGAAGCGACGCATGGTGAAAACCGGAATCGCAACCCAGCGGAAGTCGCCCCGCGATGCCGCAATGAACAACGATGCCAACGACATCTCCGAGACGTCGAATTCGGCAAACTTGAGTTGGCGCCAGAACATCTCCGAAGGGTGCAGCACGGTGCTCAGCAACCGGATCCCGTCGACATCGACCAGGCCGTCGATGATCGGACGCGTTCGTTCGTTATCCGAAATGGCAAGGCTGAGATCGAACTTACTGGATGTCATGGGAAAAGCCTTGAATGGTTAAACGCCGAACGATGTCAGCAAGGTGTCGAGATAACTGGACTCGTTTGTTACGACGAGCATATGCATGTGCGGCCGAAGCTGGGTGAAGTTGTCGCGCAGCTCGTCACCGTGCCCCTGCTCCGACAGGATCACCGCCATCATCGAGCGGCGCATCGGCCGGCCTGCGTCCACGATGGCTTGGGCGACGCCGCTATCGACATCATGTGCCGATGCCACCAGAATCACGGCGTCGACGGTCCTGATAAGGTCCTCGGGAGTGATCGGCGCGCCATCAAAATGCGTGAGATGGAGCTCGGGTTGGATGGTCGGCTTTCCCGCCGACAACCCTCGTTCCCGCGCCACGAACAATTTCACCCAAGGCCCCGAACGATCAGCAATCTCCTCGATCGCGCGGCCGCTTAGATGACCGAGAGCGACGACGCCGATGCGGCGTTTCGACGAATTGGGTTCTTGCACGCGAAAGCGCGATTCGTAGGCACTCGTCACGCGTGCGCATTCGCTGAGGCTGTAATCGGAAGAGACGCTCATGCCCACGGGTCCACGCAGCAATGGATGACCGGCTCGGGGCCGAGGGAAGCCTGAGCGCGAATCGCAGCGTCCGTGGCCTCGAGGGGAAAAATTTTCGTGCTCATCTCGCGAACGTTGTGTTCGTTGCGCTGGATCATGCCCAACGCCAGTTCCACCGACTGGTAGCTGTGGCCCCGCATGCCGCGCACGGTCAGGAATTTGTTGACGATCTGGTTGAGGTTGAAAGATTCCATCGGCTTCGACAGATGGCCGCCCAACACGACACGTCCGGTTTTCCGCACGATCTGGAATGCCGAATTCACCGCCGCCTCCGCACCCGTGCACTCGAGGACCAAATCGGCCATACGGCCGTTCGTTATCTCGGCGAGGGTTTCGAGCAGATCGTCCTTGCCAATCTCGATCGTATGATCGGCCCCCAGCATGCGGGCGAACCTGAGGCGCTCACGATCGTTGTCGTTGGACAAGCCTGTCACGATGATCATGGCCACCCCTGCGGCCCTGGCCGCTATCACGCACGCCAGTCCCTGCTGACCAGGCCCCTGCACGACGACGATATCGCCTGGCCCAGCGTTGCCCTGGAGGCGGGTCCACTCGATACCGTTAGCGACGGGGAGCGCCAGGGCCGCGTAGCGCCCTTCCAGATCATCCGGCACCCGATGAAAGACGGTGTTCGGATGAAGGTACTGATATTGAGCGAAGCCGCCCCAAAGGCCCGGCGCACGATTGAGCTCGGTGGCGCCGTAGCGCAGGCCGCCCGAGCGCCATTCCGTCATCTTGCAATGACGGAATTCACCCGCGCGGCAGAATTCGCAGTGGCCACAGGGGATGTACTCCTCCAGCACCAAACGGTCCCCTTCCTTGACGCCCCAGGCCGCCAGCGCATCGCGCCCCGCCTCAGCGATACGGCCAACGGTCTCATGCCCGATCACCAATGGGCCGCGAGCGCGGACATACTGGTCGTAGAAGCCCCAATCGCTGCCACAGACGCCGGTCACCTCGACTTCGAGCAACCCTGAGACCGAGTTGAGCGTCGGCCTTGGCAATTCGCGCAATGCCGTGACGCCCGGTGCCACCGCTACGGCGGCAAGAACAGTTGGATCGCCCATACCAATCAAACCGTAATCAGAGGTGCGCCCAGTTCATGGGGCATGGTGTCCATGACCTTCTCGGCGAAGGACTCGTCGCGCTTCAGGAAGAAGGTCGCCTGGCGCACACGATGGTGAGCCGGATCAACACCGGGCGGCGTCACACCCTTCTCGGCCAGCGCCTTGGCGGCCTTCATGAGGCGGTGACGCGCCATGATGATGCCGTTGTCGGTGCCGGCGAGGTTCTCCTTCGTCCGATCGCAGATCGGCCCCATGCTTTCCTGCAAAGCAGCATCCTGGAAGCCCACGCCCCAGATGCCGCTCATGGTCCGATTGGAACGCTGAGCCTCACGGTCGATGCGGTAGTTGTTGCTCTTGTTCGAAGCCGGGATGTAGGTGCCAGGGACGTAGGTCACGTGGATGCCATTGCCGTCCTTCATCAGTTGGCGCTCGCGGTCGGTGAGGTCACGCTGAGGATGGAAGTCGTAACTCCACGCCCAGCACTGATGGTCGTCGATCGGGATCCAGAAGTGGCCATGGATCGGATGGTCGCCGCGCGGCGGTACGCCAGTGAAGCAAGGCATGACCCAAGGCGTGACACGCCAATAGTATCGATCGTCCTCCGCGTTACGACGCACGCCGATATAGAGACCGCCGGGGGATTCCGCGACCTCGAAGACAGGCTGCAGATCGCTGGTGTTGTACTTGTTGCCCGGAGCACCCGACACCAACGGATCCTCGTTGATATCGGCGCGATGCAACCAGGCAACGTGAGCGGAATCGATGCCGCCCTCCATCGCCTGCAACCAGTTGCACTCCTGAAAGCGCTTGGAAATGAAGCTTTGGCTGAGCGGCACGCTCGCGAATTCATACTCCGGTAGCGGCGGCTGCCTGGCCGGGTCGCCCATATAGGTCCAGAGGACGCCACCCTTCTCGATCAAGGGATAAGAATTGAGCTTGATGCGTTGGGAAAAGCCATTTTCCGCAGGCTCCGACGGCACGTCGACACACTGACCGGACACATCGTATTTCCAGCCATGATAGGGGCACCGGATACCGCCTTCCTCGGTGCGCCCGAACCAGAGCGAAACACCTCGATGGGCGCAGAATTCGTCGATCAAACCAAGCTTGCCTTCGCTATCCCGAAAGGCCAGCAAACGCTCCGACAACAGCTTGACCCTCACGGGCGGACAGTCGGCCTCCGGCAGTTCCTCGGCCATCAGCGCCGGGATCCAATAGCTACGAAACAGATTGCCCATCGGCGTACCGGGGCCGGTCTGCGTCACAAAATCGTTTTGTTCCTTCCTGAGCATTTCTTCTCCTGAGCATGAAAAGAGTGCGTGCCGCCAACGACACACGCCGACGGCTTAGAGCATCCCACTTTCGAATTTCTGATTTCTTGAGTTCCTTTATTTGGAACGCCGTTCTCTATAAAGAAGATTGTCTTCCTACGGCATAGACAAGTCAAGGATGGAATCGACAATGCGGCGAGAAGCGACCCGAAAGCGGCATTAACACGAGGGGGAAGCGCTGGGGCATGTCGAAAGCAACTGCAGATCGCGTGGTCCAGGCGCTGACATCCGAAGGCCTTCTCGGACAGAACGAAGAGACGCAAAAGTACTGTCGTGGAATCGCGCTGTTTGGCCTTGGAACCTTGGTGCGTGCAGGTCTCAACGTCTCTGCTGACGGCCGGCAATCGGTGGTTAATCTGTGTGAGCCGGCGGATGAGGCCGTGAGTCGCGAGGTGACAATCGCTGATCGGCGCTCGTCTTTGACTGCGACGACAGGTGCGCTGAGATCGATAACCAAGTCGCCGAGCGTGTGCTGCGCGGAGTCGCCATCGGCCGCCGGAATTATCTGGTTGCGGGCGCAGACTCCGGCGGTGCAAGGGTCGCTGCCATGGATGGCCTGATCGGTTCGGGCCGTCTGAATGGGCTCGATCCCGAGCCTACCTGTATCACGTACTCGACCGCATTGCCGATCATGCGGTCAATCGAATCGACGTTACTACCGTGGAACGTTGCACCGGCGTTACCGGCTTCCGCTCGCCGCCAGTCCATTAAAAAATGCACTGCAGCCCTGTGGCGTCAACGAACGGCACTCCAAGGCGTTTCGCACAGTGTCCTCCAGACTTCCCACGTCACCAGGCGCCCTTATGCTCAGGGATCCGTCCCACCAGCGCCAAGGCCGCCACAAAGATGAGTGCCGAAAGCACATAGAGCAGCGCCTGCGTATGACTGGGGTTGGAAACACGAGTCAGGATGGCCGTGACCACGGAAACCGTCGTGATCTGCCCAACTTGCAGCGACATCGTCCGGATCGACGCGAGGGTAGACGAGCTTTGAGGTGCAAGCTGCAGGCCGGCATTTCGGGTAGCTGGATTCAACCCGCCGCCGCCGGCGCCGATGAGAAACGCCGCCCCGGCCAGCCACGTGTAGGCAGAGAATCCGCCCATCGGGTGCGCCGCCAGCAACGCCACGCCGATGCCCATGACCGTCCCGCCCACATACACGGGCAACCGGTGCCCAGTTCGCCGCAGAGCCAGCGCGGCAATCAGGGAAAGCGCAATGGTCGCCACGCCTTGCGCAACCAGCAAGGTGCCGGAAGCCAAGGCGCCAATGCCGTAACGACTCGATGCATACAGCGGAAGCAGTGCCACGATGCCCGCACGCATGCCGCCATAAATGACATTCACCCCATTGACGACACCGAAGTTCGGCCCATGAATCAGCATCGGATCGATGAAAGGCGACGCCGTGCGATGGATATGGCGAGCGAAGAGCCACAGTGCCACGGCGGCAACCACCACGCAGGCCACAAACGAAACTGACCATGGGGAGATACCGGATTCACCCAGGATGCTCACTGCCAGCATGGCAGCGAACAGGCCAACGCCCAGTAGCGCCATGCCTGGGCAGTCCAGTCCTGGCCGGCTCGTATCGGGGCGACGCACGATCGGATCGGCGGGAATGAAACGGCGCGCAAGCAAGATCGAAGCGAGCCCGATCGGGACATTCACAAAGAAAATGCCGCGCCAGCTCCAGTAAGTCACGAATAGGCCGCCAAAAATCGGGCCGATCAGCGCACCGATGGGAAAGATGCTACCAAAGAGGCTCACGGCGCGATCACGGACGTCGCCGAAGTAATCAATGATCAGCCCCGTCGCCGAGGGCGTGAACCCCGCTCCCCCTGCTGCCTGCAGCGCACGCAGGAAAACCAGCACGTAGATGTTGTTGGCCAATCCGCACAGCAGCGACGCAATGGTGAACGCTGAAACGGACCAGAGAAAAACCCGGCGCCGGCCATACTGTTCACTCAGCTTACCCGTGACAGGCAGCATGAGCACAAAGCCGAACGAATAGGCGGTCATGGTCCAGGCCGCCCAATTGATCGACGCGTTCAGATCATGCTGGAGGGCATGCAAGGCGGTCGCCACGATGGTGGAATCGATCGCCATCATCATGAGCGCCATCGCGACAATGCAAAAAAACAGTACGCGCCGTATGGGCTGCGGCGCTTCCTTTAAGTTCATTGAGAAGTTTCCAGCGAGAACGGTGTCTATACGCAGTCGAGCGGCGATGATCGAATACTCATCCGTTGCCAATACAATTGCAGAGTCGTCATCTCCTCCTGCTCGTCCACCGTTCCCCAAGGATGGATCTCAAACAACACCGCGTGATGCGTAGCCCGGTTCAGTTCGAGCAGCTTATCGCGGAGGTCATCTCGACATTACCGCCCGATAAGTGGCCGCTTGCGGCCATCGTCGAATAAGCACGCCCCAGCATGATGCTGCCGATTAGACCGATCACGAACGGGAAAGCGGCGACGCCAAAGATAACGTGGATTGGGATATCGAGTCCCACGATCAAACCGCCTACCACCGGACCAACGATGGCACCGACACGTCCCACAGCAAACGCCCAACCCATGGCATACGTGCGGCAATAAGTGGGGTAGACGATCGACGCGATCGCATTGATACCAAACTGGATGCCGAGTGCACAGAAGCCGGCAAGGAACATCCCCGCGAATAGCAACGGCTTCGATCCCGTCAAGAGACCAACACTACCAATGATCGGGACCGCCGCCAGGAACAGTACCGCAATTGCGCCAACGCCTCGCCGGTCGATCAGCCGGCTCAGGCTGAGACCTCCCACTGTGCCGCCGATCTGGAAGATCGAGGTTGCGAGAGCCGCCACCGATGGCGCGACATGTGCCTGTTCGAACAGAATCGGCGTCCAGTTCATGAGGAAATAGTAGCCCATCAGCCCCCCCGCCATACAGATCCACAACGACAATGTCGCGAGGACGAGACCCTTGGAAAAAAGGAATGCGGGCGAGATGATCCGCTTGGCCGGTCCGTCTGCCGCTTCATCGACGAGATAGAACGTCGTGCCTGGGTGAAATCTAGTTTTAGCAAAACGGGAAACCAGGGCAGCGATACGGCGCTGACCACTCCGGTGCGCCGCCAGGAACTTGATCGACTCCGGCATGAACAATGCTACGAGCAGCGCCATGACCAGCGGTCCAGCGCCCCCGATGAAAAACAGCACCTGCCAACCATAGGCGGCAACCAGCCCCGCTGCGATTGCGCCAACCACGGCACCACCAAACGTGATACCCGTGTACATGCAGATAACCATTGTCGCCCTGAACCGCTTGGGAGCATATTCGGCAACCAACGAGATCATATTGGGCGCAAGACCGCCCATCCCGAGGCCTGTCACGAACCGAAGGACGACGAGCTGCCACAGCTCCGTCGACATCGAACAGGCCATGCTTGCGACACCCATGATCAAGCAGGCTGCGGCAACTGCAATCTTTCGTCCAGCGCGGTCGCCAATCCAGCCCAGGATCGTCGCACCGAACATCATGCCGAACAGGCTCGCGCTGAAAATCGGACCTAAGACCGCCTTGTTTGCCAGATGCCAGGTTTTGATAATGCTTGGGCCGGCGAACGCCAGTGAACTCACATCGTAGCCATCGAATAGCATGACGAAAAAACCAAATACCGTGAGACCGATATTGAATTTCGTTAGACCTGTCTCGTCGATGAGCGCACTGATCTCGACGCGATCGTTATTAAACATTTGCTCCTCCTGGGCACAGAATTCTTATCACTTCTGCACCAATATTTAGATCCAAGGGGTCGGCTCCCCTTGCGCCAATTCATTGGCAAGCTAGAGTACGCCGCTCAAGGACTCATGTCTTATGGTCTTTTTCCCGCCTGTCATTACCCACGGTTATAGGAACCGTCGCTGCGTTGCTCAATAGAACTCAGCGCGCGTCTTGTCAGGCCGGTACATCCTCGCGCGCGGCGAAACACCCTTCCGTCATACTTATCTACGCTTCGACTCTCTATCTGGCCGTGACATTGGGTCGATACCACTCAAACCTGGCCCCGGAATCAGAACCTCAGACCGTGCGCCGAAACACAATGGGCTTCCCACCCATTGCCTGCTTTGTCATCCATGCCGCCAGTGCCGAGTCGAGGTAATCCGCGTGCCCTGGAAACCAACTGAACAGATGCAACCCGATATCGCGCACCTCGTCGCTCCCTGCCTGCCCCTGCTCGACTGCTGCCTTTACAGCGCGAACGGACTTCAGTACGGCGGCGTGCTCATCGATATGGCAGTCACGCGGCGGGAAGTTCGTCGTGCGCATCCACTCATCCTCCTCCTCGAAATGGCTGACAGCGTGCTTCTCGAACTCCTCAATTGCGGCCATAGCACTCAATTCGGTGCAGGTCACCAGCCCCAGCGCGACTTTGTAGAATTCCTCGTGAACGTCGTCCATCGGAGTGAAGCCGAGCAGCCGAGCGTCTGACCAGACCATACTGGTGTCGCTTTCCTTCACGGGAGCTTCAGCGTTTCGTACTCGGTCCATCGGATTCGTCTCCTAACTCCGGTTTTGTGTTCAAGCGGGTCGCCGGGCGGCGCCCACGCGAACGCCGCCGCCTGCGCAGGTGTCAATAGAACTGATCGAAATGCACGCGATCAAACGGCACCTGACGTGCGAGCAGCATCTGTTGCACCGCGGTACCCATCGCCGACGGTCCCGCGAAGTAGATCTCCATGTTGCGCAGGCGTTCACCCAACAACACGTCGGCCAACTCGTGAACGAACCCGATGTGATCCACGGCGATGGCCGCCACACCGCGTTGCCCGCCTTCGTACACCTCGGGCGCCGAAACCGCCGCGTAATAGCGAATCCGCTCGCCGAAGCCCGGGAGTGCCTCGACCATGTCCTTGCCGCACAGGTCCTTGTCGCTGCGGCCGCCATAGAGGAAATGCAGATTGACATCGCACAGGGCAGGATCGGCGGCCATGCCGCGCGCAATCGAGATCATCGGCGCAAGACCGGAACCGCCGGCGAGACAAACGATGTCGCGCTTTACTTCGCGACGCAGCCACGCATGGCCGTAAGGACCGTCGATCTCAACGCGCTCGCCGAGTTGCATAGCGTCGAACAGCGCACTGCTGCCCTTGCCGCCAGGCACACGGCGCACCTGAAAGTGCAGCGACGGCGAGGCGGGATCGGCAATATTGCTCATCGAGTATGCACGAACCCCCGTTACTCCAGGCAGCGTCAGCAACGCGTACTGGCCGGGCTCGAATGGCATCGGAGCGTCGATCGCAAAACGAAATTCGCAGATGTCGTGCGTGATATCACGGCGTTCCGCCAAGGTCGCCGACACATGCCGCGGCGAGTGGACCGGCGTGTACTGCACCGACGTCCTGACCTTGATCGTGGAGTCACGAAGAGGCACCGACTGGCAGCCCAGAAAGCGGGCGCGATCGCGATCTTTGTCCGTCCAGCCGGGCGCCTCGGGCCAGTTCTGGCCGAGCTCGCCTTCAATCAACTGAAACTTGCAGTTGCCGCACGAACCGACGTTGCATTCATACGGAAACGCAATACCGGCCCGCAATGCGGAGCGCAGGACGGTATCGTCGGAGTGACAGGAGAACTGGACGTCGGTTCCTTCCAAGGTCAGGTTGTGTGTCAGGGCGCACATCGATTCGCTTTCCTCTTCCGCGTATACAAGTCAGGGTTCAGTGACGCCGGCAACGGAATTTCTGGTCGTGTCGCGCACTGGATTCAGTCCGATGGACTATAGCCCAATTTTACGAAAAGGAACATCGTTCTATATATCGGAACATCATTGTTCCAGTCTGATTTGTCTGGAACGGATGTCCTGTGCATGCAGGAAGAAGCAGTGCTTGCTCAGATCGATTCCGATCAACGCGACGGTGCCCGTGATGACTGCCCCCAAAAGGAGACGGCCCGATCTGCGTAAGCCGATCGGGCCGTTTCGGTCAGGCTAACCATCTCGTTGGCGCCGGAATAATCCTCGACCGGTCTCGATGACCGATTAAACGCTGAGGCTTTCGAGTCTCGCGGGACGAAAGAGGTCTTTCGCTTCCAGCCAGCGTCCCGACAGTCCTTCTGCGTGTTGCTGCGCCACGAACCGGTTTAACGCGTGCTCGTTCGAAGCTAAGCCGTACGAGCACGAATCGTCGCCCATCAATTCGCGATCGCTTTCGATTTGTCGAAGGCTTTCATCACCGACATCGGTAATCACGGATGCCGTGCAACAAGCGTGCGGCGGATGCCGGCTGTGCGCATGATCGGGAACAGCTTCGTCTTGCGATACCAGTTGGCGGCTTCGGTGGGTGGATCGCCGAACAGGTATTTCAGGTTCGGCGAACCGCGATCGAGGCACGACAGTGCATGCAGACCTCACACCTACTGCAATAGGGAGTTGCTAATCAATAAACTGTCTTAGTCGACCGACTTAAGGGTGATAGCCAATAGTTGCGGAAATACCGTTGGCGGCGGCAATCAAGTGTGGCACCGCCGCACGCAGCGCCTTCCGCGTGAGACGCTGTGCAGGTCCGCCGAAACCGATCGCTGCAACGACATTGCCGGTAATGTCACGCACGGGCGCAGCAATGCCACGCATACCTACCTCGGATTCTTCGTCGTCGATCGCATAACCGTCGCGTCGCACTTCTTCAAGCGCTTTCAGAAACAGCTGCGTATCGGTGTTTGTCTTCGGTGTGCGCGCAACGAGCCCTTGCTTGATCACACGGGAAACGACATCCGGCGTGCAGGACGCGAGCAGTACATGCCCTTCCGCGGTACAGCTGGCCGGCTTTCGCACACCGATATACGAGCGCATCCGGATTGCCTGTTCGCTTTCGAGGTTGAACATGTAAACGACGTTCGTATCATCCAGAATCGCAAGATGCACGCTTTCGTCGGTTTGTTGGCGCAATCCCTGCAGGAACGGCGCCGCCTGTTTCGTAACGTCGAAACGTCGGCGCACGAGTCCGCCAAGCGTGAACAATTGGAGGCCGAGCCGATAACGGCCGTTATCCGGATTCTGTTCCAGAAATCCTTCGGCGAGCAACGCAGCGCATAGACGGTGTGCGGTGCTCTTCGCCACGTTCATACGTTTTGATAATGTGCTGATGCCCAGTTCGGGCTCCTGCTCCGAGAATACCTTCAGCACTCGCAATGCCGCCGTTACCGATGACAGCCTGCGCGGCCCATCCTCTTCCGTTTCGTCGTTCTGCGTATTTTTGCCGTTCAATTTAACGATCCTCATAAAATGTAGCGCCCCTCGAGCATGGAACGCAAACCTCTATCTATCTGCACCACGGAGCGAGTTCCGGCGGTTTTCCCCGAGACACATGCGGACCAGCCCTTCAGCTTTTCCGCTTCGCTTCACTTTTGCATCATTTCAGAGGGAAACTCACGTCGGTCCATTCTAACATCCTGCAGTTCTGTATACAGGAACATTTTGAGGCGTGGCAGAGTAATGGTGGCACGACTCGGGCCGGATCGCGAAAGAAACGTAGTGCGCCCAACAGTCGTAGATCGAGGAGACCGGCAGTGAAAGGGGTCAGGATTCAAGATGCCGCGCTGGGCGGACGTTTCATGATGGACTCAGACACAGCGGTCGCGGCAGGTTCGCAGGTCGCTCGTGTGAGTATTGCGGTCGCGAGCAGCCTTGTCGTTTCCTTCATCGCTGAGAAGGAGGAGTTACTTCCGCGCCGATGGCGTCGACGCCAAATTCGTGACGTTCCGAAGCGCTTGAAATGCTATCTTCGGCGCGTCTGCATCGCAGCATCACACGGTTCTCCGAACGGTGGAGGTTCACCCTTAACTGCTCAATTCGTGCAGGGTGACAGATAGGCGAAGGATCCGAGGCGACATCAGGCAATGACAGGCGTGAAAAGCGTCCGGACTCATATCGAGGTGAGAAATTAGCTTCTGCTGATCTTCCAGTGGGGATGGCATCTCGACTTGTTCTGTCTCTTGCCGCCTAACCCGTTCAAATCTGAAAAGAGCCGAAAAGCTACGTTCGCGAGGCGCTTCCCAAAACGCCTAAGCGCGTCAATCTCATTCGCCATCCGTTTCAATCACGATCACGCCATCTTCGACGTGCGTCTTGTAAGTCTTAAGCGGAATCATGCATGGCGGCGCGACAGCCTCGCCGGTCCTAATGTTGAACGAGCCGTTGTGGAAATCGCATTCCACCGTGTCGCCATCGATATAGCCTTCTGACAACGAGCCCGGGCCATGCGTGCAAGTGTCGTTCGTGACGAAATATTCACCTTCGATGTTGAATACGGCCAGCGTAAGGCCGTTCTTTTCGACTTTGATCGCTTTACCTTCAGCTACGTCCCCGGCGTGGCAGAGGTGAGCAAATGCACAAGCGTGACTCATAGAGAATCTCCTTCGATGACATGGTGTGGATCCGATCATACATCCGTTCTGTTATCTTGACCAGTGTTCCTTATAAAGGAACACAAAAAAGTGAATCGCGGACCGGGCGAAACTGCGTGGCGCGACGTGGGAATCTCTTAGATGCACATCATGGCGAGCAAAGAACAAAGCGCTCTCGTCACGTAATCCGGGCCACGTATGCAAATGGCGAACGCTCAGAGGCTTGAGAACTCTTCAGCGATCCGCGGCATGCGGATGCAAAAAAAACAGCTGGATATCTGACGGACCGATGTCCATATCGGATCTGGTGAGAACGACGTGATCGAGCAACCAGAGGGTCAGGATCATAGCCATACCCGGTTGTGTCGTTCGGCATGGAGTGCCTCCAGATCGTCAGGTCTGCGATATATCAATCAAAAGAATCGTTCCATATAGCGCACCGCTATCGCTCATTAACTTCATACCAAAGCGCGCAATGCACGCGATCCAGCGATCAATAAAACTGTCCATCCTAGGGGTAACCCGCCCCTCTCTTACCTTGACAAAAATCAACCAGACGTGCCCAATACGCCTACTCGGCCTCTATATCGAAACGCAGTTCCGTATATAGGAACACACGAAATGAAGATGTGCAAGGAGACAGTTGATGGAACTTCAACTTGATGTCGCCAATACATTGCCTCGGTTCTGGAAGCAGTGCGGGTCAAAATGGTTGTTGGTCGGCGGCGCAATCTGCATCGTCGCGGTGCTGGAATCGATTCCATTTTGCTTCCTGCCATGGCGGAGCTTCATGTCGTCGCAGGATAGAGATACGCGATCGGTATTTCCTCTCGAAAGATATCGGATTGGGTTTGGTAGCGTGAAGACAGCCGGTCGGCTTTCTCGAATTCGGTGTAGTTCTCTTCTTGCTCTGCGAACATTTCGCACTCTGAATCTTCACTCTGTTCAAGATCCAGCACGCGATTGCGGAAAGCAGCATGCAGATCTGCAATCGGCAGCGACACCTCAAACTTATGGAAAGACGACCACGGCAGCATAAGCAATCGCGGTAGAACGATCACAAGCACATAGCAGAGTGCTTTCCGCAGGCTGTAGATGTTGAACGGCGGATAAGAAAGACCAAGCAAGGACATCAGCGCAACGCTTAGTACGTCAATTTTCAGCCTCGCAAACAGAAGCCGTGCAATCGTGAAGTGGATCGTTGTATTTAATGGCGGTCCGACCTTCACGATCGAAAAGACACGCCAACAGCGTGCATTGGCAACCGCGTTAACCAAGGCGAGACCGGAACTGACAACGATCTGTT
This sequence comes from Paraburkholderia monticola, assembly GCF_001580545.1. Lineage (GTDB taxonomy): Bacteria > Pseudomonadota > Gammaproteobacteria > Burkholderiales > Burkholderiaceae > Paraburkholderia > Paraburkholderia monticola. The sequence goes on from NZ_LRBG01000031.1 coordinate 269,238, forward strand.
GATCGCGGCGGTGATTCTGGTGGTTATCGTGAAGGTCCATCCGCGGCAGAAGATGCTGGTGACGTCACTGGCGGACCAGCCAAATTACATCGCTTTGGCGACGCCCGGAAAGCAGATCTAGTTGAAAGAGCAGTTGATAAATCAAAACGGAGTGGAGACTCACAATGAAGAAAGCTTGTATTGGCGTATATCTCGCGGGGGCGTTGGCCTCGACAACGGCTGCGGCGCAATCGTCCGTCACGCTGTATGGCATTGTCGACGTAGCGATGCAATACACGAACCACAATCTTGCGGCCGGCGGTAAGAGCAGCGGTTCAATCTTTTCGCTGGTATCGGGCGGTGCTCAGACGTCCCGCTGGGGCTTGCGCCTCCGCGAGGATCTTGGCAACGGCTATGCGGCCGTCGCCGTACTCGAAAATGGCTTCGACGCGACCAAGGGCACCGCCAACAATTCGGGGCGTCTGTTTGGGCGGTCGTCGTACGTAGGCATATCTTCGCCGTATGGACAACTGACTATGGGACGCCAGACAACGGGTGTGTACGACTTCGGTCTCACGTTCGACGCGGTCGGCCCCGCCCTGTATTCCGCCGTTTCCTTCGACCCCGCATTCGTGGGTCGCGCGGACAATTCTGCTAAATACACCGGCAACTTTGACGTACTGGGCGGAAAGCTGATGGTCGAACAACTCTACAGTTTCGGCTACGACAGCGTGACCGGCGCAGGTCCAGTTGCAGGTGCGTTCCGGGTCGGCAAGCAGGTGAGTTTCTTTTCCACCTACAACTACGGCATCGGGACGCTAGGGCTGTTGTTCGATCAACAGAACGGCAACACGGTCGCATTGCAGGATGTCAAGACGCAGCGCTATGGCGTAGCGGCGTCGCTCGACTTGAACTCACTGCATCTTTATGCAGCGTATCGTTTTTATGCACAGAAGCAACCGGGGCAGAATCTCTACTCATCCCTTTATTGGGTGGCCGCCAGGTATCAGGTCTCGCCGTTCCTCAACATCAGTTCTGACCTGTTTTACCAGGAGGATCGTAATACCGGTCAGGGGAATCCGCTGATGCTTTCCGTCCTCGGTAGTTATCTCCTGTCCAAGCGCACGGACGTCTATGTGCAACTGGGAACGACTTTCAACAAGGCGCACACCAATCTCGGCCTCACCGGATTCGGCACAGTCACTACGGGCGCCATTCAGACTGGCGCTATGGTAGGCCTACGGACGCACTTCTGACGCAAGCAAAGGGCTCGTAAGACGAGATGAGAGTTGTCAGGAGCAAATGAACGATTCGTAAGTGGATAAGTGGCGATGTGGATGGCGTGATAATGGGGTGCCGAAATCAAACTTTTTTGTCTCCATTATCATTCGTTCTCCTACACACGCTAACACGTACAATCTCTGGCCGCTCTCGGGTTTATTTGGTCGCCAACATCCGTGTCCAGGGCGCACCGGGCACGGCCTGGCAGATCGGCCCAGACTACGGCCAGAATTTCGACGGAACCATGCGCGGCCCGGGCGGATTCGTCCGGTATCAGCTCTATCTGGACGCAAACAACACCAAGGTTTGGGGCAGCGACGATACCAGCATGGCGGTCGCAACGACCGATACTGCCTACGACGTCGGCAACTGTCGATACGATCGTCGTCACGCCGTTTTACCAAGGAGTCTTGCTCAACGGGGACGGCACGCGCCCGTCCCCGTCACGCCGCCCTGCTGACACGCCGCCAGGATGCCCCGCAGAAGATCAACGGGCGAAGGTGGGCATCCGGGGATCATCACGTCAACCGGCAGGATGGACGAAAGGGGTCCGCATACAGCGTAACTGTCACGGAAGAGGCCGCCTGTGCATGCGCATTCTCCTGCCGCCACAACGAGCTTCGGATGTGGCGTTGCCTCGTAGGCTGCCAACAGCGCCGCCCGCATGTTGAGCGTCACGGGCCCCGTCACTAGCAGCAGATCAGCGTGCCGCGGGCTTGCGACAAATTTGATCCCGAGCCCTTCGATGTTGTAGTACGGATTGTTCAACGCATGGATCTCCAGCTCGCAACCATTGCAGGAGCCCGCGTCAATCTGCCTGATGCACAGTGCCCGTCCCATCAGGTCGAGGACGCTTTGCTGAATCCGCTGTGCCTCCCGACGCCACGCTAATTCCGCCTGCGGGACCGCTTCGTCAGGAAAAGGGGTGCTCGCGAAGCGTCGAATGAGCTGCCACATTACAGGTCGTGTCCCGCGTAGTTGAGATTGAACGATTTATTGATCAGCGGAAAATCGGGCACGATATTGCCGATGATCGCGTGCTCGAGTGCCGGCCAGTTCTGCCACGACGGATCATGGCAATGACAGCGCGCAATCGCGCCGTGTGCATCGAGCTCGAGCGCGACGAACACGTCTCCGCGCCAGCCCTCGACCCAACCCACACCACGTGCCGCCGAATCGCCGGGCGCCACGGCGATCGACAACGGGCCATTCGCCGGCGCGGCGAGCCAGGCCTGAATCAGCCGCAGCGATTCCTCGATCTCGGCAAAGCGCACGGCAACACGTGCCGCGACGTCACCGCGCGTGTCACTTGCCGGCTCGATCTGCACAGCATCGTAGGGTTGAACGCCCAATGCCGCACGTACATCGAACGACTGTCCGCTCGCGCGAGCCGCCATCCCGCGCACGCCGAAATGCGCGGCGACCTCCGCGCCCAGGTGCCCCGTTCCGGAGAACCGATCCTGCAGGCCGGATTGCTCGTCGTAGATCCGGCGCAATCCGGCCACGTCGCGAGATATCTGCCCGCACTGAGCGCCCATCGCGTCGACGTGCTCGGGCGCGATACCCACCGCCACCCCGCCCGGCACAATCCGGTCCATCAGATTGCGATGTCCGAAGACGCGCTCGTTCATGCGAATCCAGTCCTCCTTGAGCCGCGAGAACTGGGCGAGGCCAAAGGCGAAACCGGCGTCATTGCCAAGCGCACCAAGATCGCCGAGATGATTCGCGACACGCTCCCGCTCGAGCAGCAGCGCACGCATGCGCAGCGCACAGGCAGGCACCGCCACCCGCCACGCCTGTTCGAGCGCCATGCAGTACGCCCACGCGAATGCAACGGTCGAGTCGCCGGCAATCCGTCCGGCGAGACGGTGGCCTGCGAGCGCGGGCGTACGCTCGAACAGCAGCTCGACGCCACGATGGACATATCCGAGACGCTCTTCGAGGCGCAGCACCTTCTCGCCGACTACCGAGAACCGGAAATGTCCGGGTTCGATCACGCCGGCATGAATTGGCCCGACCGCGATCTCGTGCACGCCATCGCCCGCCACCTGCACGAACGGATAGTTCATCTCGCACGATTCAAACCGCTCGACTCCCGCCCCTTCCTTGAGCAACGGAAAGTAGTCGCCGGGCCAGTTGCCATGATTCAGCCACGGACGCCAGTCCGATGCGCCATGCGCCCGCAGGCCGGTCAGATCGTGAATCGCGCGCTGCATGCGGCTCGCACAAGGAAACAGCGTAGACAGATCCGGATAGCCGCCGTCCGCCACGAACTGCACCCACAGCACGCCGTCGACGCATTCGTACGCGGCACTGACGGAGCGCATCGACCCTGAGGTCGCGGCGCCCCACATCGCGATCAGCCGGCCGCCTTGCGCGTGTGCCACGCGCGCGATGTCGAGCCATGCCGACGCATCGACGTTCGCGAACGCAACCGGAATCTGTTGTGCCGTATTCGCGATACGGTCGCCTCGTACGCTATCGAGCCGCATCGTTCACCCCGTCAGCATCGTTGCGGCCTGGCGGTACCACATCGCCAGGTAAGGCGGGACGTAAAGGCCGAGCATCAGGCCGAGGCCCAGATGGACGAATACCGGCAGCAACGCCGGCCGGTGTTCGAGCGGCCTCGCTGTCGTCTCGCCGAAGACCATTGTCTGCACGCGCAGGAAGATCGCTGCAAACGCGACGGCGAGCCCCAGCAGCAGCAACGGCGCCGTCCACGGCAGCACATTGATCGCCGTTGTCAGGATCAGGAATTCGCTTGCGAATACACCGAACGGCGGCAAACCGAGAATCGCGAGCGCACCGAGCGTCATGCCCCATCCGACCGTCGGGCTGACCTGCAACAGCCCCCGGATGTCGTCGATGACCTGGGTGCCCGCCTTCTGTGCCGCGTGCCCGACCGCGAAGAAGATCGCCGACTTGACGAGCGAATGTACGGTCATGTGCAGCAGCCCGGCGAACGTCGCCACCGGACCGCCCAGCCCGAACGCGAACGTCATCAGCCCCATGTGCTCGATCGACGAATACGAGAACAATCGTTTGACGTCCTTCTGTCGAAACAGCGAAAACGATGCGACCAGCACCGAAACGAGTCCGAATCCGACCAGCAGGCGTCCGGGCAGACCGTTGCCGAGTGCGCCATCAGCCAGTACCTTGCAGCGCAATACCGCGTACAGCGCAACGTTGAGCAGCAATCCGGACAGCACGGCCGAAATCGGCGTCGGGCCTTCGGCATGCGCATCCGGCAGCCAGTTGTGCATCGGCACAAGTCCGACCTTCGTGCCGTAGCCGACGAACAGGAACACGAAGGCGATCGACACGATCGCCGGATCGAGCTGGGTCCTGACCGCGGCGAGATCCGTCCACAGCAGCGCGTCGCCGCCGGCAAGGTGCCGGCTCGCCGCGAGATACAGCAGGATCGTTCCGAAGAGTGCCTGGGCGATGCCGACTCCGCACAGGATGAAATACTTCCATGCCGCCTCGAGACTGGCGGCCGTCCGGTAGACGCTCACCAGCAGTACGGTCGCAAGTGTTGCAGTTTCCATCGCGACCCACAGCACACCGACGTTGTTGGTGAGGAGCGCGAGCAGCATCGCGAACATAAAGAACTGATACATGCTGTGATAGAGACGCATGCGACGCGCGGTCATCCTGCCGCGCGCCTCTTCGATCTGCATGTACGGCCGCGAGAACATCGACGTCGTCCAGCCGACGAACGCCGTGAGGGCCACCAGATAGACGTTGAAGGGATCGACGAAGAACATACGTCCGAGCGCGAACGACGGACCACGCTCGACCGTGCGCAATGCGAGAAGCACGGTGGCGACGAACGTCATCAGGCTGAACCCGACGTTCAGGCTGCGCGCGACATGGCCCGGCCACGTCCATGCGAGCGTCGCGCCCGCGACGAGCGGAATGCCGAGCACCACCAGCACGATGCGGGCGTCATTCATCCTTGAGTCTCTCGAGATGGTGGATGTCGAGGCTGTCGAACTGTTCCCGGATCTGGAACATGAACACCCCCAGTATCAGGATCCCGACCAGCACGTCGAGCCCGACGCCCAGTTCGACGATCATCGGCATCCCGTTGGTTGCGGCCGTTGCCGCAAAGAACAGACCGTTCTCCATCGACAGGAAACCGATCACCTGCGGAATCGCTTTCGCGCGCGTGATCATCATCATGAAGGACAGCAGCACACAGGCAAGCGCAATGCCGAGCGTCCCGCGTGCCACCGAGGTCGCGCCCTGGCTGATCGGCGACGCGACATTGAACGCGACGATCACGAGCACGATGCCGATCAGCAGGGTCGTCGGAATGTTGATGAGCGGCTCGACGTCGGCACGAACGTCGAGCTCGCGAACGAGCCGATAGAGGATCCACGGAATCAGGCCGACCTTCAGGACGAGCGTGAGCGCGGCGGAAATGTAGAGATGCAGGTCACCCGTCACCAAGCCGAGGATCAGGTTCGCTGACACGAGCGCCATGCCCTGCAGGGTATAGAGATGAATCAACGACAGGATCCGACGCTGGCCCAGCATCGCGAACGACAGCAGCAGCAGCACCGCTGCGAGGAAATTGATCAGCTGCGTCGCATAGCCGTGCATTCAGGCCTCCAGCAGGATATGCACGAGCATGCCGATGACCGCGAGCAGGAATGCGCTCGCCAGGAACTCCGGAATCCGGAAGATGCGCATCTTCGCGTTCGCGGTCTCGACTGCGGCAAGCGCGGCGCCCCCCACCATCAGCTTGACGAACAACGCCGGTATCGCCAGCAGCAGCGCAAGCGGATTGCCCGCCCCGGCGATGCCCCACGGCAGGAATAGCGCAAGGCCAATGCACGAGTACGCGAACAGCTTCAGACTCGCCGCCCACTCCATCAGCGCGAGGTGCCGCCCCGAGTATTCGAGGATCAGCGCTTCGTGGATCATCGTCAGCTCCAGATGGGTCGCGGGATTGTCGACGGGCAGCCGGGCGTTCTCGGCGAGCGCGACCAGCGTGAACGCGATCCCGGCAAACGCGAGACTCGGATAGATCGTCAATTCCCGGCTGGCGAGCGTCGTGACGATACTGGTCAGGAGCGTCGATTGCGTGATCAGCGACGCCGAGAACAGCACCATTAGTAACGCGGGTTCCGCGAGAAAGCCGATCAGCATTTCCCGGCGCGCGCCGAGCGTGCCGAACGCGGTGCCGACATCCATCGCCGCGAGCGACAGGACCACGCGCGCGAGCGCGAACAGGCCGACCAGCGCGATCGCGTCCGCGGCGGGCGAAAGCGGCAGTTCGGTCGACAGCGTCGGGACAATCGCGCATGCGAGCGTCATGGCCGCCCATACGACGTACGGCGTGCCGCGAAACAGCGCACTGGCGTTGACGGCGACGACAGACTCCTTGTTGAACAGCTTGTGCAGCATCCGGTACGGCTGCCAGATGCTGGGCGCGCGCCGGTTCTGCAGCCAGGCGCGGCATTGATTGATCCAGCCCGTCAACAAGGGGGCCGCGGCAAGCGCCAGGACGATCTCGAGAAGCTGCGATACGACGCCGGATACGGTCACCATCGTCTCACCAGTATCAGAAGTGCGATCAGCACGACAAAGCTGTAGGTCAGATAGACGGCGATCCTGCCGGTCTGCAACCGGCCGGTCCATTCGGACAGGCGTTGCGTAAGCCTCCCGATGCGCTCATAGAGAACGGACCAGGTGGCGTCCGTGGCCGACATCCGGTAGACCGGATGCGCATCGGACGGCGACGGCAGTTGGCGCTCGATACGCATCAGCGGCGAGAAAATCTCGCGGATGGGTTGTCCGAATCCTTCGGCCGTATCCTGCATCCGCGCCGTCGTGAACGGGAAACCGCAGCTCCACGGCGCGGCCCGCCGCAGCCGTCCGTGGTAGAAGCGTCGCACCAGCACCCACGCGAGCGCGCAGCAGGCCGCGAAAAACAGCATGAACACGGCGGGCATGTAGCTCGCGCGGGCGGTCGAGACGGGCGCAAATAGCAGCCAGCTATGATTTTCGGCAGCGACACCGGCGCCGACGAGCGAACGGGTCACCCGGTCCAGCACCTTGACGAACTGTACAGGGAGCAATCCGAGCAACACGCCGACGCCCGCGAACCAGCAGAACGCCAGACGTTCCCATCCGTTCGCGTCACGCGCGCGGTTCAGCTTCGCCTCCCTGGGCTGCCCGAGAAAGACGATGCCGAAAAACTTGACCATCGCGTAGCCGGCGAGTGCGGCAGTCATCGCAACCAGCGCGGCCACGATCGGCACCGTCATGCCAAGCACCGGATCGGGCAACCGAGGCGTAAAGAGAAAGCTCTGCAGCAACAGCCACTCTGCGACGAAGCCGCTGAGCGGCGGCAGGCCCGTGCTCGCGGCAACGCCCGCGAGCACGGCCCACGCGGTCCAGGGCATGAAGCGAATCAACCCTCCCAGCTTGCCGAGATTACGCTCGCCGGTTGCGTGCAGGACCGCCCCGGTGCCGAGGAACAGCAGACTCTTGAAGGCGGCATGCGCAACGATCTGATAGAGCAGCGCTGTCAGCGCGAGCGCCGACAGCGCCGTCATGCCATAGGCACGGAACAGCACGGTCAGTCCCATGCTGACTATCATCAGGCCGACGTTGTCGATTGACGAATACGCGAGCAGCCGCTTCATGTCAGTCTGGATCGTGCTGAACACCACTCCGAGCAGCGCCGAGGCGATGCCGAGAACAAGCAGCAGCACGCCCCACCACGCGATCTGCACGTGCAGCAGATCGAAGACGATACGCAGCAGGCCATACAGACCGAGCTTCAGCACGAATCCGCTCAGGAGCGCCGACACCGGCGACGGCGCGGCCGGATGGGCATCGGGCAGCCAGACGTGCAGCGGGAACACGCCCGCCTTCGCGCCGAACCCGACCAATGCGAACACGAAAGCGATCGATGCCCAGAATCCGTCCAGATGCTGCGCACGTAGGTTGGCGAACGTATAGTCGCCGGTTCGCGCCTGCAGGAGGCCAAAGCACAGCAGCAGCGCGAGCGCGCCGACATGCGAGATCAGGAAATACAGGTAAGCGGCCTGGCGGATTTGGGCAATCCGGTGGTTGGTCATGACGAGAAACGTGGCGGAGAGCGTCAGCGTTTCCCACGCCACCATGAAGACGTACGCGTCGTCGGCGATCAGCACCAGTGCAATGCTCGCGATGCAGACGTGGTATTCGAAGCAGATCAGCCCGGGAGCGGCGCCTTCGCCCTTGCGGAAATAACCCGCAGAGAACGCACCGATACCCGCACTGACGATGCCGAGAACGAACAGGAAATAGCCCGACAGGCCGTCGAGCCGCAGATGGAACGGCAGGTTTGGCAAGCCAAGCGGCAGCGTCCACGCCGACGGTTCCGAGAACACCCCCACCAGCCCCGCACCGCCCAGCGCCAGTCCGAACAGCGCGCCCAGCGGATACAGCCCGTGCGCTACCAGACGCGTGCGATGCAACACCCCTAGCCCCAGCGCACCTATCGCCAGCCAGGCGAGCACGACCAGCACGACGATATGGACGACAGGCCCAGTCACCATCCGGAATGTCTCCTGCGCGGTCGGGATTGAGTGAGGTACATCCCGCAGCAATGACCGCTTGCCTGTCTATTATTGCACTGAAACTTCACTCAGGTTAACAGAGTATGATAATGACATTATCATAAAAGCCACATGAGCCGGACGCGCTACCTTCTGAGCACTCCGGACCAGGTAATTGACCGAACGACACCGATGCCTGCGCGTTACTTTCGAACTCTGGCGGGAAAAGACCGCAGCGCTAGCGCGAACCGTCAACTTGGCTTCTCGCTCGCATTCGTTGCCGGTGCGATCAATGCCGGCGGCTTTCTGGCAGTCAGGCAGTACACGTCCCACATGAGTGGCATCGTGTCGGCCATCGCGGATCATGCAGCACTTGGCGACATCCCGCTCGCGCTGGGCGGGATCGGCTCGTTGGTCTCATTTCTGCTGGGAGCCGGCTGCTCGGCCGTGCTGGTCAACTGGGGCCGACGGCGCGGTCTGCACAGTCAGAACGTGCTCCCGCTCCTGCTCGAGGCCGCGCTGCTCCTGCTGTTCGGAATGCTCGGCAGCCATCTGGCGTTATGGGAAGCGTGCTTCATTCCCGTCACCGTGGTCCTGCTCTGCTTCATCATGGGCTTGCAGAACGCGATGATCACGAAACTCTCTCATGCCGAGATCCGCACCACCCACATGACGGGGATCGTGACCGACATCGGCATCGAGCTGGGCAAGCTGTTCTACTGGAATTCGCCCAGGGCCGCCGCGGACGCCGCTGCGGTGATCGCCAACCGCGAGAAGCTGCGGATACATTGCACGATGCTGGCATCGTTCCTTGTCGGGGGCGTGATCGGCGCAGTCGGGTTCAAGCACGTCGGCTACGTATCGACCATGCCGCTCGCGGCGCTCCTCGTTACATTGGCGACGGTACCCGTAGTCGATGACATGCTCGACTGCTTCTACGGTTCCACCCGTTAGACGGGAACGCGAGAACGCGAGAACGCGAGAACCCGAACCGGCACCGTGACCCAGGGGATGGCGACCGGGCCGCGCTGACGCTTAGCCGCGTCATATCACACATCGACCCATCGCCTCTCGTGAAGGAGATGCATTATAATTCGATTATCATATCGCCCGATCCGTCCCCGCAATGGAAAGCAAGACCGCACGCCTTACCGTCCTGATCGATCCCGCCAAGAAAGAGGCATTTGAAAACCTCTGTGCGGCGCAGGATCTCACGCCATCGCAGGTCGTTCGCCAGTTGATTCGCGAGTATCTCGCGCAGCACGGCGTGACGTACAAGACAAAAAACCAGATCGGCACCCGCGGAAAACGCAGCGGCGGTTGATCCGAGTCAGACGCCGATTTTCCAGTAGCCCTGTTCCTGGTCGCGCCAGATGAACCGCTGCCAGTCGAGACACTCGCCGTCCTTCAGGCCGCGGGCAGTCGAGAGTAATTCTGGCGCGCCGTCCCAGACCGGGGCGCGAGCGCGCTCGTACAATTCCCGCCTGGCAGGCAATCGCCGCGCGCCCTTCCAGGCAAACGCGACGTAGTTGCCCACATCACGACACCGGACGACTGAATACGAGGTGCCGAAGGCTGACGCCAGCCGCTCCACATGGCTTGGCAACACGGGATCATCGGCCATGAGGTTGACTACCAGCACGCCTGAATCGGTCAGCCGCGCGCGGCACGCAGCAAAAAAATCCGCGCTCGTGCACTGGTCCGGCATTCCCTTCTCCTGGTAGGCATCGAGCAGAATCACGTCCGTCAACATACCCGCCCGATGGATATACTCCGCTCCGTCCGCACAAATCACTTCAAAGCGTGTGTCGTCAGCCGGAATCCTGAACACGTCGCGCAGCGCAATCACCTGGGGATTGATCTCGACCGCGGTGGTCCGGGCTTGCGGCAGGTGCCGGTAGCAGTACTTCGCGAGTGACCCTCCCCCCAGACCGATCATGCAGATGTGCCGGGGATCGGACTGCAACAGCAGGAATCCCATCATCGTGCGCGTATAGGGGAGCGCGAGCCTGTCGGGCGCCGTGAGCGACATGAAGCTCTGAGTAGAGAAATGGTCGAAGTGCAGCGACAGGCCGTGCTGCGTTTCCAGCACGAACGGTCGCTCCTCACTTGGGGTCGTCGACAGAAATTCCCGGAATGCGTCCAAGGACGTTCGATCGCCATCCATGCGCGCTACCCGCCCCGGGTGGCCGGACCAACACTCAACCAGGCCATATCGCACGGTGCGCCGAGCGGTGTCGTTCCGCTCCGTTTCCGGGCCCGCGCACTCATGCCTTCCTCAGATAGCAGGCCTTCAGCATGAAGCTGCCCGCATCCGTCCTGCAGTCGATCTCGTGATCTCCTCCGACAACGCGGATGCCCTTCACCCGGGTGCCCATCTTCAACGTGATCGACGAGCCCTTGACGCGCAGATCCTTGATCAGCACCACCGAATCGCCGTCCGAGAGAATGTTGCCGTTTGCGTCCTTGACGGCGCTTCCCGTGGTCGCTTCATCGGTCGCCTCCACAGCGGCCGACCATTCGTGGCCGCAATCCGCGCATACATACAGCGCCCCGTCCGGATAGGTGTTTTCCATCGCGCATTGCGGACATGCCGGGACGGTGTTCATTGCACTTTGCATTCGATTACTTCCAATTCAATTCGGAGAAGTCACGGCTAGCGGGAGGCTCGCTGATGCTGCCGCGGCCTCCGTGCTGCCTGACATCTGGTTCAGTTGCATTGTATTATAATGCAACACACATATTATGAACGCCGCGCTATACTTTCTGACGGCCCACCTTTCCTGGCGGACCGAAGACGCGTTTTCCCCGGGAGCCGGAATGTTCGATCTGGACGTTGCGCTACTGTCGCCTGACCAGCAGGTCATTTCGCTGCGTGATATTGCAGGTACCGCGGGACTTGTCATTGCAGGTCTCGGGCGTGGGGCCGAACGCGGCTTCCAGATGGCCCACCGTTTTCACGATGCAGGCGATCAGCTCGCGACAGCAGGCGTGAATCTCGCCTTTGTCTACCCGCATGATTCAAGGCGACATGTGCTGGACCCGATTTCGGTGGCCTGTGCGCGACTGCGGCGTCATCCGTATCTGCTCCTTGATCCGGAAGGCCGCTTCTTCAGGCGAACGGTACCCCCGCGGTCCCTGTCCGCCCTGTCTGTCAGTAGGAGGATGGAGCGATTCGACTGCCTCAGTGCCGACCTGAATGACGCGGCTTGGGAACGCACATTCCGCGCGTTTCTGGTCGCCCGGATACCTGGTGGGTTACACGAACTGCGATAGCCGATCGCAGGGACCTGCGGAAAGCTAACGCGGCGCGAATTCGTCGCGCAACCGCGCCTCATGCCGCTCCTAAATCCGACGGTGGGCTTCGTGCGGAAACAGCGCCTCACGAAACTCAAGTCGAAATCATTCTCACTCGATCGTCAACTGCTGACTGGAATCCTTGTGAGACGGCCATGACGCCTGGTCGGATAGCGAAGATACTGTCGGCGATACCGAGAAATCCAGCCAGCAGTTATCAGCCCTGGCGGGTCTGCATCGGAGCATCAACGTGCGCTCCCGCTAGAACCTTCTCGAACATCGAGCATCTGGATACGGCTTCTGCACGGATACCGTCATCGATATCGTGCGGACTCGTGACGCCGTGGATGACAGCGTCCGGAATGCAACTGACTCTCGCCCTGCCAAGTCGGTGGGCAAGTAATCGGCCATAGGAGACGCTCGAAGATAGGAGCAGTGCGGCGGCTCCAGGTTGGTTAGCTGTCGTTCGCGACCCGTCGTCGGCGAATGGCACTTCTCACGTCAATGAACGAGCCTTCCCGTTTAGGCTTATTCGATGCCTGCCCGCCGGAGCAATGTGAATGGGGCAGGCATCGAATACAAATAACCCTAAACGGGAAGGCTCGTTCATTCACGCTCGTCCCGCGACGGCGCAGATCTATTCTTTACCCGCCCCCTCATCCAGATCACTCTTAAACTCTCCCTTCCGATCCGACCCGTCGCAAAACGGCTCTTGCTCAGAGGTCC
>NZ_LRBG01000032.1 GCF_001580545.1 Paraburkholderia monticola
GCTTCCCACGACTACCTGAAAAAGACCCTGACCGCCCGCGTCTACGACGTCGCGCGCGAGACCGAACTCGAACGCGCGCCGAACCTGTCGGCGCGGCTGCGCAACCCGGTCTATCTGAAGCGCGAGGACAACCAGCCGGTGTTCTCGTTCAAGCTGCGCGGCGCGTACAACAAGATGGCGCATATTCCGGCCGAGGCGCTCGGACGCGGCGTGATCACCGCGTCGGCGGGCAATCATGCGCAAGGCGTGGCGTTGTCGGCGGCACGCATGGGCGTGAAGGCGATCATCGTCGTGCCGGTGACGACGCCGCAGGTCAAGGTCGACGCGATCCGCACCCACGGCGGCCCGACGGTCGAGGTGGTGCAGTTCGGCGAATCGTATAGCGACGCGTACGGTCACGCGGTCAAGCTGCAGGAAGAACGCGGATTGACCTTCGTCCATCCGTTCGATGACCCCTACGTGATCGCCGGCCAGGGCACGGTGGCGATGGAAATCCTGAGCCAGCACCAGGGCCCGATTCACGCGATCTTCGTGCCGATCGGCGGCGGCGGTCTCGCGGCCGGAGTCGCCGCCTACGTGAAATCGGTGCGCCCCGAGATCAAGGTGATCGGCGTGCAAACCGACGATTCGTGCGCGATGGCCGCGTCGTTGAAAGCGGGCGAGCGCGTGACGCTGAACGAAGTGGGCCTGTTCTCCGACGGCACGGCCGTGAAACTCGTCGGCGAAGAAACCTTCCGTCTGTGCAGCGAATATCTCGACGAAGTGCTGCTCGTGAATACCGACGCCCTCTGCGCCGCCATCAAGGACGTGTTCCAGGACACGCGCAGCGTGCTCGAACCCGCGGGCTCCCTCGCGGTGGCGGGCGCCAAGCAGTATGCCGAACGGGAAGGCATCGAGAATCAGACGCTGATCGCGATCACGTCGGGCGCGAACATGAACTTCGACCGCATGCGCTTCGTTGCCGAACGCGCCGAAGTGGGCGAAGCGCGCGAGGCGGTATTCGCGGTGACGATCCCCGAAGAACGCGGCAGCTTCCGGCGCTTCTGCGAACTGGTCGGCACGCGCAGCGTCACCGAATTCAACTACCGGATCGCCGACGCCAACTCCGCGCACATCTTCGTCGGCGTGCAGATCCGCAATCGCAGCGAATCGGCGCAGATCGCGGGCGCGTTCGAAGCGCACGGTTTCGCGACCGTCGATCTGACCTTCGACGAACTCTCGAAGCAGCACATCCGCTACATGGTCGGCGGCCGCTCGCCGCTCGCGCACGATGAGCGTCTGTTCCGCTTCGAGTTTCCGGAGCGCCCGGGCGCGCTGATGAAATTCCTGTCGTCGATGGCGCCGAACTGGAACATCAGCCTGTTCCACTATCGCAACCAGGGCGCGGACTACAGCTCGATCCTCGTCGGCATTCAGGTGCCCGACAGCGACCACGCGGCGTTTGATCGTTTTCTCGCAACCCTCGGTTACCCATACTGGGAAGAAACGAAGAACCCGGTCTATCGTCTCTTCCTCGCCTGATCTCTCCGGATAGAACCCAACGATATCGC
>NZ_LRBG01000033.1 GCF_001580545.1 Paraburkholderia monticola
CGCCCATGCCCCGTCGTCATGGGCCTTCACGCGGGTCGCGAGGCGCTCGCGGTTGCACGGGCCGTCGCCGTTCACCACGCGCCAGAACTCTTCCCAGTCGATGTCGCCGTAGTCGTAATGGCCGCGCGCCTCGTTCCATTTGAGGTCCGCGTCGGGCAGCGTGACGCCGAGCACTTTGGCCTGCTCGACGGTCGCGTCGACGAATTTCTGGCGCAGGTCGTCGTTGGTGATGCGCTTGATGCCCCATTGCGCCGACTGGTTGCTGTGCACCGAATCCTTGTCGCTCGGGCCGAACATCATCAGCACCGGCCACCACCAGCGGTTCACCGCCTGCTGGACCAGCTCGCGCTGCGCGTCGGTGCCGGCCATCATCGCGAGCAGCGCGTCGAAGCCCTGGCGCTGATGGAACGACTCTTCCTTGCAGATGCGGATCATCGCGCGGGCATAGGGCCCGTAGGTGCAGCGGCACAGCGGGATCTGGTTCATGATCGCCGCGCCGTCGACGAGCCAGCCGATCACGCCGACGTCGGCCCAGGTCGGCGTCGGGTAGTTGAAGATGCTCGAATACTTGGCCTTGCCCGCATGGAGCGCCGCGACCAGCTGGTCGCGCGAGACGCCGAGCGTCTCGGCGGCGCTGTACAGATAGAGCCCGTGGCCGGCTTCGTCCTGCACCTTGGCGATCAGGATCGCCTTGCGCTTGAGGCTGGGCGCGCGCGTGATCCAGTTGCCCTCGGGCAGCATGCCGACGATTTCCGAATGCGCGTGCTGCGAGATCTGCCGCACCAGCGTTTTGCGGTAGGCGTCGGGCATCCAGTCCTGCGGCTCGATCTTGCCGTCGGCGGCCATCACCGCGTCGAAGCGCGCCTGTTCGGGCGAATTCGCGTCCGCATCGAGCGGGGCGACGTTGCCGGGGATATCGAGGGATTG
>NZ_LRBG01000034.1 GCF_001580545.1 Paraburkholderia monticola
ACGATCGCGGTCGGCCGCTGCCTTGGCTTGAAGCGCAAAGCTTCGGACTCCTTCGTCTACACGCTGTTCTCCGACGGCGAACTCGACGAAGGCGCGGTCTGGGAGGGTCTGATGTCCGCCGCGCACTGGAAGCTCGACAACCTGATCGCGATCGTCGACGTCAACAACCAGCAGGCCGACGGTCCGTCCACGCAGATCATGGCGTTCGAGCCGCTCGTCGAGAAGCTCGAAGCGTTCGGCTGGTACACGCAGCGCGTGGACGGCAACGACATCGAGGCGGTGAAGCGCGCATTCGACAACGCGCGCCATCACGACAAGCCGCAACCGCGCATCATCGTCTGCGATACGAAGATGGGCTGTGGCGTGCCGTTCCTCGAAGCGCGCGAGAAAAACCACTTCATCCGCGTCGATGCCGACGAGTGGCAGCTCGCGCTCGAAGCACTCGAAGCCGGGAGACAAGCATGAACACCGTTGCAAAGAAACCGCGCCTGAAGACCTCGGCGATGATCGCGTCGATCGCGGGCGAAGGGCAGCTCACGCGCTCCGCGCCGTTCGGTCACGCGCTGGTCGAACTGGCGCGCGCGAAGTCGAGCGTGATCGGCATGACGG
>NZ_LRBG01000035.1 GCF_001580545.1 Paraburkholderia monticola
GAGGAGTAGTTTGGTAAGCAAGCAGAAGAAGGAAAGCGAGAGGGAGAGAGGTACCGTGTGGTCGAGGATGAGGATAAGAGACAGGACCACGAGCGACACCTTCGCGCCGAGCGAGGCGCGCAGCAACTCGCGGCACGACGGCAGCCAGCGTTCGAGCGACAGCGTCTCGGTGCGCAGCGGCTGCTTGCGCGCGACGCCGAGCAGCTGCCGCGTCAGCGACTGGCCGCTTTTCAACGCCCGCTCCATCGCCGACATTTCGCGCTCCAGGCCGCCGACGCCGCGTCGTCGCATGATCTGCACGTTGGCCGACAGGATCATCAGCAGGTTGTTGAAGTCGTGCGCGACGCTGCCGACCAGCGTGCCGAGCGCTTCCATCTTGCGCGACTGGCGGTACGCGGATTCGACCGAGCGGCGCATCGACGCCTCGGCCTGCCAGCGCCGCCACGCCTCCTCCTCCGCGCCGAGGCGGCGCAGCGACAGCCAGATCACGCACCACAGCGCGATCGACGGCGTGAACATCGACAGGATCAGCACGCTCAGGTGCCGGTACCAGCCGGCCCAGACCGCCGACGTGCGATAGCTGCACAGCACGTAGACCGGATACGAGCCGACGTGGCGGAACGCGACGATCACGTTGCCGTTGGCGAAGCTCGAGCGCATCCGCACGACGCCGGAGCGCTGCCCCTGCCTGACCGCTTCGGCGAACGGCGAATCGGCCGCGAGCGCGCTCGGCTCGCGCGGGCCGCGCGGGAAATGCGCGAGCACCGCGCCGTCGGTGCGCACGAGGCTCATGATGATCGGCGTGTCGTCGCCGCTACCGAGCAGCTCGCGATAGAACGCATCGAAATAGCTGGGCCGCAGCGCAATCGACACGATGCCCGCGAACGAGCCATTGGGCGCCTGGCGCTCGACGCCCATGTTGAACACCTGCTCGCCGCTCACGGTCCCGGTCATCACTTTCGACACGTGTTCGAGCACGTTGCCGCTGCGGATGCCGACGAAATCGTCGCGCTGGCCGATCGAGATCGCCGGCGACGGATAGAGCCGGCTACTGACGAGCAGCGCGCCCTCCTGACCGAAGATCGACACCGAGGCCACCTGCGGATAGCCGCCGCCCATCGAGCGCAGCTTGTCGTGAATCGTGTGTTCGCTTCCGCGGATGCCGTCGTCGTCGAGGCCCGCGGTCAGATCGACGATGCGCGAGTTCAGCGTCTCGTTCATGTCGAACACCTTCAACGCGTGTTCTTCGGCGACGCGCACCGTGCGCAGCGTCAGATCGGTCGCGTCGGCCTCGCGCGAGCGCAGATCGGCGAATGCCATCGCCGCGACGTAGACGAACGGCAGGACGATCGCGGCGACCAGCAGCGCGATCAAGGTGACGCGGCGCACCTGGAAATTCTGTTCCGGCACGGCGGGAAACGACGCGTCGTCCTGCTCACGGGCAGGATGACCCGAAAGGCGGCCCGCACGCGCGGAGTCGACCCGGTCTGATGTCATTGTGGTTGATGCAAAAAGTCGTTCGAAACTGGCAGCCCCGTATCGTCGGGCCGGTACCGGCACCATGCCGCCTTCAGAACAAGCATAGACGCAGCGCGGGAGAATTTGGCGCAAAGCGTGGAGAGCGAGCGTTCGACGCGCCAGCCGTTCATTAAAAGCGGCGTTAAATCAGCGACGAATCGGGAAGCGCAAACGTACACAAAAGTATGAACATAGAAAAATATCCCCCGGTACGATAGATTCATTTCTCAAATGGGCCAAGCGTGGAAACGAATCGTTACCGTCGGCGATTCTCGCGAGTTGCCTTTACGCGGCTTTGCTTCGACAATCCTCGCTACGATAAAAGGGCCGTTGTCACGTCTGTGGACCGGATCGTCAAGGTCCGTCAAACGCGTCCTGCTGCATTTGTCTTCCTCTCGCCAACGGCAACTGCAATGCGACAGGCGCCACTGTAGCTGGTCGCGCGTCGGTCGGCATCACGCGAAGGCGTGCCGCCGTCCGCTGTCGGCAACAACGAAAAACGCACGATAACCCGGCGCGCAAAACGCGCAAACGAACGAGCCGATTCTCTTATCCGACCTATCGAAACCGCCCGAGCCGCCGCTGCCATGCTGCCCATTGTGATCGCCGACGATTCGCTGCTCGCCCGCAAGTTGCTCACGAAGGCACTGCCGGCGGACTGGCACGTCGACGTGTCCTACGCGACTAACGGGCGCGAGGCGCTCGAACTGTATCGCGCGGGCAAGGCATCGGTGATGTTCCTCGATCTGACGATGCCGGACATGACCGGCTACCAGGTCCTCGAGGCGTTGCAGCAGGAAGACCTCAATACTTTCGTGATCGTCGTGTCCGCCGACGTGCAGCCGCTGGCCCAGGCGCGCGTGCGCGAGCTGGGCGCGATCGCGTTCATCGCCAAGCCGGTGACGCCGGAGGCGGTCCTGCCCATCCTCAAGGAGTACGGCTTGTATGTCTGAGCCCGCCTTCACCGAAGACCAGCGCGACGCGCTCCAGGAAATCGCCAACCTCGCGATGGGCCGGGCCGCGACGCGGCTCGCCCGACTGCTCGATTCGTTTATCGAGCTGTCGGTGCCGCGCGTGCGAATGGTCGCGGTGAGCGAGGCGGCGCGCACGCTGCGCGAGATGACCCGCATCGACGACACCGTCAGCGCGGTGCGGCAGGGCTTTCGCTCGGACATCAAGGGCGAGGTGCTGGTGATCTGCCGCAGCGACAGCATCGCGCAGCTGTGCTCGCTCGTGAGCGACCCGTACGCGCGCTCGAGCTACGAGTCGGTCGGCGAGCAGGAGCTGATGCTCGACGTCGCGAATCTGCTGTCGGGCGCGTGCGTGTCGTCGATCCTCGACCAGCTTGGCCGGACGCCGGTGTTTTCCGCGCCGGGTCTGCTCGGCGACACGCTGACGCTCGACGAAGTGTTCCAGCCCGGCGTGCTGCAATGGCAGGTGGCGCTGCTCGTCGAAGTGAATTTCGCGCTCGAACACCAGAGTTTTCGCGCGCATCTGGTGATGCTGATGGCCGAAGACTCGATCCGCCATATGAATGAAGCGCTCGACGCGCTGCTGTCCAGTCTATGAATGTCTCCGTGGAATCCTTGAGCGACCTCGTGGTGGAGCGGGTCGGCTTCGGCATCTTCGTGCTCGACCGCGATCTGAACGTGCTGATGTGGAATCGCTTCATGCAGGACCATAGCGGCCTGTCGGCGGAGCAGGTGGTCGGGCGCTCGATCTTCCTGAACTTTCCGGAGCTGCCGCACGTGTGGCTCTCGCGCAAGATCGAGAGCGTGTTCCAGCTCGGCAGTTTCGCGTTCAGCTCGTGGGAGCAGCGCCCCTATCTGTTCAAATTCGACCACGACCGGCCGATCACCGGTGGGGTCGACTTCATGCAGCAGGACTGCACGTTCATGCCGCTGATGCGCGGGCGTGAAGTGGTGGCCGTGTGCGTGACGATCTCGGACGTCACGCACGTGAGCATCGTGCAGCGCGAACGCGAGGAGGCGGTCGCGAAGCTGCAGGAGTTCGCGAATCGCGACGGCCTGACCGGCATCGCCAACCGGCGCTTTTTCGAAGGGCGGCTGCGCGACGAGTTCACGCGCTGGCAGCGCTACGGCGGTGACATGTCGATGCTGCTGTTCGATCTCGATCACTTCAAGAAGATCAACGACCAGTTCGGCCACGGCGTCGGCGATACGGTGTTGCGCGTGATGGCGCAGCGCGTCGCGGGCGTGGTGCGCGCGCAGGACACGTTCGGGCGCTTCGGCGGCGAAGAGTTCGCGCTGCTGCTGCCGTGCACGCCGCTCGACGACGCGATGCTGGTGGCGGAGAAGATCCGTCTCGTGATCGAGCAAACGCCGGTCGAGCTGATCGGTACCACGGTGCCGGTCACGGTGAGTCTCGGCGGCGCGGCCGCGCGCGAAGGCGTGCCCGCCTACGACGTGCTGATCAACGAGGCCGACGCGGCGCTCTATAGCGCAAAGCGTCAGGGCCGCAACCGTGCGGTCGCGTTCCGGCTCGCGGGAGCCTGATGCCTTAGCGAGGGCGGCGCGGTTCAAACCCGCCGCCCGGCACCCGGCGCGGTGCGAGCCTTCCTTTCCGTCCCTCATTAGTCCTCGAAACTGCGGTCACCGGCAAAGATTGCTATACTTTTCGCCGTTTCCGGCCGCCCAGCCGGATGTTTCGCGCGTGTCCGCGCGCGCGGGCCCACAGCCCTGCGGGTCGGCATAAAAACTTCTTTGATCGCCTTTCAGCGGGCGCCTCCAGCGGAGATCGTCTTGGCTGTTTCCAATCTTGTCGTGGACGATACTGAAATCGACGCCGCTGCCGCCACGTCCGGCAGCTCGTTCTATCTCGCGATGCGCATCCTGCCGGCGGCGCAACGCGATGCGATGTATCAGGTCTACGCCTTCTGCCGTGCCGTCGACGACATCGCCGACAGCGACCTGCCGCGCGCCGAACGTGCGGCCGGGCTCGAGCAATGGCGTGCCGACATCGACGCGTGCTACGCCGGCCAGCCGCGCGCTTCGCTGCGCGCGCTGACGCGACACATTCACACGTTTCATCTGCAACGCGAGGACTTCCACGCGATGATCGACGGCATGGCGATGGACGCGGCCGCCGACATCTGCGCGCCCGACGACGCCAGGCTCGACCTCTATTGCGACCGCGTTGCGAGCGCGGCCGGCCGTCTGTCGGTGAGGATATTCGGGATGCGCGAGGAGCCGGGCCGGCTGCTCGCGCACCATCTCGGCCGCGCGCTGCAACTCACCAACATCCTGCGCGATATCGACGAAGACGCCGCCATCAACCGCTGCTATCTGCCGCTCGAACTGCTCGCGCGCGAAGGCATCGCGGTCACGAACCCGAAGCAGATCGCCGACGATCCGACGCTGCCGCGGGTCTGCGCGACGCTCGCCGAGCGCGCGAAGCAGCACTTCGCCGAGTCCGACGCGATCATGGCTCGCGAGCCGCGCGGCCAGGTGCGCGCGCCGCGCATCATGTCGGGGGTTTATCGCGTGCTGCTCGAGCGCACGCTTGCGCGTGGCTTCGACGTTCCGCGCGAGAAGGTCAGCAAGCCGAAGCTGCGCCTGCTGTGGATCGTCGCGCGTTACGCGTTTTTCTGAGCTGATGCCGAAGCTCGTCCACGTGGTCGGCGCGGGCGTGGCCGGGCTCGCCGCCGCCGTGCAGTTGCAACGGCGCGGCGCGCGGGTCGTGCTACACGAAGCGCAGGATTACGCGGGAGGCCGCTGCCGGTCCTACTACGACGCGCAGCTCGGTGCGACGCTCGACAGCGGCAATCACATCGTGCTGTCGGCCAATACCGCGACGCTGAACTACGTGCGCGCGATCGGTGCCGCCGAGGAACTGGTCGGCCCCACGCAGCCCGAGTATCCGTTCGTCGATCTGGCCACGCGTTCGCGCTGGACCGTGCGTCTGTCGCCGGGCCGCTTGCCGTGGTGGATTTTCGATGGAGAAGCGCGCGTGCCGAACACGGGCCCGATCGACTACCTGTCGCTCGTGCCGCTGCTGTTCGCGAAACCGGGCCGCAGCGTCGCACAGACGATGCGCTGCGACGGACCGCTGTGGGACCGGCTGCTACGGCCGCTGCTGCATGCGCTGCTGAATCTGGAGCCGCGCGAGGCGTCGGCCGAACTGACCGGCGCACTCGTGCGCGAAACGCTACTCGCGGGCGGGCTCGCGTGCCG
The DNA here is from genome assembly GCF_001580545.1 of Paraburkholderia monticola. Classification (GTDB taxonomy): domain Bacteria; phylum Pseudomonadota; class Gammaproteobacteria; order Burkholderiales; family Burkholderiaceae; genus Paraburkholderia; species Paraburkholderia monticola. Next base: position 5,712 of record NZ_LRBG01000035.1, read on the forward strand.
GCCGCTCGTCGCGCGCAATGGTCTTGGCAGCGCGTTCGTCGATCCGGCGCTGCGGCTCCTGCAACATGGCGGCGCGACGATCCGGCTCGGCGCGCCGCTGCGCGACATCACGTTTGCGGCCGAGCCGGCGAGGGTGCAAGCACTGCATTTCGCCGACGAGAGCATGACACTCGGCGCGAACGAGGCGGTGATTCTCGCGCTGCCGCCCGATGCCGCGGCCGCATTCGTGCCGGGTCTGCGCGCACCGACACGCTTTGCGGCCGCACTGAGCGTGCATTTCGCGGTCGAGCCGCCGTTCGGCTTGCCGCAGGTCACGGCGCTGCTGAACGGGACGGCCGAGTGGCTGTTCGCGTTCGACGAGCGCCTGTCGGTGACGGTGAACGGCGCCGAGCGGCTGCTCGACACGCCGCACGACGAACTCGCGGCGACCGTCTGGGCCGAGGTCGCGCGGGCGGCGAATTTGCCGCTCACGCCGCTGCCCCGGTGGCAGGTGGTGACGGAACCGCGCGCGACGTTTGCCGCGCTGCCCGCGCAGGAGACACTGCGACCGGGCACGCGCACTCGCTGGAACAATTTGCTGCTCGCGGGCGACTGGACGGCCACCGGCCTGCCCGCGATGCTCGAAGGCGCGATCCGCTCCGGCCAGAAGGCCGCGGATACGCTGCTGAATCAACCGATGGAACGCAGATGAACGACTTATCCCAAACCCAGCCCGTCGACGCGGTGCTGCCCGAAACCGCCGATGCGGCGCTGAACCCGGCCGAAGCTGCGGTGCTTGCCGACGCTCCCGCCGTGCCGGAGGCATTGGCCGCCGCAACGCCGGCATCGCCGCAAGGCGCCGACGCGAGCGCGCTCGACGCCTCGATCACGCGTGCGACCGACGCGATCCTCGCCGCGCAACAGCCCGACGGCCATTGGGTCTACGAACTCGAAGCCGACGCCACGATTCCGGCCGAATACGTGCTGCTGGTTCACTATCTCGGCGAAACGCCGAACCTCGAACTCGAACAGAAGATTGCGCGTTATCTGCGCCGCATCCAGTTGCCGAGCGGCGGCTGGCCGCTCTTTACCGACGGCGCGTTCGACGTCAGCGCGAGCGTGAAGGCGTACTTCGCGCTGAAGATGATCGGCGACCCGGTCGACGCGGAGCACATGGTGCGCGCGCGCGACGCGATCCTCGCGCACGGCGGCGCGGAACACGTGAACGTGTTCACGCGCATCCTGCTGGCGCTGTTCGGCGTGGTGTCGTGGCGCGCGGTGCCGATGATGCCGGTCGAGATCATGCTGCTGCCGATGTGGTTCCCGTTCCATCTGTCGAAGGTGTCGTACTGGGCGCGTACGGTAATCGTGCCGCTGCTCGTGCTCAACGCGAAGCGGCCGCTCGCGCGCAATCCCCGCAAGGTGCGCATCGACGAACTGTTCTGCGGCGCACCAGTGAACACCGGCATGAACCAGCGCGCACCGCATCAGCATGCGGGCTGGTTCGGCTTTTTCCGTTGTGTCGATACGGTGCTGCGGGCGGTCGACGGTCTGTTGCCGAAAGCGACGCGCGAGCGCGCGATCCGCGCGGCGGTCGCGTTCGTCGACGAACGGCTGAACGGCGAGGACGGCCTCGGCGCGATTTTCCCGGCGATGGCCAACTCGGTGATGATGTACGACGTGCTCGGTTATCCGGCCGATCATCCGCATCGCGCGATCGCTCGCCAGTCGCTCGACAAGCTGCTCATCGTCAAGGACGACGAAGCCTATTGCCAGCCGTGTCTGTCGCCGGTGTGGGATACCTCGCTCGTCGCGCACGCGTTGCTCGAAACCGGCGAGGCGCGCGCGGAGCAGGCGGCCGAGTGCGGGCTCGCCTGGCTGCGCCCGCTGCAGATTCTCGACGTGCGCGGCGACTGGATTTCGCGCCGCCCGAACGTGCGGCCCGGCGGCTGGGCGTTCCAGTACAACAACGCGCACTACCCGGACGTCGACGATACCGCGGTGGTCGTGATGGCGATGCATCGCTCGGCCGCGCTCACGCAATCCGATGTCGATCGTGAAGCGATTGCCCGCGCGCGCGAATGGGTGGTCGGCATGCAGAGCAGCGACGGCGGCTGGGGCGCGTTCGAGCCGGAAAACACGCAGTACTACCTGAACAACATCCCGTTCTCCGATCACGGCGCGCTGCTCGATCCGCCGACCGCGGACGTGTCGGGCCGGTGTCTGTCGATGTTCGCGCAGATCGGCGAGTTGCCGCACGGCAGCGAGCCGGCGCGGCGCGCCATGGCGTATATGCAGCAGGAGCAGGAGTCCGACGGCAGCTGGTACGGCCGCTGGGGCATGAACTATATCTACGGCACGTGGACCGCGCTGTGCTCGCTAAACGCGGCCGGCATGCCGCACGACGACCCGAGCATGCGCCGCGCGGTGCAATGGCTCGTATCGATCCAGAACGAGGACGGCGGCTGGGGCGAGGGCGGCGAGAGCTACAAGCTCGACTATCGCGGCTACGAGCGCGCGTCGAGCACCGCGTCGCAGACCGCGTGGGCGCTGCTCGGGCTGATGGCGGCGGGCGAGGTCGATCACGAGGCGGTGGCGCGCGGCATCGACTATCTGCAGCGTGAGCAGCGCGAGCATGGCTTGTGGGACGAAACGCGCTTTACCGCGACGGGCTTCCCGCGCGTGTTTTATCTGCGCTACCACGGCTATCGCAAGTTCTTCCCGCTGTGGGCGCTGGCGCGCTTCCGTCATCTGAAGCGCAATGGGCTCACGCGCGTCACGGTCGGGATGTGACCGATGGCTGTGTCGATGACGCCGTCCGTCGGGACGGGAGCTAGCAGCTTGCCGGTGATCGTCGTGACGGGCATGGCGTTCGAAGCGCGCATCGCGCGCGGCGACGGCAGCGAACCCGTCGAGGTCGTGTACGCGGCGCGTGCCGATCTGCTCGAACGCGCGCTGAGTGCGGCGGTCGCTCGCGGCGCGGCGGGGATCGTCAGTTTCGGCACAGCGGGCGGCCTCGCACCGGATCTGGAGCCGGGCGCGCTGATCGTCGCGGATTCGGTGCATGGACCGTTTGGCCGCATCGACACCGACCGGCAATGGACCGAGCGGATTGCCGCCGCCGTGACGGCCGGCAGCAACGCTGCGGGGCTCGCGGGGCGTCTGCGCCGTGGCGCGATGGCGGCGGTCGCCGCGCCGCTGATCACCGCCGCAGACAAGCGCGCGCTGCACGACTCGACCGGCGCGCTCGCGGTGGACATGGAATCGCACATCGCCGGCGCGACCGCTGCTGCGCACGGTCTGCCGTTCGCCGTGTGTCGCGCGGTCGTCGATCCGGCCTGGCGTACGCTGCCGCCGGCCGCGACGGCGGGGTTGCGCGACGACGGCAGCACTGCGCTCGGGCCGATTCTGCGCGAATTGCTGCGCCAGCCGTCCCAACTCGGCGCGTTGCTACGTCTCGCTGCCGATGCGCGTGCCGCGCGGACCACGCTGGTCGAGGCGCGTGAGGCCTTGGGGAAGGGCGGCGCACTGCGGATGACCACCGTTGCTTGAGACGGCGGCGCGGCGAACCAAAGGCATTGCCTATCAGCGCAATTAATTATGCAATCGTTGAAATACTAGGGAAAACCCCTATATTTGGTACAATATTAGTGTTAACCCTAGGTTCGAGGCGCGCAATGCGCCCGGCCGGGAGCCTCAGACACGGAGTGCCAAATGAATTTCCATACCAGAAAGTGGGTCAAGCCCGAAGACCTGAACCCGAACGGGACGTTGTTCGGCGGCAGCCTGCTGCGTTGGATCGACGAAGAAGCGGCGATTTACGCGATCTCCCAGCTCGACAACCAGCGGGTCGTGACCAAGTTCATGTCCGAGATCAACTTCGTCAGCTCGGCGCGCCAGGGCGACATCATCGAACTGGGCATGACTGCCACGCATTTCGGCCGCACCTCGATCACGCTGCGTTGCGAGGTCCGCAACAAGATCACGCGTAAGAGCATTCTGACGGTCGAGAAAATGGTGTTCGTCAATCTCGACGAAAACGGCGATCCCGCGCCGCATGGGCGCACGCGCATCCGTTACGCGGACGAGCAGTTCGCCCACTATCGCGCGAACTCCAAGCCGGTGCCGCAAAGCGCAGCGGTGGCAGCCGTCGACGAAGAGCGGGTCGCGGCGCGCAGTGAGGTCGAGAGCCTGCATTGAGCAGGTTGCTGCGCGGTGAGCGGCGCTTCAGGGGGAATTGAAGCGAGGTCGCTCGACGTAAATATTTCGTCAAATCCCATGCCAAAAATAGACTCCTTTTTGCGATAGAGGTAAAGAACAAATTCCTCTTAACAAGGAGTTTGATAAACATGGCATGGGATAAAGTCGGTGCGGTGCATTACCTTCAATCGCACGCGGAGCCAAGGAGTCTGAGCCGGTGCGCGGAATATACGCGGCGGGCAACTGGATGGGGCGGTCTCTCGCTCATGCACACAGCTCTATCGCCACGACTGAAATGAAAAAATATTTTGCAGTGGTTTGTTTTGCGCTGGCATTCGTTTCAGGGATTATTCAGCCCGCACAAGCCGCAGAGTCAAGTACCCCCGAGGCCACCGTACGGGCGTTTTACACGTGGTATTTGCAGCGGGAAAGCGGTCCTTACCAGTTGACGGATAATGCGATCTATCGCTTTGTAGCGAAGTCAACGGTAGATAATCTGCGGGATGAATATCGGCATCACCGCCTGCCGGGCGGAAGTGATTATTTCACGCGGGTTCAAGACCTTGACGCGCGAGACTGGCTTAGTCACATGGTTGTTCACCCGACGATCATGCTCGACGGGACGGCGGTCGTGCCCGTGACGTTCGGGACAGCGGAAAAACAGAACCTCGTGGTGTTCGTGCGGTTAGAGCAAGGACTTTGGAGAATCACCAAGGTGGAGGATACGGAAGGGTATCTGGGCTTTCATCAATACGACCCGACAGACTGAAAATCCAGAATCAGCAGCCCGCGCAGTGCGGGCTTTTTTCGTGCACAGTCAATCGCGCGGACGACCCAGCCAGCGGCGCGCTCCGGATGGCATTGCGGGCCGCCGCCGCGGCCACCTGCCGGCAACCGCGGACGCTACTGCGGCGCCGATGCCGGCACAGCAGGCGCGGCCGGCATTGCGCCCGCGCCGCTCTCACCCGGATCGGTGTAATTCGGCAGATCCCCACTGGGCGCGTTTTGCGCGCCGCCGGAAGCTCCGTCGGGCGCCGGCGCGGACTCACCCGGATCGTTGTAATTCGGCAGCGCGCCCGGCGCGCTCTTGCTCGCGCCGCCCGCTCCCGAAGCGCCATTCGGTGCCTCCCCCCCATCGCCCGGATCGGAATAGTTCGGCAGCCCGCCCGCCGGCGCGCCGCCGGCGGGCGCGGCCGGGCTCGTATCCCCGTGATCGTCGTGATCCTCGTAATTCGGCAGCGGCGGATTGGCATTGGTCGTGCCGCGCAGACGCGCGAGGCGCTGCTGCGTATAGGCATCGCGGACGAACGAGTATTTGTCGAGCGCGGCCTGTTGCAACAGGTTGGTCGCGCCGAGCAGATCCGAACGCGTGCTCACGAACTGCAGCACGTACAGCGGATTGCGCGTCGCGGGTTCGATATAGTTCAGCGGATTGAACTTCACATCGACGATGAGCCCCATGCTGTCGCGCACCGTGCTCGGCCCAAACAGCGGCAGCACAAGAAACGGACCCGACGGAATGCCCCAATGCCCGAGCGTCAGGCCGAAGTCCTGATTATGTTTGGGCAGCCCGGCCGGCGTCGCCCAGTCGAGCAGGCCGCCAATACCAAACACCGAGTTGAACGCGAAGCGCATGATGTCTTCGGTCGCATCGGTGAATTTCAATTGCAGCAGGTTGTTCGCGGCGTTGGTCAGGTCGCCCAGGTTCGAGAAGAAATTGCTGACAGCGGTGCGCAGCGGCTGCGGCGTCACTTTCTGGTAGCCCTTCGCGACCGGCTGGGCGATAAAGCGATCGACACCGTCGTTGAAATTGAAGATCACCCGGTTCACCGGCTCGAACGGATCGCCCGGCTTGCGGTCGGGGGCGGTTGCGCAGCCGGAAATAAGACCCGCGGCGGTGAGCGCCAGCGCGGTGTTACGCAGCTTCATGCTTATATTCCTTTTTGCTTCCCGCGACGTTGACGCGGCTTGCCCATCAGCACCGGCTGGAACACCACCGCGCCGATCAGCGTGCAGAACAGCGAAAGCGCGAGCAGCCTCCCCATACTGGACGTGCCCGGATGGTGCGACAGCCACAGGCTACCAAACGCCGTGGCCGTTGTCGCAGCGCTGAACAGCACCGCATGCGTGAGGCTCGATTGCAACAGGCCGGTCTGGCCGTGCCGCCACGCCATCACGAAGTAGATTTTGAACGCAACGCCAACCCCGAGCATCAGCGGCAGCGCGATGATGTTCGCGAAGTTCAGCGGCATGCCGAACACCACGCACAGCTCGAGCGTAACGAGCGCCGAGACCAGCAGCGGCACCAGCGTGCGCAGCACGTCGCTGACTCGACGCAGCGCGACCCACAGCAGCACGGCGATCGACAGCAGCGCGTAGACCGCCGCTTGCAGGAACGCCTTGATGATCGTCTCGGCCGAATGCAGGATCGAGATCGGTCCGCCGATCGCGCCCGGCTCGGCCTTTTTCACCGCGTGGGCGAAGCGGGCGAGCATCTGGTCGTCGTTCGGATCGACGCCGGGCGGCACCTTCGGCGCGATATCGACGAGCGCGCGACCACCCTTGCCGATCCACATCGCGGTGATGCCTGGCGGCAGATTCTGCTGGGTGATTTCAGTCGGCTGCAGCAGGTTCTCCAACTGCTTCAACGCGATGCGCAGCGTATTGGACATCGCGACTTCGGCGCGCTCGCGCGTGGCGGCGTCGGCGGCGGCCAGCTTTTGCAAGGTCGCCGACAGGTGTTGCGCTTCCGCCGCGCCCGGACCTGGATGGTCCTCGGCGGCGAGCGACAGCTGATTCGCCGCGCGCTTCAGTGCGGCGACGCGGACTTCGTCGGTGGCCTGCGGCGCGGGCTGCTGTTGCAGCGCCGGCAGCAGTTGCTGCGCGGCGCTCGCGATCAGCATCATCTTCTGCTGCTGGTCGGTCGGCAGGAAGGTGCTCAGCGTGGTGACGCGGCCCACTTCGGGCAGCTTGCGCAGACGCTCGGCGATCGCGTCGGCGCCGGCAAGCGATGGCGCGAGCGCCTGCACGTTGTTGACCGCGGCTTCGGGCGAATCCTTCAGCGACAACAACGTCGCCATCGATTCCGTATGCGGATCCTTCAGATGCAGCGGATTGAAGTCGAAACGCAGGTGCGTGAGCAGCGGCGTCGCACCGAGCACGACGATCAGCGTGCCGATCAGCACAGGCTTGCGATTGCGGTCGAGGAAGTCGTCGACGGGCGCGAGCTGCTGGAAGCCCGGCGAGGCGGCTTCGCCCGGCGGATTGAAGAGCTTCAGCAGCGCCGGCAGCAGCGTCATGTTCGTGAAATACGCGACGAACATGCCGACACCCGCGATCTGACCCAGCTCCGACACGCCCCGGTACGCGGTCGGCAGGAACGAGAAGAAGCTCAGCGCGACGGCGACGGCCGCGAGCGTGAGCGGCACGCCGATGCTGTGCGCGGTGTGCATCAGCGCGGCCGATAGCCGGTCGTCGCGATTGCGCTCCTCGCGGTACTTGACGCCGAACTGCACGCCGAAATCGACGCCGAGCCCGACGAACAGCACCATGAACGCCACCGAAATCATATTGAGCGCGCCGACCATCATCAGGCCCAGCGCGGCCGTGATCGCGAGGCCGACGAACAGCGTGATGAACACGGCGGCGATCATGCGGCCCGAGCGCAGCGCGAGCCACAGAATGACCAGCACGACGATGAAGGTGCCGATGCCGTTCAGGACCGCGCCGTCCTGCACCGAGGCGAACTCCTCGTCCGCGAGCGGCTGCTCGCCGGTCAGTCGGACCGTCGCGCCGTAGCGCGATTCGAGATGCAGCGAGACCGCGGTCTCGCGAATCGCCCTCGATGCGCTCGCGCCCGGCTCCAGCGCGTCGTAGTTGACGACCGGCTGGACCACGACGAACGAGCGCGCCGGCTCGGTGGCGGCGCCCTTGTCGACCAGCGCGCGCCACGAGAACGCGGCGGGCTGGCCGGCCAGCACGCGATCGAGCGTGTTCGCACTTTGCGCAAGCAGCCGGCTCATGTCGGGGAGCTTGACCTGGCCGAGTTGCAGCGGCAGCAGCAGGGTCGTGGTCAGCGTGCCAGCGAGGCCGGTCAGGCTTGGGTCATGCGCAAGGGTGTTGACGAGCGGGCGCGACTGCACGAGTTGCGAGGTGGTGGACATCACCTCGTCGGTGGGCAGGAACAGCAGGCCGTTGTGTTCGAAGAACGGGCCGCCGGAAGGCTGCGAGACCGACGTGAACTCCTTTGGATCGGCCCTGAGCGCGGCGGTCAGCGCGTTGGCGGCGGCATCGGCGAATTCGGGCGCGCGTGCCTCGACCACCACCAGAACGGTGTCGCCACGGTCGGGGAAAGCGGCATCGAGCGCGTTCTGGACTGCCGACCACTGCTTGTCGGTCTCGATGAGGCGGCTGATGTCCGTGTTGATCTTGAAGTTATGCGCGACATAGATGGCGCTCAGAACAGCGAGCACGATCGACAGCGCGATGATCCTGAGCGGATGACGCACCGAGTACGCGACGATACGGACGATATATGGCTTCAGCATGTAGGCGTACGTGGCCTTATCACGGGTGTTGTTTTTGACGAAGGTGCATAAGTATACAGAGCCCGGGCAAGCAAGCCCGACTTCGGTAGCAAGTACGACTCCCGACCGGTCTGCCGAAATGGGAACGTAATCCCCGCTATACTGGTCTACCCCTCTTTGGCCAGGCGGCTGCGGCCCGCCGGCGCTACTTCTTTCGAGTCACGACAAGCGTATGAAACGATATCTGTCAGCTTTTCTGGCTGCGGCCGTGGTCTCCACCGCAGCGTTCGCCCAGAGCGCGCCCGACGCGGTGGTAAAAAGTGCAGTCCAGGGCACGGTGACTGCCATGAAGGCCGATCCGCAGGCGCGTGGCGGCGACATGGCGAAGATCACCCAGGTCGTCCAGACGCACTTCCTGCCCGCTACCGATTTCCAGCGCACCACGCGTATCGCGATCGGCAAGCCATGGGCGACCGCGACGCCGGAGCAGCAGAAGCAGTTGTACGAGCAGTTTACGCTGCTGCTCACGCGCACCTATGCTGCCTCGCTGTCGCAATTGCGCGACCAGGACGTGAAGTTCCAGTTCGCGCCGGTGAGCGCGCCAGCGGGCGCCACCGACATCGTTGTGCAATCGCACGTGATCAGCAACGGCGGTGACGATGCGATCGACTACCGGCTCACCAAGAGCCCGTCGGGCTGGAAGATCTACGACATCAACATGATGGGCGCGTGGCTGATCCAGGTGTATCAGACGCAGTTCGCCGACCAGATCAACAAAGGCGGCATCGACGGGCTGATCAAATTCCTGACCGAGCATAATGCGCGCGGCGCGTAAGCGGGTCGACAGAACTTTTAATCGGTAAAAGAAAAGCGCGGTGGCCAACCATGGCCACCGCGCTTTTTTCATGCTGCATGCGCTCACGATCATGCGCAATGCAGGGGCGGCGCACGGCCGCCATCCTGTCGAACCGGTCAGTGCGCCGCCGTGACGGTCTCCACCTTCTTGCCCTTGCCGGCGCGCGTGATTTCTTCGAGCTTGATTTCGACGTGCCGCGAGAACACGTACTCGGCGGGCCGCTGTTTGTCGAGCGGGATGTCCTTGGCGAACGCGCCCGTGGTCTTCGGGCCGCGCATGCTGACCTTCAGTGCCTTGAGCGGATGCGCGACCGTGTCCATCACGGCCGTCGCTTCGAAACCACAGTGGACCATGCAATCCGCGCACTTCTCGTAGTTGCCGGTGCCGTACTTGTCCCAGTCCGTGGTTTCCATCAGCTCCTTGAAGGTCTTCACATAGCCTTCGCCGACCAGATAGCACGGCTTCTGCCAGCCGAACACGGTACGCGCCGGGTTGCCCCACGGCGTGCATTCGTAGGTCTGGTTGCCCGCGAGGAAGTCGAGGAACATCGCCGACTGGCTGAACGACCAGTTCTTGCCGTTGTTGCCGCGCTTGAAGATTTCGCGGAACAGCTGCTTGGTCTTGTCGCGGTTCAGGAAGTGCTGCTGGTCCGGCGCGCGCTCATAGGCATAACCCGGCGAGACCGTGATGCCGTCGACGCCCATCGGGCCCAGCGTGTCGAAGAACTTCGCCACGCGTTCCGGCTGCGCGTCGTTGAACAGCGTGCAGTTGATGTTCACGCGGAAGCCGCGGCGCTTCGCTTCGCGGATCGCGGCGACGGCCTTCTCGTACACACCTTCCTGCGACACCGAGTGATCGTGTGCTTCCTTGTCGCCGTCGAGGTGGACCGACCAGACGAAGTACGGATTCGGCTCGTAGTCGTCCATCTTCTTTTCCATCAGGAGCGCGTTCGTGCACAGGTACACGAACTTCTTGCGCGCCATGATGCCCTTGACGATTTGCGGCATTTCCTTGTGCAGGAGCGGCTCGCCGCCCGCGATCGAGACGACCGGCGCGCCGCATTCGTCGACGGCTTGCAGGCATTCTTCGAGCGACAGACGCTGGTTCAGGATCGGATCCGGATAGTCGATCTTGCCGCAGCCATTGCAGGCGAGATTGCAGCGAAACAGCGGCTCCAGCATCAGGGCGAGCGGATAGCGTTTGTTGCCGGAGAGATGCTGGCGCATGATGTATGCGCCGACGCGGACTTTCTGTAGCAGCGGAATAGACAAGGCGTCCTCCTTAAACTTCGCGTGCAGCGAGTGGTTGCATCAGTTTCGATGGCAACTTGAATTCGACTTTTTCTTCACGGCCCGCCATCGTCGTGACATCGACGGGCCCCAATGCGCGGAGCGCATCGATTACGTTCTCAACCATTTCTTCCGGTGCCGACGCGCCGGCCGTGATGCCGACCGTCCGCACGTTGGTGAACCATTCCGGCTTCACTTCGGAGCCGTCGGCGACGAGATAGCTCGCCACGCCGCTCTCGCTACCGATTTCGCGCAGCCGGTTCGAGTTCGAGCTGTTGGTCGCACCAACCACCAGCAGCACCTCGACCTCTTTGCTCAACTCGCGCACCGCCGCCTGGCGGTTCTGCGTCGCGTAACAGATGTCGCGCGTGTCCGGACCGACGATGTCGGTGAAGCGGCGCAGCAGCGCATCGATGATGCCGCGCGTGTCGTCCACCGACAGCGTGGTTTGCGTCACGTAGGCGAGCGGCGCGTCGATCGGCAGGTCGAGCTGCGCGACTTCGGCTTCGCTTTGCACGAGCAGCACCGTGCCGGGAATCTGGCCGATCGTGCCTTCCACTTCCGGATGGCCGGCATGGCCGATCAGGATCAGCGTGCGGCCGGCGGCCACGTACTGACGACCTTGCACATGCACCTTGGTCACGAGCGGGCAGGTCGCGTCGAGCACATCGAGGCCGCGGGCTTCAGCGTCACGTTCGACGGTCTGCGCGACGCCATGCGCGCTGAATATCGCGACCGCGCCTTGCGGCACTTCATCGAGTTCCTCGACGAAACGCGCGCCCTTCTGGCGCAGATTATCGACCACGTGCCGATTGTGGACGATCTCGTGGCGAACATACACGGGCGCGCCGTGTTGCTGTAGCGCACGATCGACGATTTCGATTGCGCGGACAACACCCGCACAAAAGCCGCGGGGCTGAGCAAGGATGACTCGCATAAGTTGGCGAACTCCGACTAACGCGGGTTTCGAAGAAGTCGTGAAGCTGACTTTATCGCCGCGCTCATCATGATTAGTTGACGTCTTGAGCCCCGGCGACCGGCCGGTACAGCAAAACCAAACGCGCATTCTAACGCTATCGGGGCCGCCGTGCTTTTTGGCGCGGCCCGTGTGTTGGGCGCTCGCCGCAGGCGCAGGGCCTTGCAGTGAACCGTGACCGCGAGGGTTACAACGATGTAAGCAGACCCGCGCGACAATGCCTCGTCGCGCGCCGGGCCACCACCTTACGCTGCACCGCCGCGGCGGAACCCTTAAACTACCGATCCTCGCTGCGCGCTCAGCGCGCCGCATTACAGAATGGTTTCGAGGCTCGCTGGTTGGACGTCGATCAGCACGAAGACTTTCCGCTCGCGAGCGTGTTGCTGCCCAAGGCGCTGCGCGCGCCTGTCGGTATTATCTACCAGGTCGTGCGCAGCGCGGCTGATATCGTCGAGGAAGGCGACGGGTGCGTGGTGACGGCGCGCACCCTGACAATGCAACTATCCAGACGCGTCGGCGTGGCGGCGCGCTCCATCGAGGGTCATGCTTAATGGCGGTAGTCCTGTTCATTCTTTCGTGTGTTTCCCTGCTGATCTGGTGCGTGCTGCTATTCGCGCGCGGCGGCTTCTGGCGTGCGCGTCCCGCCGCGTCGCTCGCCATCGCGTCGCGCGACGCCTGGCCTGCCGTCGCGGCCGTCGTGCCGGCGCGCAATGAAGTCGATGTGATCGCCGAGGCGGTCACGTCGCTGCTCAAGCAGGACTATCCGGGCGCGTTCCATGTGATCGTCGTCGACGATCACAGCACCGACGGCACCGCCGATGCCGCACGTGCCGCCGCGCTACAGCTGCAATGTCCGGAGCGGTTGACGGTGTTGAGCGCGAAGCCGCTGCCGCCGGGCTGGTCCGGCAAGGTATGGGCGCAGTCGCAAGGCATCGAGGCGGTGCGCACGCTCGATCTGTCCGCCGAATTCCTGTTGCTGACCGATGCCGACATCGGCCATCCCGTCGACGCGCTGACGCAACTCGTCGCTCGCGCGGATGCCGAAAAGCGCGACCTCGTCTCGCTGATGGTCAGGCTGCGTTGCGATTCGTTCTGGGAAAAAGCGCTGATCCCGGCGTTCGTGTTCTTCTTCGCGAAGCTGTATCCGTTCGCGTGGGTCAACAATCCACGCAATCGCACCGCGGCCGCGGCGGGCGGCTGCATGCTGGTGCGCCGCGCGGCGCTCGAGGAAGCGGGCGGCATCGAGTCGATCCGCGCCGAACTGATCGACGATTGCAGCCTCGCCGCGCGCATCAAGCATCGCGGTAGCGGGCATCATCCGATCCGCCTCGACGTGGCGGCGAAGAGCGTGTCGCTGCGTCCTTACGATAGCTGGCGCGACATCTGGAACATGATCGCGCGCACCGCGTTCACGCAGCTGCGCTACTCGCCGTTGCTGCTCGCGGGCACGCTTCTCGGCATGGCGATCATCTACCTGTTGCCGCCGGTCGCGGCGTTGTTCCTCGGGCCGCTCGGCTGGCCGGCCTGGCTCGCGTGGGCGGCCATGGGCTGCGCGTATGCGCCGATGCTCGTCTACTACCGGCGCTCGCCGCTGTGGGCGCCGTTTCTGCCTCTCGTGGCGCTGTTTTATGTCGGCGCGACGTTCGCGTCGGCGGTGCGTTACTGGCGAGGCAAGGGTGGGCAGTGGAAGGCGCGCGTGCAGGCGCCGGTGCAGGAGCGTTGAAATAAAAAAGCGGCGTTACGCCGCTTTTTTTACATCACGCGTTCGTCAGCATCATGTACATCTGGATCACGACGTCCGGCGAGAACGTGAACGGCACCCAGCCGTGGCCGGTGTGACGCATCACCAGCAGACGATCGCCGTTCGACTGCTTCTGCACGGCCATCATCGGATTCTTCGTCGAGACGAATTGCCAGCCCGGCGGAATGCCCTGCGGCTGCTCCGGCGTCATCGACGCACGCGCATTCGACAATTCCTCGACCAGCCGGCTGATCTGATCCGGGCGCAGCACGACGGTCTGATTGCCGATCGTCATCGTGATTTCGTCGCGCGTGGGGCGGTTGATTTCGAGCGTCGGCTGGATTTGCGGGGCCGGCGCCTCGTCCGCTTCGCTGGGCGCGGGCTCTTGCGCTGCCGCTTGAGTCGTTTGTGTCGTTTGTGCCGCGTCTGCCGATACATCGTGCGCGGCAGGCTCCGACGCCGCGGGCGATGCCGTCGCGTCAGTGTTTGTCTCGGGAGTGTTCTCGGCCTGCGTGGCCACGACAGCCTGAATGAGCTGATCGACGCCCGTTTCGAGCGCGCCGAGCTGTTCGTGAAGGTTCATGCGAGGTTTCTCTGATAGGACCCGCGATTTTACCTGCTGCGCGAGGCCTTTGACCCGTCGCGGGCGCGGGACTTGTAACAAAATGCTTACGGCCGCGCTTCAGCTCTTCAGATAGCCTGCCTGCCGGAACCATTCGAGCGCATCGGCGAGACCCTCGCGATAAGGACGCGCGCGATATCCCAACTCGCGCTCCGCCTTCGCCGACGTGAAATACATCTTGTTCTTCGACATCTTCAGCCCGTCGACGGTGACGAACGGTTCGCGCTTCGTGAACTTCGCGACTGCTTCGGCGCCCATCGCGAGGGGATACAGCGGCCAGCGCGGCAGGCTCAGCGTCGGGGCCTTGCGGCCGGTCAGCGCGGCGATATCGGCGAGCATCTGCTGCAGCGGCAGATTTTCGCCGCCGAGGATATAGCGCTCGCCGATCTTGCCGCGTTCGAGCGCGAGGAAATGGCCGGCGGCGACGTCGTCGACGTGCACGAGGTTCAGCCCCGTATCGACGAAGGCCGGGATCTTGCCGAGCGCGGCTTCGACGATGATGCGCCCGGTCGGCGTCGGCTTCACATCGCGCGGGCCGATCGGGGTCGACGGATTGACGATCACCGCGGGCAGGCCGTCCTCGGCGATCATGCGCTCGACCGCGCGCTCGGCGAGCACCTTGCTGCGCTTGTAGACGCCGATCGCCTGGTCGGCGCGAAGCGGCGAGGTTTCGTCGGCGGACTGGCCGGAACTGGTCACCTTCAGCGTCGCGACGCTGCTCGTGTACACGATACGTTCGACGCCTTCCTTCAGCGCCGCGCGCATCGTCGCCTCGGTGCCTTCCAGATTCGCGCGCTCGATCTCGCCAGGGTCCGGCGCCCACAACCGATAATCGGCGGCCACGTGCAGCAGATAGCGCACGCCGGAGAGCGCGTTGCGCATCGACGCTTCGTCGCGCATGTCGCCGACGACGATTTCCGCATCGAGCGACTCGACGTTCTGGCGCGGACTCGTCGCGCGCACCAGCACGCGCACGCGGAAGCCCTTGCTCTGCGCAATGCGCGCCACCGACGAGCCGAGGAAGCCGGACGCGCCGGTCACGAGCACGAGATCGCGATTCTGTTCGGTCATTCTGAGTCCATCTCCTGCATGAAGGTCGACGGATTGTACGTGGCACGCGCGACGGATGGGCGCCGTCGAGCACGCTCGCCGCGACGCGACTAGAATGCCGGCTTGAAAGACTGTCAGGCATCAAGAGGAGGTAGTGGCATGGCCCCGGATCTGGACGAACGGATCGAAACGTATTACGCGCGGGTGCGCGGCACCGTGCAGGGCGTCGGCTTTCGGCTCGCGACAGTGCGTCAGGCGCACGCGCTAGGCATCAAGGGATGGGTCGCGAATGTCGACGATGGCTCCGTCGAGGCGATGTTGCAGGGACCGGCCAATCAGATCGACCGGATGCTGTCGTGGCTGCGGCACGGACCGCCGGCGGCGCGCGTGACCGAGGTGAGTGGCGAGGAACGCGTGACGGACAAACGTTACGAGCGGTTCGAGCAGCATTGAGCTTGAGCTGCGCAGGTAAAAAAGCGGCGCGCCGCTTTTTCGTTCGAGTCGTAGTTGCGCTGGTTTGCCGGGTCGTCACCGCCGCTTAGCGCGCCAGCAGCAAACTCTCCGCGAATCCCCACTCATCCTCGATCCATTGATGGCTGCACACGAAGCCGGCGTCATCGGCGATCGCGGGCAATTCTTCCGCGCGATACTTGTGGCTGCTTTCGGTCCAGATCGTCTCGCCCGCCTTCAGCGACACCGTCAGCTTCGCGGCACGAACGTGCGCCGTGATATCGCGCTTCGCGCGCAGGTGCATCTCGATGCTGCGCGCGTCCGGATTGAAGCGCGCGACGTGCTCGAACGCCTCGAGCGGGAAGTCGCCGTCGAGCTCGCGGTTGATTCGCGCGAGCAGGTTCAGGTTGAACGATGCGGTCACGCCGACGGCGTCGTCGTAGGCGGCAACCAGCATCGGCGTCGGCTTGATCAGGTCGGTGCCGAGCAGCAGCGCATCGCCCGGCGCGAGCATGTTGCGGATGTCGCGCAGAAAGCGCGTCGCCGCGAGCCGGCCGAAGTTGCCGATCGTGCTGCCGAGAAACAGCACGAGTAGCCGGTCGCCCGGCGCGCGCTGGCGGCTCACTTCGGCGAGGCCGGCCAGATAGTCGCGCTCATAACCGACGATCGAAATCCGCTCGATGTCGCCGAGTTCGCGCCGGCACAACTGCAACGCACTGCGCGAAATTTCAATCGGGCAGTACGAAGTAGGGCGCTTTTTACACAGCGCTTCGAGAATGCGCCGTGTTTTACGGCCGCTGCCGCTGCCGAGTTCGGCGACCGTCACGTCATGCGGCAAATGCTCGACGATATCGGCCGCGTGCTTCGTGAGCAGCCGCTCCTCGGCGCGCGTGACACCGTATTCGGGCAATACGGTAATCACTTCAAAAAGTGCGGAGCCGACTTCATCGTACAGATATTTCGACGGCAGCTCTTTCTGCGGCGAGTGGGTGAGGCCGGCGTACACCTCGGCGGCGAAGGCGCGGCGTAGTTCGGAAGGCGAGTTGCTAAGCGATAGGGCTGGCTGGGTCATGCTGGCTCCAGTAGTCACATTCGATGAGCGGGATTGCTGCCGGGTGGTGGCATGCGCGATAAAACGCGGTTGGGGCATGCCGTGGGCGAGATGCGCGGGCGTCGGTTCGTATTGGACTCCAAGACTACGCTCAGAGCTGCATTCGCCGACCCGGCTCGTGGGTGCTGCTCGTTTCGTGCCACTGTGGTTATCACTCGCGCGGGCAACGCGGCCACAGCGTGCAAAACTTCGTAGCAAGATTCGCGCGCGAGGCGATGACGAACCGGAGTGGCATTCGTTGGCCGCGGCGCGCAAAGTTATGTTCTAGTGCATCGACGCGCAATGCGCACGACTAATTGCAGCCGATTGACGGAAAAGCGCAGGCCCGTTATTAGCGCGAACAGGCCCTAGCCCGTCTAGAATGCCCGTTTCTCACCATCTTTGCTGCCGCTCCAGACCAACAAAGCAGCGTCGGCCGCGTTGCCCGCCTGCCCACGAGACATCAGATTCATGACCAGCACCCACGCCGCGCGCCTCGATCGCGCGCCGCAAGCCCTCGCGCCACACCGAGCCTGGACCGCGCGATGAACCACAACGACTTCAGGCGCGGCATCGCATTGGCGGTCGGCGCGTCGGCGATGTTCGCATTACTGTCCGCTTACGCGACGCTGCTCAAACCGCTCTCGGGGCTCGACATCTTCGCGTGGCGCATCGTCTGGACCGTGCCCGGCGCGCTGCTGCTCGTCGCGGTGCGCAAGCGTCTGCCGATTCTGCGCGCGCTCGTTGTCCAAATGATGACGCAGCCCTTGCTCGCCGCCGCGATGATCGTGGCCGCGGGCTTGCTCGGCCTGCAGCTATGGTTGTTTTTGTGGGCGCCGCTGCATGGGCGCATGCTCGAAGTGTCGCTCGGCTATTTCCTGCTGCCGCTCGTCATGGTGCTGGTCGGGCGCTTCCACTATCACGAGCGGCTCGACGGGTTGCAGTGGCTCGCGGTCGCGTGCGCGGCGCTCGGCGTCGGTCACGAACTGTGGGCGACGGGCGCGTTTTCGTGGCCGACCCTCGTCGTCGCGCTCGGCTATCCGCCTTATTTCGTGCTGCGTCGTCGGATCAATCAGGATTCGCTCGCGATGTTCACCGTCGAAATGGCGTTGCTGCTGCCGGTGGCCGTCGTGTGCATTCTCGCTGGCGGCTCGCTGCAAGCGATCGCCGGCCGCACCGAAGCCGGCCGCGCCGAAATGTGGTGGTTGCTGTTGCCCGGCCTCGGCGCGTTGAGCACGCTCGCGCTCGCTTCGTATCTGAAGGCGAGCCGCATGTTGCCGGTCGCACTGTTCGGGATTCTCGGCTACGTCGAGCCGGTGCTGCTCGTGTTCGTGTCGATCACGCTGCTGCGCGAATCGCTGAGCGCCGGGCAACTCGCGACCTATGTGCCGATCTGGATCGCCGTTGCGCTCACCGCGCTGCACAGCGTGCGCTTCGTTCGGTTCGCGTCGAATTGAGCGGCGGCGCGCGTTCAGCGATGCGCTTCGGCGCGCTGCGGATTGATGCGCGTCGGGCCCACTTGCGCGTCGATCGCATCGCGCAGCTCGGGTCGCCAGCCGACGCCGAATAGCGCTTCGGCCAGCACGAACAACGGGCCGATCAGCAGGCCGACCACGTCGTCGACGAATGCCGGCTTGCGATGTTCGTACGCGACGTGACCGACGAACTGGAACACCCAGCCGATCACGAAGAGGCCAATGCCGGTGGCGAGCCACACGAGCGTCGTTTGCGCGGCGATCCACTCGCCGAACGCAAGACATAGCGCCGAGACGCATGCCATCGTCACGCCGAGCGGCACGTCGAGCGCGAGGTAGTAGACGGTCGCTGCGACGAACAACAGCCACGCTGGCGACAACGTGACCGGAAACATCCCGGCGCCAAACGATGGGCGGCTCAGCAACACCGCCAGCGCGAGCACGATCATCGGAATGCCGACGAAGTGCGTGGCGATATTGCGCCGGTCGCGATGGTAGGCCGCGTATTGCGTCAATTGCTGCGTCAGCGTTCTCATCAATGCCGCTCCTGTGTCAAAGTCAGCATAATCGCGGCCAGCGGATTTTCAAACCATCGGGTAGCCGACAATCAGCGAGGATTGCCCACGGATACCGTCCATGACAGAGCGTTTTTCATCGAATGAGCTTGCCGTGCTGCTCGAACGCAGCGCGTGGTTTCGCGCGGCGCCGGCCGATCTGAGGAGGCAGTTGCTGGACGCGGGGCGCATCGAAAGTCTCGCGGCCGGTCAGCGGTTGTTCACACGCGGCGATGCCGACGACGGCCTCTATTGTGTGCTGGACGGACTGATCAGAATCGGCGCGGCGAGTTCGACGGGCAAGGAAGCGTTGCTCGCGGTGATCGAGCCGGTCAACTGGTTCGGCGAGATCGCGCTGTTCGACAACCGTTCGCGAACCCACGACGCCTATGCCGAACGCGATTGCGCGCTGTTTCATGTGCCGCGCGCGGCGCTCGCCGCGTTGCTCGAGCGCACGCCGGCCCACTGGCATGCGTTCGGCCTGCTGCTCGCGCACAAGCTGCGCCTCGCGTTCGAGGCGATCGAGGAAACCGCGCTGCTGCCCGCCGCGCCACGTGTCGCACGGCGCCTGTTGCTGATGGCGGGCAGCTATGGCGAACCCGGCGCATTGCGCAGCGTGCTGAAGGTCCCGCAGGAAGATCTCGCGATGATGCTCGCGTTGTCGCGACAGACGATCAACCAGGTGCTCAAGCACTTCGAGACGCAGGGCGCGTTGAAGCTGCGTTATGCGGAGATCGAAATCGTCGATGCGGACAAGCTGCGCGAACAGGCTCTCGTCGAGCGCGCTTAAGGCGCGCTTGCGTGGCTGACGCGGCGTTTCAGCGGGCCGATCGTCGCGAGCGGCAACGTGCTGAGCAGGGTGTGCAACGTGAAGTCGAGATCTTCGCGCGCGATGTCGAGTTGCACGCGGTCTTCCTCTCGCCCGGCTTCCGTGTTGACGACATAGACGCCGAGCGGCGAGTGAAGCAGTGCGCGCAACTGGGCGTGCGGCAGCGTCACGAGCAGAAGCGCGCGCGCCGATGGAAACGGAATGACGTTGTTGCGTTGAGCGTGATTGCTGGCCGGTTGCGGTGAAAGCTTGTCGAGCGATTGCGTGAGAGCCATGTGATGTGGCGTTCGTGTGACGCGATGGTGAATTGGAACGATTCCAGAGTAAACGCAGGCGAGTAAAGACGGTGCAAAAATTCGCCTGGCTGTCGACAAAAAGATACGACAGGAAAGTACTTGCCGCGCAGAAAAAAAGGCGAGTCATTCGACTCGCCCCTCCCGAACGACACGTCCCGGCTTCGATCAACTTCTATTTGAACAGCACCTGCATGGCCGGTTAGCGCCGGAACCGATCACGTGTTATTGCGTTTTGGTCGTGTCGGTTTGTGCGCCGTCGGCTTTCGCCGGGCTCGTGCTGGCCTCCTTCGCGCTCTCCGTTTTAGACTTAGCGGCGCTCGTTTCGACGGCGTTTTTGCTAGTGGACTTGTGGGTCTTCTTCGTATGGGCGGCAGTCTTCTTCACGTGCTTTTGCGTTGCCGCTTCGGCAGGCGCTTTCGCCGTGGTCGCGCTATCGGTCGACGCGCCGGCTTGTACCGCGGTGCTCGCCTTCAGATTCGCCTGACCGGCGCCCGGCACCTGCGTGGCTTGCGCCGGTTGTGTGGCGGCCGGTGCGGCCGTCTGGGCAAATGCGGTCGATACGAGCAGTGCGGAAGCAACAGCGGCGAAAAGCGTCTTCATGGTGTGACTCCTGGTTGAATCGGTGGATTCGTTTATCGCGGCTGAATCATTTCAGCGCTGCCGGTTTAACGTAGGGCGGATTACAGGAGTTGACGCTGCGCTGGTGACAAAACGTAAGTAGTGCGTCAGCGCGGATACATGTCGCGATTCAGAAGGCGAAGCCCCGGAAGCGCGCCACGCTCGATGAAGAATCGACCGCGGTCTTCCCGAGAATTTGCGCTAAAGCCTCGGGCGAGACCGCCGGGCTGAACAGGAAGCCTTGAGCCACCGTGCATCCATGGCGGACCAGAAACTCGCGCTGGACCTCGAGTTCTACGCCTTCAGCGACGACATCGAAGCTCAGCGTTTCAGCAATCGCGATGATCGCCAGTGAAAGCGCTTCGAGTTCCGTGTCCCGGCCGATTTCGCAAACGAACGCGCGATCGATCTTGATGCGATCGACGCTAAAGCGTTTCAGATAACTCAGGCTCGAATAACCGGTACCGAAGTCGTCAATGGCGATCGAGACACCGAGTTCGCGCAGTTCACGAAAGGCCCGTTGCGCTTCTTCCGCGTTGCGCATCAACGTACCTTCGGTGACTTCGAGTTCCAGGAATTCGGCAGGCCAATTGGCGTCCTTGAGCGCCGAGCGCACTACGCCAGGAAGATCCGCGCGCTCGAGTTGAAGCGGCGAGACATTGACCGATATGCGCACAGGTGGAAGGCCTGAGCGTACCCATGCACTCGCCTGCAGGCACGCCTGCCGCAATACCCAGGTGCCGATGCTCTGGATCAGACCGGTTTCTTCGGCTAGCGGGATGAATACGGCCGGCGAGACCTCGCCAAGTTCCTCGTCACGCCACCGTAAAAGCGCTTCCGCGCCGACGATGCGTCCGGTTTGCATGTCGATCTGCGGCTGATACGCCAGATACAGTTCGTTGGCTTTCGCGGCGCGCCGCAGTCGCGTCGTGAGCCGCAACTTCTCGGCGGCGGCGCGGCTCAGTTCCGGTTCGTAGAACTGGTAGCCGTTTCGCCCGCGCGATTTCGCCACGTACAACGCGGCATCCGCATTTCGCGTGAGCAGATCGGGTTTGGCGCCGTCTTGCGGAAAAGTACTGACGCCGATGCTTGCTTCAAGGTAGAGCTCGTGCTCGCCGATGCTATAAGGCTCGCTCATCTCGCGGATGATCCGGTCCAGCATGTCGGTGAGTTGCGCCGTGTCGGCTCGTTCGGCGACGATGACGAACTCGTCGCCGCCGTAGCGCGCGACGAAATCCGTGGCGTCGAGCAGCCGTTGAAGCCTCCGCGCCACGGCCTTTAGCAGCAAATCGCCAACGCGATGTCCAAGCGAATCGTTGACGTCCTTGAAGCGATCGAGATCCAGGAAGAGGACGGAAACGTTCCGGCCAGTGGCTGCCGCGCGTGCCAGCGACCCGGAAAGGTGTTCGCCGAGCAGTACCCGGTTCGGCAGATCGGTCAACGCATCGTAACGGGCTTGATGCTCGAGACTTCTAAGCGAGCGACGCAGATGCGCGCCAATCCGCCCATTCCAGTGAATCAGCGAAACCAGCAACAGGGCCGACGCGACCCCGCAGCTCAACAGCATGCGCGTGAACCACTTCGCGTCGAGCGAGGATTGGCTGACGACCGAGGCGACCTTGGCGTCGGCCGCAAGCCGCACATTGACGACCCGTTCGAGGACGCGATAGAAATAGGCGTCGATTTCCTCGAGTTCGGGGTCGCCCACCGCCACGCTGCCGGGATGTTGCGCAACCTTGCGCGCAAGACCGAAGCTCTGCTCGCTGAGTCTGCCGATCATGTCGTCCAGGTCCGACAGTCGCGACACGCATTCCTGATTCTCGCTACAACTCTCGCGCGCGTCGCGGGTCAGTGCGAGCAGTTGCAGCATCGGAAAGCTGTAGGGCGCGCGTTTGTAGAGCGGCACCGTCGCTATCGAGGTGTAGAGGGTGGCATGCTCATCGAGCATGACCTGCTGAACCTGGTCGAGGTCATGGCGCAGGCGCCCGGAAGCCTGGATCGTCCGAAGCGCACTGTCCTGCTCGCTGCTCTGGCGAATTGCGAGGAAAGTACTCGTCGCAATGACAGCGAGAATGGCAAGCACGGCTATGACAGTAGGGGCTTTGCGCGTGGCTTCCTGTCCCAAGGTCGTCCGCCTATCGATCGGCAAATTCCACGCGGTTGCGCCCGCCTCGCTTGGCGCGGTACAAGGCCGCATCGGCGAGGCCATATGCGGTGTCGAAGCCGGTTCCGACTTCGTTGAAGCTGACGCCAAAGCTGGCCGTGATGCTGCGTTCGACCGGTGGAACGACCAGCGAGTCGCCGATGGCTGCCCGCATCTGCTCGGCGAGCAGAGCACCGCTGGCCGGATCGTGACCGGGCAGCAGCACGGTGAACTCTTCACCGCCGACTCGTCCGATGAAGCCTTGTTCGCCCACGATTCTGCGCAGACAACCGACGACACCCGAAATGACCTCATCGCCAGTGGGGTGGCCGTAGTCGTCGTTGATCCGCTTGAATTCGTCGATGTCCAGGATGATCATCACGGCGCTGTTGATGCGCAAGATCCTGGTGGTCCGCTCGATCACGGCACTGCGGTTCAGTACACCCGTCAATGCGTCGTGCGATGCGCGATACGCCAACTGCTGCGCCAGCGCCTGCATCTCGCGTTCGGCCCGGTCGCTGCGGCCGATCAGGCGCCGTGTTTCGCGCATCAGGCGCTGGAAGTGCTCGATCAGCTCGCCTAGCGACTCGCGATACTCCGCGGCATCCGCATCGAGGATCGAATGCATGGCGCGAGCCTTGTCGAGCGCGGAGCTCTCGTTCTGGAACAGATCGGGCGCGCCGCCGGAGGACGCATCACGGGAAGAGGGCGAGCGCACCTTATTGGCCCAGGTGCGCAATGGGACGATCGGTGAACTCGATCGCGCGGAAATCGGCCTTCAGCTCCTCGCCGAATTCGGCAATCGTCTCGTCTTCCTCGTCGCGATACCAGTTCATCAACACGCGGCTTCCCGATTCGGCCGCCTGATCCAGCGCGTCGAAGATGCTGAACAGCATTTTTGTGCTCGAGCTATTGAAGTACGTCAGCGCGACGTCGATGGTGATCTCGGCGCCGGTGCTCGCGGCCAGGTACTTGCGCATCTGTTCGATGATCGGCGCGTAAAAAGCCGCCGCGTTTTCCGGGTAGGACTCGCCCTTGATCGACAGCGCGTGCTGGTCGAAGCGAAAATCGACTTCGGGCGACGTCGCCGTCGCGGGGATGTGTAGGTTTTCCATGATTCGTGCGCCTTCCTGCTCAGATGATGGCCATAAGGCAAAACAGCGTGGTGCCGGGTTCGTCGGCACGCGGATGAAAAGCGAATTCAAGTGGCGCGCTCGCATCGCGCGCCATCGTCAGGAAGCCGAGGCCGGCACCCTTGCTGTCTTTCGGCGCGTCGGTGCGCAATGTCACCTTGTACGCCTGCTTGATTTCTTCGAGAGACATGTTGCGCAGAGGCTCGAGCCTGTTGCGCAGACCCTCGACCTCGGCAGTCGCAATGGGATTCACGCACAGCATCACATGATGCTCGCCATGCTTCGAGATGCACACCGCACCCTCGCGTATCTCGCCGCTCCCATCGCCGCCAGCCTCGAGCGCGCTCGACGAGTAATGAACGATGTTCTGCGACAGCTCGATAAACGATGAGAAAAGCTTGCGGCGGGTCGGACCATTGACCCCAGCGACTTCCAACTGCAATTTCACGACCTCGCCCATCGACGCGACGATGGTATGGGAGAAGTAGCCCTTATGGTAGAAGAGCACGTTACGCCGCTGTGCGAGTTCGAAAAAGGCGCTGTCTTGTTCGAGTAGTTGGGACATTCTGGTGGTTCACTAAATGCGGGCACAGAAAAGCGTGACGTCGTCACGGCGTGATTGCTTGCCTTGCCATTGCGCGAGCGCGAGCCGAACGCGCTCGCAAATCGTCGCCGGCGTTTCGGCGCGGTTTTCGATGATCACGTCGAGCGCGCGGCGCCGGCCGAAAGAGATGTTGCGCGGGCCGCCGATCTGATCGGCGAGACCATCGGTATAGATGAACAGCAGGCTGCCCGCCGTGACGGGAATCGAGCGCAAGCTCCACGCATAGTCGGCGCGGCTGTCCACATAGCCGACGCCCATGCGGTCCGCGCTGATCGTTTCGAACTCGCTGGCCTCGGGTGCGAGGATGTGCAGCGCGATCCTCGCGCCGGCAAAATGCAACACGCTCTCGGTGGCATCGAACCAGAAGAATGCTGTGTCCAGACCGTCGTTCGATTGGGTCCCTTCATCCGCACTGTTCACTTGCCCCAGCAAACTCTTGACGTTCCGGTTGACGGCCGCCAGCAGCGCGGCCGGGTCGTGCGGACCGATCTGCTCGAGCGCCTTCGACAACGACGCCGACGCAAGCAAGGTCATGAAGGCGCCGGGAACGCCATGCCCGGTGCAATCGGCGACAGCGCCGAACCATCCGCTCGGAAAGGCCGCGAAATGATAGAAGTCTCCGCCGACGACGTCGCGCGGTTCCCAGACCATCGCTGCATCGCGTAGCTTCATCGACAGCGTCTCGCTGGAAGCGCGCAACATGGCGCGCTGTATCACGCTCGCGTACTCGATGCTCTGCATGATCTGGCGGTTCTTCTCCGCCTGCATTTCCGCCACCGCGCTGATCAGCTGCAAACCGCTGCCGAGGCCCGAGAAGAGTCCCTCACGCGTCACGATGAAACCATCGACCAGCGCCTTTTCACCGGCCTCGACCGTCCTGAAGGTCAGCGCTTCGATGCTCACGTCGGCATCGACGATGAGCGGCTCCTTGTCCATGAACGCGATGCAGCTCTTCTTGTCGTAAAGCTCCCGATGGAACGGCCTGCTCATCTGCGACATGAAGATATCGCGGTTGATCAGGCCGATGGGACGATGGTTGTCGATGACAGCCAGGCTCTGCATGTCGCGGCGCGCTGAAAAGATCTCCATCACGACAGCGTTGGGATCTTCAACGTCTACCGATGGAACTTGCTGGCACAAATCTCCGGCAGTGCGCGGATTCCCCTGTGCGGAAGAGCGGCGAAATCTCGAGAACGCTGGATGCATGGCGTCGCCAGTCGATGTATGAAGAGACCTCGCACGCTAAGGTTTCTCTATGTACATTATGTGACAGAGCGAAGGTGATCCGTTCTATTGGCGCGAGATTGGAAGAGAGGCGGTCACGCAAAGGTTTGCGTGACCGAAATGGGGAAAAACTGAGGTTTGCGGGGTTGCGCAAAAGCAACGCCCGCGGCGAGTCCAATTATTGAAACGGGTTTGGCACGACACCCGGCTTTTCGTCCGGCTCGTCCTTCACCTTCGCCGGCAAATCCGCTTGCGCCTGCAGATTCGCGACGATCGCATCGAGCGCTTCCTTCAGCGCGAGCGCCGCCTTCAGGCCACGCTGATCGCGTGTCAATTCGAGCGTACCGTTGAGTACGACTCGCGTCGTGCCATTGCTGAGCGTGAGCGCATCGCCCTGAATGTTGAGCACGTCGTCGTCGTTCGAATAGGGCTTAAACACCTTTTAGTCCTCCTGGCCGCTGGTCCTTGAGGTTATCCGGAATGCCGGGGAATCGGATGCCCGACATCGCTTCGAGTTCGTGAATCGTCCGGATGTCGTAGCGGTTGGTCGCGACATTATCGACCACGACTGCGAAAGCCAGTTGCCGCGACGGCACATAGACCACCTTGTACAACTGCGTCGGCACGAACACGCGCGTCGGTCCGATCGTCTGCAATTGCTGGCCGGTGAACAGCGGGCCGGTGACGACGTAGGTGTCGTCGTAGGCGAGCGCGATCTTGCGCACCGCGGTTTCGATGCGAGCCCACAATCGTTGGTTGTTCTGACGGTTTTGGGGCACGATGTTCGCGAGCGAGAACGATTGCGCCATCGCCTCATCGTTCCAGCGATTTCCCGCCGGACTCATATGACCGCGATCGAAGCCGCTGCGTTTGTAGTCGGCGAGCGTCGCGCCTTCGCCATCGGGCAGGCGCGTGTCTTCGAAGAACTTGTTGGTGCGCACCATCTCCTTCGCTTCTTCGATGTGCTCACGCGTCAGGTGTTCGGCCGACCACAGCGGACCGTGTGTGATACCCGAATGCAGCACGGCGAAATCGCTATAGCAGAGCAGGCGCGTTTTCGGCGCCATCTTCTGATTGGTGAGAACGGGCCATTGCGCGTTCGGCGTGAAACCGGTGCAGGAAGGTGCCGCGCCCGCATGAGCGGCGACGGCGAATAACAGACAGGCAAGCCACTTCTTCATGTGTCGGTGGTTCGATGGATGGGGCCGCAAGTATAGCGTCGCGGTCCGCATCGAGCGACAGCACAATGCGAATCGAAGAAAGGGAATTGGAAAGAAGCGGCGAGCGCCGGGCAAAAAAGTGGGCCGCTTTGCAGCGACCCGAATGCGTGGACTTCCGACTCTACGCACGGAAGCTTAAGGACTTCTTAAGCGTTGCAATGTCCCGTGACGGGTTATGTTCGTTAGCGCACGAACGCATTTACCCGTGCAAGCAGTGCTCGCGCATGAGCCGGAAGTTTCGACCGGAAAGGAGAAAAGCGCGACGAATCGCGCAAGAACTTAATTACCGAACACGCTGTTTTCAGCGCGTACTTTTTGACGATCCACCGCCTGCAAACGCCAGAAGCCGCTAGTCGCCTTGCGTGATTGCAGCGCGGTCCATGCAGCGGCGCCTTGGGCGGCGCTCACTCGCTCCTTGCGATCGACGTGCAGACCGCGCAGCGTACACAGCGGCGCGTCGGCGCTCGGTGCGCACAGCGTGGTCACGCCGTTCTCGTCGCGCAGTTCGCCCCAAGGGGGCAGGTCGATCCCTTGATGCGCTTCTCTCGACCACCGATGTTCATCGGTATCGAGCCAGAGCACAGCGTAATCATGGCTTACGGTGGGATCGGAACCGTTGATCAGGATGGTCAGTCGCATATCAGTTCCGTAATTTGCGAAGTGCTTTATCAGTCTAGGCGCCGCCGCGCTTTATGCAAGTCAAAGGCAGGGCGGGCGAGTGGAAAAAGATTTCGCGAAATGTCGTGGCGAGGTACGGCGCATGCTCACGCCGCTGCGGCATGCGAAATGCGTATGCCGCAGCGGCACCAGGTACGTTGCGAGCCGCGGCAAATCAACGCGGCCGACTGGCGCTCAGGCGAGATCGAGCGAAGCGGTCAGGTCGCCGAGCGGGGCGAGTCCGTTGCTCGCGAACGCCTTGTCGCGCGCCACCACGCCATCGAGCGGCGCGAGACCATGCACGCGGCTAATGAAACGCAGAATCGAATTCGTGTCGTACACGGTGTGGTCGACATGGCCCTTCTTTGCAAGCGGCGAAATCACGAGTGCGGGAACCCGCGAACCCGGACCCCAGCGATCGCCGATCGGCGGCGCGACGTGATCCCACCAGCCGCCGTTTTCGTCGACGGTGACGATGACGACCGTGTTCTGCCATTGGGGGCCGCGCTGAATATGCTCGATCAGCGTCGCGATGTGCTGGTCGCCTGACGCGACGTCCGCGTAGCCCGCGTGCATGTTCAGATCGCCTTGCGGTTTGTAGAACGTGACGGCCGGCAAGCGTCCCGCATCGATGTCGGCGATCAGCCGGTTGGTCGACGCGTCATTGCCCATGCCGCCGTCGCGCAGATAGCGGCGGCGCGCGGCGGTGCCGGGCGCGTAATTGACGAAGTAGTTGAACGGCTGATGGTGGTACTGGAAGTCGGGCATCGACCCCGTATCGCGATGATCGAGCGCGAATTGCCACGCGCCGCTGTACCACGCCCAGTCGACGCCCTTGTCGGTCAGCCGGTCGCCGATCGTCGCGTAGTGCTGCGGCGGCATCACGCGCGGGTCCGACGGATCCGCGAGGGCCGGGTCTCCGCCTTCGGCCGGCCGCACGCTGCTCGGCTGATAGGGCGGCGCCATCGTGTTGACCGCGTAGCCGTCGGCCGTGAAAGCGCCGTCATTGACGAACTTCGGCGGACCGTCGAGTGCCGACGCCGGCGAATTGGGCGCGAGCTTCAAACGGGTGCCGGTCGGATCGTCGCCTTCCACGACCGACACCATCTTCTTCGCCGGACTGTTGTGGATGTCCGGGTAGTACGGCGCCTGCGCCGAGATCAGAAAGATGTGATTCAGCCACGAGCCGCCGAAAGCGGCCATGAAGAAGTTGTCGCACAGCGTGTACTGCTGCGCGAGATTCCAGAGGCGCAGCGTGTCGGCGGAATTGCGGTAATGCCCCATCACGAGGCCGCCGGAATCGCCCCACGCGGCGAACTGGTTATTGCGCCCCGCGTTGATCTGCATCTGGTTCTGATAGAAGCGATGCACGAGGTCGCGCGTGATCACACTGGTCGGCAGCGGCGCGCCGTGCGCATCGACGATACGGAACGGCCGGTTGTGCAGATGATCGAGATCCTTTTGGCCGATCATGTAGCGCTTGCCGTCGACCTCCTGGGCCTGCGGCACGAGTCCGCCCCAGATCGCCGGCAGTCGTGGCAGCGGCGTCTTGCCATCGCGGTCGAGTTGGACGTAGCGCTCGGCGGCGACCGCGTCGAGCGGATGTTCGACGCCTGGGTAGTTGCCGTACAGATTCGCGAAGCTGCGGTTCTCCGCATAGATCACTACGATGTTCTTCACCTGATCGTGCAGCGCAGCATCGAGCCGCAGATCGGCGGCGCTGCGCGGCGGGCCATTGTCCGCGAGCGCCTCGCCCGTTTTGCAGCCGGTCAGTGCGAGACCGAGGCCGACTGCCGCGAGACCGGTCAGGACGCGGCGCCGTTCGGGATCGTCGGGAGCGTCGTTGGTGTGATCGACTGAATCGGGGTTGTTCAGCTTCGGCGGCAGGTGGGGAT
Source organism: Paraburkholderia monticola (assembly GCF_001580545.1). Classification (GTDB taxonomy): domain Bacteria; phylum Pseudomonadota; class Gammaproteobacteria; order Burkholderiales; family Burkholderiaceae; genus Paraburkholderia; species Paraburkholderia monticola. Next base: position 35,139 of record NZ_LRBG01000035.1, read on the forward strand.
CGTGGTCGGTCATCGGTGAATTCCGAAGGTTACGGATCCGCCGGGGCCGGCTGGCCTCGCGGCTCTACGGCAGCCGGCGCTTGACGCGCCAGCTGTGATGCGTTGCATCGACGGCCAATAATAGCCAATGCCTTGCGTCGATCGGATGACGTTTTTGCGTTGCGTAACGGTCGACGGTCAATTCGAGTTCGTCATGCGCGCGCAGATGGCAGGTGGCGTGGGCCCCTGAGCCATCCGCGAATTCGACGCGCGCCTCGGCGAGGTCTGGCGCTCCGGCCGCTACGGGCAGATCGGCGATGCGCACTGCGCAGCCCGGATAAAGATGCGAGTCGGCAACCTGAATCTGGATCGCGTTGGGCATGGCGTGGTCTCCATACGCTTGGGCGGCGCGAGCACGCGACTGGGATACACCAGCGCGGCTGGATCGGATCAAAGCATAGCACCGGGTGGCCGATTCGCCGCATGCTTCGCGCTATCATCACGATCTGAACCCGATGAATCGCACAATACGGCAGCCAAGATGGCAAAAGAAGAGCAGACAGGAGTGGGACGCAGGCAGGCCAAACCCCGCGGGGCAACCGCCTCCGCATCGCAGCATGAACCGGTGCAGTCGCACGCGGAGAGCGCGGACGTGCCCGCTTCCGCCGACGACGACAGCGCCGGCGGATCGACCTATCTGGTGCCGGGCCTCGAACGCGGCCTGCGCATCCTCGCCGAATTCAGCGCGCGCGAGCCGGTGCTCGGCGCGCCGGAGTTGTCGAAGCGGATCGGCATTCCGCGCACCACCACGTTCCGCTTACTACAAACACTCGAAGCGCTCGGCTTTCTCGAACGCGTCAATGGCGACCGCTATTTCCGGCTCAGCGTCGCGGTGCTGCGGCTCGGCTTCGAGTATCTGAGCTCCCTCGAACTGACCGACGTCGGCACGCCGATCCTCGAACGCCTGCGCGACGCGACCGGGCTCAGCACGCATCTGCTGATCCGCGATCAGCGCGACGTCGTGTTCGTCGCGAAGGCGCAGACGCACGAACCGATGTACAGCTCGGTCAAGGTCCACGTGGGCACGCGCCTGCCCGCGCATGCCACCGTGCACGGCCAGGTGCTGATGGGCGATCTGAGCTTCGAGGAATTGCGCCAGCTGTATCCGGAGCCGCAACTCGAACGCTTCACCGAGCGCACGCCTGCGACCGTCGAGGAACTGTATGGGCGGGTGCGCGAGAGCGCGGCGCTTGGCTATGCGCTCAGCGAGGCGTCGTTCGAGCGGGGGATTTCGGTGGTGAGCGCGCCGGTGCGCGATCAGAGCGGCAAGATCGCCGCGGCATTGACGGTCACGATTCCGCGTTCGGATATCGGCGAGGCCGGCGAGCGCGAGCCGCTGATCATCGCGGTGTGCCAGGCGGCGCTGGAGCTGTCCGAGCGACTGAGCTATCGGCCGAGGCCGGACGATCCGACCGCGATGCAGGCGCGCCGCAGGTCGGTCGCCGCGCATTGAGCGTGCGCTGACTTCACGGCGCGACTACTTCAAATACTTATTTCATCTCTGTTTCGCGAGTCCCGCTGCCTTGCACAGCGGGACTCGCCGCATCGCGTCGTCAAATCATCAGAACGAGTGATGGATGCCGCTCAGGATGATCGCCTGATTGCGGCCGCTCGACACGCCCGCGGTGAAGAACGCCGCGTCGGTGTTCGAACCCGCGCGCTGGTACAGCGCGTTGATATACACCTGCGTCGACTTCGACAGCGCGTAGATGTTGCCGATCATGAACTGCGTCCAGCGATGGCCGGCCAGCGTCGTGGTCGCGGCGCCACCCGCGATCGTGTTGAACGGCGTGACTTGCCAGTTCGCGCCTGCGTCGTAGCTCTGATAGGTGTCCGAGTAGCCCGGGTTCTGCAGCTTCACGCGGGTGTACAAACCGTGCACCAGCACGCTGCCGAACTGATACGACAGGCCCACGCCCATGTTCTCGAGCTTCGCGGCCGTGTAGGTGGCGGCCGGCTGACCCTGGAACGTCGTGATGCCGGTCGTGACGATCGACGGCGTGCGGTTGTTCTCGTCGGAGTAGCTCGCGCCCGCCTTGAAACCGCCGTTCGCGTAGGTCGCCGCAAAGCCGTAGGTGCGGCCGGTCGCAAAGTTGGTCTGGTTGCCGAGACCCATCATGGCGCCGACGGTGAAGCCGCCGAACGTCGCCGAGCGGAATTTCGCCGAGTTGTCATACGGCACGACCGCGGTATTGGCGAGCGCGTCGATATTGCCCGGGTGGAACGCGTACCAGCTCGCCGCCTGGTAGCCGGTGCTGAACGGGCCGAGCACGTCGAAGCTGAACGGCGTCTGGTGGCCGAAGGTCAGCGTACCGATCCGGTCGGAGGCGAGACCGACGTAAGCCTGACGGTTGAACAGCACGCCCGCTTTGGCCATCGCGCCCGTATTCGTATAGAAACCGTTTTCGAGCTGGAACACCGCCTTCAGGCCACTGCCCAGATCTTCGACGCCCTTCAGGCCCCAACGGTCCGGCTGCATGTTCCCCTGTTCCTGAATCCACTTCGAGCTGCCGCCCACGTTGCTGATATACGCGACACCGGCATCGAGGCTGCCGTATAGCGTCACGCTGCTCTGCGCCCACGCGCCCGTGGTCATGCAAGCTGCCGTCAAACCGGCTGCAATGATTTGCTTCACCGTTGGTTCTCCTGATCAAACGACGTAGACACTCGCCGAATGCGCCGTCCCTGATCTGTTCTCTGGGTTAATCCCGTTCTGGTTTCTGCGCCAGAACCACATCGGTCTTACGTTATGCGTTCCACCTATGGACAAACGTATCGCCTATGGAAAGTATAGAGAAGCTGAGATCAATCAAAATAAATTTTGAGATCAGTACAAACCCGCGGTTGCCGATCGTCCATGTCTGAAGATTCGGGCGAAGCCGCGTCCGGCAAAGACCCGCGTGGCTTAAGGTTGCGCGCCCTGCAACCGGCGCCGATGTGTGTCAAAAACGACAGTCGGTGTTTTCCCCTAAGGGCTCAATTTTTTATTTTCTCGGCGCAAAGCGACTCCTATAATTGACCATACACGAACTGATGTTCCTTGTATGGAACGTCAAGGACTCAGGAGAACGTGAGAAATGACTGAACAATGGCGCTGTGCCGGACATGCCGGCGAGCTGTCCGAAGACTCCCCGCTCGAGTTCAAGCTCGACGACACGGAGATCGGCATCTACAAGGTGGGCGACGAGATCTACGCGATGGAAAACGTCTGCCCCCACGCGTACGCGTTGCTGACGCAGGGCTTCGTCGACGGCGATACCGTCGAATGTCCGCTGCACGAAGCCGTGTTCCATATCCCGACCGGCAAGTGTCTGAAAGAGCCGGGCGGCCGCGACCTGAAGATGTACTCGGTACGTCTCGCAGGTGAAGAAATTCAGATCAAGGTGGAATGACATGCGAGAGGTAGCCGTGAACTTCAATCCCTTCCTGAAGCCGTGGCTCGCGCCGCAACCGAACAACGTCGCTGGCAAGGGCGTGATCGAGAAGCCGGGCGAGAGCGGCAACATGGTCTGGCAGAACCGCAAGGCCGAGCCGACCCAGTACGAAAACGACTTCGGCGATGCGCTCGAACGCGTTTTCGAAGCCGGCGCGACGGAACTGCAGGAAGTCGTCGACGGCTTGAACCGCGACGGTTTCCGCACCCCGGAAGGCACTCAGTGGAACGCCGAGCGTCTGGCCGCCGAATTCCGTCAGCTCGCCGACTAAGCGCGCTTTTCCGAACACGTTTCATCGCATTCGTACTGGAGTCTCTTCATGACGTCCCCCACTACAACTGAAGGCACGGCCGATCCGGTCAAGTCGTATCTGGACCGCGGCCTGCGCAATTACTGGTATCCCGTCGCTCCGAGCTGGCAGGTCGGCAACGCGCCGATCGGTGTCACGCGTCTGGGCGACCAGATCGTGCTGTGGCGCGATGGCGAAGGCAAAGTCCGCGCGCTCGAAGACCGCTGTCCGCACCGTGGCGCGCGCCTGTCGCTCGGTTGGAACCTCGGCGATCGCGTTGCGTGCTGGTATCACGGCGTCGAAGTGAACGGCAGCGGCACCGTCATCAACGTGCCGGCCGTGCCGAGCTGCCCGCTCGAAGGCAAGACCTGCGTGAAGTCGTACCCCGTCGAGGAACACGCCGGCGCGATTTTCCTGTGGTTCGGCGACGAAGCCCACAAGGAACCGGCACCGCTCGTGCTGCCGCAAGAGCTGGTTGGTGAGGAGTACGCGAGTTTCCTCTGCATGTCGAACTGGAAGTGCAATTACCAGTACGCGATCGACAACGTGATGGACCCGATGCACGGCGCCTATCTGCATGCGACCTCGCACTCGATGGCCGAAGGCGACAAGCAGGCCGACATGCGCGTGCGCAAGACCGAAACCGGTCTGATGTTCGAGAAGACCGGCCAGCGCGACGTGAACTTCGACTGGGTCGAACTCGGCGACACCGGCACGCTGTGGATGCGTCTCGCGATTCCGTACAAGAAGAAGTTCGGCCCGGGCGGCAGCTTCGGCATCATCGGCTTCGCGGTTCCGGTCGACGGCGACAACTGCCAGGTCTACTTCTGGCGCACCCGCAAGGTGCAGGGATGGCAGCGCGACGCATGGCGCTTCCTGTATCGCAACCGCCTCGAAGGTCTGCACTGGGACGTGCTCGAGCAGGACCGCTACGTCCTCGAAAGCCTCGCGCCGAACGCGCGCGATCACGAGTTCCTCTATCAGCACGACGTCGGCATGACGCGTGTGCGCCGCATGCTGCGTCAACGCGCGCAGCAGGATCTCGCCCAGCTCGACGCGCATCGCGCGGCGAACGCGGCGCCCGCAGCCACCGAAGCCGGTCACAGCCATGCATAACGACGCACTCGCAACGCTCGCGGGCCGGCGCGTCCTCGTGACGGGCGGCGCGCGCGGTCTCGGCGCGGCGTTCGTCCGTGCCCTCGCGGCTGCCGGCGCACGGGTCGCGTTCGGCGACGTGCTGCACGACGAAGGCCGCGCGCTCGCGGCATCGCTGCGCGAGCAGGGCCACGCCGTGACCTATCTGCCGCTCGATCTCGCCGACCCGGCCAGCATCAAGCAGTTCGCGGAGCAGGGCGCGGCCCAGCTCGGCGGTCTCGACGCGCTGATCAACAACGCGGCAATCACGAATTCCGGCGGCAAGTTCGCGGACGAGCTTTCGGTCGACACGTGGGACGCCGTGATGAACGTCAACGTACGCGGCACCTGGCTGATGAGCACCGCCGCGCTGCCGTATCTGCGCGACTCGGGCCGCGGCAGCATCGTCAACATCGCCTCGGACACGGCGATGTGGGGCGCGCCGAAGCTGCTCGCCTATGTCGCGAGCAAGGGCGCCGTGATCTCGATGACCCGCTCGCTCGCGCGCGAATTCGGCGCGCACGGCGTGACCGTCAACGCGATCGCGCCGGGGCTCACCGAAGTCGAGGCGACCGCATACGTGCCTGCCGAGCGTCATCAGTATTACCTGCAAGGCCGCGCGCTCACGCGCGCACAAGTGCCCGACGACGTGACCGGGCCGGTGCTGTTCCTGTTGTCCGATGCCGCTCGCTTTGTGACCGGCCAGCTGCTGCCGGTCAACGGCGGCTTCGTGATGAATTGATCTAGTCGAATCGAAAGGAGAAAGAGAGATGGCGGACGTCGAGAACGAACGTAAATCCTGGGACCAACCCGCGGACGCAAGCTTCCAGCAATGGCTGGACAGCCGGGTCGCACGCCTCGAAACGCGTCGCTACGACTGGGACGCGCTGAAGTTCCAGGCCGACTACGACCCGAAGTATCGCCGTGCGCAGATGCGCTACGTCGGCACGGGCGGCACCGGCGTCGCGAAGGACATGAACACGGTGCCCGCTGGCAACTTCACGTTCTCGACGATGGTGATCCCGGCCGGCAACATCGGCCCGAGCCATATTCATACGGACGTCGAAGAAATCTTCTTCGTGCTGCGCGGCAAGATGAAAGTGGTCTGCGAGCGCGATGGCGAAACGTGGGAAGCGGTGCTCGGCGAGCGTGACCTGATCTCGGTGCCGCCCGGCGTGTACCGCACGGAAATCAACATCGGCGAGGAAGACGCGCTGATGTGCGTGATGCTCGGTTCGCCGAAGCCGATCACGCCGACGTATCCGCCGGATTCGCCGCTCGCGAAGATCAAGCGCGGCTAACGCGCTGCCACGCAGTCCCCGTCGTTCCACTTTACCTGCGAAGGAAATCATGTCCGCCGTCCCGTCCGTCCACGCCGATCAGCAAGCCGCGCTCGAAGCGCGTCTCGCAAGCTATCCGGCGCAGCAACGCAGCCTCGCTGCACAACGCGGGCTCAGCTATCGCGAAGTCGATCGCGCCGGTCACGCCGCGTTGCCGCTCGTGCTGCTGCACGGCATCGGTTCGGGCGCGGCTTCATGGGTGCAGCAGTTCGACGCGCTCGGCGCGACGCGCCGCGTGCTGGCCTGGGATGCGCCGGGGTATGGCGCTTCCTCGCCGGTCGCGGCTGCTTCGCCGGTTGCACCGGATTACGCCGCTGTACTGAAGGAATGGCTCGACGCACTCGGCATCGAACGCTGCGTGCTGGTTGGGCACTCGCTCGGCGCGATTATCGCCGGCGCGTTTGCCGCCGCGCATCCACGCCATCTGGCGGGTCTGCTGCTGCTGTCGCCCGCGGGCGGCTACGGCGCGGCCACGGCCGAGGTGCGCGACGCCAAACGCGATCAACGTCTCGCGATGCTGAACGAGCTGGGACCCCAGGGTCTCGCCGACAAGCGCAGCGCGAACATGCTGTCCGTCCACGCGAGCGACGCGGCACGCGCATGGGTCCGCTGGAACATGTCGCGCGTGATCCCGCATGGCTATGCGCAGGCCACGCACCTGCTCGCCAACGCGGACCTCGCCGCTGACCTCGCGCGCTACGACGGCCGCGTGAGCGTCGCGGTCGGCGCCGACGACACGATCACGACGCCCGAGGCCTGCGAAAAAATCGCACTCGCCGCGCGGACCCGCTTGCAGATCGTGCCGCGCGCGGGCCACGCCGGCTATATCGAGGCACCCGCCGCGTACACCGCGATCATCGATACGTTCTGCCGCGCAAGCGACAGCCCACTGACCCAAAGCGGAGCCAAAGCATGACGCCCGACACTCTTGACGCAGAGCGCGACCTCACCGCAGAGGGCACCGAAACGAGCAGCGATTCGGGTTACCGGGTGCCCGGTCTCGAACGCGGCCTGAAGATCCTGATGGAGTTCTCGCCGCGCGAGCCGGTGCTCGGCGCACCGGAACTGTCGCGGCGCCTGAGCATTCCGCGCACGACGGTGTTCCGTCTGCTGCAGACGCTCGAATCGCTAGGCTTTCTCGAACGCGCCGACAAGGACCGCAACTATCGCCTCGGCGTCGCGGTGCTGCGTCTGGGCTTCGAATATCTGAGCTCGCTCGAATTGACCGATCTCGGCCTGCCGATCATCGAAAAGCTGCGCGACGAGACCGGCCTCACGAGCCACATCGTGATTCGTGACGCACGCGACGTCGTGTTCGTCGCCAAGGCACAAAGCCATGCGCCGATTTTCAGTTCGGTGAAGGTCAACGTCGGCACGCGGCTGCCCGCGCATGCGACGACGCATGGCCAGGTCCTGATGGGCGACCTGACGTTCGAGGAGCTGAAGAAGCTTTATCCGGAGCCGGAGCTCGAGCGCTTCACGGCGCAGACGCCGGCCACGATCGACGAACTGTACGAACGGATTCGCGACGACGCGCGACGCGGCTTCGCGATCAGCGAGTCGTCGTTCGAACGCGGCATTTCGGTGGTCAGCGCGCCGGTGCGCAACGACTCGCGTCGGATCGTCGCGGTGATCACGACGACGATTCCGCGCCGTGAGATCGACGCGGCGCTGCTTGACAGCGGTCTCGTCGACAAGGTGCGCCGCGCGGCCGACGAACTGTCGCAGCGGCTCAATTACCGGCCGAAGTCTGGGCCGAATGGTGGCAACAAGTACATGAAGGCACTGGGGCTCTGATGATCCAAATCGATTTGACCGGTCAGGTAGCGGTGGTGACGGGCGGTTCGTCCGGCATCGGTCTCGCCACCGCCGAACTGTTCTTGCGCGCGGGCGCTTCCGTCGCGATCTGCGGCCGCGACAGCGAACGGCTTGGAGAGGCGCAAGCCGCGCTCAGCGCGAAGCATCCCGGCGCGCAACTGCTCGCGCAACGCTGCGACGTGCTCGACGCAGACCAGGTGAACGCATTCGCGCAGGCGGTGCAAGAGCGCTTCGGCCGCACCGACATGCTGGTGAACAACGCGGGCCAGGGCCGCGTGTCCACCTTCGCGGATACGAGCGACGACGCCTGGCGCGAAGAACTCGACCTGAAGTACTTCGGCGTGATCCGCCCGACCCGCGCGTTCCTGCCGATGCTGTGCGACACCGGCGGCGCGGGACGCAACGCGGCCATCGTCAACGTGAACTCGCTGCTCGCGCTGCAGCCGGAGCCGCACATGGTGGCGACGTCGTCGGCGCGCGCGGGCTTGCTGAGCCTGACGAAGTCGCTCGCGGTCGAGTTCGCGCCGCAGCGCATCCGCGTCAACTCGATCCTGATCGGCATCGTCGAATCGGGTCAATGGCGCCGCCGTTACGCGACGCAGGCAGAGCCCGGTCAGAGCTGGGAAGACTGGACCGGCGAACTCGCGCGCAAGAAAAACATTCCGCTCGGCCGCTTCGGCCGTCCCGAAGAAGCCGCACAGGCGCTCTTTTATCTGGCTACCCCGCTGTCGTCGTACACGACTGGCAGTCACATCGATGTTTCTGGAGGCGTTGCACGACATGTCTAACAAAACTACCGTTGGCGAGCTGATCGCCGCCTTTCTCGAGCAGTGCGGCGTCAAAACCGCATTCGGCGTGATCTCGATCCACAACATGCCGATCCTCGACGCCATCAACACGCGCGGCAAGATCCGTTACGTCGGCGCGCGCGGCGAAGCCGGCGCGGTGAACATGGCCGACGGCCTCGCACGCGTCTCCGGCGGCCTCGGCGTCGCCTTCACGAGCACCGGCACCGCGGCGGGCAACGCGGCCGGCGCGATGGTCGAGGCGTTGACGGCGGGCACGGCCCTGCTGCACGTGACCGGCCAGATCGAAACCGAATACCTCGATCAGGACCTCGCCTACATCCACGAGGCACCGGATCAACTGTCGATGCTGCAATCGATCTCGAAGGCCGCGTTCCGCGTGCGGTCGGTCGAAACCGCGCTGCCGACGATCCGCGAAGCCGTGCGCGTCGCGCAAGCCGCGCCGAGCGGCCCGGTCAGCGTCGAGATTCCGATCGACATCCAGGCCGCCGAAATCGAATGGCCGAACGATCTCGGCGCTCCGCACGTCACGACGCTCACGCATTGCAAGGAGCGCGTCGCGCAACTCGCGGAGCAACTGACGAAGGCGAAGCGCCCGCTGTTGTGGCTGGGCGGCGGCACGCGTCATGCGCGCTCGGCGGTCGAACGTCTGGTCGCGCTCGGCTTCGGCGTCGTGACCAGCGTGCAGGGCCGCGGCGTGTTGCCCGAAGATCACCCCGCGACGCTCGGCGCGTTCAACGTGCACACGGCGGTCGAAAGCTTCTACAAGACCTGCGACGCGCTGGTCGTGGTCGGCTCGCGTCTGCGCGGCAATGAAACGCTGAAGTACAAGCTCGCGCTGCCGCAGCCGCTGTATCGCATCGACGCCGACGCGCTCGCCGACAACCGCGGCTATCGCAACGAGATGTTCATCCACGGCGACGCCGCCGCGGTGCTCGACGAACTCGCGACGCTGCTCGAAGGCAAGCTGAAGATCGATCCGACCTTCGCGCAGGATCTGGCCGCCGCGCGTGAAAGCGCGGTCGCCGACGTCAGCAAGGGCCTGGGTCCGTACAAGCGCCTCGTCGACGCACTGCAGGAAGCCGTGGGCCGCGACTACAACTGGGTGCGCGACGTCACGATCTCGAACAGCACGTGGGGCAATCGTCTCCTGAAGATCTTCACGCCGCGCGCTGGCGTGCACGCGCTCGGCGGCGGCATCGGCCAGGGCATGCAGATGGGTATCGGCGCGGCGCTCGCGGGCAATGCGGCGAAGACCGTGGCGCTGTGCGGCGACGGTGGCCTGATGGTCAACGTCGGCGAACTCGCGACGGCCGTGCAGGAAAACGCCAACGTGATGATCGTGCTGATGAACGACCAATGCTACGGCGTGATCCGCAACATCCAGGACGCGCAGTACGGTGGCCGCCGCTGCTACGTGCAACTGCATCAGCCGGATTTCGCGCAGTTCTGCGAAAGCCTGAAGCTCACGCACTACCGCATCAAGTCGCTCGACGACGCCGCCGCGATCATCCGCGAAGGCATGGCGAAGACGGGGCCGGTGCTGGTCGAAGTGGACATGCTGTCGATCGGCTCGTTCGCCACCGCGTTCGCGGGCCCGCCGGTCAAGAAAGAGGAGCCGGAACATGCATGAGGCCGGCTACGCGGGTCATCACGCGCCCCTCGACATCGCGATGATCGGCTTCGGCGCGATCGGCCAGGCGGTGTACCGCTCGGTCGCCGCCGATCCGACGGTGCGCGTGTCGCACGTGATCGTGCCTGAGAATCATGTGGCGTCGGTGCGCGACGTGGTGGGCGCGAGCGTCGACGTGGTCTCGTCGGTGGCGGCACTGAGCACGAAGCCGCAGTTCGCGCTCGAATGCGCGGGTCACAGCGCGCTCGTCCATCACGTCGTGCCGCTGCTGAAGGCGGGCACCGATTGTGCGGTCGCGTCGATCGGCGCGCTGTCCGACGTCGGGCTGCTCGATTTGCTCGCCGCCGCCGCCGATGAAGGCGACGCGACGGTCACGTTGCTGTCGGGCGCGATCGGCGGAGTCGACGCGATCTCGGCGGCGCGCTTCGGTGGTCTCGACGAGGTGCTGTACACGGGCCGCAAGCCTCCGGTCGGCTGGCTCGGCACGCCGGCCGAAGAGGTCTGCGACCTGGCCACGCTCGCCGAAGAGAAAGTGATTTTCGAAGGCAGCGCGCGCGATGCTGCACGGCTCTATCCGAAGAACGCGAACGTCGCCGCGACGATCGCGCTCGCCGGGCTCGGCCTCGACAACACGATGGTGCGGCTGATCGCCGACCCCAACGTGACGCGCAACGTGCATCGCATCGTCGCGCGCGGCGCGTTCGGCGAGATGGCGCTCGAAATGTGCGGCAAACCGCTGCCGGACAACCCGAAGACGTCCGCACTGACTGCCTATAGCGCGATCCGCGCACTGCGCAATCGCGCGGCGCGTTGCGTGATCTAAGACCCTCGCTAGAAAGAACCGGAACGACCGACATGACTCACTTCGATACCAGCCTCGTGCCCAACGGCGATATTTTCATCGGCGGCGAATGGCGGCAAGGGCGTGGCAACCCGTACAAAAGCCTGTATCCGGCGGATCAGTCGGTCAACATGGAAATCTCGACGGCCAGCGCCGACGACGCGCGCGAAGCCATCGAAGCCGCCGACGCGGCATGGCGCAAGCCGGACTGGTCGGGCCTGAAGCCGCATCAGCGCGCGCTGATCCTGTATCGCATCGCCGATCTGATCATGGCGCGCCATGAAGCGCTCGCGAACCTGCAACGCCGCGATAACGGCAAGCCGATCGGCGAGACGCGCGTGCTGGTCGCGAGCGCGGCCAACACGTTCCGCTATTTCGCGGCCTGCCTCGAAACGCTCGACGAAGACGTGACGCCGTCGCGCGGCGACTATCTGACGATGAGCCTCTACGAGCCGATCGGCGTGGTCGCGGCGATCACGCCGTGGAATTCGCCGATCGCGTCCGACGCGCAGAAGCTCGCACCGGCGCTCGCGGGCGGCAACGCGGTGGTGCTGAAGCCCGCCGAAGTCACGCCGTTGGTGTCGCTCGCGCTCGCACGCATCTGCGAGGAAGCCGGCGTGCCGAAGGGCGTGGTCAGCGTGCTGCCTGGCAAAGGCTCGGTGATCGGCGACGTGCTCGTGCGTCATCCGCTCGTGAAGAAGGTGTCGTTCACCGGTGGCACCGAAGTGGGCCGCGGCATCGCGCGCATGGCGGCGGACAAGCTGATGCCGGTGTCGCTCGAACTGGGCGGCAAGTCGCCGACCATCGTATTCGACGACGCCGATCTCGATCATGCGGTGAACGGCGTGCTGTACGGCATTTTCAGCTCGTCGGGCGAGGCGTGCATCGCGGGCTCGCGTCTGTTCGTGCAGCGCTCGATCTACGACACGTTCATGCAGCGGCTCGTCGAAGGCGCGCGCAAGCTGCGCGTCGGCGATCCGTCGCGCGAGAACACGCAGATGGGTCCGCTCATCACGCAGGCGCATCGCGAGACGATCGAACGTTATGTCGCGCTCGGTCTCGAAGAGGGCGGCCGTCTGCTGTGCGGCGGCGAACGTCCGGTCGGCGATGGCCGCGAAGCCGGCACCTACTTCCAGCCGACCATTCTGGAAGGCCTCACCAACGAAGCGCGCATCTGCCAGGAAGAGATCTTCGGCCCGGTGCTCGTCGCGATGCCGTTCGACGACGAAGCGTCGCTGCTGAAGGAAGCGAACAATAGCGTATTCGGCCTTGCCGCCGGCATCTGGTCGCGCGACTACAAGCGCGCCTACCGGATCGCGCGCGGCCTCGAAGCGGGCACCATCTGGATCAACACCTACAAGCTGTTCTCGATCTCGACGCCGTTCAGCGGCTGGAAAGAGAGCGGCATGGGACGCGAAAAAGGCCGACTCGGCATTCGCGAATACATGCAACAGAAGAGCCTCTACTGGGGCTTGAACGACGCGCCGCTGGCGTGGGCGAACTGACGCGGCAACGCAGAGGCAAGGAAGAGGCACGTTATGACGATTCTCGGCATTGAACAGATTACTTACGGCGTGTCGGATCTCGCCACCTGTCGGCAGTTTTTCGCGGACTGGGGCATGAAGGAGACCGCGCACGACGAAACGCACGCGCGCTTCGAAACGCTGAACGGCTGCACGGTGCTCGTCGCCCTCGCGAACGATGCGTCGTTGCCGCCGGCGTTCGAGGACGGCCCGACCTTGCGCGAAGTGACATGGGGTGTCGCGACGAAGGCGGAACTCGACGCGCTGCGCGGTCGCTTCGCCGGTCAGCCTGGCCACTACGAAACCGACGACGCAGTTGGTTGCATCGACCCGAACGGCATGGCGGTGCGTGTCGAAGTCACGCGCAAGTGGTCGGTCGACGTGCAGGGCTCGCCGTCGAACGTGTGGGGCAAGACGCTGCGCGTCGATCAGCCGTCGCCGGTCTATGAACGCGCGGAGCCGGTCGAAGTGGGCCACGTCGTGTTCTTCACGAACAACCTCGCCGAGCAGGAAAAGTTCTATCACGAGCTGCTCGGCTTCGAGACCTCGGACCGTTATCCGGGCCGCGGCGCGTTCATGCGCTGCGCGCCGCACGGCGGTCACCACGACCTGTTCCTGCTCGCGCTTCCGAACGGCAAGCGCGGCCTGAACCACGTCGCGTTCACCGTGCGCGATATCCACGAAGTGTTCGGCGGCGGCATGCACATCAGCCGTTGCGGCTGGGAAACGCAGCTCGGGCCGGGACGTCATCCGGTGTCGTCGGCGTACTTCTGGTACTTCAAGAATCCGGCCGGCGGCCTGATCGAGTACTACGCCGACGAAGACCAGCTGACGCCCGAATGGCAGCCGCGCGATTTCGAGCCGGGCCCGACCGTGTTCGCCGAATGGGCGATCGATGGCGGCATCGACGGCAATACGCGTCGCCAGAAAGACGCGAAGGCGCCGGAAGGCAAGTTCATGACGGAGCGCAAAAATGACTGACGTTGCCACCGAAAAGGCCCAGGCTGCGCATGCGGGGCTCGAGGCGCCGCGCACGATCGTCGTGATCGGCGGCGGCCAGGCGGCCGGCTGGGTCGTGAAGACGTTGCGCAAGGAAGGCTTCGCCGGCCGCCTCGTGATGATCGCCGACGAAGTGCATCTGCCGTACGAGCGCCCGCCGTTGTCGAAGGCCGTGCTGGCCGGCGACGCGGACATTGAAACGGTGCGGCTCGTGAAGCCCGCCGATTTCGATGCATTGAACGTCGAGGCATGGCAGCCGGACTGCGCGACGTCGATCGACCGCGAACAGCGCATCGTGCGCACGAAGTCGGGCCGCGAAGTGCAGTACGACCGCCTCGTGATCGCGACGGGCGGCGCGGCGCGGCGTCTGCCGGAATCGCTGGTGCAGACCTCGCATCTTGCCTATCTGCGCACGCTCGACGAAGCGGTCGCGCTCGGCGAACGCCTGCGCGGCAGCAAGCGCGTGCTGGTGATCGGCGGCGGCTGGATCGGTCTCGAAGTCGCGGCAACGGCGCGTAAGCTCGGCGTCGAAGCCTGTGTGGTGGAAGGCGCGCCGCGTCTGTGCGCGCGCTCGCTGCCGCCGCTGGTGTCCGATTTCCTGCTGGAGCTGCATCGCGCGAATGGCGTGGACGTGCGTCTGAAAGCGGCGCTCGTCAAGCTCGAAGATCATCCTCGCGACGTCAACCGCCTGCGCGCGACGTTCGCCGACGGCTCGACGCTCGACGCCGATTTCGCGGTGGCCGGCATCGGTCTTGCGCCGCACACCGCGATTGCGCAAGCGGCCGGCGTGAAGGTCGAGGACGGCATCGTCGTCGATCACTTCGGTGCGACCGACGATCCGCGCATCTTCGCGTGCGGCGACGTCGCGAATCATCCGAGCGCGTGGCTGAAGCGCCGCGTGCGTCTCGAATCGTGGGCCAACGCGCAGAACCAGGCGATCTCCACGGCCAAGGCGTTGCTCGGCACGTTCGAACCGTACGCGGACATCCCGTGGTTCTGGTCCGATCAGTACGACGTGAACCTGCAGATTCTCGGCGACATTCCGGCCAACGCGGAACTCGCAGTGCGCGGCGATCTGCCGGGCAAACGCGCGACGCTGTTCTATCTGGAAGACAACACGATTCGCGGCGTGATCGCGATCAACACTCCGCGCGAGCTGAAGCTTTCGCGCAAGTGGATGAACCAAGGCCGGACCATCGACCTTGCCACCCTGACTGACGCCTCTACGGCGCTTGCCTAACCATTCTTACGGACGGCACCTCGGCATGAGAACCATCGATAACACTACAGGAGACCGCAGCAGCGCCGGTGTTTCAGGCGCTGTGACGCAGGGCTCGATCATTGCGCGTCTGGAGCGCTTGCCGAGGAACCGGATGCAGGTGCGCGCGCGCATACTGATCGGCCTCGCGACGTTCTTCGACGGCTTCGACGTCATCGCCATCGCGGCGACGCTGCCCCTGCTGATCGCGAAATGGAATCTGACGCCTTGGGACGTCGGCTTTCTTCTTGGCTCCGGTTCCGTAGGACAACTGATAGGGGCGTTCGTGTTTCCGTGGTACGCGGAACGCGGCGGCCGCGTCAAGGCCATCGCGCTGAGCTCGGGCATTATCGGCATTACCAGTATTGCGTGCGGTTTTGCGCCGACCTTCGCCGTCTTCGTCGCGCTGCGTATCGTCCAGGGTCTTGGCCTTGGCGGCGAGTTGCCTGTGGCGGCGACCTATATCAACGAGATCAGCCGTGCGCACGGTCGCGGCCGCTTCGTTCTCCTGTATGAGATCGTCTTCCCGATCGGGCTGCTCGCGTCGAGCGCGCTCGGCGCGTGGATCGTGCCGCGTTTCGGCTGGCAGGCGATGTACTTCATCGGCGGCATGCCGTTGATCCTGTTCTTCGTGCTGCGCAAGCTCGTGCCTGAATCGCCGCGCTGGCTCGCCGTGCGCGACCGGATGGCCGAGGCCGATTCCGCCGTGCTCGCGTTCGAACGTGCCGCCAAGGTGCCGCTGCCGCCGGTGGCGCACGCCTCGGAGTTCGACGAGATGGTCAATCGCCATCCGAAGCGCCGCGTCGCGGACCTGTTCGGTCCGGCCTACCTGAAGCGCACGCTCGCCGTGGCGATGCTGTGGGTCACCTGCGGCTTCATCCAGTACGGTCTGTCGACCTGGCTGCCGACCATCTACCGCACGATCTATCACGCGCCGCTGCAACTCGCGTTGAACCTGGCCGTCGCGGCGTCGGTGCTCGGTGTGCTCGGTTCGCTGGCCTGTGCGCTGCTGGTCGACAAGGTGGGACGCAAGCCGATCATCAACGTCTCGTTCCTGCTGTGCGCGCTGTCGCTGGTCATGGCGGGGGTGTTCCACGGTTCGTCGGTGTACGTGGTCGCAACCTGCTGCGCGCTGGCGCTGGGCTTCCTCGCGAGCGGCTTCATCACGGCCTATGTGTACACGCCGGAGCTGTATCCGACCAGTATCCGCGCGATGGGCTGCGGCGTCGGCGGCGCGTGGCTGAAAGTGGCGGCGATCTTCGCGCCGGCGATCGTGTCGAAGACGATGATCGGCGGCAACCTGGAAGTGGCGTTCTATATCCTCGCTGCCGTGCCGTTCCTCGCGGCGATCGTGGTGCACTTCCTCGGTATCGAAACCAAGGGCAAGGTGCTGGAGCAGCTCGAGGCCTGATTTCCGCTCGAGTCGTGAAACGAAAGGCGCACCGGCTGGTGCGCCTTTTGTCTTTGGCGAGGCGGGGCGTCGCGCGTTACAACGACTTGCGATAAACCACGAAGCCCGACTTGTCCGCGACCTTGTCGTAAAGCTGCATCGCGGTGTGATTCGTCTCGTGCGTCTGCCAGTAGACGCGTTGCGCACCGTCGGCTTTCGCGCGCGCATAGACGGCCTCGATCAGCGCGCGGCCGACGCCCTTGCCGCGCTCGCTATCGAGCGTGTAGAGGTCTTGCAGATAGCAGATCGGTCCCGCCATCGTCGTGTGACGGTGATAGAGGAAATGCACGATGCCCTGCAAGTGCCCAGCACGTTCCGCGACGAACGCATGCATCGGCTCGTAGCCATCGAAAAAGCGATTCCACGTGATCTGCGTGATTTCGCGCGGCAACGCGGTGTCGCCCGAGCGGCCGTAAAACGCGTTATACGCGTCCCATAGCGGCAGCCATGCATCGAAATCGTCAGGGGTGACGGCGCGAATCTGCAGCGGGGCGGACATGTGGACGGCTCCTTGGGAAAGCTGTGGAACCGTCAGCATAGAAAATTTGCGGCGCGATTGTTAGCTCCACCAGGTGCGCAAAATCTGGAGCCACGCGCGCGTTCGACAGCGCGGTGATCCGGTGCAGCACCGGGTAGCGCGAAATCAGTGCTTGCGATGTTGCCTGTGGCGAAGCTCGCTGCGGACTTTCTTCGCGGCGAACAGCGGCACGTAGTCGAGCACCCGCGCTTCTTGCCGGAATTCGGCGAGCGTATCGGCGTACATGCGGGACACCGTTTCCGCCGGTGTGTCGGTTTCTTCGGCGATGCTGCGGACGACTTCGTCTACATTCGGCTCGGGCTGGGACATAAGGGTCTCTCCGGATCGTGCGGGGGGCGGGATGAACGGAACGCGGACGGCAGGAGTCCATTACAGGTTGCGATTCCCGAGGGCGCCAATTGAATCGACCTATCGCGCGAGTCATCTCACAGAGATTTTTTTCTTGCACTGCGGCAAACGTCCCTATGCCGGGGCCGCTCGCGAAATCAACAGTCACAGAGGTGGTGAATACCCGGGAAACGCGCATGGGTAAGCGAGCGCCGTCTCTACTTCTCCAACTTCTGCGCCACATGCGCGATCCGGTCCCGCACGATTCTGATCGCCTGCTTCAGCGCGTAAACGTCCTGAAAGTACTTGTAGGGAATTCGGATCTGGCTGGCGTTCGCGTCGATGCTTTCAATTTCCTCACTCCATTGCGCGATCTGCGCGCGAGACGGCTGGTTGTTCTTCCACACCTCGTCCTCGAGCGCCTTGATCGCGCGATACCAGACCACGAGCCGTTTCTTCATACGCGTTTCGAGCATGCGCGGCAGCGCCTGCGCGAGACCGATCAGCAGCGCGAGGAACGGCACCAGGATCAGCAGCCGCCGTTCGATCAGACTCGCGAGCCAGAACGGCAGATAGCGATACAGAAACGGCCGGCCCGATTTGAAGTAACGCACGCTTTCGTCGGAGATCGGGAATTCTTCGGTGTTCAGGTTCGGGAACGTGCCGAGCGGCGTGAAGTAGTCCTCGCCGCCGTGCACCGTGCGCGCCGCGTCGAGCAGCAGATAGACGAGCGCCGGATGCAGCGTGTCCTTCGACACCAGCAGCGCGGTCGCCGCGAGCAGCGTGACGTCGCTGCGCGGCAGATCGTCGGCGACGCTGGTCGATGCGCGCGGCAACACGATCTTCGATAGGGACGGGAATTTCTGCGCCAGTGCGTCGGCCTGCGCGAAACTCATCAGCTTCAGGTTGCTGGTGAGCAGCGTGTGCTGCATCTCGGCGTCGGGCCGGCCGATGAAGAACGCCGCGTCGATCTGACCGCTTTCGAGCCCTTGATACGCGGCGTTCGCATCCATCTGAAGCAGCGTCGAGTTCTGATTCGTGATGCCGCTATAGCCGAGCAGCACCTGCGAAACGTTGAGCAGGCCGCTGCCCGGCACGCCCATCGAAATGCGCTTGCCGCGCAGTTGCGACAGCCGGTCGATCGTCTCGTCGCCGCGATAGAACACCCAGATCGGTTCGTACGACACGGCCGCGATGGTTTGCAGATTGTCGGTGTCTTTCGGATTGGTGGTGCCCGACTGGATGAAGCCGACTTGATACGCGCTGTCGGGGTCGGCGAGCCGCTGATAATTTTCGACCGAGCCCGACGAGCTGCGAATGTCGAGCTTGATGCCTTCGCGCTTGAGCAGCGGCGCGTAGCGATCGGCAAAGCCGCGATAGATGCCGCCCTGCGCGCCGGAGGTGATGACGATCGTGCGCTGGAACGCGGGCTCGAGCACGAGCGCGAGCATCCAGCCGAACGCGGCGACGAGCACGATCGCGCCGGCGATCAGAAGACGCCGGCGCCGCCGTGTCATTGGGGTTCTCGGGCTGCGGGGAAGCGCGGGGTCAGGTCTCGGCATCGTTACCCGTGTCTGGTCAGGTCTGTCGTCGGTGCGCGCCGTGTTGGACTCGGCTCGTGGTATTTCAACTTTACGATATCGGCGCGCTTTATTCGATAGTGCTACGCAAGCACCTCCATCTCACCCCCCAACTCACGCGCAATAAACTCGACGAACGCGCGAATGCGATTCGACATCTGATGCCGAGGCGAATACACCGCGAAGATATCCGCGTTCGGCGTGTCGTGATCGGGCAGCAACTGGACCAGCGATCCATCCGCGAGATATTGCCGGATGTCCCACTCGGCGCGCATCAGGATGCCGTGCCCTTCGAGCGCCCACTTGACGGCGATCTCGCCGTCGTTGGTGGTCAGCGTGCCCTTGATGCGCACCGCCTCGGTCTTGCGCGCGGCGCCGCGCCCCGAAGTCAGCCGCCAGACGCCGTACGCTTCGTCGCCCTGGCGAATGCCGATGCAGTTGTGGCGCGTCAGATCGTGCGCGGTGAGCGGCGTGCCGTGCGCCGCGAGATACGACGGCGCCGCGCACAGCAGACGCCGGTTCGGCGCGAGACGGCGCGCCACCACGCGGGTATCCGGCGGCTCGCCGAAGCGGATGCAGACGTCGAAGCTGTCGTCGGTGAGCGGGGGCGGCGTGACCGACAGTTGAAGCTGCACCGACACCTGCGGATAGCGCGCGACGAAGCGCGAAATGACCGGTCCGACATGGCTGCGCCCGAAGCCGAGCGTGGCGTTCACACGCAGCAAACCCTTCGGCGTTTTCTTTGCCGAGCCGAGCAGTTCGGCCAGCTCATCGATCTCGTCGAGGATTCGTCGCGCATGTTCGAGGTATAGCTCGCCCTCGGGCGTGAGCATCATGCGGCGCGTCGTACGGTTCACCAGCGCGACGCCCGCGCGCTGCTCCATCTGCGTGAGACGCTTGCTGACGGCGGCGGCCGTCAGTCCCAGCTCGCGCGCGGCCGCGCTCAGGCTGCCGCTCGCGGCGAGGGTCGAGAAAAAGCTCAGATCGGCAGCCTGGACGGTGTCGCGCATCGCCTGTTCCGTGCCTTTGCATTTGTGAATGCAAGTTAAAGATGCTTTGAGTTTAGCACCGGTTTTTACCCGTGGGATCGCGCTAGAGTGCACTCACACCCTTCACAAAGCAAAGGACGGAGACATGAAAACCTATCGCATCGCAACCATCCCCGGCGACGGCATCGGCAAGGAGGTCGTACCGGCCGGCGCGCAGGTGCTCGACACACTCGCGAAGACGACGCGCGCCTTCGCGTTCGAGTTCGAGAACTTCGACTGGGGCGGCGACTACTATCGGCAGCATGGCGCGATGATGCCGGCAAACGGGCTCGACGCGATCCGCGACAAGGACGCGATCCTGTTCGGCTCGGCGGGCGACAAGGATATTCCCGATCACATCACGCTGTGGGGTCTGCGGCTGAAGATCTGCCAGGGCTTCGATCAATACGCGAACGTGCGCCCGACGCGCATACTGCCAGGCATCGATGCGCCGCTGAAGTACTGCAAAGCCGAGGACCTGAACTGGGTCATCGTTCGTGAAAACTCGGAGGGCGAATATTCGGGCGTCGGCGGCCGCGTGCATCAGGGTCATCCGATCGAGGCCGCGACCGATGTGTCGATTCTCACGCGCGCCGGTGTCGAGCGCATCATGCGTTTCGCGTTCCGGCTCGCGCAGTCGCGTCCGCGCAAGCTGTTGACAGTCATCACGAAGAGCAACGCGCAGCGTCACGCGATGGTGATGTGGGACGAGATCGCGCTCGAAATCTCGAAGGAGTTTCCGGACGTCACGTGGGACAAGGAGCTCGTCGACGCCGCCACCGCGCGCATGGTCAACCGCCCCGCGACGCTCGACACGATCGTCGCCACCAATCTGCACGCCGATATTCTCAGCGACCTCGCGGCCGCGCTCGCGGGCAGCCTCGGCATCGCGCCGACCGGCAACATCGATCCCGAGCACCGCTATCCGTCGATGTTCGAGCCGATCCACGGCTCCGCGTTCGACATCATGGGCAAGGGGCTCGCCAATCCGGTCGGCACGTTCTGGTCGGTCGTGATGCTGCTCGAACACCTCGGCGAATTCGATGCGGCGAAGCGCGTGATGCAGGCCGTCGAAGCGGTCACCGCGAACAAGTCGCTGCATACGCGCGACCTCGGCGGCACGGCCACGACCGCGCAGGTCACCGCGGCCGTGTGCGCGTTCATCGAACAGGCGGCGACGCCCGCGGCGAACGCGGCCTGAGCACCGGCCTTGCGATCTGAGCGTGAACCGGGCGCCACTCGCGCGCGGTCCACGCCTCGGCCACACCGTGGCCGCCACCCAACCTTGACTCGACTAGCTCGGCCCAACGTCGGCCGGCGCGAGGCTCGCGCTCGGCTCACTGCCGCGCGCCGCAGGAGGAGACAATGAATTCGCAACTCGAAAGCCGGGTGTCCCGCAAGCTGATGCTGCGGATCGTCCCGTTCGTCATGCTGCTGTACTTCGTGAGCTTTCTCGATCGCGTGAATGTGGGCTTCGCCGCGTTGTCGATGAACAAGGCGATCGGTCTTTCGCCGACCGCCTTCGGCCTCGGCGGCGGGCTCTTCTTTATCGGCTATTTTCTGTTCGAAGTGCCGTCGAACCTGATCCTGCACAAGGTCGGCGCGCGTCGCTGGATTGCCCGTGTGATGGTGTCGTGGGGGCTCGTGTCGCTGGCCTCCGCATTCGTCGTCGGGCCGAACAGTTTCTACGCGCTGCGCTTCATTCTCGGCGTCGCGGAAGCGGGCTTCTTTCCCGGCATCATCCTGTATCTGAGCCTGTGGTTTCCGGCGCGTCAGCGTGCGGTCGCGGCGGCGTGGTTCATGGCCGCCGCGCCGATCTCGACCGCGATCGGCTCGCCGATTTCCGGCGCGATCATGAAGCTGCCGCCGATCGCCGGACTCGCCGACTGGCAGATGCTCTACGTGCTCGAAGCGCTGCCCGCGATCGTCCTCGGCTTCTGCGTGCTCAAGTACATGACCGACAAGCCCGCGCAGGCCGCGTGGCTGCAGCCCGAAGAGCGCGACTGGCTGATCGCGAAGCTGAAGCTCGAAGCCGACGCGCGGCAAGCGAATGCGGGTCATACAGCGGGTGCGCTCAGTGCGTTGCGCGATCCGCGTGTGCTCGCGCTCGCGTTGATCTACTTCGGCACGTCGGCGGGACTCTATACGCTTGGCTTGTGGGCGCCGCTGATCATCCGCCAGTACGGTTTCGGTTCGTTCGAAACGGGGCTGCTCGCCGGTGTGCCGAGCGTGCTCGCGGTGATCGCGATGGTGCTATGGGCGAAGAACTCGGATCGCACCGGGGAGCGCACGTGGCACGTCGTGATTCCTTGCGCGCTCGCCTGTGTCGGCTTCGTGTTCGCCGGCAATGCGACCACGGCGTTGATGATCGTGCTGGCGCTCGTCGTCGTGAACATCGGCATCAGTGCCGCGAAGGCGCCGCTGTGGGCGATGCCGAGCATGTTCCTGTCGGGCGCCGGCGCCGCGGCGGGGATTGCGATGATCAACTCGGTCGGTAATCTCGGCGGCTTCGTCGGACCGTTTGCGATTGGCTGGCTCAAGAACGTGACGGGTGGCTATACGGCGGGACTGTATGTGGTCGGCGCGACGTTGGCGGTATCGGCGGTCGTGACGCTGATGTTGAGCCGGCAGAGCAAGCCAGCACCGGTCGCGGTGAGCGAACGGCACGGGCATTGAGCGAGGCGTGATGAGGCGCCGCCGGTTATAAAACCGGCGGCGAGCGTGAGGGGAGTCCTTCTATGCCTGACTACCGGAAGCCATAGACGAGCACCTTCTTCCCTTCAAAGTGTTCCTGCACACCTTGCACGCAATCCATGGGGCAACTGTAGTCGGGAGTCGACGAGGCTGTCGGGACACTCGCCCGATAGACCACGGATTCGATCTGCGTCCCGTCCGAAGTGATCACGATGTTCAGGTCAGTCGCGACGCCGGCCGCCACAGGTCCTCCGGAGGTGTAGCGAACCGACATCGTGCCGGTGCAATCGGAGTTCACCGTGTAGGTGCCGGTTTGATGCGGATTGAAGGTCGTCGAGCCGGCTTTCGGCAGGCCGTTGATGTTGCCAACGTCAGTGCGTGTGAAGCCACCGTTGCCGTCGAACGTCACGAGGGCGACGTCATCGTAAATCAACGGGCTCGGGAACGGATGCAGGACGTTACTCGAATCGATCAATCCAAGAATCTGTCCGCCACCGATAAATCCATACGGTCCTTTCAGGGTTGCCTTGGAGCAAAGGCCGCCGTTACCGCCGCCACCACCACCACCGCCGCCGGCCTGCGCGGCGCCACTAAGCGCGAGAAGTGCAACGGCTGTAGCCGACAGAATGCTTAATTGCCGGGTTTTCATCGTCATCTCCTTGTCAGTAAATCTGGCGTCCAGAAGTAGTGGCATGCGCGTACCTATTGGCTGCCCCAATCAGGCGCCTGATTCAAACGAATGAAATAAATTGGAAATGGCCGCAGCAATACCTGGCTGACGCCGTGTTGAGCAATAAGCGATGAGAGAACGAGGGGCCGCGGTGCGGCCGGCTGTCCCCGGTACGAGGCGAGAATGCCCAGGTGTGGGCCACAGTCGTAAATGGCGAAACACGCTCACCGGGCAGGCATGCTTCGCCCGGTGTCGGCGGACACGTCCGGAAGGGATGGCCGAAAGTCCGCGCAAAGGTGACTTCGTGGGTCAGCCATGCTTCAAAGTCGCATAGCGAAATCCAGTGTAATCCACGCTATTTGCAGCGACCTGATGAATATCGGACAAAAGGAAGGCACATTCAGATCGCGCGATGCGAATGGCGACTTTTTGGGTCTCTGTGTATCGGGTGCGCTACCTTCGATATAAAACGGCCGCCGGTTGCTATACCGGCGGCCGTTGTTTTTAATGCACGCATGCGATTGCATGCGATCAATTCACGATTCGCTCGCTCAATTCGACTGGACCCAAACCCCGCCGCTGCTCGGCACGTCGCCCTGGGTCCACCACTTCGCGCAGTACTTCACGTTCGCATACATCACGCACGAGCCACCTGTATAAGCCATCGCCGCTGACCACGTCGGCGTCGCTCCGGCAATCTGCTTCCACACTGCCGCCTGTCCCGGTACGTCGCCTTGCGTCCACCACTGTGCCTTGTAGGTGGAGCCCTGATAGGTGACCGTCACGCCAGCGGTATAGATCTGCGCGGCCGACCACGCCGCGCCCGACACCGGTGCGGTGGTGCTGCCGCTCGTGCCGGTGCTGCTGGAACCGGAACTCGCCGTGCTGCCGCTCGAACTGCTCCCCGAAGAACTGCTGGAACTGCTGCCGCTCGAAGCGCTACCCGAACTATTGTTGCCGCTCGAATTGCTACTGCCACCGCTCGACGACCCGCTATAGGAAACATCGGTCGTCACACCGGTTCCCCAGTGCCCGTTGAGCTGCTCGAAAACCGTCGCGTACGCATACGGCGTCTGCGTGATACCCGAACAATTGGAGGCCGTATACGCGCCATTGTTCGGGCACGATTGATCGCGTCCGATCGACCAATTGCTCAACATCCCGAAGCCGTCGCTGCGCGCGATGTTCAGCAGCGACTGCGCATCGGCGAGCGTGAACGTTTCACCTTGCACATCGTTCATGCCGATCATCGGCGTGACGCCGACCATCTGCCACAACTGCGCATCGGTCTTCGTTTGTCCGGCCGACTTGAACGCCGTGTCGAGCTGCGAGTACAGCGACGATGCCGCCTGCGTGGCCGCCGTGCCCATCTCGATCGACGCGCTGCCATAGTCCATCGCCATCACGTTGATCGCATCGAACGTGACGTTGTTGGTGATCGCCGAGTTCAGGATGTTGATGCCGTCCTGCGTGAGGCCGGTCGGCATCACGGGCAGCGTCAACGTGACGTGCAGTGTCGAGCCCTTCGCCGTGGCGGCGGCCTGCGAGGCATGCACCGCCTGGAAGTTGCGTGTGATCGCCGCAGTGTCTTCCTGAGCCGCGCCTTCGATGTCGAAGTCGATATGCGTGACCGAGTAGCTATCGATCACGGTCTGATACGCGCTCTGCAACGCGGATGCGCTCGAGCAGGCCTGCATCAGCGGCGTCCCGTTCTCACCGCCAAACGAGATCGCTACCTCACCGCCCTTTGAGCGATAGTTGGCGAGCGACGTCGACAGCGACGTCAACAGATCGGAGCTGGCGCCCCCACCGATGTTCTGCACGCCGCCCCACGACGGCGCGCACTGGTTGCTGCCGGCGGCCACCACGAACGCCATCGTGAACTGCTGGATGCCGTTCTGTACGCCGATCACGTCGAACTGCGGCGTCGGCCAGGCCGTGACGTCGACGTAAGGCGCATAGACGCCGGTCGCGAATGCGCTCGTGACCGCACTCAGGCACAAGGTCGATGCAGCCAGGATCCTTGCTGACTTTCCCATCATTGTTCTTCTCCGTTTTATAGGGGCGTTGAAGCTTGCGCGGCAACGGATGCCCGGCCGTCCCGCGGTTGAATGCGCGCAGGATTATCAGCAAACGTTTGCGTGTCGGAAAGTCGATAGAGCATAGATACGAGGGCCCTGGGGTATCTACTTAGCTCAAAACTACTGGGTGTGATGCTCGATGGATGAAAAGGGGAAAGCGGGGGGCGCCGAGGTAAGAAATGGCTTGCGGGCGTGCCGCTTGCCGCGCGGACGTGACGGCGCGCTCGGGGTCTTCGGCTTCGCTCGCGGTGAGCGCGTGCGGCGAAACATAGGACCAATATCGCGCGTGACGTCTATGCTAAAGGGCGTGATCCATTGACGACTTTTATGCACCGTGAATTCACCGGATACGGAGACGAGATGGCAACGCACTATGCTTCGCAGGCGCTCGATCCCTCGGACTACGTTGCGCATCATCTGCAGCACTTTTCGACTTCGGCGACGGGCGCGCAACATGCGGCCGCGTTTATATGGAGTCCTTATGCGCTGGCTTTGGCGGCACTGTTGTTCGTCGTGCTAGTGTGCTTTGCGGCGCTGAGGGATAGAGGCGCGGTGTTCAGCGTCGGACGCGCAATGAGCTTCGGGCGACGTCTCTACGTGTGGTGGTCGTGCGCATGGCGTCAGTGGCTCGCGAGTACGCTGCTTTTCATCGTCGCCGTGATCGCGTTTCACTTTCTGGTGCCGCACACAGCGGTGCCGCTGATGAAATTCTCGGAGCATCTGATTACGCCCGATGTCGCGAGAAGTTCGCCGGCATGGTCGGTGGTCATTGCGGCGATGCCGGCGATCGTGGCGGTCGTGATCTATCTGCTGGTGAGCTTGCCGATTGCGGGATACATGGTGCGCAGCGGACTGGCGGCGCATGCTTTTGCCGGTCCTGGGCGTTTCGGCTTCTGGCAGGCGGTGCTGCTCGGGCTCACGACCTATGTCTGGTCCGTGCCCGGAAGTCTTGCGATCGCCGACGTCGCGGTTTCGCTACCCGATCACGCAGCGGATGTGCTGCGTGGCGTTTTTGTCATCGCGTGGGGGATGTATGTTGTCTTGCCGAGGCAGGTGAGGAGGGTGGAGAGATTGGCGGCGAGGTGAATGACGCTTTTGCTTACTGACTTGCAGCGTTTGCTCAACGGATCTTCGTTGCGGTAATTTCGTTTAGCACCGCCGCGCGTCCAACGGAAGATTACGGTAACCATGGGCGCATTGGATGGCCGAGGGAATGCTGTTACGGTCGGCCAATCCTTCGACGTCCGGTGCTTATTCGGCTTCGGCGTTATAGCCCACGGTAAGACCCATCTGGTAGGCTTGCTCGAGCGCATTGGCGAGATCCGATACCCGCAAGAACTGGATGTCGCCGAGCTTTCGCCCACTTTCGTCGAGCGAGTTGATTTCGAGGTAATGGCTGGCTATCGCAATCAGTGCAGGCCAGCAGGGATCATTCGGAATTCTGTTTGTCATGGTTGGCTCCAGCTTTCAGTGAGAGTGCGAACGGTTGACCAGGATGTCGTCGGCAGCGGCCCGCACCACGTCCTGTTCTGCGAGACACCTCGACAGGTACCCCGGGGTGTTCAGCTGTTCTGCCCTCGCTACTGTGTGCCCCATCAATAGACCGAAGTCATAAGCCCGCTGGAGCGCGTTGGCGAGGTCGCCAATCCGCACCAACTGGACGTCGGTGGAGATCTTGCCTGACTCCGTGAGGGAGCCGATCCCGAGTTCCTCGCTTGCGATCGCTTCCAGTCGCTCCCAGTGAACCGCCTTTTCAACTGCCTTATCCATTACGACCTCCACAGATACGTTGCTATCCTTACTGAATGTAAGTATAGGGACGTAGCGCGATTGCTCATGCGACCGGGCGCCACACTTTGAGGTAGTGGTCGCTTAAAAAGGTGGTATCGACTCGCCCATCGTCAGACCCCTGATAGCAATCGCCGCTTCCCGCTAATAAACTCGCATGCGATCTAATCGAATACGCTTGACATGGCTCTGTGTCTGGTCCAATATGCGTCGCATGCGATGCAATCTCACGCGATGCATATGACACGAAACCCGATATTCAGCAAGGAATCCATCATGACCACGATCGACAAAGTTCTCTTCTCCGGCAACACCCATACCACCGTGAACCGCGACCCCAGCGTTCAGCGCGGCGAGCACGGCGTCGTCGACCTCAAGCTGTCGACGCCCAGCGGTCAAAACCTCGAACTCATCGCCACCGAGCCGCACCCGCGGGCCGAGCAACTGTTTGCCGGTGCCTGGTCGGCCTGTTACATCACGGCGTTCGGGATTGCCGCTTCGTTGAAGAAGGTCACGTTGCCGCCGGACTACTCGGTGGATATTCAGGTCGACATCGGCCAGACCGGTGCCGCCTGGTTCCTCGGCGCGCATTTCACGATCCGCGTGCCGGGAGTCGCTCAGGAAGTCGTCGAGGCGATCGCGCGCAGCGCGCATGACATCTGCCCCTACTCGAAGGCCGTGCACGGCAACATCGACGTTGGCCTCACCGTCCTGACGGCGTAACCCAACAGCGCACTTAATCTTTCACTAACTCTTTCCAGCGAGATTCGATCATGAAGACCAAACTCATCGCCGCACTGCTTGTCGCGATTTCGGCTGCTTCAGCCGCTCCAGCGTTTGCCAGTGGTTACGGCCCGGCTCCGGCATACCGCCCCGCGGTCGGCGCACCGGCTTCTCAACGTGGCCAGAGCGAGCAGACGCTCGCCGCCGAACGCGCCGACGCGACCAGCGCGCAAGCAGCATATGGCGGTGTAGCCGCCGGCAGTTTCGCGGCCGCAGGGCGCGTCGTTCCGACGTCGGGCAAGGACATTTTTGCGCACCACTAGGCCTTGCACTGCGCGGTTGCTGGCCGTCTTGCATCGTTGCAGCGATGCGGGACGGACTGGCGGTGGTCACTTCGCAGCGAATTTGCACGTCGTGCGCTTAAATCGCATGGCGATATAATCGCAAGCGATATATTGAGTTTCGCTGCAAATCATCGACTTCCAGTTAACGAGGATGCACATGAAAACCACCGACTTCCCAGCGACCGCGCCCCTCCCGCTCTCCGACTACCTGTGCTTTGCCGTCTATTCGACGAATCTGGCGTTCGGCAAGGCGTACAAGCCGATCCTCGAGGAACTCGGTCTGACTTATCCGCAGTACATCACGATCATCGCGTTGTGGGAGCAGGACAACCAGACGGTAAGCGGGTTGGGCGAGAAGCTATTTCTGGAATCCAACACGCTGACGCCGATGCTGAAAAAGCTCGAAGCGATGGGTTACCTGGAGCGCCGGCGTGACCCGGAAGATGAGCGGCAGGTGCGGGTGAGCTTGACGAAAAGCGGCCGACGGCTGCGCGAGAAGAGTCTGAAAATGGACCTCACCGACGCGACTGGATTGGCATCGGACGATTTCGCCAAATTGCAGAAGGCGATAGTGACGTTGCGCGGCAACCTCATCAAGTCCGTCGAGAACGACGACTGAGCGGGTAGCGGCTGTCGCATACGCTGCCGAAGAGCTGAAGCTCTTCGCGCAACTCGCCATGTGCCTGCGGACCGTCACCTTCGCACCCCAGCGCTCAAAGAGCCGCAGGCGGCGTCTCATCGACGAGCGTGCGCCGCCCCGCGTCGAGGATCTCGTCGGCGAACGCCGGATCTGCGCTTGCAATCGCGCGCGACAACACGAGTGCCCCCACCATCTGACTCAACGTTGCAATCGCCTCGCGACGGGTTTGTTCCGCCGTCGCGCCGTCCGTGGCGATCATGCTTGCCAGCCGCTCGAGATACACGCCGAGGCCGCGTGCGTAGGTCGCACGCGCTGCGTCGGTCATCCGGGGCGCGTCGCCCGCGAAGCCGGACAGAGGGCACCCGCCCTCGATGTTGTCGCGGTGCGAGGCCGACAGGTAGCGTGCCGCCTGCTTCTCCAGGCTGCCGGCGTTCGGCGAATCCGCGTAGTCTTGCATCGCCTTTTCCATCACCGCGGCGACCAGCGTGTCCTTCGACCTGAAGTGGTTGTAGAAGCCGCCCTGCGTGAAACCGGCTTCCTTCATCAGCTCCGCGAGTCCCACGGCCTCGACGCCGCGTGCCCGGAACAGACGCTCGGCCGCCGCAACGATCGCGTTCCGGTTCTCGGCGGCCTGTTGTCGTGACACACCCATCGGTTCCTCCCTGATCTGCTTGATCGCATCGATTGAAAATCACAATGTCGATCACCATTGACATGCCCGGGTCGCGCTGACACAATGCGCTGCAAGACGATGGTGATCGACATTGACATGAGTGTAGCCGACTTTCGCCGACAAAGCGAAGCAGCGCCGGGCGGCACGGATGGCAGTCCACCGAGGTCTTTGATGCCGGCGAGCGGCGGAGGTTGACGCCGTTCGGCGGTGCAACGGTTCGGTACCCAATGGCAAGTTTGTTTTCACCGGATTCCACGCGCGCGGCGAGCCGGCGCGCATGCGATTCATCATGCGAAAGGATGGGTTATGAAGATCGAAGGTGCTGTTGTTTTCGTGACGGGTGCGAACCGCGGGCTTGGCCTCGAGTTTGCGAAACAGGCGCTCCAAAGAGGAGCGCGAAAGGTCTATGCGGGCGCGCGCGATCCGTCCAGCGTGACGCTGCCGGGCGTCGTGCCCGTGAAGCTCGACGTGACCGATCCGGCGACCGTCGCCGCGGCAGCCGAGGCGGCGCGCGACGTCACGCTGCTGATCAACAATGCGGGCATCGCGCGTCTCGGCAGCCTGATGGACGACGGCGCGCCCGATGCGTTGCGCGATCACTTCGAAACCAACGTGTTCGGGATGCTGGCGATGGCGCGGGCCTTCGCGGGCCATCTCGCCAGCAACGGCGGCGGCGCGATCCTGAATGTGCTGTCCGTCGCGAGCTGGATGAACCGGCCGCTCCTCTCCGGTTACGGCGTGTCGAAGTCGGCCGCCTGGGGGCTGACCAATGGCCTGCGCCATTCGTTGCGCGAACAGCGCACGCAGGTCGTCGGGCTGCATGCCGGCTTTATCGACACGGATCTGACGCGCGGCCTTGAAGTGCCGAAGGCGACGCCGGACGACGTCGTGCGCCAGGCCTATGACGCGATCGAGGCCGGGGCGGAGGAAGTGTCCACCGACGAGTTCACGCGCCAGGTGAAGGCCGGTCTGTCGGCAGGCGTCTATCTGGACGAGCCGGCGCCGCGCTGACGGCACCGGAGCGCACGCTCGTCGCACGCGATCGCAGGCGACGAGCAGCATGATCGACTCACCCCCGTGCGTAAGGAAATGCCCGCAAATGTCTACACTCCTCGACCCCATCCAGATCGGTGCGCTAAAGATGGCGAACCGAGTCGTCATGGCACCCCTCACTCGCATGCGAGCGTTCGACGGGCGCAGCCCCGGTCCGCTGAACGCGCAGCACTACGCTCAGCGCGCGAGTGCAGGCCTGATCATTACCGAAGCCACTTCGGTCACGCCTCAGGGCGTCGGTTACCCCAATACGCCGGGCATCTGGACGGAACAGCAGGTAGCGGGATGGAAGGAGGTGACCTCCGCGGTTCACGCGGCCGGCGGCCTGATCGTCTCCCAGCTTTGGCACGTGGGGCGAATCTCCGATCCGATCTTCCACGAGGGTGAGCCTCCCGTGGCGCCGAGCGCCGTGGCTGCGGAAGGTTACGTCTCTCGCCTGCGTCCGCAACGGCCGTTCACCGTGCCACGCGCGTTGCGGACCGAAGAGATCCCCGGCATCGTCGAGGATTTCCGGGCGGGAGCCACAAACGCAAGGCGAGCCGGCTTCGACGGCATCGAGCTGCACGCCGCGAATGGCTACCTGTTCGATCAATTTCTGCATGACGGATCGAACCAGCGTACCGATCGCTACGGCGGTTCGATTGAAAACCGGGCGCGTTTTCTTCTCGAGGCGCTCGATGCCGTGCTCACCGTTTGGCCGGCTGACCGTATCGGCGTGCATCTGAATCTAATGTCCAGCTCACATTCGATGCATGACTCGAATCCGCGTGCACTGTTCACGTATGTCGCGGAGCAACTCAGCGCGCGCAACATCGCGTTCATTTTCGCGCGCGAGGGCCTGGATCGTGGCGAACAGCGAATCGGCCGCGACGTAAGGCGCATCTTCAAGGGGACCTACATCCTCAATGAAGGCCTGACGAAAGAAAGCGCACAGTCGGCTGTCGATCGCGGCGAAGCGGACGCCGCCGCGTTCGGGCGCGCTTTTATCGCCAACCCTGATCTGGTGGAGCGCTTTAGACGCGACGCACCGCTTAATGCGGTCCATGCGGAAACGATCTATACGGATGATGCAACGGGGTACAACGACTACCCGTTGCTTGACGATGCCACTGTGAGCATCTGACCGGACAACGGGCCGCGGCATCGACGGCCGAGCTGTCGGGATACCGCAGACATCTCGTCGCGAGGCTGTCGGCGCGTCACCACCACACGCAGATCGCGGCCACACACGTCCGCAACATCGGCTGGCCGATAAGCAACGGGCGAATGGATTAACGTTATGCGGCCTGGGTCGATATGCTAAGCTTTTGATGGGTCCTGCGCATAAACGAAGCGCTCGATTGCTTTTCTCCGAAGCCTACAGAGGAGAAGCGACCATGAAAATCCTATGGGTCGATGACCACGAGATTCTTTGCGTTGCTCTTTCCGAATATGTTCAAGCGCACGCGTCGGAGCTGAGCGCGGTCCCAATCGAAACCACGCCCGTATTTACGCTTGCCAGCGCGCTGGAAGAAGTCAACAAAACACCTCCCCCCGACCTGGTATTCCTCGATCTCAATCTGGATGGTGACAATCGTGGCGCCAGAACACTGGAACGTTTCCAGGCCGGAAATCCGTCCAATGTTCCCGTCGTCATCTGCACGGGACTCGCGCCTGCGAGCGATCATGAAGTTGAAATCCTGCGAATGTGCATGCGTGACTACGGCGCTCGCGGAATCCTTTTGAAAGGAGGTGCGCACAAGAAAATGTTCATTGGACTGAGCAGGATCTTAGGAGGCGAACTCTGGATTCCTGAAGAAGTCTTGCTTCGTTTTGCGTGCTCGACACAAGCACCTTCGGCTAGCCGGAATCAGCATCATCTTGGACTTTCTCCGCGAGAGTGGGACCTGGCCCGTTGCATTGCGCGTGGCCTCTCAGGGAAACAGATCGCAAGAGAGCTCAACGTTTCCGAGGGGCATGTCAGACAGGTTTCCTGTGTTATCTACGACAAACTTCAAGTCAGAAACCGGGTTGAAGCCGCACTGAGAGTCAATGCCGAACTGGCTCTTGAAAGAGCAGACAAGGGACTGTCGTAATGATCGTGGCTAACTCCTTTTTACGCTCCCCTGCTATCACTTACACCCGCTTTCGGTGAATGTCTTTGGCTTATGTTTGGCAAGTATGGTCAACAAGGTCTGTTCCGAAACCGGCTTCGACAAAAGCGTCATGCCACTGGCGGCTACGTTTTTGAGGACGGCTGATGAGGTATCTCCCGACCACAGGATCGCAGGGACCGATGCGTCGGTAGCGGCGCGGACCGCCGCAATCGCAACAACACCGTCCTCGTGTTCGAGCCGATAGTCCGAGAGGATGAAGTGCGGACCGCTTGCCAAAGCCTCAATCCGCAACTGCTCGATGACGTCGTCGGATGATTCTCCCGCCACGACGTAGCAGCCATGCTCGATCAGGCGCATCGATATTTCGACTCTCAGGTCGCTATTGTCCTCGATGATCGCCACGACCATATTGGTCAGGTCAAGGTCGCCGTTGTCAACCGTATGAACCGCGAGCAACTCTGGCGGGATGAGCCCTATGAAGGGGACCGTAACCGAAAAGCGCGATCCGCGACCCGGTGTCGAGTCCACGTCCAGTCTGTGACCAAGAAGGTCCGCGAGACCCTGGACAATCGACAGACCCAGTCCGAATCCCTTTTCACGATTTCTCTCGGGATTGTCGACCTGTACATAGATTTTGAAGATGTCCTTTTGTCTACCTTCAGGGATACCGATCCCGTTGTCCCAAACGCTTATCTTGACGCGGTTGCCACGCCTTTGGCAGCTCACCAGAATATGTCCTTTCTTTCCTCCCTGTTCGGAGGGCGTGTATCGGACCGCGTTGATCACCATATTCCGGACGATCCTCTCCAACGCGTGTCGATCTGTACGGACCAGATAGGGTCGGCCATGGAGGCTCAACTTCAGCCCCTTCGACTCGGCCAGCGGCTGCATATCCGCAACGATGCCGTGCAAAAGGGAGGGCAGCGCCACCTCCTGAATTTCCACATTCCATGTGCCGGACTCGAGCCGACAAATATCCAGCGCGCCGTTAATCATGCCTTCCATCGCGTCCACTTGCCTTTGCGCCATCGAGACGTCTTCGGCCAGATGGGTTGATTCAATGTTCCGCCCGATATAGTTCAACTTCAAGCCAAGCGTGGTGAGTGGCTGGCGCAAGTCATGGCTTATCGCAGCGATAAGTTGGTTCTTCTCCGCCTTTGCCGCTTCCGCCCGCGATCGCGCCTCATCGAGAATAACCCCCTTTACACAGGCGCGTTTCTGATTGTAGAAAATAAACCAGGCAATGAAGCAATAGCCAATCAGTTGAGCCGAAAACCAGACAAGCATTGCTGGCCGGTAAGAAAATAGAGATGGTGCCATGCTAAATCCAAATGGGATTGAGCCCAGCACGAGCGAGCCTAAAGTCGCACGAAGACTCGGTGCAAGCAGCAGCAAGGTAAATGCGTGGCTGATTAGCGTGTACTCGAAGAAGCCGTATCTGGCCAACTTCAAGTAATGAGCGTGACCTGAGAAGTCGGGTGGGGTTAGCCCAAAGCTACCGCCCGCCCACCAGAATGATGTCAGTATCACCAATGCCGCCCACGCCCAGTGCATCTGTTCGATTTCCTCGACGCCAGCGTGCTTTGGGAGCGCGATCGTCTTTTTCAGTAAGTAGGTCGCCAGGGGAGCGGCAATTCCCCACAGTCCCAGGAGCCACACAGGACGGGACAAAAGATAAATAGCGGGAGTATTGATCCACGATCCATACGCGGCCAGGAGCGAACTTCCAACCAACAGTAGCGCGATCCAATATACCGCTCGACGGGACAGCGATGCCAATAACTCGCGCTTGACGAGGAGATTCTGCTCGGCACTGAGCGCTGCAACCGGTCCCAGAGAAAGATTAAAAAATCTGGCGAAGCTGCTGCGCCTCGTATGAACCGTTTCACTCGCCCTCAGCGATGCTTTGGCCCCGAGCTTTTCACCCGCGTCACAATCACCTCGTGTTCGAGTATAGGACGCCATGGAAGGCCTCCGAGGAGCAGCTTCAGCATGTGCTCCATTGTGCTACCGGTCCGCCAGCAAGTCGATGGACAGATGTTCCGTTACTTGCCGAACAAAAGTTCGTGGTTCGCGTAGGCGAACCGCCCAGATCAGGGACTGTCGTGAAGATCGCTGCTCACTTACACCCGCTTTCGGTCAATGTCTTTGGCTTGTGTTCTGCAAGTATGGTCAACAAGGTCTGTTCCGAAACCGGCTTCGACAAAAGCTTCATGCCACTGGCGGCGACTTTTTTGAGCACGGCTGACGAGGTATCTCCCGACCACAGGATCGCAGGAATAGAAGCGTCGGTAGCGGCGCGGACCGCCGCAATCGCAGCAACACCGTCCTCATGTTCGAGCCGGTAGTCGGAGAGGATGAAGTGCGGACCACTTGCCAAAGCCTCGATCCGTAACTGCCCGATGACGTCGTCGGATGATTCTCCCGCCACGACGTAGCAGCCATGCTCGATCAGGCGCATCGATATCTCGACCCTCAGGTCGCTATCGTCCTCGATGATCGCCACGACCATATTGGTCAGGTCCGTGTCGTCGTTGTCAACCGTATGAACCGCGAGCAATTCTGACGGGATGAGCCCTATGAAGGGGACCGTAACCGAAAAGCGCGATCCGCGACCCGGTGTCGAGTCCACGTCCAGTTCGTGACCAAGAAGGTCCGCGAGCCCCTGGACAATCGACAGACCCAGTCCGAATCCTTTTTCACGATTTCTCTCGGGATTGTCGACCTGTACATAGCTTTTGAAGATATCCCCTTGTCTATCTTCAGGGATACCGATTCCGTTGTCCCAAACGCTTACCTTGACGTGGTTGCCATGCCTTTGGCAGCTCACCAGAATATGTCCTTTCCTTCCTCCCTGTTCGGAGGGCGTGTATCGGACCGCGTTGATCACCATATTCCGGACGATCCTGTCTAACGCATGTCGATCTGTCCGGACCAGATAGGGTCGGCTATGGAGGCTCAACTTCAACCCCTTCGCCTCGGCCAGCGGCTGCATATCCACAACGATGCCGAGTAAAAGGGAGGGCAGCGCCAACTCCTGAATTTCCACATTCCATGTGCCGGACTCGAGGCGGCAGATATCCAGCGCGCCGTTGATCATGCCTTCCATCGCGTCCACTTGCCTTTGCGCCATCGCGACGTCTTCGGCCAGATGGGTTGATTCAATGGTCCGCTCGATATAGTTCAACTTCAAACCAAGCGTGGTGAGTGGTTGGCGCAAGTCATGGCTTATCGCCGCGATAAATTGGCTCTTCTCTGCGGTTGCGGCTTCGGCCTGCGATCGCGCCTCCTCGAGAATGACCTCCTTTGCACATGCGCGCTTCTGATCATTGCAAATAAACCATGCCATGACACAGTAGCCAATCAGTTGAGCCGTATTCCAGTCAAACATTCCCGGACGCTTAATAAATAGCACCGGTGCCATGCTAAATCCGAACGGGATAGCGCCGAACACAAGTGAACCTAAGGTCGCACGAACACTAGGCGCGAGCAGCAGCAAGGTAAATGCATGGCTGATCATCGTCAGTTCCATGAAGTTATACCTGCGCAATTTAAAGTAATAACCATGGAGGAGCGAGAAGTCGGGCGCGCTTAAACCAAAGCTACCCGCCGCCCACCAGAACGACGTCAGCATCACCAATGCCGCCCACGCCCAATGCATCTGCTCGATCGCGTCGTTGCCAGCGTGCTTTGGGAGCGCCGTGGTCTTTTTCAGTAAGTATGTCGCCAGGGGGGCGGCCATTCCCCACAGTCCGGCAAGCCAGACGTCGCGGAACCAAGGTATATCCCAAACTCCAAATACGAACCAGAGCGAACTTCCGATCAACATTAGCGCGATGCAATATGTCGCTCGACGGGACAGTGATGCCAATAACTCGCGTTTGACGAGGAGATCCTGCTCGGCACTGAGTGCCGCAACCGGTCCCAGAAACAGATTCGCAAATTCAGCGAAACTGCGGCGCTCGATTTTCTGAACCGTTTCATTCACGCCCAGTGATGTACCAGCGCCGGGCTGTTCGCCTTCGTCGGAATCACGTCGTGTTTGAATACAGGACGCCATGAGAGGCCTCCCTGTATCGGCTTCGGCATGCGCTCCATTGTGCTACTGGTCCGCCAGCAAGTCGATGGACAAGTGTTCGGTCATGACCGAACAAAAGTTCGTGGTCCACGCAGCGGAGTCCTCTCTGAGATGTGCCGGATGTGCCGAACTCGTAAAGCCACACCGAACAATTATCCGACCGCAAAGGAACATTTAATGCCGAACATCAAATGGTCGAACCAAATACAACTGACATGTTTGCGCGCGGGAATAATGAAACATAATTCGAGGCAGGGAAGGCGTCCTTCTCCGCGCGATGATTCACGTTCTTTTCTTTTCGCACGCCTATTGCACTGTCGTCTGCAATGAGCCATTAGGCTTCCTGAGTGTTCGGTTAGCCATCAATCCAGGAGACAAGGACCTTAAGTGCGTGACTTCTTCTATCGGCTTCCTCGACGCGCCCATATCTCGTCCAACTGTATCGGGCCGGTGAGTTTCTGCATCAGCATTCGAGCCGTCGTTACACGACGTTCTCGTTCAACCAGAGTCAAGGAGCTTCATCATGAAAACCCTTGTATGCCTTGTCCTCGCCAGCGGTGCGCTGGCTGGCCCGGTGGTCAGCTTCGCTCAGAGCACCGAGCCGGTCACCCGCGAGCAGGTGCGCGCGGATCTGATCCGTCTGGAGGAGACCGGCTATCATCCCGGCGACGGCGACCAGACGACGTATCCCGCGCAAATCCAGGCAGCTGAAGCGAAGATCGCCGCTCACGACAGCCAGCAGGTGGCCAACACCGCCGTC
Source organism: Paraburkholderia monticola (assembly GCF_001580545.1). Taxonomy (GTDB): domain Bacteria; phylum Pseudomonadota; class Gammaproteobacteria; order Burkholderiales; family Burkholderiaceae; genus Paraburkholderia; species Paraburkholderia monticola. The sequence goes on from NZ_LRBG01000035.1 coordinate 72,776, forward strand.
GGCGGTACGACGATGAACGGCACCTCGGCGGCCGGCAGTTCCTCGCGTCTGCCGATGCCCTCGCCATCGTCGTGCGTCGGCCCTGCAAGTTTCTGCAACACCTTCTTCGGCAACTGACAGCCGATGGCTCGGCTGACACCGCTCAGACGATCCGGGTAACGAGCCGGAATCGTCTGGGGGCGGCGTTCATACAAATGGCATTTCGTCCGTCGACTCGTGCTCAGCCTTCGCGCGACGTTTTTTGGTCATTGCCGGATCGCGCACGATGGTGACAGCGCAAGGTGCATAGGCGAGCACCTGGCGGGCAACCGAGCCGATCAGCCAGCGATCGAACGGCGTATGACCGCGATGCCCAACGACCAGATGATCGATATCGTGCTGCTCTGCGTAGAGCACGATTTCCTTCGCGGGCTGCCCGACGATGAGATCGAACTCGGGATGTTCGCCATCGGAGTTGAGCGTCGCCTTGAGGTGGTCGAGGACCTCGTTGGCATGGCGCAACTCGTGATCGATCAGTTCGCGTCTTTCCAGTTCTATCGCGCCCCAATCCGGCGCGCGCGCCACGACAAGCACATGCAGGCGCGCATCAAAACGCTTCGCGAGATCGATTGCGAAAGTGACCGCCTGTCGCGCAGATGGCGACCCGTCATAACCTACCAGAACGTTCTGCATGATCTGCTCCTGTCCGGTTCGGACCGAAATCGGCCTTGATTGAACCGCAACCGTTCCTCCGCTTCGCGGCGTCGGCGCGAAGGCATGTGTGATCCGGCAGGGGGCATGCTGGGTAGACCACGATGCGGTCGACGTCGGCGACGCGAAATCAGTTGTCGTCGCTTCGGATTGGAAGATGCTCGTGGGGGACAGGCTCCGCGGAATCGGCGTCGGGAAGGTCGTCTTTCCCAGATTTTGCCGGCCCTTGTGCGGCGGTCTTGGGACCCGTGCTGGACGGGGAATGCGCCGGGCTGGGAGGAGTCCTGTCAGTCGGCTCAGCAGATGGATCGGAGGGCACGATATGCTCCTGCGCTTGCTATATCTCTCATGATAGACCGCAATCCGGGCAGCGCCATTCAAAGACGTAGTCGACTCGCTGTGAAAGCCGGCGAAGTCGGAGCAGACGACGGTTCGAGCGCAGTGCGGCTCTGCCGGTCAACCTCAAGGTGCAGGTCAACCCGGCGCCCAAATTCATAGGGATTCCCGGTCTCTGCCTGCTGCAGGCGTGAGTGCGGGTGTCTGCATTATGTGGGCCAGTTGCAGCGCGAAGTTGGGAGACGTCAGTTCGTCTGGGATGCGCGGCACCGTAGCAGGTCGCTCGTTTCACGCAGATACGCGACGTCGTCAATGAGCGCAGCGTCGGCTTTCGCTTCCAGTCCGGATCCCCATATAGCTTGAGCGACTTCGTCCGCTGTGAGATTTGACGATGATGCGCGGGCGTACTTGCCCGCGTTTCATTGGGAATGGTGGCGAAAGCCTAGCTAAGCGACTGAGCAATAGAACTGCGTCTTAAACAGCCGTCATTGGCCGGCGGCCGGCGACACTACGCTCGGGGTCGCCAGTGTGTTGTGACTTCCGGGGGCGTTGGTGAGGGATGACGAGCTATTGCTGTTCATGCTATTCGACTGGCCCGAGTTCGACGCTCCGGCGCCCGAGCCACTCTCCGAACTGGTGGCGCCAGGCGTGCCGTAGCCGCTCGTTGCTTTGGCCGGCGACGCCACGCTCGGGGTCGCCAGGGTGTTGTTGCTCTGCGCATAAGCGCTGCCCGACAGCATGATTGCGGCGACGGCCGCGATAAGCGTGCTGGTTGTCTTGCTCATGACTGTGTCTCCTCGATTGGACCGGAATTGACGACATAGACTGCGCTGACGGCGCGGGGTCAAGTCCATAGCTGATCATATGAAGTTTAGGAAAACGGTCGCCGAAAATTAAACGCCTTGTTCGCAAGGGTGAATTTCTCTTTTCGGAATGACGACGGGTGGATCGCGGTCGGCGACAATCAGGGCGAGCTTCAAGCAACCCGGCAGTTGCTCATGAAAAGATTTTTCGCGCTCGCCACAATATTCGCGCTCGTGAAACGTCTTCAGACGCATGGAACCGCCACCCACCTCGCAGCCGATGACCGACCGAGACAGCGACATCACCGCGACCGTGGTGCGTGAGCGCACGAGGCTCGTCAATTTCATCCGGCGTCGGATACGCGACCCGGACGATGCCGAGGACATCCTGCAGGACGTGTTCCAAGACTTTGTGCAGGCATACCGCCTTCCCGCTCCGATCGAACAGGCGAGCGCGTGGCTTTTCCGTGCCGCGCGCAACCGCATCATCGATCGCTTTCGCAAGAAGAAGGAGCAACCGCTGACAGATCTGTCCGATGGCGAGGATGACGCCAGCAGCGAGTATCGCCTCGACCTTGCCCTACCGGCGCACGATGCCGGTCCCGAAGCTCTCTACGCTCGCGCTCTATTGCTCAAGGCCTTGCAGGACGCGCTCGACGAGTTGTCGCCGAATCAACGTGAGGTATTCATCGCGCATGAGCTGGAGGGGCGAGCTTTCAAAGACATGGCGGCGCAAAGCGGTGTCGCGCTCAATACGCTGCTTGCGCGCAAACGCTACGCGGTCTTGCATCTGCGCGCCAGATTGCAGGCCATTTATGACGAACTGGGTATTTAGAGGAGTCGACGGATGAACTTCCGAATCAGATGGGTGGGTAAAGCGCTGCTTGTATTGGTTGCCATAGGCGTGCTCGGGTGGGTTGTCATGACTCTATGGAATTGGGTGGTTCCGGCGCTATTCGTCGGTGCCCGTGCGATCGACTTCGCACACGCGTTGGGGCTGCTGGTTTTGAGCCGCATCCTGTTCGGCGGATTTCGCGGACACGGCGGCTGGCGCCAACGTCGTTACTGGCGCAAATGGGAAGCGATGACCCCCGAAGAACGGGAGCAATTCCAGACGGCATGGCGATCGGGCTGCGCCCGGCGCGCGGGAGACTGAACATGCGCGAGAAATCGACGGGCGACTGCAAACAGAAGCCCGGCGTGATCGCGCCGGTCGTCGACCTGAAACGTTGCGAGGGTAAGGGCGATTGCGTGGAGGTCTGCCCTGAGAACGTGTTCGAGATCCGGCGCATCGATCAGGTCGACTATCTCGGCCTCGATTTGATGCATCGCCTTAAGCAACGCGTGCATGGAATGAAAGTCGCCTACACACCGAACGCGCACGCTTGCCTTTCGTGCGGCCTTTGCGTGACGGCGTGTCCTGAGCGCGCGATCAGGCTTGTCAGAACGGCATAGCGCAGAAATGGCGCAGCCATGTCATGTCCCTCATCGAACGTTGTTCTCAACGCACGCCCCGACCCGGCGCCTGCGCACCACCATCAACCAGCATACCCCGCTCGCCGCCAGGATATTCACCGCCGGATAAAACGCCACAGCAACGCTCCATTTCGGCAGCGCAAGAATCGCGAGCGCGTACTTAAGAACACACAACGCGAAATACAAAAGACTTTCACTCCACGGATCACGAATCGTCTTGCGAACCGTCGGCCCTAGACCAACGAGTTCGATCAGCGTCACAAGACAGATCGACAACGTCGGATCGTTGGTGAGCATCCACAGCGGAATAGCCGATAAAGCCGCAACAAGGCAAAGCCAATCAAAAGCGGTCCGCTGCCGTTCGCCGCGAAAAACACTCGCCACGAGAACAAAAAAGCAGGTCGCCGCAATCGCCGCTGTACACCACGCCGAAGGACCCGCACCCGCGACGAACTGTCCAACCGCCGCAATCGCCGTGACAACCGACCAGATCAGCCAGGTGAAAAGATGAGGACGGACGGTGCCGCGCCAGATCGCGAGCCCATAAGGCAGAAACGCGACCACGGAAACGATCGACCCCATGACACCAAACAGTTGGGTCAGGTTCTGATCGAAGCTCATCACGTGAGGCTCACGCCCGACACCGCCCCCGATACTGCGCCGGTGGCGCCCCGCACGCACGCGTAAAAAACCGCGTAAATGCCGTCGTCGATGCGAAGCCGACCCGTTCGCTGATCTCGCTGATCGACATCGGGGTATGCGTGAGCAGTGTGCGCGCTTCGTCGATGCGCGTTTGCGTCAGCACCTCGCTGAAAGTCTTACGCTCCGCCGCGAGCTTGCGTTGCAACGTCCAACGCGTCAGCGACAGCCGCTCGCAGACGATCGTCTGCAGGCTCTTCGGCTCGATCGCATCGGCGTGCTCGCGCAACACGTCACGCAGACATCGCTCGACCGTCGGGGAAAAGCGGCCCTGCTCGCGAATCCGCTGCAAAATCCCATGCGCGGCGTGCAGATGAATCTTCGAGAGCGGTGCGTTGTAGATCTCGAACGCGCGATCGAGCGCCGCCGATTGCAACACCATCCGATTGCGCGCCTGATCGAGTTGAACGCGCACACCCAACGCCGCGCCCAGTGACGGGATCCCGCCACACCGCGAATCGGTGATGCCCGCATCGCGCACGCGCAGTCGCGCGTCATAGAGCTTCGCCACACTCGCGATCAGCGCGAAATTGCCCAGCGCGCTCGATGCGCTGCGCCCTTCACCTTCCATCACGTAGTCGAAGGCGATTTCGTCGCCGTGCTCCTGCATGACCACCCAGTCGACATTACCGATCAAGTCGCGGTACGTGACGTAATTACGCAATGCGTCGCGCAGCGTCGGACTATTGCAGAGCACACCTGCCAGCTCCGGAAAGTAAAGCAGGCCGTCCAGCACGTCGCCCTCGGGTGCGCCGTGCGTGATGCAGTTCTCCGCGAGCTGGAGCATCGCGACATGCTTGTCGCCCGGGACTCGTGCGTCCGTCGCGGCGATGTCGGCTTCGTCGAGGCCAATATCGTGGGCGACTTTCGTGCGATCGAGCCCCGCGCGCTCCGCCGCGTCGAGCATTCCTCGATAGATACGCGCTGATACGGACTTCTGACGCAAATCCACTCTGCCTCCTCTGGTCGAACCCTGTCTGCGGGTTTTCCTGACTCTTCATTGGTCAAGAGCTGCACCCATCGGTCAAGCGCGTTTTGGGCGCATCCCTAGAATTTCTTACGGCGCGTTACCTCGAGCGCTAAGCGTAGCAGGACGCGTCGCCTACCGGTAGAGCGTCGATGCACCGCTATGCACTGCGAATCGCATTACCGACAACGACAATACGGAGCGAGATGATGAGAAGTAAGCTGACGATGCCTTTTGCCGCAAGCGCCATTGCCTGTGGTGTCGCGCTGGTACTCGCCGCCTGCGGCAACGGCAACGGTATCAGTGACCCGCCAGCGCCGGCCGATCCCGACGCGCGCGCCGATGCGCGTGCCGCCGCGCTCGTCGCGCAGTTGACGACCGCCGAAAAGATCCAGCTCGTACACGGCGTGGGCATCCCCAACGCGGGGCTAGGCGGTCCGTATCCGGCCGGCGTCAATGGCGCCGGCTACATTCCCGGCGTCCCTCGGCTCGGCATTCCGGGCCTTGCGATGGCCGATTCGGCCGGTGGCGTCAATGTCGTCAACTCGAACGCGACGGCGCTGCCCGCGCCGGTGGCGCTCGCGGCAAGCTGGGACCCCACGCTCGCGAACGAATACGGCGCGCGCATCGCGACCGAGCTGCGCGTGCTCGGCTATGGCGAAGGTCTCGGCGGCGGCGTCAATCTGGCGCGCGAGCCACGCAATGGCCGCACCTTCGAGTACATGGGCGAGGACCCGGTACTGACCGGCACGCTAAGCGCCGCGCGCACGATCGGCACGCAGGCGCAGAACGTCATCGCGACGATCAAGCACTACGCGATGAACGATCAGGAAACGAATCGCATGACCAGCAACTCGGTCGTCGACGAACGCACGATGCGCGAGACCGAGCTGCTCGCGTTCGAACTCGGTGTGACGCAAGGCAAGCCCGGCAACGTGATGTGCTCGTACAACCTGGTGAACGGCGTGTACGCGTGCGAAAACCCGTATCTGCTGACCACCGTGCTGAAGAACGAGTGGGGCTTCAAGGGCGTAGTGCAGTCGGACTGGACCGCCACGCATAGTACGGTCGCCTCGGCGCTGGCCGGACTCGATGAAGAAGAGCCCGGCGATACCAGCGGCGGACCGTCGTTCCCGGGCTTCACGATCACGTCGTATTTCAGCACGGCGCTCACGAGCGCGGTCAATGCCGGCAGCGTGCCGATGTCGCGGCTCAACGACATGGTCCAGCGCAAGCTTCGCACGATGATCCGTTATGGCATCTTCGATTCGCCGCCCACCACCGGCGGCAGCGTCGATCAGAACGCGGGCAATGCGCTCGCGTTGCAGGTCGCGCAGCAATCGTCGGTCTTGTTGAAGAACGCGGTGGCGAGCGGCGATTCGCAGCCGGTGCTGCCGTTGAATGCGGCGGGGCTGTCGTCGATCGTCGTGATTGGCGGGCATGCGGATGCGGGCGTGCTGTCGGGTGGCGGTTCGGGCGCGGTGCCGGCGGCCGCGGGCAACGCGGTGTCCGGTTGCGTGTCGTCGTCGCCGCTCCTGAGCACCTGTGCGACGTGGTACAAATCGGCGCCGCTGGCCGCGATCCAGGCGAAGGCGCCGAACGCGAGCGTGACGTTCGTCGACGGCACGAACGCGAGCGCCGCGGCCACCGCCGCCGCGAAGGCGGACGTGGCGATCGTGTTCGCGACGCAATGGGAAACCGAGGGCGCGGATTTGTCGAGCCTGAGCCTGCCGAGCAACACGACCGACAGCTATAACCAGAGCTACGACCAGAACGCGCTGATCACCGCGGTCGCGGCGCAAGCGAAACGCGTGATCGTCGTGCTCGAGAACGGCAGTCCGGTTCTGATGCCGTGGCTCGGCAACGTGCACGGCGTGCTCGAAGCGTGGTACCCGGGCGTGCAGGGCGGCCAGGCGATTGCCGATCTGCTGTTCGGCGACGTGAACCCGTCCGGCAAATTGCCGATCACGTTCCCGGTGCAGGACGCGGATCTTCCGCAGCCGGCCATCTCTGCCACCGATACTACCGTCACCTACAGCGAGGGCCTCTTCATGGGTTATCGCTGGTACGACGGCAAGCAGATCGCGCCGCTGTTTCCGTTCGGCTATGGGCTGTCCTATACGAGTTACAGCTACTCGGGCCTCAATGCGCAAGTGGATGCGAGCGGCAACGTGACCGTGACCTTTACCGTCAAGAATTCGGGCTCGCGTGCGGGCTCGGAAATCGCCGAAGTGTATGCCGCGTTGCCGAGTGGATTGGGCGAACCGCCGAAGCGACTGGTCGGCTGGCAAAAGGTCGCGCTACAGGCGGGGCAGTCGCAGCAGGTCAGCGTTTCGGTCGCGCCGAAGCTGCTGTCCACATGGGATGCGACCAACCACGTGTGGAAGCTCAACGGCGGCGTCTATCAGATGATCGCAGGAGCTTCTTCGCGTGATCCGAATGCGCTGACGGCATCGGTGACGATCGCGGGGCATTGAGCGCCGACGTGTCGAGCTAGAAAGCCTGGCGGCGGGGTACGGGGTCGAGCACCGTATCCCGCTCGAGCGAGTACACCTATACGCCAGGCAGACGATACGCAAACTCATACGAATGCGCGCCGTCGACGATATCGATCCTGAACTCGCCTTCGATACCGCTCAGTTCCCCCGTGCCCGAATCCGGCACGACGGTTACCGCCAGCGACGAAGCACCGCGGCTCATCACGCCGATATGCTGCAGCACGAACGTGCCACGCTTGCCCGCAAGGGTGCCGGTGACCTGTTCGAGCGCGACATAGCCGGCCGAGCCTTTGACGCTCGTCATCGCGCTCAGCATTTGCCCATGGGTGGTCGCGGCGAGATCGCCGGAGATCTGCTTGTCGATCGACATGCGGCCGAGCTTCGATTCGGCGTCCGCGTTTTCGAACGGCATTGGTTGAAGTGCGACGATGAAGGTGCCTTTTGCGATGTGCTGGGTCATCGGGATTTTCCTCCTGGCTTGAACGGGCGGCGGCGAAGTGGTGAAACGAAACGCGGCGCTTCCGAAACGTAGCACACGTCGCGATCGGGACGCTGCGCGCTAAACGCTTTCACCGGTGCCGAACGCGTCGGCAAATTCGCGCTTCAGCCACGCCAGCGCCGGATCCTGGTCGTGAGCGGCCGTCCACATCAACGAAACTTCGTAGCCCGGCACGTCGAACGGTAGCGGACTCATCGCGAGACCGAGCGCATCGCGCCACACGCGGCCGATGAACTCCGGCACCGTCGCGATTGCCGCAGTGCGTTGCACGATGAACGGACTCGTCGCGAAGTTCGAACTCGAAAACACGACCTCGCGCTTCAGTCCCTGCATCTCGAGCCGTTCATCGATGAAGCCGTGCAGCTCGGCACTGAACGAAGTCAGCACGTGGCGGTGTTTCAGAAACTCGTCCATCGACAGATGCTTGCGGCGCGTCCTGACGAGCCGCGGGTTGTAGACGCTCACGAAGCGCCATGCAAACAGCGGCAAGCGTCGCTGCCACGGCACGCACTCGCGGAAGACGCCGACCGCCAGTTCGATCGCGCCCTCGTCGAGCATCGCGGCGGCGCGCGTCGAATCGGTGGAGCGCGCGATCAGCTTCACGCCGGGCGCTGTGTCGGCGAGACGCGCCATGATGTCCGGCATCAACAGCAATTCGAGCGAATCGCTGAGGCCGATGCGGAAGACGCGCTGCGCGCGTGCCGGATCGAAGACGGACGGCTGCGTGAGCGCCTGATGCAGCGATTGCAGAAACGGCTCGATCTGCCGCGCGAGTTCGAGCGCGCGCGGCGTCGGCGTCATGCCTTGCGGCGTGCGCACGAACAACTCGTCTCCGAACGTTTCGCGCAAGCGCTTCAGCGCGCCGCTGACGGCCGGCTGACCGAGAAACAGCCGCTGCGCGGCACGCGTGACGCTGCGCTCTTCCAGCAGCGCGCGGAAGGTCAGCAGAAGGTTCAGGTCGAAGCGCCGAAAATCATTTTCAATGATGTTGGCCATGACATTAAACGATTTGAGTGATAGGCACGCAACGCGCATTCTACTGCCACGGGGTCTTCCGTTCACTCTCAGGAGCAATGACATGGACTGGCAAAATCAGAAGGTCGTGGTGCTGGGCGGCTCGTCGGGTATCGGGCTCGCCACGGTGATGCGGCTGGCCGCTGCCGGCGCGAGCGTCGTCGCGGTCGGGCGCGACCGCGCCAAACTCGACGATGCGTTGGGCGGCATCGCGGGACAGGTGACGGGTGAGGCGCTCGATTGCACCGATCGCGCGGCGCTGGAACGCTTCTTTGGCCGGCTCGGCCGGATCGATCATCTGGTGATGACGCTGTCCGGCGGCGAGGGCGCGGGGCCGTTTGCGGAGCTCGATCTGGCGGCGCTGCGACGCGGTTTCGAGGCCAAGTTCTGGCCGCAGCTCGAAGCGGCGCAGACCGCGCTGCCCACGCTGCGCCGTGACGGCAGCCTGACGTTTCTGACCGCGATTTCGGCACGCATCGCGAATCCGGGCACAGCGGGCCTGGGCGCGATCAACGGCGCGCTCGAAAGCATGATCGGCACGCTGGCGCGCGAGCTAGCGCCGTTGCGGGTGAATGCGGTATCGCCGGGTGTGATCGATACGCCGTGGTGGGACAGGTTTCCCGCGAGCGTGAAGAGCGAGCTGTTCCGTCAGCAGAGCGAAACCTTACCGGCGCGGCGCGTCGGCCAGGCCGACGATGTCGCGCACGCGCTGCAGTTTCTGCTGGAGAACACGTTCATGACGGGGGCGGTGATCGAATGTGATGGGGGACTGCGGCTGCTGTGAAGCAGCAGGGCGGGAATGCTGCAACCGCGCTTCGCCCGCTCGTTCATCGCCCCGCGCGTGGGCGCACGGCCCAGCGCGGGTTCATGCTCAGGCGGCCTCGCGGCCGGCAGGCACCGCACCCGCGGGCTGCACCTGCGCGAGATGGCGCAGCAGCTTCGTCACCATCAGCACGACGACGAACGCGAGAACGACGAAGAACAGCGCGAGCGGCGTGAGCACCTGCACCGACACGAAGCCGGCAAGGCCCATCATCGCCGACGACACCAGCAGCAGCGCGCAACCGAGAATCGCGCTCGTCAGACCCGCGATGTGCGGGAACAGCGAGTTGCCCTTCGCCATCAGCGTCGGATACATCGCGCCGGCGCAGAAACCCATCACGAGCACGGGCGTCGCGAGTGTCCACACGCGCAGGCCGACCGTCAGCGCGAGCAGCAGCATCGCGATCGACGCGGCCGCCATCAGCCGCGCGCCAATGCGCAGACGTTGCTCGGCGCTCGGCAGACCCGGACCGTGCAGGCGATTCGACAGCCCGCCGAGGAAGTACATCATGCCGATGCCGAGCGCGAGGTAGCCGAAGAAGGTCGGCGGCTTGTGCAGTGTGGTCTGGACCATGAACGGCCCGACGATGTTGAACACGAGCAGGATGCTGTAGCACAGGCCCTGCGCGAGAAAGCAGCTCTGGAACACGGGGCTCGCGAGCACTTTGCGGGCGTTGACGGCGAGGGTGCGCGGTTCGAGATGCACGGGCTTGGGCAAGGTCTCGCGATAACGCCACAGCAGCGCCCACATCACCAGCGAATAGATCAGCAGGAACACGAGGCACGCGCGCCAGCCGAAGGCCGTTTGCAGATGCGCGCCGATCACCGGCGCGATGATCGGCGCGAGCCCCCACGCGATCGACATGTACGTGAACGCATGCAGCAACGCCTGGCCCGCGAACGAATCGGTGATGATCGCCTTCGCGAGCAGGTTCGTGCTCGCGATGCCGAAGCCCTGCAGCGCGCGGGCGAGGATGAAGGTCTCCAGATTCGGCGCCGCGAGCGACAGCAGACAACCGATCGTGTAGATCGTCAGGCCGAACGCGAGCACGCGCTTGCGGCCGTATGCGTCGGCGATCGGGCCGAAGACCAGCTGCCCGAACGCGTACGCGGCCATGTAGCCGGTGACGCTCGTCTGGATCGCCTGTGGCGAGGTGCCGAAGTAGCGCGCCATCGCGGGCAGCGCGGGCACGTAGATGTCGATGGCGAGCTGCCCGGCGGACGCGAACAGGCAAACCAGGAACAGCAGGAAGCGCGGTGAGTTCGGGGCGGAGGCGGTGGAAGCGGGGTGGTCGGCGGTAGCGTGGGTCATGGGTGCATCGAAAGGGAATCCTGGCGGCGCGGGCATCGATGCGTTCGGATGTCGAACGGAAAAGACGGGGACGCGCCGGCATTATCGCCGCGTATTGTGCCCGTGGTCTGGCGGGGAGTGGGATTTTCCCTGGTGGGGGTGTGGAATGGTGTCGCCCGCGGAGGTGGTCCGCGGGTAGGCGAATGGGCGGATAGAGCCGAAGGTGTCGCTAACGCGCAGCAACCTCGCTTATTTCGCGCAGTCCTCGATCGCCTGCAGCAATGCGCCCTGATCCGCCGGATCCTGGAAGAACGCAACGAAACTCGCATGGGTGTCGTTTGCGATTCGACCGGAGCAGTCTTTGCCCTTCAGCGGGGGCTGAGACGCCGTCCAGATCATCGCCATGACGGCGAAGGCCAGCACGACGCCCGTGAACACGAGCCCGAGCAGTAACGACCTGGCGTCGTCCGAGATCGTGTCCAGCCGATGCGAAGCCTGCTGCGACTCGCAACGCCGTGTCGAAGATGAGTTCATGCCGATGGCCCCCGATAGTCCGCGTTGAAAAATCCTCCGCCACCATCTTCCATCCGCACGTAAGATTGGAAAAGTTGAGTTTGCTGACCACCTGATTCAGTTTTTCTGAGCGACGCCATTCCGATGAGAGAGATCAGTCTCGACCGCTTGCGCACCCTCGTTGTAGTCGCAGACCTCGGCTCCTTCGCCGAGGCCGCGCGCGTTCTGCATCTCGCCCCGCCCACTGTCAGTCTGCACATCGCGGATCTCGAGAGCCGTGTCGGCGCGCCGCTGCTGTCACGCAAACGCGGTCAGGTGCGAGCCTCGGCGATCGGCGAGACACTCGTGGCCTATGCGCGTCAGTTGTTGACCGGTGCCGAGCAGGCCCTGGAAGACGTACGGAGACAGGTCGAAGGGCTCGGTGGACGCGTTCGGCTCGGCGCTTCCACCGCGGCCATCGCGAATCTGTTGCCGCGGGCGTTGGAACGGCTGGCCACGGAGCATCCCGGAATCGATGTGCAAATCGCCGTGCTGACTTCGCAGGAAACGTTGACGCGGCTCGCGGAGGAATCGCTCGACGTGGGCATCGTGGCACTGCCGCAATCGCCGATACGTGGGCTAGCGATCGAAAAATGGCGCCGCGATCCTGTCGTTGCGTTCATGCCGGCAGGCTGGACGTGTCCGGCGCGCATCACGCCGCAATGGATCGCCGCGAAGCCGCTGATCCTCAGCGACGCCAGCACGCGGCTTTCCCGTTTGACGACGGAATGGTTCAGCGCGGCGGGGCAGCACCCTACGCCGCGCATCCAGCTCAACTATACGGAGGCGATCAAGAGCCTCGTGGCCGCGGGATACGGCGCCGCGCTGCTGCCGCAGGAAACGAGCGGCGCGGCGGCCGATGCGCGCATCGTCACGCGCGCGCTGCGCCCGGCGCTATGGCGGCAGTTGGGTCTGGCCTATCGCGCGGGCACGGTGGAGCGTCCGACGCAGCATGTGCTGGATGTATTGCGGAGTTTGCGATTGAACTAGCGCGAACAGGTGCTAGGTCGCTGCCGCTTTCCGTCTCTCCAACTCCTCGCCATAAAGCACGTTCTCTTCCGCCAACGCTTTTGCAACGGACGCCCTGCGCGTGAGCCGTTCGTAATACTGCTGAACGGAGGGCCACTGAGCAAGCTCGACGCCGGCATAGCGCGCCCAGGTCAGCACAGGAACCAGATAAGCATCCGCCACCGAAAACCGCTCCAGCAGGAACTCGCGATCGCGCAAGTGTTGCTCGAGCAGATCCAATCGCAGCGCTACCTTTTTGCGCGTATAGGCATGAACGTCGGCGGGCGCGAACGGATCGAGCAACGGCACGAACACGGCCTTATGCAACTCGGTGCTGATGAACCCTAGCCATTCCTGCAATTTCGCGCGTTCGGCCGTGCCGGGCTGCGGCGCGAGCGCGGCTGCCGGAAATGCGTCAGCGACATACGGCAGGATCGCGGTGTTTTCTCTCAGCAGCCAGCCGTCATCGGTACGCAGGACGGGTACCTGGCCCAGCGGATTGATCGGATAGAAATCGGAGCCGTCGCGCAGCCGCTTCGATTTCGTGTCGACTTCGATAAAACGTGCCTCGGCTCCGGCCTCGTAAAGCGAAATACGCGTGGCGAGCGAACAAGCGAGCGGCGAAAAATAAAGCTCCATGCTGTTACCTCCGGTCGTCGGTGTCAGTGTTTTTGTACTATAGTGAACAAAAATCGACGACGCCAGAGAATTTTATGCATACCAGTACAAAACCTGAAAAACGTCCACGCGGACGACCGCGCAACTACGATTCGCATCAGGCGATGAACGATGCGCGCGACGCGTTCTGGCATGGCGGCTATTCGGGCACCTCGCTCGATGCGTTGAGCGAGGCGACCGGCATGAACCGGCCGAGCCTGTATGGCGCCTTCGGCGACAAGCACGCGTTGTATCTCGACACGCTCGATCGCTACATCGCGCTTGGCCGTGACGAGATGCAAGCCGCGCTGCATGGCGATCGGCCACTCGCCGATGCGTTGCTCGCCGTGTACGAAGGTGCGCTGGCGCTTTACTTTCCGCGCGGCGAGGTGCCGCGCGGGTGTTTTCTGATCGGTACGGCGGCGGTGGAGTCGAGAGCGGATGAGGAAGTGCGCGGCAAGCTCGCACACGGCCTCGCCACGTTCGACGCCGAGTTCGAGCGTCGGCTCGAACGCGCGCAAGCACAAGGCGAACTCGATGCGGCCGCGAGTCCGGCGCTGCTCGCCAAAGTCGCATCGGCGATTCTGCACAGTCTGGCGCTGCGCTCGCGCGCGGGCGACTCGCGCGAGTCGCTGCTCGCGACGGCGCAGGCTGGTGTCGCAATGATCTGCGGGACGCCAGCCGAAACACCGGCGAAGACATCAGCCAAAAAGCGGCGCAAAAAGTCTCACGACTAAAGCGCCGCCACCCAGCGCCGCCTAGCGGTTGACGAACTGCTGGAGATGCGCCGGATAGCGCTCGCCCGTCACCTTGATCCGCTCGAGCGCCGCTTCGATATCGGCGAGATCGGCGTGCGTCAGCACGACGCTCGCGGCGTCGATATTCTCTTCGAGGCGCGGCAGCTTCGTCGTCCCGGGAATCGGTACGATCCACGGCTTCTGCGCGAGCAGCCACGCAAGCGCGATCTGCGCGCGGGTCGTGCCTTTGCCTTCCGCGATCCGGCCGAGCACGTCGACGAGCGCTGTATTGGCCTTGCGGTTTTCCTCCGAGAAGCGCGGCACGATATTGCGGAAATCGCTCTTGTCGAAGGTCGTGCGTTCGTCGATCGCGCCGGTCAGAAAGCCCTTGCCGAGCGGGCTGAACGGCACGAAGCCGATGCCGAGTTCTTCGAGCGTCGGCAGCACGCTCGTTTCGGGCTCGCGCCACCACAACGAATACTCGCTTTGCAGCGCCGCGACGGGCTGGACCGCGTGCGCGCGGCGGATCGACTCCACGCCCGCTTCGGACAAGCCGAAATGCCCGACCTTGCCCGCGGCGATCAGATCTTTCACCGCACCCGCGACGTCCTCGATCGGCACGTTCGGATCGACGCGATGCTGATAGAGCAGATCGATGTGGTCGGTTTTCAGGCGCTTGAGCGCGGCTTCCGTGACGGCGCGAATGTTTTCCGGGCGGCTGTCGAGCGGCTTTTTCGTGTCGCCGTCCCCAAAGCCGAACTTGGTCGCGATCACCACCTGATCGCGAAACGGCGCGACCGCCTCGCCGACCAGCTCCTCGTTCACGAACGGACCATAGGCTTCCGCGGTATCGAAGAACGTGACGCCGCGTTCGAAAGCCGAGCGAATCAGCTGGATGCCGGCCGATTTTTCCGTGGCGGGGCCGTAGCCGAAGCTCAGGCCCATGCAGCCGAGGCCGAGCGCGGATACTTCGAGGCCGCTTTTGCCGAGTTGACGTGTTTGCATACGATGCTCCAGTTGACGCGCCGTGCCCCGGCCGCTGCCGGGACCACGACGCTTGGGATGCGGGACGAGCCACGCAAGGCATGGCACTTGAAGCGAGTTTAGGTTGCTGTGCGCGACTCAACAATATCTCTATACTTGCATGGGGTATTGAATAAAATTCACAAATGCCGAATTCCCGACTGCCGCGCGCGGGCCTTGCCGAACTGACCGCCTTCATCACGATCGCCGAGCAGCACAGCTTCAGCGCGGCCGCGCGCGTGCTCGGGCTATCGCCGTCGGCGTTGAGTCACGCGATGCGCAACATGGAGTCGCGCCTCGACGTGCGGCTCTTCAATCGGACCACGCGCTCGGTCGCATTGACGGAAGCCGGTGAGCAGTTGCTACGGCGCGTGCGTCCTGCGCTCGCGGACCTCGACGACGCGGTCGGCGAAGTCACGGCCGCGCGCAACCGGCCGTCGGGCACGATCCGCATCAGCGCGTCGGAGGCATCCGCGAAACAGCTCGTGCGGCACGTGTTGGCGGATTTCTTCGCGCGCTATCCGGAGATTCACGTCGAGTTCGTCGTCGATTCGAGACTCGTCGACATCGTCGCCGAAGGGCTCGATGCGGGCATTCGCGTGCTCGAGGACGTGCCGCGCGACATGATCGCGGTCCGCTTCGGCCGCGACATGCGTCTCGTCGCGGTCGCGTCGCCCGAGTATCTGGCGCGTCATCCCGCACCGAAGGCCCCGCACGATCTCATGCAGCACCGTTGCATCCGCTTTCGCTTCGAAAGCGGCACGCTGTACCGCTGGGACCTCACGCATCGCGGCAAGAGCGCGAGTATCGACGTCGACGGGCCGATGACGCTCGGCAATCTGAACCTGATGGTCGAAGCGGCCTTGGCCGGCATCGGCATTGCCTGGGTGCCACTCGACCATGTGGCCGAACATATCGACAGCGCGAGGCTCGTGCAGCTGTTGCCGGAGTGGAGCCCGACGTTCGCGGGCTTGTGCCTTTACTACCCGGCCAACCGTCATCCACCCACGGCGCTGCGTCTGTTCGCCGATGCGGTGCGCGCGTGGGGCGAGCGGCAGTTGAGCGACGAGCGAGGCAAAGACGCTCGAAACAAACTGAAACACGCGCCTTAAGCGCTTTACGGAATAAAACGGCACACTTGGGCGTTAGCCTGATACCGGTAGCGCCGATTTTCAAACAGCTTTCGCAGCAATCATCGCCTTCGCGAACGGAATACCCATGAACACCCGAGCGGACTCCCTGACCGATTCGAAAGATGCAATTCGCCCACCGCGCTACACCCGCACCGCAATCACGCTGCACTGGTTGATTGCGTTGCTGATGATCGTCAACGTCGCGCTCGGTCTATCCGCTGATTCGCTGCCCGACGACTGGGTACGTCCGGTGATCGACACGCACAAGTCGATCGGCATCACGGTGCTCGGGCTCGCGCTGCTGCGCATTCTGTGGCGCGTGTCGCACAAGCCGCCGCCATTGCCGCGCGAGTTTCCGTCGTGGGAAAAGATTGCCGCTCACCTCGCGCACTTCGCGCTGTATTTACTGATGATCGCGTTGCCGCTCTCCGGCTGGCTGCATGATTCCGCATGGAAAGACGCGGCCACGCATCCGATGCAGTGGTTCGGCCTGTTCCAGTGGCCGCGCATCGGCTATGTGATGCACCTCGATCCGACGCTGAAAGAGAGCTTGCACGATCGCTTCGGCGCGTTGCATACGTGGCTCGGCTATGCACTCTACGCATTGCTGGCGATGCATATCGGCGGCGCGCTCAAGCATGAATGGCTCGATCGCAAGTCGGTGCTCAAGCGCATGACGCCGTGAAGAAGACCCTCGAACAGGCATTCGCTCTCGCGTCGCCGCGCATCTTGCCGCGTCGCGGGACGCTATCGAGCACGTTGATCCATTCGAGCGTCGTCGTGCTGTGGGCGCTGCTGTTTGCGCGCGCATTCTTTTTGCGCGGCGCGTTCGCGTGGTCGACCGGGATTGCCTATATCGTCTACGACACGTTGCTGCTTGCATTCGTCACGTGGAAGTCGTTGCCGCTCAGGCGCCGTGCGCCGCCGCTCGAAGCCGACTATGAACGGCGCGAGCTGCCGGACATGGGCGTCATCGTCGCCTCGCATAACGAGGCGGCCGTGTTGCCGGTCACGCTTGCCGCGCTGCTGCGGCAAACGCACGGCCCGGCGCAGATCGTGATCGCCGACGACGGCTCCACCGACACGACCGCCGAGCTGCTCACGCAGCGCTTCGGCCTCACGCCCGCCGCAGAAGGCGTGCTGAGCGCGCCGAGCTCGTTGCATCCGAATCTGTTCTGGCTACGCGTCCCGCACGGCGGCAAGGCGCGCGCGTTGAACGCCGCGATCACGGTCATGACGACCGACACCGTGATGACCGTCGACGCCGACACCCTGCTCGACGACGACGCCACCTACGCGATGCGCGCCGCGTTCGCGAGCGACCCGCAACTCGTCGCGGCGGCGGGCATCCTCGTGCCGGTCTGCGGCAAATCGCTGTCGGGCCGCGTGTTCCAGTGGTTCCAGACTTACGAGTACATGCGCAACTTCATCGCGCGTTTCGCGTGGATGCGCGCGGACAGTCTGCTGCTGATCTCCGGCGCGTTCGCGTCGTTCCGGCGCGATGCGCTCGTCGCTGTCGGCGGCTTCGATCCGCAGTGTCTGGTCGAAGACTACGAGCTGATTCACCGGCTGCGCCGCTATTCGGTCGACCACAAGCTCGGCTGGGACGTCCGCGTGGTCGGCGCGGCGCATGCGCGCACCGATGCGCCCGACACGCTCGCGAGCTTCCTGCGCCAGCGCCGCCGCTGGTTCGCGGGCTTCCTGCAGACGCAGTACTGGAACCGCGACATGACCGGCAATCCGCGCTACGGCACGCTCGGCATGCTGATGCTGCCGGTCAAGGCGGTCGACACGATGCAGCCGATCTACGGCCTCACCGCGTTTGCGTTGCTGCTCGGTTTTCTGTTCGGCGGCCACGGTGCGATCGTCGTGTCGATTTTCGGCGTGATCGGCCTGAAAACGGCGATCGATCTGGCGTTCTACCTGTGGAGCATCCATCTGTACCGGCGTTGGACCGGCGAGCGGAGCGGCAACAGTCTCGGCATGGCGATGCTCGCGGCCGTCGCCGAACCATTCTCATTCCAGCTCGTGCGTCATCTGGGCGCGGCGCTCGGCTGGCTGTACTTTCTGCGCGGCGGCCGCGCATGGGGCGTGAAGCGGCGCTCGGGATTCGTCGCAGGCGATGAGGGCTGAGGGATCGGCACTGCAATCGGACTAAGCGGTGGGCCAACGAGCGGGTCGACGAGCGGGGCAAATCATTCCGTAATGTGCGCGTGGTAAAGACATCTCTACACGGTGATGCGCGCATGCCCGTGCAACGTGTGCCGCGCCACCGTACGCATGCCGCCGGCAGCACCAGGCGGTGGCCGCTTCAAGTAGACTGGTGAAGATGCCACCCGGTCATACCGGGCGGCAACCTTCTATCCGCTCGTGCACGGAGGCTTGATCTATGCATGCTGTTCCCCCGCTCGGACAAGAACAAGATATCGCCGACGCAACGCTTGCCACGGCGCCTCTCGAGGCGACGTCGCAGGATCCCGCTTCTCCCGCATCGCAAACCGGCTCGCACGCGCCGGATCATGCCACTCACGACGCGCCCGTGCGCGATCTGCGCCGCGTCGCCATTCATCCAGATCATTGGTATCCGCTCGCGTGGTCGCATGAAGTGAAGCGCGGCAAGACGCTCGGCGTCACCTTTGCCGGCGATCCGATCGTGCTCGCGCGCACCGAGAGCGGCAAGGTGTTCGCACTGGAAGATCGCTGCGCGCATCGGCAGGTGCCGTTGCACCAGGGCGTGGTCGACGGCGAATCGATTCGCTGTGGCTATCACGGCTGGACCTACGACTGCTCGGGCTCGTGCATCGATGTGCCGTACCTCGGCCGCGAGCGTCTACCGAACGGCGTGCGTTCATATCCTTGTCATGAAGTCGAGGGACTGATCTTCGTGTTTCCGGGCGACGCCGCGCTCGCGGCACAGCGGCCTCTGCCGGACTTTCGCTCAGTGTCGGACCCGAAGTACAAGACACGTCGCTTCGGCCGCCCGGTCCACTGCCATTATTCGTTCATGCACGAGAACCTGATGGACATGAATCACCAGTTCCTGCATCGCCGCCAGATGGGGCAGATGCGTGCGCGTTCGCTCGGGCGGCGGCGCGGCGAGGGCTGGGTCGAGGTCGACTACACGTTTGCGCGAATGGAGGGCCAGCAGCCGATAGGCGAGGCGATGGTGTTCGGCGAGCGGCGCAAGACCGGAGGGTTCAACCACAAAGACGTGATGACGATCCGCACCGAATACCCGTATCAGACCTTGCAAATCCGTAACGTCGAGCAGACGCTGGTCATGGACTTGTGGATCGTCTATGTGCCGCTCGATCGCGAGCAGCGCACCAACCGGACGTTCGGCCTGCTATCGATCCGCAAGCCCGGCATTCCGGGCGTGATGAATCTGGCGTGGCCGCTGCTCGTGTGGTTTACCGAGCGCATCTTCAAGGAGGATCGCGAGATCGTCGAGGCGGAACAGCGCGCGCACGACTCGCAGGGCGCCGACTGGAATCACGAGGTATTCCCGGTCATCAACGATTTGCGCGCGCTGCTGCGCGAATGCGGCGCACCGGATCAGGTGGTCGGCGCGGGGACCGGCGATACGGCGGTGATCCGCTTCCTCGATCCGCGTCACGGCAATCCGCGCGCGAAGACCTGAGCGCGGCGCGGGGGTTTCGACCGGCGCCGCGCAGTGCGCGCTACCCCGCGCTGGCGTTCCCCCTCGCCGGGAATTAGTCCATCTCCTCACGGTAGACAATGCGGCGCGCGCGAGCGGCGATAATAACGGCCGGTACTTTTATCGCACGCGAGTTTGAGCCAATCGACATTCGGCGCGTCCGCACCCGTGTACCATTGCGCTTTTTCCGAACTTCAAGACACGCTCGTGACCACGCAACAAACCCCCACCAACTCGCGTAAATCCCTCACTTTGCTGCAATTGCTTGGCCTCATCGGCGGCGCTGGCTTGCTCGCCTCGATCGCGCTGAATTTGCTGATCCAGGCGCGCTGAAGCACCGCCCGCCGCGCGCGGGCAGCCTTACGCCGGCGCGCGGCGCCGGCCTTCCCGAGAATCCGATAGCCATGTACAAGAAGGGCGTAGCCGTAGAGATCCAGTTTTCCCCCGAGCGACTCAACGACGGCGCCGGCGATCCGTACTGGATCGATCTGACCCACGACGAAGCGCAGCGTCTGCTCGTCAGCCTGCAGGCGCGGCTCGCGGGGACCGGCAGCGGCACGGTCGCGCCGCTCGTCGTGAGCCTCGATGCGACGGCGCGTACGGACGCGGCCGATGCCGGCGCGAGCGCGGCGGCGCCGGCCGCGATCAGCGCCGCGGCCGACGACTTCAAGCAATGGGTCTGCGTGATCTGCGGCTGGGTCTACGACGAAGCCGCCGGCTTGCCGGACGAGGGCATCGCGCCGGGCACGCGCTGGGCCGATGTGCCGGCCGACTGGCGCTGCCCGCTGTGCGATGTGGGCAAGGAAGATTTTGCGCTGGTGGAGTTCTGAGCGACGCGCCCGGACTCGCCGGGCAGCCCTGC
This sequence comes from Paraburkholderia monticola, assembly GCF_001580545.1. Taxonomy (GTDB): domain Bacteria; phylum Pseudomonadota; class Gammaproteobacteria; order Burkholderiales; family Burkholderiaceae; genus Paraburkholderia; species Paraburkholderia monticola. The sequence goes on from NZ_LRBG01000035.1 coordinate 93,501, forward strand.
TTTACGCGGTTCCTTCCGGAAAATCCGCTCCCTCGGTCGTCGCTCGCCAGGTGTCGAAATCGCCGCGCAGGAAATCGAGCTTCTTGTAGGCGAGATCGAGCGCGATCTTGCCGAGCAACAGACGTAGCGGCGGTGCGTCCGACAACGCCGCATCGATGATCGCCTGGGCAGCGCGCACCGGGTCGCCGGCCTGCTTGCCGCTGCGCGCTTCGGTCTGCTTGCGGCGCTCGCCGGCGGTCGACGCGTAATCGTCGATCAGCGTCGCCGACTGCTTGATCGACGGCCCCGCCCAGTTGGTGCGGAACGGCCCCGGCTCGACGATCAACACGTCGATGCCAAGCGGCTTCACCTCGAGCGCGAGCGACTCCGACAACCCCTCGACCGCGTACTTCGTCGCATGGTAGTAGCCGGTCGCCGCGAAACTCGTAATCCCGCCGATCGACGACACGTTGACGATCAAACCGCTGCGCTGCTCGCGCATGATCGGCAGCACGGCCTTCGTGATGTCGACGAGGCCGAACACATTGGTCTCGAACATCGCGCGGACTTCGCTGTCCTCACCTTCCTCGATCGCGGCCAGGTAGCCGTAGCCCGCGTTGTTCACGAGCGCGTCGATGCGGCCGAAATGGCGCTTCGCCTGCGCGACCACGGTGTCTATCTGCTCGCGATTCGTCACGTCGAGCGGTAGCGCCAGCGCGCGCTCGCCGTGCGCCTCGGCGATGTCCTTCACTTTCGATACATCGCGCGCGGTGACGACCGCGCGCCAGCCGCGTTCGAGCACGAGCTTCGCGAGCTCGCGGCCGAAGCCGGTGGAACAGCCTGTGATCAGCCAGACGGGATTGTCTCGATTCATCATTTGGAACACTCCTGTTGAAGGTCTATGACGTGAAGACTCGAAAACGGCGCTAAAAACAGCGCTCCGAAGCGGCGCGAACGCGCGGCGCGTCGGCAATCGGTATGCAGGTGATGTTAGCTAGCAGCGTGCCCGGCCTGAGTAGCGGATGGTTTGGACAGTGAAGAGGGATGCCGCCGAAATTGCTACGACTGCGATGACCGCCTGGGGCCGGTATGGCTTTTTAATTGTAATCGCAGCGCGGCGGCTTCGCTTTGCAGCGCGCCGACGAACGCGTCCGCGAGTGGATGCGCGGGCCGGTGGTCGGGACGGATCACGCTGACGCGAAACGGCAGCGACAACGCGAGCGGCCGGATATGCAGATTGCGGCCCGCGAAATCGACGGCGGTCAGCGGATTGACGATCGCGATGCCGAGCCCTTGCCGCACGAAGCTGCACACCGACACCGCGGTCGGCGTTTCGATCAGCAGTCGACGCGCGATGCCGGCCCCCGTGAACGCTTCGTCGATCTGGAGCCGGTAAGGATCGTTCGCGGACAGGCTGATGAATGGCTGATCGGCGAAGTCCTTCAACGCGATCACGCGTTTCGCGAGCAGCGGGTGGCCGTCCGGCAGCACGCACACTTCATCGACGGCGACGAGCGGCGTGAGCCGCGTGCCGGGCGGCGGCGCGTCGTGTTCGGTGAGGCCGAGGTCGTAGCGTTGCGCGGTCAGCCATTCTTCGAGAAACGGCGACTCCTGCGTCGCAATCGACACGCTGACGCCTGGCTGTGCGTCGTGAAAGCGTTTGACGGCGCCCGGCAGGATCGAATGCGAAAACACCGGCAGCGCGATGACGGACAACTGGCCGCCCTTGAATTCGCGCAGCGCGGCCGCCGTCGACGCGACCCGTTCGAGCCCGGCATACGCGCGCCGGATTTCATCGAACAGCGTCAGCGCGGCTTGCGTGGGACGCAGCCGGCCCTGCACCCGCTCGAACAACGCGAAGCCGATGCTTTGCTCCATGCGCGCGAGTTCGCGGCTCACGGTGGGCTGCGACGTGAACAGCATTTCGGCGGCCTTGGTGACGCTGCCGGCCGTCATCAGTGCGCGGAAGACTTCGATGTGCCGGTGCGTGAGCGCCATGATCTGGCCTATATCAGAAGTGAATAGATGGACGACAAATTGGTATTTTACTGAATGACAGCTCCAGCCCATCATGTCGACTATCGCTTTCGCCACGCTTCGACCTGCAGCCGATCATGACCCCATTCAGCCCCCATCAACTCGCCGACCTCGCGCGCCAGTACGGCACGCCGTTATGGGTCTATGACGCCGACGCGATCCGCCAGCGCATCGCGCAGTTGCGCAGTTTCGACACGATTCGCTACGCGCAGAAGGCTTGTTCGAACGTGCACATCCTGAAGCTGATGCGCGACGAAGGCGTGATGGTCGATGCGGTCTCCTTGGGCGAACTCGCACGCAGTTTCGCCGCGGGATTTGCGGCTCAGCCCGAGTCGAACGATGCGCCCGAAGGTGTCGTCTTTACCGCCGACGTGCTCGATCACGCGACGCTCGCCACCGTGCTCGACCAGCGGATCACGGTCAACGCCGGCTCGCTCCACATGCTCGAACGGCTCGGACGACATGCGCGCGAAGGCCATCGCGTGTGGCTGCGCATCAACCCGGGCTTCGGTCACGGCCACAGCAACAAGACCAACACCGGCGGCGAGCACAGCAAGCACGGCATCTGGCGCGACGACCTGCCGCGCGCGCTGGAACTGGTGCGGCGCTATCGGCTGAAGCTGGTCGGGCTGCACATGCATATCGGCTCCGGGGTCGACTACGCGCATCTCGCGAGCGTTTGCGATGCGATGGTCGATGCGGTTTCCGAACTCGATTGCGATATCGAAGCGATTTCGGCGGGGGGTGGTTTGTCGGTGCCGTATCGCGATGGCGAGCCGAGCGTCGACACCGGGCATTATTTCCAGCTGTGGGACGACGCGCGGCGGCGCATCGAGGCGTGCGTCGGACATCGTGTGCGGCTCGAAATCGAACCGGGGCGCTTTCTGGTCGCGCAGTCGGGCGTGCTCGTCGCCGAAGTGCACGCGCTGAGCCGGCGACCGTCGCGGCAATTCGCGCTGATCGACGCGGGCTTCAACGACCTCGTGCGGCCGTCGTTCTACGGCAGCTATCACGAGATCAGCGTGCTGCGGTCCGACGGCACGCCGAGCGCTGCGCCGCTCGGCTCGTTCAGCGTGGCGGGGCCGTTGTGCGAGGCCGGCGACGTATTCACGCAGACCGAAGGCGGCGTCGTCACGAGCCGATCGATGCCTGCGCCGCAAGTGGGCGACTGGATCGTGTTTCATGACGCCGGTGCGTATGGCGCGTCGATGTCATCGAACTACAACAGCCGGCCGCTCGCGCCCGAGGTGCTGATCGAGCATGGCAATGCGCGCCTGATCCGGCGCAGGCAGCGCATCGAAGAATTGCTCGCGCTCGAAGAAACAGCGGCTTGAGCGGCGCGCGGACGCTCAGCGCGCGCGCACCGTGCGCATATACGACGCGATCATCGTCGCGAACTCCTGCGCGGCCGGCGTCAGCGGAATCGCCGCGCGTTGCAGCAGACAGACGTTCTGCTGCAACGCGTGTTCGCGCACCGGAATCGTCGTCAGCACGTCCGCGAACGGCCCGCGCTTTGCGACGACCGACGCTTCGAGCGACAGGCAATCGGTCGCGCCGACCAGATGCAGCGTCTCATACAAGCCCTCGACCGTCGCGACGATCTTCGGCGGCGGCAAGCCGTGGCTCTCGAACAGATGGCTCAAGCGGTTGGCGTGCGGCTCCTCGGTCAGATTCGGCGAGCGCGTCGTCACCCACGTGCAATCGACGAGTTCCGCCAGCGATTTCGCACGCGCCTTCGGATGACCGCGTCGGCACACGATCACCGGGTCGGACGGATAGAGCGGCGTGACGGACAGATCGGCGGTATCGGTCCGCTTCGACACGAGCGCGACCGCGAAATCGAGCGTGCCTTCGCGGATCCACGAAATCATCATGCGCGAGGTGCCCGTGCGCAGATGCACTGCGACGCGCTCGAAACGCGCGCGAAACTCCATCAGCACGGGCGCGAACGCGTCAATGAGCGGCTCGGTCGTCATGCCGAACGTGACCTCGCCGACGTAGTCGCCGCGCAACTGCCGCACCTCCTCTTCGGCACGCTCGCATTCGCCGAGGATCGCGCCGGCCCGCTGTAGCAGCCGCTGGCCCAGCGCGGTCAGCGCGATGCCGCGATTCGTGCGCGTGAACAGCGTCGCGCCGAGCATCGCTTCGAGGTTCTGCAACTGCTGCGTGATGCCGCTCTGCGCGATGCCGAGCGCGCGCGAGGCCGCGCGAATGCTGCCGTGCTCGGCGACCGCCGTGAACGCGCGCAGCTGGGAAATCGTCAACGCCATGATCGCGGAGCCCGGTGATCGGTAAAAGTGATCATGATAGTCCGAAAGGGACTTCTTTGAGGCGCCACGGCCGCTTACGATGACACTGTCCTCATCCGTTCACCGTCCGCCTTCCATGAAAACTCCGCTGATGATTCTCTGCGCCGCGCTGGCTTTCAGCAGCGGCGCGTTCGCCGCTGACGCCTCCACGCTGCGCCTCGGCATCGACCCGACCTATCCGCCGATGGACTCGAAGGCGCCCGACGGCAGTCTCAAGGGCTTCGACGTCGATCTCGGCAACGAGATTTGCCGGCGCATCCACGCGCATTGCCAATGGGTCGAACTCGAGTTTTCGGGCATGATTCCGGCGCTGCAGGCGCGCAAGATCGACGCGATTCTGTCTTCGATGGCGATCACCGAGAAGCGCGAGCAGCAGATTCTGTTTTCGTCGAAGCTGTTCCAGTTCAAATCGCGGCTGATCGCGCGGCAAGGCTCGCCGCTCGCGCCGACTGCCGCCGGATTGGCCGGCAAGCAGATCGGGGTGCAGTCGGGTACGCAGTTCGAGAGCTACGCGCTGAAGAACTGGACGCCGCTCGGCGCGAACGTGGTCGCCTACAAGAGCCAGGACGAAGTGTTCGCCGATCTGCAGAACGGGCGGCTCGACGGCGCCTTGCTCGGCACGGTCGAGGCGGATTACGGCTTCCTGCGCACGCCGGCGGGCAAGGGCTTCGCGTTTGTCGGCGAGCCGCTGTCGATGGGCGATCGTGGTGTCGGCATCGGCTTGCGCAAGGACGAGACAGAAGTGCAGGCATCGATCAACGCGGCGATCGCGTCGATGCGCAAGGACGGCACGTATGCGCAGATCGCGAAGAAGTACTTCGACTTCGATCCGTACGGCAATTGATCCCGATTCCCAACGTTATCTTTACGGCTTTCCATTCATGAACAGGCAATCGATTCCGCTTCTGTCGCCGGCTATCGGCACGCACCGCGAACTGGTGTCGTTTCATTTCGGCCCGGCCAATAGCGGGCAGAAGATCTATATCCAGGCGTCGCTGCACGCCGACGAAACGCCCGCGATGCTGACCACCGTGCTGCTGAAGCGGCGTCTGCTGGAGCTCGAACAGGCGGGTGCGCTGAATGCGGAAATCGTGCTCGTGCCGGTGTCGAATCCGGTCGGGCTCGGTCAGTACGTGCTCGGTCAGTTCATTGGCCGCTTCGATCTCGGCAGCGGCAAGAACTTCAACCGGCATTTCGTGCAGTTTTCGAAGCTCGTCGCCAATGCGCAAGAGGCGCTCGGCGCCGATGCGAACGAGAACCGCCGTATCGTGCGTGCGCTGCTCGCGGCCGAACTCGCTCAGCAGAAGCCGTTGACCGAATTCGAATCGCTGCAATTGGCGTTGCTGAAGTTGTCGTGCGACGCGGATGTCGTGATCGATCTGCATTGCTCGCTCGAAGCGGCGATGCATGTGTACACGAGCGAGGCCGCGTGGGCCGAGTTCGAGCCGCTGTCGCGCTACCTCGGCGCAGAGGCGTCGTTGCTCGCGACGGATTCGGGCGGCGGCGCGTTCGACGAAACGCACAGCCTGCTGTGGTGGACCTTGCAGCAGCAGATGCCTGCGAGCAAGCCGGTGCCGACCGGTTCGATTGCGGTGACGGTGGAATGCCGGGGTCAGCGCGACGTGTCGTACGAAGTCGCGCAGCAGGACGCCGACGCGCTCGTCGATTACCTCGTGTGGCGCGGCACGATTCGCGGCGAGGCGAAGCCGTTGCCGCCGCTGCTCTCGCCGGCGACGCCGCTCGCGGGCAGCGAGCAGTTCTACGCGCCCGTGAGCGGGATTCTCGTGCACCGGGCGAAGATCGGCGACACGATTCGCGTCGGCCAGCCGCTGTTCGACATCGTCGATCCGCTGACCGACGAGACGACCACGATCGCGAGTCAGACTGAAGGGGTGCTGTATATGCGGCGCGCGATCCGGTTCGTGACGGCCGGCGCGCCGCTTGGGCGTGTGACGGGGACGCGGCCGGTTAGAACGGGGGTGTTGCTGGGGGCTTGATTGGGTGGGCGGCGGATGCGTCGGGCCACTTTCTTCGGGTATTACGGCCACGGGGCGTTTGCGAGGCGGCTGGTTGCTAACGGGCACTCACTTGAAACCGGCCAGACTCTCTTTGGTCACGTACACTCAGATCGTGTTGCCCGGTACTTAGCCTCACCAAACGCATAGCTTGCGGGGATTTCATCCTTGTTTTTCCGATTGCCTTACATTAAAGTAAGGAGAATCGGAGGTGCCACCATGACAGCAGCAACCATCACTTCGAAGGGCCAGGTCACGATCCCCGTGGATGTGCGCAATCAACTCGGCCTACAGTCGGGAGACCGGATCGAATTCAGCTTCAACGAGGGGACAGGCAGGTATGAAGTCTATCCGGCTACGCGCTCGCTCGCGTCGCTCAAGGGCATCGTGAAGAAGCCCGCTAGACCGGTGTCGGTCGAAGACATGAATCGGGCCATCGCGGAACAGGGAGCATCCGCGCGATGATCGGACTGGATACGAACGTCCTGGTCCGCTACTTCGCCCAGGACGACGCCGTGCAGTCAAAGAAGGCGACTGCGTTGATGGAGTCCCTGTCGGCCGAACGGCCGGGGTACGTTTCGCAGGTCGCACTGGTCGAGATCGTGTGGGTACTAGGGCGCTGCTACGGCGTCGAGCGCGAGCAGATTAACGACATCATCGACTCGATGATTGGCACCAAGGAGCTGGTCGTTGAAGGTGCTGACACAGTGCGAAAGGCACTTCGCGTCTTCGTGGCATCCACGAAGGCGGATTTCGCAGACTGCCTGATCGAGCGTTCGGGGCATGTAGCCGAGTGTGAGTACACGGCTACTTTTGACGTGACGGCATCGAAGGTCGCAGGGATGCGGTTGATTAAGTAGTCCCGGCACACGCCAACAAACTGGAAACGGGTAACCACCATCCCATTGTCTTCCTGGTGGTGGCCATCCGTGGCCATTTAAGCCAAGCCAATGCGGCCTTAAACGAGTGAGAGGCCGATCGTGTTCGCCCGAAGGCGTTGCTTGACGAGGCCAAGTAAAGACGGCAAAACACAGAAGGGCAAGGGCGTGGCAAGAATTCACGCCCGAGGCGGCCAACCGTTACCCCTTTCCCCCTACCAGATACGTAACATCCTGCGGCCCGTACTGCTCGGCATGCGCTTCATTCGCCGGCGGATGAAACACATCGCCGGCCCGATACAGCCGTTCCTCGTCGCCGACACGAATCCGTATCTCGCCTTCGACGATCAGCGCCTTCGCCTTTCTGCCGTCAATATCCTTACCGGGAGCAATCTTGTGCGGCACTTTTCCATCGTGCACAGCCTGACGACGGAAAACCGTAAGCACGCAAACATGTACAGATAAACGTACATGTCTGGAGGTCTGTGCTAAACTGTGCGTGTTGTTGTACAAGTAAGCTATTCAGGAGGCTCTATGCGCACAGTTCCGTTCACTGACGCCCGCGCCAATCTCAAGCGCGTCATCGACCAGGTGGTGGATGACGTGGACGTTACGCTGATCACCCGGCGTGACGCACCCAATGCGGTTGTCATGTCCCAGGAGCATTACGAGAGTTTGATGGAAACGGTTCACTTGCTTCGCTCCCCTGCTAACGTTGCGCATCTGGAGCGGTCCATCACGCAACTGCGGGGAGGCAAGGTCAAGGCCCGGAAACTGGTTGAAGACAGCGAATGAGCGTTCTGAACGTGATGTGGACTGCCGCGGCATGGGAGGACTACGTTTACTGGCAGGGGCAAGACAAGAAGTCGCTGAAACGGATCAACCAGCTCATCAAGGATATGCAGCGCACGCCGTTCGAGGGTATCGGTAAGCCCGAGCCGCTGAAGGCAAACCTGACGGGCTTCTGGTCGCGTCGTATTGATGACACCCATCGCCTCGTGTACGAAATTGGCGATACGCAGATCAATATCGTGTCGTGCCGTTACCACTACTGAGACGACGGAAGGCGGCCGACCGTTACCCCTTTCTCCCGACCAGATACGTCACGCCCCGCGGCCCGTACTGCTCGGCATGCGCTTCGTGCGCCGGCAGATGAAACACATCCCCGATCCGATACAGGCGCTCCTCATCTCCGACACGAATCCGTATCTCGCCTTCGACGATCAGCGCCTTCGCCTCGAACGGATGCGTGTGGACCTCCATCGCGACGTTTGCCTCGCGCGTCACGAGCACGGCGTCGGGAAAGCCTTCTTTCGTCAGCATGTCGGTAAAAGCTTCGCGATTCATGGCGTTGGCCTCATACGAAGATAGGGTAGATCGACTGTAGCGCGATCTGCCGGCTTTCGCAGCGTAAGCTTCGATGAAGCGCTGTCGCTGTCCCGCATGGCGCATGCCAAAAACTAAAATCGGCATCCCGTCCGCCATGTAGGCGGAACAGGATGCCGAATCAGGCTGCGCTCACAACAACGACAACAGCAACAACCGCCAGCGCCAACCTCAGCTCGCCGTCAGCACCGGCGCGACCGCCGCCGGATCGCTGATGCTCGGCCGGCCGTTTTCGACGTGGCCGGCCAGGCGGCGCGAGAAGCTCGCGTCGTCGCTGCTCGTCACCGTCAGGTCGTACCAATGATGGCTCGACGCGAGCACCCAGCCTTCGTCGATGCGCGCATTGGCCGGCACCAGCACGGTACGCGGGCGCGCGCCGTACGCGTTGTCGATCACCGTCAGACGTGCGATGCCGCCGCCGTTGTTGCTGAACTTCAGGAACACGTTGCCATTCGCGACGTCGTATTGCGCGGTCACTTCAGGCTGCGCCGGCTTGTCGTTGCCATGACCATTGCCATGACCGTTGCCATGGCCATTCTGCGTGCTTTGCGCGCTCGCCTGCGTGTTGCCCGCGAACTTGCGCACGAAGCCGTTCGGGCCGAACACGTCGAATGCATACACGCCGTTCGTCGTGCTGAGGTCGAACGTATCGCTGAGCGACTTGCCCGCTTCGACCGTATAGCGCCACGGGCCATCGGTGCGATTCGTCGCGTACACGTAGAAATGCGCGCCTTGCTCGCCGGTGTTGCCGATCGTGATTTCGAACGAGTCGTTGCCCGCGTTCGCCGCGCCGTTCACGTGCAGTTCGTACGGCAATGCGCGGGCAAAGCGGATGCCGGCTTCCTGCGCGTCGACCGGAGTCGGCGTCGTCGGGACGGTCGGCTTCGGTTGCGTCTTGCACTGGTTGTCGGCCATGCTCATGTAGTTGCTGGTGTCCGGCAGCGGCGGCATCTTCGAATCCGGCGTGCGGAAGTCGAATGCGGTGGTCAGGTCCCCGCACACCGCGCGACGCCATGCCGTGATGTTCGGCTCATGCACACCAAAGCGCGTCTCGATGAAGCGGATCACCGACGTGTGATCGAACACCTGGGAGCACACGAAGCCGCCCTTGGTCCACGGCGACACGATCGTCATCGGCACGCGCGGGCCGAGGCCGTACGGATAGCCGTCGGCGGTGTAGCTTCCGCCGCGCAGCGGATTGACGACGTTGTGGATTTCGCCGTCGATCGTGACCGTCGACTTGCCTTGGGTAGAGGTTGTCGGCGGTTGCGGCGGCACGAGGTGATCGAAGAAGCCGTCGTTCTCGTCGTACATGATGAACAACACCGTCTTGCTCCACACCTCGGGGTTCGACGTCAGCGCGTCGAGAATCTGCGACGTGTATTCGGCGCCATACGCGGGCGTGTAGCTCGGATGTTCCGAGTACGCGGCCGGCGGGCACAGCCACGACACCTGCGGCAGCTGATTCGCGAGCACGTCGGCCTTCAGGTCGTCGATCGTGCGCACGGTTTGCGCGCGCTGGTAAAGCGGCGAACCCGGCTGCGCGTTGATGAAGTTCGTGAAGTTCTGCAGGATGTTGGTGCCGTAGTTGCCGTTCAACGGATCGACGCCCGACGTGCCCTGCTGATAGATCTGCCACGAAATGCCCGCGGCCTGCAGGCGCTCCGGATACGTGGTCCACGACAGCAGCTGATAGTTCGGCGGACCATCGCCGTCGACCCAGTCGTTGTTGTCGAGCAGCGGACCGCCCATCGTGCCGGTCGGGTCGACCATGCCGGTCATCAGATACGCGCGGTTCGGGTGCGTCGGTCCCGGCAGCGAGCAGAAATATGCATCGCAGATCGTGAACGCGTCGGCGAGCGCGTAGTGGAACGGGATGTCGCTACGCAGGTGGTAGCCCATCGTCATGTCGGTCTTGTTGGCGGGCCACTGGTCGTAGCGTCCGCCGTCGATCGCGTATTGGGTCTTGTACCACGAGTGATCGAGGTCGCCGACGCATTGCGCGCTGGTCGTCGCGGTGTCCAGATGGAACGGCAGCACCGGCTTGGTCGGGTCTTCCTTCGACGGTTGATTCCACACTGGCAGGCCGCTCGGCAGCGGAATCGGGAAGCGGTCGTTGTAGCCGCGCACGCCGCGCAGATGGCCGAAGTAGTGGTCGAACGAGCGGTTCTCCTGCATGAACACGACGATGTGCTCGACGTCGTGGATCGTGCCCGTGCGCGAGAACGCGGGCACGGCGAGCGCGTTGCGGATCGACTCGGGCAGGGCGGTCATCGCGGCGGCGGCGCCGGCGGATGAAGCCACGGTCTGCAGGAAACGGCGACGGCTAGTTGATGTCATCGAATATCACCTTCTGCGTTGGGGAAGAATAGCGCGGGTGAACGCGCGTTGGGGGTGGTTCGGTGCCGGTAACCCGTTGCTCCGGGTGATGTATCGCCGGCTAGTTGTTCGCGCTGTCGCCCGGCGCGTAGCGCATGACCGGCGCGACCTGCTGGCTGTCGGCTGCGAGATTGGCCTGCATGTTTTGCGTGATCGGGTCGGTGGTGGCGACAGTGCCGCTTGCCGCGTTGCTCGTCATGTCATTCGCGAGTGGCGCGGAAGCGTAGGGGATTGCGGTCGGCGGCATCCCGTTGACCGCAATCGCGGGCTGTTGCGCCACGTCGTTCGGGGCAGGTGCCGTTGTCGAAGCGTTGCTCGCGGAAGAGTCGTCGTCCGCGCCGCAACCGTTCAACGCAATCGTGGCGAGCACCAGCAATGTGGCGCTCGCGATGCAACTAATTCTTCTCATGTCTGCATCCGGTTTGGTGAAAGCGGGTGCAGTCTCCATTCCTTTCAAGAAATAATTGTGAAACGTTTGCGCGCAGCATAACTTTCGACAATTCGTCAGTTGATCGAAAGAAAACGGAAAGTATCGGGAAGGTCAATGTTCATGGCGATGCCATCTGCGCTATGGTTTGTGCTTTATGGTTCGCGCATGAGCACGATTCAATGACTCGCATCGAATCCCCTATCGACATCGATCGACTCGAAGACGAATGGCTCGAAGCCGACGGCTTCGGCGGCTTCGCTTCGGGCACGGTCGGCACGCTGCGCACGCGCCGTTATCACGCGTTGCTGCTAGCCGCGACGCGCGCGCCGGGCGGCCGCATGGTGCTCGTCAACGGCATCGAGGCGTGGGTCGAGGCAGGCGGTCAGCGGTTCCCGTTGAGCATGCAGCGCTACGGGCCTGACGTGATCTATCCGGATCTGCGCGGAAGCCTCGCGAGTTTCGACACCGAGCCGTGGCCGAGCTGGCGCGTTCAACTCGACGCTCATGCGGCGGTGGTGACCGAAGTGTTCGTTAGCAAATCGACGTGCGAAACGGTGTTGCGCTGGCGGCTCGAAGGCAACGCTCCAGACGCGCCGGTCTTGAAGGTCAGGCCGCTGCTGTCGGGCCGTGACTATCATGCGCTGCATCACGAGAACCCGGCCTTCGACTTCGGCGCGCAGCTCAGCGTCGATCAATCGTGCGCGAGCTGGCAACCGTACGGCGGACTGCCGCTCGTGCGGGCGGCGACCAACGGCGTCTACACGCATGCGCCCGACTGGTATCGCAACTTCTGCTACGTGCGGGAGCAGGAGCGCGGCCTCGATTGCAGCGAAGATCTCGCGACGCCCGGCGTGTTCAGCTTCAATCTCGCTGAAGGCGCAGCGGTGATGATTTTGAGCGCATCGAATGCGGCCGCCACAGCGAGTACGAGCGACCAGGCCCAAACCGTCGCCCGCGCCAGCCACCTCGCCGACACCGAACGACAACGCCGCGCCGCGCTCGGTTCGCGTCTGCAACGCTCGGCCGACGCTTACGTCGTCGCGCGCAACGAAGGCCGCACGATTCTCGCGGGTTTCCCGTGGTTCACCGACTGGGGCCGCGACACCTTCATCGCGATGCGCGGCCTGCTGATCGCGTCGGACCGTCTCGACGACGCCGAAGCGATCCTGCTCGAATGGTCGGGCACGCTGTCCGAAGGCATGCTGCCGAACCGCTTCCCCGACTATGGCGATGCGCCCGAATACAACTCGGTCGACGCCTCGCTATGGTTCATCGTCGCCGTTCACGACTATCTGGCCACGCCGCACGCAAGCGCGCAAACGCGCGCGCATCTGCAGCAAGCCGTCGACACGATCCTCACCGGCTACACGAACGGCACGCGCTTCAACATCGGCGCCTGCCCCGACGACGGCCTGCTGCGTGCCGGCATCCCCGGCGTGCAACTGACGTGGATGGACGCGAAAGTCGGCGACTGGGTCGTCACACCGCGTATCGGCAAGCCGGTCGAAGTGCAGGCGCTGTGGATCAACGCGCTGCGAATCGCCTCGGCATGGAACCCGCAGTGGCGGGAGGCCGCCGAGCGCGCGACGCTCGCGTTTCGCCGGCGCTTCGTCGATCCTGCCACGCAGGCGCTGTTCGATAACGTCGATGTCGATCATGTCCCGGGCACGCTCGATCGTTCGATCCGGCCGAACCAGATCTTCGCGATCGGCGGCCTGCCGTTTCCGCTGCTAGGAGGCGCGGCCGCGCGCGCGGTGCTGGACCAGGTCGAAGCGCAATTGCTGACGCCGCTCGGCCTGCGCTCGCTCGCGCCTTCCGACCCCGCCTATCGCGGCCACTACGGCGGCGCGCCGCTCGCGCGCGACGGCGCCTATCATCAGGGCACCGTGTGGTTGTGGCTGATTGGTCCGTACGTCGAGGCCTGGCTGCGAGTCAACGGCACGAGCAGGGAAAATCTCGCGCAGGCGCGGGCGCGTTTTCTTGCTCCGCTCTATGCGCATCTCGATCGCGCGGGCCTCGATCATCTGTCGGAGATCGCCGACGGCGACGCGCCGCATGCGCCCGCCGGCACGCCGTTCCAGGCGTGGTCGCTCGGCGAATTGCTGCGAGTCGAAAGCCTGCTTGCCCGGTTCGAGCCCAACGGCGCGTAAACCGCGCTACGATGTGGGTCCCACCGCCAGGCCTGTTGCAAGGACGTTCTCATGCCACCGCTGCGCGCTGCCAATCTGCTTGCCACGATCGAAGGTTCCCGGCTGCATTCAGCCGACTGCGGCCACTGGCAGCGCTGGGGGCCCTATCTGAGCGAACGCCAGTGGGGCACCGTGCGCGAGGACTACAGCGCGAACGGCACCGCCTGGGATTCCTTTCCGCACGACCATGCGCGAAGCCGCGCGTACCGCTGGGGCGAAGACGGCATCGCCGGTTTCGGCGACGACCGGCTCAGCTGGTGCGTGTCGCTGGCGCTGTGGAACCGCAAGGATCCGATCATCAAGGAGCGCCTGTTCGGCCTGACGAACTCGCAGGGAAATCACGGCGAGGACGTGAAGGAGCTGTACTTCTATCTGGACGGCACGCCCACGCATTCGTACATGCGCATGCTGTACAAGTACCCGCATGCGGCCTATCCCTATCAGGATCTGATCGACGAGAACGCGCGCCGCGACGGCAGTATGCCGGAGTACGAAATACTCGATACCGGCGTGTTCGACGATCTGCGCTATTTCGACGTGCAGGTCGAATACGCGAAGCACACGCCCGACGACATCGTGATGCGCGTGACGATCGAAAATCGCGCCGACGAGGCCGCGTCGCTCGACGTGCTGCCGCAAATCTGGGCGCGCAACTCGTGGTCGTGGCGAGAGAACAAGGACAAGCCGAAGCTCGTCGCGGGCACCGATCACGACGGCGCGGTGCGTCTGTCCGGCCATCATCATGTGCACGAGCCGATCGTCGTTACGGCGTGGTCGAAGGACGCGCCGCAGCCCGAGTGGCTGTTCTGCGAGAACGACACGAACGTGAAGCGTCTGTTCGGCTTAGACGGCGCGGGACCGTTCAAGGACGGCTTCAACGATTACCTCGTGCACGGCGACGCGAACGCGATCCGTCACGACGCGGGCACCAAGGCCGCCGCGCATGCGGCGCTCGAACTCGGGCCGCATGGGCGCGCGGTCGTCTATCTGCGCTGGCACCCACAATCGGCAACCGATGAAGCGCCCTTCGACGCCGACGCGGTGTTCGCGCACCGCATCGCCGAGGCTAACGAATTCTATGGCGCGTTGCAACACGAAATCACCGATCCCGATGCACGGCTCGTGCAACGTCAGGCGCTCGCCGGCATGCTGTGGTCCAAGCAGTACTACCAGTACGACGTGCAGCGCTGGCTCGACGGCGATCCGCTGCAACCGCAGCCGCCCGCCGCGCGCAAGCAAGGCCGCAACATGGACTGGCGGCATCTGTGCAACGCGGACATCGTGTCGATGCCGGACAAGTGGGAATACCCGTGGTACGCGTCGTGGGATCTCGCGTTTCATGCGGCCGCGTTTGCGCTGATCGATCCGGCCTTCGCCAAGAAGCAATTGCTGTTGCTCGTGAAAGATCGCTATCAGCATCCGAACGGCCAGCTGCCCGCCTACGAATGGGCGTTGGGCGACGCGAACCCGCCCGTGCATGCGTGGGCCGCCTGGCGCGTCTACGAGATCGATCGCGCATTGACCGGCAAGGCGGACCGCGATTTCCTCGAACTCGTGTTTCACAAGCTGCTACTGAATTTCTCGTGGTGGGTGAACCGCAAGGACGCCGATGGCCACAATATTTTCCAGGGCGGCTTTCTCGGGCTCGACAACGTCGGCATCTTCGACCGCTCGTCGCCGCTGCCCACTGGCGGCCACATCGACCAGGCCGACGGCACGGCATGGATGGCCGCGTATGCGCTCGACCTGATGCGCATCGCGCTCGAACTCGCGTACGCGAACCACGTGTTCGTCGATATCGGCGTGAAGTTCTTCGAGCACTTCCTGTACATCGCGGAAGCAGTCAGTTGCGACGACGGCTGCGATACGGGCCTGTGGGACACCGAGGACGAGTTCTTCTACGACAAGCTGCGCCTGCCCGACGGCAGCAACGTTCCGATGCGCGTGCGCTCGATCGTCGGACTGATTCCGCTGTTCGCCGTGCACGTGCTCGAGGAGCGGCTGCACGGCGGCTTGCCGGGTTTGCGCGAGCGGCTCGTGTGGTTTCTCGAGCATCGGCCCGATCTCGCGAGGCTCGTGTCGCGCTGGAATCAGCCCGGCAAGGGCAACTCGCTGCTGCTGTCGGTGCTGCGCGGACATCGGATGAAGGCATTGTTACGGCGCGCGCTCGATGAAAGCGAGTTTCTTTCCGACCACGGCGTTCGCGCGCTGTCGCGGTTCCATCGCGATCATCCGTTCGAGTTCCAGCACAACGGCAACAGCTTTTGCGTGAAGTACCTGCCGGCCGAATCCGACACCCGCGTGTTCGGCGGCAATTCGAACTGGCGTGGGCCGGTGTGGATGCCGGTCAACTATCTGCTGATCGAATCGCTGTACGAGTTTCATCGCTATTACGGCGACGATTTCCGCGTCGAGTATCCGACCGGTTCGGGGCAGAAGTTCTCGTTAAGCGAAATCGGCGACGAACTCGCGCGTCGCGCGACCACCTTGTTCCTGAAGGACAGGAACGGCGAGCGGCCGGTGATGGGTGCGTATCCGCTGCTGCAGGCGGACCCCCGTTCGCAGGATCTGGTCCTGTTCCACGAGTATTTTCATGGCGACAACGGGCGCGGCGTCGGGGCTTCGCATCAGACCGGGTGGACCGGGCTCGTCGCGTTGCTGTTGCAGCCGCGCGCGATGTCAGCTGCGGGCAACGTGCCGCTCGCGGGGGAACCGGCGCCGGCGCCCGCGCCGATTCCGGTGGGGGCGGCTCCCGCTTCGGCATCTGCAACTGCATCGGCGGTAACGCCGGCGACGACGCAAGAACCGGCTCCGTCGCTCGCCGCCACGACGACGAAGTAAGCATCCCGCGCGCGCTTGCGCGAGCGCGATTGAACTGTGCGACCGCGCCCGTGGTCTTTCAAGTATCGCCGCGTTCGTTCCATCGGCTTACCAAGGTCAAAGTGAATCCCATGTCGACTACACCGAATCCTTCCGCCTCTCCCGATCACCGCAACGCGACGCCCGCGCCGAGCTGCAAGCTCAGCGCGAACCCGCACGACGCAGCGCCGTCGCCGGCCGGCAAGCAGCCCGCGCCGCCGTGCACGCTCGTGATCTTCGGCGCGGGCGGCGATCTGACCAAACGTCTGCTGATGCCCGCGCTGTACAACCTCGCGGTCGATGGCCTGCTCGACGACGGCATGAAGATCATCGGCGTCAATCACGGCGAGCGCGAAACGCCCGAATGGCGCGAGGAACTGCACACGTCGCTGCAGCAGTTCGCCGCCGATAAGGCCAGCACTTTCCACGCCGGCAAGCTCGACGACACCGCCTGGAACTGGGTCGCCCAGCGCCTCGAATACATGTCGGGCGAGTTCGAATCCGACGACACCTTCGCGAAGCTGAAGCAGAAGATCGATCAGGCAAAAGGCGGCAACGCGATCTTCTACTTCGCGGTTGGCGCGCGCTTTTTCAAGCCGATCGCCGAGCGGCTTGGCAAGGCCGGCTTGCTGAAGGAAGGCGACGGCGCCA
The DNA here is from genome assembly GCF_001580545.1 of Paraburkholderia monticola. Classification (GTDB taxonomy): domain Bacteria; phylum Pseudomonadota; class Gammaproteobacteria; order Burkholderiales; family Burkholderiaceae; genus Paraburkholderia; species Paraburkholderia monticola. Next base: position 110,613 of record NZ_LRBG01000035.1, read on the forward strand.
ACGGCGGCTTTCGCCGCCTCGTGATCGAGAAGCCGTTCGGTACCGATCTCGCTTCGGCGCGCGATCTGAACGCGCACATCCTGTCGTATGCGCAGGAATCCCAGGTGTATCGCATCGATCATTTTCTCGGCAAGGACACCGTGCAGAGCATTCTCGCGGTGCGCTTCGCGAATGCGATGTTCGAGCCGGTCTGGCGGCGCGAGTACATCGACTGTGTGCAGATCACGGCGGCGGAGACGATCGGTGTCGAAGGGCGCGGCAAGTTCTACGAGCAGACCGGCGCGTTTCGCGACATGGTGCCGAACCACCTGTTCCAACTGCTCGGCATCGTCGCGATGGAGCCGCCCAATTCATTCGACGCCGAAGCCGTGCGCAACAGGAAGGCCGAGCTGTTCGACGCCATCCAGCCGCTCACGCCCGACGACGTCGTCTTCGGCCAGTACGAGAAAGGACCGGCCGGTGTGGGCTATCGTGAGGAGCCCAACGTCGCCCCCGACAGCACCACGGAAACCTACGCCGCGGCGCGTGTGTTCGTCGAGAACTGGCGCTGGGCCGGCGTGCCGTTCTATCTGCGCACCGGCAAGCGGCTCGCGGTGCGCCGCACCGAGATTTCGGTGCAGCTCAAGCCGGTGCCGTTCCTGCTGTTCCGGGACACGCCAGTCGCTGCCCTGACACCGAACGTGCTGACCATTCGCATCGATCCCACGCACGGCACGAGCTTCGATTTCAATGTGAAGAAGCCGGGGCCGGTGATGGAAATCGGCGCGGTGCAATCATCGTTCAACTACGACGACTTTTTTGCGCAGAGCGCGAACGTCGGCTATGAGACGCTGCTGTACGACTGCATGCTGGGCGACGCGACGCTGTTCCAGCGCGCCGATAGCATCGAGACGAGCTGGTGCGCGGTCGACGACGTGCTGCACCCGAAGAACGACGGCGCGGTCGCCGTGCACGGGTATGCTGCCGGCAGCGAAGGGCCTGCCGAAGCCGATGCGCTGCTTGCGCGCAATGGCCACACGTGGCGGCCACTGCGGCAGCAAACGCCCGGCGGCAAGACGACGTGACGCTACCTTGAACAGGCTCGTTTGAAAGACCCGTTTGAAAGACCCGCAGACCCGCAACACAACCGCCTCAAGACAATCGGGGGACATCGTGGCAACCAGCAAGAAGACCGCAGCGAAGCGCAACGCGCCGAAAAGCGCCGGCGAGAACATTCTCGCGATCGACGTCGGCGGTACCGGCCTGAAGGCCGCGATCATCGATGCCGACGGGAAAATGAAAACCGACCGCGTGCGCGTCGCGACGCCGCATCCGTGTACGCCGGACCAGCTGGTGGACGCGCTGGCGCAACTGGTCGCGCCGCTCGTCGAGCAGGCGCCGCCTGCCTGTATCTCGATCGGTTTTCCGGGTGTCGTGCGCGACAACCGGATTCTGACCGCGCCGCACTTCGGAATCGAAGGCTGGCACGATATTCCGCTCGCGGATTCGTTCGCGCAGCGCCTCGGCGGTTTGCCGGTCCGCATGATCAACGACGCCGAGGTGCAGGGTTTCGCGGCGATCGAAGGACACGGCCTCGAATTCGTGCTGACGCTCGGCACCGGCGCGGGCACCGCGATGTTCCGCGATGGCGAGCTGATGCCGCATCTGGAGCTCGCGCATCATCCGGTCAGCAAGAAGGGCGTCGCGTACGACGAATACATCGGCGAGGCCGCGCGCGAGCAGATCGGCAACAAGCGTTGGAACCGGCGCGTCGAGAAGGTGATAGGCATTCTCGATTCGCTGGTCAATTACGACAAGCTATGGATCGGCGGCGGCAACGCGGCGCGCATCAAGTTCACGTTGCCGGCGAACGTCGCGACCGTATCGAACGATGCGGGGATCGAGGGCGGCGCGCGCTTGTGGCATCCGCTGTCGGTGCGCGAGACGCGACAGTATCCGGAGGCGATGCAGAAGACGGGGCGGTTCAAGCCGAAGTGAGGGCGGGGCTACGGCTATCACGTTTCTTTCGACGGCCTCGACAACCTTCCAATACGCGCGCTGAACCTGCGCGGCCGGACGCCGGCCGCGCGTGACAGGAGCGAAAATCGCGAAAGGCGCCTAGCGCGCCGCATCCCCCCAGCGGTATTGCACGCTCGCGTCATCGAGTTGCACCTTGATCTCGTCATCGAGCTTGAACTCGGCTGCCGCGAGCGTATCGCTCAATTGCTCGGCGCGGCTCGCGCCAATGATCGCGGACGTGATCAGCGGATTCGCGAGCACCCAGGCCAACGACACCTTCGCCAGCGACTCGCCGGTCGGCGCGACGATCGCCTTCAGCTTTTCGATCGTGTCGAACTCGCGCTCGTGCCAGTAGCGCTCCTGATAGATCGCGCCTGCCTTGCCGACGCTTTCAGTGAAGCGCCCCTCGGTGGGCGTCGCGTCGAGCCGGTGCTTGCCGGTCAGCAGGCCGCCCGCGAGCGGGTTGTACGGCATCACGGCCAGTTGCTCCTCGGCGGCCAACGGCAGCAATTCGCGCTCGATCTGGCGAAACAGCAGGTTGTAGCGCGGCTGGACCGACACGAAGCGGGCGACGCGCAACACATCCGCGCGTCCCAAGGCCCGCGCGAGCCGGTACGCGAGGAAGTTCGACACGCCGATATAGCGCGCCTTGCCCGAGCGCACGATCACGTCGAGCGCTTCGAGGGTTTCGTCGAGCGGGGTTTTCGCGTCGTCGGAATGGAGTTGGTACAGGTCGACGTAGTCGGTGCCGAGACGACGTAGCGACGCATCGATCGCATCGAGCAGGTGCTTGCGCGACGCGCCCTGATCCCACGCAGCTGGTCCCATCTTGCCGACCGCCTTGGTCGCGACGATGAAGCGCTCGCGCTTGCCCTTCAGCCAACGCCCGACGATCTCCTCGGTGCGTCCGGCCAGATTTTCGCCGCTGCCGAGCGGGTAGACGTTGGCGGTATCGATGAAATTGACGCCGGCGTCCGCGGCCGTGTCGAGGATGCGGTGCGATGCGGTTTCTTCGGTTTGCAGGCCGAAGGTCATAGTGCCGAGACACAGGCGCGAAACGGTCAGGCCAGTGCGGCCGAATTGGCGATATTGCATAAGGTCGACTCCAGAGAGGAACGAAAGCGCTTGCCAGGAGGGGCGGCACTGCAGTGTTGTATGCAGTGTTGTAAAAAGGATAAACGGACTTGCGTTTTGATGCGCGCGACCGTCGTTGTTCTAAGTTATAAAAATGAAAGGTTGTGTGTAATGTTGGTGCGGGCGCCAGGCTTGTCGCTGATAAGCTTTCTGCAAGCATAGAATTACAATGTGTAATAAATCGACGCGGACAAGCAACTTAAAATTACAGTAAGCTTTCGTCCGTAAAAAACGGCAACAACTTCCTTACGTCAGGTAATACGAGCCGCGCTTGATGCGCCTTCGCTCATGTGAAATGATAGCGATTCTCATTTAAACCAAGCCAGCCATCCCGTCATCTCCACTCCACACAACGGAGAGCGGCAGCCAGCCATTTGCAGCTTTGTCATGAATTCGACGTCAGCGATGCGAATTTGACAGGCGCATTTCTGACGGGATTTCCATGCTCAACCACACGCCGCTCGCGACAGCGCTAGCGCTCGCTTTTGCCATTCCTTTTGCGACCCCTGCGCACGCGCAAAGCGCTCCGCAAGGCGCATCGCAACCGGCCGCCGCCAGCGCGCCGGCGAACGCGCAGAACAGCGCACAGAACACCGCGCCCGCTGCCGAGGGGCAGACGCTGCCGACCATCGGCGTGCAGGCTCAAGCCGCTCAGCCGGACTTCCAGGCCGACACCGCGACGGTCGGCGCCAAGACGCCGACCGCGCTGCGCGATATTCCGCAGACCGTCACCGTGATCAACCGCGACCTGCTCCAGTCCCAAGGCGCGACGTCGTTTACGGATGCGCTGCGCAACGCGCCCGGCGTGACGATCGGCGCGGCCGAAGGCGGCCAGATCGGCAACAACATCAACCTGCGCGGCTTCACCGCACAGAACGACATCTATCTGGACGGCTTTCGCGACCGCAATCAGTACTACCGCGACACGTTCGACCTCGAATCGCTCGAAGTGCTGTACGGCCCGTCGTCGATGCTGTTCGGCCGCGGCTCGACCGGCGGCGTGATCAATCAGGTCAGCAAGAAGGCGAACCTGACGGATTCAGCGGAAGTCTCCGGCATGATCGGCACCGACGACCGTTATCGCTCCACCGTCGACGTGAACCACAAGCTCACCGACACCTCGGCGATCCGCCTGAACGCATTCGGCCAGAGCCTCGGCTCGACACGCGACGTGATGAAGAACAAGGACTTCGGCGTCGCGCCGGAACTGCGTTTCGGTATCGGCACGCCGACCGAGATCACGCTGTCCGCGCTGATCCAGCGCAACAACGACATGCCCGACTACGGCATTCAGGCGCTGAACGGCCGCCCTTCGCCGGTACCGAAGAACACGTTCTACGGTTTGACCAGCGACCGCACGATCCAGGACGTGCAGATCTTCAACGCGGCGATCAAGCACAGGTTCTCCGACGCCCTGACGCTGACGAACCAGACGCAGATCTCGCACTCGATGACCGACGCGCGCGAAACCGCGCCGCAAGCGGTGCTGACGGGGCCGCTGGCGTCGAGCCCGGCATTGAGCAACGGTAACTTCACGACGCTGCCGCCGTCGCAGCTGTTCATCAAGCTGCAGAGTCATGACCGCGTGATCGAGAATCACGCGATCTACAACGACACGATGCTCGAGTACAAATTCAACACCGGGCCGATCAAGCACGACCTGATCGCCGGCGTCGAAGTGGGCCACGACAGCTATACGAATCAGGCGTACACGCGTAACAACCTGCCGATCGTGCCGATGCTCAATCCGCCGATCATGAGCACGCCGTCGAACGTGACGACCACGGTCGGCAACTACGCCGATTCGAGCTCGAACGAAATCGCTGCTTACCTGAACGACACGATCACGCTGACGCCGCACTGGAAGCTGATCGGCGGCGTGCGCTGGGATCGCTTCTCGGCCGAGATCAGAAATACGATCAGCGCGCCGGCTTACGCCAGCCAGACCAACTACTTCACGAGCGTGCGCACGGGCGTCATCTATCAGCCGACCGACTGGCAGTCGTACTACGTGTCGTACGGCACGTCGTTCAACCCGTCGCTCGAAACGCTGACGGTCACGAACCTCACGCAGAACCTCGCGCCGGAATCGACGAAGTCGTATGAAGTCGGCGGCAAGTGGGATCTGTTCGGCGGCAACATCTCGCTGAACTCGGCATTGTTCCGGCAGGAAATGGACAACGCGCGCACCCAGGTCTCGCCGACCGAGTACGAGCTGGCTGGCGACATCCGCGTCGACGGCTTCCAGGCGGGCGTGACGGGGCACATCACCGAAAAGTGGCAGGTGTTCGGCGGCTACACCTACATGGACGCGACGATCCTGAAGGCAGCGGACGGCACCCAGGGCCACACGCCGGCGAACACGCCGCGCAACACGCTGACGTTCTGGACCACGTATGCGATCACGCCGCACTGGGAAATCGGCGGCGGTCCGATCTACATGTCGCCGCGTTATGCGTCGAATACGAACTACGTGAAGGTGCCGGGCTACACGCGGTGGGACGCGACCGCGGCGTATCACGCGAAGAAATACGACGTGCGCGTGAACCTGCTGAACCTGACCAACAAGTACTACTACGACGCGTTGATTCCGTCGGACGGCGGACGTTCGGTGCCGGGCATCGGCCGCACGCTGCTCGCGACGTTCGATTACCGCTTCTGATGGACGCTTTTGATCCGCACTGAGCGGATGCGTTAGGCTTGCCGCTTTTCACACGGCAAGCCGACGCGAAGGACACACCATGCTGCTGCACATTCCGAAGGTACTGGACGCCGAGCAAGTGCGCTTCGTGCGCGAGCGGCTCGATCGAGCCGGCGACGCGTGGGTCGACGGTCGCGCGACCGCCGGCTATCAGGGCGCGCCGGTCAAACGCAACCAGCAGATCGCCGAGCATTCGCCGCTCGCGCGCGAACTCGGCGACGTGATCGTCGCGGCGATCGAGCGCAATCCGCTGTTCATCAGCGCGGTGCTGCCGAATCAGGTCTATCCGCCGCTCTTCAATCGCTACGAGGGCGGCATGCAGTTCGGCAGCCACGTCGACGGCGCGGTGCGCGTGCTGCCGAATGGCGTGAAGCTGCGCACCGACGTGTCGGTGACGCTGTTTCTGAGCGCCCCCGACGAATACGACGGCGGCGAACTCGTGATCGAAGACACCTACGGTGTGCAGCAGGTGAAGCTGCCCGCCGGCGACATGATCGTCTATCCGGCGACGAGTCTGCATCAGGTCACGCCGGTCACGCGCGGGGCGCGCGTGGCGAGCTTCTTCTGGGTGCAGAGCCTCGTGCGCAGCGACACGCATCGCGCGCTGCTGTTCGACATGGACACCGCGATTCAACGGCTCAATGCCACCCACGCCGATGAGACTGCGCGCCGCAGTCTCGTCGGTTGTTATCACAATCTATTGCGTACCTGGAGTGAAACGTGAGCGTACCGGACACCATCGACATTCAACCGCCCTCGGCCGGCGAACTCGAGACGCACGAGCCGAGACGGCTCGATAGCGATGAGCTCAAATCGCGCCAGCAGCGCTCGCGTCGCGCGACCTTCATCAAATGGCTGCGCAAGGTGCATGGCTGGGTCGGACTGTGGGGCGCGGCGCTCGGTCTGCTGTTCGGCACGACGGGGTTCTTTCTGAACCATCGCGGCGGGCCGCTCAAGGTATCGACTGGCGAGCCGCAGGTGTCGGTGATGCAGGTGCCGCTGCCGCAACCGGCGCCGGAGACGCCGCGCGAGCTTGCGAAGTGGCTCAAGCAGGAGTTGAAGATCGTCGGCAACCCGGGGCGCGTGCAGAAGGAGCCCGAGCATCCGGTGGCGTGGGGCGATCGCAGCGTCGTGCAGCCCGAGCACTGGCAGCTGAGTTTCGGCTCGCCGAAGGAAAACACGTCGGCCGAATACTGGGTCGGCAATAACTATGTGACGGTAAAGCGCAGCGCGAACACCTTTCTCGCGATGTTGACGAACATGCACAAGGGCGTGGGCTTGAGCGTCGGCTGGGTGCTGTTGATCGACACGCTCGCGGGCAGTCTGATTCTGCTGTCGCTGACGGGCGTGCTGTTGTGGACCGAGCTGAACAAGCGCAAGACCGTGGGGCTCGCGCTCGTGGTGGGGTCGATCGTGGCGGTGGTGGCGTTGGGGACGACGTAAGCGCGCAGTGCAACACTGCGGGGCGAAGCCTGTGCGCTTGCGCGCAGGCTTTCACCGGCACGCGCTAGAATCGGTGCAGGCCCACTTCGCTGCCGCTGCCGCCATCCCCCGATGACCTCCCCCGCGAATCCCTCGAATCGTGCCGATCAGGCGAACCTCGTCGACACCGCACTGACCACGCGCCGCTCGGTGCGTGCCTTTCTGCCGACACCGGTGCAGCGCGCCGACATCGAAGCCATTCTCGAAGCCGCGAGCCGTGCGCCGTCGGGCACCAACACGCAGCCGTGGCAGGTGTACGTGCTGACGGGCGAATCGCTCGCGCGGCTGTCGCGCGACCTGCTCGCCGCCTACGACGATCCGCAGCGCGACGAGCTGTATCAGGAGGAGTACGCGTACTATCCGCGCCAATGGCAGTCGCCGTTCATCGACCGGCGCCGCAAGATCGGCTGGGATATGTATGGGCTGCTCGGCATCGACAAGGGCGACAAGACGCGCATGCACGAACAGCACTCGCGCAACTTCCGTTTTTTCGACGCCCCCGTCGGCCTGCTGTTCACGATCGATCGCAGCCTCGAGCGCGGCAGCTGGCTCGACTACGGCATGTTCCTGCAGGCGATCATGACGGCCGCGCGCGGCCGAGGGCTCGACACCTGTCCGCAGGCGGCGTTCACGCAGTTTCATCGGCTGATTGCCGAACATCTCGACTTGCCCGACAACGAGCAACTCGTGTGCGGCATGTCGCTCGGTTTCGCCGACCCCAGCGCGCCGGTCAATACGCTGCGCACCGAGCGCGAACCGGTCGAACGCTTCGTGCGCTTTCTCGATTGAACCCAGCTGTCCGTCCCCATCCCGAGGCAAACGACAATGAAAACATCGCGCCGCCATTTCCTGTTGCTGAGCGCGGGCGTCGGCTCGTCGCTCGCGCTGTCCCGCGTCGCGTTGGCCGCGACCGTTCCCAATGCGCTGAGCGAGAGCGATCCGCAGGCGCAGGCGGTCGGCTATACGGAAGATGCGTCGAAGGTCGACAAAGCCCGCTTCCCGAACTTCGCGGCGGGGCAATCGTGCGCGAACTGCTCGCTGTTCCAGGGCAAGTCGTCGGATGCCTACGGCGGCTGCACGCTGTTCGGCACCAAACAGGTCGCCTCGCGCGGCTGGTGCAGCGCGTACTCGAATATGTGAGCACGTCGCTGCATCAATCGGCGCGCTGCTAGAGCAGCGCCTTCAGCGCGAGCTCGTGCGAGTGCCCGATCCATACCGCCGCGTCGCGATGGTCGCGCAGGGCGTCGCCGGTGTTCGGATGCAGAAAGACGTCGAGTGCGCCGTGATTGAGCGTGAGCCAGCCGACCACCTCGGCGAACTGCGCGTGCCCGAACGCAAGCTGATACGACCACATCGGATGCGGTCCGACTGGCCGTTCGTGAAAGCGCCCGATCTGCAGCTTGTCGCCCCAATGCGCGTCGATCTGCTCGCGAAACGCCCAGGCGGCGTCGCGGCTCACCGCGTCGAAATAGATGTGGGCGTGCCAGCTTGCTATCGCTGAAGCATCGCGAAAGGTCATATCAGAGTTCATCGCCACGTTCGTTTCCGTATCAGTCTTTATCCGACATTCGTTCTGCTTCGCTTTCCGCCGGCGCGCGCGCTGCGAGGCGCATGTGAAACTGTGCCTCATCCTCGCCGACGATCTCGAAGCCGAGACGATCGTACAACCGTTTCGCGGGATTGCCCTTGAGCACCTGCAAGCGGACCGGCAGCGCTTCGGCCGCGGCGGCGCGCAAGATCGTGCGCAGCGCCCGCTCGCCGATGCCGCGTCCCTGTAGCGCCGGCGTGATCTGCACTTGCACGACGAACCATTCGTCTTCGTTGCGATGCGCCTTCAGGAGACCCGCCGGCGCACCATCGATACAGATGACCTGCGCCGCGTCATAGCGATGCAACAGGCGCGCGCGATGGGCGTCGTCGTCGATCGGCTCGCCGGCGCGGGTCAGGTGTTCGGTCATCGTCGCCTTGCGCAGTTCGAGCAGGAAGGACTCGTCGTCGGGTCGCGCGGGGCGCAGGGTCAAGTCGGATGGTTGGGCGGGCATGTCGGCCTGGTTGGTGCGCGCGATTTCGTACGCGAGGATCGTGTGAAGCGCGAGTAAGAATTGTCGTCGATTGTCGCGCCGGCTGCGCTTTTTTACCAGGCGGTCATGCTGCCGCCTCCCCGATTTGCGATGCAGGGCGAATGGCCGATGCGGCTGGCGATGCCGCGAGTGCTGACGATTTTCGACGTTGGGATGCTCGATCGGAAAGGCGTCGCCTTCCGCGCCATGTGGCATGCGCCTTGCTCCGGCTTGATTTGCGTTTCGCGGGCGCGGTCGTCGACCCATTGCGCCCGCGTTATCCGCACTTTCAACGAACAGACCAAACGACGCCGCACTCGATCGGTGCAATGGAGCGACACAATCGCGGCCGTCGTTGCAAGCGTCAGATGATTTTCCGGGGATGTTCGCATCGCACGGCGAACGTCGTAATCAACGTTGCGGGGTGGGCTATGACGATGATCGAGGCGGTACCCAGCGTCTCGGCAGATGGGCGCGCGGTGATTTTCCAGCTTTCGTCGCAGGGGCGCGACCTCGAATGCGCGGTCACGCGCGAGGCGCTCGAACAGCACTTCTGGCTGCAACGCGGCGCCGGCGAGGCGCGCATTCTGAAGACGTTTGCGGACGGTCGCAAGCGTATTACCGCGATCGCCGAACGAAAGATGCTCGCGCGTCCGGGCGAAAAGGTCTTGCTCACGATCGACGATTTCTCCACACGCGGTTGACCGCGCGGCGCGGTGCGCGTCATCGCTCGATGCTCGGCCTGAACGCAGCCGACTTCGCGGTTCGCGGTTCAATTCGGGCTGTTACATCGATTCGCCAAATTAACCCGCCAAAGCCCCTCGCTTCGCGCAATTGCGTTCGCGCATGCTCCCCTACACTGTTTTCCATGGAGCGACGAATCACCGAACTCCATCGATGCGATCTTCCCCTCGCGTCGTATTTGAACCGTACCGTTGATAGCAGGGCAGTTCGCAGTTCGCAGTTCGCAGTTCGCAGTGAGTAGCTAGTAGTTCGTAGTTCGGCAGTAGACGCAATAAAAGCGCGCGATATAAGCGCGAAGCAACAGGGGGTAGCGGCCAGAAGTAGCGAATAACGAGGACCGGCCCACATGCAGTGGCAATTGAAGTAGTGGTGTGATTCGGCAGTTCGAAGCTTGCTGTCGATCGGTAGAAATTGCAGGTGCAGTACAAGTTCAACGTCGTAGCAAGTGCAGTTTGACGTAAGCAAGAGCCTTGTAGGTTTGATGGTTATAGGTCGGCAGGCAACCACGCGCCTTCTCGACTGTTCCATCCTGTCGACCCTGTTCCTCGCGGAGCAGGGTTTTTTTTCGACGGGACGAAGCGGGCTTCTTGTTTCTCGCGAGTTCGAACCGATATCTGGGCTTTGCGTTCTTCGCTGTGTTCGGAGAACGGGCGCATCGCATGGCGTGAACTGTCGGGCGCAAAATGCGTCGGATGTTCGAGCGCGGCGTTTGCCGCCGTCGCGTGCCGAAATCCGGGCGCTGCCGAAAGGAGGTTGAATCGATGTCCAGCAAATCGCGAGTCCGCAAACACGGCCATACGGCCATGTCCCCTTTATTGCGGTCCCTTACCCTGAGTCGCACCGCGCATGCACCGGTCACGCAGACCATGCTGCTTCAGGCCTACGCCGCGCTAGATGCATTCCGCCGCGGCCACGGCGCGCGCAATCTGCACACCACGCTGAGCCGGCATCTGCTGGTATCGCAGGAACTGGCGCGTGCTGGATTGGGCGCCGACGTTTGCGCCGACATCGAAAGCGCGCATGCGGCGATGGTGCGGCTCGACATACGCGAGCGCGAGACCGGCCGCTGGTCGCTCGAAGACGACGAATACGCGCGTCTGTGCACGGCGCTGGCGATTTTCGACGGCCAGTTATCGGCGGCGTCGCTGAACGAGCTGGCGAGCGCGGAAGCAAAAATGATCGAAGGTCTGATGCGCTCCGCGCAGTTGCGGGCGCTGGCCGATGCGGCGGTTTGAACCGTAGGGGCCCATGCGCGCGTCACGCGTCTGGAACGCAACATGAAAAGCGCCCCGATCTGCTGCAGAGAGGCCGGCGATGAAACGCAAACGGTGTTCCGTGGAGCAGATCGGGGCGGCGCTATAGCGGCGCGGAACCTCCCCGTTTATGGCGACACAGGCACAAACTCGATGCGACGGTTCAAGAACCGCCCACGCGCTGTGTCATTGCCGGCTACCGGTCGCTCTTCGCCGTACCCCTTCGCGGTAAGCAAATGCCCAGGCTCCCCCGCTTCGACCAGATGTGCGCGAACGGCCACAGCGCGCTTGTGCGACAAATGAAGGTTGGCCTCCTCGCTTCCTCCGTTGTCGGAAAACGCTGCCACCTGCAGCCGGATTGGATGCCCCTGCTCGACGCAGCTCTTTAGCAACTGGGCCGATACCCTCAGGTTGTCTCGCGCGGATGATGGGATCTGCTCGCTGCCCGAATCAAACTCAATCTTCTGCAAATTCAAGATTTTGGCGATTTCTGCCGGTTCGCATGATGCGCCGGCAGCAGACCATTGCTGGGCCGCGAGTTGGAAAGATCGTGTCGCGGCGGCGATAGCGTCATCTGCGTTGAATGCTTCGCTATTCGGAACGCTGGAAGTCTCGGACGGTTGCGAGGCCAGGGTCGCTGCGACTGCGGATGTTTGCGCAACTGGCGCTGCTACAACCGGCGTCGTATTCGTGGTGGAGACCAGCTGGGCCGGTACGTCGGTTGAGGAAGCCCCGCTGGCCGAGCTGGCGTGCTGATTTCCTGCGGCTTCATCCTGCGCCGACGCGCCAACAGGGTGCTCACGAACGGTCTGCACGAGTACAAGAAGCGCCAGGGAGACAACGCCGACGCTCCAAAAGACAACCGGGCGAATGCGGCGGCTTGAAATTGCCTTGGAAACCAACGGTGCCACGCCAGTGTGCCCCTCGGCCGTCCGATCCGCCTCGGCGCTCACACCGGGATCGTTTTGTCGGATCGCATGAATTTCATTAAGAAGCGCGGATAGACGCTCGATTTTCATTTCCACGACTGTCCTGTTTCCAGTAGCCGTGTGCAATGCCTTGGTCAAAGCGGCAATGTGTTCTTCGATCGTTCGGGCATCAATACGCAAGCCCTGCAGCATCGAATCGATTTCGTCCGTGGCACTTTCGTAGGACACTCCCGGCCTCGTTGCGCCAGTCCAGACCGACAGCAGCGGGGCGGGCAATTTGACTGTATACAGTTGGTTCATCTTCTTGATTTTGTTCGGAAGGCGGCGAGATAGCGCGATGACGCTGCCGTCTACCTGAACCACGCGACAACGGTGCAATACACGACCAGCGTGGCAGCTAGCCATATCAGAGCATGTAAAGAGTCCATGATTGGAAGAACCGTCAAGGTCCGGTTAATTCGTGCTCGTGCGCTCTCGCCATTCGACGAAGCTGAACCAGATCATCGATACACCGGCTAGACGTAGGTACCGTGGACGACACGATAAGCCAGCACGTCGCCGTTTTGTGTCTGACCCGTCAGAAAAGAGCGTCGTCCTCAAAGGCAGCGCCTGAAGACAAAAGAAAACACCCCAAAGCTTGGATAGGTATCAAAGCTTTGGGGTGCAGTTCACATGGGTTTTCTTGAATCAGGCAGCGCGCATTCGGCTGCGCGTATTGCGCACGCTAGTCGTTGTACTGCGTGATATCGAAGTATGCGGTGCCGTCCCGTCCGCCGCCCAACTGGATGAGCCGCGAGCCGCCCGTCGTCAGCGCGGGGAACGGGCAGTTCGTGCAAGTTTGCACGCCGGCCGAATTGACGCCCGCATGCACCGTCGCCTGATATTGCCCAACCGTCGTATTGTTCGCGGGACCGAGCGCGAACCCATTCACCTGCTCGACAACCCCCGACGTCTGCGCGGTGGCCGCGATCCCCGTCGAGGTGACGGGATACGCAAGATTCAACCCGTCGTTGATGAGACTCGACCACGTGACGCTGAACGCGTACTGCACATCGGCAAGAGCGGTGCCCGGCGTCAGGAACTGGGTGGTCGCGTCGTTCATCTGTAGGGTCGGCCACGGAATCGAACTGCCCGCCACCGCATTGAGCGGACTGCCGGGATTGATGACCGACGACTGGCCGAGCTGCACGCCGTTCATGTCGTAAAACGTGACCTTATAGGTCGAATAGAGCGGCACGCTGCTCGCATCGAGCGATTGCGCCGCGTAGAAGCCCGTCGAGGCGGGCGGCGTGAAGCTCGCCGTCGATGACAGCGACTGCCACGACCAGCGGTACAGCGAAGTATTGCTGCCCGTCGTCGCGGGCGACACCGGCGGCGCGCTCAACGCGCTATCGGCGAGACCGAGCGAATTGCTGCCCAGTGCGCTGCGCGGCATCAGCCACACGGGCGCGGCCAGACCGGGGCCGGTCACCGACGCCGAATACACGTTCGGGTTCGACGCGGTCGGGATCGTGATGTCGAGCCCGGACTCGTAGCGGTTCACGTCGTTCAGCCGCGTATCGAGGTAGGTGCGGCGCTGAATGTGCGACATGATCGCCACAGCGAACGACGACTGATCGCCGTACAGATTCCAGCCGAGCTGCGTGCCGTTCGCGAGCGTAACCGGCGCCACCAGCTGCTGCGCGATGCTGTAGAGCAGACCTGGCGTGCCGCTCGCGAGCGTGAACGGCAGTTGCACGAGCGCGAGCTGCTTGCCGTTGCTCGTGAAAAACGCGAGCGTCTTCGGCGAGCCGAACACCGCGCCGGTCATCGCCGATTCGCTCAGGCCGTGTGCGATCGCGAGATCGGTCGAGCCGCTTTCTTTGAACGCGGCGTCGATCGCGGGCGAGCACGAGGTGGCGCTCAGCGTGCCGTTCGCCGCGCATGCGGTCAGCAGCGACGCGAGCGGTTCCAGATAGTTGGCGGCGACCGGCGGCGCGGTGAGCACGACGCCTTGGGCGGTTTTGTTGTTCATCGCGATGGTCGTCCCCGGTGCCGCGTTCGACAGCAGGGTGCGACCACCATTGGCCGCCGTGACGAGCGATACCGAATCGATGACCGCATCGGCGCCCGTGTGATTCGGCGTGAACGCGGTGCCGACTGGATCGAAGCCGGACGACAGGAGCCCGTTCTGCTTGAGCAGGTTCGCGAGGATCGTGTCGAGCGTGATCGTCGCGAGCTGGACCGATTGCAGCGTGACCTTGGCGAGCGTGCCGCTGGACGCGAGTTCGATCGGATTGCCCGAAGCGGTCAGCATCGCGGCGAGCGCGGTGGTCAGTGTGGTTACGTTGGCGACGGCCGGCGCGGTGCCGGTGGGCAGCCTCGCGACCACGGACGACAGCGGGGCGGAAAGACCGCCCGCGTCGGTCGCAATGATGAAGAACGGCAGGGTCATGCCCTTCACCGAGATGCTGTACGCGCCCTGCGCATTGGTCGTCGCGCTGGCTTGCGCGCCGGTCGCGTCGATCAGCGTGACGTTCGCGCCGACGAGCGCGGTGCCGGCTGCGACGGTGCCGCTCACCGACGTCGTGGTCGCCGGCGCCGTGCTGGACGAACTCGTGCCGGAATCGCCGCCGTTGCCGCAACCGCCGAGTTGAAGAAAGACCCAGGCGACGGCGGCTGCGATGCCAGTGCGCACGATCGATCGATGCATGAATTTCCCCGCTGCTCGGATTGTTTGAATGTTGCCTAAGTCGCACGGCTGGAACGGCTGTTCCAGCGCGGATGTCGACGGATTCGGGAGAATACTTGAAAGCGGCATCGACGTGTCGCGCGTGTCCGCTCGAATCGCGCGGCGGGGCCTCTTACGAGTGTCCGTAGAGGTTGGCGCGAGCCCATCCGCGCGTGCCGGTAGAAGGCGCGCGCAGCTGGCGCATTGACGGGTTCGGGCGCGTTTGCCGCTGCGATCCCTGCTTGCTAGACTGGCGGCGCCTGTTTTCCACCTGTTTTCCGCCTGCCCGCGCAGACAACCGAGCTTTATCGGAGAGACCATGTCCTACATGCTGCTCATCGTCGAACCCACGGACCAACGCGAGGAACGCGGCGAAGCCGCGGGCCGCGACCTCTACGGCCAGATGGTGCATTTCGCCGAAAACCTGAAGGCGCGCGGCAAGCTGCTCGCGGTCGAATCGCTGACTTCGCAGAAGGACGCCGTGCGCGTGCAGGTCCGCCACGGCCAGCCGAAACTCGTCGACGGGCCGTTCGCCGAGGCCAAGGAGATGATCGGCGGCTTCTTCCTGTTGAATTGCGACACGCGCGAAGAGGCCGTGGCGATCGCGCAGACCTGCCCGGCGGCGGCGTGGTGCACGATCGAGGTGCGCCAGATCGGACCGTGCTTCATCTAGGCACCCACGACAACCACTTGCCGCCGCTTCAGTGTTTTCCCTGGGATGGCGGGATCGCCGCGCGTGTCGATCCGGCTCTGCATCGCGCGTCGTGTGAGTAGGGGAGCGACCCTGCGTGGCCCCGCTAAGCGATTCATTCGAATCCACTCACAACGAAACGCTCACAAGGAGCAACGACATGCGATTCATGATCATCGTCAAGGCCACGGCCGCGAGCGAGGCGGGCGAGATGCCCGAGCCGTCGCTGATTGCCGCGATGGGCGCGTACCACGAAGAACTCGCGCAGGCCGGCGTGCTGCTCGACGCGACCGGTCTGCAGCCGAGCTCGAAAGGCTGGCGCGTGCGCTATAGCGATGGCAAACGGACCGTCATCGACGGGCCGTTCGCGGAGAGCAAGGAACTGATCGCCGGCTACACGCTGATCCAGGTCCGCTCGCGCGACGAGGCGATGGAATGGGCGCGGCGTTTCCCCGCGCCGTTCGGCGAGCACGCCGACGGCGAAATCGAAGTGCGGCAGCTGTTCGGACTCGACGACTTCGAGGCCGGCCCGGAAGTCGAGCGCTTTCGCAAGCTGCAAGAAGATCGCGGCTGATCCGATGACCCACGTCCTGGAACTCGCCTACATGGACCCGAGCCCGCGGCCGTCGGCGGCAGGTGAAGGCTGACGCCGTGACGATACAGGCCACTCATCGTGCGATCGACGCTGTCTGGCGGATCGAATCCGCGAAGGTCATCGCTCACGTCGCGCGGATCGTGCGCGACGTGGGGCTCGCCGAGGAGCTCGCGCAGGACGCGCTGGTGGCCGCGCTCGAGCATTGGCCGGCCGCGGGCGTGCCCGACAATCCCGGAGCCTGGCTCATGACGACCGCGAAAAACCGCGCGCTCGATCGCCTGCGCCAGGAAGCGCTGCATGCGCGCAAACGCGAGGAGCTCGGCCACGATCTCGACGCGATCGAAGCGCACGTGGTGCCCGATTTCGTCGATGCACTCGATGCCGCGCGCGCCGACGACATCGGCGACGACCTGCTGCGGCTCATCTTCACCGCGTGCCATCCGGTGCTGTCGACCGATGCGCGCGTCGCGCTGACGCTGCGCCTGCTCGGCGGTCTCACCACCGACGAAATCGCGCGCGCGTTTCTGGTGCCGGAGCCGACCATCGCGCAGCGGATCGTGCGCGCGAAGCGCACGCTATCGGCGGCGCGCGTGCCGTTCGAGGTGCCGCAGGCGGACGCGCGCGCGGTGCGGCTCGCGTCCGTGCTGCAGGTGATCTACCTGATTTTCAACGAAGGCTATTCGGCGACGGCCGGCGACGACTGGATGCGCCCGGCGCTATGCGAAGAGGCGCTGCGGCTCGGGCGTGTGTTGAGCGGCCTCGTGTCCGACGAAAGCGAGGTCCACGGTCTGGTCGCGCTGATGGAGATTCAGGCCTCTCGCACGCACGCGCGTACCGATGCAGAAGGGCGTCCGGTTCTGCTGCTCGATCAGGATCGCAGCCGCTGGGACTCGCTGCTGATTCGCCGCGGCCTCGCTGCATTGGACCGCGCGCATGCGCTGGGCGGCGCGAGCGGGCCGTATGCGTTGCAGGCGGCGCTCGCCGCGTGTCATGCGCGGGCGCGCCGCGCCGAGGACACCGACTGGGCGCAGATCGTCGCGCTATACGATGCGTTGTCGCAGGTGGCGCCGTCGCCCGTGGTCGAGTTGAATCGTGCGGTCGCGGTGGGGATGGCGTTCGGACCGGCGGCCGGACTCGAGATCGTCGATGCGCTTGCCTCTGATTCGGCACTCGCGAACTATCACTGGCTGCCGAGCGTGCGGGGGGATCTGCTGGCCAAGCTTGGACGCGTCGATGAAGCTCGCGCGGAGTTAGAGCGCGCCGCCGCGATGACGCGCAACACCCGCGAGCGCGAATTGCTGCTCGCGCGTGCGCGCGGGCTTGGGCACTGAAGCCCGCGCATCCCTGAGCGCCGCTCAACGAATCAGCTGGCGCACGCCCAACGCAACGATCAATCCACCGCACACGCGATCCACCCACATCTTGCCGCGCCGATACGCCGCCGCGATTCGCTCGTGCGACAACGCCAGCGCGACGAACCCATACCAGCTGCTCGCGACGACGAACACCATGCCGAGCATCGCGGCAAACGTGCCGGTGCTCACATGCGCGGGCGCCGCCGACGAAAACACCGCGGCGAAGAACGCCATCGACTTCGGATTCGCGATGTTGGTCGCGAAGCCTTGCGCGAACGCCTGGCGAAAGCCGCCCGACGGCGCCTTGACGAGCAGCGCCTGCTTCGCCGCCGAGGAGTTGAAGATCAGCCGGCCGCCGAACCACAGCAGATAACACGCGCCGACGATCCTGACCACGAGCGCGAGCCACGGGAACGCGGCGAACACGATGCCGACGCCGAGAATCGCGCAGCTTGCCCAGAACAGATTGACGAGCACGATGCCGGCGACCATCGCGAGCGCTTCGATGCGCGTGGCCGAAGCGGCCTTGTGCGCGACCGCGACGAAGTTCGGGCCGGGACTCACCACGCCCGCGATATACACGGAAAACACGCCGACCACGGCGGACCCATCGATCACGACACACTCCCTATTGAAAAACGCCCGGTGAAAGGCAAGACCCGCACCCCGCTCATAACCCGAAAAACGCCGCGCCCGCGGTCACGACGCCGGCACCCGCGACGAGGTACGACACATTGCGCAGCCAGTTCTTGCGCGTGAGCAGCGTGATCGCGCACAGCGCAATCGCGACCTGGATCAGCAGCGTCGCCTGAGCCCAGCGATGATGGCCGTGCAGCAGCGCTTCGCTGCGCGTGTCGGCGGCGACGACCTGTTTTTCGATCGCTTCGGCGTTCGCGCGGATCGGCTCCTTCTGCTGCTTGTACTTCTCGACGTCGGCAAGGAATTTCGTATGCGCGTCGCTATTGGGCGCCGACAGCGCCGCGCCGAGTTCGGCGAGGTTTTCCTTCTCGCCCTTCGCCTGGTAGTAGTTCCACTGGTTCGAGGCTTCGGTCTTCTTGATCGCGGCTTCGTTCTTGTAGAACAGCGCGAGGTTTTCGGCGTTGCCGCTCTGGTAAGCGCACAACGCGCCGATCGTCGCGAGGATCGCGGTCATCACGGCCATGCGGCTCGCGAACGGATCGGCATCGTGATGCGCGGCTTGGCCAGCATGTTCGACCGCATGGTCGTGCGGACCATGCACTTCGTATTCATCAGACATCAAATTCTCCGAGGCAGTGCTTTTGTCGTTATCGGCGGGCGGTGCGGGTGCCCGGCGGCCTCAAATTCTAGCGTGTCGCGCGCGAATCACGGCCAGTAATCACGGCCAGTACCTTGGAGCAACACGATGCAAATACCAGTGCGACTGGGGACGTTATGGCATGGTGATCACGACGCGGCCGCGCGCACCGGCGGCGACCGCCTCGTAGGCTTCGCGCGCACGTTCGAGCGGAAACGCCTGCGCGATCACGGGGCCGCTCAGCTTGCCGCTGTCGAAGCCTTCGACGAGCGCCGTCATCAGCGGCGCCGATTCCGCGACGCCGAGCTTCGCGCTATCGACGCCGAGCAATTGCGTCTCGTTGTGATAGAAATCGATCAGATCGAATTCGACGCGGCGTTTGCCGGTCCCGCTGATTTCGAGCACCCGGCCGCGCCGCTTCGCGAGGCTGAGCGCGGTTTCGAATGCGACGCCGCCGACCGTGTCGTAGACGACTTCCGCGCCCGCGCCGCCGGTCAGCTCGCGCACCCGTTCGGCCGCGTGCTCATCGAGTGGCACGTAGGCGTCGGTCAGACGGCCGGCGGGCGTGGCCGGATCGAGCGGCCGGCGATCGACGGCGATCACGCGCGCGCCGCGTGCTTTCGCGATCTGCACGACCGCGCCGCCGACACCGCCACCCGCGCCAATCACGGCGATGGTCTCGCCGGCTTGCAAGCTGGCGTATTCGACCGTGCCGAGCCACGCGACCACGAAGTTCACCCCGATCGCCGCTGCCTCGGCGTGGCTCAACGCGGCCGGCTTGCGCGCCAGCGCCGCGACCGGAATCCTGATGTATTCGGCGTGCGTGCCGTCGCGCGTGAAGCCGATATCGCCACCCGTGCCCCAGACTTCGGCGTTCAGCCACCCGGCCGGGCCGTCCACCACCACGCCGCTGAAGTCGCGCCCCGGCGTGCGCGGCAGCACCGTGTGTTCGAAATGGCCGGACACGTTCTTCACGTCGCTCGGATTCACCGAGGCCGCCATCACGCGCACGACTGCATGATCCGCATCGGCCTTCGGCGTCGGCGGATCGAGGTATTCGAGCACTTCGGGGCCGCCGAAAGATTTGAACTGGATCGCTTTCATCGTGGTTGCTCCGATTGGTCTTGGGCGCCGCGTTGCGCAGCGAATGCACGGTAGTCTAGGCGACGCCCCTGAAGGCATCAGGACAACGGCTTCCGGATTTCGGGCAACCCGCCTGCAGGGTGCGCGAACCAGCCGGCCTTATCCAGGATGACCCGCCTCGCCGGACTTCGGCGCCTGAGCATGGCGCTGATGATCGGCGGCCAGAAACATGTACATCGCGGGCACGACGAACAGCGTGAACAGCGTGCCGATCGACATCCCCGTGAAGATCACGAGCCCCATCGCGTTGCGGCCCGCGGCGCCCGCGCCCGAGGCGATCACGAGCGGCAGCACGCCGAGCACCATCGCCGCGGTCGTCATCAGGATCGGGCGCAGCCGCACGCCCGCGGCTTCCTCGACCGCCTCGCGCTTCGAGCGGCCCGCGCGCTGCAATTCGTTGGCGAACTGCACGATCAGGATGCCGTGCTTGCTGACGAGTCCCATCAGCGTGACGAGGCCGACCTGCGTGTAGATGTTCAGCGTCGTCAGGCCGATGTTGATGAAGATCAGCGCGCCGAACAACGCCATCGGCACCGAAATCAGGATCACGATCGGATCGCGGAAGCTCTCGAATTGCGCCGCGAGCGCGAGGAACACGATGATCGTCGCGAGCAGCAGCGTGATGACGAAGCCGCCCGACTCCTGCACGAACTGGCGCGACTCGCCCGAGTAATCGGCCGAATAGCCGGCCGGCGCGACCTGCGCGGTCGCATTGCGCAGAAAATCGAGCACCTGGCCTTGCGATACGCCCGGCACGATCACGCCGGAGATCGTCGCCGAGTTCAACTGCTGGAAGTGATTGATCGACTCGGGCACGACGCTGTGCCGCAGATGCGCGACCGTCGAGGCCGGAATCACGCTGCCGTCCGGCGTGCGCAGATAGTAGTCGAGCACCTGCGACGGGTTGAGCCGGTCGGTCTGCAACACCTGCGGAATCACCTTGTACGAACGCCCGGCGATCGAAAAGTAGTTGACGTAGCCGCCGCCCAGCGCCGACCCGAGCGCCTGGCCGACGTCGCTCTGCGACAGCCCGAGCGAGGCCACCTTGTCGCGGTCGACGACGAGCGCCGCTTCCGGCTTGTCGATCTTCAGGTCGCTATCGACGAAGAAAAACATGCCGCTCTCGCGCGCCTTCTCCAGCACCGCCTGCGACACCTCGTTGAGGTTTTCGAACGGCTCGGTCGTGCTGATCACGAACTGCACCGGCAAGCCCTGCGAGCCCGGCAGCGGCGGAAACTGGAACGCCGCGACGCGCGCCCCCGCGATCTGATTCCACTTCTGCTGCAACTCCTGCTGCAGCGCGGTCGCGTTCTTGCCGCGCTGATCCCAGGTCTTGAACAGCACGCCGCCGATGCCCTGGTTGATGGTGGGCGAGCCCGTCAGCTGGAACATCTGCGCGTATTCGGGCAGCGACTTCGAGGCGTCGAACACCTGGTCCGCGTAGGTCTGCATCTGCTGGATCGTCGCGTTCGGCGGCCCGATGATCTGCGAGAGCACGACGCCCTGGTCCTCCTGCGGGGCGAGTTCCGACTGCGAGGTCATGAACAGGTACACCGTGCCGCACAGCAGCAGCGCGCCCATGATCACGAACACCGGCCAGGTATCGAGCGTCGCGTGCAACAGCCGGCCGTAGCCGCGATGCACACGCTCGAACTGGCGGTTGACGAAACGCGCGAAACGCCCCGACTCCTGCCCGGCTCGGAAGAAGCGCGAGCACATCATCGGCGACAACGTGAGTGCGATCACGCCCGACACCGTCACCGCGCCCGCGAGCGTGAACGCGAACTCGGTGAAGAGCGCACCCGTCAGGCCGCCCTGGAAACCGATCGGCGCGTACACGGCGATCAGCACGACGGTCATCGCGAGGATCGGACCGCCGAGTTCGCGCGCGGCGATCAGCGCGGCGTCGAACGGGGTCTTGCCTTCGTGTTCCATATGACGGTCGACGTTCTCGACGACGATGATCGCGTCGTCCACGACGAGTCCGATCGCGAGCACGAGCGCGAGCAGCGTCAGTAGATTGATCGAATAGCCGAGCGCCTGCATCACGAAGAACGTGCCGATCAATGACAGCGGCATCGCGATCAACGGCACGATCACCGCGCGGAAGCTGCCGAGGAACAGGAAGATCACGATGGTGACGATCACGAGCGCTTCGACCAGCGTCTTGATCACTTCCCTGATCGCCGTGTTCACGAAGTCGGTCGCGTCATACACGATGTCGCCCGTCATGCCGGTCGGGAACTGCTTCTGCAATTCGGGAAAGACGGTTTTCACGCGCTTCGCCACGTCGAGAATGTTCGCGTCCGGCGCGACCTTGATGCCGATGAACACCGATCGCTTGCCGCTGAACGCGACGTTGAAGTCATAGCTGTCGGCGCCGAGCACGACGTTCGCGACATCCTCCAGACGCACGATCGAACCGTTCTTCTGCTTGACGACGAGCTGCTTGAAATCGTCGACGGTATGCAGGTCGGTGCCCGCTTCGAGGTCGACGCTGACCATCTGCCCCTTCGTGGTGCCGAGCGTCGCGAGATAGTTGTTGTTGCCGAGCGCGGTGAACACGTCGCTCGCGCTCACGCCGTGCGCGGCGAGCCGTGCCGAATCGAGCCACGCGCGCATCGCGAACTGCCGGCCGCCGAGCACTTCGGCGGTCTGCACGCCCTGGATCGAATCGAGCTTCGGCTTGACCACGCGCAACAGGTAGTCGGTGACGTTGTTGCTCGGCAGCACGCTGCTGTAGAAGCCCATGTACATTGCGTCGGTGGTCTGCCCGGTCTGCACCGTGAGCACCGGCTGCTGCGCCTGCGGCGGCAACTGGTTGCGCACCGAGCCGATCTGCGTATTGATCTCGGTCAGCGCGCGGTTCGCGTCGTAGTTCAGGCGCAGCGTCGCGATGATCGTCGACACGCCCGTGATGCTCGTCGACGACATGTAGTCGATGCCCTGCGCCTGCGCGATCGCCGATTCGAGCGGCTGCGTGATGAAGCCGGCGATGGTGTCCGAGTTCGCGCCATAGTAGGCCGTCGTGATCGTGACGACCGCGTTCTCGGTCTGCGGATACTGGCTGACCTTGAGCACCGCGAGCGCGCGCAGCCCGAGCACGAGAATCAGCAGGCTCACGACCGAAGCCAGCACCGGCCGGCGGATGAAGATGTCCGTGAACATGATCGGGCGGCCTCGCTTATTGTTCCTGGGGCGCCGGATTCGGGCTGTCCGACGGCTGCACGCGGTTATCGATGATCAGCGGCGTGCCGTTCTTCAACTTGATCTGGCCGCTCGTCACGACCTGCGTGCCCTCGTCGACGCCCTTGAGAATCGCCACCTGGTCGCCGCGCGTGGGCCCCGGCGTCACGAACACCTGCTGCGCGACGGGCAGCGTCTTGCCCTGCGCGTTGGGCTGCGTGCCGGGCTTCACGACGAACACGGTCGCGCCGTACGGGTTATAGGTGATCGCCGTTTGCGGCAGCGTCAGGTAGCGCGCGGCGGCGCCCGAGTCGATCTTCACGTTCGCGTACATGCCGGGCAGCAGCTTGCGCTCGCGATTGTCGACGCTCGCCTCGATCTGCACGTTGCGCGTCGCGCTATCCACTTTCGGGCTCAGCGACTGGATCTTGCCGGTAAAGGTTTGCCCGCTGTACGCATTGGTATCGATGTCGACGGTCGCGCCGATCGCGAGCTGGCCGAGTTGTTGTTGCGGCACCGAGAAGTCGGCGTAGATCGGATCGATGGCTTGCAGCGTGACGATCGCATCGCCCGGGTTCAGGTATTGCCCCGGATTGATCGTCGTGATGCCGAGGCGCCCCGCGAACGGCGCGCGAATGGTCTTCTTGTCGACGAGCGCCTGTTGCTGCGCGACCTGGGCCTTCTTGCCCTTGAGGTCGGCCGCGTCCGCGTCGAGTTGGGCCTTGGCGATCGCCTTGATGTCGTACTGCGCGCGGTCGCGCTCGTAGACCGTCTGCGCGAGTTCGGCCGCGGCCTGCAGAGATTGCAGCAGCGCGACGTCGCTGTCGGCGTTGAGTCGCACGAGGATCTGCCCGGCTTTCGCTTCCTGCCCCGACGCGAACGCGACCTCGCGCACGAGGCCCGCGACTTCGGTCGTCACGTCGACGCCGCGCACCGCGCGCAGGCTGCCGACCGCCGTGAGCTGCGGCTGCCACGACTGATAGTGGACGATCACCGCCGACACCGTCGCGGGCGGCGCGGTGTTGCCCGCCATGAACTTCGCGAACATGTGGGCGCGGAACAGGTTGAAGCCGACCAGCGCGGCGAGCAGCAGGCCGACGCTGATCAACATGATCACCATCCGCTTTGTCATCGGTTTTCTGTCGGCCATCGTGACGTCCTTGCTCGGCTTGTGGCGAGGGCTGGGGTTGCGTGAGGCGCGGTCAATGCGGCGTGGCCGCGGTTGCTGTCGGTGTCGCTGTTGCTGCTGTCGGGTCGGCCGAGTGGTTCGAGGCGGCCGGCGCGGATGCGGACGCAGCCGCGGACTCGGGCGCGGCGGCATTCCACCAGCCGCCGCCGAGCGCCTGGAACAGCGCCGCCGTATCGGCGTAGCGCGCGGCCTGCGCCTGGGCGAGGTTCACCACCGTTTGCTGATACTGGCGTTGGGCGTCGAGCAGCGCGAGGTAGCTCACGCCGCCGACGCGATACTGTCCGCGCGTCAGGTCGAGCGAATCGCTCGCGGCGCGCGACGCGTCGGTTTGCGCCTTGAGGCCGGTCGCGTCGTGTTCGAGCGCGCGCAGCGTGTCCGCGACGTTCTGGAACGCGAGCAGCACCGTCTCGCGGTATTGCGCACCGGCCTGCTCGTAGGCCGCTTCGGCCGCGCGCTTCTGCGCGCTCAGCTGGCCGCCGTGAAAGACCGGTTGCAGCAGGCCCGCGCCGATGCTCCAGATCGTGCTGCCCGCCTTGAACACCTCGGCGGGCGTCAACGCCTCGGCGCCGTAGCTCGCGGACAGCGTGATCTGCGGATACATCGCCGCGGTCGCGACGCCGATTTGCGCGCTCGCCTGATGCAGCGTGGCGTCGGCGGCGAGGATGTCGGGGCGCTGGTGCACCAGCGACGACGGCAGGCTCACGGGCAGCGTGTCGGGCAGCGAGAACATGTCGAGCGTGAAGTCGGGCACCGAGGCGTCGCTCGGCAGCTTGCCGGCGAGCACCGCAAGCTGATGGCGCGCCTGATCGAGTTGCTGATTGAGTGGCGGCAGCGTCGCGCGGGTCTGCGCGAGCAGCGTTTCCTGCGCGAGCACGGCCGCGCGGCTCACGCCGCCGAGGGCGAACTGCTGGTTGAGCACGCTCAGCTGCTGGTCTTCCTCGCTGGCGATCCGCTCGGTCGCGTCGATCTGCGCGCGCACCGATGCTTCCTTGACGGCGGCGGTCACGATGTTGGCCGAGATCGCGAGATAGGCGGCCTGCAACTGGAAGCGCTGATAGTCGATCTGCGCGTGCAGCGCTTCGAGTTCGCGGCGCGCGCCGCCGAACACGTCGAGCTTGTACGAGACGCTGACCGAGGCGTTGTAGAGATTGAATTCCTCGACGAGACCGGGCTCGCCGAACGAGATGCCGTTGATCTTTTCGCGCGTGGCGCCCAATTGCGCGTCGACGCTCGGCAGCAGGCTGCCGCCCGCCTGCGCGGTGAAATTCTCACGGGCCTGGCGCAGCGCGGCCTGCGCCGCAGCCATGTTGGGACTGTTCGCGATGCCCTCGCGGATCAGCGCGTCGAGCGGCTCGCAATGAAACAGCGTCCACCACGCGGCGGGGATGTCCTCGGCCGGTGCGAAACGCTGCGGCAGACCGGCGGGGCCGGGCGCGAAGGCGGTCTGATCGGGCAGCGGCGTGGGGGTGAAGGTGTTGGTGACCGGCGCGGGCGGCGAGTGGTAGTCCGGGCCGACCATGCAGCCGGCCAGCGCGACGCAGCCGCCCAGTGCAACGTAGAGGCGCCGCCTGACAATACGCTGACTCACGTCGATCATCGATCTACCTTGTATCGCCAGTGGCGGGTGGACCGGACGAAGATGTTCAGGTCACCCGAACGTTCCTGGAGTTGACTTGCCGACGCTGGAATTTACCACGCACGGCACGAACTGCGCTTGGCCTGGCATTCGCTGGTGGACGAAGGCGGGTACGAGATCACGTAGGAGGGGCGGGCGGGATAGAGCCGAATCTCAGGATGCCACCTCGCCGATGAAACCGCGGATCGCGGCGGCCAGCACCGACGGCGCCTCCAGCGGAGACAGGTGACCGACGCCGGGCAATATTTGCAGGCGCGCGCCGGCAATTCTCGGCAGCAATTCCGCTTGCAAGGTCTCGACGCGATCCACCTGATCGCACTCGCCGGCGATCACGAGCACGGGCACGTCGATCGCGGCGACGTCGGCCGTGATGTCCTCGCGCATCGCCACGTTCGGCCACGCGGCCTTCGCTTGCGGCGCGCCACGCAGGCTATCCTCGATGACCTGCTCGCGGCGTTCCGCGGCGAGCGGGCTGCCGGTCAGCACGTTGTCCACGACCCAGCCGACCGATTCACGCGAGTCGTAAGCGCTCAGCTGGACCGCGCGCTGCTCGTCGGAGAGCAGCATCGGCGCAGGCGGCGACGGCGCGACGAGCACCAGCCCTTCGAGTCCCGGCAGCCGGCGCGCACCCAGCAACTGCGCGACCTTGCCGCCCATCGAGTGACCGACGATGACGTAACGCGAAAGCCCGAGCGCTTCGATCGCGCCCTGGGCGTCGTCGGCGAGATCGGCGATCGTGTAGCCGTCAGCGGGCGCCTCCGACTGGCCCCAGCCGCGATGATCGGTCGCGATGGTTCGATAGGCGTCGGACAACGCCTCGGCGACGAACCGCCAGGTGCGCGACGAGCCGCCCCAGTAGTGCAGAAAAACGATGGCCCGTTCGCCGTGACCTTTCTCGCTGACGTGAATCCGGATGCCGTTGGTGGCGAGGTCCATTGCAATGCTCCTTGTATTTCGGGTGGCGGTTGACGTGAAGCAATCGTAGATTCCGGCACACCGTTTGATAATTGGCGATTCTCGATATGCAGCCGATAATCCTGCTATCGAATCGAGGAGTCGGGCCATGGACCGCTTCACCTGCATCGGGGTCTTCGTCGCCGCGGTCGACGAGGGCAGCCTCGCCGCCGCCGCACGGCGTTTCGGGCTGTCGGCGGCGATGGCCGGCAAATATGTGAGCGCGCTCGAAACCGAGCTGAACGCGCGCCTGCTCCATCGCACCACGCGCCGTCTGAACCTGACCGACGTCGGTCACGCGTACTACGAGCGTTGCAAGCGGATTCTCGAAGCGTTCGACGAAGCGAATCGCGAGGCGCGCGATTCGCAAAACGTCGCGCGCGGCGTGTTACGCGTCGCCGCGCCCGTCACGTTCGGCGCGATGCATCTGGGTGGCGTGGTGGCGCGCTATATGGACGCGCATCCGCACGTCAGCGTGGAGGTGCTGCTGAGCGATCGCTACGTCGATCTGCTCGACGTCGGCGCGGATCTCGCCGTACGGATCGGCCGGCTGCGGGATTCTGCGCTGGTCGCGCGGCGCATCGCACCTTGCCGCATGACGGTGTGCGCGGCGCCCGCGTGGCTGCGGCGGCATGGCACGCCGCGCACGCCGGCAGACCTGCGCGGCGCGCAACGGCTCGCGTTCAGCGAGGCAGTCTCCGCCGACGACTGGACGCTGATCGACCGGAAAGGCCGCGCGCATGTCATCGATGGGGCGTGCCGCATGAGCGCGAACAACGTGCAAATGCTGCTCGGCGCCGCGCTGGCGGGTGCGGGTGTCGCGTATGGGCCGACGTTCGTGTTTGGCGACCCTATCGCGCGTGGGGAACTGGTCGAGTTGTTGCCCGGGTATCGCGCGTCGGAATTGACGATTCAGGCTGTGTATCCGAGTGCGCGTCATGTCCCGCTGAAGGTGAGGACGTTTGTCGAGCACCTGGTGGACGCGTTTGGGGAGCGGCCGTCGTGGGATTCGGCGTTGTCGGGGCAATGAGGGGGCGCCGGTTGCGACGCGTGTCAGCCCTCAGCTTCGGTGTCCCATCACCATCAGCAGCAACGACAGCGTCACGACCGACCCCACCGTCGACAGCAGAATGGTGCGCGACGTAATGTGCGCTTCCCGCTCGTAGAACTCGGCGAGCATGAATGGACCGGTGCCGGTCGGCAGCGCGGCGAGCACGACGGCCATCTCGACCAGCATCGGCGCCAGCCCGAATACGCGTGCCGCGAGCCACCACGCCAGCGCCGGCTGCGCGACCAGCTTGATGCCGGTCAGCAGCAGCGAGATGCGGCCCGCGCCGGCTCCGTCGTCGGCCTCGACCGCACGCTTTTCCGCGAGAAACAGGCCGAGGCTCACGAGCGCGCAGGGACTCGCCGCGCCGGCCAGCAGCTTCAGAAAGGTCTCCGCGCTCGCGGGCAGCGTCACGTGCAAGCTCGCGACCGCGACACCCGCAAGCGGCGACACGATCAGCGGATTGCGCGCGAGCGAACGCAACACCTTCAGGCCGAGCTTGTGCGGCGTGCGCTCGGTTTGCAGGCCGATCTCGATCAGCACGATCGCGACGGCAAACAGCACGCACGCGACGAGAATCGTCGCGATCGTCGTCGGCGTCAGGCTCGCCTGACCGAACGCGATCACGCCGAGCGGAAAGCCGATATAGCCGGTGTTCGGATACGAGGCCGCGATCGCGTCGACGCTCGCGTCGGCCAGATGCCGCCCGCTGAAAAGGCGCAGCGCGAGGATCAACGCGAACACGCACACGCAAGCAAGCGAAAACGTCGCGACGAAGGCGGGCTGATAAAGCTGATGCCATGTGGCGTGCGCCATCGTGTCGAACAGCAGCGCGGGCAGCGCGAGCCAGACGACGAAGCGATTCAGTTCGGACGCGGAGTTCGGTCCGAGCACGCCGCGTCGACGACACGCGAAGCCCGCGAAAATGAGGCCGAAAACGGGAAGCAGGATTTCGAGGGTGGCGAGCATCGGTGCTAAACGGGGCGTGCGGCGGACGCGTGGGCGCACGCGGAACTGAGGACCCGCCAGCGTAGCGAATTGCGTTGATACAATCCAATACTGTCTTGAGGGGTCGACAATACCTTTTTTGCATCGTCCATCCACGGGGGTGTCGTGATCGATGTCAAACCGCTGCGCTACTTCGTGACGCTCGCCGAAACGCGTCATTTCGGCCGGGCGGCGGCGCGGCTCAATCTGTCGCAGCCGCCGCTCTCCCGGCAACTCGCGGCGCTGGAGGCGAGCCTCGGCGTCACGTTGATCGAGCGCAGTCCGCGCAGCGTCACGCTGACCGCGGCCGGCGAGCGCTTTTATGCTGACGCGAAGGCGCTTCTCGCGTCGCTCGAGCAGGCGGTCAGCAACGCCCGCGCTGCCGCGCACGGCGAGGCGGGCAAGCTCGAAATCGGCTTCACGATGTGCTCAGCGTATAGCGTCGTGCCTGGCTATGCGCGAGCGTTTGGAGCCTCTTATCCGGAGGTCGATCTGAAGCTGCGCGAGGTCGTGTCGAACGATCTGGCCGCGCAACTGCTTGCCGGGCAGATAGACGCGGCGATCATGTTTCCGACCGTGCCCGACAAGTCACTCGCGACGCGCACGGTACTTACCGAGCCGTTGTGCGTCGCACTGTCGCGCAGCCATCCGCGTGCGCGGGCGCGTCGGTTGAAGATCGCACAACTGGCGGGCGAGCCGTTCGTGCTCGCCTTGGAGGAAGTCGCGCCGAGTCTGCGCGCGACGATCCTCGAACATTGCCGCTCGGGCGGCTTCGAGCCCGATATCCGCTTCGAGGTGCAGTTGCAGCAGACGGTGCTGAGTCTCGTCGACGAAGGCGTGGGCGTTGCGCTGGTGCCGTCGTCGATGCGCAAGGCGCAGCTCGCGGGCGTGGTGTTCCGGCCGCTTGCCGACGCGCCGCTGATCGAGCAGGTGCTGGCGTGGTCGCCGGCGAATCGGAATCCTTGTTTGGCGAGGTTTCTGGAGTTGGCGTGAGGTTGGGCTGAGCGGGTAAGCAGGTGAGGGGCGATTACCTGTTTCGTCTATGCACACTTGCCTTCGATTGCCAGTAGCAGAGGGCTGCCTGGAGCAATTCGGACAAAAAACTGCGGTGGCTGAAAACCGGCGGAGATTTGCCGCAACTCCGTTAGCGAAATTGAGCCTGCGAGTCGCTGCGGGTCATGCAAACCTAACGCGAAGCCAGTGGTTACGCCATTGAAGTACTGAAAGAATTCTCGTCGCGTAATCCCGCACACATTCGCGAACCGTCGCCATAGTGTCGAAGGCGCAAGCGAATGCGCCGCGCTCACTCTTGCATAGCCAATAACTCGGCCCACAGGAAGTTTGACGTAGATCCAGACAACGGTTCCTTCCTTGACCTTCATGGCCCGGCGACGGAGTTCCACATGCTTGGTGCCAGCGAGTATGTTCTCCGCGTGTCGTTCTTCAAGTGAGATGAGCACGTGTTCAGGATGTTCCGTGGGTAAATCCTTCCTTGAGGATTTCTTGAAGCTGTGTGTCATCAATTGCACGGGTTGTGAGAAGGTCATTTGGACTCCCGCACCCAAGTCGTTTGAGGGTTGAACGGGCCACTGGGCGCTCAAAGTAAACAATATTGTCAAATGCCGTCACGGTCTTTACGGTAGACCGGCCGATTGCTTCAAGTCCCGCCAGGTCCAGAACTGACGGATCGAGATCCGCATTTTCCATGGCTTCCTGAGATTTGAGGTATGCATGTCGTACGCGTGCGACGGCAACGATTGCACCCTGTCCTCGATCTCTCTCAGATTCGTAAAACAGAATGAGATTACCACGCTGGAATCGCTTTAGCGTGTTTGCGTTGCTCAGGTAGTGCCGCTCTTTATAGAGCTTGGCTCGCGCGTGAGGCAGCAAACTTCTTTGTGGTGAATGCGCTAAAAGGTGCTCGGCGAAGACGCGCCGCACTGGGGTGACGACCGCCGGGCGTCCTGGCAAACAAAGAAGCGCGGGCGAAAGCGATGTCTCCAGCGTCATCAATGAGATATGCCCCACATTCCCGTCAGGCCTCACAAGGCGGATCTGTTGGTCGACGTTCCGGTACATCGGCGGCACATCCGGGATACGTACTCGGCTAGCCAGAAAGATATCGTCCATGCGCTGCGCCCAATTCGATGTGGTGATGATGCCGCCTAAGGTTAGCTTTGTTAACGACGTCTGGTCTTTGAGTCCTCCGAAACCAAGAGTTGACGCAATTTCACGTATTTGCGCCTGCTCGGATGGAAAAACCAGTCTGATTTGCGACGTAATTCCGGCGGTACCTTGCTCGATCAGATAGCCCAGCATGAGACGCACCGTATCGCTCGCGTCAGGGTGCTTTTCGTCGACAGCCATGTGAGCGACAATGTCGTTTGGTTTTATGGTCGTGGGCCACATTAGATACCCAGTCAGAACGCCCTCCGACCAGACACCATACCGATTGCAAACACGCCCGTTCGAGTCGACCCCTGCCCACTCTGTGACGACAGCGCTGTTCGGAATGCCGAGTTGAGATAGGAGCTTATGGACTTCGCCCTCATCGGCCCGCGTGACTGGTGTGATAGAAAGGGAGGCGCTTGTGCCGGTTTCGAAGACCTCTTTCGTGGTTTCTCCAGCGTTCGAGTCTTTGAATGCACGTGGCGACACAACCTGGATTCCATATTTCTCTTGGAGCTTAGCAGCGGCATCGAGAATCGAATGGTCGTTTGTGATGAGGCCGCAAAGCCGATGTTGAATGGCAGTGGCCAAATGACGTAAGTCGGAGACGTCATTGATTCTAAGCGTACTGGTCCTATGTCGTTCCGGAAATACGATTGACGCAAGTTCGGGTGCCAGTACATCCCACTCTTTTTCAATGGGTGGGAAGGCGGGGAAAATGCGCGCATAGCATTGCATAGGATCCGTCACTCCGACGCTTGCCGTACGAGTGAGTTCCGCCGTTATCTCTGTGCTGAGCGCAAGTCGGCAGGAACCTGCCCTTTCCATCTTGAAGAGATCTAGAACTTCCTCGTTTCGACGCCTGCGCGGGCCGAGATCGAACAGTACGTTCAGATCCAGAAGGAAAAGCGGAATCTCAGGCGCATAAGACGAGTTTAGACCAAGTGGATCGGCAGCATTGAAGCCGCTCGGTGCGAACAGTTGCGGTGTATCGAGTTCGTGGCTACGAACAAATATTGTTCGGTTTTTTGTTTCGCCTCCGCGGGCGATGCTTTGGATATAGAAACCTTGGCTTTCCCAGAATCGGTTCGCCTCAATGAGGTCTTCCGCTACTCGCGCATAAATAGATATGAAAGCGTGATTCGTCAAATATCGTTTGAGGTGATTCAGCAGCGAAGCCGCAACTCGTCGATTTCTGAAAGTAGGAGGAACGAACACTTGCAGCACGCGCCCCTTGGGATGTCTTGCTTCGAACAGCAGATGACCCGCGTACGAAAATGCCTCGTTGTTGCGTTCGACGGCAACTATAAGTTGCTCTTTGTGAGCAAAGTCTTGAAGCATGCCTGATGGAAGAAATCCGAGGGCATGCTTGTCGCTATCTGCTGCCTGACGGACAGTTGCGAGGAAGGGCTCTACGTCGACATAGCGGTCGAGAATATGAATGACACGGTCCTCTGCGTTCATTTTTCTAGCTGGCCTCCTGATTGGAACGCCGCAAGCAATGCTCGCTCGTGTTGTATATCAACGGACGGGCGATTGTCGCGTTTTGATCGAATTTAACAGTCCTTGAAGGGCAATCACAGTCAGCAAGAACTTCAATCAAGATATCATCGATATCAATCTCTTAATAACTAAATTGATTGGCGAATTGCAAAATAAATAAAGTTCTCATTCGACACACGTTGCCGTGTGTCGTATCTCCAATTTTTCCGGTATAACTCTCTTGTTCGCGAAAGTTCGCGGTCATTGAATACGTGATAGCGGAACACCCAACTCCGTACTGTCCCGGCGCCGAACGCTTGCCACGCACTGCCCGGCCCGGCGCCCTCACGTGCTTGAGGATTTCACCGACAGGTATGGGATCTTTCCTGATCCCGAGGTAACCCGCCATATTGGCGACGGGCTGTCCACGCGGGAGGAAGAGTTGGCGTATCTGATGCGCTGCGCAGTCCACTGGACAATGCTCGGCTGCGGCTATTGGATCGTACGGGACATGAAAAGAGGCCGGTCTGTCGGTGAAGTTGGTTTTGCCGATCACCGCAGTGAGTTAGTGTCGCCACTGCTCGATGCACCACCGGTGAGTTGGGCGCTTGCTGTACAGTCGATGCATGGCCGTGGCTATGCGGCTGAAGCAGAGCGTGCCGCGCCCGATAGGGTGGCCGGGTGCTAGCTCGGCGGCGAAATCAGGTGCATCTTGATGCCGGATAATTGGTCGTCGCTGCGCGTCGATCGATTGCAGGCGCTCCTTGATGTGCACGGCCCCAAGCACCATTCACGCACCAGCCACCGAACTCCCGGACTCCGACACCGGCTCGTCGGCCGGATAGCGCCGCGCGTCCCGCTTGATGCGCCGGCGAATCAGGAACGTCCACGCCGTCAGCACCCCATACACGGCGTAACGCAGCACGGTGGATGCGATCGCCGAGCGAGAGTCGTTCGGCCATTGCAGCACGATCGCGCTGCGCACGATGTTCTCACCGATCATCCCGACACCCCACACGAGCGTCATCAGACGAATATAGGCGGCGAGGGTCGGGCGCTCGCGCCAATGTCGCTCGAACAGCTCGGCGCTGCGATGGTCTTCGCGCGCCATCGTCGAGCGCGCCATGTAGAACACCATCGGCTTGCGCAGCGTGAGCGATGCAAGAAACACGATGCCGATAAAGCCCGACACCA
Organism: Paraburkholderia monticola; assembly: GCF_001580545.1. Lineage (GTDB taxonomy): Bacteria > Pseudomonadota > Gammaproteobacteria > Burkholderiales > Burkholderiaceae > Paraburkholderia > Paraburkholderia monticola. The sequence goes on from NZ_LRBG01000035.1 coordinate 144,529, forward strand.
TCGGATCTTCGATCAATTGCATTCGGGCGTTGTCGAAGGTGAGCCGCGTCGCAAGCGATGGCAGCACGCCCGCGAGCACGAGCGCGCTCAGCGCGTCGAAATGCCGGTAGCGCAGCAGATCCATCGTCATCCAGATGATCAGCGGCAGCGCCGACGCGGCGAGCGCCCCTGCCTGCCCCCAGTGCGGAAACGCAAGCCGGTAGGCGAGCCAGGGCAGCGCGACGTTGACGATCAAGGCGCTCAGATAGCGCAGGCGGGATTTCATCGGCTGGACGGTGACGGGCGCGCAAGGTGGCACGCGTTGCGCGCGCCGGTGCCGCAGCCGGGATCGCGTCGGCATCGTCACGCGAACGTATGTGGGCAGTGTAGGGCGACGTGGCGTCGCCTGCCGGGGTTGGCGGACCGCGGCGAACGGCTGGCGGAAGCGCGCCGCGTGCGGGTGCCGCGGTCGCGCTGCTTGAATCGCCTCGATTTACCGGGCCGCGTCCGTCGCCCGCCGCTGCGCGATCAGATCCGCGAGCCGCTCGACCTGCTGCCCTTCTGCATCGAAATTGCCTGCGTCGAGCCACTGCTGGTAGCACCCGCGCAACGCCGGCCATTCGCCGTCGATGATCGAAAACCACGCCGTGTCGCGATTGCGCTCACGGTAGACGATCGCCTGCCGGAAGATCCCCTCGAAGGTGAATCCATAGCGCAGCGCGGCCTTGCGCGACGGCTCGTTCAGCGAATCGCATTTCCATTCGAAGCGCCGATAACCGAGCTTGTCGAACACCTCGCCGAGCAGCAGGAACATCGCCTCGGTCGCGATGCGGGTGCGCTTGAGCCGCGGCGAATACGTGACGTGGCCGACTTCGATCACGCCGTTGGCGGGATCGATCCGCATCAGCGAGAGCGTGCCGACCGGCCTGGCCGTAGCGAGGTCGATCACCGCGTAGTGCAGCGGATCGTTCGATGCGGCCATCTGCGTCAGACGCTCACGATAAGCCGCAAGGCTGTCGAACGGGCCGACCGCGAGGTAGGTCCAGTCGCGGCCGTCGGTGGCTGAGCGGTACGCGTCGAAAAGGTCCGCCGCGTGGCGCTCGACGTCGACCGGCTCGAGCCGGCAATAGCGGCCGCTCAGCGGTTCGCGGCCCGGCGGCTTCGCGCCGTGCCAGCCAGGCACGGGCGCGCCGATCGGCTGGCCGTAGGAGTTACGTGTGGGTTCCATGTCTGTTCTCCTGTCGATGGAGGAACGATACGGCAAACGTGGTATGTTCAAAAGATCCACGACACGCTCATTCGATAGGTCCAGTCACCATGATCGAAATCATCGGACCGCTCGTCCACGCGGACCACGCCATGGCCGCGAGCGGCGCCGCCCGGCCCGCGCCACTGCAGAAGCAGCTGATCGAACGTTTGCAGCAGGCGATTCTCGCGGGCCGTCTGCCGGCCGGCTCGCTGCTGCCGTCGTCGCGGCTGCTCGCCACCGAAATGGGCGTGTCGCGCAACACGGTCGTGATCGCGTACGAGCATCTCGCCGCGGTCGGCTACGTGATCGCCGATCGCCAGGGCACGCGCGTGAGCCCGCTGTCGAGCCCCGCCGCGCGCGGCGAGCCGGCGCTGGCCTCGGCCCCGCCGCAGATCGCGTACGCGGCGCGCGTCGGGCAGTTCGCGGCGACGCACCACCACGCCGACAATACCTACGCGCTGACCCCCGGCACGCCCGCGCTCGACCGTTTTCCGCTTGCCGCATGGCGGCGCGCGCTCGAACGGGCCATGGAGCGCGCGTTGCCGCGCGCGCTCGGCTACGGCACACCGGCCGGCGAGCCCGCCTTGCGCGATGCGATCGCCGCGCACTTGCGAATGGCGCGCGGCGTGCGCTGCGACGGCTCGCAGGTCGTGATCACCGAGGGCGCGCAGGAGGCGCTGAACCTGTCCGTGCGACTGCTGACCAACCCCGGCGAGATCGCGTGGATCGAGGATCCCGGTTATCGCGGCGCCAAGGCCGCATTCAACGCGGGCGACCTGCGCATGCTGCCGATTCCGGTCGACGCCGAAGGCATAGCCGTGCCGGCCGACGCGTGGCGCACGCATCCGCCGAAGCTGATCTACACGTCGCCCGCGCATCAGTATCCGACGGGCGCGGTGCTGTCGGTGGCGCGCCGGCTCGCGCTGATCGCGCAGGCACGGCGCTGTGGCGCGTGGCTGATCGAGGACGATTATGACGGCGAGGTGCGCCACACCGGCGAGCCGATCGCGAGCATGCAGGGCCTCGTCGACGACGCGCCCGTGCTGTATGTCGGCTCGTTCAGCAAGACGATGTTTCCGGCGTTGCGCATCGGCTTCGTCGTGCTGCCGCGGGCGATCGCCGCGCATGCCGCTGTTGCGCTGCAAGAAATGCTGCGCGGGGGGCATCGGCTGGAGCAGCTGGCGCTGGCGTATTTCATCGAAAGCGGCGAATTCGGGCGGCATCTCGGGCGGATGCGGCGGCTATACCGCGAGCGCCAACAGGCGCTGCGCGACGCGCTGGCCGAGCAATTCCCGGCGGCGACGATTCTTGGCGGCGATTGCGGCATGCATCTGACGCTGCAACTGCCCGCGTCGCTCGACGATCGCGAGCTCGCGGCGCGCGCGCAGTCGCGCGGGCTCAGTCCGCGCGCGCTGTCGGGGTTCGGTATGGGGACGGCGGCCGGCGTGAACGGGCTCGTGATCGGCTATGGCAATACGGAGGCGGAGCGGCTGGGGCCTGCGGTGAAAGCGCTGGCCGAGTTGGTCCGGGAGATGGAGGGTGAGGCGCGACCGGCTGCAAGGCGCGCGGCAAAACCGGCTACCAAACCTGGTACAAATCCGGCCACAAATCCGCCCGCCGAGGCCCCCGCCAACCCCCCCGCGCGGCCCCGCAAAAAGCCCGCCCCGCAACGCCGTCCATCGGCCAACCCGGACATGTAAGTTTTACGTTTGTCGGCCCGGCCCATGTCGCGCTATCGTGTCGTATGCGCGGCGAGTTAGCCGTTCCGATGGGCTGGTTCGCCCGCATGTGCCGCTGTCGCCGGCGCTGCCGCTTCGCGGGTGTAGCGCTGGCGATGGGCACGAACAATGCGTTGAGTGTGGTTATCGATGACGATTTATCCGACCGGAGACGACATGAAGGAAATCGAACCGACCCCGTGGTTTGACCTTGCCATCCATACGCCCGTCCGCGAGGGCTGGTACGAGGTGCAGTTGGCGAGCGGGGACACGGCGTTTGCGAAGTTTGGTGACGGCGTGTGGACCGAAAAACCGTTGCTCGTATTCACGCATTGGCGCGGCTTGTCCGCCGATCCGTCGAAAGCCGCCGAGGGCGCGGCCGAGTCGATCGCCGGCGAAGCCACCGCTGCGCAGGGTGTGCGCGCGGCCTGGAACGCGTTCTTCCCGGGACTCGGCGAAGAACAGCACAAGCCGCTCGACGCGGTGCCGAACGGCAAAGCGCCGCATTGAGGGTCTATTGAAACTCGCTTGATGTCTGACCGGGCGGCGGCTCCTGGGGCGCCGCCCGGTCAGGCGATCTGCATGTCATCCGCGCCGCACCGCATTTCTTCCGCCCCGCTACAATCAGCGTCATCCTTTCCGACGCAATCACGATGCCATGAACGCCACCCGAGAACCCGTGGAATTGTCGCGCGCGACGCAACTGCTCAATCACGGACCGGTCACGATCATCACGAGCGCGCACGATGGTCGATCGAACGTGATGGCGGCTTCGTGGGCAATGCCGCTCGATTTCAATCCGCCGAAGGTGGTGGTGGTCGTGGATAGCCGCACGCTGACGCGTCGCCTGATCGAAGCGAGCGGCGTGTTCGGCTTGCAATTACCGAGCCGCGGCTTCGCCGCGCAAACACTCGCGGTCGGCACGCACGCGGGTGCCGAGCTCGACAAGTTCTCCGCGTTCGAACTCGAGACTTTCCGCGCGGAAAAAATCGACGTCCCGATGCTGGCCGGCTGCATCACGTGGATGGAATGCAGAGTGATTCCGGACGACAGCCAGCGGCACGATCTGATCATCGGCGAAGTGGTGGCCGCGTATGCGGACAGCCGCGTGTATTCGCACAACCGCTGGCATTTCGGCGACGACCCCGAGCTTCGCACGTGCCATTACGTTGCCGGCGGCACGTTCTTCGCGACGGGCGATCCGTTCGAGGTGGCGCCGGTGGATGCCTCCGCCGACTGACGGGCTTAGGCGTTCCCTTCGGTGTTGCCTTCGGCGAATGCTTTGAGCGCATCGCCGGCGAGACGGTAACGCACCCATTCGCTTTGCGGATTCGCGCCGATCGACTTATAGAAGCCGATGGCCGGTTCGTTCCAGTCGAGCACGCTCCATTCGAAGCGGCCGCAGCCGGTTTCGCAGGCGATCTGCGCGAGATGGCGCAGCATCTGTTTGCCCGCGCCGCTGCCGCGCGATGCGGGCGACACGTACAGGTCTTCCAGATAAAGCCCCTGCTTGCCGAGCCACGTCGAATACGAAAAGAAGTACACGCAGAAACCGACGGGCTCGCCGTTCATTTCGCAGATCAGCGCTTTGGCGGGCGCGCCCGCGCAAAACAGGCTCTTTTCGATGTCTTTGACACCGGCGACGACTTCGTGCTCGGCTTTCTCATAGACCGCGAGTTCGGTGATGAAGCGCAGGATCAGGGGGGCGTCGGCGGTGGTGGCGGGGCGGATGTGGATCGTCAAGGTCGAGTGCTCAATCAGTGCTGTGGTGAATCGTGGCCGGCGGGCGGAATCCGCGCACATGCGCCAGCGTCGGAACAGGCTCACATCGTAGCGTTTATCCCGTCCCTGTGGCCAGTATGTCGAGATCGCGCGTGTCGGCACGAAGCACGTTCCGCGCACTCGCTGCGATTGACGCGTTCCGCAGAAATGGTTTACCGTCGATCCATGGACTTCCACTCTCATTCCCTCTCTGCCGTCACCACCACGACGACCACCTTCACAGGCGGGTCGTCTGGAGGTCGCACGCGCTAGCAGGTAGTACTGGACAGTACGAGCAGCAGTGGCAGATCCCCAAAGGCCCCGCCGGAAACGGACGGGGCCTTTGGCGTTTCTGGTCTCCCCGTTTGCGGCATCCATCGTGGTAATCGTGACATTCGAACCGACGGAGCATGACCGTGAACGACATCGACCATCGTGTACTGGGCAATAAGCTCGATCTTTTTCATCAGCAGGAAGAGGGCGCCGGCATGGTTTTCTGGCACCCGCGTGGCTGGACGCTGTATCGCGTGCTCGAAGATTATGTGCGGGCGCGCATGCGTCGCGCGGGCTTCCGCGAGATTCGCACGCCGCAATTGCTGGCGCGCTCGCTGTGGGAAAGAAGCGGCCATTGGGAAAAGTTCGGCGGCGCGATGTACTCGCTTGCGGACGCCGAGGAAGGCCGTGCGCTTTGTCTGAAACCGATGAGCTGTCCTTGTCACGTGCAGGTGTTCAATCAGCGTGTGCGTTCGTATCGCGAGTTGCCGGTGCGTTATAGCGAGTTCGGCGCGTGTCATCGTGATGAGCCGTCGGGGTCACTCGAAGGTTTGAAACGTACGCGCGCGTTCGTGCAGGACGACGCGCATGTGTTCTGCGCGGCGGCGCATATCGAGGCGGAGGTCGGACGCTTCTGCGCGCTGTTGCGCGACGTGTATGCGAATCTCGGCTTTCCGGCGTTCAAGGTTGCACTGGCGACGCGGCCCGCGTCGCGGGCTGGCGGCGAGCAGACGTGGGATCGCGCGGAAGCGGCATTGGCCCATGCCGCGCACGCGGCGGGGCTCGAATTCGATGTACTCGCCGGAGAGGGTGCGTTCTACGGACCCAAACTCGAATTCCAATTGACGGATAGTCGCGCGCGCAGTTGGCAGTGCGGGACGGTCCAGCTCGACTTCGTGTTGCCTGAGCGGCTCGATGCGGAGTTCGTCAATGAGCGCAATGAACGCGAGCGTCCGGTGATGATTCATCACGCGGTGCTAGGCAGTATGGAGCGGTTCATCGCGATGCTGCTCGAGCATGACGACGGGTGGATGCCAGCTTGGCTCGCGCCGGAGCAGGTTGTCGTGGCTTCGATCAGCGATGCGAGTTTGAGTTATGCGCACGAGATCTTGCAGGCGCTCGAAGACGCTGGGGTGCGAGCGGTGGTCGACGGACGGCCCGAGAGACTGGAGAAGAAGATTGTCGATGCGAGGGAGAAGCGCGCGCCTTTTCTCGTTGTCGTGGGGAAGAGGGAGGCGGCGAACAGGAGGGTTAGTGTGCGGCGGTCGAGGGACGGGGCACAGTTGGAGTTTGATTTGGGGGAGGGGGTGGAGTATTTGAGGGAAAAGGGCATGGTGCCCGGTGCGTCGGCTGGAGCCTGACATGGGGCGATCGCATCGCGTCAATCCTTCGGCAAACCAGACCTGCCTCGCCGCTGGCGCGGCTTCGGCTCCACCCCCACCCGCGGATCGCGCGCCAGCACAAGTGCCGCCAATTGCTCTGCCGTGTCTTCGAACGCCGGATCCTCCTGCGGCACATAGAGCCATTTCCCGAGCACCGGGTGAGGGCGCAACGCAGGCATCTCGGCAATCAGCGCGGCATGGCGATCCTGCGATGTACAGACGAGCAGCCCATTCCACGGCTTGTCGCGATCGGCCGCGACCAGACACAACAGCCCATCGACATACGCCGCGTCGCTACCGAACATCCGTCGACTCACGTATGTCGGTTCGCGTTCGAACGCGTCGAAGATCCAGAGGAGCGAATTGCTGATCGAAGAAGGCATCGGACGGAAACCTCAGGAAGCGGGGGCGGATGAAGATAAGTCTACGTAAATTCTCCGGGCTCGGGCAGCGAGCCGATCAAGATCGAGCAAGTCCGGCTAGGTAAGATGTGCCCCACCTCGGCGACCATATCGGAACTCGCACGATCCAGACCATGCAAGCTCACACAGACGCCACCGCTGCCTACACGAAGCGCTTCGAAGCCGTTCTCGCCTATATCGACGCAAACCTCGAAGGCGATCTATCGGTCGACGCGCTCAGCCGCATCGCAAACTTTTCGATGTTTCATTTTCATCGACAGTTTGCCGCGTACGTCGGCGTGCCCGTCGCCCGCTATGTGCAACTGATGCGCTTGCGTCGCGCGGCCCGTAGTCTCGCGTCGCAGGCGTCGTGCTCGGTGCTCGATGCCGCGCTCGACGCCGGCTTCGAGAGTCCCGAGGCTTTTAGCCGCGCGTTCAAGCGTGCGTTCGGCACTGCGCCGAGCGCGTTCCGGCGGCGTCCGACATGGCAAATCTGGAGTGCGAATTTTATCGTTCCCTATCTTTCGAGGAAACTGACCATGCAAGTGAAGATCGTCGATTTTGCTGATACCCGCGTTGCCGCGCTCGAACACCGTGGTCCGCCAGGCCTCGTCAACCTGAGTGTGCGCAAGTTCATCGACTGGCGTATTCAAAGCGGACAATCGCCGGTGGAGTCGAGCCGTACATTCGGTATTCCGCGCGGCAATCCGGACACGGTGCCAGAGGCGGAATTCCGCTTCGATATCTGCGGCGAGATCGATGAGCCCGTCGCGTCGAATGCTTATGGCGTGCGCGAACTCGTCATTCCGGGCGGACGGTGCGCCGTGGTTCGGCACACCGGATCGACCGACCACATCGGCGAAACGATCTATCCGATCTATCGCGACTGGCTACCTTCGAGTGGAGAAGAATTGCGGGACCAACCCCTGTTTTTCCAGTATCTGAGTGTCTATCCTGAGACGCCGCTCGCGCAGTGGCAGACGGATATTTATATCCCATTGGTGTGATTGGGATGGGGCGGAATAGGTGTCATCTCACAGTCCGCCCCGCTTCCTGTTTCAATCTGATTTCGGCATATCGATTCAATTTTCGCATCGGTATCAATTGCATTGAAACGATGAATGGCTTATTCATGGCCAGTAAAAAATGCAAATGCGAAACATAAATCTGGAATAGAGCCTTAACCTTTGCGAATAGTGATTCGAGCGCGAATTTTATTTAGCCAGGCTGGCAGCCATAACAGTAGCGGCCAAGGCGATTTCGCGGTTTGTACTTCGCCTTATCGCCGGAACCACCGCATACCATAACTGTCACAAAAAAATATCACTGTCCCTTTGCATTTGGGGAGATATCAAATGGCTGCCACGCAATCAGGGTCAATGACCCTCTCCGATGAGGAGGCTCGGCGCCAATTGCGCCGCGCTGTCATCGCCAGCACGATTGGTACCACGATCGAATGGTATGACTTCTTCCTGTATAGCATCGTCACGGGTCTCATATTCGCGAAGCTGTATTTTCCGGATTCGGACCCGCTCGTCGGCACACTCCAGGCTTTTCTGATTTATGCGGTCGGCTTTATCGCACGGCCAGTGGGCGCCGCCATTTTCGGTCACTATGGCGATCGCATCGGGCGTAAAGCCACGCTAATCGTGACGCTATTGCTGATGGGACTCGCGACGTTTGCGGTGGGCTTTGTTCCAACCTACGCGTCGATCGGTATCTGGGGGGCAGTCTTGCTCACGGTGCTGCGCTTCATTCAGGGTGTGGGTGTAGGCGGCGAATGGGGTGGTTCGGTGCTGATGTCGATGGAATGGGCTCGCACCAACAAGCATCGCGGATTCGTCGCGTCTTGGCCGCAATTCGGCGTACCGGCCGGATTGTTCGTCGCGAACCTGGTGGTGCTGGGCACGAGCCAGATCTCCGGCAGCGCATTTGTCACATGGGGCTGGCGCGTGCCGTTCTTCCTCAGTATCGTGCTGGTCGCGATCGGCCTTTATATACGCTTGAGTATTCTCGAGACGCCGATCTTCGCGAAGCTGCTCGCTGAGCGCAGGATCGAAAAAGCGCCGATGCGTGAAGTCATCCGGCGGCAGCCGAAAGACATTCTTCTATCGGCGCTCGCGCGCATGGCCGAACAGGCGCCTTTCTATATTTTCACAGCCTTTATATTTACCTATGGCGTGATGAGGCTGGGCGTCTCACGTGACCTGCTGCTGATGGCGGTGCTGGCCGCAGCAGTGCTGGAACTATTTACGATCCCGCTCTTTGGTCACGTGTCCGATCTGATCGGACGCCGACGCATGTACGTGATCGGCGCCGCTCTTGCAGGGCTATTCGGCTTCCTTTACTTTTTCATGCTGGGCACGCGTGACCCGGTATGGATCTTTATGGCCATCGTGCTCTCGCTGGTGCCGCATGCAATGATGTACGGTCCCCAAGCCGCGTTGATCGCCGAGTCGTTTACGGGGCGCTTGCGTTACAGCGGTGCGTCGATGGGCTATCAGTTGGCTTCCGTTATTGCCGGCGGTCCGGCGCCGTTGATCGCGACCGCGCTGTACGCTTATTTCCATTCGGGCTTTGCCGTGGCGTGGTATGTCTTCGCGTGCGGCGTGATCAGCGTCGCCGCCGCGATGCGATTGGGCGATCGCACGAACAAGGACATTTCGCGGGAATACGACGACGTGCATGCGATGCATGATCCGAGACATGCCCATCCGTGAGCGATCGATCGGACGCGGCGGATGGCCGGCCGCAGCGGCCGTCCGCCTGATCGATCATCAACTCTTCAACGGCAGCCAGATTTCGACGCCACCCATCCCCGTCACCGGATCGAACTGTTCGCCATAGCGCTCGAAATGCGGTGCATCGGCTGGCACGTGCCCTGAGGCGGGCAACCACTGATTCCAGATCGTATTCATCGTGCGGCGAATACTCGAGATGTGCTCGCGATGACTGAACACCGCATACCGTTGCGCAACGATGCGTAGACGGCTCAGCTCTGGCGGCAATGCCGAGAAATCACCGACCTCGGCGCCGCACATGTAGTCGAAGTTACCCTGTTCATCGGCGTTATAGCCAACGCCATAAGCAACCTTGCCGATCTGTCCCGGCACCTTGCCGAACAGCGGGCCAAAGCGCTGCCATTGCGACGGTATTGCCTTGCTGGTCTCGCACGTATAGCGCTCGCTCAGTCCCGCGACGAGAAACGGCTTGCCGTCTTCGAAGCGCGGCGGTTCCAGATGGGTCAGGAGGGTTTCGTCCATTTTGATCGGCTCCACGATGTTAAGGTTGTCGAGATGACCCCGCGCGCGCAGCGCGTCGGGCGTGAGCCCGAACTGTTCGCGAAACGCGCGCGTGAATGCTTCGTGAGAGCCGTAACCGGCATCGATGGCGAGCGCCAGGATGTCGGGCGCGCCGTCGGCGAGACGCCGCGCGGCCACGCTCAGGCGACGCCCGCGCAGGTAGCGCATCACCGATAGCCCGGTTGCCGCTTCGAACGCTCGCGCCAGATGAAAGCGCGACACACATGCGCCGCGAGCGATGTCGTCGAGCGTCAACTCGCCGGCGAAGTGGCTTTCGATATACCAGAGCGCTTTGCCTACCGGGTTCATCTCGCCTCTCATGTCAGCATGGAGCCAGCATAGCCAGCGGCGAATTTACGCGTTTGATCGCGCTTGCGGTTTTGTGGCCGCAGTGGTTGGCGGAGTCGAATCCGCTACATCACTATGCGCGCCCGCAGCACTACCCGCCTGACCCGGCCTCAACAACACCCCACCCAACACGCCAGCCACCGCCGCAAACACCGCTCCGGACAGAAACGCGACGTGATACCCGCTGTTCAGCGCAGCCGCCGCACTCGAGGACGCCAGCATCGCCTCGGTACGCGCCGCGGCAAGACTCGCGAGCACCGCGAGCCCGAGCGCGCCACCCATCATGAACGAGGTGTTGACGATGCCAGACGCGAGGCCCGAATCGGCGGGATCGACGTCGCTCATCGCGGCGAGCAGCAGCGGATTGAATGCGATGCCCGCGCCGACGCCGAGCAGGATCATGCCTGGCAACACGTCGGGCACGAAGCTGCCGTCGACGGGCGCACGCGCGAACAGCGCCAGCCCGCATGCCGCGAACAGCAGGCCCGCCGCGAGCGGTCGACGCAGCCCGAAGCGCATCACGACACGCGCCGACAGGCCGAGCGAAAACAGTCCCATGATCAGGTTCGCGGGCAGAAACGCGAGCCCGACCTGCAACGGTCGATAGCCGAGCACGCGTTGCAGATACAGCGCTGAAATGAAGAACCACGCGAACATCGCCGCCGCCCACAACACGCCCACCACGTTCGCGGTCGCGACATTGCGCAAACGCAGCAGACCGAGCGGCATCAACGGGTGCTCGACTCGCGCCTCGATCATGAGGAACGCGGCAAGCAGCGCGAGCGCGATCAGCAGCAGGCCGAGCGTTTGACCCGAGACCCAGCCAACTTCGTTGCCGTTGACGATCGCATAGACCGCGATCATCAGCGATGCAGTCACGCTGAGCGCGCCGGCCACGTCGAGCCTTTCGCCGTGCGCGTGTCCGCGCGCAGCGGGCAGCAGCGCGAGGCACAGCGCATACACGGCGATGCCGATCGGCAGATTGACCAGAAAGATCCAATGCCAGCTGAGCAGGTTCGTCAGCAGTCCGCCGAGCAGCACGCCGATGCTGCCGCCACCCGCGCAGACGAAGCCGTACACGCCCATCGCTTTCGCGCGTTCGTCGGGCTCGGTGAACAGATTCATGATCAGCGACAACGACACCGCCGAGACGATCGCGCCGCCCAGGCCCTGCACGGCGCGCGCGGCGACCAGCAGCACTTGGGAGTTCGCGAGGCCGCAAGCGAGCGAAGCGAGCGTGAACAGCGTAATACCGCAGAGAAACAGCTTGCGGTGACCGTACAGATCGCCGAGCCTTCCGCCGAGCAGCAGGCAGCCGCCGAAGGTCAGCATGTAGGCGTTGACGACCCAGACGAGCGAGGTTTCGCTAAAGCCGAGATCGGCTGCGATGGACGGCAGCGCGACATTCACGATGGTCGTGTCGAGCACGATCATCAGCACGCCGAGGCAGAGCACGATCAGTGCGAGCCAGCGCTGCTTGCCGTGGAGGGAATGGGTCATGCGGGCGCCCCCTTTTACGCGGGTCCTGGCGATTGCTGACGATGGGCTTTCGAGTCTAGCACCCGCGCATTTCGCGTCCAACTACGAAATCCTGGGCGGCGCGCCGTCCCGCGTCAATCGCCGCCGAGAATCTCGTATTTTCCGCCGCGTTCGAGCGCGCGCTGATACGCGGGCCGCGCGTGAATACGCTGCAAGAACGCGCCGATCGCGGGCAATTGCGCGGTCGCGCCACGCGCGGTGGCGGCTTCGAGTGGGAAGCTCATTTGCACATCCGCCGCGGTGAAGTCGTTGCCGGCGAACCAGCCGGTCGCGCCGAGCTCCTTGTCGATATAGCCGAGATGCAACCGCAATTGCGGATCGACGAAGTTCGCTTGCAGGTTCGTCGCAATCTTGCGTGCGATCGGCTTCGCGAAGAACGGCATCCGCGCATTGCCGATGCGTCGGGCGATGAGCTTGAGCAGCAGCGGTGGCATCGCCGAGCCTTCCGCGTAGTGCAGCCAGTAGGTGTAGCGCAACCGTTCCGGCGTGCCTGGTTGCGGCGCGAAACGCCCCGCACCGTACCGGTCGACGAGGTACTCGATGATCGCGCCGGACTCTGCGATCGTGAGGCCATCGTCGGTGATCACGGGCGACTTGCCGAGCGGATGCACGGCGCGCAGTTCGGGCGGCGCGAGCATCGTCTTTGGATCGCGCTCGTAACGCTTGATCTCGTACGGCACGCCAAGCTCTTCGAGCAGCCACAGCACGCGTTGCGAGCGGGAGTTGTTCAGATGATGGACGGTGAGCATGGTCGGCCGATGGAGGTGGTGGGAGCGTCACATGATAGGCATGGCGTGTCGAGGCAGGCTTCTAGTCGATGCTATACACCTTCGACGGCTCGCTATTCCATGTCGAGCCGTCGAAGACACCGCATCGTTACACCTTCGATTTGCTTCCCATCAACGCATTCGACGGCAACGTCTCATCCAGCAACTTCTTCGCGCTTTCAATCCCCGCCACCGGCAAGCCCTCGGGATTGAGCAGCCCCACCTGCACGAGCACCGAAGCCTGATCCCAATAGATGTGCTCGTTATAGAGCTTGTCGCCACGGAAGCACACCACGGCGAGCATCGGCACCTCGAAGTACTTGCCGGTCGGCGCGACACCCGGCAACAGCCAGTCGATCTCGCAGCTATGCGTGCAGCTGAAGATGAATTCATCGACGATGCGATCCGAGCCGATCGTGCGCGAAATCGGAATCAGCTTCGTGTCCGGCGGGTTCGAGTTGACGAAGTGATGCGTGTAGAAGCGCTTCAGATTGTCGTGCCCGACGCCGCCCGTCATCGTCGGCACATGGTTGACGTAGGGTTGCGCGACCATCGTCGGCATCACCGCGTCGACGTCGCGTGTCGCGAACTCGTGATAGCAATGCGCTTCCCATAGCGCGTTCAGATCGTAGACCGGACCGAGCACCTTGCGCAGCAGCGCGAGCGTGCGCGAGTACGCCATCATCGCGGCGGGCTTGTCGTAGTGCTTGCGCTGCGGCGCCGCGAACGCGTGATCGCAACCGGGGTACACGTATTGCTCGATCTGCGGCCGCGTGCGCAATGCGGCGCTAATGCGCTCGCGCGTTTCGGGCGGGCAATACGCGTCGTTTTCGGGGAAGTGAAACACCATCGGGCAGCGGATTGCCGGCACTTCCTCGAGATGCGCTTCGAGGCCCACGCCGTAGTAGCTGACCGCGCAATCGACGTCGGTGCGCGCCGCGCTCAGAAACGCGAGCTTGCCGCCGAGACAGTAGCCGACCACGCCAACCTTGCCCGCCTGCTCGGGTAGCTCGCGCAACGTGGCGACGGTGGCGGCGATGTCCTTGACCGCGACATCAGCGTCGAACTGGCCCAGATAGCCGAGCGCTTCTTTCATGTCGGCGTCGCCGTATCCCAGCGACATGCCGGGCTTGATGCGCCAGAACAGATCGGGCACGAGCACGACGTAGCCTTCTTCGGCGTAGCGATCGGCGGTCGCTTTCATCGTGTCGTTGACGCCGAAGATTTCCTGCAGCAGCACGAGCCCCGGGCCAGAGCCCTGCGCAGGGCGCGCGACGTAAGCGTTGAAACGGCCGCCATCGTGGGCGACGACTTCGATGAAAGAGCCCGCCATGCAGTCTGCCTCCAGTCTCACGAAAGATAGGGATTACGTCATCGTGTGCAATTCGAAACGCTTGAGCTTGCCGGTTTCGGTGCGCGGCAGCGCGCCGACGAATGTGATGACGCGGGGATATTTATACGGCGCGACGTTATTCTTAACGAAATCCTGCAGTTGCGCGACCAGTTTGTCGTCGGCCGTGTAGCCGGGGTTCACCACGACGAAGGCTCGCACGATCTGTCCACGCGTTTCGTCGGGCACGCCGATCACGCCGCATTCGGCCACCGCCTCGTGTTGCAGCAGCACGCTTTCCACTTCAGGGCCGGAGATGTTGTAACCGGCCGATACGATCATGTCGTCGGCGCGCGCCTGGTAGAACACGTAGCCGTCCGCATCGAGATAGACGGAGTCGCCCGGCAGGTTCCAGCCGTCGCGCACGAAGCGCAGTTGCCGTTCGTCGGCCAGATAGCGGCAGCCGGTCGGGCCGCGCACGGCGAGCTTGCCGATCGTGCCGGGGGGCACGGGCTGCATGTCGTCGTCGACGGCTTGCACGACGTAGCCCGGCACCGCGCGGCCGATCGCATTCGGCCGGATGTCCGCGCCTTGCGACGAGATGAAGATGTGGATCAGCTCGGTGCCGCCGATGCCGTCGATCATGTCGATGCCGGTCGCCTCGCGCCACAGGCGCCGCGTCGAATCGGGCAGCGCCTCGCCGGCCGACACGGTCTTCTTCAGCGACGACACGTCGTGTTGCGCGACGAGCGGCGCCATCTGCCGATAGAACGTCGGCGCGGTGAACATCACGGTCGCATGAAAACGTTCGACCACGCCGAGCAAGGTCTCCGGCGTGAGTTTTTCGACGAGCACCGTCGACGCACCGACGCGCAACGGAAAGCACAACAGCCCCCCGAGCCCGAACGTGAATGCGAGCGGCGGCGTGCCGCAGAAGATATCGCTCGCGGAAGGCTTCAGCACGTGACGCGGGAACAGGTCACACATCGCGATCACGTCGCGATGGAAATGCATGCAGCCTTTCGGCGCGCCGGTCGTGCCGCTCGTGAACGCGATCAGGCAGACGTCGTCGGCGGCGGTATCGCACGCGGTGAAGGTTTCGGGCTTGTTGACGGCGAGCGTTTCGAGCGAATCGACGGAGTCGTCGTGAAAGCGGCGGATCTGTTTGAGCCCCGCGCAGTAGAACTCGTCCCGCGGATTCGCGCAGCGCTCGAGCTCCGCGGTCAGGCGCGCGTCGCAAAGCGCGGCGCTGACCTGTGCTTTCGCGATGATCTGTTTGAGTTCCTTCGCGCGCAGCAGCGGCATGGTCGGCACGACGACGAGACCGGCCTTCAGCGCCGCGAGCGCGGCGACGGCCATCTGCAACGTGTTCGGTCCGCGCAGCAGCACGCGGTTGCCGGGCCGCAAGCCCATTTCATCGACGAGCACGTGCGCACTGCGGTTGACCATCGAGAGCAGTTCGCCGTAGGTGGTCGCCTGAGGCTTGCCGTCGACGTCCGACCAGATCGCCGGCCGGTCGCGATGCCCCGCCTCGATGGTTCGCTCGAGCAGTTCGGTCGCGCAGTTCAGCCGCGGCGGATAGGCGAGCTCCGGATTGTCGAGCAGAAAGACGGGCCATTGATCCTGCGGCGGAAGATTGTCGCGCGCGAAAGTATCGACGTGTGCTGACGGTTCCATCATGGTCTCCCCGGGGCGTTGAGTCTGGATGTTCCCTGCCTGTACGACGTTCAGTGCGGAATCACCGCGGTGGCTTCGATCTCGACCTTCGCGCGGTCTTCCATCAGCGCGACGACCTGCACCGCGCTCATCGCGATGTCGTAGTCGCCGATCAGCTCGCGAAACGCGCGGCCGATGTCCTTCAGCGATGCGAGGTACTCACGCTTGTCGGTGACGTACCACGTGAGGCGCACCAGATGTTCGGGCTTACCGCCCGCTTCGCGCAGCACGGCCAGCAGATTCTTCAGCGCCTGCTCGGATTGCTTCGCGAAGTCGTCGGTATGGAACTGCGCCTGTTCGTCCCAGCCGATCTGACCGGCGATGAACACTTGCGTGCCGGTCGCCGCGACGCCGTTCGCATAGCCGCGCGGTTTGACCCAGCCGGCGGGAAGGAGAGCTTTTTTCATGAGCGATGCGCCTCGATGGAGGGGGACGATGGGGCGTACGGCGCGAGCGCGCTCGCGATGTCGCCGGGAATATCGATCGATTTGCCGCTGTCGAACGACATGAACACGAGCACCTGTTTCGAGCGGAAGCGCGTTTCGCCGTTGCAGTGAGCGTGAATCTCGATGCCGATCGAACTGCGGCCGATGGTGGTGACACACAGCGTGAGCAGGATCGTTTCGCCCATCCGGCTCGGCCGCGAGAACTCGCAATCGAGTTTGACGATCGGCAGGCCGACGCGGCGCTCGGCGATCATATGCGCGTAGTCGATCCTCAAGCCCTCGTTGAACCAGTCTTCGACCAGTACGTTGGTCATCACGAGGTACTGCGGAAAGTACACGATGCCCGCGGGATCGCAGTGCGAGAAGCGGATGCGTACGGGCCGCTCGAAGGACATGCTCATTGCGCGTTTCCCTTCGCGGCGGCATGCGCCTTCAACAGATCACGACCGACGATCAGCTGTTGCACCTCGGTCGCGCCTTCGTAGATGCGCAACGCGCGGATCTCGCGGTACAGCATCTCGACCGCCGTGCCGCTTTGCACGCCCATGCCGCCGTATAGCTGGACGGCCGCGTCGATCACCTGCTGCGCGCCTTCGCTGGCGTGCCACTTCGCCATCGCGGCTTCGCGCGTCACGCTTTCGCCCTGATCGCGCAGCCATGCGGCGCGATAGACGAGCAGCGCGCTGCTGTCGATCGTCAGCGCCATTTGCGCGAGCTTCGCCTGCGTCAACTGGAAGTCGCCGAGCGTCTGGCCGAACATCTTGCGCGATGCCGCGCGGGCGAGGCCTTCGGCCATCGCATGACGCGCAAAGCCGAGCGACGCGGCCGCCACCGAGGTGCGGAAAATATCGAGCGTGCGCATCGCGATCTTGAAGCCTTCGCCGGGCACGCCGAGCATCTGGGTCTTCGATACGCGCGCGTTCGTGAAGCGCAGTCGCGCGAGCGGATGCGGCGCGATCACGTCGATGCGCTCGGCGATCTCGAGGCCCGGCGTCTGCGCATCGACGATGAACGCGCTGATGCCGCGCGCGCCCGGTGCCTCGCCGGTACGCGCGAACACCACATAGAAGTCCGCGATGCCGCCGTTCGAAATCCACGTCTTCTCGCCGTCGAGCACATAGTGGTCGCCGTCCTCGCGAGCCGCCAGCGCCATCGCCGCGACGTCCGAGCCCGCTTGCGGCTCCGACAGCGCGAACGCGGCGATCGCCGTGCCGCTCGCGACGCGCGGCAGATAGCGCGATTTCTGCTCATGCGTGCCCGCGAGCGAGATCGCGCCCGAGCCGAGGCCTTGCATCGCCAGGGCGAAATCGGCGAGGCCCGAGTAACGTGCGAGCGTTTCGCGCAGCAGGCACACGGCGCGCGTGTCGATCGTGTCGCCGTGGCCGCCGTACGCGACGCCGCCGACGCCGTATTTCAACCAGCCGGCCGCGCCGAGTTCGCGCACCAGCCGGCGGCAGGTCGCGTCGGTGTCGCCATGGTCTTCATGCGAGAGATGCGCGCGGCACCATGCGTCGATGGCCGCCGCTAGTTCGCGATGGCGCGGCTCGAAAAACGGCCACGCGAGCGGACTGTGCAAATCGATCGGGTGGTTCTGATGGTCGGCGCTCAACTCAGTCTCCTTCGAACACGGGACGGGTCTTCGCCGCGAACGCGTTGTATGCGCGCTCGAAATCGCGCGTGCCCATGCAGATCGCCTGCGCCTGCGCTTCGGATTCGATCGCTTCGTCGATGCTCATGCTCCATTCCTGGTGCAGCATCTTCTTCGTCATGCCGTGCGCGAAGGTCGGGCCGGCCGCGAGATCGGCGGCGAGCTTGTGGGCTTCCTCGATCAGCGCGGCCGGGTCGCAGAGGCGGTTATAGAAGCCCCATGCGTGGCCTTCGTCGCCGCTCGCCGAGCGGCCGGTGAACAGCAACTCAGCGGCGCGTCCCTGGCCGATGATGCGCGGCAGCATCGCGCAGGCGCCCATGTCGCAACCGGCGAGACCGACGCGTGTGAACAGGAACGCGAGCTTGCTGCGCGCGGTGCCGAGCCGCAGATCGGAAGCCATCGCGAGGATCGCGCCGGCGCCCGCGCAGACGCCGTCGACGGCCGCGATGATCGGCTGCGGGCAATGACGCATCGCCTTGACGAGGTCGCCGGTCATGCGCGTGAACAGCAGCAGCTCGGGCATCGGCAGATCGATCAGCGGCGCGATGATGTCGTGCACGTCGCCGCCCGAGCAGAAGTTCTCGCCCGCGCCATGCAGCACGACCGCTTTGACGTCGGTCGCGTACGCGAGGTCGCGGAACAGGTCGCGCAGCTCCGCGTACGATTCGAAGGTCAGCGGGTTCTTGCGCTCGGGGCGGTTCAGCGTGATCGTCGCGACCTTGTTGGCCACCGACCAGCCGAAGTGCTTCGCCTCGTAGCCTGCCAGGCTCAGGCGGTTGCCGGCCAGCAAGGCGTCGGCGTTGGATCGTGTCATGTAATTCTCCAGTGCGAAGTCAGCCTTTCAGACTGTCGAGCAAATGCTGTTTGAGCTTGCCGAGGTCCTGATGCGTCTGCATTTTCTCGTCGAGGCTCAGGCCGCCGAACATTTCGACGACCCATTGCTCGTGCGCGACGGCCATGGCGTCGAACGCCTTGCGGCCTGCGGGCGTGAGGCACACGCTGATCGAGCGGCGATCGTTCGGATCGGTATCGCGCGCGACGAGCCCTTCTTTTTCCAACTGATCCGTAATGCCCGTGACGTTGCCGCCCGTCACCATCAAGCGGCGCGACAGCTCGGTCATCTTCAGGCCTTCGGGATGACGTTCAAGCTGCGCCATCAGATCGAAACGCGGCAGCGTGGTGTCGAACTCGGTGCGCAGACGTTTGCGCAATTCGGCCTGCACGAGGTTGGTGGTGGTCAGCATACGCAGCCACAAACGCAGGCCCATGTGGCTGTCCGCACCGGTGCTCATTTCGAGGTCCACGACGTTCTCCGCGGGTTGTGAGACACCTTTGCGCGACGGCTTCGCATCGGAGGCCGCCGGCGATTTCTTTGCATGCGTTGATTTGCTCACATCACTTCTCCACCCGAAATGGAAATGGATTGCCCCGTGATCGCATCCGAGCCGGGGCGGCACAACCACAACACCGCGTTCGCGACCTGCTCCGGACTCACGAAGCGGCGCTGCGGATTCGAGCGCAGCAGCGTTTCGCGCGCCTCGGTCTCGGTGCGCGAGGTCTTGCTCGTGATCTGTTCGAGCGAGGCATGCAGCAGCTCGGTTTCGGTGTAACCGGGGCACACCGCATTGACCGTGATGCCGCGCGTCGCGGTTTCGAGCGCGAGCGAACGCGTGAGACCGATCACGCCGTGCTTCGCGGCGCAATACGCGGCGACGTACGCATAGCCGATCTGCCCCGCGGTGCTCGCGACGTTGACGATGCGCCCGTGGCCGCGCTCGAGCATGCCCGGCAGCACCGCGCGGGTGCCGAGAAACACGCCGGTCAGGTTCACGTCGAGCATGCGTTGCCACAGCGCGGTATCGGTGTGCGTGAACGGCGCGGCCTGCGCCTGGCCCGCGTTGTTGACGAGGATATCGACGGCGCCTGCCTGGTCGAAGGCGCGCGCCACGGACTCTTCCTGCGTGACGTCCATGCTGATCGACGCGACGTTGCCGAGCGCCGCGCATTGCTCGCGTTGCGCGTCGAGCCGTTGCGCGTTGCGGCCCATCAGCGTGACGCGCGCGCCGGCGCGCAGCAGCGTCTGCGCGATGGCCGCGCCGATCCCGCTGCCGCCGCCGGTGACGACCGCGTGTTGTCCGGCGAGAGAGGTGTCTGAGGTGTTCACACGGTTCCTTCGGCGCGTTGCGCGCGTTGTTGCGCCGTGAGACCGGCGTTGGCGATGGCTTGCGCGCGCTCGCGTTCGAGATTGCGTTCGAGCTGCATTTTCGCGGCGGTGTAGGGCTTCGGCCAGGCGACGTCGAGGTAGCCGATCCTCGCCGCTTCGTTCAACGTCCACGCCGGATTCGCGAGATGCGGACGCGCGATGGCGCACAGGTCGGCACGTCCCGCCGCGATGATGCTGTTCACGTGGTCGGCTTCGGAAATCGCGCCGACCGCGATCGTCGCGATGCCGGCCTCGTTGCGCACGCGATCGGCGAACGGCGTCTGGAACATGCGGCCGAACACGGGCTTTTCGTCCTTGCTGACCTGACCCGACGACACGTCGATCATGTCCGCGCCGGCCGCTTTGAATGCCTGCGCGATCTTCACGGCGTCGTCGGGCGTGTTGCCGCCTTCGACCCAGTCGTGCGCGGAAATCCGCACCGAGATCGGTTTGTCTTGCGGCCACACCGCGCGAATCGCGTTGAACACCTGCAACGGATAACGCAGACGGTTTTCGAGCGAGCCGCCATATTCGTCGGTACGCTGATTCGTCAGCGGCGACAGGAAGCTCGACAGGAAATAGCCGTGTGCGCAGTGCAGTTCGAGCCAGTCGAAGCCCGCTTCGATCGACATGCGCGTCGCCTCGACGAACTGCCGCTCGATCTCGCGCAACTCCTCATGCGTGGCTTCGCGCGAATGCTGGCTGATACCGCGCAGATACTGCTGCGGCGACGCCGATACGAGCGGCCAGTTGCCTTCGGTCAAGGGCTGATCGATGCCTTCCCAGGCGACCCGCGTCGAGCCTTTCGCGCCCGAGTGGCCGAGCTGGATGCCGATCTTCGCATCCGATTGCAGGTGCACCAGATCGACGATGCGTTTCCACGCCGTCAGATGCTCGGGTGAATACATGCCGGGGCAGGCCGGCGTGATGCGCGCTTCGGGCGACACGCAGGTCATCTCGGTCATCACGAGCGCGGCGCCGCCCATCGCGCGTGCGCCGAGGTGCATCAGGTGATAGTCGCCGGCCACGCCGTTCACCGCCGAGTACTGCGCCATCGGCGAGACGATCACGCGGTTTTTCAGCGTGACGCTGCGCACCTTGAACGGCGTGAACATCGGTGGAATCGAATGCTTGCCCGCTGCGCGCTCGACGCCCGCGCGCGTGGCGAGCCAGTCTTCGAAACCAGACAGATACTGCGAATCGCGCTCGCGCAGATTCTCGTGCGAGATGCGCTGCGAGCGCGTGAGCAGCGAATAGGCGAACTGTTCCGGCTCGAACGACGTATAGCGGTCGACGTGCTCGAACCATTCGGTCGAATTGCGCGCGGCGTTCTGAATGCGCAGGACGTCGACGCTGCGCACTTCGGTGTAGTGCTTCAATGCGGCGGCAAGATCGTCCGGATGCGCACCGGGATGCGCGCTCATGCTGTTGGCGAGTTCGATTGCGTCTTCGAGCGCGAGCTTGGTGCCCGAGCCGATCGAGAAGTGCGCGGTGTGAGCGGCGTCGCCCATCAGCACGATCGGCGTTTTCGTGCCGTTCGCGTTGCTGCGCCAATGCACCCACTCCTTGTTGACGACGCGCGGAAAACGGATCCATTGCGACGAGCCGCGCAGATGCGCCGCGTTCGACATCAGCGCGTTGCCGTCGAGATACTTCGCGAACAGCTTCTCGCAGAACGCGATGCTGTCTTCCTTGCTCATCTCGTCGAGACCGGCGGCGCGCCATACGCGTTCCGGCGTTTCGACGATGAACGTCGAGGTTTGATCGTCGAAGCGGTAGGCGTGCGCCTGGAACCAGCCGTATTCGGTTTCCTCGAACGCGAACGTGAACGCGTCGAACAGCTTCTTCGTGCCGAGCCAGACGAAGCGGCAGTCGCGCATGTCGATGTCCGGCTGATAGGTGTCCGCGTATTTCTGGCGCACGAAGCTGTTCAGGCCGTCGCACGCGATGATCAGGTCCGCGTCGTAGGTGCTGTCGTCGTCGACCTGGGTTTCGAACACGAGGCTCACGCCGAGTTCTTCGCAGCGTGCCTGCAGGATATTCAGCAGACGTTTGCGGCCGATGCCGCAGAAGCCGTGACCCGACGAGCGCACGCTACGGCCGCGGAAGTGGATTTCGATGTCGTCCCAGTGATTGAACGCGTCGAGAATCGCCTCGGCGCTGGGCGCGTCGGCGGCGCGCAGATTGCCGAGCGTCTGGTCGGAGAACACGACGCCCCAGCCGAAGGTGTCGTACGGGCGATTGCGCTCGACCACCGTGACTTCATAGCCGGGGTTGCGTTTTTTCATCAACAGACCGAAATACAAACCGGCCGGACCGCCACCGATACAGACTATGCGCATGCTGGTTCCCCAAAAGTGGACTCTGCTGTGAGATTAATTTAGATGTTGATAGTTTAGATGTCAAGTAAAACTCTGGCCGGCTCGATGGACGCGTTGTCGCCCATGTTGTTGAGCAGGTCGACGACCTTGCCGAAACTGGTGTTGCCACCGCTGCTGCCGACGCCGATGTTGTTGCCCGTGTCGTTGTACAGAGCGCTCGTCGCATCGGCCGGGATCGGCGTGATGGTCGTTGTCTGCTGCGCTGCCGCGCGCCACGCATTGGTAAGCGGTCCCATGCCATCGGTCACGCTATAGCCTTTGCCACGCCGGTCGTCGTAGTAGGCTGCGTCGGTCTGCGCCTGGATTCTGTTGGTCGTCCCGGCGACCACGAGTTGAATGTTTGCGGCATGGACGGCGCTATTCACGACAGCCCCGCCCGGCGTGCCGTCATTGGGTAGTGTCCTGTCCACGTGGACTGCACGACAGCCGGAAAGGAACCGTTGGCGGGCGCAGAGACGCCCGCATCGGCGATCTCGGTCAACGGTTGCCAGATGTCGAGGAATCGCGAAACGACACGCACGCCTGCGTTCGTGGCGAGCGTCGCATATCGCGCATCGCCGCGTTGGTTAGTCGCAATCGTGTCGACGAACGCGGGCACGTCGGGGGTTGCGGCGTTGTCGATAAAACCGGGGTCGGCAGGCGACGCCGGGGTCGAGGCCGACGCCGTCGAGGCATTCGAGGCAGTCGGCGTCGAAGGATCATTGCTACCACCGCACGCGGCTAGTGCCGTCACGCTTGCGAGTACCGTGAGGCGCAGCGGGCGTCGGATTGTGCGGGTGAATTATTACGGCATTGTTGCGACCGAAAACAAGGTTTAGTCCTTGATTGCGGCTCATTCGTACTCGCAAAAATACGCTAAAGGTTTCACTCTCCAGGATCTATCTGTAACGTCGATTCCGACCGCCAACCACACGGCGATCATTTAGCGGATGGACGTGTCGCCTGAGCCTAAAGCCACCCCTTTACCGTCGCCACTCGCCAGACGACAAACATCACGAGGCCCACCGACGCAGAGGTCAGCAGAATGAAGTCGATTGAGTGGACCAGTTTTTTCATATCAACATTGGATCGGACCTGCGACGTCCGCAGGAGAACAGGAAGTTAAGCGCGTGCCAGTAGCGAAACGCGCCTGTTTGGAATATCGAAGCTCACTCGCAAGTCAGTGACGCGAGAAAAGCGGGCCGCTGGTTTGAGCGCGTTGAGCGCGTGAATACGAAGTTACGCCCTGCAACCTTAAAAGCCGCTTATCCCGGTCCGGAAAAATGCGCCGCTCTCGCCAGTTAAGTTCTGAAGGAAACCGCGTGCGATGAAGTGGACCCCGCCCGCCGGCAAGCCGTGCAATCATGGCGAGCATTCAGCAGATGTTTTCGAGTGGGACGGAAGCCGGTTGTTGCAAGCGCGCGCTTCAGTACCGTCCGAACGCGCTTTTTGATGTCATTCATATCGAATGCAAAACGAATCGCAAGTCAGTGTCGTCCGGCAAATTCCGCGCAGCGTGTGGATTCTCGGTTGTGTCAGTCTGTTCATGGACATCTCATCCGAAATCATCCACAGCCTGCTGCCGATGTTTCTGCTGACAGTCCTCGGCGCCAGCGCTGATGCGATCGGTCTCATCGAGGGCATTGCGGAGGCCACTGCGCCCATCGTCAAAGTATTTTCGGGCACCCTCAGTGATTATCTGGGCAACCGTAAATGGCTGGCTGTAGCCGGGTACTCTCTGGGCGCAATGAGCAAGCCGTTTTTTGCTATCGCGCCGACACTTGGAATCGTTGTGATGGCGCGCATCATGGACCGTGTAGGCAAGGGAATTCGGGGCGCACCTCGAGACGCGCTGGTCGCGGATGTGACACCGCAACACCTGCGCGGCGCGGCCTTCGGGCTACGCCAGGCGCTCGACACGGTCGGTGCTTTCCTCGGTCCGCTGCTGGCGGTTCTCATCATGCAGACGTGGGCGGGCGACTTCCGCCTCGCTTTCTGGGTTGCGGTCATTCCAGCGCTATTTGCCGTTGGACTGTTGACGTTTGGTGTCACGGAGCCCGCGCGTGACCGGCACGCCAAAGGGACCCGTCCAGTCCGATGGACGAGCCTCAGAGACCTCGATTCGAAATATTGGTGGGTGGTCGGAATAGGCGCCGTTTTCTCGCTGGCGCGGTTCAGCGAGGCGTTTCTGGTTCTTCGTGCAATGGCCAGCGGCGTGCCGATTGCGCTGGTGCCGCTCGTCATGGTCGCAATGAATATCGTGTACGCATGTCCGCCTATCCGTTCGGCAAACTCGCGGACGCCATGAGCCATACCCGGTTATTGATAGCGGGTCTGGTCGTATTGATCGGCTCCGACGTGGTCCTCGCGCACGGTACCCATTGGAGCATCGTCGTCGTGGGAGTCGCGCTTTGGGGGCTGCACATGGGGATGACCCAAGGTCTACTCGCCACGATGGTCGCGCACGCGGCGCCCCCACATCTGCGTGGCACGGGGTTTGGTTTCTTCAATCTGCTGGGCGGCATCGTGACGTTGGCTTCGAGCGCCATCGCAGGGCAGTTGTGGGAACGTTTCGGAGCGGCCACTACGTTTTACGCGGGCGCGGTCTTCAGTGCCGTGACTGTCGTGCTGCTCCTGTTTTACCCGACCCCTGCCACGGGCGATGCAAGCTGAGGCGTGGAGTCGGACTGGTCGTCAATCAGTTGGCTTGGCGGGCGTCCACTTCAATACGCGCGCTTTCCCCCCGATATCTGCACCCCGCCAGAGAACCGTGCCATCATGTCCACGATTCAGCAGATGTTTTCGCGCGGACAAAATTCGTGTTTGTAGTAGACGCTTCAGTACCGCATGATCCGACGCGCAGCAGCAGCTGAACGAGGAGGTCATCATGCTTGCAGTTCACAAGGCGGTGTTTCCGGTGGCGGGAATCGACACGCGCTTCCTGCCGGCCACCAAGGCGAGTCCCAAGGAGATGCTGCCGGTCATCGACAAGCCGTTGATTCAATACGCGGTCGAAGAAGCGATCGACGCGGGCATCACCGAGTTGATCTTCATCACGGGCCGCGGCAAGCGCGTGATCGAAGATCACTTCGACGAATCCTACGAAGTCGAACGCGTGCTACGGGCGAGAGGGCTGCAGAGCCTCGCCGAGCTGGTGCACGGCATCACGCCATCCAACGTCAGTTGCATCTATGTCCGCCAGGCCGAGCCGCTCGGTCTCGGTCACGCGGTTCTGTGCGCACAAAAGCTGATCGGCGAAGAACCCTTCGCGGTCGTTCTCGCCGACGACCTGCTCGAAGGTCAGCCGCCTGTTCTCGAACAGATGGTGCATATCTTCAGCCATTACGATTCGTCGGTGATTGCGGTCGAGGAATTCGAATCGGAGGGTGCATGCTCGCACGGCGTGATTGGCGGACGGCATTGGGACGAGCGTGTGATCAGCGTGTCGAGCATTGTCGAAAAGCCAGCGCCGCAAGACGCGCCGTCGGCATTCGGGGTCGCGGGGCGCTATGTGCTGATGCCGGCGGTGTTCGAACATTTGCGCGGGGTACGGCCTGACGCACATGGCGAGATTCAACTTACGCCGGCCATTCACTCGATGCTCGAAACCGAACAGGTGCTCGCCTACGAATTCATCGGCAAACGCTACGACTGCGGCACCAAACTCGGTTATCTGCAGGCCACCGTCGACTTCGCGCTGCGCCATAACGAAGTCCACGACACATTCGACGCCTGGTTGCGTCAGCGCATGGGCGGCGCGGCGGGTGCGTCGGGGACCGCGCATTAGCGGAGCCCCCATTGTGGAAAACGAAACAGTCTGATCAAATCAGGTCCCGGTAAATCTGTGCGCTATCGAACACACGTCAAAGCGTTGAATGTCCATGATTTACCGATAAAGGCTTTTCTCCGAGGCCCTTGTCCGAGTGTGGCGAGCCCGGGTGTCGACATGGGCTCGCGTGTAACGCGCTATATTTGACGTCTCACCGTGCGATGCGGCAAGGTTCGTTTGCGCTCGTCAGGTGGCGATCTCGAGCGAATTCGACACGGCGGTGCGCTAACCGCCGCGCGAGCATCCGCTTCGAGAGTTTCAGCAATCGTTGTGAGCTTTGGTGATTTCCGGGCCCGTGTAGGACCGCTGCAGACAGGCGTCGCGCGGGTCTTCCGCTTAACCACGACTTCCCAGGACGGCAATATGTCACTTCGTATCAATGATGTCGCGCCCAACTTCACCGCGCGGACCACGCAAGGCACCATCGATTTCCACGAGTGGATCGGCGACCAATGGGCGATCCTGTTTTCTCACCCGAAAGACTTCACGCCAGTCTGCACGACTGAACTGGGCTATATGGCGAAGATCGAGCCGGAGTTCACCAAGCGCAACGCGAAGCTGATCGGGCTGTCGGTCGATCCGGTCGAAGATCACGAAAAATGGGCCGCGGACATCCAGGAAACGCAGGGCGCCGCCGTCAAGTACCCGATGATCGGCGACACCGATCTATCGATCGCCAAGCTGTACAACATGCTGCCGGCCGATGCGGGCGACACCAGCGAGGGCCGTACCGCCGCGACCAACGCGACCGTGCGCTCGGTTTTCGTCATCGGTCCCGACAAGAAGATCAAGCTGACGCTGACCTACCCGATGAGCACCGGCCGCAACTTCGACGAAATCCTGCGCGTGCTGGATTCGATTCAACTGACCGCGAAGTACCGGGTCGCGACGCCGGTCAACTGGAAGCAGGGCGACGACGTGATCATCACGACCGCTGTCAGCAACGACGAGGCGCAACAGTTGTTCCCTGGCTTCAAGACCATCAAACCGTATCTGCGCACCACCAAGCAGCCGGGCTGACAAACGCTGCGCGGCGGCCGTTTTTTGGCCGCCGCGCCGATTTTCAGAAGAGATGCAGATGATCTTTCGTCAGCTTTTCGATCCGGTTTCGTCGACCTACACGTACCTGCTCGGCGACAGTGGCGAGGCGCTGCTGATCGACCCTGTCTACGAGCAGGTGCCGCGCGATCAGGCCCTGCTGCGCGAGCTGGGCCTGTGGCTGCTGACGACGCTCGATACCCACGTGCACGCCGACCACGTGACCGGCGCATGGCGCATGCGTCAGCGTTGCGGCAGCGAGATCGCGCTTGCCGCGGCCGTCGAAGCGAAAGGCGTGACGCGGCCGTTGCGGCATGGCGATCGGATCGACTTCGGCACGCGTCATCTGAGCGTGCGCGCAACGCCTGGTCATACGAACGGCTGCCTGACTTACGTGCTCGACGACCAAAGCATGGCCTTCACGGGCGACAGCCTGCTGATTCGTGGCTGTGGCCGCACGGATTTCCAGCAAGGCAGTCCGCAGCAGCTGTTTGCGTCGGTGCGCGAGCAGATCTTGTCGCTGCCGGAGAGCTGCCTGCTTTATCCTGCGCACGATTATCGCGGCATCACGGTGACGAGCGTGGTCGAAGAGCGGCGCTTCAATCCACGCCTGGGCGGCGACGTCGACATCGGCGATTTCACCGGGCATATGAATAACCTGAATCTGCCGCATCCGAAGCTGATGGCGGTGGCGGTGCCCGCGAACATGCGTTGCGGCCAGCCGGAAGAGGCCGCCGGCGTCGCGACGGAAACGCCGGATTGGGCGCCGTTGACGTTGCGCTTTAGCGGCGTATGGGAAATCGAGCCGATGGCGCTGCTCGAACATGGCGCGGCGTTTCAGATCGTCGATGTGCGGGAGGCGCCCGAGTTCATCGATCGTTTGGGTCATCTGCCTGGCGCCCAGTTGGTGCCGCTGTCGCAATTGACAGGGCGACTCGAGGAACTCGATCGCGACCGGCCGGTTGTCGCGGTGTGCCGCTCCGGCGTGCGCTCGGCGCAGGCGAGCGTATTGCTGACGAAGGCGGGATTCGGCAAGGTCGCCAATCTTGCCGGTGGGATGCTGCGATGGAGGACGGAGGGGTTGCCGGTGGCGTCGGATAGCGTGTGAGGGACTCGACGCTATCGGAAACGCCCTGCGAGCTCAGCCTCGGCCACGACCCAAAACCGCGCCAGCCTTCGAATAACCGGTGGCCCGTTGTGCCGAGCGCGTAACCAGCCAGATCCCCGCGCAGACGAACACCAGCGCGACGAGATTCTTCAATTCCATGATGTTCTCGTTCAGGCAGATGGCCGAGAGCACGGTGCCGAACACAGGTACGAGGAAATTGAAAACGGTGACCTTGCCGACCTGGTTATATTTCAGCAAAAGACTCCACAGGGTGAAAGCCACTGAGGACAGTAATGCCAGATAGGCCAGCAAGGCCATCGATCCCAGCGTGAACCCGTGCAGCGAACCACCGGTTGCGTAACCCGCCGCGAGCAGAGCGACGCCGCCAAACCCGAGTTGATAACCGGTCATGACCATGACGTCCATGCTCTGCGAGATGCGCTTTCCGTAAATCGACGCGGCGGAGAGGACGAACGCGGCAATCACGATGAAGCCTTCGCCGAGCAGGTTGAACGAAAACCCGAACAGGCCGTCGCCGAAATTCACGACCATCACGCCGACGAATCCCAGCAGGCATCCAAGCGCCTTGCGCGGTGAGACCTTGTCGTTCTTATAGATGAAATGGGCGAGCAACACGCTGAAGAAGGTCGTCGTCGAATTCAGGATCGAACCGCGAACGCCGGTCGTGTAGGCGAGACCGATATAGAAGAACACGTATTGAATCGCCGTTTGCGTGAAGCCCAATAGCATCAGCTGACCGCCGTTGCGTCGATTCAGATCGAACACGGGCTTCTTCGACAAAGCAGCGAGTATCAACAACAACAGTCCCGCGAGCACGAACCTGTAGCCTGCGAAGATCAGCTTTGAAGGAATATCGTTTTGCGTGATTCCGAGTAAGGCGTAGCCAATTTTAATGGCCGGGTATGAACTGCCCCAAAGCAGGCAGCATACGGTTGCCACGAGGACGAGCACTTTCGGTTGGGTGAAAAACCGCACGGAATCGCGCGATCCGAGTGTTGCTGAGGGCACTGACATATTTCGAGTGTGTTGTCTTTGTGCACATTGTGGGCAGGCCACATCAGTGCTTTATTGATTGCGGTATCGCTTTTTTTGCTTTTCAGTAATACCGCATGAAGGCTTTGCGAAATTATACGCAAATGCAAATGTAATGTCAGGCGACATACACGGACGCTCATCGTCCATCGGACGGGAATGCCACGGGCGGCCGGACGTTACGCCGGCTGCTATGTCTGCATCACTGTGTCGGGCGATCTTCCGACCATGCGCTGGCGAGTGGTGCGCACCTTCACACCTGCGGCGCAGGCACCCGTGGGTTCGATCATTCTGCCCGATTGTCGATCCCGCTGCGATTCGCTCGTCGTAGGAATGAACCGACTGGGTTCATCGACCAGGAGCACATCATGCGCAAGCACATCGTTTCCATGTTCCTCAGCCTGGATGGCGTCACTCAAGCGCCCGGCGGGCCAACGGAAGATACCAGTGGCGATTTTCGCCTCGGCGGCTGGATCGTTCCTTACGCCGACGAAGCCATCAGCTCACACGTGCACGAGCTGCTCGCGCAGCCATTCGAGTTGCTGCTGGGGCGTTGCACGTACGACATATTCGCGTCGTACTGGCCGCATGTGGCGGCCGATTCACCGAGCCGCGGCATCGCCGACCAATTAAATCGCGTCCCCAAGCACGTGGCCACGCACCGAGCCGATACGCTTGAATGGCACAACAGTCATGCGCTGAAGGGCGAGCTTGCCGGCGCGATCCGCGCGCTGAAACAGCAGGACGGTGCCGATTTGCTGACGTTCGGCAGCGGCGCTATGGTGCGTCAACTGCTGGCCGCGGGGCTCGTCGATGAACTGCGACTGCTGATTTATCCGGTCGCGCTCGGGCACGGCAAGCGAATGTTCGGCGACGACGCGCTGGCGTGCGCTTTCACGCTGGCCCACACGACGAGCACGCCCGGCGGCGTGCTGATCACCCGCTACACACGCAGCGGCGAGGTGCGCACCGGCGCGTTCGAGTAAGTTGACGCACAGCCGAACAACGCACTATGTCTTCCGCACGTCCCGCGGCCGCTTACCACTCGCCACCGTATCGGCAAACAGATCGATCACGAGCTCGCGCAGCCAACGACTGCCTTCGTCCTGGTGGACCCGCTCGTGCCACAGCAAATGGATCGGCGCGGCGGGCAGCGTCATCGGCAGCGCGCGCAGGCTCAGCGAGAACGGCGTAGCCAATTCCAGCGCGAGGCGCTCAGGCACCGTGGCGATCAGATCGGTACGTTGCAGGATGTAGCCCACGCTCATGAAGTGCGGCACCGTCAGGCGCACCTGACGTCGCACGCCGCGCCGTTTCAGCCACTCGTCCACCTGTCCGTGGCCGGTGCCGGCCGACACCACCACCAGATGCT
This sequence comes from Paraburkholderia monticola, assembly GCF_001580545.1. GTDB lineage: Bacteria > Pseudomonadota > Gammaproteobacteria > Burkholderiales > Burkholderiaceae > Paraburkholderia > Paraburkholderia monticola. The sequence continues at coordinate 175,351 of NZ_LRBG01000035.1, forward strand.
CGGCCTCGCGCCATGCGGGCAGCGTCAACGCTGCGTCCTCGAGAGGATGGCCGCGTCTGAACAGACAGACGTAGCGCTGATCGAACAGACGCCGCTGATAAAAACCACCCTTCAATTGCGGCAGCAAACCGATCGCCAGATCGACGCGGCCCGCGGCCATTTCATTGCCGAGATTGACGCTCGTATTGCGGACCGTATTCATCGCGATGCCCGGCGCGACGCGCGACAACCGTTCGAGCAGCGCGGGCAGAAACACGACTTCGCCGATATCGGTCATGCCGATCGTCATCGTTCGCATCGCGCGTAGCGGATCGAAGCCGGTCACCGGATTGAGCGCGGCGTGCAAGGTGGCGAGGGCCTGCGAGACCGGCTCCGCGAGACGCAGCGCGAACGGCGTCGGCACCACACCGCCCGGCGCACGCACGAACAGCGGATCACCGAGCAGGCGACGCAGCTTCGCGAGCGCGTTGCTGACGCCCGGCTGGCTCATGTTCATTTGCTCGGCGACGCTCGCCACGCGCCGTTCCTGCATCAGCCGCTGAAAGAGCAGCAGCAGATTGAGGTCGAGATCGCTCAGTTCCATGATTTGGGCATGACCGGAGGTCATTCTTGTCAGTGATGATGGAGATTCATTTCATCTTATTGAGCAATGAAGGTCCAGTGCTGAAAATACCAACACGGAATCCGCATGCGACACGCTGACCGCGCGTGCCAGAGCGACCGAATCGATAAACCTGCCTATCGGAGACACAATCATGAGTGGAATAGACCTGAGGATCGCGATCGTCGGCGCCGGCATCGGCGGCCTGACGCTGGCGCTCGCGCTGCGCGAACACGGCATCGATGCACAGCTTTACGAGCAGACCGACGAGTTGCGCGAGGTGGGCGCGGCGGTCGCACTGTCGGCCAATGCGACACGCTTCTATGACCGCATGGGCCTGCGTTCCGCGTTTGAAAAGGTGTGCGCGGAAGTGCCCGGACTCGTCTATCGCGACGGGCGCAGCGGCACCGTCATTGGTCATCATCGCGGCATGCCCAGCTATCTCGAGCAATTCGGCGGCTCGTACTGGGGCGTGCATCGCGCCGATCTGCAGGCGGTGCTGTCGCAAGCGGTCGGTCTTGAGCGCATTAATCTCAGCCACCGGCTGGTCGATCTGGTGCAGCATCCCGATCGCGTCAGTCTCGCCTTCGACAACGGTCGGCGCATCGACGCAGATCTCGTGATCGGCGCCGACGGTGCCCGCTCGATCACGCGACGCTGGATGCTCGGCTACGACGACGTGCTCTATTCGGGTTGCTCAGGCTTTCGCGGTGTCGTGCCGGCCGAGCGCATGGACCTGCTGCCCGATCCCGAGACGATCCAGTTCTGGGTCGGGCCCGGCGGTCATCTGCTGCATTATCCGATCGGCGACAAGGGCGATCAGAACTTCCTGCTGGTCGAGCGTCATCCGTCGCCGTGGCCGTCGCGCGACTGGGTCATGCCATCCACCGAAGGCGAGCAACTGCGTCTGTTCAAGGACTGGCATCCGGCCGTCGTGCAGATGATCACGGCCGTGCCGATCAGTCAGCGCTGGGGCCTGTTCCACCGTCCTCCGCTCGGCCGCTGGAGCAAGGGCCGCGTGACGCTGATCGGCGATGCCGCGCATGCGCTCGTGCCGCATCACGGCCAGGGCGCCAACCAGTCGATCGAGGATGCCGTGGTGCTGGCCGCCCAGCTAGCCAAGGCCGGCCCCGGCAATTGGCGCGAAGCGCAGCAAGCCTACGAACGTTTGCGCCGCGGCCGCACGCGCAAGGTGCAGTACGCGTCGATTACCACCGCGGACGTGCTGCATCTGCCGGACGGGCCAGCTGCGCAGGAGCGCAACGCGAGGCTCGGTGCGCGCGACAGCATGCTGCATCACCTCGACTGGATTCACGATTTCGACGCGCTGGAGCAGGAGCCGAGCGAACGGCAGGGCGGCACGTGGCTTTGAGCTTCACGATGAGGACGCGGTGAGCGTGCGACCCTGCGCGCGCTCACGCGAGTTGGCGTTTCGTCGCGGCGGGAGGTAGCATCGGCAGTCGATCGGTGATGGTTTCGACAACCTGCTCGATCGAACAATTAGCCGTATCGACTACGAGATGCTCTGATTCCCATGCATCGTATCGACGTTCCTGCACGCTCTTCCATGTCGGCAGTTTGTGCCCTGGGATATCCGCCTGTCGCGCTTCGATCCTCAGACGGTGCACCGTAGTGTCGGAACAAATCAACTCGATTTCGACAATTTGCACCCCTGCTTCGAGCGCCGCCTTTCTCCAGCCGCTACGCGTCACATCCAACCCATTGACCGAGTCCGCGACGACCGTCAGTCCGAGACGCAAATTATCTTTCGCAACGGCATAGCCGGCCAGATATCCGGCGGGGCCAATATCGGTCCCGTCGTCCATGCCCGCGATAATCGCCTGTTCCAACGTATCGATGCGCAGATAAACGGCGGCGAGTTTCCGAGCCAGTGTTTGCGCGACCGTTGTTTTTCCCGTGCCCGGTAGTCCTCCAAAGGCAATCAACAATTTCGATTCCCCCTTCAGGTCGATTGCTTGCGATCGAGGCAACGATATCAGACAGAGATCGGTCAGGCATCTGTGAATTCAGTGCGGCAGCGGCATCGGCGCCTATGCAAATGCGTCGGATGAAAGGCTTTTGATAGCTTCCCTGCGGTTGTTGTATTTCCGGTCAAATCGGGAAAAGACCAACTTGCTTGTAACTGAATGTAACCATAGACTGTCGCAAAATTACCAGATGTGGTCTCCGGGGAACGATGAAAAAAGCTCTAGCCATGTGCGCAGCGAGTGCGATGCTCGCGGCCTGCGCCACTGTATCTACGCCTCCTCAAGTCAGGGAAGCACCCATCCCCAGGACGCAACAGCAAGCAGCGCAAGTCACGAATGCGCCGACTGACGAAAAGGTCGTCAAGCGAAAGATCGCTATCGGCCGTTTCAGCAACGAAACTCGCTACGGCCGCACCTTCGTTACCGATGCCAGTCTCGATCCACTGGGCAAGCAGGCCAGCGACATCCTGGCAAGTCGCCTCGTAGCGTCAAAGCAGTTTCTCGTTTTCGAACGTCCCGATATCGCAAAGGTGTCCGCCGAGCAATCGCTTTCGAAAGACGCGGGACTGATAGGCGTGGACGCGCTCATTTTGGGGTCGGTTACTGAATTTGGTCGCAGCACCACGGGCAAGTCAGGCTTCCTGAGCGCGACGAAGGTTCAGAATGCTCATGCGAAGGTCGAGTTGCGACTGGTTGACGTGAAGACGGGATATGTTTTCTTTTCCGCGTCTGGCACGGGTGAAGCGTCCACAGAGTCGGGAGAAATCGCGGGATTTGGGAGTCGCGCCGATTACGACGGCTCGCTCAATGACAAGGCGATATCTGCTGCGATCTCCGACGTCATTGGCCGGATGATGACAAAGCTCAAAGAGCGCCCCTGGAAGTCCGACATTCTCAAGGCAGAAGGCTCTACGGTCTACATCAGCGGCGGTGCGCTGCAGGGGATCAAGCCTGGTTCCACCCTTCACGTCTATAGGGCAGGTGAGTCTGTTCAGAGCGGGCAGACGGGCTTCACCATTGCGTTGCCCCCTACGTCCATCGCCACCATTCGCGTCACTTCGAATTTTGGTGACAGCGAAGTGAATGAAGGCTCTGTCGCCCTCGTGACGAGCGGGACCGTCACAAAAGACAAATCTCTCTTCGTAGCCGAGTAACTAGAAATGATGCGATCCATTTGCCTGGCAACGCTTGTCGTTGCCCTCGCGGGCTGCGCTATGCCTCATAGCCAGGTCGTTTCGGGCAGTGCCCGTCCAACCCTTAGCCTCGTTGGCGCTCCGACCGATAGCGAACTCGTTCTCGACGGGCAGTTGATCGGACCAGCGAACCAGTACAACGGGGTCAACGGTGTGATGTCCATCGAGGAAGGACCGCACTCCGTTGAAGTTCGTCAAGGCAACGCGGTGCTAGCAAAGAAAAGAATCGTGGCTGCCAGTGGAGAAGGAGTCGCAGTGGACGTAATGAGCGGAGGACAACAACAATGAAGGTCTGGAAATTTGCAGTCGTGCTCACAGTAGCCGGAATGACCGCTGCCTGTGCGCCGCAGACGAAATACGCATGGGGAAACTACGAGTCGTCATTGTACGAACACTACAAGACGCCGGGCGACACAACGGCATTCGCTCAGCACCTGGCTGATACCATCAGCACGGCTGAGGCATCCGGTAAGAAGGTGCCTCCGGGAATCTACGCTGAATATGGCCAAGTCTTGCTGGAGTCCGGTGACTCGAAGCAAGCTACTGTCTTCTTCGAAAAGGAGAAGACCACCTGGCCTGAGTCGACAGTCTTCATGACGACCATGATCAGGGTCGCCTCTAGCACGAAGGAGGCGAAGCAATGAGCGCAGCAAATCGCCTTTTGAAGCTTGCTCTCGCCGTAACTTCAGTAGTTGCGATGGCAGCGTGCGCACCGGTTCCCGTCCACAACGACTACGCAGCATTCCGGCATGCTGACCCGCACTCGATTCTTGTTGTGCCGGTTGTCAACCGCAGTGTTGACGTGGATGCGCCAGACTACTTTTTATCGACGATTAGCCGGCCGTTGGCAGAGCGCGGCTACTACGTCTTTCCTGTGAATCTCACGAAGCGTGTCATGGAGGACGACGGGCTTGGCGACGCTAATCTCGTCCACGCCAACGATCCGACCGTCCTGGGCAAGATGTTCGGTGCGGACTCAATCATGTACATCACCATCAATCGTTGGGACGCGAAGTATGCGATTCTAGCGACATCGGTGACAGTCGAACTCAGCTATGCGCTGAAGAGTGGCACCACCGGAGAAACGCTGTGGACCCACAGACAGACTATGGTCTACTCGCCGCAAGCCACGAACGCTGGTAACCCGATTGCAACGTTGATCGCAGCCGCAATCACGGCGGCGATCGCCAAGGCGAAGCCGAACTACGTTCCTTTGGCTCAACAGGCAAACGCGATCTCCGTTAATCAAGTCGGTCAGGGATTGCCGGCCGGCCCTCATGACGGTCAGTACAAGTCTGACGGCACAAGTTTCTAACTATGTGAATCGCCTTCGGTGAGCAGATCTTCGTCGAGGTATTGAGCGATCGGATTGCCGTGGTGATAAGCCTCGAAGAATTGTCTCGTCAATTGAAAGGCCGCTGTCCGTGACGGTGCGGCCTTTCATAAACAGCATGGCGAATGAGGGATCCTGTGTAGTTACGATCCTCGATCCGCAATCACTCCGTTCGCCCACGAAACTTGAGCGCTTTGTGCATGCGCTCGTTCGCTCAGTCGCAGCCGATTGTCATCGTTATTAGCTGTCACTGCCCCGTAGCGGCTGGCGACTTCACGCTCGGCGTCGCCAGCGTGTTATTGGTCGCGGGCGCAGGGCCGGTGTCAGACGGCGAACTGCTGTTCATGCTCGGCAGGCCCGAGTTTGGCGCCTTGGCGCCCATGCCGGTTTGCGAGTTCGGGTTGCCTGGCATGCCGTAGCCGCCCGTTGTCGCCCCGTTCATCTGGTTCGCCGGGCTGGCCGTGCTGCCTGCGGTGCCTGCCGAACCGCCGCTGTTCTGGCCGCCGGCCGCCTGTGCGAAAGCGCCGCCCGACAGGGTGAGTGCGGCGACGGCCGCGACTAATGCAATGGTTGCCTTGCTCATGATCCGCCCCTCCTTAGTTGGACTGGAATAAAGACGCAGACTGTTGCTGCCCGCGCTATCAGGAGTGCCGCAAGCGCCGTGCCTCGCGTTCCCGTCTCGACCGAAACGGAGATCGGGCCGCGCTGTTGCTCGCCGTCAAATACCTGCTCCATGCTGGACCCAAACGAAGTAGGCAGACGATCAGTGGCCCGTCACCCCGGCGGCTGATGTGCCGACGCCGGCCATCCCGATTCGCCCACTGCCGTACACTACCCGCTGGCCGCATCACCCGTTGCCTGCCAGCTCGACCCATGCCCAGCCCACTCAATCCCACCAACTGGCTCACCGCCCGGCGCGATGTCGAAACGGGCATCGAAAGCCTGCGCGCGCATTTCAGCGGTCACGCCTACGATCCGCACGATCACGACGACATGTTGATCGGCTACACGGAGCAGGGCGTGCAGCGTTTCCAGTGTCATCGGTCGTTGCACACGAGCGTGCCGGGCCGCGCGATCCTGATCGAGCCCGGCGCGCTGCACGACGGTCACGCACCCGAAGCGGCCGGTTTCACGTACGCAATGCTGTATCTGCCGCAAGCGTGGGTCGAGCGTGCGGCGCGCCGGCTCGATCTGCCGGGACTGGTCGGTGTCGAGTCGGCATTCGGCCATACGCTCGTCGACGATCGCGCGCTCGTCGACGCGATCCGGCAGGCCTTTGTCGCGCTTCATGGCAACGAAGGCCGGCTCGCGCGTGACCAGACGCTCGATCGTCTGCTGTTGCAACTCGGCGCTCAATTGCGCGACGCGCCGCTCGCGGGCGACCCCGCCGCATCGCCCGCAATCGCGCGGGTGCGCGATCTGTTGCACGAGCGGATGGACGGCAACCTCGGGCTCGACGAACTCGCCGACGCAGCCGGCATCGACCGGTTCCGCTTGACGCGTCTGTTCCAGCGCGCGTTCGGCACCCCGCCGCACGCCTATCTGGTGCGCTTGCGGCTGCGCGCCGCGCGGCGCCTGCTCGCGACCGGCCGCACCCCCGCGCAGGTCGCCGCCGAAGTCGGCTTCGCGGATCAGAGCCATCTCGGCCGCTGGTTTCGTCGCGCGTACCGGATGACGCCGGCGGCCTACCGGCAGATGTGCACAAACGTTCCAGACTGATCGCGCGGGTTCGTCGATCATGAGCGGCTCAACGAGGAGTCAACATGTTCGATACCAAAGTGGCGCTGATCGTGCGCAGCGATCTCGCGGTCTGGCAAAAGCTCAATGTGGTCGCGTTTCTCGCGACCGGCGTCGCGGCCGCGGCGCCCGATGCGCTGGGCGAGCCCTACGAGGATGCCGCGGGGCATCGCTACGGCCGCATGCTCGGCCAGCCGATGATGGTGTTCGCCGCCGACCGCTCCGGTCTGCAGAGCGCACATCGGCAGGCGCTCTCGCGCGAACTCAGAATCGTGCCCTATGTGCACGCGATGTTTTCGACGGGGCATGACGCGGCCAATCGCGCTGTCTTTCGCGCCGAGGACGCGGCCAATCTCGATCTCGTCGGTCTCGCATTGCACGGACCTAAGAAAGCTGTCGATAAGGCCGTGAAAGGTTTGGCCTTGCACGAATGAATTGACGAGTGCGCGACCCGCTTATTGGTTGAAGGTACTCGCGCCGAAGGGCTAAAGAAGAAACCTCCGCTGCGCCGGGCATCAATTACATTAAAACAAAAATATTATTCGGCGAATGCACGGTGCATCGAAGTCGAGTCGCCAGCGCGGCACCGAGATTGCAAGTCTTTTGCCAGGGAACGAACTGTCGGCGACGACCCGTGTGCGGTCGCGCAGTCGTCTCAAATGGTTCTTCGCAAAAGCGGCCTTCTATAGCATGGCCATGCTCGCAAGTAAAACTTGCGAACACATTTCATTCCGAATTTGACCTCAATCGGAATTGAACGTGTTGATGTTACACTGCAACCCGCTGGAGCCATTCTAGCAAGGGGCTTGGGTGTTTCCGGCTCAACTGTGGTTTGAAACACGTCCACGACTTGTCGCCGGTGTCGTGCGTGCGGCAGCCATTCGCTGGACTCCTCCGACACCCTGCTGCGTTCCCGGATTCCTCAGGTACTTATACCGTGTACTCTCAAACGCAAATCGACCCGGTGATCAGCTTCCGCAACTCGCAGCGCGAGCACGTGCGTGGGACGATCATTAACCTCCAGAGAAAGTCTTTGGTCATGGAGGTCTATAACCCCTACTCCATCGTGCAGGTCAGCGAGGTGTTGAGCGAGCTGAGCGTGCGCATGGGCACCAAGAATGCCTATCTCGGCAAGGCGGTGGTGGTGAGCCTGGTGAACACCGGTCTCACCGCGGTGGTTTCTCTGGCACTGATCGACGAGTGGCGCGAGCTGAGTGTTCTGCCCAATGAAGCGAAGTCGGTCGGACGGGAAGCAGAACTCTTTATTAGCGATTGGGACGCGCGTTTCAATATCCGGCGCGATTATCAGATCGTCGTGAATGAGATGCGCGCGTTCCTGTCGGAAGTGTCGCGCTGGGTCGAGCAGGTCGATCTGACAGAGAGCTTGCCGAAGACAGACGGCGGCAGGCTGCGCGAGGACCTGTTCTACGAGCTCGCCACGCCGATCATGCTCAAGATCAAGTTCTTCCTCGACCGCCTGGAGAATGAGGCCGAGCGCGTCGACGCCGAGACCGCGCCTGTGCATCGCACGTATGCGCAATCGGCGTTGCATCCGTTGCTGCTGCGCGCGCCGTTTGTCTATCGCACGTTCACGAAGCCGCTCGGCTACGCCGGCGACTACGAGATGGTCAACCAGATCCTCAGCGATCCGCAGCAAGGACCGACCACCTACTTCCAGATCGTCAATACGGCATTCCTGCAGGCAGCGGTCGCGACCGCGCACCGCAACCGCATCACGCTGCTGATCGACTTTCTGACACGCCAGGCCGAAGCGGCGCGCGCGGCCGGCAGAACCTTCCGCATCCTCAACGTCGGTTGCGGGCCCGCTTTCGAGATCCAGCGCTTCGTGCGCGAATATCCGCATCCGGAGCTGCTGTCGTTCGAACTGGTCGACTTCAGCGAGGAAACGCTGGCGTTCACGAAGGACGCGATCGAAAGCTCGGCGCGCGCAGCGGGACACGAAACGTCGGTAAAAATGGTGCATCAGTCGGTGCACGAGCTGCTCAAGCGTAAAATTTCAGCGGACCCCTCCGCGCGGGAATTCGACGCGGTTTACTGCGCGGGCCTGTTCGACTATCTGTCGGACAAGGTCTGCGCGCGCCTCCTGAGTTACTTCGCCGCTCGCACGCGAGCTGGCGGCCAGTTGCTGGTCACCAACGTCCATTCGGCGAATCCGGAGAAGTACGGGATGGAGCATCTGCTCGAGTGGTATCTGATCTATCGGAACGAGAGCGGCATGAGCTCACTGCTTCCCCCCAACTCCTCTGACCAGAAGCTCTACGTCGACGAGACCGGGGTGAATGTGTTCGCGGAAGCCATGATCCTCTGAAACCGTGTCGACATCCCTGTCCATGACTACCAGTCCTCTGCAGAGCGGCTATCAAACCGAACTGGCCGACTTCCGCGTCACGTTCAGCCGGGGCGGCGCGTGCACCGCCATCGTGCTCGTGCTGCTCGGCGTGGGGCTGGATTACGCGCAGTATCCGCAGCATCAGACGTCGTTCGCGCTCGCGCGTCTGCTCGTGTCGCTGATGATCGGCGGTATCGTGGCCTTGCTCGATACCGACATGGGGCGACGTTTGACCCCTTGGCTGACGCTGTCCTGGCTGCTGCTGCCGCAGGCGATGATTTCATGGATGATCTGGCGCACTGATGGCGTGCTGTCGCCGTACTACATGGGCCTGAACCTGGCCATCTTCGCGTCCGGCATCGCGTTGCCATTCGGCTTGTGGCAGAACCTCGTGTTCGGCGTGTTGTCGTGCCTTCTGTATCTGCTGGCCTGCCTGCTGCCTCCGCATAGCGGCGTGCCGCTCGGCACGATGACCGTCAATGTGCTGCTGCTTCTGTTCGCCGCTGCCGCGAGTGCCGTCTACACGTTCTTCAACGAACGCGTGCGCTTCATGCTGTTTCGCCTGAAGGCCGAAGTGTCCGAGAAGAACGAGGAGGTCTCGGGGAAGAACACCGAGCTCGAAGTGAGCAATCGCCAGTTGCTGGACATCAAGGGCCAACTGCTGCAGCAGGAAAAAATGGCGGCAATCGGTACGCTCGCGGCGGGCCTGCTGCATGAAGTGAATAACCCGGTGAACTTCTGCCTGATGGCAATCGAGGTTGCACTGGAAGAGCCGATCGCGAAGAAGGAGCCGACGCTGCAGGAGTGTCTGGTCGACGCGCGCCAGGGCATGCAGCGCATCCAGCACATCGTGTCGGACCTGAAGACGTTCGCGTATCGCAAGCCCGGTGCCGAAGCGGAGCTGGGCACACCATTCCTGTTCGAAAAGGCGCTCGATTCCGCGATCCGGCTCGTCGGGCATGAATTGCGCGGCGTCGCCGTGACGCGGGAACTGCCCGCGGACACGCTGGTGCAAGGCGACGAGGCGGCCATCATCGGCGTGCTAATCAACCTGCTGTCGAATGCGGTGCTGGCCATGCGCAAGGCGGCCACGCCCGCGCCGGCGATCCACATCAACGTCAGATGGACGGATGAGCGCCTGCATGTGACGGTCAAAGACAACGGACCGGGCATCGCGCCGGAGAATCTCGCGCGCGTGTTCGAACCGTTCTTTACCACCCGTGAAGTGGGACAGGGCCTGGGCCTGGGGCTGTCGATCAGCTATGCGGTGATCGAGCGCCACGGCGGTTTGCTGTTCGCTGAGAGCGAGCTGGGTAGTTGGGCGGCATTCAGTTTCGATCTGTCGCCCGCCCCGTGAGAAACATCATGAATGACATCCGACAGACACAGCCCACGCTTCTCTACGTCGACGACGAAGAGCTGGCGTGCAAATACTTCGCGCGCACCGTCGGTGCGGATTACGAGGTCCTGCTCGCAACGAGCAGCGACGAGGCAATCGCGATCCTCGAGCAGGACAATGCCCGCATCGCGGTGCTGGTCACGGACTTCCGCATGCCGGGGCGCGACGGCGGCGAACTGCTGCGCCAGGTGGCGCTTGAATATCCGCACATCGTGCGCATTCTGGTCACGGCTTACGCGGACGTCGAGATGCTACTGCGGACGGTCAACACCGGCGAGGTGTTCCGCATCCTCGAAAAGCCGCTGAAGCCGGCGGCGGTGCGCGACACGCTGCAACTGGCGTTCGAGCGTTTCCACGAACGTGCGATGCAGAATCAACGGCTGATCGCCATCGACGAAACCCTGGCGTTCATCGCGCACGAACTGAATACCCCGCTCGCGGCGATCGCGTTGAACGCGCACAGCATCGAAGATCGCACCGATGCGGAGCGCGATGCGGAAGGTGAAATCCTCGGCGCCGCGAAATCGATGCGCGAGAGCGCGCAGTACTGCATGGCGGTGGTGTCGTCGTTCTGGCGCTCGGTCCACAACGGGCGCCGGCTGCCGGAGGACGACGAGGCACGCCTCGAGAGCACCGCGCACGGGCTGATCTCGGCGTTGCTCGACACGTATCCGTTGACGACCGCGCAGCGCTCGTGGGTGCAGGTCGAGGTCGCCAGCGACTTTGCCGTGCTCACGCAACCGAATTGCGTGGCGCTCGTGCTGTCGTCGCTATTGTCCAACGCGTTGCGTGCGCTCGCGGATGTGCCGTCGCCGTCGGTGCGCTTTAACGTGACAACGGACCCCCACCCGAGCATCGGCATCTGCGACAACGGGCCGGGGATTCCGCCCGAGATCAAAGACCGCCTGTTGACGGACCCGATTACAACGCACGCGAAATCTGGGGGAAACGGCTTGGGCCTGATTCTATGCAACCGCGTCATGCAGTCCTGTGGCGGCGGACTCAGGATCGAATCCACGCCGGGGGGAGGCACCACCGTAGTGCTGGATTTCCCCCATATCAAAGGTCAAACGCACAGGAGTTGTTGATGAACGAAGCAAAAGCCACAGAGGAGTTGGCGCCGGCGATCATCTTCGTCGATGACGAAGCTACCGCCGTAAAGTACTTCCAGCGTGCCATTGGAAGCCTGGCGCCGGTCCTGACTGGTGGCTCGGTGGAAGAGGGCAAGGCGCTGCTCGACCAGCACGGCGACAGGGTGGCGGTCCTTGTCTCCGACCAGCGCATGCCGGGCGAGTTCGGCAACGAGCTGCTGCGCTATGCGAGCGAGCGCTTTCCGCATGTCGTGCGGATCCTGACCACCGCGTATGCGGAGATCGATCAGACCGTCGCGGCCGTCAACCTTGGCCATATCCATCGCTACATCAAGAAGCCGTGGGACATCACGGCGTTGCGCATGGAGCTGAAGCAGGCGCTCGAGCTGGCCGAGCTGCGCAAGGAACGCGACACGCTGGTGCGCGAGAAGCTCGGCGTGCTGCAAAAGCAGGTGGTCGCCACGCGCGTTGGTCTGGTGCGCTCGCTGTCGGCCACGCTGATCGGGCTGGAGCGCTTTCAGCCGGTCGAGACCTACCTCGCCGCGGCGCTACTCGCCAACGTGCCGAACTCCGAGCCGGACTGGCTGCTGCAGGACTACTCCGATCTGATCGCCGCCGAGAGTGCCCGCAGCGGCGCGTTCGGTCATACGGTGGCGGCGCATCTCGCCACGCTGCGTAGTCGTCATGGCGGCATGAGCGCGAGCGATGCGCTGACCGCGCTGGCCGGGACGCTTTCCGAGGCAGGCATCGGTGTGCGCCGCGAAGGCGATGGTCTCATGTGGGATCAGCCGGCCGCACTCGCCGAGTTTCTCGCGGAGCCGGGCAATAACGCGGTGTCGAGCGCACACGCGGCATGGCTGGCAAGTCTCCTGTGGCTCGATATCAATGATGTTGCACTGCAGCCGGTCCGTGAAGGCAATGCGATCGCGTTGCGGCCGGTGCAGCGCGCCAGCGAGTTCGCCGCCGATCGCCTCGCCACCTGGATCGAGCAGTTCTGATTACTTTGCTACGCGAGCGCGGCGTCTGACGCTCCGATACGCATACCTGGTTCGCGCTGCTGTCCGCCTGGGCTAGCAGCGCGCAACTGACAACGGCTCGCCCGAGCCGTCCCGCCTTCAGTCGACCCCTCTTCAAGCTGCATTTATCGCAGCGATCCCATCCCATCGCAATACTTCGCATCCCGACGCGATTTCCGCGGCGGCGACCCGCGTCACGCGCGCGAATAACAGACCGACATTTCATTTCGATGAAACATCGCACTTTCCGTTGATGGGGACCCGGTGACGGAGGAGTTCATTAAAAGTTCCATGTCATAAAAACGGAACATTGCCGCTCGATAATCCGGCTGCGTAAAAAAACACGGATTTGTTCCATTCGGGCGGAAAAGTCGCATCTAAACCATCAGGGGTCCCACAATGTCGGTCAGTCCAACATCACGCACTAGTCTGATTCTCACTTCAATCGCGGCCGCCTGCGTTCTAGCAGCCTGCGGCGGCTCCGATAATTCGAACACGGCGAGCACCAGTACGCCGCAACCGACGACCTTCTCGGGCGTCGTGACCGCAGCCAACTTCGTGCCGGGCAACGCGTCCGGTAACCCGACCATCAACGCAGGCTACTACGCCGGCGCGACCGTCTGCCTCGATACGAACGGCAACGGCAAGTGCGATTCGGGTGAAGCAAGCGCGACGACCGACAGCAAAGGTCACTTCTCGCTGCAATCGAGCGCGAGCGGTCAGCTGATCGCCGACGTCAGCACGAAGGCAACCAATACCGCAAGCGGCGCGGCTGTCGCAAGCCACGTGATCCTGCGCGCTTCGGCTGCGCAAATCGCCGACCAGGGCGCGGCGAACGTCGTGATCAGCCCGATGTCGACCGAAGTGCAGCGTCTCGTGGAAGCGAACGGCACCACCTACGCCACCGAAAAGGCCAACGTCGCAGCACGCCTGAGCGGTCCGGCACTCGGCGCATCGTCGGTGACGGTGAGCGCCGCGGATGCGCTCGGCGACGTGAACAAGCTGTCGGGTGTCGAGCAGCAGACCGTGCTGTTCGAAGACAACCAGCTCGCGAACCGCTACACATACGCGACGACCAAGCTCGATCGCGGCGACATGTACCCGGACAACCTCGCGGTGACCGGTGGTGATCCGTCGATCGTCGGCGCGTCGGGCGTGACCGCCTTGACGGCCGTGAAGTCGACGCAGACGCAAGCGCCGATCACGTATGCGCAAGCGCAGCAAGCCGCGTTCAACGTCGAAGGCATTCCGCGTTACGACAACGTGTTCGTGATCATGCTCGAGAACCACAGCGTGGCGCCGACCGGTTCGGGTGCGAACTTTACGCCGGGTATTCTCGGTTCGTCGAGCGCGCCGTTCATCAACCAGTTCCTGAGCGGCAACGCCCAGTTCACGACCTACTACTCGACCGGCAACCCGAGCGAGCCGAACTACACGGCACTCGGCGGCGCGGATGACTGGGGTATCACGGATGACAACTGGTGGGGCTGCGGCGCGGGCACGACCGGCGCAAACGCACCGACCGACGCGGCATTCGCAGGCGGTACTGCTTCGGACGGCGCACCGCTCGTCGCGACCGGCGCACTTCCGCCGCTCGACACGTCGCACCTGACGGGTTACACGACGACCGGCGCGTGCGCATCGACGACCTCGATCGCGAACCACAACGTCCAGGCGTCGAACCTGTTCACGCTGCTGTCGCAAGCGGGCATGACGTGGCGTACCTATAGCGAGTCGATGAACCCGGGCCAGGACCCGCGCGCGGACAGTATCGCCGAGCCGACGATTTCGGCCGCCTACACGGGCCCGGGCAGCAACGGCACGGCCTACCCGATGCCGGGCGCGCTGTACAAGACCAAGCACCATCCGGGCATGGCCTATCAGCAGACGCGTAACCTGCCGGAATTCCACGCCGACAACCGCACGATCTTCGGCACGCAGTACCCGCAGTCCGCTCTCGTGAATTCGAAGGACTATCCGATCCCGGCGAACTACAACTACGACCAGTTCAGCACCGACCTCGCGACCGGCGACGTGGGTAACGTGAACTTCATCATGCCTGACCAGTGCGACGACATGCACGGCACCGGCTCGGATCCGTCGTGCCTGAGCGGCAGCACGGCGATCGTTCAGCGCGGTGACGACTACGTGCGTCAGGTGGTTTCGAAGATCCAGGCTTCGCCGCTCTGGACCAACCCGAACCGCAAGGTCGCGATCGTCGTGATGTTCGACGAAGGCGAAGGCAGCTCGACCTCGTGCTGCGGCTGGAACCCGGTCACCTCGAACGTGAACCAGCAACCGCTGACGTTCGCGAACGGCAAGTACTCGCCGACGACGACGGTGCTGTACAACGCGGGCAACCACGGTCACGGCAACTCGGTGTTCGGTGTCGCGACGAACCAGGCGAACCCGAACGTCGTGGATAGCGACGAGTACAGCCACTTCTCGTTCGTGCGCACGCTGCAGGACATGTTCCAGATCGCCGACCCGCAGCAGCCGAACACGTACCTCGCTCGTGCGAAGTACACGGAGTCGTTCATCGCGTCGAACATCGCGAACCTGCCGGAATTCTCGGGCAGCGCGGATACGCACTTCGACTCGATCCGTCCGATGAACCACGCGTACGTCACGCCGGCCACCTACACGCAGAAGCTGAACCCGGTCGACGTGACGGGTACGTCGCTGGCATCGCGTGTTCCTGGCCCGGATGCGACCCAGACCAACATCTGGTCGCTGAAGTCGGCGAAGTAAGGAGCCGATCCGCATGCGATACAAGCCGGCTCGCCGCCTTGTATCGCAGCCAGATGCGAGAAGAAGCGCTTGCTGCCGGGCCACGTATCGAGTGGTCCGGCAGTTTTCCATTTTCGTTCGTCCCATTGCCTCGCGGCCTTAGCGGTACGCGCAGTTAGCCAGGCCCTGCACGAGGCCCAGCCAGGACCGCCCGGCAATTGGATTCACGTACCCAGACATCGTCATGCGAACACTTACCCTCGGCGTGCTGTGCGCGCTCTCCCTGATATTGACCGCCTGCGGCGGTGGTGGCAGTGATGGCGGCGGCTCGAGCCAGACGTCGTCGGGCGGCGGCGGCACGACGAGCGTCGCGCCGCCCGCGACGGTCACGTTGAGCGCCGCGGCGCAAGTCGGCCAGCAGTTGTTCTTCGACCAGAATCTGTCGGGCAACAAGAACATGGCCTGCGCGACCTGCCATAACCCGCAATTCGCCTATGGGCCGCCCAACAGCCTCGCCGTGCAGCTCGGCTCCGATCCGTCGGTGGCGGGGCAGCGCGCGGTGCCCTCGCTGCGCTACAAGTCGATGACGCCGCCGTACAACGACGTCGCCGACAACCCCGACGGCATCACGCAAAACGCGCCGGGCGGCGGCTTCATGTGGGACGGCCGCGCGACGACGCTCGCCACCCAGGTATCGTTGCCGCTGCTCAATCCGCTCGAAATGAACAACACGTCGGCCGCCGCCGTCGTGAAGGTCGTGCAGAACGCGTCATACGCGGCGCTGTTCCAGCAAGCGTTCGGCTCAGGCGTATTCGCCAATACCGACACCGCGTTCACCGACATCGGTCTCGCGATCCAGGCCTACGAGACGGAAGATCCGAGCTTCGCGCCGTATTCGAGCAAGTTCGACCTGTACGAGTCCAACAAGGTGGGCGGCACGCTGACGGCCGCGGAAATGCGCGGCCTCCAGCTGTTCAACGACACCGACAAGGGCGCCGGCTGCGTGGCTTGCCACTATGCGGGCGCGAACTTCAACGGCTCGGTGGGACTGATGACCGACTTCACCTATCAGGCGATCGGTGCGCCGCGCAACGACACGTCGATTCCGGACAACCCGGACCCGATCCCGAGCAACACCAACACCGCGTACTACGACATGGGCCTGTGCGGTCCGCTGAACACGATTCACACGCCCGGCACCGCGACGAGCGGTGCAGGTCCGGACTCGATCACCGGCGTCAACGTACCCGATCCGTATTGCGGCCGCTTCAAGGTGCCGACGCTGCGCAACGTCGCGACGCGCACGGCGTTGTTCCACAACGGCGTGTTCCATTCGCTCGTGCAGGTGCTGAACTTCTACAACACGCGCGACACGAACCCCGAGTACTGGTATCCGAGCACGGGCGGCGATACCAGCAACATGGTCCAGAACCCGTCTTACGCGCTGTTCCCGAGCGCTGCATCGGGCGCGACGGCGACGCGGTTCAACGATTTGCCCACCGCGTACCAGGGCAACATCGACGAAGAACTGCCGATGGGCCAGGGCCAGACCGATGCGGGCGGCACGACGGCGGCCGACGGCGCGCAGGCGCGCCCGGTTCACTCGACGCCGCAGCTGACGCAGCAGAACATCGCGGACCTGGTCTGCTTCCTGAACACGCTGACGGACGGCTATCAACCGCCCGCCACGACGCCGACGAGCGGCGCCTGCGTGAACTGACGACATTCAATCAAGCAACTCAACCTGAGCAACAACGACATGATGCGACGCTCCACCGCCGCCCGCCTCGCAGGCGGCGCGCTTTCCCTGATCGCCCTGACGCTCTTCGCGGGGTGCCACGACAAGAGCCAGGATGCGAATCAGGCGAACTTTACGACCACCATCAACGACTACCTGAGCAAGCGCGGCCATCTGTGTCTCGCCAAGTACGACTGGCCGATCTACACGACGACCGAAGACCGCGCCAACGGCACGCGCGACGCGGTGCAGATGCCGGTGCTCGAGAAGCTCGGTCTGGTGGAAGGCAAGGACATGCTGGTCGAACGCGTCGACGCGGACGGCAAGAAAATCACCGCGTCAGCGCGGCAGTATCAGCTGACGCCGGAAGGTCAGAAGTACTATCTGCACATTCCGGAAGTGGTCGCGACCGCGACGTCGCGTGTGACGCATCCGGCCGATTTTTGCGCGGCTTCGTTGTCGCTGGACAAGGTCGTCGGATGGGAACGGCCGATGAAGATGGACGGCAAGATGGTGACGTCGGTGGTCTACACGTACAAGATCGACCCGGCGCCGTGGGCGAAGGACGCCGACGCGCAACGTGTGTTTCCGATGGTCAAGCGTGTGATCGAAGGCGCGGGGACCATGCAGCTGCGCGAGGGGGTGCATCTGACCGATGAGGGGTGGGTTGCGGATGAGGTGTTTCAGCGCTGAGATTTGAGTTGGGACAGCGGGGCGGGCACAGAGCGCCGCCCCGTTTTACGTCGTCAGGTTCGCTCCCGCACCACAAACCGCCGCGTCCGAATCCACTTGGTCGCCACCCACTTATCCCCCGCACGCAGCGGCGTGCTCGCGTGCAACGAACTCGGATCACACAGCCCATACCGGTTGCCATACTCGAAGTAGAGCGCATGCCCCCGCTGCGGCGCGACCGACCAGCCGATTTGCGGAAACACCGTCTCCCCACCGCCGTCGACGTCTTTCAGATACATCAACAGCGTACCCATGCGCTGGCCACTGCGCGCGATCGATTCGCGATTCGCTTCATTGCCGGTAATCAGATAGTCGACGTGCGGCGTCGACTCCGCGCCTTCCTCGTAGTGCAGCATTTGCAGGCCTTCGCCGTTCTCGACCGGCGTGCCGGTCAGCGCCGCGATGCGCGCTTCGATGCGCGCGATCAGCGGCGTCTCGCCCAAACGGAAAAACATCCCGTGACTGCTGCGATGACCGGCAACCACATTGCGGCCGGTCACCGGATCGACGACGGTCGACCGGTCGAGCCGAGGCTGCGCGAGCGCGATCAGCTGTTCGCATTCGTCGCCGCTCAGGAAGTTGGCCAGATGCACGGCGGCGGGCCGTTGCAGCCGAGACAGCACGCGTATCTTGCGCTCGCCGAGCTGGATCAGTGGACCGTCGGCCACGCGCAGCGGCTCAGGCTGGTAGCTGAGCGGCGCGCCGCCGACTTCGAGCTTGTCGCCGGGCAGCGGCGCACCGTACAGGAACGCCGACGACACCGCCTCGACCATCGCCGACGCGAGCTCGGCCGCGTTGTTGCGGCTCACCAGTTCGTTGACGATCGCTTGCGGCGCGACGCCGCGCGTGAGGTTGGCGGCGATCCAGTCGCGGACCTCGGCGGGAAAATGGACGGTGATGGACATCGGCGTGACGTGATGGGAAGTCGTGATGGTCGCGGCGCCCGCGACGCTGGCTTGGGATGATAGCGAACGATTGTGACGATTCTGGACGGACGGGGCGCCTTTCAATCGGCAGTCGTCTGTTACCGCATATTGCGAAGGCCTGCCGTGTCCAAAACTCGACGCATCCGGGTGTCGCCGCGCCACGTGCCGTTCGATCCATGCCCCCAACTCTTCCACACACCAACATGTTGCGCTCCTGTAACTCAATCCCGCCGTAAGCCAGTTACATTCACGCATGCCGGGATAAAAGCACGCCCATTTCCTTACATATCGATAACAACACCTCCAGAAGGGCTTCGACTGATGACAACGCGCGTGAACCATGGCAATTTTGCGCAGTCCCGTCAGAGGACGAGATTCCAACCACACATCGACACCAATATCCGTCCCCGGAGAACAACATGAGCGAAACCGTGTCCCCGCCGCCAAAGCGCTCCCGACGCGGGCTCATCATCTTCGCGGTTATCGTGCTCGTGCTGGTCGCGCTGGTCGTCGTTCATCTGGTCACGCGTAAGAAGCCCGCGCGCGAGAACCCAGCCATCGTCGTCACCGTGGCGCAGGCGACGCTCGGGTCGATGCCGGTCACGTTGAGCGAGCTCGGCACCGTCACGCCGATTGCGACCGTGACCGTGCTGCCGCAACTGAGCGGCTATCTGACCGAGGTCGGCTATCACGAGGGCCAGGAGGTGCAGAAAGGCCAGTTCCTCGCGCAGATCGACCCGCGCCAGTATCAGATCAGCAAGCAGCAGGCGGAGGCCACGCTCGCGAAAGACCGCGCGTCGCTCGCGCAGGCACGCGCCGATCTCGAGCGCTATACGCAGTTGAACGAGCGCAAGTCGATCGCGCAGCAGACCTACGCGGATCAACAGTTCCTCGTGCAGCAGGACGAAGCGGCGGTGAAAGCCGATCTTGCCAACATCGCCCAATTCGACCTCGATCTCGCCTATTGCCGCATCACTGCGCCGATCGCGGGCAAGGTCGGCTTGCGGCTCGTCGATCCAGGCAACTACGTGACCGCGTCGTCGTCGACGGGGATCGTCGTCATCACGACCGTGAAGCCGACCACGGTGCAGTTCACGGTGCCGCAGGATTCGCTGGCCTCGATCGTGCAGCGTCTCGCCACCGGCGCGAAGCTGCCGGTCACCGCGTATTCGAGCGATAACTCGCGCGAGATCGCGACCGGCACGCTGTACGCGGTCAGCAACCAGATGGCGACCGCGACCGGCACCGTCACCCTGCGCGCGACCTTCGCGAACGAGGACGAGGCGCTGTTCCCCAACGAGTTCGTCAACGTGAAGCTGCTCGTCGACACGATGCAGAACGCGGTGCTGGTGCCGACCGCGGCGGTCCAGTCCGGCGCGCCGGGCGACTTCGTTTATCTGGTCAATTCGAATAGCACGGTGTCCGTGCACAAGGTCAAGCTCGGCCCGAGCGACGGCAAGAACACCGTCATCGAGTCGGGTCTCGCGGCCGGCAACCAGGTCGTGACGGACGGCACGGATCGTCTGAACGACGGCGCGAAGATCCAGCCGGCACAACCGAAGCCCGCCGTCGCGGCGAGCGGCGTGGCCGCCAGCGGCGCGGCGGCGCCCTCCGCCGCGTCCGAGGCCGCGCCGGCATCGCCCGCGGCGGCATCGTCCGCAGCCGCTTCGTCCTAACGGACCGCCGCGCCGATGAATATTTCCCGCCTGTTCATTCTTCGCCCGGTCGCGACGCTGCTGCTGATGATCGCGCTCGTGCTGGTCGGTCTGATCGCGATGCGCGTGTTGCCGGTGTCGTCGCTGCCGAACGTCGACTATCCGACGATTCAGGTGCAGACGTTCTATCCCGGCGCGAGCCCGACCGTGATGGCGACCACCGTCACGGCGCCGCTCGAAGTGCAACTCGGCGAGATTCCGGGCCTGCAGCAGATGACTTCGTACAGTTCGGACGGCGCGTCGGTAATCACGCTGCAGTTCGACCTGTCGCTGAACCTCGATATCGCCGAGCAGAACGTGCAGCAGGCGATCAATGCGGCGAACAGCTATCTGCCTTCGGGCCTGCCGGCCCCGCCGACCTACGCGAAGGTCAATCCCGCCGACCAGCCGATTCTGACGCTCGCGGTCACCTCGAAGTCGATGTCGCTGACGCAGCTCGAAGACGTCGCGAACAACCGGCTCGGCACGAAGATCTCGGAAGTGGCGGGCGTCGGCGTCGTGACGACGAGCGGCGGCAACGTGCCCGCGATCCGCGTCGAGGCCGACCCGCACAAGCTCGCCGCCTACGGCCTCAATATCGACGATCTGCGCACGCTGCTCAGCTATGTGAACGTGAGCCAGCCGAAGGGCAATTTCGACGGTCCCGATCTCGACTACACGATCAACGGCAACGATCAGATCACCGATCCGAAGGACTACCTGGACACGGTGATCGCCTACCAGAACGGCTCGCCGGTGTTCATGCGCGACGTCGCGCGCGTGAGCCAGGCCGCGCAGGACGTCGAGCGCGGCGCGTGGTACAACGGTTCGCCCGCGATCGTGCTGAACGTGCAGCGCCAGCCGGGCGCGAACGTGATCCAGACGGTCAACCAGATCATGAAGGAGCTGCCGCAACTCGAATCGACGCTGCCGGCCGGCATGAAAGTGACCGTCGTGTCGGACAGCACCGGCGTGATCCGCGCGTCGGTCGCGGACGCCGCGTTCGAGCTGATCCTCGCGATCGTGCTGGTGGTCGCGGTGATCTTCGTGTTCCTGCGCAACGTGCCCGCCACGCTGATTCCGAGCATCTCGGTGCCGGTCTCGCTGATCGGCACGCTGGCGGTCATGTACCAGCTCAACTACTCGATCGACAACCTGTCGCTGATGGCGTTGATCATCGCGACCGGCTTCGTCGTCGACGACTCGATCGTGATGATCGAGAACATCGTGCGCTATCTGGAAGAGGGCATGACGCCGCTCGAAGCGGCGCTCGAAGGCGCGGGGCAGATCGGCTTCACGATTCTGTCGCTGACCATTTCGCTGATCGCGGTGCTGATTCCGCTGCTGTTCATGGGCGGCGTGATCGGGCGGCTCTTCAGCGAGTTCGCGGTGACGCTCGCGGTGACGATCGTGATCTCGGCGGTCGTGTCGCTGACGGTGGTGCCGATGCTGTGCGCGCGGATGCTGCGCGCGCAGGCCGAGCGGCATCCGAGCCGCTTCGAGCGCATCAGCGAGAGCCTGTTCGACAAGACGCTCGCGGCCTACGAGCGCGGCCTCGCGTGGGTGCTCGATCATCAGACGCTGACGCTGATGGTTGCGGTCGCCACCGTCGTGCTGACCGGCCTCCTGTACGTGGTGATTCCGAAGGGCCTGTTTCCGGTGCAGGACGTCGGCGTGATCCAGGGCATCAGCGTCGCCGACAACTCGGTTTCATACGCGGCGATGGTGAAGCGCCAGAGCGCACTCGCCGACGCGGTTCTGAAGGACCCGGACGTCGTCTCGCTGACGTCGTACGTCGGGATCGACGGCACCAACGCGACGCTGAACAATGGCCGCTTCCTGATCAACCTGCGCGACAAGGACAAGCGCTCGGACAACGCGCAGGAAATCGCGCGGCGGCTCGCGCAGGAAGTCGCGCACGTGCCCGGCGTGAAGCTCTTCATGCAGCCGGAGCAGGATCTGACGCTCGACACGACCGTGTCCCCGAACCAGTACAGCTTCGTGTTGCGCGGACCGAGCCAGGAGGCGTTCCAGAAGTACGTGCCGGAACTCGTCGCGCGCCTGAAGAAGGTGCCGTCGCTCTCGGACGTGCAGAGCGACCTCAACAGCGACGGCCTCAGCGTGAACGTCGAAGTGAACCGGCAACTGGCCGCGCGCTTCGGCATCACGCCCGCGACGATCGACAACGCGCTGTACGACGCGCTCGGCCAGCGCATCGTGTCGACGATCTTCGAGCAGTCGAACCAGTACCGCGTGATTCTGGTCGCGAAGCCGGAAACGATGCCGAGCGTGCAGTCGATCGGCGATCTCTATCTGCCGAGCCAGACCAGCAGCACGGGTCAGGTGCCGCTGTCCGGCATCGCGAAGATCGAGATCAAGAAGGCGCCGCTCGTGATCAGTCACCTCGCGCAGTTCCCGTCGGTGACGGTCTCGTTCAATCTCGCGAAGGGGGCGTCGCTGAGCACGGCGGTCAAGGAGATTCACGCGGCCGAACAGGCGATCAACCTGCCGCCGTCGATCACTTCGTCGCTGCAAGGCGCAACGGCGGCGTTCGAGGATTCGCTCTCCAGCGAGGTGTACCTGCTGATCGCGGCACTGGTCGCCGTATATATCGTGCTCGGTGTGCTGTACGAGAGCTTCATCCATCCGGTCACGATCCTCTCGACGCTGCCGTCGGCTGGTATCGGCGCATTGCTCTCGCTGATGCTCGCGGGGATGGATCTCGACGTGATCGGCATCATCGGTATCGTGCTCTTGATCGGCATCGTCAAGAAGAACGCGATCATGATGGTCGACTTCGCGCTCGATGCCGAACGCAATCACGGCAAGGCGCCGCGCGACGCGATTTTCGAGGCGTCGCTGCTGCGTTTCCGCCCGATCCTGATGACGACGCTCGCGGCGATGCTCGGCGCGCTGCCGATGCTGCTCGGCACCGGCACCGGTTCGGAACTGCGCCGGCCGCTGGGTCTCGCGATCATCGGCGGCCTGACGCTGAGCCAGGTGCTGACGCTATTCACGACGCCGGTGATCTATCTGTTCTTCGACCGGATGGCCATGCGCGTGAACCGCTGGCGCGCCGCGCGCGCTGAGCGCAACGGCGGCGGCGAGCCGGGCGGACGCCCGCCGGAAGGCGGCGCGGAGGGCACGCGGTGAACATCCCGGCGCTCTTCATCCGGCGACCGGTCGCGACGACGCTGCTCGCGATCGCGATCCTGATCTCCGGCACGCTTGCGTATTTCCGCATGCCGGTCGCGCCGCTGCCGAACATCGCGTTTCCGGTGATCGTCGTGCAGGCGAACATGGCCGGCGCGAGCCCCAACATCATGGCCTCGACGGTGGCCGAGCCGCTCGAGCGACGGCTCGCGACGATCGCCGACGTCGAGGAGCTGACCTCGATCAGCTACGTCGGCTCGTCGATGATCATCGTCGAGTTCGGCCTGAAGCGCGACATCAACGGCGCCGCACGCGACGTCGAGGCGGCGATCCAGGCCGCGCGCGCCGATCTGCCCACCACGTTGCGCAGCAATCCGAGCTACCGCCAGTACAACCCGGCCGACGCGCCGATCATGGTGCTGTCGCTGACGTCGGACACGCTGACCAAGGCGCAGCTCTACGACTCCGCCGATTCGGTGATCCAGCAGCAGTTGTCGCAGGTGCAGGGCGTCGGCCAGATCACGCTCGGCGGCGGCGCGCTGCCTAGCGTGCGCGTCGAGTTGCAGCCGGGCAAGCTCAATAGCTACGGCATCGGCATGGAAGACGTGCGTGCGGCGATCAGCGCGGCCAATGCCGACAGCGCGAAGGGTCATCTCGACGTGGGTGATCAGCGCTACGTGGTCACCTCGAACGATCAGATCACGCACGCGGCGCCGTATCGCGATCTGGTGGTCGCGTATCGCGACGGCGCGCCGGTGCAGTTGCGCGACGTCGCCCAGGTGCGCGACTCGAATGAAAACATCCGCAATGCGGGGCTCTTCAACGGCAAGTCGGCGATTCTCGTGATCGTTTATCCGATGCCGGGCAGCAATGTCGTGAGTACCGTGCAGCAGATACGCAACGTGCTGCCGTCGATCGAAGCGACCTTGCCGAAAAGCGTGCACGTGGATGTCGCGATCGATCGCTCGGAGTCGGTCACGTCGTCGGTCAGCGATACCGAGCGCACGCTGTTCATCGCGGTGCTGCTGGTGGTCGGCGTCGTGTTCATCTTCCTGCAGTCGCCGCGCGCGACGCTCGTGCCGGCGGTCGCGTTGCCGCTGTCGATCGTCGGTACCTTCGGGCCGATGTATCTGCTCGGCTATAGCATCGACAATCTCTCGCTGATGGCGCTGACCATCGGCACCGGCTTCGTCGTCGACGACGCGGTGGTCGTGCTCGAAAACGTCGTGCGCTACATCGAGCAGGGCTTGAGTCCGAAAGAGGCCGCGGTGAAGGGCGCGGGCGAGGTCGGCTTCACGGTCATCTCGATGAGCCTGTCGCTGATCGCGGTGTTTCTGCCGATCCTGCTGTTCCCGGGCATCGTCGGGCTGCTGTTCCATGAGTTCGCGATGACGCTGTCGATCGCGATCCTGATCTCGCTGGTGATCTCGCTGACGGTCACGCCCGCGATGTGCGCCTACGTGCTGAGCCGCGACAACGCCGGTCATTCGAAATCGCGCTGGGCGCATTGGATCGAGCGGCAGTTCGATCGTTTCAGGGATGTCTACGCGCGCACGCTGACGGCCGTGCTCGATCATTCTCTGCTGGTGATTCTGCTGCTGGTCGCGCTGATGGTCGGCAACGTGTTCCTGTTCAAACTCGTGCCGGCCACCCTCTTTCCCGAGCAGGACACCGGCATCCTGATCGGCCAGATCATCGCGGACCAGAGCATTTCGTTCACGGCGATGCAGAAGAAGCTCGCGCAGTTGCAGTCGATCGTGCAGAAGGATCCCGCGGTGCAGTCGGTCGCGGGCTTCACCGGCGGGCGGGCGCTCAATACCGCGAACGTGTTCATCGAACTGAAGCCGCTCGCGCAGCGGCATGCCACGGCGACCCAGGTCGTGAACCGGCTGCGGCCGAAGCTCGATGAAGTGTCGGGCGCGCGGCTGTTCCTGCAGGCGCAGCAGGACTTGCGCATCGGCGGGCGGCAGTCGGCGGCCGAGTACCAGTACACGCTGACGAGCGACGATTCCGCCGCACTGTTCAAATGGACGCCGAAGCTCGTCGCGGCGCTGGCGAAGGAGCACGGTCGGCTGCTCGACGTGAACTCCGACTTGCAGCAGAACGGCCTGCAAACCTATCTGACGATCAATCGCGCGACCGCCGCGCGCTACGGCTTCCAGCCGAACCAGATCGACAACGTGCTGTACGACGCGTTCGGCCAGCGCACCGTCTCGACGATCTACAACCCGCTGAACCAGTACTTCGTCGTGATGGAGGTCGCGCCCGAGTATTGGCAGTACCCGCAGACGCTGAGCCAGATCTATCTGAGCACGGCCGCGGGCAATCCGACCGGCACGGCCGCGACGCAGATGCCGCACGGCACGGTGTCGGCAACGACCACGGCGAGCGCGAACTCCGCCGGCACGTCGGCGAACACGAACTCGCGCAATGCCGACGCGCAGTCGAACGCGACCAACAACAGCATCGCCAACAGCAAGGGCGGCAGCTCGACCGGCAGCGCGGACAGCACGGCCGCCGAAACGATGGTGCCGCTCTCGGTGTTGACGTCGTACGCGAACAGCCATACGGCGACGCAGGTGAACCATCAGAGCGGCCTCGTCGCGGCCACGATCTCGTTCAACCTGCCGCCCGGCGGCTCGCTCTCCCAGGCGGGCGTGGCGATCAACGACGCGAGCCGCGAGATCGGCATGCCGGCGAGCATCCACGGTTCGTTCGCGGGCGCGGCGGCGGCCTATTCGCAGTCGCTGGTGCTGGTGCCGCTGCTGGTCCTCGCGGCGCTCGCCGTCGTCTACATCGTGCTCGGCGTGCTGTACGAAAGCTCGATCCACCCGCTGACGATCCTGTCGACGCTGCCGTCCGCCGGCATCGGCGCGACGCTCGCGCTGTTGATCTTCGGCACGCCGTTCTCGTTGATCGCGATGATCGGCATCATCCTGCTGATCGGTATCGTCAAGAAGAACGGCATCATGATGGTCGACGTCGCGATCCAGTTGCAGCGCCAGGAACAGATGCCCGCGCGCGATGCGATCCACGCGGCCGCGCTGATCCGTCTGCGGCCGATCATGATGACGACGTTCGCGGCCGTGCTCGGCGCGGTGCCGCTCGCGCTCGGTGTCGGCCAGGGCGGCTCGCTGCGCCAGCCGCTGGGCATCACGGTGATGGGCGGGCTGCTCCTGAGCCAGATGTTTACGCTCTATACGACGCCGGTGATTTATCTGTACCTGGACCGCCTGCGCGCACGGCTGGTCAGATGGTCCGCGGGTTTGCGCTGGAACCGCGACGCGACGCCGGGACAACCGGATACGAAGGCATGACGATGAAGATTTCTATTGAACGCTCGAGAGGGCCGCGCACCCGGTTGACGAGTGCCGCGACGCTCGCCGTCGCGCTGCTGGCGTTGTTCAACGCCGGCTGCATGGTCGGCCCGGATTATCACCGGCCGCAGGTCAGCGTGCCCGCCACTTACTCGGAGCTGCCGGGCTGGACCCAGGCCGAACCGAACGCGACCGGCCCGAAAGGCACGTGGTGGAGCGCATTCAACGATCCGCTGATCGACGAACTCGAACCGCTCGTCGCGGTGTCGAACCAGACCGTGCGCGCCGATTACGCGAACTACCAGCAAGCGCTCGCCGAAGTGCGCGCCGCCCACGCGAACCTGTTTCCGACGATCGGCGCGACCGGATCGGTGACGCGCGAGCGCGCGAGCAGCGGTTCGGTCAGTTCGTCGGGAAGCTTCATCAACGGCACGACGGCGCGCATCGTCAATGCGGGCACGCTGGAAGGCAGCGTGAGCTGGGCGCCGGATCTGTGGGGCCAGGTGCGCCGCACGGTCGAGGAAAACGCCGCGACCGCGCAATCGAGCGAAGCGACGCTCGCGAATGCGACGCTCTCCGAGCAGGTCGCGCTCGCGACGGCGATCATCGAGCTGCGCACCACCGACGCGAACATCGACCTGTTGCAGCAAACGGTCGTCGCGTATCAGCACGCTCTCGACGTCGTCACCGAGCAGGACCGGGCGGGCACGATCCCGCCAAGCGATCTGATCACCGCGCGCAGCCAGTTGAATACCGCGAAGTCCGATCTGATCGCACTCGGGGTCTCGCGCGCCCAGTTCGCCCATTCGATTGCGGTGCTGGTCGGCAAAAACCCGGAGGAGCTGTCGATCACGCATAGCACCGCGATGCCGGCGCTGCCGTCGGTGCCGGTCGGGGTGCCGTCGACGCTGCTCGAACGCCGCCCCGACATCGCTGCAGCCGAACGCAGGATGGCCGCGCAGAATGCGGCGATCGGCGTCGAGGTGGCCGCGTACTACCCGGATATCTCGCTGTCGGCGGCGGCCGGCTTCACGCAGTCGCCGTTGTCCGGTCTGCTGAAGGCCGCGAACTACGTGTGGTCGCTCGGCGGCAGCGCGACCGAGACGCTGTTCGACGGCGGCCTGCGCAGCGCCGACGTCGATGCGGCGAAAGCAGCCTACGACTCGGCGGTCGCCAACTATCGCGGCACGGTGCTGGGTGCATTCCAGAACGTCGAGGACGACCTGTCCGGTCTACGCATTCTGGCCGACCAGGCGGTCGTGCTCGAAACGGCGGTGGTCGACGCGAACCGCGGCGCGGAGATCGCGCTCAACGAATACGAGGCGGGCACCGTCGATTACACGACGGTCGCGACGGCGCAAGCGACTCAGTTGACCACGCTGCAGACCGCGCTGAACGTGCAGGAATCGCGACTGTTGCACGCGGCGTCGCTGTTCGGCGATCTGGGCGGCGGGTGGTCCACCGATGAGCTGCACGATCCGCGGCATCCGGCGACGGCCGCGTCCTCGGCTGCGCCTTCAGCGGCGTCCGCGCCTGCTTCGGCTTCCTCGCCTTCGGCGGCGTCCGCCCCGGCGGCTACGTCAGCGGCTATCATGCCGGGCGCGCGGCAAGCGCGGCACGATCAAAACGACTAAGGAACAGCATTGGCCAAAGGCACCCAAGGGCAAGACGTCAACGACCCGGTCTCGCCACCCGTACACGACGCGCCTCACCACACGCCGCCCTCGCGCGAAGTGACCTCGCTCGGGCTGTTCCTGATCTTCGCGCGCATCGGCCTGACGAGTTTCGGCGGCGGCCTGAGCGGCTGGTTCATGCGCGTGTTCGTGCACGAGCGGCACTTGATCAGCGAAGACGAATTTCTCAACGGACTGGCGTTGTCGCAGGCGCTGCCCGGCGTCAACGTGAAGAATCTGGCGATCTGGATCGGCTACCGGCTGCTCGGCTGGCGCGGCGCCGTGGTGGGATTCTGCGGCATCGTTTTTCCGCCGGCCGTCGTGATCGTTCTGCTCGGCGTGTTCTTCTCGGCGATCGCCTCGTTTCCGCTCACGCATGTCGCGCTTGCCGGCGCCGCGGCCGGTGCGATCGGGCTGTCGTTGTCGATGGCGATCACCGCCGCGCGCCGCTTGCCGCGCCGCGTGTTTCCGTATCTGGTGCTGGTCGCGACATTCGCGGCTGCCGCGGTATTTCGCGTGTCGATGGTGTGGACCGTGCTGATCGCGGGCGCGTTGAGCGTTGGCTATGAGTACGTGCGCGAGGTGCGCCGGACCTGATCGCCTGGATCGCCGTTAGTCAAACTCAAGAAAAAGCTTCTGCCGTGTCCCGAACTCTCATTGCCCTGTTCTCGGTTTTTGCGCCGCTGTCGATCGTCACCGTCGGCGGTGGGCAGGGGATCATCCCCGAAGTCCAGCGCCAGGTCGTCGACGTGCACCACTGGATGACGCATGCGCAATTTCTCAGCGACTTCGCGATTGCGCGGCTCGCGCCCGGTCCCGGTTCGCTGCTCGCGACGTTGATCGGCTATCAGGTTGGCGGCCTCGGCGGCGCGCT
The DNA here is from genome assembly GCF_001580545.1 of Paraburkholderia monticola. GTDB lineage: Bacteria > Pseudomonadota > Gammaproteobacteria > Burkholderiales > Burkholderiaceae > Paraburkholderia > Paraburkholderia monticola. Next base: position 204,896 of record NZ_LRBG01000035.1, read on the forward strand.
CGTCGCGACGCTCGCGTTGTTCGGGCCGACTGCGTTCCTGATGTACGGCGTCGTGCACCTGTGGAACCGTCACGAAGGCGCGCGCTGGCTGAACGCGTTGCAGGCCGGATTGCGGCCGGTTGCGGCCGGGCTGATTCTCGCGTCCGTCTACGTGCTGATCAAGGAACTCGAAGGCGGCTGGATCGCATGGCTCACCGCGGCGGTCGCGACCGCGCTCGTGATGGGCACGCGTATCAATGCACTGGTGCTGATCGCGGGCGGCGCGCTCGTGTTTGTGCTGCTGCATTTCGTGGGGTTGTTATAGGGCTCACGAAGGCGCCGACCTATTCGCGCGATCGCAGTCGACCGGCCAGCGGTGTATTGCTGCTCGAGTACTTGACGCAGTCAGTCAATTCCCTGGCTAGAGGCCGCCATCCGAGTGTTTCCTCTAACTTTCGGTTCAATAGTGCGGTATCGAACGTTTACCAAAAATTCAATTTTTTCGGGTCTTTCCACAGTTCCTTCCAATGCATTACATTCGGCAATACCGCTCATGAGATCATTCAACGTCCATCTCCGGGGCGTATCCGGCGGGACGTCATCGAAATGAGGCGTGTCGCACAAAAGATATGCAAGTTGCATCTAATTTTTAATGCAAACAGGTGCGATTTACGTAAATCCGCGCTATTGTTTGAATTGTGGCAATTCAGGTCGCATAGCGGTAGATATTCTCGGTTGTATTGGCAGTGGCGACTTGCGTCCCTGGTGTCGCGGTAAGCGGACTATCTCGCACGGAACGGCGCGATCAGGGATCATTCATTGAGCAATGCAGTGAGTAACCTTGTTTTTCTTCAACCCGGGGATTGCCTGGCTTTCCCACCGTTCTTACAGGAGGCAGGAAACATCATGATGTTGGACACATTCCAGCCACAGAGGCATTTGCCTGTCATGCCCGTGCCGCCGGCGGCGTCACGAGAGGTCGTCTTGCGTCATCTCCAAGGCCCCTCGGAGATCAGCGAAGTTCAGCACCTGCGCCGGGAGATCGATCTGGCCGTGCACGAGCGGCTGAATCCGTATTTCCATGCGGAGGAAAAAAAAGAGACGAAATAGGCATTTCCGTTGCCTTTGAGCTGGATAGCCAGCTAATCGGCACCATGCGATTCGTACCGATGGCGTACGAATTGACCCTCACGGAAACACTTCACAAAGAGGCACGGCTTGATCCGTCCTTGCTGGTGGACAGCTGGGAAGTGGGTCGCCTCGTACTCGATCCCGCCGTCAGACAAGGCCAGGATCTACTCAAACAATGTTTGATACTGGCGCTTGGGTTCGTCGCCGAGAACTCCAACGGAAGAAATTTTCACGCGTCCTGCACACACGTTCTGAGCCGGCTTTACCGAAGATTCGGCTTCTCGATCGTGGCGACCGATATACCTCTCGCAGGAACTGAGAAGACATATACGCTAATTCATGGCACTGTAGCGAATGTTTCGAGAGCCCTAATGGGCAACGACGCTGTCAGCGCGGCGGTTATATAAAAACATCAATGCAAAAAGCATACTAAAGGAAAAGACCATGCAAAATAACTTTGTTCATTCTCTCCGGGAAACAGTCAATCAGCATTGGGCGCAGATCAAGACTGGCCGATTCTGGCATTACGTGATGAACAACAAGGTAACGAATGAGTTTTATCACGACCTGATGGTCGAAGTTCACCACTACACGAAGCACAACTCGATGAACCAGGCGGTCGCGGCCTTCGTTAGCGCGCCAGAAGGGCTGCTGAAATTCGCCTATCACCACGCTGCGGAAGAGGTAGGACACGAGCGCATGGTGATCCACGATCTCGAGAGTGTCGGACTGCTCAACAGGGATGCGATAGCACGCGCTCCGTTGCCGGCTACCGAGGCGCTGATCGGCTATCTCTACTTCGTAGCGCTCAAATATGGTCCCGTTGCGCGCCTGGGCTACAGCTTCTGGGCGGAAAGCGTGTACGAGCATATCGGCGAGCCCCTCGCGAAGGTCAAGAGCGATCTGTCGCTGACGGACAAGAACATGTCGTTCTTCGTGGCCCATGCGGTGATCGACAAAAAGCACAGCGCCCAGGTGGAAGATTGCCTCGAGCGATATGCGCAAACGCCTGCGGATCAGGCGCTCGTTCGATCGACCGCGGAGACCACGCTGTTCCTGACGGGGCAAATGCTCGAGCAGGTAGCGCTGCGGCACGCGTGATCCTGACGGGGAGCGTCTGTCGAGCGTGGCGCTCCCTGTTCCTCAGTCTGGAGGCTTCGTTTTCCCTGCAATCTGGTGGTTGCGCGTCCCATGAAATATCTACGCAAGCTGTTTGCCTGTTACGAAGACTATTGCAGCCACAGAAAAGGAATTCTCAGATACGCCAGCCTGGTGGGCGCAATCGGATTTCTACTTTTCCATTTCATCTATACGCTGGTTCTGCCGCAGCCGTATGAGAATCTCACGATCAGACTGATCGCAGCGGCTGCCTGCGCAGTGATGGCAATGCCGAATTACTGGCCTGCGCGGCTGAGAAAGTACTACATCGGCTGTTCATACGTCGTGGTGCTTTATTGTCTGCCGTTTTTCCATGTGTTCATGTCGCTGAAGAACCATGGAAATATCGTCTTCATTGCCGACAGCTTCATGGCCGTATTTTTTCTCGTTCTGCTGACGGACTGGCGCAACACGATTGCCATGCTGTGTTTGGGTACCATCCTCGGGGTGGCGCTTTACATGGCCACCACGGCTCATCCCGTGCTTGCACCTGACTATATCGCGAGATTGCCGACCTTTATTCTGGTCGTCGTCGGCGGAAGTCTGTTCAAGTTTTCGGAACGGCAGTTGCAGGATGCAAAGCTGCGAGGCGCGGTGGCGCTTGCAGGTTCGATCGCTCACGAAATGCGCAATCCGCTCGGTCGTATCCAGTACAGTCTGGACATGGCGAGCCGGGCATTACCCGAGCCAACAACGGACGACGCCACGCAGCCCCTTTCTGGAAAACAGATCGAAGACGTGTATGCGCAACTGTCACAGGGGCAGCGCGCGGTCCAGCGTGGCTTGCAGGTGATCGCAATGACGTTGGAACAGGTCAACGTCAAAACCATCGACACCAGCAAAGTCACACGTATTCAGGCAGCCGACGTCGTACAGAAAGCGCTCGCTGAATACGCGTACGAAACGGAAGGAGAGCGAAGCGTAGTAAGCCTGTTGGTGCACGAAGATTTCGCTTTCGACGGTGACGAAACGCTGTTCATGTTCGTGCTGTTCAATCTCTTCAAGAACGCGCTCTACTACGTCAAGCGTTATCCGGACATGAGGCTCGTCGTGACAGTGGACGAGCCGCATGTCTTCGTGACCGATACCGGACCCGGCATTCCGAAATCGTTGCAGACACGCCTGTTCGAATCGTTCCAGACCTCGGGCAAGGCGGGGGGCACAGGCCTGGGGCTCGCATACTGCAAGCGGGCAATGGTCGCCATTGGTGGCGACATTTTCTGCGATTCGGCCGAAGGCGAGGGCACGCGCTTCACTCTGCGGTTCCCGCGGGCTGCGCAAGCCGCGCCCGACGAAAATAGTCGAGCGCTTCGGGACGATTCACTCGCGATTTTCGAGGGTAAGCGGATTCTGCTCGTCGACGACGACGTCATGCAGCGAAGCACGCTTCGCAAGCACCTCGGCGGTCTCGGCGTGGAGATCGACGAGGCGGAAAATGGCCAGCTCGCCATCGAGCGAATCAAGCAGGCGCACTATGACCTCGTGCTGATGGATCTGCACATGCCCGTGCTGGATGGCTATGCCGCGACGGGAATGATCCGTGGCGGGCTCGTCCCCGCCATGCGGTTCGTGCCGATACTCGGCTGCTCCAGTGAGCCGGAGCATCTCGTGCATGTGAAGACCGAGAGAGCGGGCATGACTGCAATCGTCCCCAAAGCGTGCAGTCGCGCTGAGCTTCTCCGAGCGGTGCAATCGTGTCTGGAGCATCCTGGAGTCCATGGCGAGCCGCTGGCAGGCAAGACAGCGATCCTCGCCGATGACGATGAATATGGGCGGCGTATCGTGCGAACGTGGCTGGAGAAATACGGCCTGGAAGTCCGCGAAGCCAATCACGGGCAGGCAGTGCTCGACATGCTCGCAGAGGATGAACGATGCGATGTCATCATGCTGGACCTGCAAATGCCCGGTCTCAATGGGATAGAAACGACCCGCGCGATCCGCGCACGCCCTGGAACGAGCGGTCAGATACCGATCATCGCTTTGACCGGCTATTCAGACTCAGGAACGATCGAGTCTGCCGTCAATGCGGGCATGAACGATATCGCGACCAAACCAGTTCGTGGACCGGCGCTTGTCAGAACGTTGATCCAGCATATGCATCCCGGCGCGAACGGCGCGCGTTGGGCTGCAACGGCCGCTGTGCCGGGCGCGGGCGACGGGTGGGAAAACTGACCGTTCGTGGCTCATCGTGGCGCCATGATCCGTAGAACCGGATGTCCGTCGATGCTCTTCAGCGGAAACCAGGATCGGTGCGTCGCCGCGTCGACGTCGACGACATGCGCATTCGGGCCCAGGCGACCTTCGCCGATCTTCGACACATGGCTACCGTCAACGCTGAACATCGACACGATGCCGGCTTCGCTGGCTACATACGCCGTTCGTGAGCCCGGATCGAACGCGAGCACATCCGGATCGCCGCCGACATCGAACGTGCCGAGAACTTTCATCGTGTGCATGTCGAGCACCAGCATGAGGTCGTTGTCTTCACAGGCGATCAACGCGAGGCGCGATTCCGGGATGATCAGCAGTCCATGATTGCCTTTCGCGCCCGGCAACTCGGTATGGGAAACGATCGTATTGCTGGCCGGGTCGATCTCCACCAGTTGGTGTCGCGTCTGAACATTGACGAAGATGTGTCGAGATACCGGATCGTATTGCGAATTGCCGGCTTCCCCGCCGAGCGGAATCGTCGCTACCCGCCGGTTGCTGGGGACATCGATCACCGTCTCGGTTTCTCCCGTTTCATCGGAAACGTAGAGCCTGCGCGTATCGGGCGCATACGCCATGCCGTCCGGATAGACGCCGCCGGGCACTCTGGCAATGATCTTGAGCGTGGACTCGTCGATCGCGACAACCTCGTTCGTGCCGGTCGCCGATGCATACACACGGGATAGTTCGGGCAGGGCGAGCACGCCATGCACGGCGGAGATGCCGGGTATGCGCGCGATGACGCGCGACGCGAGGGTGTCGAACACCACGACTTCGCTGTCACCCAGATGCGCGATGAACAGCAGATGCCTGCCGGCGTCATAGCTTTCATAGTCGAACCGGGTCGCTCGTCCCGGTAGCGGAACGTCCTCGACGTGCTTCAGCGGCAGATTGCCGGTGACCGCGTTATCCGCTCCATGCGCGACACGAACAGCGCCGCTGCCGGCTGCGACGGCGATCGCGATAGAGATGCCAATGAGCGACGCAATCAAGCGACGACCTGCGCATGCACTCTTCACGGCGACGCTCCGTCGGGCTTGATATGGCGGAAGCTCGCGAGCAGCGCGAGATCGTAGGCAATCTTGAGCGTGCCGCATGCGATCAGTGGCGCGGCGAGCCATCCCGCGCCAAGCAGGCCACCGGCAAGCGTAGGCGCAACGGCCGCTGCGAGGCTACGCGGCACCGCCGTAAAGCTCGCGGCGGCCGGCCGTTCGAGTGGCGTCACGACGGCCATGACGTAAGCACTCCGGGTCGGCACGTCGAGCTGCGAGAGCGCACTGCGCACCAGCAGCAACACCAGGGTCAGCGGTAGCGTTGGCGTGAAGGCGGCGGCAATCAGGCACAGGCTCGACGGAATGTGCGTAAACACCATGGTGTTGAGCAGGCCAATCCGGCGGGCAATCGGCGCAGCAGCCAGTTGCGAGCCTGCGCTGAGCAGCCCCGACCAGAAAAAGAACTGCCCTGCCGCAGCGAGAGAAAGGCCAAAGCGCTGGATGAGCCAGAGCGTCAGCAGCGAGTTGACGAGCAGCCCGCCTGCAAACGCGTCGACGCTGAAGAGCAGCGCGAGACGCGTGACGATCCCGCGCGACGGGCCGAGCGGTGTCCGGGCCGCCGCGGTGCGGGCTTCACGCCGTGGCAGCCGAAGGTATAGCAGAAAAACGGCGCAGCCCGTGATCGCGTAGACGATGAACATCGCCCGTATGGCGAAGAGCGCGGAAACGCCGGCATGTGCCGCGATCCAGTCAGGGAGTCCCGCGAGAAGCGCACCCAGTGCGGCCGAGAGCGCACCGACGAGACTGTAGCGGGCGAACAGCGCAGTTCGGGCGTCGCCCGTTGCGGATTCGGCGAGGCGTGCGTGCTCGAGCGGCAGAAACAGGCTGACGTCGCCAGAACTCGGATTGAGCGTGCCGACGAACGCGACCACGAGCAGCGGCCAGAGCGATGACAGAAATCCAAACGCAAGACCGGTCACCGTCATCAGGGCGCCGGCGAAGAGCAGTAGCGCACGCTGCGGGTAACGGCTACCGAGCAGGCCGACAACGATGGTCGCAACGGCCGAGCCCAGCAGCGTGGCGGTGCCGATCAGGCCGACCGTGAGTTTCCCGAAACCGAGCGACAGCAGATACGCTGGCAGCAGGACGGCGACGAACCCGTCGCAGATCCCGCGCAGGCTCCGTGCGGCGAGCAATGGCCCCGCACTCCGGTCCACGCCCGCGGGCAGGAACAGGATTGAAAGCTGTGCCTTGGCAGCAGTCATTGCAATACCGGGGTTGTCTCCTCCACGTTACTCCCAACGCGTTCTCATTGCGCGGCCGCAGACGCTTCGAGGAATGCCGCAACCGAATGCATCTCCTGTTCCGTAAGCTTGACGCAGATCACATTCATCACATCGCCGCGAGGCCTTTGCTCTGCGTGTTGAAAAACCACCAACTGCTTCACCAGGTAGTCCGCATACTGGCCCGCGAGGCGCGGAAACTCACCGACCCCTTCGCCGTGGGCGCCGTGACAGGCGCTGCATGCCGGCACACCCTTGTCCGGCAGGCCGGACATGAAAATCACCTTGCCATTGGCAACCAGCAGAGGATCGCCGGCGTCGCCCTCAGGTGGCGGACGGCTTGAAAAGTACGTGGCAAGCTGCTCGATCTGCGCGTCGCTCAAATGGGTGAAGCCCCACATATATCTTTTCGCATTCGGGTCGGACCGGCGATGAGCCCTGAAGTCCATCAACTGGTTGACCAGATACTCCTTTTGCTGGCCTGCGAGTTTGGGAAATATCGGAGAGACGGAAACGCCGCCCACGCCGTGACAGTTCGAGCAGACCTGCAACGCGATCGTCCTGCCGGTAACGGCGGGATCGTCGATCCGTCTGGAATGTTCGAGGTCATGACAACTGGCGTCACCCAGCAACGTGGCGAGCAGAATCCATCGCGGCATTCCCTTCATGCTGCGAGGCGCCGATCTGCTTCCCCGGCATTGTTGCGGACGAAGGTATGGCATCGTTTTCACAAAACCCCCTGCATGAACGGCGAGTCGAAGAAGCCCTGAACGATGCGGTTTCATATACGGAAGCGAGCGCGACAACCGGCATCACCAGTACGCCGCCCAGAGGTAAACAAACAGCGTGTCGTTGTCGCTTGCGTTGCGTCCGAGCCCGTCGTAATTCGAACGCGCACCAAGGTACTTCGTGAAGTGTGTGTATTGCAGCCCCAAGCGGATGTTCTGGACAGGAATCCAGAATATTTCGGGGGTCCAGCCTTGCGTTGCCGGAGAGAAGTCCGCACTGCCCGGATACGCGACGCTGTCGCGGCTGCCGGTAACGTTAAAGAACGAGAGACTGATGCCGTATTTGGCCTGGTAGACGTATGAGAGCTTCAGTCTCAGCGAGCCGAGGTTGGCCGCCTTGCTGTCGCCATAAACGAGGTTGTTCGGATCGCTGATGTTCTCGCGGATATAGCGGGCCTGCGCGGTGATTGTGTTCGGTTCGAGCAGGTACTGGTACTGCGCATCGAAGCCGATATCGCGGTAACGGGTCACGCCCTGGTTGAAGATCGGGGTTGCGTTGACGTCGTTGGGGTAGACGTTGACGTTGAGCCCGAAGGTCCCCAGCATGACGCTGTGTGGTCCCCAGTCGTGTGTCAGTGCCAGTCGCCAGTAGGGATTCTGGCCACGCAGATAGATCTGCGGGTGGTTCGGATCGCCGGCCTTGTTCCCTTTGCTCATGAACGACCAGATACCGTCGGCCGTACTGTAGAGCGACAACTCGGCATAAATCGTCCGGTTCCAGTAGACGTAGCCTCCGGCGCCGACAACCTGCTGTGCCAGCGCGCCTTCCATGATTGGCAGGAATTGCGGAGCGCCAACCGTGCTTGTCGACGAGGAGATGTACGGATAACTCCATGCCGGCGCGCTGTTCCACACGTCCTGCACGGACGGATTGTTGTGCAGTGTGGTGCCGAGAATCAGATCGTTTGCGTCCCCTATGATCCTGTCGACATAACGGAAGTCCATGTTGTCGGACGCCCAGTGACCGATCCACTTGCCGTCGCTGCCCTGATGATCGTAGTTCGAGTAGGTGAACTGCGTGAACGCACCGATCCTGTCGGTGATCTTGCCGGCAAGGAAGATGCTGGCCGCGTCGAAAATCGGCAAGCCGTCTTTGGGGGAAATGACGTTGCCGCTGGCATCGTGGTTGACCCTTGTCTTCGTCATGTCGACCGTCGCCATCACGGCAATGGGAACGGTACGTTCCCCGAACGTGTATCCGTTCAGCTTGAACATTCGCCCATAGGGAGTCAGCTCGGGAAACTGTCCACCTGCATGGCAGGCAACGCAGCTTTGTCCCGTTTGACGGGCGAATATCGGCAGCGCCGAAAGAGAGGAGGCGTGCAGCAGACAGATAGCCGCAATCGCCTGAATGCAGGCGCGCTGAAGCACGCGACGGACGGCAACGATATGTCTCATGCCATCATCTCCTCCGGCCCGTTTCGCACGCGGAGATTTTCGAGGCACGCAGGTACCCCTCCCCACTGCGATACGAGGGACGACAAAGACGACGCTTCGCGCGCGGCATCACCGGCGTCGCCTGGTAAAACGGTGGAACGACACAGGACTGCGCTGCGCCGGGAGTAGAGCCGACACGCACACCTGTTCACTCGATGTCCAAAACGAAGGAGCCCGCCAACTTATTCCGCTGACGGTACGTCGTCGATACGCAGAGTGAGTACGAGCCGCAACGAGCGTTTCGCGAGCAGCCGTCACGTGCAGATTGAACGTGCCTACGCCGTCGCTGCGAGCATCGGGCCTTGAGCGACGCGTCAAATCATGAAGCGCTTATTCACGTATGACGCATTTCATTCAACAGGTAGGGAGGCGGCCACTCTGCGCAAACGACTCACAACGCCGCGCGCAATGACTCGTCAACAACGGCAAGCCGAATTGCGATGATCTTGACCAGAAACCGATGAAACTGTTGCGCGACCGCCGGATGCTGTTGTTCGAGTTCGATGAGCGCGGAGGTCGACAAACGACGGACCCGCGTCGGCACCTCGGCGATCACGTCCGCACTGCGTTGCTGCTGCGTGTAGACCGCCATTTCACCGACAACGGTCCCCGGGCCGAACGAGCGCAGCCGCACCGAGCGTCCATCGTCGAGCGGCAACGCGACCTCGACACGTCCGTGCTCGATGAAATACAACGCGTCGGCTTGCTCACCGCGACGAAAAAGCGCCTGCCCCGCGAGCAGGTCATGCACCTCCAGGCACCCCAGCAGCGTGCTCAACGCGCCGGCCGTGAAATGCGGCGCGAGCATCGCGTGAAAATCGTAGCCGTGGCCTGTCGCACGCGAGTTCGCCGTGAGCAACTGGTCTTCGACCCATTCCAGACCCACATCGAGCGAGTCGAATTCATGAATCCGCAGATTGAGGGTCCCACTCTTCGTGAGCAGGTCGCGCGAGTGCGGCGGCAGCGCGGTCAGCACCAGGTCCGCGTTCTTCGCCGCGCAGAGTTGCCGTAGCTTGACGAAGCTGATCGACACCGACGCGTCCATGCCCTGAGTCGACCCGAAGTCGAGAACGACGAAACGGACCGGCGTCGGATTGCTTGCGGCGAGCCGCCCACGCAGGCTCTGCAGAATCGAATTGGCGGTGCCGAAGAACAGGAACCCTTGCAGGCACATACCGCAGACCTGCGCACCGAGTTCGCGCAACGACTGGCTCTCGTCGATGCTGCGCTCGACATTGGACGTCCGTGTGCGCAGATCGAATTCCATGCGTATACAACTGACCCGGCCGTAGAGCAGCGTGAACGTCACGCACGCCGCGACGACGCCTACCGCCACGCCGACTACCACGCCGTAGGCGACGATCGTGCCGAGAATCGCAGGCACGAGCAGGTACTCGTACCAGCTGAGCTTCGCATACGCACCCACGAGCCAATGCATGATCAGGCGCAGGCCCATGAAGAGCTGAAGGCCAACCAGCACCGGCACGGGAAACAGCGCCACGATATCGGGCGAGGTGCCCAGTAGGACCAGGCAAGCGAGCGCCGCGAACACGCCGGCCACGCGGCTCGTGGCACCCACGCGCGCATTGAGCATCGAGCGATTGAACGACTGGTAGCCGACCATTCCGCCGAGCAGCCCGCTCGCGAGATTGGCAAGACCCGCGGCCCGCATCTCGCGATTGAGATCGACCTCCTCGCCGGTCACCGCGCCGATCGCCGTCGAATTCATCAGGATCGTGACAGCGGAAACGGTCGTGACGAGGAGGCTCTCCGGTAGGTGTGCGGCGACGGCCGGCCAGTCGATGCCACCCTGCCTCAGTTGCGCGGCCATGTGCAGCTCCGGCAGCCCGGTAAGGTGCAGCGTGACGCGCGGCAGAAGCAGCCCCATGCCGCGCGCGTCGGCAATCGAGAGACCGGCAATGTGCAGGAGAACGTAGAACAGCACGATGCCGAAACCCAATGTGAGCGGCAGCGCGGCAATGTGCTGCCAGGCGCGCGTGAGGATCGTGGTCATCACACCCACGACGAGCGCGGGAATCCACGTGAGCCAGTGAACCTGCGTGAGCAACGACAGCACGTGCCAGTTCAGTGCCTCGCCCGTCATCACGCGAAAGGCCCCGGCCAGCAGCAGATAGCCCGTTCCGGCGAGAAATCCGCCGAGCACCGGATACGGCAGGAACTGCAACGAGCGGCCTTGCTTCGACGAGCCGATCGCGTAGAGGATGACGCCCGTCACGACCGAGCAGAGCGCGATGGCGATCAGCACGGTCAGGATCAGGGTCTGGGGGGACCCGCCGTCCGCGCGCACGCTGCTGGCGACCCCCGCGGCGACGCCCGCGAGAAACGCCGCGGCATTGCTGTCCGGACCGCCGATGTTCCAACGCATCGAGCTCGTCAGTGCAATCACGAGCGCCGTGACGACGCAACTGACGAGCGCGGTCGGCACGCCGAGCATCGCGTAGCGCGCAAGATCGGCGCTGAAGATCATCGTGCCGAGGCTCATGGCGTAGCACAGCATGACGAGCGTCGAGACCGCGCCGGCCGCCACGTCGCCAGGCAGGCCCGCGAAGCGCGAGCGTAGCGGAATGTCGGAGACAGTCTTGCCCGGCTTCACGTGAACTCCTCGAAGAATGCGAGGGTGCGGTGGGACGCGCTGCCCAGTATCCGTCGTGACTCGAAAGGGTGTCAAACACCTGCGCCCGGCGAGTTGTAGACCTACACTGGGTAATCATCGGCTGGGTCGAATGCCGGCTTGGGGCCGATAGCATCGGCGAGCGGTGCGCGCGATTTTCGTCTGACGTTTGCGCATCGCGCCGCGCCGGCTGGCATCGAATGCAGGCGACGAACATGGACATCGCGCAATGGCTGCAGCGCCTCGGACTCGAGCAGTACGCGCCCGCATTCGAGGCGAACGACATCGACGTAGCGCTGCTCGAGCAGTTGAGCGATGCCGATCTGAAAGAACTCGGCGTGCAGTCGCTTGGCCATCGCAAGCGCATCCTGGCCGCCGTGGCGGCCGCGCAACCGTTGCCGGGCGCAGCGGCGCCGCCGCCGACGGCCGCCGCCACCCTGGCGCCTGCGGACGAGCGTCGGCAGGTCACGATCCTGTTTGCCGATCTCTGCGGGTACACGGCGCTCTCGCGCACGCTCGACCCCGAAGACCTGCGCGCGCTGATTGGCCGCTACACGGCGCTGGTCGACGGTGTCGTCCTCGCGTATGGCGGCACGATCGACAAGCACATCGGCGATGCGGTGATGGCGCTGTTCGGCGCGCCGCGCTCGCATGAGACCGATACGCTGCGCGCGGCCCGGGCCGCGCTGGATATCCACGACGGGCTGACGCAACTTGGCGCGCAGGCGGGGCGGCCGTTGCAGGCGCACATCGGCATCGCGAGCGGCGAAGTGGTCGCTGGTGCGCTTGGCCGCGCCGACGCCCAGGACTACACGGTGCACGGCGATCCGGTGAACCTCGCGGCGCGACTGGTGGGCGCCGCGCCCGCCGGCGAGATCTGGATCGCGGACGAGTCAGCGCGTCTGCTCGGCGATGCCGCCGTGTGCGAGGCGATCGGCGAGCAGTTCTTCAAGGGTATCGACACACCGGTACGGGCCTGGCGGCTCGTTGCCATCGCGAGCGAACCGGTGGCGACGAACCGAAGCCGCTTCGTCGGCCGTGAAGCCGAGCTCGAGCAATTTCACGGTATCGTCCACGCCTGCCAGGCTAAGCACGCCGGACATATTCTCCATCTGCGAGGCGAAGCAGGAATCGGCAAGACGCGGCTCGTCGACGAAATGCGCCGCTACGCGCAGAGCCAAGGCTTCACGCTGCATCGAAGCCTCGTGCTCGATTTCGGGGTTGGCAAGGGGCAGGACCCGGTGCGCGCGATCGTCGCCAGCCTGCTCGGGCTGCCGGCCAGCGCATCGGCCGACGCCCGGCAAGCCGCCGTCGAGCGTGCCGCCGCCCGCGGTGTCTTGAACGAAGAGCAGCTCGTGTTTCTTCAGGATTTCCTCGATCTGCCCAAAAGCGGCGAGTGGCAGGCGCTGTACGACGCCATGGATCACAGTGCGCGCCAGCGTGGCAAGCAGACGCTCGCCGCACGACTGGCCGAGGACGCCTGCGCGCAAGCGGCGACGATGATCGTCGTCGAAGATCTGCATTGGGCCGACCGCGAGGCGCTCAGCTATCTGGCGGCGTTCGCGTCGGGCATCGTCAATGGAACGGGCTTGCTCGTGACGACTTCGCGGGTGGAAGGCGATCCGATCGATGCCGCCTGGCGCGCACGCTGCCGCGACACCCCGTGCGCCACGATCGACCTCGGGCCGCTGCGCAAGGAGGAGGCGCTCAGCCTCGCGAGCAATTTCATCGACGCGACTCAGCGCGTCGCGCTCGCCTGCATCGAGCGGGCAGCAGGCAATCCGCTATTCCTCGAGCAACTGTTGCGCAATGCCGAGGAAGGCAGCAGCGGCAACGTGCCCGCGTCGATCCGAAGCCTCGTGCTCGCGCGGATGGACCGGTTGGCGCCACGCGACCGGCTGGCATTCCAGGCGGCTGCCGTCATCGGTCAGCGTTTCGACCTGGCGTTGCTGCGCCGGCTCATCGACGACCCTGACTACGTCTGCGACGGCCTGCTCGCCAATGCGCTCGTGCTACCCGAAGGCGAGGACTTCCTGTTCGCCCATGCGCTGATCCAGGAGGGCGCATGGGCGACGCTCTTGCGGGCGCGCCGGCGCGAGCTTCATCGCTGTGCCGCCGAATGGTTCGCCCATAGCGATCCCACGTTGCACGCGCAGCATCTCGACCGGGCCGAGGACGAACGTGCGCGCGCTGCCTATCTCGCCGCGGCGGCCGCGCAGCGTGCGGCCCATCGTTTCGAGGCCGCGCTGCGGCTGGCCGACCGGGGCCTCGAGATCGCACGGACCGACACGGACCGCCACGCACTGAGCTGCGCCAAGGGCGAGCTCCAGCGCGATCTGGGCGACATTGCGGGATCGATCGCCACGTACCGCGCGGCGCTCGCGGCCGCCACCGATGATGACGCCCGCTGCGTCTGCCAGCTCGGGCTCGCGGAAGGTCTGCGGGTGAATGAAGGTCTCGACGAGGCGCTCGCGTTGCTGTCGGCCGCGCAGACGATTGCGGAACGTGACGGGCGAGTGGCCGACCTCGCAAGCCTTCATCACTTGCGCGGCAACATCCTTTTTCCGCTTGGCAGGATCGACGCCTGTTGCGCCGAGCATGAACGGGGTCTTACCTATGCACGGCGGCTCGCCATGCCGGAGGCGGAAGCGCGCGCGCTCGGCGGCCTCGCGGATGCAGCGTACGCGCAGGGACGCATGGAAACCGCTTGTCGCCATTTCAGCGAATGCGTGGCGCTCAGCCGCCAGCATGGGTTCGGCCGAATCGAGGTGGCGAATCGTCCGATGCAGGGCTTCAGCAGGATCTATCTCAACGAAGCACGCGAGGCACGCGAGGACGCGCTCGTCGCGGCACGTGCGGCCGCGTTGATCGGGCAGCCGCGCGCGCAATTGCTGTGCGAGACGCTGGGCGTGTTCGCCTGCCAGGAACTGGGCGACGAACAGGCGGCGCACCTTCACCTGGAGCAGGAACTGCGGCTGATCAGGCAACTCGGCGCCCGCCGCTTCGAGGCACAAAATCTGGAGATGCACGGACGGCTGTTGCTGGACAACGGAGCCAGAAGCGAAGCGATCAAGAAACTTAGCGAGGCGATCGTGATCTCGCGCGAGGTAGGCACGCAGTTTTCCGGCCCCAAGGCGCTGAGCGCGCTGAGCCGCGCAATGGATGAAAACGTCGAGCGTGCACGGTTGCTGGACGAAGGCGAAGCGCTGCTGCGACTCGGCGCGGTGGGCCACAATCATCTCTGGTTTTACCGCGACGCGATTGAAGCGATGTTCTCCGCCGGCGATGCGCCTGGCGTGTTGCGCTACGTGAAGGCACTCGAGAACTACACCCAGCGCGAACCGCTGCCCTGGGCCGAGCTTTTTGCAGCGCGTGGCCGTGCGCTCGCGCTGGCACTGCAGGACCCGGGTGGCGAACCCGCGCTACGAGAGCTCGCGCAGGTGCGGATGGCGTTGCACGAAGCTGGCTTTCGGCATTATCTGAGCGCCGTCGATGCTGCTCTGGCGGTTTGATTCGCGTGACGCAGATGATGCGTCGAATGGCTTTCCTGGGATCGAGCGCAGCGCCCCAAGCTCTGTAGACTGCTTGACCACCTGATGTTTGCACGCATCGTGAGGGACAAACTTCAACTGGAGCGGTCTCCCCAGCAAATCACCGAACGGCTTGCTCACGCGTGCCGAGCCTTCGGGCTTTTCTTGCCTTTGCGTGAAACGGAGCGCTGACTGACATCCTTTGACAAGCGCTGAGGGTCGCCAAGGAGCTCGACCAGCCGGGTCTCGCATTCGGAAAACGAGTAGCCGCGCCGCTGCGAGACCATGAACGTGAGGGGGCGCATGTGCCATGCGCGCCGTTGGAGTTCGATAAGTTTCCCATTCGCGAGGTCTTCCGCAACCAGATGATGCGGCATGTGCCCCCAGCACAGGCTTCCCCTTAGCAGATCGTGCTTCGCGCCGAGGTCATTCACCCGCCACTGGCGTTCGCTGGCGACCCCCTGTTGTGTCTTCTCCGCATCGGGCTGATTGTCGGTTACGACGAGCTGGATGTGCCGGCCAAATTCCTCCCGCGGGATCGGCCCCGCGATTGCGGCTAGCGGATGCGATGGCGCACAGACGGTCACCATTTGCGCTTCACATAAATGCAGCCTTTCTATGGTGGCTGGGCTCAGCTCAGGCACGTCCGTGATCGTCACCGCCAATGCGCACGTGCCTTCGATCACCAAACGCTCGCCCCCCTGCATGGTCGTCATGCGCAGATTGATCGCAACCGTTGGAAAGTCCGCCTGCAGAGTGCGCAAGCATTCAATCAGGTGCGCACGCGAGAAATAGGTATCCACGGCAATCGAGACCTGTGGGACCCCGGCTTCAGCAATCGAAACCGCGCGCATCTTCATTTCCTCGGTGCGTGAGATCACCCCACGAGCATCAGGCAGGAGGCTGCGGCCCGCGGCCGTCAGCGTTGCTTTGCGGGTGTTGCGCTCGAACAGCACTACGTCAAAGGCGCTCTCGAGCGCGTTGATCGCGTGACTGATCGCCGACTGTGCACGCCTCAACTCCCTTGCAGCCCCGGAAAAGCTTCCCTCGTCACACACCGCGACGAAGGCCCGAAGTTGATTGATGGTGACGTTGTCGAGCATGGGTATCTAAAAAGTAGATGGTATTGATACATATTCAGTCAATTGTCTTCATGAATCAAGCGCTCCAGAATCGGGTTTGTCACTTTTGTTTTGAAGGATGCATCACATGAACAGACTGAACGGAAAGACCGCTGTCGTCACCGGTGGTGCTACGGGCATCGGCCGCGCCGCCGCAAAGCGCTTTATCGAGGAGGGCGCCTTTGTCTTCATCTTCGGCCGCCACCAGGAAGCGCTCGACGCCGCTGTGGCCGACCTGGGGCTCAATGCCCGCGCGGTGAAGGGCTCGGTCGCCGATCTGGCCGACCTCGATCGACTCTACGCAGTGGTGAAGGCCGAGCGCGGAACCCTCGACATCGTCTTCGCCAATGCCGGGGCGGGAAGCCCGCTTCCGCTCGGCAAGATCACCGCCGAGCACGTCGATGAAATCTTCGACACCAATGTGAAGGGTTCGATCTTCACAGTCCAGAAGGCGCTGCCGCTGATGGGCGAGGGCGGTTCGATCATCCTGACCGGATCGAGCGCCGGCACGACGGGCGCCCCGGCATTCAGCGCCTACAGCGCGAGCAAGGCGGCAGTGCGCAATCTCGCGCGAACCTGGGCGGAGGACCTGAAGGGCACCGGCATCCGGGTCAACGTGCTGTCGCCCGGGCCGACGGCGACCGAACTCGCGAAGGCAGCGCTAGGCGAGGAAGGCCAGAAGGTCTTCGGCTCGATGAATCCGCTTCAGCGCATGGCCGATCCGGCGGAGATCGGAGCGGTGGCGGCCTTTCTCGCGGCGCAGGACAGCAGCTTCATGACCGCCAGTGAGGTCGCCGTCGACGGCGGCCTGGCGCAAATTTGACACGCTACGCCCGGGCGGTCACTCCATTCGATATTCGGAGTCCGTAGGGCGTGGCAAACCGAAGGAGAAGATATGAGCTACGCAATTATTGGCTTCGGCGAGATCGGCCAGGCGCTTGCCAAGGCGTTCGCCCGAACCGGCATCGAAGTATCCGTTGCAACCACTCGCCACCCGGAAAGCTTTGCTTCCGCTGCGGCCGCGATCGGACCGACGATCATTCCCAAAACACTGGCGGAAGCGGTCAAGGCGGACATCATCTTTCTGGCTGTCCGTTTCGAGTCGCACCCGGATGTCGCGAAGGTGCTGCCCACCTGGCAGGGGAAGACCATCGTCGATGTGACCAATGTCTACGGCGTGCCCCCTGAGGAACTGGGCGGACTGCCTTCGTCCAAGGTCGTTGAGCGGGCCTTCTCTGGTGCAAGACTGGTCAAGGGCTTCAACCATCTGGTCGCTGCCGTCCTTGACCAGGATCCGGCCGTGCATGGTGGCAGGAGAGTCGTGTTCCTGACGAGCGACGATGACGGCGCCGCAACGGAGATTGGTGCGCTTGCGGAAAAGCTCGGTTTCTCGCCGATCAAACTTGGGGGGCTTTCGGAAGGTGGGCTGCTAGTCCATTCGCGCGGAAATAGCTGGGGTCGACTGATCTTTAAGGACCTGGTCAAGTTCGACTGACGCTTCCCACGCTACACGCTGGTGCGCGCCGCATGCAGTGGCTCGACATGCTATGCGGCGCACCTTAGCGAAGTGCAGCCGCCACCGCCTCGTCAATCTGGCGCGCAAAGCGAGCCTCAGCATCGGGCACCGTGAAACCAATCGACAGTTCCAGATACGCGTCGCCCAGCACCAACTGAACGAATGTCGCTGCCCGCATTGCAGCAGTCGATTCGTCGAATCGCTTTCGCAGAATTTTTGCGGCGAAGGCACGCACAACCTTTGCGCCATTTTCGTAAAACACCTGGCCGAGTTCCGGAAGGCGCTCGGCCTCAGCAACGATGGCGCGGTAAAGCCGCAGACTATCCGGCGTGATCAGGATTTGTGCCAACACCGTTCCCAACTCGCGTAACTCGACTTCGGGTGACTCGTCGGATTGCTCGTCCAGGGCGCTGGCAAGAAGTCCACCCACCTCAGCACACATCGAGCTCACCAGGCCAACGAAGAGCGCTTCCTTCGACTTGAAGTGGCGGTAGACCGTCTGCTTGCCGACGCCAGCGGCCGCGGCGACATCGTCCATGGTTGCCAGGACGAAACCCTGGCATAAAAAAACCGCTTTCGCACCGTCGAGGATGGCGGACCGCTTACGGCGTTGCAGCGGGCTCAGGTCGGGAAGAGAAGACGTGTTCATGCCCGATTAATAGCAGATCGTCGAGTAGTTGACAAGACTGGTCAGTCTCGTTTAGATTCGTCAAAACGAGACCGGTTGGTCTCGTTTGTATGACTACTCGACTTCGCAGCCAATCATTGGAGAACGCTTTGAAACTGTTCATTACAGGTGGTACGGGCTTCATCGGGCAAGCGGTCGCGCGCAAGGCAATCGGCCTCGGCCATCAGGTGACGGCGCTGGTGCGCAACGACAGCTCGGCGGCCGCCGGCGCGTTGGCACGACTCGGTGTGACACTGCATTCCGGCGACTTGCGTGAGCCACAGTCTTTCGCTGCGACTGCCGGTGCCGCTGAGGGTGTCGTGCACATGGCGTCGACCAACGATGCTGCCGCCGCCGCTGCTGACGAGGCCGCGGCTGAGGCAATGCTTTCGCATTTGCAACCGGGCGCGGCGTTTGTCTATACGTCGGGCACCTGGGTCTACGGCAATACGGAGGGCGAGCCCGCGACTGAAACATCGGCGCTGCACCCGACACCACTCATCGCCTGGCGGCCCGCCGTGGAGCAACACGTGCAGGCGCTGGCAGCACGCCGCTCGATTGCCGCCGTGATCCTCAGGCCGGCGATGGTGCACGGCTACGGCGGCGGCGTCTTCGGCATGCTTGCCGGCATGAGCCGTCAGGCCGGCAGTGTGAGAGTCGTCGGCGATGGTCGCAATCACTGGCCTGCCGTGCACGTCGATGATCTCGCCACGGCCTACCTGAGCGCGGTGGAGCGGGCGGCAAGCGGAGACGATCGTGTCGCGGGACAGGTCTTCAACGTGGTCGCGGAAGATGCGGTTGCCGTTGCCGACATGGGCGAAGCGATTCGGGCGTCGGTCGGCGCCGAGCGAGTCGAATTCTGGCCGCTCGACGATGCTCGCCAATCGCTTGGGCCGTTTGCTGACGCACTGGCGCTCGACCAGACGGTAAGCGGCCAGCATGCGCGGCGAGTGCTTGCGTGGGAACCCCACGGCCCCCGCTTGATTGCGGACCTCTCTGTGCAGAAGCACTTTCAGCAAAGCAACGGAGCATAACGATGGCGTTGAACACTGCATCTATCGAATCGATTCTCCCGACGATCGTAGCGGTTCTGTTCGCGGTTGCTGGGGTGGTCAATCTCGCAGGACTGGGCGCGGTGAAGCGCGACTTCGCACGCTGGGGTTACCCGGCATGGTTTCGGTTGCTCTGTGGCGCTCTCGAACTGCTCAGTGCGGCGCTTCTTCTTGGACAACAAACCCGAGTTTTAGGCTTGGCGCTGGCCGGTGCCATCATGATTGGTGCGCTCGTCACGTTGCTGCGAAATCGGGAGCCGTTCCGGCATCTCGCCCCGGCGCTGATCTTCTCGGCGCTCGTTGTGGTGACTGTGGCGGTCCGCGGTTGAGGTTTGCTCGCCATCAGGCGAGTGAGCCAGGGAGGCTAACGGGCCGCGCGGGCGATCCGTGCTGCATGTTCCCGGAAGTCTTGCCGTGGACGGCCGAGGAAGCGCTGTTGCAAGACCTCTACCCGAATCGCGGAAAACTCCGAGCAAGGGACGAGATATTCGAAGTCTCACGTTATAGATGCGAACGCGGCGGGCATAATAACGGGTTCGCGTTTCGCAGGGGCTATCGCGATGTTCGCCTTTGGTTTGATCTTCTGAGGACTCTTCATGCTGATCATCGTGGTATCGGGCGGCTATGCGTCGTTTCTGTCGGGCACGCGTGGCGGCATCGATGCAGAGAGAGCTGCGACGATCCAATGTTTGCATTCGGACACGCTCCAATGCATCACCGGCGAGTTCGTATCCGATCGAGGTCGCAATGATCTTTCTTGAATTGCGCTCACGATCCCGGTCAGCAGACGTCTCGCAGAGCCCTTCTATCGCAGCTTTGGTCACTAGCAGCTTGCTGACTCGAACCCGTGTAGTGGCGGAGAGGCAAATAGGCGTTGCATGGAGGAGCCAAGGATTCCCCCGCATGAGATAGCGTGGTCTCAGCTCAATCTCGCAGGGTTGCAGGCGGTTTTCGTGCCAAAGGTGTTCGACGAAGCGCATCATCAGATTCGTCGTCTTCAGCACGCAAGCGGATCAAAAGAAACGAAGGAACTATGAAAGTGCGTTTAGTGTATTTCTGCACGTCGCCACGTGCAACCGAGCACGCTGGCGGGGTCAAGGTGATCTACGATCATTCCAGCCATTTGAATAACGGTGGCGTGATCGATTCCGCGATCATCCATGATCGGCGTGGTTATGAGTATCCGTGGGCCGAACATGCTGCGCATTTGATTTCCGACAGAGACCTACGTCCGACAGATCATCTGGTGTTGCCGGAAATTAAGGCGGCGCAACTCGCGCGCATCCTGGTTCCGCGCGGACTGAAGTACTCGATTTTTGTCCAGAATGGATACTATTTGCGTGACCGCGACCGCGGTTGTACCGATGACGACGTAGATCACGCATATCAGAATGCGTCCGCCATCCTGTCTATTTCTGAAGATACCTCCTCCCTGATTTCCCTTCACTATCCGGACCTGACAAGCCGAATCGTGCGGGTGTTTTGCTCGGTAGACGACAGCGTGTTCAACGTCGATGGCAAAAAACGCAACCTCGTCACGTATATGCCGCGCAAGAACGGTGCGCATGCTGCTGCCGTCGTCTTTGCATTGAAGAAACGACTGCCGCCGGGTTGGGAAATCCGCGCAATCGACGGTATGAATCAGACAGAAGTTGCCGCGTTGCTGAAGGAATCGCGAATCTTCATGTCGTTCTCAGGCTTGGAAGGGCTAGGTTTGCCGCCAGTGGAGGCTGCGCTGTGCGGAAACTACGTTATTGGGTATCACGGCGGCGGCGGCCGGGAATACTGGGCATCACCCAACTTTGAAGAAATCGCCGTTGGCGATCTTGAAGCCTTCGTCAGAAGGGTCGAGGCGCGCGCCCATCTGTTGTCCAATAGCGTCGACGATCTTGCTGAGCTTGAGCCAGGGATGGCCAGACTGCGCGCGAATTTTTCCAAAGCGAATGAGTTGGACGCTCTCCAGCGGTTTGTCGACAGACTCAAGGAAGACCCGCCAAGTACAGCGACACCGCTTCCGGCCGTAGGATCCACGCCGATCCGACTGCAGAAGCGCATGCGCCTTGGATGGTGGCTGGCGTTGCGGCGAGTGCGTGCACGAAAGCGTCCGTCAGCATAGGCGCACAAGCCGCGACTTCAGCATTTCGTACTTCTCCCGCGACGTATCCGCAAAGGCCTCCTCACGACTCGACCGCGTATCGTCGAACGGGATCGGCTCGGCAAACTGGCTGATGGTCAGGTCCCATCGTTTGCCATCGATCAGGTTATAGAAGTGAGTGCCGCCCGACGTTCGCGTCGTCAGAATTTCGCCACCGAAGCAGTCGTGAACGATCAGTGCCGTGACACTGCAATGGTTCTGCGCCGGATTCGTCGCCGACCAGGCGTGAGTGGGGCTCGACGTATCGCCGGACCACACGCGTAGAAGCGCACGATACAGTTCGATCGGCGTGGCAAAGGTCTTCGATACGGCGGGCGTCTGTGCTTCCTGTGTCATGGCGGCAATCCTTCGTTCGATGAGCGGATCAGATCGTAGAAAACAAAAAGCCCCGTCGTTTCCGGCGGGGCTTTCTTGCGCATGTCGCTGCAAATGCTATCTAGCGTCGTATGCGTGTGCGAGTCCCCACTGGCAGTCCCGCGCGGGCATGCGCATGATGATGCTTTGCAATCGTGTGGGACGTGAGGGCTTGCATAGTGAGCGAGTGTGCCTTCAATTGCGCGACGCGTCAACGAAGCATCGGTCGTTGCGTCGCGCTCAATCTGCTCAGGACTTCGCGCCGCTCAGAATCGCGAGGCTCGGGCAGTAATGCGTCGCGCTCAGATACGCAGCCTGCTGCGAGCGCACGCCTGCGCTGCTCGAGGTGGGCGGATCGATGAACACCTGCGCATTGTTCGATCCGGCCGGAGCCGTCAGCGTCATCGTCACCTTCCACCAGTTGCCGGATTTCACCGCGCTCAGCGCCGTCGCCTGGCCTCCGCCCCACGTACCGCGCACGATCGCACCGGTGTTGGTGTTCAGCACCCAGCCGAACTCCGTGCCGCTCGGATCGTCAGTCTGGATCGAGCCGCCGGGGAACACCGTCGCGTTGGTGGTGGCGAGCACATAGTCGGTGAACGTGTACGACTGGCCACCTTGCACGCGGATCACTTCGTGGATGTTCGACACGGCCGAACCGTTCGTGCTCGTGACCGTCGCGGCGCCGCGATTGACACCCGAGATGTCGGTGGCGGGCACGGCTGTTCCGCCGTTCGATTGCGACCACGCATCGGGCGTCGCGAGACTGAGCGGCGAGTCGATCAGGTTGTTCGCATAGCAGGCCGACGCGGCCGTGTTCGACGGCGGCCCGTAGAAGCTCGCGATGCTCGACTGGATCTCGTTGTCGGTCGTATCGGCGGTCGCCTTGGTGAGGATCGCGCCTTCGAAGAACTGGATCGGCGCGGCGCTGCCGTCACCGCCTTCGCCGAGCGACAGACCGCCTTGCCATTGGCCGTTGAATGCATGACCTGCGTCGTTGCCGAAAATCAGCGCTTCAGGCGGCGCCTGGTCGTACAGCGAAGTCAACACGGTCTGCGACGCGGAGCCGCCTTTGACCGCGAACTGATTCGAGGCGGCGACTGGCGAGTACTTGGACAGCACCGTGACGAACTTCTCGTTTGCCGGCTGCTGCGGTCCGTACAGATAGACGCCGGCTTCCGCGTCGACGCCCGGCCAGTTGGTATCGAGCGCATTGCACACGGGGTCCTTCACATTCGACGGCTGGATCGAGTCGCCATCGCAATAGCCGAACACGGCCGCGTTGCCGTTCGAGAACGCGAGCGCGAACATTTCTCCTTCCACTTCGCCGTGCGCATAGGTGCCCGGATTCGCGCTGCTCTCCATGTTGCCGTAGGTGCCGCAGCAGGTCGACGATTGGCTGTAGTGCGCGCCGGCCACCATGTACTCGGCGATTTCGCTATCGCCGATCGACTGGTTCACCGTACCGAAGCGATTGCGATAGGCCTGCCCAGCCAACGTGCCGAGCGCTGGAATCTGCACACCGTTGGTCGTCACGAGTGCGAGCTTGGCCGGCGTGCCGGGTAGCGCGGGCAAGTCATTGCCGATCGTCAGTTGCTGCGTGGGTGCTTGCGCGGTCAATGCGGTCGGCGGCTGTAGCAGTTGCACGGTCAGGGTGCCCGCGGTGCCCGGCAGCGTGATCGTCGCGAAGCCGTTGAGAACCGGCACGGTGGTCGTTTTCTGCGAGCCCGAACTGCCGTTGGGCACCGTCAGGGATTGCGTGCCGTCCTGGTTGAGTGTGAGCGTCGCGGGTACGTTGCCGAATGCGCCGCCCTTCAATGGCGCGACCAGATCGATCTGGTCGTAGATGTAGGTGACGGAGCAGGTCGTGTTGTTACAGAAGGATTGCGTGCTCTGCACATTCGCCGAGCCGACCAGCGAGCGGTCGCCGCCCTTCAACGTGCTGTTGGTGTACGGGTAGACGTCGAGCGTCGTATTGTCGGATGCGCGTTTGATCTGGAACAGCGGGCCCGTGTAGTTCTTCGTCAGCAGCCGGGTCACGCTGTGCGCCGCGGAGCAGGGTGTGTTGGCGGTCGCGGCGGCGTCGCAGGGCAGCGCGGTGGTCGACTTACCGTTGTTGTCCGCCGATGCATTCGAAGTCGATTGCGAGGCGCTATTGGTCGACGCCGAACTCGAGGTGGCTGCATCGGCCACCGGCGATGTCGACGCGCCGCTATTGTCGCCATTACACGCGGCGAGTCCGACGGCCATCGCCAGCCAGACCGCCACCAATCCCATTCTCCTGGACATCATGAGCTCCTCCTGTTGAACCGCTGATCGGGTGGAAATACTTAGTTGTACGGATCGGGAAAAAGAATCGTTGTGATCGCGGGTTACTTCGCAAGACTCCGGCGAGGCCGGCACCGGACATCCGGTAGGTAATAATATTAGTCAATAATATCGATTTGACGACATGGGGTAATCCCGCATCTTTGCTTTACGAGAATGAAAGAATCAAGGCGTATAGCGGGATACGCAATCCGCATACGCTAGATGCATTGCCGGATTATTACTAATATTTGGATCGACGCGGCACGCGGCATGCTGCGGCGTTGACGTCGCGGGATGCCACGTCGAGCCGGGGCAGGAGTCAAACGGGGGGATGGATGGAAATGAAAGTGACGCGCGGCGAATCAGGCGTTCGACGCAATTCAACCACCGGATAAAACTGAATCCTCGATTTCGTAGCGTTCATTGCCGATGGAAATCAGATTGATGCCGGCATTCTTGCGGGTGAGCGTGTTACCTGGCATCGGCTGATCGCTTGCGGACGCAGCGGTGCCGATCACGCGGCCACTGACGCCGAAGAAAATCGCTCGCGTCGCGCCATCGGGCCAGTAGACCACGACCGTTGTCGATCGATCGCCGTGATGCTCGACGCCGAACTTGCACATCGTTCTGGTCTGTCCGTTGCCGCGTTCACACGGCAGCGTGCCGGTCGCGCTAATAGGCGATGGCTTCTCCGGCTTGACGCTCTTCTGCGAGTCGATCGGCGCCCCTTCCGTTGATATCGAAATCAGCGTCACGCCATCCGCGTGACCGACCGCGCGCGCGTACCGATGATGCTCGAGGATCGCGCGCGCGGCGGCGCTATCGCTCGAGCCCGGACAGCCGACCAGCATCGCCATATGGTCGAGATAGTTCGCGGTTGCAGTCGACTCGCCGAGCCGCCGGCATGTATCGCCCGAGTGCGGATAGCCATCGCCGAGCACGACGAACGAAGCGGGCCATTCGAAGGGCTTGTGCGTACCAGTGGTCTGCGCTGAAGTCGAACCGCTAGCGGCTGCGAAAGCCATCGCCGCGCACAGCACTGAAGCAAAGGTCCGGGAAGCGCGTCGCATCGAAGTTTTCCTCCGCATGTTCACGACCGTGCCGCACCCGAGGCCAATGCAGTCTGCGCACGTTGCAGCCATTCGCGATTGTGCTCGCGTGCGAGACGCGTCCAATGCCTGGCATCCTGAACGATTTCCGCATAGAGCGCGCTGGCCCGGCGGCGGTCCGCCTCGTCCGGTTGGGTGGCGAGCCAGTCGGCAAACAGGCAGCGCGGCGCGACGTCGTTCGCGCAGGTCAGCGCCTGTTCGAATGCCGCGCGCGCGCCGGGTGCGCTCAGTGCGGCCAGCGTGCGCGCGTACAGCAGCGCCGGGATGCCCTGATTGCGTGCTCGCGGATCGACCGAGAACAGATTCGCCAAGGTCGCATCGGCGGCGGTGTACTCGCCGAGCGCGAACTGCGAGCGTGCAAGACCGAGCAGCAACGCGGCATCGTTCGCGAACGGGCCGTTCGCCGCGGTCTGGAAATGTTCGAGGGCTTCGCGCGGATCGCCGGCATCGAGCAAGGCCTCGCCGAGGCGCATCCGATGCTGTACGGTCGGCGCACGGTCGAAATTGGCGCGCGCTTCACGCAGCGCCCGATTCGGATCGACGAATTGCGTTATCGCCTGCGTGGCTACTCGTGCGCCGCGCGTATGGCGCAGACTTGGCAGATAGATCGCGAAGAAATATACGACGCTGCCGAGCAGCGGAAAAGCAAACAGAATGAATAACCAGTAGATGCCCTGGTTATTGCGCATTGCGTGGACGGCGAAAAAGATCGCGACAAAAACGTGAAGACCAATTCCAAAGAAATAGGGCATATCGATTCAACCTTCGGGCGTGAAGCATCAATGCAGCGACTCGACGCGCAAATACGCGAATAAAAGTGACAGCGCGACGACGATCACGCCGGTCGCAATGACGAGACGATTGGCCAACAGTCGACGCATCGCGATTCTCCTAGACGAAGCTGTAGCGCTCGGAATGGTAGCGGATGCGCGGCACCTTCATGTCGCCGAGCGCTGTTTCGATCGCATCCATCATCGGATCCGGTCCGCAGATGAAGTACTCGTGATCGGCAAATTCGGGCGGCAGATGGCGCCGGAACATCGCGGCGTCGATGCGCCCGGTTTCGCCGCTCCAGCCTTCGGGCGGGTCCGACAGCACATAGACGATACGCAGATCGAGCCGCGTTTTCAGCGCATCGAGTTCTTCGCGGAACGTCAGCGAGTCCCACGTCTTGCCGCCGTACAGTAGCACGAGCGGACGTCGATCGCCGCGGTCGGCGAGCGTGCGGATCATGCTCATCATCGGCGTAATGCCGATGCCGCCTGCGATCAGCACGTGCATGTCGGTCGGATGGCCGATCGTGAATGCGCCGTACGGGCCGTCCAGATACACGCGTTGTCCGGCTTCGAGCGTGTTTACCGTGCTGGTGAAATCGCCGAGATTGCGGATCGTCATTTCGACACGGCCATTCGCGGCCTCGGCGCTCGACGAAAACGAAAAAGGATGGCCGGTGATGCGGAACGGACTGCCCCACACGTTGAGCCAGCCGAACTGGCCGGGTTGGAAGCGAAAGCCCGCATGACCTTCAGGCTGCATGACGAGCGTCGTGGTGTCGCCGCGTTCCGCGCGCACTTCGGCGATCCGGTAGGGACGTCTGAGCATGAAAAGCGGCTTGAACAGCCGCACGTACAGCAGTAGCGCGATCCAGAAGATCGTCATGCAGATCCACAGCGTGCGCTTGAGCGGATCGGCCAGATAGAAGCCCCAGCCGATCATATGCAGCACGCCGCCGAAGATCGCGACCAGCGCGAGCGCGATGTGCGACAGATGCCACAGCTCGTAAGGGATCTTCAGTTGCTTGCGCCACAGTGCTGTGATCACCAGCACGATCACCGAGCCGATCGACAGGAACGCGAACCACGCGCCCCATGGAACCTCGAGCAGCGAGTCGGGCATCTCGAGCTTATCGGAGCCGATCGCGAACAGAATCAGCGGATGCACGACGACGAGGCCGACCGCGAGCAACGACACGCGTCGATGGAAATGGTAGATGACGTCTTCGCCCCACGGCTCGGTCACGTGACGAAAGCGCGCGGTGAGGCCGAATTGCAGGCCCATCATCGCGAGGCCGGAGTAGCCGAGCGCCACCGAGAACTCGGTGCCGAAGTTGCGCGCGGGCGGTAGCGTACCGGCCAGCAGCGCGAACAGCGGCGCGAGAATGAACAGCAGATAGATGGCCGACCAGACGGCTTTGCGTGCGAGATCTTGAGACCGCATCAGTGCTCCTCCATGCAAGGGTGCGTCGCCCGGGCTCGCGCCCGATCCGCGTTCAGACGCAGGTGGTGAGCAGTAGCGCGGGGCCGAACGTGATCACGGTTGCGACCAACGCGGCGATCAGGGTCCAGACGACGACGGTATGCATGAACGAGCTGATGCGTTCGGGCCCCGGGTCGCGGGTCGCGGCGCGATAGCGCCACAGCCAGCCGATCGCGATCAGATGCAGCAGCAGGATGATCGCGAGACTGGCGCGCAGCGGTCCGGTCGGCCATGCGAACGCGCAGCCGATCGCATGGAGCGCATAGAGGATCACGAACGCGAGACACCAGATCGTGAAGCCGACGGCGAGCCACCACAACCGCCTTGGCGAGAGCGGACGCGCATTCATGGTCGGGCTCCCAGCATGGCGACGAGGCTCGGCAGCGCAAGCACGAGTGCAAGCGCGATGAGGCCCGTCGCAAACGTGTAATCGAGCCACAGGCGCGTGAGACGCAGGTCGGTCAGGCGGCGCGCGGAAACGAAGCCCGCGCCGATACGCAGCACGTTGCTGATCAGGAACAGCAGCCCGATGCCCGCGTGAATCGCGATATACGTGAGCAGCGCCGCGGCCGTCGCCCCGAGTGCGTGCTCGCGCGGATTCGGTGTCACGCCGTTGATCAGCATCACGCAGGCGACGAGCGCGACGATCAGTGCGATGGCCGTCAGCCCGATCGTGCCATGCGGTTTGCGCTCCGCCGCGGCGGCCCGCAGCGAGCCATGCGCGGCGGCCGCCGCGAGCGCGAGCGCGACGACCGCGACGAGCGCGAGCAGGCGGCTCGGATGCGGCGTCACCGCCGCCGGCCAGTTCGGCGCGGCGATCCAGAGATAGAACGTGCCGAAAACCAGCGACGTGAACAGCGTGCCGTCCGCGACCAGTGCGCAGATCAGTGAAAGCCATGACGGCGCGCCGGCCACCTCGGTGTGCGGCGGCACGCTGACGCCGCGGCCGACCGGCAGCGCGCCGTAATCGCGCGCATGGCCTGCGCTTTGTCCCGCGTAGATGAAGAGGCCGAACGTCACGAACGCAAACGCGACCGACAGCAGATAGAACTTGAACAGCATCGCGAGCACCGCCGCGCCCGTCACCAGGGCGGTGACGAGCGGCAGATAGGTCGCGTTCGGCAGCACGATCAGCTGTTCGGGCTCGCCCGAAGTCATATGCACGCCGAGCGTCTCCTGCCAGCCGTTGCGCGTGAAGCCGAGGTAGCCTTCGCCGCGCGCGAGCGAGCTGGCGAGCTGGCCCGGTGGGACCTTTTCGGATTCGGCGTCGATGTGCGGGATCGACGCGAACGCGTACGGGGCGGGCGGAATCGGCATGGCCCATTCGAGTGTGGTCGAGTCCCACGGATTGCGCCGCACGCGCTGGCCGAAACGCACCTGCACGATGATGTCGATCACGACGAGCGCGAAGCCGATCGTCATCACGAAGCTGCCCACCGAGGACAGCAGATTGAGCCAGTTCCAGCCTTCGTCGCCGCTATAGGTGAAGACGCGCCGCGGCATGCCGAGCAGGCCGGTCAGGTGCATCATGAAGAACGTCATGTTGAAGCCGATGAACACGAGCCAGAACGCCGGCACCGAAAGATTGTGCACGGCGGTGCGCCCTGTCAGCAGCGGCAGCCAGTAATAGAACGCCGCGAGCATCGGAAACGCGAGCGCGCCGGCCACCACGTAGTGCATATGCGCGACGACGAAGTAGGTGTCGTGCGCCTGCCAGTCGAACGGCACGATCGCGAGCATCACGCCGGTCAGGCCACCGCACGTGAACACGAAGAAGAAGCCGAAGATGTACAGCATCGGCACGTCCCAGCGCGGCCGGCCATGCGACAGCGTGGCGAGCCACGCGAAGAACTGGATTGCCGTGGGCACAGCGACGATCGCCGAGCCGGCCGAGAAGAACGCGAGCGCGAGATGCGGAATGCCCACCGTGAACATGTGATGCACCCAGATGCCGAAGCTCAGGAACGCGAGCGCGATGATCGCGACGACGATCGTGCGATAGCCGACGAGCTTGCGTCGCGCGAACACGGGGATCATCGTCGACAGCACGCCGGCCATCGGCAGGAAGATGATGTACACGTCCGGGTGGCCGAACAGCCAGAACAGATGCTGCCACAGCAGCGGATCGCCGCCGCGTGTCGGATCGAAGAACGGCAGGTTGAACGCGCGCTCCACCTCGAGCAGGATCGAGCCCAGAATCAGCGGCGGGAACGCGACGATCATCATCATCGCGGTCACGAGGATGTACCACGCGAAGATCGGCATGCGGTCGAGCGACATGCCCGGCGCGCGCATCTTCAGGATCGACACGACGATTTCCATCGCGAGCGACAGCGCCGAGATTTCGACGAACGTGATACCGAGCAACCAGACGTCGGCGTTCAGTCCGGGCGTGTACACGTTGGAGCTGAGCGGCGTGTACATGAACCAGCCGCCGTCGGGCGCGCTGCGCAGAATCAGCGAGACGGTCAGGATCGTGCCGCCGAACAGATAACACCAGTAGCCGTAAGCGGTCAGGCGCGGAAACGCGAAGTCGCGCGTGCCGAGAATTTTCGGCGTCAGATAGACCGCGAAGCTTTCGACCATCGGGATCGCGAACAGGAACAGCATCATCGATCCATGCATCGTGAAGACCTGGTTATAGGTTTCCACGTCCATGAAGTTCGCATGCGGCGTCGCGAGCTGGACGCGCGTGAGCATGCCGAGAATCCCGGCGATCGCGAAGAACACGAACGACGTGATCATCATCCGCATGCCGAGGATCGTATGGTTGACCGCGGCGAGCTTTTGCAGACCCGGCCCGGTGCCCCAGATCGCGGCAAGCTGGCGGTGCAGTCGCAGCGCGTTGATGCCCTGTGATGGCGGCTCGACCGGCACACTCATTTCTTCACCTCCCCGTTGGTGGCGGCGCTTTTAACTGCGGCCGGAAAATCTTCCGCACGATCGACGATCACGGTGAAGTGCATCTGCGCGTGACCGATACCGCAAAACTCATTGCATTGCCCGGCGTACTGGCCGGGCTGATCGGCCTCGATGCGCAGCAGGTTGTGGTGGCCCGGCACGGCGTCGATCTTGCCCGCGAAGCGCGGAATCCAGAACGCGTGCACGACGTCCAAGCTGGTCACGGAGATATCGACCGGCGTGCCCGCCGGCAGATGCAGCACGTTCCCGGTTTCGACGTTGCCGAGTTCCGGATAGCGGAAGGTCCAGCGCCATTGCTGCGCGATCGCCTCGATGCGCGCCGGCGCATGCGCGCGCAGCGGCAGCAGCAACTCGCCTGCGTACAGCGCGTAGCAGACGAGCGGGATCAGGATCACCGCGGGCAGCACGAGACCGCCGAGCACGATCCAGCGCGCGGGCGACACCTGCGAGCCCCAGCCGGGCCGGAACACCGTCATCAGAAACAGCACGAGCACCATCGCGAACAGGATCGCCGCGCCCGTCAGCATCACCCACCACAGCCCGGCGATCGAGGCGGCGGCCGGGCCGGACGGTTCGAGTGTCGAAAGCGGCCCGGTGCAGCCGGACAACGCCGCGAGCGATCCTGCTTGGACCACCCGACGCAAGCAGCTATGATGGTTTGCACCACCAGGCATTCGATGCGAGGGCACACCACCATGGCAAACAAAGGCAATTCGGGAACCGGCACGAGAAGCGAAGTGATGGTCGAACTGGAGCGGCTCGACAAGGGTTCGGCGGTGGCACTCGTTGGCCATCCGATTCACGTGATGATGGTGCATTTTCCGATCGCGTTCGTCGTCGCGACATTGGGCGTCGACGTGATCTACTGGTGGACGGGCGACCCGTTCTGGATCCGCGCCGGCCTGTGGGCCGCCGGCTTCGCGTTCTGGAGCGGCGTGGCCGCGAGCGTGGTCGGCACGGCCGAGCTGCTGCTCGTGCGCGGCATCCGCCTGAAGGAGGCGAGCTGGTCGCACGCGGTCGCCGCAATGACGCTCGTCGCGCTCGCCGGGGCGAACTGGGGCGTGCGGCTGCTGTACCCCGACCAGATCCTGCCGCATGGACTCGTGCTCTCGGCGCTCAGCTCGGTGATGACGGGCTTCGCCGGCTGGCATGGGGGCAAGCTCGTGTTCGATCATGGCGTGGGGATTCTCGTTTCGCCGAAGGAATGATGCAGCCACCGGCCAAGTCCGCCGGGCTCGAACAGATGCGGGGCGAACAGGTTCGAGTCGATCTGCGGCTTGGCCAGCACGATCCAGATGATCGCGACGATCACGACCAGATAAGCAATCGTTAGCGCGATCGCCGAGGCCCGGCCGAAGCGGCCGTCGGGCAGATACAGATCGTGCAGCACGAGGCCGGCCAGCACGTGCAGCATCGCCATGATGCCGACGAACACCATCTTCGCGGTGAACCACTCGACGAAGGTGGCTTGCAGAAAGATCAGCACGGTGCCGCTCGCGATCGCGACGAACGCGGCGGGCGAGGTCAACTCCACGAACACGAGCCGCGTGATGCGGTGTAGCCGGTCGAGCTCGGTGCCGGCCGCGAGCCCGCGGCGCTGCCAGAACAGATACGGCAGCACGATCAAACCGCCCGACCAGATAGCGATCGCGGCCAGATGAATGAATTTCAGGAGTGTCGTCACAGTGCGGGCTCTCTGACGCGCAGGCTTGACCAGACGAGCGAGAGTCCTGCCGCGAGATAAGGGATCATCGCCAGGACCCACATCAGCAGTCCGGCGAGTTGCTGGTCGGCGAGCGGCGTGAGCCCCCACGCGGCCGTGGTCGCGAAGTGCACGACGTAGAGCGGCACCGGCGCGAACACGATCAACGCACCGAGCAGACCCATATGGCCGATCGTCGCGACGAGCGCCATTAGCGCGGGTCCGGTCGGCAACAATGGCGAGAAAATGCTGCGCCACATGAGCCAAGCACTACCAAGCAACGTGAGCTGCATCAGCCAGTAGCCGGGCACGCTCGATAGTCCCCATGCGTAGGGCCCCGGTGCATGCCACAACCAGATGATCACCGCGTGCGCGGCGACCACCGGCACGAGTGGCGGATGCATGAGCCGCGGCAGCGGAAACGCGAGCGCGAGCAGCGGCGCGACGGCGGCGATCAGAATGATGTGATGTGTGACGCGCGCGGAGAACAATGCCGACGACAGCGCGCAGAGCGGCGACACGAACACGACCGCCATCAACGCGATGGCAACCCATCCCGCCCGTGCATTCGCCGAGCGGCCGCTGGCTACGATCCATGCAAGGGCCGCGAGCGCGACGAGCAATGGCGGGTCCGTATTCCAGCGCAACCACAAGCTCTCTGGGACAGCCGCGGGACCACAGTAGGCGACGGGAAAATATGGCATGGCGCAATATCTTCAACGAGTCCAGGTGCTTCATTAGTACACGCAATGAAACGCGTAACAGAAAACACCTTTGAATTGTCGGGACGGCTCACGATCTGGCTGATCGCTCATGTACTCTAGCGCAAATAAACTGTTTAGGGACAGCTATCTGAAACTTGTAAGTTTTCGCGTGACAAAATGTTTTCGATTGATCGCTGGCAACTTTAGTAAAGGCCGGTGTAACGATAGCAAGATAAACTCGATGGTGCGGCGCAATACTCGTGGGTTTCTACTGCGAGGCGTAATATGACGAAATCATGTGACGGAGGTCCGCCATGTTTCATGATCCAATTCAGATTCCTGCAATGATCGAATTGACATTGCTTGCGATCGTGCTGATTGTGGTCAGCATCGTGCGTGCGAGGCAGCAAAGGGAGCGGGCGAGGAATCGGGCAATGGCGGAGCAGGGAAGATCAGATAAAACGCAAATGTAATATTCGCATTTAGTGCATCTTTTGATGCTCATCTAATTCAGATTCTTTGCGGCTGTCTCGCCGCTTCTATCGATGGCTTGCCGGCGTGGCGGGCGGCCACGCCGGGCCACTTCATAACGGCGGACGCTTCAGCTGAACCCACTGTTGCACGCTGGCACGCTGCCATTGTCGCGTGGCGTATTCCTCGAGCCTGGGCGGAACCGGATCGCCATTCAGCACGAGGCGGTTGAGCATCAACGCGAGGTCGGTGTCGGCGATGCACCACTCGCCGAACAGGTTAGGCGAGTTGGCTGGAAGCAACGCGTCGGCGGCGGCGAAGAGTTTTTGTGCCGCCTGTTCTGCGCTGGCGGAAAGTGGGCCGCCGCGTGATCCAAAGAAGATGACTTCGGTGGAACGCTCCTGACGGATCGGTAGCAGATCGCTGCGCAGCCACGCTTGCACCTGGCGCGCTCGCGCGCGCAGACGTCGGTCTTGCGGATAGACCGGCGTCTGCGGAAATGTCTCTTCGAGGTATTCGGTAATTGCCGACGACTCGGACAACGCAAAATCATCGTGTATCAGCGTCGGCACGCGCCGCGTCAATGATCGGGCCGCGTAGTCGGTCGCGTGATTCGCTTTGCTCGCGAGATCGACGGTCGAAAAGTCGAACGGCAAGCGCTTCTCGTGCAGCGTCACGAAGACGGACATCGCGTAAGGGCTCGCGAATTGCGCGTCGGTGTAGAGGTGGAGGGCGTGTTGTGGCAAGGAGGCTCCGTTTTCGTGAATCGTCGATGTCGAGATTCGAATACTAGCTGCTCGTCGCCCCACCGCGTGGCGTTTCACCAATGCGGATTGGCCAGGTCACATGCGAGCAGGCAGCCTACCGCCGACACGGTGCCAACCGCGCCGAGACCGACGCCTACGGCAAGGTTTTCCACCGTCGTCGCGCAACCTTGCAACATGGAAATCGAGGTTAGCAGCGAGGCGAGAAGCAGACGCTGCCGGAGTCGCCAGGATGATGTGCGTGGTGGTGACATGGTGTGTTAGCCGTGAAGCGCTCGTTCAGCGCATGAGCGTACGAGCATAGTGGCCCACCATGTGCCGCATTCCCCGAAGGAGCGCCCGACAAGCGTCAGCCCTTACAAGCTGTTGCGAGGCCGCGGGTTTCGCAACAGCCGAACAAAATCACAAGAGGGGCTTTAAAAAAATAATTTTGCTGCTACAATTGCGGCCCTCTGCCCATGTGGCGGGAAGTTGGTAGACGCATTCGGCACAGTCCGGTGCGCTCCAGACTGCAGTGAAATGCCGACGTGGTGAAATTGGTAGACACGCTATCTTGAGGGGGTAGTGGCGAAAGCTGTGCGAGTTCGAGTCTCGCCGTCGGCACCAAAGTCAAAGTGTTTTCGCGTTCATGCACCTTCAGCATGAGCGGCGCTCGGGACTCAAGCGCCCTCGCAGCGCCTCAGAATTCGTTCCGGTAGGCAAATAGTCCGGGCAGTCCGCCGGTCATCACAAATAGAATCTTCTGCCCCACCGGGTACTTCCCGGTACTCACGTTTTCCACAAGACCCGCAAACGCCTTGCCGCTATACACGGGATCGAGCAATAGACCTTCCGTCGATGCCATCAGGCGAACCGTGGCCCGCATGTTTTCGGTCGGAATGCCATAGCCGGGTCCGAGCTGCGCTTCGTCGATCGAGATTGCGTCATCACTGACGCGCAGGCTTGGGTCGATCAGTTGAACCGTCTGGTTCGCTTTTTCCAAAGTCAGCGGGTAGGTGTGCGCAGCGCGTCCCAATACCGTGAATGCGGCAATACACGATGGATCCAAACCCATCGCGACAAAACCCGCGACCAGCCCCGCCTGCATGCCGCCGCTTCCGTTCGGCACCACGATGCGATCGAAAGCCAGGTTTTGCGTGTGCGATTGAGCGACGATTTCAGCAGCGCAGTCCGCATAGCCGAGGCAACCGACCGGGCTCGACCCGCCCAACGGACACACATAAACGTTACGGCCCTGCGCACGCAACTCGTTGGCGCGCTCCTCGGCGAATTGCAGCGCGTTGGCCGTGCCGGGAAGATCATGTACACGCGCATCGAATAGCGCATCGAGCAGGACGTTGCCGTTCTCCAGATAATCGTGATCGAAGCGCGGCACGGTTCTCGTCAGCACCAGCTCGCATCGAAGTCCGACGCGAGCCGCCGCGGCCGCGGTGAGCCGCGCATGATTCGATTGACGCGCGCCGACGGTAATGACGGTGTCCGCACCACGCGCGAGTGCTTCGCCGATCAGGAATTCGAGCTTGCGCAGCTTGTTGCCGCCGCCGCCCAGTCCCGTCAGATCTTCTCTTTTGACGTAGATGTCCGCGCCGCCGAGGCGAGCGCTCAGACGCGCGAGATGTTGAATGGGCGTGGGGCCGTCGAGAAGCGTGCGGCGCGGAAACCTGGATAAGTCGAGGCTGGGCGATGAGGTGGAGTTCATAGTCGGATTCGGGCCGTTGAGTTGGAAGCGACGCTCGTGGTACTCAATGCGTCAACGTTCGTATCCCCGCCAGCAATTTATCAATTTCGGCGTCGGTGGTCAGATAGCTGACCGACGCACGCGCAATCTGTGTCAACCCTCTGCTCGTCATATCGAACGGCGTGTATGCGACACCGTTCGAGCCGATCGTAATGCCCTGGGTCGCCAGAGAACGTCGCACCGAAAGAGCATCCATGCCGGCGACGTTGAACGATACGAGTCCGGATCGTTCAATCCCCTGATCGAGCACGGACACGCCCGGCAGCGCGGCCAATTGTTCGCGCAATGCCTGTGCGACCTGATCGATCCGCGCATGGATGTTGTCGATGCCGATTTCCAGCGCTTCCTCCAAAGCATTCGCCAATCCGCAATGCAGTGCTATCGATGCCTCCGACGACTCGAAGCGCACGGCATCGTCGCGCAGTACAGGTTCGCCATGGGCATCGAGCGGCGCGGAATACGTGTCGACGAAGGCTGGCGTCAGGCGAGGCAAAAAGTCCCGTCGCACGTATAAGAGCCCAGTGCCGCGCGGTCCGCGCAGTGCCTTGCGGCCCGGGCCGGCCAGAACGTCGCAACCCAGCTCGGCCACATCGATCGGAAGCTGTCCGACGGCCTGCGCCGCATCGATGAAATACGGAATGCCGTGACGGCGTGCAATCTGACCGATTGCGGCGGCCGGATTGATCAGTCCGCCATTCGCCGGCAGCCACGTCAGTGCAATCAGCCGGACCCGGTCGTCGAGCATCGCTTCGAGCGCGCGAGGATCGACCCTGCCGCTGGCATCCGATGGAATCGGCTCGATCGATGCGCCGGCACGTTGCGCCACCAGACGCATGGTCGCGAGATTGCCGCCCCATTCGTGCCGCCCGACGAGGATGCGTTGCCCTGCGCGCCACGGCCCCAACCCCGCGAACGCGGCGCCCCAGCCCGGCGAATTGCCTGTCGTCAACGCGATCTCGGCAGGCTGCGCGTTCAGCAATCGCGCGGCGAGCGTGCGCGCGCGCTCGGTCTGTTCGGCGGCGGCCGCGCCCGCTTCCATCGGTCCCATCGACGCTTCGCGCACCAGGTGCGCGTGAATCGCGTCGAGCGTGGCAGCCGACGGCAGCGACGCGCCAGCGTGATTGAAATGCGTCGTCGTGCGAACGCCGGGCGTGCGAGCGCGTAAAGCATCCACGATAGCGGGCGACAGCGGAGAAGACATTGGCGGCTCCGAGGTGATGAGTTGAGTTCAGGTGTTCTTCAATGCAATCACGGCTTCGACTTCGACGGCGACTCCCGCCGGCAGCGACGCGACGCCTACCGCGCTGCGCGCGTGACGGCCGGCCTCGCCGAAGATCTGCACCATCACGTCGGACGCGCTATTGGCAATCACACTTTGAGCACTGAATGCCGGCGTGCTCGCGATGAATACGTTCAGGCGCACGACGCGTGCCACGCGATCGAGCCGGTCGTCTGTCGCCGCGACGATCTGCGCGACGACACCGAGCGCCGACTGCCGCGCGGCCTGAGCGCCTTCGTCGTCGCTGATATTGTCGCCGAGACGTCCGAGATACGCAGGCTGTCCGTTGTGGCGTGAGATCTGACCGGAAATGTGGAGCAGATCGCCCTCGACCACGAAGGGCACGTAGTTGGCGGCGGGTGCCGACGCGGATTCGAGCGTCAGGCCGAGGCTGGCGGCGCGGCCGGTAATCGAAGCTGTCATGAGGAGCGTACCGTTGGGTGACGAGAAAGCTTCGATGCTAGGGATTCGCCGCGCGCGTGACCAACGAATTTTCGTGCTCGACGCATGAGCCAGACTAATGCGTTCAGACAAGCGGGTCCTGCTGCGCCGTTTGCATGATCCACGAGCGGAATGCGCTCGCGGCGCCATCGAGCTTGCCCTTGCGCGTGACGAGCCACCACCCGATGCGCGGATCGTCGAGCGCCGCGCCAGGCAGCGCCTGCACCAGCGAGCCTTGCGCTAGCTGCTGCGCGATCAGCCGATGGCGGCCCATCGCGATGCCCTGTCCGGCGAGCGCCGCTTCGACGACGATGTTGTAGTCGTGCAATTGCACGCGTTGCGCTTCGCCGAGATCGAGGCCGGCATGTCGCGACCACGCTTCCCATTCGAACGAGTGCGTCGAATACGAAATGAGCATGGGAAAGCGCAGCAGGTCCTGCGGTTTGCGCGGGCGCTTTTTGCCGGCGATCAGTGACGGAGCGCATACCGGGGAAAGACGTTCGGACATCAGCTTTTGCGAAGCGACGCCGGGCCAGCCGCCGCGTCCGTAGCGGATCGCGACGTCGACTTCGCCGCCCGGCACATTGGCGAGTGCGATGTCCGGTTGCAATTGCAGCTCGATGTCGGGATGCGCGAGCGGGAAAGTATGCAGACGCGACGCGAGCCAGCGACTCGCGAATGAAGACAGCAGGCCGACGCTCAGCGCTTTGCGTTCGGTGGAGAAGGCGCGGATTTCGCTGGTACCGAGTCGCAGCAGTTCGAAAGCCGCATGGACTTTCGCATAGTACGCCCGGCCTTTGTCGGTGAGCTCGATGGCGCGGGTCTGGCGCTCGAATAGCGCGATGCCCAGATCGGCTTCGAGCTTCTGGATCTGGTGGCTGACCGCGCTTTGCGTCACGAACAATTCTTGCGCCGCGCGGCTGAAACTGAGGTGCCGCGCGGCGGCTTCGAAGGCGCGCAGAGAAAGAAGAGGCGGTAAGGGGCGGGTGGAACGCATCGTATCGAGCGATGACAGCGTGAGCGAAGTCTGCCGTTATACGCCTGAAGCGACGCAAATAGAACCCTTACCGTCCAGCTTCATTGCTGCCAGGCCTCTCCTTCGGGAAACCAGTACTTCTCCAGCGACTCTTCCAGCATCTCGATGCTGTACCCCGGCTTTTGCGGCGGCATATAGTGCCCGTTGCGAATCACGACGGGATCCACGAAATGCTCGTGCAAATGATCGACGTATTCGAGCACGCGATTTTCCAGTGACGCCGACACGCAGATATAGTCGAACAGCGAAATATGCTGCACGTACTCGCACAAACCGACGCCGCCCGCATGGGGGCACACCGGCACACCGAACTTCGCGGCCATCAGCAGCACGACGATCACTTCGTTGAGTCCGCCGAGCCGGCAACTGTCAATCTGGCAAAAGTCGATTGCCTCGGCCTGCAGGAGTTGCTTGAACATCACGCGATTGTGGCAATGCTCGCCGGTCGCGACGCCAATCGAACCGAGCCGGCGCCGAATCTCCGCATGACCGAGGATGTCGTCGGGACTCGTCGGCTCCTCGATCCACCACGGGTCGAACTCGGCGAGACGGCGCATGTTCGCGATCGCTTCGTCGACGTCCCACACCTGGTTCGCGTCCATCATCAGCTTCAGGTTCTCGCCGATCTCTTCGCGCAGAATGCGCGCGCGCCGTACGTCCTCTTCCAGATCGCCGCCGACCTTCTGCTTGAAATGCGTCCATCCCTGCGCGACGCCTTCGCGCGCGAGACGGCGAATCTTGTCGTCTTCATAACCGAGCCAGCCCGCGGATGTCGTATAGGCAGGATAGCCGTGCGCGAGCATTTCCTTTTCGCGCTCGCCTTTGGTTTTGGCATGCCGGTGCAGCATGGCGAGCGCTTCTTGCGGCGTGATCGCATCGGTCACGTAGCGAAAATCCAGACAGCGCACGAGCTCTTCCGGACTCATGTCGACCAGCAGCTTCCAGACCGGCTTGCCAACCGACTTCGCCCACAGGTCCCACACCGCGTTGACGACCGCCGCGGTGGCCAGATGGATCGCGCCTTTATCCGGGCCGATCCAGCGTAGTTGGCTATCCGAAGTAAACGCGCGCCAGAAGGCGCCCATATTCGTGGCGATATCTTCGAGCTTCTTGCCGACGATCAGCGGCATCAGCGCATTCACGGCCGTCACGCAGATTTCATTGCCGCGTCCAATCGTGAACGTGAGGCCGTGGCCGGTGAGATTCGGCGTGTCGGTTTCGAGCGTGACGTAGGTGGCGGAGTAGTCCGGTGCCGCATTCATCGCATCGGAGCCGTCCAGCGAGCGTGAAGTGGGAAACCGGATGTCCCGAACGGACAGTCTTGTGATCGTAGTCATT
Organism: Paraburkholderia monticola; assembly: GCF_001580545.1. Lineage (GTDB taxonomy): Bacteria > Pseudomonadota > Gammaproteobacteria > Burkholderiales > Burkholderiaceae > Paraburkholderia > Paraburkholderia monticola. The sequence continues at coordinate 244,969 of NZ_LRBG01000035.1, forward strand.
TGTGCGCCCTCCGGGGCTATGGCTATCGGCTTGTCGTCTGCGAACACAGACGGATCGGCTTCGTGCGCACGTTCTTCGTGCGCGTTCCTGCTTCGCGTACGGGTTAGCCCGTAGTTCCCAGATACCAGGCACCTCTAGGTATTCCCAGGCATTTGTACGCGTTGACAACACGGCAATCACTTTCTAGCATGCTAGCATGTCTTCTCGAAATCAAGGCCTTCGTGAACTCCTCAGCCGAACTGGAGAATGCCGCCGGCAATCCTTATGTCGCACTGCAAAAGATTCGCGGTGGCGAGCGCGGCAGCTTGACCGACGCGGTCGAGGCGGCGTTGCGCGAAGCGATCGTCACGCTGGCGTTGGAGCCCGGCATGATGATCGACAAGATGGCCGTGTGCGAACGGATGGGGGTGTCACGCTTTCCGGTGTCGTCCGCGTTGGCGAGGCTTGCGCATGCCGGGCTCGTCGAGGTTTTGCCGCAGCGCGGCACGCGCGTCAAACCAATCGCGCTCGACGACATCCGCCAGCATCTGTTCATCCGCAGCGCGCTGGAAGTCGAAACCGTGCGCGGGGTGGCGCGGATGCATGACCCGGCGACGCTCGATGCCTTGGCCAGCAATCTCGACCAGCAGCGCAGTCTGGCCGGAGGGGGCGACCGTCTGGCGTTTCATGCGCTCGATCTGGGTTTCCACGAGATCCTGCTCGACGCGGTGAAGCTGCCGCGCGTGAAGGAGATCGTCGCGGTGTCGCGCAATGCGCTGGACCGCGCGAGGCAATTGCTCGCGAGTCCGGAACGGCTCGTGCATACGCTGGAAGAGCACGAGAGCATTTTCAAGGCCCTGTGCGCCGGCGACGGCGATGCGGCCGCGAAAGCGATGCACGACCATCTCGACCAGGTCGTCGCCGAATTGCACCGGTCCGCGAAAGCGCGGCCGGATCTGTTCGAGCCTTGAAGGAAAGCTCGAATGAAAGCCGTTGTTCAAGCTGTAGAGACCTCCACTGTAAAAGCGTTGGTGATATAGGCAGCCGTCGGCAGATCAGCACATGAACCCACTTATTTCCGTCAACAAGCTTTGCAAGAGCTTTCCGGGCGTCAGAGCGCTTCATGACGTCCGCTTCGAACTCATGGCCGGCGAGGTCCATGCGCTGATGGGCGAGAACGGCGCGGGCAAGTCGACGCTGATGAAAATTCTCGCCGGCGTCTATACGCGCGATTCCGGTGAAATTTTCTTCGACGGCAAGCCCGTCGATTTTCAGGGTCCGCGCGACGCGCAAGCGGTCGGCATCGGCATCATTCATCAGGAACTGCAACTGATGAATCATCTGAGCGTCGCGCAGAACATCTTTATCGGCCGCGAGCCGCGCAAGGGTCTCGGTCTCTTCCTCGACGAAGACAAACTGAATGCACAGGCGCGCGAGATCCTCGCCCGCATGCACGTGAATATCGATCCGCGCAAGATGGTCGGCACGTTGACCGTGGCGAGCCAGCAGATGGTCGAGATCGCAAAAGCGCTGTCGTTCGATTCGCGCGTGCTGATCATGGACGAGCCCACGTCGGCGCTCAACGACGCCGAGATCGCCGAGCTGTTCCGGATCATCCGGCAATTGAAGGAGCGTGGCGTCGGCGTCGTCTATATCTCGCACAAGATGGACGAGTTGAAGCAGATCACCGATCGCGTCACGGTGATGCGCGACGGCGAATACGTGGCCACCGTACCGACCGAGGGTACCAGCGTCGAGACGATCATCGGCATGATGGTCGGGCGCACGCTGAGCGACGTGGCGCCCGTGGAGCGCGCGCCCGAGAAAGGCGAACTCGCGCTCGAAGTGAAAAACCTCGTCGCGGGTCCGCTCGTGCGCAACGTCAGTTTCGAGTTGCGCAAGGGCGAGATACTCGGCTTCGCCGGCTTGATGGGGGCGGGCCGCACGGAGGTTGCGCGCGCTGTGTTCGGCGCGGACCCGGTCGAATCGGGCGAGATTCTCGTGAAGGGCGTCAAGACGTCGATCAGGAAGCCTAGCGACGCGGTCAAGCGCGGCATCGGCTACCTGTCCGAAGATCGCAAGCGCTTCGGTCTCGCGACCGGGATGGATGTCGAATCGAACATCGTGATGTCCGATCTCGGCAAGTTCCTGTCATTCAACATGTTCCTGCGGCGCGGACAGATTCGCAAACGGGCGCAGCACTTCATCAAGCTGCTTGCCATTCGCACGCCATCCGCGACGCAGCAGGTGCGGCTCCTGTCGGGCGGCAATCAGCAGAAGATCGTGATTGCGAAATGGCTCGAACGCGACTGCGACGTGCTGTTCTTCGACGAACCGACGCGCGGTATCGACGTCGGCGCGAAGAGCGAAATTTACAAGCTGCTGCGCTCGCTGGCATCGCAAGGCAAGGCGATCGTGATGATCTCGTCCGAGCTGCCTGAAGTTCTGCGCATGAGCGACCGCATCGTGGTGATGTGCGAAGGCCGCATTACCGGCGAGCTGTCCGCCGCCGACGCGACGCAGGAGCGCATCATGCATCTCGCGACGCAGCGCGAAACCCTGAAAACGGCACAAGCCTGAAGAGGTCTACGACATGACATTGCAAACGGATACCGCGGCGCTGGATAACGAACGGCGCACTTCCGGGCTGAAAGCGCGCATCTTCGCGCCGACTGCGGTGCAAAAAATGCTCGCGTTCGCGAGTCTCATCCTGCTGCTGGTTTTCTTCAGCTTCGCGTCGCCGGCCTTCATGCAGATGGACAACATCCTCGGCATTTTGCAGGCGACCGCGGTGAACGGCGTGCTGGCCATTGCCGCCACTTTCGTAATCATTACGGGCGGCATCGATCTGTCGGTCGGTACGTTGATGACATTCACCGCCGTCATTTGCGGGGTGTTTCTCACCTACTGGCATCTGCCGATGTGGACGGGCGTACTCGCGGCACTCGCGACCGGCGCGGTGTGCGGCACGGTATCGGGCACGTTGACCGCGAAAATGAAGATCCCGCCATTCATCGCGACGCTCGGCATGATGATGCTGCTCAAAGGGCTTTCGCTCGTCGTGTCGGCCGACAAACCGATCTATTTCACCGACACCGAGAACTTCTACCGTATTTCCCAGGACTCGCTAATCGGCTATTTCCTGCCGAGCGTGCCCATTCCGAATGCGGTGCTGATCCTGTTCTTTCTCGCGATCGTCAGCTCCATTACGCTCAATCGCACCGCGCTCGGCCGCTATACCTTCGCGCTCGGCAGCAACGAAGAGGCGGTACGGCTTTCGGGCGTCAATGTCGATCGCTGGAAGATCGCGATTTACGGCGTGGGCGGCGCGATCTGCGGCATCGCGGGCCTGCTGATCGCGTCGCGGCTCAACTCGGCGCAACCGGCGCTCGGCCAGGGCTACGAGCTCGATGCGATCGCCGCGGTCGTGATCGGCGGCACGTCGCTGAGCGGCGGCTCGGGCACGATACTCGGCACCATCATCGGCGCTTTCATCATGAGCGTGCTGACCAACGGACTGCGCATCATGTCGGTCGCGCAGGAGTGGCAGATCGTCGTGACTGGTCTGATCATCATTCTGGCGGTGTATGCGGACATCCTGCGGCGCAGCCGGAGAAGTTGACGCGGGAGCAAGGAAGCAACGCAACAGCAGCACAAGCAGTGAACGCAGAAGCAGGAGAGAGAGGGGCGGGTGAAGGCTCCCTCGAAAGCTCGATAGCGGCTTGATAGCCCAACCATTGGAGGAGGCCCCATGTTGAAGAGAAGACTAATCGGTATCGTGGTCGGTGTCGGTGCGCTCGTCGGCGGAACCAGTCTCGCGTATGCGGACGAGCCGTATATTCCGCTCATTTCGAAGGGCTTCCAGCATCAGTTCTGGCAAGCCGTCAAATCGGGCGCCGAGCAGTCCGCGAAAGCGAACAGCGTCAGGATCACGTTCGAGGGACCGGAAACGGAGGCGATGGTCGACAAGCAGATCGACATGCTGTCGGCCGCGCTCGCGAAGAAACCGCAAGCGCTCGGCATTGCGGCGCTCGACAGCAAGGCAGCCATCCCGCTGCTCAAGCGCGCGCAGAACGACAAGATTCCGGTGATCGCGTTCGACTCGGGCGTCGACAGCGACATTCCATTGACCACCTGCGCGACGGACAACATTGCCGCCGCCGCGCTCGCCGCCGACAAGATGGCCGAGCTGATCGGCAACTCCGGCGAAGTCGCCGTGATCGTGCACGACCAGACCAGCCGCACCGGTGTCGATCGCCGTGACGGTTTCGTCAATCAGATCAAGTCGAAGCATCCGAACATCAAGATCGTGTCCGTGCAGTACGGTGCCGGCGACCACCTGAAGTCGGCGGAAATCGCCAAGGCGATGATCCAGGCGAATCCGAACCTGAAGGGCATCTTCGGCGCGAACGAAGGTTCGGCGGAAGGCGCGGCGATCGGGGTCAAGGAATCGGGCAAGAAGCTGGTGCTGATCGGCTTCGACTCCGGCAAGGAGCAGAAGGAGAACATCATGTCGGGCCTGATGGCCGGCGCGATTACGCAGAACCCGGTTGGTATCGGCAAGTGCGTGGTCGACTCGGCGGTCAAGGCGCTGCATGGCGAGAAACTGCCGAAGAAGGTCGACACCGGCTTCTACTGGTATGACAAGACCAATATGAACGATCCGAAGATCGCGGCGGTGCTGTACGACTAAGCGAGCCTGACGATCCCGCTCCGGCTGGCCGGGGCGGCCGGCATCATCAAAAGAGGAAGAGCGGCGCTCTTCCTCTTTTTTATTGCCCATTCGCGTGGCGGCTAGTCATTTCACGCCATTGCACGTATTAATCTGATATTTTACGTTTATGTAATCGTTGCACGAACCGTCCATTCGCATGCCGACTCGGACCCGCTAACCGCCCAACGCGTAGGTCATGGCTTTTACCGAACCCAGCTCGCCATTTTTCAAGTGGGTCGTGTCCTGCGCCCAGAATCTGAGCCCTGACAACCGGCAGATTCTGCTTGCTAATCTGTTTACGCGGACTGCTTCGATCATTTTCGCGTCGATTTGCGAAATCAGTGTTTGCGCGACGGCGTATTACCTTTATCCGATTCCACTGTACGCCGGCTGGGGCATCGCGGTCGTCGCCTTGCTGATTGCAAGGCTCCTGCTGATCTGGCTATGCCGCACGCGCGCCGCGCGAGGGCTGCCCACGCCGACTTCCGCGTTTATCTTCGCGAGTCTTTTGTGGAGCGCGCTATTCGGCTTCGGCACGCTCCTGTGCAATATCAGCGGGAGTCCCACGCTGTTTCTCCTTGGAAACGTTTGTGCGGTCGGTGTGATCGGTGGTTTGGCGGGACGTAATGCGGGTACGCCTCGGCTCGCGTTATTGCAGATCATCTTTATTCTCGGTTTTCTGAGTGTCGGCGCGGCGATGTCGCCGGGCAACGGCAAGCTGGTGCTGCTTTTTCAGGCGCCGTTTTGCGCGGCCGGCTTTTTCACGGTCGCGCTGCGCAGTAATCGCGACACGGTCGCACTGCTGCTCGCGCGCGATACCAGTCATCGTCTCGCGCGCCAGGACAGCCTGACCGGACTGCCGAATCGCGCGCGCATCAGCGAGTTGCTGCTCGAACGCACCGGCGAGGATTCGAATCGGCAGGGCGAGTCGTTCGCGGTGCTGCTGATCGATCTCGATGGCTTCAAGGCGATCAACGACAGTCTCGGCCATGCCGCCGGCGACCAGATTCTTCAGGAAGCGGCGACGCGTTTGCGCGATTTGCTGCCGAGCGGCGATCAGGTTGGCCGTCTGGCGGGCGACGAGTTCGTGGCGATTTCCGACGGCGCCGGGCAGCTTCGCGACGTGCGCGTGCTGGCCGATCGCATCGTCAGAACGCTGGCGCGGCCGTTCGTGTTGAGCGACGCGCTCGTGCATATCGGCGCGAGCGTCGGCATCGCGCTCTATCCCGAGCATGCGAAAACGGGCCCGCAATTGCTGATCTGCGCCGATCGCGCGTTGTATGGCGTGAAGCGCAGCGGCAAAAGCGCGTTCGCGATTTTCGACGCCGAGAAGCACGTGTCCGACGAAAGCCTGAGCCTGTTGCGCAGCGATCTGGAAGGCGCGCTGAAATCGTTCAACGGCTTGCGCATGGAGTATCAGCCGATCATCGATCTGAATACGGGCGCGGTGGCCGGCCGCGAGGCGCTGCTTCGCTGGACCCATCCGACGCGCGGCGAGCTGTCGCCGTCCGCGTTCATTCCGACCGCCGAGCGCACCGGCCTGATCCTGCTGTTGGGCGAATGGGTGCTGCTGCAATCGTGCACGGCGGCGGCGACGTGGCGCGACAAGGTGATCGTCGCGGTCAACGTCTCGCCGGTGCAGTTGCGCGAGGAATCGTTCGCGTCGACGGTCACGGCAATACTTCGGAAAACCAGGCTTTCGCCGATGCGCCTCAATCTCGAGGTCACGGAAACGGCGCTATTGAACGACGACGAAGTGACCCGCCGTAATATCACCCGATTGCGCGCACTGGGCATCGGGCTCGCACTCGACGACTTCGGCACCGGCTTTTCGACGATGTCGACGCTCGTGCGCTTTTCGTTCGACAAACTGAAGATCGACAGCTCGTTCGTCCGCGAATCCGTGCATCGGCGCGAATCGGCGGCCGTGGTGCGCGGCATCGTCGCGCTCGCGCGCGAGATCGGCATGCCGACCACGGCCGAGGGCATCGAGACCCAGGAGCAGCTCAATTTCGTGCGCGTTTGCGGTTGCACGCATGCACAGGGTTTTCTGCTCGGCAGACCGGTGCATAACGACGAAATCGAGCAGGCCGAGGCAGTGCTCGATGCGCGTGTCGCCGACAAGGCCGCACCCGCGGACTTCTGATAATCGTTACCGACACGATCGAGGCGGTGATGTCTTCACCCTTGCAATTTCAGTTGCGAATCACGGTAACGGCGGAACTCGCCCAATCGCTGCGATCGGACGTTTCATGTGCGGGGCACCCAGCGCTGCGCGCCATTTTGCAAACGCATCACGCAACGCTCAAATGCCAGTTCGATGCATTCGCCGACTATGTCAGCGAAGCGGAAAGAAGGGGCACCGAGCACTATCCGCTTTATCAATGGACGCGGCAAACCATCGAGAACCCGGAGAAAAAAGCGAAGTACCTGCAATCGTTCACGCTCTATGTGAACGGCGACGAAGTGTATGGCAAGGACGTCGCCGATGCATTGGAGGCCGGCTTGTCGAAACTGATCGACACCAACGGCATTCTTCGCGTTTCGAGGTACGACACGAATCCGGCAAACAATCCGCAGCCGCCCGCGCGCACGTGAGGCATCCGCTTACATTTCACTCCGAAAGCTTCACGGTCAGGTGGCTTAACAATTGACGACACACCACGAAGTTCGTGAGACGATGCAGTTTCACTTATTTTTTGTGGGAGTGCGACATGGGACTTCTGGACGAAGTGGGCAAGATTGCCGGTGCGGTTGCCGCCGTTGAAGCAGCGGAGAAAGTCGATCCGGAAGCGGGCCTGCTGACGAAAGGCGTGGCCGCTATCGCCGGCTTCGAAGGCGCCGGCAAGCTCGAATCGCTGGTGGAAAACAAAGAAGAACAGAAGCCAGACGACGCCAACAACGCTCAAGCCGCGGACGACGCGAGCTCGCAGACCTGAGCGGACGTAACGTGAATTGCCGGTTGCCTGCGCGGGATCGAATCACGCGCAGCACCGGCAATATGTTCTTGTAAGCGCTTCGATATCCATCCTCTTCTCTCGCTGTTCGTCCGATGTTTTCATCGGGCTGTCATCGCCGTCCGGCTACGATCCCTCGTCACTTTCCGTCCGCGCTCGCCTCGCGGGGCGTTGTTTTGCGCTGGCATTCTTCCACCTGAACAACCATACCGGACATGTCGAACAGAAAAATCGTCAAGACAACGCACGCCGATGAGCACGGCGCATCGATCGTTTCGCGTCGCGGCTTTCTGAAGTTTGCCGGCGTATCAGGGCTCGCGACGGCGGCGGGCGCACTCGCATCGACCGCGCGCGGCGCGAACAGCGACACACCCGATGGCACGCCCGAACAGATTCACCTGACCTGGGGCAACGACCCGACGAGCGAGATCACGGTGTCGTGGTCGTCGCTCGCACCCGCGGTCAATCCGCAGGTTCGCGTGAGCGGCGCGAATGGCGGGGATCACGCCAAACGGACGGTGCACGCGGTGCAAAGCACCTACACCGACGGCATCAACGGCGAGGTCGTGTTCAACTATCACGCGCGCCTGCGCGACCTGAAGGCCGACACGAACTACCAGTACGAAGTGACGGCCGACAACGACGGCAACGCGTCACAGCCCTTCACCGCGAGTTTTCGCACCGCGCCGCACGGTCGCACGCCGTTTCGCTGGACGAGCTATGGTGACCTCGCGACGCCGAATACGAACTGGGTGCTGTCGTCGCCGCAGAGTCGCTTCGCAGTGGCGGCAGTCGAGCGCTTTCAACCGCTGTTCCATCTGCTGAACGGCGACCTCTGCTACGCGAATCTGAACCCGACGCAGCAGCCCGAGGTGTGGCGCGATTTCGGCAACAACGCGCAGACCTCGGCATCGAACCGGCCATGGATGCCGTGCCCGGGCAATCACGAACTCGAATTCAACAACGGCGAGCAGGGGTTGGCGTCGTATCTGTCGCGCTACTCGCTGCCCGATAATCACACGCGTTTTCCGGGGCGCTGGTACACGTTTCGCGTTGGCTCGGTGCTGTTCATTTCGCTCGATGCGGACGACGTCGTCTATCAGGACGCCGCCGCGTTCGTCGCGGGTCCCGCGCCGCTGACGCCGGTGGCGAGTACCGGCAATCCGCCCATACCGGCGGGCACGTCGCTCTACGTGCGCGGCTATAGCAATGGCGAGCAGACGCGCTGGCTCGAAAAAGTGCTGCAGCATGCGTCGCACGATAACGACGTGGACTGGATCATCGTCCAGATGCATCAGGACGCGCTGAGTTCGTCAAAGACCGGCAACGGCTCCGACAAGGGCATTCGCGAAGCGTGGCTGCCGCTGTTCGACCGCTATGGCGTCGATCTCGTGCTGTGCGGCCACGATCACGACTACGAGCGCAGCTATCCGGTGCGCGGTTGCAATCACAACAAGGGCACCGACATCGCGACGGGGCGCCCGGTCGATACGCTGCAGCCGAAGCCGATCATGTCGGCGGTATCGGCGGGCGCATCGACGTTCGATACGAGCCACGGCACGATTCACCTGATTCTCGGGGGTGGCGGCACGAGCGCGCCGCTTGACGTGTACGGCGTCGATACCGGTACGGGCCTACCGCAGGCGCGCATCTTCACGAAGCCGAATCGCCCGGTGCCGTCGACGAGCGCGGGCACGTTCGTGCGCGCGAGCGCCGATGCGGTCGAAGACGCGATCTGGTCCGCGCAACGCGACACCGGCACCGGCTACGGCATCGCGGTGTTCGATTACGATCCGGGGGAGCCGGGCGGCGACACGACGATCACGATGAACTACTACCATGCGCCGGGCGCGGATCAGACGCCGACACAGGACTATGAACTGTTCGAGACGATCGGGTTGAAGAAGAAGCGGCGCGGGTAGAACGATCGCTATTTCTTCAATCGTCTCCGTGCCACCGAGGGCCGCTCATCATGAGCGGCCCTTGTGTTTGTGCGCTCCCCGCAAGCGCAATCGTGTATTCATTTTGTTACACGTCTTACGGCCAAAGACGGCCGTGGTTACAAAGCCCTTTCGAAAGCCCCGCTATACTCGGCGCCGTCTCACTAAAACAAACACCGGATATGTCGAAAAAAATCATCCAGATGGTTGCCGTGGCTGCATTGAGCGCCGCGGCCTCGTTGCCGGCACTCGCCGGTGATATGAACAACATGCTCGGCGGCGCGCTCGGTGGCGTGGCTGGCGCGGCAGTCGGCGGCGCGGTCGGCGGCAGCACCGGCGCGGTGATCGGTGGCGCGGTGGGCGGCGGTGCGGGCGGCGCGGTCACGTCGAATCGCCGCGAACGAACCGGCGCGATCATCGGCGGCGCGCTCGGTGGCGGGGCGGGCACCGCGGCCGGCAATGCGATGGGCGGCCGCGGCGGTGGCCTCGTCGGCGCGGCGCTAGGTGGCGGCGCAGGTTCGGCGCTCGGCGGCAACATCTCGCGCTCGAACTCGTATGCCGACGACTATTCGCGCGGCTACCATTCGGGCAAGCACCATCACAAGCATCGTCGATACGACTGATTAGGCCTGGCGTTCATAGGGCCGCCGCATTCGCCTCACGGGCGAAGGCGGCGGCCCTTTCGCTTTCCCATCACGCATGCAGAACCAGCTTCTGAATACGCCAGTTCAGCAACTCGGCAACGAATAATACGTTCTCCGAAGGGCATGCCATCTCGTGAATCCAGCCGAACTGCTTCGGCTGTCTGCCCGCTTTGCCGAGCACGCCGAGCAGCTTGCCGTCGAGTGTCATCTTGTAGATGCGGCCCGGAAACGCATCGGCGCTATAGAGCACCTGATTCGGTCCCGGCGAAATGCAGATCGCCCATGGCGAGCCCGGCGCGAACGTGCCCGCCGCGAGCTCGGCTTCGGTCGGCATGTTGCCGATCAGCGGACGCGCGTCCGGCGGCACCGGCACGTCGATCGTGAACTGGCGCAGGAAGGTGCCCTCGGTATCGAACACCTGGATGCGCCGGTTGCTGCGATCCGCGACATACACGTTATCGTGCGCATCGACCGCGATGCTATGCGGCGTATGGAACTGCCCCGGACCCGTGCCGCGATCACCCCATGACTTCAGCCAGTTGCCGTCGCGATCGACTTTCGCGACGCGCGAGTTGATGTACCCGTCGCTGATATAGGTGTTGCCCGCCTTGTCCCACGCGACGTCGGTCACCTGGCGAAAGCGTCCGGGCTCGGACGGCAGCGGCGGATTCGGATGCTTGAGCGGCGCGGTTTCTTCGTCCGATGCTTCCTGCTTGCGGCCGAACACCATCGCGACGCGTCCTTCCGGCGTGAACTTGATCACCATGTCCGAGCCCTTGTCGGTGACCCAGATGTTGTCGTGCCGGTCCACCTTCACCGTGTGCGCGAACGACCATGCATACAGGTTGTGGCCGATCTCGCGCACGAAGCGTCCGTCGGGCGCGAACTCGAGCAGTTGCGCGGCGGCCGCGCCGTAGGCGGGCCCGGTCGTGTTGCCGCGCGACAGCACGAAGATATGGCCACGCGAATTGAGCGCGACGCCCGAGCATTCGCCGAAGTACACGTCGTTCGGCAAACGTACGGGATTGGGAATCGAGTCGTAAGCAATCGTGGGTACGGCGGGTGCATCCGCCGCGAACGTGGACGGTATCGCGAGCCCGGCCGCGCTGCCCGCCAGCAGGTTCATGAAGGTCCGGCGGCTCATCGCCCGGTGCTCGGGACTGCCACAGCATGCACACAACGACTCGTATCGTTCGCTCATTCGTTGTCTCCGTTGGTTGTCCTTCAGGCTTTACCGGCTTACACCCGGAACGCGCAAAGGCAATCGTAGTGCACAAAACGCTTAATAGCTAAACCGTTTTGCAATGCCGCGGGAGACACTTCCTGTCACGCGCGATCACGTGCTTGCGGTGACTCGCCTCGACGTTTGCGCCGCGCCACGCACGAACTCGACGAAGCGCGCGGTCACCGGATCGTCGCGCGTGGGCTCCCATGCGAGTCCGACCCGCCAGCGCGCCGCGGCATCGCGCAACGGTATGACGGTCGCATCGCGCAGCAGATATTGCACGCGGGACGGCAGAAACGCCGCGCCCACGCCTGCGGCAACGGCCGCGAGCACCGTCTGGATATCGTCGGCTTGCTGGATCACGCGCGGCACGAAACCGTGCACGCCACACCAGCGATCAATCTGCGCGGTGAGCCCCGGCCCGCGCCCGCGCGCCAGTGCAACGAAGCCGGGTTCGTTCAACCGCTCCAGGCTCGCCGGCAGGCGCTTGACGCTCGCGTTTTGCGGCAACGCGAGCGCCAGTCGTTCATCGAGCACGGCGAACGATGAGAGCCCGGCTTCGGCGGGCAAACGTAGAAAGCCGACATCGAGCTTGCCGGCCAGCAGCCGCCTGCTTTGCTCGGCCGACGACAGATCGTTGAGCGTGACCGACACGTTCGGATTGAGGCGCCGGAATTCGGCGATCAGCGGTGGCGCGAAATTGAGGGTGGAGAGCCCGAGACCGATCCGCAACGCGCCGCGCTTGCCGCCGCCCGCCTCGCGGGCGCGCGCGAGCATGTCATCGGCATCCCGGAGCAGTGCGGTCGCGTCGGCAAGAAACGCTTCGCCGAACGCGGTGAGTTCGGCGCCATGCCGGCCACGTACGAAAAGGCGTGCGCCGAGACTCGATTCGAGCGCGACGATTTGCTTGCTCAGCGCGGGCTGGCTCACGCACAGGTGTTCGGCCGCGTGACCGAAGTGACGCTGTTCGGCGACGGTCACGAAGGCCCGCAATAATTTGAGTTCCATTCCCTTGACCTATTGAACGCGTCAAAATATTCATTTTACTTATCGATGCATGGCGGGTCCAATGGAGCTGTCCGATTCGCCCGTTCAGAGGTCTCTGCCATGTTCGCTTCGATGTTGCGTGTTGCCGCCTTGCCGTTGGAATTGGCCTGTGGCGCGAGTTCACCCCATGTCACTCACGTTTCGCGGATCGCGGACCGGCTTGCGCGTGCCGCTTGCGAAGGGATTGGGCTCGCGGTGTTTCCCGAAGCGTGTCTCGTCGAGTGCGCGAATCTGGCGAAGCTGCATCGGCGTGAGTTCGAAGCGCTGGCCGAGCGGCTCGACGGACCCTCGGTGAGCGCGGTTGCCGATGCGGTCGAAGCAACCGGTGTGGGCGCCGGTGTCGGCCTGATCGAGCGCGGGCCGGATGGGCGTATCTTCAACAGCTACGTGATTTGCCTGCCCGGCGGAATGCGTCATTGCCATCGCAAGCTGTACGCGTTCGAGCATCGGCGCATCGACTGCGGAGACCGCTTTACCGTGTTCGATACAGCGTGGGGCGTTCGCATCGGCGTGCTGATCGGCGCCGACAACTATCTGGTCGAAAACGTGCGCATGACCGCGCTGATGGGCGCGACGCTGCTGGTGGCGCCGCATCGGCGGTACCGAACGGATCGTGACGGCGCGCTGCGCCGCTGGTTGCCAGCGCACGCGGCCGAGAACGGCATGTTCGTCGCATTCAGCGCAGCGACCGAAGGCGCCAACGAGAACGACGGGGAAGCGGACACCCCGATGATTCTCGACCCCTGCGGCCGCGTCCTCGCCGACCACGCCAGTGGGGAAAGCGCATTCGTCTCAGCGGAACTGGACACGGCGTTGCTCGGCGAGAGCGTCGGCCGGAGATGGCTCGAAAGCCGTCGCCCGGAGCTTTACGGACCCTTGGCTCAACCGGCCGGTGTGGCGCGGGCGAACGCGCATGCCGGCGTGGCGGCACGCGGCGGCGCGGTACCGCTCAGCGTCGCCGTGGTGAGTCGCGACCGGCTGACGGTCAGGTGGAATGTGCGGTGACGGTACAGCTTCGCGATCCCTCTTTGCTACTATGTAAGACCGCGACTGGTTTGGTCCGCTTTTGTCCCGCATGGGCCCATCACACAAGGAGATTCGAATGAGCAAAGGTTATTGGGTGTCGTCGTACCGCAAGACCAACGATCCGCAGAAACTGGCCGCGTACGCGCAACTGGCCCCGGCCGCGGTAGCAGCGGCTGGCGGCAAGTTTCTCGTGCGGGGTGTGGCGGACGAGACCCGCGAGCAGGGCCTCAAGGAACGCACGGTCGTGATCGAGTTCCCGACCTACGAGGCGGCCGTCGCCGCTTACGAAAGCGAGGAGTACAAGAAGGCGCTGGCCGCATTGGGCGACGGCGTCGAGCGCGATCTGCGCATCGTGCGCGGTACCGACTGACGCGCGAGCCGCATGCAAACACTGCGCGGCACGCGCCGCGCAGTCACTTACTTCACCGCGCCCAGCGCGAGCCCCTTCACCATATAGCGCTGCAACCACGCAAATACGATCGAAACCGGCAACGTCGCGCACAAGGTCGCGGCCATCACGAGATGCCATTCGACCACGTACTTGCCCGCCACCATATCGGTCACCTGCACGGTCAGCGTCTTGTTCTCCGGCGAGCGGATCAGCGTATAGACCACCGCGAACTCGTTCCACGCGTTGATGAACGTGAAGATCGCGGTCACGACGATGGCCGGCACCGCGAGCGGCAGAAACACCTTGAACACCGCGCGCGTGCGGCTGCAGCCTTCGAGCCACGCGGATTCCTCGAGATCCTGCGGGACGGTCTGAAAGTACGACGACAGCATCCACACCGCGAACGCGATATTGAACGCCGCGTACGACACGATCACGCCGATCCTCGAATCGACCAGGTTGCCGTCACCCCACGGAATCATCGCGGCGAGCCGGAACAGGCCGACCACGAGCAGGATCGGCGAGAGCATCTGCGTGACCAGCAGGAACTGCCGATACAGGCCGCGTCCGCGAAACGGAAAGCGCGCGAGTGCGTAAGCGGCGGGCAGGCTCACCGCGAGTGCGAGCGCGGTGGACAGAAAGCTGATGATCGTGCTGTTGCGTAGCGCGACGCCGAAGTTGGCCGCGTCCCACATGTCGATGAAATTGCGCCATTGCCATTGCACCGGCAGCCAGCGCGCCGGGTAGACGAAGATCTCCGAGGCCGGCTTGACCGCGGTGAAGAACATCACCGCGAACGGAAACAGGATGACGATCACGAGCGGCAACAGCGCGAGCCAGCACCACAGCGAGCGTTTCGTCTTCGCGCTCAGACTCATGACGGCACTCCTTCTTTCGTGCGTTGCAGACGCAGATAAGCGATCGAGAACGCGAACAGCATCACGAGCATGATCAGCGAGACGGCGGCCGCTTCGCCGGGGCGTCCGAGCCGGAAGCCGAGTTCGTACAGATAGGTGACGAGGATGTGCGTGCTGTTGTCGGGCCCGCCTTGCGTCATCACCCAGATGATCGGAAACGAGTTGAACACGTAGATCACGTTCAGCAGGATCGCCATGTTGATGAACGGGCGCAGCAACGGCATCGTCAATTGACGGAACTGCTGCCAGGCGCTCGCGCCGTCGATCCGCGCCGCTTCATAGATATCGCCCGGCACCGAAGACAGGCCGCCGAGAAAGATCGTCACCGTGAACGGAATCGACACCAGGATGCCGACCGCGATTTCGACGGGAAATGCGAGCTCGGGCGTGGCGAGCCAATGAATCGGACCGCCGATCAGCCCGAGCCGCTGCAGCGTGACGTTGACCATGCCGTAGTCGTCGTTGAAGGCCCAGCGCCAGACGACGGCGGTCATCGTCAGCGAGACGGACCATGGCAGCATCACGATCGTGCGCGCGATGCCGCGTCCGTGGAAGTCCTGATTCAGAATCAGCGCGACAGGGACCGAGATCGCCACCGTGCCGCCCACCACGCACACGGTCCAGATGATCGTGCGGCGCACGGAAGCGAGAAACACCGGGTCCTGGAATACGTTGATGAAATTCTGCTCACCGGTGAAATCGCGGATCGCGCCGAAGCGCGACACCTCATGCAGCGACTGCCACACGATGTTGAAGATCGGATAGGTGATGATGAACAGCGCGAGCACGAGGCTCGGCGCAATCAGCAACCAGGGCGCGGGCGCGCGCGGAGAAACGGAACGGCTCATGCGTGCTCGATCGTAAGACGCGCCCGCTTTTTCAGGCGGCGGGTGCGACGGAATGGGCCGGAGAGTGCATCTTGCTGCGTCAGCTCGATGGTGCGGGTGGCGCGGCGGAGCGCGCGACGCCGTCGTAACGGCGCCGCGCGTCTCCTGTTCGCCTCTTTAATGCCAGCGGCTGCCCGTCACTTACCGAGCGACTTGTTCGCCTGCGCAGCGGCCGTATTCAATGCTTCAGCCGGTTGCGCCTTGTTCAGGTAGATCGCCTGCATCGAATCGCTCACGGCCTTCGCGGTGTCTTCCCAGCCGGTCACGGTCGGGGCGAAGTGAGCCGTGGGCAGCAGCGCGATGAATGCCTTTACGTCCGGATCGTTGAACGCCGGGTCCGTCGCTTCGGCCTTCGTGGTCGGCAGGAAGCCTTCCGTCGTCGTGAACTCGACGCGCGGTTCCTTCGTGAACAGATAGTCGAGGAACTTCCACGCGCTCTTCTTCACCTTCGAGTTCTTGAACATCACGATCGAGTCGGTGACCGCGTAGGTGGCGTGCGTCGTGCCCATCGGCACCGGATCGATGCCGTACTTCAGGTTCGGCGCTTCCTTCTTGATCTGCTTGGCGAGGAACGGCGCGGAGATCACCATCGCGACGCGGCCCTGCTTGAACAGGTTCTGCACGTCTTCGCGGCTATAGCCGGTGACGCCCGGTTGCGTGAGGCCCTGGTCGATCATCTGCTTGTACATCGTCGCGGCCTTCACGCCCGCCGGCGAATTGAACGCGGCTTTACCGTCTTTGCCGACCACGTCGCCGCCCTGGGTCCACAGCGCGTAGTAATAGTAGACGTCGGTTTCGATTTCCTTGCCTTGCAGACCGAAGCCGGCGATGCCTTGCGCCTTCAGCTTCTTCGATGCATCGATCACGTCGTTCCAGGTCTTCGGGCCGTCGGGATAGCCGACCTTCGCGAGCATGTCCTTGTTGTAGTACAGCGCGCGCGCCGAAGCGGCGATCGGCAGGCCGTAGGTCTTGCCGTTGATCTGGCCGGGCGCGAGGAACGGACCGATGAAGCGGGCCTTGAAGTTCGCGTCCATATAGCCGTCGAGCGGCTCGGCGACGTCGTCCTTCACGAAGTCGAGCAGCCAGCGCGTGCCGACGATCGCGAGGTCCGCGTTGGCGCCGCCGGAGATGTCCGTTTGCAGCTTCTGTTGCAGCGTGTCCCAGTTCACGTCTTCGATCTTGATGGTCGTGCCGGGGTTGGCCTTCTCGAAGTTGCGGGCCATCTTCTCGAAGTACGGCGCGGTCGCGTCGCTGTAGTGAGCGACCGTCACGCGAACCGTGTCGGCGTGGGCCGAGACGGCGATACCTGCAAACGCGAGCGCCACGGCGACTTTGCCTAGCGCGAGGGAAGCACGGGCATGCAACGACATTTTTCTCTCTCCTGTGGGTGGTTTGCTGCCGTCGCCGGCCGCCTTGGGTAAATTGTTTGAAAAAATCCTACATGACGCAAAATTGCTTGTCACGTAGGGTCTGCGATATTTTTTCTCGCGCGGTTTTGTGCATAAGATGCTGTAAAGCATGGGGTATTCTGCACTGCGAGATGGCGTGAAACCCACTCTTCGGGATAGCCCGGCAGGCGTTGCCGGTTATTCGTGTAGGAAATTTACAGTATTTCGCCCTAGGCGAGCCGGGTGGCGGAAGGCGACGGCAAGACGGCTGAAACGGCGGGGCGAACGAGCGAGGATCACATGGATCGTGTCGTGTTGGTAACGGGCGCATGCGGCGGTATTGGCAGCGTGTTATGCGAGCGCTTCGTCGAAGCGGGCGATACGGTGCTCGCGCTCGACATCGACGCGGCGGCGCTGCAAACGCTCGGCACGAAACTGGGCGAGGACAAGATCGTGCCGGTCGCGGTCGATCTCGGCGACGCCGCCGCGGTGCACCAGGCGGTGGCCGCGGCAGTCGCGCAGCGCGGCCCGGTCGACGTGCTGGTCGCGAACGCGGGCGCGGCGCTCGGCGCATCGCTCGCGAGCACCGACGCCGCGAGCTGGCAGCGCGACATCCACCTGAATCTGAACGGCACGTATCACACGGTCGAGGCGGTGCGCGCGTCGATGATCGAGAGGCAGCGCGGCGCGCTCGTGCTGATCGGCTCGGTGAACGGTCTCGCCGCGCTCGGTCATCCCGCGTATAGCGCGGCGAAGGCCGGCCTGATCAGCTATACGAAAGCGCTCGCGATCGAGCTGGGCCGCTACGGCATTCGCGCGAACATCGTGTGTCCGGGCACGGTGAAGACGCAGGCGTGGCAAGCGCGGGTCGACAAGAATCCGCAGGTGTTCGAGGAACTGAAGAAGTGGTACCCGTTGCGCGATTTCGCGACGCCCGACGACATCGCCGACGCCGTGCTGTTTCTCGCGTCGCCGCAAGCGCGCGTGATCACCGGCGTCGCGTTGCCGGTCGACGGCGGCTTGATGGCGGGCAATCGCCTGATGGCGCAGGAGCTGACGCTCGAGTCGTTCTGAGCGCGCCGTGCGTCCGGGGAACCACCCGCAACTACAACACGCAGCAAGACAATGAGGACAGCATGGCAGCAGTGCAACTGAGCGGTATCTTCAAACGCTATGGCGATACCCAGGTCGTGCATGGCATCGATCTCGACATCGACGACGGCGAGTTCGTCGTGCTGGTCGGTCCGTCGGGCTGCGGCAAGAGCACGTTGATGCGAATGGTGGCCGGGCTCGAGGAAATCAGCGGCGGCGATCTGCTGATCGGCGGCACGCGCGCGAATACGCTCCCGCCGCAGCAGCGCAACATCTCGATGGTGTTTCAGAGCTATGCGCTGTATCCGCATCTGTCGGTGTACGACAACATCGCGTTCGGTCCGCGCATTCGTAAGGAATCCTCGGCGAGCTTCAAGCCGCGTATCGATGCCGCCGCGAAGATGTTGAACCTCAGCGGCTATCTGGACCGCTTGCCGCGCGCGCTGTCGGGTGGGCAGCGGCAGCGCGTCGCGATGGGCCGCGCGGTGGTGCGCGAGCCGTCGCTGTTCCTGTTCGACGAACCGCTGTCGAATCTCGACGCGAAGCTGCGCGTGCAGATGCGCACCGAAATCAAGGCGCTGCATCAGCGTCTGAAGAACACGGTGATCTACGTCACGCACGATCAGATCGAAGCGATGACGATGGCCGATCGCATCGTCGTGATGAACGCGGGGCGGATCGAGCAGATCGGCCGGCCGCTCGAGCTGTATGACCGTCCGGCGAATCTGTTCGTCGCGAGCTTCCTCGGCTCGCCGTCGATGAATTTCGCCGAGGGCGTGATCATCAATCGCACGCAGGGCCATGGCCTCGCGTTGAAACTCGCGGACGGCAGCGAGGTCGCGCTCGAAGGCGCGCCCGCGTCGGCCGTGGTCGGCGCGAAGGTTACGCTCGGCGTGCGGCCCGAGCACATCGAGATCACGACCCAGATACCGGATGCCGCGCTCGACGTCGAAGTGGTCGAGCCGACTGGCGCCGAGACGCACTTGTACGGGACAATAGGCGGTTCGTCGTGGTGCGTGACCACGCGCGAACGCTCGAAGATCGATCCCGGTCAGCGTGTCGCGCTGCGTCTGCCGGCCCAACACATTCATCTGTTCGATACGGAGAGTGGACGCAGGCTGGTCTGAACCGCGCGTGGCTTGAACGTCAATCAAGCCGATCGATGTCGAAGTAGCTGCAAGCGACGCGGATCCATATGTAAACAGACCCTAAGGAACACCGGGTGTCCGCACCGAACTTGATTCCTCATATCCGCAGCGCACTCACGAGTCTGCGGCCCGCCGAGCGCAAGGTCGCCGACATGGTGCTCGCCGACGTCGACTTCGCGATGCGCGCGAGCATCACCGAACTCGCGCAACGCGCTGACGTGTCCGAGCCTTCCGTCACGCGTTTTTGCCGCGCGATCGGTGCGCACGGTCTGCGCGACTTCAAGATGCAGCTCGCGCAAAGCGTGGCGGGCGGGCTGCCGTATGCATCGACCGCGGTCGCGCGCGACGACGACGTGCAGACCTTGCTGGACAAGGTCGGCGAGGCGGCGATCGACGGCATCACGCATGCGCGCGGTGCGCTCGATCCAGCCGTGGTCGAAAGCGCGATCGCGGCGCTTTCGAGCGCCCGGCGGGTGTTTTTCTTCGGCGTGGGCTCGGGTTCGGGGCTCGTCGCGCAGGACGCGGCGCTGCGGTTTTTGCGCATCGACATTGCGGCGGCCGCGTTTACCGACGGTCATTTGCAGCGCCTTTACGCTGGCCTGATGGAACCCGGCGACGTCGCCTTCGCGATCTCGCATTCGGGCCGCAGCGTCGAAGTGAACGAGAGCATCCAGATCGCGAAGGAGCGCGGCGCGACCACGATCGCGCTGACCAACGTCGGCTCGCGGCTCGCATGGCTCGTCGATATTCCGCTGCTGCTGCGGGTGGCAAGTCCGATCGATCCGAATACGCCGGGCGTCTCGCGGCTCGTGCATCTGTGCATCATGGACGCGCTCGCGATCGGCGTCGCGCTGAAGGCGGGGCCTGAGACGCTGGAAAAGATGCGCCACGCGAAGGCGCGGCTCGTGCCGCATGAGCCGGAAGGGGCGGGCGGATAGCGCGCGCTCGTAGCGCTAGCGCATCGTCCTCTTCGGCCAGCCGATCATCCATACCTTGGTCACGGGCTGCGCGACCGCGACCGCCGCGCGAAGCTTCCCACCCATCGGCAAATCGACCATCTGCCACTTGCCGTGCCGCGCGAATTCGAGCGTGAAGCTCGCGGCTTCATCCGAGGACAACACCCGCTCATCGATATCGACCGACGCGTCGCGCAACGCGCTATGCAGGCTGTCGCGCCGCGCGCGCCGGCGTAGTGCTTCGGGCGGTTCGTCGAGCGCGAGGC
The DNA here is from genome assembly GCF_001580545.1 of Paraburkholderia monticola. Classification (GTDB taxonomy): domain Bacteria; phylum Pseudomonadota; class Gammaproteobacteria; order Burkholderiales; family Burkholderiaceae; genus Paraburkholderia; species Paraburkholderia monticola. Next base: position 265,546 of record NZ_LRBG01000035.1, read on the forward strand.
CCGGCGACGGCACGACGACGCTCAGACCGAGCGCCGTCGTCGCGATACCGATCACGATCCAGATGCCGCCATACGCGATATCGATCGAGATGCCGCGTCCATCACGAGGATGATGCGCGCGCAGCCTGTCGCCAACGTCGTCGCGCAACTCGATGTCGCGTGGCGCGCAGTCGAACAGATGACCGGCGATCCAGCGCACGGCCACGCGCGCGTTGATGAAGCGCTTGCGCAGCGTGGCATTCGGATGCAGCCGCGCACGCTCGCGCTCCGGCTTCGACAGCCACGCATCGCCTTCCGGCGCCGGCACCGGTAGCCATTCGCAACGAAAACGCCACAACTGCAACTCACCCGCGCGAGGCACGGCGGCATCGCGCGGGAAGTGGCGGCTCAGCGGGTGCGGGATCAAGGCGGGCGCGTCGGTCGCGGTGAAGAAAAAAACGCGGGTGGGTGTCTCCGTTTCATTTGCGGCGAGCGTCGCGCACGCGTCGTCCGGTTCCCATGACATAGGCGAAGGTCCTCAATGCATGTATGTGACGCGGCGCGCCTGCACGTCGAGTTCGACGCCGGCATCGAGCAGATCGATGGCGAACCAGCGCAGCAGTTTCAGCACGCCGCTGACGGCCGGCGCGGGCAGCCATTCGCCGAGCATGCGCAACGCGGCGCCGCTATGGGTCTTCTGCAGCAGCGCGATCGATTGCAGCATCACGGCCTCGTCCTTGCCGAGTTCGGTCGCGCAACGGCAGCGCATGTCGAGCGGCCGATACGACACGCGCATCAACGAGCGCATCAGCAGGTCGAAGTGCTCGATGCCGTCCTGGCGTAGGCCGGCCTCGCTCAGGATGTCGCGCCAATGCAGGCTACCGCGCGCGCTTTCGCAGGCCGGCCGCAGCCATGTGCGCACGGCGCTGAGCACGGTGTGCTCGGGCGCGCCGACGGCGTCGAGCGGATGGTCGTCGATCAGTTCGGGGCGGCTGCCGTGTTGCGATCGGAAGTTCATCGATGCTCCTCCAGGGAGACAGTCCGGCAACGCGCGCTGGCCACATGGGACGCGGTCGCGTCGCGAGTCGGATTGAAGGTCGGGTGATCTGCCATGCGCTGAATCATGGGCCAAATTCGTCGTTAATGCAAATCATTCTCATTTAAAAGCATCCGACATTTGAGCTAATGCAACTAACCGTCAAGCCTGAGCGTCGCTCCCGGCTATGATGGCAATCTCGCGCATGCGGCCGTCCCACTTGCTCCCAAACCGGCTTGCAGCGTTCCCGTTCACGTCCCTCCGCCCATGTCCTCCCGTTCCGCCGACACCGCCCCGCACTCTCCGACCACCATCGCGGCCCAACGCCTGCCGACCCTGCTGCTCGCCGCTGCGCTATCGCTCGGCAGCGCGATCGCGCTCGGCTTCGCGCGCTTCGCGTACGCATTACTGTTGCCGTCGATGAAACTCGACCTCGGCTGGAGCTTCGCGCAGGCCGGCGCAATGAACACCGCCAACGCGCTCGGCTATCTGCTCGGCGCGCTCGTGTTTCCGCGCCTCGCGCGCCGCTGGTCGGTGGGCGCGCTGTTCGCGGGCGGCTGTGTGCTGACCACGCTGCTGATGGGCAGCAGCGGCCTCACCGCCGGCACGCATGCGTTGTTGACGCTGCGCGTGATCACCGGCGCGAGCAGCGCGGCCATCTTCGTCGGCGGCGGCGTGCTCGCGGCGCGGCTCGCATCGGCGCGGCCGCGCGATGCGGGGCTCATCCTCGGTCTGTATTACGGCGGCACCGGGTGGGGGATCGTCGCGTCGTCGATGCTGGTGCCGGTGACGATTCTCGACGTCGCCCACGGCTGGCAATTTGCGTGGTTCGCGCTGGCGGCGGCCTGCGCGCTGTTCACCTCGGTCGCGATCGGCGCCTCGCGCCGGATCGAGCGGGCGCATTTGAGCGCGACGTCGACTGCGCACGTCAGCGACGTAGCCAACCCGCCACGCTGGCCGCGATTCGCCACCGCGCTCGCGGGCTATGGCCTGTTCGGCGTCGGCTATATCGGCTACATGACGTTCATCGTCGCGCTGCTGCGCAACGCCGGCATGAGCGCGGCGGTCGTCACTGGTTTCTATTTGCTGCTGGGCGCGGCGACCGTGGTGTCGGCGCGGATCTGGTCGACGCTGCTCGATCGTATGCGCGGCGGCCAGGCGCTCGCGGTGCTCAACGCGCTGCTCGCGATCGCGACGCTGCTACCCGCGCTGTTCACGCAGCCGTGGGTCGCGTTCGTTTCGGGCACGCTGTTCGGCGCGACGTTTCTATCCGCGGTCGCATCGACGACTGCGTTCGTGCGCCACAATCTGCCCGCGAGCCATTGGGCAAAGGGCATCAGCGCCTTCACGATCGTGTTCGCGTTCGGGCAGATCGTCGGGCCGGTCGTGATCGGCTGGGTGTCGGATGGTGCGGGGCTCGCGCGCGGGCTCGTGTACTCGGCGCTGCTGCTCGCCGCTGGCGCGGTGCTCGCGGCGTTTCAGAAGGCGTTGCGCGCCGCGTGAGCCGCGTTGCGCGTGCTTCGCCGTCAGCGCGGAAGGGCCGTTATGGGTTGTCGCGCGTCTCGGCCGTGCGTCGGCCCTGGAAGACCGGCAGCCGCCAGCCGTAGCGCAGCGAGGCGAGTCGCACCAGCACGCACGCGAGCGTGGCGAACCACGGCGTCCACCAGTCGGTCCAGCCCGCATACGAAAAGCCGACCTGCACCGCCGCACCGAACAGCGCGGCCGATGCATAGATCTCGCGCTCCAGAATCGCGGGCACGCGCGAAAGCACGACGTCGCGCATCACACCGCCGCCCACCGCGCTGACGATGCCGAGCAGAATCGCGAGCTCCGCATTGTGACCATACGCGAGCGCTTTCTGCGCCCCCGACACCGCGAACAGACCCAGCCCGATCGCATCGAAGAACAGCACCGGCTGACGCAGCCGGCGCACTTGCGGATACGCGAGAATCGCCACCGCCGACGCGGCGAGCGCGACGGCCAGATATCGCCAGTTGGACAGTCCCGCCGGCGGGATCGCGCCAATGCACACGTCGCGCACGATACCCCCGCCGCACGCGACCATGAAGGCGATCACGACGATGCCGAACAGGTCGAGCCTTCGTTGACGCGCGGCTACCGCGCCGCTGATCGCGAATACGAAGGTGCCGATCAGATCGAGAATGGTATAGACGGCGTGTGAATTCACGGAGTGGTTTCGGGTTGGCAGCCGATGCGGCGGATCGCGTCGAGCATGTACTCGCGCACGTCTTCGTCGTAGGTATGCATGTTCGGCTTCAGCGTCGCATCGTCGGGGATGATGTTTTCTTTCATGCTTTCGCAGGCGGCGCGTTTGCAGACTCGCTTTCGAGCAGGCTGTGCGACAGCTTGCGCAGCAGACGCTCGAGCGTCTTGCGCTCGTTCTCGCTGAGCGCCTTCGCGAGCTCGCCTTCGAGTTCGGTGCCGATCGTTTCGGACGCCTGCGCAACTTCGAGGCCGTGCGCCGTGGCGCGCAACGCGATGCTACGGCGGTCCGACGCATGCATGCTGCGCGTGATCAGGCCGCGCGTTTCAAGCTCGGCGAGGACCTTGGAAAGCAGCGTCTTTTCGATCAGCGCGCGTTGCGAAACGGACTTGGGCGTGATGTCGGGCTCCGCGCAGACGAGGCGCAGCACGCGCAGCGCGCGCACGTCGAGATCCCAGCGCTCGCGGTAGACCAGATTTGCGCGGTTGATCAGCAACGCGCTGGTCAGATCGAGCCTGAAAGTCAGGAAGTCCGAGTACAAGAAGTTGCTCCGCCGTGCGCCGTCATCCGCAGTGCAGGCATTATAGGTAAGTAGTTGAAATTTTCAAATAATTGCGCGGAGCGCGGCGTCTGCGTAGTCAGAGCTGTTTGCAAAAGAAGGTCGTGCCACAGAACGTACCGTCTGGCATCAGCGCGTAATTCGGCACGCTGCCGACACGTTGCCAGCCGGCGCGCAGATAGAGCCGCTCGGCATCGCCACCGGTCACGGTGTCGAGTACCAGAACCGATTTTTTCTCTTGCCGTGCGATCCGATCCAGCTCGCTCATCAAAGCGTGAGCGACGCCGCGTCGGCGTGCCTTTCTATGCACGAGCATCTTCGCGACATCCGCACGATGCGGCTGATTTTCGGGTTGCGCGGTGATCAACTGCACGGTGCCGACGATGTCGCCGCCGGGATCTTCGGCGATCAGCAAGGCGCGCTCGCCGCGTGCGACGCCCTCCGCGACGTTGCGCCAGAACGCGAGCGCGGTGGTGCGCGAGATCGGCAGCATGAAGCTGACCGACGCCCCGCCTTCCACGCAGTCGATCAGCACGTCGGCGAGCGCTTCGACACAGGCCGCCGCTTCGTTCGCGTCGACACGTCGTATGGTCACGCTATCGGTCATCCGTTTCTCCGTTCGTTGACTGGCCATGTGGTTAGCGCGACGAGATAGCGTGCGCGTTTGCGCGTGGGGTTGCGGAATGCGGTCGGGCTATCGAGCCGCATGGCGAGACAATCGCCAGCTTTGAGTCGCCAGGTGCTGTCGCCGACCGTGATTTCCATGGCCCCTTCGAGCATCCACACCTGCTGATGAATGTCGGCGTCGCGCGCGCCAGTTTCGTAACTGACGCGCCGACCCGCGGGAAAGTTGACCTCGACCAGTTGGATCGCCGAACGCGCGGTCGGCGACAGATGACGCCTCACATAACCGGAACTCGGATCGGTCCACACCGCCTGCTCGGCCGCGCGACTAACCGGCGACGGCTCGGCAGCCGGCGCGCCATCCTGCTCGAACAGCGACGCGAGCGGCACGTTCAACGCGGTGGCGAGTTTGTCGAGCACGGTCGCGGTGGGGCTGCTCTGCCCGCGCTCGATCAGCGAGATATTCGAGCGGCTGACCTTGCTGCGCTCGGCCAGCGCATCCAGCGACCAGGCTTGCGCGTCGCGCAGCTCGCGGATGCGGCGCGCGATCAGGGCGTTGATGTCCATGTGATCCAGTTTAAGGGACGGTGTTTCCAGTAAACTAGAGGCCGATTTTTTTGTTGTCAATACCGAGGCAAAGGAATCACGCGTGACGCTACGCACGCATGGTTTCGTGCCTCAACCCGACGAGCCCTTCTGCGATGCCTCGAGATTCGCTGTGCTTTCAGCATTCGACGCCATCCTGACCGTCGGAGTATCGACGGACAACGCCGCGAGTTTTTCGCGCAGGACGCCCGTCGTGCTATCGAACGCGATGCGCTGACTGCTCGTTAGCGGCGAAGCACCGGTTCGGCTTGTCAACTTCAGCGGATCGCGCGGTTGATTATGCTCACGCACCTCGAAATGCAGATGGGCCCCCGTGGCCGTGCCGGTACGGCCTACCGCGCCGAGCGCTTGTCCTTCAGTCACCGGCGCGCCGACGCGCAATTTCGGAGCAAAGGTCGACAGGTGTGCGTAGTGCGTCGTATAGCCTCGCGGATGACTGAGCACGATGATGTTGCCGTACCCCTGTTGGAAGCCGATGAACCGCACGGTTCCTGAGGCGGCCGCGAGGACAGGTGTCCCCTTCGGTGCGGCGAAGTCCACGCCTGTGTGCATGAGATGCTTGCCCTTGACCGGATGAATTCGGTGACCGAATGGCGAACTGACCCGAACGTATCGGAGAGGCAGCGCAAATGGCGTGGCGGCAAGCCGCTGTCCGCCGAACGAATAGTAGTCGCCGTTAGTGTGCCCCGGCGCGACGAACCACACGGCCTGGTAGACCTTACCGCCCGACCTGAGTTCGACGGCCGTCAGACGATTGCGCGGTGCGGCCGTATTGTCCGATTCATAGAGCACCTGGTAGGTGTCGCCGGTCTGCGCGGGTGCGGCGAGGTTGAGTCGGGGAGCAAAAACACGCGCGATTTGCTCCTGCACATCCATCGGCACGGCAGCTTGCACCAGCGTGTCGCGCAACGTCCCTTCAATCCGCCCCGCGTATGAGCCACGATCGGCCTCCGCCATGATAAGCGGCGCAGCGTCAGATAGCGGAGTATTTGTGGTTTCACTCGATGTGTTCACGTCACTGTCGACCTCGGACTCCACAACCCAATCCGACGTGCCAAGCAGCGCAACGATGCCGCATAGCAATACCGCACGCGCCGAAGACTTGAATCGGCAATTCGGGAGATGACGCACTTTGCTGGAAATGGCGTAAGCGCCGGAGCAGCCATGACGTAAAAAGGGCAAGCGCATCATTGCAAAACCTCGCAGTCGAAAGGGCTGCAGGCATGAATGACACTGCTTGAAACGCAATAGAAACCCAATAGAAATCCAATAGACAGAGGGTTACTGATTAGCGCTACACAACCCGGTAAGAAGAGTCCTTAGTCTATTGACCACGACTTTCCATGAATATTGGATGGGTCCTAATTTTGAGATGGGGTGGCCGGGACGAGTCACAAAAACATGCCGAATGCCGGCAGCCGCTTGGCTATGCGCCGGCGACGCGCTGTGTGTCGGACCAGGAGCGCACCTTCTTCCAACCCCGCGCCAGGCCAACAGCGACGATACGTCGCACATCGCCGTACATTTTTCCGCGTTTCTCAAATGTGTGAAATATTCGAATAGAAATTGCCGATTGATTATTCGAATTGATTCGATAGCTTTCAATTAGCCTGTGTAAGAAAAGCCTTACGTCTCATTACGCATAAAGTTACGCGTATTAGTAGAATTACCGATGCTGTAGTCAGACTACATTCTTACATTACTCACCACGGAGAGTCGCTACAGCCCATCCAGTTGCGCTGATTCTTCTTCCAGCAGGCAAACGTTTGCAGTCATCGCTGCACGCCTGTTTTCGCGTCCGCTTCCCACCCACCCGACGCGCTCCGCTGCCCCCAACAAAAGCACAATTTCGGAGAGAAAACGATGCAGAAGAAACTTTGGCCGGCCGTCGCGATAGCGGCGGCTGTGAGCGCTGCTGCGCACGCGGAAATCCCCACTCCTGGGCTCGACTTTGCACCCATGTCGACGGTGCTGAACGCGTTTGCGTCCGCCGCGGCGCATCGGCGCGCGGAAACGCTCGTCAACAAGATGACGGTCGACGAAAAGCTGCAGTTCATTCATTCGGAGTACGCGATGTCGTCCGTGCCGGGCGGCGGCGCGGGCTACATTCAAGGTGTGCCGCGTCTTGGCATCCCGGACCTGAACATGGTCGACTCCGCAACGGGTTCGGGCAGCACCAACCAGCCATCGACGACCTTCCCCGCGACGCTCGCGGTGGCGGCAAGCTGGGACCCTGCGCTGGCGTGGAACTTCGGCAAACAGATCGCGATCCAGTTGCGTCAGCAGGGCTTCGCCATGGGCCTCGGCGGCGGCACGAACCTCGCGCGTGAGCCACGCGGCGGCCGACTCTTCGAGTATCTAGGCGAAGATCCCGTGCTCGCCGGTGAAATGCTCGCCGCGCGGACCGATGGCACGCAAAGCCAGAAGGTCATCGCGACGATCAAGCATTACATGGGCAATGAGCAGGAACATAACCGCGGCGGCGGCAATAGCCAGATCGACGAGCGCACGATGCGCGAGCTCTATCTGCTGCCGTTCGAAATCGCCGCGCGCCGCGCGCAGCCCGGCAGCGTGATGTGCAGCTACAACGAGGTCAACGGCACGCAAGCCTGTGAAAACTCGCACATTCTCAACGACGTGCTGAAGAACGACTGGCACTTCGAAGGTCAGGTGCAGTCGGACTGGGGCGCGACGCATAGCACGGCACCGGCGATCAATGCCGGTCTCGATGAGGAAGAAGATGTCGGTTCGACCGTCTATCTGACGCCCACGCTGGTCAAGCAGGCGATCGCGAACGGCTCGGTGTCGACCGCGCGCCTCGACGACATGGTCGAGCGCAAGCTGTACGTGATGATCCGCACGGGCGTGATGGACGATCCGCCGAAGGGTGGCGCGACGATCGACTTCTCCGCTGCAAGAGCGTTCACGCAGTCGGTCGAAGAGCAATCGATGGTCCTCCTGAAGAACGCCAACAATCAGCTGCCGCTTGCGGGCGGCGCGTTGTCGCGTATCGCGGTGATCGGCGGCCACGCCGACGCGGCGGTGCTGACGGGCGGTGGCTCCGGCAATACGCGTGATCCGGTGACGGGCGCGTTCTCCGGTTGCGGTGGCCTGACGTTCGGCACGACGACAGGCTGCAGCTGGTGGACCAACCCATGGCTGAAGCTGCCCACGCCGATCGTCTCGGCGATTCAGGCAGCCGCACCGCAGGCCACGGTGACGTTCGCCGGCAATAGCGATCAGCAGTCGCCGTTTGCCGCCTACACGCAGCAGCAGATCACCCAGGCGGCGCAGTTGGCGGCCAACTCCGACGTCGCGATCGTCGTGGTCGCGCAGCCGGCCGGCGAGGACATCGGCGATCAGCCGAGTCTGGAACTCGCGAATCCGACCAACCAGGATGCGCTCGTCGAAGCGGTCGCGGCGGCCAATCCGCACACGATCGTCGTCGTCGAAAGCGGCAACCCGGTGCTGATGCCCTGGAAGGACAGCGTGTCGGCGATCGTCGAAGCGTGGTATCCGGGTGAAGGCGGCGGCAACGCGATCGCGAACGTGCTGTTCGGCAAGGTCAATCCTTCCGGCAAGCTGCCCGTCACGTTCCCGGTGCGCGATCAGGATACGCCGACGTGGGGCACGAATGGCGCGTTTGCGGCAAACCCGGTCTACTCCGAGAAGCTTGACATGGGCTATCGCTGGTACGACTCGCAGAACATCACGCCGATGTTCGAGTTCGGCTACGGCCTGTCTTACACGCACTTCGCGTACTCGGGTCTGTCGGTTCAGCATCTGCCGGGCGGCTTGATCGACGTGTCCTTCAACGTGCGTAACGATGGCCGCGTCGCCGGTGCGGAAGTGCCGCAGGTGTATCTGGGCGTGCCGTATCAGGGTGAGCCGCCGCGTCGTCTCGTCGGTTGGGACAAGGTGGGTCTGAACCCGGGCGAATCGCGCCGTGTGCATCTGGTCGTGACGCAGCGCATGCAAAGCGTGTGGGATACGACCAACAACCGTTGGCTCTATGTGCCGGGCAGCTCGGTGTACGTCGGCGCATCGTCGCGCGACATCCGTCTGCAGGGACACAGCTAAATAGTGTGACGGTGTAGCGAATGCGGGCGCGCGAGGTTGCGCGCCCGCATGCATTGCTGACTACGCTTTCAGCGTGTTCTTGTAGAACTTCCCATCCTTCATCACGATGCGCAGGTTCTGCTCCGGATTCGCAATCAGGTCGAGATTCTCGAGCGGATTGCCATCGACGAGCAGCAGATCGGCGTACGCACCTTCCTCGAGCACGCCGAGCCTGCGCGGATACGGATTGCGCTTGCCGGTCAGCGCGAGCAGTTGGCCATTGGTACCCGTGGCCATCCCCAACGCTTCGGCCGGGCTATACCAACGCTTCATGTGAGTGAGCATCGTGCCTTGCCGCGTCGCGATGGCCTGTGAGAAGAGCAGGTCCGTGCCGAACGCGACCTTGATGCCATGCTTGCGCGCGAGTCTGAAAGCGTTGTCGGTGCCTGCCACCACTTCAAGAAACTTTTCGCGACTCTGCGGGGCGAGCGGGCCCACGTCCTCTTCACTGATGAACGGCTGCGTGCTCAACCACGTGCCGTTTTTCGCCATCAATGCCGCGGTCTTGTCGTCCATCAGATGACCATGCTCGATGCACTGCGCGCCCGCCGCCACGGAACGCTGAACCGCTTCGGGCGTGTACGCATGCGAGAGGACATAGGTGCCCCAGTCGGCCGCCGTTTCGACCGCCGCGCGCAGCTGTTTTTCGGTGAACGTCAGCATGTCGAGCGGACTGCGCGGCGTCGATACGCCACCGGATCCGACCAGCTTGATCTGCGTCGCGCCCTGAATGAACTGCTCGCGCACGCGCACGCGCATTTCGTCTTCGGTGTCGGCGATCGCGAAGCCGCCATCCCGCTCCCCTTGCGTGACCTGACTGCTGGTACGCGGCAGATCCGTCAACGGACGAAAATCGCCGTGGCCGCCGGTCGTGGTGATCATCGCGCCGGACGGATAGATGCGCGGCCCCGAAATCATGCCGCTATCGATGGCCTGCTTGAGCGCGAACGAAGGGCCGCCCGCGTCGCGTATCGTCGTGAAGCCGCGCAATAGCGTGCGTTCGGCTTCGGCGCTCGCGGCAAGATGGACGAATGCAATGTCGGATTGAAGGATGACCTGAATCGGCAGCGCCGCGAGCAGCGCATGCCAGTGCATGTCGATCAGGCCGGGCATCATCACCTTGCCGCCGCAATCGACGAGCGTCTTGCCTTCGACCGAAGCGGGCTGCCCCTGACCCAACTGGCTGATGCTGTTGCCCTCGACAACCATATAGAGGCCGTCGCGCAACGTCATCGATTTGCCGTCGAACAAACGGAAGTTCGTGAACAGCACGGGCTTGGCGGGCGGTGCGGGCGGCAAGGTGCTTTGCGCCTGGCTGAGTCCGGGCAGAACCAGACTCAGCATCGAGGCCGCGAGACCGGTGACAAAGCCGCGGCGCGACAGGTCGGCACTGATGCGACGGTTCGCATACTGCGCCTGAGTCTTGTCGCACAGACACGAGAGCGATGGATTGACCTTCTTACTGCCGATGTACTTTCCTGAAGACATAGCTCACCCGTAACGTAGATCACTGTGCATCGAAAGCCGCCATCTGACTACAGTTCACAATTGGCGGCATGAAAGTCAAGCCAGCAAAGAGTATAACCTGAGACTGAAGACGGCAAATTCGCTCGATTTAATACAAGCATTGAAGTCGCATCTATTGCCTGATTACATAGTTGCAACACCTAATTAAAAAATATGCTTGCGACTGCCGAAAAGAACCGGCTATTCTCATACCACTCATTCTGTCGGTGAATATCCCGTAAGAAGGCACGTAATTCTCGACCACGTTGGGGGAGCGAGATGGGGCGGCCATGCACCCCAGCAAGGCGATTGCATCGCGTAATGCAAGCTCGCGTTCATCATTGCCATCCTCGCACGAGGTGACAGTTCACATTTTAGCGACATTGCAATTCGCCTTTATAGCGCTATCGCGTCCGGGTATGCGTACTCATTCGATTTTCATTTTGTTGGGGGCATGTTCGCACCATTCAGCTATTTGATCGTATCGCCACCACGCGATGAATGTCGGGGCCGGCAAAGCCGTATTCGGCTCGCTTGTTTTTTCATGGAGAAAATCGAAATGATTAATGTGTCAAAGCCGCGCATGATCAAGGCGCTGACGGGGGCTGCCTTGTCGCTGTTTGCCGTCGCCGCGATGGCGGACGATACGCTCGGCTTGTCCGAAAGCCTATTCTCGATCGGCGCACCAGAGATCACGCAGACACCCGCAGCGAATGCGAGCCCGTGGCGATTTGCGGTCGGCGCCGGGGTCGTGAACATGCCGAAATTCCCCGGTGCGAGCGGGACGAAGTGGGAAGTGGTGCCGTCGGTGAGCGCGAACTACGATCGCTTCTTTATCGGTGCGAACCCGGATGCGGCGGCGCTGCTGTCGCTCGGTGCATATCTGTATCGCGATAGTAACTGGCGCGTCGGTGCGGCTTTGACATACGATTTCATCGAACCGCGCAGCGAGTCCGACGACTCGCGGCTGCACGGACTCGGCGATGTCAAACGCACCGCTCACGCCGAGCTGTTCGGTGTCTATACCTGGGATTTCATCACCGCGCGCGCGAGTGTGTTGACCGATATTGCCGGCAACGATCGTGGCACCGTCGCGACGTTCGATCTGCTTGGTCGCTATCAGCCCATTCCGCAACTGACCCTGAGCGCGGGGCCGGGCCTGACGTGGGGAAGCGACAAATATAACGAAACGTATTTTGGCGTGACGTCCGAACAGAGCGCCCGCTCGGGATTGCCGACCTATTCGGCCGGTTCAGGTTTGAACCAGTTGCGCTTCTCGGTCAACGGGGTGTACCGGATCGCGACGCAGTGGAATGTCGGCGCGAGCGTGTCGTTCGCGTGGCTGCGCGGCGATGCGACGGATAGCCCGATCACGGAGAAGACAAGTCAGATTACGTACGGTCTTTTCGCCAATTATCTTTTCTAGCCGGCCGATCACGAATGAAGCCCCCATGTTCCCGATTGCTCGGGCGCATGAGGGCTTTTCCGCTCGATGAGTCGGCACACGCTTCGTCAATTCTTCTGGGCGAGCAGCGCCTGAATCTTCGCCTCGGTCTGCGCGTAGTCGCCTTCGCCGAAGTGCGTGTAGACGATGGCACCTTTCTTGTCGATCAGATAGAACGCGGGCCAGTACTGGTTGTCATAGGCACGCCATGTCGCATACTGGTTGTCCTGAGCAACCGGATAGCTGATGCCGAGCCGTTTGAGCGCGGTCTTCACGTTGCCGGTGTCGCGTTCGAACGGATATTCGGGCGTATGCACGCCGATCACCGTGAGCCCCTGATCCTTGTACTTCTGATTCCAGCTTTTCACGTAAGGCAGCGTGTTGGCGCAATTGATGCAGCTATAGGTCCAGAAGTCGACCAGAACCACTTTGCCACGCAATTGCTGCAACTTGAGTGGTTCGCTATTGAGCCATTGCGTAATGCCGGTGAATTCGGGTGCGGGCGGCCCGCTTTCCTGCGGTGCAGCGATGGCGGTCGTGCTAGCGGCGAGCAACGCGCAGGCGGCAAATGCGGTGGACAGTGCAAAGCTCTTCAATTGGGTAGTCATGTCAGATTCCTTTCAGTGAGGGGAAGAGGGCGGCGAGCCGCGCGTACAGCAGCACGTCGTATTGCAGATAGATGGCGAGCGCGGTCAGCATCACCAGTACGCCGAATACCTGTTGCAGGCGCTCAGCGTGACGTGCCACGACGCGTACATGGCGGGTCACGTAATGTCCGCCGTAGATGATCGCGAGCATCGGAATTGCCGCACCGATCGCATACAGCGTGAGCAGCAGCGTCGACCAGCCGAGATCCTGGGCCTTCACGACGAGCACGAGGATCGAGGCAAGCACGGGGCCGGCGCAGGGTGTCCATACCGCGCCGAGCGACATCCCGAGCACGAAGCCGCCCGCGTTGCCGCTGCCGGGTTGCGTGCCCGGTGCCACGACCGCGCCGATGCGATCGAGGGGCCCTTGCAGTTGTGCGACGAGCCAGTTGAAAGGGCGCGGCCAGATGCGCAGGAATCCGGATAAAGCCAGCAACGCAATGCCCGTATTGCGTAGTACCTGTTGTGCGACATGCACCGTGCTCGACACCGCGCCCAATAGCAGCGCAAATGACGCGAAAGTCAGAATGAAGCCGGCGATGATAAAGAGCGGCCGCGTGCGGCTTGGTTGTTCGACGGAAGTGCCGAGCAGGATCGGCATGACCGGCAGCACGCAGGGAGAGGCAATCGTCAGCAGCCCGGCGAGCAGAGCGAGCGGAGTTTCGAGAGGACTGTGCATGATGGGCGTTCCGTTGGCTGGGATGGCCGTATTGGAACGCCCGCACGTATCTGCTTTATGTCGGCAATCGGGCGCGCGTGCATGCTTGTGTATCTGCGTATCGCGCAGATACATTGCGACACAAATCGCCTGAGATGATGAGGTGCGCGGGGTTAGAAGTGGAGTGACCCAGGCACTGGATCGTCACGCCTTGCGTTTGCGTGCGGAGACTCCCGTTGCGCCCGCGGCTCGATTGACCTTCGGCGTGGCGAACATCGGCATGCGCTCCTGAATCCAGCGCAGCAATTCGAGTGGTCCGGGCGCGAGCGGTCGGCCAGTTTTGACGAGCACCCGCGCCTGCGCACCGGAAAAGAGCGGATGCGCGATGGGAACCGTCGTCAATTCGCCGCTCGCGATTTCGCGGTAAGCGGCGAATTCGCCGATTAGTGTCATGAAGTTGTCGACCGTGACGAAGCGCTTCAGCGCACTCAGTGAGTTGGTGGTCAGCGTCGCGCGAATCGACACGTTTTCCGCGAGCTCGGTCATCTTGACGACATGGCCGATCCCGAAGGTCGGTGGCATCAGTGCGAGCGGCCACGCGCGCAGATCGTCGAGTGTCGCGGGTCGTTTGCGCCTGGCGAGCGGATGGTCGCTTCTCAACAACAACACGACCGGCTGCGGCGAACTCGCACGATGCTCGATGCGCGCATGAGGCGGCGGATTGTACGCGAGCCCGATATGAGCCCGACTTTCGGCGACTTCTTCCTGGATCGCGTCGACCGCGAGCATATCGAGGCCAATCTCGAGTTCCGGATATTGGGCGCAGAATGGCGCGAGCACGTCGTCGACCAGCATATCGACGAAGCCTTCGCTGACCGCGAGCCGAATCTGCCCTCGCTGCAGGCCTTTTAGCGCATGCAACTGATCTTCGAGCTTCTCCTGCTGCGAACGATAGCCGCGCCAGAATTCGAGCAGATGGGTGGCCGCCTCGGTTGGCTTCACGCCGCGCGGCTGCCGCTCGAACAGCACGGTGCCGAGTTCGTCTTCGAGCAGTTTGATTTGCCGCGTAATCACGGACGGCGATGTATTGATGCTTTCGGCGGCGCCACGGATGGTGCCGTGCGTGAGCACCTCGTTGAAATAGCGAAGGCGTTGCTGGTTGATCTCTCGCATATTAATACTCGACTGCGGTGGTTGTGTTGCTCGTAAAGCAACGATATGTGAACTTAGTTGCTCTTGCTCGCGACGGTTTGCGCTGTCACTATTCCTCTCAAGCGTTGCGACAGCGGCAAGCTGCTTGCACGGACCCGATTAATTCCGCATCACAGCCTGACAAAAGGAGAATAGCCATGTCGGATCAGATCAACATGCGGCGCCGTCGCCTTCTCGGAACGACGATTGCGGGTATCAGCCTGCTCGAACTGGGACTGAGCGGGCTCGCGCATGCGCAATCGGCCGACACGGCCGGCAGCGCCAAAACGGGCGCGAGCAGCGCGTCGTTCGAGAACATTCGCTCGATCAACGCCGGCACGCTGAACGTCAGCTACGCGGAAGCGGGCCCGCGCAACGGACCGGTGGTCATTCTGCTGCATGGCTGGCCTTATGACATCTACAGCTTCGCCGACGTGACGCCGTTGCTCACGGCGGCCGGCTATCGCGTGATCGTGCCTTTCCTGCGCGGCTATGGCAGCACGCGTTTTCTGTCGGCGGATACGCCGCGCAACGGTCAACAGGCGGTGGTCGCGGTCGACATCATCAACCTGATGGACGCGCTGAAAATCGACAAGGCCGTGCTCGGCGGCTTCGACTGGGGTGCGCGCACGGTGAACATCATCGCCGCGCTGTGGCCGCAACGCGTGAAGGCGATGGTGTCGGTGAGCGGCTATCTGATCGGCAGCCAGGAAGCGAATCGTGCGCCGTTGCCGCCGCAGGCCGAACTCGCGTGGTGGTATCAGTTCTATTTCGCCACCGAGCGCGGCCGCGCGGGCTATGAAGCGAACCGTCATGACTTCAACAAACTGATCTGGCATACCGCCTCGCCCAAATGGAATTTCGACGACGCCACGTTCGAGCGTTCCGCCGAATCGTTCAAAAACCCGGACCATGTTGCCGTGGTGATTCACAACTACCGCTGGCGCCTGGGGCTCGCGCAGGGCGAGCCGCAATACGACGAACTCGAGAAGCGCCTCGCCACCGGCCCGACGATCGCCGTGCCGACCATCACGCTCGAAGGCGACGCGAACGGCGCCGCGCATCCCGCCCCCGCAGCCTACGCAAAGAAGTTTACCGGCAAGTATCAGCACCGCAATATAGACGGCGGCATTGGCCACAACCTGCCGCAGGAAGCGCCGAAAGCCTTTGCGGATGCGATTCTCGACGTCACGCGCCTGTGATCGAGCCGGCGCGCGCCGGTTTCCTGTTCTGAACAGAACCCCAGCAGTCGAATGTCCGGCTGCTGGGGTTTTTTCATGGGCGGACGAAACGCGATAGACGCGCCGTACGAACTGTCTCGAAGCGCTTTTTGTATCGCAATGTATCGACACCGTACACAGACAAACACGCTTGCACAAATGGGGGGTGACGAAAACATTGCAGATACGTTGGCGCGTTCAAATGTCTTCACGCAAGGTTGATTCACAACGTTGCGTGTGAATCAGGCGGGACATGCAGTGTATCTGCGTTGATGCCTTCGCGTCCTGCTCAATCCTTTGATCCCTGATGGTTTGATATCTGGAGAAGACTCATGAAACTCGTTCAATCGCTGATCGTCGCCGCACTCGTTGCCGTTCCCGTCGTTTCGTTCGCTCAATCGCAGCCGCAACAGGCGCTCACGCGCGCTGAAGTCCGCGCGGAGCTGGTCCAGTTGCAAAAGGCCGGCTACAACCCGTCGAGCGACAACACGCAATACCCGCAGAACATCGAGGCGGCAGAGGCGCGTATCAGCGCGGGCCAGGGCGCGGCCGCTTACGGTGGCGTCGTGAACGGCGGTTCGGCTTCGGGCTCGCGCGTGCCGATGAAGCATGCGGCCGCGAATGGCGCGAACGATGGCTCGGACATCGTCGGCCTCGGCGCGATCTACGCGCACTCCTGATTCCTTGATTCCTGAATGTTCTGACAACCGGAGAAGACTCATGAAACTCGTTCAATCGCTGATCGTCGCCGCACTCGTCGCCGTGCCCGTCGTTTCGTTCGCTCAATCGCAGCCGCAACAGGCGCTCACGCGCGCTGAAGTCCGCGCGGAACTGGTTCAGTTGGAAAAGGCCGGCTACAACCCGTCGAGCGACAACACGCAATACCCTCAGAACATCCTGGCGGCAGAGGCGCGTGTCAGCGCGGGCCAGGGCGGGGCCGCTTACGGTGGCGTTGACAACGGCGGTTCGGCTTCTGGAGCGCGCGTGCCGATGAAGCATGCGGCCGCGAACGGCACGAACGACGGCTCGAACGTCGTCGGCCTCGGTTCGATCTACGCGCATTCGTGATCGGTGCAAATGGGCAAGCTGTCCGCGCGCATCGACTCAGGTCAACGCGCGGACAGTCCATCAAGATTGATTCCTCAACCTGTCGAGACATAAACGATGACCACGCTGCTAAAGAAAATCCTCGGCTCCGTTCTGTTGCTGGGCGGACTGTTCGCGTTGCAGGCCACGGAGTTCGCGCAGGCCGCGCCGTCCGATGACCTGAAGGGCAAGAATGTCGTACTCGTACACGGCGCTTTCGCCGACGGATCCAGCTGGGACAAAGTCATCCCGCTGCTCGAAGCGCGCGGCCTGCACGTGGTGGCCGTGCAGAATCCGTTGAGCTCGCTCGCTGACGACGTCGCGGCCACCCGGCGGGTGATCGCGCAACAGAACGGCCCCGTGGTTCTGGTCGGTCATTCGTGGGGCGGCGTGGTGGTCAGCGAGGCCGGCAACGACGACAAGGTGAAAAGCCTCGTCTACGTCGCCGCGTTTGCGCCGGACAGCGGGCAGTCCATCGCCGACATCACGAAGGACCAACCCGCGCCGGTCTGGGCGAGCGAGCTACGCAAGGACTCGGCGGGCTATCTGACGCTGTCGACCCAGGCGGTGCTCGACGATTTTGCGCAGGATCTGCCATTGCCTCGCAAGCGCCTGATCGCGGCGACCCAGCAGCCGTGGGCGGCCGGCTGTATCGACGAGAAGGTGACGAACGCCGCATGGCATGAGAAGCCGTCGTACTTCGTGGTGTCGGGCCGCGACCGCATGATCGATCCGGCCTTGCAACTGGAGATGGCGAAAAACATCGACGCGAAGATCACG
The DNA here is from genome assembly GCF_001580545.1 of Paraburkholderia monticola. Taxonomy (GTDB): domain Bacteria; phylum Pseudomonadota; class Gammaproteobacteria; order Burkholderiales; family Burkholderiaceae; genus Paraburkholderia; species Paraburkholderia monticola. The sequence goes on from NZ_LRBG01000035.1 coordinate 283,225, forward strand.
CGCGTCGACACGAGCCATGTCGCGATGCTCAGCCAGCCGCAGGCCGTGGCCGAGGCGATCATTGCCGCATCGCGGGCCGCGCACTGAAGCGCGCGCTCAAATTGCAATCGACGGAATGCTCTTCATGCAGCGCAGCGCGAACATCGAGCGGCTATGGCGAATGCCTGCGATCTTGTAGAGCTTTTCGCGCAGGAAGCGCTCGTAGCCCGCGGTGCCGTCTACGGCGACCTTGACCAGATAGTCGTAGTCGCCGGATACCAGGTAGGCTTCGAGCACTTCGCTGAGCGTCGCGAGTTCGGCGCCAAAGCGCGCGAGCGCATCCTCGTCGTGCCGGTCCAGCGTGACTTCGAGCAGCACCACATCGGCAAAGCCGAGCTTCTGCTGATCGAGCAAAGCGACATAGCCGCGGATATAGCCTTCGTTTTCGAGTTGCCGCGTGCGATTCCAGCACGCGGTAGTCGACATACCGACCAGTTCAGCGAGTTCCGCATTGCTGAGCCGGGCGTTCTTTTGCAGCTCGCGCATGATCTTGCGATCGAGGGTGTCGAGTGGACGGTTTCGGGTGGTCATCGGCGAGTTCGGAACAATCTTCTGTTAAAGAAGATTATAGGCGAAGGTCGTTCCGACGCGGTGGCATAACTAGGTGCGTTTAAGAAGCCTATCCAGCGGGCCTCCAGGTATATTTTCACGGTGCATTCATGCCCGGGACAACCGCCCGGACCGCCGGCCTCGGGCCGGCGATCCTCCGTGGCCACAAGCCGCTTTCCGGTGTCTCGCCGCCTTCACGGGAAGGCGGCACGCGGGCGAATTCCGGCGTTACCCGCGCCGGAAGGCGCGCTCGCCGGGCATGGACGCATGTCGCCGCATGTGTCGCATGTGTCTATCGCAACCCTCTTTTGCCCGCAGATTTGCCGATGCCGATCCAGTTGTACGTTTCGTTTCTTCTCGCTTCCGCCGTTCTGGTTTATTCGCCCGGCCCGGTCAATGTTCTGACGATGAGTCAGGCGCTCAGCACCGGATGGCGCGCGGCATTGCCGTGCGTCTGGGGCGGCACCTGCGCGGTGTTGCTGCAACTCGCATTTACCGCGTTGTGCCTGAATTCGTTGTTGCTGATCGATGAACGCGCATTGACCGTGCTGCGCTGGGCCGGCGCGATTTATCTGGTTTATCTGGGCTTCAGGCAATGGAGAAGCGGCATCTTCGCGACTGCGCCAGTGGCGCCCGATAGCGCCGGACAGCGCGGATTGTTTTGGCGCGGCTTCGCGACGTCGGGGCTGAATCCGAAGACGCTATTGTTCTTTCCGTCCTTCTTTCCGCAGTTCATCAGTATGTCGTCGACTGAAGCACATTGGTCGGCCAACCATCTGTACCTGTTGCTGGCCAGTACTTTCGCGCTGATCTTCGCGTTGGGCGTTGCGTCGACGGCGATCTTCTCGCACCGTCTGCGCGCGGTTCTGCAGCGGCCGACGCGACTGCGCATCGTGAACCGTCTGATGGGAAGCTTGCTGGTAGGGATGGGCGCGCTGATGGCGGCGGTACGCTGATGATCGATCGGCATACCGCCGCTTGATCCATCAATGGAAAATCAGATACAGGATCACCAGTACGATCAACGGAACGCCAAGCAACCAGCCAAGTAGGTAAGGCATGATGTCATCTCCTTTCGTATATTGAAGTTGGAATTACGAAGGAGTTTCAGCAGGCAGCGTGCCTGGACAACGGCGCCTCGCTACGACGCGGCATGACCTCATGCGAGGCGGCCCATCTCCTGAGTGCTGCGGCGACGACGAAAGCGAAGCCGCCGCCTACCGGCGCGCGGCTTCGCGCGGGTAGACGGCGGCTAGCGGTATTTCAATCCGACACGCGTGGTCTATATCACGCCGGCGACCAGCAGCACGATCACGACGATCAGTACGACGCCGAGTCCGCCGGTCGGACCATAGCCCCACGCACGACTGTGTGGCCATGCTGGAAAAGCGCCGATCAGCAGCAGTATCAGCACAATTAGAAGAATGGTTCCTAGCATGGTATGACCTCCGCGTGGTTGATAGAGCCCTGCTGACCTGGCTTGGCTACAAGGCCGCAGGGGTTATCCCTAGGGAGCAAACCATGTACCCGAGGCCGATCTTTTCGTTGGATCAGGGAGCGGCGCGCGCCGCGTGCGGAGATTTCGCCAGTCAATTGAAACGGCACCCGTCGCATGCAGAGGAGCGGGTGCCGTCTTTCCATTTGCGGACACGTCGCGCGTCCTATAGATAGGTTCCGCTGATGCGGCCTTCGAAGATCGCGGTGTTGATTTCCCAATCGTCGACGGTACCCGTGCCGTTGCCGTCCACCGTGACGACTACCGAGCGGCCGCCGCGCAGCGTCTTCATCTGTTCGACGGTCAGCGTTTTCTGGTCGGACGCGTCGTCAGCGCGAGGCGGCAAGTCTTTGATGATCACAGTGGCTTTCATGGCATTTCTCCTTGGCTTGGAAGGGCGAGCACCGTACGGCGCCCGCTCCGATTTCTGCAAGGCCTATGCCAATATGAGGGATGTGAGCCGCAAACTGGAGCGGGGGTCGCCATGCAAAGCCAGGCAAGGATGCGCGCGGTAGGCCCGTTGAATCGCACTGAAAGCGCACGCGCTTGCGGGTCGAAGTGTTCGCCCGCCCCCCACGAATCGCGTGGGAATGGTTGGGTTGCCGCGCCATGTCGCGCTCGGCGAACGCAAGCGTGCAACGCCCTCATCGAAGCGCAAACAGAAACGGCACGCGCCCGGTGCGCGTGCCGTCATCGTGCAATGCTACAGCCAGCCGTGCTAGCGGCGCTGCCGCTTGCGCGGCGCGGCTGCTTCGGCGATCCGCAGATGCGCGGTCGGAAAGCCCGGCGGGTACTCGACGACCCGCGTCGCGGCCGGCACCAGCGGCGCGGCGAGACTCGAGCGCGCGCCCACGTGCGCGCCGCCGACGATCGCGGCCATCGCCTCACGGTCCAGTTGGACGCTCTCGGTCAGATCCTTGATGATCAGCTTGGCCATGACGGCTCCAGAAAAACGTTCAGGCGGCCAGACCCGTCGGGGTTCCGGCCGCCGTGCCTGGAAGAAATTCGGTCTCTCGTTCGTTGTACTGAGGTCTCAACGCACTATAAGTATAGGAAATCCAATCGCGGCGCGCGTGTCCATGATGTTGCCAGGGCAGTGAAGGAACCCCCGGTCCCCCGCTGCTGCCCGGGCTCAAGCGGCGGGGTACTTGGAGCCCACGCTGGCGTAGTTGGCGCCCCACAGCGTAGGGTCGACTTTCAGATTCAGCGGCAGGATACCAGCGCCGATCACGCCGTCGTCGTTGAGCACGGCGACGTTGACGTTTTGCTGCTGCACCAGATTCTGATTGACTACGACGTTGACATTGGCGAAGCCGGCAAGGCTGCCGAGACCGCCCGTGGGCATGGGCACGTTGCTGCCGGTGCCGCCGGCGATCCCGGACATGGCCCGGCGGTCGAGTTCGCGCGTGCCGGACAGATCGCGAATCATGAGGGATGACATGGCGTTTCTCCAAAGACGAAAGGAAAACGGACATGCATGGCTCGCGGCGAAGCGGCCCGCGCGAGCGGGCGCCTCGCCGCGCCACGCATTAGTGGCCGTTGGTGTTGCTTTCCACGAGATACGGGTTGAGGTTCGACGAGATGTCGCCGGCGAGCGCAACGTTGTTGCCGTTGGCGTTCTGGAAGTTCAGCTCGTTGGCGATCGTCTGCGTCGTGTTGCTGGTCTTGATGCTGGTGGGCGCATAGACCGGTGCGAAGGTGTAGTACTGGCTCGGGCCGAAGCCGCCGCGTACCGCTTGCATGGCTTTGCTGTCGAGTTGTTCGGTGACGGACAGGTCTTTGATCATCAGCGTTTTCATGGTAAGTCTCCAGAAAGATGTGTTCGCAGTGTTGCGAGTGGTTTCGAGCAATTCGTTTGCTCGGACATCACTAACGCACAGGCTGTGCCAGTTTTAGTCAAGGATCCTGAAGATTTCTGTGAAGCCTTGTCGCATAAGGGTTTTGCGTGTGGTTCGGGGACGGTGCCGGTTAGCGCCAGGCACGTGGCAGCGCTCCGACCGGTGGTGGCAGTCCGACATCGCAGGGCGGCCTGTTGGTTCACGCACGACATCGCGCGAGCGAGAACCCCGCGCGACACGCGATGCATGCCTGGTTTGCCTGGTTTGCGAAAGCGCGCACCGGGAGCTAGTATCGAAAAGGCACATGTAACTGGTTACGTCAGGTTTTCTATCGACCCGCGTGGCGTCGGTCGCATGCGACACGGTCCAGCGGTAACGGCGGTGCTTCGCACAAATGGCTAGCCTTGCGCGTGTGATTCTCGATTACCAGAGCGGCGAGCTGTCGCGTGACGAGTTCGTCGCGCAGCTCGACAGCGCGTTGGCGACCGAACAACTCGGTCCGACGCGGCTGCTGGAGACGCTGTACTCCGCGCATCATCAGGCGCCTTTACCCGAAGATCTCTATCTGGAAGTGCGGCGGCGCATCGAGCTGCTGCGCGTGTCGAACGTAGCGGCAGGCGGCGAGGAAACCGGCATCCAGACCACGGTCGAATTGCCGTCGCTGCGTTCGTCGAGCGCGGGGAGTGAGGGCAGTGCGGGCCTCGGGGGCACCGCGAGTGCTACCGGGAGCGCCGCCAACGAGACTATCAAAGGCATCGGCGACACGCTGAATAATCGCTTCGTGCTCGAGGAGTGCCTCGGCGTCGGCGGCATGGGCACCGTCTACAAGGCGCTCGATCTGCGCAAGCTCGAAGCGTCGGATCGCAAGCCGTATCTCGCGATCAAGGTGCTGAATGTCCAGTTCCGTGGCAATCCGAATTCGCTAGTCGCGTTGCAGCGCGAGGCGCGCAAGGCGCAGGTGCTCGCGCATCGCAACATCATCACGGTCTACGACTTCGACCGCGACGGGCCGATCGTCTATCTGACGATGGAGTACCTGAGCGGCAAACCACTGAGCCAGCTGCTGCGCACGCCCGGCTATCAGGGCATGCCGGTACGGGCCGCGCTGCCGATCGTGCGCGGCATGTGCGCGGCGCTCGCGTACGCGCACGAGCGCGGCTTCGTCCATTGCGATTTCAAGCCCGCAAATGTATTTCTGACCACGAACGCCGAAGTGAAAGTGATCGACTTCGGCATCGCGCGGGTATTCCAGCGGCCGGAAGAGGAGAGCGACGCGACGGTGTTCGATCCAGGCAGCCTGGGTGCTTTGACGCCCGCCTATGCGAGCCCGGAGATGATCGAGCATCGCGAGCCGGACCCGCGCGACGACATCTACGCGCTTGGCTGTATCACCTACGAACTGCTGACCGGACATCATCCGTTCGATCGCCTGTCGGCCACGCAGGCGCGCAATTCCGATTTCAAACCGCAGCGTCCGCCGAATCTCGACACGCGACAGTGGCGCGCGTTGCGTGCCGCTTTGTCGTTCGATCGCAATACGCGGATGCCGAGCGTCACGCGCTTTATCGCCGAGTTCGACAATGAAGCGCGCGCGGAGAAGTCGGGCACGCTGGCGTGGGTCGGGCTCGCGGGTTTGGCCATGGTGTGTGCGGCGACCGTGGGCGTGCTGGCCCTTCGCTCGGGATCCAGCCGGCAGGCCGCGCAAACCGAGGCAGCGAATTCGCAGGGGGACCAGGTCGACCGGGCCAATGGCGCGTCCGGAGTCGCGTCTTCGACGAGCGTAGCGCAAACAACGCCCTCGTCGGCGGCTGCGACGTCGATCCCGACACCGTCGGTTTCGTCGCCGCCGGCATCCCCGCCCGCTCCTGCGCCGAAGCCCGCCTTGACGCTCGCCGCGGTCATGCCCACGCTCGACAAGGTGCCGTGTTCGGCTTTGTCGGGTGCGGTGCAGGATCACGCTTTGACGGTACGCGGCTTCGTGCCTCAGCGTTACGGTGCCGCGCATCTGAAGGAGACGTTGGCGGCGCTGCCGGGTGTCGAGACGGTTTCGCTCGACGTGCGCCCGGTCGCCGACGACAAATGCGACATCGTCAAAACGCTCGCGCCGTATCTGGTGCGCAACTGGCAAGTGGGACGCGCTGCTTCGTTGCAGATGCGTCCGGCAAGCGGCCTGTTGACCGAGCATGACTCGCTGGTGGTCGACCTGAAAGCGCCTGGCTTCGATTCATTCGCGACCGTCGACTACTACCAGCTCGACGGTCACGTCGTGCACATGGTGCCCAGTCATCTCTCGCCGGACAACCAGATGCAGGCGAACGGTTCGTACACGATCGGCAGCAGCGCGGGCGACTGGACCGTGTCGAAGCCGTTCGGTTCGGAGATGGTGGTGCTGGTGGTGACGCCGGTGGCGCTGTTCGACAAGCTGCGTCCAGAAAGCGAAACGCGCGCCGATTATCTGCGCGCGCTTCAGGCACGGCTCACGCAGATCGGCGGTCAGTATGGACAGGATCGTGTGTTGGCGGACTTCGCGCCGATTACGACCAAGGCTGCCTCGCCATGATCCGTTGGGGACTGGTGGAGATGCGGCTGGCGGGTGCAAACGCTATCAGCGCAGATCCTTGACGACGCGAAGACCGTCCTGCGATTGACGCACCCCCGCGCTGTATTTGAAGCGCGTCGCGCTGAGCATGTAGTCGCCGCCTTCGCGCCATGAACCGCCGCGAATCACGCGCATCTCGCAGCCGGGCGAGTCCCACGCGTGGCCGTCGAGGGGAGCGCCCTGATAGGTGTTGTGCCAGCAGTCGGCGGTCCACTCCCAGACGCCGCCGTTCATGTCGTACAAGCCGAGCGGATTCGCGGCGAACATGCCGACGTTTTCCGGTCCTTCCTTGTGCCACGGGTCGCCGCAGTCCTTGCAATTGGCGTTGCCCTTGCGCATCTGTTCGCCCCACCAGTAGGCGGTCGTGGTGCCGGCGCGGTCCGCGTATTCCCATTCGGCTTCGGTCGGTAGACGGTACGATTGGCCCGTCACCTTGCTGAGCCATCTGACGTACTGCTGCGCGTCGTCCCAACTGAGATCGCGCGCGGGGGCGGCCTTGTTGGCATTGCTTTCCGGCGTCAGCTTCATGCATGCATTGGCGGCGACGCAGGCATTCCATTGTTCGACCGTCACCGGGAATTTGCCGATCGCGAAGGGCGAGCCAATGGTCACGTGATGCACGGGCTTTTCGGAGGGATCGTCGGTATTGCTGCCCATCGCGAACGTGCCCGCGGGTACCGGGACCATGATCGGGCAGGCCGCGCAATCGCGAATCTCACCGGCCGAGGGCGGATGGGCGACCGCTTTTTGCGCGAGTGGCGCGGCCGCTGTGGCGGGCGGCGTTGGAGATGGCGCGGCAGCCGCGGGGTGAGGCGGCGGGGTGGCCGCGCTCGCTTGCGTCGCGGGATGCGCGGCCGGTGCGGGCGGCGCGGGTTGTGCGGGTTGTGCGGCATGACCGCTTTGCGCCGCGGGTGCGGCTGGCGGCGCGGCCGGCGTGGTGCTTACCGCGGGACTCGACGCCGCCGCGCGCAATCGATCGATACGCGCATGCGCGAGAGTGGCGAAACGGCCATTCGGATAGGCCTTCAGATAAGCCTCGTAATCCGCCGGGTAGTTGCTGTCCTTGATCGACTCCCAGAACGTGATTTCGTATTGTTCGCCGCTCTCTTTCGGCATGATGCCGCGACTGCGCAGCGTGATGGCGGGATCGTCCGACGCATCTGATGACGCGATGGCGGTTTCGCTGGCGGGAGTAGAAGCAGCCGACGTCGAAAGCCACGGCTGCTGCGCCCCGCGCGTGGCGGCACGTACCTGGGCGGCGACGTGTCGGAACAACACGTCGAGCGGTTCAGACGATGCGTCGGCATCGTGCAGTGCCCGCAGCAGAGCGCCGGTATAGACGCCGTGCAACGGACCATCGGCCGCGAAACCGCCCGGTGCGGTTGCATAGGCAATCACGGTGTTGGCAGAGATCTCCGCCTTGTCGAGCGCAACCACACCGGACGCAAACGGATCGTCGAGGCAGGTATCGAGAATCACGAGATTGAGCCGGTCCGTGCGAGCGGATTGCATCGCATGCAATACGGCATTCAGGTCGACACCACGTTCGAGTAACGAGACCGGTGCGCGCATATCCGTTCGCGTATCGAGTCCCGCGGGCAGAAGCAGCGTTTGCCGGCCTATTTGCATGCCGTGTCCGGCGAAATAGAACAGTCCGATAGCGCCTGTTTGCAACCGTCGCTGAAATTCGCCGATGGCGTCGCGCATTTGCTGCGGCGTAGCATTGGTGCGCGCGATGACTTCGAAACCACGCGCGCGCAATGCTTCGCTGATCGCGGCGGCGTCGCGCGGCGCGTTCGCGCGGATCGGCTCCGAGGCATTGCCGTACTCGCCGTTTCCGATCACGAGCGCGACACGCCGGGAAGGTGTGTTCTCGCGCGACGCAGCGAATGGCGAGGCAAGCCACGCGGCATCTGCCGGTCGCCCCGCATTGCTCGCCACCGAAGCCGCGCGCGGCTCGATGTTTTCACGTTGCGTCGCGGCACCGGCACTGTCCCACTGCGCCTGGATTGCCCCAACCACGCACACCAGCAGGAATTGTCGCCACATCTTTATATCCTGTTTGTACCGGACAGAATTCAGGCGTTCGTACGCCGCCTTGCGCGCGCCTTTCACTAACGATAGCACGCGTTTCGCGTCGCAACTGTCCGGGAGTCCTTAACGCGTCATACGGTTAACGAGCATTGCGTATCTTTTTGGCAAGTTACGTCCTAAGCTGATTCACAAAGTCACGTCACCCGGTCGTTTTAACTAGGTGGATGTCCGCCGCTTTACACGCGCGACATGCCGCTCGAACACCCGGAAGGCCATCGATAGCCGGGCCCAGCCATGACTCCTGTTCGGGAGAGTGCGCTATGCGAAGAACCCGTGTTTCCCTTCTTTTCGGCAGGCGTCATGCGGCGCAAGCAGTTTGCACCGGATTGCGCGCGGCGGCGAACGCGACTCTCGTCGCGGTCTGCATCGGTCTAGGCGCTGGCGGCATCGCGCGCGCCGAACAGACGGCGTCACCGCCCGGCGCCGAGGAGTACATCATCTGGCCGTCGGACGGCGCGGTGATTCACGGCGGCAAGCTGTGGGTGCGCATGGGGCTGCGCAATATGGGTGTGTGTCCGAAGGGCGTCGTGTTTCCGAATACCGGCCACCATCATCTGCTGATCGACACGGACTTGCCTCCGCTCGATCAGGAGATTCCGTCGGATCGCCAGCACCTGCACTACGGCGCGGGTCAAACCGACGCGCGCATCGAGTTGCCGCCCGGCAAGCACACGCTGCAGCTGATTCTCGGCGACCACAATCACGTGCCGCACGTACCACCCGTGTATTCGAAGAAGATCACCATCACCGTGCTAAAAGACTAACGCGATCCGTTCGTTCGAACTGGTCAAGCCGGAACGGAGAGTCCTGATGAACAAGATCATTGCGGCCGCGGCGTTCGTCGTAGCGGCACTGACGGCCGGGAGCGCGCCGCAAGGCGCGTCGGCAGCGACCCCGTCGCCGCCCGATGCCTATGCATATATCGGCTATCCGAACGATGGCCAGGTGGTGCCCGCCAATAAGCCCTTTCGCGTCTGGTTCGGTCTGCGCTTCATGGGCGTCGCGCCGAAAGGCGTGAAGTACCCGAATACCGGCCACCATCATCTTTTGATCGATACCGATCTGCCGCCGATGGATCAGGAGATTCCGTCCGATCGCCATCATCTGCATTTCGGTGCGGGCGAAACCGAAACGATGATTCAATTGCCGCCGGGCAAGCATACGTTGCAGCTGTTGATGGGCGACGACATGCATATGCCGCACAACCCACCGGTGTACTCGAAGAAGATCACGGTGATTGCGCGCTGACTGTCGACTGTCATCACGCAGCCAACAATGTCGCGCGCACTGTTGGCTGTCGACCACCATTCACGTGTGTTTCTCTCCCGCCTGCACGCCCCGCGAGAACGGGCCGGCTCGGGGAGGCCATTGCCATCAGGCGTTCAGGACGCGATTGAGGAAAGCGGGGCGTTGCTGGCATAAGCCATGCATCAGTAGCGTCCGAGCAGACAAGTTGCTCGAACCCCGACGCACAACGATGCGCTTTCCCTTTCCAGGAGATTTGCCATGAACACGCTGATGATCAAGGACCTGTCCAACACCGAACAGCTCGACAGCAAGGCGATGAGCGCCGTGCGCGGCGGCAACGGCTACTGCTTCCCGCTGTCGCCGTCGTACTACAACTATGCGCCCGTGTTTGCGCCGACCAGCATCAAGAACACCACCACGACGCAGTCGATCAACACGGAAATGAACATCCAAAGCGCGAACGGCAACAATTCGGCGCTGGTCGAGGGTACGACGACCTACATCAACCCGACCATTTACGCGAGCAACGTCAACAACTAACACTGAGCGGCGCGGCGCATTCGCGGCCCGAACGGCCGCGTATGTTCCCCCCCGCAACGGGCGGGTTGCTCAAAAAGACGGCTCGCCCAATCGTCCTTTCCACGCATCCTTCGCGTATCCGCCGCTCCCCGCAAAGACCTTTCCGCCGCTTCCTTGCCGAAGCTGCGCGGAAGCGGCTCGGCCTTTGAAGCCGGGCGTCTCGCGCGAAACAGGCGGGTGCAACTGGAGAACACCGTGTCAGCATTGCCGGAATCGTCGCTCGATCTGTCGTGTGATTCGCCCGACCTTCAGCGGGTTTCTGCTGCAACCAAAGCGTCGCGCGGCATGACCCGCGTGCTGCGCGGCATCTGCGCGGCAACGCTGTGCGCGCTTGCGCTGAGCGCATGCGTCGACGTCAGAATGCCGGCTTATCAACGTCCGGATACGCCGGCCAAGACCTCGTGGTCGGATCGCAACGGCGCGCCGGTGTCGGCCGCGGAGACGATCGAGCGCGACTGGTGGAAAGGCTTCCAGGACCCGTATCTGAATACGCTGATCGACAAGGCGATCGACGGCAACTTCGACATCCGGGTGCTGGCCGCGCGGATCGAAGTCGCCCACAGCCAGATCAGCGAGAATCAGGCCGCTGCATTGCCGACGGTGGACCTCGGTGCCGGCGTCGACTACACGAAGACGACCGGCCAGCCCGCCACGACGACGTATAACGTCGCGCTGCAGGTGAACTGGGACATCGACATCTGGGGCAAGGTCGAAAAAGGCGTGCAGGCGCAAAAGGCCGAGTTCCACGCGAGCGAGGCGGATTGGCGCGCGGGGTATCTCGAACTCGTCGCGAATGTCGCCAGTACCTATTTCCAGATCCTGCAATTCGACGACCAGATCGAACAGCAGCAGAAGACCATCGCCACGAACCGCCAGATCCTGACGATCTACCAGGGCCAGGCGCGCAACGGACTCGTGCCGCAGACCCAGGTCTTGCGCCAGCAGGCCGAGATCAACCGGCTCACAAATGATCTGTATGAGATCCGCCGCTCGCGGGCGGTTGCCGACAATGCGCTCTGCACGCTGCTCGGCGTGCCGGCCGGCGAATTCCAGGTGCCGCCGGGACATCTGCAGGAGCGCGTGAAATTGCCAGGCGTGCCCGATGGGTTGCCCGCGCAGTTGCTCTCGCGCCGGCCCGACGTGGTGGCGGCCGAATTCAGGGTGCTCGAGGCCTATGACCTCGTCGGTCAGTCGAAGCTCGCGCAGTTGCCGAGCATCGGCCTCACCGCGCAGGGCGGCACGGCGAGCTACGCGCTGAACCAGCTGCTGAAGTCGTTCACGTTCGGCCTGATGCCGAGCATCAACTTTCCGCTGTTCGATCCGGGCGTGCGTGCCCACATTAAGGTGACCGAGGCGCAATCGAAAGTCGCCGAGCAGCAATATCGGGTGGCCGTGATGGGCGCATTCGAGGAAGTGGAAAATGCGCTCGTCAATCTGAGTGCCCATAAGGCGCAGCACGAGGAATTGCAGCAGCAGGTGGATCGCCTGCAAATCGTCGCGGCTCAGATCCAGTCGCAATTGCGCCTGGGCGTCGTGTCGCAACTCGAAGTTTTCGAAGACGAGCGGACCTTGCTGGAGGCGCAGCAGGCGCTGCTGCAAAACCATCAATTGATTCTGTCCGATACGGTAACGCTCTATAAAGCACTCGGCGGCGGCTGGCCGAGTGTCGATGTGCAAGCGCAGGCCAAAGCGAAGTAACGAAGCGTTGAGCTAATCCACGAGTTGGCGTACCGCGCGGGTATTTCGTCTGCTGACGGCTTACCCGCCTTCTTCCCAACCAACGATAACCAAATTGACACTCGCCATGCGTGACTTACAATCCTTTAGGGGTCTGCGTTTACGTGGCTCTTCGCAACACCATCGTTGCGCTGTTGTTCTTCGTCCCGTTCACCCCGCGCCTTCGTCGCGATGGGTCAACGCTTAGTGATCCAGATAAAATGGCCCCCGGCGAAGCTCCGATTGCTGAAATGCGCGCGACAGAGGACGCGTCCTTCGACGTGGTGTTGACGCCGCTGGCCGGCGCGCAGCGCCCCGCGCTCGACGCCATTCGCATCGTCGACAACCTGTTCGCCGTCGGCCGCAGCGAAGCGCCGTTCAACGACTATCCCCCTCAATGGACCGCCGGTCTGTCACGTCGGCATGCGCGCGTTTTCGTCGAGCATGGCGCGATTTATGTTGCCGATCTCGGTAGCAAGAACGGTACGACGGTCAACGGCGTTGCGGTGCGGCAAGCGCCGGCGCGCGTGCGCGCGGGTGATGAACTCTGCTTCGGCGGCGAGCTGTGCTATCGCGTCGGCCTCGAGCCGCGCGCGCGTACCGTCAAGAGTGGAAGCGCTTCTTCCCTCACGCATCTATTGCTGGTGCCGCAACGCGACGACCTCGCGCTGCAACCGGTCGACGTGCTGGCTTTTCCGTTTCTGGTCAGCAAAACGGACGAGATTTTCGCGCGCTATAAAGACCGCTATCCGCATCAGGTCAATTACATTTCGCGGCGCCATGCACACCTGTTTCTGAAGGGCGACGAGCTCTACGTGGAGGACCTGGGCAGCACGAACGGCACGTTCGTGAATGGCAGGCGGCTCGACGAATCGGCGCTGCCGCTAGCGGATGGCGACGTCGTTGCATTTGGCGGTGACCACTTCGTCTACAGGGTGTCGCTACAGAAATCACCCGACGTCGAACCCACCGTGACCCAGCTTTCCCTCCGTCCTTCCGCCGATAGCGCCGCCGATGCCGACAAGACGACCTTCGTCGGCGCGGCGCATTCGTTCCTCGACATCTTTTGCGTCGATCCGGCACTGCAACGCGAAGACGAAGTGAACGAAGCGGCGCAACCCGGACCCGCGCGCGCGAAGCGCGACGGAGCCGGGAGCGGCAACGGCGCGAAGAATACGAAAGGGGCTAGCGCGGCGAATGCCGCCCACGCCAGCGGCGGCGCGGCTGATGGAAGCGGCAAAGCCGCCGCAAGGGGCAAGCCGCGCCGCTGGAAGATGGTCGCCGGCGAGTTGCGCAAGGTGCTCGCGGATGGCGAGCGCACCAACGTGCGACGCGCGGCGGCGTGGGGCGGCGCGGGTGTCGCCATCGTGGTCGCGCTCGGCGTGGGCCTGTATCTGCACGGTTCATCGGAACGTGAGCTGAAGAACCTGCTCGCGAGCGGCGATTATTCGAGCGCCGTCACGGTGGCGGGCGGTTATCTCGCCACCCATCCGGCGGACACGAAGGTTCGTGCGCTCGCGAGCGAGGCGCTGTTGAAAGCGAAATTGCCGGGCTGGATCGATGCGTTGCAAAAGGCGCAGTTCGACCAGGCCGACGCGCTGCTCAAGGACATGAAGACGTTGAGCGCGAATAACGCCGATGCCGCGTCGCTGGTCGGCGAATTGCAGTGGGTCGGCGATCTCGAACGCTTCGTGGCGGCGCGCGGCGGCGTCGACGCGCCGATCCGCATGTATGTGGACGAAGCGACGATCAACGGTCTGCTGCACCGCTGGGACGACGACGCGACGAGTCACCAGCGCGCGCTCGACCGCATTGCGAGCTATGTGCCGGTGTTCGCGGAGCCCTATGCGCACGCGCTCAGTCATCTGCGCAAGCTCGAAAGCGACGACTCGGTGTACGTCGCCGCGATCGATCGGCTCAATGGCGTGATCCAAACCGAACTCGCGCGCGACAAGCCCGACGCGCTGCCCCCGGTACTGGACGATTACGCGCAGCGATATCCGCGGCTCGCCGGGCTCGACAGAGTGCGTGACGATTTGCGCCAGTACACCGCGCTGCTGAATGCCGCGCTGAGCCGTCAATTGACGTCGTTGCTCGCGATGATGAAAGCGGCGCACTTCAGCACGCCGCCGTTTCAGGCGCAATACCAGCAGCTTGCGGCCACGCGTTTGCCGTCGGCGGAAATCGTCCGACGTCAGGACGCGGTCGATGCCGCGTGGCAGCGCGGCGACGCGCAGGCCGCGCTCAACGAATTGCAGTCGATGCCGGCGAGTCCCTGGTCCGACGTGCTCGCGGCCGAAGCGGCGCACAAGAAGGCGTTGTCCGATCAATACAACGATCTGCAGAAAGCGCGCGGCGCGAAGGATTACGACCAGCGTGTGCTGTCGTTCTACGCGAGCCTCGATCCGCAAACGGATGCATGGTTCGTGCAGTCGCTGCAGAAGGACGTCGCCGCGTTGCATGACAAGGCGCTCGCGCAAGCGCAGGACCTATTGCTGCGTGCGCAGAGCCTGTGGAAGGAATATCGCGCGAATGGTCCGATCGGCGGCACGCAGCGGCTCGAAGCCGGCATCTCGGCGGGCTTTCGCAACGAGGCGCGTCTGTTGACCGACGCGCAAACGGCCGCGCGCCAGGGCATGCGCATCTATACGCAGCTGAAGGCCGATCATCCCGCCGACTTCGATCGTCTGCTCGCGGACATCGAAGCCGAAGCGAGCTTGCAGCGCCGCTCGTTGACCGAGCTGCGCATGGTGCTGGACCCGGGCCTGTTGAAAGCCAAGCTCGCGTTGATTGGAGGCGATCAGAGTGAAGCGCGACCCTCACCCTAGACCGTTGTCGGAGGCGCTCGAAGATCATAGCGTCGAAGGCATCGCGATTCTGACGTCCGAGCCGGTGCGGATTGCGCGCGCGCTGATCTGGGCGATGGTGGCGCTCGTCGTCACGGGTTTGCTGTGGTCGTTCGTCGGCCGCGCGGACGTGATCGTCAGTGCGCCCGGCACCCTGGCGCCGGAGTCGGAAGTGCGACGCATCTATACGCCGATCGATGGCGAGCTCGCGGATGTATACATCGCCGAGGGGCAGCCGGTGTCGAAGGGCGACGTGCTCGCGCGGCTCAATGCACGCGGCGCGATCGAGGCCGCCAGCAACGCATTACAGACACAACTGAAGCTCGAAGACGCCGAACGCGAATGGAAGCAGTTTCCGGAGAAGAAGGCGTTGCTGGAACGCAAGGCCGCGTCGCTGAAGGCGCAACTCGAAGTCGAGGAACGGCTGCACGAGAACCGCGTCTCCGAAGGCACGACGAAGCTCGCCGAGGGGCAGAAAGCCGAACTCGACGAGGCGCGCAGCTCGCTCGACAATGCGCGCCGCACGCGTGAAGCGGCGAATCAGGAACTCGATCGCTATTCGCGGCTGTTCGCGCAGCCGGGCGGCGGTGGCATCGCCGAATTGCAGGTCGAGCAAAAACGCACGGCCGCGCTCGAGGCGGATAACGCCTACCGTGTCGCGCAATCGAAGCTGGCCGAGCTCGACTTCCGGCTCAGTCATGAATATGCGCAGGCCAATGCGCAACTCGCGACGAGCGGCCAGCAAAGCACCGACCTGCAACTGCAATACGATTCGGCGGTGCGCGACATCACCGACGCGGAAGACAAACTGCGCGTGCAACTGCAAAGCGCTCGCCTCGAAGCCGACGCGGCCGCGCGCGTGCGTTTCGAGAACATCGACAAAGACAACTTTCTGCTGATTCTCGCCCCGGTTTCCGGCGTGATCACCGACGTCACGTCGACGCAGCGCGGCGACAAGATTCAGGCGAATGCGCCGCTCGGCGGCATCGCGCCAAAAGACGCGCGGCCCGTGCTGAAGATCGAGATCGCCGAACATGACCGCGCGTTTCTGCACGAAGGTCTGCCGGTCAAACTGAAGTTCAGCGCGTTTCCGTATCAACGCTATGGCTTGATCAACGGCACGCTCGCGTATATCTCGCCGGCCACGAAGCCGTCCGTGGTGGACAAGCAACCGGTCTACGAGGGCCGCGTCACGCTCGAGCGCGACTACTACCAGGTGGCCGGCACGCGTTATCCATTGCGTTACGGCATGACCGCCAGCGCGGAAATCGTCGTGCGCGAGCGGCGCCTGATCGATCTCGGTCTCGATCCGTTCAGAGAGGTGGCGGGTTGAGCGCGCGAATCAAACATCTACGAAAGGAGCGGAGCAAATGACCGCGATAGTGCGTATCGATGACGAAGTCGTGGACGTGGAAGAATTCATTCGTCTTCTGAAACTGACCGGCCAGTTCGAGAGCCTGATCGAGCAGATCGTGCGCGACAAGCTGACCGTCCATGCGGCGAAAAAGCAGGGCGTTACCGTCAGCGCCGACGAAATCCAGGAGCGCGCCGATCAGTTTCGTCGCGTGCGCGGGCTGCATCGCGCGGCGGACATGAATCATTATCTCGACGCGCTGCACGTGAGCCTCGACGAATTCGAAGTGTTCATTACCGACGGGCTCTATCAGGAGAAGATGCTCGACGAGATCGGCAACGACGCGGCGATTCGTGATTACTTCGCGTTGAATTCGCCGAAGTTCGACTCGATCGAGGTCAGCCATATCGTGCTCGACAGCGAAGGCAAGGCGAAGGAAATGATCTCCTACCTGCACGATGACCCCGACAGCTTCGCCGAGATGGCGCGCGAGCATTCGATCGCGGATACGCGCGAGTCGGGCGGCGTGATCGGCAAGGTGCTGCGCGGCTCGCTGAAGCCCGATATCGAGGCGAAGATCTTCAATGCGGCGGTAGGCGATCTGCTTGGCCCCTTTCCGTCGGCGGACCGTTCGTGCTTCGAGATCTTCGCGGTGACGGCGAAATATCCGGCCACGCTCGATGCCGACGTGGCCACCGAAATCCGTCGTTTGCTGCGCGAAAGCTGGCTGATTGCCCGCTCCCAGGAACACGTGATCGAAGCGCGCTAGCCCCCGACTAGCGCCCGATAAAGCGAGGCTCGCCGATACATGGATGCCCCCCAGACCGCGCCATCCGCGCCTTCCACCGCCGAATTTCTCGCATCGGTGGAGATCCTGTCGCCGTTCTCGCGCGACGAAATCGAGCGGCTCGCCGACGCCGCGCAGGCGAAGTTCTATGCGTTTGGCGAAACGGTGTGCTCGGCCGGAGAAGTGGCCGACGGTCTCTATGTGATCCGCTCGGGCACGGTGCGCATCTTCACCGAGGAGCACGGCAAGGAAACCAGCATGGGCGTGCGCAAGTCGGGCGAGATCTTTGCCGACATTGCGATGTTGCGCACGTATGTTCATGAAGCGTCGGTACGGTCGTCGGGCAAGACCGAATTGCTGTTCATTCCGCGCGCCGCGATCGAACCGGTGATGGCGGGCAATGCCGCGGCGTTGGCCTTCGTCGCGAGCTATGTCGCGATCAATTCGGCCGGCGGCTTCGTCGCGCAACTGTTCGATCTGCGCGGCAAGCTGAACAAGGCGGAACTCGAGGAGTACGTGCGCAGCGTCGGCGCAAAACGGGTACCTGCCGGCAAGGAGATTCTCAAACAGGACGGCCGCGACGACAGGCGGCTTTATGTCGTGCGGCAAGGCCAGGTGCGCATCGTGCGCCAGGAGGAGGGCCACGACTATACGCTCGCGACGCTGGGCGAAGGCGAGATCTTCGGCGAGAAGGCGTGTCTGATGCGCCAGGAGCAGATGGCATCTGTCGTCGCGACCACCGACACGCGCTTACTGGTCATTCCCGAGCGCACCGTTCATTTCATTCTCGAACGCAATCCGAAACTGCGAGAAGTGCTCGACGAGCGCATCCGCTACGGCGACCGCGAATTACAGCGGCAAAAGCGGCTCGAACAGCGGCGCAAGATGCCGCTGATACTCGACCTGCACAGCAAGCCGGAACTCGGCGAGAAGATCATCCGGCGTTTCGCGCTGGTCGAGCAGGCCGAGGAGATGGATTGCGGCGCCGCGTGTCTCGCGATGATCTGCCGCCATTACGGCATTCCGATGACGCTCGGCAAATTGCGTGAACTCGCGAACGTGACGACGCAGGGCGCGACGCTCGACAGTCTCGCGCGCGCGGGCGAGTCGCTCGGCTTCACGACGCGCGGCGTGCAATGCACGTTCGATTCTCTGCAGGGCTTCGACCTGCCGTTCATCGTGCATTGGGAGGGCTATCACTATGTGATCGTGTACGGGCTGTCGAAAGACTATGTCTGGGTGGCGGACCCGGCACTCGGTTTCAGAAAACTGAGCGTCGAAGACTTCGAACGGGGCTGGAGCGGCACCTGTCTGTTGTTTGCCGGCGGATCGCAACTGTTGCAGATATCGGCCTCGCGCTCGCCGTGGATCCGTTTCGTCGGATATCTCAGGCCGTACCGCAAGATACTCGGCTACCTGTTTCTCGCGACCTTCGTGATTCAGGTGCTCGGCGTGATTCCACCGCTGATCATTCAGAACATTCTGGACGGCGTGATCGTGCATCAGAACGTCAGCTTGCTGCATATGCTGATCGGCGGGCTGATCATCTCCAACCTCTTTACGCAGTTGATGTCGACGATTCGCGCGTATCTGGCGAACTTCATGGTGCGCAACATGGACTTCGCGATGATGTCGCAGTTCTTCAAGCATACGTTGTCGCTGCCGTTCTCGTTCTTCGCGAAACGCAAGACCGGCGACATCTTCGCGCGCTTTCAGGAGAACCAGACGATCCGCGCTTTCCTGACCGAATCCACCGTGACGACGGCGCTGAATCTGCTGATGGTGTTCATCTACTTCACGATCATGTTCGTGTACAACGTGAAGATGACGCTGGTGTTGATCGCGTTCGTGATTCCAATCATGGGACTCACCGTGGTCGCGACGCCGAAGATCAAGAGCTACGCGCGCGAGGTGTTCACCGCGTCGACCGAGTCGAAGTCGTTTCTGATGGAAGCGCTGGCCGGTGTCGAGACCGTCAAGGGTATGGGGATCGAGCGGCCGGTGCGGCTGCGCTGGGAAAAGAAATACGCGAAGGCGCTCGAACTGCAGTATCGCGCGCACGCATTCAACATACTCGTCGGCTTTGGCAGTCAATTGCTGAATGCGGCAACGACGATTGCGATTCTTTGGGTCGGCGCGAATCTGGTACTCGCGCGTGAATTGACCATCGGTCAATTGATTGCGTTCAACGCGTTCATGGGCAGCGTGCTGAGTCCGCTGATGGGCCTCGTCGGCTTGTGGAGCATGCTCAACGACGCAGGCGTCGCGATGGAACGGCTCGGCGACGTGCTCGATATCGAGCCCGAACAGAAGCCGCAGGATTTGCCCTCGCGCGTGATGCTGCCGGAGCTGCAAGGCGACATCAGCTTGCAAGGCGTGTATTTCCGCTATGGCGAAGACGATTCGGCCTATGTGCTGGAGAACATCAGCTTCGATATCAAGCCCGGCGAGCTGGTCGCGATCGTCGGGCGCAGCGGGTCCGGCAAAACCACGCTCGCGAAGCTGCTGGTCGGCTTCTATCAGCCGAGCGAAGGCAAGATGACGATCGACGGCTACGACTCCGTTGTGATCGACAAGGCCTATTTTCGCGCGCAGATCGGCTACGTGATGCAAAGCAATCTGCTGTTCTCGGGCACGATTGCCGAGAACATCGCGAGCGGCGATGACGCGCCGGATCGCCGCCGCATCGAGGAAGTCGCGAAAATGGCCGACGCGCACGGCTTCATCAGCAAGATGCCGCTCGGCTATGAGCAGGTCGTCGGTGAGCGCGGCATCGGTTTGTCGGGCGGTCAGATCCAGCGGCTGTGCATTGCGCGCGCGTTGTATCACGATCCGCGCCTGCTCGTATTCGACGAGGCGACCTCGGCGCTCGACTCGCAATCGGAGAGCAATATTCTCGGCAATATGCACGACATCCTGAAGGGCCGCACGGCGGTGATCATCGCGCACCGCCTCAGCACGATCATGCGCGCGGACAAGATTCTCGTGCTCTATGAAGGCGCGATCGTCGAACAGGGCCGTCACGAGGAGCTGATCCAGCGCGGCGGTATGTACTATCAGCTCGTGCAGAAACAGTTGAGCGCATCATGAAGATACTCGACCAGATTGAAGAGGCGAGTCCCGCGATATCGTACGCGGGACTGATCGAGCGGATCGAGATCCTGCGCTCCACGCTGCGCTGGTCGTCGCGGCTCGAGCGGGCGGATATCGACAAGCTGCTGCGGCAGGCCACGTCGTTGCGCGACGAAGTGATGCAGCTTTCGCACAAGGAGCGCTTCGTGCAGGCCGCCACCGCGGGCGAACCGCAGGTGAGCGCGGAGCAATCACGTGGTGCGCGCCGCAAGGCGCTGCTCGAGCGCAGCTTCATTTTCGAGGGGACGTTCGGCGACAATCCGCGTTTGCTCGAATCGCTCGAAATCGCGGAAAAAGCGGCGCCGACCGATTTGCCGGTGTTGATCGACGGCGAAAGCGGCACGGGCAAGGAACTGATGGCCAAAGTGATTCACGCGAATGGCGCGCGCGCCGACAAGCCGTTCATCTCGGTGAACTGCGGCGCGATTCCGGACAATCTGCTGGAGTCCGAGTTGTTCGGTCATCGCAAGGGTGCCTTTACCGGCGCGTCGAACGATCGCAAGGGTAAATTCGAAAGCGCGCATACCGGTACGATCTTTCTCGATGAAATCGGCGAGTTGCCGCTCGCGGGCCAGGTCAAGCTGTTGCGCGTGCTAGAAGCGCACGAGATTCAGCGCGTCGGCTCCGACGAAACGATCGCGGTCGATACGCGCATCGTCGCGGCGACCAATCGCAATCTGCGCAAGCTCAGCGAGGAAGGCAAGTTTCGCGAGGATCTGTTCTACCGGCTCAGCGTGATTCACGTGACGCTGCCGCCGCTGCGCGAACGCCGCGACGAAATTCCGCTGCTGATTTCGTGGTTCGGCGACGAAGCGGCGGGCACGCTGAAACGCCGTCCGGTCAGATTGACGCCGCGTTTGCGCGACTTTCTGTTGGGCTACGCGTATCCGGGCAACATCCGCGAGTTGCGCAACGTGATGTACCGCATTTCGTGTCTGGCCGGGGAGATGGCCGACGTCGAGCACTTGCCGCTCGATATGCGACCAGCGATGCCCGGCTCGGCGGCGCAGGCGAGTGGCGGGCAGGCGAGCGGCGAGCAGCCGATCAGTGTCGCGAATCTGATGTCGTTGAGCGACGCGAAGCGGGCCGCGAGCGACGACGCCGAAAAAGCGTTCCTCGAACGCGGTCTGCGTGAAGTCAGCGGGACGGTCGCGGAACTCGCGCGGCGCATCGATATGAATCGATCGCACTTGCAGATGCTGCTGAAAAAGCACGGCCTGCACTCGAAGGATTTCCGCAATCGCAACGCGGCGCCCACGAAAAACGGCGCGAACGAACCCGACGAGGAAGACGACGAAGGCTGAGGGAAATAGCTGGCGGAAAACGATCAGGGTGCCGGATTCAGCAAGGTCTTCTCCGACGCATCCGGGTCCTGCGCCTCGACCACGACCGCGGTAATGTTGTCGCGCCCCCCGCGCGCGAGCGCGAGGTCGACGAGTTCGCCGCACGCGTTTTCGCGCTCCGCCGAGGTCAGCACGTTCGCGATCTCGTCGTCGCTGAGTTCGTTGCTGAGTCCATCGCTGCACAACAGGAACTTGTCGCCGTCGACGACTTCGATCGCGTCATCGTCGAGTTCGAGCACATCCGTTGCACCGACCGCGCGCGTGATCATGTGCTGCGCGGGATGATGGCGCGCCTCTTCCTCGGTGATGACACCCAGCGAGCGCAACTCCGCGACCTGGCTGTGATCGCGCGTGAGCTGCCGCAACTGCCCCGCGCGGTACAGATAGATGCGGCTGTCGCCGGCCCACACATAGCCGCAGAAGCGATCGCAGGCGAGCAACACGACCACGGTGCTGCCGATACGTTGCACCTGACGGCGCGCGGCTTCGTCGCGCAATTGACGGTTCGCGGTTTGCAGCCGCGCGCGCACATCGGCGATCAGCATTCTGAGGCCGTGCGGTTCCGCCAGTTGGGTCAACGCGTCGATCACCGTGCGGCTCGCCAGATCGCCAACAGCATGGCCGCCCATTCCGTCGGCGACAGCCCAGCGTCCCGCTTCGGGCTCGTCGAGGCAGGCATCTTCGTTGACTTCGCGGACCCGGCCCGTGTCGGTACGGGCGGACGAGGTCCAGCGAAATTGGCTCGCGCAGGTCACAACGGTTACACCATACTGTTTCTGTTACGGGCGTCCGGCGATACGGTGATGGTCGAGTTCGCGCCGGTGTTGGCCACGTCGACCGACTGGAACTGGTTGATCATCTGGTTAGCATAGAAGTTGTTGGAGACCTCGTACAGATTGACCACCGGCCCGATGCTGGGCGTTTGCGGTACGTACGGCTGAATCCAGCCAAAGACCCACGGCGCGCCGCCGCCGCCGCGAATTGCCGCCATCGCTTTGCGGTCGAGCGCGAGGTTCAGCGTGAGGTCATTCAATTTGATGCAGGACATGTCGTTCTCCGGTTGACCGCGTGTGCAACGCGCGCGGCTGTATGGACTCAGGCCAGATGGTGCAAGGGCCATGCCAATCGGGGGCGGATTGCACGCGCTGCCCGCGGCGCATTGACTGGCGGGCGTTGCGCGGCTTTCCCCCGAGCCGGGGCGACGCCATCGGTCGGCTCACGACCAACAAGCCCACCTCCAAACAGGTGTGGGACCCAACACATTCGGCGGGACCCCACACCTTCTCCATTCCTGTCAAATCACCGCGCGCCGCGGTTCGCGAATGAGTGTCGCGCACCAACAGATCAGCGTGATTTCTGTTGGCTTGATCCTGACATCTGCCTATTCAGAAACTCGCTCGATCGGCCGACAACCCCGTCAATACGGGCCTTTCGGCGCCTGGCCCGGATGATGCAAAAGCTGTGGCAACAGTGTTGGAAATACGAACGAGGCCAGCCATGAACACGCAAACGCTCGACACCCGCCGCGACGAACCGCAATCCGCAGCCGCTTGCGAAACCGTATCGTCGACGATCGATCTGCCGATCGGCTCGCATCTGGTCACGCAACGCAACGGCTACGAACATCACGGCATCTATGTCGGCAACGGCCGCGTCGTGCATTACTCGGGTTTCGCCGGTTCAGCGCATCGCGGGCCGGTCGAGGAAGTCGAACTCGCCCGCTTCGCCGCCGGCCATCCGTTGTCGGTTCGCCCGACCCCGAGCGCCATCTACGTCGGCGCCGAAGCGGTGATCCGCGCCCGCTCGCGCCTCGGCGAAAACCGTTATCGCCTGCTGACCAACAACTGCGAACACTTCTGCGCGTGGTGCCTGCTCGGCGAAAGCCGCAGCGAACAGGTGCATTGCTGCCTGCGTCATCCGAGCGCTGGCATGCGCGCGCTGCTGTGTCTCGTGAAGGCGTTCGTCGAAAGCGGGACACGGAATCAACAACGCGCCGCGCAATTCGCGTAAGTCGCGTGAACGGGACGATTCGAGGAGAGCATCATGGTTACCGCAGAAAAGAGCTTGCACTGGGCCGTCGACAAATGGCTCGCGCCGACGCCGTCGATGCCCGCGCGCGTCGTGCGGTTCTGCCATCGCGCCTCGCAACAGCAGCGCTATGTATGCGTGCAGGCGCTTAAGCCCGAAGGCCTGCTATCGATTTTCTTCTTTCGCCACGGCGACGGCTCGTGGAACGTGTTTCCGCCGCAAGCCGAGCGGCCCGCGATGAACGGGTATTGCCGCTCTGCCGCGTAGACGCAGAAACTCATGCGCGGCCCGTCGCGGCCGCTTCCTTCGCGATCCACTGACTGAACAGCACCATCGCCGGCGTCATCGGCTTGGCCTTCAGGCAGGTCAGCCAGTAACTCCCCGCCGCGACCTCGACGTCGAACGGGCGCACCAGCCGCCCGGTATTGATCTCCCTTTCGAACATCAAGGCAGGCGCGAGCGCGATGCCCGCACCCTGGATCGCCGCCTCGACCATCAGCCGCGACGAATCGAACACCGGTCCGCGCACCGGACGCGGCGCGATGCCCGCGGCCGCGAACCAGTTCATCCAGTCGTCCATGCGGTACGAGCGCAGCAGCGTTTCATTCGCGAGATCGTCGGGCCGTGCGAGGCGCGCGGCGATGTCGGGCGTGCAGAGCAGCGCGAGCGGCGCGTCGAGCAGCTTCGTGGCGAGCGAGCCGGGCCACGTGCCGTCGCCGAAACGGATCGCGAAATCGAGGCCCTCGGTCGCAAGGTCGACGAGGTTGTTGTTCGTCAGCAGCCGCAGTTCGACGAACGGATGCGCGTCGCGAAACGACTTCAGGCGCGGCATCAGCCAGCCGACCGCAAACGTGCCGACCACGCCGACCGTCAGCACCTCGTGAAAGTGGCCGCCGTCGAACTGCTTGAGCACCGCCTCGATGCGATCGAAGGCGTCGGACAGCACGGGCCGCAGCGCGAGCCCTTCGTCGGTCATCGCGAGGCCGCGCGGCAGCCGCTTGAACAGCGCCGTGCCGAGCCGCTCCTCCAGCGAGCGGACCTGTTGGCTGACCGCGGCCTGGGTCACGTTCAGCTCTTGCGCGGCGCGCGTGAAGCTCAGATGCCGCGCGGACGATTCGAACGCGCGCAGCGCGTTCAGCGGGAGATACGGTCTCATGGTGCAGATATTAGATTTTCTTGTGAGTGGGCTAACTTATCATCATCCGGCCGCCTGTCCATCCCCCGCCTGTTAATAGCCAGTCGAATTGTGCGACACTAGGGCCACATCGACGGGGGCAACCGCCGCGGATTGCCTCGATGTAGGTCGTGAGAAGTTGACTGTCCAGATGGAATGCTCGACATGTTCTGCCGACGTTCGTCCAGGTAAGCCGTCGGCTCGTGCAACCGTGCATCATTGCCCTCGATCGGGAGTCTGCTATGTCCGTGTATGTTCTGGCCTTGCTCATTGGCATCGTCGCTGGCCTTCGCGCGATGATCGCCCCCACCGCCGTCAGTTGGGCCGCGCGTCTGGGATGGCTGCCCCTGCAAGGCACGCCGCTCGCGTTCCTTGGCTTCACGGCGACGCCGTATATCTTCACCGTGCTGGCCGTGATCGAACTGGTCACGGATCAATTGCCCGAAACGCCGAGCCGCAAGGTGCCGCTCCAGTTCGGCGCGCGCATCGTGCTCGGCGCGCTGAGCGGCGCGGCGATCAGCGGCGCGCATGGCGGCCTCGCGGGAGGCATGATCGTCGGGGTGCTCGGCGCGGTGGTCGGGGCGGTGGGCGCGGTGATCGGCACGCTTGGCGGCGCGAAGGTGCGCAGCTCGCTGGCCAGTATGTTCGGGCGCGATGCGCCGGCGGCGTTGATCGAGGACGTGGTCGCGATCGTCGCCGGTGCGTTGATCGTCGTGTCGTTGCACGGCTTCTGACACACACGCAAACGCGGCGGG
Source organism: Paraburkholderia monticola (assembly GCF_001580545.1). Taxonomy (GTDB): domain Bacteria; phylum Pseudomonadota; class Gammaproteobacteria; order Burkholderiales; family Burkholderiaceae; genus Paraburkholderia; species Paraburkholderia monticola. The sequence goes on from NZ_LRBG01000035.1 coordinate 308,801, forward strand.
ACGCTTGGTGCGTCGCCGCCGCGTTCGGCCGATCGGTTAGCCCAATCGGTTAGCCTGATCGGTTAGCCCGATCGGCTCGCTTGTTCAGCGCTCGCTCATTGAGCCCGGGCGACTCGCGGGGTCGTCGCGACTTGCCTGACCGGCGCCGCAATCGCTACCGCCGGGCTTGCCGCCACAGGCGGAATCAGCTTGCCTTGCACGAGCAACTGAAGCGTCTTCACCACCAGAATCGCGATGATCGCATTCGATGCGACGAACAGAACCGGTGCCGCATATTCGAGCGGACCCGCCGCACCGCGTTCGAGCAGACGCAGCGCCATGGTCGGCAACGCGGCCACGCCGAAGCTGAAGGCCCAGTAGCCGGGCACGAATGCCTGTTGGCGAATCCACGGCAGCAAACGCAGTAACAGCAGCGCCTGATACAGACCGTAGCCGAGCAGCGCGTAGGCGAACAGATCGGGCGTGCCGGTGGTGAGACTCATATACGCGACGCCCCCGACGACCGGCGGCGCGAGTTGCACGCCGAGCGTCGGACGCAGCGCTTCGGGCAGCGGCTCATGCACGGCGGCGCGATGCAGGATCATCGATTCGAGCGCGAGCCACGCGAGCATGCCGCCGCCGAAGAACAGCGCGCCGAGTTGATGAAAGCCGAACGCGGCCGACGCCGTCGCCGCGACGAAACCCGCTCCGACCGTCGGCAGATAGATCGCCGGCGTGGTCAGCTCGGGCTTGCGGCCGCCTTGCCACAGCCGGCCTTGAAGATAAATGCCGAGCGCGAGTTGGGCGAGCGCCGCGATGCCGTACAGCGTGAGCGCGAGCGTATGGGCAAACGGCTGCAGCAGTTGCGCGGCGAGCAGCGTCGAGATCGGTGCGAGCGCGACAAACGACGACTGCACCGGATGGTCGAGCTCCGCCCGCGCCTCGGCGGTCTGTGTGAACCACTTGTGCCCGTAGGCGAACAGGATCACGACCCACACGGCCAGCGCCGCGACCGTCACCACGGTGCCCGCGGCGGCCGGCAGATGCCACAGGCGGATGGCCACGCGCCACAGGTTGGCGAGCGCCAACGACCCCACCGCAATCCCCAGGAAACCAGCGGGAACCGCACCACGTTTGCTGTTCATGACGACCTCCGAAAGTTGCGACGCGCTACGGTGTCGTGTTGCGCGCGATCGATGGCCTACTGTAAAAGGCCGCGGAGAATCGCAGAACGCTGGAAACGCTCGATAAATCGCGCGAGCGTCTCAAGCTGTGTTTTTAGCGGGGAGGGGAGGTGAGAGGGGGCCTTTAGCCGCCCATGCGCGCCAGCATCGCCAGCAAAGCGTCGAACGAAAGCGGCTTGCGCGCATACGCAATATGCGGATTCGGCTGCGCCGGAACGTCCGACGCGGCGCTGCACAGGATGATCGGAATCTCGCGCAGCTCGGGGTCCTCATACAGTGCCGCGCATAGCTGGAGACCCGACATGACCGGCATCATGCAGTCGGACACGATGATGGCGGGCCGGTTCGCGCGGATCAGTTCGAGCGCGACGGCGCCATTGGACGCCGTCAGCACCGTATAGCCATGCCGTTCCAGCAACAGCCGCCAGACCGTGAGAATGTCGAACTCGTCGTCCACGACCAGAATGGTTTTCATGGGCGGCTAGGTTTTTCGCCGCGATTGCAGCGTGGCCGACAGGCCCGGCATCGACGGGTTGCCCGCCGCGTTCGGCGGGCCATCGAGCACGTCGAGTCCTTCCGACGAGATCGAGAGTTCGCGCAGCGAGGTGTCGTGCGCGCTTTCGCGTTGCTTGACCACGGAAATCATGCGTCTCAGCGAGCCTTCGGTTTCGGCGTAACGCAGCAGCACGAGGTTTTCGGTCAGCGCCGACACCCGCACGCCCCTCGCGTGGCCCGGATCGCTGTATAGCGGCAGCTCCTCGGTGACGAGCGTCGTGACGGCCGCTTCGCGCAGCTGGTGCAGCAGTGCGTTCAGGAACAGGCCGAAGCGCTCGGTGCGCAACGCCGAATCGCGAAAGCCCTCGACGCCGTCGATCACGATGCGCGTGGCGCCCGTCTGTTTGATGGCGGCGAGCGCTTCGGCAGCGATTTCGTCGATGGCGAGTTCGATCGCCGGCTGCCAATGCACGATGAGGCGACCGTCCTGCCAGGCCTCGGCGAGTGGGATCGACACCGCTTCGGCCTTGCCGACGAGCCGCTGCGGACCTTCGTAGAAGCCGAGATACACGCAGCGTTCGCCGCGCGCGAGGCCAGCCGCGAGGAATTGCAGACACAGCAGCGTCTTGCCGACACCCGACGGGCCGATCAGCGTGGTGGTCGAGCCTTGCGCGAAGCCACCGCCGAGCAGGTTGTCCAGATGCGGCAAGCCGAAGCCGAGCCGCGCTTTCAGATCGACGGGGCCGGGGTGCGCCGCGCACTGCGCTTCGAGGCGCGGGAACATCAGCAGCCCGCTCTCGGCGATGCGGAAGAAGTGCTTGCCCATCAGATGATTGCGCGCGCGCATCTTGTGCACTTCGATTTCGCGCGCGCGGCGCATGCCGTCGTGATAGCGGTTCAGCTCGATCAGGCCGTCCACCAGCGTGTGTTCGGGATGAGGCTCGTTGCCCGACAACGGCGCGAGCAGCAGTGTCGTGCAGTCCATCGCGGCGACCAGCGCGTTCAGCTCGTGAATGAACTTCGACAGCGCCAACTCCGTTTCGCTGAACTCGCGCGCGCTGCGAAAGCCGTCGATGATCATCAGGCTCGGTCGGTAGTCGTAGATGCTCGAGGCGATCAGCTTCAGGAACCCGTCGAGGCCGTCGTGCATGAGTTCGTGATAGCCGGACACGAACAGCATCTGCTGGGCGACCGCGGTTTCGTCGAAGAAGCTCAGGCCTTTCAGATGGCCAAGCAGCTTGTCGTGCGATTCGGCGATCAGTGTCATGTACAGCACTTTCTCGCCCTGCCGCACGCGGTGAAAACCGATCTGGCTCGACAGGATCGTCTTGCCGGCGCCGGCCATGCCTTCGAGCAGATAGACCCCACCGCTCACCAGACCGCCGCCGAGAATTTCGTCGAAGCCGGGCACACCGGTTTCGACATTGCGTCGGGCCGCGTTAGGTCGCGCTGCGTTAGCCAGGGCTGCGTTAGGCCGCGCCGCGTCGGACGGGCCAGGCGTATTGGATGCGTCGGTAGTCATTGTCGGTGTGTCGTTCAAAGTGCGCGTGCCCGGCCTGGTCATGACCGTTCTGTGCTCAACCCCGTTGTGCAGCAATCCACGTTCCCGATCGCGAGCGGTACTCTCCGCGGCGCGGAATGCGGGGATTTTATCCGCCAACGTGGCGTTTGGCTAACCGCCTGGTCTCGACGGGACGGGGGGCGGGGCTGGGGCGAATGGGCCCGCTGGCGTAGGAGTCGGGTGCGCGCGGTATGCGGGGATGAAGCGAGGAGGCGGTCGAACTTGCAATCTCGCGCAAGAAACGGCGAAGAAAAGTCGCGTAGGCCAGGGAAGGGCACGCGCGACTGGGAATATCGAGCGGCTCGTCGTGGCCTCGGCGCGTCGTTGTCTTTCACATCGTTCGCATTAGTCATCCTGATTAAATGGCGTGGACTTTCGAGGCGGCGGCGCGGCGGGGTGCTGTGATCGGCCGCGCTGCGCCGTATACAATTCGGCAGCACCTGATCCCCGCGGGCTTTCGCCCGCCCATTTGCCAACGATCCAACCCATGCCGAATCCGACCCGGGCCTTTCTTCTCGGCCCGCTCCTGAAAGGCGTTTCACGCTCCTTCTATCTAACGTTGCGCGTGCTGCCGATCGGCATGCGCGACCCCATCGGCCTCGCATATCTGCTCGCGCGCGCGGCCGACACGATTGCGGACACCTCGCTGATTGCGCCGGGCCAACGCCTCGAATTGCTGCTCGCGCTGCGCGATCAGGTCAACGGCGTGGCCATCGATCGCGCGCCGTTCCAGCGCATCGCCGCGGAAGTCGCGGGTCAGCAGGCACAGTCGGATGAAAAGCTGCTGCTCGAATCATTGGGCCCCGCGCTCGACGTGCTCGCGCAACTGAGCGAGTCCGACCGCCACGCGGTGCGCGCGATCGTCACGACGCTGACCGAGGGCATGGAGTTCGATTTGCGCACGTTTCCCGATGAACGCTCCGGCCAGCTCGCGGCGCTGCGCGAATACGCTGAACTCGATCGCTATACCTATCTGGTCGCGGGCTGTGTCGGCGAGTTCTGGACCACGATGACCTACGCCCACATGCCGGGCACGCTAAAAGAGCAGCCCGACACGATGAAGCAGCGCGGCGTGCGTTTTGGCAAGGCATTGCAGATGACCAACGTGCTGCGCGATTGCGGAAAAGACCTGCGCATCGGCCGCTGCTATCTGCCGCAGAGCATGCTCGAGCGCCACGGCCTGAGCGCGCGCGATCTGCTGCAACCGGCCAATTCGATGCGCGCGCGGCCGCTGCTCGTCGAGCTTCTGCGCAAGGCGCTCGACCATTTCCGCGCGGCGCTCGACTATACGCTCGCGATTCCGGCGAGCGCGGTACGCTTGCGGCTCGCCTGCCTGTGGCCGATCCTGATCGGCCTCGACACCTTGCTGCTGCTCGCGGACAACGACGCGTGGCTCGATCCGGCGAACGTGTCGAAGGTGACACGCCGCGATGTGTATCGGATCATGGCGTCGTCGCTGCTGCTGGTGCCGTCGAATGTGCTGGTGCGCAAGGCGATCGACAGGCGCATCGCGCGGATCGAAGCGCGCCTGTAAGCGTAAACGCCTACAGTTGCACGCGCAGCCATGCTGAGCGAATAAAACTGAATCGCTTCAATGCACTACGAATGACAAACAGGACGCGCCGTTTATTCTGGATCATTGAATAGACGAAAATCGGGAAACCCCTAGGCCACTGCATTCGTGCTTCGCGTTAGTCTCTTCGAAAAGGAGGCGACCCATGCGACAAGCGTTCAATATTGCGTTGGTGCTTTTGCTTGGCTATTTGATGGCGGATCGGGCGTTGATGCGTGCGCAGGCGGGCGAGGTCGGCACGATTACGTGTCACCAGGGCGCGGCGCTGGTCAAATCGGATGCGTTGAAAAAGGGCTTTGGTGACGCTGGCGCGAGCGCGCAGAGCGAGAGCTTCCTGTCGAGTTGCCTCGTGACCGGGCGTGGCCAGGTCGGCAATCAGATCGCGCGCGACTGAGCGCCGGCAGCGTTAAGGATTCGTCGCGGCGCATGCGGAGCGCCGCGAAAAAGCGCCCAGACCGCAAAGGTCCGGGCGAAGTCATCGGGAGTCCGATGACGGAGGTAACCACATATGAACTGGCCCGCGCTCGGGATACCCGAGTCGCGGGCCAGTTCATTTGAATCAGGGTGCGCGTCGCTCGGACGCGCAATTCGGCGCAGCGTTAGTGCTTACTGACCGAAGTAGACCGACTTCGCGCCAGTCGTCGGAGCCGCATGGCTCGTTTGCGACGTACCGCTCACCACACCACCGAAGCCGGTAGCAGCCTGACCGACGCCGTTCTGCGCGTCGACGCGGGCTTGCGCAGCCTGGATGTCAGCCGGGTAGTGCGGGTCGGCGTGACCGGGTTGATAACCGGCCTTTTCCAGTTGGACCAGCTCGGCGCGCACTTGAGCGCGGGTCACGGGCTGGTTGGCTTGGGCGAACGCGGCAACGGGAGCGGCGATAGCGGCGGCGATGACAACGGCTTGAATCAGCGATTTCATGATACTTACCTCCAGTTCAGGGTTTTATCTTGCTGCGAACTTGCTTGTTCGTAGTCAGTGATTGCATTCTAGATTGGTGAACTGGAGAGAGTAACTCGTGATTCAGGTAATGTTTGTTGCTGAATTTGATACAAAAGCGCGGAACTTTCAGGGTTAATACGTAGGCGCTTTGTGCGCCGCGGCCGCGGCGCGCTGTTATTTCGGCGAGACCGGAACGACGGGCGAGGTCGGCGCCTGTGCATCGTTGTGCGCGGTGCCTGGCGTGGCGTCGTGGAACGACTGCCGAAGGCGTGTGAACGCCTGGCTCGTGCGTGCATCGCGCTGGTCGCGTGCATCGTAGAAGTCCTTGCTGAGCCACTGCCCGAAACTCATCATCAGCGAGCCCAGCGCGCTCTTGAAGCGCACCCACGCATTGCCGGTGCGCGCCAGTTGCGCGGCCGCCTCGACGGCCTGCGCGGCGAGCAGGTCCAGTTCCGCGTGCAGAAAGTCGGCGAAATGGTGCAGGCCATCCTGATTGCCGTTCGACGATTTGCGCTCCAACTCGACATGCTCGGCAATCAAAGCCTGATTGGGCACGCGAATAAACGCCGGCGTGTCGGTTCGCGCGTTGCCGCCACGGCGAATCGCGACACCGAGGTTGGCGGATGCCTCCGCGCGCCTGCCAAGCGATGGCATTTGCCACTTGTCGCACAGGTACTTGAGCAGGCTGCAATGATCGAATCGTTCGTTGCACACGTCGGCTTCGCACCACGGCGATACGAGGATCGCGGGCACGCGCACGCCGAGCTGTTTGAAATCGAAGCTCGCGGTGTGGTCGTCGGGGGCGAGCGCATCGGCGGGCGGTGCAACGTGGTCGTAGAAGCCGCCATGTTCATCGTAGAGGATCACCAACAATGTGCGTTCCCACAGCGCCTCATTGGAGCGCAGTGCGTTGTAGGTATCCGCGATCAGCTTTTCCGCCTTCATGATGTTGTGCGGCGGATGATCGTCGTTCTGCGCTTCGCCGAAGTACTTCGGCTCGATCAGCACGAATTGCGGAAATTGCTCGACGGGTCCGGCTGCGTCGGCGAAGAACCTGTCGAAAGAGCGGTAGTTCGCGAGGTTTTCCGCGCGCCGCTGGTTCTTCAGCAGGAGCGACGCGGGGAAGTCGTAGAAATAGACGCTCCATGATTTGCGCGCCGCATTCAGACGATCGAAGATCGTGTCCTGGTCCTGCTCGGTATACCAGCGCGGATTGAGCGCATCGAGTCCAGCAGGCATGCCGATCTCGCCTTTCGACGTGCCCGTCAGCGCGAAAAAACGGTTGGGCCACGTCGGTCCCGGCAACGACGCAAACCACCGGTCGCATACGGTGAATTGCGAGCCCAGCGTATGCAGCGCAGGCAGAAAGCCTAGCGGGTAATAGCCCATCACGTCCTGGCGCGCGGCAAGGCTGCTCTTTGGATAGTCGTTCACGAACGAACGCACGAAGCCGCTGTTGTCCGCGGCGATCTGCTCCATCACCGCCTTGTGCTCGTGATTCGGATCGTGCTTCATCTGCCGCTCGCGCGTCGGACGCGGAAAGAAGGTGTTCCCCTTGCCGTCGGCGTTCGATTTGCCGGCCGCGTTGCGCACGCCATCGAGTTTGTCGTGCACGGCGTCCAGACAGCCAAGCATCTGGTCGAACGAGTGATTCTCCATCAGCAGCAGCACGACGTGTTCGATCGGATCGTTTTGCGCGCTCTGTGCGTTCTGCTCGACCTCACTCATCTTTATCGCTCCACTCTGGACGGGATGGATTTCGCGGGCATGCCGCCGTACGGGGTGATGGCTGCGCTACGGCGTTGCCAAACTTAGCGCAAAACGCGTGCGCGCGAAAGAGCCGCGCTTCGAAACGGACACGCACGCGACGACCAGCGTGTTTCGTCGCGTGCATGATTGGCTCAACGAAGCATCGGCTCAGCTACCGCCCGAGAAGATCGGCCCTTGCACGCCCGGCCCGAACGACGAGAACGCGTCGCCAGACGGCGCGGCCGCCGCCGGAGCGCGTGATCCCGACTGCGACGCCGGTTCGCGCAACGTCAGCGCGCTATCGGCCGTGATCGGCACGCTCGGCTTCGCGAGCAACTCGGTCTTGCGCATCGAGCCGACCGACGTGCCGAAGTAGTAGCCGATGATGCTGATCCAGGCGGTGCCCAACGCGCCGACGATCACGTTGACGAGATCCTTGTTGGTGCCCGGCAGTGGCTGGAACGCCATCAACAGCAGAATACCGAAGAAGCCGGTCGTGACCGCCATCGCGAGGACCTTCGGGACCCAGTCGCGATTGGCGACGCCCATCGCGCGCGCATTCGCGATATCGCTAGTGGCGATGCGGGCCATGTCGGCTTCGTGTGCGAGGCTCGACTGCGCGGCCGCCACCATCAACTGCTGCAATTGCAGCGAGTTCGCGCTTTCGGCCTGGCGGATTTTTTCTAGCGCACCGGGGTCGTTCAAGGCGGGTTCCACTAAGGCCGGGTCGCTAGGCGTGCCGACCGCGTGCGAAATGATCGCGGCGGCGGCCGTCACGCCGAGACCGACCGGACCACCCACGAGCCCGGCGAGAAGCGGAGCGGTGCTGCTGATATTCGAAGCTACTTTGGTCCAGTCCATCATGCTGCTCCCAGAAGAAGATTGGCTGCCATGCGTTCGGTCCAACCGCGGCTGAAGTGCGGCCACGAATGCAGGTTCCTCAGATACCGCAGACGATACGCGGCGAAGCGCATCACGAACTTCATCGGATCGGCTTGCTTGACCGCTTCGAGTGTGTCGGGGCCGAACTTACCGTCTTCCTTCGCGCCGGACGCTTTCTGCATCCACAGCACGACGAGACCGCCGTTGTAGTTCGCGTCGAAAATCTGGAAGGCCACCCGCGGGTCGAGTTCGTCGAGATGCAACGGGTCCCAATACCGGCGTTTGGCGATCTGGTGGGCGGTATCGAGCGGCAAGTCCTTCATCGCACCGGTATAGCCCTCGTTGCGCGCAACCCGCGCCGTCACGCCCCACATCGTTTCGCCGCCTGGATCGGCCGGATTGAAGCTGTAACCCCCTTCATTTCCGATCAAGGCTTTGAATGCGTCTTCGAAGCTGTCCATCGATCTGTCTCCTCTTCGGCAGTGTTTGCAACTCAAATAGCGAATGCGCCCGGCTCAGGCCGCTTGCATTGCATGTCCTCCGGGCTCGCGTTCCGTATCGAGCGACGCTCGAAGCGGATACGGCACCGTTGGATTCGAAACGGGCTTGACGTGAGGGTCAGGCCGCGATGTCAGGGCGTCGTCGTCGTCGGGCGCTGCGTTCGCCGAGCGTGCGAGATCGATTTCGCGCGGCGACAGCGTGCTGGAGTCGAGCTGCAAGGCGCGTGCGTATTTGCGCGCGGCTTCGCGCAGATCGCCTTTATGCTCGAGCGCGTGTCCCCACAACACATACGACGGCGCGAGATCGGGACGCAGTGCGACGGCGCGCGAGAGCTTGTCGATCGCGGCGTCGTCGTGGCCGGTTTCGAGGAGCGCTTCGCCCCAGTCGTGCAAGGTGTTGACGGCATTGGGCTTCATGTCGTCGGCTTTCTGGAACGCCTCGAGTGCTTCGCGTTCGCGCTTCGCATGCAACAGCACATCGCCGAGTAGTCGCAGGTTTTCAGCGGTGCGCGACGCTTCGTCCGCGCCGGTCCGCAGTTCCTTGAGCGCGTCGTCGATGCGGTTCTGCTGCTCGAGCGCAATACCGAGGCTCGCATGCAGTACCGCCGAATGCTGGTATTGGGTCAGGGCTTCGCGGGTCTGCTGCTCGGCGTCTTTCGAGCGCCGCTGGCTGGCGAGCAACCAGGCCTTGCCCGCGAGTGCCCATTCGGCTTGCTCGGATGCGGGCAGCGCAAGGACTTCGTCGTAGATTCCGACGATCTCGCCGTAGTCGCACTGCGCGTACTCGCATTTGCTCTTTTGCACCTGCGTGAACAGATGGCTGGCGAGGATGTTCGGCTCGGCGAGGCGCATCGCCATGACGGCGATGTCGCGCACGAAGCGCTCGATGTCGCGCCCTTCGAACGGCACCGTGCTTTCGCGGGCGTTGAACGGCCCCCCTTCTATCTGCACGTGCGCGACGTACGAGTCCGCGCTGTTGTTCGTCTTCGTGATGCCGACGCGCACAGCGACATCGCTGCGATTGAGGACGCCTTTGATGAAGCGCACCGTCGTCGCATACGATATCTCCGGCCCGGGAATCTGGATGTCCGGCTGCGCGTCGTTGTCGGTCATCGAGTCGTGCGGGATCGATTCGGCATCCTGTCCGATATCCTTCATCGCCGACATGATCCGCTCGGCGAGGAAATTCGACGTATAGCCACGCTCGTTCAGCGTTTGCGGGGTCTCGACCGGCGGCACCAGCAATTGACGCGTGAGCACGCCGCGCACGACGAGGCAGATGAAGCCGATCGACACGATGGCGATCAACCAGGGCAAGACGTACGGCCACAGTTGTTTCGGTCCACGGCCGATCACGCCGGCGGTGTGCCAGCCGAACGGCGCGGAGCCGTTGGGCGGCATTCCGTTCGTATGGCGACGCTGCCGGCGACTGCCGGCGTTGCCGTGCGCGAACGGGCCGCTGTATCCATGCGATGACCGGCGTTGACTCTGTGCACTCGACATGATTCACCTCGTTTCGATCCGCGATCGGTGTTGGCGATCGCCTGACTTGCGCGGTGGGTATGCATCGAGCGTGCCATGCGGCGGGGACGGGCTTGTAGCCGCCTGTCGGCTTCTGGTGGGCGGATTGAAAGAGAGAAATGTTGCGCGGCGGCCAACGTATTGGCGAAAACCGTTCGATGGCGGGAGACAGGACGTGCGTTAGCAAATAAAAATGCCGCTCGGTCCGGAAGACCGAGCGGCATGCGTGAAGCGAACCTCTTTGGGGTGACTCGCGTTGCCGGGGCTTAAACCGAACTCGGCCGCCACTTCAGCAAACGATTCTCGACCGCGGTCAACAGATAGTCGGCGGCAAGCGCCACCACCGCCAGCACGATCATCGCCGCGAACACACCGGCTGCATTGAACGCGCCCTGCGCGGTGGAGATCAAGAGACCGATGCCCTGCTTCGAGCCGAGAAACTCGCCGACCACCGCGCCGACCAGCGCGAAGCCGAAGCTCACGTGCAGGCTCGCGAGAATCCAGCTCAGCGCCGACGGAATCACGACCGAGGTCGTGACCTGGCGGCGCGACGCGCCGAGAATCTGCGCATTCGCGATCATGTAGCGGTCCGCTTCGCGCACGCCCTGGAACGCATTGGCGAACACCACGAAGAACACCATCACGACCGCGAGCGCGACTTTCGATGCCATGCCGAGCCCGAGCGCGATCACGAACACCGAGCCGAGCACGACGCGCGGGATCGAATTGGCGATCTTGATGTAGAGGCTGAACACGTCGGAGAGCAGCTTATTGCGGCCGAGCACGATGCCGCAGAAGATGCCGGCGACCGAACCGATGATGAAGCCGAGGCCGGTCTCTTCGAGCGTGACCCATACCTGGGTGAGCAGCGGGCCTTGCGACGTGCCGTTGACGAACCAGTCCACGATCTGTTCGAAGATCGCACTGGGCATCGAGAAGAAGAACGGGTCGATCCACTTCAGGCGCGCCGACAGTTCCCAGCCGCCGAGCACGACCACCAGCACCAGAATGCGCAGCGAAATTACGAGGACCTGGCGCTGGCGGATTTTCTTCTGCGCGATACGCTCGACGTGTGCGAGCGACGCGGCATCGATGCCCGAAGGCATCATCTGTTGAGAGGGTGTAGACATGTTTGCCGTTCCTTGATTAGCCGATCTGCACTTCTTCGCGCAGGTCATGCCAGATGTCGCGCGAAATTTCGATGAAACGCGAGTCGTAGCGGATCTCCGACGTGACGCGCGGTCGCGGCAGATCGATTTCGTAGACCTTCTTCAGCGTGGCCGGGCGCGCGGTCAACACGAACACGCGGTCGGCGAGCGCAATCGCTTCTTCGAGGTCGTGCGTGACGAACACGACCGAGCCGACGCCGCCCCACAGTTGCAGCAGTTCGTCCTGCATCAGCGTGCGGGTCTGCATGTCGAGCGCCGAGAACGGCTCGTCCATCAGCAGGATTTCCGGCTTGTTGATGAAGGTCTGCGCAAGCGCGACGCGCTTGCGCATGCCGCCGGACAGTTGATGCGGATAGTGCTTGCCGAACTTGTCGAGGCCCACGCGGCGCAGCCATTCGTTCGCTTCGTCGTAGGCAGCCGATTTCGAGCGGCCGCGATAGAGCGGACCCGCCGCGACGTTGTCGAGCACCGAGCGCCACGGAAACACCGCGTCGGCCTGGAACACGAAGCCGATACGCGGATCGATGCCGTCCACCGGCGCGCCCATCACGCGCACTTCGCCGGTGGTCGGCTTCAGGAGGCCCGTGATCATGCTGAGCGTGGTGGACTTGCCGCAGCCGGTCGGGCCGACCACCGCGACGAATTCGCCGCGTGCCACCGACATGCTGAAGTCGCGCAATGCAATCGTGGCCTTGCCGTCCGGGGAAATGAAACGGCACGACACGTTGCGCATTTCGATCGCTGGCGTCTCGCGTGACAGAGGTTGATTCATCGGCGGGTGCCTCGCAGTTCTGTGAATATAAAAATGGCGTTACTTCGACGCGGTCTTGACCGGCGCCGACACGTAGTCGTTGGTGTAGGTCTTGGCGAGATCGATGTGCTTGCCCTTCACCGACGGATTGAACGCGGAGAGCACCTTTAGCACCGTATCCGGGCCGTCGGCGGGCATCTTGCCGTCCTTCGTGAACATCGGCAGCGAAGCCTTCAACGCGCTCACGTACAGGTCCTTGTTGTTGCCGTAGTAATCCTTGGGCATCTGCGCGGCGATGTCCTCGGCGCTATGCGTCGAGATGAAGTTCAGCGTCTTCGCGAAGGCATGCGAGAGCTTCGCGGCCTCGTCCTTGTGCGATTCGGCCCACGCGCGCTGCACGTAGAAGCTCGAAGCGGGGTAGGTGCCGCCGAGCGCCGCGCGCGTGCCGTCGACGTTGCGCATGTCGACCAGCACCTTCGCGTCGCCGGTCTTCAGCAGTTGCGAGACGGTCGGCTCCGTGGTCATGCCCGCGTCGATGCGGCCTTGCTTGACCGCCGCGATGAAGCTGTTGTCCGCGCCGACCGGCAACATCGTGTATTGCGTCGACGGCACACCCGCGCGCTGCGCGAGGTACTGCGTGAGGAAGCTGGTCGACGAACCGAGGCCGGTCACGCCGAGCGTCTTGCCTTTGACGTCGGCCATGCTCTTCAGCGAATCGGCCGCCTTGGTCGAGACCATTTCGACTTCGCCCGGCACCTGGCCGAATACGACGAGCGCCTGCACTTCCTTGCCTTTGCTCTGCAGATCGATCGTGTGGTCGTAGAAGCCGACCACGCCTTGCACCGCGCCCGCGAGCAGTTCGTTCTCCGCATCGACACCGGCCGGCTGCGAGAGGATCTCCACGTCGAGGCCTTCATCCTTGAAGTAGCCGAGCTGCTCGGTGAGCTTGGCCGGCAGATAGATGATCTTGGTGGCGCCGCCGACCATGATCGTGATCTTCTCGGCGTGGGCGCCGGCCGAAGCGGCGGCAAGGGCAAACGCAACTCCTGATACGGCGGCAATCTGGCGCAAGGTACGCATGAGGCAGTCTCCTTAGGTGGATCGCCGCGATCGTGGCGTGCGGCGTTTTTCTGGGTGAATGGCGGCGATTATAGAAACGCGAAACCTTCTGGCAGCTTTCGGGGTTTGGCGTAAAACATGGGTGTTAACCCGAGAATGGGCCGACAGTGCGAGGCAGTCGCCGCCGCGCACGCGGCGGCCCCGTACCTCTGTGGCAAATCACGCAGCACGCGCGCAACCCTCTTGTTTTAAGGCACAATCGACGGCCTGACTTTTGCCGTTGCCGCCATGAAGCTGCTGCTGATCGAAGACAATCCCACGCTTGCGCACTGGCTCGCGAAGATGCTGGAGCAGGAAGCGTTCGCGCTCGACGCCGTGCAGGACGGCGACGAAGCCGACCGTCTGCTGCGCACCAATCACTACGACGTGATCCTGCTCGACCTGAATCTGCCCAAGCTGTCGGGCAAGAACGTGCTGCGCCGGCTGCGTCAGCGTGGCGATGCCACGCCGGTGCTGATCCTCACCGCGAGCGGCTCGATCGACGAAAAGGTCGAACTGCTCGGCGCCGGTGCCGACGACTATCTGGTGAAGCCGTTCGAAGTGCGCGAGCTGATCGCGCGCATCAAGGTGGCGATTCGCCGGCAGTCGCCATCGAAGGCGAGCGAGGTGGTGTGCGGCGATCTGTCGTTCGACATCGACACGCGCCAGTTCACGCTGAAGGGCGCGCCGCTGAACGTGACGCCACGCGAGCGCTCGGTGCTCGAAGCGCTGATCCTGCGCCTCGGCAAGACGGTGACGAAGCCCGCGCTCGTCGATGCGATCTTCACGCTGGCGGACGAGCCGAGCGAAGACGCCGTCGAGATCTACATCTCGCGTCTGCGCAAGAAGCTCGACGGCAGCTCGGCCGCGATCGTCACGCTGCGCGGTCTCGGCTATCTGCTGCGCAAGCGCGAAGACGACCAGTAACGATGGCCAATAGCCTGCGCATACGCCTGCTATGGTGGCTGCTCGTGCCGCTCGCGCTTTATGTGTTCGTGACCGGCAAGACCGAGTACGACAACGCGCGGCGCACCGCGAATCTCGTGCAGGACAATCAGCTGGTCGCGTCGGCGCGCATGATCGCGGGCGAGGTCGAATGGCGGGACGGTTTTCTGCGTGTCGATGTGCCGCCCGCCTCGCTCGAGATCTTCGCTTCGCCGTACCGCGATCAGGTGTTCTACAGCGTGCGCGCCGACGATGGGCGGCTGCTCGCGGGCACGCCCGATTTCCCGCCGCGCCCGGCGCTGGCGCCCGACGTGCCCGACTCGTACTACACGGAGCTGCACGGCCAGCAGGTGCGCGCGGCCGACATCGTGCGGCTCATGTACGACAACGGCGCGACGCGTCCGGTGCGCGTGACGGTCGGCAAGACCGTGCGCTCGCGCGACGCGATGACCCAGCAGCTATGGCGCCCGCAACTGGTGCGCCAGCTCGAAATGATCGCGCTGGCGGTCGCACTCGTTTGCATCGGACTGACGTTCGAATTGCGGCCTTTGATGAAGGTGAAAGACGAGGTGGCCGACCGCGATCCGATGCAGCTAGAACCGATTCGCGTCGAACGTCTGCACTCGGAATTGCGGCCCATCGTCGATGCGATCAATCAGTGCATTGCGCGGCTCGGCCTGCAGGTGGCCGCGCAGCGCCGCTTCATTGCCGACGCCGCGCATCAATTGCGCACGCCGCTGACCTTGCTCGGCACGCAACTGCAATTCGCGCGGCAGCAGGAAGGCCTCAATCCCGCACTCGACGAAGCGCTCGCCGCGATGCATCGAAGCAATCGCTCGATGGTCGGTCTCACCAACAAGCTGCTGTTGCTCGCCCAGGCCGAGGCCGCCGACAACTCTCAGCTCGCGATGGAAAGCGTCGATCTGGTGCCGCTCGCGATGGAGGTCGTCGAAGATCTCGCGTTGCTCGCGCAGGCGCGTGAAATCGATCTGGGCGCGGAATTGCATGGCGCGGCGCCGGTGCTCGGACATCGCGGCCTGTTGCAGGCACTGATCGCGAACCTCGCCGAGAACGCGATTCGCTATACGGGTGGAGGGGGGCATGTGACGGTTGCCGTCAGTGCAGATCCGGGAGCGAATACCGTTACCGTCAGCGTGACCGACAACGGCCCCGGCATTCCGGCCGAGTCACGCAGCCGCGTGTTCGAGCCGTTCTTTCGCGCGTCGACGGATACCGAGGGCACCGGACTCGGCCTTGCGATCGTCCGCGAGATTTCAGACGCGCATCACGGCGACATCACGCTGAAGGCGGGCGAGGGCGGCAAGGGCGTGCATATCGCCGTGACGTTTCCGCGCGCGGCCCCGAAGTGATCGGGATAAACCCGAGGTTCGCGCCACACAGGCCTGCTTGAAAGCGTCGGGAAGGATTCGCCCCTTCAGAATCACGGGCAGGCGACCCGTGTGGCGCCCAGACGCAAGATAACGGAGACATCCGCAATGAAGCTTTCCTCGACGCGTTTCTCGCGCGCGGCCTATGCCGCCGTCGCGGCGTCGCTCGCGTTGTGCGCGCTCGCAAGACTCGCGACGCCCGCGCAAGCCGCCGCGCCGGAGAAACTCGCGATCATGGTGGGCGGCATCAACAAGCTCATTTATCTGCCGGCGCGTCTGGCCGAACAGCTCGGCTATTTCCAGGCGGAAGGGCTCGACGTCGAACTGCTGTCGCAACCGACCGGCATCGACGGTGAAAACGAAATGCTCGCGGGCGCGGTGCAGGGCGTGGTCGGTTTCTACGATCACACGATCGATCTGCAGACGCGCGGCACGGAAGTGAAGACGATCGTCGTGTTCAGCCAGGTGCCCGGCGAAGTGCAACTGGTCGCGACGCAATCGGCCGATTCGATCCAGAGCATGGCCGACGTGCGCGGCAAAACGCTCGGTGTGACCGGGCTCGGATCGTCGACGAGTTTTCTGACGCAATACCTCGCGCAGCGCGCGGGCGTGCCGCCCCACCAGTACACGCTGCTGCCGGTCGGCGCCGACACCAGTTTCATCGCGGCCATGCGGCAAGGGCGCATTCACGCGGGTATGACGACCGAGCCGACCGTCACGCAACTATTGAAGGCGGGCGACGCCAAAGTACTCGTCGACATGCGCAATGTCGACGGCACGCGCGCCGCGCTCGGCGGCACCTATCCGGCGTCGAGCCTCTACGTGCAAAGCACATGGCTCGACGCGCATCCCGACGAAGCCGCGAAACTCGCGCGCGCATTCGTGAAGACGCTGCGCTACATGCATACCCACAGCGCGGAACAGATCGCCGCGCAGATGCCGAAAGAAGACATCGGCGGCGACAGGGCGTTGTATATCAGCGCGCTGCAGGCCTCGTTGCCGATGTACACCGTGGACGGCAAGATGCCCGCCGACGGTCCGCAGACGGTGCTGAAGGTACTGTCGAGTTTCAATCCGGCGGTGAAGGGGCGGCATATCGATCTGTCGCGTACGTTCACCAATCAGTTCGTCAATGACGTGAAGCCTTGAAAGCGGGCTGACCGCGCGGGTTGCTTCGGGCACCAAAGGATCGACATATCGTGTTTTCAGGCAGTTTGCGCGGACGCTTGTTGTGGTGGCTGCTGTTGCCGCTGGCCGCATTCGTCTCCATTTCGGTCGTCATTTCATATCGCTTCTCGCAGACCACCGCGGACCTGGTTCAGGACAATGCGCTGCTGTCGTCGATGCGCATCATCGGCGAGGATATCGACTGGGACAACGGCTCGGTGTCGATCCAGATTCCGCCGGCCGCGCTCGAGCTGTTCGAATCGCCGGAGCAGGACACCGTTTTCTATCGCGTCGAGGCAAGCGGCCATCGTCTGCTCGCGGGCAGCCCCGACTTGCCCTTGCCGCCGCATGTGAGCGACAGTCCCACGCTTTATTCCACGCATTTCGCCGACGGCCAGGCCGCGCGCGCGGTCGCCTACGTCCGGCAGCTCTACGATTCGGGACGCACCGAGGAAGTGATCGTCGCGGTCGCGAAGACGGAAGGCTCGCGCGATGCGATGGTGTGGCGGTTGCTGCGGCCGCAATTGTCCGGCGAAGTACTGACGCTGGTACTGGCGATGGTGTTCGTCTACCTCGGACTGACCTTCGAACTGCTGCCGCTGATGAAGGTGAAGGACGACGTCGCCGATCGCAATGCGTCGCAGCTCGAACCGATTCGCGTCGCGCGTCTGCATGTCGAACTGAGGCCGATCGTCGAGGCGATCAACCAGTGCATCGCGCGAATGGGCCAACAGGCCGCGACGCAGCGGCAATTCATCTCCGATGCCGCGCATCAGTTGCGCACGCCGCTCGCGCTGCTGGTCGCCCAGATCCAGTTCGCGCGGCAACGCGATAACCGCGATGCCCCGCTTGCCGAAGCGCTCGCGGGCATGCACAAGAGCAGCCGCAAGCTGACCACGCTGACCAACAAGTTGTTGCTGCTGGCCCAGGCCGAGTCGGCCGCGCCCGCCAATGCGCGCGAGCGGATCGATCTGGGCGCGCTGATCGCGGGCGTGCTCGAGGAACTGATCGCGTTTGCGCAGTCGCGGGAAATCGATCTGGGCGCGGAACTGGAAGATGGCTTGTACGTGAACGGCGACGAAGCCTTGACGGCGGCGCTCGTGACCAATCTGGTCGACAACGCGTTGCGATATACGCAGCCAGGCGGTCACGTCACCGTGCAAACGCGGCGTCGCGACGGCATGGCGATCGTGCGCGTGATCGACAACGGACCCGGCATCAAGGCCGAAGCACGCGAACGGGTGTTCGAGCGCTTCTATCGCGCGTCGAGTCATGCCGAAGGGACGGGACTCGGCTTGCCGATCGTACGCGAGATCGCGCAACGCCAGGGCGGCAGCGTGACGCTCGAATCGAATCAGGGCGGTGCGGGCCTCGTCGCGACCGTCGAGATGCGCCTATGGATGGGCGCGACCTGACGCCATGCGCGACTCGCAAACGGGAGGAGACCGATGAAACTGTTGCTCGTGGAAGACGATGCGGACCTCGCGCGTTGGGTGATGAACCTGATGCAGGTCGAACAATTCGCGATTGACTGGGCGCAGAACGGCGAATGCGCACAGACGCTGCTCGGTCTGCAGTGTTATGACGCGGTGCTGCTGGATATGCGCCTGCCCGGCATCGGCGGCAAGGAGGTGCTCGCGAGGTTGCGCCGCAAGCGCGATAACGTGCCGGTGCTGATGCTGACCGCAAACGGCTCGACCGACGACAAGGTGGCGTGCTTTTCCGCGGGCGCCGACGACTATGTCGTCAAGCCCTTCGATGCGCGTGAACTGGTGGCGCGCATCAAGGCGCTGATTCGCCGTCAGGCTGCCGGCGACAAAGGCCAGTCGACCGAATGCGGCAATCTGCGTTACCTGTTCGATTCGCGCGAATTCGTGCTGCAGGACGAACGCTTGCCGCTGCGCCGCCGCGAACATGCGATCCTCGAAGCGCTGATACTGAAGCAAGGCAAGACCGTTTCGAAAGCCACGCTGATGGACAAGATCTTCACGCTCGACGAGGAACCGAGCGCCGATGCGATCGATATCTATATCCACCGGTTGCGCAAGCATCTCGCGGCATCTACTGCGAAGATCATGACGCTGCGCGGGCTCGGATACATTCTGCGCGAAGAAGAACCGCGCGAAGCATTTGCCACGAGCTGATATGACAGCGCGATAAAAACGCAGATCATCGACTCGTCTTCGGTTGTCAATAGCACGCTGTTCTAGTGTTTTCACCGACTTCCACCGCTCTTTCGCGAAAGAGGCGTGAAGGGTTGCTCTGACTATTCTTGGCTTCGCTTTGCAAGCCGATGTCGGATCAATTCAACACAGAAAGAGCGGAGGAGAAGATGGGAACAAAGACCAGGTCGTTGCTGGTGGCGGGCGGTAGTGCTTTGGCGATGAGCGGCGTTCACGCGCAGTCGAGCGTGCAGCTGTATGGCTTGATGGATCTGAGCGCGGTGACGTATCAGACCAATGCGAACGCGAACGGCAAGCACGTCATTTCGATGGGTATCGACGGCGAGCCGTGGTTCAGCGGCAGCCGCTTCGGCATGAAGGGCGCGGAAGATCTCGGCGGCGGGCTGAGAGCGATCTTCCGCCTCGAAGCGGAATACCGCGTGAGCGACGGCGCGATGGAAGACCCGGGTCAGATCTTCGACCGCGACGCCTGGGTCGGCTTCGAAAGCGACACGTTCGGCAAGGTCACGGCCGGCTTCCAGAACACCGTGGCGCGCGACGCCGCCGCCATCTACGGCGACCCGTACGGCAGCGCCGCCTTGACCACCGAAGAAGGCGGCTGGACCAACGCCAATAACTTCAAGCAACTGATTTTCTACGCGGGCAGCGCAACCGGCACGCGTTATGAAAACGGCGTGGTATGGAAAAAGCTCTTTGACAGCGGTGTATTCGCCGCGGCGGGGTATGCATTCGGCAATCACACGAGCTTCGGCACCGACGCGACCTACACCGGCGCGCTCGGCTATAACGGCGGTCCGTTCAGCGTGTCCGCGTTCTACAACCACGTCAACAACAACGGCTTCACGAATCAGGCCTATTCGATCGGCGGCAACTACCGGTTCAACATCGTTCGTCTGAACGCGGGTTATTTTCACTACTCCGGCGATCAGGGCGCGTTGGGTCAACGTCACGACAATGCATGGACCGTCTCAGTCAAACTGGCGCCGAAGGGGCCGTTCGACTATGCGATCGGCTACCAGCAGATGCATGCCTCGAACGCGGCGTTCGACGACAGCGGCGGCACCGCCAATGCGAACCTCGGCTTCAATCCCGACACCGGCACGGCCAGCGGCTACAAGGAAACCTTGTACGCGTCGATGTTCTACCACCTGTCGAAGCGCACCGAGCTGTACGTGGCCGGCGATTACATGAAGCTGCACGACGGCTACGTCGTCGCGACGACGCATGGCGCGCGGAACCAGCTGGAATTGACCACGGGTATTCGCACGCGGTTCTGAGTTGCTTGACGGGTTGCGAGTGTTTCAATGCTGGAAAGACCGCCGCCGATTCAGCGCGGCGGTCTGCTTTTCAGGGTGCAGACAGGTTGGCGTATTTAGCCAGCCTTGGCCGCAGTTTCCTTCGCGAGCAGGCGTTGAGCCTGTCGGTCGCCCTTTGCCGCTTCCTGCGCGGTCTGCACCGAGGTTTCGCTGGCTTCAGCGAGCAGGGCGCGCGCCGCGTTGCTAATGCTGACGGTGTATGACGACGTGCTGCCGGTCGTCGATCCCGCCGATGATGAACTGCTCGTGCTGGATGTAGGCGCCGCCGATGTCGCCTTCGACCCCGAACTCGACGCGACGGCCGAGCCTGTTGCCCCTGTCGTGGTTTGAGCCACTGCCTGAATAGACACTTTGATCTCCTTGTAAAAGACGAGTACTGCGCTCTGTCTATCGGCGCCGTTCCAGAGTGCTTGAGAGCTATATTTT
Source organism: Paraburkholderia monticola (assembly GCF_001580545.1). Taxonomy (GTDB): domain Bacteria; phylum Pseudomonadota; class Gammaproteobacteria; order Burkholderiales; family Burkholderiaceae; genus Paraburkholderia; species Paraburkholderia monticola. Next base: position 329,630 of record NZ_LRBG01000035.1, read on the forward strand.
TTCTATTTTTCGCGTGCCTTAAGTGGCCGTTAAGGTTTGCATCGACTCTCTGCGTAACGGACGAATCTCTTAAGATTTCGTTAAGGTTAATGACGCAATTGATCTGGAATACGGATTAATCGAATCAGGCGAAGCGAGCCGATCAACTCACGACGTCCGCTCGCGCGTCGCACGCGTCTTGCCGGCTCCGCGCCTCGCGCTCGCCTCCGCCGCAAGCTCATCGACCATCTCGCGCGCGGCCGTCTGCAACTCGGGCACATAGCGCCGCTTCGCTTCCGCGAGCGACACCGCCCGCGTCAGAAACACCACGTTCAAACTCGCAAGCACCCGCTCCTCGAACACGATCGCGACGGCGACCGCGCCGATCTTGCCCTGGTCCACCCAGTCGCCGTGATTCGAACCGAAACCGTCCGCGCGCACGCGTCGCACGAGGCTGCGGATCAACGCGTCGTTCGACGCGAGCGCCTTCTGCTCCTCGCCGCCCGCGCCCGCGCGCAGCAGATCGAGTATGTCCTCGCGCTCTTCGTCGGGGCACATCGCGAAGTACGCGCGGCCCGCCGCGGTCAGCAGGATCGGCAGACGCCGGCCGACCATCGCGCGATGAAACGACAGCGGACTGAAGCGGTGCGTGGTTTCGCGGATGATCATCGCGTCGCCGTCGGGCGTGGTCAGATCCGACGGCCACGCGACGCGTTGCAGCAGGCGCCCCATGACCGGCGGAGCGATGGTGGCGATGCGTTCGTCGTCGGTAAAGCCTTCGCTCAGCGCGCGAACCTTCAACGTGAGCCGGAAGCTGTCGTCCGACGCGCTGCGCCGCACGAAGCCTTCCTCCATCAAGGTTTCGAGCAGCCGCCGCGCGGTGGTGCGATGCAGCCTGGTCAGTTCGCTGATCTGCTGGCTCGTCGCGCGGCCGCTGTCCATCGAGTTGAGCGCCTGCAGCACCTGCAAGCCGCGCGAGAGACCTCGCACGTTCGTGTATTTGGTCACGTAAAACTCCAATTAAATCAACTATGTGCATTCTATGCACAATTTCCAGATTTTGTTGAGCGAGCACATGGCCGGTCCTAGACTGCCAACAAATCAACGAATTCATGGAGACGCAAGCTGTTGTCCGCAAGCGATTTTTCGCTGTGGTGACGGCCGGTTCCCGCCGCCGCGCTCCCTGATTTTTCGACCCAGCCAGTCGGGTCGACAACTGGAGACAACATGCCCGCATCGCTCGATACGGTGGCTGCGCAAGAGCGCAGCGGAACCGTCACCACCGACGTCGCGATCATCGGAGCCGGCCCCGTCGGTCTGATGATCGCCAACTATCTTGGCCTGCAGGGCGTACGCGTCGTGCTGATCGAAAAGCTCGACCAGATCATCGACTATCCGCGCGCAATCGGTCTGGATGACGAGGCATTGCGCGTGTTCCAGTCCATCGGCCTCGCCGATCGATTGCTGCCGCACACGACCCCCGATCACTGGATGCGTTTCGTCACGGGCAATGGTCATTGCTTCGCGTCGATCGAACCGCGCACCGATGAGTTCGGCTGGTCGCGCCGCAACGCATTCATTCAGCCGCTGGCCGATCGTGTGTTGTTCGACGGTCTGCAACGCTTCCCGCACGTCGAGGTGCTGTTCGGCCACACGCTCGATTCGTTCACGCAGGACGGCAGCGGCGTCACGATCGAAACCGAACACGCGCAGGGTAGCCGCTGCACGATCCGCGCGTCGTACATGGTCGGCGCGGACGGCGGCAACAGCTTCGTGCGCCGCACGCTCGACGTGCCGTTCGAGGGCCGCACGAAGCCGAATCAGTGGATCGTCGTCGATGTACGCAACGACCCGATCGGCTCGCCGCACGTGTACATGCATTGCGATCCGCGGCGCCCCTATGTGTCGGCCGCATTGCCGCACGGGATTCGCCGCTTCGAGTTCATGGTGATGCCCGGCGAGACCGAGGAAGAGCTGTCGAAGCCGGAGAACCTGGCCGCGCTGATCCGCAAGGTCGTTGCCGATCCGCAGAAAGTCGACTACATCCGCAAGCGCGTCTATACGCACAACGCGCGGCTCGCGAGCAGCTTCCGCGTGAATCGCGTGCTGCTCGCCGGCGATGCCGCGCACATCATGCCGGTGTGGCAGGGCCAGGGCTACAACAGCGGCATTCGCGACGCGAGCAACCTCGGCTGGAAACTCGCGATGGTGGTCAAGGGTGTCGCCGGCGCTGCGCTGCTCGATACCTACACCGCCGAGCGTCGTTCGCACGCGCGCTCGATGATTCATCTGTCTGAAGTCGCGGGCGACATCTTCGCGCCGACGAGCCGCTTCGGCATCAGGTTTCGCGACGCGTTCGTGCGTACCTTCAACTGGTTTCCGGCGGTCAAGCGCTACTTCGTCGAAATGCGTTTCAAGCCGATGCCGCGCTATGAAAGCGGCGTCGTCCTGCTCGCACGCACACCGCGCAAGCATGGCTGGCTCGCGCGCGCGCTCGAACGCTCCGGTCATTCGGCGCCGGGCCGTTTGCTCGGTCTGATGAGCGAGAAGCGCGAATCGCGGCTCGGCCGCCTCGTGTATGGACGCGATCCGCACTGTCATTCGCCGGTCGGTCGCATGTTCATTCAGCCGCGCGTACGCACGCTGGGCGGTGACGTCGTGCGACTCGACGACGTGCTCGGCAACCGCTTCGCGATCATCGGCTGGGGCGCGGAGCCGACCTTCGGTTTGTCGGAGGAAGCGCGCGCGATCTGGCGGCGCCTCGGCGGCTGCTTCGTGGTCGCGAAGCCGGACACGCAATTGTCTTTCCATGACGACGTGCCTGACGACGTGATTGCGATCGGCGACCTCAACACACGGTTGAAGGACTGGTTTGCGCGTGTGCCCGAATCGGTCGTGCTGTTGCGCCCCGATCGCTTCGTCGCGGGCATGGGCTCGCCGCAGCAGGTGTCGCAACTGGTGGTCGAACTCGCGCAGAAGCTGCATCTCGACGCGGCGGCGTGCGCTGACACGGCCGGCGCGGGCCAGCAAGCGGCGTTCGGGCACGACGGTGTCGTCACGTTCCCAACCGTCGCAACCGCCGGAGCCTGATATGCCGATGCTGCTCGAATGTCTGTCCCATACACCCTTGCACGGCTACTACGATCCCGCGCCTGAAGTCGTCGCGGAAGTCGAGCGCGTGCATGCGGCGGCGCGCGCGCGCGTCGTCGAGTTCGATCCCGAACTGGTCGTCGTGTTTGCGCCCGATCACTACAACGGGTTCTTCTATGACGTGATGCCGCCGTTCTGCATCGGTGCGTCGGCGAGCGCGGTCGGCGACTTCAAAAGTCTTGCCGGCCCGCTGGACGTGCCCGCCGATACCGCGTTCGAACTCGCCGAAGCAGTGCTCGCGAGCGACGTCGACGTGGCGGTGTCGTACCGCATGCAGGTCGATCACGGTTGCGCGCAAGCGCTCGAGATTCTGCTCGGCGGCCTCGATCGTTATCCGGTCGTGCCGGTGTTCATCAATTCGGTGGCGGCGCCGCTGGCTTCATGCCGCCGCGCGCGTTTGCTCGGCGATGCGCTGGGCCGCGCGCTGGCACGCTCGAACCGGCGCGTGCTGGTGATCGGCTCGGGCGGCATCTCGCACGAGCCGCCGGTGCCGGAGCTGGCTGGCGCGAGCGAGGAAGTCGCCGAACGTCTGATCGCCGGCCGCAATCCGTCGGCCGAATCACGCGCGGCGCGCGAGGCGCGCACGATCGCCGCGGCGCGCGCCTTCACCGCGGGCGACAGCCGTCTGCATCCGCTGAATCCCGAATGGGACCGCGCGTTCCTGAAGCTGCTCGAAGATGGCGAACTGACGGCCCTCGACGGCCTGACTGACAGCGCGATCACGCGCGAGGGCGGCAAGTCCGCGCACGAAATCCGTACGTGGATCGCCGCGTTCGGCGCATTGAACGCAAGCGGCCCGTATCGCGCGTCGCTCGATTACTACCGTGCGATCCCTGAATGGATCGCGGGCTACGGCGCGATGCACGCACGCGCCGTGACGGCCCACCTCTAACCGGATCAGGTACCCGCTATGAACACTCAGACCAATGTCGATGCGCTGGCCCTGCGCCTGCGCGAATCGGAACGAACGCGCGCGACGATCGCGCCGCTGCGCGACGACACGCGCTTTGCCGAACTGTCGAACCCGGCCGACGCGGAGCAACTCGCGTACGCGGTGCAGCAGGCCAACGTGGCCGCGCGCGTCGCGGCGGGCGAGCGCATCGTCGGCCGCAAGATCGGGCTCACATCGCCGGCAGTGCAACGTCAACTCGGTGTCGACCAACCGGACTTTGGCGCGCTGTTCGCATCGATGGCGTATGGCGACGACCAGCCGATTCCGCTTAACGAACTAATCCAGCCGAAGGTCGAAGCTGAGATCGCACTCGTGCTCGAGCACGATCTGCTTCACGAACGTCACACGTACGCCGATCTGATCCGCGCGACCGCCTATGCGGTCGCGGCGATCGAAGTGGTGGACAGCCGTATCGAAGGCTGGAACATCCGCTTCGTCGATACGGTCGCGGACAACGCGTCGAGCGCGCGCTTCGTGCTCGGCAGCCGCCCGGTCCTGCTGCGCGATATCGACCTCGCGGCCTGCGCGATGACGCTTTCGAAGGATGCCGAGGTACTGTCGCGCGGCAACGGCGCGGCCTGCCTCGGCAATCCGCTGAACGCCGCCGCGTGGCTCGCGGACCGCATGGTTCGGCTCGGCACGCCGCTGCGTGCCGGCGACGTGCTGATGACCGGCGCTTTGGGCCCGATGGTCGCGGTCACGCAGCCGGGCACCTTCAGCGCGCAGATCGACGGTCTCGGCAGCGTCCGCGCGACTTTCTCCGCATCAAGCAAGCAATCGCAAGCACTCCATTGAGGACTCATATGGCAAGCGAAAAACTCAAGGCCGCGATCATCGGCTCAGGCAATATCGGCACGGATCTGATGATCAAGATTCTGCGGCACGGCAAGCATCTCGAAGTGGCCGCGATGGTCGGCATCGATCCGAATTCGGATGGCCTCGCGCGCGCCGCACGGCTCGGCGTGGCGACCACGCATGAAGGCGTCGAAGGTCTGACGCGTCTTCCGGTGTTCGACGACATCGATTTCGTGTTCGACGCGACCTCGGCCGGTGCACACGTGAAGAACGATGCGCTGCTGCGCAAGCTGAAGCCTTCGATTCGCGTGATCGACCTGACGCCCGCCGCAATCGGCCCGTACTGCGTGCCGGTCGTCAATCTCGACACGCACCTCGATGCGCTCAACGTCAACATGGTCACCTGCGGCGGTCAGGCGACGATCCCGATGGTCGCCGCCGTGTCGCGCGTGGCGAAGGTGCACTACGCGGAAATCGTCGCGTCGATCAGCAGCAAGTCGGCCGGTCCCGGCACGCGCGCGAATATCGATGAATTCACCGAGACCACCTCGAAGGCGATCGAAGCGGTCGGCGGCGCGGCGAAGGGCAAGGCGATCATCGTGCTGAACCCGGCCGAGCCGCCGGTGATGATGCGCGACACCGTCTACACGCTCTCCGAGATGGCCGACCTTGAGAAGGTCGAGCAGTCGATCGAGCAGATGGCTGCGGCGGTGCAGGCCTACGTGCCGGGCTATCGCCTCAAGCAGAAGGTGCAGTTCGATGAAATCCCCGCGAGTGCGCCACTCAATATTCCAGGCCTCGGCAAGTTCAGCGGCCTGAAGACTTCGATCTTCATCGAGGTCGAAGGCGCCGCGCACTATCTGCCCGCCTATGCAGGCAACCTCGACATCATGACTTCGGCCGCGCTCGCGACCGCCGAGCGCATGGCGCAGGCGCTCGTGCAGGCATCCGAAGCTTAAGGAGACTTTCCGCATGGACAAGAAACTGTATATCTCCGACGTGACGCTGCGCGACGGCAGCCACGCCATTCGTCACCAGTACTCGATCCAGAACGTGCAGGACATCGCCCGCGCATTGGATCGCGCGAAGGTGGACAGCATCGAAGTCGCGCACGGCGATGGTCTGCAAGGATCGAGCTTCAACTACGGCTTCGGCGCGCACAGCGACCTCGAATGGATCGAAGCGGTGGCGGATGTGGTCGAGCACGCGCAAATCGCCACGTTGCTGCTGCCCGGCATCGGCACGATCCACGATCTGAAGGCCGCGTATCAGGCAGGCGCACGCGTGGTGCGTGTCGCCACGCATTGCACCGAAGCGGACATCTCGAAGCAGCACATCGAGTACGCGCGCGAACTCGGCATGGACACCGTCGGCTTTCTGATGATGAGCCACATGACCACGCCGGAAAACCTCGTCATCGAAGCGAAGAAGATGGAAAGCTACGGCGCGACCTGCATCTACGTGGTCGACTCGGGCGGCGCGCTGACGATGAACGACGTGCGAGACCGCTTCCGCGCGGTGAAGGCCGTGCTCAAACCCGAAACACAAACGGGCATCCACGCGCACCACAACCTGTCGCTCGGCGTGGCGAATTCGATCGTCGCGGTGGAAGAAGGCTGCGACCGCATCGATGCCTCGCTCGCGGGCATGGGCGCCGGTGCCGGTAACGCACCGCTCGAAGTGTTCATCGCGGCGGCCGAGCGCATGGGCTGGAATCACGGCACCGACCTCTACACGCTGATGGACGCAGCAGACGACATCGTGCGGCCCTTGCAGGACCGGCCGGTGCGCGTGGATCGCGAAACGCTCGCGCTCGGTTATGCGGGTGTGTATTCGAGCTTCCTGCGCCACTCGGAAGTGGCCGCGAACAAGTACGGCCTGAAGACGGTGGACATTCTCGTCGAGCTGGGCAAGCGCCGCATGGTCGGCGGCCAGGAAGACATGATCGTCGACGTCGCGCTCGATCTGAAGCGCGCGCGTGCAAGCGACGCCGCGGCTTCATGACCCCGACGCTGCGCGACGGCACCGCATGCCGCGCGCGCAGCGTTCATTTCATCCGGCAAGGTCGCCGCAAGAGCGACGCTGAATCAACATTGGAGACTTTTATGCGGCAGTCAACGCAAGCAACGCAAGCAACGCACTCGACGAAACCTCCCGCCAGCGGCGCGCTGACGATCGGGCTCTGCCTGATCGTCGCGCTGCTCGAAGGGGTGGACCTGCAATCCACCGGCCTCGCCGCGCCGCGCATGGCGCGCGAGTTCCATCTCGCGGTCGCGCAGATGGGCTGGGCCTTCAGCATCGGCGCATTCGGGCTGCTGCCGGGCGCTGCGATCGGCGGACGTCTGGCCGACCGGCTCGGGCGCAAGCGCGTCTTGATGTGGTCGGTTGCGCTGTTCGGCATCTTCTCGCTCGCGACCGCGCAGGTGTGGGATCTGAACAGTCTGCTCGCCGCGCGCTTTCTGACCGGCCTCGGTCTCGGCGCGGCGATGCCGAACCTGATCGCGCTGTGCTCGGAAGCGGCGCGGCCCGATCAGCGCAACACCGCGGTCGGCGCGATGTATTGCGGCATGCCGTTCGGCGCGGCGCTCGCCGCGGTGGTCGGCATCCTCAGTCCGGGCGATGCGAGCTGGCGGCATATCTTCTACGTCGGCGGTTTCGGGCCGCTGCTGGTGCTGCCGCTGCTGGCGCTGTTTCTGCGCGAGTCGGCGCAGTTCGTCGCGGCACGCGCGACCAGGGACGCGCGACGCGATGAATCGGCCAGCGTGACGCGCGCGCTGTGGCGGGAAGGCCGCGCGGGCACGACGATCGCGTTATGGATCAGCTATCTCGGCACGCTGATCGTGCTGTATTTCCTGATCAACTGGCTGCCGTCGCTCGTGTTGACGCGCGGGCTCACTCGCGTGCAGTCGGGCGTGGTGCAGATGATGTTCAACATCGGCGGCGGCATCGGCGCGATCGTGATCGCCGGCATGATGGACCGGATGGGCCGGCGTCGCACGGTCGCGGGCATGTACGTCGGCATCGTCGTCGCGCTGGGTGCGTTACTGAGCGCGAACGGCGGCACGTCGATGGCGTGGGGCGGATTGCTTGCGGGGCTGTTTCTGGTCGGCGGGCAATCGGTGTTGTATGCGCTCGCGAGCAGCCTGTACCCGACCGAAGTGCGCGGCACCGGTGTCGGCGCGGCCGTGGCGGTGGGCCGTCTCGGCTCGATCCTCGGACCGTTGATCGCGGGGCAACTGCTCGCGATCGGTCAGGGCGCGACCGTGCTGCTCGGCGCGAGTATTCCGTTGATCGCGGTCGCCGCGATTGGCGCGTGGCTCGTCGTGAGCCGCTCGACGCGTCGTTATACCCCGGCGGTCGTGCAATAGTTTTGCAGCCCGAAATACCGAGCGGGTTGGCCATCGAGGGCGGCCCGCGATCACTCAACGCGTGAAAGCAAGGAATTCGATATGAGCAACACCAACACCCAGGCAACGGCGATCACCGAAGAAGCGACCAGCCGATTCGTTCGAATCACCGAAGATGGCCGTGAGATGCAGATCCACTACAACGACGTGGGGCAGGGCACGGAAACGGTCGTGATGTTGCACGGCTCGGGACCGGGCGCGACCGGTTGGGCCAACTTCCACCGCAACGTCGAACCGCTCGTCGCGGCGGGCTATCGCGTGATCCTGATGGACTGCCTCGGCTGGGGCAAGAGCGATCCGATCGTCTGCAAGGCGTCGCGCTCGGAACTGAACGCTCGCTGTCTGAAGGCGCTGCTCGATGCGCTCGATATCGAACGCGTGCATATCATCGGCAACTCGATGGGCGGGCATAGCGCGGTCGCATTCGCACTCGCCGAGCCTCGGCGCGTCGGCAAGCTCGTGCTGATGGGCGGCGGCACCGGCGGCCCGAGCCAGTTCGTGCCGATGCCGACCGAAGGCATCAAGCTGCTGCAAGGGCTGTACCGCAACCCGACCATCGAGAACCTGCAGCGCATGATGAGCGTCTTCGTGTTCGACTCGAAGGCGTTGACCGAAGACCTGATGCAGGCGCGGCTTGCGAACATGCTGGCTCGTCGCGATCACCTCGAGAACTTCGTCGCGAGCCTCGCCGCGAATCCGAAGCAGTTCAACGACTTCGGCCCGCGCCTTGGGGAGGTGGCCGCGCCGACGCTCGTGATCTGGGGGCGCGACGATCGTTTCGTGCCGATGGACGTGGGCCTGCGTCTCGTCGCCGGGATGCCGAATGCGGACATGCATATCTTCACGCGTTGCGGGCACTGGGCGCAGTGGGAGCATGCGGAGAAGTTCAACCGCATGGTGGTCGAGTTCCTGGGCCGCGAGGAGTAAGCAGGGTTGTGCCTGCGGGGGACCGGCGCGCCGGTCGCCCTGTCAGGTTTGGGTGGGACTCGCTTTCTTGCGCGTCCGGGCATCGGCACCCGACGCATCATCCGCCGGCTCCGCCACCCCTCGCCGAACCGTGGACTCCCGCACGACCAGATGCGGATCGAGCATCGAATAACCCGCACCTTCTTCGCTCTTGCCGTGCAGTTCGTTGATCAGCTTCGTCATGGCGAGCTCGCCCATCTTCTCGCTCTGAAAGTCGACCGACGTCAGCGCCGGCGACGCGTACTCGCCGTACGGCACGTTATCGAAACCAGCGACCGAGACGTCGTGCGGCAACGAGAAACCCAGCTCGCGCGCTTCCTTGATGAAGCCGAGCGCGATCAGGTCGTTGTAGCAGATCACGGCGTCCGGCCGTTTGGGGCCGAGCATCAGGCCCGAGCACGCACGCTCGCCGGCCGGGGCCGACGGGCTCTCTGTTTCGTGAATGTCGAGTGGCAGGCCGTGTTCGTCGAGGCAGTTGCGAATGCCGCGAATCCGCTCGTCGTTCCAGCGTGAGCGGCCAAAGCCCAGATATGCGATGCGCTTGTGGCCGAGTTTGACCAGATGGTTCGCGAGCATGTAGCCGGCGAGGCAGCTGTCGGTGCCGACACTCGAAATCGAAAAGCGCGCGCTGCGCCCGAACAGGACGACCGGCTTGCCAAGATCGAGCAGCCATTGCACCGATTCGTCGGGCATGCGCGAGCTGACGATCATGCCGTCGACGCGTTGTGCGAGCGACTCGATCAGCGTTTTTTCGCGCTCCTGGCTCTCTTCGGTATCGACGAGCAGCAGCGTGTAATCGTGCTGAAGGGCGACGCGATTCGCACCCTTCACGATGTTGGTGAAATGCGGATTGCGGATGTCGAGAATGGCGAGACCGATGGTATGCGTGCGCCCGGTGATCATCGAACGGGCGAGCGGATTCGAACGGTAGCCGAGCTGCTCGACCGCCTCCTTGAGCCGCGCCTCGACGGCCGGAGTGAAGCGCTGGGTCCCATTCATGTACTTCGAGACGGTCGCGACCGATACGCCTGCTGCAGCGGCGACGTCGCGAATGGTGGCACCCTTCTTCATCGGCGGAGCATGGCCTTTTTGAATGATCTGTCGATCATATCGGTTATCGCAATAGCGGTAAAGGCGAGCGCCTTGCGGGGCGTGTGAGCGGCGCTCAGTGCATGCCTCGCGGCAATCGTTTGCGCTTAGCGCAATTGCAGATGCATGTCGAAGGTCGCCGGCGTGTTCGGCAGCGCGATGTGATGAGCCGGGTCGAGTCGCCCCGCAAGGTGGGTGCACGGTTCGACGCACAGAAAGCGCTCGCCGGCGCGGTGATGAACCACCACGTGATCTGCTTGCGAGCTCGTCAGTGTGATTTGTCGACCTGTGTCCGGATAGTCGATCACTGCTCGCGCGGGCGCTTCGGTTTCGCAGAACCATGTGAAGGTTTCGCTCGGTAGCGCGTCGGGTTTCAGCTCGACGTGCAACTCGCCCGCGAGACTTTCGCGGTGTCGTGGCAGGCCATCGCTGGTTTCGTCCGCATGCCATCGCGCCGTGGCTCGCGTGGTTGCGCTGACGGTGCCGTTCAGCGCGAAGTACGGATGAAACCCGACGCCCAACGGCATCGGCTCGCACGATTCGTTGAGCACGGTGAGCGTCAACGCGATGCCGTCAGCGTGTAGATCGAACGTCAAATGCGCGCGATAGCGCCACGGCCAAGCGCTCGTGGCGTCGAACGCATGTGTCATCGTGCAACGCGTGGCCGATGCGCTTTCGACCTGCCATGCCGAGCGCAAACCCCAGCCATGCAGGAAAGCCGAGGTGTCGGGCGCGGCGAGTTCGAGCGCCGCATCGCGCCACGCGAGCGTATTGCGCGCGAACCTGTTCGTGAACGGCAGCATCGGAAAACAGCCCGCGCGTTGCCAGCGCTGCAACGCGAAGCCGCGCGGTTCGACGGGAACGAGGTAGTCGAATGGCGCGGCGTCGGCGCAGTGGCGGCGCAGACCGCCGATTCGCGCGCCGAGTGACGGAAGCAATTGGGCTTCGATTTCGCCGCAACGCAGCGTCACGACAGCGGTGTTGGCGCTGCCGAGCGACATCAATAACGCGGCTTCTTCGCGATCCATTCCGGACGCAGCTTGCGCATTTGCGCGGCGTCGTTGCGCTGCGTAATGCCGCATTCCAGGTAGCGCTCGTGCAGCGCGCGCAGCGCGTCGCGATCGAGTTCGACACCGAGCCCCGGCGCGTCGGTCACCGTCACGCAGCCGCCTTCGATGTTGATCTTGCCGCCCTTCAGCACCTCGTCGTCTTGCCACGGGTAGTGCGTGTCGCACGCGTACGTGAGGTTCGGCACCGCCGCCGCCAGATGCGACATCGCCATCAGACTGATGCCGAGGTGCGAGTTCGAATGCATCGACAGGCCGAGGCCGAATGTGTCGCACATCGCGGCGAGCGTTTGTGTCGCGCGCAAACCGCCCCAGTAGTGATGGTCCGACAGCACGATCTGTACGCCATTCAGCGCGACGTTGCGGCGGAACTCGTCCATGCCGGTGACGACCATGTTGGTCGCGAGCGGCAGGCCCGTCGCGCGGTGCAACTGGGCCATGCCTTCGAGGCCCGGCGTCGGATCTTCGTAGTATTCGAGATCGCCCTCGAGTTCCCTCGCAATTCTGATGGAGGTGTCGAGCGACCAGTTCGCGTTCGGATCGATTCGCAAAGGATGATTCGGGAATGCGCGCTTGAGCGCCTTCAGGCTCGCCACCTCGACATCCGGTTCGAGCGCGCCAGCCTTCAGCTTGATGCTGCCGAAGCCGTAACGATCGATCATCGTGCGTGCCTGCCCGACGATCTGCTCCGGCGTTAGCACCTCACCCCAACTGTCGGGACGATACGAAGGATCGACGTCGCTGGCGAACTTGAAGAACAGGTACGCCGAAAACGGCACCTGGCGACGTACGGCGCCGCCGAGCAACTCGTGCAGCGGTACGCCGAGCGAGCGGGCCTGCAGATCGAGCAGCGCGACTTCGAACGCGCCGAACAGCTTCTGCTCGGCCTTGTCGAGTTGCGAGCCCGGCGCGAGATCGATTTCGACCGCGTTGGCGGGCGCCGCGCCCGACGACTGCGCCGCGTGTACCGCGCGCGCCGCGCCGTTCAGATCGAACGGGCTGAGTCCGACGAGGTGGTCCTTCACCTGCAGCAGGCCGTCGAGCACCGGTTTGTCGCCGTAGGTTTCGCCGAGGCCGATCAGGCCGTTGTCGGCCTCGATCTCGATGATCGAGCGCAGCGCGAAGGGTTCGTGCACGCCGCTCGCGTTCAGAAGCGGCGGGTCGCTGATGGCGATGGGCGTGACGCGGACGGAAACGATCTTCATGGGTACGGGTTCCTTCATCGATGAGCGGCGCGAATGCTGTCGGCTGCTGGGAGGATAACGATTTCGCATTCTAGCGAAATGAGCGTGGCACGTAAATGCGGTCGAGCGGCTGCGGCGTGGGATCGGACGCGGGTGGGAAAAGCCACGGAGCGGCCTTGGGTTTTGGGTTTGTGAGCCGCTATGCACAAGGGCTCAGCCTGTTTCCCAGTATTTACCCTAAGCGCCCCATGACTGAAAGCTGTTTGACTTGTCGCGCTGTTATCCTTAAAGTTGAGTAAAACGTTTTCCTTCAGCCGCGTTTCTCACGCGGCAACTCAACGGACAGCACTATGCAGATTCAATTCGATTTCAGCGGCAAGGTCGTGGTGGTGACAGGCGCGAGCGGCGCCATCGGCATGGCGATCGCGAAGCGCTTTCATCGTGCCGGCGCGCACGTGATCGCGGCAGGACGCCGCGCCGACGCGCTCGATTCGCTCGCGGCACAACTCGGCGAACGCTGCGAGATCGTGATCGGCGATCTCGCGCTCGCCGAGCATCGGCAGGAGATCCTCGATCGCGCGCGGCGGCACGGCGGCATCGACATCCTGATCAACAATGCGGGCATGACCCAGACCAAGGTGCCGTCGCTCGATACGAGCCTCGACGACTTCGACCGCATTTTCAACGTCAACCTGCGCGCGACCTGGGCGCTGAGCCTCGAGGCGATTCGCGACTGGATTGCGCGCGAGTACCGGGGCGTGATCGTCAACGTGTCGTCGCCGGGGGCGCAGCGCGCGCATCGCAACAACGCGATCTACGACATGACGAAGGGCGGCATCGACGCGCTCACACGCTGCCTCGCGACCGACTTCGGCCGCCACGGCATTCGCGTCAACGCGATCGCGCCCGCGCAGATTCCGCATTCGCACGTGCGCGAGGTCGATCCCGCGGCCGCGCGCGGCTTGCCGCTGCCGCGTCACGCGGACCCCGACGAAGCGGCGAGTCCGGTGCTGTTCCTCGCATCGGACGCGGCGTCGTTCATCACGGGCCACGTGCTGCCCGTCGACGGCGGCCTGCTGGCGCAACTGCGCACGGTTGCCTGAGCATCGACGTAGGGGTCGTAGCAACAGTCAAGCGTCGGCGGCGCGCCGCAGGTGCAAGCGCGGCTCGCCGCCGCATTGCACTGGCTGGAACCGTACGCGGCTGGCAAACTGCCGCTCCAGGAATTCGTGCGCAGCACGGTGCGCTTCGATGCGCGGCGGGCAGCGGCGCACGTCGAAGGCTATGCGGGACCGTGGCGGCTCGACCCGGGTTGTGCGGCGCTGGCCGCCGCGCTCGAACCATAATCAACGACTCGCACGCTGTTCGCCTGAGCCGCGCACGAGGTAGGGAGACACGAGGAAACACATGACTATCAAGGTAAAAGGACTGCGTTGGTGGATGATCGGGCTGCTCACGCTCGGCACGATCACCAACTATCTCGCGCGCAGTTCGCTGAGCGTCGCGGCGCCGACGGTGCTGCACAACCTGAACATTTCGACGCACGAATACGGCTGGATCACCGGCGCGTTTCTCGTCATGTATCCGATCGGCGCGCCGCTGACCGGCTATCTGATGGATCGCGTGGGCTTGCGCATGGGCTTTCTGCTGTGCGGCGTCGCGTGGTCGCTGATCTGCATGGCGCATGGCTTCACCTCGGGCTGGGTCGGGCTGTTCCTGCTGCGCGGCCTGCTCGGGCTGGTGGAAGCCTCGTTCATTCCGGGCGGCATGCGCGCGGCCGCGTACTGGTTCCCGCCGCACGAGCGCGGTACGGCCGCCGGCGTGTTCAACCTCGGCACATCGACCGGCGCGATTCTGGCGCCGCCGCTGATCGCGTGGTCGATCCTGCACTACAGCTGGAACGTCGCGTTTCTGATCGTCGGCGGGCTCGGGCTCACGTGGGCCGTGCTGTGGCTGCTGCTGTATCGGCATCCGGATCGTCATCCGGCGTTGTCGCAGGAGGAGGCGAACTATATCGGCACGACCCGGGAAGCCGGCTTGCGCGTCGCGGACGGTTCGGGCCCGAAGGTGTTCGAGATCCTCAAGCAGCGCAATTTCTGGGGCATCGCGTTGCCGCGTTTCTGCGCCGATCCGGTGTGGGGCACGCTGGTCTACTGGATGCCGCTCTATCTGTACCAGGCGCGCGGCTTCGATCTGAAGGCGATCGCGCTGACCGCGTGGCTGCCGTTCGTCGCGGCCGACCTCGGCTGCATGGTCGGCGGTCCGCTGTCGGCGTGGCTCAAGCGCCGCTTCGACGTGCCGATCGTCAACGGCAAGCGCATCGCGTTCACGATGGCCGCGTTCCTGATGATCGGCATGGCCGGTGTCGGCTTCGTCCGCAGTCCGGCGTTGGCGGTGTTCCTGCTGTGCCTCGGCGGCTTCGCGCATCAGACGCTGTCGATCACCGTGATCTCGATGTCGGCCGATCTGTTCCCGCGCCGCGAAGTCGGCACGGTGACCGGACTGGCCGCGCTCGTCGCGGGGCTCGGCAACTTCGCGTTCACGATGACGATGGGCTGGTTCGTGAGCCGCGTCGGCTATACGCCGTTTTTCGTTGCGCTGGGTTTTGGCGATCTGATCGGCGCGACGCTGTTGTGGACGCTCGTGCGCCGTCCGTCGACGACGCCGGCGCAGGAGGTCGTGGCGCGCGAAGCGCGGGCGTGAGACGCCGGCGGCGGCTGAAGTGAGCGGGTGCCTGGCACCTGAGTGGCACCAGCAGTGGCCGCCTCGGCGCAATGTCGGGGCGGACCATCCTGTTCGGGCGGGACATCAGACACGGCGATTTGCGGCCAATCAATGCGAGCGATTCGCATTTGTCCAAAAATAATATTCCGCAAGTCATCTATAAGATATCTGTCTTAAGAGCCAGGCAATCGGCCGCAAAGCCTTGTCCGGCGGGACTCGACCCCTTTGAGCGGGGTCTCTGGACCTGTTTGTTTGGCCACATTTAGTGGAAAACGCGCATATACTCTCGGTCGTGTCGCAAAACGAAGGTCGCGGGGTTGCGTCGTGCCGAACCGACGCCGTCGCCGCCGCGCCACGATTTGCGCTGGCAATGACCGCCAACGCTCTGTCTACCACTTCCTAGCAAAGCATCAATCATGTCCACACCGCCGAAGATCATCTACACCCTGACCGACGAAGCGCCCGCACTGGCGACGTACTCGCTGCTGCCGATCGTCAAGGCGTTCACCCGCTCGTCCGACGTGCTCGTCGAAACGCGTGACATCTCGCTCGCCGGCCGGATCATTGCCGCATTTCCGGACTACCTGAGCCCGGAACAGAAGGCTTCCGACGATCTGGCGGAGCTCGGTGGACTCACCACGCGCCCGGAAGCGAACATCGTCAAGCTGCCGAACATCAGCGCTTCGGTGCCGCAACTGAAGGCCGCGATCGCCGAGCTGCGCGACCAGGGCTACAAGCTGCCGTCGTACCCGGACGTCGCGACGAATGACACCGAAAAGGACGTCAAGGCGCGCTACGACAAGATCAAGGGCAGCGCGGTGAACCCGGTGCTGCGTGAAGGCAACTCGGATCGCCGCGCGCCGCTGTCGGTGAAGAACTATGCGCGCAAGCATCCGCACAAGATGGGCGCATGGAGCGCGGACTCGAAGTCGCACGTGTCGCACATGAGCGCCGGCGATTTCTACGGCAGCGAGAAGTCGGCGCTGGTCGCGCAAGCCGGTAGCGTGAAGATCGAACTGGCCGCCGCCGACGGCACGACCACGGTCCTGAAGGCGAAGACGGCGGTGCAGGCGGGCGAGATCATCGACGCGTCGGTGCTGAGCAAGAACGCGCTGCGCAGCTTCATCGAAGCGCAGATCGCCGACGCGAAGGCGAACGGCCTGCTGTTCTCGGTGCACCTGAAGGCCACCATGATGAAGGTCTCGGACCCGATCATCTTCGGTCACGTGGTGTCGGTGTTCTACAAGGACGTGCTCGAGAAGCACGCTGAAGCGCTGGCCAAGGTCGGCTTCAACCCGAACAACGGCATCGGCGATCTGTACGCGCGCCTGAAGGATCTGCCGGCGGAAACCGCCGCGGCGATCGAAGCCGACATCAAGGCGCAGTACGAACAGCGTCCGCCGCTCGCGATGGTCAACTCGGACAAGGGCATCACGAGCCTGCACGTGCCGAGCGACGTGATCGTCGACGCCTCGATGCCGGCGATGATCCGCGAGTCGGGCAAGATGTGGGGCGCCGACGGCGCGCTGCACGACGCGAAGGCGGTGATTCCGGACCGTTGCTACGCGGGCGTCTACCAGGCGGTGATCGAGGACTGCAAGAAGCACGGCGCGTTCGATCCGGTCACGATGGGCACGGTGCCGAACGTCGGTCTGATGGCGCAAGCCGCCGAAGAATACGGTTCACACGACAAGACGTTCCAGATTGCGGCGAACGGCGTGGTGCGCGTGATCGACGAAGCCGGCGCGGTGCTGCTGGAGCAGCCGGTCGAGCAGGGCGACATCTTCCGTATGTGCCAGACCAAAGATGCGCCGATCCGCGACTGGGTCAAGCTCGCCGTGAACCGTGCCCGCGCGACCGGCACGCCGGCCGTGTTCTGGCTCGACGCGGCGCGCGCGCACGATGCGCAGATCATCAAGAAGGTCGAGCAGTACCTGAAGGATCACGACACGAACGGCCTCGACATCCGCGTGATGACGCCGGTCGAAGCGGCGAAGTTCTCGGTCGAGCGCATCCGCGCGGGCCAGGACACGATCTCGGTCACCGGCAACGTGCTGCGCGACTACCTGACCGACCTGTTCCCGATCATGGAACTGGGCACCAGCGCGAAGATGCTGTCGATCGTTCCGCTGATGGCCGGTGGCGGCATGTTCGAAACCGGCGCGGGCGGTTCGGCGCCGAAGCACGTGCAGCAGCTGGTCGAAGAAGGCTTCCTGCGCTGGGATTCGCTCGGTGAATTCCTCGCGCTGGCGGCGTCGCTCGAGCATCTGAGCACGGCGTACCACAACCCGAAGGCGCAGGTTCTGGCGAAAACGCTCGATCAGGCGACCGGCAAGTTCCTCGACAACGACAAGTCGCCGGCGCGCAAGGTCGGCGGCATCGACAATCGCGGCAGCCACTTCTACCTCGCGATGTACTGGGCCGAAGCACTGGCCGCGCAAACCGACGACGCGGCGCTGCAAGCGCAGTTCGCGGGCGTCGCCAAGGCGATGGCCGACAACGAGGCGAAGATCGTCGCGGAACTCGGCGCGGCGCAGGGCAAGCCGGTGGATATCGGCGGCTACTACCGTCCGAACGTCGAGCTGACCAGCAAGGCGATGCGCCCGAGCGCGACGCTGAACGCGATCGTCGATTCGGTGGCGTGAGGCCAGCACGTTTGCGATCGAAGCGGTGAGCGTTGCGACGAGTGCGGCGGCGGCCTTGAAAGCCACGCGGTAAACACGCAGCAGGACCGCAAATATGACAATGGCGCCCTCGGGCGCCATTGTCGTTTCTGCCGTCACCGTTACGTCGCCGTCGGTCATAGCCGTCCTTAAACGTGAACGATTTCCCAATCGGCGAGCTTCTCCGGAATCTCGAGCGTCGACGTGTCGAGCTCGGCCAGATGCTCGCAGCTCAGACCGCGCGCGAGGTCGTCGGCGGCCTGTTGCGGGCTCGAGAATTCTCCGAGCGTTTCGTTGCCGTAAGTGGCTTCCCAGCCGTCCTGACCCGGCAGAATGTAGAACGCTCCTTGCGTCGAACCAAAGCGAAAGCCTTTCATTTTTAGTCTCCCAGTTGCCAATCAAAAACCGCGGTTCGTGACGGCTTCTTCGCAATCTGTGGGATTTGGGTGGCCCGTGTCGTGGGGCCCCTCGAATCCGACTGCGTGAAGCGCGTGCTCTTGTAAAAGAGTCTACGTCAGCGAATCCGCGTGCAAGCGGGCGTCAAACGGTTCTTTATCTTAAAAATATCTCCGTAAAAACAAAGGATTGCACGTTTCATTTCGCGATGTGCAACGCCGCCGGACATCGTGAAACGGCGGGTTTGTGCCACGCACCATGATTTTTTACGAGACGCGGCATCGTTTCGTATCGTGAAAATTAGGGGCCGCGCGCGAGGCGCGAAACGATGCTGTGCGGCCCTATGCCGCGTCGAGCCGTTCGATCAGCATCGCGACGAAAGTCTCGGTGACGGGCGGCAGCGTCCTGCCGCGCTTTCTGATTAGCGCGATGGGCCGCGTGAAGGCCGCTTCGTCGATCGGCCGCGCAACCAGCTCGGGTTCCGCGCGCACCTCGCGCGCCGACGCCGGCAGGATCGTGATGCCGAGCCCGGCGCGCGCCATCGCGACCGCGCTCATCATGTAGGTCGGCTCGCAGGCGATGCGCGGCACGCATTGGGCGTCGGCGAAGGCGCTATCGACGACCGCGCGCACGCTCGTGCCTTGCGCGGTCAGCACGAGCGGTTCGTTCGCCAGATCGGCGAGCGTGACGGGCCGGCGCCGCCGCGCGAGTGCGTGCTGCTTCGGCAACACCGCGACGAGCCGGTCGATGCCCGCATGCAGCACCTCGAGCCCGCCGTCGTTCAGCTCGCCGCCCGTCAGCCCGATATCGGCTTCCTCATTGCGCACCAGCGTGTTGACCATGCTGGCGACGGCGTCGCGCACCTCGAAGCCGACGCGCGGCACGGCTTTTCTCAGCGCCTGCACGAGTTCGGGCAGCACACTGGCCGCGAACGTCGGCAGACACGCGATGCGCACCGTGCCGCTCGCGCCTTCGCCGAGCGCGCGCGCATCGAGCAGCACGTGCTCCATGTCGTTGAGCGATTTCTGCAGCACGGGCAGCAATTCGCGGCCGGTCGGCGTCAGCGCGACGTTGCGGCTGTTGCGGTCGAACAGGCGCAGGCCGACCGTTTCCTCGAGCCGGCGAATCTGCACCGTCAACGCCGGTTGCGATAGATGCAGCTTCGCGGCCGCGCGCGTGAAGCTGCCCGTTTGCGCGACCGCGATAAACGCGCGGATATCCCGTAGATTCAGATCCATGATGGTTTGTGATTGCTGCAATCAATTCATTTCAATTGTTTTATTGCTGCTCCGAACTTACGCTCGATCACACTAGAAAACAACCTGGAGACAAGCTCATGCTGCCATTGCTGGGGCTGGCTACCATCGTCGTGCTGCTCGGCGCGATCCTGTCGAAACGCATGTCACCGCTCGTCGCGCTGATCATCGTGCCGCTCGCGGCGTCGCTGATTGGCGGCTTCGGCTTGCAGACGAGCAAGTTCGTCGTCGACGGACTGAAGAGCCTCGCGCCCGTCGTCTGCATGTTCGTGTTCGCGATCCTGTACTTCGGCACGATCACCGACGCCGGCACGCTCGACCCGATCATCGAGCGCATCCTCCGCGCGGTCGGCACGCGACCCACGCGTATCGTGATGGGCACCACGCTGCTCGCGCTGCTGATCCACCTCGACGGTTCCGGCGCTGTCTGCTTCCTCGTCACGATTCCCGCGATGCTGCCGCTCTACGACCGCCTGAAGATGGACCGGCGCGTGCTCGCCGCGGCGGTCTCGATGGCGGCCGGCATCAACTTCCTGCCGTGGACGGGACCGATGATTCGCGCGTCGGCGTCTCTGCATCTGCCGATCTCGGCGCTGTTCAATCCGCTGATTCCCGTGCAGGCGATCGGTCTCGTGTTTGTGTTCTCGATGGCGTACTGGCTCGGGCGGCGCGAGGAAAAGCGCCTCGGCCTCACCGCCGCGAGCGGCGCCGTGCCGATGCCCCAACGCGAGCTGACGCCGGAAGAACAGGCGCTGCGCCGCCCGCAAAACTTCTGGTTCAACATCGTGTTGACGCTGATCGTGCTCGGCACGATGGTCGTGATGGGCGAGAAGATTCCGCCGGCCATCATGTTCATGGTGGGCTTGTGCATCGCGTTGATGGTCAACTATCCGAACGTCGACATGCAGCGCAAACGCATCGACGCGCATGCGCGCGCCGCGCTGATGATGGCCGGCATCCTGCTCGCGGCCGGCGTGTTCACGGGCGTCATGCAGGGCAGCGGCATGCTGAAAGCGATGGCGCAGGCGGCGGTCGGCTTCGTGCCGCCGGCGATGGCGAACCATATTCCGATCGTGCTCGGCCTGCTGTCGATGCCGCTCAGCATGCTGTTCGATCCCGACTCGTTTTATTTCGGTGTACTGCCGGTGATCGCCGAAGTCGCCGGTCAGCTCGGCGTGCCCGCGGTGCACGTCGGCCAGGCCGCGTTGCTTGGACAGATGACGACCGGCTTTCCGGTCAGCCCGCTCACGCCCGCGACGTTCCTCGTGGTCGGCCTGTGCGGTATCGATCTGGCCGATCATCAAAGATTCACGTTTCCCTTGTTGTTCGGCGCGTCGGTCGTGATGACGATCGCGTGCGTCGTGCTCGGGATCTTTCCACTGTGAGCCTCACTGAACGGACGGAAGCAATGACAGCCACTGAACCTCGACGCGTCGTGCGCATTGGCGCGGGCGCGGGCTATTCGGGCGACCGCATCGAACCCGCGCTCGAACTCGCCGAGCACGGCCAACTCGACTATCTCGTGTTCGAATGCCTCGCCGAACGCACGATCGCGATCGCGCAGCAGGCGCGCAGCAAGGACCCGGAGCTCGGCTACGACCCGCTGCTCGAAGCCCGTATGCGCGCGGTGCTGCCCGTCGCGGCGCGCAACGGCGTGCGCATCGTGTCGAACATGGGCGCGGCGAATCCGCTCGCGGCGGCGCGCAGGACCGCGCAGATCGCGCGCGAGCTGGGTCTCGGCGGGATCAGGATTGCCGCCGTCACCGGCGACGATGTGCTCGACGTCGTGCGTGCGGGCGACTTTCATTTCGTCGAGTCGGGCGAGGCCGTGGCCGCTTGCCAGGACCGGCTGATTTCGGCGAATGCGTATCTGGGCGCGAGCGGCATCGTCGAGGCGCTCGCGGCCGGCGCGCAGATCGTGCTGACCGGGCGGGTCGCCGATCCGTCGCTGTTCGTCGCGCCGCTGATCCATGAGTTCGGCTGGCGCATGGACGACTGGCCGATGCTCGGTCAGGCGACGGTGATCGGCCATCTGCTCGAATGCGCGGGGCAGATCACCGGCGGCTATTTCGCGGACCCTGGATTCAAGGACGTGCCGAATCTCGCGCGACTCGGCTTTCCGATCGCCGAAGTGGCGCGGGATGGTTCCGTGGTGATCACGAAGCTCGCGCAAAGCGGCGGGCTCGTGACGGAGGCGACCTGCAAGGAGCAATTGCTGTACGAGATCCACGATCCGTGTCGTTATCTGCAGCCCGACGTGGTGGCCGATTTTTCGCAGGTGCGCATCGCGCAGGAGGCGCCGGATCGCGTGCGCGTCACCGGCGGTAGCGGCACCGAGCGTACCGGGACGCTGAAAGTGTCGGTGGCGTATTTCGACGGCTATATCGGCGAAGGGCAGATTTCCTACGGCGGACCCGGCGCGCTCGCGCGGGCACGGCTCGCACTCGAGATCGTGCGCGAACGGCTCGCGCTGACCGGTGTACAGACGCGCGAGCTGCGCTTCGATCTGATCGGGGTGAACGCGCTCTATGGCGACACGCTGGCGGGCGGTCATGGCGAGCCGTACGAAGTGCGCGCGCGCGTGGCGGGGCGCACGGCATCGTTCGCGGAGGCGGTGCGCCTCGGCAATGAGGTCGAGACGCTGTATACGAACGGTCCCGCGGGCGGGGGCGGTGTGACGAAATCGGCGCGCGAGGTGGTCGCGGTGCAATCGGTGCTGCTGCCGCGCGAGCATGCGGCGCCGGCTTTCTCGCTGGTGGAGGTGTGAGATGAAACTACGTGAACTGGCCCATTCGCGCACCGGCGACAAGGGCAATACGCTCAATATCTCGGTGATCTGTCATGACGCCCGGCACTACGAGCAGCTGCGCGCTGTGCTGACGCCCGAGCGCGTCAAGGCGCATCTGCGCGATGTGGTGCGTGGCGACGTGGTGCGTCATGAGTTGCCGGGCCTCGCCGCGTTCAACTTCGTGCTCGGCGATGCGCTCGGCGGCGGTGTCACGCGTTCGCTCGCGCTCGATGCGCACGGCAAATCGCTGAGCTCGGCGTTGATGGATCTCGACCTGGATGAGTGAGCGGGTGCTCCGGGCGGCGGGTCGGGTCGTATTGTGTGTCGATTTGCGAGGCGCTCGCGCAGCCCCGCCTTCGGTCACACCCCAGCCTTCGTCAACTCGTGCGCGCGGCGCAGGCGCTCGCGGCTGTTGCTCAGATGCATGCGCATCGCGGCGCGCGCGTCGTCGGCGTCCTGACGCTCGATTGCGCGATAGATCAACAGATGTTCGCCGAGCACACTGCGCAACACCTCGATATGATCGAGCTCCGCGATCTCGGCCGAACCGAGCCGCGTGCGCGGGCTGACCGAGCGGCCGAGCTGGCTCAGCACGTCGAAGAAATAACGGTTGCCGCTCGCTCGCGCGATCTGCAGATGGAACTCGATGTCGTGCGCGAGCGTGTCCGTGCTGCCGCGCTCCAGTTCCGATTCGAAGCGATCGAGCGCGATGCGGATCTGCTTCAGATTCTGCTCGGTGCGCCGCGATGCCGCGAGCGCGGCCGCCGCTGCTTCGACGTCGATCCGGAACTCGATGATCGCCATCACGTCGAGCATGCTCGTGAGGTCGGCGGCGGGCAACTGCATCGGCTTCTCGGCGGCGGGCGCGAGCACGAACGTGCCGATGCCGTGGCGCGTCTCGACGATTTTGGCCGCCTGCAGACGTGAAATCGCCTCGCGAACCACGGAGCGGCTCACGGACAACTGCTTCATCATCGCGACTTCGGTGGGGATGCGGTCGCCTGGCCTCAACGCGCCGCGGCGAATTTCATCGGAGAGGGTGGCCACCACCTTTTCAGTTAGGCTGCTCATTTTTGTGGCTGGTTGACTGATCCTGCAAAGTATCGCACAGGACTTTACTTGATTCTGCTGCCTCTGGCGGCATCGGCGGGGGCTATTTTTACCGTGCAGGCGAGAGTTTGCATGGGGGTGAGACGCAGGATTGCGCATGTGCGCCAGCCGCAACCGGCGGTGGGTGCAATTAGAGACATCAGACGTCTTAGTTCGAATAAGGTCTCAAGTCGTGCAAGAAGGCAGCGAAGTCCCGGTGTGTCCTTGATTTAAAGGGATTTTGCCCGCTGATTCAGGGTAAACACCCAATTGGATTTGGTGGAAACAACGCGGTAGACTGTCGTCAGACAACATATCAGGTAACGTGGCCGACAAGGAGACCCGTCTTGACATCCGTTCTGACCAGCGCGCTCGACCCGCTTGAATCGGCGGTGGCGAAAGTGAAGCGCAACGTGCTGCCGCTTTTCCTGATCATGTTCATCGCGAACTATATCGACCGGGTGAACATCGGCTTCGTCAACGCGCACATGAAGACCGATCTCGGCATCGGCGCGGCCGCGTACGGGCTCGGTAGCGGTCTGTTCTTCATCGGCTATGCGCTGTTCGAAGTGCCGTCGAACGTGCTGATGCAGAAGTTCGGCGCGCGCGCGTGGCTCACTCGCATCATGGGCACGTGGGGCCTGGTGGCGGGCGCGATGGCGTTCGTCTGGAACGACACCTCGTTCTACGTGCTGCGTTTCCTGCTCGGCGTCGCCGAGGCGGGCTTCTTTCCCGGCGTCGTCTTTTACTTCACGCAGTGGCTGCCGCAAAAGGAACGCGGCAAGGCGGTGGCGATC
Source organism: Paraburkholderia monticola (assembly GCF_001580545.1). Taxonomy (GTDB): domain Bacteria; phylum Pseudomonadota; class Gammaproteobacteria; order Burkholderiales; family Burkholderiaceae; genus Paraburkholderia; species Paraburkholderia monticola. Next base: position 353,932 of record NZ_LRBG01000035.1, read on the forward strand.
TTTCTGTCCGGCTCGGCGCTCGCGTCGGTGCTCTCCGGTCCGATCACCGGCTCGCTGCTGTCGATTCGCGGCCTCGGCCTGCAAGGCTGGCAGTGGATGTTCCTGATCGAAGGCGCGTTTTCGATCGTGCTGTGCGTCGTGAGCTGGCTGATGCTGAAATCGCACATCCGCGACGCGCACTGGCTGACCGCCGAAGAACAGCGCGTGCTCGAACACTCGATCGCGGCCGAACAGGCCGAGCGCGAAGCGCACGGCGGCGCGCATCTGCCGACGATGAAGCTGCTGAAGGACCCGCAGATCGCGCTGTTCTGCTTCCTGTACTTCGCGATCCAGCTGACGATCTACGCGGCCACGTTCTGGCTGCCCACCATCATCCGCAAGATGGGCGGGCTGTCGGACTTCGAGGTCGGCATGTTCAACGCGATTCCGTGGCTGATCTCGATGGTGGCGATGTACGGCTTCGCGGTCGTGTCGGCGAAATGGCGTCATCAGCAGGGCTGGCTCGCGGTCGCGCTCGTCATTGCGGCGGTTGGCCTGTTCGCGTCGACGTCGGGCAACCCGGTGTTCTCGTTCGTCGCGATCTGTTTCTCGGCGATCGGCTTCAAGGCCGCGTCGTCGCTGTTCTGGCCGATTCCGCAGGGCTACCTCGATGCGCGTGTCGCGGCTGGCGTGCTCGCGCTGATCAACTCGCTCGGCAACCTCGGCGGCTTCTTCGCGCCGGCCACCTTCGGTTATCTGCAGCAGCACACGGGCTCGATTACGGGCGGGTTGTACGGTCTCGGCGTCGCGTCCCTGCTCGCGGCGGCGGCCGGCTTCCTGACGCGCAACAAGCCGGGTAATCGCGAGCCGTTGTCCGAGTCGTTGCACGGCAACGCGCATTGACTACACTGACGTCTCGCAGGCGGCCATCAATTTTTCTGGCTTCGAGTTTTCATCCGGTCCGATCGAACGCGCACGCAGCGCGCGGCGGCTTCCGCCGGCCGGCTTACTTCACACACAGGTGCTTTTCCCATGTCCACGAAACCTACTGAATCGAACGCGACACCGGTCGTGACCGAACTGCGCGTCGTGCCCGTCGCTGGCCGCGACAGCATGCTGATGAATCTGAGCGGCGCGCATGGTCCGTTCTTCACGCGCAACGTCGTGATCCTGCGCGACAGCGCGGGCCATACCGGCGTCGGCGAAGTGCCGGGCGGCGAGAACATCCGCAAGACGATCGACGACGCGCGGCCGTTCGTAGTCGGTCAGTCGATCGGCAATCTGCAGGCGATCCTGAACAAGGTACGCACGCAGTTCGCCGATCGCGACGCGGGCGGCCGCGGCCTGCAGACCTTCGACCTGCGCACGACGATTCACGCGGTGACCGCGCTCGAAGCCGCGCTGCTCGACCTGCTCGGCCAGCATCTCGGCGTGCCGGTCGCGGCACTGCTCGGCGAAGGCCAGCAGCGCGACGAAGTGGAAATGCTCGGCTACCTGTTCTATATCGGCGATCGCAACAAGACCGATCTGCCGTACGCGAACAACGCGGGCGCGCGTGACGACTGGGAGCGCGTGCGCACCGAGCAAGCGCTGACGCCGGAAACGGTCGTGCGTCTCGCCGAGGCCGCGCAGGCGCGCTACGGTTTCAACGACTTCAAGCTGAAGGGCGGCGTGCTGCAAGGCGACGCCGAGATCGAGGCGGTCACGGCGCTCGCCGAGCGCTTCCCTGAAGCGCGCGTGACGCTCGACCCGAATGGCGCATGGTCGCTCGCTGAAGCGGTGCGCCTGTGCCGTGACAAGCATGACGTACTCGCGTACGCGGAAGATCCGTGCGGCGCGGAGAACGGCTACTCGGGCCGCGAAGTGATGGCGGAGTTCCGTCGCGCCACCGGCCTGCCGACGGCGACCAACATGATCGCAACCGACTGGCGTCAGATGGGTCACGCCATCCAGTTGCAATCGGTCGACATTCCGCTCGCCGATCCGCATTTCTGGACCATGCAGGGTTCGGTCCGCGTTGCGCAGATGTGCAACGACTGGGGCCTCACGTGGGGTTCGCATTCGAATAACCACTTCGACATTTCGCTCGCGATGTTCACGCACGTCGCCGCAGCGGCGCCGGGCAAGATCACTGCGATCGACACGCACTGGATCTGGCAGGACGGTCAGTTCCTGACGCAGGATCCGTTGCAGATCGTCGGCGGCAAGGTCAAGGTGCCGCAGAAGCCGGGCCTCGGCGTCGAACTCGATATGGACGCGCTCGAAAAGGCGCACGCGCTGTATCAGCAGCATGGTCTCGGCGCGCGCGACGACGGCGTGGCGATGCAGTATCTGATTCCGAACTGGAAGTTCGATAACAAGCGTCCGAGTCTCGTGCGTTAATCGCGATTTGACTTGAATGGAAAGCCTGGTGGGTTGCACGACAGTGCGATCCGCCAGGCTTTCTGTTTTTCAATAGCAATGCGGACTCGCCCACGCCGAGTCAACGCTCAATAATGCAATTGCACTATGTGTGTATCGGAGCGCGCGCGGTAGCATCCAAAGAACAGAAGCTGCCAGATAGCGGAGATACCTGACATGGTGAGCAACGCGGCAGTGCTGTTTCTTCACGGCGGCCCAGGCCTGTCTGCGATTGCGGAACGCGACCTGTATGGACGGACGTTGCCGGTTTACTGGTGGGATCAACCACGTTCGGTCGTCCTCTACGCCGACGCGTTTGCTGCCCTTCTGGATGCCGCGGAAGAGGAGTTGCGCGCGCTTGCCGAGCGGACCGGGGCGCCGGTCAATCTGCTTGCCCATGCGTTCGGAACACACCTGGCATTGCGACTTGCCTCGCACCTGCCCGATCTGGTCAACGAAGTGATGTTGCTGGCGCCGGTACGCGACCTCGGCGATGCATTCATCCGGATCGGTGAACGGCTAAGGACTTTCTACCCGGCGGCTGCACCGCTCGTTGACGCGCTAGACGATTTCCGCCGGGAACGCGACTATGAACTCTTTGCGAAGCTCGCGGCTCAGGTTACATCGTTTGCAAACTTCATCGACGTCTATTGGGCCCAGGCCGCCAATGCCAGGCGATGCTGGTACATCGACCTGCTGGCGCACCATCCGATTCTGGACGCCAGTGCATTTGAAGTCCTCGTAAGAAGTTTCTGGACACACTCGACGCCTACTTATGCAGACATCCGTGCCCCGATCCACATCGTCTCAGGGGCTCTGGATTGCCTCGTTGACGCACGAGCCGAGACAGAATCGTGGAAGAACCAGCTCGACTGCGTGAGCAGCCAGATAATCGAGGCGGGCCACTTCATTCATCTTGAGCAGTCACCGTCTGTCTGGTGGCCTCGCAACTGGGCACACTCTTCGCGATGAGCCGAGGTTACAGGTTGTCGCGCTGAAGAAGTGCAACGAGCTCGGCATTGTTCCGGGCGCCAATCCGTCGATGAATCGCCTGCAGATGATTTCGTACCGTGGCGGGCGCGATGCTCATGCGGCGCGCAACCTCTTTATGCGTGAGTCCCGACGCTACGCATTCGGCGACTTCCCTTTCCCGCTCTGTCAGCAGGTCGACAGACGTGGCGAGGCGGGCTCGAACGAACGCGAACTTTGGGTGGCGTTCAAACCGGAAAACGGCATGGCGACCCCGATGACCGTCAGCGCCGGAGCCAAGTAGCTCGATCAGCACGGGCGGCAGAACGTGGCCGCCGTGGCCACCTGGCCACTCAGCGCGCAACAGGTCAAAGAAGGCAGGTTCACACAGGGTGATGAGACCTGGGGGCAGGCACATCGCGACCGACCAGATTCGCGAACGGTAACGCTCTATCTGCAATGACTGGTTGACCGCCCACGCCTCCATCAGGTGCGGGTAGAGAAACTCGACAAACTGGCGCTCCTGCTCGGAGTACTGCCGGTCCACGTGGGCCGCGAAGAGTCCGATTGTGAGCGTGTACCCCGTCGTGAAATCCTTGTGTGCGGTGATCAACGCGTTCGCATGCTTGACCTTGCGCGTGTAGTCGAGGAGGGCCGCGTTGTCTGGGCCGGTCAGGGAAGTGAGCGAATGGAAATTGCCGGTCGTGCCTGGATGCGTCAACATGAATCGGGCAGCCGTGTCTTTCGAGCGGATTTCGCCATAGCGGTTGTCCCAGTCAGGTACTTCGTTGACGAGATGCGGCGCATGAAACACAACGCCGGCAGGCGTCGCACTCGCGGTCGCCCAACGCGCCGAGTCGAACGGGACATACTTGCCCAGTACATCGAATGCAGTGTCGATAAACCTGTCGCCGCTGCATGCGCGTGCAACGCGATAGGTCTCCAGGATTGCCCTGTCCAGGTCGCTCATCGGTTTCCCCTTGCGCCGCTTCATTGCCGTTCTTGAATTTCGGGCGCGCACATCGCTGTCAACGGGTTCTAGCCGGTGACGGGCAATAAATCAACCTCATTCATGGTTCATCGCATGCTGGGCCACGCTCCGGTAAGGTGAGTTCTATGTTCATTAAGGAATCAGTACAACGGATTAATATTCTGTGCGTGTTTTCATTCGCAACGCTCGAAGTCCGCGCGCGAGTTTGCACGGTGAATGACGATCATCTATATGCAATCGGGATAAGAACATTCCGGCTATTTGAAGAGTGCTTTCACGCCAAATAGAATCGCCCTCTGCGAATTGCCGAGGGCGACGTGCGAGTTCAATGGCCGCCGTGAACCTAGTAGACGTAGACGTTGTAGCGGTGCACGCTGCCGGGATTGTTGTAGTCCAGCTCTAACCAGCGATACGACCCAGTGCCGGTCAATGCGGGGAACTGCGACGTTCCTGATGGTGGGTTCACCGTTGCGGACGTCGCGGTCGGAGTCAGGGCCGTGCTAGCCTGCACGCCAGTGGTGCCGTTGAAAGCCGTAAAGATGACGTCTGCGGCCTGGGCAGCGAAGGCCGGGGCCGTCCAGCTCAGACTGACACTGGATGCGGCTGGCGCGTTTGCTGCGAACAGGGCCATGGACGAGGACGAGAGTTCATCCCATACAAAGCCATTGCCATTCTGTGGCGAGACCGGTCCGTAGAGCAGCCGCTTGAGGACAGTTGCTGTGGTTCCGTCGGCGAAGTGAATCACGAACGTGTATTGCGGGTATCCCGTGAACTGGGTGAAGTCGGTGACCGGGGTCGCGAGCCAGTTGACCGCGTTGGCTGGATTTGCCGCCGGCGAAAGATTCCCGCTATCGCTCTGTTCCGATTGCGCGAAACCAAAAAAGGCATCGGTAATCGACGAACTCGTCGCAGCGGTTCCGGTCTGGTTTGCAATCGGCCAGTAAGCCATGCCAGTCACGCTGGGATTCGGAGCGAGAACGACGCCGGCTGTCGGCAGTCCCGGACCCGTGACCACCACATACTGGCTGTTAGCCGGATTGTTGGAGACCTTCGGGTCTCGATAAATCGGCACGAGCCCCGACGCGTATGACGTAGTCGGGCTACTCGTGGGATTGCCACCAAGAGAAATGCCGACAAGGTCACGTTGCAGCACGCCGGAAATCCGCACATCGTATTGTTGCTGGTTCCCGGTTATTTGCCATTGGCCGTTGATGAGCTCTGCGACCAGATTGGTGGTCTGCGCGTTGCCCGTGCTATCTACCAGTCCGAACCGAAGCAACACTTTGTCGGGGGATTCGGCGTAGAGCACTTGCGGGCCAATGAATGTCGGATTGACCAGATTGGTGCTCGACAGCCAGCCGGAGAATTCCTGCGCGAACGTGTAGCCGTTGTTCAGATAGGCCGGGCTCGTCGAAATCGCTGCCTGACAGGCGGAGCTGAGTGTGCCGCTGGAGCCGACGCGTGTGGCTGGACTCTGCGCAAAACAGACCTGCCACGCGCTGACGATTCCCGCGAAAGTCGACGGCGCAACGAGAGTACTTGGGAAGTCGATCGTAAAGGATGAGCCCAGGCTGTTGCTGGCTACAGTCGCTTGCGACACCGTCGCAACCTGCATGGCTCCGACCAGGTTCAGCTTGTTGGTGATCGTCACGCCGGCACCGATCGGCACGACAGTGACTTCATCGAGCACCTTGTCGAGGCCCGTGTGATCCGGTTTGAACGCGGTACCGACTACATCTGTGCCCGCGGCAACGCCGGCGTCAACAAAAAGCTTGGCGAGCAACGCATTCACAGCGGACTTCGCGCTTTGCACATTGGCGGCCGTGACCGCGGAGAGCGCCGCCGGTCTTGAGATTTCATACGGGCCACTGGACACCATCGAACCCGAGAGGGCGACCGGATTCGCGACGTCGTACGGACTGCTGGACGCCATCGAACCTGCGACAACAGCGGTCGTGAGCGGTGTGATGTTCACCACGGCGGTACTTGCTCCACTGGGAGGAGCGATGAGGATGGACGTCTGGTCTTCACTAGCGCCACTCGGATCGACCGCTCCGAAGCCGAAGGGGGCGACCATCTTCGTCAGATCGAGGGATATCGAGTAGCTCCCCTGTCCGTTTGCGGTCGCGGTAGCCGTCTGGCCTTTCGCGTCGTAGACCGTGACCTGCGCATTCGCGATCGGGGCGCCGCTTGAGACCACGCCAGAGACGCCTAGCGTGGTGGGGTCCTGCTGGGCTCCCGACTGTTGGGATCCTGGCGACGGGTCGCCACCACCGCCCCCGCCCCCGCTGCACCCACTCAAGATCACTCCAATGGCTATCACTGCGCTATGCGCGTAACGTCCCGCGAACTTTCGGGTCATGTTGTCACCTTTCGATAGCGATGCGCCTGGCGCCAGCCGCAGTCGAAATCTCGCGGTATGGGTCGGCCAGTCGCGGAACGGGAACAGTCGGAATGTCGGGCATCAGAACGGCAGCAGTCTGCGGGTACGAGTTAAGCCCCGCCATTAGTCGCAGTAAAGAGATGCAAATGAACCATTGCGCTTACCCGCGGTTCATGTCCTTAATCGAGATTTTTTTGCCGCAGGCGATCGCGGTAATCACGCGCGGCTCGCGCCCGTCCGATACCCGTTTAACGCCCGCCACGACTGGCCCCGACGCTGAAATTGTCAATTCCAGCTAACTCATCAGACGTCCGTGCATGTCTGTAAGTCGTTGTTTTTGTTGATGTCAGGTAAAACCCTAGTCGTCTGATGACGATTTAAGTCTTACGATGTCTTCACTGGAACGCGGATCGTCACCTGTGGCGACGACTCCCCGCCGGAGACGAAAATCTTTCATGGGATTTGAAGCAGGGGAAACAGCAGTCGTATTACTGGCAATTGATTGAATGGCAGTCCTTCACATTAGAACGACCGATGCGCGTCTCGCATTTGTGCATATAACAATTGAGGAAAGACAATGTCTGTGAAATTCATTCAGAGGAGAACGGCCGCCGCCGTGAGTCTCGTGTTCATTCTGGCGGCGTGCGGTGGCAGTGATAGTCCAAACACGACGGCGGCTTCAAATCCGGCCTCGACTCCATCCACGACGCAGCCATCCGCCATGCCATGGATGAACACGTCGCTTTCTCCCGAAGCACGCGCCGCACTGCTCGTCCCCGCCATGGCGCTGGCCGACAAGCAAGAGCAATTGACCGGTTCGAATCCAGGCATCCTGCCGGAACTGCCGCAGTGCTACGGCGCGCGCCACATTCTCGGGCTGGCGAAGTACGCTATTCCGACGCTGCGAATTACCAATGGGCCTGTCGGGATTGGCCAGAATGACTGCGTGTCTCCTTCGGTGACAGGCTTCGCCGCCTATACGGATTCCAGTTCCGCCAAGGCGACCGCCTTGCCGTCTGCGATTGCCATGGCGGCATCGTTCGATCCTTCCGTCGCGACCCAGTTTGGCAACGTGGTCGGCGTCGAGGGAGGCAATCTCGCGCTACACGTGTTCGAAGCGCCCGGTATGAACCTCGCAAGATTGCCCGTGGGCGGGCGCAACTTCGAGTACATGGGCGAGGATCCGTACCTTACCGGTACGATGGGTGTCGCTGAAATTCAGGCCGTGCAAGCGCACGGCATGATCGCGATGGCCAAGCACCTGGTGGCGAATGAGCAGGAAACGAATCGCATGACGATTCAGGAGAGCGTGGACGATCAAACGCTGCACGAACTCTATATGCTGCCGTTCGAGATGGCGGTGAAAGCAGGCAACGTCGGCGCCGTCATGTGTTCGTACAACTCGGTCAACGGTTTTTCGATGTGCGAGCAAAAGCACATCCTGTCCGATGTCCTGCGCGGACAATGGGGCTTCAAGGGCTACGTGCAGTCGGACTTCTTTGCTGCGCACAGCACCGCGCCGACCCTGCTGGCGGGCATGGACAACGAGATGCCGCTTCCGCAGAACTGGTCGCCGGCAAATCTGAATGCGGCTTTGGCCTCGGGGCAGATTCAGACCTCCGATATCGACAATGCGCTGCTGCGCCGATATACGCAGATGTTCCGTGCGGGTATCTTCGATCGGCCCATTGCACAGACCGCGATCGATGCTACGGCTGGCGGTACGGTCGCCAAGCAGATTGGCGAGCAGTCGGCCGTGCTGCTGCAGAACAACGGGACTTTGCCGCTGAAAAAGACGGTTCGAAACGTCCTCGTAGTTGGCAAAACGACACAGGTCTATGCTCAGCAAGCGGTTGCTGGCGGCAGTTCGGTCGGCAACCCGATGGGTTCAGGCGGTGGCAGTTCCGACGTTGTTGCCTTGTACACCGTTACACCGGTGCAGGGCATCAAGGACACGCTTGCCAACCTCGGCAATACCGGCGTTCAGGTCCATCTGGCTCTCGTGGACGACAACAATTCGACCGGCACGATTGACGGCGCGGCGGCAACCCTCTCCGACGTGAAGACAGCGGCGACCGGTGCCGACGCCGTCATCTTCATGGCCGGGTCGATGTCGGAAGAAGGCGCGGACCAGGCGACCTTCACGGACTCGACAGGCCTCACGCTCGACACCGGCAAATTCCTCAATACGCTCGACTGGTATGCGCCGAAGTCGAACTCGATCACGACCTCGAGTACCGCGAAGAACAGCAACACGCTCGCGTTGCTGCAAACCATCGTCGCGGCCAACAGCAATACCGTGCTCGTTCTGAAGGACAGTGCCGCCGAAGCGCTAGATTCTTCGATCCTGACCGGAGGGACCTCGGCCGCGAGCGCGATTCTCGAGACCTGGTTCCCTGGCGAGGAAGATGGGCACATCGTCGCGGATCTGCTGTGGGGCGTCGCGAATCCGTCCGGCAAGCTCCCTGTGACGTTCCCGCAGGTCGGCCAGGGCTTCATGGATTCGATTACGCCTTATCAATACCCGGGCGTGTCGATCAACGGAAGCGCGACGGTGACCTACTCCGAAGCGCTCAATGTCGGCTATCGCTGGTATGACGCGATGGGTAAAACGCCGGCATTCCCGTTCGGTTTCGGTCTTTCGTACACGACCTTCACGATTACCAACCCGACCGTCAGTACTGGAGCAAACGGTACTTACACGGTTAGCGCGGTCGTGAAAAACACCGGTTCGAATGCGGGCGCCGAAGTGCCACAGGTGTACATTGCGCTGCCGTCCTCCGCGGGCGAGCCGCCTAAGCGTCTGGTGGGGTTCCAGAAGGTCAGCCTGAATGCGGGCGGCTCGCAGACGGTATCGATCACGATCGATCCCGCCGCGCCGAATCATCCGCTCAGCACCTGGAACAAAGATTCGCAGCAGTGGACGACGCCGACCGGTTCCTACTCGGTGTATGTCGGCAACTCTTCACGCAGCCTGACGCTTGCGGGAACCATTACCCAATAAAGTCGTTTAGTTCGCCAGCGTCTGATCAAAACTGATGGCTGATCAGACCTGGCGAGATACCTGGACCTTTGGCGATCGTTTGCTAAAGTCCTCGAACCAACGCAAGTGATCCGCTCAATGAAAGCACTATCACGATGGACGTTCGCACTGGTGCTCGGTGCAACGCTCTCCCTGGCGACGAGTGCGACAGAGAAGCCCTTCGTCACGGTCAATGGCAAACCCGTTTCTCAGGCAGACGCCGATTTGTATATCGGACAGGCGCATGCCCAAGGTTTTTCCGACTCTCCTCAATTGTCGGATCATGTCCGGGACGAACTGATTCGCCGCGAAGTCCTTTTCCAGCAGGCGCAAAAGACCGGCTTCGACCGGAACCCGGAAATCGCGGCACGGGCCGAGGCCGCCCGGCAAAAGATTCTCGTGCAGGCGCAGGCGACGTGGGAGATCGAGATCGTCAGAGCGTACATGCAGGACTTCCTGAAGAAGAACCCTATTAGCGACGATCAATTGAGGGCGATGTACAACGAGATGAAGTCGAAAGGCGGCAGCACCGAATACAAGGTTCGCCATATCCTCGTCAAGGACGAAGGCGAGGCAAAAAGCCTCATTGCAAAGCTGAACAAGGGCGCGTCGTTCGGCGAGCTCGCGAAGGAATCGATCGATTCCGATTCAAGATACAACGGCGGGGATCTGGGCTGGATCACTTCCAGCAAGGTGGTCAAGCCGTTCGCTGACGCGGTTTCGCATTTGCACAAGGGCGAATATACGCAGACTCCGGTTAAAACCGGATACGGTTTTCATGTCATCGAAGTGGATGACACGCGCCCTTTGCAGGTTCCGTCTTTCGAAGAAATGAAGCCGATGCTGTACCAGCAGGCACAAGCAGATCTCGTCGACAGAATGGTGAAGAATCTCAGAGCGAAAGCAACCATTCAGTAAGCGGCCCAATTACGTCCGTCATCCTTGGGATGTGGCAAAGAGCCTTGATGTGACGGCATCAGGTCTCTTCGTCCAACCCATTTGCTCCCCGTTCTCTCATCCGGATCGGGGAGTTTTTTTATTTGCGAAACACCACGTGCGAGATTCGCTGCACCAGCAGCGCGGCCGCCAGCGACGCCACCGCCGTTAGCCACACGCCGATATGAATCGACTGCACGAGCGCGTCGCGCGCGGTATCGAGCAGCGCGAGCGTATTGAGTCCCGAGGTCTTCATATCCGCGATCAGCTGCGTACGCGACGCGTCGTCGATCAGAATGCGCAGATCGACGAAACGCGGCCGCCATTGCGACGCGGCCGGCTCGCCGAGCACGCTCATCGTGCGCGTGACGACGTTGCGATAATGATGCTGCACGACGGTGGCGACGATGCTGGTGCCGAGCATGCCGCCGACCATGCGTGTCGATTGCAATAACGCAGTAGTGATGCCGAAGCGTTCGCGTCCGGCGATCTCCTGGCCGAACACATTCAGATTGTTCAGGATGAAACCGAGACCGATGCCGACCGCCCCCATCGGCAACACGATGCGCAGGTGCGGCGTGTCCGGGTTCGCGAATGCAAGCGCGATCGACGCGAACATCAGCAGCCCGAAACCGATCGACAGAATGCGCGTCGGCTTCTTCATGTGAATCACGATGCGCGTGTTCAGCAGACTGCCGAGCGCGATACACGCGGCGATTGGCGTCGCGAGCAGGCCGGCCTGTTGCGGCGACAAACCGAAGCCGCCTTGCAGCAGCAACGGCGCGAAGAAGATCAGCGAGAACATCACGAAGCCGGACAGCATGCCGAGCGTGAATAGCGTGACGAGCCGCGCGTCCTTGAACAGATCGAGCGGAATGATCGGATGCGTCGCGCGCTTTTCGCACATGAAGAGCGCGACCGCGCCTGCGATCACGCACGCGCCGAGCACGAGGTTGGTGAGCGTGAGGCCATTCTTCGGCACCGCTTCGATAAACGCCTGCAGACCGCCGAGCACGGCCGCGACGAGCCCCGCGCCGAGCCAGTCGATTTTCACCTCGCCTTCGTGCGGCCGCCGGAAATTCGGCAGATGCATCCAGATGAAATAGAGCGCCGCCGCGCCGACCGGCAGATTGACGAGGAATGTGGAGCGCCAGCCGAGGTGCTCGCTCATCCAGCCGCCCAGCGACGGGCCGGCGGCGGTGCCGATGCCGTAAGCCGCGGCCAGCACGACCTGCCAGCGCACACGGGTGCGCGGGTCCGGGAACAGATCGGGGATCGACGCGAACGCGGTGCCGACCATCATGCCACCGCCGATGCCTTGCAGCCCGCGCGCCATCGCGAGAAACAGCATGCTGTTGGCGAGACCGCACAACACCGACGCGATCGTGAACGTGATCACCGCGGCGATCACGAAGCGCTTGCGGCCGAAGTAATCGCCGAGCCGCCCGAACACCGGCACCGTGACGACCGAGGCGAGCAGGTACGCGCTCGCGATCCACGCGAAGTATTCGAAGCCGTGCAGTTCGGCGACGATCGACGGCAGCGCCGTGCTGACGACGGTCTGGTCGAGCGCGACCAGCATGTTGACGAGGCCGATGCCGAGCATCGCGTACAACGCGTGGCGAAACGGCAGGGCGGGAGCGGCGGTACTGGCGGAGGCGGTGGAATTCACGGAGCGGGCAGAAAGCGGTTCGGAGTGGACGCTGCACGGCGGATCGCGGTCAGGATCATCGCGATTCTACGCAGGTTGTCTGACCTCTTGCGGATTATACGGGTTTTCCCTAGTCAAAACTATTCGTCGCGCGAAAAACCACATCGTTCACCTGTACGCCAGCGTACGGGACGGCTCGCACGGGTTCGCGCGGACATGGTAAGTTCGCTCGCGGAAGATCCGATCGATGTGCCTGGGGAGGACCTGATCCTGCGTCACGCCTCGGTTTGCTCGCTGAACACTGTCCGCGACGCTGCGTCGAGCTCGGCGCGCGCATGGAGCGCGGCGCGACTCGGCCGCGCGACGATCAGCGTTCGCGTGCGGGCCGGGTGGATCGGCGTCATGCTGCTGATCTACGCGCATGGCGCGGCCGCCGTCACCGACATCGATACAGGCGGGGATGTCTCCACGGGAATCCACAGCAGCTTCGTGTCGCTGTATGGCGTGATCGATACGAGCCTGGAAATCACCGACCCCGGGTCCGGCTGGACCCCGCGCCTCGACTCCGGCGCCTATCGCGGCTCGCGCGTCGGGTTGCATGGCGCGGAAGCGCTCGGTGACGGCAACGCAATCGTGTTCACGCTCGAAAACGGCTTCAGCTCGACCGACGGCACCCAGCAGGTGCCCGGCTCGATCTTCAATCGCCAGGCATGGATCGGCGCGAGCGGCAGGTGGGGAGAACTGCGCTTCGGCCGTCAGTATTCGCCGATCTATATCCCGTTCAAGGGCGATCTCGACGCGTTCGGCGCAGGCACGATCGCCTCGGGGCTCAACAACCTGTCGAAGATCACGCCTTATGCGAACAACGCGATCGCCTATCTGTCGCCGCGCATCGCCGGCTTCAGCACGACGCTGATGATGGCCACGCGCGATCCGTCCGAGGACGACGGCAACGGCATCGACGGCTACTACGTGACCACGTCGTATCGGCTCGGCGAATTGCGCCTGTCGTACGCGCATCAGCAGACGCACGGCGCCGGCGCGCTGCGGGCGAACCTCGGCGGCGCGAACTACGCGTTCGGCAAACTGCGCGTCTGGCTGTCCTTTTTCAATGGCGATGGCGGCACGCCGGTCTATCACGGCGCGGGCGGCTCGCTCTCGGCGCAGTACAGTTTGTCGGCGTACGCGCGCGCGTCGCTCGGCTATGCCCACGTGCGCGACTACACGACGGCCGGCGGCAGCGCGGACCAGTTCAGCGCGGCATTCGAATACAACATGTCGCCCACGCTGCTGCTGTACTTCAGCGCTGCGTATCTCGCGAATCACGACGACTCGACCTTCACGCTGCGCGGCGTCAACGTCACCGGGTTGCCGGTCGCTTACCCGGGCGCACCGGTCGCGGGTGTGCAATTCGGCGTGATAGAGCGCTTCTAGCGCGCATCGCAATACTTCAAGGCTTTGATCGTGTGTCGAATCAGGTATGGCGCTCTCTAATTCAATTGATAGATGGCGCGTACATTTTTCGATGTCGATTTACAGAATGATTACGTGATTGGAAATTGGAAAGCGTCGCGAATAAAAAAAGGCCGACACAATGTGTCGGCCTAAAAGATTCTGGCTTCCGAGGATGATTGCCAGAACCTGAGAGACTTGGGCGACAAATGGATCGACCCGTGTAGCACTTTAGCGATAGTTGATGCAGAACGCATGGCGGTGAGTATAACGTCGGCGATTGCTCTTGGGGGAATCGCTCATCAAGCAATTAATTAGTGAATATTTCATTTTGCTTATCCTCATATTGTTGGATTCGGATAAAGCGAATTTAGTGGAAGCGCACTCGCGCGGACGCCATCCGATCGAACAGAAAAGGAGGCAGTGGCGCTATGCTAGCGGTTTCGTCTACTCGAGGAGCGACCGATGACCCAACACGCAGGTTCGATGATCACGTTCAACCGTCCCGACGGCAAGCAGCTTCAGGGCTATCTCGCGAAGCCTGAAAAAACCGCGGGTGCGCCCGCGGTCGTCGTGATCCAGGAATGGTGGGGCTTGAACGACCAGATTCGCGGTGTCGCCGACCGACTCGCGAAGGCCGGCTACTTCGCGCTCGTGCCCGATCTGTATCGCGGCAAGTCGACCGTCGAAGAAGATGAGGCACATCATCTGATGAGCGGTCTCGATTTCGGCGACGCAGCGACGCAGGACGTGCGCGGCGCGGTCCAGTACCTGCAGCAGCACGCGGCGAAGGTCGGCATCGCCGGCTACTGCATGGGCGGCGCGCTGACGCTGCTCGCGCTGTGCAACGTGCCCGAAGCGGCAGCCGGCGTCGTCTGGTATGGCTTCCCGCCGCTCGACTATGTCGACGCGTCGAAGATCAAGGTGCCGGTGATAGGCCACTGGGGTCTGCAGGACGAGTTCTTCGCCGCCGACACCGTCGACGCGCTCGAAAAGAAACTCGCCGACGCGAAGGTCGACGTCGAGTTTCACCGCTATCTGGCGCATCACGCGTTCGCGAACGAAACGGCGGTTGGGCCGGGCCGCATCGCCAAGACGCAATACGATCCGGTCTGGGCGCAACAGGCGTGGGATCGTACGCTGACGTTCCTTGGCCGCACGCTGTGGAAGTGAGTGAATGAATGGTCGAAGCGGACCGCTGGTCCGCTTCGTGAATGCGCCCGCCATCGTGGCGCTTTCATGACACGGCCGCGCTGTTTTGGCAGCGCGGCCGTTTTCTTTGGCAGTCACAGCTTCGAGCCGCCATCGACGTGCAGCGTCTCGCCGGTGATCCAGCGCGCGGCGTCCGAAGCGAGGAAGACCGCCGCTCCGGCGATATCGTCCGGTTGCGCGACGCGCTTCAACGCCTGCATGCCGAGCGTCAGTTCGCGTCCCGCGTCGGTCTTCGCAAAGCTCGACATATCGGTCTCGACGACACCCGGTGCCACCGCATTGACACGAATGCCGCGCTCGCCGAGCGCCGCCGCGAAATGCTTGACGAGCGTATCGACCGCGCCCTTCGTCGCCGCATACGCGGGCAGCGTGCCGACGGCCGCGCGCGCCGCGAGCGAGGACAGCAGGATCACGCTGCTGTCCTTGTGCAGCACCGGCAGCAACTGCTGCACGAGAAAGTACGGCGCGCGCACGTTGACCGCGAACAGGTCGTCGAAATCGGCGACGCTGGTTTCTTCGATCGTGGCCGCTTTCGAAATGCCCGCATTCGCGATCAGAATATCGAGCCGTTCGCCGACCACCGCGCGCACCTGTTTCGCGAGCGCATGGGGGCCGTCCGCGTCGCGCAGATTCGCGGCGATCTTCCGCGCGTTGCCGCCGGCCGCGCGAATCTCGGCGACGACCCGCTCCGCTTCCTGTTCTGCGCTGCTGTAGTGAACGAGAACCTGCGCGCCCGCGTTGGCGAGTGCGAGGGCTGTGGCGCGGCCGATACCACGCGATGCGCCGGTGACGAGCGCGGTCTTTCCGGTGAGGCTGTTCATGGCAATGCTCCTTTATTTGAAGGCGATCAGTCGTGCGCGGCGAGGAACTCGCTCACGTGCGCGACGAATCGTTCGGGGTACTGATATAGCGAACCGTGGTTCGCGTCCGGGTAGATGATCAGCTGCGCGTTCGGCAGGTTCTGCTGCAGGATCCACGAGTTGATCGAGTAGATGATCACGTCGTGATCGCCATTGACGACGAGCGTCGGCTGCTTCAGCGCGCGCAGGTAGTCGAACGGATCGACGCGCGGCGCGCCCCATTTCGCGAGCGCGGCGAGCTGTGCCGGCGCGACCTTGTCGTTGGCCTCGGGGTCGCGTGCTTCGCTGCGCAGACGGAAGCGCTGCAGGAAGCGGCGCCCGGCCGCCTGGCTCGCCGCCGACGGCGCGAAGTGCACGCGCAGCCATAGATCGTCCGGCTGCGCATAGGTCGCGCCGAAAATGTCCTGCGCTTCGGGCGTCAGAGAGCTCATCGCCTCGCCGCTGCGCGGGCCGGTGCCGACCAGAATCACGCGGCGCACCAGCGTGGGTTCGGCGATTGCCAGCGTCTGTGCGATCAGGCCGCCCATCGAAAAGCCGAGCACGTCGACCGTCGTCAAGCCGAGCGCCTTGATGAACGCGGCGGCATTCGCGGCCATTTCCTCGATCGATTCCGGCACCGCGCCGGACGTGCTCGAAATGCCGGCGTTGTTGAACAGGATCACTTCGCGATCCGCGGCGAGGCCGTCGGTGACGGCCGGGTCCCAGTGATCCATCGTGCCGGTGAAGTGAATGTTGAACACGAGCGGCACGCCCGCCGGCCTGCCGAAGCGGCGATAGGCGAAGCGGATGCCGTTCGCTTCGACGTATTGGGTCGGGGCGTTCTGGTGCGTGTGACGGACGACTACGACGTCTTCTGAAACGGTCGGGGAGTTCATCTCGGGTTCCTTTGCGCTATATATGACAGGCATGGAGCGGTGATTTCGCAAGGCTGCTGCGCCACTGCATGAGTCGTAATGTAGTGATACCTTGCGCGAAGGAAAAAGACTTTGTAGGCTGAGCGGCATGCCTGTCAGGCATGACTCGCGAGGATCGATCCCATGCTCGGCTACAGCCGCGCGAACACCGCGCCGGTGCTGAAGCTTTTTTGCCCAGAGCAGAGGAATTGCTGGCGCCGCGTGCGCCGCGATGATGCAATGGCGCGAGACTCAGGCATGCTTAGGCGATGTCGCCGGGCGCTTCTCGCGCGACGGCATCGGCAATCCATTCAAGGAGATGACAACGTGGTGAAGATCGATCCGGACCGGCTGTTGGCCGACCTCAAACAGCTGCGCAGCTTCGGCGCGACCGGCCCCGGCGTGGTCCGGCTGGCGTTGTCGCCGGTCGATCTGGCGGCGCGCGAATGGCTGGTCGGCAGGATGACGGAGGCGGGGCTCGACGCGCGCATCGACGGTATCGGCACCGTGTTCGGACGCTCGCGCAACAGCGGTCCCGCACTCGTGATCGGCTCGCATACGGACACGCAGCCGACCGGCGGCTGGCTCGATGGCGCAATGGGCGTGATGTACGGGCTCGAAATCGCCCGTGCGCTTGCGGAGAACGACGCGACGCGGCATCTCGCCGTCGATGTCGCGTCGTGGATCGATGAGGAGGGCACGTTCTCGGGTCTGCTAGGCAGCCGCAGCTTCGTCGGCGAGGCGGTCGACGAATCGATTCGCGGCGCGACGAACCGGCAGGGCGAACGCCTCGCCGACGTGCTCGAGGCAGCGGGACTCGCTAGCCGGCCGCGCGCGCGTTTCGAGGCGGGACGCCAGGTCGCGTATCTGGAGCCGCATATCGAGCAGGGCGGCCGGCTCGAAGCGATCGGCAAGACGATCGGCGTCGTCACCACGATCGTCGGGCTGCGCGAAGCGCGGCTGCGCTTCACGGGTCAGCGCAATCACGCAGGCACGACGCCGATGGCGATCCGCCGCGACGCGGGCGCGGCGCTGGTCGCGTTTATTGCACGGATGAACGACGCGTTCACGCAGTTGGCTGACGCGGATACCGTCTGGACCGTGGGCCGCATCGATCTCGATCCGGGTTCGATGAGCGTCGTGCCCGGCGCGGCCGACATGTACCTGCAGTACCGCGACGCCAACCCGGCGCGGCTTCAGGCAATGGAACAGGCGCTAGCCGCACTGGTGCGCGACTTCAATGCGCACCACGCCGTGAGCGTCGAATTGCAGACGATCGACGAGCCGATCGAACCCGTCAGCATGGACGCCGGGCTCGCGGCGCACATCGCGCGAGCCGCCGAAGCGATCGCGCCGGGGCAGTGGCTGCGCATGCCGAGCGGCGCCGCGCATGACGCCCAGGTGATCGCGCGTTGCATGCCGGCGTGCATGATGTTCGTGCCGAGCATCGGCGGCGTGAGCCACGACTTTATCGAGGACACGGCCGAAGCGCATATCGTGCTCGGCTGCCAGGTGGCGGCGACGGCCGCGGCCTCGATGCTGTTGGAGCTATCGGCCAGGCCTTCCTGAGGGCCGCGTTACTTCCACTTGTCGCCGAGCGCATCGAGCCCGGCTTTCATCAGATCCTCGGGCAGCATCGCGATGCGCAGTTCGCAGTCGGCGTTGAGCTTCAGGAACCACGGCTCCGCCAGCGCGGGAATCGCCGAGGGGTCATCGATATTGACGACCGCCACGGCGCCCCGTTTGCCTTGCTGCTCGGTGAAGTAGATGGCTTCGGGTTTCATGTCGTCGAGGATTTGCCGCATCAGAGCGCCGACTCGGCCTTCGCGCACTAGTGTGTTGAACGGTTCGTTCGGTATTTGTATGTTGAGAAGCATGCGCATGTCATCCTCCTGTTCGATGCCCGCACGGGCATCTTAAGGATAGGTGTTGCATGCTGAGCCGATGGCGTTGATCGCGGACGAAGCTTCGGCGATTACGGCCGATGGGTGGCGCGTTGTGCCGGGTGTGCGTCGCCTCAGTTGCCGAACAGCGAACCCTGGGTTGCGCGATTCGGCAGACGATGCGCCGGTTTCGCGGGCGCCTCGACCTTGACTGCTGGCGCCGCATTCGTCGCTCGAGCTCCCGCTGCGTGGCGTGGCTCGTCGCCGGCCGCCGCTTCGAGCGACGTCTGCCCCGCCTCCAGCGAAAGCAGCAGCATCTTGTTTGCAAGGCCGCCCGCGAATCCCGTCAGCTCGCCCGATGCGCCGATCACGCGATGACACGGCGCGACGATCGAAATCAGATTCCGGCCGTTGGCCGCGCCGACCGCGCGCACCGCATTGACGTTGCCGATCTGCTGCGCGATCTCGGAGTAGCTGCGTGTCTGGCCGAACGGGATCGTCAGTAGCGCGTGCCACACCTGCTTCTGGAACTCGGTGCCCTGAAAGTCGAGCGGCAGATCGAAGGCCTGCCGCGTGCCCGCGAAGTACTCGCGCAATTGCCGCTCGGTTTCGACCAGCACCGCGAGTTCGTTCGCTTCGCTCATCTCGCCGAGTCGCACGCGGTTCGGCTTGTCGTGTTCCCACAGAATCGCGGCGAGGCGCTCGCCCTTCGCCACGAGCTTCAACTGACCGACCGGCGAATCGATCAACTTGTATGCGTATGTCACTTTCTCAGACTCCTGACAGGGTGGAGGCGCAAAGCTTTCGACACGGAGGGGTTCGAACGACCCGGCACGGAAAGTCGCATGATGGCTGCGCCGTTATCCGATAGTGTGTCGCTCGCGTCGCCTGAACGCGCTCCAGATATTGCTGTCTCATTCGCAATCGAGATGGCCGCGACGATCGTGACCATCGAGCCGCTTACGTCACTGTACCGCAGAGAACCCCAGATGGCCTTTGACTCAGTAAAATCGATAGCCTCGGTACGACGCGCTGCGGGCGCTCTCCGATTTTCTTTCCCACGACTGTGACCACGACTCTAGAACAACTGCGTGCCGGGCAACTGGCGGGCGCGCGCGAACTCAAACTCGCGTGCGGCCTGAGCGAATTTCCGCGCGAGATTTTCGATCTCGCCGACACGCTCGAAGTGCTCGACCTGTCGAACAATGCGCTGACGACATTGCCCGACGATTTGCCGCGTCTGCGCAAACTGCGCATCCTGTTCGCGTCCAGCAACCCGTTCACCGAACTGCCCGCCGTACTCGGCGAATGCGCGCAACTGAGCATGATCGGCTTCAAGGCGAATCGCATTCGTGAAGTGCCGGCGCGCGCGCTGCCGTCGCGGCTGCGTTGGCTGATCCTGACCGACAACGACATCGAGCGCTTGCCCGCGGAGATTGGCGGATGCACCCAACTGCAGAAGCTGATGCTCGCCGGCAACCGGCTCTCCGCGCTGCCCGAGGAGCTGGCCGCATGCACGCGGCTCGAACTGCTGCGCCTCGCGGTCAATCGTTTCGACATCTTGCCGCGTTGGCTGCTGCGTCTGCCGCGGCTTGCGTGGCTCGCGTATGCGGGCAATCCGTTCAACGCGGCGCTCGAACAGGCGGCGCTGAGCGACACGCCGATCGGCGGCATTCGCTGGGAGGCGTTGCGGCTCGAGCAGCCGTTGGGCGAGGGTGCCTCGGGCGTGATCTATCGCGCGACGCTGCGGCTGGCGAGCGAGCCTGCGCCGCGTCAGGTTGCCGTCAAGCTGTTCAAGGGCGCGGTGACGAGCGATGGTTTGCCCGACTGCGAAATGGCCGCTTGCATTCGCGGCGGCGAGCATGCGAACCTGATTCCCGTGCTCGGCAAGGTGATCGGCCATCCATCGGACACGCATGGCCTCGTGATGGGACTGGTCGAGCCGCGCTTCGCCAATCTCGCCGGTCCGCCGAGCCTCGCATCCTGCACGCGCGACATCTATCGCGACGACGCGCGCTTCGATCTCGCGACGGTGCTCGGTATCGCGAGCGGCATCGCGAATGTCGCGCGCCATCTGCATCGGCGCGGCGTGATGCATGGCGATCTATACGCGCACAATATCCTGCACGGCGGCGCGGGCCGCGCGTTGCTGGGCGATTTCGGCGCGGCATCGTTTTATGACGCCGGCGATCGCGAGCTGGGCGTCGCGTTGCAACGGCTCGAAGTGAGGGCGTATGGCTGTCTGCTCGAAGAGTTGCTCGAGCGCTGCGACACCCTCGATGCGCTCGATGCGCTCGACGCGCAACCGCACGCCGCCGCGCAACTCGCCGCATTGAAGACCCGTTGTCTGAGCGAGGACATCGACAGCCGGCCGCTTTTCGACGAAATCGCCGCCAACGTCGCGTCGCTCGTTCGGCACGTTCGCGAAGGAGACAAGCCATGACGCAGAACATGCGCCGCCGCGTGCTGCTCGCGGGCGCGCTGGCCGCAGCGGGTCTGAGCGGCGTCGCGCGGTTCGCCACCGACGCCCGCGCCGAAGTGCCGACCGGCGCGAAGCCGAAGATCGCGCTCGTGCTCAAATCGATGTCGGACCCATTCACGGTCGCGATGGTCAACGCCGCGCGCAATTACCAGGAGCACTTCTCGTCGCAGTTCAGCCTGACGATTCGCGGCACGGTCAAACAGACCGACACCGCCGCGCAGATCCGCATGGTCGACGAGATGATCAAGGCGAAGATGAACGCGATCGTGATCGCGCCGACCGACTCGAAAGCGCTGACCCCGGTACTCGCGCGCGCGGTCAAGGCCGGCATCATCACGATCGCGATCGACAACCCGCTCGACGACTCGGCGCAAACGGCGGCCGGCATTACGGTGCCGTTCGTCGGGCCGAACAATCGCAACGGCGCGAAGCAGGTCGGCGATTATCTGGCGAAGCAGCTGAAGCCCGGCGATCAGGTCGGCATCATCGAAGGCATTTCGGTGAGCACCAATGCGCAGCAGCGCACGGCCGGCAGCCGCGACGCGATGGACGCCGCGAGTGTGCAGGTCGTCGCGGTCGAGTCGGGCAACTGGGAGTACGGCAAGGGCCGCGACGTGGCCGCGAAAATGCTCGCCGAGTATGCGCAGCTTCGTGCGCTCCTATGCGGTAACGACAACATGGCGATGGGCGCGGTCGACGCGATTCGCGACGCGGGCCGTGGCGGCGATGTCTACGTCACCGGCTACAACGCGATCGATGCGATCAAGCCGCTGCTCGCCGATGGCCGCGTGCTCGCGACGATGAACCAGTTCGCCGACCGGCAGGCGGTCTTCGGTATCGACTTCGCGGTGAAAGCGGTGACCGAGCGGCGCAAGCAGCGCGAGTTGTCGCCGCTGATCGAGACGCCGCTGCAACTGGTGACGGCCGCGAAACGTTGAGGCGGTGCGCGCGGGATGGCGCGCTGCCTCAACGTTTCGCGGCCGCCTCATCGAATCACTGCATTACTCCGCCGCCACCTTGCGCGGCTTCGTCGCCTTCTCGAGCTTGTTGTACTCGAACTCCGGCACCGACTTCAGTGCCTCCTTCGTGGCGCCCGCGAGGAACAGATTGCCGTCGCGAATCTGGAAGTGATCGACCGGAATCGCGACGTAATGCTTGCCCATGCCGAGGAATCCGCCGACCTGCACGACGGCATAACTCGCCTTGCGATCCGGCGCGATGATCACGTCATAGATGCTGCCGATCTTGTCGTTCAAATCGTTGTAGACCGGTTCGTCGACGAGCGCGCGCCGCACGCTCCAGCCCTTGAGCAGCGCATTGGTCTGCTCGGCCGTCCCGCCGAGCGGCTGAAGTCCCGCGACCTGTGCCAACGCGCCTGGCGACGCGCCCATCGCGGCGAGCGTGGCCGCGCACAGCATCGCGACTGCGATCTTCTTCGCTTTCATTATCGATCTCCCTGGTTGCCTGTCGGAAACACGTTGACGTGCGTCGAAGTGGGGTAGCACGTGACGTGCCCAGCATGCGCCGCGGGGCGTGGCATCGGCGCTTCGCACGGCCCCTACTTGATGCGCTTTCGGAATGACGTGGTGCCGAATTGTCAATGGCAGGGGTTTCTGTAGTGACTTAAGATCGCGCCAACGTGGACCAGCCGCGTTCGAGTTCGAAAGCGCCTGGTACGCGAAACAGAACGCAAGAGCGATGCAAAAACCAACAACGGAGACACGCACCATGGCCAAGTCCATTCTGAACCGCCTGCTCGGTTTCACTCTCGGCGCCGGCATCGCTTTGACCGCCTTCGGCGCTCACGCGGGCGCCACGCTCGACCGCGTGATGAAAAACGGCACGATGATGGTCGCGACGAGCGGCAAGTGGCCGCCGCAAGCGTTCCTGAACGATAAGCACGAATTCGATGGCTTCGACATCGACGTCGCGAAAGAAATCGCACGTCGCCTCGGCGTGAAGGTCGCGTTCGATACGCCGCAGTTCAGCCTGATGACCGGCGGTCACTGGCACGGCCGCTGGGATCTGTCGGTGCTTTCCGTTACGCCGACCAAGTCGCGCGCCGAGTTGCTCGATTTCCCCGCGGTGTACTACTACAGCCCGTATGTATTCGTCGTGAACAAGGACTCGAGGGCGAAGACGCGCGCCGATCTGAACGGCAAGGTGATCGGCGTCGAGGCGGGCACCACGTCGGAAGACTATGTGCGCAACCGCCTCAATATCGCGGGCCCGGACGTGCCGGCGTTCCAGTACATGACGCAGCCGCCGAAGGAAATCAAGACCTACGCGGATTCGATGCTGCCCTACGACGATCTGCGTCTGGGTGACGGCAAGCGTGTCGACGGCATCGTAACGCCGGTGCAGACCGCGTTGAACGCAATCAAGAACGGCTATCCGGTGAAGATCGTTCCGGGCGATTATGCGTTCCGCGAGCCGCTCGCGATCGTCGCCGACAAGGGGGACCCGGACTGGGACAAGAAGGTCGGCGACATCGTCGCGCAGATGAAGCAGGACGGGACGCTGACCAAACTCAGTATGAAGTGGTTCGGCAACGACTATACGAAGTAAGCGCGATTCCAGGGCGCGGCGCTTCATGCCGCCGCCGCGCCTGCCGCGCCCAGTGCGCCGCAACCACGAACAGCCACCAACAACAAGACGGTACGCATCCAGCGATGGCTTCCTACCTCGATACGTATTACACCCGCACACTGCGCACGGTCGAGCCACGCGCAGCATTGACGGGTTCGCTGCAAGCCGATGTCTGCGTGGTCGGCGCAGGCATGGCCGGCATCACGACGGCGCTCGAATTGCTGCGCCGGGGCCGCTCGGTGATTCTTCTCGAAGCGCAGCGGGTGTCGTGGGGCGCGTCGGGCCGCAACGGCGGCGTGGTGAGCCCCGGCTATTCGACGAGCTTCGAACGGATCGCGCAACGCGTCGGCGTTGAAGACGCGAAGTCGATCTACCGTATGTCGATCGAGGGTGTCGATATCGTCGCGGACAATATCCGCCAAGTCGGTATCGAGGAAGCGCATCCGGTGCCCGGCGTGCTGCGCGTATCGCGTCACGAGAACACGGTCGACATGCAGGCGCAACAGGCGTGGCTTGCCAACGAGTTTCAGTACGACGTCAGATTCAAGACGCACGAGGAGATTCGCGAGTGGCTCGTGTCGGACAAGTATCGTCATGCGCTCTATAACGAACGTGGCTTCCATTTCCACCCATTGAATTACGCGCGTGCTCTGGTTGCGGAAGTCGAGCGTCTGGGCGGGCAGGTTTTCGAGGATTCCGAAGTCTTGTCGCTCGATTGCTCGTCGGCGGTGAAGCGGCTGAAGACCTCTCGCGGCACGGTGGCGGCGCGCGACGTGGTGTTTACGTGCGGCGGCTATACGGGCAACGTGGTGCCGCAACTCGCGCGCAGCTATCTGCCGATCTCGACCTACATGCTCGTCACCGAGCCCGCCCCGGACCTGATCGGGACCGCGATCCGCACACGCGCCTCGGTCGGCGACAGCCGCCGCGCGAGTGACTATTACCGCCTCGTCGACGACGGCGAGCGGATTCTGTGGGGCGGCATGATCACGACGCGCAAGTCCGAGCCGGACCGGCTTGCCGAGCTGCTGCGCAGGCGCATGGTCGATACCTATCCGCAGCTCTCCGCGCTGAAAGTGGATCTCTCGTGGTCCGGGCGCATGTCGTATGCAAGACACCTGATGCCGCTGATCGGTCGGCTCCATACGGGCGTCTGGTACTGCATGGGCTTCGGCGGCCACGGCATGAACACGACGGCGGTCGGCGGCCGGCTGATCGCGCAAGGCATCACGAACGAAACCGACCGCTATCGTCTGTTCGCGCCGTTCGGCCTCGAATGGAACGGTGGCCCGGCGGGCACGGCGGCCGTTCAACTGACCTACTGGTACTACCAGCTGATGGATTTCATGCGCGAGCGCGCGGCGTAAAACCGCCTGGCGTTCGTCGTGCGCGGCCGATCTACGGAGGAACACATGTTTGCAGAAGATGCTGACGGCGTCGATAAACGCAATCCGGGCCCGATTCTCGTCCTGCTCGGCGCGTTGCTGATCGGCGGATACTTCGCGGTGCAGCACGCGCCGGACTGGATCGCCGGCATCAACCACGGCGTGCCCGCGCTAGGCATCGACGCGACTCTGCTGCAAAAGCTGCTGGGCGGCGCGGTCGCGATTGCGGCGCTGGTCGCCAATGGCTATCTGCTGCTGCGGCTATCGTTGCGTTGGCAGATCATCGTCGTGTGGTGCGAGCTCGCGTTGCTGGTGGTGCTGTTCTTCTCGACCTTCAATCTGAGCTTCGAATTCATCGAGCGCAAGATCGGTTATCTGGTGCTGCAAGGGGCTACCACCACGCTCTATATCTCGGCGATTTCGATCGCTCTCGCGTTCGTGCTCGCGCTGATCGGAGCATTGGCGAAGCTGTCGTCGAACGGCATCGCGATCGGGATCGCGACGTTTTATACGTCGCTGTTTCGTGGTTTGCCGTTGCTGATGCAGATCTTCATTCTGTATCTGGGCTTGCCGCAGCTTGGCTATATCGTCAATCCCATTCCTGCCGGCGTGGCGGCTTTGTCGCTGTGCTATGGCGCGTATATGACCGAGATCTTTCGCGCCGGCATTCAAAGCATTCCAAAAGG
Source organism: Paraburkholderia monticola (assembly GCF_001580545.1). GTDB lineage: Bacteria > Pseudomonadota > Gammaproteobacteria > Burkholderiales > Burkholderiaceae > Paraburkholderia > Paraburkholderia monticola. The sequence continues at coordinate 379,705 of NZ_LRBG01000035.1, forward strand.
ACAATGGGATGCGGCGCGCGCGCTCGGTCTCAGCCACAGCATGATGATGCGGCTCGTGATTCTGCCGCAGGCGTTGCGCGTGATCATTCCGCCGACCGGCAACCAGTTCATCGCGATGCTGAAGGATAGTTCGCTAGTGTCCGTCGTCGGCGTGTGGGAGCTGACCTACGTCGCGACCACCGAAGGGCAGCGCGAATTTCGCCACATGGAGATGCTGATCAGCGCGTCGGTGATTTACTGGCTGATGTCGATGGTGCTCGAAGTGATTCAGTCGCGCATCGAACGCCGCTTCAGGAAGTCCGCGCGATGACCGCGGTCGCGGACAGTCATGGGAAGATCACGATGGAAGCCACGTTGAACATCGATCGGCCGGCGTGCGCGGCGACCCGGCCGGCCGTCACGCTGGAGCGCGTGAACAAATGGTACGGCTCGATCCACGTGCTGCGCGACGTCAGCATGAACGTCGCGCCGGGCGAGCGGGTCGTGATTCTCGGTCCATCGGGATCGGGCAAGTCGACGCTGATCCGCTGCATCAACCGGCTCGAACGGCATCAGCAGGGGCGCATCCTCGTCGACGACGTCGAAGTCACCGACCACGTGCGTACCTTGCACGCGATCCGTCGCAAGGTGGGCATGGTGTTTCAGTCGTTCAACCTGTTTCCGCATCTGACCGTGCTCGAAAACTGCATGCTCGCATCCACGCACGTGCGGCGCATGAGCAAAAGCGACGCCCAGGCGCTCGCGATGCACTATATCGAACGCGTGCGGATTCCCGAGCAGGTGCACAAGTATCCGACGCAACTGTCGGGCGGCCAGCAGCAGCGCGTCGCGATTGCGCGCGCGCTGTGCATGGAGCCGCAGATCATGCTGTTCGACGAACCCACGTCCGCGCTCGATCCCGAGATGATCAAGGAAGTGCTCGAAACGATGATCGGCCTCGCCGACTCCGGCATGACGATGATCTGCGTGACGCATGAAATGGGCTTCGCGCGCCAGGTCGCCGATCGGGTGGTGTTTATGGATCGCGGCGAGATCATCGAAACCGGCACGCCGCGGGAGGTGTTCGATCAGCCGCAAAGCGCGCGTTTGAAGCAGTTTTTGTGTCAGGTGGTGCGTTAGCGTCTGGCAAAAGTCGTAGCGATTTTTTCCGTGGCATCATGTTCGCTGTGTCGGAATACATTCACAACAACGAACCGCTGGGCCTGCCATGTCCTTTCATACCTGGTTGCTTTTCGCCGCTGCCTATCTGCTCACCACCATTTCGCCGGGACCGAACGTTCTGCTGGTGATCCGCAATTCGGTCCGCTACGGAAGCCGCGGCGCGGCGGCGAGCGTCGCCGGTAATCTGCTCGCGCAAGGCATCGTCGTCGCGCTGGTGGCGCTCGGCGTCGGCGCGGTGCTGGTAGCCTTGCCGCCGCTCTTCGTCGCCATGAAAGTGCTCGGTGCGGCCTATCTGATGTACCTCGGCATCCGGCAGTTGCGCAGCGCCCGCAAGACGCAGGCAAGCCAAACCGCGCAGCCCGCGTCCGCCGCATCGCCCGCCTATGCGTTCGACCGCAGGAAAGTATTCCGCGAAGCCTTGCTGGTGTCGGGCAGCAATCCGAAGACGATGATCTTTCTGTCCGCATTCATGCCGCAATTCATCGATCACGAGCGCGGCTTGCCGGAGCAGTTCATCGTGATGTATCTGACGATTGCGGTTACCGTCGCGCTCGTGCACACCGTTTATTCGCTCGGCGTGCGCGGTATCCATCAGCGCGTCGGCGCCAGTCGTTGGATCGCGGCGCTCAAGCGTGGCAGCGGGCTCGTCTTCGTCGCGCTCGGCATCAAGCTGCTGACCGCGCAGCGCGCCTAGTCCGTCACGACGCCTGCAAAAACATGAGCCGAATGCAAAGCGTCGTCGACGTGAACGTGCTGTTTCTGAACGGGCAGAACGAGTGCCTGTTCATCCAGCGCGCGAATACCGGTTTCAGGGACGGCCAGTACGCATTGATTGCCGGCCATCTCGAACCGGGTGAATCGATCGTGGAGTGCGCGATTCGCGAATCGAAAGAGGAAGCGGGCGTGACGATCGCGCCTGAAGCGCTCGAATTCAAGCTCGTCATGCGACGCGACTCGGATACCAATCGCATCAGTTTCTTTCTCGCGTGCCGTTCATGGCAAGGCGAACTCGCGAACATGGAGCCGCACAAGTGCTCGGGCTTCGTGTGGGCGAAACCGGACCATCCCCCAGCGCCGGTCGTCGACTATGTGGCGGCCGCCCTTGGGCATATCCGCGCGGGCGTGATGCTGGCCGATTTCAAGCCTTGATTGCCGTAGCGTCCGTCTTGCTTGCGCCCCGATTCGACCGCGAAATCCTTCCACATTGAACCAATAGCCGGGCATTTCGTGAATTTTGCTGACATTTTCATGAATGCGTGAAATGCGCAAAACCCGGCTGAATAAAGCGGCGAAGCAACGGTTAATGGATGTGAGTCGAATCCCGCTTGCGCGGAAATCTGTCGCTGGCGGCGATTTTGCGTTATCGTGCTGCACCAAAAATAGCGGACGAGGCGAATTGCCGGACGGGCCGTATTTCAATTCATCCGCAATGGATAAATGGCAATGTTTCAGCAGTGACAGGAATCCCCAACCATCCGGTTGGCAAGGTAAGTGAAGAGGAGATGTGTTGTATGTCGTTCAAGCTTCAGAAACTGCTGCCGATTAGCGCGGCAGTCGTCGCATTTGCAGGCATCGCCGGTACGGCGAACGCGGATCAGGTCGTCAAGATCGGTCACGTGGGTCCGTTGACGGGCGGCTCCGCCCACCTCGGCAAGGACAATGAAAACGGCGCGCGCCTCGCGATCGAGGAAATCAACGCGAAGGGCCTGACGATCAACGGTCAGAAGATCACGCTCGTTCTTGACGCGCAGGATGATGCGGGCGACCCGCGCCAGGCGACCCAGGTCGCGCAGAAGCTCGTCGACGACAAGGTCGTCGCGGTGGTCGGCCACCTGAACTCGGGCGCGTCGATTCCGGCGTCGAAGATCTATAGCGATGCGGGCATCGTGCAGATTTCGCCGTCGTCGACGAACCCGGCGTACACGCAACAGGGCTTCAAGACGACCTACCGTGTCGTCGCGACCGATGCGCAGCAAGGCCCGGCGCTCGCCGCCTTCGCCGCGAAGAATCTGAACGTGAAGACCGTCGCGGTGGTCGATGATTCGACCGCCTATGGCCAGGGTCTCGCGAACGAATTCGAAAAGACCGCGAAGTCGCTCGGCCTGAAGGTCGTGTCGCACGACGCGACCAACGACAAGGCCGTCGACTTCCGCGCGATCCTGACGAAGATCAAGGGTGAGAACCCCGACGCGATCATGTACGGCGGCATGGACGCGACCGGCGGTCCGTTCGCGAAGCAGGCGCGTCAACTGGGCTTGCGCGCGAAGATGCTGTCGGGCGACGGCGTGTGCACCGAAAGCCTCGCGGACCTCGCTGGTCCGGCGGCAGGCAACGTGGTGTGCTCGCAAGCCGGTATGGCGGTCGAGCGCATGAACGGCGGCGCGGAATTCGCGGCGAAGTACGCGAAGCGCTTTGGCCATGCGATCGAATTCGACGCACCGTTCACGTACGACGCGGTGTATATCGTCGTCGACGCGATGAAGCGCGCGAACTCGACCGACCCGGCGAAGGTTCTCGCGAAGGTCTCGGGCACCGACTACAAGGGCGTGACCGGCGAAACGACGTTCGACGCGAAGGGTGACCTTCAGCACGGCGTGATCTCGCTGTACGACTACAAGGACGGCAAGAAGACGCTGCTCGACGTCGTGAAGATGTAAGAGCGGTACCCGCGGTAAAAAGCAGAAGGGCCGATGAAGCATTGCTTCATCGGCCCTTTTCTTTGATGGTCATGGCCTCGTTCGACTCAGGCCGTTGCAATTACGGCACGAGCCACAACGCCGCCGCGTAAATCACCAGCGACACCGCAAACGTCACCGCCGTATAGCCCATGACGCGCTGAATCCGGATACCCGCGATCGCGACGATCGGCACGGCCCAGAACGGCTGCAGCATGTTCGATACGTTCTCGGCCATCGCGACGCCCATCGCGGTGCGCGGTACCGAGGCATGCAGACTGAGCGCCGCGGGCAGCACGAACGGACCCTGCACCGCCCAGTGACCGCCGGCGCTCGGCACCAGCAGCGTGATGATCAGCGAGCTCAGAAAGCTCCACAGCGGCAGCGTGACCGGCGAGGCGATCGTCACGAACGCCTTCGCGATCATCGACGCGAGACCCGTGCCCTTCATGATGCCCATGATCCCGCCGTACATCGGATATTGCAGCAGCATCGAGCCGGTCTGACGCGCGGCGCGGCGGATCGAGTTCGCGTACGCGATCGGCGTGCGTTGCAACGCGAGACCGATCATCAGGAAGATCAGGATCGTGTTGTTGATGTCGAGATCGAAACCTTCCTTGTGCCAGGTGATCGCCAGATAGCCGATGCCGAGCGCGAGCAGGAACAGCGTGCCGAGCATCGACTGTTCGAGGCGCGCCGCGAGCGAGGTGGCGCTGCTTGCGCGGGCGTGCGGGTCGTCGCTCGGCGCGTCGGCGGCTTCCTCGCCGCTCTGGCGAAACGCGATGACCCTGTCCGCCTTGGGATGCATCTTGATGAAGATCGCGGTCATCACGACGACGACCAGCACGGTCGGAATGAACACGAACGGCGCGAAGATGGTTTCGCTGAGCGGCACCACCTGGCCGGTCGCTTTCTCGACGAGATTCAGCGCGTTGCCGTGCGATGCCTGGGAAAGCGCGATCGAACTCGACAACCCGCTGTTGCAGATCGACCAGGCCGAATAGCTGCCCGCGACGAGCCACGCGAAATCGACATCGACGCGCCGCGCGATTTCGCGCGACAGCAATGCGCCGACGATCAGCCCGAGCCCCCAGTTCAGCCACGCGGCAACCGCGACGACCGGAAACACGAGCAGTGCGGCGCGCGTCGGCGAGTTCGCATGCGAGGCGAGCGCGCGCAGTCCGCGTTGCACGATCGGCGCTTCCGCGATCGCGTAGCCGGTCGCGAGGATCAGGATCATCTGCAGCGCGAAGCCCAGGATGCCGAACGTGCCGGTGTACCAGGAATCGAGCAGCGTCGGCAGGGTGCCGGTCGGCGCGATCAGCATCGCCAGCACGGCGACGAAGAACGTCAGGCAGATCGACAGGACGAACGGGTCGGGCATGACCTGCTCGAAAACATACACCAGACCTTCGACGATGCCGCGCGAAGCGGCAGGCCGGTCGGCGGCATTGGGGGAAGTGTCTCGCTTCATGGGATGACTCTGTGTAGTGCCCGGCTACGCGCAGGGCGGAGCGGGCGGGTACGGCGCACCGGCGTGGGGGCTGGCGCGTATCGGCGGCAAGCTTGCCTTGCCTGAGCTTGGTGACAGGAGACAGATTAGCGCGAATCCCGGAGCGTGGGACCAGGCTTCGGAGCGATTGGCCTCGAAGCCGTAGTTGCGCTGGAAAAAGACCGCTGTTTCCTTTTCAATGTTCTTACGGTGAACACTGCTTCGTTAAACGAACGCTGCATTATTCGTTTTCAGCGTGGGCGATGTCAAGGAAACCAGACGTTCGACGCGGCTCCGCGAATCGCCGACAATCACGCGCACCATCGACGACTGAGCACGGAGAGACAAGACTATGGCGACCCTCTATCGCGGCATGGATCGGCCCACGCTCGACAAGGCCTACAACAACACGCAGGCCATCCCGAACTTTCCGGAAGTCCTGAGGGACTTCCAGCAGCGCAGCGCGAAGCTGTATGAGCGCGTGCCGGGGCGGCGCGATCTGGGTTACGGCGAGCGTCCGCGCGAGCGTTTCGACTGGTTGTCGTGCGGCAAAGCCGGTGCGCCGACTTTCATCTTCATTCATGGCGGCTACTGGCAGAACTGCACGAAGGAAGACTTCGCGTTCATTGCCGCTGGGCCGCTCGCCAACGGCTTCAACGTCGTGCTGGCCGAATACACGCTGGCGCCCGACGCATCGATGACGCAGATCGTCGGCGAAATCACGCGCCTGCTCGATCATCTGCAAGCGGACCCGGATGGGCTCGGCACCGCGGGGCAGCCGGTGTGCCTGAGCGGCCACTCGGCCGGCGGTCATCTGACGGCGCTGCATCGCGCGCATCCGCTCGTCACGAACGCGCTGCCGATCAGCGCGCTGGTCGATCTCGAGCCGATCAGCCTGTCCTGGCTCAACGACAAGCTACGACTGAGCGAGCAGGAAATCGCAGCCTACAGTCCGATCCACCACGTCGGCCCCGGCGTGCCGGCCGTGGTCGCGGTCGGCGCCGCGGAACTGCCTGAACTGGTGCGGCAGTCGGACGAATATGCGGCGGCATGCGAGGCGGCGGGGCAGAAGGTCGCGCTAGTGCACGTGCCGGGCTGCACGCACTTTTCGGTGCTCGACGATCTCGCGCGCGCGGACGGCGTGCTGATGACGGCATTGGCGCAATTGGGCTGAGCAATCGCGGCCTCGATTAATATCTTTTTCGACCTAATTGAACCGAAAAAATATATTGGACGTCTTAGTGACGTTCTTGCACTATTCGTTCCCAGCGCGAAGTCCGCGCACCAACGCGATCCCCACGCCTTCGCGGGCGCTCATCAAAACCGATAACAGCAATACCTGAGGATACAGATGCCTAACTATCGCTCACGCACTTCGACTCATGGCCGCAACATGGCCGGCGCCCGCGCGCTGTGGCGCGCGACCGGCATGAAGGACGACGATTTCGGCAAGCCGATCATCGCGGTCGTGAACTCGTTCACTCAGTTCGTGCCGGGCCACGTGCATCTGCGCGACCTGGGCGCGCTGGTCGCGAAGCAGATCGAAGCGGCCGGCGGCGTGGCGAAGGAATTCAACACGATCGCCGTCGACGACGGCATCGCGATGGGCCACGGCGGCATGCTGTATTCGCTGCCGTCGCGCGAGCTGATCGCGGATTCGGTCGAGTACATGGTCAACGCGCATTGCGCGGACGCGATGGTTTGCATCTCCAACTGCGACAAGATCACCCCGGGCATGCTGATGGCCGCGATGCGCCTGAACATTCCGGTCGTGTTCGTGTCGGGCGGTCCGATGGAAGCGGGCAAGGTCAAGTCGCCGACCGACGGCCAGGTGATCGCGAAGATCGACCTGATCGACGCGATGATCAAGGCCGCCGATCCGAAGATCAGCGACGCCGAAGTCGCCGAGGTCGAGCGCAACGCGTGCCCGACCTGCGGTTCGTGCTCGGGCATGTTCACCGCGAACTCGATGAACTGCCTGACCGAGGCGATCGGCCTCGCGCTGCCGGGCAACGGCACGATCGTCGCGACGCACGCATGGCGCAAGGGCCTGTTCGAGCAGGCCGGCAGCCTCGTCGTCGAGCTGTGCCGTCGCTACTATCAGGAAGAAGACAGCTCGGTCCTGCCGCGCAGCATCGCCACGAAGCAGGCGTTCGAAAACGCGATGACGCTCGACGTCGCGATGGGCGGCTCGACCAACACCGTGCTGCACCTGCTGGCCGCCGCGCAGGAAGCGGGCGTCGATTTCACGATGTCGGACATCGACCGCATTTCGCGCAAGGTGCCGTGCCTGTGCAAGGCCGCGCCCATGACCGACAAGTACCACATCGAGGACGTGCATCGCGCGGGCGGCATCATCGGTATTCTCGGCGAGCTCGCGCGCGCGGATCTGCTCGATCTGTCGTGCGGCAACGTGCATAGCGGCACGCTCGGCAACGCGATCGCCAAATGGGACATCGCGGGCGGCGCGGGCGAGGAAGCGCAGAAGTTCTTCCGCGCGGCGCCGGGCGGCATTCCGACCACCGTCGCGTTCAGCCAGGAAGCGATCTACGCGACGCTCGACAGCGACCGCAAGAGCGGCTGCATCCGTAGCAAAGAGAACGCGTATTCGAAGGACGGCGGCCTCGCGGTGCTTTATGGCAACCTCGCGGAGAAGGGCTGCATCGTCAAGACCGCCGGTGTCGACGAATCGCAGTGGCTGTTCTCGGGCCGCGCGCGCGTGTTCGAAAGCCAGGACGACGCGGTCGACGCAATCCTCGGCGACAAGGTCGTGCCGGGCGATGTCGTGGTGATCCGTTACGAAGGTCCGAAGGGCGGTCCGGGCATGCAGGAAATGCTGTACCCGACGTCGTATCTGAAGTCGAAGGGCCTTGGCAAGAGCTGCGCGCTGTTTACCGATGGCCGTTTCTCGGGCGGCTCGTCGGGCCTCGTGATTGGCCATGCTTCGCCAGAAGCGGCTGAAGGCGGCACGATCGGTCTGGTCGAAGACGGCGACGTGATCGAAATCGACATTCCGCAGCGCAAGATGCATCTCGCGGTGTCGAATGAAGAACTCGCGCGCCGTCGCGCGGCGATGGAAGCGCGCGGCGAGAACGCATGGCAGCCGATCGATCGCGAGCGTGTGGTGTCGCAGGCATTGCAGGCGTATGCGGCGCTCGCGACTTCGGCCGATCGCGGCGCGGTGCGCGATATTTCGCAGTTGAAGCGCAAGTAAAGCGCAAATGAAGCGCAAATAAAGCGCGGATCACGTGGTGGCCCTGGTCGCGGTGACGCGAGCGGGGCCGACCAGGAACCGGTATGCGGGCAACCGCATGCCGGTTTTTTAGTTGGCAGATCGATTGCAGCAGTCCGCCGCTACGCGGAGCCTTCCCTAATCCGGAACACTGGCCACGACGTCATCGGAAGGCTGCGAGAGCCCGGCTAGCATTACGCAGTTTCTGCCGTTGGCTTTTGCGGCATAGAGCGCCGTGTCGGCTCTCGCCATCACCAGGGCGACGGTATCGCCAGCGCCGAATTCCTCGACACCCGCGCTGAGTGTGCAGGCGACCTCACCGGCCGGAACCCGCGAAACGGACGCCGCGACGATCGCGCGCAACCGGTTCGTAAGGCGGGCGGCCTCTTCTTTTCCGGTCATGGGCAGCAACAGCGCGAACTCCTCACCGCCGATGCGGCCAAGGACGTCGGTTTGCCGTATTTCGCGCGAAATCGTCAAAGCAACGTGCGCCAGGGCCTGGTCGCCGGCTGCGTGCCCGTATCTGTCGTTGATGCCCTTGAAGTTATCGATGTCCAGAATGGCGATGGACAGCTTCGACCTCGCAGCCTTGGCCAACTCGAACAGCGCCTCGGCTCGGGCGATGAATGCGCGCCGTCCGAACACGCCCGTCAGATCGTCGATGGTCGCGAGGCGTTCCATCCGCTCGGCCAGCCGGTCGTGCGCCAGCATGACCATGCCAACCGCGAGACAAGGCGCAGTCAGTGTGGCCATGCCGAGAAACGCGATGTTTAACGGCGTCTCCTCCAGAAAGGTCGTGGCGTGCGCCAGACCGAATCCGTATACGGCGCAACGGGCAGCGTGGACTACCCCACCCAGGACCGCGGAGATCGACACGAAGTGGTAGCTATATTTGGGTCTGCCCGCCGGTCGGTACCGTTGCACGACCCAGGCGATCGCAAACCGCACATAGCCGAGAAATCCCGAGACCATCGCAACCCGGGCATCGACGTCAGGCGATACGTAGATCCAATAGACGAGTCCGGCCAGGATCGCACCGAGCGCGCCGTACTCCCAGGCCGCCGATGACCGCAGGTCGAAGAATCGCCGGAAGCCCTGAAGCGCGAGGAAGGCGCCCACGACCAGCAAGATGCTCGCGCCTAGTACGACGATATCCCGCCTGGGTAACAGGAGCAACGCGGCCGTGACCGCCAGCAGGCCGCTCGCCACACACCAATGACGTATCCCGGGGACCTGTGCGCGAAACAGCGAGCCGAGAACGGCGACGCTCATCAGGCAGGACAGAATCGCAATGCCGATCAGCGCGGTCGGAATGGACATGGCAGCGGGACGAAGGGTGTAATCCATGAAGGCGCCCGACGCAACCCGAGGTGGCGCGGCTACTTGGGCTGCCTTCGTTCAAAGCGCATATCGTACCGGAAGAAATTTCTGCGCCAGTGCAATCCGAAGGTCAAATAACAACAACTTTCGCGTTGCAGGCGGCTTGCGTCTATCCTTGATTCACTTCTTTGGCTGCCAACAAGGCCGACGAGGTCTTCTGCACTGTTCGATAATCGCCCGCCCAACAAGGGCAAACCCAACAGGAGAAAACCAGATGTCACGATCAATCTCGCAGCGCGCTTTCATGGTATTCGGTGGTTTGGCCCTGGCGGGTACGCTGAGCTTCGCTCAAGCGGCGCCGGTCTCGTTCGAGGTGCCGTTGACGGGCGCCCAACAGGTCCCGCCGGTGCAGACGCCAGGCAGCGGCAACGCCAAGCTGACGTACGACGCCAGCACGCGAGTCGTAACCTGGAACATCAGCTTCAGCGGATTGACGAGTCCGGCCACGATGGCGCATTTCCACGGGCCCGCTGCGGCCGGTAAAAACGCCAGCCCGAAGGTCTGGATCACGCAGAAAGGCAACATGGAGGTGACGAGCCCGATCAGCGGTCAGGCCACGCTATCCCCGGACGACGCCAAGATGTTCGAAGCGGGTGACATGTACATCAACGTTCACACCAAGAACAATCCGAGCGGCGAAATTCGCGGCCAGGTGATGCCGCCGAAGGGCAACTGAAGCAGGCACGGCAGTCGCGGCCCGCCATCAGGGCCGCGGCAAGCTCAGAGATAAGCCGCGAGCAGCATCACCACGGCAGCGCCGATGCCGAGTGGCAGCAGCGCCAGCCACGCTGGCGCCTGCCGCGGCGCGCCGACGGACGAGGGCAGCCGTTTGTAGCCGGTCAGCATCGGACGCAGCAGGTTGTGTCCTTTGGCTAGCGCGTAGAGTGCGATCACGAGCACGTGCAGCGCCACCGCGGCGAGCAGCACGTACCAGACGAGACCGTGCAGCGCGGAGATCGCGTTGGCGAGCCAGGCGGGCACCAGTTCGCTCAACGGGCCTTCGTCGGCGATGTCGTTGTTGACGTAGAGCCCGCTCAGCGTCTCGGCGAGCAGCAATGCGAGCAGCAACAAAACCATCCAGCCGCCGGCCGCATTGTGCCCGACCTGCACATCCGGCTCGCGACGAAACAGGTGCCGCAAATGACGAAGCGCCGCCGCGGGTGACGCCACGAAACTGCGAAAGCGCGCGGTCTCACTGCCGAAGCAGCCCCATAACAACCGGGCAATCAGCAACGCAAGCAGCGTCTCGCCGATCCGCACGTGCCAGTCGATCCAGTTCAGCTTCAGGGTGACATAAGCCGCGGTGACCAGCACCACCACCAGCCAGTGAAACAGTCGCACCGGCGCGTCCCAGACCAACACCGGGCGGGTCGCTGGCCGGGTCGATCGTGTGACAGGTTCGTGAGCATCCATGTGTCGTGCCTACGTGCCCAATCCCTGAGCCGTTAAATCTGATTTCCGCCCGGAGAACAGGCGGCGGTGGAGAGCGCAGCCGCCGGCGACTGTTCAAGCCGATTACCGCCTAGCGACTTGGCTCGATATAACGCCTGGTCGGCCGCCGAGAGCAGGTCGGTAAGCGACGCCGTTTCGCGACTCGCCTCGGCGAGCCCAATGCTGACGGTGGCGCGAATCCGGTCACCCTCGGCGCTGTGGGACAGCGTGGCAAACTGGTCGGCAACGGTCTCGCCTACCTTTTTCGCGCTGTGGCTGTCGTGGCCCGGCAGCAGGGCGGCAAATTCTTCACCACCGATGCGCGCAAGAATCGCATCGGGACCCGTCACGAGTCGAACCGTTTGCGCGAACGACCTCAAAACCTCGTCGCCGGTCTTGTGCCCATAGCGGTCGTTGATTCTCTTGAAGTGATCGAGGTCGAACGCAAGCAGGGTGAGCGGTCGTCGATGTATGCCGTGCTCGCCGATCACCCGCTCCCCCTCTTCGAAAAACAGCTTTCGATTGCCCAGGCGAGTCAGATAATCCGTGCGCGACTCCTGCAAAAGCTCACCATGAATTTCTTCGCGGGTGAGCCGCAGTAAGGTCATCGGCATGATGACCGAGTAGAGAACCCCTTCGTACATCGTGATTTCGCTGGAAACAGACAGTGCGCGCGGCCCGAAGATCGGCACCAGCCATGGCAGGACGAAAGCCCGGACGGCGTAAAACAGCGCGTGAATGCCCGTTACCGCGGCCGCGACACGTCGGGATTGAACCGCCGGCATCCCCTCGCCTCGTATCAGTTCGAGCGATGTCATGGCGGATGCCAGCGCGATCGGGATGGCGCTGACATAAAGCCACACGGCAGCTTGCCAACGCGTGCCGGCTATCGCCCACGTGAGCCCCATCAGCACGAGCAACCCGATCGAGCTTGCGAGATAGCGCCGGCCGTTGAACATGGCCACACCATGCAGGACGAGCAGGTAGCCGCCGAGAATCACGAGATTACTGACCGCGGGGCCAGCGGCGCCCAGCAGGTCAACCCGAAATGCAGCCGCCGCGCAACCGATTCCCAGGGTGGCATATCCGGCCGCCAGCATTCGCAATTCCTTGCCGCGCTTTGGATGGGACAGGTGTTCCCAATACGTCATGGCGGAACTGGCAAATAAGGTTCCGATCACAAGAAGGTAAAGGGTGGCTAGATCGACTTTCATCGCTGACTTCAGAGCGCGTCCACGGCACAACGGAAAAGGTTAAAGACGATACACGAGATAACGGCAAATGCCGCGCAAGCTTGCGAAATGATAGCGGAATGGACAGCGGGAAGTCGCGCAACCTGGCGGATCACTGTCTGCGCAATCAAAATGGCCGTTCTGAATCTATGCAGTCGACTCTAACTGTTTGAATATAAGGTAGAAAATTCCGATTTCTCAGGTCGTGCCACGCGGGGTTGGTTTCCGTGGCCCTGATGAAAACACCTGCCACAAAAATGACATTCATCAATTTTGTAGCGCGGGTATTTCGGAATATCGGAAATGCCGCCTCGATAATGATCAGAATCGCCATTGGCCGCGACTGATGCACGCCGCTGCAACGGCCGCACGGATTTGTCCCGATCGCGGGCCCGAGGCGCTGATCGGGTAACACGCGAGGGTCGAATTGGCCAGGGCGAATCAGTTGGAAACGCAGCGGAGTGTCCCCGGTCCTTAACGCGGACGGTGCGGAACATCTGCGCGTCGAGAGTACTGGGAGGAGGAAAAGCGGTGAGTGGTTCGTCGCGCTCGTCACGGTGATGGCTATCGAGGCGAATGAGGCTGCGATCGACGATTTCATTTTCCTCACAGCCTATGTCGCCGAGCTAAGAGAAAAGCAGGGACAACTCGAAGCCGCCCACTTCTTCGTGACATGGCAGCTCACTGTCGTGCCGCCGTCTCGATTTGGACATGGCCCTGCTTGAAACGCGATTTAATAACCTTTGAGAAGATGCCTAATTTTGTGGTGAAGCCGACTCCGTAGAATCCTCGTGGATGTCATCGCTTCATGCTTGCGTGGACCAACGGCGCAGAGCGCACAGGTGCGCGCGGATTCAGGATAGCTCCGACCAATTCGTTGACGGGGAGGGAACTTGCCAATGCGTGGCGGTTCGAGATGGATGATCTGTAGGATGCCGCACTAAAGGCGGGTGCATCTCTGTCGTTCGTTTTGGGAAAAGTCGGATCTTTTGACGGCTTTAACGACACTAATATGTATCTTCAGTGCGGCGCGAGAATCTCGTTGGCAGCGGATGTATGCCACCGGCGGTGGTAGTTTTCACTAACTAACGCTAGGCCTGAACACATGGAATAGCCGTCGACGCATTCTTACTATTGCACCATTTGAACTACACGATATGGCACGCATCGTGAGGCACATCAGATCACATTAGTGTGCGGGTCTTTCGAGACACGGTCTCGATACGCCGTCGTGCGCTCATGTATTTTTGCCACAAGGCGTTGCGAGAAACTCGATGTTGATGACCCCCCTTACCGCAATCGAGGGCGTGATGGCATTGCCAAGGTTGCGCCCATTCGATAGTCTGCCGGCTTCGTTTGGACGTGAATGGACACCTCTGCCTCCACGCTTTAGCCTGCGTTCTGAGCTCCAGGCGTTTTACGCAGCATTCTCGCGAACGTTCTGTCTGAGTGCTGCCGCAATACGATCGATGTGCCAATGGGACCGGCCGCGCACCGAATTGGGCGTGCCGATTCATGCTGATGCTGATACTGATGCGCCTGAAGTTCCCGCTGCGCCAGCGGAAAATGCACGGAAAGCAGCGTCAGAATGGGTCGCGAGGTCACCCGCGCGTGCCCGTGTAGCAAGACACCATCTGTTTGCAGGAAGCGCAATTTCGGCGGGTAGTGTCGCGCTCCTGGCCTGGACGATGTCGAAGACGGTGCCCGATCGTCCAATGCAGACCATTGCAAGCGTTGACGCCACCGTTCCTCTGGCGGTACCGCCGTCGCCACGTTCAATGCCGGTAGAGATGTCGACACCGGTAAAAGCAAACTCAGGAACACCTTCGCGGAGCGACGAGGGCGAATCCGCAAGTACACCCGCAAAATCCGTCGGCAAACCGGTATCTCGGCACATGGGCGGCGTCACGGTTCGTCCAGGTAACGTCGTCCGCGGCCGCCGGATTGTTGCCCCGGCGGAGACGAAAGGTCGTCCCGCGACGAAGGCAGCAGCAGGGCATTTTTCACCGTCCGCGACGAAGTGGGCCGTGGAAGATGACTACGCATCCGTCAAAACGTGGGCGCGACTCCTCCCGAGTGAGAGCAGACCGTTCTCGCCAGGAACAGTCCGAGCGGACGACACCGGATGGATGGACAAAATGCAGCAGCGTCGTATCACCGAACTGCCTGAAAAGTTCACCCAGTAGCCATCGGTCATTGGGTTAGTGATGTGTACGAGTCCCACACAATAGTTCGATGATATCCAAGTACACCGGGTTTCATTCGCCTGGAGCATTGACGATGAAGTATCTCTTATCTCTACGGTGCGCGATCTTGCTCGCAGTGATGGGCGCGTCGCTGCACGGCGTGCCGGCGCTCGCTCAAGAGCGCGAGGTGCCGGTCGTCGGCAAACGGCCTGCGATGAATGCCATGACCGCGGAGCCCGCTGCATCAACGTCGCAGGCTGCGTCGGACACCGCTGCCAGCCGTGAGGCGCAGGGCCACATCGCCGAACTGATCCAGATGATTCACGACTCGAAGCTGGTAGAACTGCGTACTACTTACAACGGGAGCTTTGGCGCGAGTCTCTTTTTCCATCCCGACGAAATGACGTACTACGTAGCGTTGTTTCAGGATCGTCATATCTGGCGCGTGATCAAGACACAGGATGACACACGGGCGGAAGCAATCTATGCAGGGTTCGTTCAGCAGACGTCACAACTGGCGGACATCGAAGTCCATCGTACGCAGTTGCAGGCTCAGAACGTGTTTCTGGATCGCGTGATTGCCTCGCAGGCTGATCGCGCGAGACACCTGCAGGCTGATCTCGAGATTGGTCGCACGCAGCAGGCTCAGGTCAATGACCGTCAGCGGCTGATGCAGGCTGAAGCAGTCGCGCTGCGCACCGAAAAAGACAAGGCTCAGGCGGCGTTGCGCGCACTGCAAAAGCAGATTCAACTGTTGCAGCGCCAAACCGAGGCGGGTTTGCCCACGGGCATATAAGGGGGACATGCCGCCGCAGTGCGGCCTGGCAAGCGCTGGCGTCGCACGCCAGTAGTTCGACCGTCTTAAGACATGTCAACTCGCGTGCCGACCTCAAAAATATGGGTTCTTATATGAAGGCGCCCCGTCTTGCCAGATCTTGCGACTCATCTTTTGCTTCAACTTTCCCTATCCCGCACACACCGAAACCCCGCATACACATACTGATAATGCGGCTGAAACCAGTTGCGAAACTCCGGCCGCAGCATGCACAGCGCGGTACGCGCCGAGCCGCCCTTCAACACGTAATGCTGCCCATCGAAGAAGTTGGCCGAATAGCCGGGATAAAACGGAAACGCTTCGAAGCCCGGCAACGCTTCGAATAGCGTCGATGTCCATTCCCAGCCATTGCCGAATTGGCCTTCCGCGCCGAATGCGCTGACGTTGTCGGGATGCGCATCGACGGGCCGCGGGTCCCAGCTACGGAAATCGAAGTTGCCCGAAGCCGCATGCGGCGCACCCTGCGCCGCACGTTGCCATTGCGCTTCCGTCGGCAAGGCTTTGCCGGCCCAGCGCGAGTAGGCGCTCGCTTCGGCGTGGCTCACGTAGACAGGCCAATCGAGCGGCAGGGGCACGTCGTCGAACATCGTGCGCAGCATCCATGCGGCGTCGCCGTCTTTCGCCGGGCGCTGTGACCAGCCGGCGGGATGCGCGATATGCTCCGCTTCCTTCCACGCCCAGTCCTTCTCCGACCACCACTTCGGCTCGCGATAACCGCCGCTTTCGAGGAACTCGAGGAACGCACCATTCGTGACCATGTATCGGTCGATCTCGAACGCAGGCACATCCACGCCCATCTCACCGAATTCGTTGTCCCAGCCGAAACGGCCGGCTTCGCGCGGCATGCCGAGCACGGTCGTGCCCGCCGGCACGCGGACCATCGACGACAACGCGTCGCGCCGTTCCGTGCGCGTCACCACGGGCTCGCGCAAGGCGGTGTTCTTCTGAGCGAGCGGCAACTGATGCAGCATGTACGCGAGCGTTTCCGCATGCATCAACCGATGCTCGATCGCGACATTCAACAACTGCACGGCCGCCTCGTCGTGCGCCAGATTGCCGAGTTCGTCGAGCGCGGCGTCGATCTGACCGCGCGCGCGCGTTGCATACTCGCGCACCGTGTCGAGCGACGGCCAATCGCCGGGTTGATCAGTAGGAAAGCCGCCGTCTACCGGATCGATACCGAAGGCGAACAAGTGGTCGAGTTCCGGCGCGAAAGCCGGAAGTTCGAACAGACGCTGGTCGAGCAGATTGCGATCGAACGCTTCGAGATGGCCGATGTAGAACACGACGCGGTGACGCTCGCGGATCGGCCGTTCATAGAGGTAGTCGGGTTTGACGATCGCAAACAGGGCGTCGGTGACTTGACGTGCGTCGTTCAGGCGTTGCACTAGCGGGTGATGCGGGGCAGGATCGCGATTCATTTCGCCGGGTCTCCATGCAACACGGTTGCTGTGGGGGGACGGTCTGAAAACTTTACCCGCTCGCAGGCGGCGTGCCAAGGCGAACTGCGCGTCCCGTTCAGCCGGCCTGGCCGCTCAGACCTGCCGCAACCCTTCGAGATCGACGATCCGGATGTGCTTGCCCTGTGTGTCGATCAGGCCACGCTTTTGAAATCTTGACAGGGTCCGGCTGACCGTTTCGAGCGTCATGCCGAGGTAGCTGCCCATGTCCTCGCGCGTCATGCGCAGGTTGAATTCCGACCACGAGTAGCCGCGCTGCGCATTGCGTTGCGATACGTCGAGCAGGAAGGCGGCGACGCGCTCGTCGGCGGACAGCGAGCCGAGCACCATCAACTGCGCGGCCTCGTTGACGATCTGCGCGCCCAGCAGCTTGTGCATGCGCTCCTGCATTGAGCTGATTTCGCGGCACAGCACCTTCAACGCACTATAGGGGACGATGCAGACCGTGCTGTCTTCCAGTGCGACGGCGCTGCACGCGTGCACGTCCGCGCTGATGCCGTCGAGCCCGAGCGGCTCGCCGGCGAGACGCAAACCGGTGACCTGCTCGCGGCCGTCGCGGTGGATCATCACGGTTTTCATCGAGCCGGAACGCAGCGCATAGATACTGTCGAAGGGGTCGCCGCTGCGATACAACGCTTCGCCGCGCGGCACCGAGCGCGCCGAGCAGATCAGCGTTTCGAGCTTCGGCATCTCCTGTGCCGACAGCCCTTGCGGCATGCAGATCTGACGCATCGAGCAACTGGAACAGCGTGCGGCCGTACGCGCGGTTGCGCGTGACGCCACAGTCTCGCGGTTACGGCGCCCGGCGGTGCCGGCGGAGCGGGTCGGGGAACGGGTCACAGCAGAGGGATTCAGCATGTTGTGCACGCGATTTTTTTGGTAGTGAAATTGTCCCACCCGCCATGACACGCAACTGGCGGCAAAGTGACGCGTGCGCTTGCGAACGTGGGAAGTTGAGCCACCGCGGGTCTGGACGACGGTGCGCGTCGACGGACAGCGTGGCTCGGTGCCGGGGGGCAGCGCGTGGCGCGTCGCCCCGCGAGTGATGAGAAAGTCAGGTGGGTTCCTTGTCGCTGCCGGCGGCGGAAGGTACCAGCAGAACCGGCAGCGTGGCCTGGCGCACGCAGCGCTCGGCGACGCTGCCGAGAATCAGCCGCTGGAAGCCACGCCGGCCGTGCGTGCCCATCACGAGCAGGTCGGCGTTGAATTCGGCCGCGGCCTGCAGCACGATTTCGGCGACGTCACCGAGCGACGAAGCTTCGGAGACCGCCGGGTCGCCCTTCACACCCTGTGCCTCCATGGCTTTCGAAAATTCGGCACGCAGCTCCTGGCCCTCCTCGATCAAGCGGTTGCGCAGGATCGACGGGTCGTAGCCGGGCGCCTCGAAATACATTGGGGTGTTCTCGACGACGTAAAAAGGCCGTAACACCGCGCCGTTCGATTTGGCGAGATCGAGCGCCGCTTCGAACGCCCGGCGCGAGGTATTGCTGCCATCGACCGCTACAAGGATGCGTTTGTACATATCGGCTCCGCGTCAAAAATACGTCTGCCACATTGATTGCCGCGGCAGGGTTCATTGATCTTTTATACCAAGCAAGCTTAGATGATTGCCGGAAAAGGTGCATGCGACCAGGATGTAAATCAAACATTTGCCAAATTTTTTGGCTTCGGGCGGACAAAATGAAGGACGCGAGGGCAAGCGCGAGCGGCCTCGCGGGTGTGCAGTCCGCATAAGTTTCCTGAAACCGGGGCAGAGTTGGCCTTACAATCAGCCCATATTCAGACAAGCTGACTAGTCCGCTGATGAACGATCGAAAAACCAAGGGCTTACCCGACCAGATCTACGGCGACATTCTCAACCGCATCCTCGAAGGCGAGTACAAGGAAGGCGAGCGATTGCCGACCGAGCACGCGCTGGCGGAGCGTTTCGCCACATCCCGGCCGACCGTGCGCGAGGCGCTCGCGCGGTTGCGGGCCGACGGCATCATCTCGACGCGGCACGGCTCCGGCACGACCGTCGCGCGACGGCCGGACCCGGACGTGCGCCGCTTCGCGCCGCTCGAGACGCTGTCCGATATCCGCCGCTGCTACGAATTTCGCATCGTGACCGAGGCGGGGGCGGCGGCCCAGGCGGCGCTAAAGGCCGACGCCGACGACATCGAGGCGATCCAGCATGCCTGGGACGAGCTCGAGCGAATCATCGAGGCGCAGGGGATCGGCGCGAAGGACGACTTCCTGTTCCATCAGGCGGTCGCGCGGGCGTCGAAGAATCCGTTCTTCATCACGGTGATGTCGTTCATCGAGGAACAGATCCTGTTCAGCATGAACCTGTCGCGCAATCTGTCGCTCGTCAAGACGGTCGAGCGGCAGCGGCTGGTGCAGGCCGAGCACATGGCGGTGCTCGACGCGATCCGCCGCAAGGACGCGGCGGGCGCGGGCGCCGCCATGCGCGCGCATCTCGAGAACGCGCTCGAACGGATGTTCGGTTCCTGAGTCCGCAGGCGGGTGAGGGCGTCCCGGCTCAGGCCGCGGCGGCGACCGGCCCAAATAGCGCGGTCAGCGTTTTCGCGCTCACCGCGACGTCGAGCGCGACGGCCCGCTCGACGCCGATCTGCAGCGGCGGCCCGAGCCGGCTGATGTCGAGGCCGGCCCGGCGCAGCATCCGTTCGATCGGCGTGGTGGTCACCGTGACGTAACGCGTGATGCCCATGCGCTGCGCGAAGCGCATCACTTCCTGAATCGCACGGATTGTCATATCCGTGAAACCAAACGACTGTTCCTCTCCGCCGGTTTCGATCGCCCAGCGGCTCAGTTCCCAGATGTGCCGCCCGACCGGTGCCTCGGCGCCATGCAGCAACTGCGGGAAAGTGTCTTTCAGCATATTGGGGCCTTCGGTCGGCATCAGCCGCCAACAACCGCGCAACCGCTCGTCATCGCCCTGAATCAGCATGTAGTGCGGCCCGAGCGCATCGTAGCCGTCTATCTCCATCCCCGCGATGGTCGGAATTTCCCAGCCCAGCCGGCCGTGAAAGACACGGGCTCGCAGGCGGTACATCTCGTTGATCAGTTCGTTGTCGAAATCCTGCCGCATTCCAATCCGGATCGTGGTTTGCATGACGTTCTCCTGTACGTGTTGGGGTATGCCAAATACGCAGAAAAACTTATGCATTCTGAATCTTCGCGCCACCTACCTACCTGGATAGGTGTGGATGCTTATCGGGTAACGCAGAATTCGAACACGTATCCGCCAATAACCTACAAGGCTCTAAAATGGAACTTCTCGACAATCACTGGCAACCGCAAACCCACCTCCAGGCGCGTCCCTCGGAGGTCTCTTCGGCAGTGGATCGCGTTCTGATCATTGCCTACCGGAAGAAGAAAAAAGAAAGCCAGCGCCGTTTCTGGGCTCGCTTTGGCGTCACGCAATCGCGCGGCAGCCGCTTCGAGTCGGGTGCGGAGATCCCGGCGCCGGTGTCGATCCTGCTGGGTCTGTACTTCACGAAAACCGTGTCGGACGCCGATCTGGGCCGCGCCGAACGCGTGATGTACAGCCGCGACGCCGCCGCGCTGCTCAACCCGGGTCAATAAGCCCGAGCTGCGCGGCGATCACGGCCGCCGCGCGCCGCGAATTCACGCCGAATTTCGCCCTGATGTTTTTCATGTGGAAGTTCACCACGGCTTCCGAGCAACTCAGGATGTGGGATATCTCCCAGGTGGATTTGCCGCGCGCGGTCCATTTCAGGCATTCGCGCTCGCGCGGCGTGAGCTTCGGCATCAAGGTTTGTGCGTGCGAATTCAGATGCTGCTTGCTGGTGTCGATCACCAGGTCACGCAACAGCACGAGGTTCGGCAGGGCGGCGTTCACATGGCGACGAAACCCCTCTGACGGTTTGTCGTCATTGACGAAGCACATCATGCCAGCTTCCTGATTCGGCCCATGAATCGGCAGTGTCACGCCCGCACCCAGACCGTACGAACGCGCTTCCTCATACAAGGATTGCTGCGCCGGGGTGGCGAAAAGTTCTGGCGTCCAGATCAGCGGCGCGGAGCGCGACAGGCAATGCGCGACCGTCGGGTCGATATGAACCATGCCTTGTTCGTCATACGTCTGGCGCCATGCCGGCGCATAAGTGCTGCGCAGGTAAGCGTCCTCGAGACGCATGGTTGGCCGCGGCAGCATGGCGACCAGAATCCTGTCGAAGCCCCACGTTTCGGCGAGGCCCGTAATCGCGCCGAACCATTCCGCCTCGTCGGCGGCGTCCAGTAGCGGTGCCATCTGCTCGATAAAGTGTAGCGACAATTTTTTGACTCTCTCAGGCTCGCAAACATCCTAGTCGCGGTTAATAGCGGCCAAACTGCGGTCCGCTCTTTTGATCCGCATAATCTATCACTAAAAACTCAAATGCAATGCGCCGCCGCGCTGCGGGGTAAACGATAACCTTCGCGCGGCAGCAAGGGTGGCGTTGCCGATGATTATGCTGATTGAAATAAATCATTGGGTCGCCGCGGATTCGCCGGCGATTAATGCGGCTAATCCGCGTCCGGCGAACGGATTTTAATGTGTTTCATTGACGGTATTATTTCCGTTGCGCATTTAAATTAATTGCATTTACCCGATTATCTGGGACGGCGGCCGTATTGCTCGCTGCCCTGTTGCCCAGAAAGAAGCCGGCGCCAGTGTCACACATGGCACGGGTAGGATCTATTGTCGTACAAAAGGAGAATTCGTGACGTGCTACCGGCAGTTCGACCTTCGGCGGTGTCTGGGAATTCGTCGCGCGCCGGTTGTTTGACAACATTGCAACGCCAATGCTACCGTAAAAGCCCCCGCATTGCGCGTTTTCCCAACCACCATGAACGAATCCCCGCTTCGCGACGGCGAGTTCGCCGCGTCGGTTATGGCCGTGCCTCCGCTCGCGCGCCGCGCCGACTACACGCTCGACCCCGCGCAGAATCTCGCGCTGATCCGTCATATCGAAGCGGGCGGCGTGCGCACGCTACTGTATGGTGGTAACGCGAACCTCTATCACGTCGCGGTCAGCGAGTACCGCGAACTGCTGGACCTGCTTGCCGACGCCGCGAGCCCCGCGACGCGCGTGATTCCGGCGCTCGGTCCCGACTACGGCAAGATGCTCGACCAGGCGCGCATCCTCGCGCAGACCCGTTACCGTACCGCGATGGTGCTGCCGCTCGGCGGCTTCACGACGTCCGACGGCGTCGAGACGGGCCTCATGCGGATCGCCGACACGGCCGGCATGCCGCTCACGCTCTATATCAAGAGCGAAAACTACGTCGATGTCGATACGCTCGCGCGGCTCGTCGAGCGTGGGACGTTGAGCGCGGTCAAATATGCGATCCCGCGCGACAATCCCGCTGACGATCCCTATCTGCGCCGGCTGCTGCAAGGCGTGCCGGCCGCGAAGATCGTGTCGGGCATGGGCGAGCGGCCGGCGCTCGTGCATCTGCGTGAGTTTGGGCTCGCCGCCTGGACGACCGGCAGCGGCTGCATCGCGCCGAGCATGGTGATGGCGCTGCTGCGCGCGGTGCAAAGCGGCCAGAGCGCTGCTAGCGCCGATAGTGCCGACAGTGCCGATCACATCGCCGCCGAACGCCTGTACGATGCGTTCATGCCGCTCGAAACGCTGCGCACCGACATCTCGCTGATCCGCGTGCTGCACGACGCGATCACGTTCTCGGGTCTCGCCGACATGGGGCCGCTGCTGCCGCTGCTCAGTTCGACGCCGCGCGAGCATCATGCGAAGATCGCACAGGCCGCGCATACGCTGCTCGCTCTCGAGCGCGCGTTCGCGTCCAGTCACCCGAACCGCTCCGACACACAGGCAACCGCATGACCGACGACAGCCGACGCTATCCCGATCCCTCCATCCGCGTGTTCGACCCGCGCTTCAAGTCGTTGATTCTCGCGTCGGCGTCGGTCGAATGTTTGTATCAGGGCACCCGCTGGTCGGAGGGGCCCGTGTGGTTCGGCGATGGCCGCTATCTGCTGTGGAGCGACATACCGAACGACCGCATCCTGCGCTGGGACGAAACGACGGGCGCGGTCAGCACGTTTCGCCAATCGTCGAACAACGCGAACGGCCATACGCGTGATCGCGAAGGGCGTCTCGTCAGTTGCGAGCACTTGACGCGGCGTGTCACGCGCACCGAATACGACGGCTCGATCACCGTGCTCGCCGATCGCTATCAGGGCAAGCGCTTCAATTCGCCGAACGACGTGGTCGTCAAATCGGACGGCTCGATCTGGTTCACCGACCCGACCTTCGGCATCGACGGTTTCTACGAGGGCGAGCAGCAGCCGTCCGAGTTGACGGCGAGCGTGTATCGGATCGACGGCCAGTCGGGCGAGGTGTCGATGCTGATCGACGATGTGCTCGCGCCGAACGGTCTCGCGTTTTCACCGGACGAATCGCTGCTGTACGTCGTCCAGTCGCGCGGCGAGCCGCGCAAGATCCGCGTGTTCGACGTCGATGCCAATGGCAAAGGCACGACGGTGTCGAACAATCGTGTGCTGATCGATGCGGGTGCGGGCACGCCCGACGGTTTCCGTGTCGACGTGCACGGCAACCTGTGGTGCGGCTGGGGCATGGGCACCGACGAGCTCGACGGCGTACGCGTGTTCTCCGCGCAAGGCGAACCGCTCGGCCATATCGCGTTGCCGGAGCGGTGCGCGAACGTGTGCTTCGGCGGACGGCATCGCAACCGCCTGTTCATGGCCGCGAGCCATGGCCTGTATTCCGTGTTCGTGAACACGCAAGGCGTGCGCGGCGGTTGAGCAGTTGTCCGCTTACCAGACAACCGGCGCCGCAACCGGTGTGAGGGCTCGGGTTTGCCCTTAACGCGCGTTGCAACGCGTTGCACGACAAGGATCTCACGTCAAAACGGCCGTTTTCGCGCACCAGACGCGTTGCTGACTATTTGCTTGACATCGGCTGTTGCGCTTCGCTATGTTCCGTTGGTAGAAATACACCGCCCGCAGCACATCGATCGGCGGGCTTCCATACCAAGAAGCGAGGAGACGCAATGACTGTTCCGCACAGGTTGTCGCTCAAGCTGGTATCTGTCTGTATCGCCGCCAGCGCCGCATTCACCCCTGCCGCGCATGCGGCCGATCCGGTCACGATCAATATCGTCGACGTGGCCGGCGATCTTCAACTCACGCAGAAGGGCTTCGAGGCGTTCAAGGCGAAGTATCCGAATCTCGTCGCGAACATGACCTTCACGAACGCGCCCGCGCCGCAATTGCCCGGCAAGATCAAGGCGATGCAGGCTGCCGGCCGCTCCGACATCGATCTCGTGCTGACCGGCACCGACGCGCTCGCCGCCGGCATCGAACAGAACCTCTGGATCAAGCTGCTGCCCGATAACGCGGCCCAATTCCCCGGCGTGCTCGACAAGTACGCGCCGGGTCCGCGCAAGATGCAGGACCTTGCGCAAGGCTACGGGCTGGAGGTCGCGTATATGCCGGCCGGTCCGCTGCTCGAATACAACCCGGCCAAGGTCAGCGATCCGCCGAAGACGCCCGAGCAACTGCTGCAATGGTGCAAGGCCCACCCCGACAAGCTGATCTACGCGCGGCCGGCGAATTCCGGCCCTGGCCGCACGTTCCTGATGGGCTTGCCCTACGTGCTCGGGGATAAGGACCCGCAAGACCCCGTGCATGGCTGGGACAAGACGTGGGCGTTCCTCAAACAGCTGAACGATTGCATTCCGTACTATCCGGGCGGCACCTCGGCGGTGATGAAGGAACTCGGCGAAGGCACGCGTGACATGACCGTGACCGTGACCGGGTGGGACATCAATCCGCGCGCGCTCGGCATCGTGCCGGCCGAATTCCGCGTGCAGCCGCTGGACAACATGACGTGGGTCAACGACGCCCACTACATGGTGATTCCGAAGGGCGTGCCGAAGGAAAAGCTCGACGTGCTGTACAAGATGATGAACTTCATGCTGGAGCCCGCGCAGCAGGCGCTGACCTACGACGACGGCTATTTCTATCCGGGCCCGGCGATCAAGGGCGTCACCGTCGAGCAGGCGCCCGCGCATAGCCAGGAGGTGCTGCAGAAGTATGGCCGCCCCGAATACGCGAAGATGTTGACCGATCGTCCGCATGCATTGCCGCTGAATGCGGCGGCGATGGTGGCGGCCTTCAAGAAGTGGGATACCGACGTCGGCGCGCAGAAGACTCGTTAGGCCCGCGCCAAGGCCACGGGAAACGAGGCGAAACGCAGCGCGACGTAAGGTATCGTCGCGCTGCGTGTTTTCGGCGACCACACGTTGCCCTGTGTGACGTGTACTTCGCCTCACGCGGATCAGGAAACCGCCATGAAGCATCAATTTGAACAGTTGCGGCTCGATTCGGTGAGCCGCAGTTTCACGAATGCGCAAGGCCACGCGGTCGCCGCGCTGCAGGGTCTCGATCTGACGATCCGGCGTGGCGAGTTCATCGCGCTGCTGGGACCGTCGGGCTGTGGCAAGTCGACCGCGCTGAACTGCATCGCCGGATTGCAGCCGCTCACCGGCGGCGGCATCTGGCTCGACGAGCGGCGCATCGACGTGCTGCCGCCGGAAAAACGCGGCTTCGGCATGGTGTTCCAGAACTACGCGCTGTTCCCGCATATGAGCGTGCTCGACAACGTCGGCTTCGGGCTGAAGATGCGCGGTGTCGGCAGGAGCGAGATCGCGCGTCGTGCGCGCGAGGCCTTGCAACTCGTGCAACTGACCGGTCACGAGCACAAGCTGCCCGGCCAGTTGTCCGGTGGCCAGCAGCAGCGCGTCGCGATCGCGCGTGCGATCGTGATCGAGCCGCCGCTGATCCTGATGGACGAGCCGCTGTCGAATCTCGACACGAAGCTGCGCATCGAAATGCGCGCGGAGATTCGCCGCATCCATACGCAGCTCGAACGCGCGACGCTGTACGTGACGCATGATCAGGACGAAGCGCTGTCGATGGCCGATCGCATCGTCGTGATGAAGGAGGGCGTCGTGCAGCAGGTCGCGACGCCGAAGGAAGTCTATACACGGCCGCGCAATCTGCACGTCGCCCGCTTCATGGGCTATCGCAATGTCGCCGAGTTCACGCTGGAGGGTACGCAGGGCGACGCTGTCGTGGTCAGTGCGAACGGCGTGCGGCTCATCGGCACGCCGATGGCGGGCTTCGATAGCAAACGCGTGAGCGTCGCGCTGCGTCCCGAAGACATGGAGCGCGCCGAACCCGGCGCCGATAACGCGTTCGATGCCCTGATCGACGCGGTCGAATACGGTGGCCATGATTCGCTGCTGCGCGCGAAGACCGCGTTCGGCGAGGTGTGGGCGCGCGTGAGCGGCGAATCCGCCGAGGGCGAGCGCATCACGCTGCGCGTGCGGCCCTCGTGCGTGCTGGTCTACGACGCCGAGGCCGCATGAACACGTCGACGCTATCTCCTCCATTGAGACAGCGCGACGCCAAAGCGTGGCTCGTCGCGCCCGCGCTGCTCTTCATCGTCGCGTTGTTCATCTATCCGTTCGCCTATGGCCTCGCGCTGTCGTTCCGGCCGATGAACGGCGGCAGCATGTGGGCCAACTATCTGACGTTCTTCACCGACACGTCGATGTGGCCGACGATCCTCGTCACGCTGAAGCTCTCGGTGCCGGCCACGCTGATCAACGTCGGCGTGTCGGTGCCGGTCGCGTTCGCGCTGCGCCGCTACTCGCGCTATCAGAAGTTCGTCACGACCTTGCTGGTGATTCCGGTGACGCTCGGCACCGTGCTGATCGCCGACGGCATGCTGACGTACTTCGGTCCCCACGGCTGGCTGCCGCAGGCGTTGCAGGCGCTGCATCTGTACACGCAGGAAATGCGGCTCACGCACAACTTCACCGGCGTGCTGCTGTCGCTGATCGTGTCGGGCTTTCCGTTCGCGTTTCTGTTGACGCTGTCGTACGTGACCGGGATCGATCCGACGCTCGCGGCCGCGGCCGCGACGCTCGGCGCGAGTCCGTGGCAACAGTTTCGCCGCATCTATCTGCCGCTGCTCGTGCCGGGGTTGACGATGGCCGCGTGTCTCTCGTTCGTGCAGGCGTTCTCGGTGTTTCCATCGGCCGTGCTGCTCGGCGCGCCCGCTGGTCCGACGCGCGTGATGTCGATCGCCGCGGCAGAAGCTGCGTTCGAGAGCTACGACTATTCGCTCGCCTCGGCGATCGCGATGGTGATGGGCTTCGTGCAATTGCTGGTGGTCGCCGCGCTGCTCGGCGCGCGCCGCTGGTTCTATCGCGGTCCCGCAACCGGAGGCAAAGGCTGATGACGACCGATCATCGCGCGACGCAGCCCGACTGGTCCGGCTCCACGTCCGCATCCGCCGCGCCTCAGCCCGGCGACGGCGCCCGCGAGCCCGCGCAACACGCACGTCAGCGCGCCAACCTGCCGGGCCGCATCTGGCAGGCGCTGGTGTGGGCCGTGATGGGGTTCTTCCTGATCAACGTCGTGTTGCTGATCGCCACCGTCGCGGTCAATTCGATCGCGACGCGCTGGTTCGGCACCGCGTTGCCGCAAGGCTTCACGCTGCACTGGTATGCGCAGGCATGGAGCGACTTCCAGCTCGCGAGCGTGCTGTGGGTGACCGTGCAGGTGGTCGGCGCGGTCGTGCTGCTGTCGGTGCTGCTCGGCGTGCCGGCCGCGTATGCGCTCGCGCGCGTGCAATTCCCGGGCAAGCGCCTTGCCATGCTGATCTTCCTGCTGCCGTTGATGGTGCCGCCCGTCACCTACGGCATTCCGATGGCGACCGTGATGTACAAGGTCGGACTGGCCGGCACGCTAGGGGGCGTGATTCTTGCGAACCTCGTCCCCGCGCTGCCGTTCGTGATTCTCGTGATGACGCCGTTCATCGAGCAGATCGACCCCAATCTCGAGGCGGCCGCGCGCATTTTCGGCGCGAACACGTTCCGCTATTTCCGTTATGTGCTGCTGCCGCTGCTCGTGCCGGGTATGCTGGCGGCAGGGCTGCTCGTGCTGGTACGCACGATCGGCATGTTCGAGCTGACGTTTTTTACGGCCGGACCGGCGACGCAAACGCTCGTGGTCGCGTTGTACTACGCTGTGTTTTCGACCGGCGTGCGCGCGCCGCAATCGATCGATGCGATGGCAATGATCTATATGGCGATCACGTTGATCTGGGTGCTGATCGCACTCCAGTTCGTGAGCCCGACGCAGATCGTGTCTCGCGTAAAAGAACAGAGGCGCTGACCGATGGTCGGCGGCAATCGTGGAGTAGACGTTGACGAAGAGAAAGACCCCCGAGGAGTTGCGCAGTCATCGCTGGTACGGCGCGAACGATCTGCGTTCGTTCGGCCATCGCTCGCGCACCGCGCAGATGGGCTACAACCGCGACGAATATGCGGGCAAGCCGGTCATCGCGATTCTTAACACGTGGAGCGAAATCAATCCGTGCCACACGCATTTCAGTCAGCGCGTCGAGGAAGTGAAGCGCGGCATCTGGCAGGCCGGCGGCTTCCCGATCGAGTTGCCGGTGCAGACGCTGTCCGAGCCGTTCCAGAAGCCCACCACGATGCTGTACCGCAATTTCCTCGCGATGGAAGCCGAGGAGATGCTGCGCTCGTATCCCGCCGACGGCGTCGTGCTGATGGGCGGTTGCGACAAGACCACACCCGCGCTGCTGATGGGCGCGATCTCGATGGATCTGCCCGCCATCTTTTTGCCCGCCGGCCCCATGCTGCGCGGCAACTGGAACGGCGTGACGCTCGGCTCCGGTTCCGATTCATGGCGGTACTGGGCCGAACTGCGCGCGGGCACGCTGACGGCGGACGACTGGCAGGGGGTCGAGGGCGGCATCGCGCGCTCGCCCGGGCACTGCATGACGATGGGCACCGCCTCGACGATGACGAGCGCGGCCGAAGCGCTGGGCTTTACGCTGCCCGGCTTCGCGTCGATTCCCGCGCCCGATTCGCGGCATGCGCAGATGGCCGCGAAAACCGGCATGCGTATCGTCGAGATGGTGTGGGAGGATCTGAAGCCGTCGGACCTGATTACGGCGGCATCGGTCGATAACGCGGTGACCACCTGCGTCGCGCTGTCAGGCTCGACCAATTCGGTCGTGCATATGATTGCGCTGGCGCGGCGCGCGGGCATCGAGTTGACGCTTGATCGCTTCGACGAGATCGCGCGCCGCACGCCGGTGCTCGCGAACATCCGGCCAACCGGCGCGTATCTGATGGAAGACTTTTTCTACGCGGGCGGTTTGCGCGCCTTGCTCGCGGAACTGGGTGAGCTGATCGACGGCTCGCAGAAAACCGTGAACGGCCGCACGCTCGGCGAGAACCTCGCGGGCGCGCGCATCTTCAACGACGACGTGATCCGCCGCCGCGCGAATCCGCTACTGCGCGACAGCAGCCTCGCGGTGCTGCGTGGCAATCTCGCGCCCGATGGCGCCGTGATCAAGCCCGGCGCAGCCGAACCGCATCTGCTCTCGCATACGGGACGCGCGGTCGTGTTCAACGACTACAACGACATGGCCGCGCGCATCGACGACGATACGCTCGACATCGACGAAAGCTGCGTGCTGGTGCTGCGGCACGCGGGGCCGGTCGGCGCGGGCATGCCCGAGTGGGGCCAGTTGCCGATTCCGCGCAAGCTGCTGCAAAAGGGCGTGCGTGACATGGTGCGCATTTCCGATGCACGCATGAGCGGCACGAGCTACGGCGCTTGCGTGTTGCACGTGGCGCCTGAGGCATTCGTCGGCGGGCCGCTGGCGTTGGTGCAAAGCGGCGATCTGATCGAACTCGACGTGCCGCGCCGCCGGCTGAATCTGCTGGTGTCGGACGAAGAGCTCGCACGCCGCAAGGCCGCGTGGATCAAACCGGCGGCCCGGTTCGAGCGCGGCTATGGGGCGCTACATCAGGCGCACGTGTTGCAGGCGGATCAAGGCTGCGATTTCGACTTCCTGCAGCGCGGCGGCGCGAGTTCTGGCAGTGCGGGTGAGCCGGAGATCCACTGACGCTCAATACCCCACGCGATACACGCGCCCCGTCTGCGCGCCTTCCACACTGCGCAGATAAGCGAGCGCCGCGCGTTGTGCGCTGACCGGCTCGAAGCCGCGAAAGAATGGTGCGTAGGCGTCCATCGACTCGCTCAGCACGGTCGGACTCACGACGTTGATGCGCAGCCCGCGCGGCAGCTCGATCGCCGCGCCGCGCACGAAGCCTTCGAGCGCGAGGTTGACGGTCGTCGCGCTTGCGCCCTGCAGGATCGGCTCGTCGGCGAGAATGCCGCTCGTCAGCGTGAACGAGCCGCCGTCGTTCACATACGGCAGCGCCGCGAACACGACGTTGATCTGACCCATCAGTTTGTCGCGCAGGCCGACCCAGAACTGCTCGACGCTCATCTGCGTCAGCGGACCGAAGTGCACTTTGCCGGTCGCGGTGACGACGCCGTCCACTTTGCCGATGTCGCGAAACAGCCGCTCGACGCTCGCCGGGTCCGTGCTGTCCACTTGATATTGCCCGCGCGTCGCGCCTACCTCGATCACTTCGTGACGTGCCTTCAGCTCCGCGCTGACGGCCTGGCCGAGCGTGCCCGTGGCACCGATGACGACGATTCTTTTCATCCGCAACTCCGTTAAACGAACAACGTTAAACAAAGCAAAGCACGCACCAGAATTAAACGGTGCGTGCTACGTTATTGCCTGATTAATTGGAATAAAGCCGGTAATTCAAACGCGCGCGTATAAAGGGATGATACGCGCGCCGGCTTATTTCAGCCGCTGCAATTCGATCACGCGCGCGGGTCGCAAATGATTGAGCGCGTAATGAATGCGGCCGCGCTCCTGGCGCTGTCCGACCGGACGCGGGTCGTTGTATTGATAGTCGGCCGAGTAGGCGGCGAGCGGCTCGGCCATGCCTTTGTCGATCACGGCGTAGCCCGGCTCGAGCGCGAGCAGCAGATGATTGCCGCCGACCCGGCTGTCGAAGCCGGCCATGCCATCGGTCGACTCGGCCACGCTGTTCTCGAGCGTCGCATTGCTGGTGGTGACCGCATCGGGCGAGATCGCGCTGTGGCCCGCGAGCCGCGCCGCTTCGTGGTTCTTGCCGTCGGTGTCGACCGTGCTGTCGTGCGTGCGGTCGTTGTGCAGGTCCGTGGTCCGCGGGTCTTTGGGGTCCGGTTGCGTGCCGGCGTTTTCGGGTTTGCTGATCGCGCTGTTCATCGTGCATTCTCCTGAAGAGGACATGGTCGAAGAAGGGAGCAAAAGCCGTTCCGACTGTACGGCACCGCTGTGCGCGGGACTCGCGATCCGCATCCGCCATGCTCCGATGCGAGCGCTGTTGCCCTCGCGATTGAATGGCGATGACGTCCGCGATTCATTTCGTTTTTTTTAATGGACGCGTATTTTCTACAGAGTATGATCTTACTCCTGCGACCGATGCGCGGTTAAATTGGCAAGATGCTCCGGCTGTCTCAGCAGGGTCGGAAAAAACGAAACAACAAATGGCCGCGCGACTGAATATATGTTACGGGGCTTCAGGGCGGGTGACTCATGCACTTCGATGCTGCATTCACACATCGCGGCTATCTGTTGAATTGCGAACCGGCGCGCTCGGGCGACGGCTCCTGGCAACCCTATGTGGTGATCTCGCGCTCGAGCGATGGCGAACTGGTCGCCAACCGTTTCTTCCCCACCGAACTGCGCTTTTCCGACGAAGCCGCCGCCATCGCGCACGCGCGCGATTGGGCCGTGCGCTGGATCGACGCGAGCAGCTTGACTATCTGAAAGTCAAGGCAACAATGCGTGCGTGTCGCCGCGCGCCGTCCTGTGCGCTGCCGCGCGGGCCGCGTTAAAACGCGGTAATCTCTGCTGGATAACCACTTCGAACCGTGCGCCTCGCACGGCGCTGCCTTATGTCCAACGCGCCTTCCCATAACTGGGGCCTCGAACAGATCGTCGCCGACCTGCGCGCCTCGCGCGAACAATTGCATCGCACGCGGCATCCGCTCGGCATTCGTGAATTGCCATCTCGCGAAGCGGTGGTCAGCATCGTGACGGGCCTGCGCGCGGCGATGTTTCCGACGCATTACGGCGCGCCCGATCTGACCGACGAGACTGTCGATTACTACGTCGGCCATACGCTCGAAAGCACATTGCGTCTGCTCGCCGAACAGATTCGACGCGCGCTGCGCTTCCTGCCCGAGTTCGGCGCGACGCCGGACGCCGAGTTGCAGGAGCGCGCGTTCGCGGTGGCGCGCGAGTTCGCGACGCAGTTGCCGGCCATCCGCGCGGTGCTCGTCAGCGACATCCAGGCGGCGTTCACCGGCGACCCCGCCGCGCAGCACATCACCGAAATCCTGTTGTGCTATCCGGGCGTGTGGGCGATGACGCATCATCGGCTCGCGCATGCGTTGCATCGACTCGGTGTGCCGCTGCTCGCGCGCTTCATCAACGAGATCGCGCACTCGGCGACCGGCATCGACATTCATCCGGGCGCGACGATCGGGCCGAGCTTCTTCATCGATCACGGCACCGGCGTCGTGATCGGCGAGACCGCGATCATCGGCGAGCGCGTGCGCGTGTACCAGGCGGTCACGCTCGGCGCGAAGAGTTTCGCGGCCGACGAGGATGGCTCGCTGATCAAGGGCAACGCGCGGCATCCGATCGTCGAGGACGACGTCGTGATCTATGCGGGCGCGACGATCCTCGGACGCGTGACGATCGGGCGCGGCTCGGTGATCGGCGGCAACGTGTGGCTCACGCATAGCGTGCCGCCGGGCAGCAGCGTATCGCAAGGCAAGGTCCGCGAAGGCGAGCGCACGGACAACGGGCAGCAATGATGCGGCGCAGGCCGCGCCCGCATGCTTGATTGCGCCTAGCTGATCGGCCAATGCCGCAACCACGGCAACGCATGCACGCCGTGCAGCCACACATGCTCGCCAATGAACCACGCGGCCACCCACGATGCCGCGACGACGATCAGATCGCAGTGCCCGCTATTCCATAGATTCAATGAGTGCCGCCCGGCGATCCACGGCACGCCGAGCGGATTCGGCCAGTCGGCGAACAGATGCATCAGGCCGCCGCAAGCAAAGCCGAACGCCGGCGCCGCGTAGATCGAATGTCCGAGCGCGTGATACGACACCGCGAGCAACGCGAGCCAGCCGATACCCCAATGCGTCAACGTGCGATGCGTGATCCACAGCCGCCGCGCGCGCGACCACCATGCGACTTCGAGCCAGTCCGGCGCGGTGCTGCCCGCCACGCCGGCAATGAAGCTCAGCAACACGCCTGGATGAAACGGACCGCCGCTGCTGCGCGCGACGATTGCCGCCGCAATGATGCCGGCCGCGAAACCGGTTGCATGATGCGCTTTGCTGGATGCCATCGAAGCTCGCGGCAAGTGTGCCGCGCGAAAAACAAAGGGCGGCTATGTTCGCAGATGGGCGGATAAAAAAATAGCCGATGCGTGAGATAAAAAATCACGCATCGGCCGATCGCGCACGATGTTCACGTGCGACGCGACGCTCAGGTCGCGCA
Organism: Paraburkholderia monticola; assembly: GCF_001580545.1. Classification (GTDB taxonomy): domain Bacteria; phylum Pseudomonadota; class Gammaproteobacteria; order Burkholderiales; family Burkholderiaceae; genus Paraburkholderia; species Paraburkholderia monticola. Next base: position 413,321 of record NZ_LRBG01000035.1, read on the forward strand.
GCGCGCGATAGCGAAGCGCATTTCCTCTTCAGGCGGATCGTCGGGCGCATTGGCCGGATGCATGACCTTGATCACCGTGGTGCCATTCTGTGGCGTCAACGTGATGAAGTACGAGTTGTGCGAATCGGCGCCGACCGCGAGTTCGGTCGCGGCGCCGGCATGCGAGGTACGCACGCGCGACAGACGCTCTTCGAGGCAGCTAGCGATCGATGCGGGCGGGCGTGACGACGACACGTACACGAGCGGCGCGGACGCATCGCGCGCGGGGCCGCCCGACGAACCGCAAGCGGCGAGGGTGGCGGTGAGGGCGACAGCGGGGGCAAGCAGGAGAAGTCTTTTCATGGTCCGATCGTCGGCGTTCCCGTTCATGCATGGGAAGGTGAGGCACGGGCGAAGCGCGATGCGCTGGCGTGCAGCGCGATGCTTCGCGACGAAGCCGCCGTGCAGGCATCGCGCTCGCGGCGCCGCACGACGGCCGGGGCAGTATACCGAGCGGGCATCGACGTCGTCACTAGCGCGGCCACGAGTTTATTCGGACGACGGCAAACTGTAAGACCATTGAAACAATCGTTGACTGTCAATTCGCGGCGAACTGTAATTTCCGCTATGCGGATAGTTAATTGCGCACCTTACAATAATTCATTTTTGAATTCTTGATTATCTGAATTAATCGCACAAGGGCAGGTTCGCAAAAGGAAAATTATTATTGAACGATGAGGAGGCGGGTGCGCTGGCAAGCCCGGCAGCGGCGCCGTGTCCGCTGATTACCTTTGTTTTGCGCAACGCAGTCTTCCGAAGAAAGCCTTAAATCGAGGTGGGATGCCACTTATAATTTCGATTGACCCCTTCGACCAAAGGGTGTCTTTTTCATTTTTACACGCGGCTTTCGGGCCGCGTTTTTTTATGTGATATTTAAAGCTTGATTTATACGCTGTCGCGTTCGGGCAAATAGAACTATTCACTCGCTGGGCACTCGCGGAGGCGGCTTCGCCGTTCCCGAACGGGGCTTGTCCGTTCGTCAGAGTGAGCAGGGCGGAACGGGCCGGGCAGGTAGAATCGCAGGTTCGAAATCTGATTTGCGCCCTGCGAAGTGAGTGAACCTGTGATGAACGACACGCCCTTTCCCTCGTCCGACACGAATGCCGAGATGGCCGACCACCCGTCCGAACCGGACGACAGCGTGCACGAAGACCGTCTGTGGCGCGACAACGGCTGGACCGCGCGCATCATCAAGAACGAGGACGACGAAGGCTGGGCCGTCGAAATGATCAAGGACGGCGAGGCGGAGCCCGCGCTCGTCGGGCCGTGGACGATGGGCCGCAACAAGAAGGATCCGAAGCCGCTCGACGTGTCGGCGTTCAACACGCTCGTGAAAACGGCGTCGGAAGTGCTGCGTCGTCACGAACAGCAGCTGCGCGCGCAATTGCACAAGGCGGTGCGCGTGTCGAGCGCCGACGGCAACGACGAGCTCGACATCACGCTCGATATCATCCCCGATGAAGACGAGCCGTACGCACTGCTGAGCGCGCTCGGCCCCTTCGGCGAGCAGATCGCGCAAGTGCAGGTCGCGCCGACCTTCAAGCTCAGCAAGACGAGCGCCGCGGCATGGGTGGCCAACGAGTTTCGCCGGCCGGGGTAAGTCGCAACGGCTCTGAACAGGCCCTAGCTCCGCTTGCAAAAAATCGCAGTGATCAGCGGTGCGACGTGATGCACGATCGCCGTGCTGCCGGCGTTCTCGAGCGCGCTTTTCACCTTGTCGTCGCTGCCGAACACGACGGCGCCATACGCCGACTGCGCGACCGGTTCGCCGTCGCCGACGCGGAACATCGGGTCGTCCTTTTCGAAGCCGACCACCGCGAAGACGCGAAAGCCGAACGCGGTCAGATGCGCATCGGGCATGGGCGCGAACGCGTTGATCGAGTTGCTTTCCACATGTGTCGGCTTCGGGTTGATCAGTTGCTGCTTCAACAGATCAGCAATGAACTGGTGGCCGCTCTCATTGCACACCAGTGGCGCGTCGAGCTCCACGGCGAACGAAGCAAGCGGCAGCACGGCGGCTGCGGCAAACATCAGGGAGGCGAGAAGACGGTTCATGAGCGTAGGCGGGGCGTCCACAGTCGATGTCATGGATTAGCAACGATCGCGCCATCACCGTCGGCGAGACGAACGGTGCTGCACATCGAACAGATTCCGCATGTCAGGCACAACTGGATTGGCACTTTATCGCGATTCAGCGAATTCCGCTTTGTGAAAGGCGCACGAACGGCATTTGAAAACCGCAAAGCAGCGTGGGGCATGACAGCAAGCTTTCAGAATCCCGTATATATTTCCGCCTTATGACTTCGCGACCCCAATCTCCACTCAACGTCCCGCCGCCACGTACGTGGGATGCCCGCCTCGCCCGCCGGCTCGTGACGCCACTAGTCGGGACCTGGGTCACGCCGAACCATCTGACCACCGTCCGCCTGCTGATCGGTATCGCAGGAGCGCTGTGCCTCGCGCACGGCGGATTCGCGTGGGCCAACGCGGGCGCACTGCTGATCGTTCTGTCGAATTTCGTCGATCACACGGATGGTGAACTCGCGCGCATCGGCGGCAAATCGAGTCGTATCGGTCATTTTTACGACCTCGCCTGCGACGCGCTCGTCACGGTGATGCTGTTCGTCGGCATGGGCATCGGGGCCGGCGGCACGGTCGGCGCTTTGAAGCTCGCGCCTGGCGCGCTCGGCGCAGTGGCTGGTGTGGCGGTTGCCCTGATCTTCTTTGTGCGCATGCGGATCGAGGAAATGGCCGGCAAGTCCGGGACGAAGCAGGCGTCGGTAGGGGGCTTCGAGACCGAGGACGTGCTTTACCTGCTGCCCATCGTCACGCTGATGAACGTCGTCGCGCCCTTCGTGGTGGCCGCTTCGATCGGCGCGCCGCTGTTCGCCGCATGGGTGGTGATCGACTACGGGCGCGTCGCGCGCCGTACCGCTCGCCTGGCGGACAAGCCCGCCAACGCTTCTGAAACCCGTCAACGTTGGGCCAGCGAATGAATCTGCACGCCGAAGACGACGTGATCGCCTCCGTGCCGTCAGGCACGCCCGTCGCGTCGCTCGTGCCCGCACCGGATGCCGACCTCGCGGTCGCGAACCGCACCCGCGCGTTCGATAACGCGCGTCTGCGCAAAGACTTTGCCGCGCAGGACGCGTTCCTGTATCTGGAAGATTTCCTCGCGCCGGAAGTTACCGCGCAATTGGTCCACAGCGCGCGGTCGCTGCTCGACGAAGTGAACCGCAACTATCTGCCGGGTCACAAGCAGGGCGGCAGCGTGAGCCGCCATACGATCGATCGTATGGCGCCGTTCATCGCCGAGCTGTATCGCTCGAAGGCGTTGATCGGCTGGCTCGAGCAGCTGAGCGGCGACAAGCTGCAGGTGTCGCCCGCCGACGATCCGCACGCGTACGCGCTCTACTACTACACGCGCCCCGGCGACCATATCGGCTGGCACTACGACACTTCGTACTATGACGGGCGCCGCTACACGCTGCTGCTCGGCGTGATCGACGAATCATCGTGCCGGCTCGACTACGAGCTGCATACGCGCAATCCGGACGTGCCGGACCAGCCTGGCTCGGTGCAGATTCCGCCGGGCGGCCTCGTGTTCTTCGATGGCGACAAGCTGCGTCATCGCATCACGCCGGCCGGTCCGAACGAGATGCGTGTGTCGCTGACGTTCGAATACGTCACGGATCCCAATATGCGGCCGTGGCGCCGCTTCGTTTCCAACATGAAGGACGCGATCGCGTACTTCGGCTTCCGCCAGGTGTTCCGTCAGATGGCCTCGCGCGGCAAGGACTCCGCATGAGTCGCGCGGCCGTGCTGCTGCTGTCGATCGGCTCGGCGCTCTTCGTCGGCCTGCTCGCCTGGCAGGGCTTCGGCTCGGTCGCGTCGACCTTGCTCGCGGCGGGCTGGGGGCTCGCGGCCGTCGCCGCCTTCCACGTGGTGCCGCTCGTGCTCGATGCGGGTGCGATCGCGGTGCTGTTCAAGCGCGGCGATGCATCGCGCGACGGCGCATATGAAGGTGCAACAAGTGTTGCGCGAACCGGGCCCTCGCTGCGCGATGCGCTATTCGCGCGCTGGATCGGTGAATCGGTGAATAGCCTGCTGCCCGCCGGGCAGATCGGCGGGCCGGTGGTGATGGTGCGGCAACTGTCGCAACGCGGCATGCCGATGCGCGACGCGGCCGCCGCGATCACCGTCAGCACGACCTGGCAGGCGCTCGCGCAAATCGTGTTCGCGCTCGGCGGCCTCGCGATGTTCGGTGCCTACGCCGCGCACGGCACGCTGCACGACCTGCGCACCGCGACGCTGCTCGCGACCTGCGTGCTCGGCGCGCTGATCGCCGCGTTCTACTTCGCGCAGCGGCGCGGCCTGTTCGGCCGGCTGCTCGGCGTGGTGTCGAAGCTGTTCGGCAAGCGCGACTGGTCCTCGCTGATGACCCGCGCCGAAGCCGTCGATGCCGCCGTGCAGTCGCTGTACCGCGAGCGCGGCAAGGTGGCGGCGAGCTTTGCGCTGAGCCTCGTCGGCTGGATCGTCGGCACGGCCGAGGTCTGGCTCGCGCTGCGTTTTCTCGGCCATCCGGTCGGCTGGATCGACGCGCTGCTGCTGGAGAGCATCGGCCAGGCGATTCGCGGCGCGGCCTTCATGATTCCGGGCTCGCTCGGCGTGCAGGAGGGCGGCTATCTGCTGCTCGCGCCGCTGGTCGGTTTGCCGCCCGACGCGGCGCTGGCGTTGTCGCTCGCCAAGCGCGCGCGTGAAATCCTGCTGGGCCTGCCGGGCCTGCTGGTATTGCACTTCAGCGAACGAAGCTGGCAACGACGGCGCGCCCTGCGGCGCCTTCCGGTTGCCGATTGACCTCCGTACTTTTTCAAAGGACCGCGCATGCGCGCCATCATTCTCGCAGCGGGCCTCGGCCTGCGTCTCCAGCAGCCGCCGCAAGCCCAGTTTCCGAAATGCCTGTTGCAGTTCGACGGCATGAGCCTGCTCGAACGGCATCTGCAGATGCTCGAAACGGCCGGCGTGACCGACGTCGTGCTGGCGCTCGGCTTCCAGCCGGAATCGGTGCAGGCCGAACTCGCGCGCATCGACTGGCCGCACAAGGTCGAGACCGTGCTCAATCCGCGTTTCGATTTGGGCAGCGTGCTGACCGTGCACACGGTGGCCGAGGCGCTGACGCGCGGCGGCGACGTGCTGCTGATGGACGCCGACGTGCTGTACGACGAGCGCATCCTGAGCGCGCTGGTGGCGGGCGAGTCGGTCAACCGTCTGCTGATCGACCGCGATTTCGAAGCGGGTGACGAGCCCGTCAAGCTGTGCCTGAAGGACGGCGTGCCGGTGGAGTTGCGCAAGCAGCTCGCGGTCAATCTGGAATACGACACGATCGGCGAGTCGGTCGGCTTCTTCCGCTTCCGCGAGGAAACCGCGCGACGCTTCACGCAGATCGTCGCCGGCTATATCGACAGCGGCCGCGCGAACCTGCCGCACGAAGAGGCGGTGCGCGACCTGCTGCTCGAGCGCAGCCAGGTGTTCGATACGGCCGACGTGACCGGCGCGCCGTGGATCGAAATCGACTTCCCGAACGACGTCGCGCGCGCGGCCGACGAAATCCTGCCGCAGTTGCAGCCGCTCGTTAGCGCATCACGCTAAGTTGCGGGTGCCGCGCGCGAAGACACACGGCAGCGCACCACAGCACGCGGCAAAATCCTCCCGCGCAGCAACATTTGTTGCCGCCGCGATGCCATAATCGACGCTTTCCATCGATGGCTGGCCGCCCGTCGCCATGAGAATGCTGCTTGGATTAGGCGCTTTCACCGTTCCGCTGATCGTCGCATGCGCGATGTTCATGGAAAACGTGGACGGCACGGTCATCGTGACGTCGCTGCCGGTTCTGGCGCGCGACCTCGGCCACGATCCGATCACGCTGAAGCTGGCGGTCACCGCGTATGTGATCGGTCTTGGCGTCTTTATCCCGATCTGCGGCTGGGTCGCCGACCGCTTCGGATCGCGCACCGTGTTCCGCACCGCGATCGGCATCTTCATCGCAGGCTCGCTGTTGTGCGCGGCCTCCACGTCACTCGATACCTTCGTGCTCGCGCGCTTCGTGCAAGGCATCGGCGGCGCGCTGATGGTGCCGGTGGGCCGCATCATCATCTTCCGTTCGGTGCCGAAGTCGGAGTTCATCCGCGCGATGAACTATCTGTCGGTGCCGGCCTTGCTCGGCCCGGTGGTCGGGCCGCCGCTCGGCGGCTTTATCACGACCTATCTGCACTGGCGCCTGATCTTCGTGATCAACGTGCCGATCGGCCTGCTCGGCATCTGGCTGACCAACAAGTACATCGCCAATACGCGCGAGCCGCATCCTGGCCGGCTCGACTGGCTCGGCTTCGTGCTGTCGGCGAGCGGCGCTTCGTTGTTCATGCTCGGGCTGTCGCTGGTCGGTGGCGAGCTGGTATCGACGCGCGAATCGGTCGGCATGTGCGTGACCGGCATCGTGCTGCTAGTGATTTATGTGCTGTACGCGAGCCGCGTCGCGCTGCCGGTGCTCGATCTGCGTCTGCTGCGCATCCCGAGTTTTCATGCGAGCGTGATCGGCGGCTCGCTGTTTCGAATCGGTCTGGGCGCCGTGCCGTTTCTGTTGCCGCTCGCGTTGCAGGAAGGTCTCGGCATGACCGCGTTCAGGGCCGGCGCGATTACGTGCGCGTCCGCGTTCGGCTCGATGTTCATGAAGACGGTGGCGTCGCGCATTCTCGAACGCTACGGCTTTCGCACCGTGCTAATGGTCAACGCCGCGTGCGCGGGTCTTGCGATCGCCGTGTATGGACTGTTCTTTCCGGGCACGCCGCATTGGGTGATCTGGTGCATCGTGCTGGTGGGCGGCTTCTTCCCGTCTCTGCAATTCACGTCGCTCAATACGCTTGCGTATGCGGATATTCCGAGCAGCGACGTCGGCCGCGCGACCAGCGTCGCGAGCGTCATCCAGCAGATGTCGCTCGGCCTCGGCGTGACAATCTCGGGCATCGTGTTGCAGATTTCGAATCACGTGCAAGGGCATCCGCAGATCGTGTTCTCCGATTTCTGGCCGGCGTTTCTCGTCGTTGGCCTGTTCTCGTGTCTGTCGATTCCGATTACGCGGCGTCTGCCGCTAGACGCGGGTGACGAGATCGCGCGCGGCAGCCGCGGGCGGGCTTAAGCACACCTTTAAGCACACCTCGCTGCCCATCCCGCTCTGCTATCACCCCGCCTGCTCCACCGGCGTCACCGTCAGCTCCACTCGCTGCGCGCCGCGTAACACCGTCACGCCGACCGGCTTGTCGATACGCGACGCGTCGAGCGCGCGTTGCAGAGCATCCACGTCCTGCACCGGCTGCGTGTCGATGGCGACTATCGTGTCGTCGGTACGCACGCCGGCGAGCGCGGCCGGACTGCCTTTGACGATCTCCATGACGTGCACGCCGCTTTGCGCGGTGAGCCCGAAGTAGCGCTGCACGCGCCGCGACAGCGGCGTCGTGGTGCCGGCCACGCCGATATAGGCGCGCCGCACGCGGCCGTGCGCGAAGATCTGCATGATGACCCACTTCGCGGTATCGATCGCGGTCGCAAAACAGATGGCCTGCGCGCCAGGGATGATCGCGGTATTCACGCCGATCACCTGACCCGCCGAATTGATCAGCGGTCCGCCCGAGTTGCCCGGATTCAACGCCGCGTCGGTCTGGATCACGTCGTAGATCATGCGGCCGGAGTTCGAACGCAGCGAACGGCCGAGCGCCGAAACGACGCCGGTCGTCACGGTCTGCTGCAGCCCGAGCGGACTGCCGACCGCGATCGCGATCTGCCCGACGCGCAGCTTCGACGATTCGCCGAGCTCCACATGCGGCAGCGGTTCCGGCGAGCCGATCCGCAGCACCGCGAGATCGCTGCCGGGATCGTCGCCGACCAGATCGGCGTCGAACTTCGCGCCGTCGGCTAGCGTCACCTGGATATGCGTCGCGCCATGCACGACGTGGCTATTGGTCAGCAGATAACCGTCGGGCGTGAACAGAAAGCCCGAGCCGGTGCCGCCGCGCGCGCCGCGGCCATGCGCGGCCGCATCGCCGGGCAGGCGGCGTTCGACGGCAATGAACGCGACCGCCTGCTGCACGCGCTCCAGCGCGCCGATCACGGTGCGGGAGTAGGCGTCGAGCAGCGCGTCGTCGTCGTCAGTCAAAAGGTCGGTGGATTGGGGCCCGGGGGCGTCGGATGCGGCGCTCGACAGGTCATCGATGAAGCGTGGACGGCTTCCCATAACGATGCTCCGGATGGACGGGCTGCGAGATGCGGGGCGCCGTGCGGGTTTTCAAGGGCGCGCGGGCGCGGCGCCAGGCTGGCGGCCGTCGCGTGTGAGACACTTTCCCGGACGAGCCGTCGCTCGTCGCTCGCTCGCGCCACGGAGATCTCTTCATGTCCGCATCCACCGCTTCAGCGCCGCAACTTCCGCACGAGGATCCACGCATCGAGTCGCTCAGCGCGATCACACTCGCCACCAGCGACATGCAGCGCGCCGTGGCGTTCTACGACGCGCTCGGCTTTCCCATCAAGTTCGGCGGTCCGCGCGAGGCCTTCACGTCGTTCGCGTTCGGCGGCGCGTATCTGAACCTGATCGCCGATGCGCGCGCGCCGGTCAACTGGTGGGGACGCGTGATCATCTACGTGTCGGACGTCGACGCGATCTACGACAAGGCGCTGGCGGCGGGGCTGCAGCCGTCGTTCGCGCCATCGGATGCGCCGTGGGGCGAACGCTATTTTCATATCACCGATCCGGACGGCCACGAACTGAGCTTCGCGCGGCCGCTGCGCTAGTGCCGGAAGCTCGCGCAAAACTCGCTATCATGAGTGCTGCCACGCCCGCGCAGCGCCCGCCCATCCGGTAACACGGCTGACACCTCGCGCTTCGATAATCGAACGCGACCGCGTCGCGCTAGCCGCCGCGCGCCATCCCATTCCTGTCGCGAGGAGAGCCGCAATGAAAGAGCCGGATCCGAGATCTCATACCGAACTGCTGGCGGAGCGGCAACGCCGTTTCGAAGAAGACCTCATCGATGCCTACGACGAAGAACTCGAAATGGAGGTCGACGACCGCATCATCGACGGCCCCCTCGGCCTGACGCCCGAGCATCGCGAGGCGCGCAAGCAGTACTTCCGCGAACTGTTCCGGCTGCAAGGGGAGTTGGTCAAGCTGCAGGACTGGATCGTCGCGAACGGGCACCGGCTCGTCGTGATTTTCGAGGGGCGCGACGCGGCTGGCAAGGGCGGTGCGATCAAGCGCATCACGCAGCGTCTCAATCCGCGCGTGTGCCGCGTGGCGGCTTTGCCCGCGCCGAACAATCGCGAGCGCACGCAATGGTATTTCCAGCGCTACGTATCGCACTTGCCGGCAGGCGGCGAGATGGTGCTATTCGATCGAAGCTGGTACAACCGCGCGGGCGTCGAGCGCGTGATGAACTTCTGCTCCGACGACGAGTACGAAGAGTTTTTCCGCTCGGTGCCCGAGTTCGAAAAGATGCTGGCGCGCAGCGGCGTGCAGATCCTCAAGTACTGGTTTTCGATCACCGACGAAGAGCAGGAGATCCGCTTCCAGAATCGCATCCACGATCCGCTCAAGCAGTGGAAGCTCAGTCCGATGGATCTGGAAAGCCGGCGCCGCTGGGAAGCGTATACGCAGGCGAAGGAAGTGATGCTGCAGCGCTCGCATATTCCCGAGGCGCCGTGGTGGGTCGTGCAGGCCGTCGACAAGAAACGCGCGCGCCTGAACTGCATTCACCATCTGCTGAGCCAGGTGCCGTATCACGAGATCGAGCATCCGCATATCGAATTGCCGCCGCGCGTCTATAACGACGACTATAGCCGTCAGCCGGTGCCTGAGTCGATGATCGTGCCCGAAGTGTATTGAAGAGCGGCCCTGGCGGGTCAACGAAAAAGCGCGGTACGTCCTGAACGTACCGCGCTTTTTTTCGTGCTTCGGTCTGCCCGACCGACGAACTCAGAACACCGAACGGAATACCCAGTACAAGCCGCCCGCGAGTGCGATCGATGCGGGCAGCGTCAGCACCCATGCGAGGAGCAGGCTGCGCACCGTGCCCCATTGCAGACCGGAGCCGTTGGCCGCCATCGTGCCGGCCACGCCGGAAGAGAGCACGTGGGTCGTCGACACCGGCAGACCGTAGACGTCGGCGGCGCCGATCGTCGCCATCGCGACGAGTTCAGCCGCCGCGCCTTGACCGTACGTCAGATGCTGTTTGCCGATTTTCTCGCCCACCGTGACGACGATGCGCTTCCATCCGACCATCGTGCCGAGACCCAGCGCGATCGCGACCGCCACCTTGACCCACGGCGGAATGAACTTGGTCGAGTGATCGATCTGCGTTCTGAAGTTGGCGATGATCTTCGCGTCCTCGGGTGAGAACTGCGGCTCATTGGCCTTCTGCATCAGACGAATCGCCTCGGACGTGACATACATGTTGTTGCGCACGTTATCGACGATGCCTTGCGGCACCGCGGCCATCGAGCCCGATTGGCCGACCTGGAGTCCGATCTGCTCGGTCAGCTGTTGCAGCGCCGGCAGCGTGGCGGGTGTCATCTGACGGGTGCGCACGAAAGCCTCGACATCGGCGCGCGGATCCGTGGAAGGCGCCGCACCCTGCGTGTAGCGCGACAGCGTCGTCGCGGTTTGATGCGCGACCGCGATGAAGGTCTGCGTCTGCTCCGTCGTGACTGCCCTGTTCAGTGCGTAGGCAGTGGGCACCGTGCCGATCAGGATCAGCATGATCAGGCCCATGCCTTTCTGGCCGTCGTTGGAGCCATGCGCGAACGACACGCCCGTGCAGGTCAGAATCAGCAGGCAGCGAATCCAGAACGGCGGCGGCTCCTTGCCTTTCGGCTCGGCATACAGCGCGGGCACGCGTACGACCGCCTTCATGATCAGCAGCAGCAAGCCGGCGAGCAGAAAGCCCACGATCGGCGAAAACAGCAGCGACTTGCCGACGCCGAGCGCCTGATTCCAGTCGACGCCGCTCGTCCCGTTCGCACCATGCATCAGCTGATTCATCAGACCCACGCCGATGATCGAGCCGATCAGCGTATGCGAGCTCGACGACGGCAGACCGAAAAACCACGTGCCGAGATTCCAGATGATCGCGGCGATCAGCAGCGCGAACACCATCGCGAAGCCGGCGCTGCTGCCAACCTGCAGGATCAGCTCGACCGGCAGCAGTTGTAGCACGCCGAAGGCGACCGCGCCGCTCGATGTCAGCACGCCGAGAAAATTCCATGCTCCTGACCAGACGACCGCGAGGTTCGGCGTCAGCGAGTGCGTGTAGATAACGGTGGCGACCGCGTTGGCCGTATCGTGAAAGCCGTTGACGAACTCGAAGCCGAGCGCGATCAGCAGTGCGACGCCGAGCAGAAAATACGGCATCACGGAGCTTTCGCGTACGGGTTGCAGATCGTCGATCAGATGCACTGCGCAATACACGACGCCGACGACGAGCAGGGCGACGAAAATAACCAGGCCTGCACCACGGCCTTTGCCGCTGGCGGCGCCTGGTTGCGGATACGAAAGTTCCGGCATGACGTAAGCCCCAAGAAAGTTATCGCAGAGTTTTCGATGCTGCTTTCGCTGTGTGTCGCAATGATGACAACTGCGTGACGGCTAGGAGGGAGCAGAAAACAGTCGCGGCGCGGGGCTATCCTACGCCGCCCGCGCCGGTAAATACTACGCGGGCTGGCGGACAGGAATAGTAAGATGTCCGAAGCGCACTAAGCAAGTGATGAATAGCACGATACGGTGGGCGCGATGCAGATCGCGCTTACGAAGCGTTGATCACTTCGCCGTTCGCGCTGCCGCCGAGGCTGCGTTTATAAGCCTGCGCGACGATTTCAGCCGGCACGCCTTGCGAGGGATCGCGGCCCATCGATTCGAGCGTCTCGGCGACCCAGCCCGGGCTCACCACATTGACGCGTGCCTTGCCGCGCAACTCGAGCGCGGCCGAGCGCGCGAACGCTTCGACACCCGCATTGACGATGCTGACCGCGGCGCTGCCCTCCATCGGCTGTTGCGCGAGCACGCCGCTCGTCAGCGTGAACGAGCCGCCTTGCGACACATGTGCGGCGCCGCAGCGCACGAGATTGACCTGACCCATCAGCTTGTTGGCAAGACTGAACGCGAAGTCTTCGTCGGCGAGTGAGGCGAACGGTGCGAATTTCGCCGCGCCCGCCGCGCAAACAATCGCGTCGAAGCTGCCACCTTGTGCATACATCGCTTCGATGCTCCGTTTATCCGACAGATCGACATGCAGTTCCGAGCCCTTGCGGCTCGCGCCGACCACGTCATGCTCGGCGGCGAGCAACCGCACGATGTGCGAGCCGAGCAGGCCCGTCGCACCGACAACAAGTATGCGCATACATCCTCCCGAGATCGGTTTGCGGTATTTGCCGCACTGCACATTGCATGGCGATGCAATGCGCGCAGTCCTACCGGTCGAGGATAGACGCTGGCGACGCGACCTGCCATCGCGCGATTGGCCGGGCGGATGAGATGCGCCGTGAATCCCCCGTGAGCATTATTTTTGCTACGCTGGAAGGATCGTCACGTTTCAAGAGAGCGTCGATGAAACCAGACCGCGAGACAGTCGCCGAGCCGGCCGGCGAAGCACCGGCTCAGCAGGCCTTCGCGTCCTACGCCGCGCCGCTGGTCGATGAGGCGATCGAACTCGCCAACGGGATCCGCCACGACGCATCGCCCGAAGCGCTGCACAAACTGCGCGTGTCGCTGCGGCGGTTGCGGTCGTTGTGGTGGGCGTTCGCCCCGCTACTGGACAAGGGCGAGAATGCCCGCCAACGCGCCGTCTATAAGTTTCTCGCCACCGCGGCCGGTAAAACGCGCGATTGGGACATCCTGATCGAACTGCTCTCGCGGGAAGGCAGCGGCGCGCAAGCGTTCATGCCGAAGCTCGAGCAGGCGCGCAGCGACACGCTGGCGACCAGCCGCGAAACCTTATTGAACGCCGACGTCAAACATCTGCTGCGCGATGCATTGGCTACCACTTCCGCGCAACTGCACGTGATGCACCAATCGGATATTGCACTGCGCAAATTCGCCGCTCGACGCATCGACGCATCGGAGCGTTCGTTGAAGAAGCGCATCGAACGTGCACGCCGCGCTAAGCGCTCACATTACGACGCCTTTCACGATGTCAGAAAAGCGGGCAAGAAACTGCGCTATCTGTTCGAGTTTTTCGGGCCGGTGCTAAGAGGCGGTCATAAGCGCACGCTTAAACGGTTGAAGAAAATCCAGAAGCGCTTCGGCATGCTCAACGACACAGTCGCCAGTGAGGGGCTGTTGCGTGAGAATGCCGCGGCGCTTGCCAGTGCCGGCGACATCGAGGCCGCCTTGCAGTGGCTCGATAAGAAACGCAAACGCCGCTTGCGCGCGGCGTCGGGGCTGCTAGGTTGATCGGGCGCGCCCGATCCTCGCTCGTGCGAAGGATGCGCAGCCTGGAATGCACGGCGCACCGTGCTGCCGGTGCGCAGGAGTAACCCGCGAAATAATCCGGGAAAGGAGGCGAAGAGCGTGGTAAAGCGAACGCTTTCGCTGCGTCGTCGGCTGCGCGAGACGTTGCTTGTCGTCCGGATCGGCATGACTCGCTATGTGGGCAACCGCCCTTGGGTGGCTGGCATCGCTGGCACGGTGGTCGCATTGGCCATGTCGATTCTGATCGCGATGGAGGTCGGCGAAGGCCGTACCGAGACGCTCGATCATGCGCGCCAGACCTCGCAAAACCTCGTGTCGATCATTTCCGCGGATCTCGAACGCAACGTCGAGATTTATAGTCTGTCGCTGGAATCGATCGTGGATGCCGCGCGCGATCCGGTCACGTGGACGCTGCCGGTCGCCGTTCGCCAGGCGTTGCTGTTCGATCGAACGACTACCGCGGCCTATCTCGGCGGTGCTTACGTAATCGACGCGGACGGCGAAGTGGCCGCCGCGCAGTATGAAGGCGCGAACACGACCGTGCATCTCGACGACCGCGAATACTTTCTGGCGCAGCAGCGCAATCCGGCGACGGGCCTGTATTTCTCACATCCGTTCATGTCGCGGCTGCGAGACAACAAGCTCTCGGTCGCGCTCACCCGGCGCATCGACGATGCCCAAGGCCGCTTTTCCGGCATCGCGCTGCTCGCGATTCGCATCGAGTACTTCCAGCATCTGCTCGACCGGATCGACACCGGCAAGCAAGGCTCGGTCTTCATCGTCATGACGGACGGCACGCTGCTCGCGCGCAAGCCGATCGTCGTGCCTGAGATCGGCTTGAACATCGCAAACTCGCCAAACTTCCGGGAAATGAGCTCGCATGACTCGGGCAGCGACGTATCGATCGCGGCGGTCGACGGCGTGCGCCGCATGTTCACGTACGCGCACGTGCCGGGCACGCCGCTGATCGCGGTGGTCGCGCCCGCCGTCGACGACGTGCTCGCGCCGTGGGAGCATCGCAGCCATGTGGCCGCTGCGCTGACCGTCGCATTCGGTGCGGTGTTCGTGTTCGTATCGTGGCTGCTCGCGTTCGCGCTACGCGACAAGCAGCGCGCGCAGGCTGCGCTGCAGCGTCTGGCCGCGACCGATCCGCTGACCAAGCTCAACAATCGCCGCGTGCTCGACAAGCGGCTCGAGGACGAATGGCGGCGCGCGCGACGCGAGACCAAGCCGCTGTCGGTACTGTTCATCGACATCGATCACTTCAAGATTTTCAACGATACCTACGGACACGAGAGCGGCGACGAGGTGTTGATCGCGGTGGCCGATTGCATCGCGTCCGTGGTGCGCCGCTCGGTCGATCTGGTCGCGCGCTACGGCGGCGAAGAGTTTGCGGTAGTGCTGCCGGATACCAACGCGCAGGGCGCGTTCGCGGTCGCGGAGCAGATTCGCCGCAAGGTGGAAAGCCAGGTCATCCTGCGGGGGCAGGCGGCGCGCGGGGTGACGGTCAGCGTCGGCTGCGCGACGGCGCTGCCGACGGCGAGCGATAGCGGGGGCGGGCTCGAACTGCTGGCCGCCGCCGATCAACAACTTTATGTGGCGAAGAACCAGGGGCGCAATCGCACCAGTTCGGCGCAGTGGAAGGAAGAGGCAGCGGCGCAGGCGCCTTCGGGTGCTGGGGCCGGGCTTTGACTCCAGGCGCTCAGGAGGCGGCGGCGCTTTCCCGGCCGGGTTGTCGCGGCGCGGCGCGATTCAGGCGCGCTCCGCGCTTGGCGGCGCGAACCCGCGCAATGTCACGGCCGCCGGCATTTCGTCCCGGAACGCCGAGGGCTGCGGATCGGCGGCCGAACCGTCTGCGGAAGCCAGCAACCCCACCGGGAAGCCGCGCCGCTGCCATGCATCGAGTCCGCCGCGCAGCGCGCGAATCCGCGTGTAGCCGTTGCTGCGCATATGTTGCGAGACTTCGAGCGCGGTCGCGCTGTCCGGGCAGATGCAATAGATCACCATGTCGTGCGCGCGCAGCGCGCCATCGATCTGTTCGGGCGAGTGCGGATCGAGCGCGAGCGCGTCGGGAATCTGTCGTCGCAGATCGAGCAGCGGCGCGCCGGGCCGTGCATCGAGCACACGGGATGGCGTCATGCGGCTCATGCGGCCGAGGCGCCGCCAGCGCCACGGCATTCCCGACCTGACGCTCGCCGGTGAGGCGCGCGGCGGAGCGGCCAGCATCGGCGTGGCTGCGCCCGATGCGGCGCGCGCGAAGCGACGTCGCAAGCGATACCGTAGATGCAGCCGGTAGAGCAGATAGACGAGCGCCACGGCAAGGAGGATGTCGGCGAGGGTGCCGCCGCGCTGCTCCACGAACGCGCGCAGCATGTGCAACTCGCGTTCCACCGCCGCGCCGCCGAGCAGCCAGAAGGCCGCCCACGCAATCACGCTCGCGAGTTCCCAGAGTGCGTAGATGCGGATATCCACCGCAGTCGTGCCCATCAGCGGCGGCGTGATCAGGCCGAGCCCAGGCACGAACTTCGAGACCGACACGAGCGGCACGCCGTAGCGTTCGAACAGCGAGCGCGCCATTTCGAGCCTCGTATCGACGGCGGGCGACAGGCGGCCGAGCCACGCGAGCAGCTTGCGGCCGTATAGCCGGCCGGCCGCGAACCAGGTGCCGTCGCCGATCAACGCGCCCAGCACCGCCGCGCCGAGGACAGGCCAGAACGACAGGGTGCCCGCGGCGATCGCCGAGCCCGCGAACAACAGCATCGGCACGGCAGGAATCGGTACACCGAGGCGCGTCAGCAGGACGTTGACGAACACGATCGCGCTGCCCCAGGTTGAAACCGCCGACAACGGAAACTCGACCAATTCAGGCGCTCCTGTTGCTGCTGTTGGGCCGGCATGCGCGCGCAAACCCGCTTTGCATGGGCGCTCCGCATGCAGCACATTGCAAAGCGCGTTCCTGTCGCGCAGTGGGTTCAGCATAACCGAAGGTCTGCGCATGGGCGCGCGGAGCGGTGTGGGTTGGGCGGCGTGTCGATCAGAGAAGGAGAGGGACGACGACGGCCGGTGGGGCGCGTTGGCGTCGATCGCCATGACGCAACTAACGGCCAAGTCCGCGTGCTCACCGCGACGTGCGCGGTGCGCGTCGGGAAGTGCCCGTGGAACGCAACATTGATTCGCAGGGGCGGGGGCTGCATCGTCAGGGCACTGCAAAACGCCCCGCCCAGGTTCAACCCCTCAGGTATTCGGCACCGCCACCACACCCGGATTTCCGACGATCGCCAGAAACTCGCGCCGTGTCGACGGATCGGTGCGGAACGTGCCGAGCATGCGCGACGTGACCATCGTGACGCCGGCCTTATGCACGCCTCGCGTCGACATGCACTGATGCGCGGCTTCGAGAATCACGCCGACGCCGGCCGGCTGCAGCACGTCGTTCAGCGTATCGGCGATTTGCACTGTCATCTTTTCCTGGATCTGCAGCCGTTTCGCGAATGCATCGACGAGACGTGCGAGCTTTGAAATGCCGACCACACGATGATTCGGCAGATACGCGACGTGCGCGCGTCCGATGATCGGCACCATATGGTGCTCGCAATAGCTTTCGAAGCGGATGTCCTTCAGCACGATCATTTCGTCGTAGCCGTCCACTTCGGAGAAAGTGCGCGCGAGGATGTCGCGCGGATCGACCTGATAGCCGGCGAAGAACTCCTCGTAGGCGCGCACCACGCGCGCCGGCGTGTCGATCAGGCCTTCGCGGCTCGGGTCGTCGCCGGCCCAGCGCAGCATCACGCGCACGGCCGCTTCAGCTTCTTCGCGGCTCGGGCGTTCGGCGGCCGCTGCGGGTTTGGTTTTCTTTGCCTTGCTGCTGCTCATGCGTCGTCCTCCTGGATCGCGCGCCGACGCTGCCCGGCGCGCGGGGTCAGTAACTAAGCCCATTGTTCCATGTTTCGCCCCCAAAGGTGCCGATGCCCCTTGCGCTGCCGGGGCGGTCGCGGACTTGCTTCAAACGACTACTTCGGCCATTCGTCCATCGCATCGTTGAACAGTTCGGCGACCAGGCCACGCAGCCAGCTCAGGCGCGGATCGTTATGAAACTTGCGATGCCAATGTTGCCGCAGATCGAAGCGCGGCAACGGCAGCGGCGGCTCGACGAGCATGATCGACGCGTGCTCCGACACGTACGCGAAGCCGATCGCATGCGGCACGGTCGCAAGCAGATCGGTGCGCGCGAGAATGAACGGCAGGCTCATGAAGTGCGGCGTTTCAAGCACGGCGCGTCGCCTGATGCGCTTCTTTTCGAGGTACGCCTCGAGGATTTCCTGGCTGCGTCCCTCGGCGCGCACGACCGCGTGCCCTGACGCCATGTATTGCTCTAGCGTGAGCGGCCCCTTCGACAGCGGATGCCCGCTGCGCATCAGGCAGATGAAGCGATGCGTGAAGAGCCGCTGCTGAAAGAAGTTATTGCCCGACAGGTCCGGAAAATAGCCGACGGCGAGATCGACATCGCCCGATTCGAGTCCGCGCTCGACCTGCGCTGGCGACAGCGACACCGAGCGCAGATTCGCGGAAGGCGCCCGCTCGGCGAACAGCTGCAAAAGTCGCGGCAGAAACACGATCTCGCCGACGTCGGACAGCGCGATCGAGAACGTGTGCGTGCTCGTGGCCGGATCGAAGTTCTGCACCTCGAGCATGCCTTTCTCGATGCGCAACAGCGCATCGCGTGCGGCGGGCAGGATCGCGAGCGCGCGCGGCGTCGGCTCCATGCCTTTCGATGTGCGCACGAACAGCGGATCGTCGAAGTACTCGCGCAGGCGGCCGAGCGCGGTGCTCACACGCGGCTGGCTCACGCCGAGCTGCTCGGCGGCGCGGCTCACGTTGCGTGTGTCTTCCATCGCGACCAGATAGGGGATCAGATTCAGATCCAGAGGTGTCTCGGACATGTTTGTTATGGCTCGCGGGGCGGGCGGGGCACGACCGTGTCTATGCCGTATCGATATAGAGCCTAGTAGAAAAATCGCCTGTCAGCATAATGGGAATTGACGCGGCCCGCTTTTTCGCGCGCGAGTGGAGCGCGATGCAGGCCGTCGCTGCAGCACCCGGCGACCTATGATGGAGGGGCTTTCCCTGGTTTCCCTGCCTTGACAACCCGCCCACAGGACAACCATAATCGCCGAAGCGTTCGCTAAACGAATCACTGTTCACAGAACGAACAATTCAGCCGCGAACCAACCCAAGGCGCCAGCCCGCTCACCATCTCGCGAGCCGTCGCCAGCATGCCCGGAGACTGTTTCCACGCGAGCCTTGTCGGTTAGGGCTGTCAGCCCAGCGGCATTTAGCGCCCCCAAAGGAATTTCGACATGATCAACAAGATTTTCGAGACACTTCAATCGGCGGTTGCCGATGTCCACGACGGCGCGACTGTCATGATCGGTGGCTTCGGCACGGCCGGCATGCCGTCCGAACTGATCGACGCGCTGATCGAGCAGGGCGCGCGCAACCTGACCATCGTCAACAACAATGCAGGTAACGGCGACATTGGCCTCGCGGCGCTGCTGAAGGCCAAGCGCGTGCGCAAGATCATCTGCTCGTTCCCGCGTCAAACCGACTCGTATGTATTCGACGCGCTCTATCGCGCCGGCGAAATCGAACTCGAACTCGTGCCGCAAGGCAACCTCGCCGAGCGCATTCGCGCGGCGGGCGCGGGCATCGGCGGCTTCTTCACGCCGACCGCGTACGGCACCAAGCTCGCCGAAGGCAAGGAAACGCGCCTGATCGACGGCCGTCACTACGTGCTCGAAGCGCCACTGCATGCCGACTTCGCGCTGATCAAGGCGTACAAGGGCGACCGTTGGGGCAACCTGATCTATCGCAAGACCGCGCGTAACTTCGGGCCGATCATGGCCAGCGCCGCGAAGACCGCGATCGTGCAGGTGTCGGAAGTGGTGCCGCTCGGCGGCCTCGATCCGGAAGAGATCGTCACGCCCGGCATTTTCGTGCAACGCGTGATCGCGGTGCCGCAAGCGGCGCATGCCCCGACGCCCAATCCTCACGACGCTGCTGCCTGAACCGGAGACCGACATGAAGAAACTGACCCGCGATGAAATGGCCAAGCGCGTTGCCCAGGACATCCCTGAAGGCGCTTACGTGAACCTCGGCATCGGCGTGCCGACGCTGGTGGCGAACCACCTCGCCGCCGACAAGGAAATCTTCCTGCACAGCGAAAACGGCCTGCTCGGCATGGGCCCGGCACCGGCGAAGGGCGAGGAAGACGACGAACTGATCAACGCCGGCAAGCAGCACGTCACGCTGCTGACGGGCGGTGCTTACTTCCACCACGCGGATTCGTTCGCGATGATGCGCGGCGGCCATCTCGACTTCTGCGTGCTCGGCGCGTTCCAGGTCTCGGCGAAGGGCGACCTCGCGAACTGGCACACCGGCGCGCCCGACGCGATTCCGGCGGTCGGCGGCGCGATGGACCTCGCGATCGGCGCGAAGCAGGTCTACGTGATGATGGAGCACCTGACCAAGCAGGGCGAAAGCAAGATCACCGCCGAGTGCTCGTACCCGGTCACCGGTATCGGCTGCGTGACCCGTATCTATACGGACCTCGCGATGATCGACGTGACGAAGGAAGGCCTCGTCGTGCGTGAGATTTTCACGGACATCGGCTTCGACGAACTGCTGAAGCTGACCGGCGTGCCGATGACAGACGGCACCCAGGCTGCGCGCGCGGCCTGAGGGTCGGCTGAGGCGTCGCGGCGGCGGTCTGCCTGTCGGCCGCACCGATGGCGCCTCATCTGAACGACGCAATACGTCGCATCCATTCGATGCCCGGCGTTGCATGAACAGGCCAGCGCTGACGGGGCAAACCCCGCGTCAGCGCTGGCCTGGCAACTTCGGCGACGTGCCGGCGGCGTTTGGCGCACAATACGCAGCACATGCCGCGGCACACGCACGGCACGGAGCGGCACCGCGCCTGATTTGAACCGCCGCGCGCCGCTTTCCCAGTTCCGAATCCCTCGCACATCGACGTCACCATGCTCGACTCCAGCGCCCGTCTGACTGGCCTTCTTTGCGGCACACAGCCGATGAACGACATCTGGGCGCCGCATGCCACGCTGCAGCGGATGCTCGACGTCGAAGCCGCGCTCGCGCGCGCTTCGGCTGCGCACAACGTCATTCCCGAATCCGCCGTCCCCGCGATCGAAGCCGCCTGCAAGGCCGACCAGCTCGACGCCGACGCGCTCGCGCGCGACGCCGCGCTCGGCGGCAACCTGGCGATTCCGCTCGTCAAGCAACTGACCGCGCGCGTCAAAGCCGCCGACGCCGAAGCGGGCAAATACGTGCATTGGGGCGCGACGAGCCAGGACATCATCGACACGGCGACGGTCCTGCAACTGCGCGACACCTTCGACCTGCTCGACAGCGGCCTGCAATCCACCTGCGAGGCGATCGCGAAACTCGCGGCCGCCCATCGCGCGACGCCGATGATCGGCCGCACGTGGCTGCAACAGGCGCTGCCGATCACGCTGGGCCTCAAGTTCGCGCAATGGCTCGACGCGCTGCTGCGTCATCGCGAGCGGCTCGATGCCTTGCGCGCGCGCGTGCTGGTGCTGCAATTCGGCGGCGCGGCCGGCACGCTCGCGAGTCTGCGCGAGGCGGCGCCTGAGGTCACACAGTCGCTCGCCAAAGAACTCGGCCTCGCGGTGCCGACCTTGCCGTGGCACACGCAGCGCGATCGCATCGCCGAAACGGCATCGCTGTTCGGCATGCTGATCGGCACGCTCGGCAAGATCGCACGCGATGTTTCGCTGCAGATGCAGACCGAAATCGACGAACTCGCCGAGCCCGCCGCGGCTGGCAAGGGCGGTTCGTCGACGATGCCGCACAAGCGCAACCCGGTCGGCTGCGCCGCGGTGCTGACGGCCGCGACGCGCGCGCCCGGACTGGTCGCAACCGTGTTCGCCGGCATGGTGCAGGAGCACGAGCGCGCGCTCGGCGGCTGGCAAGCCGAATGGGACGCGTTGCCGGATCTCGCGCGTCTGGCGGGCGGCGCGCTCGCGAACATCGAGCAGATCGCGTCCGGCCTGAACGTGAACGTGGCGCGCCTCGCCGCGAACCTCGACGTCACACACGGCCTGATCCTCGGCGAAGCGGTGATGCTCGCGCTCGGCGACAGCATCGGCCGGCTCGACGCGCATCATCTGGTCGAGCGCGCGTCGAAGGCGGCGATCCGCGACGGCAAGACGCTATACGACGTGCTCGCCGCCGACGCGGCCGTCACCGAACATCTACCGGTCGAGCGCCTGAAGCAACTGCTCGATCCCGCTCAATACGTCGGCCAGGCGAGCGCATATGTCGACGCCGCACTGGCGCTTCACACCACGCGCGCGCAGCGCGCCCATTCCAAGGAGTAACCGGCATGCCATACGCCGCAGTCAACGGCACCGAGCTTCACTATCGCATCGACGGCGATCGTCACGGCCACGCGCCTTGGCTCGTGCTGTCGAATTCGCTCGGCAGCGATATGTCCATGTGGACGCCGCAGGTCGCGGCGTTGTCGAAGCACTTCCGCGTACTGCGTTACGACACGCGCGGTCACGGTCATTCGGAAGCGCCGAAGGGTCCGTACACGATCGAGCAGCTGAGCGGCGACGTGCTCGGTCTGATGGATACGCTGAAGATCGCGCGCGCGAATTTTTGCGGCATCTCGATGGGCGGCCTGACCGGCATCGCGCTCGCCGCGCGTCACAGCGACCGCTTCGAGCGCGTCGTGCTGTGCAATACGGCCGCGCGCATCGGCTCGCCGGAAGTGTGGGTGCCGCGTGCCGCGAAGGCGCGCCACGAAGGCATGCTCGCGCTCGCCGACGCGGTGCTGCCGCGCTGGTTCACCGCAGAGTTCATCGAGCGCGAACCGGTCGTGCTGGCGATGATCCGCGACGTGTTCGTGCATACCGACAAGGAAGGCTACGCATCGAACTGCGACGCGATCGACGCGTCCGACCTGCGCCCCGAAGCGCCGGGCATCAAGCTGCCGACGCTCGTGATCAGCGGCACGCACGATCTGGCCGCGACGCCCGCGCAAGGCCGCGAACTCGCGGCGGCGATTCCGGGCGCGCGCTACGTCGAGCTCGACGCCTCGCATATTTCCAACATCGAGAAGGTCGACGAGTTCACGAAGACCGTGCTCGACTTCCTGACGGAGGCAAAATGAACGACGAAGACCGTTACGAAGCTGGGATGGGGGTGCGCCGCGCGGTGCTGGGCAACGCGCACGTCGACCGTTCGCTCGCGAACCGCACCGAGCTGACCGAGGAGTTCCAGAACTTCATCACGCGCTATGCATGGGGCGAGATCTGGACGCGCGAAGGTCTGCCGCGTCATACGCGCAGCCTGCTGACGATCGCGATGATGGTTGCGCTCAATCGCAGCGAAGAACTTGCGCTGCACCTGCGTGCCGCGAAGAACAACGGCGTGACGCGCGAGCAGATCAAGGAAGTGCTGCTGCAGACCGCAATCTATTGCGGCGTGCCGGCGGCTAACTCCGCGTACCATCTGGCCGACAAGCTGTTCCGCGAGGACGATGCGGCGGCCGCGGCGGCGAAGTCGTAAAGACTGCACGCGCCACGTTTCGCTTCATTCAAAAAAAGCGCGCGACGGACATCTCCGTCGCGCGTTTTTTTATGCGGCGGTTGCGGATCTGCTGGTGACTGTCGGCGTGCCGCGCCGCCGCCATCGAGCCCACGCAGTCGCTATCGAGGTGATCGATAATCCGTATGCGAGCGCTTTCTTCAAGCCGCTCAATGGCCTCCGCTTGTTGCGCAGGTTGTTTCGCTGGTAGTGTCCTGCCGTTGACGCGGGCGCGCATGGTGCCGCCCGCGCTGCAACCTCCGCCGATCGGGCCGCTGCGCGTATTGCACATGCACTGCGCGCGCGCCGTTCGGCGAGCTGCCGAGGGTCGCGATGCTTTCGAATCTGCTGGTACAACTGGTCAATGGACTCGCCGACGCGTCGACGCTGTTTCTGGTCGCCGCCGGTTTGTCGTTGATCTTCGGCGTGACGCGCATCGTCAACTTTGCGCACGGCTCGTTCTATATGTTCGGGATCTACGTCGCGTACAGCATCGCGAGCCGCTTCGGCCATACGACAGCCGGTTTCTGGTTGTCGGTGCTGGCCGCTGCGCTCGCGGTCGCGGTGTTGGGCGCGCTCGTTGAAATCGTCGTGCTGCGGCGGATCTATCAGGCGCCCGAGCTGTTCCATCTGCTCGCCACGTTTGCGCTCGTGCTGATCTTTCGCGACGCGGCGCTGTGGCTATGGGGCCCCGACGACCTGTTCGGCCCGCGCGCGCCGCATCTCGCGGGCGCGGTCGATTTTCTCGGCCATCCGCTGCCCACCTACGATATCGCGCTGATCGTGATCGGCCCGGTCGTCCTGCTGCTGCTTTGGTATGCGTTGACGCGCACGCGCTGGGGTACGCTGGTGCGCGCCGCCACCCAGGATCGCGAGATGCTCGGCGCGCTCGGCATCAATCAGGCCTGGCTGTTTACCGGTGTGTTCTTCGTCGGCGCGTTTCTCGCGGGACTCGGCGGCGCGCTGCAAGGGCCGCGCATGTCCGCGAACCTGTCGCTCGATCTCGAGACGATCGGCAATGCGTTCGTGGTCGTCGTGGTCGGCGGCATGGGTTCGATTCCGGGCGCATTCGTCGCGGCGTTGCTGATCGCCGAGATCAAGGCGCTGTGCATCGGCATCGGTCACGTGACGATTTTCGGCATCGGTTTGTCGCTGAGCCGCTTTACGCTGGTGGCCGAATTCGTCGTGATGGCGTTCGTGCTGGTGGTGCGGCCGTGGGGGTTGCTCGGCCGCGCGAGCGCCGCGGTGCGCGTGATGGGCGCACCGGAAACGCCGTTGCGTCCGGCGGGCAAGCGTCTGAAGTGGCTCGCCGCCTTCGTGTTGCTGGCGCTCGTGCTCGCGCCGCTCGCGGCCAACGCGTTTCCGTATATGCCGGTGCTGCTCGTCGAGATCCTGATCGCGGTGCTGTTCGCGACCAGCCTGCATTTCATTATGGGTCCGGGCGGCCTGCATTCGTTCGGCCATGCCGCGTACTTCGGACTCGGTGCATACGGCGCGGCGCTGTTTCTCAAAGTGCTGAACCTGCCGATGGAAGCCGCGCTGCTGCTCGGGCCGCTGCTCGCGGTGGTCGGCGCGCTCGTGTTCGGCTGGTTCTGCGTGCGCCTCTCGGGCGTCTATCTCGCGATGCTGACGCTCGCGTTCGCGCAGATCGTCTGGTCGGTCGTGTTCCAGTGGGACGACGTGACCGGCGGCAGCAATGGCATCCTCGGACTGTGGCCGTCGAACTGGCTGTCGTCGCCGGTCGCGTTCTACTACCTGACGCTCGCGTGCGCGGTGCTCGGCGTGTGGCTGTTGCGCCGCATGCTGTTCTCGCCGCTTGGGCTTGCGATGCGTGCGTCGCGCGATTCCGCGCTGCGCGCCGAGGCGATCGGCATCGACGTGAAGCGGGTGCAGTGGGCGTCGTTCGTGATCGCGGCATTGTTCTGCGGACTGGCCGGATCGCTGTACGCGTTTTCGAAGGGCAATATCTCGCCCGAAGTGATCAGTGTGAGCCGTTCGGTGGATGGCCTCGTGATGGTGCTGCTCGGCGGCTTGCAGACCTTGAGCGGGCCGATCGTCGGCGCAGCGGTATTCACGTGGCTGCAGGATACGGTCGCGCGACAGACCGACTACTGGCAGTCGCTGCTCGGCCTCGCGATCCTGCTGCTGGTGATCGCGTTTCCGCAGGGAATCGTCGGCTTCGTTCGCGAGCGTTTCGGCGATGCGAATGACGATCAGGCCGACCAGAACAACGGCGGCGCCGCGTCGCCGTCGCAACGGACCGCCGCGGTCAAGGAGGGGCTATGAGCCTGCTGCGCGTAAGCGGTCTGTCGAGATCGTTCGGAGGACTGAAGGCGGTCGATGACGTTTCATTCGCGCTCGAAGCCGGTCAACTGCTGGCGCTGCTGGGCCCCAACGGTGCGGGCAAATCGACGTGTTTCAACATGGTCAACGGCCAGTTGCAGCCGTCCTCGGGGTCGATCCTGCTCGACGGTCATGAGCTCGTCGGCATGCGGCCGCGTGATATCTGGCGACGCGGCGTCGGCCGCACGTTCCAGATCGCCGCGACGTTCAACTCGATGACGGTGCTCGAAAACGTGCAGATGGCGCTGGTGTCGCGCGAGAAAAAGACCTTCGGCCTGTGGAGGCCGGCGGGCTCGCACCATGCCGACGAAGCATTCGCGCTGCTCGAACAGGTCGGCATGAGCGCGCATGCGAAGCGCGCGTGCGGCGTGCTCGCCTATGGCGACGTGAAGCGCGTCGAACTCGCGATCGCGCTTGCGAACCGGCCCAAGCTGCTGTTGATGGACGAACCGACCGCCGGCATGGCGCCGCAGGAGCGCCACGAATTGATGGCGTTGACCCGGCGTCTGGTCACCGAACACAGGATCGGCGTGCTGTTCACCGAACACAGCATGGACGTTGTTTTCGCGTACGCCGACCGGATGATCGTGCTCGCACGCGGCAAGCTGATCGCCGAGGGCGATGCCGACACGATCCGCAACGACGCGCGCGTGCAGGAGGTCTATCTCGGCACCGGCAAGACCTTCCGGCCGCACGCGCCGCTACAGGACGCGGCAAACAATGCGCACAACGGCCAGGGGTCCTTGCAATGAGCGAACCGATGCTGAAAGTCTCCGGCCTGAACGCGTTCTACGGTCGAGCGCACATCCTGTTCGACGTCGGCCTCGAAGTCGGCCGTGGTGAAGTGGTCGCCCTGATGGGCCGCAACGGCGCCGGCAAATCGACGACGATGAAAGCGGTGATGGGACTCCTGCCGCGCCGCCAGGGCGAAGTGACGTTTCGCGGCCAGAACATCAGTGCGCTCGCGCCGTACAGGATCGCGCGCATGGGCATCGGCTTCGTGCCCGAGGATCGCCGCGTGTTCGCGGACCTGACCGTGATGGAAAATCTCGACACCGGTCGCCAGCCGCCGCGCGAAGGCGCGCCGCAATGGACGCCCGAGAAGCTGTTTCGCCTGTTTCCGAATCTCGGCGAAATGCCGAAGCGGCCCGGCGGCCAGATGAGCGGCGGCGAACAGCAGATGCTGACCGTCTCGCGCACGCTGATGGGCAATCCGTATCTGGTGCTGCTCGACGAACCGTCCGAAGGCGTCGCGCCGGTGATCGTCGAGCAGATGGCCAACATGATTCTCGAACTGAAGCGCGAGGGGCTTTCCATTCTTTTGTCCGAACAGAATCTGCACTTCGCCGAGCTGGTCAGCGACCGCGCGTATGTGCTCGAAAAAGGGCAGATCCGCTTCGGCGGCACGATCGACGAACTAGCCCGGAACGAAACAGTGAGGCGCGCTTATCTGAGCGTGTGATTCTCGACGGCATCGGCTCGCCTGCGCGGCCCGAACTCGGTACGATGCCGGCTTACCGCGATAGTTTCAACGACGGCCAGGTCGCCGAACTCGTGTCGTACCTGCGCGCGCAGCCGCGCGAGCCGTGAGTTCCACGGGCCGTCGTCCGCGTGCCCGTACGCTGGCACGTTCGCACGTCTGACAAAAACCAGCAATCCTTCTGATAACGGAGAAACGCATGACCACGCGCGCAGGATGGATCTCTCGTCTCATGGTGTCGACCGTGTGCTCGTTCGCCGCGCTCGGCGCGAGCGCCCAGCAGACCATCAAGATCGGCGAGATCAATAGCTACAAGGCGCAACCGGCCTTTCTCGGGCCTTACAAGCAAGGCTGGAATCTCGCGCTCGAACAGGTCAACGCGGCAGGCGGCGTGCTCGGCAAGCAGCTCGAAGTGGTTTCGCGCGATGACAACGGCAACCCCGGCGACACGATCCGCGTCGCCCAGGAACTGATCGCGCGCGAGCAGGTGCAGTTGCTGTTCGGCGGCTTCCTGTCGAACACCGGCCTCGCGCTCGCCGACTTCGCGAAGCAGAAGAAGATCTTCTTCCTCGCGGCCGAACCGCTGACCGACAAGATCGTCTGGGCCGATGGCAACAAATACACGTACCGTCTGCGTCCTTCGACCTACATGCAAGTCGCGATGCTGGTCCCTGAGGCCGCCAAGCTGAAGAAGAAGCGCTGGGCGATCGTGTATCCGAACTACGAGTACGGGCAATCGGCGGTGGCGACCTTCAAGAAGCTGCTGAGCGCCGCGCAGCCCGACGTGCAGTTCGTCGTCGAACAGGCGACGCCGCTCGGCAACGTCGACGCGGGCGCCGTCACCCAGGCGATCGCCGACGCGAAGCCCGATGCGATCTTCAACGTGCTGTTCGCCGCCGACCTCGGCAAGTTCGTGCGCGAGGGCAATACCCGTGGGCTCTTCAAGGATCGCGCGGTGGTGTCGCTGCTGACCGGCGAGCCCGACTATCTCGATCCGCTCGGCGCCGAAGCGCCGACTGGCTGGATCGTGACCGGCTACCCGTGGTATTCGATCGATACGGCCGCGAACAAGCAGTTCGTCGAGGCCTATCAGGCGAGGTATCACGACTATCCGCGAGTGGGCTCGGTGGTCGGCTATTCGGCGCTGATGTCGATCGCGGACGGGATCAGGAAAGCCGGTTCGACCGATCCGGACAAGCTCGCCGCCGCGTTCAAGGGGCTCAACGTGCAGACGCCGTTCGGTCCGATCGTCTACCGCGCGCAGGACAATCAGTCGACGATGGGCGCATATGTTGGCGTGACCGGCTTGAAGGATGGCAAGGGCGTGATGACGTCGTACCGGTATGTGGATGGCGCGAGCGTGCAGCCGTCGGATGCCGAAGTGAAGAAGCTGCGGCCGGCGGATTGAAGACGTGATGCGCGGCGGTCCGTCGTGACTGCCGCGCGATGGTTCGTGCTGCTGGCTAAAACTACTCTTCCGCGTCGTGCTCGGTGACGAAGCGCTTCAGATAAGCGAGCACGGCCGCTTCCATCGCGCGATGATCGGCGGTGTTTTTCGAGCCCGCGTTTTCTTCATCGCCGAACAAGGTGGACGGTGCGTTGTGCACGTCCACTTCCTGTCCCTCGCGAAACACGCGGATTTCGTGGACGTCTTCGGCGTATTCCGCGATCCAGTGCACGCCCTCGATATGCGCGCCAGCGCGAACGGTAGCGAGTTTCATGGCTGTCTCCCATGCCAGGCAAGCAATGCCGTCGGAGCAGACCGGGTGCCGCCCCTTGCCCACCACCATACGCCGTCCCGTCGATGCGCGCGAGTCCTCTCGCGCCGCGCGCCGGACCGTGGCCGGGCTGGACGCTCCGGCACGCCCGTTGCTGATCGATAAGGCCAGATCCACAACGGGAGAACGATCATGCCAGAGCAGAAGACCTTGAAGCGTGCCGCGGCCGATAAACGCGCCGGCAAATCAGCGAGCACTCAAGCGGGAGAGTTCGTCAAGGAACAGGTGGACAAAGTCCGCGCCGGCAAGCACGGCGTGCGTTCGGCGAAGCAGGCGATCGCGATCGGACTGTCGGAGGCGCGCCGCGCGGGCGTCGACCTGAAGCCCCCGAAGAAGGGCGCGACGAGCGAGGCGACCCGCAAGAAAGCGCAGAAGGACAGCGCCGCGGGCCAGCACGAAGGCGCCGCGAAGAAGAGCGCGAGCAACGAGTCGAGCGCGAAACGCTCGCGCGTGAGCACCAGCGTGCTCAAGCGCGAGGGCAAGGCCGGGGCGTCGTCGGCGGCGATGTCGAAGCAGGCGAAGTCGGCGGCGGCCAAGCGGCCTGCGGCGAGCCGCTCGGCAGCGGCGAAAAAAGCCGCGGCGACGAAGGGCGCGGCTGGACGCTCCGCCGCCGCGAAGAAGGCCGCGCACACGCGGGCGTCGCGCGCGCATCACTGAGGTTACGGCGCGCGGCGAAGTGGTCCACAAAGGAAAAGAGCGGCGCACGCTTGGGCGTGCCGCCGCTCTTTGCTTGTTGCCGGATCGCGCGCTTTGTTACTGCACGGTCGCCAGCACCTCGCCGACGGTCCGGAAGATCCGCGCGATCTGCTCTTCGTCGATGATCAGCGGCGGCGAAAACGCGAGGATGTCGCCGGTGAAGCGGATCAGCACGCCCGCCTCGAAGCATTTGACGAACGCCTCGTAAGCGCGAGCGCCCGGCGCGCCATCGCGCGATTCGAGCTCGATGCCGGCGACGAGGCCCAGGTTGCGCACGTCCTTCACGTGTTTCGTGCCACGTAGCGCATGCGCGGCGGCTTCGAACGTCGGCGCGAGGCTGGCCGCGCGCTCGAACAGCTGCTCGCGGCGATACAGATCGAGCGTCGCGATCGCGGCCGCGGCCGCCGCCGGATGCGCCGAGTACGTGTAGCCGTGGAACAGTTCGATCGCGCCCGGCGCGCCGCTGCCGACGACCGTGTCGTGAATCGTGCGGCTCGCCGCGACCGCGCCCATCGGAATCGACGCGTTGTTGATCGCCTTCGCCATCGTGATCAGATCCGGCGTGACGCCGAAGTATTCGCTCGCGGTCGCCTTGCCGACGCGGCCGAAGCCCGTGATCACCTCGTCGAAGATCAGCAGGATGCCGTGCTTCGTGCAGATCTCGCGCAGCTTCTGCAGGTAGCCTTGCGGCGGAACCAGCACACCGGTCGAGCCGGCCACCGGCTCGACGATCACCGCGGCGATCGTCGAGGCGTCGTGCAGCGTGACGATGCGTTCCAGTTCCTCGGCCAGATGCGCGCCCCACGCGGGCTGGCCCTTCGAGAACGCGTTGTGTTCGAGGTTGTGCGTGTGCGGCAGATGATCGACCGCCGGCAGCAGCGCGCCTGAAAACGTCTTGCGATTCGTCGCGATGCCGCCGACCGAGATGCCGCCGAAGCCGACGCCGTGATAGCCGCGCTCGCGGCCGATCAGACGCGTGCGCTGGCCCTCGCCGCGCGCGCGATGGTAGGCGAGCGCGATTTTCAGCGCGGTGTCGACCGATTCGGAACCCGAGTTCGTGAAGAAGATGCGGTCGAGACCGGCCGGCATCAGCTCGGCGACCTTGGTCGCGGCTTCGAACGCGAGCGGGTGGCCCATCTGGAAGGTCGGCGCGAAGTCGAGCGTCGACAACTGCTGCGTGATCGCGGCGACGATCTCGTCGCGGCCATGCCCGGCATTCACGCACCACAGCCCGGCGCAACCATCGAGAATCTCGCGTCCGTCGGTGCTGCGGTAGTACATGCCCTTGGCCGACTCCAGCAGGCGCGGCGCGGCCTTGAACTGGCGATTGGCGGTGAAGGGCATCCAGAAAGACGACAGATCGTCGATGACGGGGCGCGAAGTCATGGCATCTCCTCGAAATGGGTGTCGGTTGAGGGCTTTTTGCGTAGCCAAACTGTAGCGTCCGCGGTTTAATGGCGGCATAAACAGTTGACGAAGTGTGGTGCCAACTGTGCTGGCGGATTCGCTCGAACTGTGTCGGTACATGAGCGGTCCGCAGTCCGTTTTCTTTGCCCCTGGTTTTTCGCCCGAATATTCGCCCGAATCATGATCGAACTGGACCTTCAACGCGACCGGCGCGCGGCACCGACGCTCGTCGAACAGGTCGTGCAAGGCTTCGCGCGCGCGATCGACGCACAGTCGTTGCGCGCCGGCGCGCTGCTGCCATCGGTGCGTCAGCTGGCGCAGAGCCACGCGCTCAGCACCTTCACGGTGACCGAGGCGTACAACCGGCTCGTGTCGATGGGGCTGGTGGTCGCGCGGCGCGGCTCCGGCTATCGCGTGGCGGCGCGCCCGGGGTCCCCGCGCGCGGCCGCCGCCGACTGGCAGCCGCCGAGCCTGACCGCGACGTGGCTGCTGTCCGACGTGTTCGCCGACCATTCGGTGCCGATCAAGGCGGGCTGCGGCTGGCTGCCGAGCGAATGGATCAACGAGAGCGGCCTGCAGCACGCACTGCGCGCGCTGAGCCGGGTGCCGGCCGCGCGCCTCGGCGACTACGGGCATCCGTACGGCTTCGCGCCGCTGCGCGAGCGCATCGCCGAGCAGCTCGACCGGCGGGGCCTGCCCGTCGACGTCGCCAACGTGCTGCTCACGCAGGGCGCGACCCAGGGGCTCGATCTGATCGTGCGCACGCTGTTGCGCGCGGGCGATGCGGTGATCGTCGAAGATCCCGGCTACTGCAATCTGCTGCTGATTCTCAAGCTCGCCGGGCTGGTCGTGCATGGGGTGCCGCGCACGCCGGCCGGCGTCGATACGGACGTGCTCGAAACCCTGGTCGCACAACACAAACCGAAGGCGATTTTCGTCAACACGACGCTGCAGAATCCGACCGGCGCGACGTACGGCATGTCGGCCGCGTTCCGCCTGCTGCAGATCGCCGAGCGCGAGCGCATCTGGGTGATCGAGGACGACGTGAGCCGCGAACTCGCGCCGGCCGCCGCGCCGCTGTTCGCTGCGATGGAAGGCCTGCAACGCGTGCTGTACGTCGGCGGCTTTTCGAAGACGGTGACGCCGTCGCTGCGCTGCGGCTACGTGGTCGCCGAGCAGGCGGTGCTGCGCGAACTCGCGCGTACGAAGATGGCGGTGGGGCTGACCTCGTCGGAGACGATCGAGCGGATCGTCGACAAGGTACTGGTGGAAGGGCATTACGCGCGCCACGTCGAGACGGTCGACGAGCGGCTGAAGCTCGCGCACACGGCGCTCGAGGAACGGCTCGACGCGCTCGGCCTCGAGGTGTTTCACCGGCCGCGCGCGGGACTGTTCATGCTGGCGCGCCTGCCGATCGAAGCGGAGCGCGCCGCCGAGGTCGCGACCGCCGCGCTCGCGCACGGCATCTGGCTCGCGCCGGGCTCCTACTTCCGTCCCGACGACGCGCCGAGCGCCTGGTTTCGCTTCAATGCGCCGTATTCGACCGACGACGCGTTGTGGCGCTTCATCGAGCGGGTCGGGCAGGGGGCGTGGTAGACGCGGCGGCGAGTCTGAAAACTCAGCCGCCATGCCCGAACAGCTTCAGCGCGATCGGATACAGCGACACCACGAGCAGCAGCGCCATCGCGATGTTGAACACGCGCAACCGCTTCGGGTTCGACAACACCTCGCGCATCGCGGTGCCGAAACCGGCCCACACGCAGATGCACGGGAAGCCGATCACATAGAACACCGCCGCCATCGCGACGGCGTTCATGCCGAAGCTGCTGCTCAGATGAATCGTCGTCGCGGCGGTCAGCACCATCATCCATGCCTTCGGATTGACCCACTGAAACGCGATCGCCTCATGAAAGCGCATGGGACGGCGCTCGCCGTTCCTGAGCTTCAGCTCGCCCGACGTGCCGATTTTCCACGCCAGATACAGCAGATAGGCGACGCTGACGACTTCGAGCACCGTGTACAGCACGGGAAAGTGCACGAACGCTTCGCCGAGGCCGATACCGACCGACAACATCAACAGCACCACGCCGGCGCTGATGCCGGACAGATGCGGCAGCGTGCGGCGAAAGCCGAAATTGACGCCCGACGCGAGCAGCATCGTGTTGTTCGGACCGGGCGTGATCGAGGTGACGAGCGCGAACAGGATGCCGGCGGGCAGCGCGCTGAGAGTGAGGAAAGACATGGGGGCTCCGGTGTCGCCAACAGAAAACGGTGAAGCTCATTCTAGCGACGGAGGCCGGTACAGTACCTGTACGGTTGTGAGGATGGTGTCCGGTACGGATCGACGAGGTGATCCGCGCCGAACGTTTGCGCTTTATCGTCGCCTCAAAGCGCTTGCGGGTGGTCAAGATGCCTGACCTTTCTCGGCGTAGCTGGCCGACGCGCGTGGATCCTCTCCTTCACGCGAGCAGATCGTAAGATGCGGACGAAATATTTTGTAAGGGTATGCACCAGTGTGTGATTTAGGGTCTTGTCTTTACTCTTCTGCCCTTGTCATACAACCCGCGCCATGACGATTCACGCTGCGCATACCCATACCAGTCTGGAGAGGACTAGATGTCCAGGAATTCGAGCGATCTTGATAAGAATGCGCCCGCAACGGGCGACGCCTTGCGCATTTCCCGCCGTGGATTCATCGGATTGGGAGGCGCCCTCGCGGGCAGCGCACTGCTGCAGGCCTGCGGCGGGGGCAGCGGAGTTTCCGCTGCGGCAGGGACGAGCGGCAATTCCACGCCAGCGACCGGAGGCACATCAGCCGCGGCCGACCCGATCTGGGGCCCCACCGGTTCAGCGACAAACATCATCAACGCGTTGCAGAAAATCACGCAGAGCGCGTTCCCGGCGGTCGATTTCCCGGTTGAGCAGTACGGCGCGCAACCGTGCGCGGTCATCGCCCAGACCAGCCCCTACACGGCCAGTACATCGCCGGTGAGCACCGGTGCCGGGGCGACCAACGCACCCGGATCGTTCGATTCACGTCCCGCTTTCCTCGCGGCAATCGCGGCATGCAGCGCAGCCGGTGGCGGCCGGGTCGTCGTGCCAGCGGGCACGTGGTATTGCGCGGGCCCGATCGTGCTGCAGAGCAACGTCAACTTCCATCTCAGTGCGAACTGCACGATCTATTTCAGCCCGAATCCAGCCGACTATGCGAAGGACGGCCCCGTCAACTGCGGCGCGAACGGCAACCTTTACTACAGCCGCTGGCAGGCCAACGACTGCCTGAACTTCGGCTCGCCCGTCTACGCACGCAATGCGAACAATATCGCGCTGACCGGCGAAGGCCCGACATCGGTGTTGAACGGTCAGGCGATGACGCCGTTCGCCGGCAGCGGCAACACGAGCACCTGCTGGTGGACCTTCAAGGGTTCCAGTGGCGCATACGGTTGCGCTGGGTCGTCCACGCCGTCGCAGGCCTATTCGAACCCCAACAACGTAGATCTGATGGTCGTCGCGCCCACCTTGTCGGCCGCTCTTTACGCGCTGTTGACCAATCCGGCAACGCCGTGGCAGCAAGACCAGAACTACCTCCCGGCGCTCTCCGAGGCGGGCGTACCAGTCGCGCAGCGGATCTTCGGTCTCGGCCACTATCTGCGGCCGTGCATGGTCGAGTTCATCGGTTGCACGAACGTGTTGATGGAAAGCTATCGAACCAACAACACGCCGTTCTGGCAGCATCATCCGACGGACTGCACGAACGTCGTGATCCGCGGCGTGACCGCCGACAGCATCGGACCGAACAACGACGGCTTCGATCCGGACGCCTGCAACACGGTTCTGTGCGACAACGTCACATTCAATACCGGCGACGATTGCATCGCGATCAAGTCGGGCAAGGATCTCGACAACGAGTATGGGCCCGCGCAGAACCACGTGATCCAGAACTGCATGATGAATAGCGGCCACGGCGGCATCACGCTCGGCAGCGAGATGGGTGGCGGCGTGCAGAACATCTACGCGCGCAATCTGACCATGCTCAATCAGTTCTGGGCAACGAATTCGCTGAACATCGCGATCC
The DNA here is from genome assembly GCF_001580545.1 of Paraburkholderia monticola. Taxonomy (GTDB): domain Bacteria; phylum Pseudomonadota; class Gammaproteobacteria; order Burkholderiales; family Burkholderiaceae; genus Paraburkholderia; species Paraburkholderia monticola. The sequence goes on from NZ_LRBG01000035.1 coordinate 448,276, forward strand.
GTATCAAGACGAATATGAACCGCGGGGGCTACGTCAAGAACTTCTACGTGAATGGCGTCACGCTGCCGCACGGGGTGAGCCTCACGGGCGCAGGCTACGGCAGCAAGATGCTGGCGGGCAGTCCGATCAACAGTACGGTGCCGATCGGCGTGGCCACGGCAACCGCCGCCAACCCGTCCGCGTCTCAAGGCGGCCTGATCACCTTCGACTGTGATTACCAGCCTGCTGCCGACGCCATCCGCACGCGCCCCGCGCTCGTGGACAACGTCAACATCACGAACGTCACGGCCACGAACGTGACCTTGGGCAGTGTAACGGGCTCCTGTTTCCAGGCCATCGTCGCACAGGGTCCCGTTGCGTTCGACTACAACGGTCCCGCACCTGCACCGACCGTACCGGCCATCACCGGTGTCACGATCTCCAACTGTGACTTCGGGACGCCTGCGGCCGCAGGCCCCGCGAGCGCCAGCACGCCGGGCCCGATCTACCTCTACAACGTGCACGACATCACGTTGCAGAACGTGGTCATCGCTGGGCAGACGCTCAATCAGACGCTGTCGGATCCGCGTTAAATACGACGTGCCGTAAAGCGGCGAGGCACCGCCGCGTTACGTGGTAGCGTCGCAGTGAAGTTGGTATTTCCTCCCCACGCGCCGGCCTTTCTGGTCGGCGCCGTCAAACCTGATGGCAACCGGATCGCACGCATGCTGCCCGGTAAATCTCCAGCAACCTTGTTCTCCATCTGCGCGAAGTAGACGAGCGAATGCCGCTCGGCGTCCGGTATGCGGATGTCGCCAGTCTCAGTTCGCTCATCTCCAGTAGTCCGCATTCCAGTGACCCGCCGAGCGAATCCGACAAACGCACCGCGCCGTCGATGATCTGGATCGCGGCGATCCGACACTCGGTGGTTAACATATGTTGCAATTATTTTTTGTGTGGCAACATATGTAGACGAACGGCACAGCAGCGTGCCACCCATCAGGAACCCGCCGCACGATCGGAGATACTCATGAAATTGATGAATTGGTCCACGGCTGCCCTGCTCGTGGCGGCAGCGTCGGCAAGTCCGGGCGCGTTCGCGCAGGACACGACGTCCACCCTCGCGAAAATCCAGCAAAGCGGCGTGATCGCAATCGGCCATCGCGAGACTTCCGTTCCGTTCTCGTACGTCGATACAAACAACCAGGTGGTCGGCTTTTCGCAGGATCTGTGCAACAAGGTCATCGATGCGGTGAAGGTGAAAACGAAGCGTCCGGACCTCAAGGTGCGCTTCATTCCCGTCACGTCGCAGAATCGCATCCCGCTCGTGCAGAACGGCACCGTCGATCTCGAATGCGGCGTGACCACCAATCTTGCGGCGCGTCAGGCTCAGGTGACGTTTGCCGACACGTTCTTCGTCGCGACGACGCGTCTTCTGACGCGCAAGGATTCGGGCATCAAGGACTTCCCAGATCTCGCTGGCAAGACCGTCGTGACGAATCAGGGCACGACTTCCGAGCGGATTCTTCGCAAGATGAACGAAGACAGGAAGATGAATATGCAGATCATCAGCGCGAAGGATTACGGCGAAGGGCGCCTCACGCTCGAAAGCGGCCGTGCCGTCGCGTACATGATGGACGACGTGTTGCTGGCCGGCACCCGCACGCTGACCGCGAAGCCTTCGGACTGGATCATCACGGGCACGCCGCAATCGTCGGAAGCGTATGGCTTCATGATGCGCCGCGACGATCCCGAGTTCAGAAAGCTCGTCGACGACACGCTTGAACAGACGATGAAAGGACCGGAAATTCACACCATGTACGACCGCTGGTTCATCAAGCCGGTGCCGCCGAAGAACATCAGCTTCGACTTTCCGATGAGTGATTCGCTGAAGCAGCTATACGCGCAGCCGAACGACAAGGCGCTTGAATAACCGCTTGTTTCGCGCTCAGGTGCGGAGATTGGTGTTGGTATAGCGGTCCTTGGTTCTTTGCTCTATACCTGGTAGAAGCGGCGCGTTTCAGTTGAGCGCGTCGCCGTGTATCGGGAACGGAGGTGCAAAGTGATGAAGCCGATAGAACCTTCGCGAGACCACCGGGTTTTCTTCAGTGGAATTATTCGCTGCGCGCTCGTGGTGGCCGGCATTTTCATGGCGTCAGCCAACAGTGCCGCGGAGATGCGCGCGATCACGATCGTCTCAGGCACCTATGGCGAGAATTGCGGTGCGCCGCACGGCAATCTGACTCGCGAACTCGCGCGTCATTGCAATGGACGGGAGACGTGCAATTACGCGATGCCCGGCCTGCACAAAGGCGGCACGACGATGGCGTGCGCGAGCAACTTCCACGCCGAATGGCATTGCGACCACGCGGACTTTCACACTGCGGCGCTGAGTCCCGGTGCGAAATCGGGCGATACGCTCGTGCTCGGTTGCGTCGAGTCGCGCGGTGCGGGCAAATAATCTGCCACGCAAACACAAAGGCCGAGTCCCTAACGGGCCTCGGCCTTTTACTTTTCGCGAGCGTTTTTTAGCCGGTTCTACGAACCGGCGCGAAACGCCGCTTGCCTAGCGACGGCCCGATGCGACGGAAGCGCTCCCGCTTATGTTCTTCCTCGAAGTGAGCAAGCGACGGCTTGACCAGATCGCTGCGCGACACGATACCGACGAGGCGCATGCTGTTGCTATCGGCGACTACAGGCAGTCGTTCGAGACCGAGCACCGCGAGCCGTGTCGCTACGAGCCGGCATGTTTCGGATGGCAACGCAAAGGCGGTGTTGTGCTGCGCGAACACGTCGGCGAGCGTCATTGCGCGCTTGCGCTCCGAGTCTTCTGCACAGAAGCGTTCGAGCACCATGCGCTCGGCCACGCCGATCACCGCGCTGTCGTGCACCACCGGATACGCGCGACGCAGCTGGTTAGCGCCGAACAGGCTCTGCAGCGTTGCGCCGACCGTCGTGGCCGCATCGACCGACTCGACCGAGGCGGTCATCACTTCGTCGACATAGTGACGCTCGAGCGGATCGACGCCGTACTCGCGATAGATGTGATAACCCCGGCGCGCGATTTTCTCGGTCATGATCGAGCGCCGCATCACGATCGTGGAGAAGCCGTGCGCGATCAATGTCGCGGTCAGCAGCGGCAGCAGCGCGTTGGCATCGTGCGTGAGGCCGAACGCGAACACGATGGTCGTGAGCGGCGCGCCGAGCGTGGCGCCGAGCGTCGCGGCCATGCAGACGAGCGGCCACAGCGCCGGCTCGCTGCCCGGCAGCCAGTGCGCGAGCACCGTGCCGAGGCCGGCGCCGAGCATCAACAGCGGCGCGAGCACACCACCCGAGGTGCCCGAGCCGAGCGCGATGACCCACATCACCGCCTTCACGGCGAGCAGCAGAAGCGCGACTTGCACCGCGATGTGCTGATGCAGCAGATCGCCGATCACGTCGTAACCGACGCCGAGCGCGCGCGGTTCGAGCCAGCCGCCAATGCCGACGACGATGCCGCCGAGCGCAGGCCACCACATCCAGTGGATCGGCAGTTTGCCGAACAGGTCTTCCACCTTGTAGAGCGCGGCGGACAGGCCTGACGCCAGGGCGCCCGACAACACGCCCGCGACCACGCACGACAGCAGCGACCAGCCATCCGGCACGGCGGTCTGCAGCGGAAACAGCGGACCGGTACCGAAGAAGATCGCGCGGGCGAAGCCGGCGACCGCACAGGCCACCGCGACCGGCAGGAAGCTGCGTGGCCGCCATTCGAACAGCAGCAGTTCGACCGCGAGCAGCACCGCCGCGACCGGCGTGCCGAACACCGCGGTCATGCCGGCCGCGGCGCCAGCCACGAGCAGCGTCTTGCGCTCCGCCGACGTGACCTTCACGCACTGCGCGATCAGCGAGCCGAGCGCGCCGCCGGTCATGATGATCGGTCCTTCCGCGCCGAACGGGCCGCCGCTGCCGATCACGATGCCCGACGACAACGGCTTGAGCACCGCCACTTTCGGCGACATCTTGCTCTTGCCGAACAGGATCGCTTCGATCGCCTCGGGAATACCGTGGCCGCGAATCTTCTCGGAGCCGAAGCGGGCCATCAGGCCGACGATCAAACCGCCGAGCACCGGCACGCCGATCACCCACAGGCCGAGCGTGTTGGTGGCGGGCGAGCGCTCGACGAACGACAGCGTGCCGAAGAAAAACAGATTGGTGAAAAGGCGGATCAGGTTCAGCAGAACGAAAGCGGCAATCGTGCTGACGAAGCCGATGCACGCGGCCAGCGCGAAAATGCCGGGTAGCCGTGCATTCGCCGCGAAGTCGCGTTTGTGGGTATCCATGCTCATGGTTAGTCGAGGTCGATCTGTGGAATCCGGAAGGAGCCTTCGAGCGATCTCAATTCGGCGCGATGCAGTTCCGCGAGCCGCTCGAGTACCCGTTCTCCCGCTGTTTCAATGTGTACTTCAACCTGGCGGCGATCGGTCTCGCTGATCTGGCGGCGCACCAGATTCAGTGCCTCGCAGCGCGATACCAGGGCGACGACGCCGTGATGCTGCGCCTGCAGACGCTCCGCGAGTTCGCCGACGGTGGCCCAGTCGCGCTCCGGATAGCCCTTGATGTGCAGCAACAACAGGTATTGCAGCGGCGTGATGCCCTCGTTTTGCGCGGCCTGCTCGGAGAAGCGCTCGAAACGCCGCATCTGGTAGCGAAACTCCGACAACTGCTCGAAATCGCTCTTGTGGAGCTTGCGAGTCCGTACTTTCATGGGTTATCCGCCGATCTGAAGAAATGCAAAATATATCACGACATGATGTATGTGGGTGAATTGCGGCCCTCGCAACGGCAGCGCGCGCCAGGTCTCCTCGGTCTTTTAGCTGACGTTCAGGCCGCCTCGCGGGCTCGGGTGGCGGTCTGTCGATACAGGCCGGAGATCAGGTCGACCTGCGTGATCATGCCGACCACGCGCCCCGCGTGATCGAGCACCGGTACGTGGTGATGGCCGAAGTTCGCGAACATCGGCACGAGTTCCGTGATCGGCGCGGTTGCGGCGACGGTGCAGACGTCGGTGGTCATCACGCTGCCGACGTTCGGGGTACGAAGCGCATCGCCGCGCAGCCAGCCGTCGAAGTAGTTCAGGATCGGCCCGAGCACGCCAAAGCTTTTCCGGTCGACGAAATCGGCGCGCGTGACGATGCCGAGCAATTTCTGTTTCGAGTCGACGACCGGCAGCGCCTTGACGTTGTGGCGCTTGAACAGCTCCCATGCGGCGGCGGCGCGCGTGCCCGCCGAGACTGACACGACGTGGCGCGACATCACGTCTTCGCAGCGCAATTCGTTGAAGCTGCGCGAAAAAGCCTGAAGCTGCGTTTCGCGCAGCAGCGAATAGAGGTCGTCGGTGTCGATGTCGAGCATTTCGTCGCGGCGTTCGAGCACGGCCTTGACGTCGTCGCGCGTGAAGCCGACGCGGGCGGCTTCGTCAGCGGCCTGGCTCGGCGTCGCGCGGTCCTGACGGCCCGCGTGAGGGTAGCGGTGGCCGGTCGCCGCGTGATAGACGAGCGCCGCGAACAGCAGCGCGGCCGACTGGATCGCGATCGGTTCGAGCACGAAGCGGTAGCCGAGCGCATGAATGACTGGCCCGCCCAGCACCGCGGTCAACGCGACTGCACCCGACGGCGGGTGCACGCAGCGCAGCGCGAACATGCCGCAAATCGACAGCGACACCGCGAGCGCGGCCGCGAGCGTCGGATCGCCGATCAGCATCGCACAGGTCACGCCGATCGTCGCGGACACGAGGTTGCCGCCGATGATCGACCAAGGCTGCGCAAGCGGGCTCGCGGGCACCGCGAACAGCAGCACGGCCGACGCGCCCATCGGCGCGACGAGCAGCGGAATGCTCGCGGTGGAACCGAGCAGCAGAAACATCAGACCACCGGTGAACGCGATGCCGAGCAGCGCGCCGAGGCATGAACGCGCACGCTCGTGCCATTTCACGGTGACCGGTGCGGGGAGAAAGCTGGCAAGCCGGCCGGGAACAGAGGTGCGGGACAAGATAGGAGCGGAAGTAGTCGAAAATGCCGGGCCCGACATTACCGGGGAAACCCTGGCAACGCGAATACAGCCTGGTCATGATTATATTTCAATGTGATATAAAAAACTCCCGACCCGTTTCGCGGCGCTGGAAAACCGTGGTCTATCGCAGACAGTCGGGAGCGCGGATGACGTCGTCCAGCAGGGGCCCGGATCGTCCTGCGCGCGCTCGTTTTATCATGTTGTGATATAAAATGATGGCAGATGGATTGGTAGATAGGGAGCCATTATGATGATCACATTTCAATCGACGGCGTCGCCCGATGTCGTCATGCTCCGGGATCTCGCGCAGTATCTGCTTGGCCTGATCGGTAAGCGGCTCGGCGAACGCGGCGTCATCAGTCACGATGAACTGCCGCGCGCGATCGATCGGCTCGAAACCGCCATCACCGAAGACGCGACTGCGGAAATGACGCTCGAAGCGTTGCACTGCTCGAGCAGCAATCAGCGCGATTCGCCCAACCGGCTGTCGCAGCGAGCGTGGCCGTTTCTCGACATGATGCGCGCGGCACACGCCTCGAACGCGGACATCATCTGGGGGCTGTAGTTCGTCGAAGGAGTCGACGATGAAACCATGTGCTGCGCGGCGACGTTTCGCAATCCTGCTGATTTCGGTTTGCGCCGTTCCGTTTGCCTATGCTTTGCCACCTGCGCAGGAGACCGGCCGATACCCGCCGCCGATGCGCGGCCCGTCGGCCGCAGCGTGCGATGAAGGGGTGCCAGGCAGCGTGATCGGTGTGTATGGCGGCACCGTTGTCGACCAGTTATCCAGCGGAGCCGTGGTGCTCGTGAAATGGCCGAACGGTTCGCCGCACGAAAAATGGAGCGCGCGATCGCACGGCTACCGGTTGCCGGTCGATCACACGACGAACGCTGCTCATGTTTTCTTCCTGTGGCCGGAGTCGTAGCGCGGCGTTCCGGGCCGACGCAACACACGAATCCCCTATCTTCACCCGACCGCGAGGAGCAGCAGTGCAGACCAACGCGTCAAAAGGCGACTTTGCCACCGATACCCGCCTGCTGCGTATCACGACGATTGCCGCCGTGGTCGGCAGGCTCAGCACGTTTGCCGCGGACTTCCTGCTTCACCTGATCCGCTTTTTCACCAACGTGTTCTTCTTTCGGACGTTGTCGATCGCGTGCCGGTCGTCGCCGATGCAACCGGTTATCGGCTGGTCGGCATCGTGTCGCGCCACGATCTCGTCAAACCTTCGCTGTCCATCTTCAACGAGGAACGCGAGCGAGAACGATTCCGCCGTTTTTCGCTATTTCACGGCCGCGATTCCGTTGCCACCGAACCTCGCGAATAGAGCCTTAATCCGGCGTTTCTGTAGGTATTTGCATGCATGAGTGTGCCCGGTATATATCACAAATTGACATATAATCAATTGACGATGTGCGGCGCACGCAACCCAAGGAGGTTCTCATGTCGGGCTTCAGGCGCATTCTTCTCTGCTACGACGGAACACGCGAAGGACAACACGCGTTGAAGGACGGTGCCGCTCTCGCACAGGATCTGACCGCGGAAGTGCACCTGCTCTCCGTGCTCAACAATACGGCCTGGATGCAGGGCGCGGACATCACGTCCGCGGTACCGCTCGACTTCATCAACGAATCCGCCAAAGCGGTGCTCGACGAAGGCTTGCAGAAACTCGCCGCACGCGGCATTCGCGCGACAGGTCACCTCGCAATCGGCGAACCGCTCGATGAGATTCCGTTTTTCGCCAACCATCTGAATGTCGATCTGGTCGTCGTCGGGCATCGTCGCAGTCATGGACTCGCGCGCTGGTGGAGCGGCCGCCATGACGGACTGCTGCTCGATCGCGTCACCTGCAGCGTCCTCGTGACGATGGGCGCGGCGGTCGAAGCGCCGGCCGCGGTCGCGGGCACGGGCGAAACCGCGCAGTCCGCCGAACAATCATGAGCGTTGAGTTGTGATGCGTTGGTGCGGTAGGCGAATCGCCCGGCACGGGCGACCACGTCACGTCGGAGCATTAGAAGTCCGTGCTGACCGACAGCAGGAACGTACGCGGCGCGCCCTGAGTCAGGTACGTCGTCGCACCATAGGCCGACACGGCCGACCAGTAAGCCTTGTTCGTCACGTTTTCCACGGTGGCGCGGAACGTCGTCCTCTTGCCATAGATGGACGTCTCGTAGCGCGCCCCCAGGTCGAAGCGGTTCCACGACGGGATCGACAGCGTGTTGGCCTGGTTCGCTTCCTGCGCGCCGGTGTGGATCCAGCGTGCGTTGACCGCGAGCCCCGGCACCTGCGGAATGTCGTAATCGGCACCCAGGTTGAACAGGAAGGTCGGGACGCCAACCGGACGGTTGCCGTCGAAGGTTCCGCCTTGGGTATTCTCGAGCGTCGCGTTCATCAGCGAAGCGCCGGCGAGCAGACGCAGGCCTTTGAGTGGCTCGCCGTGCACTTCGGCTTCGAGGCCGCGATGGCGTTCGTTGCCGTTCAGGCCATAGATATGCGTGGTCGGGTCGGTGTACGCCGACGGTTGTTCGATCTGGAATGCCGCAAACGACGCGCCGAGTCTTGCCGTGTCGTACTTGACGCCCACTTCCCACTGTTTGGTGCGCATCGGCGCCAGTTGCTGACCGTAGTTGAGCGTGCCGGCCGGCGCGATGCTGCCGGCGGCCAGCGCTTCGCTGCGGTTCGCGAAGATCGAGACGTTCTGCGTCGGCCGCAGCACGAGGCCGAACAGCGGCGTCGTAATGCCGTCGCTGTAGTTGCCGCTGCCGATGCCCGTGTTGTCGTAGTTGGCCGTCGCGATCTGCTGACGTCGCGCGCCGACCGTGAACAGCACGCGGTCGTGCAGGAAGCCGAGCGTGTCGGACGCGGACACGCTGCGGATCACCGTCGTGGCCGTCATGCCCGGATCGGCCAGATTGCCGCCCGATAGCGTCGTCGGCGGGTACGGCGTCTGGACCGTGTTGTAGAGCGAGACGTCGCCCATGTAGGCGTAGGTCCACGCGGAGTTGGTGTTCTCGCTCGTGATGGCGCCGCCCATGGCGACCATGTGCGACACCGGGCCGGTGTCGAAGCGGCCGCGCACGCCGACTTCGGCGGAGGTCGAGTTCTGGTTGTACGGCACGCCGAGACGGGCGCCGGTGACGGCGGTCGACGAATAGGTCGGCGAGTAGTATTCGCCCTGCTCGACCGTGCGACGCACACCGCCGGTCGCATAAGCGGTCCAGCCCGGCAGGAAATCGTATTCGGCCTTCAGGATGCCGACGGTATCTTCGAGGTTCGTGTACGACCAGTTCTGCGAGTAGTTGTAGGTTGCCGGCGGCACGGCGGGAATCGCGTCGGTGAAGTAGACGACCGGGCGGCCGTCGCTGACGTGCTCGCGCTGATACAGGAAGTCGCCGGACAGACGCAGTTTGTCGCCGCGCCAGTCGAGCGCGACCGCGGTGGTGTTGTCGCGGCGGTGTTCGCCGTCGATGCTGGTCTCGCCGTCGCGATTCGCCTGGTTCACGCGAATCCCGAACTGGCCTTCGCTGCCGAAGCGCCGGCCAACGTCGACGTGCGCGCCGAACTCGCCGGAGCCGCTGGTTTCGAGCGTGACGTTGTTCGTGGGTGTGTCCTCGGCCCGCTTCAGTTGCACGTTCACGCCGCCGCCGATCGCCGAACCCGTCGGCGATGCGCCGTTCAGGAACGCGTTCGCGCCCTTGAAGACGTCGACCCGTTCGACCGCCGCGGTCGAGACCAGCTGGCGCGGCGTCACGCCGTACAGACCGTTGATCGAGATGTCGTCGGCATTGAGCTGGAAGCCGCGAATCACGAACACTTCCGAGAAGTTGCCGTAGCCGTACGCAGTGCGCACCGACGGGTCGTTTTCGACCACGTCCGCGAGCGTGCGCGCCTGCTGATCCTTGATCAGCTTGGCCGTGTAAGTGGTCATGCTGAACGGCATGTCGATGTTGCGCTGCTTGCCGAGCACGCCGTAGTCGGCGCCGCGCGCGACCTGGCCGCCCGCGTAAGTCGGCGACAGATCGCCGGGCAGCTCGTCGACGGCGCTCGCCTGCACTTTGACGGTCGGCAGCGTGTTGTCGGCGGCGGGAGCCGGATCGGTGGATTGGGCGAACGCGCCGGCCGGGACACTAAAAGCGACGGCGATGGCGGCGAGGATGGTGGCGCGATGCAGAGTGGCTTGGGCAGGGATGGACTGCGGGCGATTCCAGGGTGAAACGGACATGAATTGGCAAATAGGCGTGGTCGTCGATCTTCCGTCCCGGGGCGCTGATTGGAATCCGGGCGGCATTTTCTTGGTTGCGCGTGCGGCCGCTGTTTCTTATGTAAGCGATCCGGACGCGGAACGAAAGGTTCGGCGGAATTATAGTGCAAATAGGAATCATTCCTATTGTAGAATTGCAACAATTAATAGAACAGATGGCAAAAGCGGGTGTTTTTGATGGTGTCAGACCGTCTGGATGCGCGGAATATGCGGCACCGCAGCCGGGGTACAGCGCTTGCTACCTCGCAAAAGGTTTATCCGCAGGCCGCCCTACATGCCACGAAATCCGACTACCTGCCAGAGATGGAGCGCCCGAGAGGTCCAGCTATTACACGACGTGCCGCGCGTTCTGGTCGTCGACGACAACGAGAACGCGGCCGAAGCGCTCGCCACCTGGCTTTCCTACGAGGGCGTCGAGGCGCGCGCGGCGACCGGCTGCGCGGCGGCGCTGCGCTGCGTGCGCAACTGGGTGCCCGACGTCGTCGTGCTCGACATCATGATGCCGGAGCGCGACGGCTACGAAACCGCGAGCGCGCTGCGCCGCTATCTGCCGACGCACAGCCTGGGCATCGTTGCGTTCACGTCGCTCGATGAAGACCACGTCAGGGAAACCGGCCGCGAGCGCCATAATTTCGATGGCTACTGCCAGAAGGGCACGGCACCGGCCACGCTGCTGGCACTGCTGCGACGGCTGTGGCGCGGCTAGCGTAGCGCGCTCGCGTCGACAAAAAAACGCGGCGGCGTGGAGACTGCTCCACGCCGCCGCGCTCTTTAGCCGGGCTCCTGGCCCGCCGCGCTCGACCGCTCAGCTCTTCTGGGCCACCTGCATCCAGCCGGCTTCGACGCCAATCCGTGCGATCTGTTTCGCGACCGCATCGCCGAGGCGCTTCGCATCGTCCGATACGCTCGCACGCTTCGTTTCAGTTACACCGTGCAAGCCCGCGCCGGCCGCGGCCGCGGTCGCGGCGGTGCCGGCCGCCGCGCCGACCCCGGCGGTTTCGACCATGCCCGGCATCTTGCCGCTGTCCGCGTTGGCCGTGAAGCTCTGTACGACACGCGGCGCGCCGCCCGCGGGCTGGTAGACGATCTGCACCGTGCTGCTCACGTCGCTCTTGCCCGCGCCCAGGCCGATCAGCGTGCGACGACGGCGATTGCCGGCATCGATCGTGTCGAAGCTGCCTTGCACGAGCAGCACGTTCTGGTCGGCGGGCACCGGCGCGTCGGTGCGCACCGCGTGCAGACCCATGGCCTGCAGTTGATGAACGATCTCGTCGGCGACCTGCTCGCGCACCTGGGCGGCGTCGGCAACCTGTTTCTGCTCGTCCGTCGAACCCGACATCTGCGTCTTCAGCTTCTGCAGCATGCCGCCGTGGTCGAGCTTGACCTGCTGCGGATCGGCATCGAACGTGTACACGTAGATCGTGTCCGGATGCACCGTCGATTGCGTGCCGGCGTTGGCGCTCACGGACGGGTTCGTCGCGCTCAGATTCGTGACGGTGGCGCCGGCACAGCCGCTCAGCAGCGCGCTGCCACATACGAGTGCCATGCAGGTGAAACGGGCGGCGTTCTTTTTGATGAAGTTCACTGAAGTCAACATGATGATCCTGTCGTCGGCACGCGGTGCCAGTCTGTTCGAGTCCATCGCCGATGATCGGGCAACCGAGGGATCGTCGATCATCGGCGAACGGATTCGCACGTGAAGCCTTTCGATCTCATGCGTCTGTGTTTCGTCACGCACCGGCAGCGAACGAAGTATGGGAGAGTCGGCCGTCGAACTCCATTCAACAATTATTTCGAGCGATGTCACGGGGAAATGAAGGCGCACAGCGCGGGTGCGCGCGGCGCTATGCGCGACGAAGCGCGACACCAAACAGGGGAAAGCGAGACGAAACAGTGGACGCGAACGTCGGGCAGCCGCTCAATTCAAAGCGAGCTTGACGATGCAGACGAGGACGAATACGAGCAGGGCGGCGGCAATGGCCATGTCCAGCGGATAGCGCATTCGATCACCCTGGGCGAGATGAGGTTACGTGGCGAAGCCCCTATCGTAATCACCTGACGGAAGATGAAAAGTGTCAGTGAAGCGCCAATGTGGGACAGCCCACGAAGTCCCGGAGAGCCGCGCGGGACGGGGCTGCGGGAACGCTTCCAGGGCAGGCGAGGGGCTGCGATCGCTTGCTCCCGCGCAAAAAAAGAGCGCCGCGTGGCGGGGCGCTCCATTCGCAAATCGCGATTGCAAAAACTATTGCGGCTGCGCTGGCGGCTGGCCCGGCGGCATGTCGCGCGGCGCCTTGTTCGCCGCCGCGAGATCCTCGGCGAGACTCGTGCGCAGTGTCGCGATCGCCTGCTCGGGATTGGCGGGCTTCAGTTGCTCGCGTGCCAGCGAGTCGTACACGTAGTGACGCAGCATCGGGTCCTGGGTCTTGTTCAACACGTCGTGGTAGACCGCGACGATTTCGCCCGCATGGCCGTTCAGCGCATACAGACGACGCAACTGCTCCAGGTCGTTGATCACCGCGAACGCGGGGGTCGGGTGGGCCATCATCGGGTCATGCCCGCGCGGGCCTTCGCCGCGCGGGCCGTCGCCGTGCTGAGCGGCGGGCGGGGCCGGCGGCACGCCATCGTCGGCGAGCGCGGCCGTCGTGACGATGCCGAGAACGGCGGCGAGGGCCGCGCTGAAGAATGCTTTTTTCATGATGTCGCTCCCATCGAAAACAGCGCCGGCGCCACGATGGTCCGGCTCCTCGCAACGATAGGCGACAGCCCGATCCGTCGGGTTACGAAAACCATTCAGTAACTTTCCCGGCCTTTCGCGGTACACGTCAGCGCGGGCCTTTCGCGTCAGGGTGAGTCCGCTGGCGCAATGCGGCCGGATAGCGCATGATTGCTGCGATGTGCCGTGCGACCCCAAAACCACCTCGCCGTGGCGGCACGCGCGGCACACGCCGCCGCCGGCATCGGCGTCGCGCCTCACGTGGGCGGCGTAATGGCGACGAGTCTTCAACCGCAAGGAGGATTTCGCATGGACCGACCTGAAGCCGCCAATCCGTTTGGCGATCTCACCAAAATGCTGGAGCAGTTCAAGCTCCCCGGCTTCGACGTGCCCGCCATCATGGAAGCGCGCCGCAAGGACATGGAAGCGCTGGTTCAGGCGAATCAGACCGCTTTCCAGGGGATGCAGTCGCTCGCGCAGAAACAGGCCGACATGCTGCGCGCCACGCTGGGCGAGCTACAGTCGCTGACGACGCAGCTCACGGCGGCCGGCGCCGCGCCGTCGAGCAAAACCGCCGAGCTGATCCAACAGAGCCTGCACAAGTCGCTCGCCGACATGCAGCAACTCGCGCAAGCCGCGTATCAGACGCAAGCGGAGTCGTACGCGGTCATTGCGAAGCGCGTCGAGGAGAACGTGCAGGAGCTGAAGTCGGTGCTTCAGCAGCAGAAGAAGTAACGCACTTCTTCGCACTTCTTCGCACGTTTTCGCACGTCTCGAGCGATCGATAACGCGGAGGGCCGCCCAGGCCCTCCGCGTTTTTTTTGCGCTTCGCGTTTTGCGTCGCAAGACGCATGTGGTCAGAGGAATGTGCCCTGGGTGCGCCCGTATTCAGAAAACGCTTACATCAGCGAAAAAACACGGCCCGCGTTCGCGACTTTTATCGATCGAGCAGGCGATTGCCTCAGTCTTGTCGCACTAAACGTCATACGGAAACGAAATAGGCGTCAAAGCATTGTCCCTAAAAGACTTTGTCCGCGCTGAGCGAACGGAATCGCACGACCGACGAATCCGCAAAGGTTTAAATCGCGCCGCAAACGATTGCCGCTCGCCATTCCACTGACTAAAGTTTCGCCCCGCCCTTCCGTAGACGCATTCACGCAGCCGAACCGGCGTGAAGGCAACCCGCCCTGGCCGGTCAGGTGTGCGCCCCTAGTTTCGCGTTTGTGATCGGCTTCATGCAGGTCGCGGGCGTTTCACCTCGAAGGAAGTCTCTTGAAACCGACGCTTTTCACCCGCATTGCCTGCGCGATGCTCGGGGCAAGCTGCGCGTTGCCGTTCGCCGCGCACGCGACACTCGGCCAGAGCGCCAGCACCGTCGACAGCGATCAGACGCGATTGCACGCGGTGGCGCGCGCGGCCAGCGCACAACGCGCGTATTCGGTGCACGCGCTGACGCTGCCGTCCGGGACCGAGGTGCGCGAGTACGTGGCGGCCAACGGCATCGTGTTCGGTGTCGCATGGGATGGCCCGACGCTGCCCGATCTGAAGGCCATGCTCGGCGCGTCCTTCGACACCTACATCGCCGCCAGCGCGGCGCGGCGCGGCGTGCCGCTCGCCGTGTCGAACAGTGACCTCGTGGTGTTCTCGAGCGGCCATCTGCGCGCTTTCACCGGCTACGCGTATCTGCCGCAGGCGGTGCCCGCGGGCGTCGACGTCAGCGTCATTCAATAACGGAGCGAATCATGCGATCCAGGTCTTCGTGGATGACTCTGCTGGGTGGGGTGCCCATCGTGGTGTTGGCGCTGCTGCTGAGCGCGTGCGGCGGCGGGGGCGGTGGCGGCGGTGCGAGCAGCACCGCCAGTTCGAGCACCTCTAACAGCCCGAACAGTTCGTCGGGTTCGACCGTGACCAACACCTCGCCGTCGCCGCAGGTGCTGGCCGCGAACGCGGTGCGCGTGACGGTCGACTCGGGCATCAGCAACGTGCCGAACATGCCGTTCGTCAGCCTCACGATCTGCGCGCCCGGCACCAGCAACTGCCAGACGATCGATCACGTGCTCGTCGATACCGGCTCGTGGGGCGTGCGCGTGTTCGCGTCGCAACTGCCCGCGTCGGTGAGCCTGCCGCAGCAGCAGGACGGCTCGGGCAACCTCGTCGCCGAATGCATGCAGTTCTTCGATGGCTATACGTGGGGCGCGGTCAAGCTCGCCGATGTGCAGATCGCCGGCGAGAAAGCCGCGTCGCTGCCGATCCAGGTGATCGATCCGGGCTATGCGTCGGTGCCCAGCGATTGCGCGGCCGTCGGCGCAGCGCGCAATACGCCGGGCGCCTTGCAGGCCAACGGCATTCTCGGCATTGGCGTGTTCAAGCACGACTGCGGCGCGAACTGCGTGACGCAGGCGATTCCCGCGACCTACTACGGTTGCAGCGGTTCGAGCTGCGCGTCGATCCCGCTTGCGGAGACCTATCAGGTCGCCAATCCGGTGCCGTACTTCGCGACCGACAACAACGGCTCGATGCTGAGCCTGCCGACCGTGTCGGGCGGCGCGCCATCGGTGTCGGGGCAACTCGTCTTCGGCATCGGCACGCAAAGCAACAATGCGCTCGGCGGGGCGCAGGTGATCGGCGTGAGTCCGTCGAACGGCACGTTCACGACGGTGCAGAACGGCGCCACCTACACGCGCAGCATCATCGACAGCGGCTCGACCGGACTGTTCTTTCAGACCAGCGCGATGCCGGCCTGCGCGAGCCCGAACGGCGCGTATTACTGCCCGACCTCGACGCAGCAGTTGAGCGCGATGATCGAAGGCGTGAACGGCACGACGAGCGCGGTGACGTTCAACGTCGGCAACGCGGTGTCGATCGCGCAGACCTATAGCGGGGACTCGGCCTTGCCGGGGCTCGCGGGACCGGCATTCGTCACGTCGACGGTGTTCGACTGGGGGCTGCCGTTCTTCTACGGCCGCAACGTGTACGCGGCGATCGAGCAGAAATCGACGCCGGGCGGCACGGGACCTTATGTGGCGTACTGAGGTGGCGTAGCCAGCTGCGCGCGGCACGATGATAGGTGTAATGAAAGCCCGCTGCGGCCCGGTCCGGCAGCGGGCTTTTTCATGCGCCGATGGACTCGCGCTCGCCATGCTTGTCGCGCTTGTCGCCCGCCGCCGCGATCACGCGATGCACGAAGCGCAGCTTGTCGACGACCGGCGCGGCGAGCGTGAACGGATAGCCGTCGGGCATGCCGAGACTGCGGTTCAGGCTGTTCAGCGCATAGGTGAGCGGAAACCAGCGCTTCATCAGATTGCCGAAGCTCGCATCCTCGACCGGCGTGCGGTCGGTCAGTGTCGGCTCGCTCGGATCGTCGGGCAGCAGGGCGAGTCCGTAGGTCGTCGACGTATCGAGCACGTCGACGATCAGCAGATAGTGCGCCCAGGTCTCCGCCCAGTCTTCCCACGGATGCATCGTCGCGTAAGCGCTGATGTAGGAGGCCTGCCAGTCGGCCGGCGCGCCGTTGCGATAGTAGGCGGCGAGCGCTTCGCCGTAGTCGGCCCGCTCGTCGCCGAACAGCTTGCGAAAAGGTTCGAGCCGGCGCGGCTCGTTTTCGATCAACTGGCTGAAGAAGTAGTGGCCCGTCTCGTGGCGGAAGTGGCCGAGCAGCGTGCGGTACGGCTCACCCATCGCGGTGCGCACTTTCTCGCGATGCGCGTCGTCGGCCTCGGCGATGTTCAGCGTGATCAGCCCATTGTCGTGGCCGGTCATCACTTGCTCGCCGTCGCCGCCGTCGGCCAGAAATTCGAAGGCGAGGCCGCGCTCGGGGTCCGCATCGAGCGATTGCGCGTCGAGGCCGAGCTCGGCCAGCGTGTACAGCAGACGCCGCTTGGCGACTTCGAGCCGATACCAGTAGAGCCGGTTGTCCGGTTCGCTCAGATTCGGAATCGTGCGGGTCAGCCGGCAGGCCTGACACAAGGTTTCGGGTGAATCGGCGGGAATCATCCAGTTGCAGATATTTTCGACCGCGTAGTTGTGGCATTGGCGGAACAGCGCGCCGTTCGCCTGGGGATGCAGGCTCCGCCAGCGGCCGTCGCCGGCATCTTCGAACGCGCTGATTTCTCGCAGTTCCGGCAGAAATCCGAGCAGCGACTCGCAGCGCTCGCAGCGGACGTTCTCGTAGAACACGAGTTGCTCGCAGCGGTTGCAGTGGAAGGTTTTCATCGGGCGGGCCTCGTGAGGAATGCGATGTCGTTGGCGAAAGCGGATCGCAATCTTCATGCCGCGATTGCCAGACGTCACCGCTTTAACGCACAGTATTGTCATGATCGTGCATCGGCGCTGCGCCGCTTTGGTGCACGGTCCGAGGCGAACCCTCGGCTAGGCAAAAGATACGCAACGCACACGCAATTCAGGCAATACCAGGCGGTTCACACGAGTTTGTCCAGTCACGGCATAGAGCTTGCTTTTTTGGCGGGCTGCCCCTTTCGTCGAGGAGTCCGGAGTGTCCATACGCGTCGCGTTGCATCACGTTACTCATTACCGCTACGACAGGCTCGTCACGCTGTCGCCTCAGGTCGTGCGGCTACGGCCCGCGCCGCACTGTCGTACGCCGATCCTGTCGTACTCGATGCGTGTCGAGCCCGCGAGGCACTTTATCAACTGGCAGCAGGACGCGTTCGCCAACTACCAGGCGCGGCTCGTGTTTCCCGAGCAGACGCGCGAGTTCAAGGTGACCGTCGATCTGGTCGCCGAAATGGCCGTCTACAACCCGTTCGATTTCTTCCTCGAACCGTCGGCCGAGCAGTTTCCGTTCGACTACGCGCCGGAGCTCGCGGCCGAACTCGCGCCGTACTGCGTGAAACGGCCGATGACACCGCGCTTCGCGGCGTTCGTCGCGAGCATCGACCGCACGCCGGCCGGTACCGCGAACTTTCTCGTCGCGCTGAACCAGCGGCTGCAACACGAGATCCGCTACCTGATCCGGATGGAGCCGGGCGTGCAGACGCCCGAGGAAACCTTGACCAACGCGTCGGGCTCGTGTCGCGATTCGGGCTGGCTGCTCGTCGAGACGCTCAGGCAACTCGGCTTCGCGGCGCGCTTCGTGTCGGGCTATCTGCTGCAGCTCGCGCCCGACCTCAGATCGATCGACGGCCCGAGCGGCACCGAGGTCGACTTCACCGACCTGCACGCGTGGTGCGAAGTCTATCTGCCCGGCGCGGGCTGGATCGGGCTCGATCCGACCTCGGGGCTGCTCGCGGGCGAAGGGCATATTCCGGTCGCCTGCACCCCGGAGCCCGGCAGCGCGGCGCCGATCTCGGGCGCGGTCGACGAATGCGAGGTCGAGTTCGAACATGCGATGTCGATCGCTCGTGTGCTGGAGTCGCCGCGCGTCACGAAGCCGTACAGCGAAGCCGCGTGGCACGACGTGCTGAAGATGGGTGAGCGGGTCGATTACGAACTCGCCGACATGGATGTGCGACTGACGATGGGCGGCGAGCCGACCTTCGTCTCGGTGCGCGATCGCGACGCCGCCGAATGGAACACCGACGCGCTGGGGCCCACCAAGCGCGGCTATGCGGTCGCCCTGATGGACCGGCTGCGCGAACGCTACGGCGCGAACGGCTTTCTGCATATTGGCCAGGGCAAGTGGTATCCGGGCGAGCAGTTGCCGCGCTGGGCGATGTCGTTGTACTGGCGCGCCGACGGCGAGCCGTGCTGGCACAACCCGGCGCTGTTTGCCGACGAACGGGAGCCTGGCCGCTACACGGCCGGCGACGCGCAACGCTTCATCGCGCATCTGGCCGCGAAGCTGTCGCTCGACGCGGATTGCATCCAGCCCGGCTACGAAGACACCTGGTACTACCTGTGGCGCGAGCGTCGCCTGCCAGTCAACGTCGATGCGTTCGACGCGCGCCTCGACGACGAACTCGAACGCGTGCGGCTGCGGCGCGTGTTCGACGCGGGGCTCGCGAGTCCGTCCGGCTACGTGCTGCCGATCGGCCGCGAGCGCGACGTGCCAGGCACCGCGCCGACATGGGTCACGGGCCGCTGGTTCTTCCGCGACGAACGCATGTATCTGATTCCCGGCGACTCGCCGATGGGCTACCGGTTGCCGCTCGATGCGCTGCCGTGGGTGTCGAAGACCGACTATCCGTATCAGCACGCGCACGATCCGTTCGCGCCGCCGCAGCCGCTGCGCACGGCCGCGCAGTTGCGCGTGCAGTACGACGTCGGGTACGAAGGTCGGCAGATCGCCGACGAAGAGATCCGCACACGGCAGGCGGCCGCGCTGTCGCTGTCGGCCGCCGATGTGCTGAGCGGCATGCCGCACGGCGGCGCGCTCGCCTATGCGCCGCAGCGCCACGACGAGTCGCCGCCCGCGCGCGGGCAGTCGTCGAAGGACACGCTGCGCACCGCGGTGTGCGTCGAGGCGCGCGACCCGAAACGCGCGGCCGGTCCGAAAGCCGAAGCCGATTCGTTCGGCAGCGGCCGCACCTTGCTGCACGTGTTCATGCCACCGCTGACCGAACTCGACGACTATCTCGACCTGCTCGCCGCGGTCGAGGCCACTGCCTCCGAGCTGCAGATGCAGATCGTGCTCGAAGGCTATCCGCCGCCGCGCGATGCGCGCCTGAAAGTGCTGCAGGTGACGCCCGACCCCGGCGTGATCGAGGTCAACATTCATCCGGCCGCGAACTGGGACGAACTCGTCGATCACACCGAGTATCTGTATCACTCGGCCTCGCACAGCTATCTGAGCAGCGAGAAGTTCATGCTCGACGGACGCCACACCGGCACCGGCGGCGGCAATCACTTCGTGCTCGGCGGCGCGACGCCGCCCGACAGCCCGTTCCTGCGCCGGCCCGATCTGCTGGCGAGCCTGATCGCGTACTGGCACAACCATCCATCGCTGTCGTATCTGTTCTCGGGCTTGTTCATCGGGCCGACGAGCCAGGCGCCGCGCGTCGACGAAGCGCGCAATGATCAGGTCTATGAACTCGAACTCGCGTTCGCCGAACTGCAACGGCAGGTCGATCTGCTCGGCGGCCGCGATAGCGGCAACCTGCCGCCGTGGATGATCGACCGCGCGCTGCGCAATATCCTGATCGACGTGACCGGCAACACGCACCGCGCCGAGTTCTGCATCGACAAGCTCTATTCGCCCGACGGCCCGACCGGCCGTCTCGGCCTGCTGGAGCTGCGCGGCTTCGAAATGCCGCCGCACGCGCGCATGAGTCTCGTGCAGCAACTGCTGCTGCGCGCTCTCGTTGCGCGATTCTGGCGCACGCCGTACACACAGCGCCTCACGCGCTGGGGCACCGAACTGCACGACCGGTTCCTGCTCGGCACCTTCGTGAAGATGGATTTCGACGACGTGCTCGCCGAGCTGGGCGAAGCCGGTTTCGCGTTCGACAGCGCATGGTTCGCGCCGCACTTCGAATTCCGCTTTCCGCTCGTCGGCGAGATGTCGCTGAGCGGCATCGACCTGACGATCCGCAACGCGCTCGAACCGTGGCACGTCATGGGCGAGGAGGGCTCCCCCGGCGGCACGGTGCGCTATGTCGATTCATCGGTCGAGCGGCTGGAGGTGCGCGCGCTGGGCCTGAACGGCAATCGTCACGTGCTGAGCGTCAACGGCGTGCCGGTGCCGTTGCAGCCCACCGGCCGCGTCAGCGAGTACGTGGCGGGCGTGCGCTTTCGCGCGTGGGCGCAACCGTCGGCGCTGCATCCGACCATCGGTGTGCATGCGCCGCTCACGTTCGATCTCGTCGACACCTGGAGCGGCCGCTCGTTAGGCGGATGCCAGTATCATGTCGCTCATCCGGGCGGGCGCAACTACCAGACCTTCCCGGTCAACGCCTACGAGGCGGAAAGCCGGCGGCGCGCGCGTTTCTTCGCGTCGGGTCATACGCCGGGGCCGCTCGCAGTGGGCGCGCCGCAGCGCAGCCTCGAGTTTCCGTTCACGCTCGATCTGCGCCACAGTTGAAAAACATGCATCACTGACATCACACGATCTTGGCCTTTCAATCGACTTTGCCCTTCGAAGCGTCCGCGATGCCCGCGGACGCTTCGTCCCTGCTGCGGTTACTGCCGGGTCATGACGGACATTGGGACGAGTTGCGCGACGCGTCGGGGGCGCTGCGCGAACCGTGGCGGCAGTTCTTCGCGCAGTTCGGCGAAGACGGCATCGCGCGCCTCGCGGACCATCACGTTTCGATCGCGCGGCAGATCCGCGATAACGACATCAGCTACAACGTCTACGCGGACAACGGCAAGTCGCGGCCGTGGGCGCTCGACCTGCTGCCGTTCCTGATCAGCGAAGCCGAGTGGGCGCATATCGAGCGCGGCGTGGCGCAGCGCGCGCATCTGCTCAACGCGATCGTCGCCGATATCTACGGACCGCAGACGCTGCTCGAACATGGCCAGTTGCCGCCCGCGCTGGTGTTCGGTCATCCGGGCTATCTGCGGCCGGTGAGGGGATTCACGCCCGCGGGTGGTCAGTACCTGCAGGTCGTCGCGCTCGATCTGGCGCGCACGCCGGGCGGCGAGTGGAGCGTGCTCGCGCATCGGACCGAGGCGCCGTCCGGTCTCGGCTACGCGCTCGAAAACCGCCTGATCGTCTCGACGCTGCTCGCCGAGCCGTTCCGCTCGCTGCGCGTGAGCCGGCTCGCGCCGCTCTACTCGCAACTGATCGCGACGCTCGTGCAGGCCGCCCAGGCGACGATGCGCGACGAGCAAGGCAACGACGCGTCGCCGCATATCGCGCTGCTCACGCCGGGGCCGTACAGCGAAACCTTTTTCGAACACGTGTTTCTCGCGCGCTATCTCGGCGTCACGCTGGTCGAAGGCAAGGATCTGACGGTGCGCGGCGACCGGCTCTATCTGAAGACCTTGGCCGGGCTCGAACGCGTGCACGTCGTGCTGCGCCGTCTCGACGATGCGTTCTGCGATCCGGTCGAGCTGCGCGCCGATTCGACGATCGGTGTGCCGGGTTTGTTGCAGGTGATGCGCGCGGGCAATGTGATCGTGTCGAACGTGCCGGGCTCGGGTTTCGCCGAATCGCCGGCATTGCACGGCTTCATGCCGGGTATCGCCGAAGCGTTGCTCGGCGAAGCGTTGTTGCTGCCCGGTGTGCCGACCTGGTGGTGCGGCGAACAGGCCGCGCGCGAGCATGCGTTCGCGCATCTCGACGAGGCGTTCATCGTGCCGACCTGGCCACTCGCGGGACGCGATGCGCCGCCCGATATCGAGGGGGGCACGCAGCCGCTCGCGGCATGGCGAGAGCGCATCGACGCATTGCCCGACGCGTTCACGATCCAGCAGGAGCAGCGCTTTTCCTGCACGCCGCGCTACGAGGAGGGCACGATCGGCGGCCGGCCGTCGGTGCTGCGCGTCTATGCGATCGCCGATGTCAACGGCGGCTGGCACGTGATGCCGGGCGGCTTCACGCGCATGGCCGCCGAGCGGCAAACGACGGTATCGATGCAGCACGGCGGCAGCAGCGTCGATACCTGGGTGCTGTCGAGCCAGCCGAGTTCGACGTTCACGCTGCTGCCTTCGCCGATGCAGCCCGCCGACCTCACGCGCAAGCATCGCACGGTGTCGAGCCGCGCGGCGGAAAACCTGTTCTGGGCGGGCCGCTACGGTGAGCGCGCGGAAAACAATGTGCGGCTGCTGCGATTGATTCTCGGCTCGCTCGAAGGCAACGACGCCGACGCGATGTTCACGACGTTGGTCGAACTCGCGACCTGGTGCGGCCTCGTGCAGCCAGGCGACCTGGCATCGCCGCACGCACCGGCCTCGCCGCGGACGTTCGAGCGCGCGCTCATCGCGAATCTCGGCGAGAACGCGGGCAGCGTCAGCATCAGTCAGAACCTGAATTGCCAGGCACGCTCGAACGGCGAGGTGCGCGGGCGTCTATCGAACGATCATTGGCGCATGATCCTCGCGGCCCGCAACGACTTTCAGGACGCGTTGCAGGGGTTGCTGCCGGGCGCGGGCAATGGCGGTACGAACGGCGTCGGCAGCGGCGGCGTCTTCGATCGCTACGACCGCGTGACGCTCGCGAATGCGCTCGAGCATCTGTCGGTGCAGCTCTCGGCGATCAGCGGCGCGCAGGGCGACCGCATGACGCGCGATGAAGCGTGGCGCCTGCTGTTCGTCGGACGTCATATCGAACGCGTCGCGACGATGGCCGCTTTCATGAGCGGCGTCGCCGCGAACGGCCAGCTCGCGACGCCGTCCGGCTTCGATCTGCTGCTGCAGGTGTTCGACAGTACGCTCACGTATCGCTCGCTGTATCCGGGGCGTTTCGAAGTGCCCGCGCTGCTCGACCTGCTCGTGATCGAGCCGCACAATCCGCGCGGCATTTACGGCGTGTACGAGCGGCTGCGCAACAAGCTCGACGAAATCGCGATCGCGGCGGGCAGCGTGCGGCATCGGCCGTTCGCGGAGCTGCTGCCGCCCGTCGAGTCGCTGCCGTCGCTCGAAGCGCTTTGCGAGGTCGACGAACATGGCTCGTACGGCAAGCTGATCGCGCTGTGCGATCAGATCGGCGGCTTCGCGAACGCGGCCGCGCATGAGATCAGCGCGCGCTATTTCAGTCACGCGACCACCGTCGCCTCGCAGGTGTGGGTATGAAGAACGCGTCGACGGTACTGTCGGTGTTGCATCGCACTACCTATCATTATTCGACGTATGTCGAAACCGCCCAGCATCTGGCGACGATCCGGCCGCTCGCGTGTCCGTGGCAGCGGGTGATTTCGCGCAGCGAACGGATCGAGCCGGAGCCATCGTATCTGCATAGCCGCATCGACGCGTTCGGCAACGACGTCCTGTACTTCGCGCTCGATTCGCCGCACGAGCGCCTGCAGCTCGTCAGCGAAACCACGGTCGCGCTGACGCCGCGCTGGACCGACCTCGACGCCGAGGCCACCCCCGGCTGGGAGAGCGTGGCCGAGGCGCTGCGCTTTCGCGTCGGCGGCGCGTTCCGTGCGGAGGCGGAGTATTGCTTCGGGTCGCCGAATATCGCGCTGCGGCCGTCGTTGCGCGCCTATGCGTTGCCGAGCTTCACGCCCGGGCGGCCGCTCGTCGCGGGCGCGATCGATCTGATGCATCGCATCTACGAGGACTTCGCGTACAAGCCGTCGGCGACGCTATTCGATACGCCGGCCGAACGCGCGTTCGAACTGAAGAGCGGGGTATGTCAGGATTTCGCGCAGGTGATGATCGGCTGTCTGCGCTCGCTCGGTTTGCCGGCGCGCTATGTCAGCGGCTATCTGCGCAACGATCCGCCGCCAGGTCATCCGCGCCTGATAGGCGCCGACGCTTCGCATGCGTGGGTGTCGGTGCATTGTCCGGGCAGCGGCTGGATCGATCTCGATCCGACCAATGACGTGCTCGCCGACGTCGATCATGTGACGCTGGCGATCGGCCGCGATTACAGCGACGTGTCGTTGCTGCGCGGGACGATACTCGGCGGCGGCGCGCATCGGATCGAAGTGGGGGTGACGGTGTTGGAGTTGTGAAGGCGGGCGCGGTTCGTTGCCGGTAGGCGACGTAGTTCGGCCATAATGGCGAAAACGTCGCCGGAGTTCATCCCCTCATGAAGTTCCTTTGCTTCGCAGCGGTTCTCGTCGTTCTCACTGCCGGCTGCACTTCGACGTCGCCGCCGGCGAATCCTCAGGCCGCGTACGATACGAACGCCTACATGCTGCACGCTCCCGACGCCGTACCACCCGGCGACGCCGCGTCGAGACCACCGCGACTCACCGTCGGCACCAGCTATTCCGACACGCAGCTGATTCTGCCGTGGTTCCTCAACGACATCATCAACTTCGTCAACTATCGCTAGCCGACGATCTGGCCGTGCGGCTCTTCACATGATCGATGAACGCACGCAGCTTCGGCATGATCTGGCGGCGGCTCGGATAGTAGAGAAACACGCCCGGGATAGTCGGCGCGTACGGCTCCAGCACCTGCGCCAGCTTTCCCGATCGCAAGCCTTCGGCGGCCATCGGCTCGGGTAGCTGGGCAAGGCCGATGCCTTCGATCGCCGCACCCAGCATGCTCGGAAAATCGCTGGCGATGAAAGGACCCGCGACGGCGATCTCGACCGGCTGGCCGTTGTTGTTGAACGACCACAACGCGAGTGCGCCGCTGGAGCGGCGCCAGCGAATACAGGCATGCTCGCGCAGATCGTCCAATTGCCCGGGGCGGCCGCGCGCCGCGAAATAAGCAGGACTCCCCACGACGACAAAACGGAACGGCGCCGAGAGCGGCACCGCGACCATGTCGGCGGCGACGAACTGACCCAGCCGCACGCCGGCGTCGAAGCCTTCCGTCGCGAGATCGATCAGTTCCTTGCTGGTCGCGACTTCCACCTCGACATCGGGATAGGCCTTGCAGAACGACGCGATCAGCGGCTCCAGCAGGATCGGCACGACTGCGCGCGGCACGGAAAGACGCAGCAGGCCGGACGGCCGCTCGCCGAGTCCGCGGGCTACCTCGCTGGCGGCGACCAGTTCTTCGAAAGCGGGCTTGGCGCGCGCCAGAAAGCGCTCGCCGGCTTCGGTCAAGCCGACGCTGCGCGTGGTGCGGATGAAGAGGGTCGCGCCGATGCGGGCTTCGAGCACACGCACCGCCTGACTGACGGCCGACGGCGTCACGCCGAGTTGCGCGGCGGCGCCGCGAAAACTGCGATGCTCGGCAACGCTGAGGAAGACCTCGACGCCGTCGAGCGCGCCCTGCCTGACTGTGAAGTTCTGCTTCATAGCCCATCAACATTGTGAGGAATAGTCGCTCGCGCGAGACGATGGTACACCTAACACCTGCGCAACCAACGTTCGACAGGAGACACCATGTCACCGCGGCTTCTTTTTCAGTTGCATCTCGTTCTCGGCTATGTCGCCTGGCTGTTGTGCTTCGGCGCCTACGTCTGGCCGAAGCTCAAGTCGATGGTCCCATTCGACGCACAACGCGCGATCGCCACCTTGCACAGCTTCCGCTTCTTCGGGCTTGCCTTCCTGTTGCCGGGCGTCGTCAGTCCGCAGTTGCCCGCGAGCTTCGCCACGTTCGCCGCTTATGGCGATTTCGCCACGGGCGTGCTGGCGATGCTGGCGTTGCTGACGGTCCGGATACGTCCGCTGTTCTGGTCGTTCGTCGTGGCTTTCAATCTGGTTGGTGCGGCCGACCTGATCCTCGACTACTACCACGCGGTAGCGATCGATCTGCCCGCGCATGCCGGCGAGCTGGGCGCCATGTATGCGATTCCGATCATCTATGTGCCGACGCTGGCGATCACCCACTTCGCCGCCTTCTATCTGCTGCTGCGCCCTCGGCTCAAGAGGCTTCACGCCATGCCTGCCGTGAGCCGCGACGCTTCCAGCGTGTAGCCTGCTCGACGCGCCGCAGTTCGGCAACCTAACCAAGAACCCGATCAACTTCGAGCGACGTTTTTCCGTCTTCCACCTGCGTTATGCTTTCGGTCGTCGAGTCGCTGCTCGCGGCCTGAACGAAGCAGGTGCGCAAACCCGGCGCAATGTGGCCGGGTGGTACCCTTCACTGGCTCTTCCGGCTTTCGTGCATGCGACCTGATTCTCGCGTCGCTTTTCCTGGCGACGCGAGCAATGGCCCGGAACCACCACTGAACTCACCGAGGTGCCGACGTGAAATATCGCATGCTCTTGCTGCCGCTGCTTCTCGCCGCCTGCGCACAGACACCAGAAGTGACAGCACCG
Source organism: Paraburkholderia monticola (assembly GCF_001580545.1). GTDB lineage: Bacteria > Pseudomonadota > Gammaproteobacteria > Burkholderiales > Burkholderiaceae > Paraburkholderia > Paraburkholderia monticola. The sequence continues at coordinate 475,011 of NZ_LRBG01000035.1, forward strand.
GCTCCAACGGCGACCACGGCCGCCACGAACCCGGCGCCGCAGACCGGCACCGAACTGCTGAGCCGTTACCACTGGCAACTGACCAACGCGATCGACAGCAATGGCACCCATATCGATGCGCTGTTCGCCCGCCCGGATCGGCCGGTGCAACTGGACTTCAGCCCGTACCGGATCACCGTCGTCAATAGCTGCAACAACATGGGAGCGGGTTACACCGTGAGGAAAGGGCATCTGCAGATCGGCCCGATGGTCAGCACGATGATGGCCTGCCAGGATCCCTCGCTTGCCGCACTCGACGATGCGATCTCGCAGCGTGTACGCGGCAGCGTCACCGTGAACCTGCTGGCGCGCGACAACGCGCCAAGCCTGCAACTGGTCACCGACAGCGGCGATACGCTGAGCTTTACCGGCGTGCCCACGGCCGAGACACGCTACGGCGGTCCCGGTCAGATAGCGTTCCTTGAAGTCGCGCCGCAGTCCGTGCCCTGCAACAATCCGTTAATGCCGAACGCGCAATGTCTGCTCGTGCGCGAACGCTTCTTCGACGAGCAGGGGCTGGCGAGTGGCGCGCCTGGTCCGTGGCAACCGTTGAATCAGACTATCGAAGGCTATACGCACACGCCGGGCATCCGTAACGTGGTGCGGGTGAAGCGTTTCACCCTCAAGAACCCGCCCGCCGATGGACCGGCGACCGCTTACGTGCTGGATCTCATCGTTGAATCGGAGAAGGTCGGGCAGTAATGCCTCGTCGAAGGTGCCGCCGGCCACGCCGGCGGCACGGCTCAAGCCGCCAGCATCATTACCCCTTCTGAATCAGCCGCCCCAGCGGTGCGAGCGGTCCCACCGGCAGGTACTCATACTTCATCAGCCCGTCGGTCACGAGCGGCAACGCGTCCAGTATTGCCTTGGCCTCGTCGACCGATTCGACGTTCATCAGGAAGATCGGCCCGGCCTTGTCGCGGAACCAGAACTGCTCGACCTTGCCGTCGAGATAAAGCTGGAGTGTCGCCGGCACCTCGTGGGGCATGTGCTGCTGGAGCTTGTCCGGGGTGAGGGTCGGTTGCGCGGATGCGATGGCGAAAACTTTCATCAGTGACCTCCTTGGTCGACGTTCGTTGCGAAGTACAACGGGACTCACTGTAGCCCTCGGCCGGGAAAAGCTGTATCGTCGTAAATGACAACTTTATGGTCATTTACGCCATGCGCATCGCCGTGCTCGCCTTGCAGGGATTGTTCGACACCGGCCTCACCGTCATGCTCGACGCGTTCTCCCTCGCCAACCGGTTCGCGGCCGCGAAGATGGGCGGGCGGCCGCACTTCGAAGTGTCGGTGGTCGGCGTGCGCAAGAAAGTCCGCTCGGGGCAGGGGCTCACGATACCCGTGCAAGCGATCACCGCCGACCTGAAGCCGGACTGGGTGATCATTCCCGCGCTCGGTACCGGCACGCCGGAGCAACTGGTGCCGGCGCTCGACCGGCCGGACGTGCGCGACGCCAAGGCACAACTACTGGCATGGCATGAACGGGGCGCGCTGCTCGCCGCGTCGTGCATCGGCACGTTCCTCGTCGCGGAGACCGGACTGCTCGATCATCGCGAAGCGACGACGACGTGGTGGCTGGGTCCCTTGTTCCGGCAACGCTATCCGACGGTGTTGCTCGATGAATCGCGCATGCTGGTGCCGTCGGACGTCGGTGTGACGGCGGGCGCGGCGATGGGGCATCTCGATCTCGCGCTGTGGTTGATCCGCCGCGCGAGCCCCGAGCTGGCCGCGCTGGTGTCGCGCTATCTGCTCGCCGACCTGCGCTCGTCGCAGGCGCCGTTCATCATCCCCAACCATCTGGCGCAGGCCGATCCGCTGATTCAACGTTTCGAACGCTGGTCGCGCGATCATCTGAAAGAAGGCTTCTCGCTGCAGCACGCGGCGGCCGCATTGGCCACGAGCGCGCGTACGCTGCAGCGCCGTTGCCAGGACGTGCTCGGCAAATCGCCATTGGCTTACTTCCAGGATCTGCGCGTCGAGCACGCGCAGTCGCTGCTGCATGGCAGTGGCCTCGGCATCGACGCGATTGCGGCCGAGGTCGGCTATGTCGACGGCGCGACGTTGCGCACGCTGTTGCGCCAACGGCTTGGCAAAGGCGTGCGTGATCTGCGTGCGGATCTTCGTTGAAGGCGGGTAGCGCGTACGTTGCCGTCGGCTGAGACCCTGTCACGGGGATGCGCAATGCATGCCTCCGCGCGGCCGCTACTCGCGGCATGCCGCTTGCTATTGAGCGCATTGCCGTCGAGCTTCGCGCCTCACTTCCACCCAGCGTAGACACGGCGCGCGAGATGAAGCCGGCTCGTGCGACCACGTATCCCGATCGAGATGGAGACAGTCATGCCTATGCAGCGCGCCGTTCCGTCATTGTTCTCTGTTGCTCCCGTCCTCTGCGGCGTGCCATTGCTTGCGGTTCTATCGTTGAGCGGCTGTGGCAGCGGCGACACCCTCCAGCCGACCGCCGCGCAGCCGCTCAACTGCGCGCAGCTTGCCGGCAAGACCGTGCCGGCGTCGGCGATCGGTTTGCCCACCACCGGCGCGAGTGTGACCGCGGCGACCGTGATGCCCGCGTCCGGCTCGGGCGCGCAGGCGACCGGTGAATATTGCCTCGTGAGCGGCGCGATCAGCCCCGTCGATCCCGCCGCGCCGCAGATCAAATTCCAGATCGCGATGCCGACCAGGTGGAACAGCAAGATCATGATGTTCGGCGGCGGCGGCTACGACGGCACGATTCCCGCGCCGACCGGCAACGTGCCGGCCGGCCCGACCGCACAGTCGACGCCGCTCGGCCGAGGCTACGCGGTGTTCGCGAGCGACTCGGGACACCAGGCCAACGCGCTCGGCAGCGAGGACGGCTCGTTCGCCGTGAACGACGAAGCGATCAATAACTTCGACGGCGACGCGCTGAAGAAAACCCGCGACGCCGCCGTCTATCTGATCGACGCGCGCTACGCGGTGAAGGCGCCGAAGCGCGCGTATTTCGCGGGCGGTTCGTCGGGCGGACGCGAGGCGCTGGCGGTGGTGCAACGCTGGCCGCAAGACTGGGACGGCTCGATCGTGCTGTATCCGGCATGGGCGGCCGCGAGCCTCGACCTGCAATTCGGGCGCATCACGCGCGCGCTGGCGGCGCCGGGCGCCTATCTCGACCCGGCGAAGCGCAAGGTGCTGCTCGACACGGTGCTCGCGAGTTGCGACGCGCTCGACGGCGTCGCCGACGGTCTGATCAGCAATGTCGCCGCGTGCAACGCGAGCTTCAATCCCGCGACGGCGACGCTGAACGGCACGCCGCTGCGCTGCGCGGGCGGCGCGGATACCGGCGACACCTGTTTGTCCGACGCGCAGATCGCGGCGCTGAACGTCTACGACACGCCGATCACGTTCGGCTACACGCTCGGAAGCGGCGAGACGCAGTATCCGGGCTTCAACGTGTACGGCGCCGATCTTGGCATCGCGAATCCGTCCGCGTTGCAGCCGACGGTGACCACGCTCGCGCTCGGCATGTCGCAACCGGCCTCGCCGATGCCGACGAGCGCGCCCTACATGAGCGTGTTCTGGGATCAGTGGATCCGCTACTTCGTCACGCGCGACCCGAACTACAACTCGCTCACCGTCGATCCGCAGAATCCGGGCAGTCTGCAGGCGCGCATCAGTCAGCTGACGGGCTTGCAGGACGTCAACAAGACGGATCTGTCGGCATTCAATGCGAAGGGCGGCAAGATTCTGATGGCGCACGGCATGGCCGACGCGCTCGTCAGCACGCGCTCGAGCGAGCAGTACTATCAGCGTCTGCAAGCGACGATGGGCGCGTCGAAGGTCGCGAACTTCGTGCGCTTCTACGAGATTCCCGGCTATGGCCACGCGGTCAGCACGGTGTTCAACGCCTCGTGGGATTCGCTGACGACGCTCGAAAACTGGGTCGAAAACGGCGTGACGCCGCCCGCGCAGATCGTCGCCGATACGGCCGGCGTGCCGGGACGCACGCGGCCGCTGTGTGAGTATCCGACCTTTCCGCGCTATAGCGGCTCGGGCGACGTGAACGTCGCGGCGAACTTCACCTGCGCCAGCCAGTAAGCGCGGCTCAACTGACGTTGAAATGCACGCGGATGTCCTGCGTGCTTTCGACGGGCTGGCCGTCGCGCAGCGCGGGAAAAAAGCGCCAGCGCCGCAACGCGTCGAGCAGCAGCTGATTCAGACGGGGGTTCGGCGTTGCCTGAATCAGCTCGACGTCGACCGAGCCGTCGGCGTGAATCGTGAAACGCGCTGTCGCGACCGTTTGATAGGCCTGCTCGCGCAAGTCGTCGGGCAGGGACGGTAGCGGTTGCGAAATGGAACGGGCGGCGGTGCTGGACGGTGCCGCGGCGCCGGGCGCTGCGGCGTGCCCGGAGGATGTTTGCGGCGAAGCGCTGTCGGCCGGCTGCTCCGCCCGCTCATCCGGCGACGCGCGCTGAGCCTGACTCGCAACCGGTGCAGACGGCGCTGCGGCGGCAGGCGTCGTCTGCGTGGGTGGCCTGGCCGGCACAGGCGGCAGTGCGCGATGCGACGATGTGCGCGGTTGCGTCCGCGCGGGCGGTGGCGCCTGTTCCGCTGGAACCGCAGTCGGAGTCCGCGGCGCACGAGGTGCGGGCGGCGCAGGTTCGTCGAGTACGACTAGGTGCATATCCAACGGCGCAGGCTGTTGGAGCGGCGGGTTCGTGTTCAGCAATCCGGACGATAGCGCCATCAGCACCAACAGCCAGATTCCGAGCGCAATCAGACAGGCGACCGCGGTGCGCAACTTCCTGACACCGGGCCCCTCGGCCAACTCACGGCAAGCATTAATCACGATGCACGGCGATCAGAAAGTGTTCGGCGCCCGCACGTCGCGCGGCGAGCATCGCCTGCACGACGGCGCCGTGACCGGCGTGATCGTCGGCCGCGATGACGACGTTGCCATCCGCACGCAGCAGGCGCTTGACTTCGGGTTCGATCTGATCCGCGCGCACGAGGTGGCGATTGATCGAGACCTCGTCGTTGCCATTCACCGAGATCGTCAACGGCTCGCTCATGCTGAGCGGCTGCGCGCGGCCCGACGGCAGATTGATCCGCACCGCGTCGAGACGCTGCATCGCCAGCGAGGCGAGCATGAAGGTCGCGAGCAGAAAGAACATCACGTCGATCATCGGAATGATTTCGATGCGGCCGCGCCGCGAGGCGCGCGAGCGTTTGAGTTTCATCCTTGCTTCCCGCGCGCCTCGTGTTGCAGACGCAGTGCGCTGAGTCGCGCGTTGGCGAACGATTCGAGTTCGTCCATCAGACGCTCGAGCCGCCGCGAAAAATAGTTGAACGCGAACAGCGCGAAGACCGCGACGATCAGTCCGATCGCGGTCGCCACCAGCGACTGCGCCACCCCGCCCGTCACGCCGCCCGGATCGACGAGCCCATTGCCGCCGAATAGCTGGAACGATTTCATCATCCCGACGATCGTGCCGAGCAAGCCGAGCAGCGGCGCCGCCGTGACGATCGTCTCGAGCAGCCACAGACCGCGGCCCATGTCGCGCTCGATCTGCGAGGCGATCGCTTGCGCCGACGCTTCGCGCAGCCACAGTGGCGAGTCCGAGCCGGGCAGCCACGGCGCGGCCATGCGCCGGAACGCGTGGTGCGGGGTGAGCTTGTCGAGACGGCCGTCATCGGCTGACGTCGGTTGAAAAAGACGCGCGGGAGCGCTGGCGAAGCGGGAGAACACATACGCCCGCTCGATGATGATGGTCAACGCAAGCACGCCAAGCACGCTGAGCGGATACATGATCCATCCGCCAGTGCGCATCGCCGCGATAAATCCCGTCCATTCCTGCATGATGGTTCTCCGTGCCGTCGATCAGAAGTACTTGGTCACGCCCGCATAGACGGCGAAATGCGGACCGTACTGCGGCGCGCCGACGCCGATTCCCGAGCCGTCGCGCAACTCGTACACGCGGTTGAATGCGTTGATCACCACCAGACGCGCGTCCAACTTGCCGATCATCGGCTCGTTGAAGTGCTGGATCACGCCGAGGTTGAACTGCGCATAGACGGGCAGCCGATCGGTGTTCGCAAAGCCGCTGCGCAGGCCGGAACCGACGATGCCATCGAGCGTGAAGGTGGTTTGGTGAAAGTCATACGCCGCGCCGAACGAGGCCGTGACGCGCTGGTCGTGATCGAGAAATACCCAGTGGTTCGAGATGAACGCCAGTTCGTCCGCATCGAAATTGAATTGCGCCGAATTGATGTTCTTGCCTTGCGCACGGCTATACGCGACGTTCAGATACGCGGAGAGGTTGTCCTGTTTGTAGCTCGCGGTGAATTCCACGCCATAGGTTTTGCCGTATTGATAGTTGAACGGCGTGTAGATCAGCGCGGAGCCGAACTGTCCTTCGTCGAGCAGGTCGGTCGATTTCTTGTAGTACGCGTCGAGCCCGAGTGTGACGGTCGAGCCGAGTTTCTGCGTGACACCGAGGTCGAAGTAGTGACTACGTTCCGGCTGGACGGGATCGTTCTGCGTCACCGAGCTCTGATTGGTCGTGCCGTTGAACTTCGATATCGTCGAGCCGGACACGAGTTCGAACGGTGGCGGTGTGAAATAGCGTGCGTAGCCGGCGTGCAGCGTCGTCGAGGGCGTGAGCGTGTAGACGAGGCCGACGCGCGGGCTCAACTGGCTCGCGCTCGTGTACTCGTCCATGCGGTCGTAGCGCAAGCCATAGTTCAGCGTGAGCCGCTCGGTCAGCTTCCATTCGTCCTGTGCGTACAGGCTGTACAGATAGCCGGTCTTGCTGCTGTTGTCCTGGATATTGAAGGGCACGTCGGAGAGCTGGTTGCCATCCGCGTCGGCGGGGAAGACCGTCACGCTGTTGTCGAATACCGCATGCTCCTGCTGGAAGAAGACTCCCGCGCGAACCGTGTGGGTGTCGCTGACGCGCCAGGTCGTATCGACCTGCACGCCGTCGGCGGTGTTGCTGTGAAAGTCCTCCGACGCCACGCCGTTGAACATCAGGTCGCCGATCGGATCGGGGTTGAACTTGATGCGGCTATAGCGCGTGAAGAACGCGACCTGGTAATCGAGCGCGCCGCCGTTTGTGCCCTGAAGCGCGAGCGCCGCGAAGTTGTTCAGCTCCGATTGCGTTTCGTTCAGTTGCGACGAATCGAACGTGCTGTGGCCGGCGAGCGCGAAGTTCGGCGTCAGCCCGGGCGTGTTCGGAATCTCGAACTGGTTGCTGGTCGCGCCGAACAACAGGCTCACGCGCGTCAGCGGATTGATCAGATACGACAGATAGCCAAACGCGTTGCCCTCGCGCGTGTGATCGTGAATCGCATTGGCGCTGGCGGTCGGATTCTCGATGCCGAGATTGTTCATGCCGAGCGAGCCGCTCAGGTAGTAGCTGAACGGTCCCTCGTTGCCGAACACGTCTGCGCTCGTTTTGACGGTCTGATGGCTGCCGCCGAATACGTCGATCGAGCCGCCGTTGCCCGCGTCGCCCGATTTCGTGCGGATATCGACGATGCCGGCCGTCCGGTAGCCGTACTGCGCGGGCAGGGCGCCCGTGAGCAGGTTCATTTGATCGATGATGCGTGTGTCGAGCGACTGGCCGAAACCGCTGATCGGCTCGGGGATGATGATGCCGTTGATCCGGTATTGCAGATTGGCGTGCTCACCGCGCACGTGCAGCTGACCGTACGAGTCGTTGGCGACGCCGGGCGCTTGCAGCAGCACCTGATTGAGCGGCGTGTTCGCGCCCGCCGGCATCGTGGCGATATCGGCCTGCGTGAAGCGGTAGACGCTGCTGCCCGTTTCGGGCAGCAAGCCGTTGCGCGCCGCGTTCAGGCGTTGGGCACTGATTTGCACGTCGAGCGTGGCGCTTTCTTGCAGTTGCACGCTGACGCTCGCCGGCGTGTCGGACTGGGCAGTCGCGATGCGGCTGCCGCTTGCAAAGCCAGCCGCCGTGACGACGATGGCGTACGTGCCGGGGGCGATGCCGTCGATCGAGAAATGGCCGCTCGCGTCCGTGCTCGATGTGCCGATGGACGCGCCGCTCGGGTCCTGTATCTGCACTGTCGCGTGAGTGATGGGATGTCCCGCTGGATCTGAGACCGTGCCCGTCACTATGGCGTTGCCCTGCGCTCCCCATGCACTCGGTACGGCGGCACAGAACACGATCGCCGCCTGCGCGGCCAGTGTGCGTTTTTTCATTGTTATTACTCGCTCGATGGACGATGCGTTGATGAAAAGAAATCTTCGGCAAAAGCTCGCCCACCTCGCCCCTGGCCGGCAGGGGAAGGACAGGCGAACTGGACGTTGACGATTCGGGCTGCGCTCGTGAGACAGCGAGCCCGTCAATCGATCAGGACTGCGTTTCGGGGAGAGAGAATGGCGACTTGGTCATAGGCGGTGAATGAGCGTGGACTGTCCGCTCATAGGTCGGACGGATTTTGTTGGACGTCGCGGCGAGCGAGTATCAAGCCACAGCGGGACCGGAACGCCTGCGTCCAGAAATGTTATAACATATCATTTGTGGCTGGCAAGTCGCCAACTAGAGACTGGGTGGCGCAACCGGCGAGGCCTTGACCCGCCGTTCAACAAAAACTTGACACCGTGCATATGCACACATAGACTTCGCTGCATGAACCGTCCTATCTCCTACGACGAATGCAACTGCTTCGCGCTGCGCCAGGCGGCGCGGCACGTCACGCAGATCTACGAGCGCCATCTCGGCAGCGTCGGGCTGACGGCTGCGCAGTTCACGATCCTCGCGAAGCTCGCGCGCGCACCGAATCTGCCGATGGCGGAGCTCGCGGAGGCGATGGTCATGGAGCGCACCACACTAGTGCGCGCCATGAAGCCGTTGCAGCGCGACGGTCTCGTGCTGGCCGAAGCGGCGGACCACGACAATCGCACGTTGCTGTTCAGCCTGACGGAAAAGGGCGAGACCACCTTCGATCAGGCCTCCGTCGCCTGGCGCGCGGCGCAGGAAGAGTTCGAAAAGCAGTTCGGCCGAGCCCGGGCGAAGACGCTGCGGGCAGAGCTGTTCAGCATCACCGGCTAGATCGGTGTAGGAACCCGCTGCGGCGGGTTTTATAACGCCGTTTGATGTGCATATGCACTAACGAGCAAAGGAAGTGCCGCGAATGGAAGCGCTCTTAGACGACGACTGCTTTGCGATCCGCCAGGCCGCGCGTCACGTATCGCAGATCTACGACCGGCATCTGTCGAATGTCGGGCTGACGATCACGCAGTTTTCGCTGCTGGGGCGCCTGAAGCGCACCGGCCCGATGACGATGAAGCAGATCGCGGAAGCCATGCGTATGCAGCGCACCACGCTGGTCCGCACGATCCAGCCGCTGCGGCGCGACGGGCTCGTATCGAGCGAGGCGCTGGGCGCGGATGCACGCGCGTTGCTGATCTCGCTGACCGCCGAGGGCGAAGCGCGGCTGGTCGCGGGCCGCGCGCACTGGCATACCGCGCAGGCCGAGTTCGAACACCGCTTCGGCGAGGAACGCGCGGCCGCGCTGCGGACCGAGCTGTTTGCGATCACCCAGGATTCGCTTTGACATCAACGCAGAAGGTAGCGGAGGCCGGCGCGTTGCGCCGTTTTTTTCAACCTGAATAGTGCATACGCACATATCGACATCATGTCCACAACTCCTTCGACCGTCGCGCCGCCGAGCGCCGTACAACCTGCGAGAGCGGCGCGGCGTATCCCGTGGATGCTGCTCGCGATCCTCTCGGTTCTCGTCGTGCTGGCGCTGGCCACGTCGTACTGGTTCTTCGTCGGCCGCTTCATCGAGACGACCGACGATGCCTACGTCGGCGGCGACGTCACGGTGATGGCGCCGAAGGTCAACGGCTTTGTCACCGACGTGCTGGTGCACGACAACGAGTTCGTGCACGCCAACCAGGTGCTCGTGCGTCTCGATGCCCGCGACTACGACGCGCGGCTCGCGCAGGCCAACGCGGAAGTGGAGAGCGCCCAGGCGGCCGTCACCGAGCTCGAAGCGAAGAAATCGCTGCAACTCGCGACGATCAACGAGCAGGCCGCGGAAGTGCGCGCGTCCGGCGCCGAGCTCACCCGCAGCGCCGCCGATCAGACCCGCTACCGCGAGCTGGTGAAAGACGATGCCGTCTCGAACCAGGTGGTCGAGAAAGCCGACGCCGATCTGACCAAGGCGCGCGCCGCGGTCGATCGCAGCAACGCGGCGCTGATTGCGGCGCAACGCCAGATCACGGTGCTCGACGCGCAGATCGGCGACGCCAAAGCGCGTATCGCGACGGCGCAGGCCGCGCAGCGCGTCGCCGCGCTGAACGTCGAGTACACGACGATTCGCTCGCCGATCGACGGCTACGTCGGCAATCGGACCGCGCGCGTCGGGCTGCTCGCGAACACCGGCGTGTCGCTGCTGACGGTCGTGCCCGCGAGCGGTCTGTGGATCGACGCGAACTTCAAGGAAGACCAGTTGCGCAAGATGCGTGCGGGCGACAGCGTCGATGTCCAGCTCGATGCGTCGAACACCCCGCTGCATGGCGTGGTCGAAAGTCTTGCGCCGGCGACGGGCGCGACCTTCAGCGTATTGCCCGCGGAAAACGCGACCGGCAACTTCACGAAGATCGTGCAGCGCGTGCCGGTGCGTGTGCGCCTCGCGGTGCCGAAGGACATGCAGGGCGTGCTGCGTCCGGGCCTGTCGGCGACCGTGAAGGTGCATATCGACGCGGACCATGCGGCCGCGCAGGGATGAAGCGATCATGACTGACGTTCTCGACAACCCGGCCGACCAGCCGACCCGCACCAAGGTCTTCGCGTTCGCGCTGATGTGCGTGGGCTTTTTCATGGCGACGCTCGATATCCAGATCGTCGCGTCGTCGCTGCGCGATATCGGCGGCGGACTGTCCGCGAGCCAGGACGAGCTCTCGTGGGTGCAGACCTCGTACCTGATCGCGGAGATCATCGTGATTCCGATGTCGGGCTGGCTCACGCGCGTGTTCTCGACACGCTGGCTCTTCACGTTCTCCTCGTTCGGCTTCACGGTGACGAGCATGCTGTGCGGCCTCGCGTGGGACATCAACTCGATGATCCTGTTTCGTGGTTTGCAAGGCGCGCTCGGCGCCGCGATGATTCCGACCGTGTTTACGACCGCGTTCGTGCTGTTTCCCGGCAAGCAGCGTTTGATCGCGTCGACGACGATCGGCGCGCTCGCATCGCTTGCACCGACGATCGGCCCGGTGATCGGCGGCTGGATCACGTCGCAATGGTCGTGGCACTGGCTGTTCTATCTGAACCTCGTGCCGGGTGTCGCCGTGACGCTGCTGGTGCCGAAGTACGTGCATATCGACCGGGTCGATCTGTCATTGCTGAAGAAGGGCGACTACTTCGGCATCGTGCTGATGTCGGGCTTTCTCGGCTGCCTCGAATACGTGCTCGAAGAAGGGCCGCGCAAGAACTGGTTCGGCGACGACGTGATCGTACTGTGCGCGTGGGTCGCAGCGATCTGCGGGTTTCTGTTCCTCGTCCATGCGTTCACCGCGAAGGAGCCGATCGTCGATCTGCGCGCGCTGGCGCTGCGCAACTTCGGTATCGGCAGTCTGCTGTCGTTCATCACCGGGATCGGGATCTTCTGCACGGTGTTTCTGACGCCGGTGTTTCTCGCACGCGTGCGCGGCTTCGATTCGTTGCAGATCGGCCTCGCGTTGCTGTCCGTCGGCTGTTTCCAGTTGCTCGCGCTCGCCGCCTACTCGACGCTCGCGCGCTTTGTCGATATGCGCATGTTGATGGTGTTCGGACTCGCGCTGTTTGGCATCGGCTGCTATCTCTACGTGCCGTTGACGAACCAGTGGGGCTGGCAGCAATTGCTGATTCCGCAAGCGCTGCGCGGTATCGGACAGCAGTTCTGCATTCCGCCGATCGTGACGATGGCGCTCGGCGCGTTGCCGCCGTCGCGGCTGCGCTCCGCGAGCGGGCTGTTCAATCTGATGCGCAATCTCGGCGGTGCGATCGGCATCGCGGTCAGCAGCACGATGCTGAACGACCGTCTGAACCTCCACTACGAACGGCTCGACGAACATCTGAACGCGGGCCGTCCGGTCGTCGAATCGATTTTGCAGAAGCAGGCCGAGTATCTGGCGGCGGTCGGCGGCGATGTACTGAACGCCGCGAATGCGGGGCTCGCCGAATTGCACGCGGCATTGATGCGTGAAGCGCTGGTGCAGGCGTTCTCCGATGCTTTTCTGGCGGTGTCGCTGTGCTTCGTGGTCGGCTTGCTGAGCGTGCTGTTTTCGCGTCCGTTCGGCAACACCGCGCCGCCGCCCGATGCCCACTAGGAGCCCAACATGAAACGGATGGTGATGAAAATAATGGCGAGCGCGGCTTTGCTGACGCTCGCGGCCTGCGCGGTGCAACCGGCGACGCACGCGGATTTGCCTCACACGGTGCAGACACTCGCGCCTACCGCCTGGAGCGTCGACGCGCCGCAGGACAGCGTGAACACCGACGCATGGTGGTCGCAATTCGGCGACCCGGTCATGCATCAGTTGATCGAATCGGTGCTGACCGGCAACCTCGACGTGCAGGCCGCGGCCGAGCGCGTCAAGCAGGCGCAGGACCTGGTGACGCAGAATCGCGCGGCGCTCGTGCCGGAGCTGGACGCGAACGCGGGCGCGTCGACCGAGCGGCAGAACACGCCGCCGCCGCTCGGCTATGTGCGGCAGGCCGGCTTCGGACTGGCTTTGAGCTGGACGCCCGACGTGTTCGGCGGCGAACGTCTCGCGGTGCTCGCCTCGCAGGCGCAGGTGTCGGGCAGCGTTGGGGCGCTGAACCAGTTGCGGCTCGCGCTGGCCGCGAACACGGCAGCCGCGTATATCGATCTGCGCTGGGCGCAGGCGCAGTTGCAGATTCTCGACGACAACGAGCAGATTCGCAGCCGGGCGCTGAAGCTGACGCAGGAGCGTCTGCATTACGGACTGTCGACGCAACTCGACGTCGCCCGCGCGCTGAACCAGCTCCAGGACTTGCAGGCGCAGATTCCGCGCATGCAATCGACCGTGCAGCATCAATTGAGTCTGATCGCCGTGTACTCGGGGCGTACGCCGGAAAGCCTCGATACGCTGCTGCTTACCGACGCGCGCGCGATTCCGGTGCCCGCGCAAAGCGCACCACAGGCGTTGCCGTCCGACGCGTTGCTGCATCGGCCCGACGTGCGTACTGCTTACGCGCTCGTCGAGCAGCGTGCGGCGGAAGTGGGGGTATCGAAAGCGCAGCGCTATCCGCAGTTCAAGATCAATCTGACGAATGGGCTGCTGGCGTCGTCGTACCTCGGTCTGCCGACGCTGACCGACAACCTGTTCAGCGCGGCCTTGAACGCGACGAGCCCGATCTTCAACGCCGGTCGCATCACCGCGAACATCGACGCGAGCGAGAGCCGCATGCGCGAATCGCAGCTCGGCTTGCAGCAGACGATGCTGCAGGCGCTCAAGGAGATCGAGGACAACCGCAGCGATCTCGTCAGCGGCGCGGTGCAGGTGGAGCGTCTGGGCGGTGCGCTCGATGCGTCAAATCATGCGCTGCGGCTGTCGACCGAGTTGTACAAGGGGGGCGCGTCGAGCTTCCTCGATGTGCTCGCCGCGCAGGAAGCGTATCTGCGCGACTCGGAGTCGCTGAATCAGGCGCGGCGCGAGCATGCGCTTTCGGCGATCGCACTGTACCGCTCGCTCGGGGGCGGGTGGGATCAAGGGGAAACGGTGGCGGCCCAGTGACCGCAGAGGGCGCCCGACGCTGACCGCGCGCGCATCACATGGCCAACTCCAACGGCACTCGAACCAGGCTACCGGGAATCAATCCCCGATATTTGCTACATTCCTGCTCAAGCACCGCATACGCGGCAGCGTCAGGATGCGCCCATCAGCGACGCGCATGATCGGCGATAACGAAATCTCTCAAGAGGTTCAAGATGCGAATTCTGGTAGTGGGAGCGGGCGCGGTAGGCGGCTACTTCGGCGGACGCCTGGCGGCGGCGGGGCAGGACGTGACCTTCCTCGTGCGCGCCGGTCGCGCGGAAAGGCTTCAGCGCGACGGTCTCGTCATCAACAGCCCGCGCGGCAATCTGGAGTTGCGCGACGTGAAAACGATTCTCGCCGGGGTCTCGGCCGAGCCGTTCGACGTCGTGCTGCTCAGCTGCAAAGCCTACAGTCTCGACGACGCGATCGATTCGTTCACGCCATTCGTCGGCGAAGAGACGGTGATCCTGCCGATGCTCAACGGCATGCGCCATATCGACATGCTGATCGAGCGCTTCGGCAAGGAGCGCGTGCTTGGCGGCCAGTGCGTGATCGCCGCGACGCTCAACGCCGAGCAGCACATCATGCATCTGAACGACATGCAGGCGATCACGTTCGGCGAACTCGTCGGCGGCACCTCGGAGCGCACCGAGGCGATTACCGAGGCGATGTCCGGCGCGAACTTCGACGTCGCGGTCAGCGATAACATCCTGCTGCGCATGTGGGAGAAATGGGTGTTCCTGGCCACATTGGCCGGGAGTACCTGCTTGATGCGCGGTTCGGTCGGCGATATTCTGGCTGCGCCTGACGGCAAGCGCGTGATCGAGAACCTGCTCGGTGAATGCCGCGCGGTGGCCGAGTACAACGGCTTCACGATGGCCGTGGACTTCGACGCGCGTGCCACCCAGGTGCTGCTGACGCCGTCGCCGCTGACCGCGTCGATGCTGCGCGACGTCGAAAACCGCTCGCATACCGAGGCGGATCATATTCTCGGCGACCTGATCTCGCGCGGCGGCGACGCGCAAAAAGGCGAGCACGGCCTGTCGCTGCTGCGCATCGCCTATAGTCATCTGAAGACGTACGAAGCGCGCCAGACCCGCACGTCCTGACGGCTCGCCGAGCACGGCGCGAGCGCGGATCGGGCGGATGCAACGCCGCCGCAACCTGACGATCGGAGGTCAAGCATGCCGACTCCCACTGGATCGGTGCCCGCGCTCAGTGCCGCTTCGGCGACCGTGTTCTCGATCGGCATCGTGTTTCTCGGCTACTGGGGCATGTACGAGCCGACCGCCTGGCACAAGGCCGACATCGCGGTCTTCGTGCTCGCGCTGGCCGGCTTCGCATGCCTCGGCCTCGTGCCGTGGATGGCGACGAGTCCCGTCGAGCCGGAGAACAGCGACTCGCGCGTGCGCATCGCGCGACATCTGTTTCTCACGGGCGTGACCTCGATCTGGCTCGCGGTGGCGGTTTCCGTGATCTTCTGACGCCCCCGCGACTTCGCGCGCCGCTTAGTCGGGCATCTTCCTGAACGACACCGCAATCCGGTTCCAGCCGTTGATCGCCACGATCGACAGCGTCAGGTCGCTGATGTCCTGCTCGCTGAAATGCGGCTTCACCGCTCCCCATAGCGTATCCGGCACGCGCGTTTGCGCGACCAGCGTGAGCGCCTCCGTCCATTTTTGTCGAGCGTGCTCGCGAGTGTGGAAGAGCGCCCAAACGGGCGTCGGCAGCGTTAAGCTTACGGTCGTCACTGGCCGTCAGAAATAACTATTTCGCCGTTCATTGAGGTAACCACTCGAATGGACATTCACATCGCCGTCGAAGGTCATCACGATCTGTCGGGACAGATTTATCGGCAGTTGCGCGCGGGGATTCTCGAAGGACGCCTCGCCGGCGGTACGCGTCTGCCGTCCACGCGCGATCTCGCGACGCAGCTCGGCGTGTCGCGCAAGACCACGCTCGATGTATTCGAGCGGCTGCTGTCCGAAGGCTATCTGAGCGCCCGTGCCGGCTCGGGCACCTTCGTCGCCGACGGGCTCGAACGGCTGCCCGTCGAGCGCTCCGCGCAGGCGCGCGCGGCGGATCACTCGCGCGAGCGGGCCGCGGCGCAAGCGAAGGCCGCCGCGCGTGCGCAGCCGCTCTGGGAGCAGATGCCCGACAGCATGCCGTTACCCAGGCCGTCGGTGGCGTCGCCGCTCGACTTCATCGGCGGCGCGACCGACAAGTCGCTGTTTCCATTCGACGTCTGGCGCCGCTGCGTGAATCACGCGCTACGCGCCCAGGCGCGCAGCCCCGGCACCTATCGTGAAACGGCCGGCGACCAGCAACTGCGGCTCGCGATCTCGCGCTACCTCGCCTTCAACCGCGCGGTGTCGAGCAACTGGGACGATGTGATCGTCACGCAAGGCGCGCAGCACGCGCTCGATCTGATGGCGCGCATCACGCTGCGGCCCGGTGAAATCGCGGCGATCGAAGACCCCGGCTATCCGCCCGCGCATGCATGCTTCACCGCGACCGGCGCGCGCGTGGTGCCGGTGCCGGTCGATCGGGAAGGTTTGATCGTCGGCAAGCTGCCGGACAAGGCACGGCTCGTCTACGTGACACCCTCGCATCAGTTTCCGCTCGGCATGCCGATGAGCCTCGAGCGTCGCGTCGAGCTGCTCGAATGGGCGCAAAAGCGCGGCGCGGTCATCATCGAAGACGACTACGACTGCGAGTACCGTTTCGAAGGCCGGCCGATGGAGCCGCTGAAGAGCCTCGATCGCGCCGGCCTCGTCGCTTACGTGGGCACGTTTTCGAAGACGATCTTCCCCGAGCTGCGAATCGGCTACCTGGTGCCGCCGGCGTCGTTGCACGGCCCGCTGCTGAAGGCGCGGCAGATCGCCGATTGTCACGGCTGCACGCTGACCCAAACGGCGCTCGCGTCGTTCATGCTCAATGGCGACTTCGCGCGCCATCTTCGGCGCATGCACAAGGCTTACGCGGCGCGCCGCGCGATGCTGCTCGAGCATCTGCAAGGCGAGCTCGCGCGCTGGTTCGAACCGATCGTACCGACCGCCGGCATTCATCTGGCGGCGCGCTTGAAGGGACCGCTCGCGTCGCTCGGTGAAGAGGCGCTCGTCGCCGCCGCGCGTGCAGCGTCGATCGGCCTCTATGGACTCGCGCCATTTAACTATCGCGTGACACCACAGCCTGGGCTGATGTTCGGCTACGGCAGCATCGCGGCCGAACATATCGACACGGCGCTGACGACGCTCGCCGGCATCCTGCCGCGCATTGCACGCTGAAACGAAGCTTGCCGCTAGCGCTGCGCAAGCGTCATCGGTTGACGCGTCAAACGAAGAATATGCCTTGATTCAAGGGACGAAAACACCTGGTCGACCCGCAGCAATCGCCTCTGAAACGCAGCCGAAACGAACTGTAACGTGCGTTACGTATGCATCATAGAGATGTCGCTGCGCGCGTTTTACCCGCTAAAACAGGCACTAAAACGCGTTGCACCGTCGGCGGCGCGCAAAAAACTTCATTGCGATACATAAAAGAGTCGCGCAAATCGCTTGAGCGCTTGTAGAATCCGGCGTTGAAGCGTGCACATGCGGTGTGCGCTTCGAGCAATTCACTGACCACAACAGGTAGGAGAAACATGCCGACTTCCGCAAAAAAGGTGGCCAAGAAGGCTGCTGCCCCGGTACCGACCAAGAAGGTTGCTGCAAAGAAAGCGCCGGCGAAGAAAGCCGTCGCAGCCAAGAAGGTCGCCGTGAAGGCGTCTGGCGCACCGTCGCCGATCAAGGACACCTTCACGAAGGCCTCGTTGGCAGCTCACATCGCTGAGCGCGCTGCAGTGGAACCGAAGACCGCCAAGGCTGTGCTGGCCGCGCTCGAAGACACGATCCTCGGCACGGTGCACAAGAAGGGCGCTGGCGAATTCACGCTGTCGGGTCTGCTGAAGATCGTCGTGCAGGCTGTGCCGGCGAAGAAGAAGCGCTTCGGCAAGGACCCGTTCACGGGTGAAGAGCGCTGGTTCCCGGCCAAGCCGGCAAGCGTGCGCATCAAGGCACGCGCGCTGAAGAAGCTGAAGGACGCAGCGTCTGCCTAAGCGCGTCGCTTGAATCAGCATCTGCATCGCAGGTGATCGAAGTCCCCGTGGTTGAAAATCCACGGGGACTTTTTTTATGCACGCGCTTCGTAGTGCTCGTCGAATCCACTGGCGAAACAACCATCGCACGCCTCATAGTGTGCTCCCTGATGGCGCTCGCGCACCTGAGTGGCGCATCATGATCCACGACAGTACGATCGAGATCATGCACTGCCTTGCGAATGCGCCGTTAGCGTGCACGTCGCCACGCTCTACGACGACAGTTTCAATGGCACAACGCTTGCTTGATCGAATGTCGAGTACCGAATGCGCAGCGCATTCGCCTTCGATTTGACAACAAGACTGGGGCTGAGATGCGATGCTATGACGAGATGCGCCATCACGACGATGGCGTACGGCCGCATTACGCGCGCTTTGAGCGATGGCTGGACAGTCAGGGCAATGAAGCGATCGCACGCAAGCGTGCGGAAGCGGACCTGCTGTTCCGGCGCGTCGGCATAACCTTCGCGGTGAACGGCGACCTGTCCGGCACCGAGCGGCTGATTCCCTTCGATCTGATTCCGCGCATCATTCCGCGCGGCGAATGGCAGACGCTCGAAGCGGGTTTGCGCCAGCGCGTGCAGGCGCTCAATCTGTTTATCCACGACGTCTATCACGATCGCAACATCGTGCGCGCCGGCATCGTGCCGGCCGAACAGGTCTATACCAACGCGCAGTATCGTCCGGAGATGCAGGGCGTCAACGTGCCGCTCGGTGTTTACGCGCATATTGCGGGCGTCGACGTGGTGCGCGCCGGCGACGAAGGCGAGTTCTACGTCCTCGAAGACAATCTGCGTGTGCCGTCCGGCGTGTCGTACATGCTCGAAAACCGCAAGATGATGATGCGGCTGTTCCCCGAGTTGTTCGTGCAGAACCGCATCGCGCCGGTCGCGCACTATCCCGATCTGCTGCTCGATACGCTGCGCTCGGTCGCGCCCGAAGGCGTCGACGATCCGGTTGTCGTCGTGCTGACGCCGGGCATGTACAACTCCGCGTATTTCGAGCATACGTTCCTCGCTCAGCAGATGGGCGTCGAGCTCGTCGAAGGCAAGGATCTGTTCGTCGATGACAACTACGTGTTCATGCGCACCACCCAGGGGCCGAAGCGTGTCGACGTGATCTACCGGCGCGTCGACGACGACTTTCTCGATCCGCTCGCGTTTCGCGCGGACTCCGCGCTTGGCGTACCGGGTCTGCTCACCGCCTATCGGGCCGGCCGCGTCGCGCTCGCGAACGCGATGGGCACCGGCATCGCCGACGACAAATCGATCTACCCGTACGTGCCGGACATGATCGCGTTCTATCTCGGCGAAAAGCCGATTCTGAACAACGTGCCGACCTATCAGTGCCGCAAGCCCGAGGATCTCGCGTACACGCTCGCGCATCTGCCGGAGCTGGTGGTCAAGGAGGTGCATGGTGCGGGCGGCTACGGGATGCTCGTCGGGCCGGCGTCGACGAAGGCCGAGGTCGAGGCGTTTCGCGAGCGGCTGATCGCGCGACCGGCCGGTTATATCGCGCAGCCTACGCTCGCGCTCTCCGCGTGCCCGACCTTCGTCGAATCGGGCATTGCGCCGCGCCATATCGATCTGCGGCCGTTCGTGCTGTCGGGCAAAACCACCACGATGGTCGCGGGCGGCCTTACGCGCGTCGCGTTGCAGGAGGGCTCGCTCGTCGTCAATTCATCGCAGGGAGGCGGGACCAAAGATACCTGGATGGTCGACTGACACGGTTGCCGGCGCCTCGCTCGCCTCGCCCGTCATGGGGCGGCAGGGCGCGACGCCCGCAACCTGATACGCCGCCAGCGGCACGCACTGCGCCGTCGGCGCTTAACGGATAACCAGCGCGAACATTCGTCGCCGACGAAGGCCTCGCGCGTTCAGATCACAGACATGGAACGCCGTCATGCTTAGCCGAACCGCCGATCACCTCTTCTGGATGGCCCGCTATATGGAGCGCGCGGAGAACACCGCCCGCATGCTCGACATCAACCTGAAGGCGCAACTGTTGCCGCAGACGCCCGAACAGGAGGCCCGCGCGCAGCGCTCGGTGCTGCGTATCTCCGAGCTCGAAAGCGCGTTCGAGCAGCGCTTCGACGAACCGACGCGCGACCACGTGCTCGACTTCATGGTCGCCGACGCGAGCAATCCGTCGAGCATTCATTCTTGCCTGCAGGCCGCGCGCGAAAACGCTCGCGCGGTGCGCGGCACGCTGACGACCGAGTGGTGGGAAACCATCAACGACACGTGGCTCGAATTCAACGAGCGGCTCTCGAGCGGGCAGGCCGCGAGCAATCCTGGCTCCCTGTTCGAGTGGGTCAAGTTTCGCTCGCATCTGTCGCGCGGCGTGACGATCGGCACTGCGCTGCAGGACGACGCGTTCTTCTTCACGCAGCTCGGCACCTATCTGGAGCGCGCCGACAACACCGCGCGGATTCTCGACGTGCGTTTCGCGAACGTCGAGCCGAATTCGCGCGACGCCGCGCGTCAGCTCGAGGACTTCTATTACTGGACCTCGATCCTGAGTTCGGTGTCGGCGCTCGAAATCTACCGCAAGGTGTATCGCGACGTCGTGACGCCCGCGCGCGTCGTGGAGCTGATGATCCTCAATCAGCAGATGCCGCGCTCGCTGCTCGCCTCGCTCGACGGCGTGTGCAGCAACCTCGCGATGCTGCGCACCTCGGGCTCGAACCAGTGCGAGCGCGTCGCCGGCAAGCTGCGTGCCGAGTTGCTGTACGCCGACATCCGGCAGATTTTCGAAAGCGGTCTGCACGCCTATCTGACGCAGTTCCTCGCTCGCGTGTTCGAGCTGGGCAATCTGGTGGCGCGCACTTATCTGATGCTGCCAGTGGCCTGACGGAGTTCTTCTCATGTACCTGACGATCCGCCACGACACCTCATATCGCTACGAAGCGACGGTTCATTATTCGATCCAGCAGCTGCGCCTGACGCCCGCGAGCGGCGCCGCGCAGGCCGTGCGGCGTTGGAGCATCGACGCGCCGGGTAAGCTCGACGCCACGCTCGACGCCTACGGCAACGTGCTGCACACGCTCGTCATCAACAAGCAGCACGACGAGATCCATCTGCGCGTGTCGGGCGAAGTGGACACGATGCCGCTCGTCGACGGCGTGCTGCGCGATCCGCCCGGACCGATTCCGCTCGAGCATTTCACTTGTGCGACGCGCCTGACCGAAGCCGACGGCGCGATCCGTGAGCTGGCCGCATCGGTGCCCACGCTGACGAGCCCGGCCGGCCTGATTGCGCTGTCCGAGCAGATCGTGCAGCGGGTCCAATACCAGCCCGGCGTGACCGCGGTTACGAGTACGGCCGCCGAGGCGCTCGCGCTCGGCAACGGCGTGTGCCAGGACCATGCGCATCTGCTGCTCGCGTGCTGCCGCGCGCGCGGCGTGCCGGCGCGCTACGTGAGCGGTTATATCGAGCCGGGCGACGTGCCGCATGGCGCGAGTCACGCGTGGGTCGACGTGTGGCTCGACGGCAAAGGCTGGATTTCGATCGACGTCACGCATGCCGCGTTTGCCAGCGAGATCTACTGCCGGCTCGCGGTCGCGCGTGACTACGAGGCGGCGGCGCCGGTGCGCGGTCGGCGCATCGGCGGGCTCGAAGAGGAGCTCGACGTGGCGGTGAGCGTCAGCACGCAGATGCCGCAGTAGCCGGGATGCAACGCCAGCGCGCGGCGCTATTTAACATTCCTGATAGTTTGGCGGGATCAGCCGACGAAACACTGCAAAAGAGGCTGAAAAAAAGGCCGTAAACACGGATAAAAGGCGCCTGCGCGTCGCATTACAATAGGCCCGTTCACCTGCCTCCTGCGGATTCCTTATGACTTACTGCGTAGCGATGGCCGTCAACGACGGCCTCGTTTTCCTGTCCGACACGCGTACCAACGCGGGCGTCGATCACATCAGTACCGCGCGCAAGATGTCGGTGTTCGAGCAACCTGGCGAGCGCCTGCTGGTGCTGCTCGGCGCCGGCAATCTGTCGATCACGCAGGCGGTCCTGCACGAGCTGTCCGAGCCCGCCGATGCCAGCGAGCCCACGCTGTGGAGCGTGCCGACGATGGCCGACGCCGCCCGCGTGGTCGGTGGCGCGGTGCGCCGCGTGCACGAGCGCGAGGCCGAGGCGCTGAACAAGTTCGGCGTCGACTTCAATTGCAGCTTCATTCTCGGCGGGCAGATCGCGGGCAACCGGATGCGCCTGTTCATGGTCTACGCGGCGGGCAATTTCATCGAGTCGTCGGCCGTGAATCCGTATTTCCAGATCGGCGAGGCGAAGTACGGCAAGCCGATCATCGACCGGGTGCTGACGCCGTCCACGCCGCTCGACGAAGCGGCGAAGTCCGCGCTGATCTCGATGGACTCGACGCTGCGCTCGAACCTGTCGGTGGGCTTGCCGCTCGATCTGCTGGTGTACGAGAAGGATGCGCTGCGCGTCACGCGTTTCGTGTCGATCGATCGCGACAACGCGTACTTCGACATGATTCACCGCACGTGGGGCGCCCGGCTGCGCCAGGTGTTCGCCGAAATTCCCGACCCGGACTGGCAGCAGTCGCTGGATGCGCCGTCGCCGCAATCGGAGCGGGCGCTGGTGATGTATCGCGCCCCGGTCGGCGCCGATGGCATCGAGCACGAGCAGGACATGCCGCCCGCGCAGATCCTCGCGCAGGCCGACAAGGGGAAGGCGCAGCGGCGCTAGCCGCCCTGGATGCGGAAGGGCCACCGGGCATCAGGCGCACCCGGCTCCGCCACCCGGCTCAGGACGAAAAAAAACCAGCCATCGGCAACGCCTTTGGCTGGTTTTTTTTGGGGCTACGCAGCTCGTCAGCTGCGTAGCGGGTCCGACTCGAAGTCCGATTAGAACTTGTGACGGATACCGACGCTGACCATGACCTGGTTGTCGGTGCTTGCCTGGTTGCCGTACGAGCCGATCGAAGCCGTCGACGACACGAGGCCGCCGCCGACACCCGGAACACGCTGTTGGCCACTTGCATGCTGCCATGCGGCAACCGTGTACACGTCGGTGCGCTTCGACAGCGAGTAGTCGCCGCCCAGCGAAACCTGGTTGTACGTTGCCACTGCGTCGCCCGTACCGCGGGTGTACGCGTAGCCGAGACCCAGCAGGGCTGCCGGCGTGATCTGGTAGCCGACGTATGCGCGGCCGACGTTGAAGATCTGCGTCGACGTGAACGTCGATTGGCCGTCCGGCTTGTAGCGTGCGTTGCTGTACGACAGGTTAGCCGTGAACGGGCCCGTCACGTACTGAGCAGCTGCCGAAGCGATGCTGATCGACTTCGCCGTGGTGTAAGCCTGGTTGATGCCAGCGTTGTTCGGGAAGTTGGTGTCGAACGTAGCGCCCGGAACCGTCGTGCTGTTCCAGCCCGTGCGGACCGGCAGGTTGGTGCTTGCGTTGTCGGTACGCAGGTAGCCGCCAGCGACGCTGAACGGACCCGTTGCGTACGTTGCCGCGCCAGCCCACGTTTGACCCGAACCCGTCGCGCCTGCGACGCCGCCCAGAGCGTACATGCCTTCGAACTGGAAGCCCGACCACACCGGCGACACATACTTCAGCGAGTTGTTCACGCGGAAGCTGTTGTCGTTGTTGTCGACGTCACCCGGCGTTGCGAACGTGCTGCCGAAGTAGTTGTCGCCCGTCAGCGGCTGGATCATGTCGACCAGCGGGTCGTACTGACGACCAGCCGTGAACGTGCCCCAGGAGTCGCCCGTCAGACCGACATAAGCCTGACGACCGAACATCAGGCCGCCCTGACCGAGCTTGCCGGTATTGATGTCAAAGCCGTTTTCCAACTGGAAAATTGCCTTCAGGCCGCCGCCGAGGTCTTCCGTGCCCTTCAGGCCGAAACGGTTACCTTGCAGGTTGCCGCCAAACATTTGAAACACATGCCCGCCAGCCGGCGTAGCGTTGTTCACGTACTGGATCGACTCATCCAGCACACCATAGAGGGTCACGCTGCTTTGCGCGTGTGCGACACCAGCGACGCCGAGGAGCGCCAGCGAGAGGGTAGACAGTGCGATTCGTTTCATCCATTTCTCCACGCAGATGATTGTTCGTTGTTGCGGAAAGCAGAATAGCTCACCGCCTCCACGGGGTAGTAATGGAAAAAAAAGAGTGTCGCCAAAAACTGACAATCGGCGCAAACCCTTGTATTTAAAGCTGATCAACGATTATTTCTGTTTGCGCAATATTTATGGGTATGGTGCGCAATATTGTTGATTCGTTGATAGTGACTGGGGAAATTAGCCCGCTATACGCATCAATTTGAATGCGCAATGTAATCTAGTCGTCTAAATGTCCGCCCGGTTTTGTAGCGAAAGCATAAAAACGACGGCGATCGAAATGACGAGGCAGGCTGGACAGAGTCAGTACGTTGTGTCCAGGCGAAACCGACCGGCCGGTCCAAAAGTGCAATCGTGGTGCATCCATCAAGGTAGCGACGACGGGAAAGGCGGTGTGCCTTGCCCGTGTCAGCGCTTGCCGCTGCCGCGGCGCGCCACCGCCGCGGCGGTGAGTCCCGCGGCGGCGGCGAGCAGCACTGAGGTCCAGGGGTTGCGTCGCACGTAGCGGTCGGCGCTCGTCGCGTGGCGACGCGCTTCGACCAACGCCGACGCCGCGAAACGAGTCGCTACCGCTTCGGCGTCGAGCACCTTGCGCGTGACGTCGACCGCCGTCTCATGCGCGGTGCGATGGTGCGCGGTCTCGATCGTTTCCGCCGACGGCGCGGCGGCCGATTGACCGTCGACCCCCGCCGCATCATGAGCCAGCGGCGCGGCATTCGCCTTGAACGTCGATGCCGCCAGCACCGACGCGAGCTTCGCGCGGCTACCCGGCGGCGCTTCGCCCTGCATGCCCCAGCCGCCACGCGGATCGTGCAGCCGGCCGCGCGCCGCCGAGAACTCCGCGCCGAGCAGCAGCACCGCCGCCGAGAAGTACAGCCACATCAGCAGCACCGCGAGCGAGCCGGCCGCGCCGAACGAACTGGCCATCCCGGCATGCGCGAGATAAAGCGCGAACAGCTTCTTGCCAGCTGTAAACAGCACGGCCGCGACGACGCCGCCCACCAGCGCATCGCGCCATAGCACCCGCGCGTCGGGCAGAAACTTGAGCAACCCGGCGAACGCGAACACCAGCACGAGCAGCCCGACGCCGAGCTGCAGCAGATTGCCGATCACGACATACGGCGAGTCGCCCCACAGCCAGTCGCCGACAGCGACGATCACCGTGTCGAGCACCAGCGACACGATCAGCAGGAACGCGACGCCGAGCACGAGCCCGAACGAAATCAGCCGCACCCGCACCATCGCCATCACGCTCGACGTGCGCGGCCCGCTGTACGGCCACACCATATTGAGCGCGCTGTTCAGCGACGAGAACGTCGCCGACGCGCCGATCGCCAGCAACGAAAACGAAATGATCGTCGCGATGCCGCCTTTGGCGCCCGCGTGATGCGCGTTCTCGACGATCGTCTGCACGCCGGCCGCGGCCTGGTTGCCGATCAGGCCGTTGATATGGCCGTACAGTTCGCCGCGCGCGGCGGCCGGGCCGAAGAACCAGCCCGCCACCGCGATGACCATCACGAGTGTCGGTGCGAGCGAGAACGCCGCATAGAAGGCGATGCTGGCGGCCAGCGCCGGACAGCGGTTCTCGGTGAACTGCCGCAGTGCGCCCATCGCCCAGTTGGCCTGCTGACGCGCGGCCAGTTGGAGGTTCTCGCGAGAAAGGGTGTCGATGTCCATGATCGGTTCTGAAACGTGACGGCGCCTTCACGGGCTTGCTTAGTTTTTGCGCAAACCTTGTGCCCGTCACTATACAAGCCGGGCGGCCCGTTGCGCGGCTGGCCGCGCATACCGCTAGAATGCGGCGGGTTACTCTCACATTTGCCCTCATCATGCATTCGCACGAACTCGTACAGCAACTGGACGTCATCGAGCGCGACCAGTGGGGCGCGCATCTGCCCGCACACGTCACCGAACAACTGCCGGCGCAGGGGATCACGGTGTTCGCCGTCACGGACGACGCCTCCGACACCGCCGCATTCAGCGCACGCTATGGCTTCGGCCTCGAAGACTGCGCGAACACGATCGTGGTCCGCTACAAGAAAGACGGCGGCGAGCACTACGCGGCGCTGGTGTCGCTCGGCTCGCGGCGGCTCGACATCAATGGCGCGGTGAAGGCGGCGCTCGGCGCGCAACGGCTGTCGTTCGCCAAGCGCGAGGCGGCGGTCGAGCATAGCCAGATGGAGTTTGGCGGCATTACCGCGTTCGGTCTGCCGGCCGACTGGCGCGTCCTCGTCGACGCCGCGGTGATGGAGCGCGCGCAGATCGTGATGGGCGCCGGCGTGCGCGCGGCGAAGCTGCTGATGGCGCCCGACGTGCTGCGGCAGTGGCCGCGCTGCGAGGTCGCCGCGTTGACGCTGCCGGCGGAGTGAAGCCCGCAACCCTGAAGTCACACTGAAGTTTTCCCCCGTCGCGCCGTTAATCCCGACAACGTCATGAAACGTTTGCGGCGCCCGCCCGCGCGGAGCGCCGCCGACTACTACAAGGGATACGGAAGATGGAACGGTTTCGCCTGAAAGTGCGGTTGTGGCTCGCACTCGCGGTGATGTGCATGGGCATTCTGGCAATCGGCCTGTGGGGCGCATACAAGACGCGCGATACGATGATCGCCGATCGCGAGGCCGAGCTGAAAAACGTGGTCAGCATCGCGTATAGCGTGCTCGATCGCTACAACGCGCTGGTCGGGGCCGGCACGATGCCGCTCGCGGACGCGCAGCGCGCCGCGATGGACGACCTGCGCGCGATGCGCTACGACGGCGCCGGCGGTTATCTCGTGCTCGAAGACAGCCACGCCCGCGTGCTGATGCACGCCACCCGCGCCGACCTGGTCGGCAAGGACATGACCACGGTCACCGATCCGGACGGGCGTCACGTGTTCAAGGAAGGCTCGGAGCAAACGCAGCGCGAAGGCGAGGCCTTCGTCCATCTGCAGTTTCCGAAGCCCGGCACCGACAAGCTCGGGCCGAAGACCAACTACATGCGGCTTTATAAGCCGTGGGACTGGACCATCGTCACCGGCGTCTTCACCGACGACATCGACGCCGTGTTCTATCGCACCCTCGCGCAATACCTGATCGCGGCACTGGTGCTCAGCGCGCTCGTGTCGCTGGTGATCGGCGTGATCGTGCGCAGCATTCTGCGCCAGCTTGGCGGCGAACCGGCGTACGCGGTGCAGATCGCGTCGCGTATCGCGGATGGCGATCTCGACGTGGTCGTCGATGCGAAGGCCGGCGACAGCACGAGTCTGCTCGCCGCGATGCAACGCATGCAGCAGCGTCTCGCGCAGGCCATCGAGCAGATTCGCGGCGGCGCGACGCTGATTGCCTCCGTATCGAACGAGATCGCCGCGGGCAACTCGGACCTGTCGCGCCGCACCGAGCAGCAGGCGGCCGCGCTCGGCGAAACCGCGTCGAGCATGGAACAGATCACCGCGACCGTGCGCCAGAACGCCGACAACGCGAAGCAGGCGAGCCAGCTCGCGCACAACGCGTCGGACACCGCGGCGCGCGGTGGCGAAGTCGTCGGCCAGGTGATCGAGACGATGCGCGGGATTTCGCAGTCGTCACACCGGATCGGCGACATCATCGGCGTGATCGAAGGGATCGCGTTTCAAACCAACATTCTCGCGTTGAACGCGGCCGTCGAGGCGGCGCGCGCGGGCGAGGAGGGCCGCGGCTTCGCGGTGGTCGCCGGCGAAGTGCGCACGCTCGCGCAACGCAGCGCGGCGGCCGCGAAGGAGATCAAGGCGCTGATCGAGGAATCGGCCGCGCAGATCGCGGGCGGCTCCGAGCACGTCGGCCGCGCCGGCCACACGATGCAGGAAGTCGTGCAGGCGGTGCGTCGCGTGAACGACATCATGGGCGAGATCAGCGCGGCGTCGGCCGAGCAGACTTCGGGCATCGAGCAGGTCAATATCGCGGTCGCGAGCATGGATCAGACGACCCAGCAGAATGCGGCGCTCGTCGAGGAAGCGAGCGCGTCCGCCGATGTGCTGAAGACGCAGACGGGGCAGTTGTCGGCGGCGATCGCGGTGTTCAGGTTGCCAGGGCAGCGCTAGTCAATCGGCCGTGCGCCTCACGCCAGGCCAATGCCCGCGCGGCTCAGCAATTGCCGGTTGCGCTCCGACAGGTTCTTCATGCGCAACTGCTTGCCGGCCTTGCGATAGCGCTCGGCGAGCCCCTGCAACGCGGCGAGCGCCGAATGATCGGCGAGCAGCAGATGACTGCAATCGACGGTCACGCTCGCCGGGTCGCGCGCCGGATCGAACCGCTCGTGAAAGCGCGCGGTCGACGCGAAAAATAGCGTGCCGCGCGGCGCGTTCGCGCCACGGGTCCGCAAGCGGATAGCTCCGCTCAGAGGCTCAGATGATCAGCCGCGACACCTTCGTGCCTTCGAGCGACACCCCGGCCATCAAGCCGGCATTGGTCAGCACGAAAGCCTGCACTGGGCTCGTCGCGGTCGACGAATCGATCGCGCCGTTCGCGCCGACCTTCACCACGGCGACGGTCGCATTCGCGCCGACTGCCCAACCCTGGCTGTGCAGGAATTCGTCGAGCGCTTCCTGCGTCATGAACAGGAACACGAGCGCCTTCGACTGCGCGCCGATCTGCAATCCGAACGAGCCCGCGGCCGTGCTGTAGAAGCCGGCCGTGCGGCCGTCGATGCGCAGCGCCCCTTCGCCATACTGTCCGCCGACCCAGAAGCCGGCCGAGATCACTGAAGGAAACACCAGCACGCCGCGCGCTTTGGAAACGAGTTCGCGCGCACCGTCGACGTTTTCGTACAGACGTTCGAGCGTCGAATCGACGCCGGCGTTGATCGCGTCGCGCTTGCCGGCGTTGGCCGAAGGCGATGCGTTCGAGGACAGCGAAGTCGTCGTGCAACCGGTGAGGCTCAGGCCTGCGACGGCCAATGCAGCGCTACCGGTCATGATGAATTGTCGTCTGCGCATGACTGTTTTCCTTTGCGTTTCTCACGCATGTTGTTCGTTATGGAAGAGGGCGACGCGTGGCCTGCCTCCCTTTGTTCTCATTTGCGCACGAGAGGTTCCGCGCGCACGGTCATGACAGCAAGCAAGTGTGCCGCGACGCCCGCATGACGGGCGTCCAGCGCTGAAATAGCAGGTCACGTGCCCAATAGCCGCACCGCCTTGCGCGCGGGCGGTGCGGCCGGTCGCAGTGGGGCATGGGTCGCCGCTCTGCGTCACGCTTCGTCGCTATGCCGTGGGGCGAATGTTCTGGTTATGGCGGAACAGATTGCGCGGGTCGTAGCGGTTCTTCACGGCGACCAGCCGTTCATAGTTAGTCCCATAGGCGTCCGCGATGCGCCCGCCTTCTTCCTGCGTCATGAAATTCACGTACACGCTGCCGAGCGCAAAGGGTCGCGACGCGTCGAAAAACGCGCGCGCCCATGCGATGCAGCGCTCGTCGTCGCGCGCATCGTCCCAGCGGCCGTGCACGTTCATCGCGTATAGCGTCTCGCGAGCCGGGTAGGCGGTCGCGTCTGCCGCCACGCGCTGCGTCTGCGCGCCGATCAGTCCGAAAAAGATCTCGCATTGCGGGGACGGCAGCGTGTCGATCGCGTGGATCAGCGCGTCGATCAGGCCATCGTCGATCCCGGCGAGATTGTGCGACTTCCAGTAGTTGCGCGCGCCCGGCGTGAGCAGCGGATCGAAGGCCTGCTGCCACATTTCGTAGGGCATCGGACCCAGATGTTCGCCGAGCGGCTTGCCGTAGCCGCGCACGGCTTCCACCGCCGCGGGGCCGTCCTGGACCGGTCCGTTGTAGCACATCGCGAACACGAGCACGGGCTTGCCGTGCACCTCTGGCGGCAGGAACGGCAGCGGCGGGGCGAGTCGCGCGACGGCCCAGACGGCCAGCTCGTCGGGCATCGACGGCGCGGCATCGCGGTATTGGATCAGTGCTTCCTTCGCGTCGGCGAGCGGCAACACGACGAGGCCGCCGTACACGGTCGGGCCGACCGCATGCAACGCGAACTCGAATTGCGTCACGACGCCGAAATTGCCGCCGCCGCCGCGAATCGCCCAGAACAGATCGTCGTTAGCGGTGGCGCTCGCGTGGTGTAGCGCGCCGTCCGCGGTGACGATATCGGCCGCGACGAGGTTGTCGATCGTCATGCCGTAACGGCGGCTCAGCCAGCCGAAGCCGCCACCGAGCGTCAAACCCGCGACGCCGGTGGTCGAGTTGATACCAAGCGGCGTAGCGAGTCCGAAGGCCTGCGCTTCGTGATCGAAATCGTGCAGCGTCGCGCCAGGCTCGACGTACGCGCGTTGCGTGTCGGGGTCGATGCGCACCGATTTCATCGCCGACAGATCGAGCACGAGGCCGTCGTCGCACAGCGCGCTGCCGCCGATGTTGTGACCGCCGCCGCGAATCGCGAGGGGCAGGTTGTTGTCGCGCGCGAACGCGACGCCGCGGCGCACGTCCGCGACGCCCGCGCAACGCAGGATCATCGCGGGCGAACGGTCGATCATTGCGTTCCAGATGCTGCGTGCCGTGTCGAAGCCCGGCGAGTCGGGCAGTAGAAGCTGGCCGCGCAGGCCGGATTTGAATTCGTCGACCGCGCTGCTGGAGATAGTAACCATCATGTACCTCGTCGGAAGGGGGAAGGCGCTAGCAGAACGCTACGCAGCAGACCAAACTCAATGCGAGGGGGAAATGAAAGCGGATTGAGAGGTTCGGCTGCGTGCAGTAAACGGGGCGGAGCGTCGAAGTCAAACAAAGGTTTACCCGTGTCTGTGGACGATCGCGCGCGGCGGCTTCGCGGGACAGGCTTTCCGGGCACGGCCCACGACGATGCGCGGCCGTGGCGCCGAAGATGGTGGAAATGCTTCGGAAAAAACGCGCGCGTAGATGTGTTGGTTATCGCATGTGCTGGTGGTTGTGCCGCGACACTTTGCGTCCAGGCAGGGGTTGCGATTGCGTGCGTACGACGTAAGCGTTGGTCGACTGTGTGAGGTAGCGCACCTCGCGACAGCGATTTCACTACGCGTGCGCGCCGCGCAGCGCCGCGCAATGTTCCGCGCGCGCGTTTCGGTGATTTTCAATGCGTCGTCTATGGGATTGCGCTCATTCGGATTTTCTCATTTTAGTTTTTATGTGCGGATGAGCACATGAATTAAAACGTCGGATGTTTGAATGGCAAGAATTAGTCCGAAAAAACCTTGTGCGGTTTTTATTTTGTCGAGCCGATCGGGTCGATATAGATAGTTTCCACTACCTGTCTGAAGAATATCGAATAGCGGCGGTTTCGGGCATTTCGGCCGATAAAGACCCTCTGGTAGGCCGAATCCGCGCTATTGCCTTGCGTGGTCTAGCGCACGGTCGCGCGATTGCGCTGCGAATAACTTCAACGTCCATCAAGTCTCGCTATGCGGTTTTAAAGATGGTGTGCGCGCATGGCTAGCCAATTCTCCCGAAGTACGTCAAATCGGACCGGGGATTTTCCGCGGGAGAAGAGTTTAGTGTGGGCGCATATTAATTCGCATATAGCGAAGCTGGATGGCGGTTTTGAATTTTCGTTTTCTTGAGGAGCGGAGATTCACTCGTTTATTGGACCGGTCATTCTGGATGAAATAATTAGGAGAGTGAAATGAAAAAGCAAAACGGGGACGCGTGGATTCTGGGCACGCGGCGGGCGGCCCTGGCAGTGGCGGTCAGTCTTTATGCGGCGATGGCCGGTGCGCAGACCACTACGGGGAGCGCCGCCGAGTCGGCAACGAATTCCGGAATGATGGTGCTCGCCGAGGCGAGTCCGCACGGCGGGTGTCCGTCGGGCGGCGGCCCGGGCTGCACGTCGCAAGGAGGCGGTGCGGCCAGCGCGGGCGCTTTCGGCGTCGCGGCCGCGGGGCTCGGCACGACGTCGTCCCCTGGTTCGACGGCGGGCAATGGGACCTCATCGACGGGCGCAAACAGCAGTGGCGGAAATAGCTCGGCGAACTCCGGCCCTGGCGGGGTGGGCTCGGGCAATACCGGCGGCAACACGGGCAGTGGCGGTTCCGGCGACAACGGTAACAGCGGCGCGGGTAGCGGCGGTGATGGCGGATCGGGCAATGGCGGCACCGGCGGCGATGGCGGCGGTGATACGGGCGGAGACGGCGGGGACAGTGGTGGAGATGGTGGGCATGGACATGGCCACGGGCATGGGCATGGACATGGTCATGGTGGGGATGGTGATGGTGATGGCGGTCATGGCCATGGCCACGGTGGCGATGGTGACGGCGATGGCGGTCACGGTCATGGCCACGGTGGCGATGGTGACGGCGATGGCGGTCACGGTCATGGCCACGGTGGTGATGGTGACGGCGAT
>NZ_LRBG01000036.1 GCF_001580545.1 Paraburkholderia monticola
GGCACTGGACAGTGAGAGCCCGTGGCCGGCTTCGTCCTGCACCTTGGCGATCAGGGTCGCCTTGCGCTTGAGGCTGGGCGCGCGCGTGATCCAGTTGCCCTCGGGCAGCATGCCGACGATTTCCGAATGCGCGTGCTGCGAGATCTGCCGCACCAGCGTTTTGCGGTAGGCGTCGGGCATCCAGTCCTGCGGCTCGATCTTGCCGTCGGCGGCCATCACCGCGTCGAAGCGCGCCTGTTCGGGCGAATTCGCGTCCGCATCGAGCGGGGCGACGTTGCCGGGGATATCGAGGGATTGGGTGTACATCAGTACCGTCCAAAAAATGTGGCGAGTTGACGCAGTATAAATTAACCGACCGGTCGGTCAATTGAATTTAACTGTGATGGGTTGAGCCGAATAGCATCGGGAATACCCTTGGCGTTTTTGTTTTGCGAGCGGCGAGAGGCGAGAGGAGGGGGCGAAACGACGCCGTTGCTGCGAAAGAGCGAACTTGCGCGTGGCACGAAGGACGCGCCGCTCGATGGCGACGCGCAGCTGCATCCGCCGGCATCCGTCACACGGGACGGATGAAACGGCCGGAGCGTTCACGCTTTTTCCGGCCGAACCATAAAAAAAGGCAACGCACTGTGCGTTGCCTTCATTGCTTCATCGACCGGAACCGGCCGAATCCGGCCTGCTCAGCAGCCCGTTTGCTTGACGCGCTCGACCGCGAGACCGAACAGCGGACGCAGCTTCGTGCCGACCACGTTGCCGAAAAATGCCGCGACGAGCCAGAGCCAGCCGTGCAGGCTGCCCGACACGATGCCGCTGAAGTACGCGCCGATATTGCAGCCGTACGCGAGACGCGCGCCGTAGCCGAGAATCAGTCCACCGACGATCGCCGCGATCAGCGAGCGCAGCGGCAGACGCCACACCGGTGCATAGCGGCCGGCGAGCGAAGCCGCGACCATCGCGCCGATCACGATGCCGATGTCCATCACCGACTTCACGTCGTGGCTGATTGGCGCGGCGAGGGCGGCCGCGTTCGGGCCGGTGCTCCACACCGGCCAGCTCGCGACGTCGATGCCCAGCGCGGAGAACGCCTTGGCGCCCCACAGCGCGAACGCCGACGTAATGCCCCACGGATGGCCCGACAGCGCGAGCGTCACGAAGTTGAGGATCGCGAGCACGATGCCGCCAGCGAAGAGCGGCCACGGGCCATGCAGCCACGGCGACGCGTTCGGTGCGCGCTCCACGTCGTTCACGAGCCGGCCATGCCGGCGCTTTTCGATCAGCACCGTCAGCGCGGCGATCGCTGCGAACACCACCAGGTTCAGCGCGATCCCCGGGCCGACGCCGAGCGTCTTCACGAGCGAGATTGGCGGCAGATGCGGCAGCGAGGACCAGAACGGCATGTGCGCGGTGCCGACCACCGAGCCGACGATGAACGCGATCAGCGTGACGACCATCCGCGTGCTGCCGCCGCCGACCGTGTACAGCGTGCCGGAGGCGCAGCCGCCGCCGAGTTGCATGCCGATGCCGAACATGAATGCGCCGACCACGACCGACGTGCCGACGGGCGACACCTCACCGACGACCGGATTGCCGAACAGGGTGCCGGCGGACAGCGCCGGGAAGAACAGGAGCACGCCGATCGCGAGCATCAGCATCTGCGCGCGCAGGCCGGCGCCCCGGCCGTCGGCGATGAACACGCGCCATGCGGACGTGAAGCCGAACGCGGCGTGATAGAGCGTGAGACCGAGCAGCGCGCCGAGGACGTACAGCGCGGCCTGCTTCACGCTGACGGTCTGCGCGAGATAGATCGCGCCGAGCACGACGAGCGCGAGCGCGACGGTGAGCGGCTTCGGATTGATGTTGACGAAGCGGCGAGGTGTGCCGCCGAACGGCGTGGACAGATCGGACATGGTGGTCTGGAGCGGACGCACTTGGCGCGCGAGGGCGACACGCCTTTGAAACTGGCGGACGCTGCGCGGGCGGAAGGCCGCGAATAATTGTTTAGGGACAGCGCGCGAGTATACAGAATTGTCAGGTTGTGGCCGCTGCCAGCCAAGGCTCGTGCTGCGCGACGGCACGCCTCGGGCGCGCCGTGCGTCGAGCCTGAAACGCCCGCCGCACGGGGCTTTGCTGAATTCGACGCTACTTGGAGCCGGTCGCTTAATAACCAACTCGCCATAGCGATATTTCGAAATTGCATTGAAATTGCCATGTCGCAGTGCAACTGCCCATACTTGGCCACCGCCTTGCCAAACGCACCGCCGTGCTATAAAAAACATGCTAGCTAGCTAGAATGTCTACGGCCGTCCGGGCGACGCAGCGGGCGGTTCCACTGGAGCGAGCGCGGCCGATATGAGTCTTCTTGAACTCAAGGGCATTTCCAAGCACTTCGGTGCCATTCACGCGCTGACCGACGTCACGTTGAGTCTCGAGTCGGGCCAGGTTGTCGGTCTCATGGGAGACAACGGGGCCGGTAAATCGACGCTGGCCAAAGTCATTGCCGGCAACTTTCCTCCCTCGCACGGCGAAATGCTGATCGACGGCAAGCCGGTGCATTTCAGCAAACCGGTCGACGCGCGCGCTCGCGGCATCGAAGTGGTCTACCAGGAGCTCGCGCTTTGCGACAACCTGACAGCGGCGGCCAATGTTTTTCTCGGCCGCGAGCCACGCTTCGGTTTCGGTCCCCTTCGCATTCTCGATCACGCGACCATGTACCGGCGCGCAGGCGAGCTCTTCAAGGAACTCAAATCGGAGACGCGCCCGCGCGATCTCGTCCGACAGATGTCCGGCGGTCAGCGCCAGGCGGTGGCGATCGCCCGTACGCGCTTATCCGAGGCACGTCTCGTGATCATGGATGAGCCGACCGCGGCAATCAGCGTGCGGCAGGTGGTACAGGTGCTCGATCTGATCAAACGCCTGTCCGAGCATGGCGTCGCCGTCATTCTCATCAGCCATCGCATGCCTGACGTTTTCGACGTCGCCCACCGCGTGGTCGTGATGCGTCGCGGGCGCAAGGTTGCGGACAAGAAGACCGAAACGTCGTCTCCGGAAGAAGTCACCGGTCTCATCACCGGAGCGATCGCCGCCGCCTGAACCTGCCGCACCCGGGAGACCCTACCTTGAACAACGATGCGCCGGAAAGGCCCCACTCCATGCCCGTATTGCTCGATGATCCGCAAGCCGCGAAGACCCATACCCGCTGGACGGCGCTGCTCGCGAGTCAGGTCTTCTGGGTGGTGCTCGCCACCGTCGTAGGCTGCGTCGTGCTATCGATCGTGACCTCGACCTTCGCGACGCAGCAGAATCTTTTCAACGTCACGCGCAACTTCGCTTTCGTCGCCATCGTCGCGCTTGGCATGATGGCCGTGATCGTCACGGGTGGCATCGATATATCGGTCGGCTCGACGATCGGCCTCAGCGGGATCGTGTTGTCCGTCGTCATGAATGCAGGTCATTCGATCTGGGCCGGCATCGGCATGGCGCTTCTGACCGCGGGGCTCGTCGGCCTCGTCAACGGGTTGCTGATCGCCTATCTCGACATGCAGCCTTTCGTCGTCACGCTCGGCATGCTCAGTGTCGGCCGCAGCCTTGCACTCGTGTTCTCCGGCAGCCGGACCATTTTCGATTTCGGCCCTGACGGCAGCACGCTGCTCAAGCTCGGCGGCGGCGCAACCCTCGGCATCGCCAATCCGGTCTGGTTCCTGATTCTGTTTGCCGTGCTCTTCTGGTTCGCGTTCGGCTGGACGCGCTGGGGCCGCTACGTGTTTGCGGTCGGCGGCAACCGCCACGCAGCCAATCTGACCGGCGTTCCGGTGCGTCGCGTGATCTGCTCGGTCTATGTGCTGGGCGGCCTGATGGCGGGTGTTGCGGCGATCCTCGAAGTGGGCTGGCTCGGCGCGGTGACGACGGGCCTCGGCACCGGCGACGAATTGCGCGTGATCGCCGCGACCGTGATCGGTGGCACCAGTCTCACGGGCGGCATCGGCAGCGCGCTTGGCACCGTCGTCGGCGCCGCGCTGATCGAAGTGATCCGTAACAGCTTGATCCTGCTCGGCGTCGACTCGTTCTGGCAGGGCACGGTGGTGGGCGGGTTCATCATCATCGCGGTGCTGTTCAATCGGCTCGGCGGCGATCGGCAAATGAATTGAAGTGTCTTCGGTTGCTCCGGCCGCGCTACGGCCGGGGCTTACGAGGCGGGTGTGGCCGGAGGAGGCGCGGAACTGCCGGACACAGGTGTTTGACGGGATCGTGAGGTTCCGCGGGAGCCCGGTCGAGGGCTTTCCTTGCGACTAACAGGAGAGATGCGCGAGCAGACATGGGCGCCGCGCAAGCGGCGCCGTACAGGAGGAAACAATGAAGAAGACCTTGATGTATCTTGCTGCGATCGGAGGGCTCGCCTTGCTGGGCTCGTCAGCCTTCGCAGCCGACAAGACCTTGGCACTGGTGGTGAAAGGTCTCGACAACCCCTACTTCGACCTCATGCACCAGGGATGCGAGCGGGCCAACAAGGAACTGAACAAGCAAGGCTACAACTGCTACTACACGGGCCCCGCGACGGCCGCCGACGAAAGCGCCGAAGTGCAGATCATCGACGACCTGCTGACCAAGGGCGTGGCGGCCATCGCGATCTCGCCCTCGAACGCGCCAGCCGTGGCTGAGGTGATCCGCCGGCGCAACACGAAAATTCCAATCCTCACGGCCGACGCCGACCTGCTGCCAAAGGACGCGTCACTGCGTAAGACGTACGTCGGCACCGACAACTATGACCTGGGCGCGAAGCTCGGCGAGCAGCTGAAGTTGCTGATGCCGAAGGGCGGCAATATCTGCCTCGTGATGGGCAATCCGGCGGCCGAGAACATCAACCAGCGCGCTCAGGGCACGCGCGATGTCCTCTCCGGCAAGAAGGGCGTGACGAAGCTCAACGGCGAGAACGGCTGGCACGAGATCAGCGCCTGCCCGCTCTACGTGAATGACGACGCCGCCAAGGCGAACCAGATGATGCAGGATACGTTGACGGCCAACGCCACCGGTCTGGACGCCTTCGTGCTGGAAGGCGGCTGGCCGCTGTTCGCGCCGCAGGCGTATTCGCAGGTGGTCGCGCCGATCATGGAGAAGATCCAAAGCGGCAAGTTCGTCATCGTCTCGGCCGATACGCTCGGGCCTGAGCTTCAGGCGCTGAAGGACCACAAGGTCAATGTGCTCGTCGGACAGCGACCGGAAGAGATGGGCTACCAGGCGGCGATGATCATGCGCGATGTGGCAGAAGGCAAGACCGTCAAGCCGGTCATCCACACCGGGCTCGATACGTGTACGTGGAAGAATGCGGATACTTGTTTGAAGCATTGAAGATTGGCCGTGACAGCTGCGCGGACGCCGCCGCCGCGCTTATACCCGCCGCCCTCGGCAAAGGAGGGCGGTGAGCGAGCCGCCCTCGTGAAAGAGGCCTCCGCGGCCGTCCTTTCGTTGCCTGCGCGCGACCTCCCGCGCGCCGCGTGCCGGGGATATCGATTGATCTCCGTGTAAACGCTGAGTGGCGCCAAATCCAAAAAGAATGTCGCCAAAACGGTAAACCGCCTGGTCCGATTCCCGTATCTTTCGCTCGTACCGACCCATCGTCAGACGTCCCGATGCGTACTTGACGCGGGTAATAGGGCCGTCAGGCCCGCACTTCTCCCTATCAGGCGCGAGACGGTTTCTGGTTGCCGACGGCACTGGTCGACCACGCATCCAGTCCATGCTCCGCGCTCTCATTTTTCCCGCTTAACCCTCGTTTGAAGGCAATGCCATGAACTTTCTCGACGGCTCCCTCTACACCGAAAATCAGCAACCCCTGATCATCACGGCCGCGCCCTACGCGCCGTCGTGGGTGCCCTCCGACTTTCCCGAGGACATCCCGGTGACGATGGAGCAACAGATCCAGAAGGCGGTGGACTGCTACAACGCCGGCGCTACCGTGCTGCATCTGCATGTGCGCGAACTCGACGGCAAGGGCAGCAAGCGTCTGTCGAAATTCAACGAGCTGATCGCTGGCGTGCGCAACGCCGTGCCGGAAATGATCATTCAGGTGGGCGGCTCGATCAGCTTCGCACCCGAGTCCGAAGGTGCCGCGGCCAAATGGCTCAGCGACGACACCCGCCACATGTTGGCCGAACTGGACCCCAAGCCGGACCAGGTCACGGTGACGATCAATACCTCGCAGATGAACGTCGTCGAGCACTGGGAAGACGCGGACGTCAAAGGCACCTCGATGGAGGACCCCGAGGTCTACAACGCCTATAAGGAAATGACGGTGCCGGCGCAGCCCGGCTGGGCCGAGGAGCATATTCGTCGCCTGAACGCGGCCGGTATCCAGAGCGCGTTCCAGTGCTACAACATCAACAGCTTCGAGTCGGTGGAGCGCCTGATCCGGCGCGGTGTCTACAAAGGCCCGCTCGTCATGAACTGGGTGGCCATCGGCGGCGGCATGGATGCACCGAACATCTATAACCTCGCCAACTTCGTGCGCGCTACGCCGGACGGCGCGGTCCTGACGGTCGAAAGCTCGATGCGCAATGTCCTGCCCATCAACATGATGGGCATTGCGATGGGCCTGCACGTACGCTGCGGCATCGAGGACAACCTCTGGAACCAGTCGCGCACGCAACGGATGAGCACGGTCGAGCAGATCGAGCAATTGGTGCGCATTTCGCGCGAGTTCGGCCGCAAGGTGGCGACCGCTCAGGAAGCGCGCGAAATCAGCAAGATCGGCGTGTTCTACGACACGGTGGAGGAGACCCTGCTGGCGAACGGTTTCGCGCCCAATCGCAATGGCGGCACGCAGGGTTTTCTGCGCAAGGCTGTCTGAGCCCGTGCGACACGCTACAACCGAACGGAGCGCTGCGGTCAATCGGGACGCGTCAGTCGTGGTCGATGTTCACTTCGACTTCATCTGTCCGTGGTGCCTGATTGGCAAGCGCAATCTCGATGTCGCCATCAGCCGGCTCGCCAGTTTGCGTCGGGACGTGAGCATCAAGGTGCGGTGGCATTCGCATCAGTTGCTGCCCGACATGCCGGTCGCCGGGATGCCGTATCAAGCCTTCTATCTGGCGCGTCTGGGAAGCGAAGCGATCGTTACCGCAAGGCGCGCGCAGGTCCAGCAGGCCGCTCGCGAGGCCGGTGTCGAACTGAGGTTCGAGCGGATCGAAGTGATGCCCAACACCCGGATGGCGCACAAGCTCGTCGCGTGGGCCACCACCACAGGGGCGGCAGTCAACCCCGCGGCGCTGATCGAGCGCCTGTTCACGGGCTATTTCATCGACGGCGAAGACATCGGCAATCCGCACACGCTCGAGCGCATCGGTCTCGCGTGCGGTCTCGATGCCGCAGGCCTGGCCGACCATATCGCGAGGTCGCAGCGCGAAGCCGGCCTGCCGTTACCGCGGCCGCCGCAAGCCGACGATGTGATGGGCGTGCCGCACTTCGTCGTCAATTCCGCACTGTCGCTGTCGGGGTTGTACGCGCCGGGCGCGATCGTGGATGCCATGCTGCGCTCGCTCGAGAACCACTAACGCGAATCGTGTCACGCGAGATACCGGCAAAGCAGACGGACGAGCTCGCGAATTGAAGAGATCAGGAAGGTACTCATGAATGGATTGATGATGCAGCAACCGCTGCTGGTCACCTCGCTTCTCACTCACGCAGAGCGGCATCATGCCGAGCAGGAGATCGTGTCGCGGCGGGTCGAAGGCGATATCCACCGGTATCGATACCGCGATCTTGCGCAGCGCTCCCGAAAGCTGGCCAATGCGCTCGCGGGGCTCGGGGTGATGCACGGCGAGCGGGTCGCGACACTGGCATGGAACGGTTACCGGCACATGGAGCTGTACTTTGCGGTGTCGGGTTCCGGTGCCGTGCTCCACACGCTGAATCCGCGCCTGCATGTCGATCAACTCGCGTACATCATCGATCACGCTGAAGATCGCGTCGTGTTCTTCGACTTGACCTTTCTGCCGCTGATCGAGTCGGTCGCATCGCGCATCAGCAGCCCGAAGGTCTTCGTCGCGATGACCGATCGGGCCAACATGCCCGAAGCTCACGGACTGCCCGTCACGCTACTGTGCTACGAAGACCTCATCGATGGTCATAGCGATCAATTCGCCTGGCCGCTGCTGGACGAAAACGAGGCGTCGTCGCTGTGCTACACGTCCGGTACGACTGGCAATCCGAAAGGCGTGTTGTACAGCCATCGCTCGACTGTTTTGCATACCTATGCAGCAGCACTACCGGACTCGCTGAACTGCTCCGCGCGCGACGTGATTCTTCCGGTGGTCCCGATGTTCCATGTGAATGCCTGGGGTCTCCCATACATTGCGTGCATGGTGGGCGCCAAGCTCGTGTTCCCCGGGCCCGCCCTCGACGGAAAGTCGTTGTACGAGCTGATCGAGTCGGAACAGGTCACGCTTTCCGCCGGAGTGCCCACGGTCTGGCAAGGGCTGCTCCGGCATGCCGGCGAACGCGGTGCGACGTTCTCGTCGATGCGCCGAACCATCGTCGGCGGGGCGCCGTGCCCGACGGCGATGACCACGGAATTCCAGGAGCGTTACGAGGTCGACGTCCTGCACGCGTGGGGCATGACCGAGCTGAGCCCCGTGGGCACGGTTTGCAGCTTCAAGG
This sequence comes from Paraburkholderia monticola, assembly GCF_001580545.1. Classification (GTDB taxonomy): domain Bacteria; phylum Pseudomonadota; class Gammaproteobacteria; order Burkholderiales; family Burkholderiaceae; genus Paraburkholderia; species Paraburkholderia monticola. The sequence goes on from NZ_LRBG01000036.1 coordinate 8,647, forward strand.
CGCAGCATCTGACGTGGCCGACGCAGCAGCGCTACGCGCTGCAGGCAAAGCAGGGTCGTGCGGTGTTCGGCATCGACATGAGAATCGTCGATGTGGACGGTAAGGAACTGCCGTGGGGCACGCACGAAGCCGGTGACCTGCAGGTGCGCGGCCCGTGGGTCGCGTCCGGATATTTTGGCGGCGAAGAGGCGTCACCGTTGTGCGACGGCTGGTTCCCGACGGGAGACGTCGCGAAGATCGACTCCGACGGCTTCATGCAGATCACCGATCGCAGCAAAGATGTCATCAAGTCGGGCGGTGAATGGATCAGTTCGATCGACATCGAAAACGTGGCATGTCTGCATCCGCAAGTCGCGAGTGCCGTGTGCATCGCCGCCAGACATCCGAAATGGGACGAGCGTCCGTTGCTGTTGGTCGTAAGAAAGCCAGAAGCAACGCTTCGCTGCGAAGAACTGCTCGACTTCTTTGACGGTCGCGTCGCGAAGTGGTGGAAGCCCGATGCCGTTGTGTTCATCGACGCGGTTCCGCTCGGGGCTACCGGAAAGGTGCTCAAGAACCGGCTGAGGGATCAGTACCGGGACTACTACCTGACCGTTTGATCGGCGCGTGGGGCTCCCTGTCTTCTCATTGCTCTCCGGCGTCTTGCGTGGCTGGATTTGTCATTAAATCGACCGCTCTGGACACCCGGTGCCGCTGTTCCCAGCGATACGATGCAGTGATGGATCGAGGCAAGGATGCCTGAGATCAATGGTCTATTTTCAGAGGAGCAGGTCGAACATGGCTTACGACGCAGATAAGAAGCAGCTACGCGCGGACGAGCAGGCAGCGCGCACTCACGAGGGCACCGGTGGATGGGCCGCCAAAAGCAAAGCCGCGGTCGAGTCGGTCGCGCACTGGGCGTGGTCGCCCGCCTCGAGTCACTACGACTGGATGGACTTGCATTCGCCCTTTGCGAGTATCGACTGACAGGCGCAGTAGCTGGCACGCCTGCGGCGTGGGTAGAGACGGGTTCTAGTCGCGCTCTTTGGCATGCCAGCGGAGTACACTCATTTTGCGGCGTCGTTACCGCGGAAGGAGGTCGAAATGAGATTCGCCGAAATGTTCAAGCGCCCAAGACGGGGCGCCAAGCTCGGTCACGCAGCTGACGCAGAGCATCACGAGGATCACGGGAAGTCGGCCCAAAAGGAAGCGAGAAAGGTGTGGGATCTGGTCGGTCGCATTCGCCATAAACATGCGAAGTGGGAATAGCCACACGAAGACTGCGCCCGGCGGTTCAGGCGTATGGCGAACACTGCTGGCAGTGTTCGCCGCTTCGGGCCTCATGGTGGCGCTCGCCGTGCTTGCGGCTCCGAACCACCCTCCAGGCAGCGAATAACAACGGGCGGCCCGACGCAATCAATGCGGCTTGATCGCCACCTTCAGCACGCCGTCCCGCTGGTTTGCAAACAGCTCGTACGCGGCCACGATGTCATCGAGTTTGTAGTGATGCGTAACCAGTGCGCCGAGGTCGGCGCGACCGGATTCGATCACGTTCATCAGACGTCGCATGCGCTCTTTTCCGCCGGGGCACAGCGCGGTATTGATCTTGTGATCGCCGAGGCCTGCCGCGAACGCCGACAGCGGAATCGTCAGGTCGGACGAGTAGACGCCGAGGCTCGATAGCGTGCCGCCCGGCTTGAGGATGCGCAACGCCGATTCGAACGTGCCCTGGGTGCCGAGCGCTTCGATCGACGAATCCACCCCACGGCCGCCGGTCAGCTTGAGGATCTCGTCGACCACATCGCAATTCTTGAAGTTCAGCGCGACGTCGGCGCCCATCTTGCGAGCCATCTCGAGACGATGGTCGTTGCCATCGACCGCGATGATCGTGGTCGCGCCCAGCAAGCGGGCGCCCGCGGTCGCGCACAGGCCGATCGGCCCTTGCGCGAATACCGCCACCGTGTCGCCGATCCGGATGTTGGCATTCTCCGCGCCTTTGAAGCCGGTCGACATGATGTCGGGACACATCAGCACCTGCTCGTCAGTCAGGCCGTCGGGGACCGGCGCGAGGTTCGCTTGCGCGTCGGGTACCAGCACGTATTCGGCCTGGGTGCCATCGATCAGGTTGCCGAACCGCCAGCCGGCCGTCGCCTTGTAGCCATGACAGCCACACTGGCCTTTCGCGATCAGATAGCTGCCGTCCTGCGAGGGGGCGCCGTCTTGCGCCGCGTACGAATTGAAATTGGGACAGATCGCGCCGGCGATCACGCGCTGGCCTTCCTCGTAGCCGCTCACCGCGCTGCCGAGCTTTTCGATCACGCCAACGGGCTCGTGGCCGACCGTTAGGCCTTTGGCGACCGGATACTCGCCTTTGAGAATGTGCACATCGGTGCCGCAGATCGTGGTGGTCGTAATGCGCAGCAGCGCATCGTTGGCGCCCACCTCGGGCATGGGCTTCTCGGTCAGTTCGATACGGCCCGGTTCGACGAATACGGCGGCTTTCATCATGGCGCTCACGACTGTCTCCTTCCGTTCAGGTCAATTGCAAAACAAGAGGGGGTTCGCGCAGGGTTCCGTAGGCTGGCCGCGATGGTCGTATCCGCGATCATGCGTTTCGACTCGACCGGCAACGCGGACGAGAAAGCGCGACGCCACTTTAAAGTAGCAGAAGTTTGGCAATCCGCAGGACGGCTTAAGAGAAATGCTGTCGCGGTGTATCGGCGGAGTCGGCGCCGTCTGCTCTTTGAGCTACTGTGCATTTCAGCGCGCGGTCGCGAAACGCGTCGCTTGCGCTAGACTGGCTCGAGCAACCGGAAGGAGACCTGGATGATACGCAAGATGCTCAATGCTTCGCAGCTTCAGCAGGAGGTCAATCGGCGCATCCATCGACTGCAGGAAATCGTCGACGATGGCGTGAAGATCACTGTGCCGCGGCCCAAGTTGCAGGAACCTGACAAGACCGGCTGCAACTGGAGCATGACTCACTTCGGCAACGCGCTCGGCTTCGAGCGCGGCATCGACAGCGTGCTCAAAGCAATGCGCGCGGAATACAACCTCAAGACCGAAGTGAACGATAGCGGCAACCCGTTTGGGGACTAACCGCGCGGTCCCCACTCAGCACCCGTCGCGATAGAGCTTCAGCATCTCTGGCTGGAGACTCGCGCGGAGCCCGCTCACCACATGTGGCCATTTCCCACATATTGGGGAAACTCCCTGGCGCGCAGTCATCTGAGTCGGACTTAACAAAGTTAGAATGGTTGCTCTAAGGCGGCGTCAGACCGTTTGCCCGGTCAATGGGCCCGGTGTGGAACGCCCTTCACGAATCGCGGTGGCAGCGCTCGCTGCGTGCGCGCGAACCTGAGAGATATCCCATGAGCACCCGTAAAGAGATGCCAATGACTCTGTCCGTTCCGATCAGCGTGACGCAACTGCCCGGCCAGTTCGTCGCCGGCGTTTGCGCGCTGACGCGGCTGAACGCGGATACGTGCAGGTCTGCGTTCGCGGGTGCTGCCCAGCAGTGGGAAAACGTATTGCTTGCGCAGACGCCTGAACAGTTCGTCAGACGTCAGGCCGATGTGATGTCCTGGCTCGCGCTGCAGTTCGCCGGATACACGCGCGGCTGGATGGACATCGTGTCGGAAACGATCGGACTGGGCCATGCCGCCCGCGATCACGACGACGGGCATGAGCCCGAGGCGGGCGCCACGCCCGCAGGCACGTCGGCCGATGCAACGGCCGTCGACGCCATGACGCGCGGGGCCGTGCCGGAGCCGGAGCAGGCGGAGGGCGAGTCTGCCGCCGGCCGTCACACGGACGCATGGGAATTGACCCGTGCCATTCTCTCGCGCGCCGCAAAGCCGGACTCCGACACGGCGAAACGCCAAAATCCGCCCCGGACACGTCGCTCGTCGACCCGATAGGCGACAACCTTCCGTAAATCCTGCCGGATTCAGGCTCCGCATCCTGTCGATGCAACCGCGGCCGATCCGGTTACCCGATCTCTGTTTCCGCCGGAGGCAAACGACATGCTGAGCCCGCACGAACTGGCCACGTTGTTGCTGGTGAAGGATGCGCCCGAACGGATCGATTCGGACCGGGCAGAGCTTGGCGCACTGCGCGACCTGCAGTTGATTGCGAACGAGCCCGCCAGCTCGGGCTTCCACTTTCCTCGCGTGACGCCGCGCGGCGACGCCGTGCTGCGTGCGTTTGCACGGGTACGTTGACCGGCGCACAGATAACTCGTTGAGACGACCCATACTCGTCGGGCGAGCCGCCTTCAGGGGCGGCTGGCAATCTGGACGCACCTGAGGAGGTTGACGTGGATCAATCGTGGCTGGGTACAGCTATCGGCCTGATCGTGCTGGTGATGGCCGCGTATGGCGTAATTGCGCACTACCGCCGCGAGCGGCGCCGGGCCGATCTGTTGCGCAATCTCGATCACCACGACTGGTGTCGCTGGACCCGCTCGCGACACTGACCGTCATTGCCAATTAAAAACTTCGCCCGCTGCCGTGAGCAGGAAACCGCGTGGCTAGCGACGTCCGCTGCGGCCCCATACATAGCGGACCCACCGTTGCCACCGGCCCTGCGGCGGAACCGGTGAGTGGTGCGCGGCCTGCGCTTCGCGGTCGCGCTCAACGCTCTTCTGCACCTGTTCGTGGATTTGCCGCAAGGTCATGCCGCCGGGGCCTTTCAGCTGGTCGGGCGTGGCATCAGGATCGAGATCGGGTTTGTCTGTCATGGGAGTCGCCTGTTGCTCATGAGGCAACTTGATCTTGCTACGGATGCGCGGTCGCAGCAAGCATGAGGGTGGACTGACTTTGAGGCCGCAGAATCAGGCACAACTGTCGCATTCGTCAAAGCTTATTGCCATTGCTGGCAATCACATCGCGATACCAATAAAAACTGCCTTTCGGAATTCGTCGAAGATCCTTTTCATTGGTCTCGTCACGGTCAACGTATACAAAGCCATAACGTTTCTGATAGCCATTCAGCCAGCTCAAGATATCAGTGAACGACCACGCACAGTAACCCAGCAACTGCACGCCATCGCTGATCGCTTGCTGACATGCTTCGAGGTGACCTTTCAGGTAGGCAATGCGATAGGCGTCGTGAATGGTGTCATCGGCGTGTAGCGTGTCGAACTCACCCAGACCGTTTTCGGTAATCATCATGGGTAGCGCGTAACGGCTGGAGATACGACGCAATGCAATGCGCAAGCCCATTGGGTCGATAGCCCAGTCCCAATTGGATGTCTCCAGATTTGGGTTGGCGGTGGTGCGATACAGGCCGGGCACGTCGCTCGATGGCGTGGTGCCTTTCTGGCCGGTGGTGTTGATACGTTTCATGCCCACGCCATCGAGCGGGTTCTCGGTAAACGTGGTGGTGTAGTAGTAGTTCACGCCGACAAAGTCGGGGAAGCCACGCTGAAAGATTTCGAGGTCGCCCGGTTCAATGTGCGGCGCTTCGCCGGTCTGCTGCAGGTAATGGAGCGCCGCTTGTGGATAGCGTCCAAAGCAATAGACATCCAGCCACCAGTAATTGGTGAATTCGTCAGCGTTTTCGAAAGCAAGAATGTCGGCCGGCGCGCTGGAGGCGGGGTAGGCAGGGGAGTAGGCAAAGCTCGGGCCGATCCGGCCTGTGGGTACGTGCTGGCGGAACGCGGCAATCACGGTGGCATTGGCCAGGAATGCCACATGATTGGCGGCAAAAAAGCGTTTGCGGTCTTCTACGCCGGGAGGATGAGTACCCAACTGAAAGGCATTGGTGAAGTTGAAGTTCTGTTCATTCAGCGAAACCCAATACCTGACCTTGCCGCCAAAGCGCTGAAACAGCGTTACGCAATAGCGCTCGAAATCCGCGATGATCTCGCGGCTTTCCCAGCCACCGTATTCATCCTGCAAAGCTTGTGGCAAATCCCAGTGGTACAGCGTGAGCACAGGTTCGATGCCGTGAGCGATCAGTTCGTCGATCAAGCGTTCATAGAATGCCAACCCCGCTTCGCTCACCTCGCCCCGACCCTGCGGATAGATGCGCGGCCAGCTAACTGAGAAGCGGTACGCCTTCAGGCCCATCCGCGCCATCAGCGCCACGTCTTCGGCAAAGCGGTGATAGTGATCGACAGCCACATCACCGTTGCTGCCCTGAAAAGTCTTGCCGGGAATCCTGGTAAAAGAATCCCACACCGACGGGCCTTTGCCATCGACGTTCCAGGCACCTTCCACCTGGTAAGCCGCCGAGGCGGCACCCCAGAGAAAATCCGGGGGGAAGTCTTTCAGTTTCCGGTGGAACATGAGTGCGCTCCTGACGGTTCACTGCAGCGGTTTGGCAACAATTCGATGGTGACCAGACAAACCGGTCAATGGCATGCGCGAAGTTCGCTGTAGCGTGGTTGCGTGTGAATGTTACCGCCTGACGACCTGCTTGACCGCTACAGAATCGCGAGACGTCCCCGCGGGTCCGCCACCCGTCATACAGCTTGCCGGCGCGGCGCCCGGCACCGATACGTTTTTCAGTGGCGATCAACATCGACCTTCATGATCATTGATCCACGCTGCGCGGTGCGATCGGCGCGCTAACCGCTAGAATTGCGGTTTTAGCCGGAATATCCTCATGTCTTTTGCCGCGCTTGGTCTGATCGATCCCTTGCTGCGTAATGTGCAGGACCTCAACTACCAGACACCTACGCCGGTACAGGTCAAGGCGATTCCTGCTGTGCTCAGCGGCAAGGACGTCATGGCTGGGGCACAGACCGGCACCGGCAAAACGGCGGGTTTTGCGCTGCCGCTGTTGCAACGGCTGGTGCAACACGGCCCGGCGGTGTCGAGCAACCGCGCGCGCGTTCTGGTGCTGGTGCCCACGCGTGAACTGGCTGAACAAGTGCTGCAAAGCTTTATCGCTTACGGCAAAGGCCTCGACCTACGATTTCTGGCCGCCTACGGCGGCGTGAGCATCAACCCGCAGATGATGAAGTTGCGCAAAGGCGTGGATGTGCTCGTTGCCACGCCGGGCCGTTTGCTGGATCTCAATCGCCAGAACGCGGTGCAGTTCGATCAAGTAGAAACGCTGGTGCTGGATGAAGCCGACCGCATGCTGGATCTGGGCTTTGCGCGCGAACTGAACGCCGTCTTTGCTGCGTTGCCCGCTCGGCGCCAGACCCTGCTGTTCTCCGCCACGTTTACCGACGATATCCGCGCCATGGCGGCGACCATTCTGCGCGGCCCGGTCAATATCAGCGTCAGCCCGCCCAATGCCACGGCCAGCAAGATCAAGCAGTGGGTGGTGCCGGTGGATAAAAGGAACAAGCCCGAGCTCTTCATGCACCTTGTGGCCGAGAACAACTGGGAGCACGCGCTGGTGTTCGTCAAGACCCGCAATGGCGTGGATTACCTGGCGGCCATGCTGGACGAAGCGGGCTATGCGGTCGACACCATCCACGGCGACAAACCGCAACCCGCGCGCCTGCGTGCGCTGGAGCGCTTCAAGACGCGCGAAGTACAAATGCTGGTCGCCACCGACGTGGCTGCGCGCGGGCTGGATATCGACGACCTGCCGCTCGTGATCAACGTTGATCTGCCGATCGTGGCGCAAGACTATGTGCACCGTATTGGCCGTACCGGCCGCGCGGGTGCCAGCGGCGTGGCGGTGTCCCTTGTGTGTGCCGATGAAGCGCCGCAACTGGCCGCGATCGAAGCGCTGATCCGGCAAACGCTGCGCCGTGAAGAAGAGCCGGGTTTTGAAGCCGAACACCGCGTGCCGGAAACCAGCGCGACGGGCGAGATCATCAAGAAGCCCAAAAAGCCCAAGAAGCCGAAAGTGCCGCAAGCTGCGTCGGGCGCCATGCAGGTGCCCAGCAAGAAGCCGCGCCCGCAAGGTGGCGAAAACAAACGCAAGCCTGCGGCGCAGCGCGCTGTCGCCGCGGGGCAAGGCACAAGCTTGTCCAGCGGTAGCCCATTCAGCGTGCAAAAGCCGCGCAGCAAGCCCGCCAGCAAACCCGCTGCGGGTTCGCGTAAGCCGGCAGGCAACCCCGCTGGTGGCCGCGGCAAACGCCAACCCTGATGCGGGGACTTTGGCGAAGGTCGTCAGCTCCAGAGGTTTGTACTCAATTGACAGTATCGACGGCACGATCTTGAATGATTGAGATACAAACATGATCGGATTTGACGATGCCCGCTCTTCAGCCATTTGCACCGAATATCTGGACCGCGTCGGCCCCCCATTCATTCATGGGGCTACATGTCGGCACGCGCATGGCGGTCATCCGGCTGTCGTCGGGCAAGCTGTTGCTGCATTCACCGATCCCGTTGAGCAGCGAATTGCGGACCGCAATCGATGCCTTGGGACCGGTCGCGCACATCGTCTGTCCGAACCTGTTTCATCACATGTACGCCACAGAAGCTGCGGCGGCTTATCCGCAGGCATTGCTACACGGGCCCGCAGCCTTGCAACGGAAGCGCAAGGATCTCCGCTTCGGAGCAGTTCTGACGGATCAGCCCCATCCTGACTGGCGCAACGACCTGGAACTACTGACGATCGAAGGCTGCATGCTCGGCGAGACGGTTTTCTATCACCGCGACACACGTACGCTGATCGCCTGCGATCTGGTGGAGAACTTTCACCAATCGCCTCACTGGCTGACGCGCAACTATTTGCGCTTGGGGGGTATCCTCGGCCGGGTCGGATGGCATCCGCTGCTGCGAATGGCCTATCGCGACCGCAAACGCGCCCGTGCCTGCATCGACCGGTTGCTCGCGTGGCCGTTCGAGCGTGTCGTGCTCGCACACGGCGACCTCTTGACGGACAACGCCCACGCGTTGGTGCGCAAGGGCCTGTCCTGGCTTTGAACATGCACGAGCACGATTGACGCGTGCAAAGCACGATTCAATCTCAACGACCGGCGCTCTGGCCGCCATCGACATGCAGGATTTCTCCGGTGATGAACGGCGCGGAATCGAGGAACAGAATCGCGTCGGCGATATCGCTCATCTCGCCCATGCGTCCGAGCGGATGGAAGGCGCCGAGCGCTTCATGGGTTTCCGGTGCATGCATCGGTGACTTGATGATCCCCGGCGCGACGGCGTTCACGCGAATACCTCTGCTGGCGTACTCGATTGCCAGCGACTTCGTGGCGGCGTTCAGACCACCCTTGGTGAGGGCTGCCAGCACGGAGTACACACCGCTGATCGCGGCGTCAACGACGCTGGCGGTGACGCTGACCACGTGACCGCACGAACGCCTTTCCATTTCGGCGATGGCGAGTTGCGTGATGTGATAGAAACCCGCCATATTCACGTTCATCACCGCGGCGTAGTCTTCGGCGGTGTACTGGGTGAAGGGCTTTCCGATGTAGATGCCGGCGTTGTTCACCAGCGTATCGATCCGGCCAAATCGTGTAACAGCCTCGGAAATGACACGGCGCGCAGTTGCTGGGTCGCCGATATCGCCGGCGACGGTCAGGATATTCTCGTCGGCCGACGGCCTGATGGAACGTGCGGTCGCAACGATGCGGTAGCCGAGCCTTCGAAACGCCTTGACGACTTCGGCGCCTATGCCTTGCGATGCGCCGGTAACGACGACAACCTTTTGTGACGTGCTCATGCTGTACCCAGGAAATGATTGATCAGATTCAACGCCGATCCGTCCGACGGCACCGATCAATGCAGAGGTAGATGACTTGAATTAGGTTTCCCAGCAACCTGCAATCAGCCCTTGTTAGCCTGCGCCAGCCACTGGTCGAGACTGATGCGGCCGATCCGCGCCTCGCCGAGCGGAACGAGCGACTGTTCCTCGACACGGCCACCGTAGTACCGCGCATCAGGATCCGTCACCACCGGGCGTGGGTCGCCTGCCGACTTCAGATAACGCCCGACGATCTCCGCGAATGGCGCGCGGTCTGGGCCGGCGATCTCAACGGTGCCGTTCAGCGGCGCGCCCAGCGCGACCTGCGAGAGGGCCGCCGCGACGTCGTCGGCTGCGATCGGCTGAAACAGTCCGTCGCCGAGACGCACCGTCCCGCCTTCCGTGCCGAAATCAGCGATTCCGCCGATGAACTCCATGAACTGGGTCGCGCGCACGATCGTGTATGGCACGCCTGCCGCTTCGATCACCTCTTCCTGTGCGACTTTGGCAACGAAATAGGCGTTCTCCGGCGTGCGTTCGCATCCGACGATGGATAGCGCGACGTGGTGGCGTACCCCCGCGGCCACTTCAGCCTTGCCGAGGTTGCGCGCCGAGGTGCGGAAAAAGTCGAGCACGGCCTGCGGCTCCCATGACGGCGCATTCGTCACATCCACGACGACGTCCGCATCCGCGAGCGCGTCGTTCAATCCCTCGCCGGTGACGGCGTTGACGCCGGTACGCGGCGACGCGGCGAGCGCCTCATGGCCTGCTTCGGTCAGCAGCTTGACGAGACGCGACCCGATCAGGCCGGAACCACCGATTACGACGATCTTCATGGCAAATTCTCCAGAGGAAAAATAACGAACGCGCGGATGCGCCCGGCGGATTTCGTATTGCGTGAAAGGGTTCGCCGTCGTCCCATCGCGTGAGACTATTGTGGAAGCGTCATGCCCTGGCGATAAGTGCCAAGAATTGACGATCCGACTAGTCCATGTCGTTGTCGCCTCCTTGCCGTGAGACTGTCTCGTGACCTCGTCGAACCGCCCTTTGACTATCGAAATCGATCGGCAACAGCCGTTGCCGATCTACCTGCAGATTTGCGAGCGTTTCAGGACCGCGATCGCCTCGGGACATCTGCGTCCCGGCGATCGCGTGCCCGCGCTACGCGGCCTCGCCACGCAACTGAACACGGCGCGCGGCACGGTCGAGCTGGCCTACACGATCCTCGTGGACGAAGGCTATCTGCAGATGCGCGGCGCGGCGGGCACGTTCGTATCGCCGTCGCTGCCGGCATCCGTGATGCGTTCGTCGCGTGGGCAGGGTGGTCCGGTCAAGCAAGGTCGGCCGGGCAATGAAGGAATGGACACGTCGAACACGCCTGGCGTGTCGCGTGGCGGTCAATCCACGGCGCGGCAGTCCGCCATCGCCGTCGCCATGAGCGGTGAACCGCGGCCGTTGCAACCCGGAATGCCCGCATTGGACGCGTTCCCGAGCAAGGTATGGCATCGGCTCGTGTCACATCGCGGGCGCAGCAGCGAGCGCGCGATGTTCGCGTACCCGGATCCGGCCGGCTACCGGCCGCTGCGCGAACATATCGCCACCTATCTCGGATTGTCCCGCGGCGTGACCTGCCTGCCGGAACAGGTGTTCGTGACGGGCGGCTACCGCGCGACGCTCGAACTCGTATTGCGCAGTCTCGCGCGCCCGAACGATCGCATGTGGTTCGAGGATCCCGGCTATCTGCTCGCGCGCGGTTTTCTCGCGGAGACCGGCGTGCAACTCGTGCCGGTGCCGGTGGATGGGGACGGGATCGACGTCGAGCGCGGCACGCAACTGGCTCCGCAGGCGCGCTTCGCTCTCGTCACGCCGTCGCATCAGAGCCCCCTTGGGTACACGCTGTCGCTCGCACGGCGCATAGCGCTGCTGGACTGGGCGGAGAATGCGTCCAGCTGGATCATCGAGGACGACTACGATAGCGAATTCCGCTATACGGGCCGGCCCTTGCCAGCGTTGAAGAGTCTCGACCGGCGCGATCGGGTGATCTATTGCGGGACGTTCAGCAAGGTCATGTTTCCCGGCTTACGGCTCGCGTATGTGGTGGTGCCGGAGCGGGCCGTCGAGCGTGTGGGGCGGGTGGCCCATAGCATGAACGCTGGCTCGCCGACACTATGGCAGGCGGCCGTGGCGGATTTCATGCGGCAAGGGCATTTTGCGCGGCATCTGAAGCGGATGCGTGGGATCTACGGAGAGCGGCGCATGCTGATCGTGCATGCGCTGGAGCAGGCGTTTGGGGAACGATTGAGCGTCGATTTGCCACCCGGTGGGATCCAGTTCGCAGTGCGATTCGCGGAAGGTACCGACGGACCGGTCGACGACGTCGCTGTCGCTACGCGCGCCCGGGAGGCTGGGCTCGCGGTGTTGCCGCTGTCGATCTGGTATGCGAACGCCCGCACCCGGCGCACGCCGCGCGGCCTCGTGATGGGCTTCGCGAACATCGCCGATGCGGGTGAAGCAGGTCGTCTCGCCCGAACCTTGCGCGCGTGTCTCGACGGCTGACGTGCGAAGCATGTATCCGGATGCGGTCATCGAGCCCGAACCCTCGGTAGCCTCGGACGTATTTTCTCCCTCACTTGTCGCCCGACTGCTGTCCGCCCACCTGTTGCCCGACGACGCCGGCCAATATCCGCCAGCGGTCGGTTTCCAGAACGGTTCGAGCGTCGAGACGCGCGAACAGGTCGAGCAGAGGCGCAACGAGACCCGTCCAGCCCGTTTGGTGACTCGCCCCAAGGCCCGCACCGTTGTCACCATGGAAATACTCGTAGAACAGGATCAGGTCGCGCCAATGGGGATCGTCCTGGAACCTGGCCGTCCCGCCGTAGACCGGGCGCCGTCCATCGGCATCACGCAGAAACGTGCCGGTTAGCCGGTGGACGATCACTTGCGCCACCTCGAAAAGCGTCATGTACTGCCCCGATCCGGTGGGACATTGAACCTTGAACTCATCGCCGAAAAAGTCGTAGAGATTCATCAGCGCCCGGATAATCAGCAGATTCACCGGCATCCATACCGGACCGCGCCAGTTGGAGTTTCCACCGAACATGCCCGTGTTCGATTCAGCCGGCAGGTACTGCACTTTGAAATCCATCCCGCCGACATTGAGCACGTACGGATGGTCGAGATGATAGCGAGAGAGCGAACGAATCCCGTGCGGCCCGAGGAATTCGTTCTCGTCGAGCAGATACCCAAGCACGCGCTCGAGTTTGCGCTTGTTCAGGATCGACAGGAGCCGCCGGTCTTTGTGGCCAATGAAGCCCGCATCGGTCGGGGCCACATGGGCAAGCAGTTCCGGGTAGCGCTTTCGAAATTGCGCGATCAGCGCGACCAGTTTCGGATGGCGAGTGACGTATTCTGCTTCGAACACCTTCGACGCGCACAGCGGCAGCAACCCCACCATCGACCTCACCTTCAGACGCATGGTCTGGCCGTCGGGAAGCCGCAGCAGATCATAGAAAAAGCCGTCCTCCTCGTCCCACATCTGGTCCGGATGTTCGCCACGCCGGTCCATCGCGTAGGCAATCCACATGAAGTGCTGGACGAACTTGAAGGCGACCTCCTCGTAGATCGGGTCGTAGTCCGACAGAATCACCGCCATCTCCAACATGCTCTGGCAAAACAGCGCCATCCATGCGGTCCCGTCCGCCTGCTCCAGGAATCCGCCGGTCGGAAGCTGCGCGCTGCGATCGAATACGCCGATGTTGTCCAGACCCAGAAAGCCGCCCGCGAAAACATTGTGACCTGAAGGGTCCTTGCGATTCACCCACCAGTTGAAGTTGAGCATCAACCCCTGAAACGAGCGCTCCAGAAAGCGCGGATCGGCCCGGCCTAGCGCTTCCTCGTACTTGTAGAGCCAGACCGTGGCAGCGGCATGCACCGGCGGATTCACGTCACTGAAGTTCCACTCGTAGGCTGGCATCTGGCCACTCGGGTGGACATACAAACTGCGCAGCATCAGCAGCAGCTGCTCCTTGGCGAAATCGGGATCGACGAGCGCCAGAGAGATCGTGTGGAAGGCAAGGTCCCAAGCCGCGTACCACGGATACTCCCACTTGTCCGGCATGGAGATCACGTCGGCATTCAACATGTGGAACCACTCGGTATTGCGCACACCGGGCTGCGCGACTTCGAGCAATGGATGACTGCGGTGCTCGCGCAGCCACAACTCGAGATCGAAGTAGTAGTACTGCTTGCTCCACAGCATTCCCGCCAATGCCTGGCGGTACACCCGGCACTCGTCTTCGCTCAGCGAACTGGGCGCAACACGCTCGTAGAACGCGTTTGCATCGGCGATGCGGTCATTGAACGTGTTCTCGTAGCCGTCGAAGGCATGGTCCAGTTCGGCTGCCGTCAGGCGCAATCGGATCGACGCGCTGCCGCCGCCGGGTACGTCGCACACGTAATGGGCAGCGGCCTTGGTTCCTGTCCTGGTGGGATTCACCGCCTCGCGCTGCCCGGAGATGACGAAGGAGTGGAACGCGTCCTTGACATAGGGTGACGCGTTGGGTTGATTCCACAGACGCTGCGCGTTGCTCTCGTTTTCTGTGAATAGCAACTCCGACGCGCCCTCGCAATAGAGCCAGTAATCCCCTAGCTCATGATGCGTGGCACGAATGGTGCCGGGTCCCGCCTCGCGCAGCGATGGCTTGCGATCATCCTCGCCCCACGACCATGTGTTGCGGAACCATAATGTGGGCAAGACCCTCAGCCGCGCGGCTTCAGTTCCGCGGTTGTGCACGGAAATACGCACGAGGATGTCTTCCGGACCCGCCTTCGCATACTCGACGAAGACGTCGAAATAGCGGTCATCGTCGAAGGCGCCGGTGTCGAGCAGTTCATACTCGAGTTCCTCCCGCGATCGTCTTCGGTTGGTTTCAACCAGGTCTAGATACGGATACTCCCGCTGCGGATACTTGTACAAGTACTTCATGTACGAGTGCGTGGGCGTGCTGTCGACGTAGAAGTAATACTCCTTCACGTCCTCACCGTGATTGCCCTCGCTATTGGTCAGGCCGAACAGGCGCTCCTTCAGAATTGCGTCGCGCTCGTTCCACAGCGCCAGCGCAAAGCACAGCCGCTGCTGGTCGTCGCACAATCCGCCAAGCCCGTCCTCGCCCCACCTGTAGGCGCGCGAGCGGGAATGGTCATGGGTGAAGTAGCGCCAGGCATCGCCGTCTTTGCTGTAGTCCTCTCGCACCGTTCCCCACTGCCGCTCGCTGAGGTAAGGCCCCCACTTCTTCCACGGTACCTCCGCCTCACGCGAGTCGTTCAGGCGTTTTTGTTCCGCTACGTCCACGGATACGGGAGACATGCTTTTCCTCCGATACGGCTGCAAGAGATGCGAACTCGACGAAACTCACGAGTACACATCGTCGTGCGCGATCAAGCAGTGCTGGTCTGAACGTGGCTTCCGCTGCGAGCCGATGTACGACGCGCCGGGACCCTAGGACGGCGTGCATGTCCCGAACATCACGAACACGTCCTGGCGGTTGACGAGCGTCACGGACATGCCGCCCGACTTCGTGTCGAGCGCGATGCTCCAGCCGTAGCCGAGCTCCGTGCCTTGCATGAGCAGCTGGCCATCGCCGGATTCCATGTACCGGATCGCGGTTGCGCGTTGCGATGGTCCGACGATCGTCTTCTTCGCGAAGTTGATGTGGACGAAATCCGGTGCGCCCAGGATCTCGGGCAGCGTCCGGAAGCACACTTCGCCGATGTCGCAGAAATGCGCGTCGATCGTCGCGCACAGGAGCGGCTTGCTGCCGTCGAAGTCCGCCCCGAGACCCCATGTCGGCGCCGAGCCGACGAGGATCGCGAGGACGGTGGCCCGCAAAGGCTTCAGCATGGCGTTACCTCCTGCTTGTTGTGAACCGGCTCGCGAACCTTGCGCACTGCACACAGCGGCCGGGCGCGCACGCGATGCCGGTGCCCTGTCTACTCGACGGTGTAGCCGCGGCCCGTCATGCAGGCCGTGACGGCTCGGTTATAAGTCGCGAGCTGCCCCGACGCCTGCTGCTGCATGCCCGTTTGCTGCATCTCCATGTCCCGCTGCTCGCGCCGCATTCGCATGCCCATGCCCATCGTGCCGACGAGCGCGCCGATGCCCGCCCCCTCGCCCCAGTGGCCGCCGGCCACGCCGCCTATCAGCGTGCCGACCAACGCGCCTCCGCCGGCCCCGCGAAGCAGGCCGCCGCGCTGCTGAGGCTGCGGCGCGCCGCTCGCCATCTGCTCGGCCAGCGCAACTGGATCGACGCCTGTAGTCCGCTGCGCCCACGCATGACATTCCTCGGTGTCCCTCTGCTGCTGCGCCGAACTCTGTCCCCTGGCCGGATAGATGATCGGCTGTTGGGCCGCTGCCGCACAGGCCAGCGAGACGAGCGTGAGGCCGATCGACAGGCGTGTGATTCGTTGCATGGCTGAGGCTCCCGTGAAGGTCATCGAGCTTCGGTGCGCGTGCGGTGGCGGCCTGCCCGGGCGTGCCGGTTGCCTCGTGCCGCAGCGCCTGTGTCAGTGATGGTCGAAGAGGTTGATCCGGCCGCTCTTGTACAACTCGCGAACCTTCGTCTTGAACGCCACCTTCGGCGTTTTCTTGCACTCCTCGACAATGATGCCGATGGGCGTCGCGGTATCGACCACCATCACGTCGCTTTCGCGGATACCGAGCTTGTCGACGCCGGCGACCCAGTAGACGAGGGTGGGGCGGTAGACGTCGTCGACGGCGACGAAGTCCTCGCAGGTCATCTTGGCGGGGCTCATCGGCTTGCCGGACTGGGCGAGAACCGGTTGCGCGACGACGAGACAGGCAAGGATGGATGAGAGCAGGGTTCGATTCACATTGCGCTCCTTGAGGAGAGGGATGGCCGCCGCAGATGGCGTCCGCACCTGGCCGGAGAGTCGTGGACCACCGTGCGGAGCCCGAGCGCCAGTTGTTCGGAGAGGATATGGATGCCCGAGATAACTTCAAGCATGGGCAGTGCCACGACGGGCGCGATGGAGCCGCGTCTGGCCCGATTCGCGTAAGCGGCATCTAGCGGTCACCTACCGCAGAACGAATGGCAGAGTCACGTCATCCCCCTGGCACGGGGCGCAAGCTCACCATTCTGGTGTCGATATTGATAGTTCGATTTCAACCGGAAGGCTATTGGACTTTGGTCTTATCCTGGCGCTCTGTTCTTTCGCGAGGTCACGCGGCCACGCCACAACCGGCACGATGGACAAATGGCCGCTTGGCAAGTCTCGCCAAAGGCTGCCGCCATCGCCTGACAGTGGGTTCCCTTTTGTTGTTAAGACAAAAGGGATCTCAACGACTCACACAGCAAAGTCCGTTGACGCTGACAGCGCTTTCCACGTTTCCGTTTCCGCCATCACGTAAGCACTTTTGTCCGCGATCGCCTTCAGTGTGTCGCTGCCGAGCGGCAGACGCAGCGGCGGCTTTTGCGCGTCAGCGAGGGTAACGAGGGCCGTCGCGAGTTTGTCGGGATTGCCGGGCTGATTGTGATTCATCTCGACAGCCAGGCGGCGTACCTTGCCCGAGGTTTCGTCATAGTCGTCGATGATTTCCTTGCCGACCACGAGCGACGACGCATCGAGAAAATCGGTGCGGAAGTAGCCCGGTTCGATGACGGTCACATGAATGCCAAGCGGCTTGAGTTCCGCGTGGAGTGCTTCCGTAATGCCTTCGACCGCGAACTTCGTCGAGCTGTACACGCCGAACCCCGCGGCCGCGCGATAACCGCCAATCGACGACATGTTCATCACGTGCCCGGAGCGCTGCTTGCGCATGACCGGCAACACTGCCCGCGTTACGTTCAGCAGACCAAAGACGTTGGTGTCGTACATGCGGCGCACGTCCGCGTCGCTCGACTCCTCGATTGCCGCGAGCAGGCCGAACCCCGCGTTGTTGACCAGCACGTCGATGCGGCCGAATTTCTCGACGGCCGCGGCGACCGCCGCTCTGGCCTGCGCGTCGTCGGTTACGTCGAGCGCGACCGGCAGCAGCGCGGGCGACTCGCCGAGACGCTCGCTGAGCGCGGCAACGTTGCGTCCCGCGGCGACGACCGCATTGCCGTCTGCCAGTGCGGCTTGCGCGATCAGCGCGCCAAGACCGCGCGATGCGCCGGTAATGAACCAGACGCGCTTGAACTGCTGTTTCGTGACGTTGCTCATGATTCGCTCCTGCGTTTGTGGTGAAGGTGAACGAAGCATATGACGGGAGATTCGCCCGCACTAGCCGTCGTTTGCTAGACTGATAATCAACTTTTATTTGCGAATCGGGAGCCGTCGATGAATGAGGTTAGAGCGATTTCGATCTTTGCCCGCGCTGCGGCGCTCGGCAATCTGCGCAAGGCGGCCGTCGACACCGGTATCTCGCCGCAGGCGGCCAGTCACGCGGTCATGCAGTTGGAAAAATCACTGGGCGTGCGGCTGTTTCACCGGACGACGCGCAAGCTGAGCCTGACGGAAGAAGGAGAACAACTGCTGCAAGGCGTGGGGCCGGCGCTGACCATGTTGTCGGCGGCGCTCGACGACGCTCGCCGCTCAAAAGAGGAAGTCGCGGGCCCGCTGCGGGTTAGCGCGCCGGCAGCGCTCGGTCGAACGGTGCTTTGGCCGTCGATCCTCGAATTCGCGGCGCTCTATCCCGAGGTCCAACTGGATGTCCGATTCGACGATCACTTCACCGACCTCATCAGCGATCGCGCGGATGTCGGCTTCCGCGGAGGATCGCCCCCTTCCGAGGGCGCAATTGCGCGGCGCTTGCTGCCCATCCAACTGGTGGTGTGCGCGTCGCCGGCCTATCTCGAGCGGTACGGCGTGCCCAAAACGATCGACGAACTCGACGCTCATCGTTGCACGGGCTACCGGCGTGCGAACACCGGCAAGCAGGCGCCGTGGGAGTTTCTGATCGGCAGCGAAATCGTCTATCGCGAGGTTGCAGCATCGCTGCGCGCGAACGATATCGACGCGGAAACGGACGCCGTCGTGGCCGGTCTCGCGATCGGTCAGCTTGGCAGCTTTTCGGCGGTGTCCCATGTCCGCGCTGGGCGGCTCGTCCCGCTGCTCACGCAACATATGACCGAGCGCGAGTCGATTTACATCTACTACCGTCATCGAACGGAGCAGCCGCTGCGTGTGAGAACCTTCATCGACTTCATGGTCGCGCGGCTCGCGGACAACAGCGACTTTTTCCTCAAGGCGTCTGAGCTGCGCACTGCGCCGGGCGCGAAGCGAGCGCGCTGAAAACGGCGGCCAATCGCGCGACAAGGCATCGGTCGGTTTGCGTCAGCTCCCGCATAGCTTCGCCTTGCGCCAGACTGCAAATGCATCTTTGATAAAAGCATTGCCAGCCTTGTCGGCGAGCGCATAGGCCTGCTGTTCGGTCATCCAGTACCGCTGGCTAGCGGCATCGTACTGGAGATAGCCAGACGCGGTGAGGTCGGCCAACCACTCGCGCACGCAGAACAACTCTGTTTTGCTTATGTTTGCAAGCTCTTCTGCTGAGGACGGATTGTCTGCAAGCGCCGCAAAGAGTGCGAGTCTATTACTGGCAACTATTGTGGATGCATAGATGACGGGTTCACGGCGATGATGGATTGCGCTATAGAGCCTGGCAAACTTTCCGGTATAAATAGCCATGACTGCCTCCTCATTTGCATAGGTGTGCAAAGACGGGGTCGACGCAATGGTCCACTCGATCAGTTGAATTGCGGCTGTCGGATCGGGGACATGAAGAGTCGGATGGCGCCAGTTTGCCGCCCATGCTGAAACGAGAAAAGCTAATTCACCTAATTTCAATTAAGAAACGCTAATGCGCTCGAACAGGTGCCCACCACGTTCCACGTAGTCAATGGCCTCGCGGATCTTGAGATTTACAAGGTTGGCAGCCGGTCGAATTCATCGAAGCGGGCAAACGGCGGCGGCACGTCTGTCACTTCAAGCTCGTCGACTAGTGCCGCGGGCATTCCTTCACTGAGCCACGCGCACATCTCGGCAAGTTGCCTAGGGGCGCCCTGAAGCATTACCTCGACGGAGCCGTCCATGCGGTTGCGCACCCAGCCCGTGACAGCCAAAGCCCTGGCGCGGCGCACGCACGCTTCGCGGTAGCCGATGCCCTGCACCTGTCCTCGCACCCGCACCAACCGGGTCTCGAGCATTCCGTCGTCTGGGTTCATATAAGGTCTCCCAGGTGGAACCTAAGAGCAGATGGAACTGATACGAGCGCATGGCGCTGCTCCACGCGCGCGCGACCCTACCCATGCGCCGCTCCCCGGCCTATTCTCCATGAAGAACGCATTTATTGTAGGAGAGAGGCCATCATGCGAGTGCTGGAGGGATTTGCCGGTGCGATCGGCAACACGCCGCTCATCCGGCTTGCGAGGCTCAGCGAGGAGACGGGTTGCGAGATACTCGGCAAGGCCGAATTCATGAATCCGGGCGGCTCCGTCAAGGATCGCGCGGCGCTCTACATCATCCTGGATGCGGAGCGTACGGGGCGCCTGAAGACGGCGGGAACCGTGGTCGAAGGCACGGCGGGCAACACGGGGATCGGTCTTGCGCATATCTGTGCGGCGCGAGGGTATCGCTGCGTGATCGTCATTCCCGATACGCAATCGCCGGAAAAAATGGAGCTGCTGCGCGCGCTCGGCGCCGAAGTGCGGCCGGTACCCGCTGTGCCGTATCGCGATCCGAACAATTACCAGAAGATCGCCGGACGCCTCGCTGGCGAACTGGAGAACGCGATATGGGCCAATCAGTTCGACAATCTCGCGAATCGCCGGGCGCATTATGAAACCACCGGGCCCGAAATCTGGCGCGATACGGCCGGTACCGTGGATGCGTTCGTGAGTGCCACGGGCACGGGCGGCACTCTGGCTGGCGTCGCACGCTTTCTCAAGGAAAAGAACCCCGACGTCAGGATCGTGCTGGCCGATCCTGAAGGCAGCGGCTTATACAACTTCGTGAAGACGGGCGAGCTACGCGCGGAAGGCAGCTCGATCACGGAAGGTATCGGCTCGAGCCGCGTGACGGCCAATCTGGAAGGTACGCCGATCGACGAAGCCGTTCGCATCGACGATCCGACCTGCGTGAACATGGTCTACCGCTTGCTGCAGGAAGAGGGACTCTTCGTCGGTGGCTCGACCGGCATCAACGTGGCGGCAGCGGTGTGGCTCGCGCGGCAGATGGGTCCAGGCCATACGATCGTGACGTTGCTTTGCGATCGCGGCGATATATACCGCTCCCGGCTGTTCAATCCGGACTGGCTAAGCAGCAAAGGCCTCAGCCCACAGCAAGCCCCACGCGAAGACGAACGGTGAGGCGCCGAGAGGGCGCATCCTGCACAGCATTTCACAGGCGGGCGGGTCGACGGAAACACCGTTGGCTGGAGGCGCCCTGTCAGACGAGCAGCATTGCTACAGCGCGCCGATGAAATCGTTCCACACCGTCGCTTGCATCGTTTCGGTGGCGGCGTGCCCATAGCCGCGGATGATCAGCGCCGCGAGCTCGAGCTGTTGCCGATCGTTCGACTCGACAATGTCCACGACATCGAACCGCCCCAGTGTCAGATAGCTTTCTTTCCAGGTAACGGCAGGGCATTCAGTCTTGATCTTCTCCGCCACGGTGGCGGCAATCTGCTTGAGTTCCTTGGGATCCGTGAACGCGTCAGGAGCGAGACGGCTGAGGATGACATAGGTAGCCATGGGGTGCCTCCATGCAAAAATGCTCCGCGCTCAGGTACGGCAATCACATTAAAGCCGGCAGCGACCTGTCGAGCGGCGCGTTCCCGTGCCTTTTGATTATAGTAAGGTTCCGGCCCTTAACGGTTGAGGTCGCCAGCCGCGCTGGAGGATCGCCGGCGAGCGATATACGTCGAGAAATATGACTACGTGACGGACGGGGCGCGTGCAGCGACGCATCCGGGTACCGGCGGGCGTAATCGCGGTCATTCACGAGGTCAAACGACGCGGGAAATGACGATAGCGCGACGCGTTCCGCCATGCTGGCGATACGGCGGAGTTGGCTTTCGCCGGGCTACGCGGACGCAAGGGGGAAGATGTGTGCGGATCGGTGCATGTCGATCGAGGAAACGTCGAACAGGTTGCGATGCTGCGCCGACCTGTTTCGCGGATTTCGGCGACAACGACAACCGCCGCACACGGCCTTTCACCGGTCAAGCGATGGTGCCGCCATCGACGGTGAGGTTGGCTCCCGTGATGTAGCTTGCCTCCGGGCCGGCGACGAAGGCCACCAGCGCGGCGATCTCGTCGACATGGCCATAGCGCTTCAGCGCCGTATTGGCGATCTGCGGCACCGCCCAGTCGCCCGCGGCGGGGTTCAGATCGGTGTCGATGGGGCCTGGCTGGACATTGTTGACCGTAATGCCGCGCGAGCCGACCTCGCGCGACAAGCCTTGCGTGAACATTTTCACTGCGCCCTTGGTCGCCGAGTAGGCCGCAAGGCCCGGCGTCGTCGCCCGCTCGCCCACGCAGGAGCCGATATTGATGATACGGCCACCATCCTTCAGGTGTCTGAGTGCGGCTTGCGTGGCGATGAACACGCCACGCACGTTGAGGTCGATCATCCGATCCATCTCTTCGAGGGTCGTCTCTTCGAATGGTTTGGGGATCGCTGTGCCAGCGTTGTTCACCAGAATGTCGAGTTCTCCGAAGGTCTTGACGGTTTGCTCCACCGCGGCGTTGACCGCCTGGGCGTCGGTCGCATCCGCCTGGATCGCGATGGCTTCGCCGCCAGCGGCTTTGATCGCTTTCACGACCTGGGCGGCGGCGTCGGCGCCTTTGGTATAGGTGATCGCAACGCGGGCGCCGTCGGCGGCCAGCCGCGTTGCGATGGCCGCGCCGATGCCACGGGAGGCGCCGGTGACGAGCGCAGTCTTGTTGGTCAGGTTTGCCATGAAAAGTGTCCTCACAAGTTAGAGAGAGTCGAAGCTCAGTTGCAAGACGGCAGTGAAACGACGATCAGCCCGCGGTCTTGCCGCCATCGACGGTGATGATCTGGCCGGTGACGAAGGCGGCGCCATCGGATGCCAGGTAGAGCACGGCGCTGGCGATGTCGTCCGGCTTGCCGATGCGCGCCAGCGGAACAGAGGACGCCAGCGCGGCCTTGCGCTCCGCTGTGCCGGTGAAGCGGTCGAGCATGCCGGTGTCGGTCGGCCCCGGGGCAACGGCGTTGACGCGCACACCTGTGGCGGCGACTTCGAGCGCCGCTGACTTCGTGATGCCCTCGACCGCATGCTTGCTGCCGGCGTAGACGGCGGCGTAGGCCGCTCCTTCGTGGCCGTAGGTCGACGAGATGTTGATGATGCTGCCGCTCTTCTGAGCGGTCATCACGCGCAGCTCGTGCTTCAGGCTCAACAACGTGCCCAGCACGTTGGTATCGAACGTCGCGGCGTAACTCTCGGCGCTTTGGTCGACGACCGCGCCCGGCTGACCCTCGGTGCCGGCATTGTTGACGGCGGCGTCGAGACCGCCGAAGCGGGCCACGGTACGGTCGACCAGATTGCGGACTTCGTCGTCGCGGCGGACGTCGGCCTGGATGAATGCCGCTTCGGCGCCGAGCTGCCGAAGTTCGGCTTCGAGTGTCTCCCCTTCGGCCTGACGGCGGCCGGAGACGACCAGGCGGGCGCCGCTCCTGGCGAAGGCGAGGGCGGTGGCGCGACCGATGCCGGTCAGGGCGCCGGTGATGAGGACAACGGGCTTGTTCATGATTCACTCCTGTGAGGTATGACCGCGACGTATGGGGCTTGACTGGAAGCACTCGTCATTACGTCGCCACAGGAGGAAATCTAGGGACTTGTGGCAAGATTGAAAAAGACTTTATAGGCTGGATGGCATACCTCGGAGGCATGGGCCCTACATGGAACTGCGACACCTGCGGTATTTCATCGCCGTCGCCGAGACGGGTAGCTTGACGGAGGCGGCCGAACGGCGGCTGCACACGTCGCAGCCGTCACTGAGCCGGCAGATTCGGGACCTGGAGGACCAGGTCGGAGTGGAGTTGCTGAGCCGTAGCGCGCGCGGCGTGGAGCTGACCGCGGCAGGCAAGGCGTTCATCGATCATGCGCGGCTGGCGCTGACCCAGGTGGAGGCTGCTGTCGAATCGGCCCGCAGGGCAGCGCATCCTGCGAAGCAGCGCTTCGCTCTCGGCTTCCTGACCGGGCAGGAAATGACGTGGCTGCCTGAAGCCATGCACATTTTGCGTGGCGAGTGGCCGAACATCGACGTCACCGTCTCCAGCGACTATTCGCCGGACCTCGCCGCCGGGCTCGTGCGCGGCAAGCTGGATCTGGCGTTCCTGCGAGCCGAACCGGAGCTCGATCTGACCTACCAGGTGGTGTGCCGCGAACCGCTCGTGGTGCTGATGCCGAGTGACCATCCGCTGACGTCCCGCGCGGCAGTCCCTGCGCAAGAACTCGTTGGCGAGCCTTTCATCGCGATGGCTAACAAGGCTAAGGTGCTGCGCGCGGTGATCGACGAATACCTGGATCGCTCCGGGGTCCAGATCACGCCGGCACAGAGTGTGGACAATCCCGCGATGGTCATGTCGCTGGTCGCGTCGACGCGAGGCGTGACGCTGATCCCGTCCTATGTCGAGAACCTGATGCCCTGGTCGGTCGTCAGTCGTCCGCTCGAAGGCGAGGTCCCGACGATCGATCTGGTCATCGGCTACAGCCAGGCCAATACCTCCCCGATTCTCAAGCTGTTCCTTTCGAGAGTGGATGAGCTGATTTCGCGCGTCGCGAAGAGGTCGACATGAATCCGATGTCCGGGGCTAAGCAGAACTCGTCAGAGCGACGATAAAGTCAAGAAACACCCTTGTTTTGGCCGGCGTATGGTGCCGCGATGGATGGTACGCATAGAGCGGGAAGCGCTCGTCCGGCCACTCTGGGAACAGGTTGACCAGCCGTCCTTCCCGGATCAGGTGCTCGACGCCCAGCAGCAGCATCTGCGCGATGCCGGAGCCGGCCAGACATGCGTTGAGGAGTGCGCTCGGATCGTTCACCGTGAGCCGTCCATTCGTTTCGACAACAAGCTTTTTGCGCTTGCGATGAAACTCCCACGCATACGGCCGTCCGGTTTCCGGGTTGCGGAATTCGAGGCACCTGTGCTCGCCGCGACTCAGCTCCTGAGGCTCCGCTGGCCGCCCCCGGCGAGCGATGTACAAGGGCGATGCGACTGTGACAACCGCGGTGTCAAGGAGCTTGCGCGCAATCAGACTGGATGAGCGAGGTTCGCCAAACCGCAAGGCCAGATCGAAGCCGTCCATGATGAGGTCGCCGAGCTGATCTCTCGCAATGAATTCGAGTTCGAGTTCGGGATGTGCGTCCATGAATTCGTTGAGCTTCGGGCCCAGAACGATTCGCAAGAAGGCCGGATCAAGATTGATTCGCAGCTTCCCGCGCACTGTCGCGGCGCCTCCCGTCGCAGCCGCGGCCGCTTCCTCCATTCCCCTCAAGTGCGGCATGACCTGCTCGTAGAACCGCCGGCCCTCTTCAGTCAGGGAAACGGAGCGGGTCGTCCGATTGAATAGGCGTATTTTCAGCCGCTTTTCGAGTCGGGCGATTGCCCGGCTAACCCCGGGTGGCGACATACCCATCACTTCGGACGCAGCTGCGAACGTCCCCGCATCGACGACGGCAGCAAATGCGCTGATACCGCTAGAGAGATTCTCTCTCGACGATTTCATTACCGCTCCCCACACGGTGCTTCAAGAACCGCAGTATCGCCCATTAGTGACTATCAGTCACTTCACAAGTGTCATCCGTATCATTTAGTTTCTCTTCGCCTTTAACCACAATGCATCCCAACAGGACGTTTCGTCCTTAACGACCCAAAGGAGCATTGCCATGAATACCCGTTATCTCGCACTTTCCATCGCTGTCGCCACCGCCATCGCGTTGCCGGCCGCTGGATACGCTCAGGAATCCAGCTCGACCTTCACGCGTGCGCAGGTGCGCGCAGAACTCGTACAACTGGAAAGCGCGGGCTACCGCCCCGGCCGCGCCAACGATCCGCATTACCCCGCCGACATTCAGGCAGCCGAAGCCGTCGTGGCCTCGCAGAAGGGTACCGGGTCGAACGTCGGCAGTGGCGTGGGCGGTGCAAGCAGCGGTTCGTCCGCTTCGGGCAACCGCCTCACCACGCGTGTAGCGATCGATTCGCTTTACTCGCATCACTGATTGGCACGTCACCCACAGGCGTGAGTCATTGCAATTTCATGGGACGCCTGAGCGCCGCTCAGGGATCGGACCACATCTCTATGCGCAAGGAGAAACAGCGATGTATGCAATCACAGGGATAACAGGGAAGGTCGGCGGTGCGTTGGCGCGCACGCTGCTCGCAGCAGGTCAGCCGGTACGCGCGGTCGTACGCGATGCCGCCCGGGCACGTTCGTGGGCCGAGCGTGGCTGTGAACTGGTGACGGCCGACATGGACGATGCGGTGTCCCTGAGTGCCGCTTTCGAGGGCACACAAGGGGTCTTCATTTTGCCGCCCTCGGAGTTCGATCCGGCGCCGGGCTTTCCTGAGGCACGCGTCGTCATTGACGCGGTGCGCAAGGCACTTCAGTCGGCGGCACCTGGCAAGGTTGTATGCCTGTCGACGATAGGCGCGCAGGCCACCGAGCTCAATCTGCTCACGCAACGCACGCTGATGGAGCAGGCTCTGCGGGATTTGCCGATGTCCGTGACGTTCCTGCGTCCCGGCTGGTTCATGGAAAACGCCGCATGGGACGTTGCGCCGGCCCGGGACACAGGAATCATCCCCAGCTTTCTGCAGCCGCTCGACAAGGCTGTGCCGATGGTCGCGACGGCGGACGTTGGTCGCGTTGCCGCACAGTTGCTTCAACAGACCTGGCGCGGCGCGCGTGTGATCGAACTGGAGGGGCCGCAACGTGTGAGCCCA
Organism: Paraburkholderia monticola; assembly: GCF_001580545.1. Classification (GTDB taxonomy): domain Bacteria; phylum Pseudomonadota; class Gammaproteobacteria; order Burkholderiales; family Burkholderiaceae; genus Paraburkholderia; species Paraburkholderia monticola. Next base: position 35,214 of record NZ_LRBG01000036.1, read on the forward strand.
ATCGATCTGGCCGACACGTTTGCCCGCGTGCTCGGTCGTCCCGTTCGTGTGGAGGCGGTGCCGCGCGAAACATGGAGTGAGCTGTTCCAGTCTCAAGGCATGAAGCAACCGATGCCGCGTATGCGCATGCTCGACGGCTTCAATCAAGGCTGGATTGATTTCGAAGGCGAGGAAGCCGACATCATCAAGGGCGAAGTGGAACTGGAAACCGTTGTCCGAGACCTCGTCTCGCAGGCAGGCTAATGCGGGCGCGCTCTGCGGCGCAGATAGGCTATCGCGTCGCCGGGTGCGTTCCGCAAATCGTTCACCAATGGATTTAGATCAAGGGGTTCGCAATGGAATACGGCACACTCGGGCGCTCAGGGCTGCGCATTTCCCGCCTTTGTCTTGGCGCCATGACCTTTGGCGCCGGTACGGGGATCTGGGGCGACATTGCCGGCCTCGACCGGGCTCAGGCCGCAGGACTTGTCGCGATGGCCGTCGAGCACGGTATCAACCTGATCGACACCGCTGACGCCTATTCGCAAGGTCAATCTGAAGCGGTCGTTGGTCAGGTACTCGCCGACCTTGGACTCGACGAGTCGCGCATGCTGGTTGCGACCAAAGTTCGGCTGCGCACAGGAGCCGGCCACAACGACGTCGGGCTCGGCCGCTCGCATATCATGCGGTCGGTGGAAACGAGTCTTCGGCGTATCGGCCGGGATCATATCGACCTCTTTCAGTTGCACGACCGCGATGCACTCGTCCCCCTGGAAGAAACGCTTCGCGCGCTCGACGATCTCGTCACGCAGGGCAAGGTGCGGCACATCGGCGTGTGCAACTTCAGCGCCGGCGACCTGGAGCGCGCACAGGGAATTGCAAACCGCACGCATTGGGCTCGCATCGTCGCCAATCAGGTTCACTATGCGCTGACGAGCCGCGACGTCGAGCATGAAATCGCGCCCGTGGCCAAGGCGAACGATGTTTCGCTTCTAGTCTGGAGTCCGCTCGCCGGCGGCTACCTGAGCGGTAAGTACACGCAGGGAAGCAACGGCGAAACCGGACGTCGAAGCAGCCTGAATTTTCCGCCGATCGATCCCGCGAAGGCGGATCCTATCGTGCGTGTATTGCGCGACATCGCTGCGGAATTGAATGCGTCGCCGGCGCAGGTGGCATTGGCGTGGCTTCTGGCACGCCGGGAGGTCTGTTCCGTCATCGTCGGCGCGCGCACGCCCGACCAGCTGAGCGTAAACCTCGACGCCCGGAAAATCGGCTTGAACCTTGAGCAAACCGAACGACTGAATCGGGTTTCGCAGCCGAACCTGCCGTATCCTTACTGGATGCAGCAGTTTCACGACAAGGATCGCCTCTTGAGTTGAGGGAGCCCCGCATGAGCAACGACGCTTCAGGCAATTCCGACGAGCTGTCATCAGGCGGCAGCCGCTACCATCAGGTCTATCCCACGCTGAGCGAAACGGAGCTGGCGATACTGGAGCGATACGGCGAGCGGCGCAAGCTGAAAGCCAACGACATCCTCTATTCCGAAGGCGACCGGCACACGGGCATGTTCGCCATTCTGTCCGGAACGATCGAGGCGACCCGAGCGTCAGTTGAAGGCCCTCGAGTGCTTGGCACGCACGGCCCCGGCAGTTTCACCGGCGAGGTCGGCACGCTCGCCGGCCGCGCGGCGGTGGCCACGACACGTGCCATGTGCGATTGTGAGGTCATCGTTATCGATGAGGAATCCCTGCATGCGCTCGTGATTGCTGAAGCGGAGTTGAGCGAAACCATCATGCGCGCCTATATCCTGCGCCGGGTCGCGTTCATCAAGGGGCGACAGGTAGGGCTGATGGTGATCGGCAGCACGTCCTCGGCCCCTACGCTGCGCTTGCGCCACTTCCTTAGCCGTAACGGTCAACCCTCGGCCTACTTCGATATTGTCGAGCACACCGAGACAAAAGAACTCCTGACACGTTATGGCGTCACGGAAACCGACATCCCGATCGTCGTCACGATGCAAGGCATCGTGCTGACGCAACCGAGTCACCGGGCAGTCGCAGACGCGATCGGCCTGAGTCCCGACCGGCTCGATGGGGAGCACTTCGACCTGGTCGTGGTGGGGGCGGGACCCGCCGGGCTCGCATCGGCGGTGTACGCCTCATCAGAGGGATTGAAAGTGGCGGTTCTGGATGCCAAGGCTCCGGGAGGGCAGGCCGGTACCAGTTCGAAGATCGAAAATTACTTTGGTTTTCCGACCGGCATATCCGGGCAGGCGCTAGCCGGTCGCGGCCTGTCTCAATGCCGTAAGTTCGGTGCCGAGGTCGGCGTGCCCATCGAGGCATTGACGATCGACTGCGAAGACACCCAGGCGTTTCGCATCGGCCTCGATCATGACGAGCGCGTTTACGCTCGCGCTGTCGTCATTGCCACCGGTGCGCGCTATCGGAAGCCGGAGCTACCGCGTCTCGAGCATTTTGAAGGTCGCGGCGTCTACTACAGTGCGACGTTCATGGAAGCCGGGTTCTGCAACAACGAAGAGTTGATCGTGGTCGGCGGCGGGAATTCAGCCGGACAAGCCGCGGTATTCCTGGCGAAGTTCGCGCGTCATGTCCACGTCGTTGTCCGCGGCGAAGGACTGAGTGCGAGCATGTCGGCGTATCTGATCAGGCGGATCAACGCGGCGCCCAACATGACGGTGCACACGAGGACTCAGATCGTCGAGTTACGCGGTGAGTCGAGACTCGAGGCAATCCGGTGGGACCGTCAGGGACAAATCGAACACAAGCCGATTCGGCACGTTTTCCTTTTTCTTGGGGCTGAGCCCAATACCCGGTGGCTTGGCGATTGTGTCGCCCTGGACAGGAATGGATTTGTGCTGACAGGCGCCGCTACCGGCGAAAAGTGGAAAGCGGATCGACCGCCGCATGATCTCGAAACGAGCCGGCCCGGCATCTTTGCCGCTGGCGATGTGCGCAGTGGCTCCGTCAAGAGAGTGGCGGCTGCCGTGGGAGAAGGCGCAAGCGCTATTCAGGCCGTTCACCAATATCTTGCAAGTGGCGGGTGAGGGCTAATCGCTGCGAGCTTGCGACAGTTTCGTGAATGCCGGATCAGCGCCAAGCAAAACAGATCCGTCACTTCCTTACTGATTTCCTACAGTTGAGGCGAACCCTCAAGAAGGACACAAACTTCGGACAGCATATGTACGTTAGCGCACAGTAGGCATGTCTTTTCGACAGTGATACTGCCCGCAACTCCGCGTGCGAGCGGTATAACTCGCCTGTCAGCTCCGCGTGTCCGCTATACAAAAAGAAGACGAGGACCACGCATCAACACCTATGCGAGTCGAAGATGGCAGACAAGAGAAAACCATCGCAGATCAATAGCAGAAAGATCGATGGTCTACTGATGAAGGTCGGCAGGGTTGCATTTTCGATTCTTATCTTCTTTGTTTCTCTGCGCATCTGCAATGCGGTTTACGCCATTCTCATTCAGCACTTCCCTCAGAACAACATAGACAAGATCACCAAGGATCTCGCGAATATTTTCAAGTTGCACAAACTGTTTTCGGATTTGAGTGATTTTTTGCATCTGCAAGTCAATTCCTCGAACCTTATTATTTCGACGATCATGTTCGTCGTCGCGTGGATCCGTTTCTGGCCACGTATTGCATTCTTTACCCTTTCCGGAAAGGATCGGGAGGTTCTGGGCGACATCAACGAGCGTGCGCGAGAGTCCTACTTCTTTCTGGATGACGCTTTTGGTTTAGACACACAGATCCCGAAGCAACTGGATTCTCCCCAGATTCGTCGCCAGTTGTGGCAAGCGGTCAGCGACGCCAAGCGGAGCCATGCGCTACGTACGATGTTCGTGGAATTCGTCGGCTCGTTGATGAGGCGAGCCATGGCTTTCATCGGCGCGTTATCAAGCAAATTTCCGGTGTTCGTCATGCGCTGGTTTCATTGGGATATCGGCCAGGTCGGGACGCCTCGCGTCGCCTTCTTGCGCGACTGGCGCCCGCGTTGTCCGACCCTGATGCTCGTGGACTTCTCGTCCGCCGACAAACCCAAGGAGATCAAGAGCCAACTCGCCACCACCGAGACGGACTACGCTTATCCGGTTCAGCTGTTTGGCTTCGGAGCGTGGCCTGATGTGCGCGCCGAACTGAATAGTCCCGGAGCGTTCCAGGTCAGTTACAGCGAAGACGAGTTTGAAGCGCGTGAGTGGCTGGTCGCCGAACTCAAACACAACATCAAAGAAACGATCTTGCGGCAGAGGGAGCATTGTGGCGTCCTCGCACTAAGAGCCCCGATGGGCTGGGGGAAAACCGCCTTCTCGCTCGGCCTCGTTGACCAGTCGAGGCAGGGCACCCGGATCGTCAACTCGCAGGAGTGGCTCGATGCGCGCCAGGCGATATGGGTGCAGCCAGATGGTCTACACGTCGACGGCTGGGCGTTCGCGCGAAGGGAGCGAAACGAGCAGCGTCAGCTGAACCGTCTGAGCTTCGAGCTTCGTACAGTCGTGCTGCAACTCGACAAATGCACCCGCGCGCGTCTGGGACTGGACATGAAGCTCGGCAACGTGGAGACCGAGAAGTCCGCCTCGGCAATTATGGCGGACCTCATTCGAGAGTGTTCGAATCTCTATAAGGAGAAACAGAAAAGCGATGCGGGTTTTGCCCCGATCGTCTTACTGCTCGACGCCTTCGACGAACTCCATCTCGCCATTCAGGGCACCGATTCCAACGTCGAAAGTTTTCTGCCTGACGAGTTGGCCACGGGCGTGATCTTGGTGTTGACCACGCGGGACTGGGTACTGCGATCGGGCAACGAGATGGGCTTCGGCAAGTGGCCTTCAAAAAAGATGGATTTCTGGCTTGAAGACAAAAAAGATCTCTCCGCCAAGGATCACGAATATCAGGACCATTGCAATGCGGACCTGAATGGCTTCATCACAAGAAGGCTAAGAACCATCGACAAGGAGTGCGGCACGAGGCTCGAGGACAATCACGACGTATCCGACCACGTGTTCGCGGCAGCGAAAGGGTACTTCATCGTCGCCGCGGGTCTGCTCTCACCCGACTCCGAGGCGAGTGAGCGGGAAAGTGAACGCAAGGCCAGCTTCAAGGCGCGCATGAAAAGGTGGGACACCCAGCACAGCTATCGTGACGATCTGCCTTCCGGCCCGAGCGACTACTTCAAGCATCAGATCGACGAGAAGATCAGGTATCTCGGCAGTACGCTGCCGAATTCGCCACAGGGCGGTCCCGTGGAGGCGGAGGCCATCGCGTGCCGCGCCAAAGCGCTTCTTTACCTCGCGGCATGGACAGACCAACCTCTGCCTTTCAACGCGTTTCTCGACGCGATCGAGTTGATGCACACAGGCTTGCGCAACGGCGATGACAGGTCGCGCGAGGCGTGGCGCAAGCTGTGGCACGAGGACATTCAACCCGAGTTCGATCGCCCCATGCTGGACCGGTATCTTCGTGGTCTGCGTGGTGTTCTGGTGACCCCTTCGATACTGCGGCTTACGCCTCATAAAGGCCATCATTCCGGGTTTGCCCACCCGCGAATTCGCGAGTCGCTGAGGGAGGAGCTCCATCAGGAGCAGCATGATAACGAGCTTCAGGCGGTACGAGCGCATTGGTGCGCGCTGGTCAAACGTTACCTCGAGAGTTCGGGTGGTTCGGCGGCAGCGGATGAATTCGGCGCGGATCTGAAGACCTATCTGGACCGGTACGGCGTCAGTCATCTGATCGACGCGGGTGAACTGGCCGGGGCGATCAACCTGCACAACAAGCTCGCGGAGAGGCTGCCCGAGGACTCGCCCGACCTCGCGGCGCAGGTGCGAGAGATCGCCACGGCAATCTCAGCCGCGGCGAACGCGGACGATAGCAGTATGCCGAACACCGAAGACGGCCGGCGAAAAGTGCGGCAGTGGTATGCGCAATTACCGGCTATCGAAGGCAAAAGCCTATTCGACTTTCTGAAGCACCGGCTATATTTGACCGGGTTGTACACGGCGGTACTCATCACGTTGCTGAGATACAGCCATAGACCGGAAGGTTGGGGCGATCTGGCAACGTCGTTCGACGCGTGCGCCGCGAACTCGGACCTAGTATTGCGGCACGATTGGGGCGAAGCGTTCGCGAGCGTCTGGCACGACATGAGTCGCCGCAAGGAAATCGAGGACGAACTGGAACGGATGCGCACCGAACATTCGTCGCCAGGGCAAGACGATCTGGTCGCATACCTGCGTGAAATCGCGGGCTACGCGTTGAAGCACTTGTGGGGCGACGATTTGCAGCCCGCGCCAGCGGGTGCGGTGGATTCGACCGTTGGTTTGGGACATTACAGAGCCGACGTGATCCGTGATTACGGCGGCGAAAGAGAGGGCTATTCGTCGCCGACCGACCGCATGATCGCGACGGAATTGCTGCTTGCGCATGCGATCGCCCACGACGACGCGAACCCGTTGACTGATCTGACCGAGCAGCTGTTCCGTCCGAAGTGGGACTATCACCTTTGCGACGTGCTCGATCTCGGCTATGTGGTGGCAGCACGCAACGAAGAAAGTCTGCGACGATACAGGGAGAGCCCCGACGCCTTCCCGGGTCCCCAGCCGGTTCGTGAGCGCTGCGCCGATAATCATCGCGTGGTCCTGGACCTGGGGTACACGCTACGGAACAGCGAATTCGGCCGCCGACACCCAGGTCTCGCGGAACTGTTCGAATCGGGTCCACGCGGCGCCGAATCGTACCAACAGCAGTTGCTATCTGCCAATACGGACCTGGACAGCCGGATCAGAAGCCTGGATCACGACCTGGAGGAACTGTGCAGAAGCAAAACTCTCCCGCCAGCCGGCGAGACCAGGAACGAGCCGCTCGACGCGATCAAGGTCCTGTTGTCCCATCCGTTGTGGAACGTGACTGAGATCGTGACCACGGCGCTGACGGACGTCTCCTGGGGGTGGCCGCCATCGGCGCAGGCGAGGCTGATCGATAGCCTGCTCGACCCGGGCAACTGGAAGGTCCGGTATGGGGCGGTGGACCTCGCGTTCAACCTTGGGGAGAGAAGTGGCTACGACTATGCACACTTCGTCCGCGTGGTGCTGCATCTCCATGCACGCAACGAAGCACAGTGCCGCGTCGTGGGCCTCATGACCGAGGAGGTATTGAGCTGGCTCAGCAATCCATGGAGCGGGCCCGTTGCCCAGCGTTGGCTCGACAGCGACGATCACGACGCGAGCGTGCTTCGGAGCGTGATCACGCGCTGGGTCGGCAAGCCACCCGGCGCCACGCTGCCGGACGGTTGGCAGCGTGACAGCTGGCAGCTCGAAAATATCTATCTGCTGTTCTCGATGCTAAAAAGCAAAAATCCGCAGCTGATGAACAAACTGCTTCCCCGCGAGCAGGCAAACTGGAACCCGGTATTCCTCGGCGACGAGCCGTTCTACCAATTGGGGCACACGGCGTTCCTGCGTAGGATCGAATCCAACTGGACGGGGCCTACGCTGGGCACTGGTGCGCTATGACGGAGCGGCGGATGGGTCATCTATTCAGAGAATTTCTCAACGATTTGCGCACCGACTTCAACGCCGCGCCGACCTGCTATGGGGACAGTGCCGGCGGCTTCGATACCACCCAATCTTGCCCGGCGAGTGCAGACGTTGCCGTGGTGGGTGGAGGATTGCTCGGCTTGTCGACGGCATTGGAAATCGCTAGGGCTGGACGTACGGTCGTGGTTCTCGAAGCGCAGACCATCGGCAGCGGTCAATCGATGCGTAGTGGCGGGCAACTGTGGCCCGGCTTCGACATCCCGCTTTCCGTGCTGGTCGAGATGTTTGGTGAGACGGCCGCAGCCGATGCATGGCATCGTGTGCACGACGCGCTCGACACCGTGCATCAGCGTGCCGCGACCCATGGCGGTTGCGAGTTTCGTCCTGGGCTGCTGCTCGTGAGCAAGTCGGACTCGCAAGCCAGCTGGATCGAAGAGGAAGCACGGCTGCTCGAGCGTCTTGGGATCGGCTGGGGTCGCTATGTCGGCCCCGACGATTTGCGCAAAACGTATATCAACTCGCCGCTCTACAACAACGCACTCTATTTCCGCGGCGATGATGGCAGCCCGCAGTACGGCCACCTCAATCCGCGTTCTTTCACGGTCGCGATCGCTCGGCTGGCGGCTGCCGCGGGCGCCGTACTTTGCGAGCAAAGCAGAGTCATCGGCATGAACCGCAATCCAGCTGGCGGATATCAGTTGCACACCACGTCCGGCAGCGTCACAGCCGCGCAAGTCGTGCTCGCCACCGGAATAGGGGGGATTCGCGACGCGGGTTTGCCGCGCGCCTTCGTGCCCGCGCAGACCCTGATCCTCTGCACCACGCCGATTAGCGCCGACCTCGCCGCCGAGCTGGTGCCAAGTGGCGCGTGTTTCTGCGATGCATCCGACATTGCGATGAACTATGGACGGCTGATCGACGCAGGCGACGGCAGCGGTCGATTCCGGCTTGCGTTCGGCGGCGCGGACGCGCTCGTCCAGATCCAATTGGCGTTGAATGTCAATCGCATCCGGCAGGAAATCGGTGTGGTCTTTCCCCAACTGGCGGACATCGAGATCGAGTCGACCTGGGGCGGACAATGCGACCTGAGTCGCAGCGGCCTGCCCATGCTGCTCGCCCCTGATTCAGGCCTGTACTACGCCGCTGGTTTCTCGGGTCAGGGACTCGTCACTACGACCTTATATGCCTCCGCGATAGCACAGGCGTTGACCGGACGCTCACGTGAAGGTGTCGAGGCGCTATCTGCGCTGAACCCCTCTCCATTCGCACGCAGCGGTGTGGTGGCGATGGGGCAGGCCGCGTTTTCCGCGCTGCGAGCGGCTATTTCTGGATAGCCCGGCAGGCGCGACGACAGTCTGCCCGTTCGGCCGCTCGACCGTCGCCATGATTTTAAAAGGTTTTTGGCTCCCAACTCTTATATAAGACATAAGACATTTGACCTCGCAGGCGTATTCCAATTAAAATCGCGCTCAGAGTAGTGCCCGGCACAGCCTCGGAGTGCCTTGAAAGCCTTCCCCTGAACCGCAAATACCAGCAGGTCCCCCATGCTTGAAAACTTTCGTGCTCACGTGGCCGCACGCGCCGCGCTCGGCATTCCTTCTCTGCCTCTGACGGCTCAGCAGACCGCCGAGCTGGTGGAACTCCTGACGAACCCACCGGCTGGCGAAGAGCAAACCCTGCTCGACCTGATCACCAACCGCGTGCCTGCCGGCGTGGACGAAGCCGCCCGCGTGAAGGCAGGTTTCCTCGCCGCCGTGGCCAAAGGCGAGACCGCCTGCGCGCTGATCTCGCGCGCTCGTGCCACCGAACTGCTCGGCACGATGCTGGGCGGCTACAACATCCAGCCGCTGATCGAGCTGCTGTCCGACGCCGAAGTGGGCACCGTGGCCGCCGACGCGCTGAAGAAAACCCTGCTGATGTTCGACCAGTTCCACGACGTCAAGGAACTGGCCGAGAAGGGCAACGCCAACGCCCGAGCCGTGATGCAAAGCTGGGCCGACGCCGAATGGTTCACCAGCCGTCCGGAAGTGCCGCAAAGCCTGACCATCACCGTCTTCAAGGTGACGGGCGAAACCAACACCGACGACCTGTCGCCGGCCCCGGATGCCACCACCCGTCCGGACATCCCGCTGCACGCGCTGGCGATGCTGAAGAACACCCGTCCCGGCATCACCCCGGAAGAAGACGGCAAGCGCGGCCCGGTCAAGTTCATCGAGTCGCTGAAGGAAAAGGGCCATCTGGTCGCTTACGTGGGCGACGTGGTCGGCACCGGCTCCTCGCGCAAGTCGGCTACCAACTCGGTGCTGTGGTTCACGGGCGAAGACATTCCCTTCATCCCGAACAAGCGCTTTGGCGGCGTGTGCCTCGGCGGCAAGATCGCCCCGATCTTCTACAACACGATGGAAGATGCCGGCGCGCTGCCGATCGAACTCGACGTGTCGAAGATGGAAATGGGCGACGTGGTCGAACTGCGCCCGTACGAGGGCAAGGCCCTCAAGAACGGCGAACTGATCGCCGAGTTCCAGGTCAAGTCGGACGTGCTGTTCGACGAAGTGCGCGCCGGCGGCCGCATTCCGCTGATCATCGGCCGCGGCCTGACCGCCAAGGCGCGTGAAGCGCTCGGCCTCGCCCCGTCGACCCTGTTCCGCCTGCCGCAGCAGCCGGCCAACAGCGGCAAGGGCTTCTCGCTGGCGCAGAAGATGGTCGGCCGCGCCTGCGGTCTGCCGGAAGGCCAGGGTGTCCGTCCGGGCAGCTACTGCGAACCGAAGATGACCTCGGTCGGCTCGCAGGACACCACGGGCCCGATGACCCGCGACGAACTGAAGGACCTCGCGTGCCTCGGCTTCTCGGCCGACCTCGTGATGCAGTCGTTCTGCCACACGGCCGCCTATCCGAAGCCGGTGGACGTGAAGACCCACCAGACGCTGCCGAACTTCATCAGCAACCGTGGCGGCATCGCGCTGCGCCCGGGCGACGGCGTGATCCACTCGTGGCTGAACCGCATGCTGCTGCCCGACACGGTCGGCACCGGCGGCGACTCGCACACGCGTTTCCCGATCGGCATCAGCTTCCCGGCCGGTTCGGGCCTCGTCGCCTTCGCCGCTGCGACCGGCACGATGCCGCTCGACATGCCGGAATCGGTGCTCGTGCGCTTCAAGGGCAAGATGCAGCCCGGCGTGACCCTGCGTGACCTCGTCAACGCGATCCCGCTGTATGCGATCAAGCAAGGCACGCTGACGGTTGCCAAGCAAGGCAAGAAGAACATTTTCTCGGGCCGTATTCTCGAAATCGAAGGCCTGCCCGATCTGAAGGTCGAGCAAGCGTTCGAGTTGTCGGACGCTTCCGCCGAGCGTTCGGCCGCTGGTTGCTCGGTGCACCTGAACAAGGAACCGATCATCGAATACCTCAACAGCAACATCACGCTGCTGAAGTGGATGATCGCCCAGGGCTACCAGGACCCGCGCAGCCTGCAGCGCCGTATCAAGGCGATGGAGCAGTGGCTGGCCGACCCGCAACTGCTGCAACCGGATGCCGACGCCGAATACGCGGCCGTCATCGAAATCGATCTGGCCGATATCCACGAGCCGATCGTCGCCTGCCCGAACGATCCGGACGACGTGAAGACGCTGTCTGATGTCGCCGGCGCCAAGATCGACGAAGTGTTCATCGGCTCGTGCATGACCAACATCGGTCACTTCCGCGCGGCATCGAAGCTGCTCGAAGGCAAGCGCGACATCCCGGTCAAGCTGTGGGTGGCCCCGCCGACCAAGATGGATCAGAAGCAGCTGACCGAAGAAGGCCATTACGGCGTCTTCGGCACGGCCGGTGCCCGTACCGAAATGCCGGGCTGCTCGCTGTGCATGGGCAACCAGGCACAGGTGCGCGAAGGCGCGACGGTCATGTCGACCTCGACCCGTAACTTCCCGAACCGTCTGGGCAAGAACACGAACGTGTACCTCGGCTCGGCGGAACTGGCGGCGATCTGCTCGCGTCTGGGCAAGATCCCGAGCAAGGAAGAGTACATGGCCGACATGGGCGTGCTCAGTGCCAACGGCGACAAGATCTACCAGTACATGAACTTCGACCAGATCGAGGACTTCAAGGAAGTGGCTGACACCGTCGCGATGTAAGCGTGTTGACGGGCTACGGCGGGTTGTTCTCGTCGTAGCGCCGCACAATGGCGCCGCAGGCTGAACGTCTGCGGCGCCATTTTCTTTTGGTGTTGCCGAGGCTGCTTTCGAATACCCGACCAGGCTAGTCAGATAACCCTAAAAAATCTGGGGTTATTGCCGTTAGAGCGTCCATTGACTGACATTCCGGCACCTTCGAATAGAGCGCCGTGCCTCGATAACGACCTTCATGCGCAATAACCAACCCGTCACTCAACGCGAATTCGACTTCCCCGCCTCGCAGATGCTTGTCTCGGCGACAGACGTCAAAGGACGCATTCAGTACTGCAACCCCGCCTTCATCTCGGTCTCAGGCTTTGCGCGAGAGGAACTGCTCGGCGCGCCGCACAACATGATCCGCCATCCCGACATGCCAGGCGAGGCGTTCGCCGACATGTGGGACAGTATCCGCGCCGGCCATCCGTGGACCGCGCTCGTCAAAAACCGCCGCAAGAATGGCGACCATTACTGGGTATGCGCGAACGTCACGCCGGTCATCGAAAGCGGGAAAACCGTCGGCTATCTGAGCGTCCGTACCAAACCGTCGCGCGACGAAGTGCAGCTTGCCGAGTCGACCTACGCGCAGATGCGCGAAGGCACGTTGCGCTCGCACCGGTTGCGCCGGGGCAAGCTGGTGCGCACCGGGATGGCCGGCAAGCTGCAGGCACTAACACGGTTGTCCGTTGTGGCGCGCATCGCCATCGGCTATGCGATCGCGCCACTGGCATTTCTGCTCGTCGGTGCAGTGCAGTACGGCGGGATGCCGCCGATACCGTTCTGGACCGCCGCGGCGGTCTCCGCCGTGCTGGCCGGGTTCGCCTGGTTCGCGCTGAACAGGCAATTGGGTACGCCGCTCGCGCGGCTCTCCAATTTCGCTGCCCGCATGGCTGCTGGCGATCTGACGGTCGCAATGAGCGTCGCGAGAAACGGCGATTTCGCGGACGTGCTGAGCGCCCTGAACCAGCTCAAGGCGAACCTTGGGGCCATCGTGCTGGATGTGCGTGGCCAGATCGGCGGGGTGGTCGACTCCGCTCGTGAAATGTCGAGCGGCAACGCCGATCTCGCGCGCCGCACTGAGATGCAAGCGGCCTCGCTCGAAGAAACGGCCGCGACCATGGAGCAATTCACCACTAGCGTCAAAGCCAACGCGGACGCCGCCGCGTCCGCGCTTGGACTGGCCAGGGAGGCGCAGGATGCCGCGGCGCTTGGCGGCGAGATCGTGGGTCACGTCGAACGAACCATGTCGGGTATCACGTCGGCGTCGAAACGGATTGCCGATATCACCGGCGTGATCGATGGCATCGCGTTCCAGACCAACATCATTGCCTTGAATGCCGCTGTGGAAGCTGCCCGTGCCGGCGATGCCGGCCGTTCGTTCGCGGTCGTCGCAACCGAAGTCCGCATGTTGGCGCAACGTTGCGCGGAGTCTGCCAGGCAGATCAAGTCGGTGGTGGATTTGACCGTCGCGGAGGTCTCGCAAGGAACGGAACTGATCGACCGTACCGCGTCGCAAATGAAAGTGATCGACGAAACGGTCAGACGCGTGCTGACCATCATCGACGATGTCTCCAATGCAAGCGACGAGCAGGCCAAAGGCATCACGCAAGTGAATCAGGCCATCACGCACCTCGACAGCGCGACCCAGCAAAACGCCGCGCTCGTGGAGCAGGCGACCGCCACCGCGCAACGACTGATCGACTCCGCGCATGTCCTCGATGAGACCGTGCGGCTTTTTACCGTTAGCGGGTCGACTGCCTGATCGCGGCTGACGACGCCTGCCATCTACAAGCCCTGAACCCGGCACGCGGCGCGTCGCTTTTTTGCCGCGCCGCCGGTTTGCCGGTTGACGTATCAGAGCCCTGGCCATTACGCTCTCGCGCTGATGGTTCCCGGCGACGGGATCAAAAAGGGAACGCAGTAAAGGCCAACGCCTCTAGTCTGCGGCTGCCCCCGCAACTGTGAGCGGCAAGTCCATGCAATTCGAAGCCACTGGGAAACCGGGAAGGCGGGCATCGGACGTCGACCCGCGAGCCAGGAGACCTGCCATCGACCGAGGTCCATGCAGCCGCAACGGGCGGGGTGTCCCAATGCGCAAGCGCCGCTTCACGCGATCGCCCGTTGCAGGGACAGCCCCGACCTCAGGATTTGCTTCGTGTTTATCGCATTACCAACGGCTTCCACCACGGGAGCCTTGCGCCGCCGTGTCATCGGCATCAGTTCCATCGTCGCGGTCTTCGCATGGCACGGCGCACAAGCCGCTCAAGCCGCTCAAACCACCGACGCCACCACGCTGCCAGACATCCTCGTCGTCGCCGATACGCAGCATCTCCCGCAATCGTTCGACCAGCGCTACGCGACCACCCAGGTTCTCACCCGCGCGGATCTCGACCGTCTCGCGCCGCAGGACCCCAGCATCACCCAGGCGCTTGCCACGCTGCCCGGCGTGACGGTCTCGCAGGACGGCGGCCCCGGCGCCATGGCGTCGGTCAGCATCCGCGGCTCGTCGTCCGCGCAGGTTGCGGTCTTCATCGACGGCATCCGGGTGGGTTCGTCCACGACCGGCGAAGCCGAATGGGCCGACCTGGCGACTGCGGCATTCGACCGTGTCGAAGTGATCTCCGGGCCTGCGGCCGCCTCGTTCGGCGCCGATGCGGTAGGCGGCGTCGTGCAACTCTTCACGCGCCATGCGTCCAACCAGCCGAACCAGACCACGGCCTCATTCGGCGGCGGCTCGAACAAGACTTTTGACACCCAGTTGCGCACCTCGGGCACGGTGCCTTCGACGGGACCGCTTGCCGCGCTGGGCGGCCTGACCTATTCGCTTGGTCTGCACGACTACAACACGGCGGGCATCGACGCGACCCAACCCTGGGCGCTCGGCCACGAAGACGGGCGCAATCCGTACCACGCGCAGAACGTGGACGCGCGTCTCGGCTACGCGCACGATACCTGGTCGATTTCGACCTTCATGCTCTACCACCGTTCGGACCTTTCGTTCGACAACGCGGGCGGCGTCGACCGGCAACTCGATTATCAGTTGACCACGGGCGTCGCGTTCCACCTGGACATCACGCCGACCACGCAGTTCGACCAGTCGATCGGCTACGCGACCGATCGCGAGTTCCTCTATGCGAACGATCCGACGATTCCCACCGACCAAATCAACTCGACGCGCTTGAGTACCTCGACGTCGCTCACGCACCAGGAAACGGGACACCCGCTGTTCGGTCAGCCTCTCACGGGCGAGACGAAACTGGCCTATGACTTCACGCGCGAGCAGGCGTTTCTGCCGGTCGACATCCCGGCCGGCATGCCCGCCCGCAACGATTCGGCAGTCTCGATGCACCAGTCGACCACGCTCGGCCCGTGGACACTGTTCCTCGCGGGGCGCCACACGATCGTCCAGGGCCAGACGGTCAACACGGGCAACGTCGCGCTCGCGTGGGCGATCACGCCGGTCTATACGGCACGTGTCTCCTACGGCAACGCCTTTCGTCTGCCGACGTTCAACGATCTCTACTACCCGACCTACAGCAACCCGAATCTGCAGCCGGAACGCAGCGACAGCATCGAAGCGGCGCTCGACGCCACCACGTCGTATGGCACCTTTACGGCCGCCGTCTATGACACGCGCGTACACGACCTGATCTCGTATAACTCGCAGACTTTCCTGCCGGTCAACATCGGTCGCGCGCACATCCAGGGCCTGGACCTCTCCTATAAAGGCACGCTCGGCAAGTCCACGCCCGTCAGCCTCACCGTCGGGATCCTCAATCCGCAGGACGTCACCGACGACACCTGGCTGAACCGCCGCCCCCGGCAGACGGTCAACCTGAGCATCGATCACACGTGGGACGAGTTCCAGCTTCACGCGCTCAGTACCGGTGTCTCGCTGCTCTACAACGGCTCGACGTTCGACGATCAGGCGAACACGATCTATCTGCCGTCCTGGACGACGGTCAGCCTGCGTGCGGCGTACAAGGTGAACGCGCACCTCGCGTTGTCGGCCTCGCTTGCGAACCTGTTCAACCGGCAGTATGTGACGGCCTACGGCTACAACACCTTGGGACGCACGGCGTTCGGCAAGATCACTTATACGTTCTGAAGTCAGGCGGTAGCTGCCGCGTGTAAACTGCCTCGATCGGGCGCTGCTGGTCGTTCGCGAGATCACTGACTGATCGATTCACGCGAACGCTCAGTCTGCTCGACTCCTCGAATACGCAATCGGAAAAGGGAAGTCATGGCAAAGGATGAAATAGTCTGGGGTATTTTGGGTGCCGCAAAAATCAACGACAAGGTCGTCGTCCCCATCCACGAAGCGTCGAAGTGTCGGGTGAAAGGCATTGCGTCACGATCGCTGGAGAAGGCGCGGGAGGCCGCCGCCAAATATGGTCTGGCTGTCGCCTACGACAGCTACGAGGCGCTGCTGGCGGACCCGGAAATCGACGCGGTCTATATCCCGCTACCGAATCATCTTCACGTGGAATGGACGATCCGATCCGTCGAGGCGGGCAAGCACGTCCTGTGTGAGAAGCCGATCAGCCTGGACGCTGGGCAGGTTGAACGGCTGATCGCCGCGCGCGACAAACACGGCCGATACATCCAGGAAGCCTTCATGGTCCGCACGCATCCGCAGTGGTTGAAGGTGCGGACCTTGATCGACGAAGGTGCGATTGGTGAATTGCGGGCAGTGACTGGCGGTTTCACCTATCACAACACGAATGCGCAAAATATCCGCAACAAGAGCGAGCTCGGTGGCGGCGGGTTGCTCGATATCGGTTGCTATCCCATCACGACATCGCGCTTCACGATCGGGCGTGAGCCAAAGCGGGTGGTTGCGCTGATCGAACAGGATCCGGCTTTCAACGTGGACCGGCTCGGTTCCGTGCTGATGGATTTCGACGGTGTGCAGGCGAGTTTCTTTTACTCGACTCAGACCTATCCCTACCAGCGGATGCAATTTCACGGGACCAAGGGGCGGATCGAGGTCGAGATTCCGTTCAATGCACCCAATGATCGACCGGCGCGCCTGTTGATCAGTGAACATACGAGCGACGGTGTCGCGACGGATCGGTGGCTGGAACTTCCCGTGTGCGATCAATACGGGGTGGCCGCGGCCACGTTCGCGGAAGCGATCCTGAGTGGAGGCCCGCAGGCTATTCCGCTGGAAGATGCACGCGCCAATATGCGCGTGATCGATGCCGTGTTCCGTTCGGCTCAATCCGGCGGCTGGGAGAGCATCGTCGAGCGCTGAAACGCTGCGTAGGCGCAATCCTGGTTGTTCAACGCACAGGTAATGCGAAGCAGGGAGCCAGGTCTCGTGGGTATGGGGTCTGGCTCACGCTGCCAGCGGGTCGCCGCAGTAGTGAAACTAGACGAAACACTCGAAGATTTACTGCTCCTCTGATCGCGACAAAACCCCTGAATCGCCTTCCCCGCAAGGCTTTCGCCCGGTTGGCGTTGTTTAAGACAGATTTAAGCGACGCTTCGTACTCTCCGAATCCAACCAGACCTACTCTGGCATTCACCGGACGGGGAGAGCTCGCGATGATGTACATGATTACCGACCTGAAGATGGTCGAAAGCTACGGATGCATCAAGGCCGATAACGGAGAGGATGCGCTAAAAGAATTTGCGCTCAGCCAGGGCTTCGACGATCTGATGGAGTTCGCCTCCACCTGGCCCATGCTCGCCGACGACTTGATCGCTGTTCAACTGCATTGAGGAGGCTCACATGGCCATGACTTTGGGACAGGCCTTGGTGCACGCCGAGCAGTTGGAAGTCTACGGTGTGATTTCGAAGACCGCGCAGGCCCTGATCCGGCTGATGTCGGAGTATCGCGAGTTAGTCGGTGTAGAAAAATACGAGCAGATTATCGAGGAAGCGGGCCTGGCTCATCCGGACCCGCAGTGACCTGTAGCGCCGCGGCTTGACGCGGCCTGCAACTACTCCGGCTGCATCCACGCCGGATCGAGCGGCGCCATTCTGCGCAACGTCAAACGAAAGTCTCGCGCGACAGCCGACAATGTCGCATCGCGCCGCCGCAGCAAACCGATCGTGCGCGCGACCGTCGGCTCGACGAGCGGACGGATCGCGATTCTCGCCTGAGCGTCGCGGGGCGCCGCGCAACGCGGAATGATGGAGATGCCGAGTCCCGCTTCGACGAGCCCGAGCGAGGTCGTCAGATGCTCGATTTCGATCAGCCGGTCCGGCCGCCAGTCGATGTCGCGCAATGCGGCATCGAGCATCCGTCGATTGCCGCTCGTCGTGCCCGACACGATCAATGGCCAGGGTCTCAGCTCCCGCCACGCGACATGTTCGCTTTTCGCAAGCGGATGGTCGACGGGGCAGGCGAGCACATACGGGTCCACCAGCAGTTCGTCGATCGCCAGATCGGGCGTTTCGTTGACGAGAAACGCAATGCCGAACTCCGCGTCCCCATCGGCGACGCGTCGCGCGACGGTCGCGAGATCTGCTTCGACCAATCTCAGCCGGACTTCAGGGCGCTTGTGGTGATAGCTGCTCACGATCTTCGGCAGCAGGAACTTCGCGACCGTGGGAATACACGCAATCGTCAGTTGACCCGCGCGAATGCGAGTGGCCTCGGTAACGAGTTGCAACGACGCGTCGAGCTCGCGCAGCACGCTCTGCGCGCGCGGCAGAAGCAGCGCTCCTGACGAGGTGAGCGAGACCGTGCGTGTCGTGCGCTCGAACAGCATCAGGTCGAGCGCCTCTTCGAGCCGCTTGATGCGACGGGTGAGCGCCGAGGCGGAGAGATTCAATTCGATCGCAGCATCGTTGAACGACGCGTGCGAAGCGACTGCGACGAACGCGCGAAGCGCGTCGAGATCGACGCCGGGAAAACGAACCATGAAAACCTGTTGGTGGACGATCGCGAACCAGGGACTATTGCGTGTGAGGCAATAATAATCGCGCCGCGTGCAATTCACAAATGTCCGACCGATGCGGATACTGGGTGCCAGCAAAGAGGTTTGCCCGCTCACCCCCGCTCACCCCATTACCGCGCCCTTGCGGCCGTCACGCGATGAACCAGCACAACGACATCGGCACCAACCCTTATACCGGCGGCGTCGCGGCCTTCGTGGCCGGATTGCAATACGAAGCGATTCCTGACGAGGTGCGCGCCCGCATCAAACTGCTCATTCTCGATTCGCTCGGCTGCGCGCTATTCGGCTCGGGCCTCGAGTGGAGCCAGATCCTTGCGAACACGCTCGCGCGCGTCGATACGACCCAGGCTTGCAGCGTGTGGGGCACGCCGATGAAGTTGTCGGCGCCGCACGCGGCCCTCGTCAACGGCACGATGATCCAGAGCTTCGAGCTCGACGACGTGCATCGCGCGGGCGTGCTGCACGTCGGCGCGGTCACGCTGCCCCCGATCCTCGCGATCGCACAGACGCGGTCCGCCGCTGCGCGCATGAGCGGCCGCGAGTTTCTGCGCGCCTGCGTGGCCGGCTATGAAGTGGGGCCGCGCGTCGGTATGTGCATGGGGCCCGAGCACATTGCGCAAGGCTGGCATTCGGGCGCGACCGTCGGCGTGTTTTCGGCGGCAGCGGGCGCGGCGGCCGCGTTGCGTCTCGATACGGCGCAGACGGTACACGCGCTCGGCATCGGCGGCACGCAGTCGGCGGGACTGATGGCGGCGCAATTCGGCGCGATGGTCAAGCGCATGCATGCGGGACGTGCCGCGCAAAGCGGGCTGTATGGCGCGCTGCTGGCGCAGAACGGCTTCACCGGCATCGTCGACGTGTTCGAAAACCCGTATGGCGGCTTTTGCAGCACGTTCTCGCGATCGACGGACCGCTTCGATCTGACGCAATTGATCGACGGCCTCGGTGAGCGTTTCGAGACGATGAACATCGCACTGAAGTTCTATTCGTGCGTGGGCAGCAATCACACGACGCTCGATGCGATCCGCGCGATGCAGGCGCGTCATCCGTTCGCGGCGGGCGATGTGGAATCGATCGTCGTGCATGGCTCGCGCGTGACCGTCGATCACGTCGGTTGGCGATACGTGCCGCAGGGATTGACGTCCGCGCAACTGAACCTGCCCTATTGCGTTGCCACGCTGCTGCTCGAAGGCGATGTGTTCGTCGACCAGTTCAGCGAGGACAGGGTGGCCGACCCCCAGCGCATGGCGTTGGCCGAGCGCGTCCAGGTGCTCGAAGATCCATCGATCACCGCGCTCGGACGCAATGCGCGCCACACGGTGCGAGTCGAGGTGAGACTGCGCGACGGCACGCGGCTGGAGGAAACCGTGCAGTCGCAGCGCGGCAGCGAACATGCATTCGCGAGCGAGGCGGAGATCGTCGGCAAGATGACGAAGCTCGCGGCGCACCGCATCGACGGCGAGAAGATCGCCCGCATCGTGGACTGGGTGATGCACGCCGAAGAACAGCCGGACACGGCGGAGCTCGCGCGTCTGCTCGCCGTTCAAGGGTAACGGCGCGCGCGTCGTCCGCGGCCGCCCGCCAGCGGCGCGGCCGCGGCAAAAACAGCACAGCAGCAGTACAGCAGCAATCCCAGGCACCAGACAAAAGCGGCCCGAAGGCCGCAAGGGGACACAGGATGGCCGCAACACCGCACGATCTTTCGCTACGGACCTCTCTCGACGGGCGGCGGGAGCGCCTGCGCTCGATCATCGGCGGCAGCGCGGGCAACGTCATCGAGTGGTACGACTTTCTCGCGTACTCGATCTTCTCGATCTACTTCAGCAAGGCTTTCTTTCCGGGCGGCAATCAGACGGCGCAACTGCTGAACGCGGCCGCCGTCGCCGCGATCGGCTATGTGGTGCGTCCGCTCGGCAGCTGGGCGATCGGCACGCTCGCGGACCGGCACGGCCGGCGCGTCGCATTGAGCCTATCGGTGGCGATGATGAGCGTCGGTTCATTGATCATCGCGCTCACGCCGACCTATGCGACGATCGGCGTCGCGGCACCCGCCGTGCTGGTCTGCGCGCGTCTGCTGCAAGGCTTCAGCATGGGCGGCGAGGCGGGCACGAGTGCGACCTACCTCAGTGAAATGGCCCCGCGCGGCCGGCGCGGCTTCTTCGTCGGCTTCGTGCAGGTGACGGTGGTGATGGGGCAACTGCTCGCGCTTGCGTTGATGCTCGTCCTTCAGCGGCTCATGCTGTCGCCCGCGCAACTCGAAGCCTGGGGCTGGCGCATTCCGTTTGCAATCGGTGGCGCGCTCGCTATCTTCGCGCTTTATCTGCGGCGCGGCATCGCGGAAACGGATGCGTTCGAGCGCGCCGATGCGTCCGCGTCGGTCAGGCAGCATGACGAAGCCGGGCGCGGCAGTCTCGTTGCGTTGCTGATCCGGCATCGCATGCAGACCTTGTGGACGATCGGCATCAGCATCGGCGGCACCGTCGCTTTCTATACGTTCACGATCTATCTGCAGAAGTACATGGTCAACACGACGGGTTTCAGCCGCAATACGGCGACGCTGATCACCACCGTCGCGCTCGTGATCTACATGTGCTTCCAGCCGCTCTATGGACTGTTGTCGGATGCGGTCGGCCGGCGTCCCGTCATGCTGATCTTCGGTATCGGGGGCACCTTCTTCACGGTGCCGCTGATGCACGCGCTCGGCACGACGCATAGCGTCTGGGCGGCATTCGCGCTGAACCTGGCGGCGCTCGCCATTCTGAGTGGCTTTTCGTCGATTCACTGGCTCGTGAAATCGGAGCTGTTTCCGGCGCGGCTGCGTGCGCTCGGGGTCGGTTTGCCGTTTGCGGTGGTGTCGTCGGTGATGGGCGGCACGACCGAATACCTCGCGTTGAAGTTCAAGCACGCAGGTCACGAGTCGTGGTTCTTCTACTATGTGAGCGCGTGCGCGGCGATCTCGCTCGTCACCTATCTGCTGATGCCGGAGACGCGGCATCGCTCCGTAATCGACGACGAAGCGCAAAAATGACGAACCCGTGACACGCCAACGTGACAAAAACCAGCGCGGGTAATCAGAAAACGAAAGCAGAATCGATCATCGAACTCGTCCAACTCGTGACGAAAGCGCCCGCCTGCGCGACCGGCGAAGAATAACTATCAAGGGAATGCCGGGACGCGGGCAGAATTATCCTGCTCGCGAGGAGCTCGCGCGAAAGCGGCAAACCGGTGCCGCCGAGCGAAACGCTATCCAGCAACGAAGTCCCCGCGGATTGTCTGCTCCAGGCATCCAGTCGCCCCACGTGCTGCCGCGCAGGAAATCGGACCAAGGTCCGATAGGCAATTGCCCGGACCACGCCTAGTCTAAAAGTTGCGCCCGGGGCCGACTCCCGGAGCCGCCATGCAAAGGGTCGTCCATAGGCGCGACACGGCCCGGCATTTCGAACCGGCGCCGTTGCAGCGTGCCCGACGCTTCCGCGTTTCAACCCGGGCTGAGCCTGCATGGACAGGAGACGTCAGTATGAGCGCACGTGCGGCTTCAGACGCTTCGCATTGTGCTGTTCATGTCCGATCCAGGCCGCGCCCCCCGGGGCGTGTTGGGGCGCGCTTATCTGTAAGGCGGCGAACCCGGCTCCACCCTCTCGCAGGCCGACCTCGCCGCGCTCGACGATCCCGATCTGATCTCGAATCGAACCCGTCCAGGCGAGCGTCAATGCATAAGGAGTCCAGGCGATGAAAGCTCCTCAGCGTCCTCTGCGCATCGAGTTGATGGCGCCGCTCTCCGGCGTGCTGGTGCCGCTGGAGACCGTGCCCGATCCGGTCTTCGCGCAGAAGATGGTCGGCGATGGCGTATCGATCGACCCGACCTCGGATGAACTGCTGGCGCCGCTGGCCGGCAAGGTCACGCAACTGCACAGCTCCAACCACGCGGTGACGATCACCAGCGACAACGGTCTGGAAGTGCTGTTGCACATCGGGCTCGACACCGTGTTGCTGCGCGGCGAGGGCTTCATGCCGCTGGTCAAGCAGGGCGACGCCGTCGCGGTGGGCACGCCGCTGATCCGCTTCGATCCGATCGCGGTCGGCGCAAAGGCAGCCAGCCTGCTCACGCAAATGGTGATCGCCAATGGCGATCTCGTCACGCGCTACATTCCCGCGCAGGGCCTCGTCCACGCCGGCACCGACGTCGCGCTGTACGTCGAACTGGTCGGCAACATCGCGGACAAGGAGACGGCTAGCGTCGCCGGGACGATCCTCTCCGGCGAGATCACGCTGCCGAATCCGGCGGGCCTGCATGCGCGGCCCGCCGCGGTCGTCGCCGCCGAAGCGAAGAAGTTCAAGTCCGAAATCCGGCTGCTGCGCGGCGACGCAAGCGCCAATGCCAAATCCGTCGTCGCGCTGATGGGGCTCTCCACCAGCTTTGGCGACAAGCTGCGCGTCGAGGCCCGAGGCCCGGACGCCGCCGAAGCGGCGAGCGCGCTCGCGCGTCTCCTGGCCGAGGGCTCGGGCGAAAAGCCGGGCGCCGCGCCTGCCCCCGCGGCGGACGGCGCGCCGCCACCGGCCGCGCCGGCGCCAGCGCCGGCCCGCGCGGCTGCCGCCGACGCCAACGAATTCAGCGGCGTATCCGCCTCGCCAGGGCTGGCGGTTGGCAAGATCGTGCAGTTCCGCCAGCAAGTCATCGAGGTGAAAGAAGCGGGCGAGTCGCCGCAACGCGAGCGGGCCCAACTCGAAGCGGCCCAGCACCAGGCGCACCTGCAGATCGAGGGGCTCAAAGGGACGCTGATCGATCCGTCGAAGGCGCAGATCCTCGATGCGCATCTCGAACTGCTCGAAGATCCCGACCTGAACGACATCGCGATCGGCAAAATCAGCGAAGGCAAGAGCGCGGGGTTCGCGTGGCGCGATGCGTTCCAGACTCAGGCCGGCATGCTCGAAAAGCTCGACAATCCACTGCTGCGGGAACGCGCCGGCGATATCCGCGATGTCGGCCGGCGGGTGCTCGCGCTGCTCGCGGGCGTGAAGCAGGCGCAGATCGACGTGCCGGAAGAGTCGATCCTGATCGCCGAAGAACTCTCGCCATCCGACACCACCTCGCTCGATCGCAGCAAGGTGCTCGGCTTTTGCACGACTAGCGGCGGCGCGACGAGCCACGTTGCGATCCTTGCGCGCTCGCTCGGCATCCCGGCGATTTGCGGCATCGACGAACGCGCGCTCGATCTCGCCGACGGCACGCCCGTCGTGCTCGACGGCTCGCGCGGCAGCTTGCGGCGCAACCCGAGCGCCGAGGAACTCGAAAAGGCGCGCGAACGCATCAAACGCCAGGCCGCCAAACGCGAAGACGACAAGCTCGCGGCGAGCAAGCTCGCGATGACGGCCGACGGCCACCGCATCGAAGTCGTCGCCAACATTCGCAACGCGCAGGAAGCGCGCGACGCGGTGGCGGCCGGCGCCGAAGGCGTGGGTCTGCTGCGCTCCGAGTTCCTGTTCGACGCACGCGACACCGCACCGACCGAAGACGAACAGGCCGCCGAATATTGCGCGGTGGCCGAAGCGCTGGGCCGCGAACGCACGCTGGTGGTGCGCACGCTCGACGTCGGCGGCGACAAGCCGCTCGCCTATCTGCCGCTGCCGAAGGAAGACAATCCGTTCCTCGGTCTGCGCGGTGTGCGCGTGAGTCTGGCGCGCCCCGACATCTTCCGCACGCAGTTGCGCGCGATCCTGCGCGCGGCGCCGCTCGGCAATCTGCACGTGATGTTCCCGATGATCACCACGGTCGAGGAAGTACTGGAGGCGCGCAAGCTGCTGCTCGAAGAAGCCGGCGATCGC
The DNA here is from genome assembly GCF_001580545.1 of Paraburkholderia monticola. Lineage (GTDB taxonomy): Bacteria > Pseudomonadota > Gammaproteobacteria > Burkholderiales > Burkholderiaceae > Paraburkholderia > Paraburkholderia monticola. Next base: position 59,648 of record NZ_LRBG01000036.1, read on the forward strand.
GCGGCCAGCGTCAAGGTCGGGGTGATGATCGAAGTGCCGGCGGCCGCGCTGATTGCCGAGCCGCTCGCCCGCGAAGTCGATTTCTTTTCGATCGGCACGAACGATCTGACGCAGTACACGCTCGCGATGGACCGCGGCCATCCGCAGCTCGCGAAACAGGCCGACGCGCTGCATCCGGCGGTGCTGCGGCTGATCGGCATGACGGTCGATGGCGCGCATCAGCATGGCAAATGGGTCGGCATTTGCGGCGGGATCGCCTCGGATGCGATGGCCGTGCCGGTGCTCGCGGGCCTCGGCATCGACGAGCTGTCGGTCAGCATTCCCGCGGTCGGTTCGATCAAGGCCCAGCTCGCCCGGCTGACGATGGACGAAGCCCGCACGCTCGCCGCCGAAGTGCTGCGGATGGGCACCGCCGCCGAAGTTCGCGCGCGTCTGTCACGCTTTGCCGACTAAGCGGAACAACAGGAGACCAGCCATGTTCTCGCATGCCTTCGGAGTCTTGCAGAAAGTCGGCAAATCGTTGATGTTGCCGGTCGCCGTGCTACCCGTGGCCGGCCTGTTGCTCGGGCTCGGCGCGACCGACTTTCACGGTTACGTGCCGGCCGTCATACTCGAGCTGATGAAGAACGCGGGCGACGTGATCTTCGGCAACCTGCCACTGATCTTCGCAATCGGCGTCGCGCTTGGCTTCACCGAGAACGATGGCGTCTCGGGCGTCGCCGCGACGATTGGGTATCTCGTGATGACGGCGACGCTCGGCGTGATCGCCAAAGTGGAAGGCATCGAAACATCCGCGATCATGGGCATTCCATCCATCCAGACCGGCGTGTTCGGCGGTATCCTCGCCGGCGGCCTCGCGGCGTGGATGTTCAACCGCTACTACAGGATCGCGTTGCCGCCATATCTCGGCTTCTTCGCCGGCAAGCGCTTCGTGCCCATCGTGACGGCGATCGGCGCGATCGTGCTCGGCGGGCTCCTGTCCTTCGTGTGGCCGCCGATCGGCAACGGGATCAAGGCCTTCTCCGAGTGGGCGGCGGTTTCTGATCCGCGCACCGCGGCGACCGTGTACGGATTCGTCGAGCGTCTGCTGATCCCGTTCGGGTTGCATCACATCTGGAACGTGCCGTTCTTCTTCGAAATGGGCAGCTTTGTCGATCCGACCACCGGCAAGACGGTTCACGGCGACATCGCCCGTTACTTCGCGGGCGACCCGACCGCGGGCATTCTGGCGGGCGCGTTCCTGTTCAAGATGTTCGGCCTGCCTGCCGCGGCGATCGCGATCTGGCACTGCGCGAAGCCGGAGAAGAAAGTGGCGGTCGGCGGCATGATGGTGTCGGCCGCGCTCACCTCGTTTCTGACCGGCATCACCGAGCCGATCGAATTCGCGTTCCTGTTCGTCGCGCCGGTGCTTTACTTCATTCACGCGTGCCTCGCGGCGTCAGCGCAGTTCGTGGCGAACACGCTGGGCATGCGCATGGGCTTCACGTTCTCGCAAGGCGGCATCGACTTTCTGATGTTCAACCTGATCGGCGGCAAGGCCACGCATGCGTGGTACGTGTTCATCCTCGGCCCGATCTACGCGGTGATCTATTACAGCGTGTTCCGCTTCGTCATCACGCGCTTCAACCTCAAGACGCCGGGCCGCGAGGACGACACCGCCGAAACCGCTACGGTCGCCGCGAGCGGCACGGGCGGTCGCTCGCGCGAACTCGTGCTGGCCTTTGGCGGGCGCTCGAATATCACCAGTCTCGACGCCTGTATCACGCGTTTGCGGATTTCCGTGAAAGACCCGGCGCGCGTCGACGAGCCCAAGCTCAAGGCGCTCGGCGCCGCGGGCGTGGTGCGGGTGGGTAACGGCGTGCAGGCGATCTTCGGGCCGCTGTCGGAGAACATGAAGACCGACATGCAGGAGTATCTGAAGACGGCGGGCAGCGACGCCGATCTGCCGGTGGCCGACGCGCCAGGCGTGGCAGCGGCGGCCACGGCTGCGGCTCCAGCGGCTGCCGCCGCCGCTGCCGCGCCAGGCGAGCCGCAGGAGGCAGCGCGCGCGCAACAGATTCGCGCGGCGTTGGGCGGCGCGGCGAACATCAGGAAGCTCGACGCGCTGGCCGCCACGCGCCTGCGGGTCGAACTGGCGGACGCGTCGCGGATCGACCCGGCCGCGCTGAAAGCAGCGGGGGTCGCCGCGACACAAACGTTGCAGAACGGCGCGCTCGATCTGATCGTCGGCCTCGGCGCGCCGAACCTCGCAGGCGCGATGCGATAGAAACCAGCAGGCATCGGCTCCGGCTACCCGCCGGCACGAGGCCGAGCCAGACGGGAGAACGGGCGTGAGCGATGTCCCTACGATCGCTGCAGTCGGGAACCACAGAGCCGCCGCAAGCGAGGCGTATTGCGAGCGCATCTGGCGTACGCGCCCCGTGAGGATCGATCTTGCTCAGCCCTGAAACACCTCTTCAGACCCGCTATCGCACCCAGCCTGGGTCGCGCTTTCCGCCCGGTGCGTCGGTCGTGCCAGGCGGTGTGAACTTTTGCGTGTTCTGCCGGCGGGCGACGCAAGTCGATCTGCTGCTATACGCATCGGAAGACAGCGTCGAGCCGTTTCAGGTCGTGTCGCTCACGAGCGAGGCCAACCACACGTATTTCTACTGGCATGTGTTCGTCGAGGATCTTCCGCTGCGCTGTTGCTATACGTGGCGCGCGTACGGCCCGCTCGGCGTGCCGCAGATGAGCGACGAAGCCGCCAGTCGTGTGGAACTGCTCGACCCCCAGGCGCGGGGCGTGAACGACCGCTTCTATTGTCGCGAGCATGCCGCGCAGGAACAGGCTGTCGAGCGCGGGGCGCTCAGAGGCATCGTCACGGAACCGCTGTCACGTCGCGAGGACGACGTCGACATCCGCACGCTCGACGACGCGATCATCTACGAGCTCCACGTCGGCGGCTTTACGCGGCATCCGTCGAGTGGTGTGCGACATCCGGGCACCTTCGCGGGCCTGATCGAGAAAATCCCTTACCTGCAGGCGCTCGGCGTCACGCATGTCGAACTGCTGCCGGTGATGGCCTTCGACGAACAGGACCTGCCCGCGTTCGCGGCCGCGCGCGGCCTCTCCAACTACTGGGGCTACAGCACGCATAGCTTCTACAGCGCGCATCCGCGCTATTGCGTCGACCCGGCGTGCGGGCCGCAGGAGTTCCGCGAGTTCGTCGATGCCTTGCACTCGGCAGGCATTCGCGTGCTGCTTGACGTGGTGTTCAATCACACCTCCGAAGCGGGCCTGAACGGGCCGGTGATCCATTTCAAGGTATTCGGCAACGACGCCTTCTATCAGGTCGATCTGAGCCACCCCCAGCACTACCTCGATTACACGGGCTGCGGCAACACGGTCAACTGCAACCATCCGCTCGTGACCGCGTTCATCGTGCGCTGCCTCGAATATTGGGTGCGCGATCTCGGTGTGGACGGTTTTCGCTTCGATCTCGCGAGCGTGTTCGCGCGCGGTGAGAATGGCGAACTGCTGCGCAAGCCACCGTTGCCATGGGTCATGGAGGCCTCGCTGGTGCTCGCGCGCGTGCCGTTGATTGCCGAAGCATGGGACGCCGGCGGTCTGTATCAGGTCGGCGCGTTTCCGGGCATGGCATGGGCAGAATGGAACGGGCGCTACCGCGACGTGATCCGTCGCTACGTGCGCGGCGATCCGGGCCTCATCGGCGAGGTGTGCACCTGCATGGCGGGCAGCGCGGATCTCTATCAGGACGATGGCCGGCTGCCCGCGAACAGCGTCAACTTCGTCACCTGCCATGACGGCTTCACGCTGAACGATCTCGTGAGCTACAACGGCAAGCACAACGAGGCGAACGGCGAGGACAACCGCGACGGCAGCAATGACAATCTGTCGTGGAATTGCGGCGCCGAAGGCCACACGGACGACCGTGCGATCGTCGATCTGCGGCTTCGCCAGGCGCGCAATCTGATGGCGATCCTGTTGCTGAGCCGCGGCGTGCCGATGCTGCTGGCGGGCGACGAAACCTTGCGCAGCCAGCGCGGCAACAACAACGCGTACTGCCAGGACAACGCGATTTCATGGCTCGACTGGGATTTTTCCGCCGATGCGCTCGCCATGCTGCGTTTCGTGCGCGAGATGATCGCGCTGCGCAAGCGTCACGCGAGCCTGCGCGGCCGGCGTTTTCTGACGGGCCGTCCCGCGCCCGGGCACCTGCATGCCGATGTGACGTGGCACGGCGAACGGCTCGGCGCGCCGGCATGGCACGACTCGAACGCGCGCTTCGTCGCGTTCACGCTCGCGGGACTCGCGCCCGACGAGCCGCTGTTGCACGTGATCCTCAACATGAACGCAGAGACGCGCGACGCGGCGCTGCCGCCTCTGGGCGACGCGAGTTGGCGGCGCGTCGTCGATACGGCCGCGGCACCACCGTCGGACATCGTTGCGGAGCTTGAACTTGCGCGCGTCGAACGCGGCGCCTGCCGGGTGGAAGCGCGCAGCGTCGTGGTGCTCGAATCGGGGTGAATGTGCCGGTGATGCTGGAAGGTGCGCGACATGGCGTCTTTGATGGTCGTGTGCCGCCGGGTTGCTTTGTCCATCTAGAGGGGGCGGTATGGATGCAGTCAGAACTTTCCTCGACAGTCAGCCGCTGTTCGCGCTCTTTCTGACCATTGCGATCGGCTACCTGATCGGCGAGATCAACATCAAGGGCGTGGCGCTGGGCTCCGGGGCCGTGTTGTTCGTGGGACTGGCGATCGGCGCGTTTGCGCCGAAATCCGCGCCGCCGGCGTTGCTCGGCACGCTCGGATTGCTGCTGTTCCTGTATGGCATCGGCATTCAGTACGGTGCGCAATTCTTCCGCGGGCTCACCAGCCGGGAAGGCATGAAGGCCAATGCGGCCGCCTTTATCGGTGTGATCGCGTCGGGTCTGGTGGCGTGCGCGTTCATCCGTTTCGGCATCACGCTCGCCGATTCGCTCGGGATGTTCGCGGGCAGCGGCACCAGCACGGCGAGCCTGCAGGTCGCGATCGCATCGATGAAGAGCAACGATGCCGCCGTCGGCTACAGCATCGCGTATCCGTTCGGCGTGGCCGGGCCGATTCTATTTATCTATGCGCTAAACGCGACGCTGAGAGTGAAGATACCCAAGCCGCCGGCGAAGTTGCTGGAGACCGCGGAAATCGCGCTGAGCAATGCGAGTCTGTTCGGTCTGCGGCTCTCGGAGCTCGCGACCCGCCTGCCGGCCGGCGTGGCGATCGCGGCCGTGCGGCGCGCGCATCACAATCAGCTGCCCACCGACGACTTCATACTGCGCGCCGACGACGTGCTGCTCGCCACCGCCACCGACCGCCGCCTGCTCGACGAAACCACGGCGCTGTGCGGCGAGTTGCAGCCGGGGCGCATGGCGATTCATCGGGAAGACCTCGACTACATGCGCGTGTTCGCGTCGAATCCGTCGGTCGTCGGCATGGCGCTCGGCAATCTGCGCTTTCCCGACGGCGTGGACTGCTCGATCGCGCACGTGCGGCGCGGCGACGCCGATCTGCTGTCGAGCCCGGATCTGATTCTCGAAGCGGGCGACCGCGTCGGCTTGCTCGTCAATCGTGCGCATCAGGCGACGGTCCGCGCGTTCTTCGGCGATTCGATCAAGACGACGGCCGACCTCAGTTTCATCTGCCTCGGCATCGGCGCGGCCGCGGGGCTGCTGGTCGGCGCGATCCCGCTGCGCCTGCCCGGGCTCGGTGCCTTCAGCCTGGGTCTCGCGGCCTTGCTGCTGGTCGCGCTGTGCCTCGGCAAGGCGCGCCGCAGCGGACCGTTCGTCTGGGTGATGCCGCTATCGGCGAATCTCGTGCTGCGCAATATCGGGCTGACGATTTTTCTCGCGCAGGTCGGCATCTCCTGCGGACCGAAATTCGTCGACACCGTGGGCACCGCCGGGCCGATGCTGCTGATCTTTGGCGTGGTCACGCTGCTGGTGCTGGTCGGTGCCACCGCGGTATGCTGCCTGTGGATCTTCAGGCTGCCTTTCGATACGTCGATCGGCGTGATCTGCGGCGCGACCGGCAATCCGGCCATTCTTGCCTTCGCCAATCGCGTCGCGCCGACGGATCAGCCCGACATCATGTACGCGATGATTTTTCCGTCGATGACCATCGTCAAGGTGCTGTTCGTGCAGATCGCCATAGCGATCGCGGCGGGCTAGACGCGGCTGCGCCGCACGTGAACGGAACTCGAATTGCGGATTCAGGAGGAGCACATCATGAAAGTGGCGATATTCAGCTCGACGCGCTATGAACGGGACTATCTCGACGAGGCCAACAAGGTCGAGCAGCACCAGCTGCATAACTTCGACGTTTCGCTGAACATGGACAGCGTCGGTCTCGCCGCGGGCTTCGGCGCGGTCTGCATCTTCGTCAACGACGAGGCCGACGCGCAGGTGCTGGAGACACTGCATCAGGGCGGCACGCAGCTGCTCGCGTTGCGCTGCACGGGCTTCAACAATGTCGATCTGGAAGCCGCGGCGAGGCTCGGGATCAAGGTGGTGCGCGTCGTCACGTACCCGCCGTACTCCGTGGCGGAGCACGCGGTTGCGCTGCTGCTCGCGGTCAACCGCAAGGTGCATCGCGCCTATAACCGCACCCGCGACTCGAATTTTTCGCTCGACGGCCTGGTCGGCTTCGACCTTCACGGCAAGACGGTTGCGGTGGTCGGAACCGGCAAGATCGGCTGCGTGTTCGCGAGGATCATGCTCGGCTTCGGCTGCGAGGTGATCGGTTTCGATCCCTACCCGTCGGCGGAATTCCAGGCGCTCGGGCTGAGCTATGCGAAGACCGGCGAGATCGGCGAGAAAGCCGACATCATTTCGCTGCATTGTCCGCTCACGCCCGAGACCCATCACATCATCAATTCGAAGACACTCGAGCGGGCAAAGGGAGGCGCGATACTGATCAATACGAGCCGGGGCGGGCTGATCGATACCGAAGCCGCGATCGAGGCCTTGAAGAGCGGGCTGCTCGGCGGACTCGGGATCGACGTCTATGAACAGGAGGCGGATCTGTTCTTTCGCGATCTCTCCAGCGAAATCATTACCGACGACGTGTTCCAGCGCCTCGTATCGTTTCCCAATGTGATCGTCACCGGGCATCAGGCCTACCTGACACGCGAGGCCTTGACGACCATCTGCGAAACGACGTTGCAGAGCATCACGGCCTTCGAAAAGAATCAGCCTTTGGAGAACGAGGTCAAGGTCGGATAGAGGCGCTGCTACTGGTCTGGAACCGACTCGTCCCCCTGTTCGGGCGGCGGTTCGACGTCAGTCTGCGGCGCCGCCTGGAGTCGCTGTTCTGGAAGCGGCTCGACGCTTTGCACGGTGTCCGGCTGAACGCTCCTGATTTCGACGGGCGGTTCGGCGGCGCGCGTCGATACGCTGTGCTGGCCGGGGCCCAGGCCGCTGCTCAGGCCCGTGCCGATATTCGAGGTGGTGGTGTTGGCGCTCTTGAGGACGCCGCGCGGATTGAACAGGAAAACGGCCGCGGAGGTGCGCGTGTCGCCGCCGCCGACCAGCGACCCAATGAACGGAAGAAAGCTTTCAGGGTGGGGCCGCGATGTCACGTACGTGTAGACGAGGAGCGTCGAACCGTCGTCCAGCGCGCTCTCTACCGTTGCAGGGCCGAGCACGGCTATCACCTGTTGCAACGTCGTCACGCCAGGCTTGAAGTGCGACATCTCTTCGGGTTTCACTTCGACGCCGGCCGACAGGCAACCGGCAAGCATTACGCTGCATAGCAGTCCAGCCACGTGTGCGCGCTTCATGTTGTCCCCCTCGACGTACACGAAGCCCGGGCTTGCGATCCGCGGCATGCCCGGTCTTCCAAATAGGGGCGCCGTCGGCATTGTCCGGCTTGTCGCTGACGGCCATCGCATCGTCGGGTGTTCTGGCTGCGCTACGTCCCTTCGAATTTAAGTGTAGATCGATTGAAACGTTCCTACACGGGGACGGTTTTGTCGGAGCGGGCAGCCGTCACTTTTCCGCACGTGCAGGCAGGCGTTATGAACGCCTGAAGCGCGTAAAGTAGGACTTGCAGGTGAAAGCGGACTAAGAAACTCCGCGGGAGAGACCAATGAGAAAGCCCATTGCATTTTCGTTGGCGCATGGCGCGTGCGCCGTTGCACTCGTGCTCTGCGCTTGCGCACAGCCGCAGCAGCGCGTGCAAATCGGCATGGACCAGCAGGCGATCGTCGCGAAGCTCGGTCCGCCGAAGGAGACCTACGATCTGCCCAACGGCGGCAAGCGTCTCATGTGGCCCACGCAGCCGATGGGATCGACGACCGTCGCCGTCGACCTCGATGCGTCGGGCAAGACGACCAGTGTGCGGCAAGTGCTTCAGGACACCGAGTTTTATCGCGCCGAGGTCAACAAGTGGACGCGCGACGACGTGCTGGTCGCGTTCGGGCGGCCGTTCGAGACCGTGTACTTCAAGATGATGGATCGCGAGGTGTGGTCGTATCGATACATGGAAAGCAACATCTACCACATGCTCTTCAATTTCTATTTCGACCAGCAGGGCGTGCTCAGGAATACGCAGAAGCAGCCGGACCCGCAGTTCGATCCGAGCCAGCGCAACATGTTCTGAATGGCGAAAGACGCCCCGCGCTCCACGATGTGCCGTGAAGCGCGCCCTTGCTGCATACACAGGTTCACGATACTGGAAGACCCCAAGACATGGTTGCAGACCTCGCACACCACTGGTTGGCATTCAGTCCGTCCGTAGCCACTGCAAAGGCGGCGGGCCGCCCGCTCGTCGCGCTGGAGTCGAGCATCATCGCTCACGGCATGCCCTACCCGGAGAACATACGCACGGCGCGCGAAGTGGAGGCCTTGATCCGCGAGGCGAGAGCCGAGCCCGCGACGATTGCGCTGATCGGTGGGCGAATCCGCATCGGCCTGTCCGACGACGAGCTGGAACTGCTGGGCCGCTCGGGCAACGTACACAAGGTGAGCCGCCGCGATCTGCCCGCCGTGCTGGCCGGTGGCGGGCTCGGTGCCACCACAGTGGCGGGCACGATGATCTGTGCCGCGCTGGCCGGCATCGAGGTCTTCGTCACCGGAGGTATCGGCGGCGTGCACCGTGGCGCGCAGGAAACCTTCGATATCTCGGCGGACCTGCAGGAATTGGCGAAGACCTCGGTGGCGGTCGTCTGCGCCGGTGCGAAGTCGATCCTGGACATCGGGCTCACGCTGGAATATCTGGAAACGCACGGGGTGCCGGTGCTCAGTTGCGAGCAGGACAATTTCGCCGCGTTCTACACGCGCGACAGCGGCTTTCGCGCGGACCTCAGGCTCGACGACGCGGCGGACCAGGCGCGCTTCATCCGCACCAAGTGGGACCTGGGTCTCGAGGGCGGCGTCTTGATCAGCACGCCGGTGCCGGAAGCGGCAGCGATGCCGTCCGACGAGATCGATGCGCTGACCAGCCAGGCCCTCACCGATGCCGCGGCGCAAGGCGTTGCCGGCAAGGCAGTGACGCCTTTCCTGCTGGCTCGCATCAAGGCGCTGACTGGCGGGCGCAGCCTCGCGACGAACATCGCGATCGTGAAACACAACGCCGAGGTCGGGGCACGGCTGGCGCTGGCGTTGACACGCGCGGAGCGCGGGACAGCCGCGGCCTAGCCGCCGCAACGTCGCGCCTTGCCCGAGGGCCGTTCGTGAAGTAGATTTTTTCTAATGAAATCCGAAGCGGGAGCGACGGCCATGGAACTGAGCGTAGAACGTGTCGATGTCTGGGCAGCGACCATCGACGACAAACCGGGCGGCCTTGCGAAGGTATTAAGCGTCTTGCGGGAGGCGGGTGTCGACTTGCAATTCGTCGTGGCACGTCGCACGGAGGCAGCGGGCAAGGGGGTCGTGTTCGTCGCGCCGATCCAGGGAGACAGTGCGATCCGTGCCGCCACGCAGGCAGGGTTCAGCATCACGCCGAGCCTTCACTCCATCCGGGTGATGGGTCTGGACCAACTGGGCATCATCGGGCAATTGACCGAAATGCTGGCGGATGGCGGCATCAACCTCCGAGGCGTCTCGGCCGCTGTACTCGGCACGCAGTTCATTGCCTATGTCGCGCTCGACTCGTTGAGCGATGCCGACAAGGCGATCGACATTCTGCAAAGGGCCTGAAGCGCCCGTACCGGACCGCAGAACCCGGCGACAGCCATGCCAGGTGAGCTCAGCGCAAACACTTAACCTGGCTCGGTGTGACGCTGCCGGTAAATCGATTGCCGAAATGGGTTCGCGTGTAGTTGACGACAGCGGCGACCTGATCGTCATCCATCGTATCGCCAAACGGTGGCATTGCCGCTCGGCCGTGCAATACGTTGGTGATGACGTAGGGCGCTGCTTCGAGTGCCGGGTTGCCGGCGAGCGCCGGATAGTGACCCGCGCCCTGTGCGCCTTTTCCATCCAGCATATGGCATCCCGCGCAAGTCGCGTTGTAGAGCGCTTCGCCGGTCGTTTCGGTGAAGCGGTAGCCTGGCGAAATCGTGAAAGTGCGCGGGCTGTCCTGGGCCACATCCCGAGCCGACACCGGTGCCGTTGCCGTAGCCATCAGCAAGGCCATCAGCATCGCTTTGAGACTCAGCGTCGACCTAGCCATTGACGATTCTCCGATGCAACCGGGTGATCGCATCCAGAGACGACAGCACGGCGCCTTCCTGCCATGCCGGCAGATGGGAAGCATGCTCTCCGGCAAGGACGATTCGTCCGTCGATCTGACACAGATTCGTGTAATGCGCTTGTCTCAATTCATCCGTCCACGCGGCGAAGCAGCCATTCGTGAACGGTGATCGGCTCCAGCTCATCGCGAAGCCGTTCTGATACTCGAGCGCGTACTGCGGATGAATCTGGCTGCCCTGACTCAATGCCACCGCGATCCGTTCCGCAGGCGGCAACGCGCCCGTCTCATAGCTGGCGGGCCCCCACATGTAGGCGCCGAGCAGCACCGCGGGACCGGACGATCCGTAACCTGTCGCCGGATAGCCGATCGCCGAGATCGGCAGGTCCGTGCGCGTGATGCCGCCGTAGATCTGCTCGTCTTCCTCCCAGAATCGCCGGCCGAATTGCAGGCCGATTTTCACCGATGTCTCGTAGGGCACGGCATCGATCGCTGCGCGCATGGGTGGGCTGACCGCCATGTCGATCTGACTCAGAATCGAGAGCGGGATCGTGCACACCAGCCAATCCGCGTGCGCGTTGCGCTCGCTCCGGGTGGTCGTATCGGTATAGCGCACCGTGACGCCTTGCCCGTCCTGCAAGATGGCCGTGACCCTGGCATTGAACACGACGGCGCTCGCGACCTGCGCATGAAGCGCATGGGCAATCCGGTCCATGCCGCCGACGGGTTGGAATAGGGTGCCCTGGTAGTCCAGCTCGTTTCCGGACGACAGCCATTGCCACAAATGCGAAGCAAGCAAGGGCTCGCGCGGCAAGAGATCCGACGGCACGGCTTCGGGCATCAGCCCGCCGCCGCGCGCGGTCGCGAAGCCGCGACGGTCACTGCTTCGCTCGCCCGCCTGATAGCGACCATCGCGGTCGAGCGCGCCCCATCGGCGCAGGGATTCGAGCAGCAGCTGCGCGTCGTCGGCTGACAACGCATCGTCGAGTGCGTCTTTGCGGATCGCTTTGGAAAGCAGCTCGGCGACATAGCCTTGATAGTCGGTCTGCACCGTCCGGAATCGTTGCGGCTTGCCGCCGAAAGCCTCGGTCGAATGAAAGTAGGCGTTGTGGTTGACCTGGATGAACGGCTCGAGCGGCACCTTCAGGCGCTTTGCATAGTCGAGTACGCCCTGGTGATGGTATGGAATGCGCCACGGCCCTGGGTTCAGATAAAGGCCGTCAGCGAAATCGCAGTACTGGGTTGCGCCGCCGAGTTCCGTATATCGATCGCCGCCCCTGACCGTCCAGGACCGGCCACCCGGGCGGTCGTTGTACTCGAGCACCTGAACCTGGTAGCCCGCGTTCCTCAACTCGAAGGCCGCGACAAGGCCGGCCATGCCCGCGCCGAGCACGAGAATCCGCGTTCCTTTGGGTGCACCTTCGAGTCTGATCGGTCCGGCGTAGGTCGAGGCAGCGGCGAATCCCAACGTGTCCATGCCTTGCATCATGGCGGCCGCGCCGAGGTTCTTGCCGATCAGCGTCAGCAGGTGCCGGCGGCTCATTTTATTTGTAGTCATTCCCGACATAAGTACATGCAACCCCGACTGGAGGGAAACGATGTCGAACGAAATCAGATGGCACCCGTCCCCGTGCGGGTCAATCCGTCTCGCTCAAGTCTTGAGCGCGGAAGCCAGAACGCAGCTCATCGGCAGCCTCAGGTCCCCGGCATCGCCCCGATACGCCTCCGCATCGCGTGCGACAGCCCCTTCGATCGACGCGAGCGCGGCCGGCGTCTGGGCGTTCAGCAACGCGGCAAATCGCACGCCACCACGCAGGAGCGCATGAAAAGGTGTATCGGGAGCATGAAGCACGAGGGTGAGGTCCAGCTCCCGCACGTCCGGTTGAACGAATCCGGCATCGAGCAATACGCGCCTCGATTCCTGCCAATCGCTGAACCGGAAGAACGGTGGTCCCGGCGGGATGGCAACCTCGGTTGTCCCGTGCTGCTCGACTGCCTTCAACACCATCCCGAAACCCACCGCTTTATCCGGCGTCGCCCATACCGTGAAGGCGATTCTGCCATTGGGCTGCAGGACACGAAACGCTTCCGCGAGCGCGCGCTCGGGGTGCGGGAAATGCAACAATGCGAAGCTGATGCCCACGGCCGCGAAGCTTTCATCGGGAAATGGCAAATTCTCCGCGTCGCCGACGCGGAACTCGAGCCCTGGAAAGACGCGTCTCGCCTTGTCGACCATCGCAACCGAGAAATCCACACCAGCCACGTTCGCGCCGCGCCGCGCGGCCGCGGCAGCGAGGTAGCCAGGACCGCATGCGACGTCGAGAAAACGCGCACCCCGCCCAACGCAGAGTGACTCGAGCATTGCGTGGTTCGACTGGGCGGTCAAATCGCCGAAATACGCGTGATAGGCCTGCGCGACCCGCTCCCAACCTTCGTGCTCGAAGGCGCTGAAGTCCAGTTGTCCCATGCTTACCCCCACCGGTTCGACACGTTGGCAAGTTGTAGCGCTGGCCTATGTTCCACGTAAACAATAAGTCTGCCTATCGGGAAAACAATCCAGGCCGGCGACACAAAGAACAAACGAACATGTGATGCGGCGCATCAACAAGCATCTCCCGAAGCCGCCGAACGGGCGCTTGTGGGCTAGGTTGTTTGTGATTCCGTCTCGCTCGAACAAATACCAATGCCGACTTTTAGCACTATAGTTGAAGAGGTTTCCTGCCTTTCGATGCAGCGCGACAAACGCGCCACATCTCGAAGGCGGCCGGTGCATCGCGGCGTGTTTGCCCATCGGGCGAACGAGACTGCAAAAAGCGCCGGTGCAAGGGAGCGGCAGATGAAACACACAAAAACACCGTCACTTCGATATCAGGTCGAAAAATGGCTGGCCCCCACCGCAGCGGTGCACGTCACCGCGTTCGGGCACAGCGGCTTGGGCGGAGGGCGCTACGTCCGCGTGGAAACCTTGCTGGCGTCGGGTCCACACGCGCTGTTCTTCTTTGAACACGACGACGGCTACTGGGACGTGTTTCCACCCGCTGGTGACGCGGGGCGATGGCGCGGAAGGGGCGGGATTGCGCGCGGCGGTTAGCTTTAGCGCGGACGACGCTCGCGGCGCTCAACCACCGCCGTCGACCTTCACCTCGAACTCCGCCTAACCAATTGACGCATCCCGCGGATCTCCCCACACGCGAATCATCTCGTCGACAAATCGTTGAATGGCGAGATGGCGGCTGTGCCGCGGCTTCTGTACGACGCCGATCTCACGATAAAACGTATGAGCGCCGAGATCCAGCGAGACGACCCCCGGCGGCCATTCGCGCAACCCGGTCGTTCTTGGAACGAGCGCAACACCCGCGCCGCTCGCGACCATCTGGGCGATACCGTGCAGGTCGACGATTTCGATCGCATCATGCACGGCGATGCGCTCGCGCGACAGAAACTGTTCGACCAGTTGCCCGCCAAATGAGCTTCGCGCGTAACGAATGAACGGGGCACGCTGTAACAGCGTTCGCCACCGCGGACCCGCCATCGACTCAGGGACCAACAGCACGAACGGCTCCAACGCCAGGCGTCGCCATTCGAAACTGGCAGGCAGCGTGAACTGCGGCTGGCTCAGTACTGCGAGGTCGATGTCGCCCGCATCGAGCTGGCCGAGCAACGAGAGGCCGCCGCTCGTCACGATCTGAACCCGCCATGCCGGAAACACCTCGCGGAACGCAGCGACCGGTCGGGCCAGTACCGACTCCTGAGCTGAAGCGACCGCGCCGACCCGCAGCGTGCCGGTGTTCTCAGCAATGCTGGGCTGTTTCAGCAACCTCGCGTACACGCCCATCATCTCCTCGGCCAGCGTGAGTGCTTCCTCGCCGGCCTTTGTCAGATACGGCGTTCGACCGGACCGGTCGAATAGCGTGACGCCGAGTTCCTCTTCGAGCCGCTGGATTTGCGAGCTGACTGCCGATTGCGTCAGGCCGATGCGCGCCGCGGCCGCCGAGAAGGTGCCGTGTTCGACCACAGCCATGAAAGTCTTCAGTTCACGCAACATTTCAACACATCGAATTTTTCGATAGATCGCATAGAAATATATCGTTTTACTCAGAAATTCGATAGCTCTAACCTAGCCGGCGAGACAACCCCCGGAGCACCCGAATGAAAATCAGGCAGGTCAGAGTCACGCCGGTCGCCGTCAGGAATCCGCCTTTGCTGAACAACGGCGGCCTGTACAACCCCTATACGGTGCGATCGATCATCGAGGTCGAGGCGGACAATGGACTCATCGGCCTTGGCGAAACCTTCGGCGACAAGCTGGTGCTGGACCGCCTGAGTTCGGTTCGGGAGCATCTCGTGGGACTGAGCCCGTTCGATCTGAATGCGCTGCGGCGACTCACGCAAACGCAGGCGCCGCATCCCGGATCGGAGGCATTTCGCTTCCTGCCTGGTTCTTGGAATGGCAACCCCACCGATGCCAAGATCTTCGGCGCATTCGAGGTCGCCTTCCTCGACCTTCAGGCGCGGCACCTGGGCATCCCTCTGTGTGAGCTGCTCGGCGGCGCGGTGCGCCAGGAGGTGCCGTTTTCCGCCTACCTGTTTTTCAAGTACGGCACCGACTATGCCCGCAAGGTCGACGCGGACTATGCCGAGCACGATCCGTGGGGCGAGGTGCTGAACGTCGAACAGCTTGTCGGCGAAGCGCGACGCATGATCGACCTGTACGGGTTTCGCAGCATCAAGGTCAAGGCGGGCATCCTCACGCCGGATCAGGACGTGGCCTGCATCAAGGCGCTGAGAAAGGCATTCCCCGATCATCCGTTGCGCCTCGATACGAATGGCGGATGGTCGCAGGACACCGCGCGCCGGATGGCGGAGCAGCTCGCCGGAGACCTCGAGTATTACGAAGACCCCACTCCGGGTCTAGGCGGCATGGCGGACCTGCATCTCGCGACCGGTCTGCCTCTCGCGACCAACATGGTGGTCACGGACTTCGACGAATTCCGCCGCAACATCACCGTGAATGGCGTCCAGGTGATCCTGTCTGATCACCACTATTGGGGCGGCTTGCGCGCAACCCAGCAGCTCGCGCATCTATGCGAGATGTTCGACATCGGCCTGTCGATGCATTCGAACTGCCACCTCGGGATCAGCCTGATGGTGATGACGCACATCGCGGCCGCGACGCCGAATCTGAGCTACGCATGCGATACGCACTACCCGTGGTTCACGGAAGACTTGCTGCTCGATGGCCGGGTGCCAATCAAGGATGGTAATGTCGCCGTTCGCGATCTGCCGGGCATCGGCGTGGAGCTGGATCGACGCGCGCTGGCCGAGTTGCATCAGCAGTATTTGCGCTGCGGCTCGCACGGCCGTGACGACGCCGCGCAGATGCGTAAGTTCAAGCCCGACTGGGAGCGAAAAAAACCGCGGTTCTGATCACGCCTTGAAGCGCTGACGGAGGAGACAATCGCAATGAATAGACAGGTTTGGGCATCGGTTGCCTTTTACGGGTCGGGTGAAATCGCCAACAACTTCATCTACGCGATGGGGGCGATGTTCCTGCTGAACTACTACACGGATGTGGCCGGTATTCCGGCCGTCGCCGTGGGTACGCTACTACTCGTGATTCGCATCTTCGACGCGGGCGCGGACATCTGGGCAGGTCGGGTGGTCGACCGCACCAACACGCGATGGGGGCGCTTTCGCCCCTATCTGCTATGGTGCGCAATCCCGCTCGCTGCCGCGAACGTGCTGGTGTTCTCGGTGCCGCGCCACTGGTCAGGTGATCTCAAGCTGGTGTATGCGTACGTCAGTTACGCTCTGCTCGGCCTTCTGTTCTCGTTTGTCAGCATCCCCTATGGATCGCTATCGGCTGCAATCAGTCAGAACGCGCGGGTGAGGGCGATGCTTGGCGTGTCGCGCGAAGTGGTGGCCTCGCTGACGGCGATTTTTCTTGCGGTCGTGATTGCGCCGAAGATTCATGGCGCGGCGCATGGCGGCGAGTCGATGCACGCGATCTATACGCGCTACCTGATCGTATTCGGACTGATCGGCGTGGTGTCGTACGCGGTCTGCTTCGCCGGCACGAAAGAGACCGTCGAATACCAGAAGGAATCGCGAACGCTTGCGAGCAGCCTGCGGACCGTCTTCAGGAATCGCGCGCTGCTGTTCATCTGCTTCGCGCAGATCTGTATCGTGGCGGCGTATTTCTCGATGAACGCCACCATCAT
Organism: Paraburkholderia monticola; assembly: GCF_001580545.1. Taxonomy (GTDB): domain Bacteria; phylum Pseudomonadota; class Gammaproteobacteria; order Burkholderiales; family Burkholderiaceae; genus Paraburkholderia; species Paraburkholderia monticola. The sequence goes on from NZ_LRBG01000036.1 coordinate 76,536, forward strand.
CTACTTCGCCCGCTACGTGCTGAAGAACACCGAAGTACTGGTCGAGATCGTGGTCGCGCGAAAGCTGCTCGGGCTGCTCGTCGCGGTTCCGCTGACGGCCTGGCTGGTCAGGCGTTTCGGGCGAAAGGGCGCGTTCATCACGGGACTGGGCGTATACGTGGTCGGCTTCCTGTTGCTGTATTGCTTTCGCACGACGGACGTTTCTCTGATTCTCGCGTTCTTCAGCGTGATATCGGTCGGCCAGATGCTGACTTCATCGATGGCCTTCGCACTGCAGTCCGACACCGTGGAGTACGGCGAGTACGTGAGCGGCGAACGTATCGAGGGGATGAGCTATGCGTTCTTCTCGTTTGCGCGCAAGAGCGGACAGGCTTTCGGCGGCGCGATTCCCGCGTTTGTTCTCGCGATGTCGGGGTATGTGCCCAACCTGGCCAATCAGGGCGCTGACAGTGTGTCTGGGATCTATACCGCATTGACGCTGATACCTGCATCGTTGCTGGGCCTGACGATGCTCGTGTTCGTCTTTTATCCGCTGACCGAACGGCGATATGCGCAGATCGTGGCGGAGATCCAGGCGCGACGCAAGCCGGATGAGCGGACGCCCGAACCCGTCCATGAAACCCAGCTTGCGCGGGACCTGAGCTAGGTCTTCGCGATGGGAGATTTCGCGCCGCACGCGCGAATCACAAGCTGCACGACCTGTTCGGTCGCCGCATCGAAGGCCTTTTGCGACAGCGCGCGCTTACCGCTGAGCGCGCGTATCTGCGCATCGAAATCCGCGTAGTGCTGCGTGGTGGCCCAGATCATGTACATCAGCGTTTGTGCATCCACGTTCGCGAGCAGGCCGCGCGCAACCCAGTCGTCGATGACGGTCACGCGCGTGTCGAGCCACGGCTTCACGCGATGCGCGAGGATGTCCTGCATGTGCTCGGCGCCGTGGATGATTTCGTTCGCCCATACCTTCGATCCGAGCGGCCGCCGCCGCGACAATTCCATCTTCGCGCGCACATAGCCGCCGATCGCATCGACGGGATCGTCACTGCCTTCGAACGTGTTCGCCGCGCGATGCCAGTCTTCGAACAGATCTTCGAGCACGCGCCGATAGAGCGCGAGCTTCGTCGGGAAGTAGTAATGGACGTTGGCTTTCGGTAAGCCCGCGCGTTCGGCGATCATCGCCGTGCTCGCGCCTTCGAAGCCGCGCTCCGCGAACACGGCCTCCGCGCACGCCAGAAGATGGGCTTCGTTGCTCTCGCGAATGTGCGCCTTGCGACGCCGCAAAGGCGGCGCTGCTTCGTCGTTGTCCGTCGCGCTCAACATTGTGTCGTCGTGTTTCATCGTGGGCCTCGGTGCCGCTTCGCGCTTTATTCTAGCCGCTCGTGTCCGTGTCGACATAGCCATTCGCGCCGCCTTGTCATCCGGGCAAAAACACATGCTGCATCGCAATGGCATGCTTCTCGCTCTGAGGGAGAACTGTATCGGCCCGCACAAAAGACGTTGATTTGATGATTTTAATCGGCTACAACCTGTCCAATCGGACAGGATTCGCAGTGGGCAGCATGGTCAGGGTTTACCAAGGCCGTTGATCGGATGTTGCGGGCATCGCACCACGCACGCCTGCGGTGCATCGATGCCCAACGGCGAGGCCGGTTGCGCCGCCGCTGCACCATTTTCACTTCGTCGCGAGGCCCTGCACAGTGTCTCGCGGTTGGACTGCAAAGCGTGTTGATCCAGAGGAGCACGACGAATGAATGCGGTATCCGAAGCGTTGAAGCAAGGACTCGATACGTCGATCACGGTGAACGGCAAACGCCTGTGGGATAGCCTCATGACGATGGCGAAGATCGGCGCGACGAAGAAGGGCGGCGTCTGCCGTCTCGCGCTCACCGATCTCGACAAGCAAGGGCGCGACCTCATCGTCAGTTGGGCGAAAGAGGCGGGTTGCACGGTGAGCGTCGATCAGATGGGCAATGTGTTCATGCGGCGCGCGGGTACGAACCCGAACGCGTTGCCCGTGCTGACGGGCTCGCACGCGGACTCGCAACCCACGGGCGGGCGCTTCGACGGCATCTACGGCGTGCTCGGCGGGCTCGAAGTGATTCGCAGCCTCAACGACCGCAACATCGAAACCGAGCATCCGATCGAAGTCGTGATCTGGACCAACGAGGAAGGCTCGCGCTTTGCGCCCGCGATGGTGGCATCGGGCGTGTTCGCGGGTGTCTTTACGCTCGACTATGGCCTGTCGCGCAAGGACGTCGACGGCAAGACGATCGGCGCCGAGCTCGAACGGATCGGCTATGCGGGCGATGTGCCGTGCGGCGGCCATCCGCTGCACGCGGCGTTCGAATTGCATATCGAGCAGGGTCCGATACTCGAAGCCGAACAGAAGACGATCGGTGTCGTCACCGATGCGCAAGGACAGCGCTGGTACGAAATCACACTGACGGGCCAGGAAGCGCATGCGGGCCCGACACCGATGCCGCGCCGCAAGGACGCGTTGCTCGGCGCGGCGCGCGTCGTCGATCTGGTCAACCGGATCGGCCTCGCGCACGCCCCGCTTGCGTGCGCGACGGTCGGCATGATGCAGGTGCATCCCAACTCGCGCAACGTGATTCCCGGCCGCGTGTTCTTCACGGTCGATTTCCGTCATCCGGACGATGCCGTGCTCGCGAAGATGGACGCCGAATTGCGCGAGGGGGTGGCGAAGATCGCCGGCGGCATCGGCCTCGAAACGGAACTCGAACAGATCTTTTACTACGAGCCCGTCAAGTTCGATGCGGCGTGCGTGAAGTCCGTGCGCGCCGCTGCCGAACGCTTTGGTTATTCGCATCGCGACATGGTGTCGGGCGCGGGTCATGACGCGTGCTATCTCGCGCAGGTCGCGCCGACATCGATGGTGTTCGTGCCTTGTGTCGATGGGATCAGTCACAACGAAATCGAAGACGCGACGCCCGAATGGATCGAGGCCGGCGCGAACGTATTGCTGCACGCGATGCTGGAGCGCGCCTGCGAGAGTGCGCCGTAAGCGCCCGATGATGCCGTAGCACTGCAACGCTTCACCGATAAAACATGCCGTCCCGGCTTCGTTCACGCGAAGCCGGCGGGCACGGCTACGTCCTCACTTTGACGAAGGAACGTGTATGGCCATCAAGCAAACCGGCGACATCGCCGCGCACCGCCTGTCGTCCGAACAGCTGTCGTGCGAATTTGCCGATATTGCGCCGCTGCTCGACCCGACGGCTGCCGCCGCGGCTGCGAGCCGCTGTCACTACTGTTACGACGCGCCGTGCGTGCAGGCCTGTCCGACACAGATCGACATTCCGGGCTTCATCCGCAAGATCGGCAACGGCAATCTGAAGGGCGCCGCCACCGATATTCTTTCTGCAAATCCATTGGGCGGCATGTGCGCGCGCGTGTGCCCGACGGAGATCCTTTGCGAAGGCGCCTGCGTGCGCAATCATCAGGACGCGCAGCCGGTGGCGATCGGCGCGTTGCAACGTCATGCAACCGATTGGGCGATGGCGCGCGATGCCGTGCAATTCAAACGCGCGGCGGCAAGCGGGCGGCACGTGGCCGTCGTCGGCGCGGGACCGGCGGGACTTGCGTGCGCGCATCGTCTTGCAGTGGCGGGTCATCGCGTGACGATCTACGACGCGCGCGCCCAAGGCGGCGGCCTCAACGAGTATGGAATCGCCGCCTACAAGACCGTCGATGACTTCGCGCAGCGGGAAGTGCAGTGGCTGTTGTCGGTAGGTGGAATCGAGTTGAAGACTGGCGTCGCGTTGGGCCGCGATATCACACTCGATACGCTGCGGCAGCAACACGACGCCGTGTTTCTTGCGGTCGGACTCGCTGGTGTGCGCGCTTTGGAACTCGAAGGCGAGACGCTCGACGGCGTGATGAACGCCGTCGATTTCATCGAACAGGTGCGTCAGGCAAAAGACCTGTCGACGGTGCCGGTCGGGCGCCGCGTGGTCGTGATCGGCGGCGGCAATACGGCTGTCGATGCAGCCGTGCAAAGCCGCAAGCTCGGCGCGACGAGCGTGACGATGGTGTATCGGCGCGGCGTCGAATCGATGAGCGCGACATGGGCCGAGCGCGAATTCGCGCAGAAGCAGGGCGTGACGCTGATCACGCATGCGAAGCCGGTGCGCCTGGTCGGTAGTGATGGATCCGTGACGGGCGTCGAATTCGAGCGCGCCGTAGATGGTCGCGGCGTGGAGCGCTTCACAGTGGAAGCCGACATGGTGCTCAAGGCAATCGGTCAGACGCTGGTATCCGTCGGGCTCGATCATGAACTGTTGACGCTCGATCAAAGCCGCATTGCGGTCGATGCGGACATGCGTACGTCGTTGGACAAGGTCTGGGCGGGCGGCGATTGTGCGGCATCGGGCGGCGTCGATCTGACCGTCCAGGCCGTGCAGGACGGCAAGCTCGCGGCGGCATCGATCGATGCGGCTTTCGCGCTCGCGGCCGTCAAGGCGGCCTGAAACCCCAACGCGAGCGAACGCACTCGACGTCACACAAAAATCGAATCCCCACGGAGCCGAACATGGCCGATCTACGTTGCACGATTGCCGGCATTACTTCGCCGAATCCTTTCTGGCTCGCCTCCGCGCCGCCGACCGACAAAGCCTATAACGTGAACCGCGCATTCGAGGCGGGCTGGGGCGGGGTCGTGTGGAAGACGCTCGGGCTCGATCCGCATGTGGTCAACGTCAGTTCGCGTTACGGCGCGGTGCAATGGAACGGTCAGCGCATCGCCGGCCTGAACAACATCGAACTGATCACCGACCGTCCGCTCGACGTCAATCTGCGCGAAATCAGGGAGGTCAAGCGCGACTGGCCCGACCGTGCGCTGATCGTCTCGCTGATGGTGCCTTGCAATGAGCACGACTGGAAATGGATTCTGCCGCTCGTCGAGGATACCGGCGCCGATGCGGTCGAACTGAACTTTGGTTGTCCGCACGGGATGAGCGAGCGCGGCATGGGTTCGGCGGTCGGCCAGGTGCCCGAGTATGTCGAGATGGTCACGCGCTGGGTGAAGGAAGGCACGAAGCTGCCGTGTCTCGTGAAGCTCACGCCGAACATCAGCGACATCCGCATGGGCTCGCGTGCCGCGTACAAGGGCGGCGCGGACGGCGTGTCGCTGATCAATACGATCAACTCGATCGTCGCGGTCGATCTCGACCAGATGGCGCCGATGCCGACCGTCGACGGCAAGGGCACGCACGGCGGCTATTGCGGTCCCGCCGTGAAGCCGATTGCGCTGAACATGGTCGCTGAAATCGCGCGCGACCCGGAAACACCGAATCTGCCGATCTCTGGCATCGGCGGCATTTCGTCGTGGCGCGATGCGGCCGAGTTCATGGTGCTGGGCGCCGGCAGCGTGCAGGTGTGCACGGCGGCGATGCACTATGGCTTTCGCATCGTCTCCGATCTCGCGGACGGCCTGTCGAACTGGATGGACGAAAAAGGCTACGCGACGCTCGACGATATCCGCGGCCGCGCCGTGCAGAACGTCACCGACTGGAAGTATCTGAATCTCAAGTACGACATCAAGGCGCGCATCGATCAGGACAAGTGCATCCAGTGCGGCCTCTGCCATATTGCCTGCGAGGACACCTCGCACCAGGCGATCACGCGTGAGAAAGACGGCAAGCGGCATTTCGAAGTGATCGATGCGGAATGCGTCGGGTGCAATCTTTGCATGCATGTCTGCCCGGTCGAGCAATGCATCACGATGGAGCGTGTCGATAGCGGCGAATATGCGAACTGGACCACGCATCCGAACAATCCGGCGCGGGTCATAGCGGACGCACCAGAATCGACCGATGCACAACAGACGGCCAAAGCAGCCTGAAAAAGGCGGCACCCACAGTCAACGAGCGTTCAAGTGGAGATCCATCGATGAAGCAGACAGCGCAATCCGCCGACGCGTCTCACGCACCCCCCGCGGCCGGCGCGCACGGCAGCAGTCTCTATAACGAAGACCTCGCACCGACGGGTCCGGCGCAGCGCACATGGAGGTGGTATCACTTCGCCGCGTTGTGGGTCGGCATGGTGATGAACATCGCGTCGTACATGCTCGCGGCCGGTTTGACGGAGCAGGGCATGTCGCCGTGGCAGGCGGTGTTGACGGTGTTGCTCGGCAATATGATCGTGCTGGTGCCGATGCTTCTGATCGGACACGCGGGCGCCAAGCACGGCATTCCGTACGCGGTGCTCGTGCGTTCGTCGTTCGGCACGCAGGGCGCGAAGCTGCCCGCGCTGCTGCGCGCGATCGTCGCGTGCGGCTGGTATGGCATCCAGACGTGGCTCGGCGGCAGCGCGATCTTTACGCTGCTCAACATCCTGACGGGTAATGCGTTGCATGGCCCGGCGCTGCCGTTCCTCGATATCTCGATCGGTCAGCTCGCGTGCTTCCTCGCGTTCTGGGCGTTGCAGATCTACTTCATCGTGCATGGCACCGATTCGATCCGCAGGCTCGAAAGCTGGTCCGCGCCGATCAAGGTCGTGATGTGCATTGCGCTGGTGTGGTGGGCAACTTCGAAAGCGGGCGGCCTCGGCTCGATGCTGTCGGCGCCGTCGCAGTTCGCGCCCGGGGGCAAGAAAGAGGGGCTGTTCTGGTTGACGTTCTGGCCGAGCCTGACCGCGATGGTCGGCTTCTGGGCGACGCTCGCGCTGAATATCCCTGATTTCACGCGCTTTGCGAAGACACAGCGCGATCAGGTCGTCGGCCAGACGATCGGCTTGCCCGTGCCGATGGCGCTGCTGTCGATGATTTCGGTCGTGGTCACGTCGGCCACCGTCGTGATCTACGGCAAGGCGATCTGGGACCCGATCGATCTGACGAGCCGGATGACGGGGATCGGCGTCGGCGTTGCGCTGATCATCCTCACGCTCGATACGATGGGCTGCAATCTCGCCGCGAATCTCGTGGGCCCTGCCTACGACTTTTCGAGCCTGTGGCCGAAGCGCGTTTCGTATCGCACCGGCGGCCTGATGACGGCGAGCCTTGCGATCGTGATGATGCCGTGGAAGATTCTCGCGACGACACAGGGCTACATCTTCGTTTGGCTCGTCGGCTATTCGGCGCTGCTGGGTCCTGTCGCGGGCATCCTGATGGTCGACTACTTCTTCATTCGCGGCACGCGGCTCAACTCGCGCGAACTGTTCGACGAGAGCGGCGAATACAGCTATACGGGCGGCTGGAACATGGCCGCCGTCGTCGCGCTCGCGATCGGCGTGCTGCCCAATCTGCCGGGCTTTCTGCACACGGCGTTTCCCGCATCGTTCCCGAACGTGCCGGGGTTCTTCAACACGCTCTACACATACGCGTGGTTCGTGGGACTGGCGCTCGCATCGATCGTGTACGGCACATGGATGAAGCTGCGCCGCAGTCCGGGCGCGAGCATGGCGAACGCGTGAATGACGTGATCTGACGAAGGAGGAGGCAACAGATGACAACCCTGATTCGCGGCGGCACGGTGATCGATTCCGACCGCATGTACAGAGCCGACGTGTTGATCGCGGACCCGCAGGACGGCGGCACGATCCTGCAGATCGAGCGCACGATCGATCCGCCCGCGGGCGCGAAGGTCGTCGATGCGCACGACCAGTACGTGATGCCCGGCGGCATCGATCCGCACACGCACATGGAGCTGCCGTTCATGGGCACGACGGCCAGCGACGATTTCTATACGGGCACGGCCGCGGGCCTGTCGGGCGGCACGACGAGCATCATCGACTTCGTGATTCCGAGCCCGAAGCAGCCGTTGATGGACGCATTCAAGGAGTGGCGCGGCTGGGCGGAGAAGGCCTCGGCCGATTACGGCTTTCACGTGGCCGTGACCTGGTGGGACGACTCGGTCTATCGCGACATGGGCACGCTGGTGCAAGAGCACGGCGTGTCGAGCTTCAAGCACTTCATGGCCTACAAGAACGCGATCATGGCCGATGACGAAGTGCTCGTGAACAGCTTCTCGCGATCGCTCGAACTCGGCGCGCTGCCGACCGTGCATGCGGAGAACGGCGAGCTCGTGTTCCAGTTGCAAAAGCAGCTATTGGCGAAAGGCTTCAGGGGACCGGAGGCGCATCCGCTGTCGCGTCCGCCCGAAGTGGAGGGCGAGGCGGCCAATCGCGCGATCCGCATCGCGCAGGTGCTCGGCGTGCCTGTGTACATCGTGCATGTCTCCTCGAAAGAGGCGGTCGAAGCGATATCGCGCGCGCGCAACGAAGGGCAGCGCGTGTTCGGTGAAGTGCTGCCGGGGCATCTGGTGATCGATGAATCCGTGTATCGCGACCCCGACTGGACGCGTGCCGCCGCGCATGTGATGAGCCCGCCGTTTCGCACCAGCGAGCATCGCGAGGCGCTGTGGCGTGGCCTGCAAGCGGGCCAGTTGCACACGACGGCCACCGACCACTGCGTATTCTGCGCATCGCAGAAGGCGATGGGACGCGAGGACTTCACGAAGATCCCGAACGGCTGTGGTGGCGTCGAAGACCGGATGTCGGTGCTATGGCACGAGGGCGTAAATCACGGACGCATCACGCCGAACGAGTTCGTGCGCATCACGTCGACGAATGCCGCGCAGATTTTCAATCTGTATCCGCGCAAAGGGGCTGTGCAGGTGGGCGCCGACGCGGATCTCGTGATCTGGGACCCGGCGGCGACGAAGACGATCTCGGTGAAGACGCATCATCAGAAGGTCGACTTCAACGTCTTCGAAGGGATGACGGTGCAGGGCGTGGCGATGCACACGTTCACACGCGGCGCGCATGCGTGGGCGGACGGCGATCTGCGCGCGCAGCGTGGCGCGGGACAGTACCTGAAGCGCCCGCCGAACGCTGCCTACTACGACGCGGTGCGGGTCGCGAACAAACTGAAGGAGCCGCACCCCGTCGAACGCTGAGCAGGCCTACGCGACCTTGCGAGGCAATTCCACTTGACCCGAAGCGCCGGCGCTCAGCCCGGCGCGATCCGACTCAGGCACCTCGCCCGCCCGGCGATGGATGTCGTGGGTGACGAAGCCTTGCTCGCGGCTCGGCACCGCGAACCAGTCGGGATGAGAAAACGAGGCGCGAATGTCGTCGAGACCGCTCGACCAGTGCTCCTTCATGGTGTCGGCGCTGAACTCGTAGTCCTTGTAATGCCCTTCGTAGGGCTTGTTCTTGTAGATCAGGTGCACCACGTTGATCGACGATCCATCGGCCACGGTCTCCGCGAGCTGGAACAGGGGATCGCTGCGGCGCGCCTCGGCCGGTACGCGCTCGAGTAGCTCCTTGATGAAGCGCGCATGTTTCTGCCGGTCGGCCAGCATATTGGTGACGGCGCGCGTGCGGCTCGAATATTGAATGTCCTTGGCACGTTCGGCCACGTCCATGAAATTGGCCGGCGCCTGTCCGCTGGCGCTCCATAGATCGACCTGGAATACGAGTGTGTCTTTGTGGTCTGCGTCGCGAAGCACCTCGGTGAGCGGTGTGTTCGACACGAGGCCGCCGTCCCAGTAGTACTCGCCGTCGATCTCCACCGCCGGGAAGCCGGGCGGCAGCGCGCCCGAGGCCATGAAATGCTCGGGCTCGAGCCGCATTTTCGCGTTGTCGAAATACACGAGATTGCCGCTGCGCACGTTCACGGCACCGACCGAAACGCGGATCGGGCCATCGTTGATGCGATCGAAATCGGCGAAGCGTTGCAGCGTCGCTTTCAGGGCGGCGGTGTCATAGTAGCTGACCGAGGTCGGCAGCTCCCGGTGCCAGCCCGCGATGGGCAGGGGTCTGCGCGGCGCGAAGAAACCCGGCTGGCCCTCGACGAGCGCCCGGCCCGCGGCCCACATGCTGGCCCAACGGCGGGACAGCTCGTGATGGCCGAGCAGTGGCAGCGCAAGCGAGCCGAGGTTGCCGAACCAGTCGACCGGATGGCAGATCGACTCCCAGAAGCCGCGCAGCGCTTCGACACGCCGCGCCGGCTCGTTGCCCGCGATGATCGCCGTATTGAGCGCGCCGATCGACACGCCCGCGATGCGATGCGGTTCCACGCCCGCGTGCGCGAGCCCCTCGAACACGCCGGCCTGATAGGAGCCGAGCGCGCCGCCGCCCTGCAGGACGAGAGCGATCTCGTCGTAGCGCGGCAGATCAAACGGCTTGCGCTCCGTGCGTACGATCGTATTGCTGCTGCGCATACGTTCTCCTTTTTTTCTTTGGTTAGTGCATCGACCAGCCGTGCGTGACGAGCACCGATTGACCCGTCAACGCCGTCGATCCGAAGCCCGCGAGGAACGCGACCGTGTTCGCCACGTCGTCGAGCGAGGTGAACTCGCCGTCGACGGTCTCCCTGAGCATCACGTTCTTGATGACGTCGGCTTCCGAAATGCCGAGCGCCTTGGCCTGCTCCGGAATCTGCCGGTCGACGAGCGGCGTGCGCACGAAGCCCGGGCACACGACGTTGGCGCGCACGCCGCGCGGGCCGCCTTCCTTCGCGACCACGCGCGCGAGGCCGAGCAGGCCATGCTTCGCGGTCACATAAGCGGCCTTCAGTTTCGACGCCTCATGCGAATGCACTGAGCCCATATAGACGATCGAGCCGCCCTTGCCGCTGGCATACATATGCTTCAGCGCGGCCTTGGTGGTGAGAAACGCGCCATCGAGATGGATCGCGAGCATCTTCTTCCAGTCGGCGAACGGAAACGCCTCGATGGGGCTGATGATCTGGATGCCGGCGTTCGAGACGAGCACGTCGATCCCGCCCAAAACTTCCGCCGCTTCGTTGATGCCGGCGTTCACGGCTTCTTCGTTGGTCACGTCCATCTCCACCGCGAGCGCTTTACCGCCCGCGGCCACAATGCTGTCAGCGACCTGTTTCGCGTTCGCGAGATTGAGGTCCGCGATCACGACCGCCGCACCCTGGCTCGCAAATGTGCGCGCGCAATGTTCGCCAATGCCGCTCGCGGCACCCGTGATAACTGCAACTTTACCGTTCAACGACATGGGTACTCCTTATGAATCTGGAAAACATAAATCGATCAGGCGAGCGCGGCCTCGGATTCGTCCAACGCGGTGCGGTTGCGCGGTACCTCGGCGAGATAGTCGAAAGCGACTTCGCCGATATCGAGCGTGAGGTCGGCGATCACGTGACGCGCGCCCACCACGCGGCGTACCGGCAGATCGGCGACGGGTGCAAGCGCGTGCGGATGCAATTCGAGTGCGGCCGGCCCGCTCCATGCGCCATGCACCGTCACGTCGCGCAGATAGAAACGCACGAGTTCGCAAACGCGCGCCGTGCCATCGACATGCGGAATGATCTTGAGCAGATAGTTGGGTGTGTCGGCGAGCTTGTGGCGCTCGTCCTCGCTGTTGAGAACGTGATGCTTGTAGCCCATCGTGCCCGTGGCGATACGCTGCGTGCCGTAGTCGAGTGTGCCAAGCAGCGTGTCGTTGCCATCGACGGCGAGCACGGGGCGCGCGAGCTTCTTCGGAAAGCCCCAGATTTCGCGGCCACCTGCGATCGGGCCTTCGTCGTCGAGATACATCGAATGCGTGTAATTGCCGAGGCGCCCTTGCGGATCGCGCACGGAGATCACCTGACCGCTTTCGGTGTAATCGCCGAAACCCGATGAATCGGGCATGCGGATAAATTCGTAGTGGACGAGATTGTTTTCAGGCCGAAGCGGCGCTGGCACGATAGCGCGCAAAGCATCGGGATCGGTCTCGTACGAAATGATGAAATATTCGCGATTGACGAAGCGAAACGGGGGCCGCGGGTACGCGGGATTGTGCATCGGCATCGCGAACGCTTCGCGACGGATTTTTGCCAGATCCATACGACTGTCCTCCAGGCTGAACTGCGTAAATGCGTCGGGACAGATCTTAGAGGTAAACCATGAGTGGTGGAATTTTTGAGATGCAACACACTGTTTCCGATTCGTTAACTGAAAATCAGTTTGAAAGGAATGGGGTGGTTTTTCTCGGGTTTCATTCGCTTGATCTTCAGACGCGAATGCGGAATTTCCTCGAATAATCGAGGGATTAACGTCGATGAGGGAGCAGACGTCGAGAAATGAAACTCAAAATGCGCAATAGACTCGTGCGCCGGATGGGGCGAGGAGCCTGAGTTATTGCACTGCCAATTGCAAAGGGGACGCAAAGCCGGCTGTCGCCGATCGCGACAGCACAGGAATCGCTTTTCTAGCCCGCCGCGATGAGCAGCGCGATTACACCCACCAGGCCCAAAACGACAATGCCATATCCGACGTGAAGGTAACGGGCCTGCCGCTTGTAGCGCGCGGTGTACATCGGCGCGAAATCCTTCATACGCTGGCCAAAGACGCTGATTGGGTTTGCCGCATGTTCGGCGTACCGGTCGCGGTTGCGCTCATAGATGAGGCGTTGCGACTCCGCGACCTTGTCCTGTTCCACCCGGTCGGTCGAGCGCGAGCTTTTCTTGATGCGGTGGAGGTAGAGCGGCTCCTTGATGTACTGGACATGGGACTCTGGGCGCAACATGCGCACATAGAATTCCCAGTCTTCGAAGCCGTAGAACATTTCAGGCGAGTAGCCGCCCGCGCGCAGGAACGCCTCGCGGCGGTACATCGTCGTGTTGACGAGCATGTTTTGCCACAGCAGCTTCTCATAGCTGTATTCGGGCAAGCGCTCCACCTTGCGACTCTCCCCAAAGCGCTGCGTGCCGGTATGCACGAGCACGGTGTCGGGGAACGCCTCGAAGCACTCCACCGCGAGTCGGAGATAATCGGAGTGAATCTTGTCGTCGCCATCGAGAGGCACAAAGAGCGTGCCGCGCGCCTGGGCGAAACCGACGTTGCGCGCTGCCGCGACGCCACCGTTTTCCTTGGAAAGCGACGAGAACCGGCGATCTTTCTTCACGTATTCCTGGATGATGGCTTGCGAGCCGTCAGTAGAGCCGTCATTAACGACGATGCATTCCCAGTCGCTATAGGATTGGGCGAGCACCGATTCGAGCGCGTCAGCAATGAAGGCTTCCTGATTGAAGCAGGGGACAACGATGGAGACTGTAGGCATTGGGCAATGGAATTTTTTCCGGCCGCTTTGCTGCGGCTTGAGAGGATGCCACGAAGTTTAACCGATCGACACCTTGGGGCTTGCCCCGGGGCGATGTGAGGGGTTGAGACCCACTTGCTAACGGCTCTGATGCAACCAGGTCCACCGGAGGAGTTTGGTTCAACCAGAAGGAATTGCTCATCGGGCAGACAGGGCCGAACGGTGTGTCCGCAGTCCTGCAGGCGCGGGGCCCATTAATGAGTGCTGGGGCAGCCTTGCATGCCGCATCGGTGAGGGCGCCGCACTGGTCCTTCCGGTAGTCCGACAGCGCTCCATGCTGAGCGCGTCGCTTGCCAGAAGGCGCCGACGGCGCCTGTCGATTTCACTGGACATGGGAGTCACTCCGCATGCGACACGCGACATCAACGCTGGGCGGTTTGCACAGGCGAGCGCAAAGTCCTGAACGCGGCCCTGATCTCTTGCGAAAAGAGTTGAGGCTGTTCCCATGCCGCGAAGTGACCGCCCTTGTTCACTTCGTTGAAGTAGATGAGCTTGTGGTAGCTTCGCTCGGTCCAGCTGCGCGGCGCCTGATAAATCTCGCCGGGGAACACGGTGACCGCCGCGGGAATCGAGATGTCGACGGCATTGAAGTTATTCGCGTTGTTGGTCCAGTAGAGCTGCGCCGCCGACGTCGACGTGTTGGTCAGCCAGTACAACGTGATGTCGTCGAGCATCTCGTCTTTAGTCAACGCGCGCTCGGGATCGCCACCGCTATAGGTCCAGTCGGCGAACTTGTCGTACATCCACGCGGCCTGGCCGACCGGCGAATCGGCAAGCGCGTAGCCGACGGTCTGCGGCCGCGTCACCATCATCGCAGCGTAACCGCCGCCCCGCGTGTAGAGATTGTCGAGCGATCGATAGGCCGCCGTTTCCTTTGCGTTGAGCCCGGCCGGCGGGGGATCACCCGCCTTCAACGATTTCGCGATTTCCGGCGGCACCGTCGCCGGCATGTTGACGTGAATGCCGAGCAATCCCGGCAGTTTCTGTTCCGCCATCTTGTCGGCGATCACCGAGCCCCAGTCGCCGCCTTGCGCCACATAGTGTTGATAGCCGAGCCGATGCATCAGCTCATCCCACGCGCGTGCAATGTGATCAGGTGTCCAGTCGGAAGTCTTTGGCTTGCCGGAGAAGCCGTAGCCGGGCATAGACGGCAGCACGAGATCGAACGAATCGTCGGCGCGTCCGCCGTAGGCCGCGGGATCCGTCAGCGGCCCGATCACCTTCAATTCCTCGAGCACCGATCCCGGCCAGCCATGCGTCATGATCAGCGGCAGCGCGTTCGGGTTCTTTGAGCGCACCCAGATGAAATGAATATCGACGCCGTCGATGGTGGTGACGTATTGCGGTAACGCGTTCAGCTTCGCCTCCGCGCGTCGCCAGTCATAGCCATTGCCCCAATAGCTGACGAGGGCCTGCAACCGCGCGAGTTGCGCGCCTTGCGATCGGTCCGTGACCGTTTCGGCGTCCGGCCAGCGCGTCGCGGCGATCCGCTGGCGTAGATCGGCGAGTTGCGCGTCGGAGATGTGTGCCTTGAACGGGCGAATGGACGCATCCTCGGCGGTCGCGGTCGCGGGTGCGGTCGCAGTAGCAGGGGCGTCGGCGGCACGGGTGGGCGCAATGGTGTTGGCGAGCGCTGCCCCCGCAACGGCGGCGGTGATGACGGTGAATTTCAAGCCTTTCATGATGATGATTTCCTGACCTGAGAACGAATGAACGAGAACTAGAATGGAGATGGATGGCTCAATCGATGTACTAACGATGTTGCTTGAACGCTCGATCGGGTTCCGCGTTTCCATAGTGCAGTTATATGGCCCGCCGCCGATGTCGCAAAGGACGTAGAACCTACGTTTTCAGGACGTGATCAAAGGAGTCGCCATGCCGGCAATCGCATTCGTCGTTTTCGACGGGTTCAACGCGATGGCGCTCGCCGCACAACCGGTGTTCTCGTCCGCCAATGCGAAGGTTGGCGACGCGTACTACGAGACCCTCACGCTGTCCGAACATGGCGCGCCGGTTCGACCGATCGGCGGTCCCACGGTCATGACCGAGCCGTTCGGCGATCGCACGTTCGACACGGTCATCTTCGCGGGCGGTGAACCGGATGAGATGCACGCGTCGCCGGGCCTGCTCGCCTTCGTGCGCCATAGCGCGGCAACGGCACGGCGGGTCGCGTCGATCTGCACCGGCGCGTTCGTGCTCGGGGAGGCGGGCTTGCTGGATGGCCGTCGTGTGACCACCCACTGGCGGTACGCGCGTAGTCTGGGTGAGCGCTATCCGAAGGTGCGCGTCGAAGAGGACCGGATCTTTGTGATCGATGGCCCGGTGTGGACATCGGCTGGAATGACAGCGGGAATCGACCTCGCGCTCGCGATGGTCGAAGCGGATCTCGGTATGGATCTCGCGCGAGCGGTGGCGCAAGCGCTCGTCGTTTCTTATCGCCGCGCGGGTGGACAATCGCAGCATTCCGCGCTGCTCGAAATGGACGCGAAGTCGGACCGCATTCAATCCGCGCTGAGCTACGCGAAGAAGAATCTTGCGCAGCCGCTATCGGTGGAGCACCTGGCCGAGGTCGCGCGGCTCAGTCCGCGCCAGTTCAGCCGCGCGTTTCGTGCGGAGACGGGACAGTCGCCCGCGAAGGCCATCGAACGATTGCGTCTGGAGGCCGCGCGGCTGATGCTCGAACGAAGCCGCCATTCGGTCGAACAGATCGCGCAACAGACTGGCTTTTCCGACTCGAGACGGATGCGCGAGGCTTTCACCCGTGCGTTCGGTCAGCCGCCTCAGGCGATTCGCCGAATCGGCCGCGCGCTGGCGGCGTGACAGCGCGGTCGCACGGTTTGTCGGCGGATCTGCTCTCCCCGCAACTCACGCGCGATGCGCTCGGAGCGACGGCCGCCATATCACGATCGCCCGGCGACCCCAGCGGACACCTGATGCAGCGAAGCAATCCTGATGCGCGAGACGAGCCACGCTGCCAGCACGAACCAACCGGCCGCGATGACGAACGCTGCGATGTAGGCGGGCGCGGCACCAGCAAACCCCTTGATCCATGACAGCAGCCATCCGGTCATGGCAGGGCCAAGGATCTGCGGGAGCACCATCGACACTTGCCAGATGCCCATGTCCTTGCCGCTGGACGCATCGTCTGGCAGGACTTGCAGCGCCAGGGCCCAGTCGACGGCCTGGTAGCTTCCGTAAGCGGTGCAGAAAACCAGCCCGACCGCGATCACGAGCCATAGATTCGGATGCAACGCCAGCAGGACAAAACCGATTGCCGCACCGGCCAGAATCCAGCTTGAAAAGCGGACGACGGGAACGACGCCATGGCGGTCGGCGAGCCGTGCACCCAGCAGGCTGGCCGGGATCGCCAGCACCACGCCGACACCAAGCAGCGCATTCAACAGATTGGTCGGATGACGAATGCCGATCACGTCCTGCAGGTAGTACAACAGGAACGTGAAAATCGACCAGATTCCCATGTTGCCGAACAGCCGGGTGACCAGCACCCAGTAGAAGTTCTGATGAAGTCGTGGATCGAGATAGAACGAGCGGATGAACGCGAAAAGCTCGAACGGATCGCGGGGTTTGGCGGGCGTCGGCTCGCGCGCACCGCGAATCGTCAGCCAAAGGCAGAGCACCATGATCCCGATGAACGTGGCCACCGTGGGATACAGGTGACCCGGAGAAAAGAGCACAACGAGCACCAGATTGCCAGCGATGGTGCCGAGCACGGTCATCACGTTGAGCCACGCGCTCGCGCGGTTGGCTTCCTGTTTCGGCACGACATCGGGCACGAGCCCGGCGTACGGACCCGCCGCCCAGTTCCACCAGAATTGCAGATGCAGGAACGCGAGGGCATACAGCCATACGCTCCCCGCGCCGTTGAATGAAGCAAGCCATACCAGCGCGGCCGAGATGCCGAACACACCGGTGATCAGAAACGGTCGCCGACGTCCCCGTTTTGCAGAGCAGCGATCCGACAGCGCGCCGGCCAGCGGCGCCATGACCATCGCAACGAAAGCGCCGGATGCAATGACCGAGCCGGTAATGCCTTCCTTTAATGCGGCATCGCGTCCGAGCATGTCGGCGACCTGGGCGGGCACGAGCACCGGAACGACCGTCATCCATTGGGTGAAGAGCGCAAACCACAACGACGCGATCTGTATGTGACTGAGCGTCGACAGGCGAGGGGTCGGCGCACCGGTCGACGCATTCACGATTGGACTGGATACGGTCATGTCAGAAGTCCATGAGCGTCAGACAGCCATCCCGACACCTCCTGGAGGAGGCAAGCGCGGCGCCCGCTGTACGCTGGTCAAAGACAATGGGGCGTCGTGCGTTTTGCCCCGCTCAATGCTTCGTTCTTCGCGAACCTGTCGAGAAATCAATAAAACACTGGTCTGGCTTATGCAAGCGAGCGTCGGTCAGGCGATCAGTAGGTCTGGTCTGCAATCACCGCGGCCACCTTCGCCAAAGAGTGCTCGATCGTCGACAGGCTGACTGAACCCAGCGCGAGCCGGAGCGCGTGAGGAGCCTGCGTCGACACGGAAAACGCGTGCGCCGTCGACACCGCGATCCGTTCGTTTCTCAGCGCCATCGCGATTGCATCGGCACGAACCTCTTGCGGCAGCGGAAGCCAGAGAAAGTACGACGCGGGATGTCCGATGCGTTTCAGACGGCCCAGCACACGCGCCGCGATCGCCTGGCGCTGCATGGCATCGCGGCGCTTGTCGGCTTCGAGCCTGGCGACCGTGCCGTCCTCGATCCAGCCACACGCAATCGACGTCAGCATCGCGGGAGTATTCCACGTCGTCGCACGGATGGCTCGCTCGATTTTGGGAATCCATTCGATCGGCGCGTGAACGAAGCCCACGCGCAGCCCCGTCGCCACGCTCTTCGAAAAGCTCGATACGTAGGCCGTCGTTTCCGGCGCAAGCGCGGCGAGCGGCGGTGGCGCGTTTTCCACGAGAAATGCGTAAGCCGCGTCCTCGATGATGACGAGTCCGTGTTGCCGTGCGATGGCGACGAGTTCGCGGCGTTGCGCCAGGCTCATTACCCAGCCGAGCGGATTGTGCATCGTCGGCATTGCATAGACGGCGCGCACCTTGCGTCGCTTGCACAGAGTCTCCAGCGCATTCAGATCGGGACCGTTGCGGCCGGCCGGAATCGGCACCAGTTCGAGCCGGCTCGCTTCGGCGGCCAGCTTGAAACCTGGATAGGTCAGCGCGTCGACGGCGATCACGTCGCCGGGCTCGAACAATGCCATGGCCGTCGTCGTCAGCCCGTGCTGCGCGCCGCTCACGAGCAGCACGGTCTGCGCCTGCGCTTGCAGGCCACGCACGGCCAGGTGTCGCGCGACCGTTTCGCGCTGATGGTCGCGTCCGCCATGTGGCTGGTAGCGGAGCAGCGATTCGAGGTCACCCGTGGCCGCGAGTTGGCGCAGCGCCACGCGGAAAAGATTGGCCTGCTCGGGCGAGGACGGATAGTTGAAAGTCATGTCGACCGTGTCCGCGCCCGACTCAAGCAGGTCGATGCCCTCGGCGGGCGGCAACCGCTCCTTGACGAACGTGCCTCGGCCCGTTTCGCCGCTGACGAGACCCATGGCCTGCAACTCGGCATAGACGCGTGTCGCAGTGACCAGCGCCAGACCCTCGCGCGCAGCCAATTGCCGATGCGTTGGCAGACGCGTTCCAGGACGCAGCCGTCCCGCCCTGATATCGGCGGCAATGCGGTCCACCAGGCGTTTGTAGAGAAGCTCGGGCATGGCAATGTATCCATGACAATTATTTGATTGTACTGCTTGCCAGTCCTACCATGGCGCAACACGAGTTTCTAACCGCGCGAGGACGCCATGAACATCGCCATCCTGACATTCGACGGATTCAACGAAATCGATTCGCTGCTCGCATTCAATATTTTGAACCGGATCAGGAAGCCTGCGTGGCGCGTGTCGATTGCTAGTCCCACGCCGCGCGTGCGCTCGATGAACGGTTTGGAGATCGACGCGCAAGCGTCATTGCAGGACGCCTGCGAGGCGGACGCCGTACTAGTCGGCAGTGGCATATGGACACGCGAAGTCGCAGCCGATGAGGCTCTGATGGCACAGCTCAAATTCGACCCGGAGCGCCAGTTGATCGGCGCGCAATGCTCGGGCGCGCTCGTGCTCGCGCGGTTGGGCCTGCTCGACGACGTTCCGGCATGCACGGATACGACGACTAAGCCGTGGGTCCAGGCGGCGGGTGTCGCGGTGCTCGAGCAGCCATTTGTGGCCCACCAAAACGTGGCGACGGCAGGTGGCTGCCTGTCGTCGCAGTATCTGGCGGCATGGGTGATTGCTCGCCTCGAAGGGGTTGAGGCGGCGAGCAGCGCGCTTCGCTACGTTGCGCCAGTAGGAGAAAAGGACGCGTATGTCGAACGCGCCCTCGCCAACATCAGGCCGTATCTTTGAGCGCGGGTAACTTTGATGCTGTCGATGCGGCGGCGGTCCGTGCTGTTGCCAAGCGGTGCGCCGTGTCTAAAACAGTCCTTTTATGAGCGTGTAGTGGCGTGACAGAACCGAGCAGGCATGCACAGTCTTGGACGGATTAACGGAGACATGCCCGCACATGGTGCGTGCCCGCGGATCAAGATGTCTGCCGGCATTTGTCTGCGGAAGACTCTCACGGCCTTTGCACCGAGTCCTGCTTACTGCTCACCAGTCCTTCTCCCGAAGCTAGCGGCCGAAACCGCAGCGTCCAATATGTGGACGTTTCCGTACCCTGGCTACAGATTGGCACGACTGATGCTTTGGATGGCCGGCGCCCGCCGATGATCATTCACGGCCGGCATTCAGGTGTCCATCAACAGGGGAGGCAACTTGAAACTGATAAGTGCAGTCATCAAGCCATTCAAGCTCGATGAGGCTCGTGAAGCCCTCTCATCGCTCGGCGTTTCCGGAATCACGGTGACGGAGGTCAAGGGTTTCGGGCGTCAGAAGGGGCACACCGAACTCTATCGGGGCGCAGAGTACGTCGTCGATTTCCTGCCGAAAGTGAAGATCGAGGTCGCCGTTCCCGATGACATCGTCGATCAGGCCATTGAAGCGCTCGAGCGTTCGGCGCGGACCGGCAAGATCGGTGACGGGAAGATCTTCGTGACGCCAATCGAACAGGTGATTCGAATTCGTACCGGCGAGACCGGTGCGGACGCCCTATAACGAACCCGCGACAAGAGGAAAGAGTGATGCGCAAACTGTTGATGTCATTGCTGATGGCTGGATCGTTACTCGCGTGCGGGACTGGCGCCGCACTCGCGGACGATGCCTCGGCTCCTGCGGCAGCCTCGGTGCCGGTGGCGCAGGCAGCCGCCGCGCCGGCGGCGTCGGATGCTGCCGCGGCGGCGCCGGCCGCGCCAACTGCGCCGTTCTCGGTCGATTCGTCGAAGATCAACTCCGGCGACACCGCGTGGATGCTGACCTCCACCGCGCTCGTGCTGTTCATGACGATCCCCGGTCTCGCGTTGTTCTACGGCGGCATGGTCCGCAAGAAGAACGTGCTCGCGACGCTGATGCAAAGCTTCGCGATTACCTGCGTCGTGACGATCGTCTGGACCGTGATCGGCTACAGCCTCGCGTTCACGCCAGGCGGGTCATTCATCGGCGGTCTTTCGCGCGTGATGATGCATGGCATGAACTACATCAAGGGCGACAAGGCCACGACGCTGACCGTCAGCCACCTCGCGCCGACGATCCCCGAGACGGTCTACTTCGTCTATCAGATGACCTTCGCGATCATCACGCCGGCGCTGATCACCGGTGCGTTCGCGGACCGCATGAAGTTCTCGGCGATGCTGGTGTTCATGACGCTGTGGTCGATCATCGTCTACTCGCCGATCGCGCACATGGTGTGGGAGCCGAGCGGCTGGCTGGCTAGCGCGGGCATCCTCGACTTCGCGGGCGGCACGGTGGTGCACATCAACGCCGGTATCGCGGGCCTCGTGTGCTGTCTGGTGCTCGGCAAGCGGGTCGGCTACGGCAAGGAAGCGATGGCGCCGCACAACCTGACGCTCACGCTGATCGGTGGCGCGATGCTGTGGGTGGGCTGGTTCGGCTTCAACGCAGGTTCGGCAGTGGCAGCAGACGGCCGTGCCGGTTTCGCGATGTTCGCGACGCAGGTGGCGACCGCTGCCGCCGCACTCGCCTGGATGTTCGCCGAGTGGATCGCGAAGGGCAAACCGTCGGTGCTCGGCATCGTGTCGGGTGCGGTGGCGGGTCTGGTGGCGATCACTCCGGCATCGGGTTTCGTCGGTGTGACGGGTGCACTCGTGATCGGCGTTGCAGCGGGCGTGATCTGCTGCTGGTCGGCCACATGGCTCAAGCACAAGATGGGTTACGACGATTCGCTCGATGCGTTCGGCGTGCACTGCATCGGCGGTATCGTCGGCGCGATCCTGACGGGTGTGTTCGCGGTCAAGGACATCGGCGGCGCGGACGGCGACGTGATGCTGCAGCTCAAGGGTGTCGCGACCACGCTGGTCTACAGCGGGGTGGTCTCGTTCGTCCTGCTCAAGGCGATCGACGTGGTCATGGGTCTGCGTGTCGCCGAGGAAGAAGAGCGCGAGGGGCTGGACCTGGTCCTGCATGGCGAGGCAGTCGAATAGCGGTTGCTCCGAACCTGGAACGGGTACGACGGTTGGGGTAACCCGTACCCGCAGTCATCTGTGTGACGAGGACGCGCACCTGCGTGCAGTTTGCTGCCGATGCGCGTCCGCAATGCAGAAGTCTGGAGCCAAATGATTGAGGAGGTCGTAGCCGGTTCGAGCAATCACATTTGCGCCAGCCAGCCAATGGAAAAGAATAATCCGCAGCATCTTGCCGTATTGGTTGTTCTCATTGCTCAAGTCACCCTTCTGGCGACGATCGCGTTCGCCGAGCATCTCGTCAGGCATAACCGGTTGGTCGAGGCGGGATTCGGATTCAGCTTCCTGTTTGGCCTGATCGTGTCGGTCGGTTTTCTTGGTATGTATCGGACACGCGTCGTGGAGCCGGGCTTTTGGGGCTTTCTTCTCGCTAATCCACTGCATATGGCGGTCGTCATTGCGACTGCTGGTCAGATTGTCACTATCCTGCTTGTTTAGGGTTGCCAGTGAGTCGGCCAACTCGACAGCTTGCGTTCGGTGTGATCCTTCGGTTCGGCGAGGTGGTCGACAGATCTGCGGCGTCAGGGGTCGGTCGACCATGAACGGCCCTTCCCAGATGGATTTGTTGTCCCCGTGCCTACAGCGAACCGCGAAGTCTACAGACAGTTCGCAGAAAGAGCGGCGGCCGTCTTCAAGGAGTACGGCGCGTTGAAGGTGGTCGAATGCTGGGGAGATGACGTGCCGGAGGGCAAGGTGACGTCGTTTCCAATGGCGATCAAGCGCAAGGATGATGAGACGGTGGTGTTCTCCTGGGTTGTCTGGCCGTCGCGTCAGTCGCGAGACGAAGGAATGAAAGCGGTATTGGCCGACCCGCGGCTGCAACCAGATAAAGATCCGATGCCTTTTGATGGCCAGCGGCTAATCTATGGCGGTTTCGAAGTGATTGTCGACGCGTGATGGCAGAAAAACATGGCGCCGGCTCGCGTTGAGGCGCTAGCCGACGCCGCAGCCTGGCATTGAACATCCGCGATGCAACGCGTGAATCTCCTGTCGGACTTACGCGACTCAGGGCAAGCTGTGAAGTCAGGTGTCTGGTTAGCAGCGAACGGTCGCGCGCGATGTATGAGTGAACCCAACGGGTCGGTTAGAGGCGCACGGGTTCTGACGAGCAGTCGGACTGCCACGAGAGTCGCGAGGCGGCGCTCACGCGTTGATCCAGATGCGAGCCTGCTCCAACTCGTTGACTTGGAACGCCTTGACTTCGGCCTTCGTAAAGAATCGCGCCAGATGCATCGAGGCGCGGATCCAACCCGCGTCGGCCACCACCGCGGCGCGCGTGACCTTGCGGGCCAAGGAAACACCGAGCGTAATGTCGGTCCACAGCGCCTTCGGCTCGATACCGGCGAAATGCTCTATGCGTTCCAGCACGCGGGTCTTGCCGTTCAATTCGAGATCGCCACGCATACGCTCGATGGCTTCGCGCAGGTCGTGGTCGGTGACCTTACCATCGACGGAAATTTCGATAACCGGGGAATCGGGCTCGGTGTGATACAGGATCATGGCAAGAGCACCTTAGCTGGCAGACATTACACGCTCAGGCGCGAATGAGCCTAGCGTTCGATAACGCTCTAATGCTACCGCTTTTCAGACGGCTCGGTTAGCTGGTGGCACGGCGTTCAGAGTAGCCGACGGGTGCGCTCCCGTTGGCGTCATTCCTTCCGTGCGACGTGGGCCTCCGCCTGGTCAGCCGTTCGGTTGTGGCGGGAGGAGAGACGTGCGGGGCCTCGCGGCCAGCTTGAGACATTCGACTCCGGCACATGAATCGTCGACAATTGGGGGCCGTCTACCAAGATAGACTTTGATTCATTCCTGCCAGCCTCGCGGTGCGTGCAGGCCGCGCTTATTCCAACGGAAAGTCAATCAGAACAAATGCTCCAACCGCTCCATGGACACAGTATTGTCACTCGCTGCGCGCGTATTACAGCTCATTTTACCGACCCTCGTTCTCGCAGGGATCGCTCGCCTCTCGCTAAAACTCCTGACACTCGGTCGCTATCCGAAGACTGTCCGCTGGTTGCCGGGTTGGGATGACATTGGCGTACTCGCGTTCATCGGAGCCACTGAGTGTCTCTTGGCGCTAGCCGTAGCAGTCTGGGTCTTTCATCTTTGATGGCGCTGACGTTCCTGTTGCTAATGGCGGCAGACCACAAGCGGCCCTCCGTAGGGCCGTTTTATACATTTCGCATTAGCGGCAGTGCCCGAGGAGATTGCCCCACCCAATTGTCGGGCGCTTGCCGGCCAATCGGCCGTCCAGACAATTACAATAGCGGCCGTTCAGAAATGTCCACTTTCGACACAGCGTCACCAAGGTGATGAGTATCGGCAAACTACAGTGCTACTATTGCCCAGCTTACTTAGAAAATAAAAACCAACATTGAGAGTCCGGCATGTCAACGACTTACCCACGGCTATCTCAGCAAGTGATCGAACGATGGTTAGCCCGGCCGTTCAGCGCTGAAAGCTGGGCGATAGCTATGGGAACGAGAGTTGTGATGCTCGCAGCATTTATATGCTTGTCGCTCTCTTCGCAAATCGCGTTTAGCAACATCATATTCGCTCTCACAGGGGAAAGGACGGTCGCCCATCACCCCTTAGCTGAATATTCAGCTGCAAGGCAGTTATTAGGTGGTTCCATCTTGGCACCTTTGCTCGAGACGCTCTTGGTTCAGGTAATCGGCATCTACGTATTTCGAAAAATAGTGCGGGCTAATTGGACTATCTCCTGCGTGGCAGTGGGATGCATTTTCGGGGCGATGCATGGCTATATTGACTCAGCTTTGGTGAAGCTTTCGATAACCGGAATTTTTTTGACAGCTTTATACGTGATCGAAAAAAGGAAAGAAGGGAGACCGATTATGATGACATTCGCCGCGCACAGCATCTACAACACCATCTTGTGGCTGGCCCGAAACTGAGGCCTTTACTCGATGCCAGTCACGCGGTTCCGCCCACTACAACGTCGCCAGAGATACAGCTAGCAACATCGTCCGGAACCGAGCGTCGCGGGATGACAGCAAGGAAGGTCAGGCTTGGCTTGCAGATTCAACCGGTCGGATCCGGCCTACGGCGTCGGGCGCCAGTCGGCCAGCTGCGGTCACTCGCCCGCCCCCAGAGTCGTCACTCGAAGGGCTGGTCCGCGTTGAAACCGGCCAGATACTGAAGCCATCCGCTTCTGCGTCAGAAAGGTGGCGGACCCACCTCCCAATACCGCGTCAGCGGTTTAATACAGGGCCGATTACATGCCTGAGTGGTTTGTGGGCGGATCTGAGAGGTCGATTTTCACGCAGCAGTCGCAACAGTGCAACGGAGCCGCTCCAAAAGCGACATGTGCAGATCTTATTTAAGTGAACACCGCGACGGCACATGATGACAACATTTCGCGCCAGCCAATTTATACCGTACGCTAGCGCACATATGCATAAACGCAGACCTCCAATTTTCCTGATGTTGGACTAGCGTTAACCTTCGGTATAGCGAACGAGTTTGTTCCCAGTTGGGGTTTTTGATAAAGGCAAAAATGCTCTGATTTTCTTTTGCAGAGCACCAGGTTTTTATATCGTAGGATTCTGCGTCTGGCGGCATTTACGTTATCAGAAACATCGGACTATGCGGTGCTATCGGAGGGTTTGTGGACGATAAGGACGCCTCTGAGTTAAGCGCTGCTGCCAAGCCATTTGTAACGAGTGACGATCATCCCACGAACGCCTTTCACGCCGGTGCCGATCGAATTGAGACATCGCTCCAAACCAGCACTGGCGCATTAGAACAAAGGACGGGGACGGAAAGCACCGACAGCCGAACCACGTTTTTTGCCGGCGTTAGTGGGAATGTAGATACGCCCTCCGGCGGTGTTGACAGAGGGATCGGAGTTTTCGTGAACAGTGCCGGGGCAGTCGGGACATATGAGTCAAGTGGTATGGCACTCGGCTACCTAGGTGCGAGCGGATGTCTAGGTGCAGGCTATAGCGAAAGCTTTGCCGGCGATTCTTTGAACTTATCTGTCAGCGCCGGAGAAGGGGTTTCAGGGGCAGTAACCATGAGCCTGAATCCAGAAACGTTGCACTTCACGGGCGTCAGCGTTTCCCTTTGTGTTTCGGTGGGCACCGTCGTAGGTGTTTCTGGGTCTTCGACGAAGACAACAACCACAGAGTCCGATGCCGCGCCTCGGATCTACCAAGATTTTCTGAATTCGGTTGGCTATCCTTCACCGTCTTTAATGCAGTCGTTGCCTTGATGAGTATACCTAAGCCTAAAACTATGGTCTTCGGAGGAATCGATGGAAACGGTGCGTTCGAATGCATGGGCGGAGAAGAAGCGTTCACTCGTTTCGCGGGGACTGATGCCCGCGGCGTTCCTCAACGCTGACAAATTATCGATAAGGCTCGCGGACTCCACATTGGAGTACGAGCCGCTCCTGTTAGCGCGCCACGCGAGCCGACTTGCCGAGCTGGTGGATAAGTGTCTCGCGCTGAGGAAAGACATTAGAGAACTCGAGGTTCTCTCCGTGAAGTCATTAACAGATTACGAGCTATTCGAAAGCACGTCGGGACTAGACGAACAACTGGAGGTTCTTCGTCTGCAAACCAATTCAAAAAACGTCGAAGCATCTGGCTTCGAAAAGGCGATAGCCATTTTCGGAGATACTAGCGTCGAAAAAGGGCTTACGGAAATATCGCGTGGCAAACAACTTGGATTGCAGGCTGATGTCGATGACTGTACGAAAATGGAGAAACTAATTACTCAGCGTTGGGCCAATCTACGGCAGTATCAGGAGGCGTATCATGCGCGTTATACAGAACCGGGGAATGCGCACAATTTCGGTCAACGGGCAGAACTCCTGCTGCGCGTACTCATCGTCCAGATGCACGAGGCTGTCGCGAGAGCGGCCGCGATCTCGTCCGGCGTTCACGTAATTTACGGCCAAGCACTCGAGGAGTTCCCCCACGAACTGACCATGCAGAGCCTAGACGATTTTGCGCTATGGGCGCTGCGCGCGCTCCGGGAACTCGGAAGGGCGGCCGATGACGAGGAATCAGCCGAGATCGTCTTGCCGCTCGTTCAGCCGTGGTTCGGGCCAAATGGCAGTCTCATTGACATGCAAACGTTCAAAGATGCGATTAGCGGCGCGAAAGGCAAGCCTATTTCACTGCCTTTCGAGATTCGCGACGATGGTATGTTAGACGCGCGGACAAGGATACGAGCTATTAGTTTGTCATTCGGTAACGAGTATAACCCCTCTTCGAGCGGTATAGACAGGAACCAGACAACTGATGCCTTTTCACGCATGTTCGTGAAGATTACAACTCCCGAGCAGATTGCCGAGGACGGCACCAGTTATCGCCGTTCCCCGGTGGTCCTAGGCAATGTATGTCTACACGCGGCGGGGAGCCCATTGGCGACAGCCGACGGGGCGACCGTCGAAAACCTTCGACCGTTCGGCAAATGGACGGTCGACGTTCATCCGCTCGCTGTCTGGAAAGATTCATCAATTAAAACGGTTAGCGCGAACCGCGATGATGAAGCCAAAATGCTAGAGGTCCGCGACTTCAAATTGACGCT
Organism: Paraburkholderia monticola; assembly: GCF_001580545.1. Lineage (GTDB taxonomy): Bacteria > Pseudomonadota > Gammaproteobacteria > Burkholderiales > Burkholderiaceae > Paraburkholderia > Paraburkholderia monticola. The sequence goes on from NZ_LRBG01000036.1 coordinate 103,845, forward strand.
ACGCACCTATGTGCCGGGAAAAATCGTGCCATTGCCGAAGCTACTTCAGTCCCAGTAATTTACATCGGGAGCGAACAATGGATCGCACGCACGTCATCGAAGGTCAACCGGTTAGTTTCGAGGCCGTCACGCCAAGTCTTGTCGGATTCTTGTTTGGCACAAACGCCTATTTGTTCAACCTTACATTGGATCAAACGCAGCAGGACAAAACCAAGATCAAACAGCAAAGTGTTGCCATTCGCCTAGACACGTTTTTGCGGTGCCCGAGCTTAGAAAATTTCCATGTCGAAGTTACAGGAAGCTTTGATAAAGACGAGATATTTCGGGCACAATATGTGGACGTGAAAGATACAGGCATAAGACTTCGCGGTGCTCTCCGCCTTAGTCCAGCACTCGCGTGTCTCCTGTTGGTGGCGATTCCGGTTACTGTTGTAGCGACCTTTTATGTTTATTGGGGCTTTCTGGTTTACAACTTGACCTCGCTTGCCGAGTCAGTGCTGCCAGGCTGGAACGTTCCTGTTTGGGAAAAGAAAGTGCATTTTGTGGCGATTTTGGGTTTCTTTCTTCTTTTCGTGCTAGTGCTTCCAGCCTTGATATTTTTAAGCCGAACCGTGCTGCCCTCTTTACTTGAACCGATAGTCCGTCTGCTCGATAGAATTTCTAGCTATTATTAAAGCGCAGCGAAAGTTCTAGCTTTCGATTCTTATCGATGCACTCCTTCCGGCTGGAAGATGCTCCGAAGATCCGCCCTTGGACGCTGTAAGGAGGTATCGAAGGACCGCTTGGGGGCGTCAAGCGCATCTCACGCTTTTAAAAAATCACGCTTGATCAGAGCGTTGCTGGGACCCGACTGCGTCACGACAGTCGTTTGAATTTTTCGCTCACCCGGCAGTCCAGCCGATTCCGCGCTCTCGAATCTAGCTAAGTGCGCGCTAGTCCAACAAATTCTGTTTGCCGACAGCAACTTAGCCGCCCTGTTCCCTTTTGCTCACGGCCCTGAGCGCATTAGATTCAATAAGCGCCCGTCGCGACTCAACGTCATCACCATGGGCGCATTAGAGATCCCGGCGGCAGCAACAGTATTCTCGATCTGCCGCCGAACGGTCGCCGACCGTACGCGCCAAGCCCGCTTCATTACAAGCCGCCGGTTCAAACGATTCCTCCTACGCCAGCGGCAGGTTTTCGGCGGCATATCTCGGCGGGTGCGCCCGGCCAATTGTCACGGCTCATCAATCCCGCGATAGACGTCATCTTAATGGCTGGTCCGCCATCCACAAGCGGTCATTGCCGTCATGTCTGTGCGAGTGGCCGGAGTGGGTCGACTACGGTCCCTCGCATGCGACGATTTGCCAAAACTTTGGCGGGCACATTGGCTAGAAGAGGTGCCAACCCTATCGCACTCGGCTAGGCCTATGTGACACGCCTACTCCTGAGGCCATGATTTTCGATGCGTCCGTTGCAAAAGTCGTGTCGCCCTACGCCCGCAGATGAGACGATCAATACCGCTCGCCGTCATCGACAGGCGCGCAGGTGTTAGTCACAGTGAGCCTTCGACATCAATTCTTCACGTGCCCGCCTCATACACCCTGCAACCCCGGCAATGCCCCCCCAAAAGTCTGCACAAGCAGAACCACATTGAGCACGAGAATCGCGGCCGTGCCGAGCACGGCGACGGAAGTCATGAGGCGACTGTTCACGAACGCTCCCATGACATCGCGCCGGCTGGTGAGAACAACCAGCGCGATCATCGGCACCGGCAGAGCGAAGCTCAAGACGACCTGGCTGTAAAGCAGCGCATCCGTTGCGTTGACACCGAGCGCCACGACCGCGAAGGCCGGCGCCATCGTCACGAGGCGGCGCGCCCAAACGGGCATGCGAAAGCCTGTGAAACCCTGCATGATCATTTGTCCGGCCATCGTGCCGACCACCGAACTCGACACGCCCGAGGCCAGCAGCGACACCAGGAAGATGCCCGCCGCGCCAACGCCGAAGAGCGGGGTCAGCGTATGAAACGCGGTCTCGATCTCCGCCACCTCCTGGTGCCCGGCATGGAACGCGCCGGAGGCCACGACGATCATCGCCATGTTCACGAGGCCGGCAAGCGACAGCGTAACGATGACCTCGCGGTTCGAGAAATCCACGAGCTTGCGGCGAGCGGAGTCCGTGTCCGCCGGCGCGCGCTTTTGCGTGAGGCCAGAGTGCAGATAGATGGCATGCGGCATCACGGTGGCGCCAAGTATGGCCACCGCAACCGCGAGCGCGCCCGAATCGGCCAGATGAGGCACGAGTGAGCCGCGCGCGGCAGCCCCGAAGTCGACGGGCACGATCAGCAGTTCGGCCGCGAACGCGAGTGCAATTGCCGCGATGAGACCGCCGATGATCAGCTCGAGCGGGCGGAATCCCTGCCGTTCGGCAGCCAGGATCGCATAGGTGACGATGCCAGTCACCACCATGCTGGCAAGCAGCGGCAGATGGAACAGCAGCGACAGTCCGATCGCGGCGCCGAGGAACTCGGCGAGATCGGTGGCCATGGCCGAGATCTCGCTCACGCCCCACATCGCGTACACGACCGGCGTCGAGAAATGCTCGCGCGACAATTCGGCAAGATTGCGGTTCGTGACGATGCCAAGCCTTGCCGAGAGCGCCTGGAACAACATCGCGACGACGTTGGCGGCCACCACGACCCACAGCAGCGAATAGCCGTACTTCGCTCCCGCCTGGAGGTTGGTGACGAAGTTGCCCGGGTCCATGTAAGCGATGGAAGCCACCACGGCGGGACCGGCGAACAGCAGCAGGGATCGCGGCCCCTTGCCGCGCCCGGCAAGCACCTCGCCCATCTCAAACCTCGTCCTTGCTGTCATGCCCAATCGTGCGGCTGGCGTGCTCATGAGCATCAACCTCTGTTTGAGTCGCGTGCCGCTCGCGGTGCCGAGCGGACATGCGGTCATCATGAGGGCCGCTGCACAAAAAGAAAAATTGAACGTTCCGATCGACGCGATAAGTAAAACCGGAACGGGTCGCCCGGCGAAGCGGCTTATCCCCCCAGCGCGCCCTGCGTATTGACGTGCACCGCATAAATGGATTGCGACGACGCCATGAACAGCCGGTTACGCGCGCGACCGCCAAAACACAGATTCGCGCAGCGCTCGGGCAGGGCGATTCGGCCGATCAACTTGCCTTGCGGCGAAATCACCATGACGCCATCGAGTTCGTCATTGCCCATGCCCCAGCCGCACCACAAATTGCCGTCGATGTCCGCGCGCATTCCGTCGATCGTGCCGGCGCCCGCGTCATAGAACATTCGGCCGCGGCCGATCCGGCGGCCGTCCGATTCCATTTCATAAACGTGAATCATCCGGTTCGGTACGCCGCGCGATTCGATGATGTAGAGCAGCTTCTCGTCGGGTGAAAAGCACAGGCCGTTCGGTCCTTTCAGATCGCGAGTGATGACGCTCGCTTCGCCCGTCACGCCGTCGATCCGATACACGGAGTGCGGCAGCTCCTGTTCCGCCTTGATGCCTTCGTAGTGTCCGGCGATGCCCATCGGCGGATCGGTGAACCAGATCGAGCCGTCCGACTTCACGACCAGATCGTTGGGGGAATTGAGCCGCTTGCCTTCGAACGAATCGAGAAGGACGGTGATGCTGCCGTCGTATTCGGTGCGTGTGACGCGGCGCCCGTGCTCGCAGGTGACGAGCCGTCCCTGGCGGTCGCGGGTATTCCCGTTCGCGTAGTTCGAAGGTTTGCGGAACACGCTGACTACGCCCGTTTCCTCCTCCCATTTCAGCATCTGGTTGTTGGGGATGTCGCTCCACAGCAGGTAGCGTCCATCGCCGAACCAGACCGGACCTTCGGTCCACCGGTAGCCGGTCGCCAGGCGTTCGACAGCCGAAAAAGCCACGCGGTATCTGTCGAAGGAAGGATCCAGCGAAATGACCCGGGGATCGGGGTATCGCTCAGCTTGTTGCCACATCTGAATCTCCTGTTCGGGTGCCCAGCGGTGCCGCCTGTGCGACTGCGTGAGCCGGAGTATAACGCGAAATGAGTAAGCGCTTTCTCTTGAATCCCAGGCGGAAGTGCCATACCATGCCTGAAATTCCTGGATTTATAAAATGGCGCATCGGCCGTAGAACTTATGTAAGAAAGCGATTACCCGTCGAGCGGCTATTTTGACCGCCCGGCGCCCCATTTCTCGAAGGGCAATGTCTGATGACTGAGACGACCAGCAAGAACGTAACGGGCCCGGTGATCCGGCTGCATCCCAACGACAACGTGGTGATTGCGCGCATCGACGTCGCGATCGGTACGCCGGTTTCATCGGAAGACTTCGTTTGCCGCAGTCAGGTGGCCGCGGGCTACAAGATCGCGGCGACGTCGATCAAGCAAGGCGAGCCGGTTCGCAAATACAACGTGGTGATCGGTTTCGCGGCGACGGACATCGCACCGGGCACGATGGTCCATAGCCATAACGTCGAGTTTCGCGAGTTCGACCGGGACTATGCCTTTGGCGCGGACTACCGCCCGGTCGAGATGGTGCCCGAGGCCGCGCGCGCCACCTTCCAGGGCATCGTGCGGGAGAACGGCGAGGTCGCGACGCGCAATTACATCGGTGTGCTGTCCACGGTCAATTGCTCGGCCACGGTCGCTCATAAGATCGCCGAATGGTTTACGCCGGAACGGCTGGCGGACTATCCGAACGTGGATGGTGTGGTCGCCTTTACGCACTCGATCGGTTGCGGCATGGAAATGAGCGGCGAGCCGATGGCGCTGCTGCGCCGGACGATGGCGGGTTATGCGCGCCACCCGAATCTCGCCGCGGCGCTGATCGTCGGGCTCGGATGCGAGCGCAACCAGCTAGCCGGACTGATGGATCAGGAAGGCCTGCAGGCCGACTCGCGGCTGCACACGTTCATCATGCAGGAGAACGGCGGCACGCGCCGGACCATCGAGGCCGGCGTAGCGGCGGTCCAGGCGCTGTTACCGGCTGCCAATCGCGTCGAGCGCACGACGGTTCCCGCGAGCCACCTGAAGATCGGTTTGCAATGCGGCGGCTCGGACGGCTTCTCGTCGATCACCGCCAATCCTTCGCTCGGCGCGGCGATGGACCTGCTGGTCCGTCATGGCGGCACGGCGATCCTGTCCGAAACACCCGAAATCTACGGCGTCGAACATACGCTGACGCGGCGTGCGGTCAGCCGCGAAGTGGGCGAAAAGCTGATCGAGCGGATCCGCTGGTGGAAGGACGAGTATTCGGTCGGCCGGGACGTTCAGATCAATGGCAAGGTCAGCCCGGGCAATCAGGTGGGGGGCCTCGCGAACATCTTCGAAAAGTCGATCGGATCCGCGATGAAAGGCGGCACCGGTCCGCTGATGCAGGTGTATCGATACGCCGAGCCGGTGAAGCAACATGGACTCGTGTTCATGGACACGCCCGGTTTCGATCCCGTCTCCGCGACGGGGCAGATTGCAGGCGGCGCGAATCTGATCGCGTTCACCACGGGGCGCGGTTCGATGTTCGGCGCGAAGCCGGTGCCATCGCTGAAGCTCGCCACCAATACGCCGATGTACAGCCGTCTGACCGAAGACATGGATCTGAATTGCGGCGGGATCCTGGATGGTATTGCGTCGATTCAAAGCACGGGCCAGAAGATCTTCGATGCCATTCTTGCGGCCGCTTCCGGCGAGCGCACAAAGAGCGAGATGCTCGGACTAGGGAACCACGAATTCGTGCCGTGGCAGATCGGCATCATGAGTTGAGTCGACAGTGGCTCAACGCGTCGCGAGGGCGATCGGCCATTTACAACAACAAGCAAAGCCCTCGCCCTGTAGCGATTGAATCCAATGGTGGAGACAGCCCCTTGAGTACTCAAAGCACGGCAATACCAATCACCGACAGCGCGGCAAGCAACTCGATCTATTCGCGAGTGACCTGGCGCTTCATGCCTTTGCTGTTCGTCTGCTACGTGGTCGCCTATCTGGACCGGGTCAACGTGGGCTTCGCCAAGCTCCAGATGCTCAGCGATCTGAACTTCAGCGAGGCGATCTACGGCTTCGGCGCCGGCATCTTCTTCATCGGGTATTTCTTCTTCGAGGTGCCGAGCAACCTGCTTTTGCATCGGCTTGGCGCGCGTCGCTGGATCGCCCGGATCATGCTCACCTGGGCCGTGCTTTCGGCCGCGACGGCGTGGGTCACGACGCCTTCGATGTTTTACGTGTTGCGGTTCTTTCTGGGCGTCGCGGAAGCGGGCTTTTTCCCGGGGCTGGTGCTGTATCTGACCTATTGGTTTCCGTCGCATCGGCGCGGCAAGATGATCGCTTTCCTGATGGCGGGCAACCCGGTGGCGGGCATCGTCGGCGGCCCGATCTCGGGTTTCATCATGCAGCGCCTGGCGGGCAGCGCAGGGCTGGCCGGCTGGCAGTGGCTGTTCATTCTGGAGGCCATCCCGGCGTTGATTCTCGGCGCCGTGATTTTCTGGTTCCTCGACGATCGCGTAAAGGACGCAAAGTGGCTGTCGGTCGAAGACCGCGATTTCATCGCGGCGGAAATCGATGCGGAAGCGCGCACCAAGAGTCACGGGTCCATACGCGAAGTCTTCACGTCGCTCAAAGTGTGGACCTTGTGCGCGATTCTGTTCGGCATCGTGATGGGCTCTTATGCCGTCGGCTTCTGGCAGCCGACCATCATCAAGAGCTCCGGTATCACGGACCCGTTCACCATCGGCCTGCTCACGGTCGTGCCGTATCTTGCCGCCTTGATTCTGATGACGATGGTCGGCCGCAGCGCGGACCGCATGCGTGAGCGACGCTGGCACGTGGTGGTGCCGCAATGCATGGCGGCCGCGGGTTTCGTGACGTGCGCCTACGCGGGCAACAATACCTATATCGCGATGCTTGGTCTGACGCTTGCCGCTTCGGGCGTGATCACGGCGTTACCGATGTTCTGGGCGCTGCCTACGTCCTTTCTTGGCGGCACCGGTGCGGCCGCCGGCATTGCCTTGATCAATTCGACGGGCAATCTCGCGGGCTTCGCGAGTCCTGCGCTCGTCGGCTGGCTAAAGACGCTCACCCATTCACTTGATTCGAGCCTGTTCCTGATTGCGGGGTCGCTGATGGTCTCCGCCTGTCTGATCCTGACCCAGCTTCCCGCGAAGCTCGTCAATAAGTAGCGCCCGTGTGACATCCGAGCGACAAGCCGGGCCACAAGATTCGGCGTCCTCTATTCAATGGAGTCGAGACAAATGAAGACTGGGAAGTATCGCTACGTCATCGCCTTGCTGCTATTCATCGCGGGCGCGATCAACTACATGGACCGCGCGGCGCTCGGCGTAGTCGCGCCTGTCCTCAACAAGGAGCTGGATCTTTCACCATCGCAACTCGGTGTGGTATTCAGCAGCTTTTTCTTCGGCTATTCCATTTTCGCGTTCGTCGGCGGTCAGCTCGCCGACCGGTACGGTCCGCGCAGGGTGTTTTCGTGGGCGATGGGGACATGGTCCGTCCTCTGCGGGTTGACCGCGGCCGCGACGGGCTTCGGCACGCTGCTGATATCGAGGGCGCTGTTCGGTTTCGGCGAAGGTCCGATGAATTCGACGACCAACCGGACCATCACCAACTGGTTCCCCCGGCATGAAACCGCGACGATGGTCGGCTTTACGTTTTCGGGCCAGACGGTAGGCAGCGCGATTGCTGGCCCGGTGGTGGGACTGATCGCCATTGCGTATGGCTGGCGCACGTCGTTTGTGATCATCGCGGCGTTCGGACTGGTGTGGATCGTCGCCTGGCGTTTGTTCGCGACCGACAAGCCGGCGCAAAGCGCGTGGGTCGGCGCCGCCGAACGCGAGATGGTCGAAGCGAGCCGAAACGCGGCGCATCCTGCGGAAGGCGGCAACGAAAACACGCCGCTGCGCAGCTATCTGTTTCGTCCAAGCACGCTCGCACTCGGCGTCGGCCTGTTCGCGGTGAACTACACGCTGTTCGTGTTCATCTCGTGGATGCCGAGCTATTTCACCAACGCGCTGCATCTCGACATGAAGCAGATGAGCTTTCTGAGTGCCGTGCCATGGGCATGCGGCGGGATCGGATACTTCGGCGGCGGCCTCGTCGCCGATGCGTATTTCAAGCGCATGAGCAACAAGCTGCTCGCGCGCAAGATCTCGGCGATCGTGCCGCTCGCGCTGTCGGGTCTCGCTCTCGTGGGCGTCAGCCTCGTCGATTCCGTGACGCCCGCCGTGCTGCTCGTCGCGTTCGCCGTGCTGTTCCTGACGGCCTCTTCGCAAGCGTGCTGGGCCATCATGCATGAACTGGTGCCGGGCAGGCATCTCGGCGGCGTAAGCGGCTTCGTTCACCTGCTGAGCAACATCTCAGGCATCGTCGGTCCGACCATGATGGGTCTGGCGGTTCAGTACTTTGGCGGCTACAGCAGCGGCTTCATGCTCGGCGCGGCGGTCGATCTGATCGGCGTGCTGGCCATGTTGCTGGTCATCGGCCGGCGCGCGCCGGCCGAGACTGTCGGGACGCCCACCACCGCCGCATAGTGGGGCCGCACGTGCGGTCACGTGAGCATCGTTACTTTTTCGGGTCGAACTACTGCTATGAAAAGCGTCAAGCTCGAGGCTGAACAAACCGGTTATCAGGCACGTGCGCGCATCGTTTCGGTGGCGGCGCGCACCATCCGCGTGCCGCTCGATCGCCACACGGCGTTCTCGACCCGTCTCGTCGCCGCCCGCGACTTCACGGTCGTGCGCGTCACGACCGCGGATGATCACTACGGCATCGGCTTTTGCTACGGTGGCAACCGGGCCGGCATGCTGGTCACCTATGCGGTGCGCGAACTGTTTGCGCCGCTGTTGCTCGGGCGCTCCGCGCTCGACGTCGAAGGCTCGTGGCGCGCGATGTACGACGAATCCTTGCTGCAAGGACGCGCGGGCTCGGTGATGCGGGCGCTGTCCATCATCGACATCGCGTTGTGGGACCGCAATGCACGCGCGACGGGCCTGCCGTTGAGCCGCTATCTCGGTGGCACCTACAACGCCACGGTACCGGCCTATGCCAGCGGCGGTTACTACCTCGAAGGCAAGAGCCCTGAGCATCTCGGCGAGGAGATGGCGGCTTACGTCGCGCTGGGCTTTCGCGCCGTGAAGATGAAAGTGGGGCGGCTCGATCCACGCGGCGAGGAAGCGCGCATCAGGGCGGCGCGAGAAGCGATCGGCGACGACGTGCTGCTGATGCTCGATGCCAACAACGCCTGGTCCGACGTTCCCACCGCGCTCGAATACCTGCGCCGGTACGAGCCGTACAACCCGTACTGGATAGAAGAGCCCTTCAGTCCCGATGACATCGAAAGCCATGCGCAACTGAGTCGGCGCACGCCGGTGAACGTGGCGACCGGAGAGATCGAAGCGGGGCGCTGGCGCCATCAGGCGCTGCTCGACAAGCGCGCGGCCACGATCCTTCAGTCGGACGCGGCGGTATGCGGCGGAATCAGCGAGTGGCGACGAATCGCGGCGTCGGCCGCTGCCGTGGGTGTCACGATGTGTCCGCACTGGTTCCACGATCTGCACGTGCATCTGGTGGCGTCGACACCCAACGCGCGCTATGTCGAATTTTTCCCTGACGATCAGGTGCTGAACTTCCGTCGGCTGGTGGATCGGCAACTGTCGTTCGCGGATGGCGAGCTGGTCGTGCCGACCCGTCCCGGCCTCGGCTTCGACTTCGATGAAGCCGCGCTCGACGAATACGCGCTGGACGACTGGGCGTGACATCGAAGCGATAAGCGGCGCAAAGAAGAAACGCCGGTTGCAAATGCAACCGGCGCTTCTTTGCGCAAGACATCAGGCGATCACTTCCAGCCCCGGCATCGAGAAGCCGATGTCGCGCAGCGCGCTGGCGAGTGCATCGCGTTGCGCCGGCGTCAGATCGACGAGAGGCGGACGCACGACGCCCCACTCGGGTTCGTTCGAATACACGCCGATCGCTGCCTTGAGCGCGGGGATCATCGGGAACCTGGCGAACACCGCACGCGTCGCATCGAGCGCTGCCTGACGGGCATCGGCGTCGGCCGATTGCCAGTTGCGATACAACTGCACGATCGCCGCCGGATTGACGTTGCCGGTCGCCGTGATACAGCCGACCCCTCCCGCCCGCATGGTGGCCAGCAAGAAAGTTTCACTGCCGGCGAACACATCGAAGCCCTGCGGCTGGAAGCGTTCGAGCATCGCCTGGGTGTTGCTCCAGTCGCCCGAACTGTCCTTCACCCCGGCGATCACGCCCGGGAAAGCCGCGAGCAGCCGCTCGATCAGCGCGAGGCTGATCGGCACCTGCGACACCGGCGGGATGTGATACAGGTAAATGCGCAGTGCGTCCGAACCCACCCGCTCGATGATCTGCGCATAGCTGCGGAACAGGCCTTCATCGGTGACGCCCTTGTAGAAGAACGGCGGCAGCATCAGCACATGGTTTGCCCCGAGCGAAAGCGCATGGCGCGTCAGCTCGACCGTGTCGGTCAGTGCCGAGCAGCCGGTGCCGGGCATCAGACGATCGACCGGAATCTCCGAGCTCACCAGCGTGTCGAGCAGTGTCATTTTCTCGCTGACTGCGAGCGAATTGGCTTCCGAGTTGGTGCCGAACACGGCGAGCCCGACGTCCTGCTCGATCAGCCATCGGCAATGACGGATATAGCGCTCGTGATCGGGAAGAAGGTCGCTGGTGAACGGCGTGACCACGGGCGAGTAGACGCCGCGGGGCCGGTTGACTGAAGTCATCGCGTGTTCCTTGTGATGGAGGTGAGGGTGTTTCGCGCCATTCAGCCGGCGATCTGTTGCGCAGGCGAGCGGGCGTGCAGCGCTTCGGGATTGACGCAGGTCGAAGAGAGCCGGGCGTCGAATGCATCGATCAGATTGCGCACCGCGCGCATGGCCATGTTCTCGCGTGTCTGTTGGGTCGCGGAGCCGATATGCGGCACCGCCACGACGTTCGGCAACTGCAGCAGCGGCGAGTCGGGCGACACCGGTTCGCGTTCGAACACATCGAGACCGGCACCGAGGATGCGGCCTTCACGCAGATGCGCGATCAGGGCGGCTTCGTCGACGACCTGGCCGCGAGCACAATTGATCAGAATGGCCGATGGTTTCATCGCGGCGAGTTCGGCGCTGCCGATCAGGCGCTCGGTGGCGGGCGAAAGCGGCACCAGCACGCAGACGAAATCGGCCGTCGCGAGCAGTTCGGCAAGCGGCCGCCATTGCGCGCCGTAGCGCGTCTCCGCTTCGGGGTTGCGCGAGCGGTTCGAATAGATCACGTTCATGCCGAAGCCGAGCGCGGCGCGCTTCGCAACCGCGCTGCCGATGCGTCCAAGCCCGACGATTCCCAGCGTTTTGTGATGCACGTCGACGCCGAATTGCGCCTCGCCGATCGTGCGCGTCCACTGGCCGCGCCGCGTCCAGTCAGCGAGCTCGGCAATGCGCCGGGCGCTCGCGAGGATCAGGCTGAACACGAGATCGGCGGTGGTTTCGGTGACTTCTTCCGGCGTGTTGGTCAGCACGATGCCGCGGCGCGTGAGCTCGGGGACATCGAACGCATCGAAGCCGGCCGAGATGGTGGAGGCGACCTGAAGCAATGGCGCCGCGTCGAGGATCTCGGGGGTGATCTTGAGATTGTTGCCGATCATGCCGTGAGCCGTGCGGAGCGCACGTTTGAACGGCGCCAGGTCCCCGGATGACACGTCGACCTGCTCGACGGAACAATACTCAAGCAGTAGCCTCAACACGGCAGGAGATAACGATCGGTAGGCCACGACATGCTTCATGAAGACCTCGGCGCAATGCGTTTGAAGGGAAGTGGATCGGCGGTATCGACCGCGAGAAAAAGAACTGCTTGCCGACAGACTATAAGTATCGGTAACATCATCGTCAAGATTATTGATAATCGTATCGAAGATCAAGGAGCGGCAATGAGCGACAAGAAAAGCGGTTTGCGGCAGGGCCTGACGAACTACGGCGACGAAGGCTTTTCGCTGTTTCTGCGCAAGGCGTTCATCAAGGGCGCGGGTTACACCGACGACGCGCTGTCGCGTCCCATCGTGGCCATCGCGAACACGGGCAGTGCCTACAATCCGTGCCACGGCAACGCGCCGCAGTTGATCGAGGCCGTCAAACGCGGGGTGATGCTGGCGGGCGGCCTGCCGGTCGAATTCCCGACGATTTCGATTGCCGAGAGCTTTTCGCACCCGACCAGCATGTATCTGCGCAACCTGATGTCGATGGACACCGAGGAGATGATCCGGGCTCAGCCCATGGATGCGGTGGTGCTGATCGGCGGTTGCGACAAGACCGTGCCGGCCCAGTTGATGGGCGCGGCGGCCGCGGGTGTGCCGGCCATTCAACTGGTGACGGGCGCGATGCTCACGGGCTCGCATCGCGGGGAACGGGTGGGCGCATGCACGGACTGCCGTCGTTTCTGGGCGAGCTTCCGCGGTGACCAGATCGACGCAGCCGAGATCGAGGCGGTCAACAATCAGCTGGTCGCAACGGTCGGCACCTGTTCGGTGATGGGAACCGCAAGCACGATGGCGTGCATCGCGGAAGCCATGGGCATCATGTTGCCGGGTGGAGCGTCGGCTCCCGCCGTCACCGCCGATCGCATCCGCATCGCGGAGCGCACCGGTGCGCAGGCGGTGGCGATGATCGGTCAAGACCTGAGCCCCGCGAAAATCCTCACGCCGAAAGCGATCGAAAACGCGTTGCGGGTGCTGCTCGCCATCGGCGGCTCGACCAACGGCATCATTCACCTGACGGCCATCGCGGGCCGGCTCGGGATTCGCATCGACCTCGAACAGCTCGACCGGATGGCGCGTGAAACGCCGGTGCTGGTCGACTTGAAGCCGTCCGGACAGCACTACATGGAAGACCTGCATCGCGCGGGCGGTTTGACCACGGTCATGCGCGAGATGAAGGGGCTGCTGCATCTCGACGCGCTCACCGTCACCGGTCGCACGCTCGGCGAGGAACTGGATGCCGCGCCCCCGAGCTTCGCGCAAGAAGTAGTCCGCCCGTTTGATCGCCCGATCTTTCCGCAGGGGGGCATTGCGGTGTTGCGTGGCAATCTCGCGCCGGGCGGCGCGATCATCAAGCAGTCAGCGGCAAGCGCGAGCCTGATGGAGCACGAGGGCCGGGCTGTCGTGTTCGAGGATGCGGAGGATCTGGCTCGCCGTATCGATGATCCGGAACTGGACGTGCAAGCGCACGACGTGCTCGTGCTCAAGCGCATTGGCCCGGTCGGCGCACCCGGGATGCCCGAGGCGGGCTACATCCCGATCCCGCGCAAGCTCGGCCGCCAGGGCGTCAAGGACATGGTGCGCATTTCGGACGGCCGCATGAGCGGCACGGCGTCCGGAACGGTGGTCCTGCACGTCACGCCGGAGGCGGCGATCGGCGGTCCGCTCGCGATCGTGCAAAGCGGCGACCGGATTCGCCTGAGCGTCGCCAGGCGAAGCATCGAGCTCGTCCTCACGGACGAAGAAATCGCCGCGCGTCTCGCGGCCGTGCCGGCGCGCCAGCCCGATCCCAACGAGCGCGGCTACCGCAAGCTGTTCCTGACGACGATCACACAGGCCGACGAGGGCTGCGATTTTGACTTCCTGCAAGCATCGCAGATGACCGCGACGGTCCCCGGCAATGGAAACAAGGGCTAACGCTCGCCATTTCGTATAGGCTCGCGGCTTAAATCAATCTGGGTACTTTTTTTATGAGCAACGCTGCCAGGTCCCAACGCTCCGATGCACTTGCCGCGAAGCCGGCCGAACGCGATCGCAATATCGACGAGACCCTGCGCAGCGTCTCGGACCAGCTCGAGGAAGAGATCGTCCTTGGCGTTCTGCATCCGCGCGAACGGCTCGTCGAAGACGATCTGTGCGAGCGCTTCAATCTGAAGCGCCATGTCGCTCGGCTGGTGCTGGCGGAGCTGGAGCGGCGCGGGCTCGTGGAGCGCCGCAAGAACGTCGGCGCGCTGGTCAAGTCGTTCACGGCGCGCGAGGTCACCGAACTGTACGCGCTACGCGAGTTGCTGGAAGCCGACGCGGCGAGGCGCATCGTTTTTCCGGTCAGTCGCGAAGCGCTCGATAACTTGACGGCCATTCAGGCGGAGCACGACGCCGCCGCTATTGCTGGCGATCTGCGGCGTGTGTTCCGCGCGAACATGGCTTTTCACCACGCGTTTTTTGCGTTGTCGGAAAGTCAGGTGCTAACCGAGGCGATTCGCGAATACGAACGCCGCACGCATGCGATCCGTTCAGTATCGATCGTGTTTCCGCAGTACCTGGAGAAGGCTCGCGCCGAGCACCACCAGATGATCGAGGCGCTGCGCACCGGCGACCGAGAAGCGTTGATCGAACTGTGCCGTGAGCATTTGGTGCCAGCGCGCGATGCGTATCTTGAAGCGTACCACCGGCGCTCGGCCGCGCATGCCGCACGCAAAGGTGCAACCGATTAGGCGCATTGAGCTGAATCACAACAAGAGGAATCGATGACTCGAGTACTGATCACCGGCGCGGCCGGTCACATTGGGCGTGTGCTGCGCGCCGGTTTCCAGGGTCACTATGATCTGCGTCTCGCCGACATCGCGCCGCAGGCCCAAGCGCAGGCCGGCGAGGAGATCGTGAGCGCGGACATCACGCGGCTCGAAGAACTGCTGCCGGTCATGGAGGGCGTCGACGTCGTCGTGCATCTCGCGGGCATTCCTGACGAGGATCGCTGGGAGCGCATCCGCGATATGAACATCGAAGGTTGCTACAACGTGTTCGAAGCCGCGCGGCAAGCGGGCGTCAAGCGCGTGGTGTTCGCGAGTTCGAACCATGCAGTGGGCTTTCATCGTCGCGACCGGATGCTCGACGACACCGTTGCGCCGCGTCCCGATAGCCGCTATGGCATCTCGAAGGTGTTCGGCGAGGCGCTTGGCCGGATGTACGCGGACAAGCACGGCATGTCGGTGGCGTGCATCCGGATCGGCTCGTTCCGCCCGGACGATCGACCCACCGTACCTCGTCACCTGTTCACCTGGATCAGCCATCGCGACATGGTGCAGGTGGCGCGCCGCTGTATCGACTATCCGGACCTTCACTTTGCGGTCGTGTATGGCGTGTCCAATAACGCACGCAATCGCTGGGACAACGCCAACGTGCGCTATCTCGGCTACGAGCCGCAAGACGATGCCGAACTGTACGCGGCGCAGATCGCGGCCGCGGGGAAGGTGGAAGACCCGCGCGAGGCGCTGTTTCATGGCGGCTTCGGCTGCCTCGTCGAATTCGACGGCGATCCGCTGCGGGTCGATTGAGCGCGTCATCTTCCAGAGTGACGCCCATCACGACGAAAGAAAGCGCACCTGGGTAAGCTCTTCGCACACCTGCCACAGTCGTGCGGCCGTTGCGGCGTCTTTCGCCTGACGCGCGATGCCCGCCTCGCCGATCGTGCTGCCGCGTGTCTCCAGAAATCCCTGTGGACCATAGTAGCCCGCGTCGCTGACGTCGGGCGAGGTCGCCGCGTAAAGAGTCGGCAGCGCGCCTGCGCTATCGGTGTTCAGCACGGCGCCGATGATAGGGCCAATGAGCCCGCGAACAGCGCCCGAAAATGCCGAGTAGTCACCGCTTCGAAACAGATTCGTGTTTGCGACGCCAGGATGAGCGGCGACCGACATGACGCGCGAGCGGGCAGCGCGCAAGCGCCGGTCGAGCTCAATCGCGAATATCAGATCGGCGAGCTTCGACTGCCGGTAGGACCGCATCGGCGAATACGCCTTTCTCGATTGGAGGTCGTTGAAATCGATCTGTCCTTGCCTGTGCGCGATGGAAGCGATCGTGACGATGCGCGGCCGGTCAGGCGATTCGGCCGCGGCTCGTTGGAGCGCCGGCATCAGCAGCGCAGTCAGTGCGAAGTGGCCGAGCACGTTGGTGCCAAACTGCAACTCGAAGCCGTCGGCAGTCTCGAGCCGTTTGGGTGGCGCCATGACACCCGCGTTGTTGACCAGAATGTGTATGGGGCGTTGCGAGGCGAGCTCGCTCTGTGCAAACGCGCGTACGGCCGCGAGGGAGGCGAGATCGAGAATCGCCAGTTCGGCGTGAGCATCGGGCGCGGCGGCGTGCAGACGGGCTAAGGCCGCTTCGCCGCGTTGCCTGTCCCGGCACGCAAGTATGACCTGTGCGCCTTGGCGTGCGAGGGTCAATGCGGCGTGATAGCCAATGCCGCTGTTCGCGCCAGTGATCAGAACTCGCTTGCCGATCTGCGACGCAATATCGTTTATGGTCCATGGGTTGCGCATAGTTTTGATCCCGGCTCTCATTCCATTTTCGTGCGAGGCTTTTCCGGCTTTGGGTCGGGCCCGCGGCTTCTGAATCTCATCGTCAGCGACTTATATCGTACAGGGGGCTCGTCAGTTTGGTACGTGCCTAACGCGGATAGCAGCGGTCGTTGCGTTATAGTATTCGGGACAGGGCAGGCGCGATGGTGCGCCTCGACACCGGGCAGGGTGCAAGTTGACCAACGAGACAAAGAAAAGAGCGCCGCGTCGCAAGTCGAATGCGATTTCCGTCATTGATGTCGCGCGCGCGGCAGGCGTATCGACTGCGACCGTTTCGCGTGTGTTGAATGGTAAAGCAACGGTAGCGGCGGAATTGCAGAGCCGTGTGCGCGACATCGCGCGGGAACTCGGCTACACACCGCACGCCGCGGCGCGCGCGCTGGCCTCGCAGCGCTCGAAAACGATCGGCGCGGTGATTCCTTCGCTGGAAAACCAGAACTTCGCCATCGGCGTGTTCGCGCTGCAAAAGCGCATTGGGGAAGCCGGCTATACATTGCTGCTCGGATGCTCGTACTACGATCAGGAAGATGAGCTGAAGCAGGTCCGCGCCCTGATCGCCGATGGTATCGCCGGGCTGATGCTGGTGGGTCGCAGCCACTCGCCCGCGCTCTACGAACTGATCGAAAAGGAACAGATTCCGCTCGTCAACGGCTGGACCGTCGATCACGACCATCCGTATGTCGGCTTCGACAACGTCGCGGTGGGCCGTCGCCTCGCCGAGTATCTGCTCGATCTCGGGCATACGCGCTTCGGCATGATCACGCAAATGACCCAGCATAGCGATCGAGCGGCTGATCGGATCACGGGCGTGCGCGCGGCGCTACAGTCGCGCGGGCTGCAGTTGCGCCACGAGCATTTGATCGAGATGCCGCACAAGATCATCGAAGGCCAGATGGCGATGAAGGCGCTGATGAACGGTCCCGACCGTCCTACCGCGGTGATCTGCGGCACCGATCTGCTTGCGATCGGCGCGCTGGCCGAGGCCCGCGAAGCGGGTATCGACGTGCCGGGCGAGCTGTCGATCGCGGGCATCAACGACATCGAGTTTTCCAGTTTCACATCGCCGCCGCTCACGACAATGCGGCTTGCCGCCGACGAAATCGGCGCGCGCAGCGCCGAGTATCTGCTCGCGCGGATCGAGGGACGGCCCGTCAGTTCGCAGAACATCGTGCCAACCGACCTGATCGTGCGCGGCACGACGGCGCGTGCACGCAACGTCTAGGTCGACCTGGCGCGGCATGCCGCCATCGCAGTGCCTGGGGTGCCGCTTTGCGCCGATAATCTGATGGATCGTCGTTCGACTGGAGCCCCCGTCATGAACCTGGCCCGTCTTCGCGTTCCCTCTCTCGATGGGCTTCTCGCATTCGAAGCCGCCGCCCGCTATGGCACGTTCGAGCGCGCGGCCGAGGCGCTTTGCATCACCGGCAGTGCGGCGGCCAAACGCGTCGCGGCGGTCGAGCAGTTGCTTGGCGTGCAACTGCTGGACAGAAGCGGCAAAACGCTGGTGCTGACCGCCATCGGCAGGGAATATCTTCAGCAGGTGGCCGGCCCTCTGCGCCTGCTCGCGGCGGTGCCGTTGCATCGGTCCGATGAGAAACGCAAAGCGCGCCTGCGCGTATGTGCGCCGCCCACGTTTGCACGCCAGATCGTTGCGCCGAAGCTCCACGAGTTCACGGGCCGTGATGCCTCCGTCGAGCTGGAGCTGGTCCTGAGCACGCCGTACCCGGACGCCCCGAGCGCCGCGACGGACCTGTGGATTCGGGGCGGCGACCCCGTCGAGGCCGGTTGCACGATCCTGATGCGCGATTGCGCGACGCCACTGATCGCGCCTTCCCTGCTGCGCTCGATCGAACCGGTGCGCAGTCCCGCCGACATGGCGGCGGCGCCTCTCTTGCGAACCTCGCTGGAACCCTGGATTCCCTGGCTGCACGCGGCCGGGCTCGATTGGGCGGAGCCGCAGAGCGGCCCCCAGTTGATGGACCTCGGCCTGTTACTCGAAGCGGCGGTGAGCGGCCAGGGCGTCGCGCTCGGCCGCCCAACACTTGCGCTCGCCTGGCTGAAGACGGGCGCACTCGTGCCGCTGTTTCCCGAGATTGTGTGCGCTGTGCCGCCGTACTATCTGATGCCTCATGCGTCTTACGGGGCAGCGGGCGAGTTCGCGGACTGGCTGGTCGAGATTTGCGCACGGACAAGCAAGGAGGCAGCGGAATATCTTTCGCACTGCTCCCGAAAAAATGTCGCGGGTCGGAGCGAGGCCGGCACGTAGCATCACTCCGATACAACTGGAGTGAGACGAATGTCCGACCCGATCGCCTGTATTGAAGATCTCCGCGCCGTGGCCGAGCGGCGCATTCCACGCATGTTCTACGACTACGTGGACTCCGGCTCGTACACCGAGTCGACCTATCGCGCCAACGAGGCCGATTTACGGCAGATCCGTTTGCGCCAGCGAGTCGGCGTGGACATCGGCGCCAGGAACCTGACGACCGTCATGGCCGGCCGCCAGGTCGCGATGCCGGTCGCGCTCGCGCCGACCGGCCTGGCCGGCATGATGCGAGGCAACGGCGAAATCCTCGCGGCGCGCGCCGCGCAACGTTTCAACGTGCCGTTCACGCTCTCCACCATGAGCATCTGCTCGATCGAAGACGTCGCCCAGAACGTCACTGCGCCGTTCTGGTTTCAGCTCTATGTGATGCGCGACCGCGCCTTCATCGAGCAACTGATCCAGCGCGCGGCGGCCGCAGGCTGCACGGCGCTCGTCGTCACGATGGATCTGCAGGTGGGCGGCCAGCGCCACAAGGACGTCAGGAACGGCCTTTCCACGCCGCCGCGCATGACGCCGGGCAATCTCCTGAACATGGCCGCGAAGCCGGCCTGGCTGTGCAGCATGGCACGGGCCAAACGTCGCCATTTCGGCAACATCGTGGGCCACGTCAAGGGCGTCGACGACATGTCTTCGCTAGCCTCCTGGGTGAAGGACCAGTTCGACCCCACCATGACCTGGGCGGACATCGAATGGATTCGCAAGCTCTGGCAAGGAAAGCTGATCGTGAAGGGGATTCTCGATCCCCATGATGCGCGGCGCGCCGTCGAGGCGGGTGCCGATGTCATCGTCGTGTCGAATCATGGCGGCCGCCAGCTGGATGGCGCGGTGTCGTCCATTCAGGCGTTGCCCGCCATCGTGGACGCCGTCGGCGAGCGCGTCGAGGTATGGCTCGATAGTGGCGTGAGGACGGGGCAGGACGTGCTGAAGGCCGTCGCGCTCGGCGCGCGCGGCACGATGATCGGCCGGGCGTTCCTGTATGGACTCGCGGCGGCGGGGGAGGCGGGCGTGCACAAGAGCCTCGCGATCATCGCCGCTGAACTCGATACCACCATGGCGCTGTGCGGATGCACGGATATCGCCGCGGTCGGCCCTGACATTCTGGCGATGCGTGGTGTGTAGCGGCTGCGCATCGAGCCCACAAATGTAAATTTTCTGACGGTCTCAGCGCGATTTCCCGGGCAACGTGTGGTCGTGGGAAAGACGCGCGCTTGCGCGGTTTTCCTCACACCAGGCTTCGTCGCAAGTGCGAAGGCCAGGTCCAAGACGATTCGCAGTTCGAATAACCATAAAGGTTGGAGTTCTCACATGAGGAAGGCAAGGAGATCGTTCGTCAGTGCCGTTCGTGGCAGGCGAAACCGCGACGCGCGGAAATTACCGCGCAATACCACCGCGTTGCGCCGGCAGGTGCTGGCCGGCGTAATTTCAACGGCGACGCTGTATTCCATTTCGGCGCACGCCCAGTCGTCGGTGACGCTCTATGGACTCGTCGATGTCGGCATTCGCTATACGACGCACGCGAATCCAGCCGGCGACTCTCAGGTTCAGATGCTGAGCGGCGCGAGCGAGAGCGCGTTCGGCATCAAAGGCACGGAAGACATTGGTGGCGGCACGAAGGTCGTGTTCGAGATGGAGAACAGGTTCTTCCCGAATACAGGACAAACCGATCCCGCTTATCCATTCTTCAATACCGCCTTTGTCGGCTTGCAATCGAACACCTACGGCAAGCTGACGATGGGACGCCAGATCAATCCTCTCGCCGACGCCGTGGTCGGCGCGTTTGCGTCGAACCGTTGGCTGCCCACGTTCTATCAGTTCCGTCCCGAGGTCATGATGGCTCAGGGCGTCTGGACGAGCAACATGGTCAAGTACGCGGCGCGCTGGCAATATCTGACCGGCGAGGTCTCCTATGCCTTCGGCGGTACGGCGGGCCAGTTCGGCGCGGGCAGTCAGATCGGCGCGTCGCTGCTGTTCCTGCCTCCGGCGCCAATGAACCTCGCTGTCGCCTATCTCGACTCGCGCGACGCGGTGAACACTTCCGCGCACCTGAAGTCCTGGACGGCCGGCGGCTCGTACACGTTCGACTCGACGACGGTGAACGCCGGTTGGTCGGTCAACCGGCAGGATGCCGGCTTTGTCGGCAACTTCCCGAACGGCCCGTTTTCAGTGCCCGCGTTGACCGCACTGAAATTCAACACCTTCAGCGCGCGGGAAATGTTCTTTGGCGGCGTAACCCAGTTGATCGGTACTGCCACGCATCTTTCCGCCAATGTCTGGCGCACGATCCAGACCGGCAAGACCCCGTCCGCGGACGGCAACGCCACGCAACTCCAGTTGGTTGCCGACTATAACTGGACCAAGCGCACGGACACGTATCTGGAAGTCGACTACTCGATGTATAGCGGCGGCATGATCGGCGCGCAGTTCCAGGGCATCAACGCCGTGAGTTCGGCGTACAAGTCGACCCAGCTTGGCGTGACGGCGGGTTTGCGCCACACCTTCTAGGCCGCGAGGGCGCGGTCTTCAATCGTCCTGAAACGACGCGAGCAGGTCTTTCGAAAGAATCTCGATTCGACCATAGCGCAGCGCGATCGCGCCTTGTTCCGCCATGGCCTTCAGCTCCAGCGACAGCGTCTGGCGCGTGATGCCGAGCATCATCGCCAGCGTGTCCTGAGACAGGCTCACATCCAGGCGGCTCTGCGGCGAGAGCGTGGCGTCGCCTGAGGCCACCAGCAGCAGACGGCGGGCGATGCGGGCGCGCGTCGAATGAAGCGTCGCGTCTTCGACCATGCGATAGAGCCAGTTCATATGAAGCGACTGCAACTCGGCGATGGCGCGTACAAAGGCGGTGCTTTGCATCAGTTCCTCGAACGCGGCCGCTCTCACTACCAGAAGCGTGGCACGGTCGAGCGCCACGACATCGCGTGGACGCGGCTGCCGGCTCGTCAAGGAGGTTTGTCCAAACCAGTTGCCCGCTTCGATGACGGAGAGGATCGCTTCCTTGCCGTCTTCGCGGACTGTGAACGCCTTGAGCCGTCCGCTGACGATTCCATAGAAGCCGGTTGCCGCATCGCCCCGGTGGAACAGATATTCGCCAGGGTGCAGCGTCAGCGCTTCGCTGCGTCGAATGAGCGCCTCGCGCTCCTCGGCTGGCAGCGCGCTGAACCATTGGTTCGTCCGCATTGCTTCGGACGTGTCGGTCATGAGAGCCATAAGAAACAGTCAAGGGCGGAACGAGGTTCGGGCGCGGCACGATGGCCCTGCGCGAGACGAATATTATCGATCGAACGGCACGAAAAATTCTGCTCCATGGGAGAAATCGAAAAGGGCGCCCGCCGCGATTGCGGCGGGCGCCCCGGACCTCGGATCGGCGGTCAGGCTTATTTCGTATGATCGACGAGGGTCTTCAGGTCGGTCACGCTGTACGCCATCGAACCGCGGAAGCCCACACCAACGCGCACGGGTGCCAGATCAGAAATCTCTTCGCCATCCGCGAGCGGCAGCGACAGCTTGCCTTCTCCGGTCCACACGTCGGCGATCTGCGCATTGTCCATGACGGAAAGCACGAGCTCGTTCACGGCCGGCGTGTCATGCTGGCCGGCGGCAAGGCGCGGGAAATAGCGCAGGTTCACGACCGGGCGGCCGGCGATGCTGAGCTTGGACACGTCTTGCACCGCCGTCTCCAGCTTCACCTCGGCGCGCGCGAGCCGCTGGCCCGCGGCCGATGCCGTGGCGGCCAGGCGCGTCCCCGCGGCGAGCGGCGCCGCGGCCGGGCTCATTGCCGCGAACGTGCGGGTCTGGTGCACCTGGCCATAGCGCTTCGGGAAACCTTGAATCAGGCCGCGCATCATCGCGGAGTCGTTGTCCACGAAGATATACGGGCAATAGGAGACCGGCTTGCCGTCGTACAACGCGTCGACGAGGATAAAGAACTCGCGGTACTGATAGCGCGCGGGATCGAGCATCTCGTCGTTGCCGCCGGTGAATTGCCAGTCGATGAACAGCGCCGTGGCGTGTCCAGGCGATGCCGGATCGGCGGTCAAACTCTTGGGCAGCACGGCAGCCGCAGCGGCGGGATCGGCCCAGAACTCGACGAGGATGAAGTCGCCGGAATAGTGCCACGGCGGCGGGGGCGCGATGCTCGAAAGACCGCGGGGCGAAAGGGGAACGGCGTATTGCTTCGACATGATGACTCCGGATGGAATGATTGAACGAACTGAAGGTTGCGGCGTGCGCGCTTTAGCGGGCGGCTGCCTGGGCGGACGCGTCTGCCGCGGGAATGACGGAGTTGCGGCCCGCTAGCCCTTTGCCGGGCGACCAGTTCTCACTGGCGACTTCGATGATGTTGATAAACACATCCGCCGGATCGACGCTGAGGTTCGCCTGTAGCTTCGAGACAAGGTGCTCGTAGAAGCGTTGCTTGTCTTCGGCGGTGCGGCCTGCGGTTAGCGTGATCTGAATCAGCAGAAGGTTCGGACTCCGCTCGAACGGGAACGTCATGTTCGCGAGGAAGTTGGCTTCCTCGTGTTCGGTGATCGTCATGAAGAACGCTTCGGGGTGAACACCCAATGCTTCGTGAAGCGATTCGTGAATGTCCTTCAGGACGGTGGTGCGGAATTGCGCAGACTGACCGCTACGCATCGAGACATGTGTCATCGGCATGGAAGACTCCGTAAAGTGGTTGCTGTGGCGATTGCTGTGGCGATTGCTGTGCGTCAGCCGTCGATCAATCCGTTGACGGCGGCCTCGGTCGCTGCCAGATAGGGCGCACGCATCAGCAGATTCGATTCGCCGCCCGCGCTTTGAATGACGACGGGTTTCGCGTGGCTGAACGTGCGGTAGCCAAACTCGCCGTGATAGTGGCCCATGCCCGACGCGCCTACGCCGCCAAACGGCAGCGAGTCGAAGAACACGTGCGTCATGGCATCGTTCACGACGAGTGCCCCGGACGTGGTGCCCTTCGAAACGCGTTCCTGCCCGGCAGTGTCGTCTCCGAAGTAGTAGAGGGCTAGCGGACGCGGACGTGCGTTGATGTAAGCCAGCGCTTCGTCGAAGCTCTCGTAGGTCACCACCGGCAGCACCGGACCGAAAATTTCCTCTTGCATCACGCGCATGCTTTGGGTCGTGCCGGTGATGACGGTCGGCGCCATCTTGCGCACGGCCGGATCGCTGAGGTCTTCGTGCGCGGGCGCGAGGCTCACCACCTTCGCGCCTTGTTGCCTCGCATCGTCGACCAGTGACAACTGACGCTCGAAGCCGCGCACGTCGATCATGGCCGTGTAATTCGGATTCGCGCGAATCGATGGATACATCCGCGAGACTGCCGCCTTCGCGTGCTCGACGAACGCATCGGCGCGTCCGGCAGGCAGCAGCACATAGTCCGGCGACAGGCAGATCTGCCCGGCATTGAAGGTCTTCACCGTCATGACGCGCTCGGCGACGCGTTGCAGGTCCGCGTCCTCGCCCACCAGCACGGGCGACTTGCCGCCAAGCTCCAGCGTCACCGGCACGAGGTTGCCGGAGGCCGCGCGCATCACGTGGTGGGCGACCTGCGTGCTGCCCGTGAACACCAGGTGATCGAACGGCAGCGCGCTGAACGCCGCGCCCGTCTCGGCGCCGCCCAGCACGGTGGTCAGCTCGTCGCTGTCGAAGTCACGCGCGATCAGCTCGGCCAGCAGCTCCGAAGTGGCAGGCGTCAATTCGGACGGCTTGATGATGGCGCGGTTTCCCGCCGCGAACGCGCCCGCGAGTGGCCCGAATGCCAGCACGATGGGGAAATTCCAAGGGCTGATGATCCCCACGATGCCGAGCGGCTGATACTCGACCCTGGCCGCTACGCCGGGAAACGGCTCGCTCGCGGCCGGGCGCGTCATCCATGCGTCCAGATGCTCGTGATTGAAGCGCAATCCCTCGATCGACGCGAGGAGGTCCGCGAGCAAGGTTTGCTGCTTGCCGCGGCAGCTGTAGTCGGCGTTGATCGCCTCGACGAGTGCGTCCTTGTTCGAGCGCAGCAAGGCAATCGCGCGCCCGATACGGTCCTTGCGCAATGCGGCCGTCGGCGCACCGTCTCTGAGCTGCGCCGCCTTCATTGCATCGAGCTGGGTGTGGATTTGCGCGGCGGAAGGCGCCATCGGCAGCCTGAAATTCATCGGCATGGTTGATTCTCCTGGTTTGCAAAAAGGCGGCTTAGATGACGGCCTCGATCAACATCGGGCCGCGGCGCTTCATGGCGTGCGCGAGTGCGGTATCGAAGGCCGCTCTCGATTCGGCGCGGACAGATTCGACGCCCATGCCGCGCCCGAGCGCGACCCAGTCGAGCGACGGATTGCCGAGATCGAACATGGAGGCGGCATGTGCGCCATCTGTGCGGGCGCCCACGCGTTTGAGTTCGTTCGCGAGGATCTTGTAGCCGCCGTTCGAGTAGATGACTGTCACAATGTCGAGGTTTTCGCGCGCCATCGTCCACAAGGACTGCAGCGTGTACATCGCGCTGCCGTCGCCCACGAGATTGACGACCTTGCGTTCGGGACACGCCACACTGGCGCCGACCGAGACCGGCATGATGTTGCCGATCGCGCCGCCCGTGAGGGTGAGGAAGTCATGAGGAGCGGCCGACGCGGCCAGCCCGTAGTACGCCATGGCCAACGACGCCTCTTCGGCGACGATCGCGTTCTCGGGCAGATGCCGCGCGACACTGCGCATGATCGACTCGCCGTCGAGCGGACCATGCGTCGAAAATTCGGTTTCCTTCAGATCGGTCGTGCGCGCAATCGCTTGCTGCGCGCCGAGCGCTTCGACCAGCGATTCGAGTGCGCCCGTGCCGTCTTCATGCGGATGAGCGAGGACCGCGATGCGGCATCCTTGCGGTGTCAGCCAGCTCGGCTTGTCCGGGTAAGCGAAGAAGCTGACCGGCGGCTGCGCGCCCACCAGCACGAGCAGTTCCGTGCCCGCGAGGAAGTCGACCACCTGTTCGGCGAAATACGGCAGACGCTCGACCGGCACGCGACCGGCGCCACGCTGCAAGCGCGGCGTGAAGGTGTCGCACAGCAGGCGCGCGCCTGTCTTCGCAGCGATGCGGCCCGCCGCGCGCAGCCCGGGCTCCTGCAAGGCCTTGCCTCGCAGCAGGAAAGCGATTCGCACGCCGCTTTGCGCCAGCGCGGCAATCCGCTCGATGGTTTCGCCGCTCACCCGTGCGGGCGTCGGCGTGGGCAGCGGCGTGGCAACGGCGTCCGCGGGAGACCAGGCCGTGTCGGCAGGCAGGATCAGCGTGGCGACCTGGCCCGCGCCTTCCATCGAAGCGTGCACCGCCCGGGCGGCATCGGCCCCCACGGTCAATGCGCTGCTCGACGAGTGAATCCAGTCCGAGACCGGCCGCGCGAAACCTTTGATATCGGAACTCAGCGGGGCTTCGAAGCGGGCATGCGTCGATGCATGGTCGCCGACGATATTGACGACCGGGCTCGATGCGCGCCGCGCGTTGTGCAGATTGGCGAGTCCGTTGGCCAGTCCGGGTCCGAGATGCAGCAGCGTGGCGGCCGGCTTGCCCGCCATTCTTCCGTAGCCGTCGGCCGCACCGGTGACGACGCCTTCGAACAGGCCGAGAATCGGGCGCATACCTTCGACCGCGTCGAGCGCCGCCACAAAATGCATTTCGGACGTGCCCGGGTTCCCGAAGCAAACATCCACACCACTCGCGATTAGCGAACGCAACAGACTTTCAGCGCCATTCATAAGGATCACCTCGATATCGAACGAATCAATCAGGCCAGGCACCCTGTTTTCAGGGCGCGAGACGTCGTGCATCGACGAACGAACCGATCCTAACTATTGCGGCAACATGCGAAAATACAGTCTGTTTGGAAAATTTGTTACGTCATGCGCAAAAATCTCGACTACGGCGTGCTGCATGCGATGACGGCGTTCGTCCGCGTCGTGGACGCCGGCAGCTTTACCGCGGCGGCGGAGCACATGGAGCTGACGACCGCGCAGATATCGCGGCTCGTTGCGGGGCTGGAGAATCGCTTGCAGACGAAGCTGCTGCAGCGAACCACGCGGCGCATGTCGGTTACGACCGCCGGCGAGCGCTATGCGGAGCAGTGCCGCACGATCCTCGAACTGGTGGCGGAAGCGGAAAGCGAAGCGAGCGGCGCGCATATCCAGCCGACCGGGCGCCTGAAAGTGCTTTGCATGGCGAGCTTCGGCGACCGGTATGTGGCGCCGCTCGTGGAGAAGTACTGCGCGATGTATCCGAAGGTGAGCGTGGAGTACAGCGCCTCACAATACGTGCCGGACCTGCTCGCGGAAGGTGTGGATGTCAGTGTCTATCTCACGCATCGCCTGCCGGACTCGAGCATGGTTGCGCAACGTCTCGGCTCGGTGCATGGCGTGCTATGCGCCACGCCGGGCTACCTGGCCCGTCACGGCACGCCCGGCAATATCGACGATCTCGCTAGCCATGCGTGCCTGCGTCTCGTGAACCCCTCGACCACGCTCGACTGGGAGTTGACGGACGGGAAGTCGAGGCATTCGTTTCAGCCTGAGGGCCCGCTGGTCGGCGATCGTCCCGAGGTGGTTCGGCGCGCGGCTTGCGGCGGCTTGGGCATTGCGCTGTTGCCGGCATTCGTGGTGGTCGACGAGTTGCGCAGCGGCGAGCTCGTGCATGTGATGCCGCAGTGGCGCTCGCCTGAAGTCGGCGTGTATGTGCTGATGCCGTCAAGGAAGTTTCTCGAAGCGAAAACGCGGGCGTGGATCGAGCTTTTGAAGGCAGAGCTGCCGATCGCTTTGGAACGTGATGCGATGGCCGTCGATGCAGCCGTCAAGCCGGCAGGAAAGCCGAAAAGAAGCCGCTCGGGTAGAGGGAAAGCAACACGTTGATCTGGACCCGGTGAAACCTTGAAGATTCGGCGCAGCAGGTCGTTCAACGCGGCTTCAGCTCGACGGGCGGCTCAGCGCGATAGCCGCCGCCCAGTGCCTTCGTCAACGCAATCTCCTGACTGAGCATCTGGCCGTTGAGCGTGAGCAGCGCGACCTGTTCCGCGATCACAGGCTGGCGCGCTTCGAGCGCCGCGAGCTGGCTCGTCAGTCCGCGTTGGTAATAAGCCTCGACGCTATCTCTCGTGAACGCAGCCATGCCGATCCGTTGCTTCTGCAATGCGCTCTCTTCATCGAGGTCCTGCAAGCGGCTACCCGTCTGCGCGACATCGCGTACCGCGTTGAGGACGGCCTGGTTGTACTGCTCGATCAGCAGATTGCTGCCCTCGCGTACGCCGTTCAGGTTCGCGTTGAGCCTGCCGCCGTCGAAGATCGGCAGAGACAAACCAGGAATCAGGTTGATCTGCTGGCTTGCGTGGGTGAACAGATCAGCGAGGTGCAGGGCATTGACGCCGAAAAACGCCTTGATGTCGAAGCTCGGATAAAACGCCGCCTTCGCCGCGTCGATCTTGTCGAACGATGCCTGTACATACCAGCGCATCGCCTGCAAGTCGGGCCGGCGCGCAAGCAGTTCGTACGAGAGCATCGCCGGCAACGCCGCCTGTGAGGCCGGCAGCGCGACCGGCTCGATGGCTGGCAAGCCGTCCGGTCCCGCGCCGATCAGCGCCCGCAGCGACTCGCGAAGCTCCTTGATCTGCGCCTGCGCCGCCACGATCTGCCGCTCGATGGCCAATTGCCGAGATCGTGCCTCTTCGAGCTGGGTCAGTGCCTCGAGGCCGCGCGTCCCGCGCGCTTCGTGTGCCTGCACCGCGAAAACCGCAATCTGGTGCGACTGGTTCAGCAGATCGATCAGCTGATAAGTCGTCTGGATACCGTAGTAAAGCTGCGCGACATCCGCCGACATTTCGAGCTCGACAGCGGAGGTCTCGGCAAGCCGAGCATTGTGCACCCCGAGCGACGCGGCAATCTCCGCGCGCTGTTTACCCCAGATATCGATGTCGAGGCTTGCGCCGAGCCCGACAATGCCCTCGGTGTACCACGGACCCGTCAGTCCCGCTTCGGGCTCGTTCCTCGCGAATGGGCCCAGAAAGCCGTTGGCGGAAACATGGGTGCGATCCAGCGACGCCAGCGCAACCATCTGCAGGCTCGAACCCGCCGTGATCAACTCCACATCCGACTTGGCCTGCGCGACCCGTGTGCGCGCAATGACGATCGTCGGCGCGCCGGCAAGGGCCTGATCGACCAGCGCGTCGAGCTGCGCATCGTGATAGCGCGTCCACCAGCGCGCGGCGGGCCAGCCGTCGCGCGCGAGATGGATATCGTTGGCGAGATTGATCTGCTCGGGCGCGATCTCGTTGTAGGGCGTGCCGTTGTGATGGATCAGCGCGCATCCGGTCAGCGCGCTTGCGATCCACGCGACGCCAAGCAGGTATCGACGCCATCGCATAGCGCATACGCTCCATTGCGCGTTCATGTTCGTACGGTCGGTAACGCGGCGGCCGCCATCGGTGCGTCCAGACGCCATTCCGGTAGACTCGCGACCTGCCGCGACAACTCGAGCGCCGCCGCGATCGGCACGCTGTCGGCGGGCGCCACGGTTTGCGCTTCGATCGGGATGCGTCGCGGTGCGTGGGCGTCCGGCGGGCTGGCGACAAGCCCGTCCGCATAGCGGTTGAGTTCGACGAACGCCTGCTCCTGCGTGGAGCGCATGGCATCGGCCATGCGTGGACTCCACGGCCCCGCCGGCGGCACTTGCAGGTTGCGCAGTACGTTGGCCGCCAGCATGATCTCGCGACCCTGGGCGAGAACCGTTTGCGCGCGCAATGTCAGTTGCGCCTGCTCGCCTTCCTGCCAGTTCGGTTCGAGGGCGACACGCGAGAGCATGGCCTCGCAATCGGCCAGCATCGCCCACGCCTGCAACTGACGCTGCGAATAAGGCAATTCGTCCCGCTCCGCGGCGTCCAGCCGGCTCGCGTGCAACGGCGCGGCTATCGCGCGCAACATGCCTGCAAGCTTTTGCCGCAGCATATCGCTCTCGCCCTCCCGCCAGAACGACATCTGCACGAAGGTCGCGACGCCGACGCCCAGCATGATGCCCACCATCCGGTCGCGGATTTCGGTCAGATTCGAGCTTGGGCCGAACTCTCCGAGCAACGCGAGCGAGAACGTGAAGATCACCTGAATGCCGGCATAGCCGATCCGCTCCGAGCCGGCCGCGATCCACGCCGCGAGCGCGACAATGGGCAGCGTCATTAGCAGCAGACCGACAATGTCGTCGAGATGCGGCACGACGAACACCACCATGAACAGCGCCAGCGCACTGCCGAGCGCGGCTCCGGCGATCCGCAGCAACGCACGCTGGGTCGAGGCACCGAGGCTCGGCAGCGCGACGATCAGACAGGTCAGCATGATCGTGTGAACGCCCTGCCAGTCGACGGCGTTATAAAACACGTAGCAGACGAGCACGGCAAGCAGCGTCTTCAGCGAAAACCGTAGGTAGACGGGATTGGTCCACGCGTCGGGTACGATCATCGGTTCGCTAGCGGGCGGCTTGCCGGATGCCGCGTTGCTTGCGCTCAGATCGGCGAACGCGTGCAGCGCGCGCTGCAACTCGGCGGCGGCCGGAATCGCGTCGCAGGCATTGCGCTCTTCAGGCGTCGTCGTGCTCACGTAACGATAGGGCAAGCCTGACATCACGGCTTCGTCGAGCGCGCGGCCGTTTTCGCGCAACTCGCGCAACATCGCCAGTTGCGCGGCCGACGGGTTGGGCCAGCTGGGCGGCAATTCGCTCGCGCCGCGATAAAGACGCGACACCGTCGCAACACAGGCAAGCTGCAACGCCTGATGCTCGCGATAGTGGGCATCCCGCATCGTCGTGAAGCGCAGCAGCTTCTGCAGCGTGAGCGCGCCTTGCTGCACGGCGGTCAGCGTGATCGGCTCGATGTCGCGGGTGCCGTCGATCAGTTGCGTCAGGCGCGTGTCGAGCGCCGCGAGCTGCCGATGAATCTCCGCCTTGAGTTGCAATTGCGGTTCGGCAGGCAGCAGCAACGTATTGACCACGAGCGTCAACGCGATCGCATAGTTGACGGCGATCCACACCCACAACACCGAGCGGATCAGCAGGTCGGCCTGATCGGTCTGATCCACGAAGCTCTGCACGTAGATCACGACGATCGCGACGATGAAGAACACCACGCCGATTTTCAGCACCCGCATCAGATACACGCTGCCGAAGAACAGCACACTCGCGATCACGATGCGCAGCAACGGATAATCGAACGTGAATTTGAGCAGCACGATCGACGTGCCGATGGCGAGTGTCGAGCCGACGATGAACATCGCGCCGATCAGACGCGTGACCACCACATTCGATTGGGTGACGTAGAACACCAATAGCAGCGACAGCGCGAGCTCCGGCACTTCGAGTGTCATCGACGCGACGATGACGATGGCGCTCGTCAGCAGGCAACGCAACATCACATTGACGCGTCCAGGGAAGGGCGCAAGCTCACGTCTCAGGAAGGCGGCGAGATCGCGCAGCATGATCGGCAGATAGTCAGCGGTGGTCATGGGCTTCTCAATTGCGCGCGCCGTCGTTGCCGCGTCCGGGTTCCAGCACGGCCACCGCCGAGGTACCCACTCGAAACAGTTCCGGGTTCGGCTTGTCGATGCGGATCTTCACCGGGAAGCGTTGCGACACATGAACCCAGTTAAGCGTGCGTTGAATGCGTGGCAATCCGCCGGGCAATGCAAGGCCGCCTTCATCGGATGAAATGCCGTAACTGATCGAATCGACCGTGCCCTGGAAGCGCTGGCCGGTATCACTCATCAGGTAGACCGTGGCGGGTGTGCCCGCTCGAATGCCTTTCAGCTCGGTCTCCCGAAAGTTCGCAATCACGTACCAGTGGCGGGTGTCGATCAGCGTGAATACAGGCTTCAAGGCCGTGGCGAACTGGCCTGTCGATGTCTTCAAGGACACGACGCGCCCGTCGAACGGCGCCCGCACCGTCGCATACTCCAGGTTCAATTCGGCCAGCGAGATCTCCGCCATCACGACAGCGCGTTGCGCGACCAGCGCATCGACACCGCTGACCGCCGCCGCGGCCTGCTGCGCTTGCAGTTGCGCGGCGCTGAGTTCGGCCTGGGTGGCGCGTTGCGCGGTGCGCGCCCGATCGACTTCTTCCGCCGACACGAACCCTCGCGACAACAACGGTTCCATGCGATGCAGCGTATCGGACGCCTGACTGGCCGCCGCTCGCGCGCGTTCGACGGCCGCCTGCACCGACTGCGCGTTGTACTGCTGCGCATTGACCGTGCGCTGGGTCAGCTCGATCTGACGGTCGAGCGCGACGAGCGACGCCTGGCTGCGCGTCAGTGCATCCTGATACGGACGCGGATCGATGCGAAACAACAGGTCGCCCTGCCGGACCAGCTGGTTGTCGCGCACGGCCAGCTCAACGATGCGTCCGTTGACCTCGGGGACCACGTCGATCGTATCCGCGTAGACGTAGGCATCGTCGGTACGCGGTGCGCGATCGAGCACGCGCAGGACGTAGACGAGCAGGACCAGCGTCACGACGACCATGACGAGGGCCAGCCATTTCTTCTTCGATGTCCTGTCGGCTATCGTCGTCATGCAGTCCCCGAAGGCGATTCAATGTTGGAACAACATCAGCCAGGTCGCGAGCGCAAAGAACGTGACCAGCGTGGGATACACCACGGCTGCGGGGGCGATCAGATCGTTGGCCTGAAAACGCCCGAGTATCAGATGAATGACGACCGTGAGCACGACGCCCGCGACGATGCAGAACAGCCAGTCGGGAAAGTACGCGCCCAGCACGTTGATCGATGGCGAGTTGACGCAACCCGACAGCAGGGGGGCGGCGAGCGCGGCCATGCCAATTGCACGCGTTGAACCTTGGCCTCTGGTGACTGACATGTGTCGTTTCAAACTCGTCCCTGTGGCCCGAATCGACGTCACGCGCAGACATGCCGATCGGCGTCAACCCGGATTCTGGGTTTATGGGCTACTGAGGAATGCGCCTTGGGAGGCGCCGTTCCTGTACCGGTTTAGCGGAGATTGACAGAATGTAAGTCTAGTTCGTCCTCACATTAATGCCAGCGAAGGCAATCCGCATCACATAAAGCTGCAATATCGCCACAAAAAAATAGCGGGCACAATCGGGCGCTACGGCATCGGGCCCGGTGCTTGCATTTAGCTGTCGATTGGAAGCGTGAAGCTGAAGGTGACGCCCCGGTTCTGATTGGGCGCGGCCCAGATGCGGCCGGCGTGCGCTTCAATGATCGTGCGGCAGATCGAAAGCCCGATGCCCATGCCCGCCTTCTTCGTCGTGAAGAATGGTTCGAAGACCTTCTCGAAGTCGGCAAATCCCGCACCGTGATCCTCGACATCGATCACCACGCCGTCGGTGCTGCGACGCGAGCGGATCAACAGCAGCTTCGGGCGCTCCGTCGTTGCGGCCAGCGCCTCGATGGCGTTGCGAACGAGATTGACGAGGACCTGTTGGATCTGTACCGCGTCGGCGCGAACCTTCGGTATGTTCTCGCCGAGTGCCGTCTCCAGCGAGATCGCGTTGCGCTGAATATCATCAGCCATCAGCGTGCATACCTGAAGTATCAGTTTGTTGATGTCGAGGTCGACCATTTCAGGATCTGTATGCTTGAAAAGGGCTCGGATGCGGCTGACCACGTCCGCCGCGGCATTGCCGTCCTGCACGATGGACTCGGCGCAACGTCTGGCTTCGAGAATATTGGGCGGCTCGGCGCAGAGCCATCGCACACAGGCACGTGCATGCGCGATCACCGCCTGAAGCGGCTGATTGATCTCGTGCGCGATCGATGCGGAGAATTCGGCGACCGCCGCGATCCGCGATGCTTGCGCGAGCTTCTCCTGCGCATCGCGTAACGCCTCCGCCAGCTTCTCGGTGTCGTCGATGTCGACTTCCAGGCCGAAAAACTGCATCACGTGCGCGTCGGCGGATTCGCCGGGGCGTTGCTCGGGTGCGGGCGCGAGTTCGAACGTGGAGAGCAGATGCGGCTCGCTCGCCAGTTGCTCGCGCAGCTTCAGCAGTTCGCGCCGAACGCCTTCGGAGCGGCGCGCGGCGGCTTCGGCAGCGCTTGCCCAATGAGTCCACCGATCCGGATGGGCACGGTCGGCCGGATAAGTGCGGCCAATGGTCTGGGTGATCAGATCGAAGTAGTCGAAAAGGTATAGCGAGACGTCGAACAGCAACTCCCTCGTGAGGGTGCCGTCCCGCTCGCCGAGCGCGATGTAGGTGCTCCAGATTTCCCGCAAGCCGTAGCGCAATGCCTGCAGCAGGCTGTTCAACGGCACGCGCTGATGCTCACCTCGCTGTCCGATCTCGCGGAACACGGCCATATCGCGAGCCGACGGGGCTTCCCCCGACAGAAGCGTGTCGAACCATACCTTGGCCGACAGCTCGACCGAATCTTCGACGTCGCGCATCGCGGGAGGTGAAAGCCGCCTGTAGCCATCGAGCGACTTCACGATGCCGAGCACACGCGCAACGATATGGGACCGGTTCGCGGCAAGCGAAGCGGTCTTTTCCCGCAAATGGCTACTGATTCTTGGTACGTTGGCAAACACGGCGAGTGTCCAGAATGATCGGGCTGCCGGCGTGGATGAACGAATGCTTACGCCCGCGGTGTATGCATGGTCTTGCGGTATGGCGTGGCGGGGCATCCCCCCTTTGGGGGAGAGGTGCCCTGGGCGATGGGGGAGGGCGCGGCGCTTATTCCAGATTCCTGTAATTGCAGTTCGCGGCCCCGCGAACTACCATCCAACGGATCGTTACCGCAGCAACTCCTCTTCGCTAAGGAGATCTGACATGACAACGACAGCTGCCGACTACATGGTTGGCGCGCTAGCCAGTGCAGGTGTAAAGAGGGTTTTCGGCGTGGTGGGGGATTCGCTCAATGGCTTCACGGACTCTCTGCGCCGTGATGGTTCGATTGAATGGGTTCACATGCGGCATGAGGAAAGCGCGGCGTTCGCCGCCGGCGCCGAAGCGCATCTCACCGGGCAACTCGCAGTCTGCTGTGGGAGTTGCGGTCCGGGGAATCTGCATCTGATCAACGGGCTGTTCGACTGTCATCGCAGCGGCGTCCCGGTTCTCGCTATCGCTGCGCATGTTCCCAGCACGGAAATCGGCATCGACTATTTTCAGGCCACTCATCCTGAAGTGCTATTCAAGGAGTGTAGCCACTACGTCGAGCTGGTCCACCGTCCTGACCAGCTACCGCAGATCCTGAGCCGTGCCATCCGTACGGCGGTTGGGCGTAAGGGCGTCGCTGTCGTCGTCATTCCCGGAAATGTGGCGCTCGGGCCCCTCACGAAGCCGCTGCCGAAGTGGAGCGCGCCTTCGGCTCCGGTCCTTTGTCCATCGAACGACGAGCTTGCGGAACTCGCGAGGCTGTTGAACCGGTCGTCGCGAGTGACGATGCTTTGCGGAGCGGGCTGTAAGGATTGCCATACGGAAGTCGTGGACCTTGCGCGCAAGCTGCAAGCGCCAATCGTCCACTCGTTGCGAGGCAAGGAGTACATCGAATACGACAACCCGTTCGACGTGGGCATGACGGGGCTTGTCGGCTTCTCATCCGGCTACTCCGCCATGAAGAGTTGCGACATGCTGCTGATGCTGGGCACTGACTTCCCCTATCGGCAGTTCTACCCGGAGGGCGTCACCGTCGCGCAAGTCGATACAAGGGCGGAGGCACTCGGTAATCGATGCCCGCTCGAACTCGGCGTGTTGGGAACGGTCAAGGACACGCTCACCGGACTTCTTCCGATGATTCAGGACAAGACCGACAGCACGTTCCTGAATCGCGCGCTCGACGACTATCGCGCGGCTCGCGAGAGTCTCGACGAGCTTGCCGAGCCGCAACCGGGAAGCAGCACCATCCATCCGCAGTACGTGACCCGGCTCGTCAGCGAACTGGCCGACGACGATGCGATTTTCTCCTGCGACGTCGGCACCCCCATTGCATGGACAGCCCGGTATCTGAAGATGAACGGCAAGCGGCGTCTGGTCGGCTCGTTCAATCACGGCTCGATGGCGAACTCGCTGTTGCACTCGATCGGCGCGCAAGCCGCGTTCAGGGACCGGCAGGTGATTTCGATGTCGGGCGACGGCGGTTTCAGCATGATGATGGGCGAGTTCCTCACGCTGATTCAATTGGGTTTGCCGGTCAAGGTCGTCCTGCTGAACAATGGAACGCTGGGGTTCGTGGAACTCGAGATGAAGGCGAGCGGCTTCGTCGATACAGGATGTGATCTGGTCAATCCGAACTTCGCCGCGATGGCCAATGCGATGGGAATCAAAGGCGTGCGCGTCGAGCATCCGGCTGAGTTGGAAGGTGCGCTGAGCGAAGCCTTCGACCATCCGGGTCCCGCTCTCGTCGACGTCGTGAGCGCACGCCAGGAACTCGTGATGCCTCCCACCACGTCCGCGGACCAGGCGTATCACTTTGGTCTCTTCATGCTTCGCGCTGTGATGGACGGTCGGGGTCAGCAGCTGATCGATCTCGCCAAGGTCAATCTGTTCCGGTAGCGCGCGGAGTTCAGGCGTTCAGCGTGATCGACGGTGAGATGTCGAGTTGCAGTTTGCCCGCTTGTCTGACGAGCGTGGCGAACGTGTCCGCCTGCATTTTTCGCATGATGTGGCTGCGATGCACCTGCACCGTATATTCGGTGATGCCGAGGTTCGCCGCGATCTGCTTGTTGAGCATGCCGCGCGTCAGCAACGGCAACAGTTCCTGCTCACGAGGCGTGAGCGACCGATAGAGCGCCTGGAGAGTCGCCGCATCCTCCGCCTCCTTGCGTAGAACGCGCGCCCGCGCGAGGGCCGCATCGACGGCGCGCATCAGGCCGTCTTCATCGACGGGCTTGGTGAGGAAGTCGACCGCGCCGCCCTTCATGGCCAGCACGGTGGAGGGCACGTCTCCTCGTCCTGTAATGAAAATGATGGGAAGCCGCGCGTCCACGCCGACCAGCTTCTGGACTTCCAGTCCATTGATGCCCGGCATGCTCATATCCAGAATCAGACATGCCACGACATTGCGGCGGCGAGTGTCCAGAAATGCTTTGCCGGAATCGAAGGACTGAACGTCTTTGCCATTCGCACGCAATAGGGTCGAGAGTGCTTCTCGCACCCGCTTGTCGTCGTCGACCACATAGACCAGCTCGTTTGCGGATTCCATGACATTCCTCCGTGGTGCGGAAATTATAGCCATCGGAACCGTCGCGCGTTTTCCTCGGTTGCCTCGGTTGCCTCGTTCGCCGCGAAGATAACGATCTTGTAACGAACGGGTCAGCTTCGGGACAGGCGCCACTGCCCAGAATGAAGGCAACTCTTCATCGATGCCGATGGAGAGTTTCAAGGCCTCGTTCCCGGTGAATGCGGCCGCCATGCTCTCGAAGGAGATTCATCATGAAAGCACTGATCAAGGCC
Source organism: Paraburkholderia monticola (assembly GCF_001580545.1). GTDB lineage: Bacteria > Pseudomonadota > Gammaproteobacteria > Burkholderiales > Burkholderiaceae > Paraburkholderia > Paraburkholderia monticola. Next base: position 140,928 of record NZ_LRBG01000036.1, read on the forward strand.
GTACTGATTGCCACCGCGCTGAGCGCGCCCGCTTTCGCGTTTGCCCAAACCACCAATGGGCCGGTGACCCGCGCTCAGGTGCGGGCCGACCTCGTTCGGCTCGAACAGGCGGGTTATCGTCCGGCGGGGACCGACCCGTACTATCCCGCCCGCATTCAGGCGGCCGAGGCGAAGGTAGCCGCGCAGAACCAGACTCCCGAGGCGACGTCGGTCGGCGGCGTTGCGGCGGGAACCTCACAGACCGGTGCGCCGCTCGCATCGAACGACGCGTCGCCGCTCTACGCTCATCATTGAGTGCGTGTCATGATGCCGGCTCGACACGACGTGTCGCGGTGTCGAACCGGCCGGAATTTCGCGGTTCCTGGACTTGAAACGTCACTCTCTATTTTCCGCGTTATCCATTCTGCGGCCGCGAAAACTCGCGAACGGTATCGACGTCGCTTATAGATCAGCGGCGGCGGTGTCAGCGGGGATCGCGAAGTTAGCGCGGGCCCATTCGGCAAATTTCGTCGGTGGCTGGCCGGCAACCTTGTCGGCGAGAGCGATTGCGTCGCGCGAATCGACGCCGAGGTACGTGTGCGCCTCGAAGTAGGCGAGCATCGACGCAATGCCGTCGGCGTGAGGAAACCAGCCAGCAAAAACCGCGCGCGGAACCTGCTGGAACGAGAACCGGTTCCCCAGGCGATTCAGCGTGGCGATGATCTCGTCAAAGCTCAGGAAATCGCCGACGAGCGGCAAATGTTCACCGTGCCCCGCGAGTTCCGGATGCGCGAATGCACCGGCCACGATACGGCCGATTTCAGTGATGTCGGCCATGTGGATGACCCGTTTCGAGGGGTCGAGCGGGAGCGCCCAACCCATGGCGCCGTCCGCCTGTTTCTGCGGGGCCATGACGTCGAGCAGATTCTGATAGTAAAACGAAGCAATCACGAACGTGTGATACGCAAATCCGGCTTCGCTCACGATACGATCGATCTTCGCCTTGTCCGTGAAATGGGGGACATCGATCTTGCCGCGGCTGATCGTTTCCACGTCCGGCAGCGTCGACCAGATGAAGTGCTTCACACCGGCGTCTTTCGCCGCGCCCACCGCGGCGCGCGCCTGCCTCGATTCGTCCGGACCCGCTTCCCAGGCATTGGTCACGACGAAAACGCCATGCGCTCCGGCGAATGCGGCGCTAAGCGTTTCGGGACGATTGAAGTCCGCCAAAGCGACCTCGTCACCCAGTTTCGGATGGCTGGCCGGATTGCGCGTCAACGCGCGCACCTTGAATTGACCACTCGCCTGCAGGGCGCGCACGACGGCGCCACCTTGTTGACCGGTTGCGCCGACGACGGCGATGAGCTTCTTCGGGCGGTTCGACATGTTGCTGCTCCAGTGAGAATGTTACTGACGCGACGCGGCTTCACGCGGCGAGGGCGGCGGTCTCCGTCTTCGCCGAGGCGAGCGCCGCGCTGCGTGCGTCCGGACCCATCGCCACGCCTTCCGCGCGAATGAATGTGATGTCCGTGATGCCGAGGAATCCGAAGGCCGCCTTCAGATAGGCTTCCTGATGATCGAAGACGGCGGCTGGCGACCCTTCGCTATAAACGCCACCGCGCGAGGACGCGACGACCAGCTTCTTGCCGCCGCACAGTCCGACCGGGCCGCGGTCCCCGTAGCGGAACGTCCTGCCGGCCACCGAGATGCGGTCGATCCAGGCCTTCAGTTGCGAGGGGATACCAAGGTTGTACATCGGCGCGCCGATGACGACGATATCGGCTGCCAGGAACGCCTCGAGCGCGGCCTCGCCGAGCGCAATGTCGTCCTTCAACGCATAGTCGACCGGCGCGCCCTGGGCGGCCGCGAGATGTGCCGCTGTCAGATGTCCGATCGGTGTGCTGGCAAGATCGAGACGGGTGACGGCAAGGCCCGGACAGTGCCCCTGGAAGGTCGCAACGGCATCGGCTGACAGATCACGGCTCACGGAGCCGGGCCCAAGGATGCTGGAATCGATGTGCAGTAGTTTCATAAGGCTGATCTCCGAGCGGCATTACTGCTTGAGCGCTTCGGCCGAAATCAGCAGCTTCGTCTTCATACTGAAACCGTAGGTCTTGCCAAAGTCGACGCCGAAGTCGCTGCGATCGAATTCGCCCACTGCATCGACGCCACATACTTCGCGCTTGAGCATCGGATGCGGGATGCACTTGAACGAGTCGATTTTCAGCGTCAGCGGTTTGGTCACGCCGTGCATCGTCAGGCTGCCGACGACATAGGCCGGTTCGTCGCCCTTGAAGCGGATCGTGCCTTTATAGGTCGCTTCGGGAAACTTCGACGCATCGAAGAACTGATCCGTCTGCAGGTCCTGGTCGAGCTTCGTGCTACCCGTGTGAACCGACGCGACGTCGGTCGTCACTTCGACATTGCCGGTCTTCGCCGCGCGATCGAGCGTGACCGTGCCCTGCGATCTGTCGAACTTGCCGCGCCAGACCGACAGACCGCCGATGTGATCAGCCTCGAAGCTCGGGTACGTATGGCTCGGGTCAAACTGGTACGTCGACACGTCCGCGAATGCGGAGAACGACAGAGAGGCGGCGAAGGCGCCGGCCGCGATCATCAGATGCTTCTTCACAAACAATCTCCTTGAGAAACTGCCGCGCTCATGCGCGGATACGGTGCTGCGCCGCCTCTACGCTTATTTGCTAGCGGCGATGTGAAACTTGATCTGCACGTCGTTCGGGGCGCAGGCAGAACTCGGCCTGCGCCCGTCGTCCGCGCAACGAGGTGACTGGTTATGCGTGGTCAGGCAAACAGCTTGTTTGCCGTCCTGGCGATCAGTGCGCCCTGATGACGCGCGCCCTCGAGTTCGATCGCGCTCGGCTGTCGTTGACCTTGTCCGCCGGCGATGGTCGTTGCTCCATAAGGGGCGCCGCCCACGATTTCGTCCAGCGTCATTTGCCCTTGATGGCTGTACGGCAGGCCAACGATGACCATCCCGAAGTGCAGCAGGTTGGTGATGACGGAAAACAGCGTCGTTTCTTGTCCGCCGTGCTGACTGGCGGTCGAGGTGAAGGCGCCACCCACCTTGCCGTTGAGCGCGCCGCTCATCCACAGCCCGCCGGCCTGATCCAGAAACGTGGCCATCTGGGAGGAGATGCGGCCGAACCGCGTCGGCGTACCAACGATGATCGCGTCGTAGTTGGCCAGATCAGCGACTGCCGCGACGGGCGCTTGCTGATCGAGCTTGAAGAATGCCGCCTTCGCTACATCCAACGGCGCCGTTTCAGGAACCCGCTTGACATCGACTGTGGCGCCCGCCGAGCGCGCGCCTTCCGCCACGGCTTCCGCCAACGTTTCGATGTGTCCATACGATGAGTAATACAACACCAGAACCTTCGACATTTCGAACTCCTTTCTCTTGCGAGACATAGTTGCCGCCCTTGTGGAACAACCTAGATTCGACGACGCGCAGTTGCATTGCGGTAGCTGATCGTCATCGACCTGCGTGAGATCGCACGGGCATTTTCTTCCAGATAATTCGGGGAATCATCACGCTGCTAGGACGGCATGGAATCCAGAAAGACGTAGAGCGCGGCAATCTTCTCGTCGCGAACGATGATCACATCCACGCCCGTATAGTCCGGGGCCTCACCGCGCAGGCCTGAACCCCATGCGAGGCGGCCAGCGTTGTGGAGCGCCTGAGCCGCACCGTGCGGCGTATAGGCGAAATGCGGATGCGTGGCGCGCAGTTCCCCGGCGAACGCGTCGAGAGCGTCGCGCCCGACGATGACACCGTGAGGCGTATAGATCTCGCAGTCCTCGGCGTAGAGTTCCTCGATTGCTTCGCGCCGGCGAGTGACGTCCCCTTCGCCGAAGACTTCCTGAAGGTTGCGATACAGCAGTTCGTTGATGCGGTCGGTCATGTCGATTCTCCTTGCTGATTGACCGGGGACCCAACCCGGTCTGGCCCCGCAGCGTTTGAGCAAAGCGATGCTGCATCGCAGTGCTGATCGCGCGCCGGCCAGAAACTCATGGGAGACAAATCTACGGCCGCGTGCTACTTTTCGAAATAGAAATGACTGAAAACCATCGTTGCAAAATTGTCGATGTCCAGGTTGCCTGACTTTGAAGGGTTCGCGATGTTCGCGAAGGTCGCCGAAGAAGGTTCATTCGCCGCGGCTGCCGCGGCAATGGGCGTGTCGGTTGCGACGGTTTCCCGGGCGGTCGCCCGTCTCGAAGAGCGGCTCGGAGGCAGACTTTTTAATCGCACCTCCCGACGATTCGCGCTCACGGACTATGGCCATCTGCTTGCCGAGCGCGCGTCCAGAATCTATGCCGACGCCGAGGAGGCCGAGGATTTCGCGCGTGAGACGTCGAGCCGGCCGCGTGGCCTGGTCAAGCTCGCCGCACCGCTGTCGTTCGGCGTGCAATGGGTTGCGCCGCTGTTGCCAGAGTTTTTTCAAACCTATCCTGACATTGCCGTCGAACTTCATCTCACGGATGCCCATGCCGATCTGATCGGCGATGGGTTCGACGCCGCGCTGCGTATTGCCATCATGGAAGATTCTTCGTTGGCGGCGCGTCTCATTGCTCCGATGCGGCGGATGGTGGTGGCGTCTCCAACTTACCTGTCCCGCTATGGTCGCCCGCAGCACCCGCATGATCTTGGCGCGCACCAATGCTTTACCTACGTCAACAGGAGCAAACGGGACGTTTGGCGCTTCACCCACACGAATGGCGAGCAATGCGCGATCACACCGAGCGGAGCGCTGCGGACGACGAACGCGGAAGCACTACTGCCCACGCTGCTTGCGGGATTCGGCATCGCAGAGCTTCCCGAGTTCGTTGCCACTCAGTATGTCGCGGACAAACAGCTTGAACCGATTTTGACGGAGTGGCACTTGCCGGAAGGCGGGTTGTATTTCGTCACCCCCACTGTTCGGGCGAGGCCGGCAAAGGTGAGTGCTTTGGCCGATTTCTTCATATCCAGACTCGCCGCGGCGCAATGGAATGCCGGGACGCTGACGGGCTCCAGGCGATCTGCGCGGCGCAGCAGATGATCGTTCATCGGGAATAGCCACATCGCGGCGCGAAAGGCGGCCATTTTGCCGCCTTCGAGCAACCGGAACTAGCGCGATGGTTCGCACGCTCCTACGCGCGATGCGCGGAGACCAGCCACTGCACAAAGGCGTGAACTGCACTGGACCTCGCATGCTCCGCAAGATGTGCGACGTAGAAGCCGTAGCCAGGCAACGCGAACGGATGCACTTTCATGAGCGCTCCGCTCAGCAGTGCCTGCTCCAGCACGATGTCGCTGCACAGCGCGATGCCCTGCCCGGCGAGTACGGCGTCGATTGCATGGAGCTCTTCCCGAAAGCTCAAATCACGCTTGCTGCGAAGAGGCGTGGATGCGGATACCGGAACACCCGAAGCAGAAAACCAGCGCGGCCAGCAAGGCGCTTCGGGATCGCCATTCGTCCACTCGTAATGGATCAGAGGAAATCGAAGCAGGTCCAGCGCCGCTATCGGGAGAGCATTGTCTGTCCCGAGGAGGCCGGGGCTAGCCACCGGGTAGAACGCGTCGCGCGCGATCTCCCTGGATACCAGACCTTTTGGCGCCGAGTGCGCGTAGCGGATCGCGACGTCTGCTTCGCCTGCGTCCAGGTCGAGGACTGCATCGGTACCGATGATCTGCAGCGGAATATCGCGGTGAGACTCGTGCCATAGCGACAACCGCGGAACCAGCCAGCGACTCGCGAAGGCATTCGGGCTGGTGATCCGTAGTGCGCTCGTGCCACCCATTTCGGCAACCATGGAGAGGGCATCCGCGAATGAATCGAATCCCCTGCGCAGGGCCGGATAGAGAAGTTGTCCGGCAGCGGTGAGCCGAATGGGGCGTGGCCGCCGCGCAAACAGTTGCCTGCCGCACGCTGCTTCCAGCGTGCGGATCTGGTGGCTCAGGGCCGTGGGCGTCACGTTGAGCTCTTGCGCGGCGTCCTTGAAACTGCGATGCCGCGCAATCGCCTCGAACGCCTGCAGCGAACGCAACGGAGGCAACTTCCGCATTTGTTCAGTCTAGATGAAGTTTACTCATCTGAAAGCTGAATTCTTTGATTTTGCTTCGCCGCCTCGGTAATGCAACCATCCAGCGATCGAACCTTGAATTCCGGCTTCAGCTCTAGCGAACGCGAAGGAGGCAAGATGAGCACGCAAACGGAGTCGTCCCATGTCTCGAAGGACGAAATCGACGCGGCCTCGCGTCAGGTCGAACAATTGCGTGACACGCTTCGCGGCACGTTGACCATGCCTCGCGATCCGGATTACGACGAGGCGCGCCGGGTCTGGAACGGGACCGTTGACAAGCGGCCGGCCATGATCGTCTATTGTGCTGACGCTGACGACGTGGTCGCCGCCGTGCGCTTCGCCAGGTCGGTTGATTCGCGAGTGGCGGTGCGCAGCGGCGGTCACAACGTGGCGGGCCTTTCAGTCTGCGATGCAGGCATCGTCATCGATCTCTCGCGGATGAAACAGATTGACGTCGACGCTGATCGGCGCATCGTGCGTGCGGAGGCTGGCCTCAACCTCGGCGAGTTCGATCGGGCCACGATGGCCCACGGCCTCGCGACGACGACGGGTGTCATCAGCGACACGGGCATTGCCGGCCTGACGTTGGGCGGTGGGTTCGGCAAGCTCGGCCGCAAATACGGGTTGACTTGCGACAACCTCGTCGCCGTCGAAATGGTCACTGCCGACGGGCAAAAACTGTTAGCGAACGACAGCGAACATCCCGACCTGTTCTGGGCCGTCCGGGGCGGTGGAGGCAACTTCGGCATCGCGACAGCCTTTCACTTGCAGCTTCACCGGCTGGATCCCGAGTTGCTCGTTTGCTCTTTGCTGTACCCGTTCGAGCAGGCACGCGCGGCATTACGCTTTTATGATCAGTTCGCGCGCAATGCACCAGATGAGGTGAGCGCAGACGCTGCATTCGTCGCCAATTCGTCCGGCGAGCGTTTCTTCAACCTATCGGCTTGCTATGTCGGCGCGCCCGAGTCTGGTCGAGAGGTTCTCGAGACGCTGATGGCGTTAGGCTCTCCAGTCGACTGTCGCCTCGAGCGCGTACCCTACCTCCAGATTCAATCAAACGGCGACAGCGTATTTCCGCGAGGCCGGAGGTACTACTGGAAGGCGCAGTTCCTGCGAGAGATCCACGATGGCGCGATCGAAGCGTTAATGGACGCCTATGAACGCTCGCCTTCGCCGTCGTCGCTGCTGGTCTTTCAGCATGTGGGGGGAGCCATCGCCCGCGTCGCCAGGTCCGCGACCGCGTACCTGCATCGCGATGCCAACTTCGACTGCTTTCCCGTCGCCATCTGGGACGATGCAGCCGAAGATGCCGCGAACGTGCAATGGGCGCGTAGCGTATGGGAAGCGTTAAGGCCGTATTCAACCGGAGGCGTCTATCCAAACAGCCTCGGTGATGAAGGCGACGAGCGCGTGAAGGAAGCCTATGGCGATAATTATTCGCGGCTGGCTTCCATAAAACGCCAGTACGATCCCGACAACTTCTTTCGCATGAATCAGAACATCGTTCCCGCCTGAGTACGTTCGGCTGCAGGTGTTCCTTTCGCGCTACCGCTGTAGATCGGCGCCGTGTCGGCGTTGCGGGGCGCCGGCGATCGGTGCCTCGAGAAGGCAACCAAACTCACGGGCAAAGTCAACAGAGACGCGCGCGTGAACGGCACCCTGCTTGTCGAAGAACCGCTGGGTTCCTTCAAGAGTGAACACACCTTCATGCCAGATGTTCGGATGGATGTAGAGACCTTGCTGTCCATCAAAGCGAAAGCACACGAACTTCTCCGGAGCTATGTCGTCCCCGGGCAACGCCAGGGGAACGTAGAACGGACGATGGTCGAGAGGAAAGAACAGTTGTCCGCCGTCTGGATGGTAGTTCGCGTGCCAAAGCAACATGCGTTCCGGGACATGGGTGTGGTTCTCGCGGGATGCTTCAGGCTCCGTTGCGTACGCAAGGACGTAGTTGCCGCCCACAGCCTCGTTTCGACCGTAGAGAATGTCCCCGCGCCATTCGCTCACAAACGTGCCTTCGGTGGTGCCTGCCTCGTCACCGGTTCCGGCGTCAACGGGTCTTGTGCCCACTGCCGGCCACTGCACGATTTCGATGGAGCATTCGCGCGGGTCTGCTACGAGCTTGCCGAATCCATCGAGCGTGATAGGGGTCGCGTCGACCACGGGCATTGACACGCGCCGTAGGCCGGCAGGAAGGGCGGGATTGAGGTAGTCGATTTCTTGGTTCATTGCGGCAGTTTACACGAGTAGAACACGCCGATCGCTGATGGTCGAATAAAGTATTCGACCGCCTCTTGTCCAGGTGGAAGCGGGCATTGGCACCACTTCGGATCTGACTACGTCGCAACCCCTATTGCATGAAGGGCCGTCGGCACTGGCGGGGTAGGGCTCACGCGATCACCTATTCAGGTTATGTTCGGGCGTCATCGAATAACCTACGATGAGATCTAGGTTGCTACTGAACAGGCCGCCATATGACGAAGCCCGCGTCGGTTGGGTTTGAGGTTATCAAACGCCGTCAGCCACAGAAAAACGTAGAAGCCGGGGGTGTCATGCGAAAGGGAAGTCACTACTCAAGCTATTGATGAGTAGCGCTCAACGATGGGCCACGCTTAAGGAGCCGCGACATGAGCTACCCAAGCCGCGTCATATCCGTTCTAACCTGCTGCGTGTTCACGGGGATGGCCACCGCCGGATTTCAGTGCTGAATTGCCGCGACCGGTACCGCCGAGTTCGAGGCCGGACTGGATGACTCCGCCCAGGTGCCCCATGCTTCAGGAAACACGCCGTTTCCGCGCTTCGACCCAGCGCGGATTCAGCTCGCTTCACAGCCGGCACTGGCTGACTCGATTGCCCTTTGCATTCCAGACCTCTATTGCTCACTCGAAGTCCGATAGAGGACCCACCGCGACCACGCTGAAGGAGCATCGATGCGCGCACACGACATCATGACTGCGTCCGTCGTCACCGCCACACCGAACATGACGATCCACGATGCGGCAACACTGTTGGTCGAAAATCATATCGGTAGCATGCCGGTCGTCGGCGAGAACGGACAGGTTGTCGGGATCGTCGGCGAACGCGATCTTCTGCATCGGGTAGAGAACGGCACCTGCCACAGGAAGCGCCAGTGGTGGCTCGAACTCCTGTTGTCGTCCCCCCGGGCTCAGGCCGCGAGGTATCTGAAGGAGCACGGGCGCGTCGTCGGCGACGTGATGTGCGAAGAGGTGATTTCGATTTCAGGGGATATGCCGCTCCAGCAGATCGTGGACCTCATGGAACGTCGACGTCTCGACAGCGTGCCAGTGCTGAAGGGCGGCAAGCTGATCGGAAATGTGAGTCGCTCGAACCTGATTCGCGCTCTCGCGCGGGTTGCTCCGATCGAGGAATCGGCTTCGCGCGATGATGCGAGCCTGCGCGACGCGATCGTCCTGGCAATGCACGGGCGGAGCTGGGGGGTGCCCAAACACGGCGTGCGCGTCGAGGACGGTGTCGCGCATCTATGGGGGGTGATCGAATCCGTGGAGGAAAAGCAGGCCATCCGCATTGCGGCTGAGAGCGTGCCGGGTGTCAAGCGTGTGGAGTACCACCTCGAATTTCCAAACGTGATTCCGGCGCTGTAGTCCGCACACGGTCGCAAAGCGGCGCAGCATTGCATCGGGCAGACGGCGGCTCGGCGGCGTTGCCTGCAACGCCACCGCCTGCGCTTCGCTATCTCAACTTGCCGAGCCACAGCGCGGTGAGCGTTGAGCGACTCCCGACGTTGAATTTGGTGTAGATCGACTTGATGTGGACATGCGTCGTGTTCGGACTCTGGTCGAGCTTCTGCGCAATCTGCTTTTCCGTGAGTCCGTCGAGCAGCGCCAGCAGCACCCTTCGCTCGGACGACGTCAGGGGAGCGTCGGCGATAAGCAGGCCGTGGCTGAGCAGTTGCTGCCGGTAGTACCATCTCAGCCCATGCATCACGAAGCCCAGCAGCTCGAGATCCAACGCGGAGAAGCGGGGTGCATGCACATCGCGAAACACGAAGAGATGAATCCGCACATCGTCGTTGAGCGAGCAACGCACCTGGATGCTGTCGCCGTGACCGACTTCGAGGTAGTGACGGCGATAGTGCTCACCTTCAAACCATTCGGTGGGCATCGCCTCGAAGAGCAGGTTGGCGCAGAACGCCTCGTTCCCCGACGCGGCGACGACATGTGAGGAGTCGACGTTGCCGGCCCAGAGCGTGTCGAACTGCTCCTGCACCGAAGCGACCATCGCGGGTACCGGATGCAGGAGCCGAACCAGGCGTGGACGCCAGCCGAACAAAGGATCTTTTGGCGTGGGTGAAGGCAATCGCACCACTACGGCCCAAAGCGCATTCTGTGCCGTGACCATCGCACAGAGCGTGGTTAGCAAATGGGTCAGCGCGGCATCGCCTTCGCCTGCCGAGAACTCGGCCAGCCGATCCCACAGCGCAAAGACGTCATCGTGGACCGCTGGATTGGCGGAATTCGCGAATGGATGCATGTTGTCCCCAAGAAGAATGCGCTTCTTAGACAGTACTTCTCTAAAGGTACTGATCTTTCTGTCCATCCACAGGCCAGGCTTAATACCGTAGCGAATCCGCACCAGACAACGGTCCTTCGCGTGCGGTTCACGCCGGTCACGTCGTCGGGCAATGATCACTTTACGCCACGTCGGGCGGCCGATTCAGCCGGAGCATCGTGAATATCGCTGCGCTACCTCATCTGAAGGATCGGCGACCTATACTTTTCACGAATATGTCGTGCAACGCTATTAGCGCCGATATTTCGTATGAGGAACACTTCATGACCCGCAAGTAGATCGATTGCCGGGCGTTCCCTGAGCGAAATGAAATGTTCCATCGCGCGATCCGGGGATTCCGAAAGCGAGTGGCCGGAGGCGGCCGTACAGCACTCGGTCGCGGGGATCGAGAGTGAGGGACATTGTGCATATCCCACGTCCATGACCACACATTCGGATCTCGATCTGGTTATCGTCGGCGGTGGCATCGGCGGTGTCATCTGCTTGAAGTACGCCAAAGACGCTGGGCTCAAGACCGTGCTCCTGGAGCGCCGTGAGCGTATCGGCGGGCTGTGGCGCGATCTTCCTTCGTGGCAGGACATTCAGTTTCGCAAGGAAGACTGGACGCTCGGCAATGTCCCAGTGTCCGAAGAAAGGCAGCCGGGTATTCTGCGCAACATCGAAGCCTGGGTCGAACGGTTCGATCTCGTGCCTCAAATCGTCCTCAATGCACCGGTCACGAGCGCGCAGTCCTACGAAGGCGGTTGGCAAGTGGCAACAGACGGAGCCTTGTATCGATCGAGGTGGCTCATCGCTGCCACCGGGGGACACAATCGCCCGGTCGTTCCGCAGGTCAAGCGGAATGATTCGTCGATCACCGAATATCACTCGTTCGAGCTGCGCAATCCGGAAGAGTTGAAAGGCAAGCGCGTCACTGTCGTGGGCGGCGGCGCATCGGCATACGACCTGCTTGACTTGTGCTTCACATACGAGGCGAGCAGCATCGCGTGGGTCTATCGTTCCATCAAGTGGATGCGCCCGACGCGCCAGGTCAAATATCTCGGGACCGACATACGTCTGTTGGCGAAATACCAGATGCTTGGTCTTTCCACGAGCGCAATGAACCGTCGCATCAACGAGGACTTGCGGGCGAGGTACAAGAAAGCCGGAATCACGGAGATCATGCCGGAGGGCGACTTCGACATCCGTCGCGACCAGCTCATTCCGGGCCGGCCAGGCATGATCCGGGGCTTCCGCAGCATCGAGCGCCACCGCAGTGAAGTGCAGTCCGTCCACGGCAAGACGATTCGCCTCTCGAACGGTGAAGAGATCAGTTCGGACCTGTTGCTTTGGGGAACCGGATACGCCATGGAACTTGGCTATCTCGGGCTGGATTCGCTGACAAAGGCAAGGCGGCTGAATGAGATCTCCGCTCGCTGCTACTCCGTTTTTCGCTCGAGCGACGCCCCCAACCTTTTTCTGCTGGCACCCGGCGTGCTCGAGACAAATACCTCGACGCCCTGGGCCTACGCCCATGTGGCGAGGTCGATCATGTCCCACATCGCAGGCACCTCCGTCTTTGTGGACCCGCCGGTTCAGGATCTCACTAATCATTATGATCTGGTCAAGATGTTGGCTCTGCACGACCGGCAGAACTACCCGGTCGGGCTTTGGTACCTCAAGTATCTTTGGCTCGCGATGTTCCACCCAAAGGCGCGACCGATGCCCATCCCCTGAACTACACCGGTGGTCGTCGGCCGAGACATGGAGGCTACCCAATGGGTTCGATTGCCATTTGTTCTCAAACCCGCGCCCTTACAGGTCGATCTCGACTTGCCCGCCGCTTCTCGGCAGGCGCCGAACACCGCGCGGTACGCAGCATTCTGGGCAACTGGCCTGACGGCCGTTGTCCCTCTCCAGTGACTTCAAATACCGTAGCAACACGAACGGCAAACCGAAGGGGCGTTGGATATGGCACACCAATCGAAGTCCGGGCTGACGTATGAGTCTGAATCTACGGGGCTGTTGATCGTCGATCCGTATAACGACTTCCTGTCGGAGGGCGGCAAGCTCTACGAACTGAGCCGCTCGACCCTCGAAGCCAATGATGTCGTCGAACATATGCGGCAGGTGCTCGCCGCGGCTCGCGCGGCTGGCTTGCAGGTCTTTATCGCCCCCCACCATCGCTGGCGCGACGGTGATTTGCATAGTCATTGGAAGACGATTCCGCCGATTGGGGCCGCTGCCGACAAGAGCCGCGTTTTCGCCGACGGCACGTGGGGCGGCAGCTTTCACCCCGGTTTCGAGCCGCGCCCCGGTGAGGTCGTGGCCCAGGAACATTGGCTCTCGAGCGGATTCGCGAATACGGATCTCGACCTGCAACTGAAGAAGCACGGCGTGCGCAAGGTCATCGTGATCGGGATGCGGGCCAACACGTGTATCGAGTCCACCGTGCGCTTTGCCGCCGAACTCGGTTACGAAGTCACGCTGGTGAAAGACGCGATCGGCAGCTTCGGTCACGCCGAGATGGACGCCACGCTCCAGTACAACATGCCGTCTTACGCAAACGCCATCGTCTCGACCGACGAGATCCTCGCAACACTGTCAGTCTGAGGGCCTTGAGATCGACGAACGTCGTCCGTACCCATCGCGGCACGTATTTTGCGTCCTGTCCAGACCTGACAGCGAAGGGGAGGACATGATGACATTGGCCATTTATCTGATCGGTTGGCTGATCTTCGTTGGGGGCGTTGCGTGGGCTCTTATCAGCATGCACGTGGCCCAACACTACGTCTTGATCGCCGCGGTCATTCTGGTGGGCATCGGCGTTATCACGGGCGCGACGCACGCACGGAGTCGCGATCGTTCCTCATAGGAGTCGAGGTTGGGGGACGAACAATCACGATGACACCCTCGCCGGCGGCAACCTGATTGTCGCCATCGACAAAGGCTTCACCGGTGCGCGAGATCACCGTCGAGAGCAACACGGAGCCGGAAGGCGACTGCACGGTCGCATCTTTGGCGCCCATGTTCAACGCGACGAAGAGTCGTTGATTGCGATATCGCCGTTCATAAGTCAGCACGTCGCCGTAGGCGGCGATGTTCTCTATTGCGCCGCACATTAGCGCGGTGTTGCTGCGCCGCAAGCTCAGCAGCCGGCGATAGAGCGTCAACATGCTCGACGGGTCGCCCTCCTGGTCGCGCACGCTCGTCGTCGTAGCAATCGGCAACCAGGGTCTGCCGTCCGTAAAGCCTGCATTTGGCAGCGAACTGTCCCATTGCATTGGCGTGCGCTCGGGATCTCGCCCCTGACCAATGCCGGGTTGCCGAACCTCGGCAGGATCCTGAATTTGGTCTGGTGCGATATCGCCATCCGTCATGCCGATTTCATCGCCGTAGTAAAGCGTCGGCGTTCCTCTGAGTGTCAGCAGAAGTACAGCGGCCACACACGCCTGTGCCATGCCCACGCGCGAGGCGATGCGGGAATTGTCGTGGTTTCCGAGCACCCAGTTCGGCCAGGCGTGCTCGGGCAGGGCGTTGTCGTAGTCCCGGATCATGTTGGCGATTCCGGCAGCGTTCCATCTAGCATTGAGCAACTGAAAATTGAACGGCATGTCCGCGCCGTCGCCGTGCGCGCCGTAATATTTGAGCAATTGCGGAACAGGCAGGTAAATCTCGCCGATCAGCACGCGATCACCATATTCGTTCAGTGTGGCCCGCATCGAACGGACGATGTCATGCACTTCCGGCTGGTCTTCCGTGTAACTTTGCAATAGCCGATGATGGGCCGGCTCGCCCACCACATAGTTGGGATTCGCAGGGTTGTCGCGGTATTGCGCGTCCTTGATCAACAGCCACAGCACGTCGACGCGAAATCCGTCGACGCCGCGATCCAGCCAGAAGCGCAGAGCAACATCCATCGCGCGGCGAACTTGGGGGTTCCTCCAGTTCAGGTCGGGCTGTTCGGGCAGAAACGCGTGATAGTAGTACTGCCCCGTCAACGGGTCCCACTCCCACGCCGAGCCGCCCATACGGCTTAACCAGTTGTTCGGCGGTCCGCCATCGGGCGCGGGATCGCGCCACAGATACCAGTCCCGTTGCGGACTGTCCCGCGACGAGCGGCTTGCCTCGAACCACGGGTGCCGGTTCGACGAGTGATTCGGCACGAAGTCGAGCAGCACCTTGAGCCCAAGCCGATGGGCCTGGCCCATCAATTGCTCGAACTCGTCCAGAGTGCCGAATAGCGGGTCGATGCCGCAGTAATCTGTGACGTCGTAGCCAAAATCGGCCATGGGCGACGCATAGATCGGGGAGATCCACACTGCGTCAATCCCCAGCGTCGCAACATATTCGAGTCGCGCGCCGATACCGGGCAGATCACCGACGCCGTCGCCGTTGCTGTCCTGAAACGAGCGGGGATAGATCTGGTAGATCACACTGCGTTGCCACCACGGCATCTGCGACATCGCCGTTCCTTTTCACGATTGTCTGTTTTGGCGTCACATGCGGATCCTATGCTCAATGACCTCTGGTACAAGAACGCGATCATCTATTGCCTTTCGGTAGGCACGTTCATGGACGCCAACGGCGACGGCGTCGGCGACTTCCAGGGTCTCATGCGCAGGCTTGACTATCTGCAGGGTCTCGGCATGACGACGATCTGGCTCATGCCCTTCCATCCGTCGCCCGGACGCGATCACGGCTACGACGTCTGCGACTATTACAACGTAGATTCGAAGTACGGCACGCTCGGTGACTTCGCCGAATTCACCCACGCGTGTGCCCAGCGGGGTTTGCGCGTGATCATCGACCTCGTGGTCAATCACACGTCCGACCAGCACCCCTGGTTCGTGCAAGCACGCAGCGATCCCGAGTCGAAATATCGCGACTGGTATGTATGGTCAGATTACAAACCGCCCGATGCCGAACGCGGCGTCGCGTTTCCGGGTATTCAGAAGTCGACCTGGAGTTTCGACAAGCGGGCAAGACGTTGGTACTTTCATCGCTTCTATGATTTCCAACCGGACCTGAACACCTCGAATCCTCATGTGCAGGCTGAATTGCTGAAGATCATGGGCTTCTGGATTCAGCTTGGAGTTTCCGGATTCCGCATGGACGCGGTGCCATTTGTCATCGCGAAGAAGGGCCCCAAGGTACGCAGAACGGTCGAGCAATATGACATGTTGCGGACCTTTCGCGAATCTCTGCAGTGGCGCGAGGGCGACGCGATCATTCTGGCGGAAGCCAATGTGCTGCCCGATACCGACCTTCAATACTTCGGCGACGCCGGCGAGCGCTTGCCAATGATGTTCAACTTCCAACTCAACCAGAACACGTTTTACACGCTCGCAACGGGCGACACGGCACCATTGAAGAAGGCGCTCCTTGCGACCAAACCGCGACCGCCGAGTGCGCAGTGGGGCGTATTTCTGCGCAATCACGACGAACTCGATCTGGGACGCCTGACGCCCGAGCAGCGTGCGATCGTGTTTGCCGCGTTCGCGCCGGACCCCGACATGCAGCTATATGGGCGTGGCATTCGCCGCAGACTTGCGCCAATGCTGTCGGGCGACCGACGCCGGCTCGAGCTTGCCTATAGCCTGATGATGAGTTTGCCGGGCACGCCCGTGTTCCGTTACGGCGACGAGATCGGCATGGGCGACGACCTGCGGCGGCCCGAGCGCGAATGTGCGCGCACGCCGATGCAATGGTCGAACGAGCCACAAGGTGGCTTCACCAAGCATCCAAAGCCGCCCGTCGCCACGATCTCGGACGGAGCTTACGGCTTCGAACGGGTCAACGTCGCGAAGCAGCGGCGCGATCCAGATTCGTTTCTCAACTGGATGGAGCGGATGATTCGCATGCGCCGGGAGGTGCCGGAGATTAGCTGGGGTGACTTCGAGGTGCTTCGCACCTCGCGAAACGACGTGCTCGCGCTGCGTTATGACTGGCGTAACAATTCGGTGCTGTTCCTGCATAACTTCGGCGCCGAGGCGTGCACCGTCAAATTCCGCTGCGGCCGCAAGGATCTGGATGGCGAACCGCTGATCAATCTCCTCTCCGACGACCACAGCGCGGCAGCCGATGGCGGCCGCCACGCGGTGGTGCTCGAGCCGTTTGGATACCGGTGGTATCGCATCGGCGGCCTTGATTATCTGCTCAGGCGTACCGAGGCGTAGTCAGGCCGGGGGGAACGGATGCTTGTCCAGAAGCTTGCGTCGCGCGAAACGACCATCGGATGACGCTTGCGGCGCTGGTGCACGGCGACAGATGCCCCGACCGCGTTCCTTTGTGCGACGCAGCAATTTGTGCTATAATTTTAGGCAGTGGTTTTCCTGCGCTGTTTTTCTTGCGCTGTTCCAACCGGCCCGCCGTGCAAGCGGGCTGCGTTCCTTGCTCGTTGCGAGCCTGCAATTCGTCCCTGCCTGCAGCCGTAAGTTTTCGTGGCTCATCGGTCGCAGCGTGGGGCGCCGATGCTCTCGCCATCGCCGGGCAAAACTCCAGGAGAAGATATGGCATTTTTGGATCGGGAAGATTCAGGGCAAGACACGGTCTTCGCGCCGAAGACCTTGGGCCGACGCACCTCGAAGGGCAAGGCCACCGCAGCTTTGCTACCGGTCGAAGCTGTGTCCACGGAGTCGCAGAACGAAGAGCGGCAGCGCCAGATGCGCGCACTCATCCAGTTGGGAAAGGAGCGCGGCTACCTGACCCACGCCGAAATCAACGACCATTTGCCGGACAACTTCGCGCAGACCGCTGCCATCGAAACCATTGTCAGCACCTTCAATGACATGGGCGTGGCGGTCTACGAACAGGCGCCCGACGCGGAGACGCTGCTTCTGAGCGACGCTGCGCCGGCAGCCGTATCGGACGAGCAGACCGAGGAGGAAGCAGAAGTGGCGCTTTCCACGGTCGATTCGGAATTCGGGCGCACGACCGATCCGGTCCGCATGTACATGCGTGAAATGGGCGCGACCGAATTGTTGACCCGCGCCGGCGAGGTTGAGATTGCCAAGCGCATCGAAGACGGCCTTCAGGAAATGATCCAGGCGATCGCGGCCTGCCCGGCAACGGTCGCCACGATCCTGGCGCATGTCGAGCAAATCGAGGCCGGTGAACTGCGCATCGATGAATTGGTGGACGGTCTGAACGAAGAGTCGGCGGCAGCCGACCCGTCAGTGTCCGATCTGGATGACGTACCAGACACCGACGCCAATACCGCCGATAGCGACGACGAAGCCGACGAGGACAGCGAGATCGGACCGGGAGATTCGGCCAAGGCAAACGAAGCGCGGCTGAAACAGCTCACGAGCGACAGCCTCGCCATATTTGCGCGAGTGCGCGAGTTGTTCGATCAGATTCCGCGTGCCGACAGCGCGCAAGGCAAGGGCCGCGCGAACTTCGCACGCGTGTGCGAGGCGATCCAGCGCGAACTGGCGCCCATTCGCTTCACGGCGCGAACCATCGATCGGCTGTGTGGCGACGTGCAGCAACAGGTTGCGCAGGTGCGCGCGGTCGAGCGGCGCATTCTGGCGATTGCCGTCGACCAGTGCGGCATGCCGCGCGAGAAATTCGTCGAGTCGTTTCCGGGACATGAAACCGATCTGGGGTGGGTCGGCCGCAGCGCCGCGGCATCGCGCAAGTACGGCGCCGCGCTCGAACGCAGTCTGCCGGCGATTCAGGCCGAACAGCAAAAGCTGATCGAAGTCGAAACGAACGCGGTACTGCCGTTGCAACAGTTAAAGAAGATCAACCGGCAGATGATGGCGGCCGAGTCGAAAATGCGGCAGGCTAAGCGCGAAATGATCGAGGCCAACCTGCGCCTCGTGATCTCCATCGCGAAGAAGTACGTGAACCGCGGCATGCATTTTCTGGATCTGATTCAGGAAGGCAATATCGGCTTGATGAAGGCCGTCGACAAATTCGAATATCGACGCGGCTGGAAGTTTTCGACCTACGCAACGTGGTGGGTCAGGCAAGCCGTCACGCGTTCGCTCGCGGATCAGGCGCGCACGATTCGCGTGCCGGTGCATATGGTCGAGTCGATCAACAAGCTCAACCGTATTTCACGCGAAATCCTGCAGCAGACCGGACAGGAGCCGCATCCTGCCGTGCTGGCGCATCGCATGGAACTGACTGAAGAGAAGGTTCGCGGCATGCTGAAGGTCGCGAGGCAACCCGTGTCGCTCGAGACGCCGGTGGGCGAGGACGCCGACGCGACGCTGGGCGATCTGATCGAAGATCCGACGGCGGCATCGCCCGCGGAGGCCGCGGTTCAGGCGAACCTGCGCTCCGCGATCGATGAGGCGCTCGACGCGCTGTCGCCGCGTGAGGCGAAGGTGCTGCGGATGCGTTTCGGGATCGATACGACGTCGGACCATACGCTCGAGGAGTTGGGCAAACAGTTCGACCTGACGCGCGAGCGGATTCGGCAGATTGAAAGCAAGGCGATGCGAAAACTGATGCACCCGAGCCGTGCCGACAAGCTGCGGCAGTTTCTCGACCGTTGATCCATCGAGCAGGGCGGCAGTTCGAACGGTTTTGAAATCAGGGATTAAAGAACGCGAGGACAGCGGAGTAAAACCGGGTCACCCGCCAGGCTGATCCCTGGCTTTTGCGAGTGTTTGAAGAGTATTGGGCCAACATCGTTTATCCGGTGTTGGCTTTTTTTTCGGCTGCAGCTTCTGAACCCATCGTGGCCTGCCGTTTCCCTGGTCAACGCCGCGGATGATCGTGCTACGATGGCCATTGCCAGGGTGTTGGAGGTAAATATCATGGCTACATTTGGTATCGACGCAGTGCGCATGGACCCTTCGAACGACAGGATCACGCACGTGCGCTGGGCTGCGGTCGACCCGGCGACCCGTGAGTGGTCGTCGGCAACTTCAATCGCCGATGTGGGCCAGGTTGTCGACGCGATCCACCGCGGCGACGCTGTCTGGTCAGTTTTCACACTCGGCGGCACGCGTTTTCTCGGGCCGAAAATCATTGTGGTCTCACACGTCAACGGGCACGACGGAATCAACACCGACGTCCCCGAGGGCCACATCGAGAAATGCATTGACGACTTGCCGCATATTTAGACTGCGCGAGGTGTTTGCGATCTATCTGTTGGCATCAGCCTCGCACCGCGTCCCTGCGTCATGACCGCGGCGCCTCGCCCGCACCGCCTTCGTTCTTTTCATCCGCGGGGCTGGCCGCGCCTTGCGCCTGAACCTGAACCTGACCCTGACCCGGAGGCACCGCCCGCGCCAGCGCAGCTTCCGCGGCGGCCGCCTTCTGCTCATGAAGCAACGACGGCGTCAGGAAACACCCCATCACGGCGGACAGAATGATAAAAATCGCCGCGGCGTCGACGAGGAACCCGAAGCGGACGAAGATGTAAAAGCAGCCCAGCACATTCAGCAGGTGCAGCGACACGCCGACCAGCGTGATGCCCTTCGGAAAGGTCTTCACGAACGTCGAGAACCGCGTGCTCTTGCGCGGCACGTACCAGACGATCAGCAGCCCGACTGCCATGATGAAACCCGTCTCCACCCATTTCAGCCAGGTGGGACGGCGCAGGAAGCGTCCCTCGAAGATCGTCTCGATCACCTGAGCCTGAATCTCGATGCCCGGCACCAGTTCGCCGAGCGGCGTCGTGCGCATGTCGGTCACGCCCGCGCCGGTCAGACCGACCAGCACGAGTTTGTCGCGAAAGCGCTGCGGATCGACCTTGCCTTGCAGGACGTCGCGCGCTGACACGTAGCGGTCCAGCGTGGAGCGGATCGACGCGAAGTGCAGCCAGATGTCGCCGCCTGGTTGCGTGGGCACCTGGACATCCGCGACGCCGACAGCCTGCACGCCCGCGTTGTCGGCAGAGACGTCGATGGCCGGCGAACCGGTCGCGACGCGCAGCATTTCGATCGGCAGGCTCGGCACGAGTTTGTCGCCGAGACCCATGACGAGCGGCAAGTGCCGGACCACGCCCAGTTCGAGCGCGACGCTCAGCAGCGCTTGCCCATGCGCCGCCGCCTGCAGTACCGGCAGGCTCGCGAGCACATACTCGAAGCGTCGCACGCGATCGAGCGGATCGCTGCCATGCAGCAGGACCGGCGCGCTACGCAGCGCGGTACGGGTGGCGAACGCGGCGTGATCGAGCGCGGCCGCGCCGAGGACGGTCGGCGCGGCGTGCAATGACTGCGCGAGGATCTCGTCATGCGTGGGTAGCGCGCGCAGCGCGGCGGCGAGCGTCGTGGTGCCGGGCGGCAGATTGTCGGCGACGCGCTCGGGAGACGTTTGATCCGGCTCCGGCATGTAGATGTCGAGTCCGATCGCAAGCGGCTTCTGCGCCGCGATCGCGTCGACGAGACCGGCGAGCCGGTTGCGCGGCCACGGCCACTGGCCGACGCTCGCGAGCGTCTCCTCGTCGATCTCGACGATGATCACCGGCTGGGTGGTCGGCATGCGCGGGTAGTGGCGCTGGTACTGATCGAACAGCAGCTGCCGCGCCGACTTGAACGAATCCGGCAGCGCGTCGTCGACCGTATCGACGAACGATGGACGCGGGATGTCGCTCGGCCATTCGCTGATCAGGTTCAGCAGGCTCAGGCCGAACAGGATCGTCAATGCCAGCGGCCGCCCCTGAGACGCCCTCGCCAGGTTGCCGATCCGCGCGCGCCAGAGGTCGTAGAGGCGTTTCATGGCGGGCAAGGGCGGTCAGCGGTGCCGGGCGGGGTGCGTCATTGAATGGTGATGACGACCCGTCGGTTCATGCGGTTGGGCACGCCGTCTGGCGTCTGGACCAGTGGCTCGCGTTTGCCGCGCCAGGTGGTTTCGATCTGCTTCGCGGGAATGCCTTCCTTGATCAGGAATGCCACGGCGCTTTGGGCCCGCCGCATCGACAGCCGGTCGTTGAACTCCTGTGAGCCCGCCAGATCGGTGTGGCCGATCACGACGACCTGAGGCGCGGGCCAGGTCGCCAGCACCGCTTTCATCTTCTGGACCGTGGCGGGCGACTCCGGCGCCAGCTCGGTCGCGGAGTCGAACAGGAAGAACAGCGTGAAGGTCATCGGGCGAGGCGGGCGCGCCGCGAGCAGATCGCTATAGCGCGTTTCCACATCCTGCTGGCTGTCCATCGTCGTTTCGATCTTGCCGCTCTGCGCGACGTCGACGCCGGCGTAAGCCTTGTCGATGGTGCGCTCGCCGCTCGCGCTATGAACCACGACCGCGCCGACCTTGCCGTCGGGATCGGGTAACAGGATGATCTTGTCCGGCGGCGTACTGCACCCGGCCAGCCATCCCAGCACGACGAGCGTCGCCGCTGGCGCGACGCGCCCACGTCGGATCGCGGCTTTCAATGCGTCGTCTCCCCTTGGTCGCCTACTTCGATGATGAACTGCGTGCCGCGCACGCCCAACGTGGTGGTCGGCGTGCTGAAGCGAACCGAGTCGGGATTCGCCTTGGCCAGCTTGCCGGAGATCACGGCGAGCGATCCGCGTTTGACGCTCGCATGGAGCTCGCCGCCATAGGTCGTGCTGTCGAAGGCGAACCGGTCGAGTTCGAGCGTGGTGTTGGCGCCGGCCGAAAGCTGGGTGGTGTCGCGCAGCGTGATGCCGACCGACGATTCCGGGCCGGTCACGACGCGGTCGCGGCTGTACACGTCGCTGCCGATGACCGCCGACGCATTCCCGCCCGATCGCTCGATCCGCACCGTTCCCTTGACGGTCTTGACGACGCCGGCGACATCGGAGGCGACGGCCGGCGCGGTCGCCGACGTGGAATCGGAGGCGGCCGGGTCGGCGGCGAGCGTGGCAGTGGCGGTGAGAGCGCTAAAGGCGATGACGGCAGGGGCCGCCAGGCCGCACGCAAAAGTCACGACACGGGTGATGGATGGGGCACGCATCGGTGGCACCTGCTGGCGAAAACGCTAATTCCACGCGGCAGCGCGGCTAGCCGATGTCGACGTGGGACTGTGACCGATATTGACCGACTGCTCGCGGCTTGGGACAGGTGTTGGGTCTGCGCAAACTGCGGCCTTTGAAACCCGGGCTTCGTTGGTGCGGCAGCGAGCAGAATAGGATGCCCGGCGCGGATCGCTCTGTGCGGTTCCCCGCATATCATGGCCAGCACTTCCAGTGCGCGCCGGATATCAGCACAGTGAGCCTGTGTGGCTAGAACGCAAATCGCGGAGCGCCGCACGCGTTTGTTGCGGAACACTTCGAAACGAGCGTTTCTGTTGTGAGATGTCCCCGCGTCCGATGAAGCAGCGGCGGTCCGATCGGCTTGACGCTAACGACCGATTCGGAACGCCGGTGCGGTGGGTGTCGGTCGCCGATCGGGCCGGATGTGTTCGGGGCGAGAGGTGGGCGGATCGCCGACGCGCGCAAGGCCCGAAAAGTCGAGACTGAACGAGCGAAGCACGGTGGCGTGTGGTTCACGAGCCGGAATAGGGATTGCAGAAGCTGACAGGTCCGACGCAGGTCGAAGGATCCGCCGGAGCGATCTTTGGTGTTTTGTGGCCGGCCTCGGTCGCGCCTTTCATTTCAGTGCCCAGGCCACTGTCCGTGTTTGGCTGGGGAGGCGTGGCGGCTTGTTGCTCTGCGTCCTCAGCGGCTATTTTCGCCTCCGCAGCCTGGATATCGGCAGGATAGTTCACGTCGTTGACGGTCGCCGGATTGTATCCGGCCTGTTCGAGCCGGATGAGGTCGGCGCGGACCTGCGCTCGGGTCAGCGGGACGGACGCGGACTGCGCAAATGTTGCTGTGGAACCGACGAGCGCACTGAGCGTCAACGCCAGCAGGGCGAGCTTTTTCATGATCTTGACTCCTTCCAACAGGGGACCCGGGTTGCCGGGAAACGAGTGAAGCACGTTGAGGTGTGGCTCAGGAGCCGGAGTAGATATTGCAGAAACTGACGGGTCCAACGCAGGCCGACGGACCCGAAGAAGGCATGTTCCGTTTGACGTGGCCGGCATCGCTCGTGCCTGTCGCCGCAGTTCCCATCCCACCGTCGCTGTTTTGCTGCTTGAGTCGTGCGACCTGCTGTTGAAAGATCGGCGCAACGTCGGGGTACGACGTCTCACTCACGAAGTTCAGACCGTTGTGTTCGGCTTCGATCAACTCCTGCCGCACCTGTGCCCGGGTTTTTTCCTGAGCCTGCGCGTTCATCGCGCTGCCCGCTCCGGCGACGAGCATCAGGGCGAAAATCATGGTTCGTTTGTTCACTTGGGACTCCGATATAAGTGTTGGGCGTTTGCTCGTTCTGCATCATGATCGGCACAAAGCCACCGTGCTCTGCTCGACGTGAGGGGACCGAAACGCGGCGGTCATCATCAGTGCGCTCACACCACGGTAAACCACGGGTGTGCGCCGCTTATTCCCGAAGCCGCCAGGAATTTGGAAAAACTTGATGTCCAGGTGACCGCGTCACGCGGGCATGGGCCCGGCGCGGGAAAAGCCTTCACCTGCACGCCGACGGGGCAGGGAATAACCGGCGCATGCTCGCGGTATTACAGGCATGGCATCGGAAATGGGAGATCGAAATGGACATCATCGACATGGCCCGTGCGTCGGGATTGACCGTTATCCTCGATGGCAGGATTGGCCGCGAGGAATACCGCAGCGTATGCGGTTCGGTATCGGCGTTACAGCGGTTCGCCGAGTCGCTACGGGTATCGGCGTCACATCAGGATGACGGCGCCCCGCGTCGGTCATCGGCGGGCAGCGTGTTTGGACGGTTACGCCGGCGCATCGGCAGACTTGCGAGAATAACGGGCGCCACGTTGCCCCCCGCCCGGCGCGTGTCCCGCTTCGTTCATCGGAGTCGGATGTGAGAGGTTGATTTCGGATGTCGCCGCTCGACCTCGCCAGCATCGCGATTGGCAAGGTCGTTGTGTTGGGCATTGCCAAAGAAGTACGTGGGGGAAGGTATTAAAGCAACAACTAGAGTATCAATGACCCCCTTGCCGCCTCTTTGCCAGGCGCGGGCAGGTCAGTCGGACGCTGGATGCTTTCTCTCGGAAAGACGAGCTGGTACCGCTTTTCGAGCTCGTGGGCAGTCTCCGCAGCCTTGGCCCATTGTCGCGCCATGTCGAGATCGAAGTCCCCGGGCCCGTAACTCCGCTCTGGATTATCGGAAAGAAGTTGGAGGCTGCCGTTACGGCTTTTGCTGCGCTCGTAAAAGTACTGCTTGCCGTCCATCGCTCGCCAATACACGTCCCCAACGATCTCCCGGTAAGACTGAAGCCTCAGGCGCAGGCGCGCATAGCGAAAGTCCTGGTCGGCCGCCTCGGATTGCAAGCCAAACTGGATCATCAGGAAGTGGTAAGCGGTAAGCTCATTGATGAGGACGTTGATGATGCTTTCGACCTGATTGGGGTCGAACTCGATGAGATCGCGGATTGCCTTGCGCGCGCTTTCAAGGGTGAGGAACATCATATAGACGACGCTTTTCAAGGCTTCGTGCCAAGGGTCATCGGGGCTGCCGCCGGTCAATGGAGCGTCTATCCTGGTCATGATTCTCAGGGTGTCTCTCATCGCCTTGAAGTAGGTATAGAAAGCTGTCACGTTCGTCACGACCCTGACCTCAAGGACGCGAAGATCCGCCGCGTTGTGATCGAACACGGGCGTGTAGTCCTCGGTCGCATCGAAATGACTGAACGCGTGCCGGATCCGCTCGACCATCTGCGGATCAGGCGGCCCGTGAAGGTCGACATTGAATGCCTCCACATATCGTCTTGCGACGTCTGTTATCGCAAAGACGCGGCAGATGGTGCCGATCTCACAGGCGAACAGATCGACGATGCCTATGCGCGCACTGCCCGATTGATATGCCCACGCGGTCACGCCGCACGCAAGTGCGATGACAGGACCGATCAGGCTCGAGACAGCGAATAGCGAGTCGCCAAACAAGCGTATCCATGGCCAGAGATTCTTCGCCCCAGCCACTACTTTCCAGTTGTCGGAAATGGTGTGCCAGTAAGAGAAAATAATCGCCAGGAGGCTCCCGAGACCGGACACATAGACTGTCGCCCAGGTGATCAGCCGAAGGTCGGCGACATGCTGCGACTTACCCAGCCGGTTCAACGTCTCGGCGGCCCGCTTCTCGCCTGAACGCCGCACCAGCCATCCGGGGACAACCGCGATCATGGGCATGATTGCCTCCGTCTTTTTCGACGCTAGTCATTCGCGAGGGACGCTCAGAATGTAAGCGCCTTCGGAGTGACGGTATAGGTTAGACGACCCCGTCAGGCAGTTTTTCCAACTGCGGAAGCGGATCCGACCAGCGAAGGCAGGTTTGCGCGGAGGGTGGGGGCAGTATCGTCTTCGAAGGAATAATCCAGAACGCGTGTAACTGTTCAACGTCAAGGCAGCCGAGTCCAGAGCTGGGCAAGGAAGACCGGTGGCCTGCTCTGCGTGCGTGGAGCAGGGCGCACCATGACCAAGGGAAATCCACGAGACAATAACATCGGACGGCTGATGTAAATTGACGCTCGACGCAGCCACCAAAGGCAACCATGCACCTGAGCGTATGATCCCCCACGGCTTGCTCACACGCCTGCATGGCAAGTGCGCTGTCGTCAGTCAGACCGCGCTGACCACTGCGCCAGCATCTGCAAGTTCGATCTCGTACGCGAACGACGTTAGACGGCCCCGCGCACCACTGTCCGGAGAGGAAAACTATGCAATTTGAGGCTTTCAGCTCTTCCGACCTGGCGGCATACCTGAGGGGTATTCCGGCCGTCAATGCACGGCTCGGCGACGACAGCGAATTGCAAGTCGTCGAAGTGGGCGACGGCAACCTGAACTACGTCTATTTCGTGAGCAGCACGCGCGACCCGCGGTGCAGCGTGGTCGTCAAGCAGGCGCCGCCGTACCTGCGGCTCGTGGGCGAAGCCTGGCCCTTGCCGCGCGAGCGCATGGAGCGCGAAGTGGCTGCGTTGCGCCGCTTCGGCGCGCTGTGCCCGCAGCATGTGCCGACCGTCTATCACGCCGACAGTGAGAAGTACCTCATCGTGATGCAGCGGCTTGCCTCACATCGTGTGTTGCGCCAAGGCCTGACCGAGGGCATCGTCTATCCGCACCTTGCCGATCACATCTCCACCTTTCTCGCGCGCACGCTCTTTCACGGCTCTGACTTGTATCTCTCGCCCGAGGCGAAGAAGGCGGAGGCAAGTGGCAGCATCAACACAGCGTTGTGCAAGATTACAGAGGATCTTGTCTTCACGTATCCGTTCGAAGACCATGCATCGAACGTGTACAGTCCTGCGTTGCCTGCGGTCGCCATCGAGCGGCTGCGCACGCACGAGCCGCTGCGCCGCGCGGCGGGCGAGATGAAGTGGGCGTTCATGAACCATGCGGAGACGCTCGTGCACGGGGACCTGCATACGGGCTCGATCATGGTGAACGAGCACGAGACGTACGTGATCGACCCCGAGTTCGCGTTCTACGGGCCAATGGGCTTCGACATTGGCGCGTTCATTGCGAACCTGCTGCTCGCGTACTATGCGCGTGATTGGCACGACTGCATCGCCGGCCGTGAGCCGCTCGCGTTTCAGCGCTGGCTGCTCGAGCAGGTCGAAGCGGTGTGGAACGGCTTTGCGCAGAAGTTTGCGCAGCTCTGGCGCATGCATGAGCGCGAGGCGGGCCGTGCCTGGATCGGCGGACCCGCGGAGGCGCGCGCAGCCGAGTCGTTCCGCGAAGAATTCATGCGACGGCTTCTCGCGGATACGCTAGGCTTCGCGGGCTGCAAGATGATCCGACGCATCGTCGGCATGGCGAAGGTCGCGGAGATCACCAGTATCAAGGACGAAGCGGTGCGCGCACGCGTGGAAGTGCGCTGCCTGCGCCTCGCCGAAGCGCTCCTCGTGCAGCGGCGCGAACTGGCATCGGTAGAGGCGGTCACCGCGCTGGCCGCGCAGGTGCTCGCTCAGACGGTGGACGTCTGAGCGAGCCCGCGTAACATGAGGCAATCCGCCGCCCACGCGGCGTGGTCCGGCTTACCGGAATCGACGGAGACCCTATGGCTTTGCAGCCACTCAATTCGAGTCTGCCACCCACCATCGAATGGCGCGACGACACCCTTTATCTACTCGACCAGACGCGTCTGCCTCGGGAGTGCGTCGTCGAGACGGCCGACAGTGTCGAGGCGGTGTGGCGAGCGATACATGAGTTGCGCGTACGCGGCGCGCCCGCAATCGGCGTTGCGGCGGCGTACGGTCTGTGCGTGGCGATGAAGCACGAGCGGCAGGCATCGCGCGAAGCGTTCCTCGCGCGGCTCGAACATCACGCCGCCTATCTGGACAGCGCGCGACCGACAGCCGTGAATTTGCATTGGGCGCTCGAGCGGATGCTCTCGCACGCGCGTGGCATTGCGGCCCAGACGGGCGCGGCAATCTACGATGCGCTCGTTGCCGAGGCAATGCGCATTCATCGTGAGGATGTCGAACTGTGCGCGCGGATCGGCGAACACGGACGTGCGCTGATTGCTCCCGGCAGCGGTGTACTCACGCATTGCAATGCCGGCGCGCTCGCGACGACGGGGATCGGCACCGCGACCGCGCCGCTATATTGCGCGCATCGCGACGGCGAATCCTTTCGCGTCTATGCGGACGAGACGCGCCCGCTCCTGCAAGGCGCGCGGCTCACCGCGTACGAGCTGCAGCAGGCCGGGCTCGACGTCACACTGATCACCGACAGCATGGCGCCAACGCTGATGGCGCAGGGGCTCATCGATCTCGTGATCGTCGGCACCGACCGCGTGGCTGCGAACGGCGACGTCGCCAACAAGATCGGCACGCTCGGCGTGGCGATCGCGGCGAAGCATTTCGGCATTCCGTTCTACGTGGCTTGTCCTTCGTCCACGCTGGATCTGCGCACGGCGTGCGGCGTGGACATCGTGATCGAAGAGCGCGGCGCCGACGAAGTGGCGCAGTTCGCGGGCCGGCGTATCGCGCCGGAGGGCATCCAGGTCCGCAATCCGGCGTTCGACGTCACGCCGCATGCGCTCGTCACTGGGATCGTGACGGAGCTGGGCATCGTGCGCGCGCCGTTCGAAGCCAATCTGGCGGCGCTCTTCGCGAAGGGAGAGGCCGTATGAGCGACACGAACGAGGGAGGCGGCCAGCGTCGTGTGGGCGAAGCGGCGGCGCGTGCGCGCGTCGCTCGGGCCGAAGCCGAATTGCGTCAGCAGATCGTCGATACCGCTCTCGAGATGGAGCGCCTCGGCATCAATCAGGGGACCTCGGGCAACGTCAGTGTGCGCTGTCGTGACGGGCTCCTGATCACGCCGAGCGGCGTGCCGTGCGCGGCGCTCACGCGTGATCG
Source organism: Paraburkholderia monticola (assembly GCF_001580545.1). Lineage (GTDB taxonomy): Bacteria > Pseudomonadota > Gammaproteobacteria > Burkholderiales > Burkholderiaceae > Paraburkholderia > Paraburkholderia monticola. The sequence goes on from NZ_LRBG01000036.1 coordinate 169,825, forward strand.
TATCGTCTGGATGCCGCTCGATGTGCGCGAAGACGATCCGCTCTTCGAGGCAGACCGTCCGTCTTCGGAGTGGCGCTTTCATCGTGACATCCTGCGCGCGCGGGCCGATGTGGACGCGGTCGTCCATACGCATTCGAATGCGGCGACGGCGCTCGCGATCCACGGCCGCGGCATTCCTGCGCATCACTATATGGTGGCCGCGGCGGGCGGTAATTCGATTCGCTGCGCGCAGTATGCGACCTTCGGCAGCCAGGCGCTCTCCGATCATGCGCTCGAAGCGCTGCGCGACCGCCTCGCGTGTCTGCTCGCGCATCACGGTGTGATTGCACTTGGGCGCGATCTCGCGCGGGCCTTGTGGCTGGCGAACGAAGTCGAGGTGCTGGCGAAACAATACCTGCTCGCGTGCCAGCTTGGTGAGCCGCCGCTGCTCTCGGATGCGCAGATGGATGAGGTTATCGAGAAGTTCAAGGGCTATGGACCGCGCAAGTGATTCGCGGGGCGGTGTCAACACGGCGGACCATAGTGGCGCAGCCCACATGAGTTTCATCGCGCCAGTCGCTGCCGCTCGTGTATTCCAGGATGCCGTCGCTCGAATGGCTGGTCCGCAACTGAAAACTGCCCGATTCCCTGGTGGTGCTTTTCGGCCATTGTGGACATTCGACACTCGTCGATCGGAAGGCAGGTTCCGGTCGCTCTTCTGTCATTCGAAACTCTGTAACCGCGAATGCCGCGCTCGCTTTCTGCGGATGCGCACTTTCGACCCACACGGGACACTCACTCCTGCGGCAAGCGGACGCCCGAATAGGAGCTTCTGTGTGGATTGCCAACGATTTCAGGTGGTAGAGCTATCGCATCAGACCAGCTCCGGTGTTGCTCAACTTTCGAGGCCTAGCAGTACAGCTTTGTAATGTGAGCGGGCGACAAGTACCGTAGCTTGTCCAAACACGAAACCGCCAACGCCGCCTCCGATAATCGCTCCAACGATCGGGTGGGCGGAAAATGCACCAAGTCCTCCACCCACTCCAGCGCATATGGCGCAGGCGAAAAGACCGGCCCATGTTTGCCAATGGCGCCAGGTACGACGATAGGCGCGTCGCCAGTAAACGCGTCTATCGCTAGCGGGAAGATTGGCTAGCTCAGGGATACTTTTCAAGGTCCAAAAGATTGTCATCGTCGATCTCCTAGCCGTTTGTTCGCGCCACGGAATTGTCGACGATCTTCAACACGCTGTCGACTGACCGGTCCTGGCCGCGCGTTGACACCCGAGTCAGTCCTCGATCTTTCCATCTTAGCCGGGTTGAAGGTGCTGGCACTCCGTTTGGAGCCAATAGTCGACCACGCGCTGTGCCGCTTGTAGATCATCCGGGTAATACGGATCGTCAAACCACGGTGACGGGTTGTAGCCCGCTTTCCTCAAAGCAGCGAGCTCGCTTTGGTGCTGCGCCATCGTAGGAGGCGCATTTGTCTTGAGCGAAGCCAGGTCGCGGCACTCCGTCGGGGTGAGGTGAGGCCCGGCATACGGCATGTCGCCAGCGACACAGCCGGTGAGCAAAATAACCAGAGCGGGAAGTGTTGACCGTATTCCAGGCCGATTTCTCATAGTGCCTCTCCTTCCCTGCGTCGCGCCGTGAACCAACTCGTATTGCGCACCTTTGCTGCTGCTTATGGGCGGAAAATGCTCGCCTTCGACTCATGCCTGTGGTGCCGATCTATTTGAGCCCCAAGCGCTGTCTGACCAACCTATGCAACTCAATGAGAGCTTTCCGCTGCACGAAGGACTCCGGGTCGTCTATATCGAGTTCGTGAAGAGTCTGATCGGGTCCCGCTACGGGGGCTGAAACCGACAGCCCAGATATGGGGCTCTGCGGCGGTATCCAGGTTCCTACCAATCTGCCTTTTTGGCTGATGACCGTGATTTTCGACATTTCAGAACCAATCCTGGACATTCAAATTATGCGGAACGGGACGTGGACCGGGATTGGTGATCGTAATCGTATAATTCAGACCGTTATTGGTCGCGATCACCCCCTGATTGACGATCACAAGCACGTCGCTGCCGATCACATCGTCGATGATGTTTGGAGCTTGAACAACGACACCTCCGTCGAGCCCGCTGCCGATTGTTGTGGTCCAGGTGACCGTTTGCTCTGGCTCCAAAGTGAAAAGGCCACCTACTGAACGATATTGAGCCATGGTGTTCGGACCTCCAATGCACGCCTTGCGAATATGTAAAGATCATATTCCATTCCAGCGGCAATAGATGTCGAACGACCGCAGATGAATGTCCAGGTAGCCGTTGACACCTGGCACCATCATTGTTCCCCACGAATTTACGAACGTCGGCAGCGACCCGACGTAATTGAGCCCGATGGCCAAAGCAGCGCGTGAGGGGACGGGCAAGAAAAGAATCAACGCACTGACATTGGCTACATCAGCGTAACAGAGGTCAAGCCCTACCGCCGCATTCAGCGTTGGGAGCACAAAGCGGTACTCGAAAGAATGCAACTCATCCTGGTTCGCCAGCTTGACGCCATGACAATACCGCGCAGAACGGTCGAACACGTGTTCGGCACGCTGAAGCACTGGAATCAGGGCTCTCTGATTCACAAAGACACTCCGGGCGATGAAGCTGGCGGGCGCGTGATCTCACGCCTGACCAGGCTCGCTGGCATAGCGCAATAAGCCCTGGAGGCAACCGGCAACTCCGAACACGCGGCCTCACCAGCCGCTCCTCTGGCCTGCCGGTTCAGATGCTTTTGCACAACCTCGCCGACTACAGCCCGATGGGGGGCTGAGATCCAGCCGTGGTGGATTCACAGCGTTTCGGCATCTGATCGCGCTACGGGACGTCGGCGCCAGATAACGCGTGCCTGGTCCGGAGAGGCTCTTCATTTCGCTACACTGCGCATTTTCGCTGACAACCTGCCTGGAGGATGCACATGGACCGCATGGTGGCAATGGAGACTTTCGTAGCAGTTATCGATGCAGGTTCATTTTCTGCCGCCGCACGCCGGTTGAAGCTGGGTCAACCAGCCGTCTCAAAGGCAATCGCACAGTTGGAGGAACGTCTGGGCGCCCGTCTGCTATTAAGATCGACACGTGGCCTGGCGCCGACGGATGCCGGTCAGCGGTTCTATGAGCATGCACTCAGGGCCATCGATGAGACAGAGCAGGCCGAACAGGCAGTGCGTGAGTCGTCGGATGGCTTGTCCGGACGACTGCGCATAGGTGCGGCCGTCACCTTCGCCCGGCTGCACGTCTTGCCAGCGCTAAAGTCTTTCCTCGATCAACACCCCAATCTGAGCATCGACATCGTGCTAGATGATCGGTCCGTCGATTTGCTCGAAGAGGGTGTCGACGTCGCATTGCGTATGGGCACGCTGGACGATTCGACCATGACCGCACGTCGTATCTCCACCGGGCGACGGATTGTCGTCGGCACACCATCATATTTTGCGCAAGCAGGACTTCCGCAAACGCTTGCCGACCTTAGCCGACATCAGGCGGTGGTTTACTCCGTGCGAGGTGGTGGTGAATCGTGGTTGTTCAGCCGCAATGACGGCTCCGACTCAACCGTGACCCTGTCCGGCCGAATCAGCGTGAACGCAGCTGAAGGCATGCGCACGGCAGTACTCGCTCACATGGGCCTTGCTGTCGCTTCGGAATGGATGTTCGCCCCCGAACTCGCGAGCGGCACAGTTCAGGCCGTCCTGACTGACTGGACGTTACCGCCGATCGACCTGTGGGCAGTTTTTCCGTCCGGCCGTATGGCAACCACGAAGGCGCGTGCTTTCGTCGCGTTTGTCGAACACCTCCTCAATGAGCGCAAATCCAGCGAGGACCCCACCGGCTAGCCGCTGCGCAGCCAGGCGCCAACTGTCCCGATCTGCCCCCTCGCAGCAGGAATAGGAGCTATTCCCCACCCGTGACTACCGGGCGATGCCACCTGAGCGGAGGATACGCATCAACCAATGCACGAAAACGTTGGCTCCGATACGGCGGTCTCTCCCGGTTGCTCAAGCCGGAAGACCGCTTCGAAACCTACCTGTTGAGGAAAACCATGACTCAAGCTCTGAAAGGCAAACTCGCCCTGGTTACTGGCGCTTCGCGTGGAATTGGTGCAGCTATTGCGGCACGTCTTGCACGCGATGGCGCGTCGGTCATTGTTCACTATGCGTCGAGCCCGGCGCGCGCCGAAACAGTCGTCAATGAGATCCGCGATGCCGGCGGCGAGGCTGAAGCTGTGGGCGCCAACCTGTCGCAGCCGGAAGGCGTCAAGAGCCTCATCGACTCGTTGAACGGTGCCTTTGGCGGCCGCTTCGAGGGGCGGCTCGACATCCTTGTTAACAACGCGGGCACGGTCGAGTATGGACCATTCCTCGATTCGTCGGAGACGTCATATGACACACACTTCAACTTGAATGTTCGTGCGCCGATCGAGCTGGCGAAAGACGCGGCAGCGCGAATGGTCGCGGCAGGCTCGGGACGCATCATCAACGTGGGGTCGGCCTTTGGCGAAGCTGCGCCACTGCCTGGCGTGACACTTTACATCGCCTCGAAGTTCGCCATCAGAGGCTTCACTCGCGGGCTATCGCGCGAACTCGGCAAATATGGCGTGACCGTGAATGCCGTTCAACCCGGGCCGATCGATACAGAACTTGCTCCACAGCCCGGCACGGAAGACCACGCAACGATGACAAAGCTCGCAAGCGTGGGCCGTTTCGGCAAACCGGCAGAAATCGCGGCGGCCGTCGCTTATCTCGCCAGCCCCGAAGCAGGCTACACGACCGGCGAGAGTCTGACGGTGGACGGTGGATGGATTGCCTGACCCACGCCGCTTGCTGAGCGCTGTTCGAATGCCTCGCGCATCTATCTTTCTGGACCTCGTTTGCCAATGGCGCGGCAAATCAGGGACGCCTGTAACAATGTGACCGGCGTCGATCTCTCGAGCCGAGCGCGTGAGATTTGCACAGGAAAGCGGCGGTGCAGCGATAGACAGCTTCACCGCTGCGCCTGCTGCCGACGTGGTGGTTGCGATGGGGGCGCCGCCACGGCAACTGGGTTCGCTGGTTGACAGCGAGTTACGATTCACAGGAAGTTTTGCGCGTGCCCCGCACCTCGAATCACGGTCATTCGCAAATCTCCATTTCCTCTGTCTCCCGAAGATTAATTCAGGCCGCCCTGGCACATGTACTTGACCGCGAGGTAGTCGTCGAGCCCGTACTTCGAGCCTTCACGGCCATAGCCGGATTCCTTCACGCCGCCGAACGGCGCCGCCTCGCTCGATACCGCGCCTTCATTGATACCCACTACGCCCGCCTCGAGCTGCCCGGCAACACGGTTGATACGCCGCACGTCCTGCGTGTAGAAATAAGCGGCGAGGCCGTAGGGGGTCGCGTTCGCAAGGCGGAGCGCTTGCGCCTCGTCGTCGAAGCGGAACAGCGGCGCGATCGGTCCGAAGGTTTCTTCGCTACAGAACAGCATATCGTCGTTAGCATCCGTGAGCACGGTCGGCGCGTAGAAGTTCGCGCCGAGCTCCGTCAGACGCCTACCGCCCACCAGCACGGTCGCGCCGCGCTGGACGGCTTCATCGACATGGCGGGCGATCTTGTCGACCGCACGCGCGTTGATCATCGGACCGATCTGCGCGCCCGGGTCCGTTGCGGGTCCGACCGTCAGGGCGGCGACGCGTTTCGCCAGCCGATTCGCGAAGTCCGTGTAGACGCTGCCCTGCACATAGATGCGATTCGGGCACACACATGTCTGGCCGCCGTTGCGGAATTTCGCCGCCATCAAGCCGGTCACGGCTGCGTCCAGGTCGGCGTCGTCGAAGACGATGAACGGCGCGTTGCCGCCGAGTTCGAGCGAGAGCCGCTTCAGTGTGCCGGCCGCTTCGCGCGCGAGATGCTTGCCTACCGGTGTGGAGCCGGTGAAAGTGATTTTGCGCACGCGCGGATCGGCTAGCCAGTCGGCGACGGCAATTACGCCCTGCGCGCGCGATGCCGACACCATATTCAGCACACCATCGGGCAAGCCGGCCTCCTGCGCGAGCGCTGCCAGCGCGAGCGCGGTGAGCGGCGTGTCCTCGGCGGGTTTGGCGACGACGGTACAACCGGCCGCGAGCGCGGGCGCGATCTTGCGAACGATCATCGCCAGCGGGAAATTCCACGGTGTGATCGCAGCGACCACGCCAACCGGCTCTTTGACCGCGCTCATGCGCTTGCCGCGCTGCTGTTGCGGGATCAGATCGCCATAGATGCGGATTGCTTCATCGGCGAACCAGGCGACATACGACGCGCCGTACGCGACTTCGCCGCGGCTTTCCGTGAGCGGCTTGCCTTGCTCCATCGACATCAGTCTGGCGAGGTCTTCCGTGTTGGCCACGATCAATGCATGCCAGCGCCGTAGAATCTCCGCACGCTCGCGCGCAAGCATGTCGCGCCAGCCAGGAAACGCGCGAGCCGCGGCGTCGGTGGCGGCCCGTGCGTCGACGGTGCCGCTGTCTGCCACCTCGGCGATGGTCTCGCTGGTGGCTGGATTGCTGACCGCGAAGCAGGCGCCGTCGAACGCGCCGGCCCATAGTCCGTCAATGAAATTGTGCCGGCGAATCAGATCACCGCGGGTGAGGGCGAGAGACATCGAACGACTCCTTCATAGGGAAGGCTAAATGCTACGCGTGCGACGCCGCCGATTAATTCAACGAATAGCGGTTCGCCGCGAGCGCGACACTTATTTTCGACGGGCTACAGCATTTTCTGCTGTGCGCCGGAGATGACCACCCCGACACCTGAATCGGCGTCGTGCCGGTTAGTCCCGCCTTGCCCCAGTCTTCGAGATTCTGCAGATTCACGCTTTGCTTGAGTTGCTGTACCTTCATCTTCACGTTACCTCTTGAGTGGGCACGGACCGCTTCATTGGCCGCTTTATCAGGCGTTCGTCACCGTCTGCTCGACCCTGCCCAGCCGTACGACGGTCACGCCGGGTCGGAGTTGCCGCAGCGACGGCATGACGAGCATGCAGTTGTCGTACGGCGTGACGACTGGCTCGCCGTTGGACCAGCCGATCACGGCGCCCGCTTCGGCGAAGATCTCCAGACCTCGGTATGGCGCCGCGAAACGAAAATCCATGCTGGTGGCCACCACCGGTTGCGTCACGCGAACGATGTGCTGCGCGGGCGGCAACGGCGCGATCCACCCGGCCGGCAAGTCCGCTTCGTCGATTACACCGGAGAGCAGCAGGAAGCGCGCGGTCGTATCGCGCGCGACCGCGACCGCGCTGCGCTCCCAATGCTGTCCGCATTCGATCAGCAGCGCGTTCTTAGGGCTGGCGGGGTCGCCGAAGCCTTCGTAGTTGCGCATGCGGCGGCCTTCGGGATGGCCTTCATCGCAGATCACGGTAGCGGGCGTGCCGAGCCGCACAGCGAGATCGATGCCCTTTTTCAGCGGTCCCGCCACGATCAGCGGTTGGCTCTTCTCGTGCATGGAGTGCAGATCGAGCAACGCATCGACGCTGTCGATCACTGGCCGCATCGCGCGCGCCCGTGTCAGTTCGCTGGAGGTGCGCGAGGTGTCGTCGAGCACGGCGGCGGTCCACACGCGGTTGAAGTCCTGATCGACGAAGCGCGCGGCATCCGGATTCGCGGGATCGAAGCGCCGATACGCGGCGACGTTGGCGAATGCCAGCGTGAGGCGCCCGCACCGCGGACGCAATCCGCGCCGCAGTAGTTCATCGACGACGATCGCGCCACACACCTCGTTGCCGTGCGTGAGCGCATTGATCATCACGTGTGGACCCGGGGCGCCCGAGTCGAACGTATGGACGTAGGCAATGCCGGACGCCGATTGTTCGTGGACCGAAATATCGGGGAATTCGACTTCGATGGGATAGTCTTCCGTGCTCATGGGGCGTGTCCTGGCAGAAAGTAGGCGAGTGGCTCACGCTAGCCTGGCCGCGATTGCGTGGCCGACTTCGCTCGTGCCCGCCTTTCCGCCGAGGTCGCCGGTATGCGGACCTTCGATCAGCGTCGCCTCGATCGCCTTGAGAATCGCGTCGTGCGCTTCGCGCTCCTTGCCGCTCGACTGGCCGAGGAAGTCGAGCATCATCGCGGCCGACCAGATCATCGCGATCGGATTCGCGATGTGCTTGCCGGCGATGTCGGGCGCCGAGCCGTGAACCGGTTCGAAGAGCGACGGAAACTTGCGGTCCGGATTCAGGTTGGCCGACGGCGCGAGGCCGATCGTGCCCGTGCACGCGGGGCCGAGATCGGACAGGATGTCGCCGAACAGATTGGTTGCCACCACCACGTCGAAGCGGTCCGGGTTCAGCACGAAGCGCGCACTGAGAATGTCGATGTGCTGTTTGTCCCACGTGACGTCCGGGTACTGCGCGGCGATGCCGGCTGCACATCTGTCCCACCACGGCATGCTGATCGCGATGCCGTTGCTCTTCGTCGCGACGGTGATCTTCTTGCGCGCGCGGCGCTGGGCGAGATCGAACGCGAACTTCAGGACGCGCTCGCTGCCGTGCCGCGTGAACACCGACTCCTGCAGCACGAACTCGCGTTCGGTGCCTTCGAACATCACGCCGCCCACGGACGAGTACTCGCCCTCGGTGTTCTCGCGCACGATCCAGAAATCGATGTCGCCGGCCTTGCGTCCCGCGAGCGGCGACGGCACGCCCGCGAAGAGGCGCGCAGGCCGCAGGTTCACGTACTGGTCGAACTCGCGGCGAAACTTCAGCAGCGACCCCCACAGCGAGATGTGATCGGGCACGGTATCGGGCCAGCCGACCGCGCCGAACAGGATCGCATCGGCTGATTGCAGTTGCGCTTTCCAGTCGTCCGGCATCATCTTGCCGTGCTTCGCGTAGTAGTCGCAGCTCGCCCAATCAATGTGCTGATACTCGAGTTCGATGCCGAAGCGCTTTTGCACGGCGTCCAGCACGCGAATAGCTTCTGGCATGACTTCGACGCCGATGCCGTCGCCGGGTATGACCGCGATCCGATATTTGTTCGACATGTTGTGCTTCTCCGTCGGGGCTTCTGAACGATTCGATAACGGCTATTTTATTCCCGCTGTTTGAGACTAAAATGGTCGCTTCAGTTAAGCCACTGTGCACGATTCGTGTACAAACCGCGCCGCCATTCATCCAACTATGAGCGCTGTCCCATCACCCGATCTCGGCGATTTGCGCGTGTTCTGTGAAGTGGCGCGCAAGTCCAGTTTCAGCGCGGCGGCGGAAGCCTTGTCGGTGTCCGCGGCGTATGTCAGCAAACGCATCAATGTGCTCGAGGCTACGCTCGGCACGCGTTTGCTGCACCGTTCCACGCGCCGGGTGGCGATCACGGAAGCGGGCGAGCGCGTCTATACGTGGGCGGAAAAGATTCTCGACGATGTCGATCAGCTCGTGGAAGACGTCTCCACCACGCGCCGCATTCCCGCCGGCAAGCTGCGCATTTCGAGCAGCTTCGGCTTCGGCCGGCGCTTCCTCGCGCCCGCACTTGCGCGTTTCTCCGAGCGCTATCCGCAACTGAGCGTGCGGCTCGATCTGTTCGACCGTCTCGTCGACGTCGGCGGCGAAGGCTTCGACCTCGATGTGCGCATCGGCGACGAGATCGCGCCGCATCTGATCGCGCGCCGGCTCGCGTCGAATCATCGCGTGCTATGCGCCTCGCCTGACTACCTCGCGCGGCATGGCGCGCCGCGCCAGCTTGCCGACCTTTCATCGCATGCATGTCTTGCGATCAAGGAGCGCGACCATCCTTTCGGTCTGTGGCGGTTGACGGTCCGCGGTGAGGTGGTCCCGGTCAAGGTCACGGGGCCGCTGTCGACCAATCACGGCGAAGTGGCGGTTCAGTGGGCGCTTGCCGGGCGCGGCATTGTCCTGCGGTCGTTGTGGGATGCGCGGCCTCTGCTCGAAAGCGGCCAGCTGCAACAGGTGCTGCCCGAGGTCACGCAACCGGCGAATCTGTGGGCCGTGTATCCGGCACGGCTCGCGCAATCGGCGAAGGTGCGGGTCTGTGTGGACTTTCTGAGCGAGGAATTCGCGCAATGGAGTCCGCCGGCCGAAGGCTCGGCCGGCGTGGACATGGGCGGGGTTGTCGGGCGTTGAACGCCTAGTGATGATTCTGCGAGAACAACGTTTCGAGCGGGTAATGACTCTTCACGAACGGCGACTTGATGATGACGTAGCTGAAATACTTCTCGATACCGATATCGCGTTCCAGAAGACTCTCTATGATGCTCTGGTAGTGGCTCACGCTGCGCGTCACGAACTTCAGCAGATAGTCATAGCCGCCACTGGCCAGATGGCACTCGACGATCTCGTCGACGTCGCGAATCGCATTGACGAACTTGATGAAGTCTTCCCGCCGATGATCGGCGAGCGTGACTTCGGTAAAGACGATCTGCACGTCGCCGAGCTTTTCGAGCTGGATCTGCGCACCATAGCCGATGATGTAGCCGGCTTTCTCCAGACGCTTGACCCGGATCAGGCAAGGACTGGGCGACAGGCCAACCGCGTCGGCAAGCTCGACGTTGGTTATGCGGCCTTTCTTCTGCAACTGGGAAAGTATGCGCAGGTCAATCCGGTCTAGCTTGCAGTCGCTGCTCATCGTAACGTCGTCGCTCCGGCGATGGATCTGGATGGCTCAGGTGGTCCTCTACTCTAGCATGCAGCGGCATGAGTTTTGACCTTCAACGCGGCGCGCACGTCGGCTTGCGCGAGAACGTCGTCGAGGGTCTTTTCGAGCCGTTCGAACAGCAGGTCGAACTCGGCCTCGGTGTACGAGAGCGCCGGTGCGAAACCGAGAATGTTGTCGCCGAAGGCGCGGAACACGAGTCGGTTCTGATAGGCGGAGGCCGCGATCCGTTCGGACAGTTTCAACGCCGGATCGAAGCGCGCCTTGCTGTCCTTGTCGGCGACGAGTTCGAGTGCGCCGAGTAGACCCCGGTGGCGCGAGTCGCCCACCAGCGGATGCGCGAGCAGCGCGTCGAGCCCGCGCGCGAAACGCGGCGCGCGCGCGACGCCGTTCGCAAGCAGCCCGCCTTCGTGATAGAGGCGCAGCACCTCGAGGCCGATGGCCGCGCTCACCGGATGCGCCGAATACGTATGGCCGTGGCCGACCACCGCTTCGGCGTCGCCGTCCGCGATGCCCTGGTAGATTTCGTCCGACATCAGCACGGCGCCCATCGGCGCATAGCCCGCGGTCAGCCCCTTCGCCACCGTCATCAGATCGGGCTCGACGTCTTCGGCCTGGCAGGCGAATAGCGGACCCGTGCGGCCGAATCCCGTGATGACCTCGTCGGCGACGAACAGAACGCCGAGCTTACGGCAGGTTTCACGCATCGCCTTGAGCCAGCCGACCGGCGGCACGATCACACCGCCCGAGCCCTGGATCGGTTCGCAGAAGAACGCGGCGACGTTGTCGGCGCCGAGTTCGGCCACTTTCGCTTCGAGCGCGGCCACCGAGGCGGCGATCAGCGCGGCATCGTCGGCGAAGTCATTGCGGTACGCGTAGGGCGACGGCAGATGATGCTGGTTCGGCAGCGGCAGATCGAAGTTGCGGTGGAACGCGGGCAGCGCGGTGAGCCCGGCGCCCATCGTCGACGAGCCGTGATAGCCGCGCTCCAGCGCGATGGTGTGCTTCTTCGACGGACGGCCCGTCGCGTTGAAGTAGTGCGTGATGAAACGCAGCGCCGAGTCCACCGCATCCGAGCCGCCGAGCGTGAAGTACACGTGTTGCAGCGAAGCGGGCGACAGCTCGACCAGCTTTTGCGCCAATTCGATGGCCGGCTCGGAGCCGAAATGGAAATAGCCGGTCGCGTAGGGCAGCTTCTGCATCTGCGCAGCCGCTGCCTCGACAATGCTCTGCTGACCATAGCCCACGTTCACACACCACAGTCCGGAGAACGCGTCGAGCAGTTCGTTGCCGGCCGCGTCGCGCAGAAACGCGCCGCTGGCGGAGTCGAGGACGGTGACGCCGTGTGCTTCGTGCGCGCGGTAGTTGATGACCGGGTGGATCAGATGCTTGCGGTCGGCTTCGATGAGCGATTGAATCGGCATGATGGTTTCTCGTCGCGGGAAGGGGCTGTTGACCGTTCCATACTACTGATCAGCGACGATCGCCTGCTCACCTAAACAATTGCCTGAAAAGCGCGCGCGACGCGTTTTGATGCATGGCCTTAGCATTTTCTGCTGCGGGCGCTGAAAAGCCGCGCCGCGCGGGCCTCGCGCCTCGCTGTGCACTCAATAGCCCGCAGTGCGGTCGATCTGACCCAGCATCGGCAGGCCTTCGCGATGCCGGCGCAGGTTCTCCAGCACCACGTCGACGGCGGTTTCCGGCCGCGTCGCGCTGGCGATATGCGGCGTGATGCGCACCCGCGGATGCGTCCACAACGGATGGCCGGGGGGCAGCGGTTCGGGGTCGGTGACATCGAGAATGGCGTTGCGCAACTGGCCGCTTTCGAGCGCCGCGAGCAGATCCTGCTGAATCAGATGCGGTCCACGGCCCGTTTGAATCAGCGACGCGCCACGCGGCAGCTTCGCCAGGAACTGCGCGTCGAGCAGTCCGCGCGTGGCGGACGTGAGCGGCAGCAGGCAGATCAGGATATCGGTGCGCGCGAGAAACGCATCCAACGTGCCTTCGCCCGCATAACAGTGCACGCCTTCGATCTCGCGAGCCGAACGGCTCCATCCGACGCAGGCGAAGCCGAACAGGCGCAGCCGTTCCAGCACGGCCGTGCCCAGTACGCCGAGCCCCAGCACGCCGACGCGGCGCTCGCTGGCCGGCTTGAGCGGCAGCTCGCGCCAGGCCTGCTGCTGTTGCTGAAGCCAGTAGTCGAACAGGTCGCGATGAATCGTCAGCACAGCCTGCGTGACATATTCGACCATGCCTTCGACGATCCCCGGCTCGATCATGCGCACGACAGGCACATGCTCAGGCACGCCCGACAGATCGAACTGATCGATGCCGGCGCCGACCGAGAACACGATTTCCAGATTGGGGAAGAGGCGCGTGGGATCTTCAGGCGGCTGCCAGGCGGCGAGGTAGCGGATCGCGGCCGGATCGCCCAGATCGGGCCAGATATGAAACGGCAGATCGGGTGCCTTCTGTGCGAAAAGTTTGGCCCACTGGGCGCCGCGCGTCGGGTCGGCTTTATAGAGGAAGGCCATGAGGGTCAGCAGATTGCCTGGTTGATGATGCCGTATTGCACGTAGTGCGCATCCTGGCCGCCGCCCGCGGGTTCTCCCGGCACGACGGGGCGGACCATCTTGATGACCGTGTCGACGCGCGGCAATCCCAACTGTTCCAGCCACTCGGTCAGACCGCTTTCGCCCGGTGTATCGATACGCACGAACACCCCTTCGTTCAGCGCCAGCCAGTGGCTGATCAGTGCCTTGGCGCGACTCGACTCTTCGGAGGCGGGCGCGACCACCGGACCGATCGCAAAGCCGCGTCCGAAGCGGCGGAACAGCGCGAAGCCGATCAGTTCGCCGTCGCGGTCGAGCGCGATGCCGTCGGCGGTGCCGAGCAGCGCGGGCAGCACTTCGCCCCGGTCCAGACCGCTCGCACGCGAGGCCAGTTCAATCAGGCGCACGGTATCGCTCGAGCCGAGCGGGCGCAAACGCTCACCCGGTGGCAGCGACACGAGCGGCGGCTGGAATGCCGCGCCCTGATGCTGGTCGAGCGTGCCGGCCGCGTGAAAGCCGAGCTTTTCATACAGCGGCTGACCCGCGAGCGTGGCGTGCAGAAAGGTGACGCGCCCGCCCAGTTCTTCGAGCACGAGCTCCATCAACCGTCTGCCGATGCCGCGCCCCTGGTGCGCCGGCGACACGATCACCATGCCGAGCGAGGCGCGCTCGGTGCCGTATTTCCAGCACAGGGCGGTGCCGATCAGGCCGCTCGCGTCTTCGGCTACGAAGCCGACGCCCAGCAGTGCGACGAACCTCCAGTCGTCCGCGCGATGCGGCCATTTGAGTTCGACGGTCAACGCGTGCGCGGCAGCAATGTCGTCGAGGGTGAAGCGTCTGTAGGTAATCGGATCGGACACGCCGTGCTCCCTGGTTGACTGAAGGCTTACGCCGTCACTTTGTCATCCGGTGCGCGGCGTGACTAGGACGATCTTTTTATCGTGCGCCCCGGAAAGGGCCGCATCGAAATTCGATGCAAAACGCGAGGTCTGGGCGCGCATTACAGGTGAGTTCTGCTGCGTGGCGATTTTTGTCGGCGACATATGCCAGGCCCGCGGCTCTACGATTTTGTCATGGCGGCGGCGTGCTCGAAACCCGCAGCACGGACCACTAGCCAGTCACACAGGAACCCTTTCTCATGGACAGCTTCAATCCGGACGACGTCGCGATTCGCAGCGGCCATTACATCGGCGGTGAATATGTGGAGGCGGGCGAGCGTCGCATCGCGGTGGCGCGGCCGTCGGACGGGGTGGTGTATGCGTCCATACCGCTCGCCGATGCCGCCGTGGTGGACCGCGCGGTCGAGAACGCCTGGCAGGCTTTCAAACACAGTGGCTGGGCATGCATGGCGCCGCGTGAACGCGCGAAGATTCTGCGCCGTTTTGCCGAGCTGGTCGAAGCCGACGCACCGACGCTCGGCCGGCTGGAAGCGCTCGGCTCGACGCGGCCGATTGCCCAGGCGATCGGCTGGGATGTGCCGTTCACCGCCGAAGGCATTCGCTTCTACGCCGAGTTCGCCGACAAGCTGGGCGGCGATGTGGCGGCCACCGATCACGATCATCTCGGCATGACGATCGCCGAGCCCTACGGTGTGATCGGCGCGATCGCGCCATGGAATTTCCCGCTGGTCATGGCCTCCTGGAAGATCGCCCCGGCGCTGGCGGCGGGCAATGCGGTGGTGCTCAAACCATCGGAGATGACGCCGTTCTCGGTATTGCGGCTCGCCGAGCTGGCCGTGCGGGCGGGCGTGCCCGCGGGCATCTTCAACGTGGTCCAGGGCGATGGCAGCGTGACCGGCGACGAGCTGGTGCGTCACCCGAAAATCAGCAAGGTCACGTTCACGGGCTCCACGCGGACCGGCGCGTCGATCATGGCCGCCTGCGCGAACAGCGGCACCAAGCCGGTCACGCTCGAACTGGGCGGCAAGAGCCCGCAAATCGTATTCGCCGACGCGCCGCGTCTGGACGACGTGGCGCGCCGCATTGCGGGTGCGATCACGGGCAACGCGGGACAGGTGTGCGTGGCGGGCTCGCGTCTGCTGGTCGAGCGAAGCCTCGCCGAGCCGCTCGCCGAGCGCATCGGCAAGATCTTCGCCGAGTTGAAGCCCGGCGCAACCTGGGCCGCCGGCACCACGCTCTCGCCGATCATCTCGGCGCCGCAGGCGGCGCGCATCGAAAGCATCGTGGCACGCACGCTGGAGGCCGGCGCGACGCTGCGCCATGGCGGTGTCAGGGCGGACGGTGGCGCTGACGGCGCGTTCTATACCCCCACCTTGCTGACGGACGTCACGGCCCACTCCGAAGCGGTGCGTGAAGAAGTCTTCGGTCCCGTGCTGACGCTGCAAACTTTCGACACCGAAGAAGAAGCGCTCGCGCTCGCGCAGCACCCCGAGTACGGACTCGCGGCCGGTGTCCATACCGCTGACCTGGGCCGGGCGCTGCGTTTCGTGCGTGGGCTCGAAGCGGGCACGGTGTGGGTCAACCGCTATGGCCGCACCTCGGACTTCATGATTCCCACGGGCGGCTACAAGCGCTCCGGCATCGGCAAGGACCTGGGCCGCCAGGCCTATGAGGCGAACCTGCGCTTCAAAAGCGTATTGATCGACCTGCGCGCCTGACCGTATGCCGGCCGCAAACGCATAGCAGACAAGGCTTTCAGCCCGATCGCCGCATTCTGTGCTGTCAAGCGCCTCAAAAACGCATGGTTTGTGTCACCAGCAGCGCCGTAATCAGGAACATCTATGTTTTTGCGCTGATTAAATCTCTTACAGGAATGAGCCTTTCCTGTTTTCGCCAATGAGCTCCGGCTGCGAGCTCACCACCACGATAGGACTGCACCATGATCGAGTTCGAACCGAAATACATCACCTTCGATTGCTACGGCACGCTGATCAAGTTTCACATGGCCGACATGACACGCGAACAGTACGGCCACCTGCTGAACGGCGAAGACATGGAGAAGCTCATTGCGTTTTACTCGGGTTATCGCCGCGACGAAGTGCTCGGCGCCTGGAAGCCGTATCGCGACGTGGTGGTCAACGCGCTGCGCCGCGCCTGCAAGCGCATGAACGTCGAATTCAACGAGGCGGGTGCCCAGAGCATCTATGAAGCGGTGCCGACCTGGGGGCCGCACCCGGACGTGCCGGAAGGTCTGTCGCGTCTCGCGAAAAAGTACAAGCTGGTGATCCTGTCGAATGCCTCGAACGACCAGATTCAGCGCAACGTCGACAAGCTCGGCGCACCGTTCCATGCGGTTTTCACCGCCCAGCAGGCGCAGTCGTACAAGCCGCGCATGCAAGGCTTCGAATACATGTTCGACCAGTTGAACTGCAACCCGGAAGACGTGCTGCACGTTTCGTCGAGCTTGCGTTACGACCTGATGACCGCGCACGACCTGGGCATCAAGCACAAGGCTTTCGTCAAGCGGGGCCACGAACCCTCCACACCGTATTACCAGTACCACGAGGTCGACGACATTCCGCATCTGGCTTCGGAACTCGGTTTGTAAGCGCCGCTCTTTTACGCGCAAGGATTGCCCGTCGCCTCGCTCATTGCCTATCACAAGGACTGACCGGATGAAGCTCGATTCCTACTGGCTCGACACGGCGCCGTCCCTGCTTTCGGCGTGCGAGGGTCCGGTCGACAGTCAGGCCGATGTGGTGGTGATCGGCGGCGGCTTCACCGGACTTTCGGCTGCGCACGCGTTGGGCAAGCGCGGGGCGACGGTGACCGTGCTCGACGCGGGCCGCATCGGCGGCGGTGCGTCCGGGCGCAACGGTGGGCAGGTCAATACCGGGGTCGCGCAGGACTTCGTCGCGCTGGTCGCGCAGCTCGGCGTGGAGCGTGCGAGTGCCTGCTACCGCGCGTTTTCGGATGCCGTCGACACAGTCGAGCGGCTGATTCGCGAGGAAAGCATCGATTGCAATTACATCGCGACCGGTAAGCTCAAGCTGGCGTCCAAGCCGCATCACCTCGCGCATCTGGAGAAGACGGCGGAGTTGATTCGCCGTGAAGTCGATACGGACATCGAACTGATCGACCGCAGCCGTATCCGCAGCGAAATCCAGTCCGACAGTTTTTTCGGTGGACTGTTGCAACGGCACGGTGGCCAGATGCATATGGGCAAGTTCGCGGTCGGTCTCGCCGAGGCCGCCGTGCGGCGAGGCGCGAAGCTGTACGAGAACGCTGCGGTTACCGCGATCGTGAAGGACGGCGGCGACTTTCGCATCACCACGGCGCGCGGCGAAGTGCGCGCGAAGCAGGTGCTGATCGCGACCGGTCCGTCGCGGCAGGGTCCGTTCGGCTGGTATCGGCGGCGTCTCGCACCGGTCGGCTCATTCATCGTCGTGACGGAGCCCGTGTCGCCGGATCTGCTGGCGCAAGTGTTCCCGAACCGGCGCGCGTACACCACCACGCGTTTGATGCACAACTACTTCCGCGTGACGCCCGATTCGCGTTTGCTGTTCGGCGGCCGCGCGCGCTTCACGGCGTCCGAACAGCCGTCCGATGCGAAGAGCGGACGCATCCTGCAACAAGGCCTCGCCACGATGTTCCCGATGCTTGCGAGCGCGCGCATCGACTACTGCTGGGGCGGTCTGGTGGACATGAGCGCCGACCGTCTGCCGCACGCCGGCCAGCACGACGGCATCTATTTCTCGATGGGCTACAGCGGCCACGGCACGCAGATGTCGACGCACATGGGCCAGGTGATGGCCGACGTGATGGACGGCCACGACGACCAGAATCCGTGGCGCGAGTCCGAATGGCCCGCAATTCCCGGCCACACCGGCAAACCCTGGTTCCTGCCGCTCGTGGGGACGTACTACCGCATCAAAGACATTTTCTATTGATCGTTCGTTGTTCGATGTTGTTCGATTAGGCAGTCAAAACCACGCAGCCACCCCTGCTCAACCTCATTGCTGACCCCCGCGGAGAAGTTCGATGATTAAGGAAAACTCGCAGCATGGCGCTCTAGAACTCGGCACCGGGTTGGAGCGCTTGACGGCCAGAGGCGCCTCGCGGCGCGACGTGCTGCGCGCGATGGCCGCGGCCGGCATGATGTCCGTCACCGGCGCTGGTTTGCTGAGCGCGAGCGGTGCTGCCCTGGCTCAGGCCAAACCGAAGCAGGGCGGCAAGATCCGCGTGGCGACGCAGTCCGCCTCCGCGGCGGATACGCTCGATCCCGCCAAGGGCGCGCTCAGTACCGATTACGTTCGCGGCTTCCTGTTTTACAACTGCCTGACCGAACTCGACTCGCACCTCGGCGCGAAGATGTCACTGGCGACGTCGCTCGATACGAAAGACGCCACGGTGTGGGTCGTCAAGTTGCGCAACGGCGTGCAGTTCCACGACGGCAAGGCGCTCGCGCCGGCCGACGTGGTGTACTCGATCATGCGCCACAAGGATCCGGCTACCGCTTCGAAAGCCAAGACGCTGGCCGACCAGATCAAGGAAGTGAAGGCCACCGGCCCGAATGAAGTGACTATCACGCTGGAAGGTCCAAACGCCGATCTGCCGGTGATTCTTGCCACCTCGCATTTTCAGATCATCAAGGACGGCACCAAGGACTTCAAAACGGCGATCGGCACCGGCCCGTTCAAGGTCAAGGAATTCTCGCCGGGCGTGCGCACTGTCGGCGTGAAAAACGAGAAGTACTGGAAGCCGGGCATGCCGCATCTCGACGAGGTCGAACTGATCGGCATTGGCGACGAATCGGCGCGCGTGAACGCGCTGCTTTCGGGCGACGTGCAACTGATCAACGCGCTGACCCCGCGTTCGACCACGCAGATCAAGAGTGCGGGTGGTTTCTCGGTGCTGGAGACGAAGACCGGTTTGTACACCGACCTGATCGTGCGCGACGAAGGCGGCATTACCGGCAACGACGATTTTCGTCGGGGCATGATGTATCTGCAGGACCGCGAGCAGATGCGCCGGGCGATCTTCCAGGGTTACGGGACGATCGGCAACGACCAGCCGATTGATCCGACCAATAAGTATTACCTGGCTGGCTTGCCGCAACGTGCATTCGATCCGGACAAGGCGAAGTTCTATTTCCAGAAGGCCAAGGTCGGCAGCGCGCCGATCCAGATTTTCGCTTCGCCGGCCGCGGATGGGTCGGTTGAAATGGCGATGTTCCTTCAGCAGGTCGCGCCGCAAGCCGGCCTGAATCTGCAGGTGACGCGCGTGCCCGCCGACGGCTACTGGTCGAACCACTGGATGAAGCATCCGCTCGGCTTCGGCAACGTCAACGCGCGTCCGAGTGCGGATGTGATTTTCACGCAGTTCTTCAAGTCGGACGCGCCGTGGAACGAAGCGAACTGGAAAAGCCCGAAGTTCGATCAGATGCTGCTGGCCGCGCGCGGGGAACCGGACGACGCCAAACGTAAGAAGATCTATGGCGATATGCAGGTGCTGGTGCATGAAAACGGCGGCATCGGCATTCCGCTGTTTCAGAGTTCACTCGATGCGTATACGAACAAGCTCAAGGGCCTCGGCTCGATTCCGCTCGCCGGGCTGATGGGCTTCATGTTCGCGGAAAACGTCTGGCTTGAAACCTGAGTTGGGTTGGTGCGGCGCTGGTCGACGGGTTGGAATGGCATCAGACTACGGAGGTGGCTCGTGATGAAAGCACATGCGCAACGTCTCATCGTCGCGCGACTCGGCCTTGCGCTGCTCACCCTGCTGCTCGTGTCGGCCGTGGTGTTCGCCATCACCGGGCTGCTTCCCGGCGACGCGGCCCAGCAGGCGCTCGGCCAGGCGGCGACCCCCGAAGCCGTGGCCGCCTTGCGGCATCAGTTCGGCCTCGACCAGCCCGCGCTGCAACGCTATGTCGTGTGGCTCCTTCATGTGCTCAGCGGCAACTTCGGCACCTCACTGTCGAACAATCTGCCCGTCAGCCAACTGATCGCGACGCGCCTGCCGAACTCGCTGGTGCTGGCCGGTCTCACGGCGCTGGTCTCGGTGCCGGTAGCGCTGACGATCGGTATTTCGTCGGCGATGTTTCGCGGCTCGCTGCTCGACCGCGCACTGAACGTGCTGACGCTTTCCACCGTGGCCGTGCCGGAATTCCTGATCGCGACGATCGCCGTGCTGATCTTCGCCGTCAAGCTGCGCTGGCTGCCGGCGCTCTCCTATCTCTCCGAAGTCAATTCATTCGGAGCGCTGCTGCGCATCTACGCGATGCCGGTGATGACGCTGTGCTGCGTGCTCGTCGCGCAGATGGCGCGCATGACGCGCGCCGCGGTGCTCGACCAACTCAATGCGTCGTACGTGGAAATGGCCTTGCTCAAGGGCGCCTCGCCGGTGCGCGTGGTGTGGCGGCATGTGTTGCCGAACACCATCGGCCCGATTGCCAACGCCGTGGCACTGAGCCTGTCGTATCTGTTCGGCGGCGTGGTGATCGTCGAGTCGATCTTCAACTATCCCGGCCTCGCGAGTCTGATGGTGGACGCGGTGACCAACCGCGACATGCCGCTCGTGCAGGGCTGCGTGATGGTGTTCTGCGCCGCGTATCTCGCGCTTGTGCTGATCGCCGATCTGTGCCAAATCCTCTCCAACCCGAGGCTGCGTCGATGATGAGCCAATCTACCAACCCCCACCACGTTCCTCACGCCACCACGGAGCTATACGACGTGCGGCGTGACGAGGTGGTCGTCGAGCCCGCGCCGGTGGAAGCGGCAGCGCCGAAACACGGCCTGCTCAAACGCCTCGTGCACCGCTTCTCCGTGCTCGGCCTGATCGGCCTGCTGATGGTGTCGTTCTGGCTGCTGGTCGCGTTCATCGGCCCGCTGGTCGCGCCGTATAAGGGCGGCACGCTGACCTCGACAGAAATCTTCGGCCGCTACAGCGCGGCCTATCCGCTCGGCACCGACTATCTCGGCCGCGACATGCTGAGCCGCATTCTCTATGGCGCGCGCTACACGGTCGGGCTCGCGCTCGCCGCGGCGGTGCTCGCCAGCGTGATCGGCACGTTCTTCGGCCTGCTCGCGGCGGTGTCGGGCCGTTGGGTCGATGAAATCCTGAGCCGTCTGTTCGACGCGCTCATTTCGATCCCGAGCAAAGTATTCGCGCTCGTCGTGATCGCCGCATTTGGCTCGTCGATTCCGATGCTGACGATGGTCGCCGCAGTGGCCTACATCCCCGGCGCGTTTCGCATTTCGCGCTCGCTCGCGGTGAACCTGATGGGCCTCGAATACGTGCAGGTGGCGAGGGCGCGCGGCGAAGGCATCTTCTATATCGCGCGGGTCGAAGTGCTGCCCAACATGATTCATCCGATGCTCGCCGATTTCGGCCTGCGCTTCGTGTTCATCGTGCTGCTGCTGAGCGGGCTGAGCTTCCTCGGTCTCGGCGTGCAGCCGCCGAACGCCGACTGGGGTTCGCTCGTGCGCGAGAACATCGGTGGTCTGTCGGAAGGCGCGCCCGCCGTATTGATGCCGGCCGTCGCGATCGCGACGCTGACCATCGGGATGAATCTGCTGATCGACAATCTGCGGCGTCGCAGCCGTGGCCACGGAGGTGCGTGATGGCTGAGCGGGACATGATCGAAGTGAAGGGCCTGAGAGTCGTCGCGGGTGCGGCGCCGGGGCCGGTGACGGAGATCGTCAAGGGTGTCGATTTTGCGGTGAAGAAGGGCGAAGTGCTCGCGCTGATCGGCGAGTCCGGTTCGGGCAAGACCACCATCGCGCTGTCGCTGCTCGGCTATGCGCGTTCGGGCTGCACGATCAGCGGCGGCTCGGTGCGCATCGGCGAGCTCGACGTGTTGTCGCTCGATGCGAAGGGGCGCCGCGCGCTGCGGGCTCGCACCGTCGCGTATGTCGCACAGAGCGCGGCGGCTGGTTTCAACCCGGCGCGCACGATCATGGATCAGGTCACTGAGCCAGCGCTGCTGCATCACCTGATGACGAAAGACGCCGCGCGCGCCAAAGCGATCGGACTGTTCCGCTCGCTCGCGCTGCCCGCGCCGGAAACGATCGGCGAGCGTTATCCGCACCAGGTGTCGGGCGGCCAGTTGCAGCGTCTGATGGCGGCGATGGCGTTGATCACTGATCCGGCCGTCGTGGTGTTCGACGAGCCGACCACCGCGCTCGACGTGACCACCCAGATCGAAGTGCTCGCGGCCTTCAAGAAGGTGGTGCGCGAACTGGGCACCACGGCCGTGTACGTGTCGCACGATCTGGCCGTGGTCGCGCAGATGGCGGACCGCATCGTCGTGTTGAACGGCGGCGCGGTGAAGGAAAACGGTGCGGTCGCGCAGGTGCTCGACGCGCCGGTGGATGCCTACACGCGCCAGTTGCTGGCGGCGACTCGCCGCCCTGAAGCCGCGTTGACGTTGCCGCAAGAGTTCGGCGAACACGTGCCGCCGCTGCTCGAGATTCGCGGACTGTCAGCGGGTTATGGCCGCATCGACAAACAGGGTGCTCCCGCCGTGCGCGTGCTCGACGACGTCAGCCTGTCCATCCCGCGCGGCAGCACGCTCGGCGTGATCGGTGAATCGGGCTCCGGCAAGACGACGCTTGCGCGCGTGGTGGCCGGCCTCGTCGACCGGGCGGGCGGCGAGGTGCTGTTCAACGGCGAGCCGCTGCCCGCGCAAATCTCGCACCGCACCCCGGAGCAGTATCGACAGATCCAGATCGTGTTCCAGAACGCCGACACGGCGCTCAATCCAAGTCGTTCGATCGCCGATATCCTCGGACGGCCGCTCGCGTTCTATCACCATCTGCGCGGTTCGGCCGCGAAGAAACGCATGCTGGAACTGCTCGATCTGGTGAAGCTGCCGGCCTCCATCGCCACGCGCACGCCGGCTGGATTGTCAGGCGGCCAGAAGCAGCGCGTGAATCTGGCGCGTGCGCTCGCCGCCGATCCCGCCTTGATTCTGTGCGACGAAGTGACCTCGGCGCTCGACACGGTGGTGGGCGCCGCGATCCTCGATCTGCTCGCCGAGTTGAGGCGTGAACTGGGCGTCTCGTACATGTTCATCAGCCACGACATCTCCACCGTGCGTGCGATCTGCGACGAAGTGATCGTGCTGTATGCGGGGCATCGCGTGGAAGCGGGGCAGCGCGATGTGCTCGCGGCGCCGCCGTATCACCCGTACACCGGCTTGCTGGTCGATTCCGTGCCGGCGTTGAAGCCCGGCTGGCTCGACGCGCGCCGTGGCATGGTCGCGACCGCTTTGCCGGCGATGGGCGAGAGCGCGGACGTCGCCGAACTGTGCTCGTTTCGCGCGCGCTGTCCGGTACGCATCGACGGCAAGTGCAACATGACGCCACCGTCGCTGAAGAAGCTGCCTTCGGGCGCGGAGATTCTGTGCCACCATCCGGCCGCCGAACTGAACCGTTTGCAGACCGTGGAGGCGACGCCGGTATGAGCGGACGATTTGTGCGCGTCGCGGAAACGGGCCGCAAGACCTTTCCGATTACCGTCGACGGCGTCGAGTGCGAGGCGGCCGAAGGCGACACGCTGATGGTCGCGTTGCTGACCGGCACGGGTACGTTGCGCGACTCCGAGTTCGGCGACGGCCGGCGTGCCGGTTTCTGTCTGATGGGCGCCTGCCAGGACTGCTGGGTATGGACCGCGCAAGGCGAACGCGTGCGCGCCTGCAGCACGCCGGCGGTGCCGGGTATGTCGATCGTCACGAAGCTGGCCGAAGCCGCGGAGGGTGTATGGCCGCGCGCGTAGTGGTGATCGGGGCTGGGCCGGCGGGCGTGCGCGCCGCGCAGGCGCTCGTCGAAGCGGGGCTGCGGCCTGTCGTGGTCGACGAAGGGCGGCGCGACGGCGGGCAGATTTACCGGCGGCAGCCGGAAGGGTTTTCGCGCAGCTACGAGACCCTGTACGGCACCGAGGCTGAGCGCGCCGCATCGGTGCATCAGAGCTTCGATGCGTTGAAGAGCCGGATCGACTATCTGCCGGAAACGCTGGTCTGGAATATTTCGCCGAACATGGCGCATCTCGTGACCGGCACGCGGTATCACACGCTTGCGTTCGACGCGCTGATCGTGTGCAGTGGCGCGACGGACCGACTGATGCCGGTCAAGGGCTGGCACCACGCGGGCACTTACAGCCTCGGTGGTGCGCAGGTCGCGCTGAAATCGCAGGGCTGCGCGATCGGTTCGCGCATCGTGATGATGGGCAGCGGGCCGCTTCTGTATCTCGTGGCCGCGCAGTACGTGAAAGCGGGCGCGCAGGTTGCGGCGGTGCTCGACACCTCGACGCTCATGCAGCGCGTGGTCGCGTTCCCGCGCCTGCTGGCGATTCCGGCCGCGCTCCGCAAAGGCATCGCGTTGACGCGCGTGCTGGCCGGCGCGAGCGTGCCGGTTCATCGCGGCGTGCAGCCGCTCGAAATCAAGGGCACGGCGCACGACGGCGTGAGCTCGGTCGAGCTCGCGCTGGCGAGCGGCAAGCGCCTCGAACTGACCTGCGACGCGGTCGCGCTCGGCTACCACCTGCGGCCCGAGACGCAACTCGCGGATCTCGCGGGCTGTCGCTTCCTGTTCGACGAGGACACGCAACAGTGGCTTCCCCAGATCGACGCCGACGGCCGCAGCAGCATCAAAGGCGTCTATCTGGCGGGCGACGGTGCGCGCGTGCGCGGCGCCGACGCGGCGGAACGCGCCGGCCGGCTCGCAGCGCTGGCGGCTTTGCAGGATCAGGGCATGGCGGTCGAGGGAGTGGAGCAACTGCGCGCCGAACTCGCGCGCTTCACGCGTTTTGCCGCAGGCTTGCGGCAGGCCTTTCCGTGGCCGGCGCAGTTCGCGGCGTCGCTGCCTGACGAGACGATCGTTTGTCGTTGCGAGGCGATCACGGCGGGTGAATTGCGCCGCGTGGTGCGGGCGACCGGCGCTAAAGAGGCAAATCGCGCGAAGGCATTTTCTCGCGTCGGCATGGGCCGCTGCCAGGGACGCTATTGTGGCCACGCGGGCTCAGAAATCATCGCGGCGGCGGCGAGCGTGCCGCTGTCGTCGGTGGGACGGCTGCGTGGCCAGGCGCCGGTCAAACCGCTACCCGTGGCGCTGACGGAAGAAGTGAGCGAGCAGCCGGGCGACGAGGTGATCGAATGAGCGCGACGACCCGCAACGAGGCCGATGTGATCGTGATCGGCGGCGGCATCATGGGAACGACGACCGCGTTCTTTCTGCGCCAGCGCAATCGCTCGGTGATTCTGCTCGAACGCGGACTGACCGGACAGCAGGCGAGCGGCGTGAACTTCGGCGGCATTCGCCGGCAAGGCCGCGCGCTGCCGCAACTGGCGATGGCCAACCGCGCGCTGCGCACGTGGCAACGTTCGGCGGAACTGCTCGGCGAAGATATCGAGTTCCTGCCGTCTGGCCATACGCGCGTGTGCTACCACCAGCAGGACGTAGAGAATTTCGACCAATACGCGATCGACGCGCGCGCCTACGGGCTCGAACTCGAAGTGCTGCACGGCGAGGCCATGTTCAGGCGCTTTCCGTTTCTCTGCCGTGAGGTGCTGGCGGCCTCGATCTCGCCGCTCGATGGCCACGCCAACCCGCGCCTCGCCGCACCTGCGTTTGGCCGCGCAGCGGCGCGGCTCGGCGCGCAGGTGATCGAAGAGACGGAGATCGTTCGTGTCGAAAAGGACGCGGGACGGTTTCGCGTGGAAAGCGCTCGCGGCGATGTTTACTGGGCGGCTCAACTTGTGATCTGCGCGGGCGCATGGGCGAGCCGGCTGACCGAACAGTTCGGCGAAACGGCGCCGCTTACCGCACGCGGCCCGCAAATGTGTGTGACCGAACCGGTGCCCTACGTGTTCAAGTCGTCGATGGGCGTGTTCACGTCGGTGAAGGACGAGAGCATTTACTTTCGGCAGATTCCGCGCGGCAACATTATCGTCGGCGGGGGACCGCCCGGTCCCGCCGATGCAGCGACGAGCCGCGCCTCGGTATTGCCCATCAATACCGTGCGGCAACTCGCGCAGATGCGACGGCTCGTGCCAGCGTTGGCGCCATTGCATGTCATTCGCGTGTGGAGCGGCGTGGAAAGCTATCTGCCAGACAGCGAGCCGGTCATCGGCCCGAGCAGCCAGGTCGACGGTTTGTTCTACGCGTTCGGCTTCAGTGGTTCGGGTTTTCAGATCGGTCCGGGCGTTGGCGAGACGCTGGCGGAACTCGTCGACACGGGCAGCACGGCGATTTCTCTCGACGCGTTCTCCATCCGGCGTTTCGCGAAACAGCAGGCGGTCCGCTCGACCATCGTGACGTCATGAAACAGTCTCTCAGCCTCAGTGCCGCCCGCGCCTTCATCGAAGCTCACTTCGACGAACCAGTGACGCTCGCCCAACTTGCCGCGCTGTCCGCGCTCAGCGTGTCGCGTTTTGCCACGGTGTTCCGGCAGCAATACGGATCGTCGCCGTATCGCTATCTGTGCCGGTTGCGTATCCAGCGCGCGCAGACGCTGTTGCTCGAAGGAGTGCCGGGATCGGTGGTCGCGACGGAGGTCGGTTTCTTCGATCAGAGTCATTTCGGCCGCCATTTCAAGCGTTGCTGTGGGATGACGCCCAGTACGTTCATGAAACGCGCGGCGGCAAATGCCAGCCATGCGGGTGACGGCGGTACTGCTACGCATACGCGGCTTCGCTGACACCCGGAACAGAACGGCTGCCTAGGGGTTGTGGTGCGAACTCAGTAGGCGGGCGAAAAATCGCTCTTTTTTCGGGACCATCAACGAGCCGAAAGAGACACCCGGGAATGTTGGGGTCATGGAGGAGTTCGCGCGCGATGTCAGCCGTGTGCTTGCGCTCGATGTTCGCGATCCTCGAAAGGACGATGACAGCGATCTGCACGGGGCCGGAGCGGCAGGGTAGTTCGCGCGGGTGTCGTCCTCTGCACCCGCTCCATGGATTTTTTGCGCAATGCCTTGTCATGGAGTTTTGTTCCGTCGAGGATCCGCGCTGCAGGGAATTGTCCAGCGCCGCCTAGCGTGGTCGCACGCATACGCCGCCGGAACCTCTGCATCCCGATGAAAACCAGCGTCGAATCGCTTCCAGACTAAAGTCGACGGTCAATCCTGAACAGTAACCCCTGCAATTGCCGGTAGTCATCGTTGCGGTCTGCGTCTCGTGCTGCGCGGAAGATGGCGCCGCGGCGTGGCAATCGCTGCTGCTCCGGAAATAAGCCTCCCGCGAGTTGACCGATTCCCTGCGGCCAATTAGGGGCCGACTTGAGACGTTCGTTAACGCACCGCGTAGGAGCGCTTCGGGTCGTGAAGACTCGTTCGCCGTTCCCGGAAGCCGACGTTCGACAGCATCTCATCGCGAACGACAGCAAAGCGCTGCGGCCGTACGGTGGCTGGACGCTGAGCGTCGGCTATGGCCGAGTCGAACACATAGGCAGTCGGGTAGGTTTCCGGGCCGGAGCGGCCGCTAAGATGGTTGTCCTTTCGCGGCGACGCCGGCACATGTCCGTTGGTTTTGCCCTAGGAGCGCCGCGGTGCAGAGTGGCCGCACAAACCGGGGTGTAGCTCGTTTCGCGCGGCCAGAACCCGCTGCGCTAGATTTCGGTCTGCTCCGAAATCTCAAGCGCGTCGTCGACTTCGATGCCCAGGTATCTGATTGTGCTTTCAATTTTGCTATGGCCGAGTAGCAACTGCACCGCCCTGAGATTCTTTGTGCGTTTGTAAATCAGGGTTGCCTTCGTGCGGCGCATCGAATGCGTGCCATACGCTGTCGGATCAAGCCCGGCGGCATCCGCCCATCGACGAATCATCCGGGCATATTGCCGGGTTGAAAGATGCGGGGACGCCAACAGCCGACTTGGGAAGAGGTACTGCTCCGACCTCAGAGCAGCCTTTCCAAGCCACGCGCCGACCGCCTTCCGGGTCGACTCGGTCAGTTCAAACTGGACAGGGCGTTGTGTCTTTCGCTGAATGACTTGCGCCCTCGCCAGGACCTGATTGCCATGCGTGACATCGCGGACTCGCAGACTGACAAGATCACAACCACGCAGTTTGCTGTCAATTGCAAGGTTGAACAGGGCGAGATCGCGGACAGCATGAGCATTCTGAAGGTAGATCCGGATCGCCCAGACGTCTTTCGGCCTCAGCGGTGGCTTCTGGCCGACCAGCTTGCCTTTGTTCAATGCCTCACGGGGTTGTCCGGTTTTCATGACAGACTCCCACAGGGATGATGAGAGTTTTGTTGTGTTACCCGTCCTCGACGACCGCTTTGGGCGGATTTGATCGAGGTTCGCACCCGGCCCGACCAGGTGTTGCCTTTCAGCGATCTAACGAAGCCTTCACCCGGGCGGCTGGTCTGCATGAGAATGTTGCCCGAAGGCCTACAGGTAATCTTCGGCCATTGCCGTCGTTCGAGTCTCCGTCATGGTCAGGCGGCTGACCGCCGCTTTCCGGCCGTTCGCACGTCGCCGGTCCCGAATGACCGGTCACGCCCGCCGCCGATGTGTACTCGCGACCCAAGCCAGCCAGATAGCATGCGATCAACTCTGTCCGACTTAGGGCAAAAAGCGGACGCCCGTTTCCGGGAATGTCCGCGGGCATTTTACAGACCGGTAGCGCTGCGCGTTTCGCAGTGCGAGGGCCTTTAATGATCGTTTGACGAGTGCAGTCGCTTATAGCGATAGACCGTTTTATCCGTGCCGGCACCCATGGGAAGCCACAATAGCGCCATGTGATAGCTCATATGAGTCCACGTGGTAAGCAGAATGTCGCCGTTGCTATCTAGCCTGACTGAACGGCCAGAAAAGGAATAGTTCGGACCCAATTCGGATCGTGACGATTGCTCAGGAGCGATCCAACCAATAGCTCCTGCTTCGCACGATACCTTGACCAGATTGTTGAATCGGGTTGTCATGTTCCCTAGCTGGGACGTGCCGTAGTAAGTCGTAATCGTGTAGTTGCCGTCAACATTTTTCTGGAAGACAGTTGTATCTGGCGCAATTCGACGACCGTTCGCATCCCTCCTATAGCCCGCGCGCATCGCTTCTGCGGCTTCTATATTCTCCGCGTGGAATATTTCGTCGGCTAGAGGTAATACGCTGGGTCCGTAGCCTTCGACGATTTGACGCACCCTGCCTTCGTAAACGCCACTCACGTCGGGGCATTCGGGTGATAGAACGGCTTTCGAATTGTCGTCAGCGTAGTCACGTGGTTCCGGTGCAGATGCACACCCGCAACACATTGCACACAAGAGAACGGATGCAATCGTCAGAGACATTGAACGAAACGTCATGCCTCCGGCGCGCCCCGGCGTTTCTCGCATGGCCTCCGCTGCGACCCGGGCGCGATCGGCATTGCGTTGCCTTGAAAACAGATAGCCCTTCGTTTGCTCGAACGTCATGCACTCCCCGCCGTATGATTCGATCATCCGCGCATTTTAAACGGCAAGCCTCCACCATCGGCCGAACTAGAACTGAGAGCAGACGATCGCTCATTAAAGGCGAGTGACCGCAGTTGGCCGAGGCTGTGTAAAAACCCCGCGATCGCCTAGACTGAATCAACCTGTTGGCGCGAGAGGCGAAGATGGGGCGATTTGTCGAAGGTGCGGACCGCAATCAGGCAACGCTGCTGCCGGAATGTCTGGACGACTTTATCGCAGAAGACAATCCCGTCAGGATCATTGGCGCATTCGTTGAAGAACTCGAGCTGGCTTCCCTGGGATTTGAAGGGACCATGCCTGCGAACACAGGCCGACCGTCTTACCGCCCCGCAGTGCTGCTCAAGATCTATATCTACGGCTATCTCAATCGCGTGCAGTCGAGCCGTCGCCTCGAGCGGGAGTGTCAGAGCAATGTCGAATTG
This sequence comes from Paraburkholderia monticola, assembly GCF_001580545.1. Lineage (GTDB taxonomy): Bacteria > Pseudomonadota > Gammaproteobacteria > Burkholderiales > Burkholderiaceae > Paraburkholderia > Paraburkholderia monticola. The sequence continues at coordinate 199,785 of NZ_LRBG01000036.1, forward strand.
ATGTGGCTGACCGGCCGGCTCTCGCCAGACTTCAAGACGATTGCGGAGTTCAGGCGGAGTAATGGCGAGGGTATTCGCAACGTGTGCCGCCGCTTCGTGATGATCTGCCGTGACCTGAAGCTCTTCACACAGGCGGTTGTGGCCATCGACAGCAGCAAGTTCAAGGCGGTCAACAGCCGCGACAATAACTTCACGCCCAACAAGATTGCCCGGCGTCAGCAGCAGATTGAGCAAAGCATCCAGCGTTATCTGGACGCACTGGAGACCGCTGATCGCACCCAACCAGCCGAGGTAGAAGCGAAGACCGAGCGGCTACGGGAGAAGATCGAGACGCTCCGTGAACAGATGCGCGATCTGGATCACGCAGCGGAGCTTCTGAATGATCTGCCGGAAAAGCAGATCTCGATGACCGATCCCGACTCACGCTCGATGATCTCGCAAGCGAAGGGTACGGGCGTGGTTGGCTACAACGTTCAGGTAGCCGTCGACACCCGACATCATCTCATCGTCACCCACGAAGTCACGAACGTCGGCAGCGACCGGACGCAGTTGAGTCCGATAGCCAAAGCAGCGCGTGAGGCGATGGGCAAGAAAAGAATCAGGGCACTGGCGGACCGTGGCTATTTCAGCGCACCGCAAATCAAGGCGTGCGAGGACGAGGATATTGCGGCGCTGGTGCCAAAAAGCCAAACCTCCGGTGCAAAGGCTGACGGCCGGTTCGATCGGGCCGACTTCATTTACATTGCCAGGGACGACCAGTACCTGTGCCCGGCGGGTCAACGTGCGATATATAGGTACACGTCGTTTGAACGCGCCAATCTGCTGAAACTGCGGACCTACTGGAGCAGTGCCTGTCCGCATTGCCCGCTCAGAAAGCAGTGCACGCCGGCTCCCTACCGGCGCATTCGCCGGTAGGAACACGAAGCGGTACTCGAGAGAATGCAACTCCGGCTGGATCGCCAGCTTGACGCCATGACGATACGGCGTCGAACGGTCGAACACGTGTTTGGCACACTGAAGCACTGGATGGGCTCGACCCACTTCCAGACGCGCAGGCTTGGGTACGTCTCCACTGAAATGAGCTTGCATGTGCTGGCATACAACCTCAAGCGCGTCATCAGGATTCTCGGATTTGCAAAGACATTGCGAGCGATGAAGCTGGCGGGCACGTAATCTCACGCCTGACCGTGCTCGCTGGCATCGCGCAATCAGGAAACTCATAGCGGAACCGCAACTGCGAACACGCGACCTCACCCTTGCTCTGTCGGCCTGCCGGTACAGACGTTTTTACACAGCCTCGGCCATGAAGCGCCACTCGCTGAGACACAATCGTTTGGACTTCCAGATGGCAGCTCCGCATCGCAATCCGCCGCTCGCGTGCCAAAAACGCGCGCCGCATCGTCGAACAATACAAGCGCAGTGACGCTCTCAATCGCGTGGACGCCTTCGCCTGCTCATTAGAATCCTCGGTCGGCCCAAACAGCTGGGTGACATCAAGCGTAAGCTCTGGACCAGTGATTCCGTGCTTGTGTGGGCGAGTCTGTTCAACCTGTTGCGTGAGGGAAGGGGTGAGGGTGGCCGTGGGAAGTGAGGAACCGCTCCCGTATCGAGTCACCGGTTGCTGCAGGCGCGGATTCGTCGGAAGCCCTGCGGCCTCCCCAGACCTGTTGTGCTGGACTGTGTAATCAAGTAGTTCGCGACCAGTGACACAATTCCTTCGGCGGTAAGCATCTGAAAAATCGACGAAGTTTGCCGGGCAACAGGCTGAGCACCCATGGTTGACACAAATCCCGGTGCAGCGCAGACAGTTTTCCTTCGTTCTAACGGTGCGCGCCAGCGTTTTCACTGTTTGCGCCACTGATACGCGGGGAAAACACGTAGAAACCAGGGCGCGTCGTTATACGATGCATCGACAGCTAGAGAAAGCGGACCAGTGATGGAGCCAATGATTCGCGCAACCATGCTGCATGGTTACTTTCAGGTTGCCCGCAGGCATGGGCTGAACCCGCTTGCGCTTTTGCGCGACGTGGGCCTCGACGCCGACGTGCTCGTCCACCCCGAGCATCGGATGTCAGCGGCGGCGGGGTGTAGGCTGCTCGAAATCTCGGCAGAGCGTGCTGGCTGCCCGACGTTCGCCCTGGAGATGGCGGCGGGGCGGCAGGCGCAGGATATCGGCGCGGTCGGCCTTTTGCTTGCGAATCGCCGCACGCTTCGCGATGCCTTGCTTACCGCGGTGCATTACCGCCATGTGCTCAACGATGCGCTCGGTATCTACCTCGAATTCGAGGGCGAGATGGTTGCCATCCGTGCGGAGGTGATTTCAGATGCGCCACGACAAACCCGGCAGGCCACTGAGTTAGGCCTCGCGGTGCTGGCGCGCATTAGCGCGGCGCTCCTCGGTCCACAGTGGGAACCCCACAGTGTGAACTTTACGCACGCGGCCCCCGCAGATACGGGCCCGCACGTCAGCTTCTTTGGCTGCCCGGTCGACTTCGACAGCGAGATCAACGGGATCTTCTGTAAGGCGGCATTGCTGGATCTACCGAATCCCACGGCCGACGGAGAACTGGCGCGTTACGCCGAAACCTTGGTGAAACCGCTTGACGACGCGGTGCCTGAGTCAGTCGCGCTTGAAGTCCGCAAGATCCTCACGTTCCTCCTGCCGCTCGGGCAGGCATCTGTATCGGATGTCGCCGAGGCGCTGCACAAGAGCCGCCGTACCTTGCAGCGGCAGCTCCAGGCGGAGGGGCTCGACTACTTAAGCCTGCTCGATGAGGTGAGGCATGACCATGTGGTGCAGCACCTGGCGCACACCCGCCATTCGATCGGGCGCGTGGCGGAACTGCTGGGGTTCTCGAGGCAGGCGTCATTCACCCACTGGTTTGTCGAACGGTTTGGGATGACGCCGCGAGCATGGCGCGCACGTCCTGAGGCATCTGAGGGACAACGCTGATCAGTGGTCAGCGTAGATCCGTTTTCGGGCGGCAAGACGACTCGTTCGGATCCGATGGCGCAGGTCGCTCGAGGTGAATAATTGACACGGGGCTTGACAAAGACCCTCGTGATGGGCCGGTTGTCAAAACGGAAAAACCGGCTCACGCTAAGGTCATACGCCACGCACTGACACCCGTGCCGATGCGCGAAGCTGACGAAGGGACAGGAACAGGGACATGAGCCTGGTCGATTATCAACTAATGGAAGTGGCAAGCGGCAAGGCCGTGAAGATGTGGACGCAGGGCGTCGCGATTGAGGAAGCGGCTTGCCGGCAACTGAGAAACACGGCCCGCATGCCGTTCGTGTTCAGGCACCTTGCCGTAATGCCGGACGTGCACGTGGGCAAAGGGGCGACGATCGGCAGTGTGATTCCGACACAAGGCGCGATCATCCCGGCGGCGGTGGGCGTCGATATCGGCTGCGGAATGATGGCGGTTCGAACGACGCTGACGGCCGCGGACCTGCCCGATTCGCTTTCAGGCGTGCGCGGCGCGATCGAGCGCGCCGTGCCGCACGGCAGCGCGCAAGGGCGACGCGACCCGGGCGCATGGTCGCGTCCGCCACCGGCCGTCGACGACGCCTGGAAACTGCTGGCGCCCGGTTTTCAGCGCATCGTCGACAAGAATCCATCCCTCGCGCGCACGAACAACCACGCGCATGTTGGCACGCTCGGCACCGGCAATCACTTCATCGAGGTATGCCTCGACGAGGATGACGACGTCTGGTTCATGCTGCACAGCGGATCGCGCGGTGTGGGCAATGCGATCGGGAGCCTGTTCATCGAGCTGGCTCAGGCCGACATGCGTGAACACCTTGCGACTCTTCCGGACAAAGATCTCGCGTACTTCAAGGAAGGTAGCCGGCACTTCGACGACTATGTTGAGGCGGTCGGCTGGGCGCAGGAGTACGCGCGCCGCAACCGTGAGGTCATGATGAGTGCCGTGATCGGTGCGGTGCGCATGACTATCGGCAAACCCTTCACCATCGACGAGCACGCGGTGAACTGCCACCACAATTACGTGCAGAAGGAACGGCACTTCGGCGCCGACGTGTTCGTGACGCGTAAAGGGGCGGTGTCGGCACGGGTGGACGAGTTCGGCATCATTCCTGGTTCGATGGGCGCGAAGAGTTTCATCGTGCGCGGTCTCGGCAATGAAGAGAGCTTCTGCTCATGCAGTCACGGCGCCGGGCGCGCGATGAGCCGGAAGGAAGCCAAACGGCGTTTCACGGTCCAGGATCAAATCAGGGCGACGGCGCACGTCGAATGCCGGAAGGAGGCGGGGGTCGTCGATGAAATTCCAATGGCCTATAAAGACATCGACGCCGTGATGGGCGCGCAGCGGAGCCTGGTCGCGGTGGTTCATTCGCTGCGTCAGGTGGTTTGCGTGAAGGGTTAGGCTTTGACTGGCTTGCGACGGTCAGTCGATTCGTAGGAGGTGGATATGGCAACGGCAATCATCACCCCGAGGAATAACGGTCCGTATCACATCAAAGGTGATTTCACAATCACGACGCAAGGGGGCAGGCAGATTCAAGTCGACAAAGATGAGGTCTGGCTCTGCCGTTGCGGGCACTCGAATAACAAGCCGTTTTGCGACGGGTCGCATCGGAAGGGAGAGTTTAAGAGTGATCTGGATGAGGGGGCGGGTAAAGAATAGATCTGCGCCGTCGCGGGACGAGCGTGAATGAACGAGCCTTCCCGTTTAGGGTTATTTGTATTCGATGCCTGCCCCATTCACATTGCTCCGGCGGGCAGGCATCGAATAAGCCTAAACGGGAAGGCTCGTTCATTGACGTGAGAAGTGCCATTCGCCGACGAC
>NZ_LRBG01000037.1 GCF_001580545.1 Paraburkholderia monticola
GCTCCGCGCCGTTCGGTCACGCGCTGGTCGAACTGGCGCGCGCGAAGTCGAGCGTGATCGGCATGACGGCCGACCTCGGCAAGTACACCGACCTCCATATCTTCGCGAAGGAGTTTCCGGAGCGCTACTACCAGATGGGCATGGCCGAGCAGTTGCTGATGGGCGCAGCCTCGGGCTTCGCGCACGAAGGCGCGCAGCCGTTCGTCACGACGTATGCGGTGTTCGGCACGCGACGCGCCTATGACTTCGTGCACCAGACGATCGCCGAAGACAATCTCGACGTGAAGATCGTCTGTGCGTTGCCGGGTCTCACGACCGGCTACGGTCCGAGCCACCAGGCCGCCGAAGACCTGGCGCTGATGCGCGCGATGCCGAACATGACGGTGATCGATCCGTGCGACGCGCTCGATATCGAGCAGATGGTGCCGGCCATCGCCGCGCACAAGGGGCCGGTCTATGCGCGCCTGTTGCGCGGCAACGTCCCCGCCGTGCTCGACGAGTACGACTACCGCTTCGAACTGGGCAAGGCCAAGCTGCTGCGCGACGGCAACGACGTGCTGCTGATCTCCTCGGGGATCATGACGATGCGCTCGCTCGAAGTCGCGAAAGCGCTGGCGGCGGACAAGGTCGACGTGGGCGTGCTGCACGTGCCGACCATCAAGCCGCTCGACACGGCCACGATCCTGCGCGAAGCGAAGCGCACTGGCCGGGTGGTGATCGTCGCGGAGAACCATACGATGATCGGCGGGCTCGGCGAAGCGGTGGCGCGCACGCTGCTCACGGCAGGCGTCACGCCGCCGTTCCGCCAGATCGCGCTGCCCGACGCGTTCCTCGCCGCCGGCGCGCTGCCCACGCTGCACGACCGCTACGGCATCTCGGCGAACGCGATGGCGACGTCGATCAAAACGTGGCTCGGATAACTACGCAAATAGTTACGACAACTCGCGGGCCTCGTCGGTTTTAGACGCCGATGGTCCGCGTCGTCTTCAGCGCGATCCACGTCATGCCTTCGCGCAGTCCTTCGAGTACCGCTTCCCTTTCCACGGCGAAGACCTCGGATTGAAGAAAGCTGCGTTCGAAGTCACCGTCGGGCGACTCATGTTTGACGTGAATCGTCGCCTGATATCCGCCTTCCTGCGCTTCCTCCGTCTGGACGCTCACCGACCAGGTGCCCTGCTGCGCGTTTGCTGATATGGTCATCGGATGCTCCTCGGGTTGTCGCGAGCGGTTGCCTGCCAACGTCAGCGTAATTCCATGCAACGGCTCTCTCGTTGATCTACGTCAAGCGTCGACCCGGACGCTGAGCCAAGCTTGACGTCATTCGTTCACGCGCGCCCGAAAATCCTACGGGGAAAACGCATGCCTCGCGCATGCACCGATTTCGCGCCCCTCGCACCGACGATTCGCGGTAAGCTTTGCGACGATATCCCTATCACGAGTTCGTACCGGTGCGGCCATGCCGTCCTCATGATCGACGAACGTCGGAGCTCATCATGTGGTACGCCTTCATCGATGCCCAGCAACGCCTCGCTCGCGCGATGGTCGGTGGAGTTCTGTCCGAGTCGGCTTCGGTGCCGCCTGCGCAAGCGGGCTGGTTCACCGCGAATCAGACGGCCGACGCGTTCAGCTGCTGGCTGCTCAGGTCGGCGTGCGCTTTCGAACGCACGCCGCCGTTCGCGATCCACTCGGTCGTCGGCAATGGGAGCCGCGTGGCCGTCGACGAAAGCGTCGTCGCCTCGTCGGCGCTCGGCGCGTTGCTCAGATTCAAACGCAACCCGGCTACGTCATCTGCTGACGAAAAGCTGCCCGCGCTGTTGTGCGCGCCGCTCGCCGGACATCATTCGGTCATGCTGCGCGAGACCGTCGAAACTCTGCTCGAAGAACGTGACGTATTCGTGACCGATTGGGCCGACGCGCGCGACGTGCCGCGCGAAGCCGGACCGCTCTCGCTCGACGACTACGTGCAGGCGCTCGAAAGCTTCGTCGGCACTGCCCGCGCGTTCGGCTCGCCCGTTCATGTGATCGCGATCTGTCAGGGCAGCGTGCCCGCACTCGCCGCCGCGGCGCTGCTCGCCACGGACGAGGCCGCGCCGATCGCGAGCGTCTCGCTGCTCGGCGGTCCGATCGATACCCGTTTGAATCCGACCGTCACCGACCGCTTCGCGAGCTCCCACACGCTCCAGTGGTTTCACGACAATGCGATCGAGATCGTGCCTGCGCCCTATCGCGGCGCGGGACGTCTCGTCTATCCGGGCTTCATCCAGCAGGCTGCGCTGTTTGCCGCGCATCCGGAGCGGCACTTGCGCCTCGAAGCGGAGTACTGGTCCAGGTGGCTCGCGGGCGATATGGCCGGTGCGCAGCAAGCGCTGCGCACGGCGAACGAATATGCCGCGGTCCTCGACATGGCGGAGTGCTATTTCCTCGACATGCTTCGTGTGGTGTTTCACGAGCACCTGTTACCGCGCAATCTCTGGTCGGTCGCCGGGCGTCAGGTGCGGATCGCCGCGCTGCGCGACACGCCGCTGTGCACGATCGAAGGCGACAGCGACGAAATCACCGGCGCGGGGCAAACGCATTGCGCACATGCACTGTGCGATGAATCGACGATGAAGCCCCGGCGGCAACTCGATATCGAACAGTGCAATCACTACGACCTGTTTATCGGTCCGCGGTGGCGCAACGCGGTTTATCCGGGGCTCTGTGAATTCTGGCGTGAAGTCGAACATCACGCGCTGGAAGTTCGCCGGCCGCGCCGCGCGGTTAGGGCTTCGGCGGCCCGCAGATCGGCGTGAGGCGGTAAAGAAACTGTCAGCGGTCAATATCCGTCAAGTCGAACACGTTGCCCTCACCGCCCGGCTGATTCTCGTTATCTGGCGACGGAATTGCTTGTGTCTCGTCCTTTTGGGTCCAGTTTTCCGATCTGTCATTCAACTACCTTCCTCAGCGATCGACCCTCCTTGATCGATCTGCGGCTTCACATCCAACACAGTCTTTCGAATCGCCGGAGTTCCACCAGGCGTTGATCGCCCTCCCCTCCAGATTTAGGGGTGATCGAGAGAGTCGAATGACGACGGCTATTCCGCGCTGACTTGCGCAAGCGCTGCGATCAGGTCGCCGAAACGTTCGCCTTGCACGAGGATATGGCCCCTGAGCGTGGCGCCGGCAGACTCGCCATCGCCGGCAGCCAACGCGTCCACGACTGCCTGATGTTCGTCGAACGACGCGGCGACGCGCCCCTTCACGCGCAACTGCAAGCGCCGATAGGGGCGCAGAAGTTTATGCAGCGCCTTCGCCTCGTCATGCAGGAAGCTGTTGTGGCTGCCCGCATAGATCAGACAGTGAAAGCGCTCGTTCAGATGGTAGTACTCGTCCGGACTGTCGGAGTCTCGCGCGGCCTGACACGCGACATGCGCTTCGCGCAGCGTCTGCAGTTCCTCTTTGCTCATGCGCCGCGCGGCGAGACGGCTGCACATCGCCTCGAGTTCAGCCATGACCTCGAACATTTCGATCAGCCGGTGCAGGCTGATTTTCGCGACCACCGCACCGTGGCGCGGCCTCATCTCGACCATGCCGGCCGCGGCCAGCTGAAGCAGCGCTTCGCGCACCGGCGTTCTCGATACCCCGAAACGCGCGATCAGCTCCGCTTCGTCGAGCCGTGCGCCGGGCGGCAGATCGCCGGTCGCAATGGCTTCCTCGATGGATTCACGAAGCTGGTCTGCCAGTGTGAGCCTGTTTGTCATGTATGGACTCCGCAAGGACCCGGATGACTACAACGATAGCTTTATCGTACGCGCGAATCATGTCATGGATGTACGCGTAAACGATAGTTGAGAACGCCATCAGGCGAATTATAAATACCCAGATGCCTCTATAAATATAAATAGCGCAGCCTACAAAATACATACAGAACCAGAACGAGAGACATCACCAGGCACGACGACGGCGACCCACTCATTCCATACGAGCGAATTTCTCTTGACCGTATTAGGAGGCCAGACCATGAAGGTGCAGTCAGTAGCTGTATCGGTGGGAGTGGGTATGGGGATCGCGCTGCTTGGCGGCTGCGGACATGGCGACAACCTGTCCCCGCCCGCGCCCGCTCCGGTGTCGCACGGCGCAGGCTTCATCAAGAGCTTCCAGGTCATCTCGAGTGCGCCTGCTTTCGGCGGAGCGACGCCGGCAGGCGCGGCGGGACCTTATCAGGTCATCACCGCGGTCGTGCATGGCGAACTCGATCCGAACGATCCCCTCAATGCGGGCATCGTGAACATCAAGAACGCGCCGGTCGGCAGCGACGGCTACGTCGCCTATTCGACCGACGTCGTGATCCTGCGCCCGCAGAGCGCATCGACCGCCAAACGCGTGCTGTTCTACGACGTGGTGAATCGCGGCAGCAAGATCGGCGCGGCGTCGTTCGTCGGCGGCGGCGCGCTGGATACCGGCGCGGCGCCGTCGTCGAGCTTTCCGTCGTTGCTACGCAATGGCTACACGATCCTGTGGAGCGGCTGGCAAGGCGACATTCCGGTCACGGGCAACAGCACGACCGCCGGCGCCGGGCTGCTCGGCGCGAACTTCCCGGTGGCGACCAACAAGGACGGCTCGCCGATGACCGGCTTGAGCCGCGAGGAGTTCATTCCGGACTATGCCGGCGGTGCGCCGACCACCATTCCGCTGACCTACCCGCCGGCCAATCTGTCCGACAAGTCCTCGGTTACGTTCACCGCGCGTCAGTCCTGGCTGACCGCGTATGGCAGCATTCCGGGCGGCTTCGAAACCTACACCGCGCCTTCGCAGCCGGTAACGACCTGGAGCTACGTCAGTACCCCGAACAATGTCTATGAAGGCAACTATTCGGTGACGTTCACGCCACCCGCCACGGTACCTGGACCGAACGGCACGCAGGTTCCGCCCGATGCCGGGACCATCTACAGCTTCGTCTATCAGGCAGCGGCGCCGACCGTCGACGGCATCGGCTTTGCCGCGTTGCGCGACCTCGTCTCGTTCCTTCGCTACGAGAACGCCGACGCGCAAGGCGCGGCGAACCCGCTGAACGATCTGAAGAGCGCCGGGTGCGTCGCGTCGACGTGCTCGACCAGCACGAACTTCGATATCGCGGTTGGCGAGGGCATTTCGCAATCGGGCCGCTTCATCAAGGACTTCCTCTATCAGGGCTTCAACGCGGACAAGAACGGCAAGATCGTGTTCGACGGCCTGTTCCCGATCATCTCGGCGGCCCGCCGCACGTGGACCAACGCGGCGTTCGCCCAGCCCGGCCGTTGGTCGAAACAGCATGAAGACCACTTCATGCCTGGCTTCCAGTTCCCGTTCACGTACGCGACGATGACCGACCCGGTGAGCGGTACCACCGACGGCATCCTGCAACGGTGCACGGCGAGCAACACGTGTCCGAAGATCATGCAGCTGGACGGCTCGTTCGAATGGTGGGGCGGCGCCGCCTCGCTCGTCGTGACCGACGGACGCGGCAACGACATCCAGCTGCCGGCCAATGTCCGCTACTACCTCGTCGCGGGAACCCAGCATGGTGGCGGCAGCGGTGTCACGACCGGCAACTTCACGGTGCCCACGGCGGGAAGCCAGTGCCAGTTGCCGGGTTCGCCGGTCGAAGAAACGCCGGTTGAACGCGCGCTGATTCCCGAACTCGTCGCCTGGGTCGGCAAGGGCACGCCGCCGCCTGCGTCGCAGTATCCGACGGTCGCGGCCGGCACGCTGGTCGCGCCGACCCAGACCACGGTCGGCTTCCCGTCGCTGACCAACGTGATGGTGCCAAGCGGCTCCGCCGCGACGCCGACCTCGTTGCAACTGACGTTCAACGGCGAATACAACCAGTTGTTCGTGACCGACTACAGCAATGCTGTCCCGGTGGTCAACACGGCGCAGGCCTACACGATCCTCGTGCCGAAGGTCGATGCGAACGGCAACGAGACGTCCGGTGTGCTGGTGCCTGACGTCAGCGCGCCGCTCGCCACCTACACCGGCTGGAATTATCGCGGTGCAGGGCATGCGATCGGCGACGGTTGTATTTCGAATGGCGCCGCGATTCCGTTCGCGGTGAACGCCGCCGCGCAGGCCGGCGGTACGGATTCACGCGCGACGCTCGACTCGCTATACGGTGGCAGCCGCGCGAAGTATCAGGCGGCGGTCGCAGCCGCGGCGAACGCGCTCGTCACTCAAGGCTACCTGGTGCAGGACGACGCCACCAACGTGTTCATCGCCAATGCGAGCGGCGTGTCCGCGACGTTGTTGCCGCAACCGTGAACCACGCTTGCCACGGGCCGGGGGCGATCGCGATGAGGCAGGCGGCGAAGCGAGCAGCCGTGGCGCTGCTCGCCGGTGGCGCGATCGGCGTGATCGGCGCGATCGGCGGATGCGGAGGGGGTGGTGGCGATGGCGGCAGCGCCGCGAGCACGGCGCCGGCCAGCACGCCGACACCCGCCTCGCAGAATGCCACCGTGTATCAGAACAGCCTGACCCTCGGAAGCATCAATGCGGTTTCGTTGTCGGTCGTAGCCGGCACGTCGACCACCAATGCCATGCTGGTGAGTCCCGTGGCCGCACCGCTGCTGAGTGCGGGCAATAATGCGCTGCTCTCGACGCATCTGGCGGCCAACGTGCCGGGTGCTGGTATTGCGTGCATGTCCGCGGTTTCGAACAGCATCGGCACGGTAACGGGTGTCAACGCGGGCGTGAATGTGAAGAGCGTGGCGGTGCTGCTCGACAATGGCTGGAGCGTCTCGGCCGCACCGTCCGCGGACTGGGCCGCGTTCGGCGCGAACGGCGCTGTGTTCGACGGCTGGGAAAACTGCGGCGCCAAGGCAGAAGGCGCGCCCTCGCCTTCTTCGACGTTGACCGTCAATGCGGACGGCAGCTTCTCCGACAACGTGTTCGATGGCAATCCATCCACCACGGTCACGACGATCAACCAGAGTTTTAGCGTGACGCAAGCCGCGTCGCTACTGTCTGCGGCCGGTTATCTCGACAGCAGTCAACCCGTTGTTCCGCAGACTATCCGGCTGAAGCTTTATCACAATGCCGCGCAGCAAACGGTGCTGGTTGAACAGGGCATCCCTGTGAGCGGCGCGACGAACCAGAGTCCCGGTTTCATCGCGATCTACTTTCAGCGGTGAATCGGGTGGCGGGAGAGCGCCGGGCTGGGGTCGGCCAGCTTCGAAGCGGCCCTCACGCAAGCGTTCGCGTCGAAAGATCAGCCCAGCAGGTTACGAGTTATCGCTAGGGCCTTCTAGCTTTATAAGACGACGAAATCAACTGATTCAACGAGGACCTGCCGACCGGCTTGACCAGATAATGATCGAAACCGGCCCGCTTTGCGCGTTCACGATGCTCTTCTCCCGCGTAGCCGCTGACCGCGATCAGCAAGGTATCGGCAAGGTCGGGCATCGCATGTAACCGGCGCGCAATTTCGTAGCCATCCATGTCAGGCAACCCGATGTCGAGCAGGACGACGCCGGGCCGAAAATCCTCCGCGCAGCGTAAAGCGTCTGAACCGTTGCAAACGACCCTCACGTCGTGCCCGTCGAGCTTTAATACCATCGCCATACTTTCGCCCGCATCCGCATTGTCATCAACGACGAGAATCTTTTGTGGCGCGACGACAGGAGCGTCATGCGTCTGATCAGGCATCGACGGCTGCGGTGTATCGACATGCGACGGTGCCGGAAGCCGGACCACGAATGTGCTGCCCTGGCCCAGGCCCTCGCTCGAGGCCCGCACGGTCCCGTGATGCAGTTCGACCAGTTTGTGCACCAGCGCAAGACCCAGCCCTAACCCCGCGGACGTGCGATCCAGCGAGCGCTCTGCCTGCACGAAGATGGTGAAGATGGTCGGCAGAAACTCCGCGGTCATGCCGATGCCGTTGTCCGCGACGGTCAGCACGGCGTCATCGCCGTCACGCACGAGCGTGATCTCGATGCGGCCATGCGAAGGCGTGTACTTGACGGCGTTGCCGAGCAGATTGGTCACGATCTGCTCGAGACGAATTGCATCGCCCTCGACTGTCAGGACCTGCGGCGGCAGGACGACCGTGAGTTCGTGCTGGCGCGCGTCGATTTCTGCGCGCATCGCGGCAACACTGTGCCGCACGATGTCGGCCAGATCGATCGGCTTCACATTGAGCTTGATGATGCCGCGCGTGATGCGCGACACGTCCAGCAGATCGTCAACCAGGCCGATCTCGTGATTCAGCTGACGCCTGGCGAGCACACGCGCGAGCAGTTGCGTTTCCTCGTCGACGTTCTCGCGCCCCCACACCTCGATTGCATTGGCAATCGCCACGAGCGGGTTGCGCAGTTCGTGCGCGAGCATCGCGAGAAAATCGTCCTTCTGGTGGTCGGCCGTCTCCAGACGTTCCACCGCGAGTTGATGCTCGGTAAGGTCTTCAATGGTCAGCAGGATCAGTTCGTGCGCACGGCCCACCACGCGCGCACCGTTCAGCCGCATCGTGCGCAGGCCGATGCGGGGGAAATCGTGCGTGATCTGGAAATCGCGGACGATGGTCCGCCGAGGCAGGAGCTTCTCGAGCAGGTCACGCAGGGCCGGAATATCCCACTGTCCGTTGCCCAGCGTATAAAGCGGTGCGCCGATCGTCTCCCCAGGGACGGTCTGGAAGATCTGGTAGAACGCGTGGTTGGCCCGCGTCACACGCAGGTCGGACTCCAGCACGAGCAGCGGTTCTGACATCGTGTCGATGATCGCGTCGGCATAGTCGCGCGCACGGACCACGTCGTCGTGAAGCATCTTCAGTTCGTGGTTGCGGTAGCGCAGCTCGTCGTTGGTGGTCGACAGTTCCTCGTTTAACGACTGGAGTTCTTCCTTGGCCGTCTCGAGTTCTTCGTTCGTGCTCTGGAATTCCTCGTTGCTCGAAAGCAGTTCTTCCTCGCTCGATTTCAGTTCTTCCCGCGCGCTTTCGTGCTCCTCGAGCATGGTTCGAAGCTGCGTGCGCATCGCACCCACCTCAGCCATCAGACGCGCGATTTCCTCGTCCCTGGGATCGGCATCTTTTGCGGCCATCCTGCGCCCAAGCCGTTGTCTTAATGTCTGCAGCAACAACCTCTTGAGTGTTTCCTGCCCGTGCGCATTCTGGCCGTCCAGGCGCTGCGATCCACTCTCGAAGAAGATCAGGAACCAGCGTCCCTCGATGCCGGCCATCTGGACCGGATGCACTTCCACGCACACGGGTTGTGGACCATTCGCTTCGGAAGCACGCAGCCCGGTCTTGCGCACCGCCACGCCGTCCTGCCTGACCTGCCTGATCGCCTCATTGACGGCCAGAAAAACTTCGGGCCTTGCGAGTCGCCGGAGGTCGCTGGTTGGCGAGCCGCTGGGGTTGACCACATACGCGGAAGTATCGCCGCGATACTCGATGATGTTCAGGTCGTCATCGCATAACACCGAGGGTGGCGCGTACCGTGCGAGAGCAATGCGATCGACTTCGGAGCGGAACGACGACACTTCGCGAGGCTCGGACCGGCTCTCTGGTGCGATTCCCGTGGGGGCAGACAATGGTATGGCCCGTGTCGAGATGCGGCGAAACTCCGTCGGCGCCCCGAGCCGCGGTTTCTTGTAGTACAGCCTGCTGCGCCTGTTTTCGATGACGCCGAAGAGCTCCGAGAAAGCGCCCACCGTCTCCGAGGGACCCAGCATCAGCACGCCGTCGGGCTTCAACGCGTAGTGAAACAATGGCATCACGCTTCGCTGCGCCGGTCCACTCAGATAGATCAGCAGGTTACGGCAGCTCACCAGGTTCATCCGCGAAAAGGGCGGGTCGCTCAACACATCGTGACGCGAGAACGTGCACAGCTCCCTGACCGGCTTATCGACGCAGTAGTACTCGCCGTCGCGCACAAAAAACCGCTCGAGCCGCTCAGGCGACACATTTCGCGCAATGTTTTCAATGTACCGGCCAGCGCGTGCGGTTTCGAGCGCCTCTGTGCTGATATCGGTGCCGAAGACCTGCACCGTCGTGGTCGCCGCACGCTCACCCAGATACTCCAGCAGACAGATCGCAATCGAGTAGACCTCTTCGCCGGTCGCGCATCCTGGCACCCAGATTCTGACCGGTCCCGTCGATTCGTTGGCAACTGCGAGACGTGGAAACACCGTCTGAGTCAGGACTTCGAATGTGTCAGGATCCCTGAAAAACTCGGTCACCTGAATGAGCAGGTCGCGTCCCAGCGCCAGCGTCTCGGCCGGATCGGATTCGAGCACTCTGACGTAGTCCGCCACCGACGTGATCTGAAGCAATGCCATGCGGCGGCCAAGTCTGCGCTGGACGGTGCCGCTCTTGTAGCGGCTGAAATCGATATTGCAGGCGTTCCGCAGCAGGCGGAATATGGCGCGCAGACTCGTGTCGGCGGGTTCGGGGGACGTGCCAGCCGCGGCGGGGGGCGGAACCGATCGCAGGTAGGGATGCCGGCCGATCCCTATCATTTCTTTCGCGATATCACGGGGTGCAAGCACGCGATCGACGCAACCCAGACTGATCGCTGCATGCGGCATGCTGTTGAACTGCGCCGAGGCCTCGTCCTGGGCAAACGTAATGCCACCTGCCCGCTGGATGGCCTGGAGTCCCAGCGCGCCGTCCGAACCGCTGCCCGACAGCACGACGCCGATGGCGTTCTGCCCCTGGTCCCTCGCGAGTGAATCCAGCAGGTCGTCGATGGGCATGGGCGGCCCGGGCGACTCGTCACGCGGCCGCAGCCGGATGCGGCACTGCTCGACTGACATGCTCGTGTTCGGAGGAATGACGTACAGATGATCCGCTGCGACATCCATGCCCTCGACGGCTTCGAGAACCGCCATGGATACCCGTTTGGCGAGTATTTCAGGAAGGAGGCTGGGGCGCGACGGATCCAGATGCTGTACCACCAGGAATGCCATACCGCTCACGGCGGGAATGTCGGCCATCAGTTCGGAGATCGCTTCGAGGCCGCCCGCGGATGCGCCGATTCCGACCAGAGGAAAGGTCGGCGACGTTGATTCGTTCGCCGCGGGCGAGGATTGAGTCACGTCGTCTCCAGGGATGCGAATAGTTGAATTGGCCGTTGCTAGCGCAGCAAGCAGGCGTGCCCGGAAGCAGACCCTGATTTTATCAACGGTTCTCGTGCCTACCTACGCTTTTGGGCAGCCCGGTGCACCCGACGAGTCGAACGCTGCCGGCCAGGTCCGATATCCGCCGCTCAGTGCATGGATCGCGCTTATCAGTTCGCCCGGCGATCGGCCCTTCTGGCAATAGCCATCGAAGCCCGCATCTATCCCCCTTTCCCGTACCTGCCCTTCGTCAAGTGCAGTGAAGGCCACGATGACCGCCGCGCGCGTGGACGCAAGCCGCCTCAGCACGCGTGCCGTCGCAAAACCGTCATGCAACGGCATATTGATGTCCAGCACGATGACGTCCGGCATCCAGTGCCGGGTGAACTCCAGTGCCTGAATTCCGCCCGCTGCGAAACGCGCATCCATCGCCTCCAGGCCGAGCGCGGCTGTCAGCGCTGTTCCTGAAGCCTCGTTGTCGTCGACGACCAATACTGCAGGCATGCTCCCAGCAGATTTGACCGATCGGTTCGTCCATACGCTGCAGTGGGCCATGCCGTTCTCTCATTGTAGATATCGGATTCCAATGGACGCGCATGGCATGTGCCCGAGCCTCGACATGGGAAGCTGCTCGCGCAAAGCGAGGAGCCTGCTGCCATGCAGGGCGTCGGATGCCGGGAGACCGTGCCGAAAGATGAGGTCATCCGCTACACGAGGGCTTCGGATCCTCTCTTAGCGCGTCAACCAGATCCATCAGCGTCACCGGCTTCACGAAATGTCGTTCAAAGCCAGCCGCGAGCGAGCGCTTCAGATCGTCCACCTGGCCGTATCCGCTCAAAGCGAAGAGCCGAAGTCCCGAGTGCTGCGGCTGCTCGCGAAGAGCGACCGCCAACTCATATCCGTCCATCCCCGGCAAGCCGATGTCGAGAATGGCCACTTCAGGCCGAAACTGCGCGGCTAAATCCAGCGCCTGCAGCGGTTCGAATGCTGTCGCGACGTCGAAGCCTACGTCCGTCAGAAAGGCTTCCATGGACACCAAGCCATCCAGATTGTCGTCAACCAGCAGCACGCGCGCTCCCGATCGAGCGGGGAGGATTTCAGGAACCCGGGTCTTTTGAGGAAACGCACTGGCGATCTCGTCACCGGAAGCGAGCGGCAATATCACCGTGAAGGTCGCGCCTTTTCCCGGCCCATCACTGCTTGCGGAAACAGTACCTCCGTGCAACTCGATCAGATTCCTGACGAGTGCGAGGCCGATGCCCAATCCGCCCTTCGAACGGTCGATCGTCGTGCGTCCCTGCTCGAAGATTTTAAAAAGCTTTGGCATCAGTTCCGCACTGATACCGGCGCCATCGTCGCTGATGGAGACTGTGACGTGGTCAGGCGCAGCCCGGGCATCGACCCGGATTTCTCCGCCGATATGGGTATATTTGGCCGCGTTGTTCAGCAGGTTGCTGAATGCCTGGGTCAGGCGTGTCAGATCGCCATAAATCTGCGCGCCGTCATCAGCTATGGCGACCGATAGCCGCTGATGACGCTGCTCCACCAGCGGGCTCGCGGCTTCCACCGCCCGTGTTATGACCGAACCGACCCGCAAGCCTTCGCGCTTCAGTTCTATCTTTCCGCGGGTAATGCGGCTGACATCAAGCAGGTCTTCGACGAGGCGCGACAGATGCGCGACCTGCCGCTCCAGAATCTGATGGTATTTGTCGGCCGCGTTGCCATTCTCACGCCGGATAAGGCCCAGTGCGGTGGAGATCGGCGCGAGAGGATTGCGCAGCTCGTGACCCAGCATGGCAAGAAACTCGTCTTTCGATCTGTTTGCCTCTTCGCGCTCGTGCGCCGCGCGAGCCGCCAGAATGCCGGTGGCCGCCTGAGAGGTGGCGGCCCGCAGAAAGGCGATCTGATTGACGGTCGGGAAGGTCGGCGCGATGGCCCCAAACCAGATGCTGCCCTGTCCGGAGCTGAAGCCCATACTCAACCGGATCATTCTCGCCTGGCCAAGCGGGGTGTCGCACAGATTGATGCTGGAGCCGATGGGGAGCCCATGCCATGCAGCGATGGCGTCCCGCCAGCGCCCCATTTCGTCCTCGCTGACCTGTGCGCCACGCACCCGCATCTGCACGAATGGGACGGCGCCCGGAAGCAATGGAACGTCGACATAGCAGATGTCCAAGGGAACGATCCGCTCGATTGCCTCGGTCATTAGTGCCACGATCGCGGCGCCATCGCGACCCGGCCAGAGCGCGGGAAGCGCAAGCAGACCCATAAGGTCTCTCAACGCAGTCTCAGGGCTCTGGTCTCCGTATCGATCGATGCTCATCTAACCCGTTTTTTCATCGTGCTTGCGTCACGCGGTCGCTGCATCAGGCCGCTGATCGCATTTTGCGAGACTTCAGCTCCTTCAGCATCTCCGACGGAGGGATGAAGAAGGGATTTTCCTGCACGATCCCGTTGATCAGCGTAAGGGGATGCGTACGCAAGACGTCCATCAGCATGGCGCCGGAGAGCTTGGCCATATCGTAGACGCACACGGCGGGCTGGCGGTTGCGCTCGATGATCTCATTGACCTCCGCCTCGTATTCGATAAGTTCCGGCGCAGTGGAAAGGTCCTCGAACGCCCAGTCCATATTGCCCATGATGCGAAGTCGGGAGAAACCCGCATCACGTCCGGAACCGGTGAGACGATCTACCATGTCCAGCATCCGCTTCTTGTCGAATTTACCTTCGTCGTCAAGATATGCCTCGGGCCAGGTAACGACTTCCAGTTGTCCGCACGCCTCGCATTGGTGAGTATCAATACCCGATGCCTCCAGCCTCGCCCGGTGGTCATCGACGAGCGCGGGGTCGACGATATGGAAATTCTTTTCGCCGGTTTCCACTGCCTGCCGGTAGTAGGGAGTCAAGGCTTCGTACTCCTCGTCGCGGCTGTCGAAGAACGCGCACACGTGGTAAGCGTCCATCAAGGTGCCCGCAATAGCGATGCGATTGTCCATTGAACTTCCCCAGGATGACTGCGGATTGCCGGAAGCGAGGGCCTGACCGGAACTTCGCCAGAACGGAGCTGGAACACCATTGCATTCTATGGCATCGCCCATTGGTTCACGGCTTTATTCCTGGAGGTGTCAGTTCGGGCGGCCCGCCCTTTTGCGCCGCAAGGCACGGATGTTGCGCCTCACCCTCACACATCATTCTGGAGCAGGGCCATGCAACCCCATTCAGCGGCTCCGGCCTCCACGGACGAGCTGGCAACGATTCCCGATACTTCGAGTCCGGCTTACGCCAGTCGACACCCGCTGACCCAGGCATTCGATGCTTTTGCGAGTCTTGTTACGCGGTGGGCAGGTTCTCCAGCCGCTTTCAGCCTCGCGGTACTGACTGTTGTCGCATGGATCGTGACCGGCCCGATCTTTCACTACTCGGACGGTTGGCAACTGGTCATCAACACGGGAACCACCATCGTGACGTTCCTGATGGTGTTCCTGATACAGCAGAGCCAGAACAAGGACAGCGTCGCGCTGCACCTGAAGCTCAATGAACTCCTGGCCTCGCATCGTCGGGCTGACAATCATCTCATCGGCATCGAGGACGCATCGGAGGAAGAACTGCGACGGCTCGCGGCTGCGTATCTGCGGCTGTCGACGAAGAATCCGAGTGACGCAGATATCAGGCAAAAGACAGCCGACCTGAACGCCTGCAAACAGCCGACAGATTCTGATCGATAGAGACGCTTCCGTTTGCCGCCGGCTGTTCGCTCAGGCCTGCGGCCGATTTACCTCGTGAAGGGACGCCCGCCTGTTCCACAAATTGACGGGCCCGATCAGCTCTGCTTGCCCCACAGATCATCAATCGCCCGGATCGCCAGCAGATACCCATTTGCGCCTGCCCCGCAGATCACGGCCGTGGCCGCTACCGAGATCGTCGAGTGACGATATTCTTCCGAGCGCGCGTGTATGTTGGTGATATGCAATTCCACCACCGGCCGACGAACGAGCTTGACCGCGTCGAGCACCGGAATCCGACCGAACGAAAAGCCGGCCGGATTGATGATCAGCGCGGCGTCCTGCAGGAACGCTTCCTGGATCCAGTCGATCAACTCGCTTTCGCTGTTGGTCTGACGGAATACGCAGTCGAACTTGAGCGTGTCGGCGAGCGTCAGGCAGTTCTGTTCGATGTCCTTCAACGTGGTGCTGCCGTAAATGTGAGGCTCCCTTACGCCCAGCATGTTCAGGTTGGAGCCATTGAGGATGTAGAGTTTGCGGGTCATGGTTTCAATGTGTAGAGGAGCGTTCGAGGGCGGTGCCTCTGGTTTCCCGGGATACCGCGATCATCAGAAAGGACAGCAGGTTCAGCGAGCCGCACACAGCGACGATGGCCCACGGGGAACCGTCAAAGGCATTCAGCAGCGCCACAGCGACAATCGGCATCGGACCGCCGGTGAGCAGGTTGGCTCCCGAGTACGACAGTGCGGACCCCGTGTATCGCGCTTCGGTCGGAAAGGACTCGGCGAACCATACCGGCTGGATGCCGCTCTGGAACTGTGTGAAGCCGAGGAACGCGCCCATCACGGCCATTGTCATGGCGATCGAGTTCTGGTTGAGAATCGGAAAATAGATCAGGCAGCAGATAAGCGTGCAGAACGAGCCGATCATCAGCGCGCGTTTGCGTCCGATCCGATCGCTGAGATAGCCGCCCGCCAGCGCGCCCACGATGGCGCAGACATTCGCGATCATCAACAGCATGAACCCTGTCTGCTTGGGCACACCGAGGTGCTTCGTCAGATAGCTGAGAGAGAAAACCACGATCAGATAAAACAGCGCAGCCGGCCCGCAAAAGAACAGCGTCAGGCGAAGCGCGGTACGCCAGTGGTACTTGAACACGATGCCGAGCGGATTGGCGCCGCGTGTGGGAGCACCTGTCTTCCTGAGCGCCTCGAAGGCGGGTGTCTCGCTCACCTTCCGGCGGATATAGATGCCCAGCAGCACGAGGACGAAGCTTGCGAGGAACGGCACTCGCCATCCCCACGAATCGAAGTCGTCCGATGAAAGCAGCGCGGCCAGCGTGAAGAGCGAGAAGTTGGCGAGAATCTGGCTGAGTGGCGAGCAGATGCCAAGCAGGCCCGAATACCAACCACGTCGGTTAGCCGAGGCATGCTCGACCGCCATCAATTGCGCGCCCGTCGATTCCCCGCCAAGGGCGAAGCCCTGGATGATCCGCAATGAGACCAGCAACGTAGGCGCGAGAATGCCGACCTGGTGGTAAGTCGGCAGCAGTCCCATCAGGAACGACGACGCGCCCATCACCGAGACAGTGACCAGCATCAGTTTGCGGCGCCCCCACCGGTCGCCGAGCATCCCACAGATCACCGCGCCCAGCGGACGCGCGGCGAGCCCGGCCCAGAAACTCGCCAGCGACGCCAGCAGCGAGGCGGTCGGGTCGAGAGACGGAAAAAACAGCTTCGGAAAGATCGTGGCCGCGACCACGCCATACAACGCGAAGTCGAACCATTCGAGCGCCGTACCGACGGTCGCGCCGGCCACCGCGCGACGCGCCATCGCTTGGGCCTGCGCGGACTGTTCTGCCGCGGCGAGGTCCGGGTCAGCAAAAAACGACATGTTGTCTCCTCAATTCTCGGTATGTTGAAGCGTCCGTTTCTAGCGACGAACAAGTGCTATTGTTTGCGCTGTCAAAGAGGGGCGTTCCGCAGCGGAACTCCGTTTCGTATTGTGGGAATAACAACAGATGTCGCTGAAAAACGGCCTGAGAATTCTCGATTTGCTCGCATCGCAAGGCGAAGGCGCAGGCCTCGTGACCATTGCCGACGCCTTGTCTCTGCCGCGCAGCACATGCCACCGCCTGCTCAACGAACTCGTCGAGGGCGGCTATGTCAGGCAACTGGTCGATCAGAGCCGCTACATTCTGACGATGCGCATGACGTCGAATGGGCTCGAATTCCTGAGCCTGACGGGCATCGCGGATATCGCCCAGCCGATCATCGAACGCGTCGCCGCGCAGACTGGTGAGTTGGCGCGGCTGTCGCTGGTGGACGGCGAGGCAATTATCTGGGTGGGTAAGGCGGATGGGCAGCGCGTCGGGTTTCGCTACGATCCCGACATGGGCCAGGCAGCGCGACTTTCGTGCACGTCGACCGGACACGCGTGGCTCATGACGATGACCGACGAACAGGCGCTGGCACTCGTTTTGAAGCAGGGCTTCGGACAACCGAACGAGTTCGGACCCAATGCGCCGACGACGCTCAAGGCGCTGCTAGGTTTCCTTCACGCAGCGCGTGTGCGTGGCTACGCGATGATCGACGAGGTGTTTGCGCCACGCATGTCAGCGGTGGCGGTGCCCGTGGTAAGTGGCTCGCGCTGCGTCGGCGTAATCAGTCTGGCCGGTCCACGGGTGAGGTTGACCGCCGAGAAGATTCACGAGTACTCCGTCCAGTTGCGCGAGGCTGCGAATGAACTGGCCCAGCTGAGCAATATGGCGGGCTTTCCCAGTCGGCCGCCACTCGGCAAGGGATGAGGAGGCACGGGACCCACGCCCTACGGCCTCGATCCCCCTCCCGTTACATCTGCCGGAACAGATGCGCATACTGTTTGCTGACCGCAAGTGCGCCGCTGTGGCCGCGCAGTCGGAGTGTCATTTTCCCGAGTGCGCTCACCGACGCGCTCTCCACCTGATCGACGTTCACCACCGTACTCCGATGCACCTGCCAGAAGCGCGCCGGGTCCAGTTGTCCGCACAACTCCTTGAGGCTCGTGCGAATCAACAGCTCCCCCGTGCGTGTCGTGACGACGACATATTTGTCGGCAGCTTCCAGGAACAACACATCCTCCACGGGCACCATCCGGATGTCGTTCCCACTGGAAGCGCGCAGATAGCGTAGCGGCACACGACGTTCGGTGTCGCGCGTGCGGTTCTCGAGTTGCACGGCGTGCGTGATCTGCTCCAGTTGGCCGATCAGGCGCTGCAGATCCGCCTGCACGTGCGTGCCGGGCACCGCCTCCGCTGACGACCGCGAAAGTCGGCCGCGTATGCGATCGACCGCGCGCGCGAGTCGCGCGGGATCGACGGGCTTCAGCAGATAGTCGATGGCCGCCGCGTCAAACGCCTCCAGCGCGTACTCGCCGTAAGCGGTCACGAACACGATCTGCGGCGGTGCGGGGAGATTTGCACATGCGCGAGCAACGTCGAGTCCCGTGGCACCCGGCATCGAGATATCGAGAAATGCGACGTCGGGTTGCAAGGCGGCAATTTGCTCGATGGCGTCGTGCCCGTTGTCGACCATCGCGGCGATGCGCAGCTCCGGCCATGCCGCCACCAGTTCCCGCTGCAGTGCGGCCGCGATCAGCGGTTCATCCTCCGCAATCAACGCGACGGGGATGCGAGACTGCTCCGGCGCATGAGGTGCGCCATCCTGATGCTGCGACGCGTTTCGGGGCGAGTGAGGTTTCATGGGCTGCCCGCCAGCCCATTCGGGTGATCGCCGTCAGACACGGGAAGCAGCACGCTCGCAACGATGCCGTGCGGAACGTTTTCGATGAGGGTCAGCGAAGCGCGCTCGCCATAAAGCGCGGCAAGCCGATTGCGCACGTTCGCGAGGCCGATGCCGGTGCCTTGCGTTGCCGGCGTCGCACCGAATCCGGCGCCCGTGTCGGTCACCGTCAGTTCCACATGTTCAGAGGCACGCCTTGCGCTCACCTCGATTCGCCCACCCGCGAGCGTCCCCTGAATGCCATGCTTCAGCGCGTTTTCGACCAGCGGTTGCAACAGCATGGGCGGCGCCGCAAGCCTCGCGCAATCGCGAGGAAGATCGACGGAATACTCGAGCCTCGGGCCGAGGCGCATCGCGTGCACGGCCAGCATCGACTCCAGCACCGCGAACTGCACGGACAAGGTCTCGCTTTCCGCTCTCGACGCTTCCAGCGTTGCTCGCAAAAACCGGTTGAGACTGCCGAGCAGTTCACGCGCGCGGGGCGGATCGGACGCAATCAGGCTATCCAGCGTCGCGAGCGTGTTGAAGAGAAAATGTGGCTCGATCTGCGCTTGTAGTGCCTGCAAACGGGCGAACAGCGCCGCTTTTTCGGCAGCTTCCTTCTGCCACGCCGTGCGCGCGACTTCCTCGCTCAGACCGGCGATTCTCGCGCGCGACCAACCATACCAGGTGACCAGCAACGTCGCGACCAGGGCGATCCAGCCGGTGATGGCAAGCTGTCTGGGAGAAAACGCCTTGCTCATGTCAATGCCGAGTAGCAGGCTCGCGAGGCCGCGCCCGATCGCGGCTCCAGCGATGATGGCAAGCACCGTCGCCACGGCCAGCCTCGGCCCAGTCAGTGCGTTCCTCTGATGAAGATAAAACCGGGCCGCATGGTGCAGCAGCATGATTGACAGCCCGATCGCCTCGCTGAACACGAGGTTTTCGGCGAGGCTCCTGCCAATCCCGACCCCAGTCAGGGCGACGGCAATCAATGCGTTCCCGATGACGACGAGCACCGCCTCGCGTGCGAACCCGGCCAGCAGTTGTTTCGCTGTAATGCCCAACCCTGCAGACGCCACGGGAAACTTGATGTGGGTACCGGGAATCATGCGATCCAACCCGTCACGATCAGGTTCAAGATGCGATGCGGCGTAGCCAGTGCGGCGATGCCAGCCACGATCAGCCCGATAAACGATCCGCGCATGGCGAACTGGTGACCGCGCACGTTGCCTTGCCGGATGGCCCAGATCCCTCGCCCGACGCTGACAAACGTCAGCAATGAGAGCGCGTGCACCCAGGAAAAATGCCCTGGATCCAGTTCCCGGATGTCGAGCGAACTGAGCGCCGTCGCCAACATCGTTACGGCCCACAGACGGCCGAGCCATTTGTGGCGCGCGGACCCATTTCTCGACCCGAGCACCGCTGTCCCGAGTATGACAGAAAGGGTTGCCGCGGCGATATGAACCGCAACGATCGATGACATGCTGGCCCTCGTTGCAAGGAAAAGCGCACTCGATGGCTGCAGTCTGTGTCGTGGCTGGATCGGTTTCGAGGTGAAAGCGACGAACCGTGCGAATCGTGTCGCCAGTGGTGTTTCCCGTGGCGCGAGAGGATGGGCGGACGGGTTGTGTCGAACTATTGCATCGACCGGTTGAATCCGCCAAAAGCAGTGGACGTTCGCTTACGGTTGGTTGTGAAGCGCAGTCGGCCCCTCGTTGGAGGGGGCCTTGAGCTACGAAGTCACCGTGTTTCGGTTAGTACGTCACTGAAGCCCCACTGCCAGTAAAACTGTGCTGGGTAGGAGAGTCGTTTGCATAGTCGGAAACGGCCTGGATGATGTTCGCGATCTGCTGCGGCAACCTGCCGCCGCTGACGGCGGTCATTGCAGTGCGATCCATTTCAACGGTCACGGGGAGGTCTTTGATTACCAGCGTGTTCATTTCGATTCTCCAAGGGGAAATCAGTCAGTTAGCGATGTCAGGGCGTGTTTTGAGGGTGTCGCCACTCCTCGATGAGGATTAAGGCAAAGTGCGTGCCAAACGGTGGCGCCGCTGTATGCGATCACCCAACCCGTTGAAAATAGCGGCCAGTGCGACTTCGTTGACAGACATGTGCGCTGCGGCCGGTGGGTGGGATCCAACTCTCCGTCGGGCACTGTGGGTTAGATCGCGACACATGCGGTCCGCTTATGTATCCCGTGTTTCTACGAGTTCTCGAAGCTTGGATCGAGACTGCCCGCGAGGATGCCGCCGCATTGGACATCATCCACCGACCGGAGGTAGTTCAGGCGCATCGAGCCCTGCAAATGGATCCTTCCAGGCGGGGATCTGCATGAGCCGCGCGTGCCAGGCTTCGACACGCGAAAAATCGGCGAGCGGCAGGCCGGCGAGTTCCGCGAACGGGAGCACACACGCGACGCGAAAATCTGCATAGGTGACCTCGCCGCCGACGAGCCAGTCGCGGCCCGCGAGATGCTGTTCCAGAATCGCGGCCGAGGAGGCGAATTCACGCAGCCCCGCCTCGACTAACTCGTGCCTGACCGGCCCGAGACCGTAGCGCTGCTTGGTCACCCGTTCGAAATGAACCTGATCGCAGGCGCGCACGAAATTCCAGTAGCCCCAACTGATCCAGCGCACGAGGTCTGGCATGGCGTTGCCTGTCGGCCAGAAGTCCGACCCGGCGAGGTGCGAAAGCCGGCAGGCGATCGCATCCGCCTCCCACAGCGTCGCCTTTCCCTCGACAAGAATGGGCAGGCTCAAGTTTGGATTGAGCTTGATGAACTTTTCGCGCTCACCCGGCGAAAAGGGGGATGCGAATTCAAACTCGACCGGCGAATTCAAATAGCGCGCCACGGCAACGGCAAGACGCGGATTATAGTTGCGGCTGAAATAGAGTTTCATGGCGCGTTGGTTAAGGAGGGATTCGTTGGCAACGCATGATAGCGAGATTTAGATAACCTGACTCATTCAGTGAGTATCGCCGCGCGAACTACCGACAATTCGGATAAGGCAATAGTGGTGACATGGCATATCAACGATAAAGGCAATATTCGCGCTTTATGTAATGCGCCCGTCGTTTCGGGATGCGGCGTGTTACGATTCCCTGCCCGTCAATTTTCGGGATTCTCTCGCACAATCATGCTCAAACTGGCCAATCTGTTTCTCTCGATAACGCTCGCCACCCCGCTCGCGGCCCTCGCGTACGGCGGTAATAGTCCAGACTACGATCAATGCATTCTGCATTCGTTGGGAAACAGTCAAAGCAGCTTCGCGGCTCGCGCGATTAGCGACTCGTGCGACGCGCTTTACAGAAATGGCGCAATGCTTTTGCCGCGCGAAAGAGCGTATCACGTGTGCGTCCTGCAGAATGTGCAGACCGTGAGAGGAGCATTCGCAGTCAACGAGATATTGCATGCATGCCGACGTCAAAATCCGATGTAGGACGGATGTCGTTGGCGATTGAACCCTGAGATTCGCCAGATTTAATTTCGGTTTGCTCAGTGGCCACGCTCTATCGCGGCCGCCGTTTCGAGCGCCTTCTCCGCCTCATCGAACGCGCAGCGGATGGCCGCCGCAGCGTCGTCGCCCGCGCAATGCGCGACGGGCCTGAGTTCATGCGCTGGCGTGACCAGATCGAGCCGCACGTCATACAGCGGACGAGCCGATCCCGGACGCAACGCCTCGATGGCGAGGTGGCAGTTCGCCACGCGCGCGCCAAACCGCGCGAGACGCACCAGTTGCACACCCGCTTCCGCTTCGAGCGGTGCCGAGCCCGCGAAGCCGAGATAGACGATCTGCATGCCGATGCCCATCCTCGCCTCCCGTTGCGAACATCGAGCGGGCCTGTTGCGTGTCAATCCAGATGCAGGCGCTCGCTATGGCCTTATCTTGTTCTTCCGTGAAAAGTGGTCATTGACGTGCGTCAAGCGCGGCGAAGGTGCATGCGCCGCCCTCCCCTCAATGCATATGCATGCCCCCATTGATCGCGATATCGGCACCGGTGATAAAAGCCGCCTGCTCTGAGCACAGAAACGCGATCAAGGCCGCCACTTCATCCGGACGCCCCAACCGTCCGACCGGAATCTGGGGAAGGATCTTCGCGTCGAGAATCTCGCGCGGCACCGCTTCGACCATCGCGGTCGCCAGATATCCGGGCGACACCGTGTTCACCGTGACGCCGTGCTTCGCGGTTTCGAGCGCCAGCGCTTTCGTGAAGCCATGCACGCCCGCCTTGGCCGCCGAATAATTGGTTTGCCCGTAGGCGCCGCGTGAACCATTGACCGACCCCACGTTGACGATACGGCCGTGGCGCCGCTCGAGCATGCCGCCCAGCAGCGGCTTGGTCATGTTGAACAGACCGTCGAGATCGGTGCGCAACACGGCGTCCCAGTGCTCCTTGCTCATCTTCGCGAAGCTCGTGTCGTGCGTGATGCCCGCGTTATTGATCAGCACGTCGACCGCGCCCAGCTCGCCGAGAACGCTTTGCGCGCAGCGCGCGCATGAATCGAAGTCGGCGATGTCGGCTTCGTACGCGTGAAACTCGCGACCCGCGTCGCGCTCGCCCTGCAGCCAGCTCGACACGCGATCGTTGTGCTTCGAGTGCGACACCGCGACCGTCATCCCCGCGTCATGAAGCGCCCGGCTGACCGCCGTGCCCAAGCCGCCCATCCCGCCTGTGACCAATGCCACGCGATCCGTTCCCATCTGAACTCCTCCTTGCCTTGACTGCCATTGACGGTAAGCCCGCCAGCTTCGCCGACTCGCACCGCTAAACGACGCCCGCGAACGGCAGCGCGTTCTGCGAGGTCCACCACCACGCGCTCAGGCCGCCCGCGAGCGGCGCGACGCCCGGCGCGATGCCGTAGGCCGCCTGCCACCACGCATACCAGGCGGCGCAGGCCCGATTGGCCTGCTCGAACCACTCCGCGTACTGTCGAGCGGCGCTCTGCGCGGCTTGATACGCCTCCGTGCAATCGAACCAGCCTTCGGGTTGTCCGGACATCGTCACGCTCCAGGGTAAGCCGGCGCACCCGCGCGGCGCATCGGATTCGCAAACCATGATCGCGGCCCTCCAGAGCACAGCATAGGATTGCCAGCAGCGGTTGCAAACATCGAGCGCGCCCGCCACGGTATTGAGCGCGCGACGGCCGCTGCTTGATCTGGGTCAACAGCCGCGCCCACCGGGCCCATAGACTCCATGTGACGACGGGCTCGCGCCCGTTCCCATGTTCTGTCACGGAGTCCCGGCGATGAGCTACAAAAGCATTCTCGTTCACCTCGATACGAGCGTTCGTGCGCATCCTCGGCTCGAGATCGCGTTGCATCTGGCGCACCGCTTCCATGCGACGCTGACCGGCCTGTTTTCGACATACGTGCCACCGCGTCACGCGTTCTTCGTGATGGCCGGCACCGCCGACTACTACGCGGAGCATGAACGCCTGCGGCTCGAGCGCGCCGGCGCGCTCGAGCGGCTGTTTCGCGCGGAGCTTGCGCGCGCGAACGTCGACGGTCAGTGGATCGCCGCGAACGGCTATGCGAACGACGTCGTGCCGCCGTACGCGCGTCTGGCCGATCTGATCGTGCTCGGGCAGACCGATCCGGTCGATCCCGAGGCGTTCGTCGCCGAACAGTTCGTCGAGCACATCGTGCTGTCGGCCGGACGGCCGGTGTTGCTGGTGCCGTCGGCAGGCACCTTCGCGCCGCCCGGGCGGCACGTGCTGATCGCGTGGGACGGCAGCCGTGAGGCCACCCGTGCGATCCACGACGCACTGCCGTTTCTCGCGCACGCGGCCAAAGTCACGCTACTGACGGTTCATTCGCCGGGCGATCGGCCACCGCGCGACACGGTTCAGGGCGCCGATATCGCGCTCACCGTCGCGCGTCACGGCGTGAAGATCGACGTGCGCGATCTGAGCATCGAAGCCGACACACCGGTCGGCGACGTGCTGCTCTCGCAGGCGGACGAGCTCGGGTGCGACTTGATCGTGATGGGTGCGTACGCGCATTCGCGTCTGCACGAAGTCGTACTGGGCGGGGCGACGCGCACGATGCTCGAGTCGATGACCGTGCCGGTGCTGTTGTCCCACTGAGGTTCGCGTTCGAGGAGACCGCCATGTTTCACCGCCTACTGGTCGCGCTCGACGGCAGCGACACCGCCTCCCGCGCCTTCGATGCCGCCCTGACCCTTGCCGCCGAATCCGGCGCCGAGCTGATGCCGCTCTACGTGATCGACGTGCCCGTCATCGCCTACGACGCGCCCGGCTTCGACCCTTGCGTGATCCAGGACGCCTATTTCGAGGAAGGCAAGCGGATCGCGGCCGACGCCCAGAGCCAGATGGCCGCGCGCGGCGTCAAGGGCACGGCCCGCACGGTGGAGGCGGCGCTCACCGGCGAAGACGTCGCGCAGCGCATCGTCGCGGCAGCGCTCGAATGGCGCGCCGACGCGATCGTGATGGGCACGCACGGTCGACGTGGTGTGCGACGGCTGATGCTCGGCAGCGTCGCCGAGCGCGTGCTGCGCAGCGCCACTTGCCCGGTGCTGCTGATTCCGGCGCACGCGGGCGGCGCGGCTCGCGGGGAAGCCATGCCTGCCGGCGCCGAAAACGAGCTCACCTGAGCGGCCAAAACCTCACTCGTGCGCCGAGGCCGCGGCGCGCTTGCACCATTGCGCCGCGGCGCCACGCGTCAGGACCGCTCTTAGGACTGCTCCTGCCCAGCGGGCTGATGGCGCACGATCAGCACGGGTATGTCGGTCGAGCGCACGAGCGACTCCGCGACGCTGCCGACAAAAAAGCGCTGCACGCCCTGCCGGCCGTGCGTGCCCATCACGATCAGATCCGCCTCGATTTCATCGGCGACGCGTGCGAGCACCGCCGACACGCTTTCCGCGTAGGCGTCGATCACGCGCACGCCGCCAGGCACCTGCGCTTCGCGCATCATCTCGCGCGGCGCATCGAGCGCGCGGCTGGCGAATTCCTGCGCCGCGGTCGCCGGTTCCGGCTCGAAAGCCGCGTCGGCAGTGTCCGACCACTTGCCGTGCCCGACCACGCAGCAGGCTTCGAGTGTCGCGCCCGTCAGCTTCGCGAGCTTCAGCGCCTCGTCAAATGCGCGCTGCGCGCTGGGACTGTCGTCGAGCGCCACCAGAATTCGTTGGTACATGTTGGACTCCCTCTGAAAGCGCTGGCATGACCCGAAGTGGTGCCAGCGTGCGTCTGCAACGACAGTGTGGGGCGCGCGCCGCTCTGCGGCTTGACGCAGGTCAACGGCCTGCCGCGCGCGCCCAACACGGAAAACACCGGACAACACCGCCCCTCGAACCGACACGGCATACGAACGGCCCGCACCGCCGGCCGCGGAAAGCGGATAATGGCCGCGGCACCGCCGCCCGTGGGCAAGCAACGCGCGGCTGCGCGCTGACGGTTACGTTCCCCTTGCAATCGATGCGACAGAAAGAGATCGCCCCATGATCAAGGTGTTGCTGGCCGACGACCACACGCTCGTGCGCGACGGGCTACGCCATATTCTGCAGCAGGCGAGCGGCTTCGAGGTGGCCGGCGAAGCGTGCGACAGCGCGACGACGCTCGCCCTGATCCGCGCGACGCACGCGCATGTGCTGGTGCTCGATCTGTCGATGCCGGGGCGCAACGGCATCGAGCTGATCAAGCAGATCAAGGACGAAAAACCCGAGCTGCGAATTCTCGTGCTGACCATGCATGCCGAGCAGCAATACGCGGTGCGCGCGTTCAAGGCCGGTGCCTCCGGCTATCTGACCAAGGAAAGCGCCAGCGCGGAACTGGTCGGCGCGGTGACGAAAATCGCGGCCGGTGGCGTCTATGTCAGCCTCGCGATGGCCGAGCGCTTTGCGCAGGCACTGAACGAGCCTGCCGACGCGTTGCCGCATCAGCGGCTGTCCGATCGCGAATTCGAGGTGTTCCGGCGCATCGTCGCGGGCCAGAGCATCACCGAGATCGCCAACGAACTCTGCGTCAGCGTGAAGACGATCAGCACGCACAAGACGCGCATCCTCGACAAAATGCAGATGCCGAACGAGAACGGCCTCGTTCGCTATGCGATCCGCCACAAGCTGTTCGACGACGAAGCCGACCTGTAACCCGCCGCCGCTTGCGCCCCTCACTAGGAATATTCCTACAACGACTACCTGAACTCCTGGTAACACTTAAAGCCCCGCCGATACTTTTTTGAGATCAAGTCGCCAATACTGGTCGGCATGGACACCACCATGTCAGCCACCGGATCGAGAGTGTTCCTCGTCGACGACGCGACCGACGTCCGGCGCCGGTTTGCGCGCCTGATCGCGCTGATTCCCGGCATCGAAATCGCCGGGCAATCCACTGGCGTCGAGCACGCGTTCGACATCATCGTCGCGAGCCGCGCCAATGTCGCGGTGCTGGACCCGTGTTTCTCCGGCAAGACCAACCTTGCGCTGCTCGCGGCGCTCGCGCGGGTGAGGCCGTCCATCGTCAGTATCGTGCTGACCAATCACTGCGCGACGCCGTTTCGCCGCGCGTGCGAAGCGGCAGGCGCCGACTTCTTCTTCGACAAAACCTCGGAGTTCATCCTCGCCTGCCATGCCATCGAAGCGATTGCGTACGTGCGTCGCGCGCAATCGGCCTGTCCGCCTGGAGCCGATCATGCAAGTTGCAGCAGCCTGTGAACCCCGTCACGACGCGCCTCGCGCCTCGCGCGCCGTGCCGATCCACGTGATGCCGCGCGGCGCCGCGCCACGCCACGCCACGCCGCGCTGTTCCGCCTGCGCGATGCGCCAGATCTGCATGCCACCTGAGCTGACACCCGACCAACTCGCCCAACTCGACGAGGTAATCTGCTCGACGCGCTCGATCAAACGTGGCGAGGCGCTGTATCGCGCGGCCGACCCGTTTCAAAGCATCTACGCGATCCGCGCCGGGTCGTTCAAGACCGTGGTCATGCATCGCGACGGCCGCGAGCACGTGACCGGTTTCCAGATTGCCGGCGACACGCTCGGCCTCGACGGAATCTGCGGTGGCAAGCAGAATTGCGATGCGATCGCGCTCGAAGACAGCGTCGTGTGCATCATTCCGTTCACGCAGCTCGAGGCGATCTGCCGCGAGATGAAGCCGATGCAGCATCACATCTATCAGATGATGAGCAGCGAAATCGTCCGCGAATCGAGCCAGATGATGCTGCTCGGCACGATGAGCGCCGAACAGCGGGTCGCGACGTTTCTGCTGAACCTGTCGAAGCGCTTCAAGGCGCGCGGTTTTTCCGGCGCGGAGTTTCATCTGCGCATGACGCGCGAGGAGATCGGCTGCTTTCTGGGCATGAAGCTCGAAACCGTGAGCCGGATGTTCTCGAAGTTCCAGCGCGAGCGCCTCGTGCAGGCGAACGGCAAAACCATCCGCATCGAAGACGCGGAAGGCCTGGGGCGAGTCTGAGCGCCGGGCTCGACGCTCGCGTCCCATTCGTTCTCACGACATGCCGGGTGGAACAAGCGCTCCCGAACTGATATAACTCAGTGACTCGCGGTGCGCGACCTTGCCGGACCGCATGGAGGAGCGATGGGTGTGTCGAGTGGCGAGTCTTCGCGCCGCGCTGGTGCGGCGTCCGTGTCGGACGTGCCCGTCGAGGATCGCTATTTCATGTTGGTCGAAGCGGTTCAGGACTACGCCATCTTCATGCTGGATCCCGCCGGCCGGGTGACGAGCTGGAATCCCGGCGCACAGCGCATCAAGGGCTATACGCCCGAAGAAATCATCGGCCAGCATTTCTCGAAGTTCTATACCCCCGAAGACATCGCGGCCGGCAAGCCCGCCCGCGAACTGGAAACCGCTGCCGCCGTCGGCCGCACCGAGGACGAAGGCTGGCGCGTGCGGCGCGACGGCTCGCGTTTCTGGGCCAACGTGGTCGTCTCCGCCGTGCACGATGCGTCGGGCGCCTTGCTCGGCTTCGCCAAGGTCACGCGCGACCTGACCGAGCGCATGCGCCTCGCGGAACTCGAACGTGCGAGCGAAGTATCCACCCACGTGCAGATCGCCCGTGAAAACGAGCAAAAACGGATCGCACGCGAACTGCACGACGACCTCGGCCAACGGCTGACCGCGCTAAAAATGAGCGTCGCGCTGCTCGAAGCGAACCTGAACAAGCAGACCGCCACCGCGCCGCTCGCCGCGCAAACGCATGAACTGCAAACGCAGATCGACTGGATGGCCGCGTCGCTGCGGCGCATCGCCGCCGACCTGCGGCCCCCGCTGCTCGACGACCTCGGGCTTGCCGCCGCGCTCGACTGGCTGGTCGAAGACTTCACGAAGCGCTACCGCGTGCGGGCAAGCGTTCATCTGGAGCCGGCCGAACCGGAATTCGGCGAATTCGCGGCGACGGCGCTGTTTCGCATCGTCCAGGAGGCGTTGACGAACGTCGCACGGCACGCGAACGCACGGCGCGTGCGCATCGACCTGGTCTGCGACGGACCCATCATCTCGCTCGATATCGACGATGATGGCGTGGGCGTCGCACTGGATCAGCCGCCGGCAAAGAATTCGTTCGGTCTGGTCGGCATACGCGAACGCGTGCGGCAGTTGCGCGGCACTGTCTCGTTCATCAGCTCGCCCGGCACTGGCTTCAGGATCTCGATCCAGATCCCGGCCGACGCCCTCGCGTAACGCTCGCCACGTTGTGGCGCGGAGTTACGGCGCTGGCGCCTCCTCCTCGCTCTGCACGCGCATGAGCAACACCGGACAGCGCGAGAAACGCAGCACGCGCTCCGCCACGCTGCCGATCACGAGGCGCCGCACGCCGCGCCGTCCATGCGTGCCCATCACGATCACGTCGGCGTGGATCTGCTCGGCGTGGCGCAGCACGATACTGGCGACGTCGTCCGACAGGCTGTCCGATTCGATCAGCTCGGTGCGGCATGGCACCTCGGCGTCGACGCAGGTCTGCTCGGCATCGTCGAGCACCGAGCGGCCGTCCTGGCGCAGCGCTTCGGTCAGCGCCATCGGGTCGTAGTAGCCGGCATAGGAAAACAGCGGGGTCTTGTCGACCACATAAACCGGATGCACGACGCCCTTCGTCAACGCGGCGAGTTTCACCGCTTCTTTGAGCGCGCGCTTCGAGAAGCTGCTGCCATCGAGCGCGACGAGAATATGCTGGTACATGCCGACTCTCCACTGAGGTTGGATTTTTCGACGCGCGCCGCGCGCCGCCGCTACAGATAAAACAGCCCACCCGCGCTGCCCAGGTACGGCTCCGAGAACTCGCCGCGCGGTGCCGCGGCCCCCCGCCACGATGATCCGCCGCGCGGACACACGAGCACGGGACAAGCCGCGTCGCGCAGCGTGCGCGAAGTCACGTGTCCCGGCAACGGATGCGGCGCGCCGCGCATACCGTGCGAGCCCATTACGATCAGATCCGCGTGCCAGCGTTCCGCTTCGCCGAGGATCGCGGTCGACGCGTCGCCGGAATCGTCGTCGAACTCGAGCAACGCCGTTTCGGCCACGCGCCGGCTTTGTTCGAGCATCGTCGCGCCGCGCCGCAACACATCGATGCGATGCTGCGACACGGCTTCGAACGGCAGCCATTCGCACCACGCGAAGCGATCGTCGGCCGCATACACGACCTTGATGTGCGCGTCGGGCGGCGCGACCGCGAGCGCGGTGCGCAGCGCGTCGAGCGCGGTGTCGCTGCCATCGATCGCGACCAGCACGCGGCTCGCCGCCGACGCATCGCTCGCGCCGACCGGGCTCGCCGGCAGATACAGAACCGGGCGCCCTGTCGACGCGACCAGTTCCTCGGGATCGATGCGGCTGTCCCGGCGATGTTCGCGCGGATGCGCGGCCACCGCAATCAGATCCGCGTCCCATTGCGCCGCCGCGTGAGCGAGCGCTTCGGCCGCACCCTGATGCAAGGCGGTGAGGTCAACGATCTCCGCATCGGTCGCCGCGACGACGCCGCGCAACGCGAGCACCGCATCGCGCAGCGTGGCCTGCGCGCCGTGCAGCATCGCGCGATGCGCCTCGCACCAGTCGGGATAGCTGAGCATCAGCGTCGGATAAAGCGCGGCGGGATTGCAGA
Source organism: Paraburkholderia monticola (assembly GCF_001580545.1). Classification (GTDB taxonomy): domain Bacteria; phylum Pseudomonadota; class Gammaproteobacteria; order Burkholderiales; family Burkholderiaceae; genus Paraburkholderia; species Paraburkholderia monticola. The sequence goes on from NZ_LRBG01000037.1 coordinate 30,616, forward strand.
CGATATCGACGAGACGAAAGCGCGCATCCGCGGCGGCGAACCGCTGGGCGGCGCGCGTGCCGGACGGCAGTCCGGTGCCGCCCGCGGACGCGATCATCACGCGGTGGAAGGTGTTGCGCTCAGTCGGAGTGGTCATCGGCTTTCCTCGGATCGTCGCCCCGCGCGACGGCCAGCGGCGGCAGGAACCCATCGGTTCGCGCTTAAATCATGACCGCCGAGGCGGACGACGTCTTGATCTGCATCAAGCCTCAACGAACCGCGAGCACGGCCGCGCCGGTGAGCCTGCCATTGCGCAGATCGTCGAGCGCGCGGTTCGCGTCGCGCAACGGGTAAGTGGTCGTCTCGATCGTGAACCGGATTTCGGCAGCGCTGCGCATGAACGCAAGCCCATCGTCGCGGGTCAGATTCGCGACCGACACGACGCGTCGCTCGCCCCACAGAAACGCGTACGGGAACGAGGGAATGTCGCTCATGTGGATGCCGCCGCACACCACCACACCGCCTTTCGCGACCGACTGCAACGCCCGCGGCACGAGTGCGCCGACCGGCGCGAACAGCAGCGCCGCGTCGAGTTCGACGGGCGGCGCCTCGTCGCTGCCGCCGGCCCACGCCGCGCCGAGTCGCAGCGCGAGTTGCTGGGCCGCATGATCGCCGGGACGCGTGAACGCATAGACGCTACGCTGCTGATGACGCGCGACCTGCGCGACGAGATGCGCGGCCGCGCCGAAGCCGTAGATGCCGATCCGTTCGGCGTCGCCCGCCATGCTCAGCGTGCGATAGCCGATCAGACCCGCGCACAGCAGCGGCGCGGCCTCGATATCGCTGTAGTGCGACGGCAGATGGAAGCAGTAGCGGCTATCGGCGACCGTGCGCTCGGCGTAGCCGCCGTCGATCGTGTAGCCGGTGAAGCCCGCGTCGTCGCAAAGGTTCTCGCGAGCGGACAGACAGTAGCGGCAGTGGCCGCAGGTACGCCCGACCCACGGCACGCCGACCCGTTCACCCACCGCGAAGCCGGTCACGCCCGCGCCCAACTCCGCCACCACACCGACGATTTCGTGGCCCGGAATCACCGGCCGTTTCGGATGCTCCAGTTCGCGGTCGACCAGATGCAGGTCCGTGCGGCACACGCCGCAGGCATGAACGTCGATCAGAATCTCGCCGGCACCGGGCCGCGGATCCGGCACTTCGCGCTCGGCCAGCATCGCCGAGCTGCCATCGAACACCATCGCTCGCATCGGGTCCTCCTTCGGACGCGTTGGCGGCCACCGGCGCGCGGCCGCCTTCAACGGCCTGGGTGCGCCATTGTGTCGCGCGATCGGTCGGCGCCGTGGGCCGTTTGATCGAGGTCAATAAAGCCCATTTCGGCGTCCCTACACTGATCTTATTCCTGATGCGGGAGCACGTGCCGTGATTGCGCAAATCCGAAATTGTCTGCTGATGTGCGCGGCGTCGGCGCTGACGACCGGCCTCGCTTATGGCGAACCCGAGCCGAGCGCGCTGGTCGATCAGCAGCACTGCATGTTTTGCCATACGCGCGATGCGCCGTTTCTCGCGCCGTCGTTCCAGCAGATCGCGGAGCGCTATCGCAATTCGCCCGACGCGCAGGCGATGCTCGAGCACAAGCTGCGGCTCGGCGGCAAGGCGCATTGGGGCGATACGCCGATGCCGCCGGCAGCCGAGCGCGGCGGGCCGCTGTCGGCCGAGGATGCGCACACGCTGGTGCTATGGGTACTTAGTCAATAGAGCAGGATCAGTTTTTCACGTAGCGGAGAGTCATCATGCGTTTGACCGTTCATCTCGACACGTTCGATCGTGTCAACCCGATGCCTTCGCCATTCTCTGGCTCGACAAGGACACGCGGCAATGGTCGCGCGAAGGTCACTTTGGGGTCGAACTGCCCGAATGGGGCACGCTGCATGTGGATTGCGGCAATACGCTGGTTTGCGGTCCGCACAGCGCCGTGCCGGTCTGCGTGCTCGAGGGACTTGATCTGAATCAGGTCGACGGGCCGTTCGAAAGCGAGATCGGACGCGTGCAGTGGTGCGGCGAACGCTGCCGCGACCTGATGACCGGCCACTGGCGCGTGCAGTGCATCGACGTCGAACAGACGGAGCCTGAAAACAGCGTATTCGCGACCGGTGAAGACGTTTGAAGCGGGGCGTGACGCCAACGCCCCATGCACACTACCCCGCGATCACCTTGCCGGGGTTCAGGATATTGTGCGGATCGAGCGCGAGCTTGATCGCTTTCATCGCAGCGAGTTCGGCCGGCGAGCGTGACAGACCGAGCACGCTCAGCTTCTCTTCGCCGATCCCATGCTCGGCCGATACCGAGCCGCCCATTTCCCCCGTCAGTTCATAGACGACGCGTTTGACCTCGGCAATGGCGTCGTCGGTCCAGCCCGGCTCCTGCACGACCACGTGCAGATTGCCGTCGCCGAGATGGCCGTACACGAGAATCGTCGCTTGCGGCCAGCGCGCGCGCAGTCGCTCGTCGCAACGCTGCGCGGCATCGCCCGCCTGCGCCACCGCGAAGCTGATGTCGAACGAAATGCGTCCCGGGATCAGGCGCGGATATTCGGCTGGCGCATCGCGAATCGCCCAGAACGCCGCGGCGTCCGCGTCCGATTGCGCGATCGCCGCATCGGCGATCACGCCCGCGTCGAGCATGTCGGCGAGAAACTCCTCGAAAGCCGCCGACTGCCGCTCAGGGTCCGCGCCGCAACTCTCGAGCAGCACGTAGAAAGCGTGATCGCTCGCGAGCGGCACGCGCAGCTCGGGCAGGCGTTGCCGCACGAAATCGCAATAGCTCGGCCACATCACCTCGAACGCGGACACCCCGGCCGGCAGCCGCTCCTGCGCGCGGCCCAGCAGCGTGGTCACGGCCGCGTAGTTTGGCATCCCGCACCATGCGGTCGAGATCGCGCGCGGTTTGGCGCGCAGACGCAGCACCGCGCGTGTGATGACCGCGAGCGTGCCTTCGCTGCCCGCGAGCAGGTTGCGCAGATCGTAGCCGGTATTGTTCTTGATCATCTTGCGCTGGCCGCCGATCACGCTGCCGTCGGCGAGCACCGCTTCGACGTCGAGGACCTGGTCGCGCATCATGCCGTAGCGAATCACGCGATTGCCGCCCGCGTTGGTGGCGATGTTGCCGCCGATCGTGCAGCTGCCGCGCGCGCCGAGGTCGAGCGCGAACATGAAGCCGGCGTGATCGGCCGCTTCCTGAACGACCTGCAGCGGGGTGCCCGCGAGCACGGTCAGCGTCGCGCTGACCGGATCGATCTCGACGACGCCGTTCATCCGCTCGACGCTCAGCGCGACTTCGCCGCCGAGCACGCAGGCGCCGCCCGCGTGGCCGGTCATGCCGCCCTGCGTGACGACCGGCTGGCGGAATTGATGGCAGATCCTGAGCGCGGTGGCGACTTCTTCGGTCGTGCGCGGACGGATCAGCGCCACCGGTTCGGTCGACGGCGTGCCGCTCCAGTCCGCGAACTGCCGCCCGCCGAATTCGTCCGGCAGGCTCACGATGTCCGCGCCGAGTGCGGCGCGCAGCGCGGCGACGGCTTCGTTGGCGCAGCTCGCCGCAGTCTCTTCGTGCTGCATCGAGTATCTCCAGTGGGTCAGGCGAGCAGCGCCGCGGCGCGCGCCTGCAGCGATTGGGTTTGCGATTGTGCTTGTGATTCCGAGCGCACTGGCGAGAGCGGCGCCTCATGCCGCAGCGAGCGCAGATAGCTGCGGTCGAGCCCGGCGATATCGCTACAACCCAACAAGCCGAGCGCCCGGTCGATTTCGCTTTTGAGGATGTCGATGGCGCGTTCGACGCCCGGCTGACCGCCCGCGCTCAAACCGTAGGTGGTCGCGCGTCCGAGCAGCACCGCGTCGGCGCCCAGCGCAATCGCCTTCAGGATCTCGGAGCCGCGCCGAAATCCGCCGTCGAGCATCACGCAGAGCTTGCCGCCGACCTGCTCGACGACTTCGGGCAGCACGTCCATCGCCGATACCGCGCTGTCGAGCTGGCGCCCGCCGTGGTTCGACAGCACGATGCCGTCGACGCCCGTCTCCAGCGCCTTCAGCGCATCCGGCGCGCCGAGCACCCCTTTGACGATCAGCCGACGCGGCCACAGATCGCGCAGCCAGCGGATATCGTCCCACGATAGCGACGGGTCGAGTTGCTGGCCCAACGTGATCGTCGCGCCCTTCACGCTGTCCTGCCCCGGCGGCAGCAGGTCGCCGAGATTCGCGAAGCGCGGCATGCCGTTCGGCCACAGCACGTTGGCCATCCAGCGCGGATGGCGCAGCACGTCGAACTTGTTGCGCCAGTCGAGTTTCAACGGCTCGATGTAGTTGCGCAGGTCCCATTCGCGCTTGCCGAACACCGCGCTATCGGTCGTGACGACCAGCGCCTCGATGCCCGCCGCCTTCGCGCGCTGCGCCAGTTTCGCGAGAAATTCGCGCGTGCGGTACATGTAGACCTGCATCCACACGCGGCCGCCCGCGCGCCGCACGACCTCCTCCAGCGCGACCGTCGAGACGTTGCTCAGCACGAACGGAATGCCGGCCGCCGCCGCCGCACTGGCCAGCTTGACGTCGCCTTCGCGAAACATCAGTCCGCTATAGCCGGTCGGACCGATCATGAACGGCGATGCGCTGCGCTCGCCGAACAGCGTCACGCTCTGATCGCGGTGCTCGACGTTCACCAGCGTGCGCGGCAGAAAAGCGATTTCGCCGAACACGTCGCGATTGCGGCGCAGCGTCGCTTCGTCTTCGGCGCCGCCCTCGACATACTCGAAACAGAAATTCGGCAGACGCTGGCGAGCCATCGCGCGCAGATCGTCGATGCTGTGCGCGCGCTTCACGTCGCGGCCCGAATAAAGCCGGCGTTCCAATTGCAACCTCCAGTGCGTGATTTATTTGATTGTTTAGTCGTGTCGCCGCCATGCACCGGCTCAGGTCACCACGCCGACCTGCCACGGCACGAATTCACTCTGTCCATAGCCGTGCAGCTCGCTCTTCGTGCGCGTGCCGGACGCACAGTCGAGCATCATGCGGAAGATCGCTTCGCCGAGTGCATCGATGCTCGCGCTGCCGTCGATCACGCCACCGCAATTGATATCGATGTCGTCCTCCTGGCGCTGCCACAGCGTGGTGTTGGTCGCCAGCTTCAGCGACGGCGACGGCGCGCAGCCATAAGCGGAACCGCGCCCGGTCGTGAAGCAGATCAGATTCGCACCCGAGGCGACCTGCCCCGTCGCCGACACCGGGTCGTAGCCTGGCGAATCCATGAAGACGAAGCCCTTCGCGGTGACCGGCTGCGCGTATTCGTAGACGTCGACCAGATTCGTCGTGCCGCCCTTCGCCACCGCGCCGAGCGATTTTTCGAGGATCGTCGTCAGCCCGCCCACCTTGTTGCCCGCCGATGGGTTGTTGTCCATCGCGCCGCCGTTGCGCGCGCAATAGTCCTGCCACCACGCGATACGCGCGAGCAGCTTGTCGCCGACCGCCGCGCTCACCGCGCGGCGCGTCAGCAGATGCTCCGCGCCGTAGATCTCCGGCGTCTCGGAGAGGATCGCGGTGCCGCCATGCCGCACCAGCCGATCGACCGCCGCGCCGAGCGCGGGATTCGCGGAGATGCCCGAATAGCCGTCCGAGCCGCCGCACTGCAAGCCGACGCATAGATGCGAGGCCGGCACCGGCACACGCTGCACGCGGTTCGCGTCGGCGAGCATCTCGCGCACCGTCGCGATACCGTGCTCGATCGTCTTGCGCGTGCCGCCGCTGTCCTGGATCGTGAAGCTGCGCAGCTTCATCGAACTGGCGTCGAGGCCGCCCGCCGCGAGCACACCGTCGATCTGGTTCGTCTCGCAGCCGAGCCCGACGAACAGCACCGACGCGAAGTTCGGATGCACCGCGTAACCGGCGAGCGTGCGACGCAGGATCGCGATCCCCTCGCCCTGCATGTCGATGCCGCAGCCGAGCCCGTGCGTCAACGCGATCACGCCGTCGACGTTCGGATAGTCGGCGAGCGCATCGGGATGCACGTCACGGCGGAAATGATCGGCGATCGCACGCGCGACGGTCGCCGAGCAGTTCACGCTCGTCAGGATGCCGATGTAGTTGCGCGTCGCGATGCGTCCATCGCCGCGACGAATGCCCATGAAATGCGCGGGTTCGTCGACGTAGACGGTCGGCTGCGCATCGACGCCGAACGCGTGCTCGCGCGCGAACTCGGACATGCCGAGATTGTGGGTGTGAACATGCTGCCCGCGCGCGATCGCCTCGCGCGCGACGCCGATGATCTGGTTGTAGCGCTTGACCGGCTCGCCTTGCGCGATGTCGCGCGTCGCGATCTTGTGCCCCGGTGGAATCAACCCGGCGACGACCAGTTGTTCCGCCTCGATGCGCGTGCCGGGCAACAACTGCCGGGTCGCGATGATGACGTCGTCGGCGGGATGCAGGCGGATGATCGCGGACGCGACGCTAGCTTGAGTCGACATGAAAAGCCTCGAAAGCAGAGTTATGCAAATGCGTTGCAACAGAATACGTCAGATCGTGGAGCGCGCGCCCTTCGGCAAATCGCGGCTGTCCGACTCCAGCGACAGCGGCTCGATGCGCCCCACGATGACGAGATAGCCGAACGCACCAAGAAAGCAGAAGCCGCCCGCCACGACGAGCGGAATCGTGAACGAGCCCTTGGTCATGGCGACCATCAGGCCGGTGAACGTCGTGATCACGATGCCCGCCAGATTCGACGCGAAGTTCTGGATGCCGCCGATCGACGCGACGTGGCGCGGCGTCGGCGCGACGTCGCAGGGCAGCGACCAGATGCTCGCCGCGGCGAACGCGAGGCTGCCGTAGGCGATACCGAAGAACGCGAGCATCAGATAGGTGTTCTCCGTGAACGCCGACAACGTGATCACCGACGACAGCAACATGCCACCGACCATGCAGGTCTTGCGCGCGGCCGTCAGACTCCAGCCGCGGCGGAACAGCGCGTCGGACACATAGCCGCCGAGCCAGCCGCCCGGAATCGCGATCAGCGCCGGAATCATGCCGAGCGTGCCGAGCGATTTCAGCGAGAAGCCGCGCGTTTGCACGAGATAGCTCGGAAACCACGTGATGAAGAAATAGATCACGAAGTTCAGGCAGAAGAAGCCGAGCATCATGCCCCACAGCGTGCGGTGACGAAACAGCGACGCCCACGTCACGTTCTCACCGCCTCGTGCTTGAGCCGCCGACGCGGCCTCGTGTGCGGTCTCCATCGCGTCTTGCGTGGGGTTGCGATAAATCACGAACCAGCCGACGATCCACACCGCGCCGAGCAAACCGGTGAGGACAAACGCCGCCTTCCAGCCGAGCGTGCCGATGATCAGCGCAACAACGGGAATCGACAGCGCGGAGCCGACCCGCGAGCCGCTATCGAAGATACTCGTCGCGATCGCGCGCTCCTTGGGCTGGAACCATTGGCTGACGAGCTTCGTGCAGGACGGGTAAGCGCCCGCCTCGCCGACGCCCAGCAACAGCCGGCAGCCGAACATCCCGGCGACGCTGGTCGTGACCGCGGTGGCCGCGGTAAACACCGACCACCAGCCGACCGCGAGCGGCAACGCGATGCGCGCGCCGACCCGATCGACGAACCAGCCGAACGGCATCTGCATCAACGCGTAGGTCCAGAAAAAGCCGCTCAGGATGAAGCCCATCTCGGCGGGGCCGATGCCGAGCGCCTTTTCGATTTGCGGCGCGGCGACCGCAAGATTCGCACGATCGATATAGTTCACGGCGATCGCGAGAAAGCACAGAAAAATCACTACCCAACGCATCTTCTTCATAAAGCCGTCTCCTGGGCTGGCATCTATCTGAACGAACCAGGTGGCCTCACGGCCACCGGTGGGCTGCCGATCTACTGTCGGTCTATTGCCTGTCTACTGCGGATTTACTGCGGATTCACTGCGGATTCACTGCGGATTCACTGCGGATTCACTGCGGATTCACTGCGGACTTGAGATCCGCGCCGCTAGCCACTGTGCGCGCACGCGGCAAGCGCCCCTTTCAGAAGCGCTTGCTCGACACGCACGCCAAGTTCGCGCGCGAGTTCGATCACCGGCTTGAAACGCCGCTCTTTCTTTTGTTCGTGATTGCGCGCGATGTCGGCGAGCCGATGATCGAGAAACGGGTTGTCGAAGCGTTCGCGCACATCGTCGAGATAGGCGCGCGCTTCGCTGCCCTGACCGAGCGCATCGAACACGGGCAGCACCTCGTCGCGCCACAGCGATTCGAGATCGGCGCGCAGCAGCGGGTCGCGCATCGCGTGCAGCACGTTCTCATCGGGCTCGCGGGCGTCGGCCTGCCAGCGCTCGGCCAGCCACGTATGCCCGAGATTGAGCAACAGCAACTTCAGGCGCTCGTAGTGCAACAGGTTGTCGGTGACGATCATCGCTTCGTGCTCGCACGGCAGCACCATGCCGGCGTGCCGCTCGATCGCCCACAACGCATACGGTTCGGCAATCGCGCCGACCGGCCGGATCGGCTCGGACACGATGCGGTCCACCAGCGAATTGACCCAGATGCACGTGTGCTCGATATAGCGCACGAACTCGGACCCGGCGCCCCAGCCGCGCGCGATCTCGACGACGAGGCGACGCAAGGTGTCGCCATTGCCCGACACGAGTTCACAGGGCAGCAGCGTCAGCGGCGCGGCGCCGGCCTGGAAGCGCGCCTGCAGCAGCACCACGAGCTTCGCCGCGAAGCCACGCGGCACGCGTGAGTCGTCGTGCAATAACTCGGCGGTGTCGTCGGGGAAACACTCGTAGCCTCGGTCGCCGGTGTTCGAGATCACGACACGCGCGTCGCGCGCGAAGCGCTCGACCACCATCGGCCAGTCGGTATTCGCGTTCAAAGCCTCGGTGATCGCGTGACATCGCGTGGTCGTATCGATGACCGCTTCGCGGCGCACGCCGCGAATCCGCACGTCGTACTGCCGGTGCGCGCGCAATGCTTCGATGCGCGCGAGGCTCTCCGGATTGGCCGTCGTCTGCACGACGGTGACGTGGCCCAGCGCGCGGCCCGCGTCGAGCGCCTCCGACACGAACAGATCCGCGTGCGCCTGCAGAAAGCGACTCGTGCCGAATTGAAGAATCGGGTTACCCATCGTCCGCATCGTCTGCATCGTCTGTTCTCCCCGCTCGCTCAACACGCGACCAGCGCCTTGATGACGCCGGCATCCGGTTTCAGCAGCTTGGGGAATTCGTCCGGCAGATTGCCGAGTTCGACCACGTGGGTATTGAGCGCAGCCGTTGGAATCTGGCCCGCGCGCATCGCGGCGAGCACCGTTTCGAAGTCGGCGACGGTCGCATTGCGGCTCGCGAGCAAGGTCGTTTCGCGCTTGTGAAACTCGGGATCGGCAAACGAAATGCGCTCGCTGACGATCGACACCAGCACGTACTTGCCGCCATGCGCGACGAACTGCAGCCCGCGCTCCATCGCCTTCACGTTGCCGGTCGCGTCGAACACCACGTCGAAGAATTCGTTGTCGGTCAGGGCGGCGAGTTCGGCGGCATCGGTCGCTGCGTCGGTGGTGTCGAGGAGCACCGTGTGATCCGCCTGCAAGGCGCCGGCGCACACCGACAGACGATCCGCGCGCCCATCGAGCACGCTGACCTCAGCGCCGCGCAGCTTCGCGAAAATCGTCGCGGCCATACCGATCGGACCGGCTCCAACCACTAGCACACGCTGCGCGGCCCGCACGTCGGCACGCGCGACCGCGTGCGCGCCGATCGCAAGAAACTCGAGCATGGCGGCTTCGTCGAGCGTCACGCCGTCAGCCTTGAAGACGAACGCCTGCGGCACTGCGAGGTACTCGGTCATGCCGCCGTCGGTGTGGACGCCGAGCACGCGAATGTTCACGCAGCAGTTGCCCTTGCCCGCGCGGCAAGCCACGCAACGCCCGCACGACAGATACGGCATCACGTAGACCTGATCGCCCGCCTTGACGCGCGCGCCGGCCGGCGCGGCTTCGACGATGCCGGCAAGCTCGTGCCCCATGACACGCGGATACGACAGATACGGCTGATTGCCGGTGAAGATATGGAAGTCGGTGCCGCAGATGCCGACGCGCCGGATGCGGATCAGCACGTCGTCCGGGCCGGGGTTCGGCATCGCGCGTTCGGCGAGCGCTAGCTGGCCGGGTTGTTCGCAAATGACTGTCTTCATCGTCGTGGAGGAATGGATGGAGTATCGGGGTGCGCTGCGCGCCGGAGGACCGCTCGTCTGGCGTCCATCTGGCCTTACCAATTTGCAAAAGTAACGGCACATGCGATACTGGTCAAGCCAATTTACACGGACTTGGGGAAACCCCGAACACCACCTGAGCGCCACGGTTTGCGCGCCGGGCGCTTCGATCTACAATCGGCGCTCGCCATATCGGGCTTGCTCTTGCTCCATCGCCAGGAAACGTTTCGTGACCGCCAAACCTGCCGACACTCGCCGTCTCTATCTTCAGATCGCGGAAAAGCTGCGCGATCTGATCGCTCAGCCGGAGTTCGCGCCGAACGGCCGCCTGCCGCCCGAGCGCGCGCTCGCGGAAACGCTCGGCGTGTCGCGGCCATCGGTGCGCGAAGCGCTGGTTGCGCTCGAACTGGAAGGGCTCGTCGAGATTCGGATGGGCTCGGGCGTCTATCTGTGCGCGACGCCATCCGCGCAGACGGATGCGTCGATGTCGCAGGCCGAACTCGGCGACAGCCTGCTCGACATCCTCGGCGCGCGCTGCCTGATCGAAGGCTCGATCATCGCGAGCGTCGCGCCGTTCTGCAAAGCGAAAGACCTGAAGATGCTGCGCGCCATCTACAACGAGATGCAACGCGAAGTGCAAGCCGGCAGAATTCCGGTCGCGTCCGACCGCGCGTTCCATCTCGCGATCGCACAAATGTCCGGCAACGAGGTGCTCGTGCGCACCGTCAGCTCGTTATTCGATGCACGGCATAGTCCGCTATCGGAGAAGCTGCGCGGCCACTTCGAAAACGAAACGACGTGGGGCGCCGTGCCCGACGAACATCTCGTGATTCTCGAAGCGCTGGAGGCGCATGATCCGATTCAGGCGCAGGCGGCGATGCAGCGTCATTTGAAGCTGTCGTTGGAGCGGGTGATTGTGGGCGGTGGGCAGCGGACGACTTAGCAGCGATGGCGGAATAGGATTACCCAGATACGAAAACTACATTCAACAAGCGTTTTCACGATGTCGCCACACTAGCGCCGTGCACCTTTCCTTTTCGGGGGCGCTCGCTCAGTGCGCGCCCCTCGCTCATCGGCGCATTCGCGGATCATCTCGATCAGTGCGCGTAGTCCCGCCGGCACATGGCGGCGGCCCGGATAGTACAGACAGAGGCCGTCGAGCGGCGGCGTCCAGTCTTCCAGCACGCGAACCAGCGTGCCCGCCTCCAGATCCGCAGCGACGTTCCACTCGGTCAGATACGTGAGACCGAGACCGGCGCGCGCCGCCGCCAGCATCAGGTCCGACTCGTCGAGCGTCAGCGCACCCTTGGCGTCGATACGCACCGCTTTGCCACGTCGTTCGAACTCCCACTGATAGATCGCGCCGCTCGGCATTCGCGTGCGGATGCAGCGGTGCGCATTCAGATCCGCGGGCGTAACGGGCGGCTTGTGCCGCGCGAAGTACGCCGGACTGCCGACCACGGCGAAGCGCTGCCTGTCACCGAACGGCACGGCGATCATGTCCTGCGGCACGGTGTCGGCGAGACGGATGCCCGCATCGAATCCTTCGACGACGATATCGATCAGCCGCCCTTCGGTGACGAGGTCGAGCTTCATGTCGGGATACCGCTGCAGGAACGCGACGAAGAGCGGCATCGCCTGCTTCGCCGCGCCCGCCGACGCATTGATGCGCAACGTGCCCGACACCGTGTCGCGAAAGCTTCCGACCTGCTCGATCGCGACGCGGATCGTCGACAACGCCGGCGCTATCGTGTCGACGAATTGCGCGCCGGCTTCGGTCAACGATACGCTGCGCGTCGTGCGATTGAATAGCCGCACACCGATGCGTGCCTCGAGGGCCGCCACCGCGTGACTGAGAGCGGAGGTCGAAACGCCGATGTGGGTCGCCGCCGCGCGAAAGCTGCGATGACGCGCAACGGCCAGCACCGCTTCCAGTTCACTCAGACCCGTGGCTTTCATTGTCCTAAATCGTTCAACATGATATGCCGGATTGTACGGCTAGTCAGCGCAATCACACCGGTCTATCGTGTGTCACTCACAAAGCGATTCGGGAGCATTAATGCAGATCATCGACAAGGTTTATATCGACGGCACGTTCGTCACGCCGCACGGCGACGAACTGTTCGAGCTCTTCAATCCCGCAACCGAACAGGTGATCGGCCGCGTGCGCCTCGCCGATGCGCAGGACGCGAGCAACGCGATTTCGGCAGCGAAGCGCGCGTTTCCCGCGTTTTCGCGCACGGACAAGCGCGAGCGCATCGACATGCTGAAACGGATGCATGAAGCCGTCGCTGCGAAAGAAGACGAGCTTTTCGAGGCGATCATCGAAGAATATGGCGCGCCGGTCTCGCGTGGGCGGTGGATGGCTCGGCATGCAAGCAGTGTGCTGCTCGAAGCGGCGAAGGTGCTGCAGGACTATGCGTTTACGCGCCGGGCGGGCACCGCTGAAGTCGTGATGCAACCGCTCGGCGTCGCGGGCCTGATCACGCCGTGGAACAGCAACGCGGGCTTTATCTGCGGCAAGCTGGCCGCTGCGTTGGCCGCGGGCTGCACGGCCGTCGTCAAACCGAGCGAAATGAGTGCGATCCAGACTCGCATCGTGACCGAAGCGTTGCACGCAGCGTGCTTGCCGGCGGGCGTATTCAACATCGTGACGGGACGAGGTGAAACGGTCGGCGCGCAGATCAGCTCGCACCCGGATGTCGCGAAACTGTCGTTCACGGGGTCGACACCAGTCGGCAAGTCGATTCTGCGGGCCGGCGCCGATACGCTGAAACGCGTCACACTCGAACTCGGCGGCAAATCGCCGGTGATCGTGCTCGACGATGCGAACTTCGATCAGATCGTGCCGCTTGCGATTCAGGCCGGCTTCATGAACAGCGGCCAGGCATGCATCGCGGGCACGCGCATTCTCGTGCCCAGTCGAAGGCTCGCCGAGTTCGAGGCGCGTGTGCGGGAAGAAGTCGCGCGCACCCAGGCAGGGGACCCGCGCGATCCTCAAACGAGCGTCGGCCCGATGGTCAGCAGGAAACAGTGGGAGCGCGTGCAGCGCTATATCCGCATTGGCATCGACGAAGGCGCGCGTTTGATCGCGGGCGGCGAAGGCCGACCGGATGGCATCGACGCGGGATGGTTTGTGCGCCCCACCGTCTTTAGCGACGTGACGAACGACATGACGATTGCGCGCGAAGAGATCTTCGGCCCGGTGCTGTCGATCATCACGTACCGCGACACCGACGATGCCATCGCCATCGCCAACGATACGAACTACGGCTTGCAGGCGTACGTGTTCTCAGCAGACGAGGAGCGTGCGCGCGCGGTCGCATCGCGAATCGAAGCGGGACGCGTGCTCGTCAACACGCTCGCGCACGAACCGGCCGCGCCATTCGGCGGCTTCAAGCAATCGGGCATCGGCCGCGAGTATGGCTCGTTTGGCCTGGAGGCGTTTCTCGAGCCCAAGGCCGTGCTTGCGACATCGTGATCGTGGCGACCGGGCGAGAGCCGCCTATGCGATCTTTCAGCTAGATGTTTGCGTTGCGGCACCTACCATTTGCTGGCAGAGTCCAAGACATGCAGCATTTGATCTGCCCAGAATCAATGTTCAGGCATCCAAGCGGAGACATAAGATGACACGAGTTCGCGTTTCGAGCTTCACCATCTCGCTCGACGGATACGGAGCAGGCCCCAATCAAGACATGAACAATCCGCTCGGCATTGGCGGGACGGAGCTGCATCAGTGGCTGCTTCCAACGCGCACGTTCCAGCGGACCCTGTTCGGCAAGGACAGCGGCACGAGCGGGATCGACGACGACTTCGCCGCTCGTGGCTTTGAGAATGCCGGGGCCTGGATTCTCGGCAGGAACATGTTCAGCCCCCTTCGTGGGCCGTGGCAGGACATGAACTGGCAAGGCTGGTGGGGAGACAATCCGCCGTATCACGTTCCGGTCTTCATCCTGACGCATCATGCACGCCCATCCATCGAGATGGAAGGCGGCACGACGTTCCATTTCGTCACGGGCGGCATTCGCGAAGCGCTTGACCGGGCACGCGAGGCGGCCGGCGGCATGGACGTGCGCATCGGCGGTGGGGCGAATACGATCCAGCAGTATCTTCGCGAGGGCCTTATCGATGAACTGCACATCGCGATCTCGCCCGTCCTGCTCGGCGGCGGAGAACGGCTGTTCGAAGGGGTCGACATGCGGGATCTTGGATACGAATGCGTCGAATTCGTAGCAGCGGAGAAAGCCACGCACGTCGTCCTGCGGCGCCAGGGGCGCGCGGGCGCCTGACAACCGGTTGCCCCGACCTCGCCGCGGGATACGGCTGATTCGCCGCGAGGTTCACCGGATTGGCCGACGTGCATCGCTCTCAAACGTCGGTATAGACCTGCATCGCAATCCGCTTGCTCTGCGGCGCGCCCTCCGAAATCTGCACCAACTCGCAGGCACGGCGCTCCGGCCGCGCCATGCCGGGCGTCCACACCCAGTAGTGATTGCCGGGCAACCCATTGACCGCCACCACGTGATGATTGCCTACGGCATCGATCGCATGAATCGTCACGCGGCTGATCAAGCCGCCTTTGAGCGCGCGCATATCGTCGACGGCTTCGCTGACCGCGCGCTCGACGCTCATTCCCATCTTCATGTACAGGACGACCGCGCGCGCGGTGCCCGCGCGAATCGTCATCTCGCCCGCGCCCGTGCATGCGCAGGCGCCGTAACGACTGTCGGCATAGGAGCCCGCGCCGATCACGGGACTGTCGCCAAGACGCCCCGGATATTTCCAGCCCCATCCCGACGTGCTCGTGCCGGCCACGACATTGCGCGCGCGGTCGAGTGCAAGAAAAACGGTCGTGTCCTTGCCGATCTCCGGATCGACCGCATCGTGGCAATAGCGCTCGAGCGGCACGTTGGGCCACGCCGCCTTATCGGCCGCGCTGACTTCGCTCTCGAACCAGCGCGCGTAGGCTTTGCGCGAATGTTCGGCCAGCAGCTCACAACGCTCGGCGCCCGTTTCGGTCGCGAAGCGCGCCGCACCCTCGCCGATCAGCAACTCATGCGGCAGCCGCTCCATCACCGCACGCGCGACGCTCACCGGATGCCTGAACCCCTTCAGGCCGCCTACCGCGCCGGTACGCAACGTCGAGCCATCCATCACGGACGCATCGAGTTCAACTTCGCCGAGCAGATTCGGCCAGCCACCACGTCCTACCGTGCGGACCTCTTCGTCATCTTCGACGAGCCGGATGCCCGCCTCGACCGCGTCGAGCCCGGCGCGGCCATCTCGCAGCAGCTCGGCAGTCATGCCGATGCCGGATTTACCTTCGTTGTTGGTCAGAATAATCATGTGCTCAACTTATACAGGCAGAAAAATGCGGACCGTTGGCGTTACAGCCCAGCGCGGAAATCCTTGTTCCAGAAGTCGAGCATTTCCGTCTTGTGCTTCATCAACATCGCGAAGTTGACGGGCACGATGCGCTCCAGCTCCTTGCCCGAGAATCCCACGGCCTGTTGGAGCGACGGCGGCAGGTTCGCATTCGTGATCGTCGGCGCGTAACCCATCGATTCGGCGAACGCACGCTGGGAGCGCGCATCGAGCATCGCGTTCAGATAGGGAAACGCGCAGGCGGACGATTTGCTGCCCGCGGTGACCGCGGCCTCGAACGTGGCCGGCAATGCGCCTTCCTTCGGGAACACGTAATCGACTGCGAGACCCGCTTTTTTCCACTGCAGCGTGCGCGCCTTCCACGTAACGGTCACGACGATCTCGCCGCTCTTGAGCGCCGACGCCAGCGCATCGACCGACGGATACACGCGCGGCGATGCTTCGCGCAGCGCACGCAAATACTTCTGCCCGAGCGCGAGATCGCTTGCCTGTCCGCCCGATGCGAGTGCCCCCGCGAGCGTCAGATAGTCATACTGATCATCGACCAGACCGATTTTTCCCTTGAATTGAGGGTCCAGTAGCGCGGCAAGACCATCGGGACGCGTGCGCACCTTGTCTGTATCGTAGACGAGCACGAGCGCGCTGAAGATATGCGGCACCGCGTAGCTGCGGCGGAATTGCGGAATCACGTTGGCAAGGTTCGGCAGCATTGCGTCGTCGAGCTTCGCGGTCGTGCCTTCGGAGTACATCTGGAACATGTCGTTATCGCGCAGCAGCGCGATATCCAGCGTGCTGCGCCGGCCGTGTGCTTCGGCGCGCATCGTCGTCTGCCGCGCGAGTGCGCTGCCGACGGCATAGGTGACGATATCGCCGGTGGGCGTCACGAGCGAGTCGATGTTCTGTTGCAGCAGACGCTGGTAGTCGCCGCCCCACGTGCCGACCACCACTTGACCGGCACACGCACCGGCCGCATTGGCCTTCAGCGCGAAGGACCCAAGCGCGGATGCCGCGACGAGTGTTCCCGTGGATCGAAGAAAACGGCGGCGTGGGTGGTTGATCTGATTCATGCACTCGCTCCAGGAGAATTGCGTTTTCGAAAAGAAGCCGCAAAAGACGACGTCAGGCCTCGGTGGCCCGATCTGTATTTCATTGGATGGATTGGGAACGCCGCTGCCACCGCGATGCGGCCATGCGTCAGCGCGTTTGCGTCAAACGCGCATTCACGGCCGCCAGCACTTCTTCGAGCGTCTCCTCCATCACCTTCGACAGTTCGTCGAGATGCGGGGCCGGCGCGGCGCCATGCGGCGTGATCTTCAGCGTATAAAAAGGCATGGAGTGCTCGAAGCGGCGCAGGATCAGATTCGAGTCGAGGAAATCGTATGCCGACACCGGATGCAGCAAGCCGATGCCGAGGCCTTCCTTGACCATCGTCGCGATGTTGACCGAATACGGCGCGGTCGCCACCACCTGCGATTGCAGTTGCCCGGTCGCGAACACCTGGTCCATACCCCAGCGCACGAGGTCGGGCAGATCGTACGAGACGATCGGCTGATCCTGCAGATCGGCCATTTTGATGACCTTGCGTTTGCCGAGCGGATGACCAGGCGGCAACGCGCAGATCGCATCGAGCTGCGAGAACGCGGTCGAATCGGTGCCGGTCACGTCGACGGTATTCGTGACGAGACCGAGCGCAAGTTGACGCGACACCACCTGATCGCGAATCAGATCCGACGCTCCGGTCGTCAAGGCAATCTGCACGGCCGGATGCCGGCGATGAAAATTCGCCACGACGCGCGCGAAGTAGCCGAGCCCGAACGAGACGACCGAGCCCACGCGAATCACGGCAGTCGATGGATTTCGCAAGCTCAGCGCGAACTCGCGGATGTTGTTCAGGCCGGCATAGCGCCGCTCGACTTCCTCGAACAGCGCCAACGCTTCGACGGTCGGTTCGAGCCGTCCGCGGCTGCGGTCGAACAGCGTCAGATTGATCGAGCGCTCCAGATCGGTAATCAGACGGCTGATGCCCGACTGCGAGGTGCCGATGACCTGCGCGGCGCGGGTCGTCGTGCGTGTGAGCATCAGCGCCCTGAATGCGTCGATGTGCCGAAAGTCCATCCGTTCTCTCCGGATTGCAGGGGGCGCCGGTGCCCCCTGCTGCTAACCCCGCTCGCATCGGAGCGCTCCGCGGGTAACGCGTGTTACGCGCGTTACCCGCGTTACGCCGGCAGATCAAAGGCATGGATTCTACCGCCCTTCATCACGACCGGAATGCGCTCGCCCTGCCCCAGCAGACAGTCGAGCGACGCCAGCGGATTGCCGTCGACGACCAGCATGTCGGCATGCGCGCCTGCCGTGATCTGCCCAAGCTGCCCGACCTGGCCGAGCACCTGCGCGCCGACCAGGGTCGCGCTGCGCAGAATCTCGAGCGGCGACAGCACTTCGCTGCGCAAGCGGAATTCGTCGCTTTGCAGGCGCTGCGATTCGCCCAGCAGATCGCTGCCGAAGCCCATCGGCACGCCGGCCGCGCGGAAGATTTCGAGCGAACGCAGGCCCGCCTGGCGAACGCTCTCGATCTTTGCGACGCTGTCGGCGGGCAGGCCGAGTGCTTCGCCTTCGCTCGCGAGCGCGTCGTAGGTGACGAGTGTCGGCACCGCGAACGCGCCGTGCTCGGCCATCACGCGCGCGGCCGCTTCGTCGACGAGATTGCCGTGCTCGATGGTCCGGACGCCGCAGCGCACCGCGCGCGTAATCGCCTCGGCCGTGTACGCATGCGCGAGCACGTAGGTGCCACGCGCCCGCGCCTCATGGACGATCGCCTTGATCTCGTCTTCCGAATAGCCCCATGCGCCGACCGGATCGGTGGGCGAAGCGACACCGCCCGAGGCCATGATCTTGATCTGGTCCGCGCCCATCTGCAGCTCTTCGCGCACCGCGCGGCGCACCGCATCGACGCCGTCGGCGACACGCGAGATGGCGCCGACCCGCGCGCAGCACGCGCATGGGCTATCGGTTCCGATATAGTCGCTGCGGCCACGCATGTCGCCGTGGCCGCCGGTCTGGCTGATCGCGCGGCCCGATACGAAGAGCCGCGGACCATCGGCCAACCCCTGTTCGAGGGCCTGTTTGAGCGCGAAGCCCGCGCCGCCCGCGTCGCGCACCGTCGTGAAGCCACGTCTGAGCATGCCCTGCAACAGCGGCAACGACTTCAGCGTGACCAGCACGTTCGGCAGATTGACCTGCGCCGCGAGATTGAGCTGCGTGGCATGCACATGCACGTGCAGATCAATCATGCCAGGCATCAGCGTTTTGCCGCGCACGTCGATTTCGCGCGCGGAGGTGCTGCGGATCGGCCGATCCGAGACCTCCTTGATGCGTCCGTTTTCCACCAGCACCGCGTGGTCTTCACGCAACTCGCCGGCGACCGGATCGAGCAGCGCGCAGTGCGAGAACAGAATCGACTCCATCATGTCTCCTCCCGGCTCAGGGCCCGGGTCATCTCCAACGTTCAAGGGTGCCGCGAACTGCGCGGCTCAATCGATGGTCGCATGCGCGAGCGTGCGCGGCGTCTTCGTCAGCAACTCGGGCGTCGCGCCGGTCACGACCGAGTCGTCGAGCCGGAAGCCGCCGAGGCCATACACATAGATGCCGGGTTCCGCGGAGTAGACCTCGTTGTCGAGCAGTGCGCGGTGATTGAAGGCCATGTCGTCCGGATACTCGTGACCGATGATGCCCATGCCGTGTCCCGTGCGATGCCGGATGTACTGCGCGCAGCCGGCCTGCTCGATCACCGCTTGCGCGGCTGCATCGATACCTGAGACCGGCTGGCCGGTGATCGCCGCCGCGACGGCCGCCTCGTTAGCCGCGCGCGCGACTCCATGAAAACGCGCCTGCTCTGCGCTCGGCTTGCCGCAGAACCATGTGCGCTCGTTCTCGATCACGAGACCGTTCAAACGCGGAATCACGATGTTCACTAGACCATCGCCCGCCTTGATCTGCGCGCCGCACGAGGCACCGTCGCCATGCGGCGAAGCCGATGCGGGCCCCGACAAGGTCCAGCAGCGCATCACTTCGAGGTTCTCGCCAGGAAAGCGGCGTGCGCCTTCGGTCACCATCAGCGCGGCCATCTGATAGTCGAGTTCCTGCACCAGACGCCCCGGGCGAATGTTCTCGCGATAGCGGTCCTGCACCCAATCGGCGAGGCTCGCGGCAGCCCGCATGATCGCGATCTCTTCCGCGTGCTTGACCCAGCGCAACGAGCGCAGCTCGGCGAGCATCGGCAGGAATTTCGCGTCGGGCAACAGCGATGCCGCGCGGCCGAGCGGACCGCCCGTCGCCTCGACGCCGATTCGCAATGCGCCAAGTCCTGCGGCACGCAACCGCGCGGCGATCAGCTCCGGGACTTCCGCCAGCAGCGGCTGCCGCTCAACCACACGGGGATGCTCGGAGTAGAACGAGATGTTGTCGAGCCACAGATGCCCGCGCTCGCGCGCCATCATCACGTGATGCGTCGACAGCTCGTTCATGACCGCAAACGGCTCGCCCGAGAGCGGCACGCACACCGCGATCGGCCGCTCCCAGGTCTGCACGTCGACATGGAAATTGGTCGCCCACTGGAAGAAGTCGGCGGACGTGAAGATCAGCGCGTCGACCCGCTGACGTTCCATCAGCGTCTGCATCAGGCGGAGGCGGTAAGCGCGAGTCTTTTCAGTGAGGATCGGCATCGGTTATTCCTTGAGGATCACGCAGGGAAGAAAGGCGCATCTCACAGGCCAGCCCGCGGCGCGCCCGGCGAGTTCAGGTCATCATCGTCTTCGCGTAGCGGCGCTGGATGATCCAGTGCGAGAACAGCGCAAGCGCAAAGGTGACGACCATCGATACGAGCGACAGCACGGCCCCGAAAGGCCAGTTATTCGCCTTGGCGATCTGGTCGTAGATCGCCGGCGTCATCATCGTGATGCCGGTGCCGCCGAGCAGAACGGGTGTGGCGTACGCATTCATGCACAGGATGAACACCAGCATCGTGCCGGCCGCGACGCCGGGCGCCGCGATCGGCAGCACGACGCGCGCGAGCGTCTGGCCGAAGCTCGCGCCGAGATTGCGCGCGGCTTCCTCGATCGAGAAATCGAGGCCTTCGAGCACGCTCTGCAACGTCAGGATCATGTACGGCAGCACCACCGCCGTGGTGCCCGCCACCACCGCGAACGGCGTATACAGCAAGCGCACCGGCTGATCGACCACGCCGAGCGCCATCAGCATCGCATTGATGAAGCCAGCATTGCCGAGCATGACCATCCATCCGGCCGCGCGCACGACGTTGCCGACCAGTAACGGAAACACCAGCAGCATCACCAGTTGGCTCTTGAAGCGGCTCTGTGTTTTAGCCAGCACATAGGCGACCGGAAAGCCGAGTACCAGCGACAGCACCGTGCACAGCGCCGCCACCTTGATCGTGGTCCACAGCACCGCGTGATAGTACGGATCGGTCAGAAACTGGACGTAGTTCTCGAGCGTGAACGCCGCCTGCATCATCTGGACCGAGTCGAAATGATTGAAGCTGTAGCGCACCAGTTGCACGCCCGGCAACACGATCACGAATAACACGACCAGTATGGCGGGCGCAGCGAGCAAGCCCCCAGTGAAGTCGCGGCGCCGCGGCGCGGCGTTCAGTGCGCTCGTCGTCATGGTTCAAAGCCCCGGCTTGAATTCCTTGTTCCAGAAGTCGAGCAGCGCCGGTTTTTCCGCGGTGAAGCGCGCGTAGTCGACTTTGACGAGGCGATCGAGCTCGGCATTCGTGAAGCCGACGCTCTGTTGCAGCGTCGGCGGCAAGGATGCATCGGTCACGGTCGGCGCATAGCCCATGGTTTCGGCAAAGCCCACCTGCGAGCGCGGATCGAGCATCGCGTTCAGATAGTTGAAGCCGCACGCACGCGAGGGTGCGTTCTTCGCCACGGCGGCCTCGAACGTGACCGGCACGCCGCCCTCCTTCGGGAACGCGTAGTCGACCGGCACACCGCCCTTCTTCCACTGCAGCGCGCGCGCTTTCCACATGCAGGTGAGCCAGATCTCGCCGCTCTTCAGTGCCGCCGCGACGGCTTCGTTCGACGGATACACCTTCGGCTGCTGCTTGCGCGCCTCGCGCAGAAACTGGATGCCCGCCGCCGTATCGCCATTGTGTTGACCCGCCGCAAGCGAAGCCTGCAGCACGTTGAAGTTGTACAGAATGTCGGAAAAGCCCACCCGTCCCTTCAGTTTCGGATCGAGCGCGACCGCGAGCGAGTCGGGCTTCGCCTGGAACTTGTCCGGGTTGTAGACGATTACCATCGCGCTGAAGATGTGCGGAATCGAATACGGACGACGCAGCGCTTCGATCGTGCGCGCCGAGTTCGGGACCAGCTTCGTGTCGAGCGGTTCGAGCACGCCGGAACGGTTGACGTCGAACATGTCGATGTCGGCGAGACAGGCGACGTCGAGCGAGCCGTGACGCGACATTTTTTCGGCGCGCAGCTTCGTCATGCGGCCGATCTGATCCGCCGAGTCGTAGGTGACGCGACCGCCCTCGGCCGCGATGATCGGCTTGCCGATGTTCTGTTCGAGCAGGTTCAGATAATCCCCGCCCCACGTGCCGACGACGACGTTGGGACAAGCGTCGGCCGCCAGCGCCATGCGCGGATCGAAACCGAGCGACGGAGCGACGAGCAGACCGGAAGCAGCTTTCAGAAACGTGCGGCGCGTGATGGGATGGCTCATTTTATGATCCTTCAGGCGGAAAAAAGCAGGCAATCTTCGGTTCTGAAGCACGCGTGCAGCGTGTCGCCCTGCGACCAGCCGCCGGCACCCGCATGCGCCGTGTTCGGCACGAGCGCGACGAGGCTCTGGCCGCGCTCGCTCGTGAGGCGCAATTCAACCGTCGCGCCGAGATAGACCCGGTCGGCGAGCCTGACCGGAATCGACACTTCGCTGTGCTCGGGCGCCGCGGCGAGACGCAGGCGCTCCGGACGGATGCCGAGCGTGTTGGCATGGGAGGCGGCGCCGTTGATCGTGATCTTTTCGCCGTTCGCCGTGACGAACTGGCCGTTGTCGACGTGGCCCGCGAGGAAGTTCATGCGACCCAGGAAGCTCGCGACGAACGGGTTCGCGGGCCGCTCGTACAACTCGTCGGCGCTGCCGATCTGCTGCACGCGTCCATCGTGCATGACGGCAACGCGGTCCGCCATGGCGAGTGCTTCTTCCTGATCGTGGGTGACGAAGATCGTCGTGAGACCGAGACGTTGCTGGAGCGCGCGAATCTCTTCGCGAACCTCGACGCGCAGCTTCGCGTCGAGATTCGACAGCGGCTCGTCGAGCAGAAACACGTCGGGCCGAATCGCGAGCGCGCGCGCAATCGCGACACGCTGCTGCTGGCCGCCCGATAACTGCCGCGGATAGCGTTCGGCGAGCGACGTCAGCCGCACCATGTCGAGCGCCTCGCGAATGCGCGTGGCGCGCTCCGCTTTCGGCACGCGCCGCATTTCCAGGCCGAACGCGACGTTCTGCGCGACGGTCATGTGCGGAAACAACGCATAGCGTTGGAACACCATGCCCGTGTTGCGCTTGTCGGGCGCGAGCCGCGTGACCTCGGTATTGCCGATCCAGATTTCGCCGTCGCTCGGCTCGACGAAGCCCGCGACCATGCGCAGCGTCGTGGTCTTGCCGCAGCCGCTTGGGCCGAGGAACGCAACCAGCTCGCCCTCGGCGATATCGAACGAGACGTCGGCGACCGCGGTCGTCGCACCGTACTGCTTGCGCAGATTGCGCAGAGATACCTGAGCCATGATCAGATCACCTTGCCGAGCTTCACGAAACGATCGGTGATCAGCATCACGATGCCAAGCAGCACGATCTGCGCGGCCGATACCGCCGCGATGGTTGGGTCGAGATTGAATTCGAGGTACTGCATGATCGCGATCGGCAACGTCGTCTTGCCGGGGCCGACGAGCGGCAGGGTCATCTCGAGGTTTTCGAACGAGACGATGAAGCCGAACAGCGTGGACGCGACGATCGCCGGGCGCAGCATCGGCAACGTGACGCGCCACAGCGTGCGCCACGCATTGGCGCCGAGATTGCGCGCCGCTTCCTCGACGGTGGTATCGATCTGGCCGAGGCTCGCGGTGACGAGGCGGATCGTCCACGGAATCGTCAGGCAGATGTGCGCGAGCAGCAGGCCGCCGAACGTGCCGACGATGTCGGTGTCGAGTGCGTTTTCGGCGCGCAGATAGAACAGGTAAGTCGCAATGCCGGCGACGATGCCCGGCACGACCAGCGGAAGCAGCAGCGTGTTGCCGACGAGGCGCCGGCCCGGAAATCGGTAACGGGCGAGCGCAAGCGAGGCCGCGACACCGAGCACCACGCCGCCGATCGCCGCACCGGCGGCGAGCTTCAGCGACAGCACGAAGCCGTTCGCGAACGCGTCGTTACGCCATGCGTTGACGTACCACGACAGCGTGTAGCCAGACGGCGGGAACGTAATGATTGCGTCTTTGAAGAAGCTCAGCCAGATCACGAAGATCAGCGGGCTCAGCATGAACAGATAGATGAGCGCGACGCCTGCCCGCACGAGCCATTTCGCGGGGGACAGACGTGGGCGGGACAAAGCGTGCGCGGAAACGATGCTGCTGCGTTCGATCGGAACCTGCGTCACCGCGCTTTCTCCTTGGTCGGGATAACACGTTGGGGTTTCTACGCTGGGACGGCTGCGTTGGGCGTTCCCGGTGCGCGTCGCCCGCGCCTGCATTGAATGTAAATTTGCATAGCCTAGCGCACTGTGATTCACAGTAGCATGAACAAAAAAAAGGTGCAAAACGGGTTCCGGACAGGCCGAGGGTGGGGTTTTCCCCGTTAACCGTGAGGCATCGCAGTCAGGCTTACCCCGCTCGTCTTACAAATCACCCATGCCGTAAGCTGCCTGTAGCCAAGCGTGACAAGGGACATCACCTAGTTAAATGAGATTGACGGCCCCGAGTCGTCCGACAACAATATCTCTGGTGATCGAGCCAGCCGCTCCTGATCGATCTCTTCGCTGTAACTGCGCATCTTCCGTTCGCACCAGCTTCACCACGCGGCCCCCAGGCCGTCGGAGTTCAGTCGGAGTTCAATCACCTCCCAGCGAGGAAAATAGGAGAGCGAATCAAATGGAACCGCATGACGTAGACGATCGCCCGCCCACCGAAGCCCGCACCGACGCGCCCGCCTCCCTCGGCCGGCGCGCGTTCATGGCTTTTGCCGGCGTGTCCGCAGGCGCAACCCTTTTGGGGGCCAGCCGCGCGGCGCTAGCAACAGACTCGATGCTTCCAGTTCCTTTCGATCCTCGAGGTCGACCTCCGGCACATCCCGGCGGCGATCCGATCTGGGGCCCGGACGGACAGGCCACGGCCGTCCTGAGAAAGCTTGCTCATGTCAATCCCTCGATGTTCGCCCACGCCGGCGAATTTCACGTGACGAGCTACGGAGCGCGCGCACTCCCCGCCTCCGCCTTGATTGCGTCGACCGCATGGCCGGGCGGCACGATTCCATGGGTGAATGGTACGGAAGCGAGCAACTTTCCGGCCAACGACCGGCAAAGCCCAGGCTCGAACGTGATGGTGCCGTCCGACTACACGGGCACCCAGTACGATTCGTGCGCCGCGTTCAATGCCGCGATTGCCGACGCGAGTCGCTGCGGCGGCGGCCGCGTGGTGGTGCCGGCTGGCAACTGGTATTGCGGCGGCCCGATCGTGCTGCTGAGCCATGTGAACTTCCATTTGTCCTCGGGTTGCACGATCTATTTCAGCCCGAACCCGGCGGACTACGCGAAGAACGGCCCGTACCCGACGGCGAACGGCAATCTGTATCACACGCGCTGGCAGGCAAACGATTGCCTGAATTTCGGCTCGCCGGTCTATGCGTTCGGCCAGACCAACATCGCCTTGACCGCCGACGACAACACCTGCGTGCTGAACGGCCAGGCGATGACGCCGATCCAGTCGAGCAAACAGCCGCCGACTTCGTGCTGGTGGACCTTCAAGGGGAGCAGCAACACCTACGGTTGTGCGGGATCGTCGACGCCGTCACAGGCGTATGTGAATCCGAACAACGTTGCGCTGACGAGCCTCCCCGTCTCGCAGATCAGGAATCCGAAGGCAAACGTGTCGTTCACCAACCAGTACGGCGTGACGACGACACTGATGACCTTGCTCACTGGGACGGGCTGGAATCAGGATCAGAACTATCTGCCGGCGCTGTCCGAACTCGGCGTGCCGGTGGTGAACCGCGTGTTCGGCAACGGCCACTTTCTGCGTCCGTGCATGGTCGAGTTCATCGGCTGCACCGACGTGCTGTTGCAGAACTATCACACGCAGAACACGCCGTTCTGGCAGCACCACCCGACCGACTGCACGAATGTGGTGATCGACGGCGTGTTTGCCGACAGCGTGGGACCGAACAACGACGGCTTCGACCCCGACGCGTGCAACTACGTGCTGGTGCAGAACGTCCAGTTCAACACCGGTGACGACTGCATCGCGATGAAGTCCGGCAAGTATCTCGACACCGAGTACGGTCCGATGCAGAACATCGTCGTGCAGAACTGCACGATGCAAAGCGGCCACGGCGGCCTCACGATCGGCAGCGAAATGAGCGCGGGCGTGCAGAATGTCTACGCGCGCAATCTGACGATGCAGAACGAGAACTGGGCGAGCAATCCGCTGAACATCGCGCTGCGCTTCAAGTCCAATATGAACCGCGGGGGGTTCATCAACAACGTCTGGATCGACGGCGTGACGCTGGCCAACGGCGTGAATCTGGCGGGCAAGTACGGCGGCGGCTCGCTGAGTTCGCAGGGCTCACAGTACAAGATCACCGGTTCGGGCACGACCGGCCTCGCACCGAATCCCTCGACCGGTCAGGGCGGATTGATCACGTTCGACTGCGATTACAGCCCGTCCGGCGATTCAGTGCGCTGGAGTCCGTCGGTGATCAGCAACATCAACATCACGAACGTGAACGCGAGCAACGTGTCGGGCGCCGTGTCCTACTCGATGCCTTCGGGCTTCACCGCCGGGACGAACTCGTGCTTCCAGGCGCTCGTCATGCAGGGCCCCGAGGCGGTCGACTACAACGGATCGGTGCCGGTGCCGACCGTGAGTCCGATCAGCGGCGTCACGATCTCGAACTGCAACCTCGGCAACCCGGTGTGTACAGGCGCGTCTCCAACGACGCCCTCAACGTCTGCGCAGACCGCGCCGGGTCCGATCTTCGTGAGCAATGTGAGCGGTATTAAGCTGAGTAACGTGGTGATTGCGGGCACCACGTACAACACGTCGCTGACCGCTCCGGCGACCTGAGGCTGGCGCACGAGGGCGCGGGCAACCGCGTCCTTGTGCGCTTGAGCGCCCTCGTCTCGACTGGTTCTCAGGGGAAGCTCAGGGGAAGATCGGCGTCGTCGGCTCCCCGCCTTCGAGATCCGCCTTCGGAACATGTTGCGCGACCATCTGCTCGATTTCCTGTTCTCGCGATCCCGGGACGTCGGCCATGATCAGGAGCTGGCCGTCACGGATGGCGCCGCGAAAGCGCTCGAGTCGCGCATTCGGTTCGTCGACGCCGATCATCGCGGCCGTCCAGGCCCCGAAGCCGGCGCCCGCCAGCGTCAATGCGACGACGGCGCCCCCCGCAATCGCGAGCTCCGCGGGAGGAAACACGAGCGCCACGAGGCCGAGAAGCGCCCCGGTCGCACCGCCGAGCGCCACGCCGCGTTCGAGCGAGTGCACGACATCGCTGCTTTGCAGCAAGGATGCCTCGGGTAACTGTTCGAGTGCGACGCTGTGGTTCGCGAGAACATGGATATGTCGCCATGTGATCCGCGCCCGCAGCAAGTCGTCTACGATCGCCTTTGCCGTCGTCGTGTCAGGTGCGAGGAAATAAAGACGTCTCATCTCGACTCTCCGTCAATCAGGCAGTCCACCAACGGGACGATGCTGTTCATCGTACGCCTGCGGAGCCATTCACTACACCCATGAACTTGCGGATCGAGTCCCGCATAGCGCATTCCAAACCTTGCGTTCAAACATCATTTCGAATATATTGGAAATATGAAAGAGAACGATGTCATCCGCGCCCTGGGGGCGCTCGCTCACGAGCTTCGCCTGCGCGTGTTCCGAATGCTGGTCGTGGCCGGTCCCGCTGGCTTGACCCCCGGTGCCCTTGCTGAGCAGCTCGATGTTCCTAACGCGACGCTCTCCTTTCACCTGAAGGAGTTGATGCACGCGGGGCTGATCACGCAGAAGCGCGACGGGCGCAGCCTGATCTATCGAACCTCCTTCGAGCAGATGAACGCTCTTCTCGGTTTTCTGACCGAAAACTGCTGCCAGGGCCAGGCTTGCCTTGATCCTGGCGCTAGGGCCTGTTCACGCTAATAACGGGCTTGCGCTGGCCGCCAGAAGGGCCGAGCGCAAGGATTGCGACGAAGCGAATACTCAACGTATTCGCGAGGAGCATGACGCGGCGATCGGCCCTTCTGGCGGCCAGCCCCGCGAATGATTTCAAGTCAGGGGAACGTGCCTTTGCGCCCGCATTGCGGCGTCGCTCGTCGCTTGTTTGGCGAGGCCAAACGGCGCTCCTCGCTCCTTGCACTGCGAGCGCAAAGGCACGTTCGCAAGCCCGTTATTAGCGTGAACAGGCCCTAGCTCTTGCCAATGCTGACGGAGACTCTCCATGAAGCGGTTTCACCTTCACGTCCACGTCGATGACCTTGCGGCCAGCGTCGCGTTCTACACGAAGCTGTTCGCCGCGGACCCCACGCGTGTCGAAGCGGACTACGCGAAATGGATGCTGGATGATCCACGCGTGAATTTTGCGATTTCGACGCGCGGCAGCCGATCCGGTGTGGACCATCTGGGTTTCCAGGTGGACGACGCCAGCGAGCTTGCCGAGCTTTCGGAAAGGGCAAGGGCCGCGGACATGGCCCTGCTCGATCAGGGCGAAACCACGTGCTGCTATGCGCGCAGTGACAAACACTGGGTCGTCGATCCGCAGGGCATCGCCTGGGAGCATTTCCATACTCTCGATAGCGCTCCGGTCTACGGCGAGAGTCGCCATGAACCGTCATCGAAAGGGGCAACGTCCTGCTGCGCGCCGAGCGGAAAACCGCTTGGCATTCCCGTCAAACCTGCCGGTTCGGCTTGCTGCTGAGCAAACGTCATCGCTAACGAAATCGTGACCACGAACGTACTCATTCTCTGCACCCACAATTCAGCGCGCAGCGTGCTCTCCGAAGGCATGCTGAACCATTGGGCGCGCAAGCTCGGCAAGGATGTCCGCGCTTATAGCGCGGGAAGCGCCCCGAGCGGCCGCATCAATCCGTTTGCACTCGAAGCCCTGTCGAACGCAGGCATCGATACCGAAGGCTATCGCAGCAAAAGCTGGGACGAATTCGTGGCGGACGGCGCTCCGCCAATGCGGGTGGTCATCACGGTGTGCGACAGCGCGGCTGCCGAACCGTGTCCGTTCTGGCCCGGAAGCCCGGTGAAGGTTCACTGGAGCTATGCCGACCCGTCGAACGCACCGGGCGGCGACGAAGGCAAACGGCAGGCGTTCGAACTCACACGCCAGGCGATCGGCTATCGCATGCTGCAACTGCTTGAATTGCCGCTGGATCGTCTGAGCGACACCGAGCTTCAACAGGCGCTGAACGACATCCTGCAAAGCTGAGCCATTCTTCGTCGAATCGTCCCATGAACACGCCCAACGTTGCCGCTTCGAGAGAGACCTCTTCGAAGCCGGCCATCAGCTTCTTCGAGCGATACCTGACCGTCTGGGTCACACTATGCATCGTCGCCGGCATCGCACTCGGCCAGCTGCTGCCCAACCTCTTCCAGGCGATTGGCCGGATGGAATACGCCCAGGTCAATCTGCCGGTCGGCTTGCTGATCTGGGTGATGATCATCCCGATGCTCGTCAAGGTCGACTTCGGCGCGTTGCATGAAGTCCGTCAGCACATCAAAGGCATCGGTGTCACGCTCGTGGTGAACTGGCTGGTCAAGCCATTTACGATGGCGTTTCTTGCCTGGCTTTTCATCAAGCATCTGTTTGCGCCGATGCTGCCCGCCGCGCAACTCGACAGCTATGTCGCGGGCCTGATCCTGCTTGCGGCAGCCCCGTGCACGGCGATGGTGTTCGTTTGGAGCCGGCTGACCGGCGGCGATCCGCTCTTCACGCTGTCGCAGGTGGCCCTGAACGACAGCATCATGGTGATCGCGTTCGCACCGCTCGTCGGCCTGCTGCTCGGCATCTCGGCCATTACGGTGCCGTGGGCGACACTGCTCACGTCCGTTGTGCTCTACATCGTGATTCCCGTGATCCTCGCGCAGATCCTTCGCAAGGCGCTGCTCGCGAGGGGGCAAGCGTCATTCGATGCGGCGATGGCGAAAATTGGTCCCTGGTCCATCGCGGCGCTACTCGCGACGCTGGTGCTGCTGTTCGCATTCCAGGGCGAGGCCATCCTGAAGCAGCCGCTGGTTATCGTGCTGCTCGCCGTGCCGATCCTGATCCAGGTGTTCTTCAATTCGGCGCTGGCGTACTGGCTCAATCGCGCGGTCGGTGAAAAGCACAACATCGCCTGCCCGTCGGCCCTGATCGGTGCGTCGAATTTCTTCGAACTGGCCGTCGCCACCGCGATCGGCCTGTTCGGTTTCGACTCGGGCGCTGCTCTTGCGACGGTCGTGGGCGTGCTGATCGAGGTGCCGGTCATGCTGCTGGTGGTGCGCATCGTCAACCGTTCAAAAGACTGGTACGAATGCGCCTGAGAGTTATGGAATCATCCACATGAACAACGTCATCATCTATCGCAACCCGGACACGACGGAGGGCCAGCGTGTCCGATCTCACGACTGACCTGCCGCAGGTCGACCCGGCGCTGTTTCGCGTTCCCGATATCGCTCGTTTGCAGCCTGCGAAAGCGTCGCTGCATCCGCCGCGTATTCTGCTTCTCTATGGTTCCTTGCGAGAGCGCTCGTTCAGTCGCTTGCTGACCGAAGAAGCAGCGCGGTTGCTGGCCGCCATGGGCGCCGAGGTCCGCACGTTCAATCCGAGCGGCCTGCCGCTGCCGGACGATGCGCCCGACAGCCATCCCAAAGTGGCCGAACTGCGCGACATGGTGCTGTGGTCGGAGGGCATGGTCTGGTGCTCGCCGGAGCGGCACGGCGCGATGACCGGCATCATGAAGTCGCAGATCGACTGGATTCCGCTTTCGGTCGGCGCAGTCCGGCCGACGCAGGGCAAAACGCTCGCGGTGATGCAAGTGAGCGGCGGTTCGCAGTCGTTCAATGCGGTCAACCAGATGCGCGTGCTCGGACGCTGGATGCGGATGTTGACCATCCCAAACCAGTCCTCGGTGGCCAAGGCATTCATGGAATTCGACGAAGCCGGGCGCATGAAGCCGTCGGCCTATTTCGACCGCGTCGTGGACGTGATGGAGGAACTGGTCAAGTTCACGTTGCTGACCCGCGACATTGGCCCCTATCTGGTCGACCGGTACAGCGAACGCAAGGAAAGCGCCGAAGAACTGATGAAGCGCGTGAACCAAACCCGTATCTGACTCACGCCGGCTTCCGATCTCGCCCGTCGCCCGGGGCAATTCATGGCCGTGCGATCGCGCGCCAGCGCGACTAGCCGAACGGCCGAAGCTGCGACCCCGGTACGTCGATGCGCAGATCCTCCATCAGTACCGTTTCGATCGGCTCACGTGACGCGCCTTCGCTCGCGACCTTGACGGGTAGCCCGTGGCTCACATCGAACCACAATTCATAGCGGGAAACGCCGGCCTCCACGTGTCCGGTCTTGCCCGTCACGATCACATGCGACGTTCGGTGCATGCCGATAGTCTCGGCGCCGACCACTTGCGTGTCGCCATGCTGTTGAAGCGCACGGACATTGGCGAGCAAAGCGCCGATGTCGGACCGGTCGATGCGATGACCCTGCGGGCCCTGGATCATGCGACTGTCGGGGCTCAGCATCAGCATCGGAAACGTGCCGAAACCGAATGGCCAAAGCTTGACCTTCCCTGATGCAGGGCTATAGATAAGTGTCGCGCCGGCATGCGGACGGATGAAGTCCATCCGCACGAGGCCCGGCTTGCGGTAGCCGTAGAGCACCTCGACCGGTTCCGCTCCCGCCGAGGTCGATTTCAGCGTGACCTGATAGTTTGCGAGCGCATCGAAGCGCGCCTGCGCATCGGCCACGAAATCCCGGTCCGGTAGCGGGGCGTCCGTCATCGCACAGACGTGTGCCGTTGCCGACTCGTGACCTCGATTGCCGGTTTGCGCATCGCCGCCTCCTATACTCGAAAGTACTCGAACGTAGCCGGGCGTGGCTGATGGGTGATTCTGGAACATTGCCTCGCACCACGCAATGCGCACGCGAGTCCACCTGCCTGCGCGGGTCGGCCTGCGTACCCGCATAGCCGTATCGCATACAAGGACGAGGGAAACGATGGCGGAATTCCGTTTGACCACCGTGTGGTGCTTCGAGGCACCGGTGCAGCCGGTGTGGGACGCGATCCACGACTCGACCAAGTGGCCGAGGTGGTGGAAGAATGTCGAGGCAGTGCGTGAGTTGCAGGCGGGCGAGACCGACGGTCTGGGCGCTGTGCATCGGTACACGTGGAAGGGCGTGCTGCCTTATCGGGTGATCATCGACGTGCGCGTCACGCGCGTCGCGCCGCTTGTCGCGCTGGAGGGAGAGGCGAGCGGCGCGCTGGAAGGCGTGGGGCGCTGGCATTTCGCAGCCGACGGTAGCCGCACCGTGGTGCGCTACGACTGGCACGTCAGGACTGCCAGTGCGTGGATGAGCGCGCTCGCTCGCACGCCGCTCGCGCGGCTGGTCTTCCGCTGGAATCACGATTCGATCATGCGCGAAGGCGGCGTGGCGCTCGCGCGCTTGCTCGAGGCACGTCTTATCGATATCGAATAGCGTGAGACAAGCCTGCCTCGAATATGTCGAGCGGCTTGAGGTTCAGATGCCGACCGGTAACTCAGATGCGTCCGCCCTCTTTCACCCCAGCTCAAACGACGTGACCCCGAACACGCGATCGATCGCCATCGCGGGGGCGTCTTTCGTGTACATCCGGGCGGTTTCGAAGACGCTCGTCATGCCATGCTGTTCCGCCAGCGCAACGGCCGCAGGATTCGTTTCCGGCACGTCGAGAACGATCAGCTCGCCAGGCATGCTCGCCGCCAGCGCGCGAAACAGCCCAGCGGCGACGCCCGCGTCATCGGCGAACAGCGGGCCGATCTTGCAGCCCGCCTTGCAGCGGCGCACGACGCCGTAGCCGGCGAGACGGCCAGCGGCGACCGTCGCGAGCGCAACGGCATCCGGCTGCGCGATCCACGCGGAAACGAAACGCTCGCGCGTCGCGGGAAAACATGGGCGATCGTAGGCAAGCAACTGCTCGAACGGCACATCGGCCACTGCCGCCACGTGCGCACACCCAATGCCGTTCACGTGCCCTTGATAGCGGATATTGCGGTAGGCGAGCTGAAACCCGGACTTCCGGTAGTTCGCCTGCTGGGCAACGACACCATCGAGCCCGACGTTGCGGTCCCCCAGATAACGCATACCGTGCTGCCAGATTCGCATGCCGAAGCCCTGGCCGCGAAACCCGGGTTTGACGATGTAGAGACCGATGAAGCCGAAGCGTTCGTCATAGGCGACAGCGGCGAGGCATGCGACCGGCTCACCGCGCCAGACGCCGACGAAGAAGCCGTCCGGGTCCGCTGCTCTGAAACAGCGGGGGTCATGCCGGCCGGGGTTCCATCCCTCGGCAGCCGCCCATTCGACCGCCATGGCCACCTCGTCAGCCGACATGGTGCGCACGATGAAGTCTTCGCTTTGATCCATGGTTCGTCTCAGTCGTGGCGATTCGAGATTGTCGCCGCGAACGCTGCCGCGCGCTTCCCGGCGCCTCGCCCTACACCTCCCGCTTGCTACGCCCATACAGCAGCAGCATCGCCGCGATCACCACGCCGTAGATGATCTGACGCCCCGCCTCCGGCATCTGCGCGACCGAGAGGATCGATTGCAGCAGTGTGATGAGGATCGCGCCGGCCACCGTGCCGAGGTATGAGCCCCGTCCACCCAGAATCGACGTGCCGCCGAGCACCACCGCCGCGATCGCCGGCAACAGGTAAGCATCGCCCATCGACTGCGCGGCCTTCGACGCATAGCCCGCGAGCAGCACGCCGCCGAACGCGGCGAACCCGCTGCACACGGCGAAGGCGGTCACCGTGACGAGCCGCGTATCGATGCCGGAAAGATACGCCGCGCGCTCGGTATTGCCGATCGCGTAAAGCGTGCGGCCGAAGGTCGTGCGCGACAGCAGGAACATCGTGGCGCCGCCGATCACCACCCACAGCGCGGCGGCATTCGGCATGCCAGGTACGAGCCACCCGGCCGCGAGCCAGCGCATCACCTCGGGCGCGGAATCCTGCGGCGACGATCCGCCGGTATAGACGATCATGATGCCCTGCGCGACCGCGTTGGTCGCGAGCGTCGCGATCATCGACGGGATGCGCAGCAGGGCGACGAGGATGCCGTTGACGATGCCGATCAGCACGCCGCAACCGATCCCGACCGGAATCGCGAGGATGCGCCCGAGTTCGCCGTGCCCCGCGACCGCGCACGCCATCATCGCGCCGACGGTGATCGTCCACGGCAGCGACAAGTCGATGTGGCCGAGCAGGATCACCATCATCAGGCCGGTCGCAATGATGCCGAGGAATGCGCCGACCTTCAGTTGCAGCAGGATGTATTCCGGCGACGTGAAGTTGCGCGAAAACATCCCGCCGACCAGCAGCAGCGCGACGATGCACGCGAACGCGATCACGATCGGTTTGTCGATTCTGCGAGTGAGCCTCGACACCAACGTGGTCCGGCCGGTCGCGGAAGCGTGGCTCATTGAAACCACTCCAGACGGTTGCGCACCCTGAACAATCCGCACGCGCCGATCGCGACGGCAAGCAGCAGAATTACGCCCTGAAAAAGCGGCTGCCACAGCGCATCGACGTTGAACACGAACAGCAGATCGCCGATGGAACGGAACGCGAATGCGCCGAAGACCGCGCCGATCGCGCTGCCCTTGCCGCCGAGCAGCGACACGCCGCCGATCACCACCGCGGCGATCGAAAACAGCGTGTACGAGTTCGCGCTGCCGAGGCTCGCTTCGCCGGTGTCCGTGAAAAAGGTCAGAAACAGCCCGCCGACTGCCGCGAGCAGGCCGGCCAGCGTATAGCTCGCGAACTTCGCGCGGCGGATCGGCATGCCGGACAGGAAAGCCGCCGGTTCGGACGACCCGGTCGCGTACGCCGCGCGCCCGATCGCCGAGCGTTTGAAAGGAATCCAGACGATCACGATGGTGGCGAGCAGAATCAGCAAGCTCGCTGGCAGAACGCCGGCGACTTTGCCGGTCAGTGCGTCGGCGAGCGCCTCGTTGATCGATCCGCCGGGCACGGGGCGCAGCAGCAGCGCCAGTCCGTAGTAGACGGCACCCGTCGCAATCGTCGTCACGATCGGCTGCAGCCGGCCGAAAATGATGATCACGCCGTTCAGCGCGCCGCACAGTGCACCCGCCCCGAGCACACCGGCGATGCCGAGCGCGCTGTGTAGCGAGCCGCCCGTGACGATCCACGACCCGATGCAATTCGTCAGCACCAGCGTCATGCCGATCGACAGGTCGATGCCGGCCGTCAGCACCACGAGCGCCTGCCCCATCGAGACGAGCGCGAGCAGGACCGCTTTGTTCGCTGCCGTCTGAAATACGTTGGCCGACAACGCCGACGGATAGTTGACCAGATAGATCGCGAACATCAGCACGAACAGACCGAACGCGAACACCGCTCCGCGATTCTCCGCATACCAGTAACGCAGCCCGCTCATAGCGCGACTCCCGTGGAAGGCAAAATCTGTCCGACGGGCAGGTCGAGTGCGCTGGCGATCAGGTTCTGCTCGGTGATCGCCGAGCCGACGAGTTCCTTCTTGATTCTGCCTTCGTACAGCACGAGCACGCGGTCGCAGCAGCCGATCAGCTCGTCATAGTCGGTCGAATAGAACAGAATCGCGGCGCCTTCGTCGGCGAGGCGCCTGAGCAGCTGGTAGAGCTCCTGCTTGGTGCCGACGTCGATACCGCGCGTCGGGTCGCTGAGCAGCAGGATCCTCGGCTGCCGGATCAGCCACTTCGCAATGACTACCTTCTGCTGGTTGCCGCCCGACAGCGAGCCCACGGGCGCGTCGACGCTGAACGACTTGATCGCAAGCAGCTCCATCATCCGCTCGACGAGCAACTGCTGGCGATCGCGATCGATGATGCCGGCGGTGGACATGCGATCGAGCGCGGCAAACGACAGGTTTTCGCGTAAAGACATCGGCAGCATCAAGCCTTCGGTCTTGCGGTCCTCGGGGATCAGCGCCATACCGATTTCGTCGGCGCGCGCGGCCGTCGGGCTCCCGATCGACACGGCTTTGCCGTCGATCTCGATCCTGCCCGCGCAGCCGCGCAACACGCCGAATAGCGCGAGCAGCAGTTCGCGCTGCCCTTGTCCGTCGAGGCCGCCCAGCCCGAGGATTTCTCCGGCCTGCAATGAAAAGCTGATGCCCCGCAGCGTGTCGCTCCACGCGAGATCACGACAGGCGAGAACCGGGGCGGTGCTATGGGCGTCCGCGGGCTGGTCCGTCGGTTCGGCCGCGGGTTTGGCAGCGGGTTTTGCCGCGGGTTTTGCTGGAAACGCATGCTGGTACTTCCGGCCGATCATCATTTCGACGACCTCATTGTCGGAGCGCGTACCCGCCTCGAAGCTCATCACATGACGACCGTTCCGGTAGACCGTGCATTCGTCCGCGAGCGCCTTCACCTCGTGCATGCGGTGCGAGATGAACAGCAGCGCGAGTCCCTCTTCGCGCAGCCGCTTGAGCACCTCGATCACGCGCGCGACGTCGGCCGCGGTCAACGCCGAAGTGGCTTCGTCGAGGATCAGAATGCGTGGCGCGTGTGCCAGTCCCTTCGCGAGCTCAACCATCTGCTGGCGCGACAGCGGCAGGTCCCGGACTTTGGCAAGCGGATTGATGTCGGCGGCGCCCGCTCGCGCGAGCGCCTCCTCGGCCTGGCGGCGTTGGGCTCGTCGGTCGATCATCCCGAAACGGCGCGGCGGGTTCGCGGCGAAGATGTTGTCCGCCACGCTCAAGTCGGGGATCAGCGACAGCTCCTGATACACGCAGACGATGCCGGCCGCGTTCGCCTCGGCGGGCGACGCGAACGAGACCTCCCGGCCATCGAAATGCATCGTGCCCTCGTCCGGCTGCACGACGCCGGACATGACCTTCAGCAACGTGGACTTGCCCGCGCCGTTCTCGCCGAGGATCGCGTGAATTCGGCCCCTGCGCACCGTGAGCTCCGCGTGATCCAGCGCGACGGCACCGCCGTAGCTTTTCGACACGCCAGACATCTGAAAGAACGGCTGCTCTGCATCCTGCAGCATGCTTCGTCTCCGGTCACAGCGCGGGCCATCATCCGATCACTGGTTGCCCTGGTTCTGCTTCATGATTTCCTGCGCAGAGAAATTGATGCCGCACGTCGGAAACGAGTTGCCGACGAAGAAGTTGTCGGAGTCGTTCGGGAAATAATTGACGCCCGACTTCAGCATCGAATCGTCGGTGACGTCGAGCGGCAGCTTGATCGCCACGGGAATCGTCTGGCCGTCCAGCGCAGCGAGTGCCGTCTTGATCGCCACGGCCACCTGCGCGGGACCGGTGCCCGCCGACGTGCACTTCAGGCCTTGGGCTCCATACTGCGCGCAGAACTTGCGAAAACCGTTCTCCGTCTCGCCGCCGAAAGGCACGAACGGATGTTTCGCATCGATCATCGCGCGCACGACGCCCGTGTCGCCGCCTTGCGCCGATATGCCATCGAAATGACCCTGCACGGCAATCGCGTCAGCGGCGGCCTTTTGCGCGACCCCGTCGTCCCACTTGCCGTAGACCTGGACGACGTTCCACTTCTTGCCGGTGTCGTCCAGCGTTTTCGTGAAACCGTTGTGCCGGTCCGTGTCGACCGACGTGCCCGCCACCCCGCGAACCTCGAGCACCTTGCCTCCGTTCGGCAGGTGGCCCGCGAGCCATTTGGCCCACAGCGCGCCGAGCCCATACTGGTCGACGTTGACGTTGATCGCGTCTTCGCTGTCGAGCGTGTTGTCGAACGCGACCAGCACCACACCGGCGTTCTTCGCGCGGCGGATCGCGGGACCGAATGAGGACGGGTTCTGCGCGTTCACGATGACCGCGTCATAACCGGCATCGATGAAGTTGTTGACGGCCGAGATCTGCGCCGGAACGTCCTCGCCGGTCGAGACGACCTTGAACTCCTTGAGCTTGGCGGCGACGGCCGGTTGCGCGGTGTAGGCCTTGGCCGTCCTGATCATCTGGATACGCCACGTGTTCGCGATATAGCCGTTCACGAGTGCGACCCGGTAAGGCGCGTTCTTCTTCGGATACTTGATGAACTTCGTGTCGCTCTTCCAGGGGACCATGCAGGTGGGGTCGCTGGACGGCCCGGACACGACCGCAACCTGCGCGAAGGCCCCGCTTGCGCAGAGCGTCAATGCGGCGCTCGCCGCCGCTCGAAGCACGTGGATTCGTGAAAGCATGTTGCCTCCTTTTTGTTCGATTGGACGTACCGATTGCCTGCGCACATCGCTGGTCGTGGACTGCCGGCACGGTGTGCGTGAAGCACGGAACCTTGCGGAGTTGCTATAGCGGGACTGGATCGGACTTGCAGAAGGAGCTTTTCAATGGCGCCTCCTCGAAGCAAAAGAAGGGCATGCGCATACGCGTTTCCGTCTGACACTACTGACATACCAATCCGCGCGCGATAGTGGTTTACCAGTGAGTCCAACGCACCGGGCGAGCGGGCTGAAACCCTTGGTGGATAAGGACTGGGCTGCCGTGAACGGAGGCGGCGCGCACGGGGATCGGGGGGCCGTTTCGACGAAGTTCAGCCGTCGCCCGGCGGACTACGCCTCTCTCGTCTCGAAGATCAGAAGATCGACACCGGCTTGCGCGAAGTTGGCCAGATCTGCCGCGGTCGCCTGGCCTTCGGGCGAACCGAGCGCCGCCTTGATCGCATCGACCGAATCGAAGCGAAGCTCGGCGACCAGATGATAGGGAGAGTCGCCTTGCGCCATCGCAACCGGCCCTACACTAATCTCGTAGTCTCTCAGGCCCGGCAGTTTCTTCGCCAGTGGCACATGGGTCGACGCGTAATATTCATCGAACGCCTTGGCATCGGACGGTTTCTTGTAAAGCGCGACGAGCTGGGCCATGGTTTCGTCTCCTGTAGGTCGATCCGGCCGAGGCGGGTCACCGTTGATGATTGGATGGGGTCGATGGCCGCGGCGTGTAAATAGTGAAGACCACCATACAAAGACAATTGGCCAAAACAAAGTTTCAATCAGCCACGCGTTATTCGTATAACGCACCGCCGGCAACGTCGTTGGGGCGTGGTGAGTCGCGTCCGGGCTGACTCCACGACAGAACCGCGTATTTTTCGGCCTGCCCGAGGGTATTCCGACCATCCTGACATTGCGCTTTCATGATTTGGAGACTATGTTCGAAAGCGATGCGCATTGAGCAGACGAGATGGAAATGCAAGGCCGCCCACGCCCGAGGCTCAGGGCTGTGGTGTCTGCGGGCAAAACGTCGGGACGTGCGGAAGTACGGTGAAGAATGGACGATTCAACTCCCGGTGACCTATCGACCTGGCTTACGCAGATCGGTCTCGGTGCGCACGCTGCGAACTTTATCGCGCAAGGCATCGACTGGGACGTGATCGGCGAGCTGTCCGAGCAGGATCTCAGAGAGCTGGGCCTCCAGCTTGGCGAGCGAAAACGCCTGCTGAAAGCGCTTGCGCAGTTGAACACCTCCGGCGCAGCGTCATGCGAGCCCACCGCTCCGAAAGACGCGACAAACGAACCCCGCCCCGCCTCGCCAATTCAATCCACGCCCGCCGAGCGACGGCAGGTCACGGTCATGTTCGTGGACCTCGTGGGTTCGACAGAGCTGACCCATCATCTGGATCCAGAGGACACGCGCCGGCTGCTGGGCGGCTACCACCAGGTCTGCGCGAACGCCATCGAGACGCACGAAGGTCATATCGCGCAGTACCTGGGCGACGGGCTCGTCGTCTACTTCGGCTACCCCCGGGCGCACGAGGACGACGCCGTGCGGGCAGTCACGGCCGGCCTCGCGATTCTCGCCACGCTCGGGCGCGCCAGTCCGGACGCCGTCACCGGCGGTCTCGGACGCCTGCACGTTCGGATTGGCATTGAAACCGGTCTCGTCGTCGCGGGAGAAGTCGGCGCAGGTTCGTCACTGGACCGCCAGGCGATCGTCGGCGAGACGCCCATCGTCGCGGCGCGTCTGCAGGCAATCGCACCTTCGGACTCGCTCGTGGTCGGACCGGCCACAAAACGGCTGGTCGAGCATGCGTTCTTACTCGAAGAGCTTGGCTGCCGGGAACTGAAGGGAATTGCCGAGCAGGTTCTGGTCCATCGCGTGCTCGAACAGTCCGAGGCACGAGCCCGAGCGGAGATTTCGCTGATCGGTCGGTTACCCGAGCTGGAAATGATCCGGCAGCGTTGGAGGCAAAGCACCGACGGGGAAATGCGTTGTGTGCTGCTGACGGGTGACCCGGGAATCGGTAAGTCTCGCGTACTGCGCGCTTTTGCCAGCGCCATCGATGCCGAGCCGCACGAGGTGGTCTTGCTGCATTGCTCGGCGTACTACCGCAACAGTCCTTTCTGGCCGGTCGTACAGTGGTTGCAACACACGCTCGGCATCGGTCAGAAGGCCGGTGACGGGAACGATGCCAAACGGCTCGAGGCGAGCATCCGGGCCATGGACGTCGATCACGAAGAAACGCTGGTTGTGCTTTCTTCGCTGCTGGGCGTTACCACCGAAGATCATCACCCCTCGCTCGACGCGTCTTCGCCAGATATCAAGAGTCGCTACCTGAACGTGCTCATCGCGCTCATTGCGCAGTCGGCCGGTACTCGGCCACTGCTGGTCGTCATCGAGGATGCGCACTGGGTTGATCCATCCACGCTTGATTTCGTCACGCTGACGCTCGAGCGCCTGGTGTGCGCGAAGCTGATGGTCCTGATCACCGCCCGCCCCGAATTCCAGCCACGGTGGACCTACCCGCATGTTGTCCAGCTCAATCTCGACAGGCTCTCGCGCAGCGACTGCAACGCGATGATCGAGCGCATGACGCCGGGCAAGCCGCTGCCGCAAGTGGTAGTGGAGATGATCGTCGCAAAGACCGACGGAGTACCGCTCTTTGTGGAGGAATTGACCAAGGCGGTCATTCATGGCGATTTTCTCCGCGACGCGGGAAGCCACTACGAACTCAAGCCGACTTCGCAGACGATCGCGATTCCCGACACCCTCCAGGGCTCGCTGCTATCCCGGCTCGACCGGCTGGAGCCGGCAGTGAAGGAGGCCGCTCTGATCGCATCGACGATTGGACGCGAATTCAGCCGCCGACTCCTCTCCTTGATCTCGACGATCCCCGAGAGCGAACTGCAGCAAACCCTCAACCAGTTGATAGCGGCTGAGATCATCCTGCCCGCCCCGCGGGCGCCAACGATAGAGGAAGCTTTCCTGTTCCGCCATGCCTTGATTCAGGAGATCGCCTACCAGTCCCTGCTGATTACGCGGCGCCGGCATTACCACGCCATGATCGCCACCGTGCTCGAACAGCAGTACCCGCAGGTGGTGGAACAGCAACCGGAACTGATCGCCCAGAATCTCACGGCTGCCGAGTTGCATGAACCCGCCATCGGTTACTGGCAACGGGCTGGAGAGCGCGCCCTGACGCGCGCCGCCTACAGTGAGGCGATCGTTCACGCGGAGCGTGGACTGCAACTGGCCCGTAGTCTCCAGGTGGACCAGCACGCTCGCGTCAATCGCATGCTGCCTCTGATTCTGATCCGCGGCGAGGCCGAACAGAGATTGGGGCGGCGCGAGGCCATGGTCACGTTTCGCCATGCCGCAGAGTTGGCGCGCGACGAGAAGTTGCCGGGATACCTGCTTCAGGCCGCGCTCGGCTTCGACAGGGCAGAAACCTTTCTCGAAGGCACGGGCAAGGAGTCCATC
Organism: Paraburkholderia monticola; assembly: GCF_001580545.1. Lineage (GTDB taxonomy): Bacteria > Pseudomonadota > Gammaproteobacteria > Burkholderiales > Burkholderiaceae > Paraburkholderia > Paraburkholderia monticola. The sequence goes on from NZ_LRBG01000037.1 coordinate 72,429, forward strand.
GCGCTGCTCGAAGAGGCGCTCGGTCAACTCGGAACCGAAGACAGCATCGAGCGCTGCCGCCTGTTGAGCCGGCTCGTGCGGACGTCTCACATGACTGGGGAGTCGACTCGTGGCCTTCGGTTTTCCATCGAAGCGATCGCGCTTGCGCGACGTCTGAACGACCGGCCCAGCCTCTTCGACGCGTTGGCCTGCAAGCTGATGTATGTCGGCGCCCAGCCGCTACCTGCGCATGCCTTTGCTGCCCGTCGCGAGGTCATGCAGGAACTTCGTCAGATTGCCGAAGAACTCGGCGATGACCATTCCATCGGGCACGCGTGCGCGAGATGTCTGACCGGCTATCTGGAGATAGGTGAGCTGGAAGGCTTTGAAACATCGCTCGAGCGATACCGCGAAATCGCCACGAGCGGCCGGCACTTCGTCGATCAATGGTGCGCTACTGCTGCCCAGGCCATGCGAGCCATCCTCCTCGGCGACTTCGCGACGGCCGAGGCGAAGGCAACGGAATCACTGAAACTCGCGGAAAGCGGTAAGGGGGCGTTCGCGGCGGGTGTCTACGGGGTGCAGATGTTTACGATACGCCGCGAACAGGGACGCCTCGCCGAGGTAGCGCCGGTACTCAAGCGGTTTGTCAGCGAGCACCCCACCGATTCGATCTGGCGGCCGGGGCTCATGTTGATCTGGACCGACCTCGGTTTTGATGCGCAAGCCCGTGACGATCTCGATCGCATGGATCTCAGCGGATCGGCACTTCCTGTCGACAGCAAGCGGCTTATCACCTTGACGTATCTGGCGGAAGTCGCTGCGCGGCTCGAGGAACGCGAGCAGGCGGCGCGCATCCATGAACTGCTCCAGCCATACCAGCATCAGGCCGTTACCGTTCCGGCGTTCACCCTGTGCTGCGGATCGACGGCACGCTATCTCGGCATGCTCGCGAGCGTCCTCGGTGAATGGACGACGGCCCACCACTATTTCGAGTATGCGCTGGAGATGGACGCCCGACTTCAGGCTTTGCCGTGGTTGGCGCATACCCAGCACGAATTTGCCGTGATGCTGGCCGCCCGCAATCACGAGAGTGACAGGGTCCGGGCAGCACAACTGCTGGCAGCCTCCGCGGAGACGGCCAAAAGCTTAGGAATGTTTGCTTTGCTACAACGCATCAACGGCAGTTCCGGCAATCAGGTCAGAAGTTCTTGAGAAACAGGTTTGATGTCTTTCCCACGCGCAGTAATGCGTCCCGTCTGAAAAGGAGATCGCCATGCCACGTTTCATGATCGAGCGAAATTTCGCTGAGAAGCTTGAAATGACAAACGAAGCCGCACAAGGGATCAAACAGATCAATGACGAGGAAGGAGTCCAGTGGCTCTTTTCGTTTCTCAGTGCCGACAAGAAGAAGACGTACTGCCTTTACGAGGCGCCGAACGCCGAAGCGATATTGTCTGCCGCGCGGCGTTGCCAGATACCCGCCGATGCGATCGTCGAAGTCAGTGATTTGCGCCCGGAAATGTACGCGTAGCCCGCGCATTTCTGCAGGGCACAAGAAAGGCTTAACGATCGCCCCTGCGCCTTCGCGATCAGCGAGGCGAGCCTGACTTCCGATGTAGCGGACCCGCGGGGTCATCATGAGCGAGAACGCGAGCGACGACGACAAACTCGTGCAACCTCACCCCGACCCGTCGGCGGAGCCTGCATCGCGCGGGCATACCGCCCTTTCGTCGCTCGGCGTAGATACGTTCGCGGGCCTGCTCACCGCGCTAATCGCGCTTTCCTATGCCGCGGGTTACGGTGCGATGATCTTCTCGGCGGGGCTCTCGACATGGCTTCCGACCGGCATGCCGACGGCGCTTCTGAGCTGCGTGATCGTCGCCCTCGTGGTCACGCTCGCGAGCTCGCAGCCCTTCATGATCGCCGGCCCCGATTCGAACGGGACCGCGCTGCTCACCGGCCTGGCCGCGGCTACCGCGCTGTCCATTCGCACCGCCGGCGGCAGCGACGGCGCCGTGCTTTCCACTGTGCTGTTGCTGATTGCCGTGTCGTCGCTCACCACCGGTGCCCTGCTCTTCGTGCTCGCCAACTGGAAGCGCGGCAACGTAATCCAGTATGTGCCGTTTCCGGTGATCGGCGGCTTTCTTGCGGGTACCGGTCTGCTACTGCTCGAAGGCGCACTGCGTGTGCTCACCGGCGTGCCCCTCGGCGCAGCGATGCCGGGCGTTCTGATGCGGCTGCCGTTGCTTGCCACCGTCCCCGCGTTTTTCGTAGGCGTGAGTCTGCTGGTGCTCACGCGTATCACGCCGGGCTCGCGCTTTGTAGTCGTGCTGCCTTCCGTCATGACGCTCGGTATCGCGGTGTTCTACGTCGGGCTGACACTGTCGGGCAAAAGCATCGATGACGCGCACCAGATGGGCCTGCTGTTTCACTACAAGCCGATCGATACCGTGCAATTGCCGTTCTCGCTCGTTCATCAAGCCTGGCTGCCCGTGCTCGCTTCCCGCGCGCCGGAAATCGTCGCGATCGCCGCGGTCTCGTCGATGACGGTGCTTCTGAACACGACGAGCATCGGGGTGACGACCTCGCACGACATCGACTTCACCCGCGAGATGCGCGCGGCCGGCCTCGCGAATCTCGTGACCGGACTCGCGGGCGGACTGGTCGGCGCGCAATCGATGACCCGTACCATAATCAACTGGCGCCTGGGCGTACGCGGACGGCGCGCCGGTGTGCTCGCGGCCGTCTTCTCGCTCGTGGCGATCGCGTTCTTTCCCAACCTGATGGCGCTCCTGCCCAAGCCCGTACTGGTCGGACTGCAGCTCTTTATCGGCGCGGCAATGCTGATCGAATGGCTCGTCGATTCCTTCAGACGGCTGCCGTGGCATGACTACCTGCTGATTCCTGCGATCATGGTGTGCATGGCGGTCTATGGCATCGTCGCAGGCGTGGTGCTGGGGGTGATCGCGGCGTCTCTGCTGTTCGTCGTGCGCTATGGGCGCGTCAACTGCTTGCGCCTCGAATTCGACGGGCGCGGGCGGCGCTCGAACCTCGAGCGCACCATTGACGAAAATCGCATGCTCGATGGCGAGGCGCATGCGCTCTACGGCGTCGCGCTGCAGGGCTTTCTCTTCTTTGGCACCGCGTACGCAATCCTCACTCATATCCGCGCGCGCATCGAGACGCCAGCCGCTGCGGGGAATCCTCACGTCAGCGTTCGATTCGTGCTGGTGGATTTCGCGCGCGTGCACGGGGTGGACGCATCGAGCATCGCGAGCTTCGCGCGCCTGCGCGAGGCCTGCACTCGCGTGAACGCGCAACTCGTCTTGACTGGCCTTTCGCCGGTGCTGAAAAAGTGGTTTACCGAAGGCATTGCCGAGCCGGGCAACCCCTGCGGCCCGCGCTTTTCAGCCGATCTGGATAGCGGGCTCGAATGGATCGAAACGCAACTTCTGGGCGCGACGCGAGTGACAGGCGCAAGCGCCATCGCCTCGGATTTGCCCGACACACTCCATGGACTGCGGCCCCATCTGGACACTGTCTCGCTCGCGCCCGGCGAGTACCTGTTTCGGCAAGCGGATCCGGGAGACTCGATCTACTTCGTTCAGACCGGTCGACTAACCGTGGCGCTGCCCGTGGGCGAGGAACGCACTTTGCGATTGAGGAGCTTCGGCGCCGGAACCATCGTTGGCGAGATGGGGGCGTACAACTGTGCGCGGCGTAGCGCCGACGTCGTGGCCGATGAGCCGACCGTGGTATTACGGCTCGCCCTTGCAACGCTCCAGCGCATGGAATCTGACGATCCCGCGCTCGCTGCACGCATGCACATGTTCGTCGCGCGCGTGCTGGCGGCGCGGCTCGCCGCGGCGGACGAGCAGATTCGGGTGGCGCAGTGATGGGGACATTGAAATCACGTGAGGTCGTCGACTATGGCCGTGGTGGATGTCCGGCAAATGCAGATGCTTGCGCGCGTGGGGGCCACGCTTACGTGGATCAGGAGATCACGTACCGGATCTGTTGGTCGCCCTTATATAACGTCTTGGCCAGCTCACGTATCTGGTCGAGACTGCGATCGAACGCGGCGAGCAGATCGGTTTCCTCACTGCGGGTTCCGGGATTGAGCTTCATCAGCATCTGGCCATCGACCAGAAACGCGATCTCGCGAGCATTGTCGTAACCCCAAAAACACACGCAACGCCTTGATGCGTCGTAGGAGCGACTGGGATTGGGAAAGCTGAGCCCGACCATCTTCTTTGCCATCTATTTTCCCGACGAGACGTAGCGCCACTTCGCGGCATTGACATCAATGCGCGCATCACCGTCAAGCCGCTTCTGGGCGCGGTCTGCTTCCGCCTGCCGCAAGGCGTCGGCACGAGCCTTCCGGGTCGCAACGGGGTCTTCCTGTCTGCTCGGCGAGGTCGAGCTCATCGGGGGGCGCTTCAGCATCTGGATGCCCGCAAATAGAGAGTGCAACGTCAAGGCAATGGCCTGAGGCCAGAAAGCACGCCTGAGCACCCCAGCGGCCACATCAAGGCCGCGATGCTCACTCGCGTGCAGGATTCAACACATATTCGTGCGGGGACTGTCGATCCAAACACGAACTGCGCACCGATGAAAGCGGGGTGCATACACACGTTGATTGTTCGAGAGTGCGCCGCATGACGCAACAAAGCAAGAACAATCGGCAAAGCGGCGACCGGGCCTTTACGGCAAATAGATCGCGACATCCATTAAAAATACGCCCAGAATGGGACGGAGAGCGGTCCGATCCGTGGCTGCCGAAAGGGGGAGTGAAATGCCAAAAGGCGAACAGCGTAGTAATCGCGAGGCAAAGAAGCCTAAACAACCTAAAAAGCCGCCATCTCCCAGCCCAGACCGGTTCAGGACACTCGCCCCGAAGGTTTCGGTGTTGAGCGATTCGACGAAAAAGAAGTAAGCGACCGTCGCGATGTGAACGCGCGGGTGTTGCGCTTCAGGTGCGCAAAATGTCGGCAGAGGCCGACAAATCTGCCCGGCAACCCGCGTCGCTGCCATCGAAGTACGCCTCGTTGCCCTCGTCGATAGCCGCATTCAGTGCGTATCCAAGTTGTTGACGATTGCCGCCCAGTCCGTCCTGTGGCGGTGAGCTTTCTTTTTGGGAACGAAATGGTGAGCAAATTTGTTCGCGGCGAATCGAAATGAGCGCGCCTCACAGGCTGACCGTACGGCACCAGAGCGTCTACCGCTACTCGGAGCCTGTGCGCTTTGGTGAGCATCGGATGATGTTCCGCCCGCGTGCGAGTCATGATTTGCGGCTTCTCACCACGCAACTGCTGATTACACCCACACCCGAACGGCTGCATTGGTTACACGATGTCTTCGACAACTCGGTCGCAGTCGCGACATTTTCCGTCGAAGCGTCCGAGTTGCTGTTCCGAAGCGAGGTGACGCTCGAACATTGGGAAGCGCCGTTGCCCGATTATTCGCTGGAGCCCTATGCGTCGACGTGGCCCTTCGCCTATACGAGCGAGGAGGCCTCCGATCTGGTGAACGCGCGAAGCCGTCAGTACCCGGACGCCGAGGTCGACTTATGGGCGCAACGCTTTATCGAACCCGTCGGCATCACGAGCACGATGACGTTGTTGCGCAGTATGACGCTCGAGATCAAGAACAGCTGCATGTACGTGCGGCGTACCGAGAAGGGTGTCAATCGTCCTGCCGACACGTTACGCATGCGCCGCGGCAGTTGCCGCGATTTCGCGGTACTGATGATGGATGCTGTCCGCTCGCTTGGCCTCGCGGCCCGGTTTGTCAGCGGCTATATCTTCGTGCCGGACTATGACGCCACCTTGGGGGGCGGCGCGACCCACGCATGGTTGCAGATCTACCTTCCCGGTGCAGGCTGGGTGGATTTCGATCCGACCAACAGTATCGTCGGCAACCGCCATCTGATTCGTGTCGCGGTGGCGTGGAATTACGAGCAGGTGCTGCCGCTCTGGGGCACGTGGCATGGTGCGATGTATTCGTTCCTCGGTCTCGAGGTCGACGTAAGCGTGACGGAAGACGTCTAGGCGCCCAGCGCGTCACGACTCTTTCAATGCAAGGGTGGTTCGATGAAACTTCGAGTGGGCTATGAACTGATATATGAATGCGTGCAGCCGACGCCGATGATGCTGATGTTGAACACGCATTTCTCCCGAGCGCAGGATGTGCTGTCCGCCGATCTGCTGGCGGTCGATCCACCGGTGGCGATCACACAGTATCGCGATACCTTCGGCAATCTCTGCAGCCGCATCGTCGCGCCGCCAGGGCTGATTTCGCTCTCCACCACCGCGCTGCTCGACATCTCCGATCAACCCGAGAAGCGCGAAACGCTCGACTATCAGCACGCCATTGAAACGCTTCCTGATGAATGTCTGATGTTCCTGCTCGGCAGCCGCTATTGCGAAACCGATCTGCTGTCCGACATTGCGTGGAATCTGTTTTCCAGTTCGCATCCGGGGCGCCGCCGGGTGCAGGCGATTTGCGATTACGTGCATCAGCACATCACGTTTGGATACGAATTTGCGCGGCCGACCAAGACCGCTTTTCAGGCGTGGCAGGAACGCAAAGGCGTGTGTCGCGACTTCGCGCATCTGGCCGTGGCGTTGTGCCGCGCGATGAACATTCCGGCGCGCTATTGCACGGGATACATCAGCGATGTCGGCGTGCCGCCGCCGTGGAGTCCGATGGATTTTGCAGCCTGGTTCGAAGCCTACGTTGGCGGCTCATGGCAGACCTTCGATCCGCGCAACAACGTGCCACGTACTGGACGTGTGCTGATGGCGCGCGGCCGCGATGCAGCCGATGTTGCGATCAGCAATACATTTGGTCCGACGAAGCTGGTCAAATTCGACGTCCACTGCGCGCCCGAGTGAGTTCGTGCGGTCATCCCAGTGTTTTTGCGTACTCAAGCACAAGGGCCACGCTCCGGAGGAAGCAGATCGCTCGATGGTCTCGCCGTCCGACGAGAGGCTGGTAAGTCGCTGCTCTCTACTTTTTCGTCCGCAAGATTAAGATTGCTTTGCAGAGCCATTAAGCGCATTGTGAAGTAATCCAGATGTACCTCTGGCCGCCATTTTCAGCATCCGGATAGATAGATTTCAATGACGGTCAGCACCGCTTACGGAGCGCGTCATCATGACCATTCCCACCATTGAATACAGAGGGCACGAACTACGTGCGTACTCTCACCAGGAATTCCCCCTGCATCGTGACCCGTATGCCAAGGGTCCACGGCAGTTTTCGTCCGTCGTGCGAATAGACACTATTCCGTCCCGCGAGGTCAAGGCCCGGCGCTATGCAACGTTATTCGACTCGGGAAGTCCGACCACCTCGGGTGATGCCATCGAGCGCGCGATGCAATATGGCAAAGACATCGTCGATGGCAAGATTGAGCCGACCGGACTCTGACAGATCGAATGTCATGCAGCCCAAAGTGGAGCAGATCATGCAATACCCGCTTTATGTGCGCCGCGATGGGACTGCCGGCTTTCGTGCCAGTTTTCCCGATCTTCCCAGAGCAGTTGTGCGCGGCCATTCGCTCGATGATTTGAAACGCAACGCGCAGGAGGTTGTCGAACTGATGTATGACCGCAGCGAACAGCTGATACCCGCTCCAACCTGCAGTACTTCGGAATTGCAATCGCTCGACATGGACGACGAGCAAGGAATCTGGATGTTCATTGAGATCAATCTGACGCGGGTTACCTCGAAAGCCGTGAACGTTCAATTCAGTCTGCCCGAGAGTCTGCTGCAGAGAATCGATGCTGCAGCAAAAAAGCGGCACTCGACACGCTCTACGTTCTTTACGCTGGCTGCCGTACGCGAACTTGAAAACCTGGACGAAGGGCCATTGCTCTAGACGATGGCTTCCTGGCAGATGTTCGCGGACAGGGAGGCTGATGTCGCGCCACCAATTCGAAACAGACCTGACGCACCTCGAACAGATTATTCCGTTGCGGGTGCGCGGAAATCCGCCCGCGCTATCGTACTGGCGACGTCGCATTTCTTCGCTATCGACGCTGCAGGGTCTGCTACCCGATAGAAACAGGCGTGTAACCCGACTGCTCAATGTATTCGATGAAGTCGAGCGCGCTTGATAGCAGGCAACGCCACCGCCCGACAGTCCCCTGGACGGAACGGGACGCGCTTACGCTCGGTCACAACGTCTTCAAATCGGGTAAGAGTCGCTCGAATTCCCCGCCTGTTCGCGGTTCAGCATCGCAGACATCTCCGATATAACGAAGGCCGTCGTGACGCCTGTCCAGTCTGCCCAGCGCGTATCATTTCTGGAGCGGCAATCCCAATTGCTCGCGTAGCCGGTCCAATTCATGGTGTTCGTCCATCCAACGGATCTCCCGCTTGTACAGAAAGCTGCGCCTGTATCGCCACAGCGACACGCCGAACATCAGCGTCAGCCCGATCGCGATGCCCCACATTGCATACGTCATATCATCCTTTTCAATCGGTTCACGCATTACCTCGGGCAACGGACCGTACGAGCCACGGACGGGATTGGAGAAATTGAAACCACAATCAGCTTTGCGCACACACGCCCGAGTAGCGCCATTTAGTGGCGTTGGAGTCGACCGTGGCATAACTGACGCGTCTTTTCTCTGCTCTCGGAGCATCCGCTGTATCGAGCAGATGAGTGCCCGTCCCGATGGCAAAAACGCCGCTGGACCAGCCTTGAATCCATAGACGCACCTGGCAGTGCGATATCACTGACGCTTCGAAGCCTCCTTTTTCAACTTCTTCGCGTCTTTCTTTTCCTTCGGCGTTTTGGTGGCGACTTTCTTCTCTGTCTTCCTGGCGTCGTGAGCTTTGCTCATGATGGACTCCCTTTATGTAGAACTCTCACAGAGGACGACGCGATGCCAATTGCTACGCAGGCATGCGTCGATTCAAAAATATTTCGAGGCGCTTGCAACCAGCGTTGGGTATCTAACGACTACCCTCGTCTGGACGCTAAGGATGCCGCGGTATGAGCCGAAACTGGTCCCGGAGAGCATCTATACGAGCAAGCGCAACGGGCTCGCATGGCCGTCGGCCGCCGCGAAGGTCCTGGCTGGTGGACGAGCCAGGAACGACGTAGCGGTCAAGGAAGAGGCGTCCCCGGGGCGCCGAGTCGGATCGTTTTCTACGGCGGCCGATCGAATAAGAAAGCGGCCGTCCTGAGCGACATTGTCGCTAACAGTTAGTCTCTAGTGTCGGGGCCCCTTCATCCCCTCTGCTTCCATCGCAGCATTGCGCTCCTCGCTTGCCTCGATGGGTTCCATCGTTTCGTCGACGGACGCTGTCGCGCGTTCCGTGGCTGACCTCGTTTCGTTGACATCTGCACCGACCCCTGCGTCGTCGTCAGCCGGGGGCTCAAGCATGTCTTCAAGCACAGCTTCCAGCTCTGGCGTGTTCCACGGCGCGCCACGCTGTTTTTTCCTTTTTATATAGTGCCTGACTTCTGCATCCTGCTCGGGAGTCAATGGAAGGCCGTGAAAGGTGCTCTGAGGGGTAGCGTCAACCATGGTACTGCTCCCGGAATTTGTCCTATTTTCAGTGTAGTCCTGTTTTGCACGGAAATCGCTAACTATCGGTCCGTTCATCGAGCAATCTTCCGCTCGCCTCCAGTGTCCGGCAAGTGGACGGCGACCGTGCTGCCGAGCGGGTCCCGGGTAGCAACGCGACACTGCAATATTCCATCAGCACTAATCCAATCAATCCGGTTTTTTAAATTTCAAAAGACGGAGTTTTCTATGTCCTGCGTGCGGAGAAGTTTGTCTACCGGCTGCCCGGTACCCTGTATCAAGTCAGACCGATCGGTTTGTCCATACGCTTCAGTGGGTTATACCGTTCTCTCATTGCAGATACAGGGTTTTAATTGACGCGTATGGCGACGACCGTCGTGATGTACGCGCTTTTCCATGACCGATGCGGAATAAAGGTACGAACCAGCACGGTCTGCCACGGGATCTGCACGACAAACACCGTGGCCACATACGCAAATAGCGCGGGCGTCAGCCACTTGAGTACGCGCAAGTAGACGCGATAGGGAATGAAGAGCTGCAGCAGCACGGAAACCAACGCAAATGCAACGGTATAAATGTGCACGGGACCGCCGATCACCAGGTTGACCGCTGCCCCAATCGCCGTGAGGTCGGCCGCGATGTTGATCGTATTGGTGATGAGAAGCAGGACGACGGAACCGTAGAGCAGCCACGCGGGATAGTGAGGCCTGGTGTTGGTCGCAAGACCGTGGCCGCTCACGCGTGCGGGCCGCGCGCTGTTACCAATTTGTCGTTGACCGCATCCAATAACCAGCCTATAACCATCCATATGGATGGTAAACAGATGGGACAACAACCGTAATGGCAAAAGACACAACCTCCGAGGCAGCACGTTCCCGAGGCGGTGAAACCGAAAAAATCACGATCAATCTGGGTCCAGTTGATCTGGGCCAGATCGACCTGCTCGTGGAAGAAGGTTTCTATTCGAACCGTACGGATCTGATCCGCACGGCAATCCGCAACCAGTTGTCGGTTCACGCGCTGGTCGTCAACGAGACAGTCACGCGCCGCGAACTGGTGCTGGGCCTCCAGCATTTTTCGAAGCGGGATCTTGAAGCGGTACGCGCGGCAAACGAACGGCTCAACATCCAGGTACTCGGGTTGGCCAGCATCGCCACCGACGTCTCGCCGGAACTCGCCCTCGCCACGATCGAGTCGATCCTCGTACGCGGCGCGTTGCACGCATCGGCCGCCGTCAAGGCGGCGCTCGCGGATCGCATCCGGTAGCGCCGCGGGCTCGAACCCTATCAACAGGAAACCCAATGAAACTCAATGAAGGCTTTCTCGATTCGATGAAAGAAGCGTTCGCGCGCTTTCGCGAAGGCGACGCCGCCGCCGCGACAGATGCGGTTCAGCGTGCGTTGCGCGGCGAGGCCGCGAACGCCGCTTCGACAGCGCGTGAATTCACGGATGTGGAGTCAACGCCGGTACACGTCGCCGAACGCGCAGAGCCTGTTCACCGCGCGCGCCCCCGCCCGGCAAAATCTCAGCCGGAAGATTGCGGACACTTCAGCATGCGCAGCTACGCGAACGCCGCCGGCCAGCGCAACTACAAGCTGTACGTACCGAAGGGTTATACCGATGAGCCTGTGCCGCTCATCGTCATGCTGCATGGCTGCACCCAGGACGCGGACGACTTCGCCGCCGGTACGCAGATGAACGCGCTCGCCGACAGCCACAAGTGCCTCGTCGTCTATCCGATCCAGCCACAAGGCGCGAATCCGTCTAAATGCTGGAACTGGTTCAAGCGTGTCGATCAGACACGCGAGAAGGGCGAGCCCTCGCTGATTGCAGGCATTACTCGCGAGGTGATGGCGACCCACCGTGTGGATCGGAACCGCGTGTACATCGCTGGGTTATCGGCGGGTGGCGCGATGGCTGCGGTCATGGCGCAAAACTATCCGGACCTGTACGCCGCGGCGGGCATCCATTCTGGCCTCGCCGCCGGATGCGCGCACGATTTGCCTTCCGCGCTCGCGGCTATGCGCGGAGGTAAGCGTCGCGCAGACGCGCGTTTCGTTGAACCGCCCAGGTGCCCGCTGATCGTGTTCCATGGCGACGCGGATACGACCGTCCACTACACGAACGCAGGCGACCTGGTACGCGCGTTCACCGAAGACACTTCGGCGCGTGGCCAGCCGTCGAGCGGGATCGCCGCCGGGCGCAAGCACACCGTCCGGCGATTGACATCAGCCGACGGGGTGCCTGCGGAACTCTGGACCATCCATGGGGCGCCGCATGCATGGTCGGGCGGCAATCCGCGGGGCTCTTACACCGATCCTTCCGGACCGGACGCGAGCGCGGAAATGTTGCGCTTCTTCCTTGCGCATTCGCGCCCTGGCGGGGTGACTGATTCTGAATAAACGCTCGTTGGCGACCGGATGTCACATCCAGACAGCTTACGGCGCTCTATAGTTGACACGTCATTGATAGAGACCGGTTTCTCGCGCCAGTTCAGACCTGGCGCAGATTTCGATTAAAAACTCAGCTGTCAGATCAGGAATAAGGAAGTGCCATGAGCAGCATCCCCAAATTCACGTCTAGTGTTCAGGGGACGTTGGGAAGCGTCGAAACGAAAGTTGACGATGTCGAGGATTCCACCTCCTGGCTAAAGCGAGCCAGGCAGATGCTGGATGAAGGTCTGATTAGCGACACCGAATTCGAGACGATCAAGGCTCGTATAATCAGCCAAATTTAATTTCATCGATGGCATTCGGCGATCTGGAAGTTTTGCTTCCGCACAACACAAACTCAAAGGCTCGGCCGATCCACATTCAAGCTCCCCGCCCTGCGCGTCCCCAATGGGCGGGGCATGCACTGCGCCATTCCTGACGAGTCGTCACCTGGCCGCAAACGACTACGAGTTCACCACAGGTATTTGTCCGGATCATCGCGACTTCGCTTAGCGGCGAATGGTGCTCAAGTTTGACGACCTCATGCCGACAAAGAGTCTGTCATTCCATTCGACAAATCGGTTTCATCACCCGGAACACCCACATGCAGAAACGATTACTCCCGATTCTTATTGTCAGCGCAAGCACCGCTCTTTTCGGCGGATGCGCCGCCACGCTGCAGACCCAAGACAATCCGTCGTCGGGCGAAAGGACCTCACACGCCGGCATCGTCGTGCCGCCTGCTTCGACCCATACGGTTGTCCTGCGCATGACCGGATCGAAGGTAGCGACGACCTCGTCGGACTGGCCGCGGGTGCAGACGGAATGGCGGGAAGCCATGCAAGGCGCCTCGAACCCGGCAGGACTGACCTTCATCGATGAAACCGCGGGAATGGCAACCCAGAGCGGCGCCGGCACCGTCGTTGACGTCTATGTCGACGATTATCACTTCGTCTCGCAAGGTGCACGGATCGCATTTGGCATCATGACGGGCAATGCCTTCATGCAAGCCAAGGTGACTTTCCGCGATCTGCAGACTGACCAGGTATTCGGGGAGCGCGCCTACAACACCAAGTCTTCGGCATGGGAAGGCATCTTCGCACCGACTACCGACAGGCAGACCCGCGCCATCGTGGCCGATGTCGTCAAGCAGATCAATCCACGCTAACTCATCGCGTAACTACCGGCCTCGGGACAAGCCGGCGTCGTCGACTCGCAAGCTCCTGCCGTTTTCCTTGTCCCACTTTGCTGAACGGCAGGTTGCTGGCCGCATGTCGCCCACTGCAACAGCCGGGCTGTCACAACCGCTCAATCAACCGCCGATCCCCCAACTCACAATATTCATGACACGCCGCCCGCGCCGCATTCGCCGCGCCGTGCACAAAAAGCGGCGCGTCCGCACGCCGGGACATCGACACCACAATGGACGGCGGCGAAGGCTGCAACGGCAGTTCCACCACCTCCCCGCGCGCGATCAAATGATCGACGAACAACCGCGGAATCGCCGCCACCCCGAAGCCGTCACGCACCAGCTGCACGATCACCGAAATCGACGGTGACCCGGTGATGCGCGTATCCGCGAGCGGCACGCCGTTGGCGAGCGCGAGCTTGCTGACGATGTCCTCCAGCGCGCGATGCGGTGCCGTCCCGCGCCCGAATGTCAGGATCGGATGACGCAGCACGCGTTTCGCGAGTCCGCTGCGCGAAAGCGGCAGCAGCCCCACGCGCGCAACCCAGTGCACCGGATAGTTCGCCAGCGCATCGCAGACCACGGATTCCTCGTCGCTGCCTTCCACTCGGATGATCAGATCGAGTTCGCCCGCCATCAAACGCCGCTGCAACACCACACTCACATCCACCGCAAGCTCCACTTCGAGCTGCGGAAAATCGTTCGAGAGTCGTCGCATGTAATCGGCGAGCCAGCTATGCACCACGGTCTCGATCACGCCGAGCCGCAGTTTGCCGCGCATCGCACCTTCATGCGAGGCGGAGGCGGCGGCCTGCAACTGACGCGTCGCCTCGACCACCGCTTTGGCGTAGCCAAGCAGATATTCGCCGTTCGGCGTGAGCCGGAATTCACGACTCTCGCGATCGACGAGCACCGTATGCAATTCGTCTTCCAGGGCCTTCAGACGTTGCGAGATCGCGGCAGGCGTAGCGTGCAGCGCCGTCGCCGTGGTCCGGAAGCTGCGCAGCTTGGCGAGCGTGACGAAGGTTTCGAGAAAGCGTGTGTTCATAGCCCAAAGACAGGTGAGGCTAACGGGTCAGACCGCTCCAAAAAACTCAACGTGATCGGGGAAAACCCGCGATTTCGTTAAGAAATTCTATCCATCAGGCGCAAAGAAAACTAGTTGGCGTAAAAAAATCTTCTTTTCTATGCTTCGCCTGACGGTGACAAAACGCATCGCCGCCACCGCCGATCAACCGACGCAAACCCGCCCGAGCACCGCTGACACCATGACGCCATTCGAATTCCGCCAGGCCGTACGCCATCGCGACTTTCGTGCCCCGACGGCCGGACACTGCGGCGACTATGCGCAAGCCAATCTCGCGATCCTGCCCGCCGCGCATGCGCACGATTTCCTGCGCTTCTGCCATGCGAATCCGAAGCCGTGTCCGCTGCTCGGCGTGGGCGAGCCCGGTGACTTCCGCGTGCCGATGCTCGGGCGCGACATCGACATCCGCACCGACGTCCCCGCCTACAACGTCTATCGCGACGGCAATCTGAGCGAGCGCGTCGAATCGATCGAAGCGCTCTGGCAGGACGATTTCGTCGTGTTCGCGATTGGCTGTTCGTTCTCGTTCGAGCACATGCTTGCGAAGGACGGCATCGGCCTGCGCCATGTCGAAGAAGGCCGCAACGTGCCGATGTACCGCACCACCATCCCGAACCAGCGCGCGGGCGTATTCGGCGGCGAACTCGTCGTGTCGATGCGGCCGCTGCGCGGCGCCGACGCGATCCGCGCCGTGCAGATCACGAGCCGCTTTCCTGGCGTGCATGGCGCGCCCGTGCATATCGGCGATCCGGCGGAACTCGGTATTGCCGATCTGGCGCGCCCCGAGTTCGGTGACGCGGTGACGATCCGCGCCGGCGAACTGCCTGTCTATTGGGCTTGCGGTGTGACGCCGCAAACGGCATTGATGGCCGCGAAGCTGCCGCTCGCTATCGCGCACGCGCCGGGCCACATGCTGATGACGGATATCACCAACGCGTCGCTGGCTATTTTCTGACCGTCCCGGCGGCGCGCGCCGCGCCGTCCCGCAACAAGCGATTCACCACACCTTGAAGCCATCCGGCCGCGCTGCCCGGAGGGAATGACGCATCCCTACGCTCCTGCGTGGCTTCAATCGTTACCGATGCGTCTATCTCACAGGAGCAGCAGATGGACAGCAAGACACTCACGGCAAGCATCGACGAAACCGCCGACCTGCCGGCAACCACGCGAAGCCCGCAACTCTCCTGGTACGCCGAAGCCGGTCCGCGCGCACGGCGCGCGTTCTGGAGCTGCAAGGTCGGCTACATGCTCGACGGCATGGACACCCAGATGCTTTCCTTCGTGATCCCGACGCTCGTCGCCACCTGGGGCATCTCGCTTGCGGACGCGGGCTTCATCGGCACCATGACGCTGCTGTCCTCCGCGCTCGGCGGCTGGATCGCCGGGATTCTTTCCGATCGCATCGGCCGGGTGCGCACGTTGCAACTCACCGTCCTGTGGTTTGCGGTCTTCACGGGCCTGTGCGGCCTCGCTCAAAACTATGGCCAGTTACTCGCGGCCCGCTCGTTGATGGGCTTCGGCTTCGGCGGCGAGTGGACGGCGGGCGCGGTGCTGATCGGTGAAGTGATTCGCGCGCGCGACCGCGGCAAGGCGGTCGGTCTCGTGCAGTCGGGCTGGGCGCTCGGTTGGGGCATCGCGGCCCTGCTCTACGCGGTGCTGTTCTCCACGATGGCCCCTGAATTCGCGTGGCGCGCGTTGTTTCTGATCGGGCTCGTCCCCGCCCTGCTCGTGCTCGTGATCCGCCGCTACGTGAAGGAACCGGAAGTGTTCGAGCAGGCGAGGCTCCAACAGCGCGACGCGCACGACAAGCCGCGCTTCACCGAGATCTTCTCTGCCAGACTGCTCCCGACGACGCTGCGCGCCGCGCTGCTCACGACAGGCGCGCAAGGCGGCTACTACGCGATCACGACCTGGCTGCCGACCTTCCTCAAGACCGAACGTCATCTGACGGTGATGGGCACAGGCGGCTATCTGGCGACGATCATCGTGGGCTCGTATGCGGGCTATCTGTGCAGCGCGTGGCTCACGGACCGCCTCGGCCGCAAGCCGAACTTCATTCTGTTCGCGGTGGGCTCGATGGCGATTGCGTTCGCGTACACGTCGTTGCCGCTCACGAATGCATCGATGCTGTGGCTCGGCTTTCCGCTCGGCTTTTTCGCGTCGGGGATCTTTTCCGGCATGGGCGCATTTCTCACCGAACTGTTTCCGACGCGTGTGCGCGGTTCGGGCCAGGGCTTTTGCTACAACGTCGGCCGCGCAGTCGGAGCGCTGTTTCCGGTGCTGATTGGCGCGCTGTCGAGCCGTTTCGGCCTGGGCACGAGCATCGGCATGTTTGCCGTGGCCGCATACGGCGTGCTGATCATCGCCGCGCTCACGCTGCCCGAGACGCGCGGCCGCGAACTCGAATCGGCCTGATGCTCGCCCGGCGCACTCCCTCACCACTTTCGCATCACGAACACGACACCATGAATCACGCTCACGCCTCCGATGTTTGCACGCCGTCCCGCTGGCAGTTCTGGATCGACCGCGGCGGCACCTTCACCGATATCGTCGGCCGCCGCCCGGACGGCTCGCTCACCACGCACAAGCTGCTTTCCGAGAACCCTGAGCAGTATCGCGATGCGGCCGTCGCCGGGATTCGCCATCTGCTGGGTCTGCGAGCCGGCGAACCCATCACGCCGCGCGACGTCGAGATGGTCAAGATGGGTACGACGGTCGCGACCAACGCGCTGCTCGAACGCAAGGGCGAACCTGTGGCGCTCGTCACCACGCGCGGCTTTCGGGATGTGTTGCGAATCGCGTATCAGAACCGCCCTCGCCTGTTCGATCTCGATATCGCGTTGCCGGAGGCGCTCTATGAGCGCGTCGTGGAAATCGACGAACGCGTGAGCGCGCAAGGCGACGTGGTCGCGCCGCTCGATCGTCCGGCAGCGGAGCGCGCATTGCGTGAAGTCTACGATGCGGGCATCCGTGCGCTCGCGATCGTGCTGATCCACGGCTATCGCCACACGGCCCATGAGAACGAGCTCGCGGCTCTGGCGCGCCGCATCGGCTTCACGCAAATCTCGGTTTCGCACGAAGTATCGCCGCTAATGAAGATGGTTTCGCGCGGCGATACGACCGTGGTCGATGCGTATCTGTCGCCGATCTTGCGCCGGTACGTGGATCAGGTCGCCAGCGAAATGCCGGGCGTGAACCTCCAGTTCATGCAGAGCAGTGGCGGACTGACGCGCGCCGATGTCTTTCAAGGCAAGGACGCGATTCTCTCCGGTCCGGCGGGTGGTATCGTCGGCATGGTGCGCGCGGCACAGGCAGCGGGCTTCGAGCGCGTGATCGGCTTCGACATGGGCGGCACGTCGACGGACGTCTCGCACTTCAATGGCGAATTCGAGCGCGTCTTCGAAACACAGGTGGCAGGCGTGCGGATGCGCGCGCCGATGATGAGCATCCATACCGTGGCGGCAGGCGGCGGCTCGGTGCTTGGCTTCGACGGCGCCCGGCTGCGGGTCGGCCCCGACTCGGCGGGCGCCAATCCGGGTCCCGCGGCGTATCGGCGCGGCGGCCCGCTCGCCGTCACCGACTGCAACGTGATGCTCGGCAAAATCCAGCCCGACTACTTCCCGCGCGTCTTCGGGCCGCACGCGAACGAGCCGCTGGATCGCGAGGTCGTAGTCGAACGCTTTCGGACCCTCGCCGATGAAATCTTCGCGGCAACGGGTCAGCGTCGCACGCCGGAAGACCTCGCGGAAGGCTATCTGGAGATCGCGATCGGTAGCATGGCCAACGCGATCAAGAAAATCTCGGTGCAACGCGGCCACGACGTCTCGCAGTATGTGCTGACGACTTTCGGCGGCGCGGGCGGACAGCATGCCTGTGGTGTGGCCGACGCGCTCGGCATGACGCGGGTCTTCGCGCATCCGCTCGCGGGGGTGCTCTCCGCTTACGGGATGGGGCTCGCGGATCAGACCGCGATGCGCGAGCGGGCGCTCGAAATCGCGCTCGACGCGTCTTCGCTTGCCACGCTGGAAGCCGCACTCGATGCGCTCGCGGCCGCCGCGACCAGCGCACTGCTCGAACAGGGCGTGGACGCCGCGCGTATCACGACTGAGCGTCGCGTGCATCTGCGCTATCAGGGCACCGACTCTGCGCTCGCGGTGCCGGCGGGCAGCGTCGAGACGATGCGCACCGCTTTCGAAGCAGCGTACCGCCAACGCTACGCGTTCCTGATGGCGGAGACGCCGCTCATCGCGGAACTCGCCTCCGTCGAAGCAATCGGCCATTCCGACGCACCCGTCGACGCTGGCAACCTGCCGCGGCGCGCGGCAGGCGACCTACCCCATGCGCAGACGGTCGTGCGCATGTATTCGGGCGGCCGCTGGCATGATGCGTCGCTCTACCAGCGCGACACGCTGTGCGTTGGCGACGTGCTCGACGGGCCGGCGATCATCGCTGAAAAGAACGGCACGACCGTAGTCGAACCGGGCTGGCAGGCGGCACTGACGGAGCAAGGCAATGTGGTGATGACGCGCGTGCAACCGCTGCCGACACGCCGCTCGATCGGCACCGAAGCCGATCCTGTGCGCCTCGAGATATTCAACAATCTGTTCATGTCGATTGCCGAGCAGATGGGCTTGCGTCTGCAAAACACCGCTTATTCGGTGAACATCAAGGAGCGTCTCGACTTCTCGTGCGCGATCTTCGATGCCGCGGGCAATCTGATTGCGAACGCTCCGCACATGCCCGTGCATCTGGGATCGATGGGCGAGAGCATCAAGACCGTCATCGAGCGAAATCGCGGCGCGATGCGCGACGGCGACGTGTACATGCTCAACGATCCGTATCACGGCGGCACGCATTTGCCCGACGTGACGGTCATCACACCGGTGTTCGCCGACGCTTCGGCCGAACCGCTCTTCTACGTCGGCTCACGCGGCCATCATGCGGATATCGGCGGAATCACGCCCGGATCGATGCCGGCTGCCTCTTCGCATATCGAAGAAGAAGGCGTGTTGATCGATAACTGGCAACTCGTCTCGGCGGGCGCGCTGCGCGATGTCGAAACCCGTGCGCTGCTCGCGTCGGGCCGCTATCCGGCGCGCAACGTCGCGCAGAACATGGCCGATCTGCGCGCGCAGATCGCGGCGAACCAGAAAGGCGTGGACGAGTTGCGCCGCATGGTCGCGCAATTCGGCCGCGACGTGGTACTCGCCTTCATGCAACACGTGCAGGACAACGCCGAAGAAGCGGTGCGCCGCGTGATCGGCGCGCTCAAGGATGGCGCGTACCGCTACGAGCTCGATAACGGCGCGGTGATCGAGGTTGCCATTCGCGTCGATGCGACGACGCGCAGCGCGACCGTCGACTTCAGCGGCACTTCCGGACAACTGCCGAACAACTTCAATGCGCCGAAGGCAGTCTGCATGGCAGCCGTGCTCTATGTGTTCCGCACGCTCGTCGGCGATGACATCCCGCTCAACGCGGGTTGTCTGAAGCCGTTGTCGGTGATCGTCCCGGACCGCTCGATGCTCAATCCGGTCTATCCGGCAGCGGTGGTCTCCGGCAACGTGGAGACGTCGTCCGCGATTACGAATGCGCTCTATGGTGCGCTGGGCATCGTGGCGTCGAGTCAGGGCACGATGAACAACTTCACGTTCGGCGACGCGCGCTACCAGTACTACGAGACGATCGCAGGCGGCAGCGGCGCGGGCGAAGGTTTCAGCGGCGTCGATGCAGTCCAGACGCATATGACCAACTCGCGTCTGACCGATCCCGAAGTACTCGAATGGCGCTATCCCGTGCGGCTCGAATCGCACCTGATCCGCGCGGAGTCGGGTGGCGCCGGACGTTGGCGCGGCGGAAACGGTGCGATCCGGCGCATCCGCTTTCTCGCACCGATGACCGCTTCGATTCTTTCGAACAACCGCATTCACGCGCCCTTCGGCGCGGCAGGTGGAGGCGCGGGAAGGCGTGGCAGCAATCGCGTCGAGCGCGCGGGCGGCGAGATCGTCGCATTGGGCCATATCGCCAGTGTCGAGATGGCCGCGGGCGACGTGTTCGTGGTGGAGACGCCAGGGGGCGGGGGTTTCGGGGAAGCGTAATCCAGTACCCAGCGAAGCGCTTTTGTCCGGTAGCCCATAGCTCGAGATTGCTATTATTCTGGCTGGCTACCGGATTCCCCATCATGCTTCACGAGCTGACCGCGACTGTACTGCTGATTGTCACCGCGCTGTTGCCGATCATCAACCCTCCGGCAGCCGGCTTTATCGTCCTCAGCCTGGTGCCGCACGCGTCACCAGCCGAACGTGCGGAACTGGCTCGCCGCGTCGCGATCAACAGCTTTGTGATCTTGCTGGTGTCGCTTTCGATCGGCGCCTATCTGTTGTCGTTCCTCGGCATTTCCATTGCCGTGCTGCGCGTCGCGGGCGGTGTCGTGATTGCCTCGGCCGGCTGGAACCTGTTGCAGGCGTCGGATGACGAGAGCGAGGACGTCGCGAAGCAGGAAGCACTCAGTGCCCGCGAGGACTCGCTGCGCCGCAAAGCGTTCTATCCATTGACCATGCCGGTGACGGTCGGCCCGGGTGCGATATCCGTCGCGATTGCACTCGGCACCGGCTCGCCGCGCGCAGGTTTGCAACCGGTTCATTTCATCGGTGTCGGCGTGGCGCTGGCGCTGGTGTGCGTCAGCATCTATCTGTGCGTACGTTTCTCTGGCCATATCGCGCGGCTGCTCGGCCCCTCCGGTGTCCAGATCGCGATGCGGTTATTCGCGTTCGCGATCTTCTGCATTGGCGTGCAGATTTTCTGGCTGGGCCTGGCCGAACTGCTCAACTCGGTGCATTTTCATTGACCTCGCCTGCCGCGCCTTCGGCACGCAAGGCGGAGTGATCACCAGCACAGGGCAAGTACTGCGACGCACGACGTCCTTCTGTACGTTCTGCAAATAGAGGCGGAACCATCCCGGATCGCGGCTGCCGAGGATCACGAGATCCGCGCCAAGCTCGCGGGCGGTCTGGGCGATCACCTGCCCGACCGTGCCACCGCAGGAAGGCAACCTCCGCATTTGCGCCTCGCCCTGACATTGCGCTTCGTCCAGAACGCGGCTCGTGCGGTCGACCACGGTGCGTCCGTGCGCTTCGAACGCTTCCAGCATGCCGTGGAACTCGTCATCGGCCAGTGCGGGAAAATGCCGTAGCGGGTCGACCACGTGAAGTCCGGTGACGCGAGCACCGGATTCCCGTGCGATCTCGATGGCGGACTTCAATGTCGTCAGATCCGGTTTGAGACCTACCGCGACGAGAATATGTTTGTACATTTCAAGACTCCTTAATTCGTGTAGTGCATGCATGCGTGAATTTGAAGCGTTCAGCGAGCGGCGTGGATCGACCGGCTCGCCTTCCAATGTCTGGCGATGTGCTTTTGCGCGATTGCGAATTGACCGATCAGCAACGTGAAGAAGGCACCGGTGACCGCCGCGCTCAGCACAGCGAGCGATACATCGATCAGAAAATCGAGCACTTCGATCATGATGCGTCTCCTCTCCCGTCGGTGATGCGACACAGGTCTCGACGCCGTGATCGGCTGAGTGCATCGCTCCAATGCAGTGAATCGTATCGATCGAGACTTAGCGATGAATGAGTGCGCCGTTTCGGCGGCTCATCGGCGCCCAGCAAAACCGAGGCTGATCACCTCGCGTGGACGTGCCCGATCCGCCTGTGCAGGCCACCCCCACGCGGTGCACAACAGGTGCAAAAATCTGGCCTCTCCGGCGGAGATGTGTTTGTCCGCGTGGATGGCTTCCTCGCATAGCCAGATGACGTCACGCCGCATTTGCCCGTCTCGCACGTCGGCCGCAAGTTGGCCGACGACGGCGGGATCAAGCCTGCACGCGTCGCCCCAATTCAGGTGCGCGGCACAGCTCAGGTCTTCGCACAGCGTCTGCACGACGGCCAGAAACTGACGCGGTTGCAACGACAATCGTTGCTCGATGCCGTGGCGATCGAGTGCTTCGATCTCATCGGCTCCTGCGTGTCCATCGGATAGCAGGCAAGCCGCGACGATGCGTGCGGCCGCTTCAGGGCTGTTGCATGGATAGTGACGCATGGCAATTCTCCTTGTCCGTTGCTCGTTCACAGCTCGTTCTCGCGCGGCATGACGCTCGCGTGCAGACTGAACGGATAGCTGCCGTTATCGAGGTGACGCATGCGACGTTCGAGATCCACGAGATCGGACGAGGACGCCAGATACGCTTCGCGTTCGTCGAAGTGAGAAGGCGAGAAAAACGTGTGCAGCTTTTCAGAAAATGCGGCAAACATGATGTGCTCCTTGCGTGGCGCGACGCCTATCGGGCCGGCGGTCCGCATCGTCGCTTCAGTGCGATGCCTGCCACACGCGTTGTTTCGCGCCTGACCTGAGGTTCGAACTCGAACCTGCGCATCGACGGTCGAATCGTAGGCGCGGTGAATTAGGTGGAAATGAGGTCTGTGCGTAGCCCCCGTTGCTCATTCTTTCCTCATTCTCGGCGGCCAGAATGCCTCTCAACCGATGCGGCCGACTCGCCGCACCGGAGGTCAAGGAGAAAAAAATGAAAGCGATTCGCCAGGCGGTAGTCGCCGCCGCACTAAGCGTTGGCCTTGTGAGTGTTGCCGAGGCTCATGTGTTCGTCGGTTTCGGCATCACGGCGCCGGTGATGCCCGTGGTGCCGGTGGTGACAGCGGTGCCCGTCGCACCCGTGCCGGTTTATGCACCGCCGCCTGCGTATTACGCTCCGCCGCCGCCCGTCTATGTGCCGCCCGTGGTGGTCGGCTACTACGGACACCCGGGCTGGGGATACCGGCACTACGGATATGGGTACGCCTATTGGCGCTAGCGCGGACAGCCGCGCCACGCTGAAACATGCGCGACGGACAGCTGAAACCCCCGAGCACCCGACATTCATCAAGACCATGGAGCATGCATCATGAAGCAAAGACATATGACGCTGGTCGCCGCAACCGCCCTCGGGCTGTCCGCTATATCGGGCTGTGCGGTCGCCGACGATGGCTATTTCATGAGCCGCCATCCGAAC
This sequence comes from Paraburkholderia monticola, assembly GCF_001580545.1. GTDB lineage: Bacteria > Pseudomonadota > Gammaproteobacteria > Burkholderiales > Burkholderiaceae > Paraburkholderia > Paraburkholderia monticola. The sequence goes on from NZ_LRBG01000037.1 coordinate 95,725, forward strand.
ATCGAGGCAGCGGACTTCAACGCGCAGCAAGCCATCGAACGGATGCGAGCGGCGCAACTGGCGAATGACTACGACATGGGCGGCCACGCTGGACGTGCGATCCAGTTGATGCGCGAGGCGCGCTACGAAATGCAGGCTGCCGCCGAAGCGGCGACCCGCTGAGCGGCCTCCCAACGGCTGCTCATTCTTCGCTAATTGTTCTTCTTTACAGTGAGGTCCATGGCGGAAAACGCCTGACTCACCGAATCACCTGCTGATACCCGAAGGAGGGAAACATCGTGAAATCACTGATCCGAACCGCTGCCGTTACCGTGCTGCTTGCGCTGCCGATCGCTTCGTTCGCCCAGTCGCATCGGCCTGCGACACGCGCGCAACAACAGACTCAAGTCACGCCACTCGAACAGGCCGGCTACAACGGCGCTGAGATTGATTCGCCCCACGACCTTGGGTTGAATTCGATCTATACCAAGCACTGAGCGATGGTCGGAGCCGATCACCACCGCTCGTTGCGAAAGGGGGAGCGCAACAAAGGGTCCCCCGCTGTCTTTCGGACGCCAGAAGGCCCCTGGGTGCAGGTGTAGAATCGCCCGAAAAAAACGCCTGTCTCATCCGCCTTCGAGTGGCACGGGTTGGCCAGGCGTCCGCGAATCCGTCCTTCGACGATGCACGCTTTCTGCGCCTCTATGATCAAGTCTCTACGAAACCAGCTTGTCCTTGCGCTATGCGTGCTGGCCAGCATCGTCGGCGTGGTGCAAGGCGTCAGTTCGTATCAACTGTCGAAGGCGGGCATGAGCGCCTTGCTCGATCTTCGGCTCGAACAGGTTGCCACCCGCATGCGCGCCGGTTTCGCGGAATCGCTCCCCAGCATCCCCGCGCGCGGTTCACAGTCGGAACGCGACATTGTCATTACGATCTGGAAAGACGAGCAGGCCACGCCTTACCGCTCGACCGAACCGTCCCTGCCGCTGCCCCGCGACGCACCGGCGGGCTTCGTGACGACCGCCGTGGGCGGCGACGAGTGGCGCATCTACACGCTGCGTGAGCCGTCGATGGTCATTCAGGTCGCGCAGCGTTCGGCGGTGCGGCATGAGCTGACGACAGAACGTGCGGTCAATACGCTCTGGCCGATGGTCGTACTCGTGCCGCTGGTGTGGATTGCCGTGCTGCTGGTCGTACGCCGCTCGTTGCGCAAGTTGAACAGCCTGGGGGCTCAGGTGCAGGCGATGGACGTCAGCCACTTTCAGCCCTTGTCGACAACGGGCGTGCCGATCGAAATCCGTCCTTTTGTCGATTCGATCAATCTGATGATCGAGCGGCTTGCACAATCGATCGAGTCGGAGCGAAAGTTCATTTCCGACGCCGCCCACGAACTGCGCACGCCGCTCACCGCACTTCAATTGCAGGCGGACAATCTGCAGCCGCATATCGCACCACGCAACCAGGAGCGCTTTCGCGAATTGCGTAGTGGCATTACCCGCAGCGGAGGTCTGATCGCGCAACTGCTACGGCTGGCGCGCGCCGATGCGGCTCTGCAAGCCGAGATGGTGACGCGCGTCGAGGTGGGCGCCGTGGTCGTCGCCGCAGTGGCCGAAGTATTGCCGATCGCGATGAAGCGTGGCATCGATATCGGCGCCGACGAAATGGCGAGCGCGTTTGTCCAGGCGGTCGAAGCCGACGTCGGTATTGCGGTGCGCAATCTGGTCAGCAACGCGATCCGTTACACGCCGGACGGCGGACAGGTCGATCTGAGCGTCCAGGTACGTGACGACATGGTCTGGATCGACGTGACCGATACCGGGCCCGGCATGGCGGAAGAACTGCTGCCGCGCGCGTTCGACCGTTTCTTTCGGGCAAACACGCAGATCGAGGGCAGCGGCCTGGGATTGTCGATCGTCAAAGCGATCGCGACTAAATACGGCGGTTCGGCGAGTCTTCGCAATCGCCATGATGGCCAGTCGGGGATCGTCGCATCGGTCGGATTTCCGTCGGCCTAGCAGGCGGCGTCAAGCAACCGTCTGGATGGCGCGCGCCATGAGTCCCGTGGCAGCGCGCCGCGTGTCAGCTATGATGTGATCCAGTGGCCCGTGCCCGCGTGACGGCAGCACTAACGGGCTCCTCCCTGGCACTCGTGTTTCGTTCCTCGTGCCGCGGCCAACGACATCAATCGTCGCTGTGGAATCGACATCATGCGAGTTCTACTGGTTGAAGACGACCTGCAGATCGGACAAAGCCTGCTGCGTGCGTTGCAGGATGCGGACTACAGCGTCGATTGGGTGCGCGACGGCAACGCCGGCAGCGCCGCGATCGCGACTGCGGACTACACGGTCGTGCTGCTGGATCTCGGCCTGCCTGGCATGAGCGGGATCGATCTGCTGAAAAACTCGCGAGCGGCCGGCAACAAGGTGCCGGTGCTGATTCTGACTGCGCGCGACGATCTGGAGGCTCGTGTGCAAGGTCTCGACGTCGGCGCCGACGACTACGTCCTGAAACCCTTCGACGTGCCCGAACTGCTTGCCCGCATTCGCGCGGTATTGCGCCGCAAGGCGGGTTATGCGGTGTCGCGACTCGGCGACGATTCCCTCAATCTCGATCTCGACAAACGCACGTTATGTTGCAATGGCGTGACCTTGGTGCTATCGGCGCGCGAGTTCGCGTTGATGCTGGCGTTTCTCGAGCGCCCCGGCACGATTCTGTCGCGCGATCAGCTCGAAGACCGCCTATACGGCTGGGGTAAGGAAGTCGAGAGCAACGCGGTCGACGTGCTCATTCATTCGGTGCGCAAGAAGTTCGGGCAGTCGGTGATCCGCAATGTGCGCGGGCTCGGCTGGACCGTGATGCTGGGCGACGCCAGGGATTGAGGGTTGGGGTGACATGCTCGGATCGAGCAATTGTTCCTGGCTAGTTCCACGGCAGGAAGGTAGCGCACAAATCTTCGTGACTTCCCCGACAACACGCCATGGCACAGTTAAGACGGTGTTTAGATAAACCGCGCCTGCGAGGCACATCACACGAAAAACATCTGAGTAAGCATTCAGGAGATCGCCTATCAGTTTCGGCGTCCTGCGCAAAAAATCTGGACGCTCGGTCATTCCTCAATACGACATGCGTGCTGATACTGGCACTCACGCCGCTGCAGCAAAGAACGATTCAACGCCAAATATGCAGCGCGGCCACGCGCTTGCGTCGCGCATCCATCGCTTTTGAGGAGTTCTCCATGTCCACTGTAGATTCCGCTTCCCCATCCGTTGCAGACTTCGCCGCCGTCAAGGGCCGCCAGCAGGCCGCATGGTCGACAGGCAACTACGCCGTGGTCGGCACCACGCTTCAGATCGTCGGTGAGAACCTCTGCGAAGCGCTCGACGTGCGCGCCGGCAGTCGCGTACTGGACGTCGCCGCAGGAAACGGCAACGCGACGCTCGCCGCCGCGCGCCGCTGGTGCGACGTAACGTCGACTGACTACGTTGCTGCGCTGCTCGATTCGGGCCGGGCGCGAGCGCAAGCGGAGGGGCTCACCGTGCAGTTCCAGGAGGCGGACGCTGAAGCGCTGCCCTTCGCCGATGCCACATTCGACATCGTGATGTCGACCTTCGGCGTGATGTTCACGCCCAACCAGGAAAAAGCCGCCGTTGAACTCGTGCGCGTATGCAAGCCTGGCGGACGGATCGGCCTCGCCAACTGGACGCCGGACAGTTTCATCGGGCAGTTGTTCAAGACGATCGGCAAGTACATTCCGCCGCCGACAGGCGTGAAGTCGCCAGCGCTCTGGGGCACGAAGGCGCGCCTGGAAGCGCTGTTCGGCGACCGTGCGCGGAAGATCACCGCGATCAACCGCGATTTCGTGTTCCGCTATCGCTCGCCGGCGCATTTCATCGACGTGTTCCGCACGTTTTATGGGCCGATGAACAAGGCGTTTGCGGCCCTCGATGGCGAGCCGCAGGCGGCGTTTCATCGCGATCTGATGGCATTGATCGAGAGCCGTAACCGCTCGAACGACGCGACACTCGTCCTGCCTAGCGAGTATCTCGAAGTCGTGATTGAACGACGCTGAATGCGTGAAGGCGGGTTGTCGTCGATGCCGCCGAAGCTCTCGCACCGACGCCCCGGTCATCGCAAGCCATCCGCGCCACACGGCGCCCCAGACTCCATGAACGACATGAATACCACGGCCCTAGCGCAAATCTTCTCATCGACCGAGCCGGTAATTGCACTTCATTGCTCCGGCTCGGGTTCGGCGCAATGGCGAAAGCTCAGCGATGCGCTTGGCTCGCGTCACGAGTTCATCGCCCCTGAGCATTACGGCTGCGAGAGCACGGGCCCGTGGAGCGGCGAGCGCGCCTTCACACTCGCCGACGAGGCAGCGAGAACCGTCGGAATCATCGACGCCTCGTGCGCAAAGGTACATCTCGTAGGTCACTCTTATGGCGGTGGCGTGGCGTTGCGTGCAGCGCTCGAGCGCCCCCAGCGCGTCGCAAGTCTGACGCTTTACGAACCATCGGCGTTTCATCTGCTCAAGACGATGGGGTCGTACGGGGCGCACGCGCTTGCAGAGATCATCGCGATTTCGAAACGCACCGCAGACAGCGTGAGTTGTGGCGACTATCGGGGGGCCGCAGCATCATTCGTTGACTACTGGGGCGGCCGGGGTGCGTGGCAAGCACTGCGACCGTCCGTGCAGGCCGCACTCACGCGCTGGGCTCCTAAGGCGCCTCTCGACTTCCGTGCACTGATCGATGAGCGTACGCCCGCAAGCGCGTACACCGCTTTGCGTATTCCGGTGTTAATCATGCGTGGTCAACACGCGCCCGTTCCGACTCGCGCGATTGCAGAGCATTTGCCGATGTTGTTACCAGCAGCGCGTCTCGCTGTGGTCGAGGGTGCGGGACATATGGGACCTGTCACGCATGCCGACAAGGTCAACGCGGCCATCGTGCGGCATATTGCCGAGGTCGACTCGACGATCTGTACCAGCTAACAGATCACTCAACGACCATGTGCATTCGATAAGCCTGCTTCTTGCAGTGTTACCCGACATCTTGCAACGGGCAAGCTCCGTCCGAATTCGCCAGCGTGAATGCTATCTTCAGGGAGAAAAATGGTCTGGTAAGACCTAAACTACTATCCAACGCAGCCAGTTTGCGATACTGGTCAGTGCCCCTAGGCCAAGACTCAATTGACGCGGGGCGTACATCGGCTGCCGCAGCCCCTGGGGAAAATGTTCATGAAGACACTGATACTACTGGCATGCGTAATGCTGTCCGCGAACGCGTTTGCAGAATGTGCCAGGAACGCCCGTGGCGAGACGGTCTGCGGCAACGGACAGACGGCCGGCGGCTATAACCGCAGCACGGGTACAGCCTGGACGTCGCAGACGAATCAGAATGGTGTGCACACGACACAGACCAACCGGGGCGGCGAGGCGCAGACGATGAACGGCAAAGGCGTGGTTCACGGCGCCGACGGAAAAACCTGCTACCGGACCGCGAACAGTCACGGTTGCAACTGACGACCGTTCGGCACCCATTGTCACATTCACCTCAATGGCCCGCTGCGAGTACCGAACATCAGTCGTTCGTGCTGTTACCGCGACAAGACTGATCGACTGTTTCGTGCCGCATGTGCAGTAGGAAAACTGCATGACATGGTCGACGACATCACGCCGCAGACGGACCCGATGAGCGGATGGCGACACGCCGGTGATGGACAGCCAGCGCTGCCTCGCCGCCGCTCGTGGCGTGAAAGAGCCCAAGCTGCTCGAACTCCTCTTCCTGCAGCGGCGCGATGGCGATATCCGTGTAGGCGTAACGTTCCGGTGCCTTCAGGACTTCTCTGAGGATAGCCTCTGTCCTGAGGTAGAAGCGCAGATATTTTGTCATCTTGACAGCGGTCTCACCCCAGTAGCGCGGATAGAAGCGAAGCGGCGATTCGACCGGTAGCCCCCAACGGCGATCACGGCGGTGTTTCATCCGCAGGGCGCCCCCTTCGAGCGGATGCACACCCTCGTGTTCGATCATCAGTCTGAACCAGGCGATCGTACGCATGATCGTCTTCGGTCGGCCGTTCGGGATCTGCGCTGCCCGCTTCACGATCGTGCGGATGTGCTCGTAGGTGTAGAACGCGCTCCATGCGCACCGATACGCTTCTTCCCATTCAGCGTCCGACATTTTCGGGTGGTGCGTGACCCGGTGGTTGGTGTCGTATTTGTTGATGTCCGGGTCCATCCATTCACCGTTCCTTACCATCGTCTGATGATCCTCGGAGCCTGGAAGTGGGGTGAGCACGAAGAATTCGATAATGTCGATGGGCAATTCACGCTTGATGATCTCGATGTCGCGCAGGATCGATTCTTTCGTGTCCGCCGGGAATCCGATGATATAGCCAGCGTAAGTAATCGCGCCGTGGGCGCGCCACTTCTGCAACATGGCGCGGTATTCGGTGATCTTGTTCTGCCGCTTCTTGGCCGCGATCAGATTCTCGGGATTGATATTCTCAAGCCCGATGAACACGCGTCGCACACCTGCGCGCGTTGCCTTCTCGATGAAGTCTGGAATCTTGTGACAGAGCGTGTCGACCTGGATCGTGAAGCCGCAGTGAATGCCTTCCTTTTCCCGAAGTTCGATGACGCGGTCGAGAAGGATCTCCCAGTCCTGGTTGCGCGCGAAATTATCATCCGTGACGAAAAACCGGTTGATGCCCTGCGTTGCGTTCTGGCGGATGATCTTCTCGAGATCGTCGGGGGTGCGAAAGCGACTCTTGTGTCCCTGCACGTTGATGATGGTACAAAACGAGCACTGATATGGGCAACCACGACCGAGGTCAACCGAGGTATAGGTCCCTGCCGTGCGTTCGATATGCTTGCGCGGCAAGAAGGGCTGGGGAGCACCTTCGAGCGAAGGTTTCGTCTCCATGAAGTTATACAAGGGCTTCATTGCACCATTCCACGCGTCGAGAAGGACTTCATCGAGACGCCCTTCCTCGGCCTCCCCGGCGAAGAGCGCCACACCCATTGCTTGTGCTTCCTTAAGTTCAGCGGGCATCTCGGGCAGCATGGAGATGCAGCCGGAAACGTGGAAGCCACCGATCGCAACTGGCAAGCCCGCGGCACGGAACTGACGGGCGAGGTCGAGTGCGCGCGGGTACTGATTCGACTGCACGCCGACCAGACCAATCATCGATCTTCCGCCTTTTGCCTTCAGGTCACGAATGATGCGCTCCGGCCACACTCGCTGGTTGGTTTCGTCGCATGTTTCGATCTCGAAGTGGACGCCAGGGCCAAGCAGCATTCGCTTTCGCGCATCATCAGCGAGCGCATACATACAAGCGAGTGTATTGGAGGGCATGACCGAGCGGAGCCACTGGATCGGGTAGCCGTCGTCGTCGTAATGGGTTGGCTTGATGAGGACGAGAGAGAAGCGGCAACTGTCCGAAACCGAGTAGGTCGTGTCCATAGTCTGCTCTGCATCCTTGTCTGGAAGTCACAAAACCGTGGACATCGTCCGTCGTCAAAGATCGGAGATGGATCGTGAACTGGCAAGCAGTACAACAACCCGCATCCTACGCGCCTGGCCCTCTGTTGTGTTTACATTGCCGCAGGCGCCAGGTTTCGAGGATTGAGAACTATGACATGGCGGGCTTCGTGGCGAGTTGCCGCGCCAATCGTGTGACGTCGCATGTGCATCGAGCAGTGGTCCCTACTGACGCAGACGGCCTACAACTACCTGACGCCACCGACGCCGACCTTGCCGCGCCCGGCCTTGAAATGAGGCACACGGGAACGTAGCCTCTTCCTGGAGCCGGCCGTCAACGTAACGTGCTCCGCAGGGTAGCGGGTTGTCTTATGCGGCGCGGCCTGAAAGGCGGGATGGCCCGGATCGTTGCGATTGATAGCTGCCATAACTGGAACCTCCTCAGAGGATTCTATGCCGAAGCGGCACGGGGTTATGCCGCATTCCTGAATATGTTCGCCTGAGCGCAGGTTCCGAATTGCGACGGACATTCGCCCACCGTCGTAGGTCGGCTCGTGCCGGGCCTAAGACCCCGCTCACGCCGACGGCAATCGGGCATATGCCACCGTGTGCACGCGCGCACTCGCGATATCGAGCGTCTCCTGGTGGAACTCTGCGAGCGACTTGCCATGCGTGACACTGACGATCGCCGCATCTGGCAGTCGTTCAGTCAGCAGGTGATACAGATGCGCTTCGTTCTCATGGTCGAGCGCACTCGTGGCTTCGTCGAGGAACAGATAGTCCGGCTTGTGCATCAGCACGCGCGCTACCGCGAGCGACTGCTGCTCACCGGGAGAAAGAACGCGCCACCAGTCACTGGATTCGTGCAATCGGTCAGCGTAGGCTGCAAGACCGCACAAACGCAGCGTCTCGCAACATTCCTCGTTGCTGAAGTTGGCGGTCACTGCGGGGTAGGTCAGCACGGTCTTCAAGGTCCCAACCGGCAGGTAGCTCTGCTGCGGGACGAACATCATGCGCGCATTCACAGGTGTGTCCACAGAACCGCTTCCGAACGGCCAGAGACCAGCCAGCGCACGCAACAGCGTGCTTTTGCCCGAGCCGGACGACCCGCGCACGAGCCAGCGCGAACCGGGCTTGACGGCAACGTCGCGCACGCTCGCGAGCGTCTCGCCGTTGGGCAGCGCAAGCGTGAGCTCGTGCGTGGCGAACTGGCTCTCGCCGACGTAGCGCCGGTGGATGCCGACATGCCCGATTGCGGGCGACACCGATCCAGTCAGATGAGGTAGCTGCGTGACGCGCCTGAACTCGCGCAGACGGTCCACCGTTGCGCGCCATTCGACCAGCGTGTCGTAATTGTTGATGAACCACGAAAGCGACTCGCTAACCGAACCGAATGCGTCGGCGATCTGCATCAGCGTGCCGAAACTGAACACCCCTGCGAAATATTGGGGCGATGCCACTGCGATCGGAAAGATGTCGGCGATCTGACCGTAGAAATTGAGCACGAAGCTGTAACGCCGCGTGTACTTCATCACACGCCACCAGTTGTCGCGAATCCGGCCGAACAGGTCCTGGGCGTTCGACGCCTCGGCCCGCATACCGTCGTAGAAAGCAATCTGCTCGGCGTTTTCGCGCACACGGATCAGGCCAAACCGGAAATCCGCCTCGACGCGCTGCATCTGGTAGTTGATCGACACAAGCGGGCGACCGACCTTGTTCGTCAGAAGCGAGCCGGCAATCGCATAGATGATGGCGGCCCAGAGCATATAGCCGGGAATCTGGAAGGGCGTGCCACCCATCGTCAGTGTCAGCGCGCCAGCCGTGCTCCATAGGACGATCGAGAACCAGACGAGTGTCTCGAGCGTCGAGAGCAGGTCAAGTGCGAGCGAAAGTGTGATGTTGGCGAATAAATCGAGGTCGACGGCGAGCCGTTGATCAGGATTGTCGATGAGGCGGTCGCGTTCGATGCGGTAGAAGGTGCCGTCGCCCAGCCATGCCTCGAGATAGCGTGTGGTCAGCCATTGGCGCCACCGGAAACCAAGCATCTGCCGCAGATAACGGTTGTAGACGGAAATGGCGACGAACGCGAACGCGAGCGCACTGAAGAGCAGCATCAGTTGCGGGAATTCGCGGAGGTTCCTGTCTTCGAGGGCGTTGTAGAAGTCGCGATTCCACGTGTTCAAGCGGGCATTGATGCCGACCAGAAGCAGATCCATGACGATGATCGCGATCAGCAGGCCCCACGCTGTTCGGCGTTCCTCGGAGACCCAGTACGGTCTGATCAGGCTCCAGGCCGAGATTTCGTCTGGTTGACCGGATCCAGGCTCGGAAGACGGATTGCTCATGAACGCCCCTTAACGCTTAGTGAATAGGGACCGAGTGCATGGGGTCATGGTCCGATTCGTGCGTGCATTACGTTCTTGAGGCAGCTTTCGCGAGCGCGCCTGAGCCTCGTCAGGTGCAGCCAGTGGATATGGAGACGATTGTAAGGTGCGGTCAGTCCGAGCGCTCAGTTCGCGGGCGCCGCTGTGAGCGGTTCGAGTCCGGTCCGCGCAATCGCCGGTGCCGCTTCCGGCGACGACAGAAAACGGATTAGAGCGTCGGCGCCGGCTGGATTTTTCGCAGTGGTCGCGATCCCCCCGGAGTACGTCGTGTACCTTTGTAGTTCCGCCGGCAAACTGCCGACCACGGTCACCCCCGCTACCGGCAACAGTTCCACGACCTGTTGCAATCCGAGCTCCGCCTCACCGCTCGCGACGAGAGTTGCGACCCGCTCGTCCGGAACCATGCGGCTCTTGCTTTTCACGCGCTCTTCGATGCCCAGACGCGAAAACAGTTCGTTGCCGATATAGGTTCCACTCGCGCTGTCCGGATAGACGATTGACTTCGCCGCGAGCAGCGCGCGGCGCAATGCGTCCACCGAGCTGATGTCCGGTTTCGTCGCACCCCCGCGAACCGCCACGCCGATGGGCGAGCGTGCGAAGTCCACCTTGCTGCCAGGCACTACCGTGCCGGCTTTAATCTGATCGTCGAGCGCATCGCTGACCACGATCAGGACATCGGCCCACTCGCCACGAGCAAGCCGCACGGGGATGGCATTCAGGGCCTTGCCCTCGGCGGGCCCCCAGATGGTGACCAGTGTATTGTCGGTCGCTTCCTCGAATTGCGGGCCCAGTTCGCGATACGCCGGCGCAAACCAGCCGGACATCATGACCTTGACTTGGTCCGCAAATACCGCGCTGCTACCCAGCAACGCGAGCGTCAAGCAGAACGCGAGTGCGCGAACCCTCAGCTTGTGGATAGTCACTGCTCCGCCCCATCTCAATTGGCTGGCCCAGCCTTGAGATGCAGCTTATCCGCATGCCAGTCATGTTGGGAAGCATTTGATCGCAGCGGTGGACTCGCGCTGGCTGGGGCGCGACGACCCTCGAACTGCCGTCGTACCCCTTGCGCCCACGAGACCCACCTCATCGTTTTGCCTGCCACGGGACGCGCCACCTGTCACCTTATTCGAGCGCCCCCATTTCTGCGCTCTCTTCCGGTTGGATGCTGGCCCGCTTCGCCATGCCGCCCATCACGAGGAAATATACGAGTCCGGCAGCGATGAAGCCGATCGGCCACGCGAATGCCGCGACTGCCGAGAGCGCCGGCACCAGTGCAATCACAACGGCGACACCTGCCGTCGGCGCGAACACCGCCAGAGCTCTGGTGTTGAATCCTCTTCGATAGAAGTATTCACCGTGCTGGTCCGACCGATACAGATCATTGAGCTTGATCGCACCACGACGGATCAGAAAATAGTCGGCGGCCATGATCCCGAACAGCGGACCCAGGAACGCTCCAAGGCCGCCTAGAAAGTAGTTGACGACGACGGGATTCGAGTACAGGTTCCACGGCATGACCACAAGTGCAAGCACCGCGCTGATGACGCCGCCGCGACGGAAAGTAATCCGTTTGGGCCACACATTGGCAAGATCGTAGGCCGGCGAGACGAAGTTGAGCACCACGTTGACACCGATCGTCGCGACGATGAACATCAATGCACCTACGACCAGCACGAACGTGTTCGGCACTTTTGCGAGGATCAATGCCGGGTCGGTGATCGCCTTGCCAAAGACCACGACGGTGCCGATAGTCATCGTGATGCTGATCGCCGCGAACGCCGCAAAATTGATCGGAATCCCCCAGAAGTTGCCGACGACCACCGCCCGCTCCGTTTTCGCGAACCGGGTGAAGTCGCAATAGTTGAGAAGCATCGTTGCGTAGGTGGAGACCAACAGAAACGCCCCGGTCAGAATGCCCAGCACCGCCCCGCTGCCCGATAACGGCTTCACGGACAGATTCATCGGTATGTGCCAGTCGGCCATCGCCAGGAGCCAGACAGCCATCAGCAGCATCACAACCCAGACGATCGGGCCGGCCCAGTCCTGGAACCGACGGACCGCCTCCATGCCTCGGGTGATCACGAGCAGTTGCATCAGCCATAGGAACACGAAGCAGGACCACCCCAGATACGACAGGCCCAGCAGGCTCTGATCCTGCCAGTGCTGCAGCCCCGGATTGATACGCAGCAGGAGCACGACCACCGCGGTCGAAGCCAGGTATGTCTGAATGCCGTACCAGCAGATTGCTATGACTGCGCGGATCAATGCAGGTACGTTGGCACCCCAGATCCCAAAGCTGACGCGCGCCAGGACGGGAAAAGGGACGCCTGTCTGCTGTCCCATTCGCCCCGCCCAGTTCATGCCGAAGAACAAGATGCCTGTTCCTATCAGAATGGACGTCAGGACCTGCCATCCTGTCAGGCCGAGTACAAACAGTCCGGCAACAAATGTATAGGTGCCGATGTTATGAATCGCCGACATCCAGACAGCAAAGAAGCTATAGGACGTCCACTTCCGTTCAATGGCGGGCGCAAGATCTTCGTTGTACAGCCGACCGGTGGGGTCCAGTTCAGCCAGATATTTGTGCTGTCTATCCACGATCACGTCTCCGTAAAAGCCGGTCGGTCCTGCTGGATCAGCAAGACGACCGGCACTCTATAGTTTGACGAAGCAGTCGAACGTCATCTGCCCCACAAGCCCCTGATTTTCGATTGCCTCGGATGCCTAACTAAATAATCGACACTCGAACCAATCGGCTTTCAACACGCAACAACTGACGAGGCTAGCCCGGCGACCTGCGGTTCAGCAGCCGTGCCAGCGGTTCAGGCAGGCCCTGGTTCGGCTTGACGGGCGGCGCGGCGAAACTGCCTTTGGTCGCTTTTTTCGGGCTCAACCGGATCAGCCCCTCGAGCTGGGCGATCGCACTCGACACGCCATCGACCACCGGCACGGACAATTCGCCACGTATCTCACGCGCGAGCCCTGCCAGAGGAGCACCGGCGATGATGATGACGTCGGCCCCATCGACCTCGACCACCTCGTTGCACAGTGCCTTCAGTCGTTCCGCGTAGTCCTGCTGCACGCTGCCGATATCGCGCAACGGTTCCTCGAGCGCGCGGATGCTCGCGAGCCGGCTCACCAGGTGGCTGCGCTCGACAGTCTCGCGATACCACGCCTTGATGCGCGGCGAAATCGCGATGATCGAGAAGCGCTGCCCGAGCGTCGCCGCAGTCATCAGCGACGACTCGGTCAGTCCAACCACCGGCACGTCGATCAACTCCTTGATGCCCTGCAGACCCGGATCGCCGAACGCGGCGACCACGACACCATCGTAGGAACCATGGCGTTCGGCCGCCACGCATGCGGTGGCATAAGCGCCGACCAGCGCTTCGAAGCGAGTCTCAATGTACGCAACGCCGAACGGCGCGGTCGCGACCGCGATCTCGGTACCGGGCGAGGCGCTGCGTTGCGCCTCCGCCTGAATGAGCGTCGAGACGCTTTCGGAGATATTGGGATTGATGACCAGGATCTTCATGCTTCTTTCCGATATCAAAGGTCGATGTACTGCGGTTTGCCAGCAGGGAGAAACCGCCCCCGGCCCGCTTCCGGCTCGAGATAGCGGCCGCCTTCGACCAGCAGTTCGCCGCGCGACAGGCAGTACTTCGGCCAACCTTGAACGGTACGTCCCTCGTACGGCGTGTAGTCGACGTTGTGGTGGAGCGCGTCGTTCGCGATGGTCACTTGCCTGAGCGGGTCCCACAGAACGATGTCGGCGTCTGCGCCGACCGCGATCGTCCCCTTGCGCGGATAGAGGCCGTACAGTTTCGCGGGATTCAACGACGTCAGCTCGACGAATTTGTGCAGCGACAGCTTGCCGTGGTTCACACCATCGAACAGCAGCGCCAACCGGGTCTCGATGCCGGGGATGCCGTTCGGGATGTGCTCGAACGACACCTCTTCACCGCCCGGCTTTTTGCCTTGGGGATCATCGAATGAGAACGGCGCGTGGTCGGACGAGAACACGCTGAATACGCCACGCTTCAACGCGCTCCACACCGCTTTCTGGCTCGACGTGTCGCGTGGCGGCGGACTGCAAACGCACTTGGCGCCGTGATAGCCGTCCTCATGACCGAGGTCTTCCGCGGTCAGATAGAGGTACTGCGGGCAGGTCTCGGCGTAGATGTTGAGGCCGCGTTGCTGCGCCCATTCGATCTGCTCGATCGCATCCTGGCCCGACACATGGACGATCAGGATCGGCACGTCGACGAGTTCGGAAAACGCGATCGCGCGGTGTGTGGCCTCTCGCTCGACCACCGCCGGCCGCGACAGCGCGTGATACTTCGGTGCGTGCTTGCCGGCTTCAGTGAGCTTGTCGGTGAGCCACGCGATGCAGTCCGAGTTCTCCGCATGCACCATCACGAGTGCCTGGTTGCGGCGCGCGACATCCATCACCTCGAGGATCTCGCGGTCGCTGAGCTTCAGATCGTCATAAGTCATGTAGATCTTGAACGAGGTGTAACCGGCTGCGATCAGTTCTGGCAACTCGCGTTCCAGCACCTCCGGCGTCGGATCGGAGACGATCAGATGGAATGCGTAGTCGGTCACTGCGCGACCGTCGGCGCGGCGGTGGTAGTCGGCCACCGCGGCTTTGAGCGATTGCCCCTTTGCCTGCGCGGCGAACGGGATCACCGTCGTGGTACCGCCGCACACGGCGGCGCGTGTGCCGCTGTGGAAGTCGTCGGCCATCTTCAACCCGTCCGGCATGGGTTGATCCAGATGGCAGTGCGCGTCGATACCGCCGGGCAACGCCAGCAAGCCAGTGGCGTCGATCTCGCGCCGGCCGGCGTCGAGGTCGCGGCCCAGCGCGACGACGATGCCGTCCTTCACACCAATATCGCAGTTGAAGCGCTCGGACGCGGTGACCACGTCGGCGTTGCGGATTACGAGGTCGTATACGGTTGTCATGGCAGGTCCCTCACACAACTTCGGAAAACAGGCGACCCCAGCCCGCGAGCCGGGTCGTGTCGTAGCCGGCGAGCTTCAGCGATTTCCACACGACGGTGGAGATCGTGTCGTAGAGCGGGATGCCGTGATGCTGCTCCACTTCCGAGGCCAGATGGGCGGCATGGAGATTGGTGCAGAACGTGACGATCGCTTCCGGGCGCTGCATGGCGACCTCGCGAATTTGCGCGCGCAGCGTGTCTTCGCTGACTTCGGAAAACTGGAAGTTCACTTTCAGGCCGAGATGGTTTTCGGAAGAGCAGTCGATGCCGTTCTCGCGATAGTTGGCGACGATCTTCTGCTGCACCTCCTTGAGGTACGGCGTGACCAGACCGAATTTCTTCACGCCGGTCGCGGCCAGAATTTCGTTCAATGCCAGCACCGACGTGGTCGCGCGAATGCCGGTCGCCGCTTCGATCTCACGGCACAAGCGGCGGTCGGACTCGAAGCCGAGCCAGCCGGATGAAGTGCCGTTCCATGCGATCACATCGACGTTGGCGTCGGCCAGCAGCCGTGCGGCCTGAATGATATGGGTCGTGTCGAACTGCCCGAGTGCCTGATCGGATAGCGAAATTTCAGTGACCCTGAAGCGCGAGAAATGGGCACTGACACCGGGCAACTGCGCCACCATCGCGCTCGTAATCGGTTCGAGCGCGGTATTGGATGACGGGGTAAGCATGCCGAGCTTGACGCGTTTGCTCATGATGAAATCAACAATCAAATGGTAAAGGTAATGAACGCCTGGCTCAGACCGGCAGCTTGCGTTCGTAGTCGATGAGCGTCGAACAGACAAAGAGCCCCACGCCAGCGGCAGCGAAGAACATCAGCGCCAGGAAATACGAGCCCGTGGTTTGCACGATCAAGCCCACGATGATCGGAACGAGGACCCCACCGATATTTCCGCCGAGGTTCATGAAGCCGCCGAGAAAGCCGACCTTGTTGCGGGTACCGAGAATCGAAGGCAAACACCAGTAGAGACCGCACCAGCGCAGGAAGAACAGCGTGGACGCGAGCAACACCACCACCGTCGTCGGATTGCTGACGTAAGCGACCGAGAAGATCGACGCGGTGGCTGCCACGGCGGCGATACTGAACAGCGTGCGCATCACGCGATTGGGCGAGCCGCCCGCTGCTTTCCACTTGTCGGCGATCCATCCGCCGATCAGTTCACCGACGAAGCCGCTGAAGAAAATGGCGAAACTGGCGCCGCCCATCTGCTGGATATTGAAGCCGTGAACCTTGTTCAGATAGTTCGGCATCCAGGTCAGCAACCCATAGAACACCGAGTTGAAACACATCCAGCCGAAGAACATGCACCACACCGAGCGATAGCGGAAAAAGTCCATGCTGCGGCCGGTGGCGTGAATCGGCTCGCTGCGGTGCTCTTCCTGCAGCGCCGCTTCGAGATAGTCGGCTTCGCCCTGATTGACGGACGGATGCTCGCGCGGGTTGTTTCGGATGTAGTACCAGGCGAACAGGCCGGCCAGCATGGTGCCCGCCCCCGCCACCACGAAGGACGTGCGCCACGATCCGAATTCGCTGATCAACCCGGAGATGATCACCGCACCGAGTGCCGCTCCGAGGGGTGCACCGCCGTCGAGCAGCGTCGCGCCGCGGCCACGTTCGTGCCGCGTCAGCCACATCGCGTTGAGCTTGCCGCCTGCGGGGTAGATCGGTGCTTCCGCGGCGCCAAGGCCGAGACGGGTGAGGATCAGCGCGGTGGCCGTCGTGCAGAGGGCGGCTATCCCCTGAAAGAAGCCCCAGAACAACGTGGCGCACGCGATCACGATGCGTGGCTTGAATCGGTCGGCCAGCATGCCGCCCGGAATCTGCATGAACGCATAAGTCCAGAAGAACGAGCTGAGAATCAGCCCCTGCACGGCAGGGGCGATATGAAACTCCTTGGCAATGAGGGGCATGGCCACGGACAGCGAAGCCCGGTCCACGTAGTTGATCGAGATCAGCATCAACATGATCAGAAAGATTCGCCAGCGTACGCCGGTCCTGACCTCGGTCTGCACTGCCGCATTTACGGTCCGCATCATCTATGTCTCCTCCGTTCGCCTGATCGGCTTCGGTTTCCTGTCCGTGACCGTTCCCGGCCCGGTGCGCTGTGTGCGCCAACGCAGTATATGATGCCTAATTATGAATTACAAGCGCTACATATCGTTGATTTTTATACGTTTTTATTTTTGTGGATAGTCCAACGAAGCTGTAAGACAATTAAGCAAAAGCGGAACATCCGAATGGAACCACGCGACATGGACACGAAGTCACTCACAGCAGAAGCCCGCAAGCGGATCAGCCTCCGCGGCACGGGAATGTATGCGGCCATCGCGCAGCAATTGCGCGACATGATTCTCGAAGGCGAATTGGCGCCCGGCCAGCATATCGACGAGAAAGCGCTGTGCGAACAGTTCGACATCTCCCGAACGCCTCTGCGCGAGGCGCTCAAGACCCTGGTGACTGAAGGGCATGTGACTCATCGCCAGCACATGGGCTTTCAGGTCGCGCCGATCGACAAGGACGAGATTGCGGCCATCTTCGAAGTGCTGCATGGCCTCGAGGAAACCGCGGGACGGCTGGCTGCCCAGCGCATCGACGACAAGCAGATGAAGGTCCTGCTGGAGCGCCATCGCACCATGGAGACCTACCATCGCGAGGGCAAGCGCACGGCCTACTACCGCGCCAATCAGAAAGTGCATCAGCAGATCGTCGATGTCGCCGGTAACTCCGTGCTATCCGACATGTACGCGGCGTTGATGAGCAAGATCCACCGTGCGCGAGGCGCGGCCAATGCCGATGTGCTCCGCTGGGCCGAGTCGCTTGGCGAACACAGTGAAATATTGAATGCGTTGGCGAAGCGCGATGGAGCATCCCTCGGCCGGTTGTTGCGCGAACATTCGGAACACACGGCAGCGGAAGTGATGAAAGTGCTGAAGGCTACGAGCGGGAATTAGCGAAGGCCTTTCAAACTTGTGCTGACCGTCGGTTTTTCCCCTCGTCCTCACCCCGGATCAAGCCATCTGCGATACCCGGTCCGCTCGATTTCTATTTGTCGTACGCCGCGTGAGCAAACGCCTCTCGAAGTGTCGGCTGTTGTTTGCTTTGCGTCCGGCTGAAAGAACATCGAGCTAATCGCCGCCCCGGTCCCTGCCGAACATCGATTCACTGCGATTGGGCGATCACGCCAATTGACCACAATATTTGGCGACTTAAACGGCGGCTTTCTGGCGCGCGGCCGCCGATCGAATGTTCCGGCAATCGACTGACTAACGGCTGCTCCTGGCTCGGAACCTGACGGACGAGCGACGCGCACAATTCGCGCCATCGCTGACGTTCAGGTGTCGCCGCCCGTGAGGCAGCTTTAAGGCACTCTCCTGCCCTCCCCATCACGGTGGCCACGAATGTCAGGTGTCGTTGTCAGCGAACGCGTACTCACGACCCAGGTCGTGTGGAAACGCCCAGAGAGCGGCAAACGCGACTCGCGGCGTCACACCGACCGGCGTGTTTAACTGCGTTTGCAATCGATTCGACAACACCGAATCATTAGACGGTTCTAATGCTTTATACGCAGCTGTTCAAGGTTTGCTTTTAGCGTTACGGGTGCTTATGCACCCGCCAGCCGCATAGCTTTCAGTGTCTTCCTGAACCCCAGAATTCTCAGCACTCGCATCAGATTGTAGGCAAGTACGTTCAAGCTCATCTCAGTACCCACGTTTGGCAACCTGCGTGTCAGGAAGTGCGTATAACCCATCCAGTGCTTGAACGTCCCGAAGACATGTTCGACCGTCCGTCTGCGTATTGTCATTGCCTCTGGGGACTGGTCGAGTCGACGTTGGACTCCTTCCAGTACCGATTCATGTTCCCATCGGCTAATTCTCCGATACTTACTCGGAGTACATCGGGATTTCATCGAACACTGAGGGCATGAACTACTCCAGTAACGGTGCATTTGCATGCCATGTTCTTCTCCGGTGTAGCGGTAAATCGCGCGTTTGCCTGCTGGACATTGGTATTCGTCGTCTCGGGCAATGTAGATGAAGTCTGCCCGGTCGAATCGGCCATGAGCTTTTGCCCTTGATGTCGTTGGCTTAGGTAGCATCACTGCAATGCCCGCATCTGCGCATGCCTTGATCTGCGGAGCATTGTAATAACCGCGATCGGCGACTGCCCGCAGTCTGGTCCTACCCATCGCATCGCGTGCGGCTTTCGCGATAGGACTCAACTGTCCCCGGTCGCTACCAGAGTTTGTGACCTCGTGAGCAACAATGAGGTGGTGTTTGGCGTCTACTGCCACCTGTACGTTGTAACCCACCATGCCCGAGCCTTTGCCGCTCGTCGCCATGGAACGCGCGTCGGGATCAGTCATCGAGAGTTGCCCATCAGGCTGCGCCTTGAGTTGCTCCTTGATCTGATCGAGCTTGCGCATCTGCTCGCGCAAGCGTGCGATCTTGTCTTGCAATCGAGTCGTCTTTGCTTCCAGTTCAGCGGGCTGCGTACGATCGGCGGTCTCCAGAGCGTTCAGATACCGCTGGATGCTCTCCTCGATCTGCTTCTGGCGCTTGTCGATCTTGCCCTCTGTGAAGTTGCGATCGCGAGTGTTGGCTGCCTTGAACTTGCTACCGTCGATAGCAACAAGTGCCTGCGAGAACAGCTTCAACTCACGGCATAGGACGACGAAGCGGCGACACACGTTGCGAATGCCGGTGCCGTTGTCACGACGGAAGTCACCGATGGTCTTGAAGTCCGGCGCCAGACGACCCGTGAGCCACATTAATTCAACATTGCGTTGGCATTCACGTTCCAGCCGGCGGCTCGACTGAACCCGGTTCAGATAGCCGTAGATATAGATCTTCAACAGGACAGCGGGATGATAGGACGGACGACCTGTAGTCGACGGCGTCGCTCCATCGAAGCCCAGTGATCCAAGGTCAAGCTCTTCAACAAACGCCTCGATAATCCTGATCGGATTGTCTTCGGCGACGAAGTCATCGAGGCATTCTGGAAGCAGCGTCATCTGCTTGCGGTCCTCGCCTTCTATGAATCGCTTCATCCGGTCACCCAGGCTGAATGAGTTAATCCAGTCTAGGTGATCGGCGTGTTTTCACACAAGCTCGACCCACATGCGACATACGCTCCCATTGACCGAATGGCCGGTGTATGCGCGACGGCGGTCGCGCCACCGCTCGAGTCGGAGCGCCGCATAGACCGACCAAAAACCAACAAACAGCCATCATTTCACGAGTTCTTGAAATGGTTATGGCCGAGCACATGAAAAACTTGACTCACCCTGCCGACCGACCTATAGTTCACCACATGGTGAAGTGTCCAGTCAGTCAACTCGATCGTACGTTTTCCGCCCTCGTGGACCCCACGCGGCGGGCCATCCTCGCGCGGCTAGAACGTGAGCCCGGCCTGTCGGTGACGGAAATCGCGCGTCCGCTGCCGCTCAAATTGCCGGCGGTCATGAAGCATCTCGACGTGCTCAGCGATGCCGGTCTGATCGCGCGCACGAAGAGTGGCCGAACCGTATCGGTCGAACTCGTCGCCGCTCCGATGGAAGAGGCGATGGCGTGGCTGTCGCGCTATCAGCGCTTCTGGTCCGCGAGTTTCGACCGGCTTGCCAATTTTGTCGAAGGGGAAGATGAATGAGTGAGGAGAAACCCAGTCTGAAGATCGTGCGGCGCCTTAAGGCATCGCCGGCGCGAGTCTACGCGGCATGGACGCGTCCCGAATTGATGGCGCGCTGGTGGGGTCCCGACGCCGGCCCGGTGCTGAGCGCCGAAGCCGATCCACGCGTGGGTGGCGGCTTTCGCGTGGTGTTCCAGACATTGGACGGCGAAACACACGACTGCCGCGGCGAATACCGACAGGTCGAGGTCGATCGCAAGCTCGTCTTCACATGGGAATGGGTCACGCTCCCGGAGCGACGCTCCCTTGTAACGATCCAGTTGCGGCCGCTCGAAGCGGGCACGGAGATGACGTTCACGCACGCCCAATTTTCTGATGAAGCCGCGCGTGATGGTCATCACGCAGGTTGGAGCGGGGCGTTCGAAAAGCTGGACAGTCTCGTCGCCGAACTGGAAGGCGCGGACGTTGGTGATTGAAGCCACTGTTCGCAAGACACGCGCTGTGGCTTTTGTTTTGGGTAGTTTATGTGAGCTTTTCGCCACCTCAAATATTTAGGGTTGCGAAATTCAGATAACGGAACCAGACATCGAGTCGACGCGTTTTTCAAGGGGTTCGCCCCGTAAGACCCGAGGGCGGACCGTGGCAAATTTGGTAGTCAACCCGGAGTCAATATGAGCTTCATACTTGCACTGCTCAAAAAGATCGGCGACCTTTTTGCGTCGCCTCATCTGCCGCTGGATTCGGACTACTCGTTCGAGGCGCGTAGCCGCGAATCGAAGCGCAGGCGTAAAGCACTCGCTACGCTGTTTGGCATCGAGCAGAGCGATTAAAAGCCGTTGAGCCGGCCGGCGCGCCCAACCACTGCGTAAGGGAGCGCACTTCAGGTGTGCAAAGTGAGGGGAAGGATGTCAACGAATACCGGGGTCGAAAATGAAACTCTACTATGCTGAAACGCTCGCGCCTCGGAAAGCGTGCGCGGTTGCAAGATACTTGAAAATGGACATCGAGCATGTGTTCGTCGATCTGGGCAGAGGCGACGGCGAGCAAAGGCGGCCCTACTATCTCGCGATCAATCCGAACGGCACGGTGCCGAGCCTCGTCGACGGTGACATAAAACTCTGGGAAGCCGACGCGATCATTTGCCATCTCGCGCACCATTCTGAAACCGGACTGTGGCCGCGCAATGCACAGCAGCAGATCGATGTCGTGCGCTGGCTGAGCTGGAACAATCAGCACCTGTACCGGCACGGGAACGCGCTTTACTTTGAGCATCTGATCAAGCAGTGGCTCGGCATGGGCGGACCCGATCCGTCGAAAGTCGAGGAAGCGCAGGACCTTTTCCGCAAGCATGCGAGCGTGCTCGATCAGCATCTGAAGGGGCGCAAGTGGCTGCTCGGCGACGATCTGTCGGTCGCGGATTTTTCCGTCGCGGTGACGTTGCCGTACGCGAAAAGCGCCGCGATCCCGCTCGACGAATTTTCAGAAGTGCGGCGCTGGCACGATCAGTTGAACGCGTTCGAAGCATGGCGCAATCCGTTTCCCGCACGGCCTATTCAGGTCGCGGCACAAGTCTGAAGGCCGGATCATGTGCTGGGCGATCGTCGCATTGATGACCTTGGTGATCGGCTAGCGTTGAGTCTGTAGACGCGCGGTGGCCGCGCTGGAAAGCCATCGATAATGAGTTGCATCGGGGCTCGTTAATGGCTTGTTCAATGAACGTCATAGGTCGCAGCGGCCGGCCCAAGATTGGGGCAGGCCGTTGAAGATTCCAAGGTCTTCTCAGTGGAAGGCTCAGCGAACTGGTGATATCGGCCAGATTGAGACGTTAGACAAAGCCGCATAGATCGTCAACAATGCAACGTCTCTCTGAACGCGACCTATTGCATTCGACTTGAAGTCACCGATAGCGTCGTCGATTTGCTTCAGTGCCGATATCAGGACTCAAGTATGTCCCGCTCCGAACGTCTCCTCCATCTCCTGCAAGTGTTACGTCGTTATCGACGTCCTGTGCGTGGCCAAGCCCTCGCCGAGGAACTCGGCGTGAGCATCCGCACGCTATACCGGGACATCGCCAGTTTGCAGGCGCAAGGAGCAATGATCGAGGGGGAACCGGGCGTGGGTTACGTTATGAAAGCGGGTTTCATGCTACCGCCCATGATGTTTCGCTCAGAGGAACTCGACGCCCTGATTCTTGGCATGCGCTGGGTAGCCGATCGCTGCGACAAGACGCTATCGTCCGGTGCGCTGAGCACGCTTGCGAAGATAGCCGCCATACTGCCCACGGAACTGCGTCGCGAACTGGAGGAGTCCTCGCTGCTAGTCGGCGCGCCATTGAAGAGACCTGCCCACAAAGTCTCGCCTGACATTCTGCGTGCTGCAATCCGAGCAGAGCAGAAGCTCAATATTACCTACGTGAACGCGAGCGGTATTCACTCGCAGCGTGTCGTTTGGCCCTTTGCCTTGGTGTATTTCGACCAGGCGCGAGTCCTGATGTGCTGGTGCGAGCTTCGAGCTGAGTTTCGGAATTTCCGTTCGGACCGGATCTCTAACGTCGAGCAGTTGGAAGAGCGCTACCCCAAAAGGCGGTCAACACTGCTTCGTGAGTGGCGTAGGCTCAATCATGTCGCCAGCCGCACAATACTGCCAGAATCTGACAGTATCGACCTTTAGACTGAGCTCCCTTTCTTGACGAGGAGCTCAAAATGAAGTTCGCATCGGTTCGTGTTGTTACCCGGGATATCGATGGGCTGGTGGAGTTTTATCAAAGGCTTTCCGGTATCGAGGCTGTACGTCCGGCCGATGGATTTGCCGAAATGCGGTTCGAAGGAGCAACGCTTGCGATTTCGTCTGAGCATCTGATCGAGCTTTTCAATGTCGGCGCTGCCACTGCGGCGGCGAATCATTCGGCGATCCTGGAGTTCGAAGTGGAGGACGTTGACGTGGTGTTCGAACGGATGAATGCGTCCGGGACAAACGTCGTGATGCCGACGACGTTGATGCCGTGGGGCAATCGCTCGCTCCTGCTGCGCGATCCTGACGGGAATCTCGTCAACATATTTTCTCGCCCCAAGCGTTGAGGAGACCCGCCGTCCCGGCTGCCCGCCGCGTCGTGACGTTACAACGGGCGATGTTCGCCAGAATCGGTACGGCGGAGTCGCTGCCTTCGGCACCCGTAGCCTTCGAAAATATCCACGTCTCCCCGACCCGGCGGATTGGCACGTCAGCCGTGGGCATATATTCTTGTTCTTGGGCAATTCAGACAGAGCAGCAATATTGCGGCACTGCAATATACGGCGGAAAGCCCTCGGGTGATTCCGATGGCAAACTCACGCGATACGTTCTGTTCAGATTTCCTTCAGTTCCTGGCGCTTCTTCACATAACCTTGTGCAGGCTGGTACGGGATCGAATCATGTTAAACATCAGTCTCAGGTCACAACTGCAGACGTATCTGCGAAACATCCGCAGACCGGTCGAATTGATCGTGTCTCAAGGTGGTGGACAAACCTCGCACGAGATGCTGGCGATGTTGAACGAAATCGCGTCGTTGACAGATCTGGTGACGGTAGCCGAGGAGCCGCAAGGCGGCGAACGCAAGCCATCATTTTCAATCAGGCAGGTCGGAGCCAAAGCCGGCATTCAGTTTGCCGCCACTCCAACAGGACCTGAATTTTCGTCTCTTGTCCTCGCAATACTCCAGGTGGGAGGACATCCGGTAATAGCCGACCGTACGACCATTGAACAGATCCGAATGCTAGAACGTGACTATTATTTCGAGACCTATATTTCACTCTCTTGCGGAAGCTGTGTGGACGTCGTGCAAGCGCTGAATATGATGGCGGTGATCAATCCACGGATTCACAACGTTACGATCGACGGAGGAATTTTTCAAAGCGAGGTGTCGGCGCGTGATATTAGCGTTGTGCCGACGATCTACATGAACGGCGAGATATTCGGCGAGGGGCGCAGCAGCTTCGCGGAACTCGGCGCGAAACTTCACGATATAGAAATGAGCATGAGAGCGGCACTGCGCGCGGCGCGTGGGCCGTAAGATCGCGCTGAATGTCGAATCGCTGGCTAACGGCTGTTGCGCAAGGTCAACTGATTCACCACCGACCTGACTCCGCGCACCGACCTTGCCGTATTGCCGGCGAGCGCGATCTGCCTGTGCTCGGGCACCCATCCCGTGAGCGTCACGACGCCGAGGCGCGCCCTGACCCGAATCCCTGAAGCATCCAGACTCCGTATCCGCCTGAGGGCGCTGCGGACGTCACGACTCACCGCACCATCCGGCCTGTTCTCAAGCCGCGATGAAGAGTACGCCACCCGATGCGCTATCGCGCCAGTACCCGTGTACGCGCCAGCCTGGATCGAGCCACAACTCAGGGGGACCATAACCAGGACCGCGCAGATTTTGACGCTCGCACCACTCATTTTCATGCTCCCGTTCAGCAAAAGACGATAGACCCACAAGTCCGTAGCTTAGACCCACAAGTCCGCAGTTTTGCGGGCGGTCTTCGTTTAGATTCGTCGTTATCGGTGAATGACTCAAGGGGTCGCCTATGTCTTCTGCATGGAGCGAGGCGGGCGAGGCGATCCGACGGGGCAGGCCGTGGGGCTCAGTACGGCCAGTTTGAGACGTTCGACATCCTGCGAGAATCGTCAACAATCGGTCCTCCACGCCCGTCGCGAGGTTCTGTCTATGCAGACTTCCTCGGAAAGTGTCGACCGGCCGCGAGCCAATACGTCAGACCTGCAACGGCACCCGCCACCCCGAACACGGGCGCGACAGAGTGAAACTCCGGCCAAAACCCAGGCGGTGGTGAGGGATTGGGAGGATCGGTGTACCACGTCCATCCAGACATTACGGAGATAAACGGGACGACAGCGAGAAGCGCAAGGCCGCATCCCACGAAAACATAAAAAAGCGGGCTCCGGAGGTGATAACGGGAAGCAAGTAGGTTAAGCAGGACGCATGGCAGAGCGGAAAAGAACGCCGCTGGAAGCCAAATGATGACGATGAAAAGGCAGTCTGAGAGGAGAACCAAGATTGTTTGCCAGAGTGGGTGCAGCAGTCCACTCGATGCCCTTTGTGCAATCACGTGCGGAAACCTGGAGACGACAATATAGGTGCTCGCTGCGGTCACGGCTAGCAAATAAGCCACGCTGGCGCGTAGGGCCGAGGGCTGCAAAGATACGCTGCTCGGGTTCATCATCCGCTCGGATTCGATCGTGATCGCGATGATAAATCGAATGTCCGTTATACCGAAAGCTGAACAGCTGTTGTGGGTCGTTTTAAGCGATTTGCATGAATTTCGCACCGGAAAGTCCGAGACGATGGTCCCCACGAGCGGTGGGACGCAGTGGGGACCCGAGAAGACGTTCGACATTAGGCCTTGAAACTTCGACAATAGACTCACAATCAACGACAGACGATGCCTGGATCGGGGAGAAGAACGGCCATGACAGACTCACCTCGGAAGCGCTACGCCACATTTTGGAAAACGCGCTCAATTGCACTTGTTTTACTGCTTTTCGGGTTCGCTGGCTGCGCGACTTCCTCTGGGCAACTGGTGCATGGAGATACCGGCGCTGAAACGAAGGAGTATGTAACAAATGCTGAAAATGCGGAGGCGCACCTCGAATTCAAAGAGGCAATTGGCTGGTATGAAAAGGCGGCTGCTCTTGGCGATGCCAAGTCAATGAATGAACTTGGTTGGATATACTTTGGTGCTCATGATATTCCCGGTCGCCAGCTAAAAGATTATTCAAGGGCAAGGTCTTGGTTCGAAAGAGCAGCTGGTTTAAATTATGTTCCGGCAATAACCCAGCTGGGGGTTATGTACAACGGGGACGGCTCTATGGGCGCCCCGGCTGATCACGTTAAGGCTGCAAGATTATTTTTGGAAGCTGCGCGAGCGGGAGATGCACAAGCCATGAATAACCTTGGTCTACTGTATCTCCAGGGTAAAGGTGTACGCCAAAATGTCAATGAAGCAGTGTATTGGTGGAGAAAAGCCGTAGAGGTGGATAAAAACGGACCCAGCGGCAGGGCTGCTCAATCATGGCTAGATTTACACGATGGAAAATGCCTTTTCCCTCTCTGCCGTGCCCCAGTCAACTCTGCCCAACAAAATAACGTTCACTAAATGGATCTCAAGCCGGACTTTTTCCACTGATCCTAAGCGCCGAACGTCGGCTTTTGAGAACTCTGACCGACCGCAACGGGCCGGCTACGGCCGACCGCGTCGGACACCAGTCGGCCAAAAGCGGGCACTCGCCAACGTGGCCCAGATCGTCGACAATCGGCTTGCTCCTGCGTTTGGATAAAACATCACACTCTCAGCAACCATCAATGTCGAGGAAGGTTAATGCCTTCAGAAATAGACGCTCTTGCCCAAATGCTCGATCAGGCGGAAGCATTGCTTCGCTCCGACGGACAGGTCCGATGGGCGGAATGGTTGGCCAAGGATGCGAGGCTGATTCGCTCTCTGGATGGCTATGGCCTCGAACATTTGCTTTCCGCGTACGGAGGAATGGGCAGCCTGAACGACGTCGTTCTGCAGCGAAGTAAAGGTGGCGTCGGCGTGCTGCTCGATGTGGGCGACAACGAGCGTTTCGATACACTTCGTAGCGAAATTTACGACCTTGCGAGAAGACTCAGAACGGGCGAATGGCAATGACTCAGCGTTACAGTCCGGAAACCTTGCAAAGAACGGCGAGGCTCATCCAAGAGCGTTTTAACATGTCGGCTGTCCGCTCGGAGCAACTGGCTGCCCAAGCGCTGAACGGGATCGACGCGCACGGCCTCGATCCTGACGATTGGAATACTGTTGCAGCCACTGTTGATGTGGTCGTTAGAACTTGGATTTCTGGCGACGCTGGTCAATAGACAATTCATTGTCGAAAGACGATGAAGTCGACAGCGCGGATCAAGTCCTCAACTCGACCAAGTTCCGTATTGGGAATCTCCGCACGACAATCTGCTCGCACTGTTCGTAAAGCGTCGCGAAGTGCACCCCAATCGTCCGTCAGCCTACTTGTCAGTGGCCATGCGGAGAGCAAATGTCGCAAAGGGCGAACGGCACGACGTTCGCACCACGCATCAAATAGCTCGGAGCATCCTGCGTTGATTTCATCTGGGGACATAGATCGGTCAGTAATAAATCACTTTTGTTGATGATGATGCCAATGATGCAATATTTGAATGGCCGCTGCTGGGTGAGCTGAAGGTCCCTTATGGGTCGACCTGAGCCGGCCGCATCGGGCAGCAGTCGGCCATCAGCGGTCAGTCGACGATCCGGGTGAAATCGTCGACAATCTTCGAGGCCTCGCTGGGTTGCGCGAGGTCGCGAACGCGCTTTCCACCATCGGCCAACCTTTCCTCGAAAGTTGCCACGCCACTACCGCTCGTCAATGGGCGAAACCGCGGGGCGAGAATCGGCCTTATTACGACCAGCCACCCGTCACCATGACATCCTCCGACGTGATCATGCGGCTGTCGTCGGCCGCGAGGAAGAGCGCCACGCGCGCGAGATCGCCGGGCTCCATTTCCTCGTCGATGCACTGGCCGCGTCGTATCTCTTCGCGGCCTTCGTCGGTGAGCCACAGGTTGCGCTGCTTCTCAGTCAACACCCAGCCCGGCACGAGCGTGTTCACGCGGATCCCATACGCGCCGAGGTCCTTGGCGAACCCGCGCGTCAGGCCCTGTACTGCCGCCTTGCTCATTGCGTAAACCGGGAACTGGCTGCTCTTGAGCATCCAGCAATGCGAGCCGAGATTAATGATCGAGCCCGCGCGTGCGGCCTTCATGTCCTCGACCACGGCCTGCGCTGCGAACAACTGATGCCGCACGTTAACTGCAACGCCCGCATCGAACGACTCGGGCGTAACGTCGGCGAGCGCGTGGCGGCGATCGTTCGCCGCGTTGTTCACGAGCACCTCGATCGGTCCGAATGCTGCCCGCACTTCGGCGATGGCCGCGTGCAACGCGGGAATGTCGGTGACGTCGCAGGCGACGAAGAGCGGTTGATGGCGCGCGTTACCGAGCGATTTGGCAAGCGCTGTTCCCGCGTTCGTGTCGATGTCGAGAAAGCCCACACGTGCGCCTTGTGCAACGAAGTGCTCGACGAACGAAGCGCCAATGCCACTCGCGCCGCCCGTAATGAGCACGACCCGGTCTACCAGACTGGGATAGCTCGCGTAACGTGCTTGTCCCGAAGATTTTTCGCTAGAAGTTGCCATTCACATCCCGTATTGATTAATCGCTGCGACGACCAAACCGACTGTGCGCCATGGAAGTTTTCTTACGAGCTAAGCAGGTCCGGCTTCGCGGCGCCCTTCCGTCTGACGCCCAATTGACGCATTGTCTACGAGAAGGTGGCGATCTGCAAAGACGTGCTCGTCGTCGTGCGTTTCCAATACAACGCCGCCGAGCAAGCGACACGGGGGCCAGTGAGTGCACCTCGGCCTTGTCATGAGGACGTCCCGTGGCAAACAGGGGCGGCGTTTGAACGACCGCTTTGGAGAAATGTGGCCGTCCGCAGTGGGTCGGGAGTATGAGTTCACTGACGCAGAAAGCTGCCGCCCGGCTGGTCAACGCCGCCACCGTCAGCAATCCGCGACACTGCCGACATGAAACCTAGCCTCCGTCAATGTCAACAACGGCCGATGACTTGCCCTCAACTGACCCCGCCAAATGACCACTCCACTCTGATGCCTCCCCTTGAAAATGTGACGGCTCGACTCGCCGCTGTGGGTCCGTCGAAAGAAGCGAGAAACCCGTCTCCTGTCGTCGCGATTTCCCGCCCACGGAAATGCTCGATCGGCTTGAATGATCTGTGCCCCCTATCGGCGGCAGACACTGCGCTTTGGGCGTGATCCGAAGCGGCGATCGGCGGATGCACAACTGCCGCGGACACTCCAGCCACCGCTTTTATTCCCCCTTCCCACGAAAATAAATCGCCGCTTCCGCACGGAACAATCCTCCACCCCCCGCTGTTTTGCTAGTGACGGTCGCGGCAACCTGCGGCGGCCCCACACGGCACGATTCGTCCCGCGAACCGGCCACGCAGGAGGAATCATGCACCGCGCCATCTATATCCAGGACCAGAGCTTTTTCAACCTCGGCTGCTTCTATCGCGTGGACCTGCGCAGCCGAAGCGGCCGCCTGATCGAAACGCACTACGTGACATTCAGCGACGTCGCGTGGTGCTAGGACGCACGCGGCGCGGCTATCGATCACTTCAGACCCGAGGAGACCCACCCATGACTTACGCTTACGCCCGCCTGCCGGACATCGTCCCCTACGATGAATGGTTGCGAGGAACTTCGGTGCTGCTAAAAGTGCGCAGCTCGGCGCTGAAGAACCTGGACGAGCAGATCCTGCTATACCACCGCGACCGCACCGTATACCAGTTCCATCTTCTGGTGAGCGCGTTCGAATACTGGCAAGACTCCATCGGCCCCGGCGATGTCTGGAAGGATGTCTCGCGCAACAGCTCGAACTATTTCACGCTGCTCGATCAGCAACTGCAAGGCAAGGGCGACACCGACGCCGCAGCCGGCGCGCAGGACTTCATGACGCCGGCGCTCATCAATTCGCGGCTCGGCGTGCTGTATCTCTTCGGCAACCTCGAGATCGAGGACGACATATTCCAGGTGCTGCTGGAAGGCGCTTTCGAGATCACCAACGCCGGTCTCGGACTCGCACCGGACAGCAACGAGGCCGCATCGATTGCCAGCGACGTGCTCGACAACAGTCTCGTGCAGAAGTCGGCGTCGGTCGCGCTCGAACAGGTGCAGAAAAAGATCAGCAAGCGCAAGGACCCCACGCTCACGAGTTCGGGCCAGCTGATGACCTCCAGCATCACGCTGCCGGCGTTGAGCAGCGCGGCGCAGCGTCTCTATGAAGCGATTCGCGCCAAGGTCGAGGAAGGCGCGAAAAAGCTCTGGGACATGATTCGCGAAAAAGTCGCGGATATCCGCAACGATCCCGGCGGCTTCGCGCTCGACACCATGCCCGGGCTGCTGCGCAAGCTCGTCGACTTCCTCTGCACCAAGCTGCTCGCCACCCTTGCGCCGTTCATCGGCGCGGGCCTCGATCTCGCCAAGGGCATCGCCAACACCGTCGACACCAGCCTCACCAAGTATCGCGAGTGGGTACAGGGCCGCGATGTCCAGCTGCTCACCGGACACCCAGGCACCATCGTCGAAGCGATCAGGAGCGCGATGAAGCTGAGCATCGGCGCGGGCGTCTACGACATGGTCAAGGGCGGCGCGAGCCTCGGCCTGCAGTTCGCGAGTCAGGGCGCTTCGACCATCGTGGATGCCGTCGTCTCCATCATGGAAACGCTCGCGAAGGTGATCTGGAAGATCGTCGAGATCAAGCGCATCAAGCGCTTTTGCGAGCAGGCGAAAGACTACTGGGGCGCGCGTATGCAGCGCGATGCGCTACATACGCGGCCGATCGCCTTCAACGGCTGGTTCAAGCGTTACGCCGTGCCGATCCCGGCGCTCTCGGTGCTGGCCTTGAATACGGGCATCTGCGGCGACAAGATGCATTTCCTCACGATGTTCAAGGACAACGAAACCATCGTCACGCAGGCGGAATTCACAGCCGGCTGCAAGTACATCGACAACCTCAAGGTCTGGGGATCGAGCTATCTGGACGATGCGGGCTTCGCGTTCAAATCGGACGATGCGACGATCAAGGGACTGCTCACCCTCGCCAAGAGTCACACGGAAGAGCAGACCTGGGACCTGAAGCTGCGCAAGGCCGTTCTCGGCTTCCTGAACGCATAGCGGCTCCGCGCGCAACCCATCCGGCGCCTTCGCATTGGCGAAGGCGTTGCCGTTTTCCGTTCCACCGGGCTCAGGGAAAACACCCTCGGAATAGAAGCGGGCACCCAGTTGTTATCGTCGCAATCCCTTTACGTTTTCGAGGCAATGACCGCGATGAACGTCCGAACCCTGCCACAAGCTCTGCGCCTCGGCATCGCTATCGCGTGTCTGTGCGCATTTCAGAGCGCGCATGCGGGCCAGTTCGTCCTGCTGCCCGAAGGAACCGTCACGCTGATTCGTGCCACGACGGTGTTCAACGTCGATGCACCCATCGCGCTGGAGCAAGGCGACCTGCTCGCCACCTCGGCGCAGAGCAGCGCACAAATCGAAGCAGACGGCACGATCGTCGCGCTCGGCGCGGACACGCGCATCGCCGTCGATGCCGCGCGGGGGAGCGATTCCCTTGCACTGCTCTCGGGCTGGATCAAGATCGCGCGCACGCCGGCCGCCGCGACGGCGCCCTTGTCGCTCGACACCGCCGCGCTCGATGCCGTCATGCGCGACGGCGCCGCCGTGCTGCACGCGAGCCGCGACGCCACCTCCCTTTTCCTCGAGACGGGGAGCATGACACTCGCCCTGCCTGAGCATGCGGACGCTCAGCGGTCGCTCGACGGAGAGCACTACGTCGGGCGTGAAGCGGGCAAGCCGCTCGATGTCAGCGCGCGCCCCGCGCCCTCGTTCATCGCCACGATGCCACTGCCGTTCCGCGATCCGCTCGCGTCAGTCCCCGCGCCCACGAAGGCGAAGCTCGCCGTCCCGTCGCAAGGCCGCCCGGCGACCTTCGCCGATCTCGCGGACTGGCTGGTCGCGCCGCTCGGCATTCGTCGCAGCTTCGTCACGCGCTTCCGGCCGCTCGCGCAAGGCGAGCCGTTCCGCTCGCAAGTGCGGCAGAACCTGCGCAATCTTCCCGAATGGAGGCGCGTCCTGTGCCCGCCTCCCGCCATGCAGCGCCGGCGCGCGGTCGTGCCCATGCAGGCTCAGTCAACCGAGGTGGAGTCATGAGACTGTCGCTCGCCGTCAAATTCAATCTGGTGTTTCTCGTGGTCTTCGTCGTCGGCTTCGTGTCGGCCGGGTTCGCCGCGCGCGAGTTGCTGCGCCGCGCGGCTATCGAAGAGACGGTGCAGAATGCGCGCGTACTGATGGAAGCGGCGAGCGCCGCGCAGAATTACACGGCGACGCAAGTCACGCCGCTGCTGCAAACGCAGCTCAAATACAGCTTCGTGCCGCAGTCGGTGCCGGCGTTCTCGGCGGTCGAGACGCTGATGACGCTGGAAAAACATCTGGCCGGATATTCCTATCGCTCGACGATGCTGAACCCGACCAATCCGCGCGACCGTCCCTCGGACTGGGAAGCGGACGTGATCCGGCATCTGCACGACCAGCCCGAACTGAAGGAAGTCGTTGGCCTGCGCGATACGCCGTCCGGGCAGAACCTGTATATCGCGCGCCCGAACCGCATCAACGACGCCGCCTGCATGGAGTGCCACAGCGTCCCGTCACGCGCGCCGAAGACGCTGATCGACAAGTACGGTCCCGACAACGGCTTCAATTGGGCGATGCACGAAGTCATCGGCGCCGATTTCGTCTCGGTGCCGATGTCGATGCCGGTCGCGCGCAGCGACGCGGTGCTGCGCACCTTCCTCGGGTCGCTGCTCGCGGTGTTCGTCCTGCTGCTGATCGCGCTGAACGTGATGGTGCATCTGCTCGTCACGCGGCGCATCCGTGCGCTCTCACGCGCCGCCGATCAGGCGAGTCTCGGCCACCTCGAGAGCGCGACCTTCACCGAGGGCGGGCGCGACGAGATCGCTTCGCTCGCCGCGTCGTTCGCGCGGATGAAGACGAGCCTCGTCGAAGCATTCAAGATGATCGAGGCATGAGGTGACCGCCGCCGCGACGGACCCGCCACGCATCGCGCAGCTCGGCAAGTACCGCATCGAGGGGATGCTGGGTGCGGGCGCGATGGGCATCGTCTATCGCGCGTTCGATCCGCACATCGAGCGGCATGTTGCGCTGAAGACGGTCCGCCACGAGCTGTTCGAGGGCGGTGACCGATCGAGCCTGATGGCGCGTCTGCGCAATGAGGCCCAGGCGGCCGGCCGGCTCGCGCATCCGAACATCGTCGCCGTGTACGACTATGGCGAGACCACGGACACCGCTTATATCGCGATGGAACTCGTCAGCGGGCAGGGACTGAAGCAACTGCTCGACGCGGGCGGTCCGCTCCAACTCGCCACCGCGCTCGACTGGGTCGGGCAACTGCTCGCCGCGCTCGGCTTCGCGCATGAGCACGGGGTCGTGCATCGCGACATCAAGCCTGCGAATCTGCTCGTCAGCGCGCAAGGTCGGTTGAAGGTCGCGGACTTCGGCGTCGCGCATGTCGAGTCGTCCACGCTGACGCTGGCGGGCGCGATGATCGGCACGCCGAGCTACATGTCGCCGGAGCAGTTCGCGGGCGAGCCCCTCGACGGGCGCTCCGATCTCTTTTCCGCCGCGATCGTGCTGTATCAGATGCTGACGGGTGTTCGGCCGTTCGCGGGGGCGTCGCACGTCGAGGTCATGCGGCAGGTCATGCACGAGACACCGCGAGCGCCTTCCGCCTGCAACCCGGCGCTGCCGCCCGCGCTCGACGACGTGCTGATGCGCGCGTTATCCCGACGTCCCGCGGCGCGTTTCCAGACGGCGGACGCGCTGCGCCGGGCTCTTGCCGATGCGTCGGACGGCGCGCAGCATCTGCCGCCCGAACGCGCGGACGCAGTGGAAGACGACCGCACGATTCTGGAAGCACAGGCCGTGAGACCCACCGGGCCGCTCGCGTCAGGAACGGGCTCCTGGCGCGGCGACTCGTTGCCGTCGTTGACGATGTGGCCCGCCGCCCTGCTCCTCACGGTCGAGACTCAGCTCGCCGCGCAGATCGGGCCAGTGGCGCGTCTGCTCGTGCGGCGCGGCGCGGCGCGCATCGCCAATGCGCCGGACCTGCCCGCGCTGATCGCGCTGCTCGCACCGCATGTTCCTTCCGACAAGGGTCGCGCGCAGTTCATCGCCGCCTTCGCGGATGGGTCCAGTGCAGGCACGACGCATGGCGCCGCGGCGTCGCGGCAGGGCGCAACCGGAGCGACATCCCCTTCTTCATCGCTTGGCGTCGAAGAGGTGCAGGCCGCCGCGCTCAGGCTCGCCGTTTATCTCGGCCCAATCGCGACGATCGTCGCGAGACGCGAAGCATGCCACGCGGCCAGCCTGCGTGCGCTGCACGAGCGGCTCGCGGCGAAGATCTCCAACGAAGCCGACCGCGCGCGTTTCGAGCGCGACGTCGGACTCTAGCGACACGCAACAGAAGGAGCACGACCGATGGATTCCGACACGCTCACCCGCTGCGCACCGATCCGCCTTGGCGCGTGCTCGGCGTTCGGCCTCACCGACGCGGGGCGTGTGCGCCGCGAGAATCAGGACCGTTTCCTGATCGATCCGACCTCGAACCTCGTCGCGGTCGCGGACGGCATGGGCGGTCACGCATTCGGCGCACGCGCCAGCGCGACCGCGCTCGACTGCATCGCCGCGCGGCTCTCCGCTGAGGCAATGACACGCGCTCACGCCGACGCCACGCTGACCGACGATCCCGACGCGACCGTGTACGACGCAACGGCGTGCGCGATGCGCGCCGCCGCCGACGCGCTCGACCACGCCAACGCGATCCTGCACGCGATCAACCTGCGCGAGCGTCTCGCGCCTCGATCGATGGGTACCACGCTGACGGGCATCTGGCAGCCGTCCGGCTCAACGCGGCTGGTCTCGTTTCATATCGGCGACAGCCGGCTCTACCGCTATCGCGACGGCGCGCTGACGCAGTTGTCGCGCGACCAGACGCTTTATCAGCAGGCGCTGGAGCACGGCGTCATCGAGCATCTGCCGCCGCGTAACGCGCTGCTGCAGGCACTGGGGCCGATGCCGTCGATCGCCCCCGCCATCGAAGCGCATGCGTGGCTGCCCGCCGACCGTTATCTGCTGTGCAGCGACGGCCTGCACGCCGAAGTCTCGCATTGCGAGATCGAGGCGGTGCTCGCAGCGATAACGCCGCACGGCATCGACGACGCATGCAGGCGCCTCGTGGCGCTCGCATTGGATGCGGGCGGCAAGGACAACATCACGGCGGTCATCGTGTGCTTCGACGCCGCTTAGTCCTCGCGACCGGCGGCATTGTCGAACAACCCGGCGACGAACGCGGCATCGGGCAGACCTGCGCTCGTGCGCGCCCCTTCCGCTTGCCACCAGACGCTGATTCCCCGCGCACCGGCCAGTAATGGCGTCGCAACGCCACCCGCGTCATGCGCGTGCGAAAGTGCCAGCAATCCGGCATCGAAATCCGCTAGACGCGCGCGCTCTTCGAGCGTCGCGAGCGCGAGTGCACCGCAGCGCTCGAACCATGCGTCCGCATGCGCACGCCACAGCGACCACGCAAGCGGATCGACGGGCGCGGCGATCGTGAGTGGAAAATGCCGGCCCGCGCTGTCGACGCTCGGCATCAGCACCCCCGCCCATCCGCTCTCCCCCAGCACGCCGCCGCCGAGCGCGAAGCGCCACAGCGGCGCGGTCAGATACGCATCGAGCCACGCAGGCCCGCGCGCCGCGCGGCTCGCGAGCAGGGCCGCTTGCAGCATCGCGTCCCAAGGTTCGACGAAGCACGCCGGCAGGCGCCGCGTCACGAAGTCGCCGTTGCCGCGCAGCTTGCCGAAGCATCCGGCGACGCCCGGCGATGCCATCACAGGTGCTCCGGACAACGAAACTGTTCGAGCGGCGCGCGCCGGAAAGGATTGACGACGCTCGTCGCATCCAGCTCGAGCACGGCCTTGCGTCCGGCGGAATCGAGCGTGAGCCGGTAACGGTCCGGTTGCGCGGTGCCTTCGAGCCTGCCGGTGTCGATCAGATGCAGCAGTGCCCACGGGCCGCTCGCATCCAGCGGCGCGGTCTGTGCGGCGGCGGGCGGATCGAACTGCGCGGCCGCGCGGCCCGTATTCTTGCCGCTCGGCCATTGCAGCAGCATCGACTGGAGACCGTCCTGCCTGAGCGCAAGCTGCTGACCGTCGATGTCGAGATTCACCTGCGTCACGGCCGGATCGAGGGAAAGCGCCTTCACGCGAAAACGGATCGACATGTCGCGGCTGCCGTCGTGGAAGAACGCGTCGCGGATCTGCGCGGCGCGCTGAAACTGCGCGAGCGCGTCACGCGACATGCCCGCCGGCGGAGTCCCGGCACGCCATTGCCACACAGGTCCGCTCGTGTCGACCAGCGTGGCGAGATTTTTCTGGAAGAAGTCGTCGATGAGGCCGCCCGGCGCGAACAGTTTGCCGAAGTCGTCGGCGGCGACATCGCGGGTCGAGCCATGCACGAAGGGATAACGGCCATCGAGCGCGCGGCGGCACAACGGTCCCGCACTCGCGTTCCACTGCGCGTCGAGGCGCGCGCGTTCGCCGCCTTCCATGAGCGCGGTGCCTGCCGTCGCGAGCGATGCCGCAACCGGCGTGAGCGGCGCCCCCGCCGTCTGGCTCGCGAGCCTCAGCTTGCCGAGGGCATCGCCGGCCGGCGCGGGCTGGCCCATTCTGCGCGCGGCGTCGGCCGCGTCGAGATACACGGCGGCGTCCTTCAGCGGTGCAAGATCGCGCTCCAGCGCGGCAGCGTCGCCCGGCTTGCCCGCGAGTTCGTGCAATGGTTGAAAGTGCTCGTCTACGCGCGTCGTCGCGTCCTGCTTGCCGGATCCGTTCGCCGCGAGCGTCGTCTCGCGCGCGGCTGCGACGATCAACTTCCTCAGCGGCGAATCCGGCGCGGAAAGCCCGTTCGCGACACGCGCGCCATCGGCAAGACCGTTGACGGGAACGATGGTCACATCGTCGAGCAGGCCGTCCCATGCGTGGATATAGGCGTCGAAGTAGCGCTCGTCGAGCGCGGCGCGCAACGCGGCGATGCCCTCGGGCGTGAGGGCGACGTCGTCGCGGCCAAGCACCCAGGCGTCCTTCGCGACATCGGCGAGCGCGGCCTCGCGCGCTCGCGTGTATTGCGCGTAGCCGGCGCGCGTGTACGCGCCCGCTACGCCGGCCGTGAGCGGCGCGCCGCTCGCGCGCCTGAGCAGCAGCGGCGCGTTCGGTCCGGCGGCGGTGCTCAGGTTGAATGCGGGCAGATTCGCCTGCGCGAGTTCGCCGTCCACCCGGTTGCCGATGCGCTGCGACAGCGGCAATTCGGCGAGGCGCGCGCGTGCCGCCTTGATGAGCGCACTGTCGAGCGGCAGCGACGGATCGAACTGCGTCCTGTCGAACAGCGCGGCGAGGTGCGCATCGAGCGCGCTTCTTTGCGCGGGGCTCGCGTTGCCTGCGAGCGCCGGAACCAGATGGGCGCGCAGCGCGGCGGGGTCGAAATGAGCCGCGTCGCCGAGCATCAGATACGCGCGCAAGGCTTCATAGCGATACGCTTCGGTTTCCGAAGCATTCTCCGCGGTGCCGTCGCGCAGCTCCTGGGTGAGCTTGCCGAGCGCGAGCGGCAGCAAGGTCTGATCGAGCAGGCGCCGGTAGGTGACACGCGCTTGCTGGCCGAGCTTGTCGCCCTGATAGAGCCAGAGCCGGGTGAGCCACGGCACCTGCTTGCCGGCGTCGGCGTAGCCGCCGGGCAGCGCGCGCGCCGCGTCGAGCAACGGCAGCACCGCGAGCGGGTTCGCGGTCGCGTTCGCTTCTCGCGCCAGTTGCTCGACGTGCCGGGTCTGCCGCTCGAACTCGGCGACGTAGGCACGGTTGCGCTGATAGCTGACAGCCATGCCCGCGAGCGCGAGCATCAGCGTCATACCCACCAGCGCGAGCGCGCCGCGCCGCAGCCACGCGCGGCATTGCTCGAAGCGCGCGTTCGCGCCCACCAGCCCGGCCTCGGCGATCACCACGTCCTTCAGCAGCCGGTTGATGAAGTACGCGCGCCCCGACGCGTCGCGCTGGTACGCAACGTCACTGCGCAAGCCGAGCGATTGCGCGATGGCGCTGATCGCGCGGTCGATCGGCCGGCCGTGCTGCGTGCCGCTCGTAAAGTACACGCCGCGCAGAAGCGGCGACGCCTCGAAGCGCGTGCCGCGGAACGCACCGTCGAGAAAACTCCCCAGCGCCGGCTGCAGCCCCGCGAACTGTTGGGCGAAGCCGTACAAGCGCGCGCGCCGCTGGAGGTCCGTTTCACGCTGCATGCGATGCAGCACGCGCGCCTGCAGCCGCGTGCCTAGCGCATCGAATTCGGCAGGGAATTCGGCGAGCGCGGCACCGGCGGTCGGCGACTCGTCGAGTGGGAACGTGATGCCCCAGACCTGATTGCGCTCCGCTTCGCCGAGGTCGTCGAAGAACTCGGTGAAGCCCGCCAGCAGATCGCATTTCGTCACGACGACGTAGACCGGGAAGCGCACCCCGAGCCGCTCGCTCAGCTCCGTGAGCCGGCTTCGGATCGTGCGGATGTGCGTGTCGCGCGCCGCCTCGTCCTGGCGCACCAGATCCGCCGCCGAGACCGTCACGATGAGACCGTTCAACGGCCGGCGCGGCCGGTACTTGCGCAGCAGTTCCAGAAAGCCCGTCCACGCGGAGCCGTCGGCTTGCGCGTCGCTGTCCTGCGTCGTGTAGCGGCCCGCGGTATCGACGAGCACCGCGTCGTCGGTGAACCACCAGTCGCAGTGGCGCGTGCCGCCGACGCCGCCGATCGCCGCGTCGCCGAGCTTCTCGCGCAGCGGAAAACGCAGCCCCGAGTGTGCGAGCGCCGTGCTCTTGCCGGTGCCCGGCGCGCCGATGAACATGTACCACGGCAGCTGGTACACCCATTGGCGGCCGTTGATGCCTTTCATGCGCGCTTGCCGCAGGATCGCCAGCGCCTGCTCGAAGCGCTGGCGCAGCACCGCGAGTTCCGCACTGCCCGCCGCCTGACCCTGCCCCGCCACACCGCTCACGAAGCGCAGATTGACGAGTCGCGCGAGGCCCGCGCGCGCGCCCCAGGCCAGCACCCACGCGGCGACGAGCAACGCCATCGCGATCCAGCGGGCGCGCGGCGATTCGAGCGGCGCGTGTCCGTTGAACGCGAACAGCGGCCCCTCGAACCACACGACGACGAGCAGCGCGAGCACGCCCGCGAGCGTGAGCCATTGCGGCGGCGTCAGCGAACCTGCGATCTTTTTCATCGGTGTCTCCATGCTTCTTCTTCGACTGAGTATTTAGGCCGCGCCGCGCGTCACGAGGACGCGCCCGGCGCGAGCAGCGTGATTTCGACGCGGCGGTTTTTCGCGCGGCCGGCGGGCGTGTCGTTCGACGCGAGCGGCTCGGCGTCGCCCCGCCCTTCGGCGGAAAAACGCGCGGGTGCGCCGGTCAGCGACGCGAGCATCGCGCGCACGCTTTCGGCGCGCGCCTGCGACAGATGCCAATTGGACGGGAAGCGCGCGGACAGCAGCCGCTGGTCATCGGTGTGGCCCGTGACGACGACCTTGCCCGGCACACTTTTCAGCGCCTCGCCGATGCGGCCGATCAACGCGTCGTAGCCCGGATCGAGTGTTGCGCTGCCGGACGCGAACAGGTTGTCGCCGGTGATCGTGATGATCGAGCGGTCCGCCGTCTCGCGCACCGAGACCAGCCCCTGGCGGATCTCGGGTGCAAGAAACGTCGACAGGATCGCGGCGGCGGCGGGCATCGCGGCAGGCGCGATCACGCTCGCCTGCGCTGCGGGGCGCTCGCTCACCCGGATGCGGTTGAGCGCGTCGAACACGGGGTCGGACGTGCGGTTCAGGCTCTGCGCGAGCACGACGTGCGTCGCCACCACGACGACCGCCGCGAGCGCGGCGCAAACCCACGGCGGCATACGCTGGCCGAGCGGCTTGCGCGCGCGCTCGGCGGGCCGCCAGTGCACCGACAGCTCGGTCTCGAATGCGCCACGCTGATTGCGGATGATGCGCTCGAGCCGCTCGCGAACGGATTCGAGCTGGCTGCGCCCGCCGTCGATCAGGCGATACCGCCCTTCGAAGCCGAGTGACAGGATCACGTACAGCAGTTCCAGCACGTCGACGTTGCGCGCCGGGTCCTGGGCGAGTCGTTGCAGGATCAGGAAAAAGCGCTCGCCACCCGACGCTTCGTTATGGAACGTCACGAGCAGGCTGCGGCTAGCCCATACGCCGCTGCCCCATGGTGTGCCCGAGATCGCCTCGTCGATGCAGGTGCACAGGCAGTAGCGCGCCGCCGCGAGCTTTTCGGTATCGATCCCGCTCGCGCGCGCGTCGTGCTCGAAGGTACGCACCATCCGCGCGAGCTCGGCGCGCAGTCCTTCGATATCGGCGATCGCCGCGCGCTGGCGCAGCGGCAGCGCGAGTTCGAGCAGCGCATTCGCTGCGCGCACGAGCGGGTTCAGACCGGCCGCAACCGCCAGCGCCGGTGAGCGGGCGTCGCGTGGCGCCGGTCGCTCGCGCGCATCTTCGCGCTCGTCATTGCGCTGCTCGTTGCGATCCTCATTGCGCCGACGCGCCGCAGTGTGCCCGCCCGGTTGCGGAATCAGGATGGTCTCGTCCGGGTCGAGGCCGGCTTGCGGAAATGTCGGTGCGTTCACGGTGAGATCCTTCGTCGAATGTGCCCGGGCCGCGCTCATGGGCGGATTGCCCAGAACTCGAGCTCGATACCGGGAAAGTCACCCGCGACGTGCAGCGCGACACCGGCCGAAGTGGCGAACTGCCGCCACAACTCGCCGCCGCGTTCCAGCTCGAAATAGGTGAAGCCCGCATGGAACGGCAGCTGGCGCGGCGCCACCGGCAGCGCACGCAACGCGATACCCGGCAACTGGAGATTGACGAGATCGCGGATGCGCTCGACCGGCCCGAGCTTGGCCTGCTGCGGGAAGCCGTTGAGCAGCGCGGCCGGCGCGAGCTCGGCCTTCACCGCCAGTACGAAGCTCGCCGAGGCGAACAGCTCGCGGTCCGGCACGATCGCGACGCGCAAGCCGTATTTGCGCTCCTCCAGCGCGATCGGCACCGCATGCGGGTCCATCACGGCACTGAGCGCGCCACGCAGCGCATCGACGAGCGGCGTGAAGGTCTCGTCGAGCCGCTCGTGGCGATAGACCGGGAAGGCGGCGGGACGCTTGCCGGCCTGACTGAAGGTCGCGAGCTCGCCGGCCAGCTGCAACGCGGGCTGATGCAGATCATGCGGGTGCAGGCCGGTGGTCGATGCGATCCCCGCGAACAGCGGCTCGGCCCGGTTGAGGACCTGCAGCAGCAGAAAGTCGGCGATCTCGGCCGCGCCGGTCGCGGCGGGCTGGGCGAGACGCGCGGCGAGCGCATCGGCGCGCTGATGCATGAGGCCCACGAGTTCGTCGACGAAGCCGCACAGGCGTCGCGACACGCGAT
The DNA here is from genome assembly GCF_001580545.1 of Paraburkholderia monticola. Lineage (GTDB taxonomy): Bacteria > Pseudomonadota > Gammaproteobacteria > Burkholderiales > Burkholderiaceae > Paraburkholderia > Paraburkholderia monticola. Next base: position 137,425 of record NZ_LRBG01000037.1, read on the forward strand.
AGTCGAGACAAGGCGGCACGTAGGCGGCATCGAGAACGAGGCTGTTGTCCGCACGGCGCTCGACGATGCGCGCAATCCCGAGCGACGTGTGCGCATGGACCACGTCCCGCTCGAACGCGAGCCGCAGCTGAAGCTTGCCGACCTGCACGAGCGCCGCACCGATAGCGCCGTCGTTGCTGTCGAGCACTTCGGTCTCCGCGATGCGGTGACGCGCGAAACCATCATGGCCGCCCGCGCCCTCTGCCTGCGCGCCATGCGAGGCCTCAGGCACACCCCGGCGCGCGACCGGCAGCGCCAGCACGACCGTCAGATCGCGTGCGTCCTCGGGCACCGCGAGCGGCAACGGCAGATCGTCGTCGGCGGGCAGGCGGAACGGACTGCCATCGGGTAACACGCCCGCGCAGGCGGTCAGCGCGATGCGGCCGAGCTTCAACTGCTCCACGTCGATCGCCAGTTCCGAGAATCCGAACGCATAGGGCCGCAGCGCGGCGCAGCGCGCGTCGATCTGCGCGCGCAGGTAGCGGTCATGCTGTTGCAGATGCTGCGGCTGAAGCAGCATGCCTTCCGACCAGATCACCTTGTTGTTCCAGGACATCGTCGCCTCACTATCGGATTGAAGGAGCCAGCGGGATCGCGTCGGCGCAGCCGTTCACCTGCTGCTCGTATGCGTCGTTGAAGGCGCTGCCGCACAGCGCCTGAAGGTCGTCGGCACTCGCGCGCGTGAGCTCGGCGTGCAGCGCGATCAGGCGGTCCCACTGGCGCGCCTTTCTGTAGGCGGGGAGCCAGTCGAACTTGCCGCGCCGTGTGTCGGCATCGGCGATGGCCTGTGGGTCGAAGCGGCCGAGCAGGTGCTGCATCGCCGCGCGCGTGCCCGCGAGGACCGCGAGCTCGTGGCGGCGGATATCGTCGAAGGCGCCTTCGAGGGCTGTCTGCGGCGGCAGGTATCCGGCGCTCGCGCCGCGCAGCATCTGTGCGAGCGCGCCGTCACCGTCGGGGAAGAATTTGAGCGGGTTGTTGTCGCGCTGGACCAGCATCGTCGTGTCGAGGCTGATCTCGCGCTTGAGCATCGAGCGTGACAGCAGCACGTCGACCACGCCGCGCACCGCCGTGCGCAGCATCGCCCCCGCCAGACGCGCGACCTCGACGCCATTGCGCCCGGCGAGCGCGCCGGCATCGAGGCCCAGGCCGTCGAGCAGCGCCGCGAAGGCGGCTTCGGCGTTGGCATCATTGGGCGCCACGCCGTTCGCCGGCGCGGCGCGGGACGGCGCGGCAGCCGGGATCGCGGGACGCGGCACCGGTTCGCGCTGCGGCTGGGACGCGGCGCTCGTGGAAGAAGCAAGCGCGACATCGTCGAGCGGATCGTAGTCGTGCGGAATGCCGCCCGCCGGTGCATGCGTCATCGCGCTGACAGGCGGCACGTAGGCGAACTGCTCGGGTGACACGTGATCGCTCCCGGAGCCGGCGAATGCCGCGTGCCCGTCGAAGCGCCTCGACGCTTCGTGCGCCGCCTGCGCGTCGCCAAGCGGCGCGGCAAGTGGATCGAAGCGCGGGCCCGGCAACGGGGAATCCGCGAGCACCGCCGCGCGAGCGAGCGGATCGTGCGCAAACGCCTTGGTGAGCGCGTCTTCGCGCTGGCCCGACCAGCGGTCGAGCGGATCGACATCACGGCGATCATGCACGCCGAGGGGCGCGTCGAAGGCTTCGGCGGGCGCGCGCTCCAACGTCCTCACATCGAGCCGATAGCCGCCAACCTCGAGCAAATCGCCGTTGGCCAGCCGCACAGTCTGACCACTCGCGAGCGGCCGGCCGTTGAGCCGGCTGGGATTGCTGCCGAGGTCGGCGAAGCGCCAGCCGTCCTCGGTCCAGTCGATCCGCGCATGCACACGCGACACGGTTTTTGCCGAATCCGGCAGCACCATCGTGGTGTCGGGGCCGCGACCGATGGTGCCGCCCGCCGCACCGAAGCGGCATGCGAGCGGCGCATCGGGCGCGCTGCCCTGATACGTGTCGACCGTGAGCGTCAAATACATCTTGCCTCCTGCTTGCGCGTTCATTTCGAGCCGTCGTCGGCCTGGCGGGGATCGGCGGGCGCATCGGGCGACGCGCTCGCCGCACCCGCCCCGCCGCCCGCGCCGCCACAGTTGATCTGCACCACCACGCCATCGATCGTCACCGGCCCGGCCGCATTGATCGCGATGCCGGATGGCCCCAGCACGATCGTGTTGCCGCCCGCCTTGAGCGTGAGCGTCACGCCCGCCTCGATGGTCACGTTGGCCTCGCCCTTCACATCGACGTTAACACCCGCACCCACCAAAATATTCGCCCCGCTCTTGTGTTGCGTGTCACCGCCGACATCGAGCGAATACTTGCCGCCGATCCGCACGCTCTGGTTGCCCTGCACGGCATCGCTGCGATTGCCGCCGCAGCGCGCCAGATCGTCGTGCTCGACGATGACGTGGCGCTCGTTGCCGATGCGCGTCAGTGCGTCGTGCTTCACCCAGGTCTCCAGATCGCGCTCGGCATGGAAGAACAGTTGCTCGGCCTCCTTGGTGTCGTCGAAACGCATTTCGTTGAAGCCGTTGCCGCCCTTCGTCGAATTGCTCTTGAGCGTGGTGCGCGCCATCTTCGCGGCGAGTTCGTACGGCGTGGTCTGCGCGGCGTTGTAGACGCTGCCGATCACGAGCGGCTGGTCCGGGTCGCCCTCGATGAAATGCACCAGCACTTCCTGACCGATGCGCGGCAGGAAGAACGCTCCATAACCCTTGCCGGCCCACGGCTGCGCGACCCGCACCCAGCAGCGCTGCAAAGAGTCGCGCGAAGCCTCCGGCGCAAGCTGCTCCCAATGGAACTGCACCTTGATGCGCCCGTATTTGTCGGTGTGGATCTCTTCGCCCTTCGGCCCGACGACGACCGCTGTCTGCGGCCCCGCGACGCGCGCTCGCGCAGTAGTCCGCGCGGCGCGAAATCCGGTCTCGCGCGGCAGCGCCCGAAAGGCGCAATCGAAGACGGGCGGCCGGTCGTGCGGGTCGAGCGTGGAAAGATAGTCATCCGAATGGATCGCGTACTCGGCCGAAACGACGAGGTATTCGCGATTCTGCTGCTCGACCGGGTGCCCGCTCAGCCGCATGAGGCCGCCGGGCCAGATGGCGCGCGCGGTGGTGCGCGCGTTGACGAACACGTTGGACGCCTGATGCGCCTCGACATGCGCGCGCGCCAGTCGCTCGGCGTCCTCGTGCTGGGTATAGCCCGGCGCGTGCTCCTGCATCGCGTAGACGGCAGGGTCGAAACGCGTGCTGCGCAACGCCCGCGCGACCAGCCCCTGCTGCGCCGACTGCAACGGCTTTTCGAAGTCGTAGTCGTTGATCTCGACGATGCCCGTGGCCACTTCGCCGCCGGTGGACCATGCATAGACCCACTCGTGCTCGTGCGGCGTGGCCGGCTGCGGACGAAACGGCAGCGCGGCGCAATGCGGCGTCGCACCGTGTACCTGCGACGAATCCGTGAGAATCAGCCGATGCTTGCCACCCTGATGCTCGAAGAAGTAGTAGATGCCTTCGCGCTCGGCGAGCCGGCTCACGAAATCGAAATCCGTCTCGCGATATTGCGCGCAATGCTCGAGGCTCGGATACGTCGCCGAGCATTTGTTCTCGAAGTCGATGTGATAGTCGGCCAGCACCTTGCCGATGATCGCGGGCACGCTCATCTGGTGAAAAAAACGGCAATGCGACGCGCGCGTGAGCAGCCACAGACGCGGGCGCACGGTGGCGCGATACATCGCCGGGCGGTTGGGCTGCGTGCTCGCCGCACGCGCCAGTTCGAACGCCGTGACGATGCCGTTGTACTCGCGCGTGCCGCCGCCGGGAATCTCCAGCGACAACGAGAAGTCGCTGCCGAGCATCCTGGCGACGTCGAGGTTCGACTGCTCGGCGAGCAGCTCGACGTCCCATTGCGCGAGCCGCCCGAGTTCCTCAACGCCGCGCATGCGATAGAGCGTCAGCGCGTTCTTGCCGAGCACGCAGGTCACCTGCGCGATCCGATCGGTATCGGTGAGCATCATCGCCGGCCTCGCTGTCAGGGAATCTGCGTTTCGCAGGTCGCCGGATCGACGATCGTCACCACGCCGCCCCAGATGCACGGGCAGGTGGACACGTTGTCGAGCGACGGCTGGTTGGCGAGCAGCACGTCGAGCGCACCGGGCGCCCACGGCGATACGGTCGCCGGCACGCACGGCATCGGCGTCGGCGTGCCGAGCGCGGCGGCGGTGGCCGCGGCGACCTCCGGATTCGCCTGCGACGTGCACATGCCGAACGGCATGATGTTCACGAGCGGCACGTGATCCATGATGTTCGCGGCGAGCGGCCCTTCACAGCACACCCGCTTCACGGGCAGCACGACGAGCGTCGACGGCGTCATGCCGAACGAGCATTGCAATGTCGCGCCCATGCTGACTTGTTGTGGCATGGCTGGCTCCTTGTTCAAGATCAGTCGAAGGCATAGGTGAAGTCGCCGTCGCAGACGCCGACATCGACTTTCCCGACCGTGCGGCCCTCGACCAGACGGCCGAGGAATTCCTTGCTCACGCGCGGCAGCAGCGTGTTGGTGAGAATCGCGTCGATCATTCGGCCACCGCTCGCGAGTTCCGTGCAGCGTCGCGCGATCTGGCCGACCACCGCGTCGTCGTAGGTGAAGCTCACGCGATACTGCTGCGCGACGCGCCGACTGATGCGCGCGAGTTGCAGGCGGATCACCGCATCGAGCATCGCGTCGTCGAGGGGGTAGTACGGGATCACCGCGACGCGTCCGAGCAACGCGGGAGGAAACGCGTCGAGAAGCGGCGTGCGCAGTGCTCGCGCGATCTCTTCCGGCGACGGCGTCTCACGCCCGCCGCCGCACAGATGCGTGATCAGTTCGGTACCAACGTTGGTCGTGAGCAGGATCAGCGTGTTGCTGAAATCGATCTCGCGGCCTTCGCCGTCTTCCATGCGGCCCTTGTCGAAGACCTGAAAGAACAGCTTGTGCACGTCCGGGTGGGCCTTCTCGAATTCGTCGAGCAGCACCACGCTGTAGGGGCGACGCCGCACCGCCTCGGTGAGCACGCCGCCTTCGCCATAGCCGACGTATCCCGGCGGCGCGCCCTTGAGCAGCGACACCGTGTGCGCCTCCTGGTACTCGCTCATGTTCACGGTGACGACGTTGTCTTCGCCGCCATACAGCGCCTCGGCAAGCGCGAGCGCCGTTTCGGTCTTGCCGACACCCGAGGTGCCCGCCAGCATGAACACACCGACCGGCTTGCAGGGGTCGTCGAGCCCCGCGCGCGCGGTCTGCACGCGGCGCGCGATCATCTCCATCGCGTGACGCTGCCCGACGATGCGGTGATTCAGCGTCACCGCCAGATCGAGCACGCTCGCGGCTTCGTCGCGGACCATGCGGCCGACCGGAATGCCGGTCCAGTCCTGCACCACCGACGCGACCGCATGCGCATCCACGCTCGGCAAGATCAGCGGCGCTTCGCCCTGACGTTCCGCGAGCTCCGCGCTCAACGCCTGCAATTGCGAAAGCGTCTCGCCCTCGCCGCCCGCCTCGATGGCGCGTCGCGCGGCGAGGATGCGCACGACCAGCGCGCGCTCCGTTTCCCAGCGCGCGGTGAGATCCGCGAGCCGCGCGCGCTCGGCATCGAGGCGCGCCGCGACATCGGCGGCGCGTTCCTGCGTGTCGATGCCGAGCGCCGCTTCACGCGTCACGATCTCGCTTTCGGTCTGCCACGTCTCGATGCGGCGCTTCGCATCGTCGATGGCGGGCGGCAGCGCCTGCTGGCTGACCGCGACGCGTGCACAGGCCGTGTCGAGCAGGCTCACCGCCTTGTCGGGTAACTGGCGCGCCGGGATGAAGCGATGCGAGAGCTTCACGGCGGCCTCCAGCGCTTCGTCGAGCACCTGCACGCCGTGATGCTGCTCCATCTTGCCCACGAGGCCGCGCATCATCGCGATCGCGACTGCCTCCGAAGGCTCCGGCACCTTGACCACCTGGAAGCGCCGCGTGAGCGCCGGATCCTTCTCGATGTGCTTCTTGTATTCGACCCACGTCGTCGCGGCGATGGTGCGCAGCGTGCCGCGTGCGAGCGCGGGCTTGAGCAGGTTGGCGGCATCGCCGGTGCCGGCCGCGCCGCCCGCGCCGACCAGCGTATGCGCTTCGTCGATGAAAAGAATCACCGGCTTTGCCGACGCCTGCACCTGCTCGATCACCTGCTTCAGCCGGCTTTCGAACTCGCCTTTGACGCTCGCGCCCGCCTGCAGCAGACCGACGTCGAGCGTGCGCACGACGGCGTCGCGCAAGGCGGGAGGCACCTCGCCCGCGACGACCCGCTGCGCGAAACCTTCCACCACCGCCGTCTTGCCGACGCCGGCCTCGCCCGTGAGGATCGGGTTGTTCTGGCGCCGGCGCATCAGAATGTCGATGACCTGGCGAATCTCCACGTCGCGTCCGACGATGGGATCCAACTTACCCTCGCGCGCCTCGGCGGTGAGATCGACCGTGTAGCGGCTCAGCGCGTCCTGCTGACCGGACGGCGCAACCCCGGGCGCCGCCGACTCGTCGGCGCTGGCGGCATGCGCTTCAGGTGAGCCTTCAAGCAGCGCGTCGAAACGGCCGGACAGTGCATCGAAGCTGATCTTCTCGAACTGACGCGACAGCGCGTAAAGCGCATTGCGCAGGTTCGGCGTGCGCAACATGCCGATCACCAGATGTCCGGTACGCACCTTCGCTGCATTGAACATCAGCGAACCGAAGACCCAGCCGCGCTCGACAGCTTCGTCGACTTGCGCGGAGATGTCGGAAACCGAGGTCGCGCCGCGTGGCAGGCGATCGAGCGCGGCGGTCAGATCGCGTTCGAGCGCGGTCTCGTCCAGCTCGAAATGACGCACGAGACGCCGCACATCCGAATCGGCCGCGAGCAGGATCTGATGCATCCAGTGCGCCAGCTCGACATAGGGATTGCCGCGCAGCTTGCAGAACGCGGCGCCGTTTTCGATCGCGCGATAGGCAAGCGAATCGAGCTTGCCGAACAACGCCGTGCGACTGATCTCAGTCATGTGAACTCTCCTTGCGATGGCTCGCTCCCGCCTGCGCGGCGATCACGACCCGATGGTTGTCATGAACCGGCACGCCGCTCGTGAGCCAGCTGTTCCAGCCGAGGCGTGAGCCGTTTGGGGCCGCGTTTGGGACTGCGTTTGGGGCCGCGTTCGTGGCCGTCCCTTGCAGGCGCAGCGCGGGCACCTCGTCGCGCTTCAGATGCAGCGTCACGTCCCAGTCGAGCGGATCGCGCACGTAGTTGCGAACCCAGTCCCTGAGCTTTGTGAGGCTCTGCCCACCGGGCAGGAAGCGTACGAAGTCGGTGTAGCCCAGCGGTCCGATCGCAATGCGGAACTTGTGCTGGCAGTCCCACACCCGCGTGCCGACGACGGTCGATACACCGAGCCGCGCGCCGCCGAGACGCGTGCGGGCGTCCTCCGGCAGCGCGATCCAATGGCCGCGCCACGGCTCGATCGACACGTTCACACCGAAGAAGCGCGCGAGAATCAGCCGCAGTCCGTCAGCGTGGCGCGTCGGCGCGGCGAGCACGCCCGCGAAGTGACGCTTGGCCGAATCCGGCACGGCGTCGCGCCCGGCGAGCCCGGGTGCGCCCAGACCGAACAGGCTGCCGACGTAATCCGCGAACCGGTCGTCGTGCGGACGCTCGGCGCTCACGACCGGCTGGGCGTCGGCCCACGCGCGATAGAACAGCGACAGCATCCGGTGATGGAACACGTCGAGAAAGCGCGCGAGTGTCGGATCGTTCGCGTTGCGGGCGCGATCGCGCACATAGGCGGTCAGGTGGGTCGGCAGCGGGCCGTTCGGTCCGAGCAGGCCAAGAAAATTCACCGCGAGACGGCCGGGCTGTCCGTCCTCGCCCGGCACGTAGTCGCCGAGCGTGGTCGGATGGAAGATCAGCTCCGTGTCTTGCGACAGGCGTACGGCGTCGTCGCGCGCGGCGAGCGAGCGGCCGAGGCGCGGACGCTCGGCATGCGCCCGCTCGATCAGCCGCAGCGCCTGAAAGAAGTCGAAGCGACGCGCGTCGCGCGCGAGCACGCCGTCGAGGGTCAAAGCGTCGCGCATCGTCCGGTCCTCGCAGGCCATTGCATGATCGGACCACGCGCGAGCGTCGCGACGTGAGTCTCGGTGAACGAATTGATCGACACGTACTGCGCGAAGAACCGCGCGAGCACCGCGCCGAGCAGGAATGCGCTCGCGCCCTCGAACGCGGCGTCGTCGAAGCGCAGCGTGATCGCGAGGCCGCGCCCGTAGACGATCGGCCCCGGCGAAGGCAAGCGCCGCACGACGGGCGCGCACGACACCGAGCGCAGTCCCTCCACCTGGCGGTGCGCGGCCGCGTCATCGGCCGGGCAGTACAGCGTGAGCAGTTCGCGCAGCGCGCGGGCGCCCTCCTGCTCGTTCGCATCGACGAGCGACGCGTAGTTCAGCGAAAGATGATCGAGCAGCCGCCATGCAGCCGGCCCTTCGGCGAACGACGGCAGCGGCCGGCTCGGACCCGCGACGCAGCGCACGGCGGTGACGGGCGCTTCGGCATCGAGCGTAAAGTCGGTCGAGCCCGCACCGAGCGGAATCGACAGCGGCAGGTCGCGGTTCGTGCACCACGCGCTGATGCCGAGCTGACGCACTTCGCCGCCCGCTGGCTCACTCGCCGCATCGACCAGCGAGATGAAGGCTTCGCTGCCGAGGTAGCTGCTGCGTGCGCCGTTCTGCTGCTGACGCGCCGATGCGCGGCGCGCCTCACGGCGCAACTGATAGAACGCGCCTCCCTCGCCCGGCATGTCGAGGTCCTTCGCGCAGTGGAACGGGCGATATTGCTTCTGCGCGGCCGCGCCCGAGCCGTAGCCGGTGACTTCGTCGATCTGATGGATTTCGTAATCCATCGGCCGCGTGCGATCGACGACGATGTGATGCTCGAACTCCGTTTCCGCAAGCGCGACGCGGTCGGTACGGCGGCGAAACAGGTTGATCGCGGGCGTGCAGTCGAGCGCGAAATTCGCTGCATCGACGCCCCGTTCGAGCGACGCGTCCGCCTGATCGAGCAGGATCACGAGCTCCGCTTCCTGGCCGCGGCAATGACGCAGCGCGCCGCGCAATCCGGCCAGTTCGACGAACATGAAACGCGGCGCGAAGGCGAAATACTCCTGCAGCAGCCGATAGCCGTCGAACGATTGCTGGCCGACCGGCAAAAGCGCCTCGTCCTCGGCGAAGCCGAGCGGCTGCAATGCGCTCTTCGGCAACAGGCCGAGCGTGACCGCCGCGTTCGCGCCGTTGCTCGGCTGCATCACCGCAACGCCGACGCAATGCGCGAGCAGCCGCTCGTGCAGCCGTGCCGGCAGGCCGTCGGGGCCGCGCAGATAGAGCGGGAGACGATCGAGCGAGAGACGGTCGAAGCCGAGCGAGCCGGTCGCGCGCAGCCGCAGACGCAATCCGGCCTTGACGCCCGCGGGCAACGCCGGCGAAGCCGCGTTCAGCGAACCCGCATGCGTGAAGAACCTGGCGTGCGCGATCTCGACGGGCCAAAGCGTCAACGCATGCGCGGTGCGATATTCGCAGCGCGTCGAGCCGGACTTGTCGAGCATGCTGCGCAGCGCCGTATGGCGCGGCACGACGATCCCGTCAGCGCTTGCGGCGAGCTGCGGGTTCGCGTGATCCGCCTGAAGCTGGACGACCGCCATCGACGGCGTCGGCGCCAGATAGTGCGGATACGCCAGTTCCAGCAGATGCTGCGTGAAGCGCGGGAACTCGGCTTCGAGTTTCATCCGCACACGCGCGGCGAGAAAGCTGAAGCCCTCCAGCAAGCGTTCGACATACGGGTCCGCGCATTCGACGCCGTCCAGCGCGAGCCGCCCGGCGATCTTCGGAAACGCGGCGGCGAATTCGCCGCCCATCTCGCGAACGTGCTGGAGCTCCTGGCTGTAGTACTTGAGGAACTCGGGGTTCATGCCTGCTGCTCCCCGGCCGATGCGGCGCGCAGGCTCGATGCGTCGAACACGCGCGCCTCGCCCGCTTCGAGATCCAGTTCCGTGCGCAGGAACAGTCGCTCGGGATACGGCTGCGACCACATGTCGGCCTCGATCTCGAAGCGGATCACGTGGCCGCCGCCCGCACGCTTCATACCCTTCATGCCCTTGGCGCCCTTCGCATCGTCGATCGCCGTCACGCGCACCGATTCGCGCGCGAGCCGCGGCTCGAAGGCCCACAAAGCGTCGCGAATCAGGCGTTCCAGCGTACCCGCCGCGAGCGCAGCGACCTCACGCCCGGCGAGGTCCGGCAGACCGTAGTTCAGCACCGACGTCGCGACATGCGGCAACTCCGCTCCGTCGGTACCCGCGCCGCGAGCGCTCGCGTTCAGCAGCCAGCCGATGTCGCGCTGCACGCTGGCGCGCAGCGCGCGCGCCGAGATCACGCGACGCTCGCGGGATTCATGACGCGCGTGCGGTTCGAGATCGGTCAGGCGGTCCAGCAACGACGGCTGCAGGCGGTCCCGGGCGGAAGGTTCGTACATGAGCGGCTCTCCAACAGGATCAGTGGGCGCGCGGTGGGCGCGCGGTGGGCACGATCAGGCTCAGGCGGTCTTGGCGGTCGGCAGCTTCGACACGAGCCGCAGCGACACCGTCAGACCTTCGAGCTGGTAGTGCGGGCGCAGGAAGAACTTCGACGTGTAGTAGCCCGGATTGCCCTGCGCTTCCTCCACGACGACCTGCGCGTCGGCGAGCGGCTTGCGCGCCTTGGTGTCGTCGGAAGAGTGGGTGGGGTCGCCGTCGACGTACTGGAGAATCCAGTTCTGCAGCCAGCGCTCCATGTCGTCGCGCTCCTTGAACGAGCCGAGCTTGTCGCGCACGATGCACTTCAGGTAGTGCGCGAAGCGGCAGCACGCGAACAGATACGGCAGCCGCGCCGCGAGATTCGCGTTGGCGGTGGCGTCCGGGTCCTCGTATTCGGCCGGCTTGTGCAGCGACTGCGCGCCGATGAATGCCGCGAAGTCCGAGTTTTTCTTGTGCACGAGCGGCATGAAACCGTTCTTGGCGAGCTCGGCCTCGCGCCGGTCGCTGATGGCGATTTCGGTCGGGCACTTCATGTCGACGCCGCCGTCGTCGGTCGGGAACGCGTGCACCGGCAGCCCCTCGACCGCGCCGCCCGATTCGACGCCGCGGATGCGCGAGCACCAGCCGGACATCTTGAACGAGCGCGTGATGTTCGCCGCCATCGCATACGATGCGTTCGCCCACGCGTACTTGCTGCTGTTCGCGCCCGCGGTGTCTTCCTCGAAATCGAACGCCTCGACCGGGTCGGTCTTCGCGCCGTAGGGGGCGCGCGCGAGAAAGCGCGGCATCGCGAGGCCAACGTAGCGCGAATCTTCCGATTCACGCAGCGAGCGCCACGCGGCATGCTCGGGAGTCTGAAAGATCTTGGTCAGGTCGCGCGGATTCGCGAGTTCCTGCCAGGATTCCATCAGGAGCGCAGCCGGGTCCGCGCCCGCGATGAACGGCGCGTGCGCGGCCGCCGCGATCTTCGCGATCTGCGTCAGCAGATCGACATCGGGGCCGCTGTGATCGAAGTAGTAATCCGCGACCAGCGCGCCGTAGGGCTCGCCACCGAACTGGCCGTACTCTTCCTCGTAGAGCTTCTTGAAGAGCGGGCTCTGGTCCCACGCGACGCCGCGGTACTTCTTCAGCGTCTTGTGCAGTTCCGCCTTGGAGATGTTCAGCACGCGGATCTTCAGCGACTCGTCGGTTTCCGTGTTGTTCACGAGGTAATGCAGGCCGCGCCATGCGCTCTCGACCTGCTGGAACGACTCGCTGTGCAGGATCAGGTTGATCTGCCCGGTGAGCGCCTGGTCGATCTGCGCGATCAGCGCCTCGATGGTCGCGAGGACATCGCCGGAAATCACGCCAGTGTCACGCAACGCCTGCTCGGCGAGCGTGCGCACCGCGTTCGCGACCGCGTCGCGAGCATGCTCGGACTTCGGCTTGAATTCCTTTTGCAGCAGCGCGGAGAAATCGTCGAGTTCGGGCGCCGCTTCGATCACAGACTCGCTCGTCTGTTGCTGGATGCTGAAATCGTTCATCGCGTCATGCTCCGGTAGTGGGGGCGGGGTTGGACGTATCGTCGGATGGCGCGTCGGCGCGCGGCTGCGCGGCGAGTGCTTCCATCAACGTGGGCTCTTCCAGCAGACGCGCGATCAGCGCTTCGGCGCCGGTTTTGCCGTCCATGTAAGTCAGCAGGTTGGCCAGTTGAGTGCGCGCTTCCAGCAGTTGCCGCAGCGGCTCGACCTTGCGGGCGATCGCGGCGGGCGTGAAGTCGTCCATGCTCTCGAAGGTCAGATCGACTGCGACGTTGCCGTCGCCCGTCAGTGTGTTCGCCACCTGCACCGCGACGCGCGGCTTCATCGACTTCAGACGCTCGTCGAAGTTGTCCACGTCGATCTCGAGAAACTTCCGTTCGGCGGCGGGCGCGAGCGGCTCGGCGGGCTGTCCCGACAGATCCGCCAGCACGCCCATCACGAAGGGCAGATTGACCTTCTTCTCCGAGCCGTAGACTTCGACGTCGTACTCGATCTGCACGCGCGGCGCACGATTGCGCGCGATGAATTTCTGACTGCTTTCCTTTGCCACGATGTCCACTCCTTTGCGTTTTGCCTGAGTCCGGTCAGACGACCCCGCCCAGATGCCTGAATTGATGCGCGCCGTCCGGCGCGACGTCCTCGATGATTTCCATGAAGCTCTTGCCGACCAGCCTCCGGGCGCGCTGCAACAGCACCGGCACCGGGCTCGATGGTTCACACTCGGCGTAGTAGGCACAGATCGCGTCGAGCGCGTCGCTCACGTCACGCGCGCTCGCGATGCCCTGGGGCTTGGCGGGTCCCGCCGCGGCGGCGCGCTGCGTCGCCGCTCCGGAACCCGCGCCCTCTTCACTGCTGCTGGTCTCCATCGCACTTCCCCTTCCCCCCGTGTCCGGATCGAGCACCGCGATGCGCGCCGCCACGAACTCCCCGATGCGTCCGAGTAGCCTCGCGAGCGGTCCGAAATCGAGTGCGCGCGCCGGCCCCACGCGCCCGGTCAGCGTGTTCTCGATCTTCGCGAGCGAGGCCCGCGCCGACGTGAGCGCCTCGCACATCGCTCGTCCTTCTTCTATGCCGGCTTGCGCGAACGCCGCATCGATCGCCGCGAGCGTCGGCATCTCGTCGCCTTCGCGAAGCGGCGCCTCCCCCCCCAGCACGTCGAGATCGCGCAGCGCAAAACCGCGCTGCCCACGCGGCACGACGAAAGGCACGTCGCGCAGTTCGCCCACCAGGCCCGCGCCGTCGACGAGCTCCGACAACGCGTTGACCCGCGCTGTTGGATCGTCGCCGTCGCTGGCATCCAGTTGGGGATGCACGGCGCTCCAGTGCTGTTCGAGCAGACCTTCGATCAGCGCGAGGCCGCACGCGAGGCCCGCGAAGCCCTCACGCACCATGCTCGAACGCGCGTACAGCACCGCCACGCGCAAATCACGCGTGCGTTCGAGCAGGGTCATCGATAGCGAGCGCGCGAGTGCCCAGTCGGGCGGCGTCGCGGCGATGAACGTGCCGCCATACTCCGCGTCGGGCTTACCGGCGACCGCCTGTTCCAGCGCCCGAAACTCAGGGCTGTACTCTTCGTCCGCACCGCACGGAGATTCCGGCGCGAGGGCGGTAAGCCAGACTGCGACATCTGCGAGGTTCATGGCGGTGTCCACGACGAACATTGAAAGGAAGGCCGACTAAGACCGCGGCGGCGGCGATGAACGCGAGCCGGAGCCCGGGCCGGCGCTGGGGCTGGCGCCGGGCCTCGGGTCACGACTCAACTCGCCGTGTTCTTCGGGATATTCCATTTGCCGGTCACGACGCCGCCCTTCTTGGCCCCGTTGTTGTCCTGCGGCTGATACTCCATGTTGAATTGCGCGAAGTTCAGCGTGATGTTCTCGGCAACCTGATCCGCGCCGCCGGAGCCCACCGAGTGGCGGCTAATGAGCACCTCCTTGAGCGTGATCTTCAGATACTCGACCGGCTCGTTGCCGCCGGCCTTGCGTAGCGTGAGCACGGCCTCCGGCATGTGCACGCCCTGACAGCACGACTGCACGATCGTGGGCGAACTCTTGTCGACGTACTTGCTGATCGTGAGGTCCTGCACCGATGCGGTCCCGGTGCCACCGCCCGTGCCGCTGTGCGTCGTGCCGGTCTGCGAGCATCCCCACGACCAGCTCAGCACGTCGATCTCGTCGGTGTGACCCGCCGCCTGTGATTCACCCTTGATGTCGCCCAGCTTGAGAAACATATCTACGGCCATGTCAGTCTCCAAAAAAATGCGCGCCTTGCGGCACTGGTCAATTTGCGTCGCGTTGGATTGCGACGCGTGGTGTGCGAGCTTTCCGTCGATTACCCGCGTTACTTCGTTCGACTAAACTTCCATGCTGCTTCGATGCGTATTTCGTCGTCACGCATCAGCCCGGTATCATGTGCTGGCTCGTTCGCCGAGCGCCCGCTTGATCGCCGCCGCCACGGCCGGCATGTCGCCGCGTTCGCAGAGTGCCGCCCAGCTCGCGAGCGTGTCGCGATTCACCGCCGGTGCTTCGCAAAGCTGCGCAAATCGTTCGAGTGTGAGCGCCGAGCCGGTTATGCTATGAAAACGTTCGCGTCCGATGCACGCGTCCAGCATCACCGCCATGCCTGCCTGCCGGGCGCGGTCGAGGAGGGCCTCCATGATCTGTCTCCTATTCGTTGGTTCAAGTGCGCGTCGTTGCGCGATCCGTGACCCGAAAACAGCCGCCCTCGGCGGCTTATTCCGCAAAAAAATTCGAAAAATTCGTGGAATAGATCCCCGTCTGGAGTGTTGTCAATCATGAGCGCGCCCATTCCAGGAGCTGCCCCGATGAACGACGACGACCTGACGACCGTCCTGCCGACGTTACTGCCGCGGCTATGGCGGTTCGCGCTGCGATTGACGCAGAATCCGCACGACGCGGAGGATCTCGTGCAACGGGCGTGCGTGCGGGCGCTGGAGCGGCGAAATCAGCTTCAGCCGGGCACCTCGGCGCTCAGCTGGCTCTTCTCGATCGTGCATTCGACGTGGATGAACGAACTGCGCGCTCGCTCGATTCGCAACCGCGGCAGCATGGATTGGCAGGACGAGGAAATCGAATCGTTTGCCGATCCCGCGGCGCACAATCCGGAGCTGGATCTGCTGCATCGGCAGGTGATCGACGCCGTCGAGGCGTTGCCCGAAGCGCAGCGCGTCGTGATGGTGCTGGTGGCGATCGAAGGCCTGAGCTATCGGGAAGCGGCGGAAGTGCTCGATGTGCCGATCGGCACGGTGATGAGCCGGCTGTCGCGCGCGCGGCTGACGATCGGTCAGAAATTTAGCGTGCAGGCGCCTGCGGGGACAAGAAAAGGAGAATCCTTATGAATATCGATGATTCGCTGCTGATGGCCTATGTGGACGGCGAGCTTTCGCCGGAGCAGCGCGCGGAAATCGAGGCGGCGATCGCGCACTCGGACGAACTGGCGGCGCGGGCCGCGGCGCTGCAGGCGTCGGTCCTGCCGTATCGTGCCGCGTATGACCGGCAGACAGTACCGCCCGTGCCGGAAAGCCTCACGCGCCGCATCGAAGAGCTCGTGAGCGTCAGCACGCCGCAGGAGCGCAGCGCACCGCGCGGCGGCCGGCGTATTTCGATGCAATGGGCGGTGGCGGCCTTCGTCGCCGGTGCGATCTGCTCGGGCGTGCTCACCGGTTATTTCGGCGGCATCAATCCGTTGAGGTCGGGTACCGACCCGTGGGTGCAGAGCGTGGCGGACTATCAGGTGCTCTACGGACGCGACACGGTCGCCAATCTCAGGGAAGATCAGGCCAGCACCGAACAGGTGATGGCCGATATCCATCAGCGCGACGGCATGCCGATCGATGTTCCCGATCTGCGTCAGGTGGGCCTGAAGTTCAAGCGTGTGCAGCGCCTGAATTACCACGACCACCCGCTGATCCAGATGGTGTATCTGCCGGAGCGCGGCGATCCGGTCGCTCTGTGCGTGATCGAGGAAAACGAGCACGACGCGCCGGTGCGCTCGAGCCAGGTTGGACAGATGAAGACGGTCACGTGGCGCGCGAATCGGCTCGCCTATGTGTTGCTCGCGAAAGACCCTTCGCTCGACCTGGAGGCGATTGGTAACAGCATTGCCGGTGGGAAGACCGCGCCGCTCTACAGCCGCGCCGATGGAGAGGGGTCGCGCGCAAGCTAGGCTTGCGCGTGGGGGGCGGCACGTCTCCGCGGCGATCTGACCGACGCCGCGAGACGTCGCTCAATGCTCGCCGTCTCCCTCTCGCACCGTCAATCTGTTCGTCACCCCCCTGACGCCGAGCACCGATCTTGCCGCGTTGCCAGCGCGCGAGATCTGCCAGGTCTCCGGAACCTCTCCTGTGAGCGTGACGACGCCGTGGCTCACTCTGATGTGAATCCCTGAATCGTCCATGTCCGGTACGCGTCTGAGGGCGCGACGAACGTCTCGAACCACCGAGGTATCCGGCCGGCTTCCAGGCGCCGACGTCGAAACCGCCAACATTTGCGGAGCCCCGTAAGCCGCTGCGCTCACACCTGTTTGCGCGTTCGCATAGATGACGCAACTCCCGATGGCCGCGGCCAACATCGCGCCGATTATTCTGCGCGCACCGTTTTCGTTCATGCTTCCTCCTTTGGGTATCGTGAACTTCGCAGTGAAAAGCGGAAGAATTGGATGGAGCCCTGCGGTTCCTTGAAGAATAACCGGGAATCGTCGAAATGCTGTTCGCTCCGACAAAGACTGCCGACATGCGCCGACGCCGGCTTATGAATCTCAGTGCGACGAGACATAGACCGTATCGGCGAAGCCTGGGGGGATCGCGAAGCTCTCACGCATACGCTTCGCCTCCGCAGCGGGCGTCAAGCCAAACAGACGCTTGAACTCCCTGCTGAACTGGGAGGGGCTCGTGTAACCCACTGCGTGTCCCGCCGCCTCGGCGGTCAAGTCCTGACGCACCATCAACAGGCGAGCCTGGTGCAGCCGCGTCGACTTCACGTACTGCATGGGCGACACCTGCGTAATTGCCTTGAAGTGGCTGTGGAAGCTCGGGACGCTCATACCCGCTTCGTCGGCCAGTTGGCTGACGCCGAGGGGCTGCGCATAGCTCGCATGGATCAGGCGCAGTGATCGACCTATCCGGCCGAACTGTCCTCGCATCGCCAACGCCTCGCGCATCGAGCTGCCCTGGGCGCCGGTGAGTACCCGGAAATACAGTTCGCGCAGCAGCCCGGCGCCCAACACGGCGGCTTCGAGTGGCCGAAGCATCGCCTCGAGCAAGCGCAACACGGACGTCTGCATCGCGTCGTCCATCGGCGTCGACATCATGCTTTGAGGTGCCTGCGCGTGCTCCGCTGCACCTGCGCGGTCGATCTGCTCCGCAAGCTCCGCGGCCAGTGTGAAATCGAGGTGCAGATACAGCGCGAGCAGCGGGCGCTCCTCGGTCGCGTCGGTCTCCATGCTGAACGGCACAGGCACGGACACAGCCAGGTAGTGACGCTCATCGTACAGATAGAGCTGCTCGCCGAAATAGCCTCGCTTGCGTCCCTGGCAGACGATCACG
This sequence comes from Paraburkholderia monticola, assembly GCF_001580545.1. GTDB lineage: Bacteria > Pseudomonadota > Gammaproteobacteria > Burkholderiales > Burkholderiaceae > Paraburkholderia > Paraburkholderia monticola. The sequence goes on from NZ_LRBG01000037.1 coordinate 155,142, forward strand.
ATACCTGGGTCGTACAGAACGGGCGTGCGCGACAGTGCGCGGTTCGAACGCAAGATGCGGACGCTCGGCAGTGCCGTGAGGTTGTAGCCCTCGTCGGGCGCCAACGCACGCAGCAGGGCAACCATGCGTTTCTGACTTCGGGAGGACAGGTCCGGACGCCGCCCCGGAACACGTATCGTGCTCATAGTTTTATGCAAGAAAATTATCGGAACTGGGCTTAGTTTGCCTTGATGGTCAGATTAGTATGCACTCTTCGATCGACATCCGGGAGAAGCTTCAATGGCATCCAGTAAAACTCTGCTCATCACCGGGGTCAGCAGCGGCTTTGGCCGCGCGCTCGCCCAGGAAGCGCTGGCGGTAGGCCACAAAGTCGTCGGTACGGTGAGAAGTGCCGAGGCAAAGCGCGATTTCGAGTCTCTGTGCGCGAATGCCGCTTGGGGGCGTGTGCTCGACGTGACCGACTTCGACGCGATCGACGGCGTCGTGGCGGAAATCGAGGCTGGCGTCGGACCCATTGATGTGCTGGTCAACAATGCCGGCTACGGCCATGAGGGCATCATGGAAGAATCGCCGTTGTCGGAAATGCGCCAACAATTCGAGGTGAATGTATTTGGCGCGGTCGCCATGATGAAGGCCGTGCTGCCATTCATGCGCGCGCGCCGCCGTGGCCACATTCTGAATATCACGTCGATGGGCGGCTACATCACGATGCCTGGAATCGCTTACTACTGCGGAAGCAAGTTTGCGCTGGAGGGCATCTCCGAAGCGCTGGGCAAAGAGGTCAAGCCGTTCGGTATTGCCGTGACAGCCGTGGCGCCGGGCTCGTTTCGCACCGACTGGGCGGGCCGCTCGATGACGCGAACGCCCCGCTCGATTGCCGATTACGACGATATCTTCAACCCGATCCGCCAGGCCCGCGAGGAGAAAAGCGGCAAGCAACCGGGAGACCCGAGGAAAGCGGCGCGCGCAATGCTGGCCGCCATTGCAGCAGATCATCCGCCCGCGCATCTTTTGCTCGGCAGCGACGCACTCGGGCTCGTGCGAGACAAATTGGCGGCGTTGAACGTTGAAATCGGTGCGTGGGAGACCACCACTGTTTCGACGGACGGGTGAAGACCGAGGGGAGGTATTAGTCGAGACGCGACCCGACGGTCACCGTCACATCTGGTCGCGGGCCGCCATTCCCGGGACGAAGAGCGGCGATCGACGCTAAGCGGACACGTAGGTCAAGTGGCGCACCCGTGGAGCGCGCCACTCGAATTGCCTGGTTCTGGTTCGGGGTGGCGTCCCGTCAGGATTTGATGAACTCCAGAAGGTCGGGGTTGAGGACCTCCGCGTGGGTAGTCAGCATGCCGTGCGGAAAGCCAGAGTATGTCTTCAACACACCGTTCGCGAGCAGCTCGACCGCGCGGGGCACCGAACTGGCGAACGGGACGATCTGGTCGTCTTCGCCATGCATGACCAGTACCGGCACAGTGATCTTCTTCAGATCTTCGGTGTAGTCCTCCAGCCAGGAGAATACGGTCTCGTAGTGGGCCTGGGCGCTGCCGGCCATGCCCTGGCGCCACCAGTTCGCGATCACCGCCTCAGACGGCTTGGCGCCCGGGCGGTTGAATCCATAGAACGGCCCCTCCGGGACTGCCCGGTAAAACTCCGAGCGGTTGCCAAGCACGCCTGACTTAACCGCGTCGAACCACTCCCGCGGCTGACCTCCAGGGTTCGCGTCGGTTTTCACCATGTTCGGCGTCAACGAGGCCACCAGCACTGCCTTGGCGACCCGCTCCTGGTGGCGCGCGACGTAGCGGGCCACCTCGCCGCCGCCGGTGGAGTGCCCGATGTGGATCGCGTCGCGGACGCCCAGGTGTTCGGTCAGTGCAGCGAGGTCGGCGACCCAGTGGTCCATGTCGTTGCCGGTGCCGACTTGCTCGGACCGACCGTGCCCACGCCGGTCATGGGCGATCACCCGGTAGCCGTGGTGAAGGAAAAACATCATCTGGGCGTCCCAGTCGTCGGCCGACAGGGGCCAGCCATGGCTGAAGACGATCGGCTGACCGGACCCCCAGTCCTTGTAGAAGATCTTTACGCCGTCCGGAGTGGTGATCGTAGGCATCGCTGGTACCTCCTATAAGAGATTGATCGATGTGTTGGCGCTCCGCGAGGCATCGAGAATGCTGCCAGCGGTTTCTTTCGCAGTCTTATTTCACAGTGCGCATCTGAAAACGTGCGAGCGGAGCGCACTCCGACAACGCTGCGATGGAATGCCGTGGCAGAACACGATGCTAAGCTTGGAATCTATAGACATTGCCCTCTCCTTCCAGGATTCGACCGGTTTGACTGCGGTGCTTACGTCGATGCATAGACGGAAGCTACTGCAAAGATAGGCGTCCCTTTTCCTGAGGACAAAGGCTTTGTAAGACTTTACCTATGCCTTCAAGGCATATCGGAGATCCAATGGAACTTCGACATTTGCGATATTTCGTTGCCGTTGCGGAGGAAGGCAGCCTATTGACGGCCGCTCAGCGGAGACTGCACACGTCGCAGCCGTCGTTGAGCCGGCAGATTCGCGACCTGGAATCCGAAGTCGGTGTGAAGTTGCTGGAGCGCCAGGCACGTGGCGTGGCGCTCACCGCCGCTGGGAGAGTTTTCCTTGATCACGCGCGCCTGGCGCTGTTGCAAGTTGAAGCGGCTACTGACGGCGCGCGGCGGGCGGAACAGCCGGAAAAGCCTGTCTTGTCCATGGGTTTCCTTGCCGGGCAGGAAGTTGTGTGGCTACCCCATGCGCTGCGCATCCTGCGGGAGGAGGCGCCCGAGGCCGAAATAACGCTGTGCAGTCAGTCCTCCCCAGAACTTGCTCTCGGGCTGATGCGAGGGAAACTGGACGTTGCCTTTCTTCGCCCGGAGACGCAAACCTCTGGCCTGTCCTTCAAGTTCCTGGCAAAGGAGCCTCTGATCGCCGTGCTGCCGGCGGATCATCGCCTGACGTCACGCAAAAAGATTCGGCCGCAGGATCTTGCTCGCGAAATTTACGTCAGTTCAGCGAGGACGTCTCCGGTATTGAAATCCGTGATTGAGGATTACGCATCGAAAGTCGGGATCACGCTCAGGGCGGAGTATGAAGGCGAGAATCTGCCGTCGGCAATGTCACTCGTCACGTCCACGGGTGGCGTTACGCTTATCCCCCTGTATGCGCAAAATATGCTGACACCGAATGTTGTTGCCCGGGCGCTTGACGACGTGCCTCCGACAATTGATCTCGTCCTGGGATACAACAACGCAAATACGACTCCATTGCTCCTTCGGCTTTTATCTCGTGCCGACGAGTTGGTCGCAAACGTTCAAGATCAGAGCATCATCCGATATGCCGTCTAGGTAATGGGCGCGCGCCCCGTTGCCCCGGCGATTTTGTGCTGGGAAGGGCCGTCCTGGAAGCATCCGTTCGTGGCCGGATATCGATCTGCGCCAATCGCGAAGCACCGGCAGGCGCCGACCGTGAGTAGGCCGTGGTCACATCGAACGCGGCATCCCGCGCGGGATATTCTATTTCGACAGGACGACATGCGTCGCGTGGGGCACGGCGACGTGCTCGGTGCACTTAAAGCCCGGCGCCGTCCGATTGACGCGTGACAGCAAGGCCTCGCCTTACTCTAACAATGTGAGAGACAGAGATCGAATGGCCGCTTTGCCGGACTGCGCCGCCGTCTGAATGTCAGAGTGGCACAAAACGCGAGTGACCCTTCATGGCCGACTTCGGCCCGATTCGGTCGGCTCTGACCGACTCACTGCCGCCGGTCGCACTGTCAGGGGTTCAAGGGCAGCTAACGGAGTGATCCGGTCATCCCAGCCGACTTCTCAGGGGACAGCAGTTCGGCAAAAGCCGACGCTCTCGCTTGGGGGAACGCCGCGGCGGCCGTCCGCAGGTCCAGTACAATCGCCCCACTGCGTTCAGCTAGTCTCTGAGCCCCAATCTGAGGCGGACCGTTGGAGGATTGCGATGGCGCGCATGGTGGTGGCGAGCGTTGAACCCCTAGCGAGGATGGCGCTAGGCCGGTGGCTCGTCGATGCCGGGCATGAAGTCGTCGGTGAAGCCGAGGACGGCTACAGGGCATATCAGCTTGCGCGCGGGGTCGCCGCCGACGTCATGCTGCTCGACCTCGATCTACCCCGGCTCAGCGGCCTGGAGGTGCTCAAGCGGATCCGCACGCGAAAACTGCCGGTCAAGGTTATCATCCTGGGCGCCAGCGCCGCGGAAGCGCTCGTGCAACGCTGCATGGACGCCGACGCGGATGCCCTCGTACCTCGGAATCAGGACCCGGCCATACTGCACCGCGCAATCGCAGACGCATTGGCGGGCCGGCGTTATTTTCCGCTGCCCGACTCCGCCACTCTCGACGCCCCGACCAGCGGGTCACCGTTTGCGCTGCTCTCGGACCGGGAGCTAACCATCCTCAAATACCTCGCGCGCGGCATGCCGAACAACGCGATTGCGCGTGAACTGTCGATCAGCGAAAAAACCGTGAGCGCGCATCGCAGCCATCTGCGGCGCAAGTTGCATGCACATTCGCTGGTGGACCTTCTTGAGATTGCCAGACAGCACGGGCTGATGGAAAGCGTTGCGCCGGCAAGTGTGAAGCCGTCGCCAGAAATCGATCTTTCGACGGCCGACATCGATGCCATGCACGCCATGCTCGACGGCGCGCCGCTACCGCTGCATATCCGCGACCTCGAAGGACGGTTGATCGCCTGCAACGCGGCGTTTCTGGAACTGCACGGCACGACACTAGACGCGGTCGTCGGCAAACGCATGACGGACGTGGACTGGTTTCCTCCTCATATCGCGCAGTCGTTGCATGCGCGCTATATGAACCGGCTGGCCTCCGGCAGCGCCATGCAGGCGGATGTCGAGATCACGCGCCATGGCCAGCGGGTCATTCTGCATACATGGGCCCATCCGTTCCGGAATGCACAGGGCGAACTGCTCGGCGTGGCGTGCGGGTCGGTCGACGTAACCGGCCGCTCCGATATGGCCCGTGCGCTTTGGCTCCAGCGCGAGGAAGCGGCATCGGCGAGCCGGCGCAAGAGCGAGCTTTTCCTTGAGATCTGCGCCCAGATGCGTCCTGCCGTGGGCGTCCTATCCGACATGCTGGCCGAATTGCGTGAGGGGGGCTCGCCCACTGGGTCGAACGACCGCATCGGCGCTGCGGCGCAGGTGATCGATCGGCTGAGTGGATTGATCGACGGTATCGAAGACATGATGCGGCTCGAAGAAGGCGAACTGAGTCTGTCGCCGCGGCCGACAAACGTGGGTGCCCTGATCGACGATACAGTGAGATCACTTGCTGAGTACGCGTCCCATCTCGGCGTCGCCTTGCGGTCGCGGACGGATCTGCCTGAGGAGGACATCATGGTGGACCCCGTGCATGTCGGACGTCTGCTGCGCGCGCTGCTGCGTCAGTGCGTCGTCGGCCATCCTGGGGGCGAGGTTGCGATGTCCGCCATGACGGTCACGCGCAGTGACGGCCAGCGTGATATTGCCGTCCAGTTCGACGCCACACACGGCGACAAACGCGTAGACCCTCTCGCAGCCCCGGCAATCGAACTCAATCTGTCTTTATGCCGCGCAGCCGTCGAACTGCTCAAAGGCTCCATGCAGCATCGCGCGCCAAGCGCCTTATCCACATCGATCACGCTGCGGATACCCGTCCACAAATAGACGTTTCCAGGCGGTCCAAGTGGGCCGCAGTATTTTCCTATGCTAGCCGCAGTGTTCGCCTATAGAACGCTGCCCCTCGCACTCCTATTGTGAATTCGCCGGCCCTTGCGGCCCAGTCAATTCAGCTCAGGAGTGCATCATGACCGCCCGCTTCAACCTTCGCCCTCTCACCTTCTGCATCCTGGCCAGTCTTGGCGCCGTCACTTTGCCGGCGCTTGCGCAAACGGATGCGAGTTATGTCGCTCATCCCATCAGCACGAACGTGTCCGACTGGTCATCCGACAGACAGGCACCGTATGGAAACCTGATCAATCTCGGTCAATACGAGGGCCGCGGCAACGTGCTCAGCTTCGGCATCGACCCGCCCGCGTCAGTGCATTCGTTCTACAACTGGCAAGGCTACAACACGAGTACGCATGCGGCCGCCGGCAACAGCTTCATCGGCGGCGACCTGTGGGTCAATCCGGCGTGGCAGGCGGGCAGCAGCACGGACTATGTCCGCACGGGCATGTGGGGTGCCGCCATGCCTTCGGATACCGTGGCCAGCGGCAAATACGTGGACAGCAAAACGTCCATGCCGATCATGAGTTTCACCAACAAGGATGGTGTCGGACGACTCGAGGTATGGGACACCACGGTCAATCCCGACAGCGGCTGGGTCGATCTGCCCGAGACGGCTGGACTGATCCACTACGGGTCATGGAATTCAATCGACATGCGACTGCTTCCCGGTGAGGGCAAGATCGAGTATTACCTCAACGGTTCGCTGGTCTACACATGGGCCAACCCCTCCGGCGACGACGGCAGCCTGCCGCAGCAGTTCTGGAAGATGTATCTGCAGGGACGCAACAACGGCGTGACTTCGTTTCAGACCTACTGGGCGGATCTCGCTTCTGGTGAGCTGATCCAGAGCGGCCAGACGATCGGCAGCACGGCTGGCAACGTGGTTGCCGTGTCCAGCGCCAGCACGCCGCGCACACCCACGCTGGTGGCGGCGGGCGCGCAGATTGGTGGCTCGCTGTCCGCGAAAGGAACGGCCGATAATCCCGCCGTTGTTGCCTTCCAGGGCGACACGACGATCGGGCAAGCGGTCGGCGGATCGAACGCAGTGCTGGGCTTTAGCGCCGATCCGTCCCACACGACGCAGATTGGCGGAGACGTATCGCTTGTTCAGTCGACCACAACGGGCGGTTCGGTCGCCAACCCTATCAAGGTCGGCGGCAACGTCAGCGCGGATGCGCATTCGGACATGGGCGGCAACTGGCGCATCGCCGGCGATCTTGTCAGCAGTGGCAATCTGAGTCCCGGCAATTCGATCGGCGTGATCGGCGTAGGTCGCAATTTGACGCTGTCGCCGAGTTCCATGTATGGCGTCGAGGTCACGGCGGCGGACGGGTCCGACCGCGTGGCCGTCGGCGGCGTGGCGACACTGGCAGGCGGCGTGCGCGTCAGCGCAACCGATGCCTACAAGCTTGGCCACCCCTATCTGATCATGACGGCTTCCGGCGGATTCGGCGGCACGATGTTCGACGCGTCGCAGGTAACGTGGGATCACCCAGACTATCTGTTCCTCGCACCGCGCCTGAGCTATGGACTGAACGACGTGAACCTGATCATCGACCGCAACGGCACCTCATACGCGGCTGCCGCGCAGACGGCCAATCAGGCGGTGACCGCACGGGCGCTCGACACGCTGACATTCGGCAACGCGGCGTACGAATCGGTGGCTCGCGCCACCAGCGCGGCGAGCGCCGCGCAGGCGTTCGACCAGCTCTCCGGCGAGGGCTACGCAACCGCCAGAACCGCGATGATCGAAGACAGCCGCTTCGTGCGCGACGCGATGAACCAGCGTTTGCGCGACAAGGCCGCCCGTTCCGGCAACGCGACACCTGCCGCCGCCACGCCCGTCGAGGTCTGGACACAAGCTTTTGGCGACTGGGGCAGCATGAGCGGCGGCAACGGCGCCGCGGCGGTGGACACGTCGGTGAGCGGCGTCTTCATCGGTGCCGATGGCACGATCCGCGATGCCGTCACGATCGGCGCCATGGGCGGTTACAGCCATTCGACGCTCGATCTGAACACCCGCGCGTCCAGCGCGAATAGCGACAACTACCATGTCGGTATGTATGCAGGAACGGATCTGGGCAAGCTCGGCATTCGCGGCGGCGCGGCTTATACGTGGCATCAACTTGCAATGGACCGTTCCGTCGTCCTTCCCGGCTATGCCGACACGCTCCGTGGCAATTACGGCGGTGCTACCGCGCAGGTCTTTGGCGATGTTGGCTACAAACTTGGCGCCGGGCCCGTCGTAATCGAGCCATTTGCCAACGCGGCGCTCGTGAACCTGCACACCGATGCGTTCCGTGAACGCGGAGGCGCCGGGGCGCTGTCTGGTCAGTCCAGCAGCAGCAACACGGCGTTCTCGACGCTAGGCCTGCGTGGCGCATCGGACTTCGCGCTCGGCCCGACCATGTTGACCACCACGGGCACGCTGGGCTGGCGTCATGCGTACGGGACGCTCGTACCCGCGCAAACGATGGTGTTCGCAGGCAGCGCGCCGTACAGCGTCACGGGCGTCCCGATCGCACGTAACGCGGCCGTCGTCGAGGCAAACATCGACGCAATCGTCGGGAAGAATGCCAGGGTCGGCGTCGGGTATAGCGGACAGATCGGCGGGGGTAACCAAAGCCATGGCGTCAAGGCGCGCTTCCTCTACCGGTTCTGATCATGGAAACCGTCAGCGAACTCAGATCGGCGCACAAGGCTCTGCGGGCTGCAGTGCTTGAAATCGCAAACACACGGGCGGCTTGCCTGAACGAGCTGCCTGCCCGGCGGCGCGCAGCCGCGATTGAAATGTTCGAGCACGGACTCCGATGCGGACTTTGCATGCATGTCTTTGCGAAAGCAGTACGCGACTGTACCGGCTTACCCATCGAAGTGAACGACCTCGCCTTTGCGGCCGTCTACCATGACATCGGAAAACTATGCGTCCCTGCCGAACTGCTACTTGCACCCCGCCCATTGACCCCAGACGAGCGAACCATCGTTCAGTCCCATGTCACCTGGGGTTGCGTGCTGGCGCGTCGAGCCTTACGGGTCATGCGCATACCCGACCCTGCATTGCGGTGCGCACTTGAAGTGGCCGCGCTCCATCACGAACGATGGGACGGCCACGGATACGCTCATGCGCTGGTCGGCCAATCGATTCCGCTGGCAGCACGCATGATGGCGATAGTGGACTGCTACGACGTTATCGTCAGTCCCAGGCCGTACAAATCTGCCGGCAGCCACGGTCACGCCTGCGGCATCATAGAAGCCGACGCGGACAGTGCCTTTGACCCCGCACTCGTGAAGACCTTCCTTTCGATTGAACACGAGGTGGAACTCACGAATTCGGCATGGTGGCGTTCCCCAAGCGTGGTCCGTGGCAAATGTTGAAGTATGTTAACTCTGCCAGCCGTGTGCAGAGGCGCTCGGCGACGGGCATCCAGCAGGCTTCGAGGGAGACCGGCCATTGGAATGACGGCAGTCAGTGTTGCGCGAACGGCAACTATTGGCCGAACTGAGCCCGACGATCCGACATCGCAAGTCCGGCCAAATCCACCTTTCTACAGCTGAGCCGGAGAACCTGCCAACACGAGGCTTGCCGCCCTCGCGGCAAGCCCGCCTCCAGTTGCCTTCACCCAACCAACTCGGCGCCCGTCGTCAGGACGATCTTGCCAAAGTGCGTACCAGAATCGATCAGCTCGTGAGCCCCGCGAGCATCGGCGAGCGCAAAAGTCTTGTAGACGACCGGCTTGATCTTCCCGCTCTCGATGTGCGGCCAGACCTGCCGCTCCAATTCATCGATGATCGTCGCCTTGTCCGCGGCTGTGCGCGATCGCAATGTCGAGCCCATATGCGTCAGACGTTTCATCAACATCGGAGCGAGATTGAGATCCTTCGCCGATCCCTTGATCACGCCCACCTGGAGGATTCGTCCGTCCATCGCCGCGGCGTCATAGTTTCTGGCCACGTAGTCGCCAGCAATGATGTCGAGAATCACGTCGACGCCTTTTCCATCGGTAGAGCGCTTCGTTTCGGCGACGAAATCTTCCTCGCGGTAGTCGATCGCGAGATCCGCGCCTAGCGCGAGGCTGGCCTCCCGGTGCGCCTGCGAGCCAACCGTCGTGATGATCTTCGCGGCGCCGAATGCCTTCGCCAGCATGGTCGCCGTGGTGCCGATACCTGACGCGCCGCCATGGATCAACACCGATGCGCCGGCAACCAGCTTGCCGCGCTGAAACAGGTTCAGCCATACCGTCATGAACGTTTCGGGCATCGCCCCCGCTTCCACCAACGTCAGGCCTTTGGGGATATGCATCGTGTTGGAGGCATGCGCGACTGCGTACTCTGCGTAACCGCCGCCGGGAATCAATGCGCACACCAGCTCGCCGATCCGGAACCCGGAAACGTCGGAGCCGACCGCAACCACCTGACCCGCCACTTCGAGCCCAGGAATGTCCGAAGCGCCGGGGGGCGGATCATACAGTCCTTTGCGCTGGAAAACATCGGGGCCGTTCACGGCAGCCGCGTGGACGCGAATCAGAACCTGTTCGGCGGCCGGCATCGGCACCGGGCGCGTAGTCGGCACCAGCACCTCGGGACCGCCGGGCTGTTTGATCTCAATGGCCGTCATCGACGACGGCACGCGATAAGTTGAAGCAGACATGGATACCACTCCTTCGATTGCTGAGGCTCGATTGATCCGGACGGATCACTGAACGAGGAACTCTTGCAGGCAGTTTAGGCCTCGACATCGATGAATGCGTGCAGCATTATTCGCGTTTATGGCTGCAAATTTGCATCAGGAGGGTGGCACGATGAACTGGGATGACGCGCGAGTCTTTCTCGCGGTGGAGCGTGAAAAAACGCTCCGTGGAGCGGCCCGGACGCTCAATCTCGATCAGGCGACGGTCGGCAGACGGATTGCAGCACTGGAGCACGCGCTGCGCGCAACGCTGTTTCTACGCACCTCGGAGGGTTACGCGTTGACCGCCGCCGGCGAAGCCGCGCTGAAATCAGCGGAGAAAATGGAACACTCCGCGCACGAACTCGTCAGACGCACTCAAGGTGCGGATACACGGCTCGCGGGGGATGTGAGAGTCACCAGCACCGATTCGATCGCGCTCGAATTCCTGCTTCCCGCCATCGAACGCCTGCATGCCGCGCATCCCGAAGTGCGCGTCCTGCTGGACACATCGACGCGCATGCTCAATCTGGCAAAGCGTGAAGCGGATATCGCGGTCCGCTCAGTCAGGCCGGAGAATCCCGATCTGGTCGCGCGGCGCCTGGTGCGCTGGCCGATGGGACTGTTTGCATCGAATGCCTATCTCGAACAGCACGGCAAGCCTACCGCTGGCTCGGCATTCGCGGGCCACGATCTGGTCGTCTATCAGGGAAACTGGACGAGTAGCCGGGCACCTACGCTTGGCGGCGAGCCGATCCACGCGGGGCGCATCGTATCGACCTTCAATTCCAGCCTCATGCTGCGAACCGCGGTAAGAGCCGGCATCGGCATCGGTCAGCTTCCGATCCATCTGGCTGAACACGACGGCCTCGTGCAGATATGGCCGGAACCCGCACGCGGGGCGGTCTACGAAATCTGGCTCGTCACGCATCAAGACCTTCGGCATACCGCGCGTGTCTCAGCAATGATCGAGGCTATCGTCGCCGCATTCGAAGGTCACTCGACCTACGAGAAAAAATCACGCACGACTTAGCTATGGATGCCGCCTCGCGCGGCGCCCGCTCGCAGTGAAAGCGCCGGAATCAACGGCCCATCGACGCCATCACAAACGTGAATGCCGGCGCATTAATTAAATAAACTTCATCAATACCCGAGGCATCGCTATGCTGGCCCTACGTTTTCACCGGGAAGCTTGCGATGGCAGAACTCTATCTTGTGCGACATGGGCAGGCGTCGCTTGGCTCCGATAACTACGACCGGCTATCGGAAAAGGGCGAGCAGCAATCCATCTGGCTCGCCGAGCATTTCGCACGAAACGGCCTGCGTTTCGATCGCGTCGTAACAGGCACGCTGCAGCGCCATGCGCAAACGCTCGATGCGATCCGCCGCGCGCTGCCTGACGTCCCCGTCGAATGCGAAATTCTTCCCGGCCTGGACGAGTACGACTTCCATGCGCTCTTTCGTGCGCTGGACGCTGAACATCGCAACCTCGCCGAATCCGTGACGAGCGATCCGCGCGAGTTCTTCAAGGCCCTGCGCCAAGTCCTGCAACTGTGGGCCGAAGGCGAGCTCGACGAACGTGTGCCCGAAACATGGGGTGCCTTCCAGCAGCGCGTCGCCGCTGTGCGCGTGGCCATCCAGCAGAGCGGCGCGCAGCACGTGCTGGCCGTCACTTCGGGCGGCGTGATCGGCGCGCTGACGCAGCAGGCGTTGCAAGCACCGGCCGCGACAGCGATAGCGCTCAACATGCAGATCCGCAACAGCAGCGTCACCCGTTGCTTCTTCAACCGCGAAACGTTTCAGCTGTCGAGCTTCAACGCCGTCTCGCACCTCGAAGACCCGCAACGCCACGCGTTTCAGACCTACGGTTAAGTCCCGCCCTCGGGTCCCATTAGTCAAATTAGTCAGATTAGTCAGGCCAGCCAACGATATGACCAGCGAATCAACCAGCCCCGCCCTCGACGTAGACAAGCTCGCCCGTTACCTGCAGCAGCACGTCCCCGGTTTTCATGGCCCCGTGCAGGCGACGAAGTTCGCGGGCGGCCAGTCCAACCCGACTTTTTTACTCGACACGCCGAGCGGCCGCTACGTCCTGCGCCGTCAACCGCCCGGGCAGTTGCTCAAGTCCGCCCATGCCGTCGATCGGGAATTCCGCGTGCTGAGCGCGCTCGGCCAGACCCCGGTGCCGGTCGCACGTGCATGGCACCTGTGCGAAGACCGCGAAGTCATCGGCAGCATGTTCTATCTGATGAGCTACGAAGAAGGACGCATCTTCTGGAACCCCGCCCTGCCGGAGGTCGACCGCGACGCGCGACGCGACTACTACGCATCCATTGTCGCGACGCTCGCGGCGCTCCACGACGTCGACGTCGACGCGGCTGGCCTGTCCGACTATGGACGCCCTGGAAATTATTTCCAGCGTCAGATCGAGCTCTGGACGCGCCAATACCGCGCTGCCGAAACGGACCCGATCGGGCCGATGGAAGCGCTGATCGAATGGCTGCCGGCACATTGCCCCGCCGACACGCAGCGCCCCTCGCTCGTGCACGGCGACTTCCGCATCGACAACCTGATGTTCGCCAACGGCGCGCCGCGCGTGCGCGCCGTGCTCGACTGGGAACTGTCGACGCTCGGCAATCCGCTCGCGGATCTCGCGTATTTCTCGATGTGCCTGCGCCTGCCGGCGACGGGCAACATCTCGGGGCTGCGCGACCAGGACCGGTCGACGCTCGGCATTCCCGAGGAGGAGGAAATGGTGGCGCAGTACTGCGAATTGCGCGGCCTGCCTGGTATCGACAACTGGAACTTCTATCTGGCGTTCAGCTTCTTTCGCCTCGCCTCGATTGCCCAAGGGGTGAAGGCTCGCGCCCTGCAGGGCAACGCTTCGAACGCGAGCGCGCTCGAGGTGGGCGGGATGGTCGAGACACTCGCCAGTCTCGCGGTGGAACTGATCGACTGAAGCACCAGACGCACGAGACGCACGAGACGCACGATGCGCACCCTGTGCGCAGTGCCATTCAACTGGAACAAAGGAAACGACATTGAGCACGAACCTCTTTGACCTCACAGGCCGGATCGCCCTCGTGACCGGCGCAAGCCGCGGTATCGGCGAAGCCATCGCCAGGCTGCTCGCCGAACAGGGCGCCCATGTGATCGTGTCGAGCCGCAAGCTCGAAGACTGCGAAACGGTGGCAGCAAGCATCCGCGCGGCCGGCGGCAGCGCCGAGCCCCTCGCCTGCCACGTCGGCCGCATGGAAGACATCGCCGCCACGTTCGCTCATATCCGCGAACAGCATGGTCGCCTCGACATTCTCATCAACAACGCGGCAGCGAATCCGTATTTCGGCCACATCCTGGATACGGACCTCGCCGCCTATGACAAGACCGTCGAGGTCAACATCCGCGGGTATTTCTTCATGTCGGTCGAAGCCGGAAAACTGATGAAGAGCCAGGGCCGCGGCGCCATCGTCAATGTCGCGTCGGTCAACGCGTTGCAGCCCGGCGACATGCAGGGCATCTATTCGATCTCGAAGGCCGCCGTGGCTCACATGACGAAAGCATTCGCCAAGGAATGCGGGCCGTTGGGCATTCGCGTCAACGCATTGCTGCCCGGTTTCACGAAGACGAAGTTCGCCAGTGCGCTATTCGAAAACCCGCAGATCTACGAGCGCCTCATCAACGAAATCCCGCTGCACCGTCATGGCGAACCGAGAGAAATGGCCGGCACAGTGCTTTATCTCGTGTCCGACGCGGCCAGCTACACGAACGGCGAATGCATCGTCGTCGATGGCGGGCTGACGATCTAGTCAACCGCGAACAAGGAAACCATCATGAATTTTGCCAATAGCCCCAAAGTCGAAGACCTGCTGCGCCGGGTGCGCAGCTTCATGGACGAACACATCGTGCCGCGCCAGCGGCAGTGGCTCGAGGAAGTGCACGCGGGCCAATACCCCGTATCGTTCATGGAAGACCTCAAAGCCCGGGCCAAGGCCGAAGGCCTGTGGAATCTGTTCCTGCCGCATCTCAAGGACGGCGAGCCCGGCACCCGCCTCACGAACCTCGAATACGCCCCGCTCGCCGAGGTCATGGGCCGCGTCTCGTGGGCGTCCGAAGTGTTCAACTGCAATGCTCCCGACACCGGCAACATGGAATTGCTGCACATGTTCGCAACGCCCGCGCAGCGCGAAGCCTGGCTCGAACCGTTACTGGAAGGAACAATCCGTTCGGCCTTCGCGATGACCGAGCCCGATGTGTCCTCCTCCGACGCGACGAACATAACCACTTCCATTCGGCGTGATGGCGACGACTACGTGATCAACGGGCGCAAGTGGTTCATCACGAATGCAGCCCATCCGAATTGCAAGCTCTTCATCGTCATGGGCAAGACCGATCCGGATGCGGAAAGCCATCGCCAGCAAAGCATGGTTCTCGTGCCGGCGGGCACGCCCGGCGTGACGATCGTGCGCAACATCACGGTGATGAATCACGTGTCGCCGGAAGGGCATTGCGAAATCACGTTCAAAAACGTCCGGGTGCCGGCGGCGAACCTGCTCGGCGAAGAAGGCAGCGGTTTCGCGCTCGCCCAGGCACGCCTCGGCCCGGGCCGGATTCACCACTGCATGCGCTCCATCGGCGCGGCCGAGCTCGCGCTCGAACTGATGGTCGAGCGCGCCGTGGAACGCAAGTCGTTCGGCAAGTTCCTCCATCAGCACGGCACCGTCGGCGAATGGATTGCGAAATCGCGAATCGAAATCGATCAGGCCCGTCTTTTCGTGCTGAAGGCGGCGTGGTTGCTCGACGAAGTCGGCGCGAAAGCCGCGCGTAAAGAGATTTCAATGATCAAGGCGCTGGTCCCGCAGGTGTATTCGACGGTATGCGACCGGGCGATGCAGGTCTTCGGCGCCATGGGCCTGAGCCCGGACACGCCGCTCGCCGACCACTGGACCTGGGCCCGCGCATTGCGTTACGCGGACGGCCCCGATGAGGTCCATTTGCAAGCCATCGCGCGCATGGAAATCGCCCATGGCAAGGAAAGGCTCGGCTCGACGGCCGCGTACCTGAATATTCCGCCGCGAGACTAATGCGTCGAGAATCCAGCCGAACGTATCTTCACAGCGCCTCTCGCTTATCATGTCTCGCAAATGGAGACTGCGAGATGCGCTTGCCGAAGCTGGATCTGAATCTGTTCGTCGTATTCGAGTCGATCTACGAAAAGCGCAATCTGACTCGCGTGGCGGAGGCGCTGTTCATCACCCAGCCCGCGGTCAGCAATGCGCTTGCGCGTATGCGCAAGGCGTTCGACGATCCCCTCTTCGTGAGCACCCCGTCCGGCATGGTGCCCACGCCGCTCACCGAAAACATCATCGGCCGCGTGCGCGAAGCGTTGCAGCTGCTGGAGGCCAGCGCTTCCGAGGGCGACGTCTTCGTCCCGGCCACCTCCAGGCGCACGTTTCGCCTGAGCATGCCCGATCTGACGGAAGCGATTCTGTTGCCCTTGCTCGGCGAAGTGCTTCAGCAGCAGGCGCCCGGCATGAGCATCGAGAGCTACTTCACGCCGCGCAGCGACGTCTCCTCCGCACTCGCCACGCGCAAGATCGACTTCGCGATCGATGTGCCGCTCATCGACGACCCGCAGCTGCATCAGGCGCCGCTCGGAAGCGACCACTATGCCTGCATGCTGCGGCCCGACCATCCGTTCGAGGGCGATGCACTGACTCTCGACGACTACCTCGCACTCGGCCATATCCAGGTATCGAGCCGCCGCCAGGGCAGCGGCCTCGTGGATGCGGAGCTCAGAAAGCTCGGCCGGGAGAGACGGATACAGATGCGCGTGCAGCACTACATGGTTGCACCGCTCGTGGCCCTGCGCACCGACCTCGCGCTGACTGCCCCCATGCATCTTCTGCAACGCCAGGAAGCGCGCATTCTCGAACTGCCGTTCGAGCTCCCGAAGCTGGAATGGCACCTGTACTGGCATCGCAGCAGTGAACAGGACCAGGCCAGCATCTGGCTCGGCGGGAAGATCGTCGAGATTCTGAGCGGCCTCGCGGCGACGCCCGAGCTGCCAACGCGCAAGCGCCGGGTCGCCAAGGTATCGTGACTGAAGCCCGTGGGCTTTCGCACGGTGTTCGTGCTCAGATCGGTCGAAGAGCTGAGCATCGAAGAAACGGCGCAGAGCCTGGGCATTCCCGAAGCAACGGTGCGCAGCCGTCATTTCAGGGCAAGACAGATGCTGCGCGAGTCGCTGGCGCAAGAAGTCGAGCGGTTGGGTCCGGCGCTATTCGAGTTTGGCGGCACGCATTGCGACCGCGTCGTCGCAGCTGTGCTTACACGGCTGCGACAGACAGCGTGTTGACACTTATTTGATGACCTTGCGCCAAAAGACCAGGTACGCGGCAGTGCAGGATGCAATAAGCAAGAGTCCCCACATCGGGGCCATGCTGATCAGAACGGAGGTGACAGACATAGCGACATCCTAACCAGGGTGATTGATCTTCAGCACACAACTACTTCACCCTTGTATAGCGAGCTGGTAAAGCGTTGTGTTCCGTTTAACGATGCATCGATGCTATCTCCACAGGTGGTGTCATCCCTGTGGTTTCCTGTCGCATCGGCTTTGCGCCAGATCAACGCCGCGATAGATGAATGGTCGCCGGCGCGCACGGCAGGGAAGCCCTTTTCAGCCCGAGACCAGGTCGCGCGACCGAGGCTTATTTATTGAAGCTCGGCAGAAGGGTCGAAAGTATCCAACGACGCGCGGTGCCGTGGCCCAATTCCTTTCTGATCCTGAAAGTTCTCACCATTCGACTCGTCCGCGATGACGGAGAGTAGGTAATGCCCCCCGCTTTTTGCCCGTAGCGCATTCGCCGTGTTGCAAAAATGCCGTTTCAGCTCCTTTTTTAAGGCATTTTCTTTACACGCAGTGAATAAAGCGTCATAGAATGTGCGCGTTTGCTGCACTACATCGCGGCAAGCATTTCCTAAAACGATAGTGAGTCAACGACGACTATGGCTAAGACTGCATCGAAGGCTGAAACGAAACTGGCAAAGACCGCTCCGAAAGCTGCTGCCAAGGCTGCGAAGGCTGAAAAGGCAGCACCGGCTGCCAAGAAAGGCGCAGTGAAGGCTGTCAACGGTACGGC
The DNA here is from genome assembly GCF_001580545.1 of Paraburkholderia monticola. GTDB lineage: Bacteria > Pseudomonadota > Gammaproteobacteria > Burkholderiales > Burkholderiaceae > Paraburkholderia > Paraburkholderia monticola. Next base: position 172,723 of record NZ_LRBG01000037.1, read on the forward strand.
GAAGAAGCTCGTCGCTGGCGCGCCGGTGAAGGAGAAGTTCACCAAGGCGTCGCTCGCCGCACACGTTGCAACGGCGGCAAACGTCGAGCCGAAGGCTGCCAAGGCGGTGCTCGCCGCACTGGAAGACACCATTCTCGGCACAGTCCACAAGAAGGGTGCCGGTGAGTTCACGCTGTCGGGTCTTCTGAAGATCAGCGTTCAACAGGTGCCGGCGAAGAAGCGCCGCTTCGGCAAGGATCCGTTTACCGGCGAAGAGCGCTGGTTCGATGCGAAGCCGGCATCGGTTCGCATCAAGGCGCGCGCACTGAAGAAACTGAAGGATGCAGCGGCGTAAGTAGCGCAATCGGGGCTTGCCGCGTCAAGCGTGGCGGCCCCCAAGACGGGCCTCGCAGCCGGGGCCCGGTGCTTTCGACCACTCGCACATGTCCGCGCGCTACGGACATGTGCGAGTCGTTGCCATTGTCATCTGCGACTTCCACTCATATCCGCATCCTGGGCATACTGCGTCGGCGGCAGACCGACGTGACGCGTGAACGCGACGCTGAACGCGCTTGCCGAGCTATAGCCCACGCGCGCCGCGATCGTCGCGACGCCCCCTTCGTTCCGGCGCAGCAGGTTCTTGGCGATGGCCATGCGCCACGACAACAGATACTCCATCGGCGCAACGCCGACCGCGCGACTGAATCGATCGAAGAAAGAGGAGCGTGAAAGCGCGGCGGCTTTCGCGAGCTGCGCAATCGTCCACGGTTTTTCCGGGCTTTCGTGCATCTGCCGAATGGCGAGCGCGAGACGGGCATCGGCGAGGCCACGGACGAGCCCGGGCGATGCACCCGTTTGCGTCGATCGCAACGCTTCGATGAAAAGCACTTCGAGCAGGCGCGCCAGCACGACCTCGCGCGCGGGCCGCTGCGCGCGCGATTCGTCGCGCACCAGCTTGACGAGCGTCGCCAGCCTGCTATCGCCGCGTACGAGCACGAGTTCGGGCAGAAGCGAGACGAGCAAGGCCGCATCCGGCGAGCCAAATGCGCAGAGGCCCGCGAGCCACTGCGTTTCCGGCTCGAGCGATGTATCGCCGAAACGAAAACTGCCGTCGGGCAGCGCCGCGGGCGCGATATCGGCGACGTCGTCAGCGTCGGGCGGATCGATGCTCGTCATCGCGAAGCTGAAAACCTGGGGCACGAGCATGAAGTCATCGGCCTGAAGAATGTACGGCTCGCAACCATTCACGGATAGTCGAAGCGATCCTTCGAGCACCACGCAATAGAACGGCTGACCGACCTCCGTGCGGCTCGCGCGCCAGCGCCCCGCGCCGCTGAGCACTTTCGAGAACGTGGGTGTCGGCTGGAGCAAGGTGACGACTTCGGCCAGCGGGTCGATCATGATCGGACGATCTCGAATGAAACGTGGACTTTCGATTGTAGCGAATCCGGCCGGTCACGACGTATCGTGGAAGGACTGTCACCGACCACAGGAGTCGACATGAAGACCGTATTGATTACCGGCTGTTCGTCTGGATTTGGCCTCGAAATCGCGCGCTATTTTCTGGATCGCGAGTGGCGCGTAATCGCCACGATGCGCACGCCGCGCGAAGATGTTTTGCCGCGCTCCGAGCGTCTTTCGATCCTCCCGCTCGATGTGAAAGACCCGCACAGCATTCGCGCCGCCATCGATGCCGCCGGTCCCATCGACGTGCTCGTCAACAACGCGGGCATCGGCTTTCTGAACGCCCTCGAAGGTACGCCGATGGACACCGCGCGCGATATCTTCGAGACCAATACGCTGGGCACCATCGCAATGACACAGGCTGTGTTGCCGCAATTGCGCGAGCGCCGGGAAGGCGTGATCGTCAACGTCACGTCGACCGTCACGTGCAGACCGCTGCATTTGCTGTCGGTCTATACCGCGAGCAAGGCCGCGGTCAACGCGTTCAGCGAATCGCTCGCGCTAGAGCTGGAGCAGTTCAATGTGCGCGTGCGTGTCGTGCTGCCCGGACGCGCGCCTTCCACGCGCTTCGGCGAGAACGCGCAGGCCCGCATGCAAAACGGCTTTCCCGAGCCGTACAGCGCACTCGTTCAGCAGATCTTCGCGAACTGGGAGAAACAGACGTCCGTCACGCACGCGGAGGATGTCGCGCAAGCGGTTTGGCTCGCCGCCACCGATTCATCGAGCCCGTTCACCATCCCCGCCGGTGAAGACGCTGTCGAGTGGTACAACGCGCGCGCTAAATAGCGCCGGGAAGCTTTGGAGCAATCGGGAAGAGTGGATTAAACGATGCAGTGAGATCTACCGCATCGTTTCCAGCGTTGTCTTCAGCCGGGCGACTGCCGTGTCCGATTCCTGCTGGATTCGCGCGCGCACGAACAAGACATTCACCGCCTCGAACCAAAGTGACGGTGCGCGGTATATGAATTCACGCTCGAATCGCGTTCCGGACGCTATCGGAGTGAGCGAGTAGCTCACCGTGCCGGCGGACCTGCCATCGATGGCGCCCACAATGACCCATTGGCGCGGACGCTCCCGAGCGGCAACCGTCCACACGACGCTCCCCCGGCGACCCGCCACGCGAAATTCTTCGGTGACCTGTTCGCCGACGTTCAACGAGTGATCGGTCGCGCCCCTGACGGATAGCGACGACGGGTGCCAATCGGGCCAGTGCGCGGGTGTGGTCACGTAGTCGAAAACGACCGTGTCCGGTCGTTCGATCGAGATCACGGTGACGATCTTCGTCGTCAGGTTGATGAACTCGGGCAGCGGCAACGCAAGCAGGGCAAAGACCGCCAAGGCTGCCAGGATCGCACCGATCCATCTCGACGGCGATTTCATCGACGGGCGTCGTCGCTGACCAGGCGAAATACCTGCACGGCATCTTCCAGTGTGCTCGCCTGTTCTTGCATGCTGGCGGCCGCGGCTGCCACCTGCTCGACCAGGGCAACGTTTTGCTGGGTCATTTCATCCATCTGCCCGATCGCACGATTGACTTCGCCGATGCCGGTACTTTGCTCGTTGCTCGCGTGGGTAATCTCGCCCATCAGGGCGACCACGCTGTCGACGGCCGTGACGATTTCGGTCATGTCCCGGCCAGCCTGGTCGACCAGTTGGCCCCCTGTCTGGACGTTGCCAACCGAGTCGGTGATCAGCGCCTTGATTTCCTTGGCGGCCATGGCGCTGCGTTGGGCGAGGTTGCGCACCTCGGCGGCGACTACCGCGAAGCCGCGCCCCTGGTCGCCGGCGCGGGCCGCCTCGACGGCCGCGTTCAAAGCCAGGATATTGGTCTGAAAGGCAATCGAGTCGATCATGCCAATGATGTCGACGATCTTGTGTGAACTGCCGCGGATCAGCGACATGGTGTTGACCACATGGCCCACCACGTGGCCGCCTTTGACCGCGAGATCGGAGGCTGAGGCGATGTGTTCGTTGGCGTGCGTAGCGCGTTCGGCATTGGCGCGGACCATCGAAGTCAATTGCGCCATCGTCGAAGCGGTTTCCTCGAGCGAGCCAGCCTGCGCCTCGGTGCGGGAGGAAAGCTCCGCGTTGCCGGCGGCAATTTCGCGTGCGCCCAGCGCGATCATATCGGACGCCCGTCGCACGTTGCCGACTACCGAAGCCAGCCCCACGCTGATGCCGTTCATTGCCTGCATCAACTGGCCCAACTCGTCGCGCCGGCTGACATGCACCTGGGCGGTCAAGTCGCCGGCCGCCAGTTTTTCCGCCGCGGCCTTGGCTTCGAGCAGTTGCATTCCGAGACCGCGCCGGGTCGTCACGAAGACCAGCGCGCTGACCAGCAGCGCGCCGAGTAGCCCGAGGCCAACCACCCCGGTTTGCAGGAAAGGAGGCAACGCCGCCGCGCTCACTCCGTCGGCGGGGATCACGGCCTGCAGCAGCCGGCCATAGCCGAGCAGGAGTGCGGTATTGGCGGCGAGAGTCAGCAACGCGAGTCTGGCTCCAATCGACAGGTTCCACGCTTCGCTGACATCGAGGCCGACGTACATCGCGCCGATGACCTCGCCGGTACTATCCCGGATCGGCTCGTACCGTGTCATGTATTGCTTGCCGAATAGCGTGGCGTATCCGGTATAGGGCTGCCCGTTGCGCAGCATCCGATAGCCGGGGTGCGAACGGTCGAGTACCGTGCCCACGGCTCGCTCGCCCGTTTGTCGTTTGACCGAAGTGGCGACCCGCACGAAGTCTTCGCCGATTCCGACGAATAGCGTGCCCGTCGCGCGGGTTCTGTCGGTGAAGCGGTCCACTTCGCCGTAATTGAGGTTCAGCAGCGTGTCGCCGTTCAGCAACCTGGGGGTCATGACACCGAGGATGTCGACACCGTTTGATTCGTCGCGTGTGAATGGCGCTGGGAAATACCCGGCAAGCGTGCGCGCGTAGCGGCGCACCTGGGTCTTAAGTGGCAGCAGAGAGTGCATGGAGTGGAACCCCTGTCGACTGTGTCAGCGAGCCGAAATAAACCAGACTTTTTAGTTTGGATGCATTAGACAGAATATTGTTTGACTTGGCAATAGAGTATCGCCGCTAATGTCAACCCGCTGAAAGGGGGCGCCCGGCAAACTTCAAGCAGGCGCTATTCGCTGCCGGCTTGTTTCACCGGTAATGGAAGGCCGGTTCGGACGACCAGCCGAAAAGCATTGTCTGGGATGGCTTTGCGCTGCAACTATCTCTCTTCTATTTCAAGCTTTTCTCTGAGTTCAAGAATTAGCGATGCGGCCGGAATTGAATTCCGGTCGACCTTGTCCGCTTCCACACCCTCTTCTGTCGTGAACTTGCCAAGTGAGATAACGGCGTCAGCAAGCAGGCCAAATACGCCCACCCCAGGAATCAGCTTCGAACACTTCGAGGCCGCGTCACTGAATGAAAAAAACTTCTTGGCCCACTTCCAATTCCGCTGACGTGCTGTCGCCGTCTTCATCTCGTCGACGAGGCGCTTCATTTCGGTTACAGCAGACTCGATCGACGCCGCATCCGTTTCTCCTTCCGCCGACAGGAAATCCTGCTGCCAGTCGTAAAGAGCACGGCGCTTTTCCCGGAATATGCCATCGCGGGCTACCTCGACTGCATCGCGCAGCAATTTGAAGTCGTCGTCGTCCTGCTCGGGATCGTCCGGGAGCAGCAGTTCGTATCCGAGAACAGCCATCAGTGAACTGCCGGGAAGCCTTTCATGTGGCTCGACGCGGCGAATTCTCGCGCCCTTTTTCAACTCGGCCACGCTATGGTATTGCGACACAGCCACGACAGACCGGGCCATCACGGGAGCGAAGCGCTGAAGCACCGTGCCGGTCGCGAAATAGCCATCGCGACGCGCGTCGGCGACCTGCGCTTCCATGCACTTTTGCCATTCCGCCTGCCGCTCCGCCGTCCAGGGGATGGCGTCAGCACGGTCACCCAGGATCTCCAGCATGCGCTTCTGTCGTTCAGGGTCCCAGTGGTTGGACCAGCGCTCCCGCTCGCTCTCCACGTCTTCGGCGCTGACGCCATCCGCGAGCGTTGGTGGTACCGGAATAAGGAGCTTGTCGTAGAGAAGTACTTCTGCCACAAACGCGCCGGGAAGCTTGTGATCCTTGACGGAGCAGGTGCCCCAGAGTTGGTGCCAGCGTTCACGCGTCTCCATCGTCCCTGCCTCCTGTGTGCTGTCTGCGCCAGAAGTGGCACGAGCACAGAAAAAGGCTAGATGATCTGACGGAAATGAACGGGAGCAGCGAAGCGTATATGTGGGGCGACGCAAATACGTGGAAAACCAGGCCCTGTCTGCGATTTTCCAACTTCGTTTAGCCAGGTGACGGTCGCGCCCAAACTCACGTCATCGCGATTCACCGCGGGATGGGCTTTGCGTGGATCGCGCCTTGATGGCATGACATCTGCGTAGTGTGCTGCAAACAGCCAGCCGCTCCACCGTTCCTACAACCCTCTTGTTCAAGGAGACACACCATGAACACGCTGACCATCAAAGACATTCAGAACTCCGCAGAGCTTGATCACCAGGAGATGGCCACCATTCAAGGCGGCCGGATGAAACTCCCCGGCCAGCGCACAGGCTCGCTCCTCACGACCGCTGATGGCGATCCCGTCGACGTGTATGTCGACGGCGTGCTGCAAAACTCCGTGACCGACGGCTTCTATCACGGCTGACGGGAAGCAGGCGGGAAGTCACGCGCGCATGATGCCGTGCGTGACTCACGCCTGCTCCGCTCATCACCAGCGCTGGTGAACATGAGGCGCGATGAGGCGCCGATAGACATCCCGGACGCGCTGCATGACTTCGTCGGACAGCGGCGCCAGGTTCGCGGCCGCGACATTCGACGCCGACTGGGTCGCGTTCTTACTGCCAGGGATGATGACGGAGACGGCATCCTCCATCAGGATCCAGCGCAGAGCCAGTTGCGCCATCGAGGCGTCCACGGGTACGAGTTGGCGCAGTTCGTCGACCGCCTGCAACGCGACGTCGTAGGGCACGCCCGAGAACGTCTCGCCGACGTCGAACGCCTCGCCATGCCGATTGAATGCACGATGGTCGTCCGCCGCGAAAGTCGATTCAGCGGACATCTTGCCGGTGAGCATGCCGCTCGCCAGCGGAACGCGCGCGATGACCGCAACGGCTTTCTTTTGCGCCTCCCTGAAGAACAGATCGGCGGGACGTTGACGGAACATGTTGTAGATGATCTGCACCGAAACCACATTCGGATATTCGATCGCCTTCAGCGCCTCTTCGACCTTTTCGACCGACACGCCGTAGTAGCGAATCTTGCCGGCGGCGACAAAGTCGTCCATGGCGTCGAACACCTCGGGACGGTAATAAACTTCGGTCGGAGGGCAATGCAGTTGAACCAGGTCGAGCGTATCGACGCCCAGGTTCGAGCGACTCCGGTCGATGAATCCTTCGAGTTCGCGCTTGTTCAGATAGCCGCTGGTCACATGCGGGTCGAGTCGGCGCCCGAGCTTGGTGGCGACGATCGGACGTTCGCCGCCACGTTGCCGCAGTACGTCGCGGATGATCCGTTCCGAGCGACCGTCGCCGTAGACGTCGGCCGTGTCGATGAACGTGACGCCGGCGTCGAGCGCGGCGTTTAGCGCGGCCTTGGCGTCATCTTCCGCGACACTGCCCCACGCTCCGCCTATTGCCCATGCTCCAAAACCGATTTCGGACACATTCCAGTCGGTACGACCAAATTTTCTCGTCGAAAGCGTCATTTGCTTGCTCGTCCTCTCTTATGCGAAGTTACGTCGCAGGCGCTTCAATGCCGTTGCGGCAATGCCGGCGACCTTGCGCATAGTGTAGCAAGTGGGCGCGGCCCGCAGACCTAGGCCAGCGCCCGCACAATGCCATGAAGTATGATTTCCCCGGTATCGAAGCTGCCGTTCTGACAACGGAACGCGAAATCCGGATAAAAGGTGGTGCAATGGCAACCAACGCAGATTCTGGCGACATCGCGAACGACCGGCTCAGCAGTACCGACGCGCGGAGCATCAGTGCACAGATTCCGCCAATCACGCCATCGCAAACGGCGCTTGTCGTCATGCACTACCAGACTGACATTCTCGGACTCTTTCCATCGGTCGCGCCGGCACTGCTCGGCAATACGCGCAAGTTATGCGACGCGGCGCGCGCCAAGGGCGTCCGCATTTACTTTGCCAACCTTCGGTTCAGTCCGGGCTACCCTGAAGTCAGCCCGTTGAACAGGAATGGGCAGGGAATCAAAAGGCTCGGCCTCTTCCTCGAAGACCGGACTTCGCCCGAGTTGGGCCAGCAGGCCGACGAACCGCTCGTCATCGCGCATCGCGCGAGCGTGTTCTTCGGCACCGATCTGGAGGCGCAACTATCCGGGCAAGGCATCGATTCGCTGATCATGGTCGGCATTGCTTCGACCGGCGTGGTGCTTTCCTCGGTCGCGTATGCGAGCGACGCCGATTTCCGCCTGTATACAGTCAAGGATTGCTGTTACGACCCGGATCAGGTCGTGCACGAGCATCTGTTCTCCACCGCATTCGATTCACGCACGACGGTGCTGTCACTCGCGGATGCGTTGCTGTTGCTCGCGTAGCGCGTGTGGCGTATCTGAAAGCCGATTGCTGATTGCCGTTCGATATGTCGCCCGGCGTGAACGCTGCGGGCACCGGGGGTCAGTCGTCGGTATAACTCTCTCGCGGAGGGTAGACGCCGGCGAGCCGGGCGATCAGGATCGCGACGAACAGGCTGCCGGTGATCTGTTCCACCATGCACATGCCGCGTGCCGGGCGCGTGAGCGGCGTGATGTCGCCGAAGCCTGTGCTCGTGAGGACGGTGATGCTGAAGTAAAGCGCGTCCGCATAAACGAGCCGCCCCGGCTGCCCGACGACCATGTACGACTGCGGATAGAAGAAGCCGATGCTCGCGTAGACGTACGCCCAGAGGACACCGATCAACAGATACGCGGCCGCGGCGCCAAACAGCTTGTCCGGCGTCATGATCTTGGGCTGGAACACGTAGCGCAGCAGATAGACGACTGTGATGAAGTACAGCACGGCGCTGAACAGCCAGGATACAGCGAGGCTGCGGTCGTCGTCGTGCCACAGGCCAACGTACTGGTACCACATGGCCGGAATGGCCAGAACCAGTGCCATCACGAACGGCGGGGTCGTGCGGCCCACCGCTGCCACGGTCGCGATGACGAGGAACATGTTGACGACGTTCAGAACCAGTCGGCCGCTGTCGCTCGGCGGCACGAACGACACCGCGCCGATGAGCACAACCAGCACGCCGAACAGCCAGAAACAGCGCTGGTAGAAGAGGCGAGACAGCGCTACGCGCGTGGTAGTCAAGGCCATGATGACCTCTCCCCTGGTTCGCTGAGAGTCTCTCGCGATTGCGGCGGCTGGCCCGAATGGCAGTTCGTCGAACGCTTTCGCAGTCGTACGTTTTCCGACGATGAGGCAGTGGTTACGCGCGATCGCTGCCCGTCATTCGCGATTGATCAGCAGACCTGCCAGCAGCCCGACACCCGCCGCTATCCCGATGGATGCCCACGGATGCTCGTGCACGAAGTCGTCGGTGGTGTGGGCAGCCTTCTTGCCGTTTTCGACCACCACGATCTGCACATCGATGGCCTTTTTTTTGGCGCTTTGCAGGTGCGCCAGCGCCCTTTCGTGTAGCCTGGCAGCCCGTTCGATCGGGGGAGCGCTTTCGGTCTGAGGAACCTCATTTTCCGGATTGGCGGGTGTGGCATTGGCGTCAGACATCGTCTTCTCCCTGTTGACTCTCAAAGTGAATAAGTCCCGACACACTTACCCCATAGCATGATGACTTGCGTTGGAGCGTTGCAATTGGACCTTGGTCCTATGCGCCCACTACCCGGTCAGACGGCAGCCGAATGAAGGTGGATTGTTCTGACCCATTCACGCAGGGCAAAGCCAGGTTGCGCCGCAACAAGAGAATCTAGGGTCGGCAAAGCGCACCGGCCTCGCTGCCGGTTTCGAGTGCCACGCGCACCGGCTTGCCGAGCGTCCTCGCCACCGGCGAACCCAGCACCGCCGCGCGCACGAGTTCGCGTTGCTCGTCGACCAGCGCGGCGATATCGCGCACCGTTACGTTGAAACAGGTCTCGCTGTCGCGCCGATCGACGACCACCTCCACGACGATCGCGGGAAGCGTGAACCCCGCCTTCTCGGCCGCCATATCGATCGACATGCAAACGCAAGCCGCGAGCGCGCTTTCGAGCAATTCATGCGGACGCATGCCGGCCGCGCCGCCGACACCGTTCTTGCTGGTATCTGCATACAGTTGCACGCGGCCGTTGCTCACTGCCGTGCAATAGCGTTCGCCGTGTCGCGTAGCGCTGACCATGACTGCCTCCGTTGTTGGAAAACGTCAGCGTATAGACGAACCGCAAGCAGCAAAAGATGAGCGTCTATTCCGGTATCGACGATCCCATGCTGCGTCGTTGCGCGTTCTCTTGACGCAGATCAAGCAGAGCACGGCAAGCGCCTACCGCCAGGGTTTCCCCCGCTTCGCCACACCAGAAATTGTCCTAGTATCAAGCAGTTAAAACTAACTAACTCATCAATTAGCTGAGTGATCATGCCCCAGGCCGCCCGCACCCGAATGGGTCGCCGTCCTCATGCGCAGGACTTCGACGCACGCGAACATCTGCTCGATGTCGCGGTGACGCTGTTCGCCGAGCGCGGCATCGCCAACACGACGGTTGCACAGATCGCGGCGGCGAGCGGCGTGACGTCCGCGATGGTGCACTACTGGTTCCAGACGCGCGAAAAGCTGCTCGACGCACTGTTCGAGGAAAAGCTCGTCTGCGCGTTCGGCGCGATCTGGGACCCGATCGATCCCGAACATGACGAACCGCTCGCGCTGACGCAAGGCATCGTCAAGCGCATGTTCGACGTCACCGCCACCATGCCGTGGCTGCCTTCGCTATGGCTGCGAGAAATCGTCAACGAAGGCGGACTGCTGCGCGAGCGCGCTTTCGCGCATATTCCCGTACAAAAGGTCGCCGCGTTCGGTCAGAACATCGCGCGCGGCTGTGCATCGGGCCAGTTGAACCCGCAGCTCGAACCGTTGCTGCTGTTCAACTCGGTGCTTGCGCTGGTGATGCTGCCGCAGGCCGCCGCAAAGATCTGGGAGCGCCTGAATCCGCGCGCCGCGTTCGATCGCACGACGCTCGAACGCCATGTCGTTGCGCTACTCACGCAGGGCATGAGCGCAACCGCGCCGCCCAGGACCAGGATCAACGCCAGGACCAGGGCGGCGTCCACCGCACGCCGCGCGAAAGGGAAGCCGTCATGATCGCGTCTGCCAGCCCGTCCCTTCGTGCCGCGCTGCTCGCACTCTGCGTCGCGGCATGCACCAGCTGTTCGCGACAACCGCCGAACACGTGGCAAGGGTATGTCGAAGGCGAGTTCCTGTACCTCGCGTCTTCGCAAGCGGGACAGTTGACCGAGCTCGCCGTCTCGCGCGGGCAAACCGTCGCGCAGAACACGCCGCTCTTCGCGCTCGAAGCGCAAAACGAAACCGAGGCCGTGGCCCAGGCCAACCAGCAACTGCGCGCGGCCCGCGCCCAGCTTGCCGACCTCGGAACCGGCAAGCGTCCTCCGGAAGTCGACGTGACGCGCGCGCAACTCGTGCAGGCCGAAGCCGACGCGTCACGCGCCGCCACCCAGTTCCGTCGCGACCAACAGCAATTCGGCGCGGGCGGCATCGCGCAAAGCCAGCTCGACGACTCGCGCGCGAGCGCGCTGTCGACTGCCGCGCATGTGCGCGAGCTGCAAAGCCAGCTCGCCGTCGCGCGTCTGCCCGGGCGTAGCGAACAGATCCGCGCGCAACAGGCCCAGGTCGATGCGGCGCAGGCCCAGCTCGGCCAGGCCCAATGGAAGCTCGATCAGAAAAGCGTGCACGCGCCGCACGCGGGCCTCGTGTTCGACACCATGTATCGCAGCGGCGAATGGGTGCCGGCCGGCAGCCCTGTCGTGCGCATGCTGCCGCCGGAGAACGTCAAGGTGCGCTTTTTCGTGCCCCAGGGGGTGGTGGGGTCGCTCGCGCCGGGCCGTCGCATATCGATTCATTGCGACGGTTGCGCCGCCGACGTGCCGGCCGTGCTCAGCTTCATTTCGGACCAGGCGGAGTACACGCCCCCCGTGATCTTCAGCAACGAGAGCCGCGCGAAGCTCGTGTTCATGGTCGAAGCCCGCCCCCAGATCGCCGATGCGCCGAAGCTGCGGCCCGGCCAGCCCGTCACGGTCACGCTGCAATGAGTACACCCGCTACACCGGCTACACCCGCGCCACCCGGCAACGCGACCCACCCCGTGCACGCGATCGACGTGCACGGCTTGAACAAGCATTTCGGCACGAAGCACGTGGTCAACGATGTCTCGCTGCGCGTGCAGCGCGGCGAGATATTCGGCTTTCTCGGCCCGAACGGCAGCGGCAAGACCACCTGCATTCGCATGATGTGCGGTCTGCTGACACCCGACTCCGGCAGCGGCACCTGTCTCGGTTACGACATCGTGCGCGACAGCGCGCAGATCAAGCGGCGCACCGGCTATATGACGCAGCGCTTCTCCTATTGGGAAGATCTGACGATCCGCGAAAACCTCGACTTCGTCGCACGCATCTACGAAATGAAGAACCGCCGCGAGGCGGTGGACCGCGCGCTCGAACAGCTTGGTCTTCAAAGCCGCGCGAAGCAACTGGCCGGCGCATTGTCGGGCGGATGGAAGCAGCGTCTCGCGCTGGCCGCGTGCATGCTGCACGAACCCGAACTGCTACTGCTCGACGAACCGACGGCGGGTGTCGACCCGAGCGCGCGCCGCGACTTCTGGGAAGAGTTGCACCGCCTCGCGGCACGCGGCATCTCGGTACTGGTCAGCACACACTATATGGACGAGGCGGAACGCTGCCACAAGCTCGCCTATATCGCTTACGGCAAGCTGCTCGCGCAGGGCACTTCGAAACAGGTCATCGATTCGCAAGGGCTCGTGACGTGGGCCGTGTATGGCAACAATCTCGTCGAACTCGGCGACCGGCTGCGCCGCTCGCCCGGCGTCGAGCAGACGGTCGCGTTCGGTTCATCGCTGCATGTGAGCGGTCCCGACGAGCCCGAACTCCACGCGACGATCGACCAGTTGGCTTACTCGGACCCCGCGCTGCGGATCGAAAAACAGGAAACCGGCCTCGAGGACGTGTTCATCTTCATGATGAACCGCTCGACCGACAATTACGCCACCGCTGGCGCGGACAAGACATCGTGAATTCCGCGCGCCGCTTTCCACGCTTTTCGCTGATGCGGTGGTGGAGCATCGTGCGCAAGGAGTTTTTGCAACTGAAGCGCGACCGCATCACGTTCGCGATGATGATCGTGCTGCCGATCATGCAGATGGCGCTGTTCGGCTTCGCGATCAATACCGACCCGAAGCATCTGCCCACCGCGGTCATCGCCGCCGATCACAGCGAATTCACGCGTAGCTTCATGATGGCGATGCGCAACTCCGACTACTTCGACATCGTCTCGACGCTGCCCGACGAAGAGTCCGGCCGCCGCGCGCTGGCGCAAGGCAAGGTGCTGTTCGTGCTGAATATTCCGGTCGGCTTCACGCGCGATCTGGCCAAGGGCGCGCGACCGTCGCTGCTGGTCGAAGCCGACGCGACCGACCCCACCGCCGTGGGCACGGCGCTCGGCGCACTGCCGTCGATCGCGCAGTCGGTGTTGCAGAAGGACCTCACCGGTCCGCTGTCGTCGCTCGCAGTCGGCCCCGCGGCTTTCGACGTTCAATTGCACCGCCTCTACAACCCCGAAAGCCTGACCCAGTACAACGTGGTGCCCGGCCTGATGGGCGTGATCCTGACGATGACGATGGTGATGATGACGGGCCTCGCGATCACGCGCGAACGCGAGCGCGGCACGATGGAAAATCTGCTCGCCACGCCGGTGCTGCCGCTAGAAGTCATGACCGGCAAGATCGTGCCTTACGTGGCGATCGGTCTGGTTCAGGTCAGCATCATTCTCGCGGCGGCGCGCCTCGTGTTCAATGTGCCGTTCGAAGGCAGTCTGATCGCGCTGTATCTATCAGCGCTACTGTTCGTCGCGGCCAATCTGACGATCGGCATCACGCTCTCGTCGCTGGCGCAGAATCAGTTGCAGGCCATGCAACTGACGATGTTCTATTTCCTGCCCAACATCCTGCTGTCGGGCTTCATGTTCCCGTTCGCGGGCATGCCGAAATGGGCGCAGTACATCGGCAACCTGTTGCCGCTCACCTATTTCAACCGGCTCGTGCGCGGCATTCTGCTCAAGGGCGTCGGTTGGACCGACATGTGGCCGCATGTGTGGCCGCTGCTGGTCTTTCTGTGCGTCGTGATGGGTGTCGCCGTGAAGTTCTATCGACGCACGCTCGATTGAGGAAGGCCTGCAATGTGTTCCGCTCCTGCCGTTGTCTTTCATCGTGCGGCCTGCCGGTCCACGGCGCTGTGGCTCGCCGTCTTCGGCACCGGCGCGGCATTGTGCGCGTGTACGGTCGGCCCGGATTTCCATCGCCCTGACGCGGCCGGCGTGTCGAGCTATACCGCCGCACCGCTGGCGGCCAGCACGGTCGCCACCGATGGACCCGGCGGCGCCGCGCAACATTTCGTGCCGACCGATGTGCCCGGCGACGGCTGGTGGCGCGCGTTCGGCTCGCCGGTACTGAACGCGCTCGTGCAACAGGCACTCGACGATAGCCCGACCCTTGCGCAAGCCCGCGCGAAACTCGACGAAGCGCAGCAGGACTATCGCGCGCAGGCGGGCGGCACGCTGTGGCCGCAAGTCGACGCGAACCTGTCGACCACGCGCGCGCGAATCGATCCCGAGGCGCTCGGCTTCGGCCAGCTGGCGCAGGGCCGCACATTTCCGCCGTTCACGCTGTATAGCGCGCAGGTCACGGTGTCGTACACGCTCGATCTGTTCGGCGCGAACCGCCGCGCACTCGAAGCGGTGGCCGCGCAGGTCGACTATCAGCAATACGAATTCGAGGCCGCGCGTTTGACGGTGGCGGGCAATGTGGTGACGGCGGCGATCCGGCGCGCGTCGCTGGCGCGGCAGATCACACTCACCGAAGCGCTGCTCGCGAACCAGATGCAGCAACTCGACATCGCCGAACGCCGCTATCGCGCGGGCGGCATCTCCGAGGTCGATCTGCTGAGCCAGCGCACCCTCGTGCAACAAACCCGCGCGACGCTACCGCCATTGCGCACGCAACTCGCGCAGACCGATCATCAACTCGCGATCTATCTGGGCCGCGCGCCGGCGGAATCGACCGCCATGCCCGAACTCGCCGCGCTCGACCTCGATACGCTGGTGCTGCCGGCCGATCTGCCGCTGACGTTGCCGTCGACACTCGCGCAGCAGCGGCCCGACATCCGCGCGTCCGAGGCGCTGTTGCATCAGGCCAGCGCGAATATCGGCGTCGCGACCGCGAACCTGTATCCGCGCATCACGCTGTCGGGCAGCGCCGCGACCGAACGCATCAGCGTGTCCGACCTGCTGACGGGTTTCAACGTGTGGAATTTCGGCGCGGGTCTCACGCAGCCGCTGTTTCACGGCGGTGAACTGCTGGCGCGCAAGCATTCGTCCGAGGCGGCCTACCAGGCGGCGCTCGCCGTCTATAAGCAAACCGTGCTGCAAGGACTGCAACAGGTCGCCGACGCGCTGCGCGCGCTCGATCAGGACGCGATCGCTTTGCAGGCGCTCGACGCCGCGCAGCGCAGCGCGCAACACAGCGCCGGGATTGCGGGTCAGCGTTATGCGGCGGGCGGGATCAGTCAATTGACGCTGCTCGATACGCAGCGGCAGGCATTGCAAACCGGACTCGACCGCACCAAAGCCGCCGCGCAGCGATATGCCGATACCGCCGCGCTGTATCAGGCGCTCGGGGCGCGGCCTTGAGTTATCGGTGAGTTACCGGTTCGCAGGCGTCTCGCGCCGCACCTTGTTCAGCACGAGGTACGCGAACGAGCCGATCACGATGCCCCAGAACGCGGAGCCGAGTCCGAGGAAGGTCATGCCGGATGCGGTGGCCAGAAAGGTAATGACCGAGGCCTCGCGATGGTCTTCGTCCTGGATCGCGCCCATCACGTTCGAGGTGATCGCCCCGATCAGCGCGAGGCCCGCCAGAATCGCGACGAACTCCTTCGGCAGCATCGTGAACAGCGCGACGATCGCGCCGGCGAAGGTGCCGCCGATCAGATAGAACACGCCGTTCGCAATGCCCGCGATATAGCGCTTGTCCGGGTCGTCGTGCGCATCCTTGCCGGTGCACAGCGCCGCGGTGATCGCGGCGATCACGATCGTGATGCCGCCGAAAAACGCCACGCCGATCGACGCGATGCTGGTCGCGGTGATGATCGGCCTGGCGGGCGTGTGATAGCCGGACACGCGCAGAATCGCCATGCCCGGCAGAAACTGCCCGGTCAGACTGACGACGACGAGCGGCAACGCAAGGCTCAGCGTCGAACTCAGCGTCCATTCGGGCTTGATGAAGATTGGCCGCGTGACCTGTAGCGGCAACGCGCCCAGATGCGCGGCGCCGAGCGCGATCGCGAGCGCCGTGCCCGTCAGCAGCACCAGCACGATGCAATAGCGCGGCAGCAGGCGCCTGAACACGATGTACGCGCCGATCATGCCGAACGCCAACGCAGGCATCGACGCCGCCGCCTTGAACGCATGGGTGCCGAACTGCAGCAGAATGCCGGCCATCATCCCGCAGGCGATGCCCTTCGGAATGCTGCGCACCATCCGGTCGAAATACCCCGATACGCCGATCAGCAGGATGATCACGGCCGCGGTGAGGTACGCGCCCACCGCCTGATGCAACGTCAACGCGGGAAACAGTCCGACGAGCAGCGCGGTGCCGGGCGCGGACCACGCGGTGACGACCGGCACTTTCAGCTTCCAGCTCGCGAAGATGCCGGAGACGGCCGCACCGATCGAGATGGCCCAGACCCACGACGCGACCATCTCGTTGGGCACGTGGGCCGCTTGCGCCGCCTGGAAGAAGATCACGAGCGGGCCCGCGTACGAGATCAGCACGGCCAGAAAGCCGGCCACGATGGCGGACACGGACCAGTCGGCCGCAACGGCGCGCGTGGTCGGCGCCTGGCTAGGGGTGGGGTTCATCGTCGATGTGGGTCAAGGCGGCCCGCCGCAAGTCGCAGTTAGGCAGCGGAATCATTCTGGGCCGATAGTATGAAGGACAATCGCCGCGCGGCCTATCGGCACGGTTCGGGGCCGGCCGTCCGTTAGCCCTGGTCGCCGCCGCCGACCGGCAGCACCGTGCCGGTGATATACGACGCTTCGTCGGAAGCAAGGAACAGGATCGCGCCGACCTGTTCGTCGATCGTGCCATAGCGATGCATCAGGCTCGAGGCGATCGTCTGATCGACGATGCCCTGATACCACGTCGCTTCCTGCTTGCTTTGCGCCGCCGTATTGCGTGGCACGCGACGTGGCGGCGCTTCAGTGCCGCCGGTCGCGACCGCGTTGATGCGGATGCCGTGCTCCGCATGCTCGAACGCGAGGCTCGCCGTCATCGCGTTGACGCCACCCTTCGAGGCCGCATACGGCACGCGATAAATGCTGCGCGTCGCAATCGACGACACGTTGACGATCGCCCCGCTCGCCCGCTTCAGCATCGCGGGCAACACCGCGTGGCAGCACCACAGCGTCGGGAACAGCGAACGCCGCACTTCGGCCTCGATCTGCTGCGCCTCGTATTCCTCGTACGGCTTCGCCCAGATCGTGCCGCCGACGTTGTTGACGAGCGCGTCGATGCGGCCGAACGCATCGATCGCGAAGGCCGTCATCGCGGCCGCGCCCTCGTAGGTTTCGAGGTCGGCGATGAACGCGCGCGCCTCGCCGCCTGCGCGCGCAATCTCTTCGGCCACCTCGTGCACGATCGGCGAGCGGTCGACCAGCACCACAGCCCCGCCCTCACGCGCCGCGCGCAACGCGACGCCACGGCCGATGCCCTGGCCGGCGCCGGTCACGACCAGCACCTTTTCCTTGAAGCGATCGATAAAGGTCGAAGTCATGCTAGTTGCTCGCCGAGAATTTTTCGTAGTAGAAGTTCGCAGGCTCCACGCTGCTGTCGCGCAGCCAGCCCTGCACCGCTTCGACCATCGCGACCGGACCGCATAGGTAGACATCGACGTCGCCGTCGTTCAGCCATTCGCTGTCGACGTGCGCGGTCACATAGCCTTTGCGCTCGTGACTGCTCGCGGCATCCACGACACAGGTGCGATAGCTGAAATTCGGCAGCGTGCGCTGCGCCGCTTCGATCTGTTCGAGCGCGACCAGATCGATGTCGTTGGTCACGCCGTACACGAGCCGCACCGGCTGCGTGTTGCCGCTCGCCTTCAGCACGTCGAGCATCGACAGGAACGGCGCGATGCCCGTGCCGCCCGCGAGGAACAGCACCGGACGCCGCGGATCGCGCAGATAGAAGCTGCCATACGGGCCCGTGAAGCCGATGCGCTGCCCCGGCTGGGCGTCGTTGCTCAGAAACCCGCTCATCTTGCCGTCCGGCACGTTGCGCACGACGAACGCCGCGCGCGTCGCGCCCGGCGCCGAGCTGAACGAATACGACCGGCTCTCGCCGCTCGCGCCCGGAATCTCGACGTTCACGTATTGACCCGCCAGAAAGCTCGGTGCGCTGGCGCCATCGAGATCGACCGCGAAATGGATCGTCGAATCCGACAGCCGTTCGACCGCCGCGAGCGTGCCCTCGAAACGCGACACACCGGTCTTGCATGCCGCCGACGACGCCTGCACGCGAATCACGAGATCCGAACGCGGGCGCGTCTGGCACGCGAGGATATAGCCCTGGCTCGCTTCCTCAGGGGTCAACGCATCCTCGACATAGCTCGACTCGGGCATGTCGTACGCGCCCGACTCGCACAGCCCGCGACACGTGCCGCACGCGCCTTCGCGGCAATCGAGCGGAATGTTGATCTTCTGCCGGTACGCGGCATCCGACAGCGTTTCATTCTCACGGCAGCTGATGAAGCGCGTCACGCCGTCTTCGAACTGAAGTGCAATAGTGTGTTCCATGGCCTGGCTCCTGCGACCGCACCGGTTAGATGTGGTAGATATCGATGACCTGATTGATGTAGTCGTTCTTCAGCACGACGTACTTGCTCAGGATTTGCGGCTGCGTACCGTTGAAGTCGATCACGTAGCGCGACATGCCGAAGTAGCTGTAATTCGTCTTGTAGCGATGGCTCAGCGTGTGCCAGTTGAAGCGCACCGTGTACACGCCGCCCTCCGCGCTCTCCACCTCGACGTTGGCGACGTTGTGGCTCGTGCGGGTGTCGGGCATCGTCGCGCTCGAACGCTCGGTCTTGATGCGGAACACGCGGTCTTCGAGACCCTGGCGATTCGGGTAGTAGATCAGCGAAATCTCGCGCTGCGGATCGGTGACGAGCTTGTCCTCGTCGTCCCACGACGGCATCCAGAACGACGCGTCGGGGTGATAGCAGGCGAGCCACTCGTCCCATTGCTCGTCGTCGAGCAGGCGGCTTTCCCGAAACAGGAAGGCCTGAATATCGGTGATGGCGATGTGGCTCATGCGCGGCTCCCTTGCGTGTTCAGCGCCTTTTTCATCGTGTCGATCCAGTAGCGGTGCTGCACCGTGTAAAGGCCTTCGTCTTCGGTCTTCACGCCGCTCATCACGGGCTTCAGGCCGATCTTCTGCGCGGCTTCGTCGGCGCCGTCGATCCAGTGCTCCGAACCGCGGCACATGTCGTTCCATTCGACCGCTCGGCCCGCGTAGCCCAACTGGCAAGCGCGGAATTCCTCGAGGTCGTCGGGCGTCGCCATGCCGCTCACGTTGAAGAAGTCCTCGTATTGACGGATGCGGCGCGAGCGCGCTTCGTCCGACTCGCCCTTCGGCGCGATGCAGTAGATCGTCACCTCGGTCTTGTTGACCGAGAGCGGCCGCAGCACGCGAATCTGCGAGCCGAACTGGTCCATCAGATACACGTTCGGATACAGGCACAGGTTGCGCGAGTTCTGGATCATCCAGTCCGCGCGTTCGGCGCCGCAACGCGCGGCGAATTCCTCGCGGCGGCTGAAGTTCGGACGGTCTTCCGGATTGGCCCAGCGCGTCCACAGCAGCATGTGGCCGTGCTCGAACGCGTAGAAGCCGCCGCCCTGACGGCCCCAGCTGCCGGCATCCATCGCGCGGATCTTGTCCTCGCGCGCGTTTTCTTCCTTGCGATGATTGGTCGTCGCCGCGTAATTCCAGTGCACGGCGGATACGTGGTAGCCGTCCGCGCCGTTTTCGGCGGTCAGCTTCCAGTTGCCTTCGTAGGTATAGGTCGACGAGCCGCGCAGCACTTCGAGGCCCTCTTCCGACTGGTCGACGATCATGTCGATGATGCGGGCGGCCTCGCCGAGGAAGGTTTCGAGCGGCGGCACGTCATCGCTGAGGCTGCCGAACAGGAAGCCGCGATAGTTGCTAAAGCGCGCGAGCTTCTTCAGGTCGTGCGAGCCTTCCTTGTTGAAGCAGTCGGGATAGCCTGCTTCGGCGGGGTCCTTGACCTTCAGCAGCTTGCCGCTGTTGTTGAAGGTCCAGCCGTGGAACGGGCACGTATAGGTCGCCTTGTTGCCGCGCTTGTGACGGCACAGCATCGCGCCGCGGTGCGTGCACGAATTGATGAACGCGTTCAGCTCGCCCTGGCGGTTGCGCGCGATCACGACCGGCTGACGGCCCATATAGGTCGTGAAGTAATCGTTGTTGTTCGGAACCTGGCTTTCGTGCGCGAGGTAAATCCAGTTGCCCTCGAAAATGTGCTGCATTTCGAGTTCGAACAGACGCTCGTCGGTAAACGCGCTGCGATGCAGGCGGTAATCGCCGCGCTCGCGGTCTTCCACGAGAAAATCGTCGATGTTCTTCAGTTGCGGAGTGTGATCCGGGTAGATCGGAATCATGCGTGTCTCCTGATTCGGACTGTCGGTATGCGTGCGATGCACGCGTGTAGGGAACGGCCTGCCTGCGGCGAGGCCGGTGGGTCTTTCACGTCGGGGGGAGTGGAGGCGGTGCGCCTCCGGTGTTGCGTCAGGCCGTGGCGCGCGGGCGCTCGGCCTTCGGCACGGGAGGCGGGACCTGGTGCCTGAGGGAATCGATGGACAACCCTTGCATCAGGGTTTCGATTTCAGCATGTCTCATTGCTGCTCCTGAACTCTTTTAGGTCTTGGATCCCTTGCGCGATGAATCTCTGCGCAGTCTCCGGGGGCCGTCCGACGCTTCAGACCGAACCGAGTTGTCAATGCTCGGGAGGTATAATTTTGCGGGGCGTCTGCGGTAACTGAAGGATAGTTGCACGCGGTTTGCATCGTCCAACACTGATTTAGTATCGCGACGATACTCAAAAGGTATTTCTATGGAACTGCGCCATCTGCGCTACTTCGTGGCCGTCGCCGAGGAATGCAACGTCACCAAGGCCGCCCTTCGTCTGCACATTGCGCAGCCGCCGCTGAGCCGGCAGATCCAGCAGCTCGAGGAGATGCTCGGGGTGCAGCTGTTCGAGCGCAACTCGCGGCCACTGAAGCTGACCGAGGCCGGCCGCTTCTTCTATTCGCACGCGGTCCAGCTGCTCGCGCAGACCACGGAAATCGAGGCGATGACGCGGCGCGTCGGCAAGATCGAGCGCAGTCTGTCGGTGGGCTTCGTCGGCTCGACGCTGTACGGCATGCTGCCGAAAATCATCCGCCGCTTTCGCACCGAAAACAGCACCGTCGAACTGAGCCTGCACGAGATGTCGACGATGGATCAGATCAAGGCGCTCAAGGAAGGCCGCATCGACGTCGGCTTCGGGCGCATTCGTCACGAAGACCCGAGCATCCGGCGCATCGTGCTGCGCGAGGAGCGCATGATCGTCGCGCTGCCGACCGGCCATCCGCTGATCGACGCGAAGCCGGTGCTGTCGCTGCACGACCTGACGAGCGAAACGCTGATCATCTTTCCGAAGGCGCCGCGGCCCAGCTACGCCGATCAGGTGCTTGCCGCGTTTCACGATCGCGGTTTGAAGCCACAGCGGCTCTACGAGACTCGCGAGCTGCAGATCGCGCTCGGCCTCGTCGGCGCCGGCGAAGGTATCTCGATCGTGCCGGCGAGCGCGTACGGCTTGCAGCGCGGCGACGTCGCGTACAAGGACCTCGACGACCAGAATCTCGTGTCGCCGATCATCATGAGCATGCGCATGCTCGACGAATCGGCCGATCTGCGGCGGATGCTCGAGCTGATCTATGCGCTGTACGACGAAGAGCAGATGACGTATCTGCCGCCCTCGCATCAGTAGCGCGGGCGTCGTCGTAACGAAGTTGTATGGACAAGCTATCCGTCACGGTATAGACCGCGGGTATACGCGAAAAATCCAGTTGCGCACAGGTCCTTTCAATCTGCCTGTCAATCCCGCCAATTAAGGCTCCAAGCCTGTCTCACGCTTCATCCCCGCAGCGGCCGTAGGCACTAACCCTGATTGCCGCTCGTTACCCGTACGGGATAATTTGTCTATACAAGCTCGCATATTGGAGCTGCCCAGGATTTCACGTTAGACATCCGTCCCGGAGACTGTATGAAGAAACTTGCCTTGACCCTCGCCCTCGCACTCGCTGCCACCGGCGCCTTCGCCAAAGATTGGTCCACGGTTCGCTTCGGTGTGGATGCGAGCTACGCGCCGTTCGAGTCGAAAGCCTCGGATGGCAAGCTGGTCGGCTTCGACGTCGACCTCGGCAACGAAATCTGCCACCGTCTGAACGCGAAGTGCGTGTGGGTCGAGCAGGACTTCGACGGCATGATCCCGGCGCTGAAGGCGAAGAAGTTCGACGGCGTGCTGTCGTCGATGTCGATGACGCCGCAACGCGCCGAACAGATCGCCTTCTCGTCGAAGCTGTTCAACACGCCGACGCGCCTCGTCGCGAAGAAGGGCTCGGGCGTCGTGCCGACCGCCGAATCGCTGAAGGGCAAGACGATCGGCGTCGAACAGGGCACGATCCAGGAAACCTACGCCAAGACCTATTGGGAGCCGAAGGGCGTGAAGGTCGTGCCGTACCAGAACCAGGATCTGGTCTATACCGACCTGATCTCGGGCCGTCTTGACGCGGCGCTGCAGGACGCGGTGCAGGCCAACATTGGCTTCCTGAAGACGCCGCGCGGCGCGGGCTTCGACTTCGTCGGCAAGGACATCGACGATCCGAAGATCCTCGGCAACGGCGCGGGCATCGGCATGCGCAAGGATGATGCCGATCTGAAGGCGAAGGTCGACAAGGCGATCGCCGACATGATCAAGGATGGCACCTACAAGAAGATCGAGCAGAAGTACTTCGACTTCGACGTGTACGGCAGCTAAGTCCGCCCCCACGAGCCCGCTTCGCGCGCCCCGCTCCACCCGATCGATAGGCTCCGCGCGCATGCGCGCGGGGCGCTCCTTCAACAAGGACACTCCCATGCTGTTTCAAGGCTTCGGTCCTCTGCTCCTCGCGGGCACGTGGGTCACCATCAAGCTCGCGGTGTTGTCGCTCGCGGCGTCGTTCGCGCTAGGCCTCGTCGGCGCCGCCGCGAAGCTATCGACCAACCGCATGCTCGCGCGCATCGGCACGGCGTACACGACGCTGATCCGCGCCGTGCCCGATCTCGTGCTGATGCTGCTGCTGTTCTACAGCATCCAGATCTGGCTCAACGATCTGACCGACATGTTCAGCATGGAGCAGATCGACATCGACCCGTTTCTCGCCGGTGTCATCACACTGGGCTTCATTTACGGCGCGTACTTCACCGAGACTTTCCGCGGCGCGTTTCTGGCCGTGCCGCGCGGACAGATCGAAGCGGGCTTCGCGTACGGCATGAGCGCGCGGCGCGTGTTCACCCGCATCCTGTTCCCGCAGATGATGCGCTTCGCGCTGCCCGGCATCGGCAACAACTGGCAGGTGCTCGTGAAGGCCACCGCGCTCGTGTCGATCATCGGTCTCGCGGACGTCGTGAAGGCCTCGCAGGACGCCGGCAAGAGCACGCAGTCGTTCTTCTTCTTCACGCTGACGACCGGGGCCATCTATCTCGCCATCACCACCATTTCGAACCTGGTATTGAACCGCCTCGAGAAGCGCTACTCGACGGGCGTACGGAGGGCCGCGCTGTGATCGAACTGATTCGTCAATACTGGCAGAACTATCTGTTCACGGACGGCTTCAACACCACCGGCCTCGCCATCACGCTGTGGTTGCTAGTCGCGTCGATCGTGCTGGGGTTCGTGCTTGCCGTGCCGCTCGCGATCGCGCGCGCGTCGCGCAATCGCTACATCTCCGGACCCGTCTGGCTTTACACCTACATTTTCCGCGGCACGCCGTTGTACGTTCAGCTGCTGCTGATCTATACCGGGCTCTACAGCCTGCATTTCGTTCATTCGCACGACATGCTCAACAGCTTCTTTCGCAATGCGATGAACTGCACGCTGCTCGCGTTCGCGCTGAACGAATGCGCGTATGCCACCGAGATCTTCGCCGGCTCGATCCGCGAAACCTCGCATGGCGAGATCGAGGCGGCACAGGCTTACGGCATGTCGAAATTCAAGCTGTATACGCGCATCATCCTGCCTTCGGCGCTGCGGCGGGCGCTGCCCTCGTACAGCAACGAGGTGATCCTGATGCTGCACGCGACGACACTCGCGTTCACCGCGACCGTCCCCGACATTCTGAAGGTAGCGCGCGACGTCAACTCCGCCACCTACGCGACGTTCCAGGCGTACGGCATTGCGGCGATCCTGTATGCGTCGATCGTGTTCGCGCTGATCTGGGGCTTCCGCAAGTTGGAAATCCGATTGCTGGCTTATCTGAAACCGCAAGGGCATTAAACCCGGGCGCATTCGCGCCATGATGGAGCATACGAGCATGTACAAGCTGACGGTCGACGACCTGCACAAGAAGTTCGGCGACAACGAGGTACTGAAGGGCGTCTCGCTGAAAGCGAAGGCGGGCGACGTGATTAGCCTCATCGGGTCGAGCGGGTCCGGGAAGAGCACCTTCCTGCGGTGCATCAACTTCCTCGAATCGCCGTGCTCCGGACGCATCACGCTGAACGGAGAGGAAATCAACACGACCAGGGATCGCAACGGCTCGCTACGGGTGACCCATCCGAAGCAGCTGCAAACGATGCGTACGCGTCTGTCGATGGTGTTCCAGCATTTCAATCTGTGGGCCCATATGACGGTGCTCGAGAACATCATCGAGGCGCCGATCAGCGTGTTGGGATTGAGTCGCGCGCAAGCTGAAGAGCGCGCTCGCAAATATCTGACCAAGGTGGGTTTGCCGGCCAGCACGGAGACGAAATATCCATCGCATCTGTCGGGCGGTCAGCAGCAGCGCGTCGCGATTGCCCGCGCGCTCGCGATGGAACCCGAAGTGATGTTGTTCGACGAGCCGACTTCGGCGCTCGATCCCGAACTCGTCGGCGAAGTGCTGCGCGTGATGCAGGCGCTCGCCGAGGAAGGCCGCACGATGATCGTCGTCACGCACGAGATGGGCTTTGCACGCAACGTGTCGAATCATGTCGTGTTCCTGCATAAAGGCAAGATCGAGGAGCAAGGGCATCCGCATGAGGTGCTGACGAATCCGCGTAGCGAGCGGTTGCAGCAGTTTTTGGCGGGGCGGTTGAAGTAGAGGCGGCGACATTCGCGCCACCCCCCAAAGTCGACGCCGCCCGATTGTTCGGGCGGCGTCGTGCTTTTTGGGGGTGTCCGGATGCACCTGCGCAAGGTGCGCCATCACTTCATCTGTGATTCTCACAAGTGGCGGAGGCGGGAGGGGCTGCGCGACAGTCAGGAGGCAACGTTCCGCCTGGGCACCGTGCCGCTGACCGGCAATACCCATAGCGCCACGGATACGGCCTTCCTGATGGCACCGGGTGGCGCTTGCCCGAAGCACGTGTTCGTGAGTGATCCAGTGGGACGACGGCGGCGCCAGCACCCCAAACGAGGTCAACGAGCACGACTTCCCAAGACAGAAAGCCCCTTCGAGCGAATTGACTCGCACGGTTGCGAGGTTCGCGAAGGGGCCGACAAATCGAAATACGGATCGCAGGCTACGCGGCGGCAGCCCGCCTTGCTCAGAATTTATGCCGCAGCCCAACCCGCGCCATCACCTGCTCCCGACCCGACGACGAATCATCCGCAGCCGTCATATAAGCATTGTCGAGCGCGGTGCCCGAGTTGCCATTCACCTTCATATACGTGCCGGCCACATACACGTCGGTCCGTTTCGACAGGTTGTAGTCCGCGATCAGGCCGACCATCTGCCAATGCAGCTTCGAGTCGCTCGCCGATGCATCGAGCTTGCCCTGCGTGTAGTAATACATCGCACCGAGCAGCAGCGCGGGCGTTGCGTAATACGTCGCGTTGACCTCGAAGTTATCGAACTTCAGCGACGACAGCGTTTGCCCCGGCGGCACGATCGAGCCGCTGATGAACTGGAACGAGGTCGGATCCTTCAGATCGGTGTGCGTATAGACGAAGCCGAGCGTCGACTGCCCGATCTGATAGCTGACGCCCGCGCCGTACACGGTCTGGCGGCTCGCGAGAAAGCCGGCGTCGTCGGTCGTGACCGCGCCCACCGTATTCGCGCCGGGATCGTTGACGTTCAGGTAGCCCACGCCGATCGTCAACGGTCCGTTCGAGTAGCCCGCACCGACACTCTGCGCATTGTTCTTCGAGAACTGTCCCGCGCTGTTCGAGAACGCGTAGGTCGTGCTCAGCTGGAAGCCCGACCAGTTCGCGCTATTGAACTGCACCGCGTTGTCGAGCCGGAAGAAGTTGTCGGTGTTGTCGTTGCCGTACGGGTGGTCGAACATGAAACCGCCCCAGTTGCCGTTCGCGGTCAGCGGCCCGAGGAACTCCACGAGCGAATCGTACTGACGGCCGAACGTCAACGACCCGACGCCGTTCTTCGAAAGCCCGACATAGGCCTGGCGGCCGAACATGCGGCCACCTTCCATCAAACGGCCGCTGCTCGCGTCGAAACCGTTCTCGAGCACGAACAGTGCCTGCATGCCACCGCCCAGATCCTCGGAGCCTTTCAGCCCCCAGCGGCTGCCCTGTGCCTCGCCGCTCATGATTTCCCAGTTCGAATGGCCCCGCACGTTGCTCGTGTAGGTCAAGCCCTGGTCGATCAGACCGTACAGCGTCACGCTGTTTTGCGCGTGCGCACCCACCCCGATACCGCTTGCGATCAATAGTCCTGCCAACTGTTTTTTCTGCATTTTTCCAAACCCATTTTAAGTAATAGTTATTTAGCGCCGGGTCGGCTTAGTCGCCGTAGATGTCGAAGCTGAAGTACTTGTGCTGAAGCTTGTCGTATGTGCCGTTCTTGCGGATCGCGCCGATCGCCTGATTGATCTTCGCGATCAGTTGCTCGTCGCCCTTGCGCGCGCCGATCGCGATACCGTCGCCCGTCGCGCGCGGGTCCTTGACTTCCGCGCCAGCAAACGCGAACGACTTGCCGCGCGGCGTGCGCAGGAAACCGAGGTCGGCCTGCACCGACGCCTGGAACGACGCGTCGAGGCGCCCCGTCGCGAGATCTTCGTAGATCTGGTCCGGGCTCTGGTACGAGACGATCGTCACGCCCTTGGGCGCCCATTCCGCGCGCGCGTAGCTCTCCTGCACCGCGCCCTGCTGCACGCCGATGCGGTGGCCTCGCAGCGAGTCGACGGTCGGCTGCAGCGTCGAGCCCGTCGGCGCGACGAGTCGCGCGGAGCCGCCATACAGCTTGTCGGTGAAATCGATCTGCGCACGGCGGGCAGGCGTCGCCGTCATCGCGGAGAGGATCGCGTCGAACTTGCGCGCCTTCAACGCGGGAATCATGCCGTCGAAGCCTTGCTCGACCCACTTGCACTGCACGTTCATCTCCGCGCAGATGGCGTTGCCGAGGTCGATGTCGAAGCCGACGAACGAGCCATCGGGCGTCTTCGATTCGAACGGCGGAAAGGTGGGATCGACGCCGAACGTCAGCGTCTGCGAGGTGGCCGCCGCCGCACCGGGCGGCATGGCGCTCAATGCGCACACAGCCGCGCAGGCGGACGCTAACAGGGTCGAACGGATCAGTCGTTTCATGGTGTCTCCAAGCCGGAAAGAGGCGCGCTCGCGCAGATCGAGCGACCGGTTGCCGCCGCTGTTATCGAAGCCGCGAGCAGGCGACGGCACCCGCGCGTGGCGTAATGCAACGCGCTGCGTCAGCGCAGGAAGCGCTCGGCGAGCCGGACCCAGTAGCTCGCGCCGATCGACAGGATGTCGTCGTTGAAGTCGTAGCCGGGGTTGTGCGCCATGCAGCCGCCCTTGCCTTCGCCATTGCCGACGAGCAGGTAGCAGCCGGGGCATTGCTCCAGCACGTAGGCGAAGTCCTCGCTGTTGGTGATCGGCCGCATGTCGTGCACGAGGCCCTCGTCGCCGAGCCATTCCTTCGCGACGGACTTGGCCAAGCGCGTCTCGTCGGGATGATTGACCAGCACCGGATAGCCACGATCGTAATCGACCTCGGCACGCGCGCCGTAGGCCTGCGCGTGCGCGTGCGCGAGTGCGGTGATGCGCTCCTGCAGACGATCGCGTATCTCCGGGCTCAGCGAGCGCACCGACAGCTTGATTTCGACACTGTCCGGAATGATGTTCGACGCGCTGCCGCCGTGAATCGCACCGACCGACACGATGCCCGTTTCGAGCGGATCGACGTTGCGCGACACGACGGTCTGCAGGCCCATCACCAGCGACGCGCTGGCGACGACCGGATCGACTGCCTTGTGCGGCACCGCGCCGTGGCCGCCATGACCGACGATGCGGATCGTCACCGTATCGGCGGCGGCCATGAACGGTCCCTCGAAAAAGCCGAAGCGACCGGCCGGAAAGCCGGGCATGTTGTGCATTGCGAACACCGCGTCGCACGGGAAACGCACGAGCAGGCCGTCTTCGAGCATCTTGCGCGCGCCGCCGCCGTGTTCCTCGGCCGGCTGGAAGATCAGGTTCAGCGTGCCGCTGAAATTGCGCGATTCCGCCAGCACGCGCGCCGCCGCGAGCAGCATCGCGGTATGGCCGTCGTGGCCGCATGCGTGCATCACCCCCTCGTGCCTGCTCGCGTAGGCGAGGCCCGTCTTTTCGGTGAGCGGCAGCGCGTCCATGTCGGCGCGCAGGCCGAGCGACTTGCCGCTGCCGTTCGTCAAGGTACCGACCACGCCCGTGCCGCCCAGTCCGCGTTGCACGCTATAGCCCCATTCGGCGAGACGCTGGGCGACCAGCTCGCTCGTCTCGAACTCCTGGAAGCTCAGCTCCGGATGCGCGTGAATGTGCCGGCGCAACGACACCATGTCGGCTTCGATCGCGCGCATGCGCGACGGGATGAATTCATCGAGGGATGCTTCAATTGGGTGGGACATGGAGGACTCTTCGGTGAACAGTGTCGGCGCATCATAGGCAGGCGTTTTTCGAGCGGGAAGCCGCAGTTTTGTTATATTGATAACCAACGGTTGTCACCGTGTTAACCCCTCACTCGCCCCTCACACCCCCTCGTTCACCCGCCTCACCCATGAAAATCCACCAGCTCCAGGCGCTCGTGACCGTCGCCGATGCGGGCAGCATCCGCGCGTCGGCGCGTCTGCTCGGCGTGTCCCAGGCCGCGGTCACCAAGGCGTTGCGCGAGCTCGAAAAGGATCAGCAACTGACGCTGCTGTCGCGCAGCCCGAGCGGCGTGAGCTTCACCGAGGCCGGCCAGACATTGCTCGCTCACGCGCGCCTGATGATCGGGCAGCTCGAACGCGCGAACGAAGATCTCGCGAAGCTGCGCGGCGATCAGACCGGCAAGCTCGCGATCGCGATCACGCCGCTCGTAATGCTGAATTTCATGTCGGAAACGATCACGCTGTTCCGCCAGCAAATGCCGAAGGTGCGGCTGGAGATTTTCGAGGGCTTGACGGCCGTTGCGGTGCCACGGCTGCGCGAGGGCTTGCTGGATCTGCTGGTGGTGCCGATGTCTTCAGCGCTACCGAGCCGCGAGTTCGATCAGGAACTGCTGTTCACGTACGAGTCGTGCGTGATCGCGCGGCGCGGACATCCGCTCGCGAACTGCCGCTCGATTCACGATCTGCTCGAGCATGACTGGGCGGTCAATTACACGGCGGCGAGCTTCGAAGGGCTGATGCGCAACATCTTCTGGCAGCACGGCGCGGCGATCGAGCCGCATCGGCTGCATTGCGCGCATTCGAGCGCGCTGCTCGTCGAGCTCGCGCGTCATAACGACATGTTGTCGCATTGCCCGCGACCGCTGCTGCTGAGCGACTCGCTGAAAGACTGGGCGCAGCCGCTCGAACTCGTCGAGCAATTCGATCTGAGCCAGGTGGCCGTGATCGGTCTGCACAACGCAATGCGCAGCGCGGCAAGCCAATGCTTCGTCGAATGTTTGTCGACGGTGATTCGCAAGCGCCGGCGCTCGGCGAAAGCGCACAACCGGATGTTGTTCGATATGCTCGACGTGCTGCTCTGAAGTGCGCGTCGACTAGCGGTTCAACACGACCCACGCGTCGTCGTCGACCGCGATCTCCACCGCATCGAGGCTCGCCCCGGCGCACGGCCCCTCGATGCAATGTCCATCCTCGAAGCGGAACAGCGCGCTGTGATGCGCGCACATCAACACCTGCCCGCGATAACACAGCACATCGCCGGGTTCGAAATCGAGCGGCACCGAAAAATGCGGGCAGCGATTCGCATAAGCCCACACCTGCTCGCCACGGCGCACGAGCACGACCGGCACGCCGGCGGCCGTAGCATCGACGACCCGCGCGCCGCCATCGGGCACGTCGGCGAGCGCACATAATGGCGTTGTGCTCATCGCTCAGATTCTCCGTTCCGGATTGCCGAGGCTCCAGTCCCACGGACGAATCTCCACGGAATCGAACAGCCCCGCCTGCATATACGGATCGTTGCCGATGAATTCCATCACGTCGTCGATACGTTCCGCTTCGACGACCAGCAAGGTGCCGTTCATGGCATCGCATTGCGGCGCCAGCGTCGGACCGCCGAGACGCACGAACACGCCACGATGGGTGTTGCCGCGCAGCCATTTCCGATGCACCGGCCGCACGCGCTCGCGCACTTCGCGCATGCCGGGCTTGTCGGTGGCGAATACCGCGAAAAAACGTGCCATCGTCGTCAGCTCCGATCGAGGATGAAGTCGTAGCGCGCTTCGCGGAAGGCACCATCGAAACCGAAGCGGCGCGCGAGTTCGTGATCCGCCGGCCGCTCGCGATAGTCCACCATCAGCGACGGCTTCACGCCGAACACCGCGTCCGAACTCAAGTAAGGATCCTCGCGATCGAACACATGCGTGACGAGCGTACGATGCCCCGGCGCGTCGATCATGAAGTGCAGATGCGCGGGCCGCCACGGATGCCGTCCGGTCGCCTCGAGCATGCGGCCAACCGGGCCGTCGGTCGGAATCGGATAGCTGACCGGCACGATCGTCGTGATCGCGTAGCGGCCTTCGGCGTCGGTGCGGAAGCGGCCGCGCAGATTGCCGTGTGGCTGCTCCGTGTCTTGTCCCGAGTACATGCCGTTCTCGGCGGTCTGCCAGACGTCGAGCACCGCGTTGGCAAGCGGCTCGCCGTTCGTCGACAGCACCCGGCCATGCACGAGAGCCGGCGTGCCCGGCGTGAGCGCGATGTTCTCGCCGTACGCACGCTCGGGCATGCCGCGAATATAGAACGGGCCGAACACGGTGGTGTCGGTCGCGCCCGTCGCGAGGCGGTGATTGATCGCGTCGACGAGCATCGACACGCCGAGCGTATCGGACAACAGGATAAATTCCTGGCGCACGAGGTCGTCGCACATCTTGCCGGTGTCGGTCAGAAAGCGAATGGCCGACATCCACTCGGCCTCGCTCGGCTCGACTTCACGCACGAATGCATGCATGTGCCGCACGAGGCTCTCCATCAGCGTGCGCAGCCGGTCATCGGGCGTCTTCGCGAAGCTGGCTATCACCTGCTCGGTCAAGGCCTGTTCGGCCTCTTTGTTGTCTGTCGACATGTCTTCCTCCATCGATTGTTCTGGCGGCACGGCGCTGCATGGCCCGTGCTCAGGCCGGCTCAGCGCCCTGCCACGCACGTTGCAATAGCGCGCGTATCGGGTCGCGCTCCACCGGCCGCGGGTTCGCATACGGATTGCTGCACGCGAGATCGGCCGCTTCGTCGAGTCCCTGCTCGGGCATGCCGATCTGCGAGAGCGCCGTCGGAATCCCGAGCGCGCGATTCAGTTCGAACAGCAGCGAGCCCGCATCGGCCGCCTCTTTGCCGCCGAGCGCGCGGGCGACGCGCGCGAGCGCGGCAGGCGCGGCGCCGTGGTTGTAGTGTGCCGTATGCGGCAGCATCACCGCATGCGTTTGCGCATGCGGCAGGTTGAACGTGCCACCGAGCGTATGACAAAGCTTGTGATGCAAGGCCATCCCGACCGCGCCCAGACAGGTCCCCGCGAGCCACGCGCCGTACAGCGCGCGGCTGCGCGCCGCGGCATCGTCCGGTGCGCGCACGATCGCGGGAAGCGCCTCGCCGAGCGCGCGGATCGCTTCCTCGGCCATCAGGCTGATCACGGGATTCGCGTCTTCGGCATAGAGCGCTTCGACCGCGTGCGCCATCGCATTGATGCCCGACGCCGCGGAAATGCCCACCGGCAACGACAACGTCAGCGACGCATCGTAAATCACCGTGCGCGGCAGCACGCGCATATCGCGGCCGGTGCGCTTGAGCCGACCTTCGGTGAGGCCGTAGATCGGCGTCATCTCGGAGCCCGCATAAGTGGTGGGCACCGCGATGATCGGCAGCGACGATTCGAGCGCGATCGCCTTGCCGAGCCCGACCGTCGAGCCGCCGCCGACCGCGACGCAGCAGTCGGCATCGAGCGCGCCGGCCGCCTCGACCGCGGCGCGCGCGATTTCGACCGGCACGTGCATCACGGCTTGCGCATGCACCCCCGCCGCGCGCGCGCCGAGCGCATCCGCGACCCGCTCGGCCAGCGCGCGCTGCTCGGGCGTCGCGAGGATCAGCGCGCGCTTCGCGCCGAGCCGCTCGATCTCCGCGGGCAGCGTCGCGAGCCCGCCCCATTCGAACACGACTCGCGACGGCGTGCCCTGATAGACGAAGCGTTCCATGCCGCCCTCAGCGCTTGAAATGCGGCGGCACGTTGCCGTCGACGTTGACCCACACCGAGCGCGCTTCGGTGTAGTCGTGCATCGCCTCGAAACCCATCTCGCGGCCATAGCCCGACTGTCCGACGCCGCCGAACGGGCTGCCAGGATTCACGCGCTTGTAGCAGTTGACCCAGCACATGCCCGCATGGATTCGCGCGGCCATCGAGTGCGCGCGCGACAGATCGCGCGTCCACAGTCCGCTGCCGAGGCCGTAGTCGGTGCCGTTGGCGATCGCGAGTGCTTCGTCGTCGGTACGGAAACGCAGCACCGTGACGAACGGGCCGAACACTTCCTCCTGGGCGACGCGATCGTTTGGACTCGCGGCTTCGACGACGGTCGGACGCACGTAGTAACCGTTCGCCAGCGCTGCGTCGCTCGGCGCGCTGCCGCCCGTCAGCACGCGGCCGCCCTGCTGGCGCGCGATGTCGACGAAGGCGAGCACGCGCTCCTGATGCTGCTTCGACGTGAGCGGCCCCATCTCGGTGTCGGCATCGAGCGGATTGCCGAGCCGGATCGACGACGCGAGCGACACGAAGCGTTCGAGGAACTGATCGGCGATGCGCTCATGCAGGATCAGCCGCGAGCCCGCGATGCAAGCCTGGCCCTGGTTGTGGAAGATTGCCCACGCGGCGCCGTTGATCGCGTCGTCGAGATTCGCGTCGTCGAACACGATGTTGGCACCCTTGCCGCCGAGTTCGAGCTGCACGCGCTTCAGATTGCCTTGCGAGGCCTCGACGATGCGCCGCCCGGTCGCGGTCGAGCCGGTGAAGGCGATCTTGCCGACGCCCGGATGCTCGGCGAGCCGCTGCCCTGCCGTATGTCCATAGCCCGCGACGATGTTGACGACGCCCGCCGGAAAACCGACCTCGGCCATCAGCTCGACGATACGCAGCGTGGACAGCGGCGTGATCTCCGACGGCTTCAGCACGACCGTGTTGCCGGCGGCGAGCGCCGGGCCCATCTTCCAGCTCGTGAACATCAGCGGGAAATTCCACGGCACGATCTGTCCGACCACGCCGATCGGCGCGCGCTGCACGTAGTTCAGAAAGCCGGTCTCGACCGGAATCACC
Organism: Paraburkholderia monticola; assembly: GCF_001580545.1. GTDB lineage: Bacteria > Pseudomonadota > Gammaproteobacteria > Burkholderiales > Burkholderiaceae > Paraburkholderia > Paraburkholderia monticola. Next base: position 206,518 of record NZ_LRBG01000037.1, read on the forward strand.
GAGCCTTGCAGCTTGTCGGCCATGCCGCCGAAGTAGCGAAAGCATGCGGCGGTGCGCGGCACGTCGAGCGAGAGCGAATCGCGCACCGGATGGCCCGTGTCGAGCGATTCGAGTCGCGCGAGTTCTTCGGCGTTGGCCTCGATCGCGTCGGCGAGCTTCAGCAGCAGGCGGCCGCGTTCGGCAGCGGGCAGCGCGGCCCACTTCGGGAACGCGCGCGCGGCGGCGGCGACGGCGAGATCGATGTCGGCGGCGGTGGCCGCGGCGATCTGCGTGATCAGCGAGCCGTCGTGCGGATTGAGCACGTCGATCGTGCCGCCTTCGACGGCGTCCGTAAAGCGGCCGTCGATGAACAGTTGGGTTTGCATGAATGATCCTCGGTGAATACGGGTGCGGCGCTCTTCAGGCGAGCCTTCAGAAATCGACGGGGTACGGCTTCAGCTCGCCGCTCTCGTAGCGCTTGGGCAGATTCGGCGTCGCGTTCTCCCATACGAGCAGCATCGAGCGCTTGGTCGAATAGCCTTGATGGCGGATATCGGCCGGCATCGCGCAGATATCGCCCGCGCGCATCGTGATCCGCGCGCGCGGCGCGCCGGTGTTCTTGTCGCCGATGTCCCAGACGATTTCATCGGACAGCTGCAGGAACCACTCGACGCGATCGTTGCCGTGGAAAACCGGCAGGATGTATTCCTCGGTGGTCGGGCAAAACAGGCTCTGGCCGCACACCGACGTGACCGACGGATTCCACGTGACGTCCGAGCGCGACAGGTACTTGAACAGGTTGAACGCATGCAGCTGGCCTTCGAAGCCGGGCTCGACATGCACCTCGGGATCGTCCTGGGCGACATCGACGAAGGCACGGTTCACCGGCAGTTCGTCGCGCAGCGGCGAGTCGCCTTCGAGGCCCGGCATGCGGCGCGTGGCGATGCGCGTGCGCTCGATCGCGGCATCGTTGTCGCCATGCTTGCGGCCGAACGCGGTGCCGGTTTCCTCGGGTGCGGCGAACGGGTCGAAGCCTTCGTTGGTCCAGTCGTGCAGGATCGCCTTGAAGGTCGCCATGATCGTCGGCGTCTCGAAGGTTTCGATATAGTCGACGCCCGCGTCCTTCATGATGCCGTTGAACGAGCCCGCATACACGTCGACCTTGCCGTAGTGATTGCGCGTGCCGAACACGTGGTCGAAGTTGACCCAGCCGTAGAAGAAGCCCCATGCGACGTCGCGCATCATCGCGCGCAGGAACGCATCGGCCGGTACGGCGTGGGTGCGGACCTGGCCTTTGGCGGGCCAGTTGATCTTGACGAAGTACTCGTCGCGCAGAAACTCGAAGGCGCCGAGCGTGAAGCGGCGATAGCCGGTGACCGCGTCGGGTTCGCTTGCGCGCACGGTGTCGGCGGCGAAGCCGGCGGAGTGATCGAGGGTTTCGAGGGATGCCATGTCTTGTCTCCAGAGATGTGGGTCGTGTGGGTATCAGTGCAGGCAGATGTCGGCCCACTTCTCTACCGACAGTTCGCCGAACATCGTTTGCACGAGCGCGACGCCGGGTTTCTGCGCAGTGAAGCGATAGGCGCAGCCGGCCGGCAGCAATGCCTGATGACCGCGACGCAGCACCACGTGACCCATCGCGCGACCGGCGGGTTGCCCACCCACGGCGACGGTGCCTGTGCCGCTCTTCGGCGCGTTATCGAGCTTGATGAAATCGATGCGCACTTCGCCGTCCATCAGGATCGCGAACTCGTCGTGCGCACAGGCGAACCATTGCGATTGCCCTTCGGTGCGCAGCGCCTCGATCACGTAGTCGAGGTTCTTGCCGACCACGACCTTTTCGTAGGGCGTCGCCTCGGATGCGACTTCGAAGATGTTGGAAAACACATAGTGGCGGGCTTCACCGCTCGTGATTTCGATTTCGCCTTTGCGGTAGCCGTCGAGCGAGCCAAAGACGGTGTGGAATGACGACTCGGTCATTGCTTGTCTCCTGTGTCGATCGGAGTTGGCGCTTTAGCTGTCGACCGGTGTTGGCGCTTTAGCGCCTACTCCGGTCCCATGCAAAGCTCTTACTCCGATCCCATGCAACGTAGTTGCGGTTGTTGAATCGGTGTTGTTGGAATAACTTTAGAAGCGCAACAGGATGGCAACAACCGGCGATCGGGCGATTACAGCATTTGCACTTTGCAAATAATCGCCGCGTGAATTGCCGCGTTACGTCACCCAGCCGCGCTCGATGAGCGGGCGGTCCCATGCGGGTTCGGGACCCAGGTACTCGGCCAGAAACTCGACCAGCGCCTTGACCTTCAGCGCCTGTCGTTGCGTCGCGGGATACACGGCCGCGAAATTCAGCGGCGAGAGCGTGTAGTCGGTCAGGATCGGCACCAGCGAGCCGTCGACGAGTGCCGCGCTCGCGACCAGCGTCGGCAGACAGACCACTCCGCCGTCCGTCAGCGCATAGTCGCGCAGCAGATGAACCGAGTTCGAGCGGATCATGCCGGGCAGCTCCAGTTCGACGACCTCGTCGCCGTGCGCCATCGTCCAGCGATTGCGCGACGGGTAGCCCGAATAAAGCGCCGTGGTGTGCTGCAGCAAATCGCGCGGATGCTGCGGCGCGCCATGCTGCTTCACATACGCGGGCGTCGCGCAGAAAAGGCGCCGCACCTTGAACAGCCGTCGCTCGATCAGCGATTCGGAGATGGGCGGAAAGATCTGGAACGCGACGTCGAAGCCCTCTTCGATCGGATCGACCACCCGGTCGTTGACGATCACGTCGAGCTGGATGCCCGGATAGCGGCGGTTGAACTCGGCGAGCGGCGCGCCGAAGTGGCCGAGCGCGAAGCCCGGCAGCATCTGGATGCGCAATCGGCCGGTCGGCGTGGCGCGCAGCTCGCGCATCTGGTCGGTCAATTCGTTGACGTGCCCGACCACTTCCGCGCACTCGCGATAGAACGCCTCGCCCACTTCGGACAGGCGCACGTGCCGCGTGCTGCGATGAAAGAGCGGCGCGTTGACGAACTTCTCCAGTTGCTGGATGCGCGTCGTGACCACTGAACTCGTCACGCCCAACTGCCGCGCCGCTTCGGCGAAGCTGCTCGTTTCGGCCACGCGTACGAAGGCCTCGATGCTCAGAAAACGGTCCATGCTGCGTCCTTGTCCACTCGCCCAGCTTTTCAGTGTATATGGGCTGGGGTGCGTGAACGCGCCGCATGCCAGGCAACGGCGACCTCGTTGCCGAGCTCAGCGGCGAGTGCATCGTCGAGCAGCGTGTCGACCGATGGCAGCCCATCATTCGGGCTGTTCGCTCGTCGGCAGATCCAGCGACGGGATGCGGCCCTGGCGACGCACTCGCGCCGGCGCGGTCTCCTCGAGCAGCAGACTCACGCCGATGCCGAGCAGCACCGCGCCGATCGGCAGCCACAAGATGTTCTGGATCCCGAAGTGTGTCGCGACGAAGCCCGCCAAGGCCGGCGCAATGCCGCCGCCAAAGATCTCGCCCGCACCGACGACAATGCCGATCGACGTCGAGATCATCCCGATCGGCGCGGCTTCGGTCGCGACCGGACCGGACAGCAGCGAAACCAGCCCGAGCGTAAAGAACGACGCGACGAACAGCACCGCGAACAACTGCACCGGCTGCGCGCCGAGTCCGCGGAACACGTACAGCATCACAGCGGTGCCCGCAAAGCCGACGATGCTCGCGACGCGCCGCCCGGTCAGGTCCGACAACCCAGGCAAACCGAACTGCCCGATAAAGCCGCCAAAGCCGATCGCCGAGACGACGACACCCATGCGCTGCGTGTCGAGCGACAGATACTCGGTCAGATAGAGCGGCAGCATCGCGCCCAGCACGAATACACCGGTCATCGCGCAGAACAGCGCGGCCATCGCGATCGGGATGTTGCGGCTCTTCAGCACGTCGCGCCAGTTGCCACGTTCGGCCGGGCTCGCCGCGCGCTGCGGCGTGGCCTGCGGCGCGGCTTTCGGTTCGCGAATCACGAAGTACATCAGCACGCCGAGAATGAGCCCCGGCACCGACACCAGCGCGAAGACCCAGCGCCACGTCACCACGCCCAGCAGCTGCGTCGCGATGATCGGCGCCAGCGCGAGGCCGAACAGCGCAAAGCCGCTCTGCTGCAGACCGAGATTGAAGCCGCGGCGCCTCGGATGCGAAGCGTCGGCGGTCGCGGCGAAGCTGGTCGGGCAGAACGAGCCTTCGGCAACGCCCATCAGCGAGCGCACCGCGAGCAGGCTCATCAGACCGCCCGCGAGCCCGGAGAAGCCAGACAGCAGCGAAAAGGCCAGGATCGCCGGAATCAGCACCTTGCGACGTCCGATCTTGTCGGAGATGCCGCCCATCAGTGCCGCGAAAATGCCCCACGACAAGCCAAGGATGCCGATGCAGTTGCCGACGTCCTGCGCGGTCAGATGCAGGTCCTTCATGATGGCCGGAAAAAGCGGCGCGATCAGCCACCGGTCGAGTCCCACGAGGCCAAAGCCGAGGGCTAGCAGCACGACGGCCTTCCATTCGTAGGCCACGTCCCAGTCGTTCGATTTCATCTGTGTCTCCATAGGCCGGCCGCTCTGTGCGCGGACGGCAGTCGCCGACGCGGGGGCGCGCCGCCGGGTTCGTCGAATGCAATCACGGGTGTCGTGCCGCGCTTCATCGATGCGGCAGTGACGCGGCCAAGATTGGCGCAAGTGCGGCGGATCAGGTACGGGACAAGCCGCGAATGCGGCATTTGCGAATCGCAAACAATCGCGCTGGGTGGCGTGCGAGCGAGCGTGCGTAAGGCTCGGCGGCAACTTGAGGCAGCGAACCCTGGGTGTTTGAAGGTGCCCCAGGACAAGCCCGGGTAGACGCAGGGGTCGGGGGCGGGCGGCCGCTTGCCAGGTGAGTTTTCAGCGCACCAATGCCCGCGGTAATCCTGTGCAAACTCCGCCGCGAATATAGTGTCGAATCTGCGATGTCATCACACATGGAGGGACATCATGCGCAGACACACCGAAGGAGGTTTCGCGTCGCCATTCCCGGCAAGCGCGAGCGCGGCGGCCCTGCTCGCCGCCTCGCTGCTCGCCGGTTGCGCGCAGCCGTTGAGCGCGTTTCAGCCCGGCGAAGATTCCACTTTGTTGACTACCCGGCTAGGCAAGCCAGCCGAAACCTACAACCTGCCCGATGGCGGCAAGCGCCTGATGTGGCCGACGCAGCCGCTTGGCTATACGACGATCGCCGCCGACGTGTCCGCCGACGGCAAGATCGAAAGCGTGCGTCAGGTGCTGCAACCCGGCGAGTTCAACCAGGCGCAGGTCGGCACGTGGACCAAGCAGGACGTGCTCGTGCATTTTGGCCGTCCGGCCGAAGCGAAAAAGATGCCGCGCCTGAACGAGGAAGTCTGGAGCTACCGCTATCAGGACAGCGGCACCTGGCATCTGCTGTACAACTTCTACTTCGATCAGTCCGGCGTGCTGCGGCTCACGCAGCAGTCGCCCGATCCGCTGCGACAGACCGGCGACACGCTTTACTGAGCGGCGCCGTCCAACGCCGCCGCGTCAACCCGCGCCCTCGGCGCTGCGCAACCGTGCGCGGCTGTTGGACAGGTGCATGTGCATCGCCGCGCGGGCGCCGTCGACGTCGCCGCGCGAAATTGCCTCGTAAATATTCAGGTGCTCGCTGTTGACGCGCGACGCGTAGCTCGACGGATCGAGCCGCGGCCGCGGCGCGAACGACGGATCGAGCTGCGACAGCACATCGACGAAAAACGGATTGCCCGTCGCGCGCGCGATCTGGATATGGAACTGGAAGTCATAGGGCGCGGCATCGACGCCGGCGCTCGCATGCGCGTCGAGATCGTCGAGCGCGGCCTTGATCGCCGCGAGGTCCTGGCGCGACGCACGCTGCGCGGCGAGCCCGGCGCTCTCCGTTTCGATGCAGATGCGCAGCTCCAGAATCGCCAGCACGTCGCGGCGCGTGCGCGCGGCCCCGCCCGTCAGCTCGACGGTCGGCGGCGCCGCGCCGGCGTCGAGCACGTAGCTGCCCATCCCCTGGCGGGTTTCGATCAGACCGGACATGCGCAGCCGTTGCACCGCCTCGCGCGCGACAGCACGGCTCACTTCCTGAGTGCGCATCAGGTCGAACTCGGTCGGTAACTGATCGCCCGGCTTCAGCGCGCCCGAGCGGATCTGCTCGCTGAGCCAGTCGAACACGTTTTCGGCGCGCCGGCGCGTGCGACGTACGGGCAACGGAGAATTCATTGAGTCGTCCAGATTCGTTGTGTTAAATTGTCCGTCATACGATGACTGACAGTAGTTGATAGGTCGAGTATACCGCTGGCGCCGCGCGCCTGCGATGTCCGCACCCCGCCGGAACGGCCTTCCCGCCCGGACGGAGCAGATTCACCTTCCAACGGAACCGAATTCATGAAGATTGAACGCGTCACGCGCACCGTCTTTACCTATCCCACGCGGCGCGCTGTCGACAGCGGCGGCCACTCGCATCCCGGCGACGAACGCCAGGCCACGATGGCCTTGCTGCGCATCGAAGCGGACGACGGCGCGACGGGTTACGCGTTCGGGCCGCCGGAAGTCATCCGAGAGGAGCTGCTCGCCACGCACGTGCGACGCGTGCTGATCGGCCGCCATCCGTTCCAGCGCGAGGCGCTGTGGCAGGACCTCGCGCACCGCCAACGCGGCAGCGCCGGCCAGCTGACCGACCGCGCGCTCGCGGTCGTCGATCAGGCGCTGTGGGATCTGGCCGGCCGGGCGTTGCAGACGCCGGTCTACCGGCTGATCGGCGGCTATCGCGACAAGGTGCCGGCCTACGGCAGCACGATGTGCGGCGACGAGCTGCCCGGCGGCCTCGCCACGCCGGACGACTATGCAAGCTTCGCCGAAAAGCTCGTCGCGCGCGGCTACAAGGCGATCAAGCTGCATACGTGGATGCCACCTGTCTCGTTCGCGCCCGACGTGACGATGGACATCAAGGCTTGCGCGGCGGTGCGCGAGGCCGTGGGCCCGGACATCGCGCTGATGCTCGACGGCTACCACTGGTACAGCCGCACCGACGCGCTGCGGATCGGCCGCGCGCTCGAACAACTGAACTTCACGTGGTTCGAGGAGATGATGGACGAGCAGAGCATGAGCTCGTACAAGTGGCTCGCCGACCAGCTCGACATTCCGATCGTCGGTCCCGAATCGATGTCGGGCAAGCATCATCTGCGCGCCGACTGGGTCGCCGCCAACGCCTGCGACATCCTGCGCGCGGGCGTGGCCGGCGTCGGTGGTATCTCGCCGACGCTGAAGGTCGCGCATCTGGCCGAGTCGTTCGGCATGAACTGCGAAATCCACGGCAACGGCGCGGCCAACCTGGCCGTCACGGCCGCCGTCTCGAACTGCCGCTGGTACGAGCGCGGCCTGCTGCACCCGTTCCTCGACTACGACGTGCCGCCCGCTTATCTGCGTAGCCTCGCCGATCCGATGGACGCCGATGGCTTCGTGCACCTGTCGCAGGCGCCGGGGCTCGGCGAGGACATCGATTTCGAGTACATCGCCGCGCACACGATCGAGGGTAGCTGAAGCGACGGGCGCGCCGGGTGGAGTCGCCACCCGCCCTACCCGATTCATCCCCCAATTTTCACGCGAGGGTATACCGCTATTGAGGCAGTTGTTCGATGACTGATAATGTTCGTTGTCGGTTGTACGATGACGAATAAATAAAACAGGTTATCGAACATCTGGCGAAACAACGAACAACATCCGCCCGACTGGCCCCGCCGGAATCGGGCGCGACCTTCTAACGTGATGGAAGTGAATCAGGATGTCGACCGCAAATAGAATGTGCACGGCCCTCGCACTGTGCATCGGCCAGCTGGCCGTCGCTTACTCGCCCGAACTGCCGGCCCAGGAGAGCCCGGTGCAGTTCTCCGGATGGTCCGACAAGGCGTACACGCCCTACGGCGGCGATTCGGTCAATTTTTATGGGCGCTTCATCAACTCGATCGACTGGGTCACGGGCGGCGGCAATCCCGGCAGCGTGCGAATGGCCAACTATGGCTCCGCGTGGGGCTTTCGCGGCTCGGAGACCCTGAGCTCCGACCTGAAGGCGGTCTTCCAGGTGGAAAGCGCGTTCAGCACGACCGACGGCACCGGCACGTTCGGCGCTCGCGAAACTTTCGTCGGTCTCGCGAGCAAGACCTACGGCTCGCTGCGCATGGGCCGCTTCCAGGCACCGTTCGACCGGCACGGCATTTTCGGCGACACGCTCGCCGAAACCCAGGGACTCGGCATCACCACGGTACTGTGGTCGAACTGCGGCATCGCGATGAAAGGCACCGCCGGCTACTCCAAGGCGCAAGGCTGTTTCGACATCAAGTACCCGACCTCGATCCGCTACGACTCGCCGAACTTCGGTCCTGTGTTCGGCGCGGTCCAGTATTACGCGTACGATCAGGACGTCCACAACGGCGGCCTCGGCGCACCGCACGTGTGGTCGGCCTCGCTGAACTACGTGAGCGGCCGGCTGCAGGCGGCGATCGGTTTCGAAGGCGACTACGGCGTGCTGGGACCCGGGCAGAACAACTACGCGGCGGAAATCCTCGCCGGCTATCAGCTCACGCAATCGGTCTACTTCGGCGGCATCGTCCAGCAGCTCAATTACGAGGTCAACGCGCAGCGTCAGAACATCCGCCAGAATATGCTCGGTCTCGTCGCGCGCTATACGCCGGGGCCGTGGGGCTTCGAGCTGAACTACGGCATCGCCGGCAGCGGTTATGGCAGCGCGCCGCTCGGCGCGTCGGTCGGCTCGGTCAAGAAAGGGCCGAACACGGGCGCGCAGCACATCGTATTCACGACGCGCTACGACTTCTCGAAGCGCACCGCGCTCTATGCGCAACTCGTCGCGCTGCGCAATGCGTCGAACGCGATTTACAGCATCAAGCCGATGGGCATCCAGAGCCCGGGCGAAAACGAACAGGGTGTCTCTCTCGGCATCATTCACTACTTCTGATCCGAACCGCAGCACGACCTCTTCGATACAAGACCTCAGCCTGCGCGGAGTAATGCATGGACATCAATATTCTCGTTGTGATCGCCTACATCGGCTTTCTGATTGCGATCACCCTGTCGTTCCGTTCCTTCAACAAGAACACGAGCGACTATTTCAGCGGCGGCGGCAAGGTACTGTGGTGGATGGTGGGCGCGACCGCGTTCATGACGCAGTTCTCCGCGTGGACGTTTACCGGCGCGGCATCGAAAGCGTTCAACGACGGCTTCGCGATCGTCGTGCTGTATCTGGCCAACGCGGTCGGCTATCTGAGCAACTACCTGTACTTCGCGCCCCGCTTCAGACAGATGCGCGTCGTCACCGCGACCGAGGCGCTGCGCTCGCGCTTCGGCCGCACCAGCGAACAGAGCTTCGTGTGGCTCAGCGTGCTCGATGGACTGCTGTCGGCCGGGCAATGGCTGAACGGTCTCGCGATCATCACCGGCGCGGTGTTTCATTTGCCGGTCGGCACGGTGATCGTCGCGACGGGCCTCGTCGTGATCGCGATGGCGCTCGCGGGCGGCGCATGGGTGATGGTCGCCTCCGATTACCTGCAGATGCTGATCGTGATGGCCGTCACCTTCACCTGCACGATCGTCGCACTCGGCAACGCGGGCGGCATCGCGCCGATCATCGGCAGCTTCAACGATACGTTCTGGATCGGCCACGGCTACGCGTATGCAGGGCTGTTCGCGGTGTGGGTCGTGATGATCATCGTCAAGCAGATCTTCATGATGAACAACGGTCTGAACTCGTACCGCTATATCTGCGCGAAGGACAGCGAGCACGCACGCAAGGGCGCGTTGCTGACCTGCGTGCTGAGTATTCTCGGTCCGCTCGTGTGGTTCGTGCCGGCGTGGTTCATGCACTACCGGATGCCGGATTTCGCCGGCGACTTCGGCATGCTCGGCCACGATGCGCGTGAAGCCGTGTTCGTCGCGTTCGTCTCGAAGTTCATGCCGGCCGGCATGCTCGGCCTGCTGATGGCGGCGATGTTCGCCGCGTCGATGTCGGCGATGGACGCGGGCATCAACCGCAATGCCGGCTTCTTCGTGCGCAATTTCTATCGCACGGTGCTGCGTCCGAAGGCCAGCGAGAAGGAGCTGATGGTCGCCTCGAAGCTCGCGTCGCTGGTGTTCGGTCTGATGGTGGTGGGCGTCGGCATGGCGATCAATGCGGTGCACGGCATGACGCTGTTCGACATCCTCGTCACGCTGAGCGCGATGGTGACGTTCCCGCTCGCGGTGCCGGCGATGCTTGGCTTCGTCGTGCGCAAGACGCCGGACTGGTCGGGCTGGGCGACGCTGCTGGTGGGTCTCGCGGTGTCGTACGTGTCCGGCGTGCTGATCGGTCAGTCGACCATCGAAACGTGGTTCGGCATCAAGCTGAGCGGGCGCGAATGGGCGGACCTGCGAGTGTCGATCGTGCTGCTTGCGCATGTCGTGATCACCGCCGGCTTCTTCCTGTCGACGCGCCTGTTCTATTCGGAAGCGAATGCAACGCGAGTGGCCGAACGGCGCGACCTGTTCCAGCGCTGGGACACCCCTGTCGAATCCGACGACGACGACGCGGCCGATAGCCTGCGCGAGCATCGTCAGCGTGCTCTGCTCGGCCGGCTCGTGTGCCTGGCGGCGCTCGGCATCATGGCGCTGTCACTGCTGCCCAACGCGATGAACGGCCGCTTCGTCTTCCTGATCTGCGGCGCGGTCCTGCTCGTGCCGGGTGCCTGGCTGTACTACTCGGCCAGCGCGGGCCGCGTGGCCGCCGTTGCCGAACGCCGCCAGAGCGCCAAAGGCAAGATGACGCGTTCGAGAACCTGAGAGCACGGACTCGCGTCCGTGAAACCAAATAAATGAAACGAACGGGCTCGCGGCCAAACGCGCCGCGTGACCTGTCGCGAAGGACTGACAATGAGCAAGGGCAAAACACTGCAATTCGACTACGCTGAACGCGTCGACCCGCTGACCGGCGCGAAGGTCACGCGCCTCACGCCACCTCATGTGACGTGTCATCGCAACTACTTCTACCAGAAGTGCTTCAGCAACGACGGCACGCGCCTGCTGTTCGGCGGCGGCTTCGACGGCCACTGGAACTACTGGCTGCTCGATCTGCCCACCGGCATCGCGACGCAACTGACCGAAGGCCCAGGCGACAATACGTTCGGCGGTTTTCTGTCGCCCGACGACACGCACCTCTACTACGTGAAGAACGACCGCTGTTTGCAGCGACTCGATCTGCGCTCGCTGGAAGAGTCCGTGGTCTACGAGGTGCCTGCCGATTACGTCGGCTACGGCACATGGGTCGCGAATTCGGCGTGCAGCAAGGTCGTCGGCATCGAGATCGCGGCGAGCGACTATATGCCGTTGACCGACTGGCGTAAATTCCACGAGTTCTACTTCAAACAACCCCGCTGCCGGCTGCTCAGCATCGACCTGCGCGATGGCTCACGCACGGTGATCCATGAAGCGAATCAATGGTTGGGACATCCGATCTATCGCCCGTTCGACGATCACACGGTCGCGTTCTGCCACGAAGGCCCGCACGATCTCGTCGATACGCGCATGTGGCTGGTCGACGAAGACGGCGCGAACGTGCGCAAAGTCCACGAGCACGCCGAAGGCGAAAGCTGTACGCATGAATTCTGGGTGCCGGACGGCAGCCGGATGATCTACGTGTCGTACCGCAAAGGCGACCCGCGCCGCACGATCCGCAGCTTCGATCCCCTACGCAATGCCGATGTCGAACTGATGGACATGCCGCCGTGCTCGCATCTGATGAGCAACCACGACGGCTCGCTGCTGGTCGGCGACGGCTCCGACACGCCGGTCGACGTCAGCGACGTCGGAGCGCATACGATCGAAAACGATCCGTATCTGTACCTGTTCGAACCGGCGACGCGCACGACCCGGCGCATCGCCGCGCACAACACGTCATGGCGCGTGCTCGATGGCAACCGCCAGGTCACGCATCCGCATCCGTCGTTCACGCCGGATAACAGCAAGGTGCTGTTCACATCCGATTGCGACGGCCAACCCGCGCTGTATCTAGCGGAGTTGCCGTCAGCCGGCGCGGGCGCTACGCCTATGCAACTGCAGGCTCACGCGACAGCCCAATGACCGCCTGCAAAATCGCGGCGCGCGCCTGACCGAGAATCAGCCCGCGCCACACGTCGTCCTCGCAGTAGAAACCGGCGCGGATCTCCGCGCGAATCGCGTCGATCTGCTGCCGGTCCGCATCGGGATGCTGACGCACCCACGCATCGGCGCGGAGCCGCTGCAGCATATCGACGAGCGGCACCGTGCCGTATTCGATCGCAATCGCCGTCGTACGCGCCCGCGTGCAGGTGCGGCGCAGCGTATCGAGCACCGGACCGGCGACGTTGGCCGCGACCGACGTGCCGTCGAGCGGACTCGTCACATCGGCGCCCCACCACGCGCGAGCGCGCTGCAACTCGTCGGCGCCGAGCTGCCCGACGCAGATTTTCTCGCCGTGTCCATACGGACCGAGTCCCGTATGAAAATCGATCCAGCCGATGCTGTCGCACGCCGGGCCATACTGTTCGAACAGCGTCTGCAACAGCCGCGTGCTCCACACCGTGCGCCCGCCGCCGAAGAACATGCCATCGCCGTGGCCATATTGGCCGATCGTCAGCGCCTGCTGATACGCGGCCTCGCCGCGCTGTTCGATGTAGCTCGCGATCGCCGCGGCGTTCTGCGCGGACGGCGGCCACGTCGGGGGCACCAGCAACGCATGCAGATCGTCGTACGCGGGATTGACCGGCAACGGTCGCGAGAAATCGATGCTGTTGCGGTTCAGATCGACGTTGTCCTCGTTCGTGCGGCTCAGATACGAGAACCCGTACGGATTGATCGCGTGCACGACGAGAATCATCACATTCAGCCGCTCGAGCAGCGCGTGCAACGGCCGGTCGTGCAACAGCGCGATCTGCGCGGCCGAGCCGCAAAATCCCTCGACGCCATGCGTGCCCGACGTCAGCACCAGCAGACGGCGCGCGTTGGTGGGACCGAGACGCACGACATCGGTGGCGAGTTCCTCGTTTTCGAGGCCGCGCAGTTCAGGGATGACGTGAGTCTCGACGCGCGCCGCCGCATCCGCGGCGGACCGCAGATACAGCCGACGCGCGTTCACGTACGACGACGCGAAATACGACGATGGATTCATGGAAGCTCCGCGGCGTTACGCCGGCGTCAAGAACGATTCGGTCAGACGCACCCAGTAGGTCGAACCGAGCGACAACACGTCGTCGTTGAAATCGTAGCTCGTGTTGTGCAGCATGCACGGACCGAGCCCGTGGCCATGATCGCGATGCTCGCCGTTGCCGTTGCCGATATACGCGTAGCAGCCCGGCTTTTCCAGCAGCATGAACGAGAAGTCTTCGGCGCCCATCGTCGGATCGATGTTCGTCTCGACGTGTTCCTTGCCGACGATTTCCTGCATCACGCCCAGCGCGAAATGCGTTTCCTTTTCGGTGTTGACGGTCGGCGGATAGTTGCGGCGGAACGAGAACTCGACCGAGCAGCCGTACGCGAGCGCGGTCGCTTCCGCGAGCTGCTTCATGCGGCTTTCGATCAGATCGAGCACGTCCACCGAGAACGTGCGCACCGTGCCGGCCAGCGTCGCCGTATCGGGAATCACGTTGACCGCTTCGCCCGCGTTGATCTGCGTGATCGACAGCACGGCCGCGTCGATCGGACGCTTGTTGCGCGTCATGATGCTCTGCAGGCCGGTGCCGATCTGCATCGCGGTGAAGACCGGATCGATGCCGTTGTGCGGGATCGCCGCGTGCGCGCCGACGCCCTTCACGGTGATCCTGAATTCGTTGCTCGACGCCTGGGTCGCGCCGACGCGCGCGCCGAACTCTCCGGCCGGCATGCCCGGCCAGTTATGCAGCGCGAACACCGAATCGACCGGGAAGCGCTCGAACAGCCCGTCTTCGATCATCGCCTTCGCGCCGCCGCCGCCCTCTTCCGCCGGCTGGAAAATGAACACCACCGTGCCGTCGAAATTGCGATGCTGCGACAGATACTGCGCGGCGCCGAGCAGCATCGCGGTGTGGCCGTCGTGGCCGCATGCGTGCATCTTGCCCGGATGCTGCGACGCATGCTCGAAGGTGTTCAGCTCCTGGATCGGCAGTGCGTCCATGTCGGCGCGCAGGCCGATCGCCTTGCGGCTCGAACCGTGGCGCAACACGCCGACCACGCCGGTCTTGCCGAGCCCGCGCGTCACTTCGATGCCCCACGCTTCCAACTGCCGCGCGACGACGTCGGCGGTACGGTGCTCTTCGTAGCACAGCTCCGGATGCGCGTGGATGTCGCGGCGAATCGCCTGGATGCCGGTATTGGCGTGAGCAATTTCGGGGATGATTTTCATTGGATATCCTTTGATTCGACGGGAATCACATTAGCGGTTGTTTCGAGCGGTCCTTCAGCAGCAGGATCGTGATCAGACCGATCGCGCAGCCGAACAGGCCGTAATAGACGACGGCGAGCTTGTCGTCGGTGATCTTGATCAGCAGCGTCGCGATGGCGCCCGCGAAGCCGCCGAAGATCATCACCGCGAAGTTGTAGCCGATCGCCATGCCCGTCGAGCGCACGTGCGACGGGAACAGCTCGCAGACGAACGCGCAATACGAGCCTTGAAAGAGACCCAGCGATGCCATCAGGCTGCATTGCACGAAGATCAGCACCGGCAGCGTCGGATGACTGCTGAGCAGCGCGAACAGCGGGTACGAGATCGCGAGGCTCAGCACGGTCGATGCGATCATCGGCTTCTTGCGGCCGACCGCATCCGAGATCCAGCCGGACGCGAACGTCGCCGCGATATACGCGATTGCCGCGCAGCACGACGCGATCACACTGCTCGCGAAGGGAATGCCAAGCGTCTTCGTCGCATAGCTCGGCATGTAGTAATAGAAGATGTACGTGCCGATCGTGCCGTACACGGTCAAGCCGAAGCCCGCGAGAATCGCGCGCCAGTGCACGGCGATCGATTCGACAAACGGCGCCTTCGCGGACGGCAAACGTTGTGTCTGGTGCTTGAAGACCGGCGATTCGTCGAGCTTCGAGCGCACGTACAGACCCACCGGCACGATCAGCAGACCCAGCATGAACGGAATGCGCCAGCCGAAATCCTCGAGTTGCTCGGCGCTCAGCACGCGCGTGAGCGCGACGCCGGTCAGCGCGCCCAGCAGCATGCTGCACGCCTGGCTGATCATCTGGAAGCTGCCGTACACACCGCGCCGCTCCACCGGCGCATGTTCGACGAGAAACGCGGTCGCGCTGCCCACCTCGCCGCCCGCGGAAAAGCCCTGCAAGAAGCGGCCAATCAGCATCAGGATCGGCGCAAAAATGCCGATCTGCGAATACGTCGGGGCAAAAGCGATGACGCCGACGCCCACCGCCATCAGCGAGATCGTGACGACGAGCGCGGATTTACGGCCGTGCCGATCGGCGTAATTGCCCAGCACGATGCCGCCGAGCGGTCGCGTCAGAAAGCCGACGCCGAACGTGGTCCATGCCGCGAGCAGCGACGCGGTCGCGTTGTCGCTGGGGAAAAACTGCTTCGCGATGATCGCCGCGAAGAACGAGAAGACGGTGAAGTCGAACCACTCGAGCGCATTGCCGATGGTGGCGACGAGGATCACACGCGCGTCGAACGGCTTCGTTGTGGGGGTGTGCAGAGGTAACGCAGCGGATTCGCGTTGGTGAACGGATACATCCATTCCTGTCTCCTGGAGTGCGGCAAGGTGATTGTTTTCGTATGAATCGCGCGGGCTGCAAGCGCCTGCGCGATACCGCCTGATCTTGTGACCTCATTGTCCATACCCGCTTACATCAAGAAAAGCTAAAATTTCTTGTCATTCGCTTCAAGAAATTTGATGTATCGCAGCCACCGTCGCTGCCGACTCCCCCCTTCGCCGAGGCCGCCTTGAGCACGATCCGTTTCTTACGCACCTTCACCGCCGTCGCGCGTCACGGCTCGTTCGCGATTGCCGCCGAGCAGATGGCGCTCACGCAATCGGCGGTCAGCATGCAGATGCGCGCCCTCGAAGCCGAGTTCAAACACGAGCTGTTCGACCGCAGCGGCCGCAAGGTCATGTTGAACGCGATGGGCAAGAGCCTGTTGCCGCACGCGCAGCAACTGCTCGCCGTGTACGAGGCGATGCGCATGACGGCCGGCGGCGTCGACGAAGACGTCGGGCCGGTGTCGATCGGCGCGGTCGAATCGGTCGTCGGCGCGCTGGCCGAAGCCGTCGCGCATCTGAAGATGACGCGGCCGAATCTCGACGTGCGCATCACGGCCGCGAAATCGGTCGACCTCGCGGCGCGCATCGAGTCAGGCGAGATCGACGCGGCCGTGATCATCGACACGCCGGGTCGGCGCCCGGCCAGCGTGCGGTGGACGCCGGTCTATTCGGAGCCGCTCGTGCTGCTCGCGAACCGGAAGCTGGCCGAGGCGCCGGTCGCCGAGCTGCTGCGCGCGGAGCGCTTTCTGCGCTTCGATCGCACGCAACGCACTGGCATGATCATCGACCGCGCGTTGCGCAAGCAGCGCGTGAAGGTCAACGAGTTTCTCGAACTCAATTCGCTGGAAGGGATCGCCGAACTCGTACGCCAGGGGATCGGCATCGCGGTGGTGCCGCTGCTGCGCCGCTCGTCGTGGACACGCGATGACGCCTTGCGCGTCTTGCCACTGCCCGAAGCCGACGTGCGGCGCAACGTGGGGATGCTGGAGCGCGCGCAGCACGGCAAGCTCAGCGTGACCGCGGCGATCGTGCGGCAGTTGAAGGAAGTGATCTGAGCAGAGCGGGGCGGCGAGGCGCCGCAACACCTGCACGTCAAACCCTCAAGTACCTGCCAGACCTTTCAGGTGTCACCGATGCCCCGCCATGGCGACTGCTGGCGGAGTTGACAGTTAGTTGCGTTCTCGGGATGTGAACCGAGTCGCATATTTCCGGCCACTTTGGCTCGATATACTCCCCTCAACGCAAAACGTCTTTCAGCCACGGGCGATCACTCGGACCATGAAAGCAACCGACCTCGAACAGCGCATCCTCAAACAATCGCTGCTGTGCACCGTGCTGATTGCCGGACTCGGCATCGTGTTCGGGATTCTGAGCGGCTCGCTGGCGATCATCTTCGACGGCATGTTCTCCGCGCTCGACGCCGCGATGTGCAGCCTGTCGCTGCTCGTCACGCGTCTGCTTCAGCAGGAGAGCAGCCGGCGCTTCCAGCACGGCTTCTGGCACATCGAACCGCTCGTGCTGGTATTCAACGGCAGTCTGCTGTCGGTGCTGTGCTTTTACGCGTTCATCAACGCAGTCAAAGGCCTGCTCGACGGCGGCCATGAACTCGAGTTCGGCTGGGGCGTGTTCTACGCGGTGGTGGTGGCCGCGTTCTGTTTCTTCATGTTCCTGCGCGAGCGGCGTGTGAACCGCGTGATCGACTCCGAGCTGATCGGGCTCGACATCAAGAGCTGGCTGATGTCGGCCTGCATCAGCGCGGCGCTGCTGCTGGCGTTTTCGATTGCATGGCTGCTCGAACGCATCGGGCACGGCCACCTGACGCCGTACATCGACCCTGGCGTGCTCGCGATCCTGACGCTGGTGCTGATTCCGATGCCGATCGGTACCGTGATCGGCGCGGTCAAGGAAGTCTTGCTGATTACGCCGCCGGATCTGGAGCGCGAGCTACGCGAGCTGATGCAGCAACTGACCGCCGACTATGGCTTCGTCAAGCACTCGCACTACGCGACGCGTGTCGGGCGGGGGCTGTTCGTCGAGGTGCACATCGTGCTGCCCGAGGCGATGGAACATGCCGGCGTGCGTCAACTCGATCAGATCCGCGACAGGATCTCGCGCGCGATCGGCGAATCCGGCCCGGACCGTTGGCTGACGGTCGCATTCACGCGCGATCCTCGCTGGTTGTAACCCGCTGTCGGCATGCTTTCAGTCGGCTTGCTTGCGTCGCTCAGTTCGACGCTCGGCCGCAATCGGGCGGCGGTCCCTGCCGAGGCTGATTCCCGTCACCATCGCGCGGCGGCGGAGGTGGTGGAGGATGACCCGAGTCGGACGGAGGCGGCCCCGGCGGATGATCGAAACATGGCGGGGGCGGCCGCCTGCCGCCATCGCCGCCATCGCCGCCATCCGATTGCGCATGCGCCGTCACCGATACGCCAAAAGCGCACACGGCCAACGTGAGCGCAGCGAGCCTCGTTTTCATCTACGTGTCCCGGATCGAACGTCGCCACTGCGACAACACCAGCGACCTTACCGCGTCGCACCGGACTATTACGCCGCAGTAAGTTTCCGGAAGCTTACGTGGCGCTTGCCGTTTCTAACATTGCACACGTAGCCGCGATTCGAAACGACACGGATGACTAAGCAATTTCGCAAGCCCGAACAGCCCGCGTTTCGCAACCCGCTTAGATACGAATTTCCGCACTACGACGCCACGCCGCGACTGCCAGTCCGCAGCGAAAAAACTGCCGGGGCTTGCGCACTGCCCGGCAAAGTTAACCTACACTTTCTGCGTGTCACATTTCTCATAGGCTCGTGCGGACATAGGTGCAGACGGCATCTCACCGCTCGGGACCGCCAGCCCCAACACAATGACTTTGATGGACGGGGACTCCGACGCGCGAGCGATTGGCTTTCGCGCGGCGTCACCAGAACAGCTGCGGATCGTCGTGCCCGGTGTCGCGACGAAGACACCCCGCGCGAAGCCCACCGCCAGCCGCGAGCGTCAAGCATGCGCGGCCCGAACACCGGACCAGCCGCCTCAGCACCGCGCGGGCCTGCCGCCGGTGCGTCTGCCGAAATTGCGCGACGCGTGCAACCGATGAGGACTCGTCGCGGCTCGCAGAGGAGAAGAACATGCGCGCGCTCGACATCATGACTGCTTCGGTCGTTACCGCCACCCCGGATATGACCATCCACGACGCAGCGAAGCTGTTTGTCGACCATCACATTAGCGGCATGCCGGTGCTCGACGCCAACGGAAAGATGATAGGCATCGTCAGCCAGGGCGATCTGCTGCATCGTGTGGAAAACGGTACGGGCCACGGCAAACGTCGATGGTGGATCGAGTTGCTGTCGTCATCGACGCGCGAGCAGGCTGCGCGGTATGTGAAGGAGCATGGACATACCGTCGGCGACGTAATGTGCGGGAACGTCATTTCGATTCCCGATGACATGCCGCTCCATCAGATCGCCGATCTGATGGAGCGCCGCCATCTGAAACGTGTGCCGGTGCTCAAGGATGGGCAGCTCGTCGGCATCGTGAGCCGCTCTAACCTGATTCGCGCGCTGGCGAGCGTCGAGCCGATCGTCGACTCGGGCTCGCACGACGATGCGAGCCTGCGCGACGCCATCGTGCGCGAGATGCACGGACAACGCTGGGGGCTCGCGAAACAGGGCGTATTCGTCAAGGACGGCGTCGCGCATCTGTGGGGCATCATCGAATCCGAAGAGGAGAAGCGCGCGATCCGCGTTGCCGCGGAAAGCGTGCCCGGTATCAAGCGGGTGGAGAGCCATCTGGAATCGCCGAGCGTGATTCCGACGATGTAGCCGGGACGTCGTCTACGTGCCGAACGGGCGGCACGGTGCGGAACCGTGCCGCCCAAGATACCGCCCCGCTACCCCGCCGCCTGCCGCGCCCTTCCCCCTTTCGCGCGCGATGCCCGGATCAGCTTCAGAAACGCCTGCAAGATCGGCGAGCTATCGTCGCGTCGATACAGGCAGCTCAATTCGATCTCGCGCAATTGTGTCGACCTGAGCGGCCGATACACGACGCCGGGCAATCGCAGATTGACCGCCGACTGCGTCGTCACGCACACGCCGAAACGGCTCGCCACCAGCGCAATGCAGGTGACCACATCCTCCACCTCCTGCTCGACGCGCAAGCGCACACCCTCGGCGCGAAACGCCGCGGCGACCTCCTGGGCAAGCCCATGCACCGGCGCGTTCGGGTACAGGATCATCGGTTCGTCATCCAGATCGCGCAGCGTGATGGCTTTTTTCCTGCATAGCGGATGCCCTTCATACAGCGCGATCAGAAACGATTCGCGCTGCACCCAATCGACGGCGATATCGGTTTCATCCGGCACCAGCCGGTTGAAGCCGATCGTGATGCGCCGCTCGCGCAACGCGGCGATCTGCTCGGCCTTCGACATGTTGTGCAAGCCGATCTTCACCGCCGGCCGCTCGGTGTGAAAGTCGGCCAGCAGACGCGGAATCACGTTCAGAATTCCGGAGCTGAAAATGCCGACATCGAGCCGCCCCGTGAAGCCGTTCCCAGCCAGTTGCGTCTGTTCTTCCGCGCGGCGCGACAGCGCCAGAATGTTGGGCACTTCCTCCAGCAGCGCGCGCCCCGCTTCCGTCAACTCCGCGCCTTTGGTCGTGCGAATGAACAGCTGCGTGCCGAGTTCCTCTTCCAATGCGCGGATGCTGCGCGTGAGCGGCGGCTGCGCAATATGCAGGCGCTCGGCCGCGCGCCCGAAATTCAGCTCCTCGGCCAACGCGAGGAAATAACGCATCTGCTTGAGTTCCATCGGTTCATTCCAGTGAGCGCGAGTCGGATTCACGCCATACCGAAACGGTATCAGAATTTCAAAAATCGGTATTGGACGGTATGTCCCGCAACCGTCCATCATCACGGACGATCCATACGGCGGCGTCACGTTGGCTCGTTACCCGCGTGTCGTGCCGCCGCTTCCTCCCTGCTTTCGCAAAAGGACCCATCATGCCGATCATCCATATATCCCTCGTCGAAGGACGCGACGACGCCGCGATCAAGGCATGCGTCAAAGCGGTCGCGCGCACGGTGCACGAAACGCTCGGGGCGCCGCTCAGCTCGATCCGCGTCTACGCGACGGTCACACCGGCCACGCATTGGGCCGTCGGCGATCAGACCAAGGACGAGATCGCCGCCCAGGAGAAGGCCCAATGACGCCGCAACAGATCGAAGCCGCGGCCCACGCGCTAGTGAACGCCGAACGTAGCGGCGAATTCATCGCGCCGCTGCGCGAGCGCTACGAACAGATGAGCATCGACGACGCCTACGCGATCCAGCGCGTGAACACCGAGCGACGCCTCGCCAGCGGACGACGCCTCGTCGGCTGCAAGATCGGTCTGACGTCGGTCGCGGTGCAGAAGCAACTCGGCGTCGACCAGCCCGATTTCGGCATGCTGTTCGACGACATGGGCTATGGCGACGGCGAACCGATTCCCGCGTCGATTCTCACGCAACCGAAAATCGAAGCGGAGATCGCCTTCGTGATCGGCCGCGACCTGAGCATGCCGAACCCCGGCCAGCTCGACGTGCTGAACGCGATCGACTACGCACTGCCCGCGCTCGAAATCGTCGGCAGCCGCATCGCCAACTGGAACATTCGCATTACCGACACGATCGCGGACAACGCGTCGTCGTCGGCCTATGTGCTTGGCAACAGCCCGCGCAAGCTCGCGGACTTCGACCTGCGCCTGTGCGGCATGGTGATGGAGCGGCGCGGCGAGCCGGTGTCCGTCGGCGCGGGCGCCGCCTGCCTCGGTCATCCGGTCAACGCGGTGGTCTGGCTCGCACGCACGATGGCCGCGCTCGGCACGCCGCTCAAAGCCGGCGACCTCGTGCTCTCCGGTGCGCTCGGCCCGATGGTCGCGGTCACGCCCGGCGACGTCTTCGAGGCGCGCATCAACGGACTGGGCTCGGTGCGAGCCGTGTTCGACGCCCCCACCCCTATCGCGAACGAGGCACGTCAATGAGCCAGATCAACGAATACGCGACGCGACTCGACGACGCCGCGCGCACCGCCACCGCAGTCTCGCAGTTCGATTCCGAAGGCCGTCTTTCTCTGGATCAGGCTTACGAGATTCAATCCGCGTCGATCCAGCGGCGCGTCGCGCGCGGCGAACGTCGCGTCGGCGTGAAGATGGGCTTCACGAGCCGCGCGAAGATGGTGCAGATGGGTCTGTCGGACGTGATCTGGGGTCGCCTCACCGCGGGCATGCAGATCGAGGAAGGCACGTCGGTCGATTTCTCGCGCTTCGTGCATCCGCGCGTGGAGCCGGAAATCGCCTTCGTGCTCAAGCATTCGCTCGAAGGCGACGTGACCGGGCCAGAAGCGCTGGCGGCGGTCGAAGCGATTGCGCCCGCGCTCGAAATCATCGACTCGCGCTACAAGGACTTCAAGTTCACGCTGCCTGAAGTGATTGCCGACAACGCCTCGTCGAGCGGCTTCGTGATCGGTGCGTGGCGCGATCCCCGTACCGACTTCGGCAACCTGGGCCTCACGCTGAACCTCGACGGACGTGCCGCGCAGGTCGGCTCGACCGCCGCGCTGCTCGGTCATCCGCTGCGCTCGCTGGTGGCCGCCGCGCGTCTGTCGGCGCAGGCGGGCGAGCCGTTGCAGGCGGGCTGGATCGTGATGGCCGGGGGCGCGACGCCCGCCGAATGGATCAAGCCTGGGCAGTATGTGTCGGTCGACATGGAGCGGCTCGGCAGTGCCGGCTTTCACGTCAAAGGCTAACCCGCCGCCGCGACCTCGAGCACGCAACCCGAAGCATCTAGGACGACTCCGGAGTGAATATGACTGGTAAGGTAAAAGTGGCGATCATCGGGTCCGGCAACATCGGCACCGACCTGATGATCAAGGTGATGCGCAATAGCCGGCACCTCGAAATGAGCGCGATGGTCGGCGTCGATCCGCAATCGGACGGACTCGCGCGCGCGAGCCGGCTCGGCGTGACGACGACCGCCGAGGGTCTCGACGGGCTGCTGAAGCTCGATCTGTTCAACGACATCGACATAGTTTTCGATGCGACGTCGGCCGGCGCGCATCGGCGCCATAACGACGTGCTGCAGCAGCACGGCGTGCAGGTGATCGACCTGACGCCCGCGGCGATCGGGCCATACGTGATCCCGGCGATCAACCTCGAAGCCGAGAACGCGACCAACATGAACATGGTCACCTGCGGCGGCCAGGCGACCATTCCGATCGTCGCGGCGGTGTCGCGCGTCACGAAGGTGCACTACGCCGAGATCGTCGCCTCGATCGCGAGCAAATCGGCGGGGCCCGGCACGCGCGCGAACATCGACGAATTCACCGAGACCACGCGCAGCGCGATCGAAACGCTCGGCGGCGCCACGCGCGGCAAGGCGATCATCGTGCTGAACCCCGCCGAGCCACCGCTGATCATGCGCGACACCGTGTTCGTGCTGTCCGACCTCGTCGATCAGCAAGCGATCGAAGACAGCATCGCGCGCATGGTCGCGAGCGTGCAGGCCTATGTGCCTGGCTACCGGCTGAAGCAGAAGGTGCAATTCGACGTGATCTCGCCCGAGCAGCCGTTGAACGTGCCGGGCATCGGTCCGAAACATGGCCTGAAGACCTCGGTGTTTCTCGAAGTGGAAGGCGCGGCTCACTATCTGCCCGCGTACGCGGGCAATCTCGACATCATGACGTCGGCCGCGCTCGCGTGCGCCGACATGATGGCGCGCCGCCGCATCGCAGCCGGTATCGCGCGTGGACACAAGGAGGCAGCGTAATGACTACGATCGACAAGAAGCTCTATATCTCCGACGTCACGCTGCGTGACGGCAGCCACGCGATTCGCCATCAGTACCGCATCGCGCATGTGAAGGCGATTGCAGCGGCGCTCGATCAGGCGGGCGTCGACAGCATCGAGGTCGCGCACGGCGATGGCGTCGAAGGGTCGAGTTTCAACTACGGCTTCGGCGCGCATAGCGACGTCGAGTGGATCGCCGCCGCGGCCGAAAGCGTGAAGACGGCGAAGATCGCGACGTTGCTGATTCCCGGCATCGGTACGATGCACGATCTGCGCAACGCATACGATGCCGGCGCGCGTGTCGTACGGGTCGCCACGCATTGCACCGAAGCGGACGTGTCGCGTCAGCATCTCGAGTTCGCGCGCGAACTCGGCATGGACCCGGTCGGCTTCCTGATGATGAGCCATATGACGACGCCGCAACAGCTCGCCGCGCAGGCGAAGCTGATGGAGAGCTATGGCGCGAGCTGCGTGTATGTGGTCGACTCAGGCGGCGCGCTCGGCATGAACGAGATTCGCGACCGCTTCCGCGCGTTCAAGGACGTGTTGAAGCCCGAGACGCAAACCGGCATGCATGCGCATCACAATCTCAGTCTCGGCGTGGCGAATTCGCTGATCGCGGTGGAGGAAGGGTGCGACCGCATCGATGCGTCGCTGGCGGGTATGGGCGCCGGTGCGGGCAACGCGCCGCTCGAGGTGTTCATCGCGGCGGCCGAGCGGCAAGGGTGGAATCATGGCTGCGATCTGTATCGCCTGATGGATGCTGCCGACGATCTCGTGCGGCCGCTGCAGGATCGGCCGGTGCGCGTCGATCGTGAGACGCTTGCGCTCGGTTATGCCGGAGTGTATTCGAGCTTCCTGCGGCACGCGGAGATTGCGGCGAGCAAGTATGGGCTCAAGACCGTCGATATTCTGGTCGAGTTGGGACGCCGCAAGATGGTGGGCGGGCAGGAGGATATGATCGTCGACGTTGCGCTCGATTTATTGAAGCGCAACGCGCATGAAGCGGTGCGGGTCGAGCCGACGATGACCGAGGCGGGTTGATATAACAGGAGCAAAGGCGGCTTTCCTCGTGAAAGCCGCGTCGCATCAAACAGCGTTGTTGATCAACTCCACCACCGCCTCATACAACCCACTCCCCCGCTGCGCCAACTCGTTCACGAGATTGAAGTGATTCGAATGCGTATTGGCCACGAGCGATACCGGCAATCCCCGCCGACTGACGTCCTCGTGAAACTGCAGTGTCTGGTTCCTGAACCCCGTCGTTTCGAGTCCCCCCACCGATAACACCAACGGGGGCGCCGTTTCCGGCAGACACAACGCCGGGCTCAATGACGCGGCCTGATCCGGATACAGCCGCAGCCATTCGTTGACGTTGATATCGCACAGCGGCCGAATATCGAACAACCCGCTCAGCGCGACAACGCCCTTGATCACATCCCGAGGCAGATTGAAGCGCGCCTGCCAGTCGTCCGCGTACAGCATCCCGACCAGATGCCCGCCCGCCGAACTGCCGCACACGTGGATACGCAGCGGATCGATCCCATATGCGCCGCCGTGCCGATACAACCACGCAATCGCGCTACGCACCTCTCGCACCACTTCCGCGAGCGTCGCCTCGGGCAGCAGCGTGTATTCGACCACCGCGACGGCGATACCCGCCTGCGTGAGCGCAGCCGCCATCGAACAGGCGTCCTCCTTGCGTTGCGAGCGCCAGTAGCCGCCGTGAATGTAGACGAACACAGGCGCCGGCTGCACGGCCGCGGCTGCCGGGAAAATATCGATGCGCTCAGCCTGCCCCATGCCGTACTGAAGATCGAGTATGCCCACACAGCGCTGCCGCGAAGCCAGCGCAAGCGATGCATACGTCCGCATCTCGGCATCGAAATCGCTCACCGACGCACGCGCGTTGTACTGCACCGTGCGTTCGGCGAGATCGGCGAAAGTCAGATCGAACGGCATGAAACGTCCCTATGAAAAAAGCCGCACATGCAGCGAATGCTCCAGGTGCGGCAACGAAAGCGCTGAGGACCAGGCGGCCCGTCAGTCTAGATACTCAAATGCGCATGCAACGCGTCCGCCTCTGCGCTCAATTGCGCGGACGTACCCTGCCACACCACCTTGCCCTTCGACATCACGTAGTGATAATCCGCGATCGCAAGCTGAGAGGCCAGGTTTTTATCGATGCACAAAATTGCGAGCCCGGTTTTCTTCAACTCGGCAAGGCACTTCCAGATCTCCTCGCGAATCAGCGGCGCGAGTCCCTCGGTCGCTTCGTCGAGAATCAGCAGGCGTGGGTTCGTCATCAGCGCGCGGCCGATCGCGAGCATCTGCTGTTCGCCGCCCGACAATGCCGAGCCCAGATTGCGCGCGCGTTCCTCGAGACGCGGAAACAGCCGATAGACACGTTCGAGCGTCCACGCGCCGCCGGGCCGCTCGACGTGACGCGCGGTCGCCACGAGATTCTCGCGCACGGTCAAAGTCGGGAAGATGTGTCGCCCTTCGGGCACGAGGCCGATGCCCGCGCGCGCGATGCGGTACGCGGGCGCGCTGTCGATCGGCTGGCCCGCCATGCGTATCGAGCCGCGCCGCGACTTCAGCAGACCGGCGATCGATTTGACCGTGGTCGACTTGCCCATGCCGTTACGCCCGAGCATCGTGACGAACTGGCCATCGTCGATCGTCAGCTCGACGCCGAACAGTGCCTGGCTGCGGCCATAAAACGCTTCGAGCGAAGCGACTTCGAGCAGGCGGCTCATGCAATGCTCCCTGACAGATTCGACTGCGACTGCTCGTCGCCGAGGTAGGCCGCACGCACGGCGGCGTTCGCGCGGATTTCGCCGGGCGTGCCGGTCGCGAGCGCCTTGCCATAAACCAGCACCGTGATGCGATCGGCCAGCGCGAACACCGCGTCCATGTCGTGCTCGACCAGCAGCATCGCGTGCGTGCCCTTCAGGGCCTGCAATTGCGCGGTCATCTGCATGGTTTCGGCCTGGCTCATGCCGGCCATCGGTTCGTCGAGCAACAGCAGTTGCGGTCGGCTCGCGAGCGCCATCGCGAGTTCGAGCTGACGGTGCTCGCCATGCGCCATCTCGGCCACGCAGACGTCCGCCTGTGCGGCGAGCCCGGTCTGTTCGAGCAGCGCGAGTGCGTCGTCGCGTAGCTCGCGCCGCGCGGCCAGGCGCCCCCAGCAGTTGAAGCGCGACGCGCGCTGAGCATTGACCGCGAGCAGTACGTTCTCGAGCGCCGTGTATTCGGGCAGCACGGACGTGATCTGATAGGAGCGCGCGAGTCCGAGCCGCGCGCGTCGCTCGACGCTCAAATGCGTGACGTCCTCGCCCGCGAAACGGATCGTGCCGGCGTCGGGCATCAACTCGCCGGCCAGTTGACCGATCAGTGTGGTTTTGCCCGCGCCGTTCGGTCCGATCACCGCGTGGATTTCGCCGCGCTCGACCGTCACGCTGAAGTGGTCGGTCGCCGTGAAGCCGCCGTAGCGCTTCACCAGTCCTTGCACCTGCAACAGGCTCATCGCGCACCTCCTTGCGCCGCACGATTGCGCTCACGGCGCTCGCGACGTGCATCGAGCGCATACGCGAGCCCGATCAAACCGCGCCGGCTCAGCAGCACCGCGATGACGATCAGCGGCCCCATCACCAGCATCCAGTGTTCGGTGACGCTCTTCAAGCCTTCTTCGAGCAGCACCATCACGAGCGTGCCGATCAGCGGCCCGACGAAGCTGCCCGCGCCGCCGATCACGACCATCACGATCAGATCGCCCGACATCGTCCACGACATATAGGAAGGCGCGACGAACTGCGTGAGGTTCGCAAACAGCATGCCCGCGACCCCGCACAGCATCGCCGCGACCACGTACACCGCGAGCTTCACGCGCACGGTCGGTACGCCGAGCGCGCGCATGCGGCGTTCGTTGATGCGGATGCCGCCGAGCGTCATGCCCGCAGCGCTCTTCAGGAAACGCCGGCCGAACAGCAGCAGCGCGATCAGCAGCCCCACCGCCACGT
Organism: Paraburkholderia monticola; assembly: GCF_001580545.1. Classification (GTDB taxonomy): domain Bacteria; phylum Pseudomonadota; class Gammaproteobacteria; order Burkholderiales; family Burkholderiaceae; genus Paraburkholderia; species Paraburkholderia monticola. The sequence goes on from NZ_LRBG01000037.1 coordinate 234,140, forward strand.
AGTAGAGCGTCACCGGGTCGCCGAGCGAGACAGCGCCCAAGCGGCTTGCGCTCGCGAGCGCGAAACCGTCGTCGCCGCCGTACTCGCGCAGGCTCACCGCGAAGAAATAGAACATCTGCGCAAACGCGAGCGTGATCATGATGAAGGCGATGCCGCTCGTGCGCAGCGCGATCGCGCCGGTCACCACCGCGATGAGCGCGCACGCGGCGAGCGCGGTAGCCAGCTGCACCCAGCCGCTCGCGACGCCATGCTGCGCGAGCACGCCGGTCGCGTACGCGCCAAGCCCGAAAAACAGCGCATGTCCAAAGCTGACGAGGCCGCCGACGCCAAGCATCAGATCGAGCGACAGCGCCGCGATCGCCAGCACCGCGATGCGCGCGAACAGCACGACGAGAAACGGCTGGGCGGTCAACGCCGCATACGCGGGTAACGCCAGCAGCAGCACGGCGAGCAACCAGCCGAACCGGTCGACGTAACTCGCGCGACAACCGGTGGCGGCGCCCGCTGCGTCTTGCGCGCGCGTCGCGCGGCTCGCGGAAACAGAAGAAGGCATCATGTCTGGCTCAGGAATGTTTGACGGGGAAGAGCCCCTGCGGACGCCAGGCGAGCACGAGCGCCATCAGGATATAAATCAGCATCGACGCGAGCGCGGGGCCGGCCGTATCGGCACTGCTGCGCTCGAGCACCATGCGCAGCAGCGCGGGCAGCAACGTGCGGCCGAGCGTATCGATGACGCCAACCAGCAGTGCGCCGAGAAACGCGCCACGGACCGAGCCGATGCCGCCGATCACGATGACGACCATCGTCAGAATCAGCACCGGCTCGCCCATGCCCGGCTGCACCGAGAGGATCGGCCCCGCGAGCAGACCCGCGATGCCGGCCAGTGCCGCCGCGACGCCGAACAGCACGGCGTTGAGCAGCACGACGTTCACGCCGAGCGCGGCGACCATGTCGCGATGTGTGGCGCCCGCGCGGATCAGCATGCCGATGCGCGTGCGATGAATCACGACATAGCAGCCCGCGGCGACCGCCAGGCCGACGACGACGATCAGCAGCCGGTACGCCGGATAGTGCAGCCCGAACAGATCGACCGTGCCTGCCAGCGCGTCGGGCACTTCCATGTAGTAAGGCGACGGCCCCCAGATCGTGCGCGCCAGCTCGTTGAAGAACAGGATCAGCCCGAACGTCGCGAGCACCTGATCGAGGTGATGCCGCTGATACAGCCGCCGGAACACCACCGATTCGAGCAGCATGCCGAGCGCGATCAACGCGGCCACGACCGCGAGCGCGGCGAGCGCAAACGAGCCGCTGCCGTTATAGACCACCGCGCCGACGAACGCGCCCATCATGTACAACGAACCGTGCGCGAGATTGACGAAGTTCAGAATGCCGAAGACGAGCGTGAGCCCGGCCGCCATCAGAAACAGCAGCACGCCGAGCTGCAAGCCGTTCAGGCATTGCATGACGAGCAACGTGAGATTCATCGCCGGCATCCGCTCAGTTCATCTTGCACTGCTGTGCAACGGGGTTGTTGACCTTCGGCACGATCGGACCTTTCGTTTCGAACGACGCACCGTTGGCCGTGCGCACCACGTCGACGCGATAGAACCCCGCGCGCGGGAACTGGTTCGCGTCGAAGCTGAACGGACCGCGCACCGACTGGAACTTCGCGGCAGCGAGCGCGCGGCGCAATGCCTGACTATCCGCAACGTTGCCCTTGAGCGACGTGACCGACGTGAGCGCCGTGTCGAGCAGCGTGGCCGCATCGTAGGATTGGGCCGCGTACATCGACGGCGGGCGGCCGTATTTCTTCGTGAAGGCCGCGACGAATTGCGCGTTCTGCGGATTCTGCAGATCCGGCGAATAGGGCGCGCTCGTAATGGCGCCCACCGCGAGTTCCTTCAGCGCGGGCAGCGTGGTGCCGTCGATCGTCGACACCGAGATCAGCGGAATCTTGCCGAGCAAGCCGGCCTGCCGATACTGCTTGACGAAGTTCACGCCCATGCCGCCAGGGTAGAACACATACACGGCATCCGGTTGCGCGGCCTGCAATTGCGACAGCTCGGCCGAATAGTCGGGCTGATTGACCTGCGTATAGACCTCGTCGACGATCGAGCCGCGATAGTCGCGCTTGAAGCCGGACACGGCATCGCGGCCCGCCTGGTAATTCGGCGCCATCACGTATACGCGCTTGTAGCCGAGATTCGTCACGAGCTGGCCGCCTGCTTCGTGCAACTCGTCGTTGTTCCACGACGTCGAGAAGAACAGCGGCGAGCAACCCGCGCCGGCCAGTTGCGTCGGCCCCGCGTTCGAGCCGATCAGCACCACGCCCGCGCTCGTCACCGGCTTGTGAATCGCCATCATCACGTTCGAGAACGTGACGCCCGTGATGATCTTCACGCCGTCGCGGCTCATCAGCTGCTGCGCTTCCTGCAGCGCGAGGTCGGGCTTGAGCTGATCGTCCTGACGCAGCACCTGCACCGGCACGCCGCCGAGCTTGCCGCCCTTCTGCTCGATCGCGAGCATGAACGCGTCGTACTGGTCCTGACCGAGCGCGCCGCCCGGGCCCGACAGGGTGCCGATAAAGCCGATTTTCAGCGGAGCGGCATCGGCTGCGAAAACCGGCGCCGGCAATAACGCGGCGGCGCACAGCGCGCCCAGTAACCGGTGTGGGAAACCGCGGCGGCGCAACGAACGACGAACGGACGTAACGGTCATGTCAAAGTCCTGGCAAGCAATTGAGGTGTGGAGCGGGCGCGTCAATCGCGGATCAAACATCAAATGGCGCGCTCGATGTCGAGACCGAAGAAGCGCTCGGCATTGCCCGCGCAGATGCTGGCGCGCTGCGGTTCGTCGAGCCATTCGCTGCTGGCGACGAGCGCGCCGATCTGCTGCTCGCCGAGCGGAAACGGATGGTCCGAGCCGAGCATCACGCGCTCGGCGCCCATCACGTCGACGAGCAGACGCAGCGCGCGCGGATCGAACACCGCGCTGTCGACGTAAAAGCGATCGACGTACTCCGACGGCGGACGCGGGCAATCCTTGCGCACGATGTCGCGGCAACGCCAGGCGTTATCGACGCGGCCGAGCAGGAACGCAAAGCTGCCGCCGCCATGCGCGAACGCGAGCTTAAGCGTTCGCGGAATGCGCTCGAACGCGCCCGAGAGGATCAGCGACAGAATGCCGAGCTGCGTTTCCGCCGGCATCGCGACGAGCCACGGCAGCATCCATTGCTTCATGCGACCGTCGGTCATCATGTCCCACGGATGCACGAGCACCGGAATGTTCTCGAGCGCGCAATGCGTGAGGAAGCTCACGAGGTGCACGTCGTCGAGATCGCGCGGGCCGAGGTGATTGCCGATCTGCACGCCGACGTGACCGGCCGCCTTCGCGCGGCTTGCTTCGCGGCATGCCAGATCGACGTCCTGCAACGGCACCTGTGCGAGCGCCTTCAGGCGCTTCGGCGCGTAGGCGCAGTGTTCGAGCGCGAGGTCGTTCATGCGCGCGGCCCAGTCGGCCGCGGCGCGCGCCTCGTAGCGGTAGCCGAACATGATCGGCGTCGCGCAGATGATCTGCGCCGCGACGCCGACGCGATCCAGTTCCTCGATGCGCGCGACCGGATTCCACAGCGCTTCGCGTACCGGACGGAAACTGCGCTCGCCGACCATGATGTTGCCGGTCTCGCCGCTCGCGTCGATCTGGAGCCACGGCGCGCTGGACGCATCCAGCCGGCTCGCGTCTTCCCGGCCGATGCGCGGGAAGAAATGCGAGTGCATGTCGATTTTCTTCATGGAATTCAATGGCCCTTGCCGCGATGCACGCGTCCGCAATGCGGACAGGTGCGCAGCTTCTCGTCGTTATAGAAGGTGTCGAACAGCGGCGGCAGATCGGTCACGATGTTCAGCAGCTGGACTTCCGCGCGATGCACGAGGCCGCCGCAACCGTCGTCGCTGTCGCAATACCATTCGAAGCCGTCGATCTGCCCCGCCGGACGCTGCCGCTCGATCACGAGGCATGCGCTGTCCGCCTCCGGGCGTTGCGGCGAATGCCGCACGTGCGGCGGCAGCAGCATCACATCGCCCTCGCGCAGCTCGACGCGTTCTTTCTTGCCGTCGATCCACAGATTCAGATAGGCGTTGCCGCGCAGTTGATAGAAGAACTCCTCGCTCGGGTCGTCGTGATAGTCGGTCCGATGATTCGGACCTCCGACGATCGTCACGATGAAATCGCGGTCCTGCCAGATCTGCTGATTGCCGACCGGCGGCCGGAGCAGATGCGCGTGCTCGTCGATCCAGCGCGACAGATTGAGCGGCGGCATGAAACGGGGCATCGAAAGTCTCCTGAAACGGCTGATGTGATGAGTGGCCAGGCGGGCCGCCGCTGACTTAGCGCGGCTTGTAGGCGACCGCCTTGATTTCGATGGCCAGATGCGGATGCGGCAGCTGGTGAACGGCGACCGTCGTGCGAGCCGGGCCCTCGGCGTCGAAGTACTCACCGTACACCGCGTTATAGCCGCCGAAATCGTTCATGTTGACCAGATACGTGCAGATCTCGACCACATCCTTTAGCGTCGCGCCTTCGCTCGCGAGGATGTCGCGAATGTTGTCGAGCACCGCGCGTGTCTGCTCGCGAATGTCGAGCTGCATCGTGCCCATCGCGTCGGCCTGCGCGCCGGCGATCGTGTTATCGGCGCGGCGCGAGCTCGTGCCCGACACGAACAGAAAGTCGCCGGCACGCTTCAGATGCGGATAGGCGCCACGCGGGCGGGCTTTTTCGGGCAGCAGTTGGGAAGAAACGGTCATGAGGTCCTCACAGTTTGACGCAGATGGTCGACAGCTCGGAATAAAAATCGAGCGAGTGACGGCCGCCTTCGCGACCCAGCCCCGAATGCTTCGTGCCGCCGAACGGCGTGCGCAGATCGCGGCTGAACCAGGTATTGACCCACACGAGGCCGGTGTGCATCTGCCGCGACACGCGATGCGCGCGCGCCAGGTTCGTGGTCCAGACGCAGGCGGCGAGCCCGTACGCGCTGTCGTTGACGCGTCGTACCACTTCGTCTTCCGCGTCGAACGGCGCGATATGACACACCGGCCCGAAGATTTCCTCGCGCACGCAGCGCGCGCTGTCGGGCAGGCCGGTCAGAATGGTCGGCTCGACATAGGCGCCGCGATCGCGCACGTCGCCGAACTTCGGCGCGCCGCCGCCGGTCACGACGGTCGCGCCTTCATCGACGGCGAGGCGGTAGTACGACAGCACCTTGTCGCGATGACCGTGCGAGATGACCGGCCCCATGTCGACGTTCGCTTCGTCCGGATAGCCGAGCTTCATCGCCTCGGTCTTCTCCTTCAATGCCGCGACGAAACGCTCGAAGATCGGCCGCTCGACGTACACGCGCTCCGAGCACAGGCACACCTGGCCCGCGTTCGTGAAGCTCGAACGGCGCACGCCTTCGACGGCGGCGTCGAAATCGGCATCGGCGAACACGACGGCTGCATTCTTGCCGCCGAGTTCGAACGAGATCTCCTTCACGTCGTCGGCCACCGCCTTCATGATCGCGCTGCCGGTGCGCGACTCGCCCGTGAACGTGATGGCCGACACGTCCTTGTGATGCGTGAGCGCCTCGCCCGCGGAGCCCGGCCCGAAGCCGTGCACGAGGTTAAAAACGCCCGCGGGCACGCCCGCTTCGTGCATCACTTCCGCCAGCAGCGACGCCGACGAAGGCGTCTCTTCCGACGGCTTCACGACCACGCAATTGCCCATCGCCAGGGCGGGCGCGACCTTCCAGGTCAGCAGCAGCATCGGCAGATTCCACGGCGAGATGATGCCCACCACGCCGAGCGGCTTGCGCACCACGTAGCTGAACTGGTCGGAACCATCGGCCGCGCGGCTTTCGAAGATCTCGCCCGGGGTCGTCGAGATCAGTTGCGCGAAGGTGCGGAAATTGGCGACGCCGCGCGCGATGTCGAGCGTGCGCGCCTGCTGGACCGGTCGCCCGGTATCGGCGACTTCAGCCGCGACGAAATCGTCGAAGCGCCGCTCGATGCCGTCGGCGATCCGGTTCAGCAGCGCGGCCCGCTCCTGGACGTCGTAGCGGCTCCACCGGCCCTCGAGCGCGGCGCGTGCCGCGCTCACCGCGCGGTCCACCTCGGCCGTGCGTGCCTCGCTGACTAACGCGAGCAACTCGCCCGTCACCGGACTGCGATTCTCGAAGCGCGCCTCGCTCGCCACGAACTCACCGCCGATGTAGTGGCGCAGCAAAGGCGGCGCGCCAGCCGTGGACGAAGAAGGAAACGAAAACGGATAGCTCATCTGCGTAGTTCCTGCGTAGAACGGATGCAATGAGTCTAAAAGGCCGTCCCCATAAAAAATAATAACGATTTCGTTTGCTGATATTCCATTTTTCTATACCAACGGAGGCCTGCGCCAGGCCGGATCTGGCGAAGCGCGCAGGCTCACCCGGCGATGCGCGCCGCGCTCTCGCGCAGGCACGCGATGAAGCGCTCGCACGCGGGACTGACCTGCCGGTCGGCGCGCGTCGAAAAGCCGACCGCGCCAAAGTCCGCGGCTTCGCGCAGAGGCACGATCGCGAGCAGCCCCGCGTCGACGAACTGCTGGGCGGCCGCGCGCGGCATCAGCGCGACGCACGCGCGCTCGAGCAGCATGCCGAGGTTGGTCAGCATCGACAGCGACTCGACGCGATCCACCGGCAGCGGCAGACCCGCATCCTGGAACAGCTGTTCCGCACGGATGCGCGTCGGCGAATCGGCGAGCGGCAGGATCCACGGCAGATTCGCGAGGTCGGCGAATCGCGGCCGTTTCGGCAGCGCGAGTGCGTGACGCGCGCCGACCACCACGCAGATCGACTCCTGAAACAGCACCTCGTGCTGCAACGGAAACGCGTTCGCAAGCGGCAGCTCGCGCTCGGGCAAGCGGCCGACCACGATGTCGAGATCGCCGGTCGCGAGCGCGGGAAACAGCTGCGCGGTGCCCGCTTCGCGCACCGTGACGAGCATGCCCGGCGCCTGCTCCTTCAGGAGCCGGATCGCCATCGGCAGCAGTCGCGCCGACGCGACGATCAAGGTGCCGACGATCAGATGCCCCGCCGTGCCGCCCTGCAGCGCGTTGATCTCGTCGGTGAGATAGCGCAGCTCGGTATTCATCGATTTCGCGCGACGGCCCAGCAGACGGCCGAGCTCGGTCGGCACCACGCCGCGATTCGTGCGCTCGAAAAGGGGCGCGCTGAAGAACGCTTCGAGTTCCTGCACGGCCTTGGTGATCGCGGGCTGCGTCATGCCCAGCTCCTTCGCCGCGCGTAGCAGCGAACCGGTATCGATGACCTTCGCGACGAGTATCAGCTGCTGCAGTTTCAGCTTGCGCGACAGCGAGACGTGCGACAGCTCCGGAACGCGATCAGGCGGGCGGCGTACGTCCTTGTTCATATTCGATCTCCTCCAGTGTGCGTGATCCGCCTGCCGACGACGACAGGCCGATCGCCGCAGATATTACCGTTTCGACTATCCACAGCGGGTCTTTTCATTATTTTTTCCGCGTGGCTCGCTCTAGATTCTCAGTGCTTTTCGCCCGAGCCTGCCGAAGCAGGCTGCAAGGCAAGCTCGATGTTGCCCGTCATCCACGCTCAAGCGAGCCGATCATAATCAGGAAAACCGATGAAAAGAACCAGGACCCTAGCCGCGGCCGCGATGGCGTGTGCCGGCGCCGCGACGACACCGCATGCGTTCGCGCAAAGCAGCGTGACGCTGTACGGGATCGTCGATGAAGGACTGACGTATACGACCAATCAGAACGGCCACAACAATTGGCAGATGCAAAGCGGCGTGTCGCAAGGATCGCGATGGGGACTGCGCGGCGCGGAAGATCTCGGTGGCGGCATGCGCGCGATCTTCGTGCTCGAAAACGGCTTCGATCCGTCGACCGGCGCGCTTGGACAGAATGGTCGCCTGTTCGGTCGCAGCGCTTATGTCGGCCTCGATTCGCGCTTCGGCACACTGACGCTCGGGCGCCAGTACGAGTTCATGACCGACTATGTCTCACCGGTCAGCGCGCAGGGCCAGTGGGGCATCTACTTCGCGCATGCGGGCGACGTCGACAATCTGAACGGCACGTTTCGCGTGAACAACGCGGTCAAGTACCAGAGCCCGAGTCTCGGCGGATTCCATCTTGGCGCGCTTTATTCATTCGGTGGGCAACCGGGCTCGTTCGCCACCTATAGCGTCGTGAGCGTCGGCGCGAACTACAGCAACAACGGTCCGTTGTATGCCGCGGCCGCTTATACGCACATCAATAGCCCGTATGCGGCCGTGTTCGATTCGCTGCCGAAAAACGCGCTCTATACGCGCTATCTGCCCAGCGCGACCAGTCAGGAGATTTACGGCGTCGGCGCGACTTATCTCGTCGGCTCGTTCAAGTTCGGCCTGAACGCGACGCGCACCGTGTTTCATTCCGGACTCGACGGCGCAAACGTCGACTTCAATAATTACGAAGCATGGCTCGGCTACTCCATCACGCCCGCGTTACAGGTGGGTGGCGGCTATACGCTCAGCGACGTCGACGAACACGCGACCGGCAACAAGCCGCGCTATCAGCAGGCGAACCTGATGCTCGATTACTTCCTGTCGAAACGCACCGACGTGTACGCAATGGCGGCGTGTCTGACCGGCAGCAGCGGCACGCATGCGCAGATGGACTACGTGAGCGCCGCATCCTCGAATAACCGGCAAGCGTTGTGGCGCGTGGGGATTCGCCACAAGTTCTGACGTGCCGGTTGCGACGGCAAGCGTGGCTCGAAGACGGTAGCAGGCGCAAGCGCCTGCTATCGGATGCCAGTCAGTCCGGAATCTGCGGCTCGACCAGCCTCGCCAGTTGCTCAAGCGACTCCTGCCAGCCGAGGTAACACATCTCGACCGGAATCATCTCGGGGATGCCTTCCTGCACGATGCTCAGTTCGGTTCCGCACGACACCGGCCGCAGCGAAACGGTCGTGTGCATCTGACCGGGTAGATTCGGATCGTCGAAATGGTCCGAGTAGCGGATCGTTTCGAACGGCACCAGTTCCAGATACTCGCCGCCGAACGAGTGTCCCTTGCCGGAGCCGAAGTTATGAAACGACATCCTGTAGGTGCCGCCGACGCGCGCGTCCATCTGATGTACATCGCACGTGAAGCCGTACGGCGGCAGCCATTTCGCCATCGCGCCAGGTTCGAGAAACGCGCGATAGATGCGCTCGGGCGTCGTGCGCAGAACGCGGTGGAATTTGACGGTTCCGGTAGCCATGATGTGTGCGCCTTTTCACTGGAGGGGTTGAACATACTGTCACGACGGACCGGCGCCGTGGGAATCGACGTGGGCAAGACCAGGCAAAACCCGTAGACGATGCCGACACGCGCCGTTGCAGCCGCTGCCTTCGCTTGCTGATTCTGTCTGTACGTCTATTTCCGCGCGACAGGTTGACCGACCACGAAGCGGTGGCCATCCGGCGTCGCGACGACGAATTCGCGCATGCCGTATGGACGGTCCGCAGGCGGCGAAAGAATCAGCGCGCCTTGCTGGACGAATTCGTCGTGAAGCACGTCCACGTCGTCGACTTCCATGTAGCCGAAGTAACTGTGATCGCCGATCGCCGAAGCCGGCGAGGCGTCCGGGCACGAACCGAGCATGATGCGCACTTGACCTCTCGACAGCAGGCGCCAATCGGACGCGTCGGTCCATTCTGCCTGGAAGCCGAGCACATCGCGGAAATAGGCCGTGCTGCGATCGAGGTCCTGGACGGCGAGGACAAAGGCGAAGGGTTGCAGTGCATTCGAGGTAGGCATGGGAATCTCTCGGGTAGTTTGCTTTGGCTTTGGCTTTTGCTTTTTGCTTTTTACTTTCTCGATCTTTGACACTCGTTTAACAGGTGTATCGCGCTCACAGGCGTTTGTTACGCGGCATTACCCTCTCACTCGCGCCAACTGTTATCGAAGCGCGTCCATTCCCGTCAAACACCCTATTTTCAGCTGCAATGCAGCGCCTCGTTCGTCACGACGTTTGCTTACACTCCGCAAATACTTTTCATCGTGCAAACCGTTAGCCTTTGATCACGGCTCGAATGCCAATTCGCCCGAGACGAATCCAACATTCAACTCTTTGCACGACACAATATGACAACCACTCGTTTCCGTGACACCACCGGCAACCGCCGTCGTATCGCCATCGGCCTTGCAGCCAGCACCGCGCTCGCCGCCGCATGCTTCGCCGGCATCGCGCCGGCCGAGGCTCAGGTGATGGTACTCGCACCGCCGACGCCGATCTACGAAGCCGCGCCGGCGCCGCGCGTCGGCTATCAATGGGAGCGTGGCTATTGGGGCTGGCAGTATGGGCGCTACGTGTGGGTGGCGGGTCATTGGGACACGGTCGAGCGTCGCGCCGGGTATGCTCCGCCGCCTCCGCCGCCCGCTCCCGCCGCGCAGGTTCAACAGGTCATGCGGCTCTCGGCCGACGCATTGTTCCCGTTCGATCGCGGCGATCTCGCCGATATCCTGCCGGGCGGCCGCTCCGACATCCGCAAGATCGCGGCGCAGCTGAGCGCCTCGCGTTTTGGACATATCGAAGTGCGCGGCTATACGGACCGTCTCGGTTCGTCCGACTACAACCTGCAACTGTCGCAACGCCGCGCCGACGCGGTCAAGGCGTTGCTGGTGCAACAGGGTATTCCGGCCGATCGTATCAATGCGCGTGGTCTCGGCGGCCAGGACCCGATCACCCACTGCTCCGATGGTCAGGCACGCGACAGCCTCGTCGCATGTCTGCAGCCGGATCGGCGCGTCGAGATCGTCAGCTTCGCGCGCACCGATGATCGCTACGCGCCGCCGCGTCCCATCGCGATGATGCGGCCATAACGGTCACGCCATCGACGCCTCGAACACTCTCCGATAATTGCCGCCCAACAATAGGTCGGTTTCCTTCCGCGAGAACCCGGCCGAAAGCAGCGCCGCCCCCAGAGCCGGCAACTGGTCATAGTCGCGGAACACCGGCGGAGAGATGAAGCCGTACATATCGGTACCCAGCCCCACGTGCTCGATGCCGACGACGTCGACCATCCGCTTGAAACCGTGCGCCATGCCGTCGAGGTCGCGGAACGTGCCCGAACTCGGCCACACGCCGATCACGCCGCCCGTCTGCGCGACCGCGCGCGCATGATCGGCCGTGATCAGGCGGCTGCGCGCGCCGGGGTGCGTCGCGAGCGCGGTATGCGATAGCACCAGCGGCTTCGTCGTGACGGACGCCGCGCGCTTCACCAGATCATAGGTGCCATGCGCGACGTCCACGACGATGCCGAGCGAGTTGCAACGACGCACGACGTCCGCGCCGAAATCAGTGAGTCCGCCATGCACGGGCGCCTCGGTCTGGATGTCGCCGAGTTCGTTGACGCGGTAGTGCGTCAACTGCAAATGCCGTCGCTACAGATCGAAATAAAATCAATCAGTTGCGCCGCTTTGTCTAACTTGTTGACTAAGAAGTGCGGCAGTTTTGGCGCCGGTTTGCGGCCGATTTTCCATTCAAGTTAGACGGCTCGTGACGCCCCCGGCAGGGAGTTCCCCGTTCGTTGTAAGCGAGGCATTTCGCCTTGTAATTACCTCCTTCCTTTTAGCGCAGGCTCATAGCCGAGCTGAGCGAGCCTGATGACGTTGCGCAGGAGCGGCGGTGCCTGTGAGTCGCGGGGCGTGTCGTGAACGACGCGTTCTGGCAGTTCAATATCAGTCTGCGTGAACGCGACTCAGTAATAGCCTGTGGCGCCGAGAGACTGAGCATCGTAAGCCAGAACATGCGCCAGCGATGCAGAATATCGATGTCAGCTTCGATAGACGGTCTGCGGTACAAAGCCTGGACCCCTCTGCCCTGCAACCCGATTTGAGAATCTTGTGGAAGGTCTCGATCTTCCAGTGCATGGCGTCCCAGTCGAGATTCCAGATTGCCTCGGCGCGCGATTGCATCGGCAGATCGGTAATCAGCTTCCATTCAATGCGAGGGCGTCCTGGTGGCAGGTCTCGTTCCTGGGCGTACAGGACCGCAAGCTGAAGCGCAGGATAGCGGTTCTACCTACTAATTGGCCGCAGTACGGCCATTCGCTGGTAGCGGAGCCTAAGCGTAACCGTAATCGGACGCTCCTTCGCATCACGAAGCTCGACGCGGTGAAGACCTTCTGCCCCCACAAGCCCGAGTGGTCGATCAAACTCGTGCCATTGCAGATGGGTGACCTGTACATTTCATAAAGTGATGCAAGCTGCTGTTTATATGAAAGAAAGCCGGCATTTTGAGTTGTGCGGATAGCGACTGAAATGCACAAGCGATACCAAATAAAATCAACGGTTTATAACCCGATTCCAGACGGGGCATTTTGTCATTTGCGGAAATGCTGAAGACAGAAATGCCCAGCCGTTCACGTATTCACAGAGCGAGGAGCGTGACGGCCCTCCCTCCCGCTAAAACCATCTCGAACATCGAGCATCAAAATACGACCTCGGTACGGATACCGTCATCGATACCGTGCGAACTCCTGACGCCGCAAATGACAGGTTCCGGGATGCAACCGACTCTCGCCCCGCCGAGTTGGTCGGCAAGTCATCGGCCAAAGCTGCCTCTTGGGCGGCCTGGGTTCTATGATAATCATGTAGCCGGCCTCCTCGCCGCGGTTCAGCCGCAGCGGGTTTAAAGTCAGTTTGCATAACTCACTTTGAGCCTCAGGAGACCGACATGAAATATTGTGGCATAGATCTGCACTCCAACAACTGCGTGGTAATCGTGAGCGACGAGCAGGACCGCGTTGTGTACCAGAATAGGCTACCCAACGACCTCAGGCAGATCGCTGCAGGGCTCGAGCCGTATCGGCCCGAACTAACAGGGGTGGTCATCGAGAGCACGTACAACTGGTACTGGCTGGTAGACGGACTGATGGACGCGTCGTCCAAAATGCCCCGGATCTTGGGAAGCAGCCTGACGTGCTGTCTGATAGGATCCAGACGACTGTTCTGCGCTTGATGGCGTTCTGGGCACGGTGGAGCTTCCGTGCCGGAGCAACAACGCACTCGCAGGGGCGAGCAGCGCAGCGTTGACCGCATCGGGATACAAACTGCCATTGCCGGGGCACGGCGCCACGCTAGCGCGCTGGGGTGACCTGGCAACGATCGCCGGGCCGCATCGCACGCGGACGCGCTTGCGATTCTTTCCTAATCTGGCCCCGCACCGCATTCCTCGATGAATGCGAGCCAGAGTGAACGGCCGTCGAGGCTATCAATGATGCAAGCTACGCCCCCACCGGGCGCTAGGCATAGCGGTACTTTCGCTAGCGCATCTTGGAAGGCGGCTGCTACTCCCTGCTCAATGTTCAGGATGAGATCGGGCGCCTACCGACGACAGAAATTTTCCGATGGCTTGTGCTTACCTGCCGATCACGGGTATGAACAGTCTGGAATCTTCGGGCGATGGTATCCCCAGCTAAGTGCAGGTCTACGTTTACGACGCGATTGATTCGATGTCCGGAGCGTATAGGCAACCGTCGATGAAAGTGTGCGCCCGCCGCTCCGCATATGAAAATGCCTCTTCAGCTGACAAGAAATCAAGCTGTTGCGGAAGGCTGGAGACTGCCGTTGTGGGCAGGTCTGACGAAAGAATAGACCAGGAGACGGAGTACCGAAGCTCCTTGCCATTAAGTGAGACGACATTGTTCGCTACGACCCGGACGTCAATTGTGAATCCGCGATACGCCGCACAGGACTGGCTTTGCATAACTGCTCCATTTCTAAATGATCGCCGACAGGCGAGATATATAGAAAGCGCAACCCGCATTCCTGCCTGACCAGGTCATAGACCAGGGGCAAAGATGACCGCTGCTCTGCGGCGCCTACAACGGCCACTTTGCCGCAGGAACCGCGGGGAAACCGGCTGCGGCGGAGCGCACGGACTGCTGCGCGCCCCCCGATGTTTGATGCGACTCCAATCATCGCCGACGGGCCTTAGTGACGTCGCGCCGACCGGGTAACGCAATCGACAAACCGCAGCTTTTCGACGACCGCGTCGGACCATGCGCCCGGATACGAATCTGCAGCGCCAATACTACGATTGAGTGTATTCACGACCGCAGTGAGGGCGAACCATTTTGTCATCGAACATTGAAAGTCATCGTCGGCCCGTTCCACCGATTGCAGCTGTGGCACCCTCGCGTCATGACCGCTTGCAGTACCCTGAGCAATGGAAAGCCCATACGCAGTTGCCGTATCGATGGTGTCGACAATGCGCAGATAGTGTGCCCACGTCTCCGCCCAGTCCTCCCACGGATGCATCGCAGCGTATGCGCTGATAAACGAATCTTGCCATCCGCCGCGTACCGCGCCTTCGCGATAGTGGATTGCAAGCGCCCGGCGATAGTCCGCCCGTTCGTCCCCGAAGATCAGTCGAAACTGTGTGAGCAACGGTGTCCCCACTATCGGGCGATCATCGAAATAATGCCCGATTTCATGGCGGAAATGACCAAGAAGCGTGCGATGAGGTTCCCTCATTGCCAGACGGGTTTGCTCTCGATGCTCGTCATCGGCTTCGGCGACATTCACCGTGATCAGCCCGCTCGCATGTCCCGTCAATACCGCCTTCGAAGGCGTGTCCTCGAGAAACGCAAATTGAAGGCCCTTCGAAGGATTTTCGTCGCGCGACTCGACCGTCAGTCCGAGATCGTCAAGCGTATAGAGCAGCCGTCGTTTCGCGGACTCCAGCATAAACCAGTAATATCGTCGGCGAGGTACTGAGAGATCTGGAATCGTGTGCGTCAGGCGACAAGCACGGCAAAGCGCATGGCAAGATTGCGCCGGCAACATCCAGTTGCACACACCTTGCGTCGCATAGTTCAGGCACGGCTTGTACAAGGTTGTAGCGTCGTCTGGCAGACGCTGCCATCGCCCATCGCCGAGGTCCCGGAAGGCACTCATCTCCGCTGTTTCAGCAATGAACCCCAGAACGGCGCCGCAACCGTCGCAGTGGTTACTCTCGAAGAGAACGGGATGATGACAGCAGCCGCACTGAAAGGTTTTCATCGAAGTTGCCGAGGACACGCATTCGTCGCACGTGAACGAGGTGCTCGCCCACGGTCGGCTGCTAGTCGATGGTCCCCTTCCCTTAGCACAACACCGCGATGCAATCGGCAACTTTTGTCGTCTAGCCGTATCGTGATTTTTGCGGTCAGTTCGCCCCGCGCGGGCCCGGCGACTTTCAATGGTGACTTATAGCGGCGGCTGTCTCGGCAGCAAGATTGGGGCGATCGCAGCACCGTGATTCACGGACCGCCGCACACCTTCTACTTGGACAACAATCGCAGCAAGTCTTCCGGATCGACGGGCTTGGTCAGATGGTGGTCGAAACCTGCCTCGGCCGAGCGCATGCGGTCCGCTGGCATTCCATATCCCGTAACGGCGATCAGTGTGACGTCGCGACCGGGCGCGGACTTGCGCAGTTGCCTTGCCACCTCAAAGCCGTCCTGATCTGGAAGTCCGATGTCGAGCAGAACGACTTCTGGCCTGAAGGCTTCGACCGCCGCGATTCCCGAGATGCCATCCAGGCGGGTCTGCACGTCATGACCTTCGATGGCCAGAAGCATCGCCAGCGCTTCGCTCGCGTCGGCGTTGTCGTCGATGATGAGAATCCGCTTCGCTGGCACTGCGGCGCGGGTCGGCGGTGCATCGACACTTTCCTCCGCGCCCGGTGTTGCACCAAGCGGCAGATCGACAACGAACTCGCTGCCTGTCCTGCCGTCACTGATTGCCCTGACCGAGCCGCCGTGCAACTCGACCAGACGCCTGACCACGGAGAGTCCGACGCCCAACCCGTTCTGGCGCTGGTTGCCCGATACCGGGCCCTGGACGAACATTTCGAACAGACTCCCAAGCATCTGTGGCGGGATACCCCTGCCATTGTCCTTGATGCTCATAGAAAGCCTGTCAGCCGTTCGTACCGCACGCAGTTGTATGGTGCCTCCGGGCGGAGTGAATTTTGCGGCATTGATCAAGATGTTCTCAATGACCTGCGACAGACGGGTCGAGTCAGCGTACAGATAGACGGATTCTTCCGGAAGCGAGACCAGGAGCGTGTGATGACGTTCATCGACGATCGGCTGGCAAACCTCGATCGCACTCTGGACAACTGTCTTCAGCAAAACGGTTTGACGGTTCAATTCAATGCTGCCACTCGTGATCCGCGTGATATCAAGCATGTCGTTGACAAGGTGCATCATTGCGCGCACCTGACGCTGTATGACGCCAGCGGCCCAGCCTTTCTTCGTTTCTCCAACCGCGTCGGAGACCAGCAGGTTGCCGGCGGAAACCAGCGCTGCCAGCGGATTGCGTAGCTCATGGCCTAGCGTGGCCAGAAATTCGTTTTTCCGGCGGTCGGCAAGCGCTAGCTGCGCCGCACGTTCACTCAGGTGACGATTGCTGACGCTGCGATTGGTGAGATCGCGCTCTGTCGACGCAACCCCTATGGCGTTACCCGCATCGTCTAGCAGAAGCGACATGGTCAACCATATGTCGATCGTCCGACCGTCTTTGGCAACGCGCCGCGTTTCGTAGGAATGCAACGCTTCGTTGTGCGACGCCTCCTGGATGAACTCGAGGTGGTCCTGCCTCGCGCCTCGTGGCACCATATCGGCGACAGTCATGCTGAGCGCTTCCGCCTCGCTATAGCCGTACATTCCGGTGGCTGCCCTGTTCCATGCAAGGAAGCGGCCCTTAAGGTCAAATACCGTTACTGCGTCGTTGGAATCCTGGACGACTGCCGCGAGCCGCCGCGAGCGCTCTTCGGCTCGCTTGACATGAGTAATGTCTGTCCAGGTGACGACGGCGCCGGCAGGCGCCTTGCCATGAAGCGCGACATAGGGCGTGACCCGCCGCATGAACCATTGTCGAGTGGCCGTTCCAACTTCTCTTTCCACGTGTCCCGTTGCACCAGAAAGCACCTGCTCTACATCCTGCTCTAATGTTCCGCCGAGAGGTGCAGCCAGTACTCCGGAGAGGGCACGCCCGGTATCAGGTAGTGCGAGCCCGAACAGACGGGACGCGCTGGGCGTAAATCGCTTTATCGCGCCGTGCCGGTCGAGAAGCAACGTCGCAATCTCGGTGCTCGCGAGAAGATTCGTGACGTCTTCGGCGAGCGCCTCTGCCTGACCGATCTTGTGTTCGAGCTGGGCATTGACCTGGTTCAACTGTTCGTTGACTGCCTGCAATTCTTCTTTCGAAGTCTCCAGCTCTTCGTTGGCCGAACGTAACTCTTCGTTCATCGAAAGAATTTCTTCGTTCGATACCCTTAGCTCGCTGTTTCTCTCTTCCAGTTCCTCAATGGTGTTGCCAAGGGCGGACTGGGTTGTGCGAAGTTCGCTCTCAAGATGCCAGAGATCTGAATCGACACCCGCAGCGATCGGCGAAGCGGGCCGGTCAATGACGGGCAGCCGCGCGAAAATGATAAGCAGGGCCTTGCCAGAATGCGCTGTATCGAAAGGCCGTGTGACAGTGATTTTCACTTCTGGCCCTTCGCCGTCCGACACCACCTCGCTGACAGGGGTGCCGGATTCGCTTTCGATAGCCCGGCGCAGCACGATATGCAGTTTCAGGCGCAGCCCTTCGCGGGCCATATCGAGAACGTTGCCGGTCGGTTCTCCCGCCGGTTGTCGCAGATATTCGTCTGCTGAGCCGCTTATGTAGAGGACCTGATGCGCGGCGTTAACCAGTACCGCAGCGGCGTGATGTTCGGTCAGCAGGGTTGCGTTCACCAGCTCCGCGTATCCCTTGCTTCTTATGCCCACGCGGCTTGTCGGCGGGAATTCGTCGCGCCGCGCTGTCCGTGTCGAAAAACGGTAGCCGGAAACGCCGGGCGCTGTAACCGGACTGCGCTGGTAAATTCGCCACGCGTTGGACATTTCCTGGAACTGGACGGAATCCGGATCCGTGCTTTCTGAGCGTCCAAGAAACAGATACCGCTTTGGGTTCAGCGAAAAGTGAAACAGCTCGAACACGCGCTGCTGGGCTTCAGGTTCGAGATAAATCAGCAGGTTCCGGCAGCTGATGAGGTCGACGCGGGAGAATGGCGGGTCGGCGATCAGGTTCTGCGGCGTAAAAAGGATCGTTTCCCGAAGGTTCTGCCGGACTTGATATCCGTCGCCCTGCGGATGAAAGAAGCGGTTCAGCCGGGCCTCCCCAAGGGGTAACGCGACACCGGGTGTATAGATGCCGGTTCGGGCCCGCGCGAGAGCCGCACGGTTCACATCGGACGCGAGAATCATGAATTTTCGCGATCCATTGCGCTTCTCGATCTCCTCGGTGAGCAGCATGGCCATCGAATAGGCTTCTTCCCCTGTCGCACATCCTGGCACCCAGACGCGCAGTGGCTGTTCGCCTTCCGGCTCGTCAAGGAGGCCAGTCAGAACGCGCTCGGTGAGCACTTTCCACGCGTCCGGGTCGCGGAAAAACTCCGTCACGCCAATCATCATGTCCAGGCTTAGCGCATCCGCTTCCTCGGCCCGGGTTTTCAGTATGTCGCAGTAAGCATCAAGGCTGTTCACCCGGTTCACGGTCATACGGCGGGCGATACGTCTTTCCAAGGTTCCCCGCTTGTATCCTCTGAAGTCCGCGCCGGCGGCCGCCAACGCGCGTAGCACCGGCTCGAGATCGGCAGGATGCTCCTCGTCGTCTGCGGCCGGTAAGCTGAGAGCGGCTGGGCGCTCGATGTAGTCAATCAACGCCGCGGGCATTTTGTCCACTGGAAGCACGTAGTCGACCAGCCCTGTCGCGATCGCGTGTTCCGGCATCGCACTGTGCTCAGCGGATTCGGGCGTCTGTGCCATCACCATACCGCCCTCGACCTTGATGGCTCGCAGGCCGGCAGCACCGTCGGCATTTGCCCCCGTGAGCACGATTCCGATGGCGCGCTCGTGCTGATCGGCTGCCAGGGATGAGAACAAACGGTCGATGGGCATTGGAATTTCGGGACGCCCCACCGCCGGCATCAGTTTGAATGCGCCCCGGGCGACGCTCACCGATACCTTCGGCGGAATGACGTACACACATCCCCCTCGAATCGGCGCACCGTCTTCAATCATGGATACGACGAAGGATGTATCCCTTGCAAGAAGCTCCGGCAGATGACTTTCGGAATCCGGCCACAGATGAACGACGACCACGAAGGCGATGTCGTGCGGCATGGCGGAAGCCGCCCGGAAAAACTGGCCGAGGGCGTGCAGCGCACCGGCTGATCCGCCGATTGCCACGATTCGTGCGGGAGCAGGCGGTGCGCACTCGGTAAGCTGTTCTTTTGCGTCGAGCATGTTTGGGCACAGGATCCGCAGAAATTTGGGTGAAACTCAACTTCTAACCATGCCGCGCACCACGTAGCGCGTCGCATTTCCGTTGACATTTTCTCACGCATTGCCTGTCATAGGGTCAGTTCAGCCTGCGCTCGACGGCCCTCTGGATATCACGTTCCCGATCACGCGCGTTATTGGGGTCTGCGCAAAGACCGTACCTTCACCTGCGATCGAACATCGCCGCAGAGGCACGCGCGAAGATCGTTTATGAACGGCTGATCAATGTCACGGATGATCCCGGGATCAAGGAAACGCTCGGCTTTCTGATGACACGGGAGATCGCGCATCAGAAATCGTTCGAGAAGGCGCTGCATTCTATCCAGCCAAACTTCCCGCAGGGCAAGCTTCCGGGCGTGCCCGAATTCACAAGTGTCTACTACAACATGTCGAAAGGTGACAACGCGCCGCGCGGGCCATGGAATGAAGGACCCGAATGGGAATACGTCGATTCCCCAGAACCGGCGGTCGATGGCGGCGACGGACTTGCGACTGTCAATGTGTCGAAGAACGATGTGAAGACCTTGCAGGCCATGGCGTCCCGCACGGCATCGGACACGTCGTCCGATCCAATGACGGGCGCCGATCTGGGCACTGGGCAAGCAGCATAAGTCCGTTGTACAGCTATGTCAGGGCGAGCGTCACGATGTATCCTCGCCCCCCCGCACCGCGGCGGCCAAATCGATATTGGAGGCCGGAACGTGCCGCGACGTTGAAGCTGTGCAACTCGAGGCGCTCCTTATTGATTTTCACAGGCACTGGTAGATGCCAACGAGAAGATTGTCGGTTATCCCCGATCTACCGCTCGAGGGGCGACCCGGGCATCGGCCACGCCCTCGTCGGGAATCTGATTAAACTGCACGGAGGTTCCGTCGATGGGAGCAATGAGGGACCGGGAAAAGGCGCGACATTCACGGTGACAGTGTCTCAAGCCTGGTTCGCATATTTCCGATTGTACGGGCCGAATTCTGCCCGATGTGGTCGACGGCACCAGCCCCAAGCGGACGGCGGAAATCCATTTCCGAGCGTCCGCTCATCGCGCCGAAGCCGTCCTTCGGCGAAGCAGGTCGTAGAAGCGCTGTCGTGCATACCGGTCTTTGACGACCCCGGACCGCGGTCGGACAGTCATAGCGCCAAGCCACCGTCGATGGTGATACTGGAGCCCGTCATGTAGCCTGACTCCTTGCTGGCGACGTACGCAACCAGGCCGGCAATCTCGTCCGGATCTGCCGCACGCTTGAGCGGGCTGAGTTGCTTGATCCTCTCGATATGATCGACTGTCATATCCGTTACAGTAGGCCCGGGCTGAATGTTGTTGACTGTGATGCCACGGCCCGCGAGGTCGATAGCAATACCTTTCACCATGACTGCAACCGCGGCCTTCGTCATTGAGTAAACGCTCGAACCCGGGTAGCCGCTTCGCACCGCGGTGTTGCTGCCGATCGTAATGATGCGGCCACCGTCAGTGAGACGCGCAGCCGCAGTCTGGATGGCGAGAAAGACGCCACGCACATTGACGTTCAGCATCCGGTCAAGATCTTCCACGCTCACCGACGCGACGTCGCCAAGCAACAGGATGCCTGCGTTGACAACCGCAATATCCAGTCTCCCAAAGTGGTCTACGGCGTGTGCGACGGCTGCTTCGATCGCTGCCGGATCGCCGCTGTCTGCCCTGATTGCAAGGCCGCTTCGTCCCGTGTCCTCTATCGCCCCGATCGTTTCGGCCGCTCGTTCCGGCGCCGACACGTAGGTCACCACTACATCGGCCCCCTCGTTTGCCAGACGTCTCGCTGCCGCCGCACCAATGCCTCGTGAACCGCCAAAGACAATGGCGACCTTTCCCGTAAGTTTGCGACTCTCGTTCACTCTCATCTCCGTTCTTGACACATCAGTCCATAATAGGGCGCGCATAAGTCACGCGAGGATTTTCATTGCCTAGCGCGATCTAAGGCGGTTGATTGCAAACCTGGCCAGCATGCACAGGCTCTTCGCGTCGCCGCCCGCGCGGGCGGCGAGCTGAATGCCCTGCATCGTCATCTGTAAAAAGGCGGCGGCTTCGCCGGCGTTGATGGTGGGATCGACCTCTCCGCATTCCTGCCCCTCACGGACGCGTTCAGTCAGGCGTCTGAAAAGCCTTGGGCCCACTTTGCTCCGCAGCATCGCAAGCTGCGGGTCCGCAGCCCCAAACTCACCGACAGCGCCGACGCCCATACACCCAAGTGCGCGAATGCTCTCGTCTTCGGCAATGAGACCGAGCAAGAGCGCTTCCATACCGTCTACCGGCGACGCAGCGCCATTCAAACGCTCTAGGTGGCCCGTGGTGCTTTCCTGTTGATATCGCTCCAGCGCTTCCAGGTAGAGTTTTCGTTTGTCACCGAACGCGTTGTAGAGGCTCTGTCGCCCAATTTTCATCGCAGCGAGCAGGTCCTCAGTTGAAGTTGAGGCGTAGCCTTTCGCCCAGAAAACGCGCGTAGCGCGGTCCAGTGCCTCTTCTCGATCGAATTCTCTAGGTCTAGCCATGGTTCGAGACTATTTGTTCTGGACTAATCTGTCAATAAAAATCCAACACTGGACAGCCCGGCGGGGTCGACCGTAGTCGACCCACTGCCGCCACCTAAACAAAATCCTCCACCGTCCGCTGTACAAGCAGAAGCGACGTTTATACGTTGCCGATGCAGCGTCGCCTATCGCCGCCACTAGTCGTGCCTGGGCCACTTAAAGTGTGTTCCCGCTATCATGCTGATCACGAAACCCCTACCAGGCAACGCCGTCCGATGAAGATTCAGCATTTGCGGTGCTTCGCTTGCATCGCGGAAAAAGGCAGCATGCGCGCGGCCGCCGAAGAACTCAGTTTGTCCGCTACAGCTGTCAGCCTCGCGCTACGCGAATTGGAGCGTCACACCGGGGCACCCCTCTTTACCCGGCAGCCACAAGGTGTGGCGTTAACCTACGCTGGTCGCCGACTGCTCGCTCATGCACGCCTGATTCTTGCGCAAATCGATCGGGCAGAAGAAGAGATCGAGCAGATTCGTGGCCTGAAGGGAGGCGCGGTGACGGTCGGTGCCACGCCATGGATCACGCAGACCATCTTGCCGCGCGCGCTCGCCGATTTTCAGCGCCTGCGCGCCGACGTGCGCCTCGACTGCGCAGAAACAATCGGCACCTCGCATGCTGGTCTGCGTGACGGCACGCTCGATTTTTCGCTCGGCCTCGCCCCGTCCAGAGCTCAGAGCGCCAACTTCATTTCACGTAAGCTGTTTTCTTGCGGTTTGGCGGTGGTCGGACGCATCGGTCATCCGCTCGTCAGTTGTACGTCGCTGCGAGATCTCGCGGACCAAAGCTGGGTAATGACCATGCGCGAAGATCTGCACGAACAACGCCACAGCAACATGCTGGCGCGTCACGGACTCGCGCTGAAGCCCGAGCAGGTGCACTACGCGCGCTCCACACTGGTTTCGATCGCAATGATGGAAGGCAGCGACATGCTCGCCGTCTGCCCCTGGCCGCTGATCGAATCGCCACTGATGCGCACGCGCGTGGCCGCACTGCCAATTCAGGACGAAATGCCTGAGATGACCACCAGCCTCGTCATGCGACGAGGTGAACCGCCGAGTGCCACCGCCCAATTGATGATCGAATGTTTCATCGAGGCCGCCAAAGCGTGCCGCGACAGCACCGAACCGGCGATTCGCCGGATGATGGCGTCGGTCGATTTCATTGAGCCGGACTAATCAGGCCACCGGCGTGTAAAGAAAAACATTACACCAAATTGTTTCGTTGGCTATGACCGACACGCCGGTCAATTTACGATCGTGACACTGGTTCCGATGCGAACCGACTTTCGATTCTCCTGTCACGAGGCGCCAATGGCAACACAAGAGACATCTCCAGCACTGGTCATTGAACCCGGCGCCCGGCGCCGTGCAATCGTTTCGTCAGTCATCGGTAACGGGCTGGAATGGTTTGACTTTGGCATTTTCAGCAGCTTCTCCGTCATCATCTCGCGGCTGATGTTCCCGCCGCAAAGCGGCCCGGCAATGCTGATGATTGCATTCGCTTCGTTCGGCATCGCGTTCGTGATCCGGCCGTTCGGCGGCGTCCTGCTCGGCATGTACGCGGACCGTGCGGGCCGCAAGGCGGCCCTCTCCGCGATCATTTTGATGATGTCGGCGGGCACGCTCCTGATTGGCCTCACGCCGACTTACGCGACGATCGGCATCGCGGCGTCCGCGCTTATCGTGCTCGCGCGCATGCTGCAGGGCTTCTCAGCTGGTGGCGAGTTCGCCAGCGCCACCGCCATGCTGCTCGAATACGCGCCGCAAGGGCAGCGCAATCTGATTGGCAGCTTCCAGGCCTGTTCGCAAGCACTGTCGTTCGCGCTCGGCGGCACCGTCGCGTATCTGCTGCTGCACAATTTGACGCCCGCCTCGCTGCACGGTTGGGGCTGGCGACTGCCGTTCCTGTTCGGCTCACTGATTGGTCCGATTGGCTACTACATCCGCTCGCGCGTCGACGAATCGCCGGAGTTTGCAGCTTTCATCAAGCGGAAGCACCGCGCCCCGACCGACCGCCTGTCGCTTGCCGGTATCGTTCGGCACTATCCGCGTCAATTGTTGGCGACATTGGGCATCGTCGCGGTGGGGACCGCATCGTCGTATGTCGGGCTGATCTATATTCCGCTGTTCGCCAGCGGCCAACTTGGACTTGATCCCGGCACCGCTCAACTCGGCATGGTGGCCGGCTCGCTCGTCCTGCTCGTGATGTGCCCGCTGACCGGCTATCTGGCCGACCGCTATGGCCGCCGCCGTGTGATGCTGCCTGCAATGCTGCTATACGGCGTGCTCGCCTACCCGTTGCTCGCGTCACTGGTGAACGCTCCAGATGCCCGCTCGCTGATCCGCTTCGAAGTGGTGTCGGCGTTTCTCATGAGCTTTTTCTGGGGACCGTCCGCAGCAGCGCTCGCCGAAGCCTTTCCGGTGCAGATTCGCTCGACAGGCATGGCGATCGTCTACAACCTTGGCGCGATGTGTTTCGGCGGCCTTGCCCCATTGATCAATACGTGGCTCACGAAAGTGACGGGCGACCGGCTTGCTCCCGCATGGTATATCGCCGCGAGTGTTGTGCTGGGCGTCATCGGCGTGCTGGCGATGACGCAGCGCGAACCGCTCGCCCGGCAATCCAGTCAACACGCCTGAACGGCAAGCTACCCACCCGCAGTCCAATTCATCTATTCCTCTTTGAAGGTTGCCGGCTCATAGCCGGCCGACCGAGGCGGCTTCGCGCCCACATTTCTGCCCGATCACATCAACCACGTTGGAGACCATCTTGAAACGCCTTATTGCAGCCACGTTTGCAATCCCCCTTATGTGTTCGACCGCCTGGGCTCAATCGTCCGTCACGCTGTTCGGCAGCGTCGACAACGGTCTGACCTACGTGAACAACTACGGTGGCCACTCGCTTGTGGAAATGCAGGACGGCGTCAACAAATCAAATTCTCTCGGTTTTACGGGATCGGAAGATCTGGGCGGCGGCATGCACGCGTTCTTCAAGCTCGAAAATGGCTTCTCGTTGAACACGGGCGCGCTTGGCCAAGGCGGCCTGCTGTTCGGCAAGCAGGCCTACCTGGGCCTGGGGGACGACTCGATCGGCGAAGTAACGATGGGCCGCCAATACGACTACACGGTCTTGCTGGAACATTATCTGCCGTGCCTGAACTGTGGACTTTTCGGCGTGCAGAACGCGGACCTGGACCGTGTGTCCGGTGAACGGCTGAACAATACAGTCCAGTTCAACAGCGCGACTTTCGGCGGCTTCAAGGGCGGCGTGATGTACTCATTCGGCCAGAACTTAGGCGCGCAGTCGACCAATCTCGGCCGCGCCATCAGCGCGAACCTCCAGTACGCGTACGGCGGCTTTTCCGCCGGCGCGGTGCTGACCGACATCGACAAGGCCGCCGTTTTTGCGGGACTGACCGGTGCGCCGACAGTGCTTGGCGTTGTGGTCACGCCGACCACTGCGCTTGTCGTCGACAACCAGCGCATTCTTGGCTTCGGCGCGACCTACGTGTATGGCGCGTGGAGCGCTGCGGCACTCTACACGAACACCCGTCTGAAACTGGCCGGCAACACTGCAACCAATCAAATACTGCACGTGGGCGGCAACTGGCACATATGGCCCGATCTGGTGCTGACAGGCAAGGTGTCTTTCGATCACTTCGAATCGTCGCGCTGGTACACGGCGACGGCAAGTATCGACTATCTGCTTTCCAAGCGCACCGACGTGTACGTCGATCTCGACGCGCAGAAAGCGAGCGGACCGGGCACCGTCGCGTCGATCGCACTGACCGCTCCGTCTTCCACCGACCGGCAGTTCGTGTCTCGGGTAGGTATCCGCCATCTGTTTTAACGCGCCATCGGCGCGCCTTTTGCTGCAATGCTCAACGTCACGCGACGTCGGGCATGCGCTTTTTGGAGGAACTTCAAGATGGGAAGCATGCAATCTGGTATCGCAGAATCGACTTTGCCGACTGATCTATGGCGCTGGGAAGCGTGGCAGCTTGCGCAGGCGATCGCGCGAGGCGCGATCTCGAGCCGCGAGGCAGTGACGAGTTGCCTTACGCGCATCGAGGCCGAAAACCCACGCGTCAACGCGCTGACGCACATCAATCGCGATTGCGCGCTGCGCGCGGCCGATGAAGCCGATGCTCAACGCGCAGCGGGCATACCGCTTGGTGTGTTACACGGCGTGCCTGTGACGGTGAAGTGCAACGTCGATGTGGCTGGCGAACCGACCACACACGGCGTGGTCGCCAAACATGATCTGATCGCTCAAACCGACAGTCCGGTCGTGGCGAATCTGCTGAAGGCCGGCGCGGTGATAGTCGGGCGCACCAATACGCCGGCGTTCTCGATGCGCTGGTTTACCGAAAATGCTCTGCACGGCCGCACGCTTAATCCCTGGCGCGACGACATTACGCCGGGCGGTTCGTCGGGCGGCGCATCGGCAGCCGTGGCTTCGGGCATGTGTCCGATTGCGCACGGCAATGATCTGGCGGGCTCGGTACGATACCCTGCCTACGCATGCGGCGTCGCTGGCCTGCGCCCGACCGCCGGCCGCATTCCATCGTTCACGCCAAGCTCTGGCGAACTACGCACCTTCGCAGCGCAAAGCTTCGCCGTACAAGGTCCGATTGCAAGGTCGGTGCAGGATCTACACGTGAGTCTCGCGGTGATGTCCGCTGCGGACGGTCGCGATCCGAACTGGGTTCCAGCACCGCTTGTCGGTCCCGCCATCAACGGTCCCGTCAAGGTTGCGCTCGTCGACGAGATCGACGGCCTGCCGATCGACTCCCACGTGTACGAAGCGTTGCAGCAGTCCGCGCGCTGGCTGACCGAAGCTGGCTACGAGGTCGAGCGAGTCGGACCGCCGGAAATGCGGGAAGGCTTCGAGATCTGGATGACGATTGCGATGACGGAAATCTCGACGAACCTCGCACAGACTGTCGACGTGTACGGCGACGACGGCGCGCGCAACGCGCTGCGCGGCATGCTCGCCCGCTTTGGCAGCGACGTTTCGCTCGAAGCCTATGTGCAAGGTCTCGCGCGCCGCGACCGGCTGCGCCGCAAATGGAATGCGTTTTTCGAGCAGTATCCGCTCGTTCTGATGCCGACCTCGCTCGACATGCCGTTCCGCTGGGGCCTGGATCAGGAGGGCGACGACACCATGTCGCGCATACTCGATGCACAGCTGCCGCTCAAGCTCGTCGCGGCGCTGAACTTTCCCGGCCTGAGCGTGCCAACGGGCGTGCACGATGGTGTGCCCGTCGGCGTGCAACTCGTCGCGGGGCCGTATCGCGAAGATCTGTGTCTCGCTGCCGGCGAGGCGATCGAGCAGCGCGCGCGGATGCCATCCGCATTCTGATTTTTCAGGCCAGATTCGTCGAGGCGTCCGCTGTCCGCCGGACGCCTTGACGTCGCTGCGATCTTATTCTCCAATCTGACACGACCTGTTCTCATGACTCATCCGCTTATCGAGGCGATGCGCGAGCAAGCCTCACGCTTCATCGCACTGCGCCGCGACCTGCATCGTCATCCCGAGTTGGGCCTTGCTGAGACTCGTACGTCCGATGTGATCGCCGGGTTGCTGACCGACTTCGGTTATCACGTGACACGCGGTATTGCGCAGACGGGCCTCGTCGCGACGCTCAAACGTGGTAACGGGCACAAGCGCCTTGGCCTACGCGCCGATCTTGACGCGCTGCCAATTCACGAAGCATCCGGGGTGCCTTGGCAGAGCATGCACGACGGCGTGATGCACGCATGTGGTCACGACGGTCATACGGCAATGCTGATGGCCGCCGCCCACTATCTTGCGAACGAAGGCAATTTCTCCGGCACGGTGCATTTAATTTTTCAGCCCGCCGAGGAGCATCCCGGTGGCGCCAGAATCATGATCGACGACGGTCTATTCGAACGATTCCCATGCGACGTCGTGTTCGCGATGCATAACATGCCGGGCATACCGCAGGGGCATCTGGTCTTTCGCGAGGGGCCAGCGATGGCATCGAGCGACGACGTCACGATCATCCTCACCGGTCGCGGCGGACACGGTGCGATGCCGCATCGCGCATCGGATCCGATCGTCGCCGCGGCAAGCATCGTGATGGCGCTGCAGACGGTCATATCGCGCAACGTCGATCCGCAGCAGACAGCAGTCATCACTATCGGTGCGTTGAATGCAGGCAAAGCAAACAATGTGATTCCCGACAGCGCGCAGCTTGAACTGAGTGTACGGGCACTCGATCGCAACGTGCGCGATTTGCTGGAGACGCGCATATGCG
The DNA here is from genome assembly GCF_001580545.1 of Paraburkholderia monticola. Lineage (GTDB taxonomy): Bacteria > Pseudomonadota > Gammaproteobacteria > Burkholderiales > Burkholderiaceae > Paraburkholderia > Paraburkholderia monticola. The sequence goes on from NZ_LRBG01000037.1 coordinate 262,369, forward strand.
CTCTGGTCGACGCACAAGCCGAAAGCTTCGGTGTCCATGCTGAGGTGCGGTACAAACGTGACTACCCAGTGCTCGTCAATTCGGTCGACGAAACCGCCTTCGCGCGAAACGTCGGTATCGAACTGCTCGGCGCGCAACACATCACGCCGCAAGGCCCGGCACTGACGGGCAGCGAGGACTTCGCCGTTATGCTCGAACATCGCCCTGGCAGTTATCTGCTGATCGGTAACGGCGCGGGCGACAGCAGTTGCATGGTCCACAACCCCGGCTACGACTTCAACGACGACAACGTCGTCGTCGGGGGGGCCTATTGGGCCCTGCTTGCCGAACGCTATTTGACTGACTGAGCGACTGAAAAGCGGGTTCGCGAACGCGGCGCAAGCTCGCGTCCACTCGCTCTGTAAAGCTATGGATGATATCGACCAGAAACTCATCGCCCTGCTGCGCGCCGATGCGCGCACCAACGTCGCGACGCTCGCGGTAAAGCTTGGAGTTGCACGCGGCACGATCACGCACCGGTTGCGCCGCCTGGAGGACGCTCAGGTGATCGTCGGCTATACGGTCAAGCTGCGTCCGGAGGCTGTACCCGACGAAATCCGCGCATGGATGGGCGTCCAGGTAGAGGGTAATCAGACCCGCGAAGTGATTGCAAGCCTGCTCGGCGAACCCGGCGCCATCGCGTTACACGACACGAATGGCCGCTGGGATCTGTGGGCGGAACTGCGCGCGAGTTCGACGGCGGAACTGTCAAGAGTCCTTGAACGGGTGCGTCTCATCAAAGGCATCCGGCATACTGAAACGAGCATCTTGCTGAAAAGCTATCGCTAGCAACGGCCGCATTGTAGCGACCGCTGCCATTGTGCGTCAGACGAGCGCAGCGACCCTGTGGTCGGCGGATTGCGGGCCGAGTACGCTAAACAGATTCTTCGGATCGGAAGTCTGCGGAATCAGTTCGACGATATCTCCGATGCCAAGTTGCGCCGCCATTTCGCGGATGAAGGTCAATGCCGACAGGTCTTCTAGCGCGAAGCCGACCGAATCGAACACGGTGACGTCCGTGTCGCACTTGCGGCCAGCCGCCGTGCCTGATAGGACCTGCCATAGCTCCGTCACTGGAAAGTCCGGCGCCATCTGCTGGATATCACCTTCGATACGCGTTTGCGGTTCGTACTCGACGAACACATCCGCACGCGCAAGAATGTCCGCGTGCAATTCCGTCTTGCCGGGACAGTCGCCGCCCACCGCGTTGATATGCACGCCTGGTGCGATCATGTCTGGCGTCAGAATGGTCGCGTTGGTTTTGTCGGCCGTGACCGTCGTGATGATGTCTGCGCCTCGCGCTGCTTCGGCCGCACTATTGCAGATGATCACATGCAGACGCTGGCTATTCAGATTGGCAACGAGCTTGGCCGTCGCGTCCGGGTCGACGTCATAAACGCGCAATGTGTGAATGCCGACGAGATCCCGGAAAGCGATCGCCTGAAATTCGCTTTGCGCGCCATTACCGATCAACGCCATGACGCGGCACTCGGGGCGCGCAAGCGTGCGCGCTGCGAGGGCCGACGTGGCGGCGGTGCGGATCGCCGTCGTCAACGTCAATTCGGACAGCAGACGCGGCGCTCCGGTATCGACGTCAGCCAGTACACCGAAGGCCATCACTGTGGGAAGCCCTCGACGCGTGTTCTTCGGATGTCCATTTACGTACTTGAAGGCGAATTCCTGCGCGTCCGCAATCGGCATCAGTTCGATCACACCGTCGCTTGAATGGCAGGCGACACGCGCGCTCTTGTCGAACTCGGGCCAGCGCAAAAAGTCGCGCTCGATCCGTTCGGCAACACCCGCGATACAACGTGACAGACCGAAGCGTTGCACAAGGTGAATCACATCGCAGGCGCTCAGATAGACGGTAGGGGGAAAGCGGGACTGCATGGGTTATCTCCTGAATGGCTGAACAATGAGAGGAGTTTCCCAAAGTCGTGCGTCAGTCGATAGCGCGTGAAATGTCGCTTTTCTTGCAGGTTTTTGCCGAACTGCCAGGCTGGACTGACAGAGTGCCTACTCCTGTTCTGCGTGGAGTGAACTAACAGCCCTTAGGAAACTTCGGACACTCTGTCGGACGTCTCATGTCGGGCGTAGACCTGCCCTTGAATGCCTCTCTTCGAGCGGCGGATGGTGGCCGGCTGCCGCCCGCTCTCGTGTCAAGGCTGGACTGCCTTGCCGCCGAGCATCTGCATCAGCGACCTTGCATCGCGCTGTCCCCGATCCTCGAAGTTGTTGTTCCGTACACCGACAACCATTAGCGGCGACATCGGAGGACCGTAGACGACCCAGAGCGACGTTTCGGACTTTCCGATAACGGCTGCTCAATCTATACGGATGGCGCAGGTGACGGGCGACCGGCGGTCGAAGACGGAAACACCCCCGCGCTCGAAATCTGTCACCGTCTTGCTCACCGGCTCTATGGTAGTGTGGGGCAGGTTCAGCAGAAATAATCTTAACGGGAGGATGCGGATGAGCAAGAAGACCGAAAACAGCAGCGGTGCGCCTGAAACGACCGATGCGACGCTTACCGCGCTGGCGATGTACATCTGTGAGTTCGTCACCAACGGGACTCTCGATAGCAGATGCGCCGCCAAACTCGTTAAGCGCCTAAAAAAAGAAGCAGACGTCATTTCCGCAAATGGCAAGGTTGGAAAGCTTGTGCACAGGGATCTGCAAAAGGCGTTCGATGCGGTTGACGCTGCGGTCCGACACCACGACGCCAACCTGCTTGTCGCCGCAAACGCGTCACTACGCGCAACCGATGAGGGCAAAAGCGCGGCAAAGTCGCAATAATCCACGAGCGTAGACAGCAGTGCTTAACCGTGCTCAATTCAGCGGATCTCACCTGCGCCGTCGGACGTCTATAGATGGCCGACCCGCAAACCGCCGCTGCGGAACTGCGCTCGCACCCGTTCCGACAACTCGGCGTCTGGCGGATCGACGTTTTCCAGCTTGTAGGGAGGTCTCAGTTTGTGCCACTTGTCACGGCCCATTTGATGAAAACGCAGGATCTCAATACGCTCGACGGTTTTCAGTCCTGCGACAATCTCCGCGACTCTTCCTTGGTTCGTTCCGTGGAATTAAGCCTCGTCATCAACCCTTCTCGGCCGTTCCGCCAATCACGGCCGTAATGTGACCAAGCAGTTCAATTGGAATTGCTCTGTGGGCGTTTGAAATCGCGCCGAGCTCAAATCGCGATGGCTCGAACACGCCGCGATGCCGCGCATTCGTCGGCACTTCTGCTTTCCCAGCCATTGCAGCGACTCCTGCACGACTTCGGGCGGAACGTCGTTGAATGACGCGCCCCGGATAAGGGTTTCGCTTGCAGCAATGTCGTTGAACTGGCCGAGTTTGTCTTGCACGCACGCCAACTCCTTGATAGTGCGAACGTGGCTGGTCTTGATAACGGGTTGAAAGAACTCCAGCAGATATCTCAGCTTCTTGCCGGCCTTGCGAACATCGTGAAGATCTTCTTCGTGGATGGCCTCATTCCGAGACGCATACCTGCTGCGCTTCTTCAGTGCGCGCTCCGCCCGACGAACGCGATCCTCCGCAAACTCCCGAACGGAAATATCATTGCAGCTTGACTCCAACGTCGCTTGCGCGCGAAGCAAAACGTCGTCCAAGAACGACTCGACCTCATCGCTTTTTATTATCGTCTGGCTTTGCACCACGGCCTGTGCCCAGATCTCTCTCGCAGCGGCGACGCAGTTGAGCCCGATGGCCAAGGCCGCCCGCGATGCCATGGGCAACAAGACGATCAAGGCACTGGCCGATCGTGGGTACTTCAGTGCCCCGGAGATCAAGGCTTGCGATGACGCCGGTATCGCGGCGCTGGTGCCGAAAATGCAAACCTCTAGTGCAAAGGCTGACGGACGATTCGACCGGGCTGACTTCATCTACATCGCCAGAGACGACCAGTAGCTGTGTCCGGCGGGCCAACGGGCGATTTACCGATTCAGTTCGGTCGAGCGAGAAAATCCGATGACCCTGCGTACCTACTGGAGCAGCGCTTGCCCAAAGTGCCCGATGAAAAGCCAGTGCACACCGGCTGATTACCGGCGTATCCGACGATGGGAACACGTAGCGGTGTTCGAGACAATGCAGTCAAGGCTGGATTGCCAACTCGACGCCATGACGATACGACGCCGAACGGTCGAACATGTGTTCGGCACACTCAAGCACTGGATGGGTTCGACCCACTTCCAGACGCGCCGTTTGGGCCATGTCGCGGCCGAAATGAGTTTGCATGTGCTGGCCTACAACCTCAAGCGCGTCATAAGGATTCTCGGGTTCTCAAAGACGATGCGCGCAATGAAGCTGGCAGGCGCGTGAACTCGTACGCCGACGTTGTTCACCGGCAAAGCTCGATCACTCTATCCGCTCGCGTCTCGGTCCAACGCAATCGTGCTCCCGACAGGACTTCACCAACCGGCCGTTCTGCACGTTTTTACACGCCCTCGGCCGATTGAAGACACGCGCGCAACAGGTCGGCCTGCCAATTATTCTGATGCGGCCGGGTCGACGAACGCGCGTGATGAACGCTTGCAGGCCGCGACCCGAAAGCTAGCCATCGCGTCAACCACCAATGATCTCGCCGGGCCATATGTGATCGAACGCCGCGCCGGCTTCTCTCTGAATCTTGCGAACCGTTTCCGCATCAGGTGCTTCGTACTCGCAGATCATGTGTCTGCGATCGAGCGAAACGACACTGCGCTTCCACACGACACCATGAAGCTCGCTACACGGCGCTAACCGATCTTCGACTACCGCCAGGTCTTCGTCCGACTGTGGCGTCGGAAAGCTCCGCTCAACCACCACGTGCGCCATTTCAGTTCTCCCCTGCGGCAACACTCGTATGTCACAGGCTACTGCGTTTGCGTTGGAATTGCCGTTGTAATCGCCGGAAAGCGACTGCACAGACGTCGAATCGAGACGTCGGCGCGAGGACTCGGCGCACGTTCGTTCAGCAAGTTACGCAACGACCTCAGATGCGGCTCGGCCTGCTCGGCTTCCCCTGCTGTGAGCGCGGAATCGATCAGGACGGCCGTAGCCACGATCATTTCCGTCGTTGAATGCAGAACTTCCGCCGCCGCCAGTGCCTCGGTCGCATAGGCGCGCGCCTTCGCGGCGCAGCCCCAGTCGCGCGAGACCAGGGCCGCTTCGTTGAGCGCATAACAAAGATGTCGTTTGTCGTCAGCCTGACGCAATGCGTCGAGGGCATCGAAGGCTTGACTGAGCGGTTCGTCACCCGCGAGACGGAGTGATGCTATGTTGCCGAGCACGTCCGTGAAAGGTGCACCGGAGTCGCCCATCTTTTGCGCAGCTTCAACAATCGCGCCCGCCAGACGGATCACTTCGGCATAAGCTCCGCGCTCAAGGTTCATCATCGCGAGCCAGACGAGACACTGATACTCGCGCCAGTGCTCGCCTGTTGAGTGCGCTTGGGATACGGCATCAGTGAGACTGGCGCACGCAATGTCGAGCTTTCCATCGGCACGGGCGAGTAGCGCCTCGCCCCACATGAGCTCCACGACGTGCAGACCCCGGCGCTCCGCCATCGCGCCTGCTTCGTGCAGAACGCTACGCGCGCGAGGAAGATCGCGCTCCAGTTCGAGCAGACATCGGCCGGTGTTCGCCAGCTGTTTGCAGCGCGTAGTCGTGTCGGCCTTGCGCGCAGCGCTTTCGGCCCTGATCGTCACCTGTCGCGTGCGCTCGATGTCGTTCGCTTGCTGGGTGATCCACGAGAGGCTATGGAGGCCCTGAACCACTTCTGCATGAAGCGACAGGGCCTCCGCATCCTGAATGGCGCGCTCGAACTCTTCTTCGAGCAGGGCCGGGCACGTGTCACCCGAACTGGCGGCTGCAACAACCCGTGCCGTCAGAAGCTGAATCTGAAGACGGATGCGCTCGCTTCCTCGCGGCAATGCGCGGACGTGAGCGAGGCCGCGTTCAGCGACAGAGCGAGCTTCAGCGACGGCGAAAACATGAAGACAGTAGTTGCTCGCCTCGACGCACGCGCGCGCGGTCATGAGCGAGTCGTCCGCCAACGTGGCGTGGTGGACCACTTCACCGTGCAGTCGCGGATCGTCTTTGCTCGCAGCCAGCAACTGCCGCGCGATCTGGTGATGCATCGCACGCTTATGCGGCTGAGAAAGCGTTCGATAAACCGCCTGACGCACGAGATCATGCGCGAAATCGAACTCGGCCTCGGTGGCAGGCGCGATCAAGCCACGGCGTTCGAGCTCGGTCAGGCAAGGAAGAATCTCACGAAGCGGCCTTTCCAATAGTCCTGCCAGTTGCTCGGGCGTGAAGCCGCGGCCGATGACAGCCGCGAAAGAAAGCAACTCGCGCGTGGCATGTGCCAGCGGCGCAAGGCGGTCCGCAATCAAGGTATTGATGGACCGCGCCGCGTCGTCGGCGTTCGCATTCCTGGCGCGCGTCAGCTCGAGCAGGTAAAGCGGATTGCCGCCGCTTTCGCGCGCAGCCTGCTCGCGCAACATGTCGGTGCCCGATGTCGCAAGCAGCGTTTCAACATCAGTCACGGAAAGCGGCGACAGCAGTACACGAGCGAGCTTGCCCTCGCGGGAAAACGACTGCAGCAATGTCCTCGCCCACCGGTTGTCGTCAGCTTCGGCAATTCGCGCCGCCGCGAGAAAAGCGATCGGCCGGCCATCGAGCCGTCGCAGGACGAAATGAAGCAGCGCCGCCGACGCTTCGTCAAGCCAGTGGAGGTCGTCCAGCACGATGGCCAGCCGATGCCCGTCACACAGGCGCCCGAGCAGCGCGACGACCGCTTCGAAGAAGCGCTCGCGGTTTCCCTCGTCCTGCTGAATCTCTGGCGTCCTGGCGGACATCGGGCGAAGCAGAGGCGTCAGCGCTTCGTCTGATGCCGAGAGAATATCGGGTGCAACGGCGTGTAGCGCATCAATCCAGATACCGTACGGACGTATCGTCTCAACCTCATAGCAGCGGCCCCGAAGCACGATGAAACCCGCGCTCGACGCTCGCGCGCTGAAGTAATCGAGCAGCCGTGTCTTGCCGATGCCTGGTTCACCGGCCAGCAAAGTCAGCCCACCGGACGCAAGCGGTGAAGTCAACAGGGCGTCGAGCTTCATGCGTTCCTCGCCGCGTCCGACAAGCGGCGGCGCCGGGAGGGACCTCTGATCGTCGACGATTTCGCGAGGATCGCCATGTGCCGGCTCGTCCTTCACCGTTGCAGTGCGCAGGTCCTGGCGGATATGTCGGATCTGGTCATCGAGCGTCGTACACGATGCTGCCCCGAGTTCACGACGTAGGAGCTCGTGTGCATAGGCATAGTGATTTTCTGCATCAGCGTGGCGACCGGCGCCGTGTAGCAGCCTGATCAGCGTGGCATGTGTGGTCTCATCGAGCGGATCCGCCTCGACCAGTTCTCGCCCACGCTGCACGGCAGCCACTGGATCGCCTCCCATTCTGCCGATGAGCGCACGCAGTACGGTCTTGCGCATACGCCCGAAGTGCTCCCGCTGGCTGACGCACCAGTTATGGAAGCGATAGCAGGATGGAAGATCGAGTCCACTCACGAAGTCGCCTCGCAGCAGCACTGCTGCACGCTCGAGCGTCGCGAGCGGCATTGCTTCGGTCACCGATGCGAGCAGCGTCGTCACCGTCGTCGTGTCGATGAAAGCACCGGCGGCGTCGAAAGCGACATGCGTGCGGCTGGCCACGATACGGGTGTGCAATGCATCGTCTACCAGCGGCCGCAACTTGGTCAGGCTCCAGCGAAGCGCGGCGCGTGGATCATCGGGACCGTCCCAGAGCAGATCGCATAACGTCGATCGCGCGACAGCGCCACCGCACGATACGAGGTAGGCCAGCAACGCACGCGTGCGACGCGAAGCCGGCAAGCTCATGCCTGCGCCATCACGCCTGACCTCGATTTCGCCGAGCAGGCAAATGCTCAAATTCGCGGACGCGGTATCGCCTATGCCTTCGTCTCCCACGCTGGCTCCAACCGTCAGTACAACGTTTCGGGCGCAGTCTGATGCTGTCACTAAAACGGCAGCGGTCATCAGAGTGTCGTTTACGCGCAGATTACTACGATATCTCAACGCTTCGCCAGCCGGATCCGAACTCGCTTGAACGTTGGGAAACCCGACTGGATGGGCGCTACATGCAGGAGGTCATCATGGATGTGTCCCTGAAAAGGCTCAACGAGTGCATGGGCGGTAAGCCTCGGCCGGCTGAGGCCGATGAAGATACCGCGATAACCGACGCGGACGAGCTCCGGCTGTTTGAGGCGCTAGCCGAGAATCCCCTGACCGCGAGCCGGCTTGCAAAGAAAACCGGTTTGAGTCTCCGCCGCGTGAACCCGTGGCTGGCGACACAGATTGCTCGCGGACACCTCGAGTACGACGCAGCCAGCCGGCGCTATTGGATGCGACAGGAACAGGCGCGCGCGATCGCAGAAACACCGTCGCGAGCCTTCATGAATGAAGCATTCGCCGTATGGCGTAGCGGCGGGTTAGTGGCAAGGTGATGCAAATTCGCGGGAACTACCATCGGTTGGGCAGCTAGAGGTCGGTCGCCCTTCTGCCGAGAAGTCTGATTGTCCTGAGTGAGCTTTCACTCATTGGCGTATGCGCGCTCCCGACCCACTGCAGCCCGTCAGACCAGCGCGATAGCTAGGTCGGCTTTCCAGTTACAACGGCCGTCTTTGTCAACCCCCGGAGTGACACAGTTGGCCGACCTGAGCCTGACGGCTCCGTACGAGGCGACCTTGTCCTAGCTTCAGCCTGCGCTCGACTCCGTGCGCCTACGCGAGGGCCAGGAGGTGTTTCGTCGGCGTGACAATCTGCGTTCGGTCGTCGGCCATCGTCCCGGACGTCTGCCAGCAAAATACGCGGGGCACGGCTGTGGTCGCCAACGAGAAGATGTCAGTCGCCCGCAGCGAATGCACGCCAATAGTATGTCTAGCCACGATCATTCGTCCACGCACCGCTTAGCAGCCGACGATCAATCACACCACATTGATCCGCACCATTCAGCACCAAAACCAGGTCAGTTGGTCCGCGATGCGTCCCCCGCGCATAACGGTGTGCGACATCGCCCCGCCCCCAGTGTGTAGCCGGCAACACCCTTCTCACTCTTTCGCCCACGCTGCTGCGCAGGCCTTTGCAAAGTCCCGATACGACCGTGGCTGCCGGCCGAGAAGCAACGTCATGCGCTTGACCTGCCCAGCGGTCGCAGCGGCCCCATCGCGTTGATACCGCTGCATCATCAGTCGCATGTCATACGCGAGCCATGCTGGCGAAACCGCCTTCAGGCGCGCTTCGAGCGCCACAAGATTGTCACCGCCATAAGAAATGGGACGTTGCAGCGCTTCGCTCCAGGTCGCACTTACCCAATCAGCTGTCACGACGTCTGGCCCCACGAGTTCATAGGTTTCGCCCGGCTGCCGTTCGCTTGCTCTCTCTCGCCGCAGTAGTTCGCGCGCGGCCGCGTCGCCAATATCGCGCACATCCACCATTGAAATGCCCTTCGCGCCGATTGGCATGCCGTAGACACTTTGCTTCAGAAGCGCCTCCTTTTGCCGGACATCGTTCTGGATGAAATAGGCGGGTCGCAGAATGGTGGCGGGCAAGCCGAACTGCTCGATCATTCTCTCCGCGGAAAACTTGCTCGTAAAGTGCGGCACATCCGTGTAGTGCTCGCCCATGAACACCGACAGATAAACGATACCTTTCACGCCCGCCTCGCGCGCGACGCCCAGAGCCTGCAACGCCTGAGTCTGTTCGTCGGCCGCGTTGGGTGCGAGCAGGAACAGCGTGCTGACATCCTTCATCGCAGTACGCAATCCGTCGATGTCAGACAGGTCGCCTTTCACAGCCGCAACGCCCGCGGGTAGCTGCGCATCATCGGGTTTGCGGGTCAGCGCGCGAACCTCCGCACCGCTGTCTTTGAGGTGGTCGAGCACCTGCGTCCCGATGGTGCCGGTACTGCCTGTCACGAGAATAGCCATGTTCGTTCTCCGCTAAGTGAAGTGGATTGGGCAATTGACGGCCCGCACGGTTACGATAGACGTTCCGTTTTTGATCCGATAGACCAAACAACGAGACGCCTTGTCTCATTTGTGGAACGACCATGGATCTCACTGCCCTTGCCGATTTCAATGCAGTCGCGCAACATGGCGGGTTCGCCGCTGCGGCCAGGAAGCTCGATCGTCCGAAGGCCACTTTGTCACGTCGGGTAGCCGAGCTCGAGCAGAGTCTCGGTGTGCGACTTATTGAGCGGGGCGCGCGCACGCTGCGCCTGACCGATGAGGGCCGCCTGCTGCATGAGCAAACACGCGGCCTGCTCGCGGAAGTTTTCGAGGCGGGCGACGCAATCGCTTCACGCGCGTCAGCGCCGCGCGGCCGCCTACGGATCAGCGCGCCGATCGTCTACGCGCACGTCGTGTTGCCCCGGATCGCTGCGCGCTTTGCTCGTGCGTATCCGCAGGTGGAACTCGAAATCGTGGCCGAGGATCGCATGACAGATCCCGTCGAGGACGGCTATGACCTCGTCATTCGCGTGAATCCCCGTGCGGACGAATTGCTGGTGGGGCGGCGCATCGCGATCGACCAGCGCGTCCTGTGCGCGACTCCCGATTCAACCATCGTGCGCGAGCGCCTCGGCCATGCAAATCGTTCGTTAGACTCCGGCATACCGGCGGTCGTGCTTTCGACGGCAACGGAACAGTCGTGGCAAATTCAGACAAAGGACAAAAAGCTCCACCGTGTGGTGCCGAGACCCATACTGAAATTGTCCTCGCTCCTGATGGTACGCGAGGCGACACTGGAAGGTATAGGCGCCGCACTGTTGCCGGGGTTGCTCGTGCAGCCCGATATCGCGGATGGAAAACTGGTGCCGTTGGGTCTCGATGCGGGATCGCCCGTTGAAATCTGGGCGCTTTACAGTTCGCGGCGTTTCTTGAGCGCGAAGGTTCGTGCATTCCTCGATATGCTGGGCAAGCCTTATCTCGCGGGCTCCGATGCAAATGGGAGTTGTCGGTAGGTTAAGGTCGGGATTTGACGAGCGCGAGCACGCTATGAGTAAGCCCGTAGCCATGGACAGGCTGTTCAACGGCCACCGCTTTGACCGCGAAGGCATCGTCGTGTGTGTCCGTTGGTACCTGAATTACAAGCTCAGTCAACGCTTCACGCCGGAGTTCGCGAAGCGTTGGGACCGGTTTGCGAAATCCGCTGGCCGTTCATGGAGAGTCGACGAGACGCTTGAAGAAGCGTTTGGCTACGGGTTTGTCGCGCCGCTTTTGTAGCAGGATGTCGAGTTCGGCGCCATGCTCGTCCAACGCACGCCAATCTTTGCATTGCGCGCTTGCAGCGCGTCGGGACACGAGCGAATTTCATGATTGCCGTGGAACATACCTCACGTTTAAAAAGCAACCCGCTATTGAGAACAAGTCCGCGCTAGCCATACCACGACCTGATACGCCAGCATCCAGTTCTTCATTCCGACTCCTCAGTGCTCTGGGTCTGTCCCCGGTCAATGAACTGGCGCGGGACCCTTCGTAACAACTACCGTATCGCGTAAGATAGTCTGGCTCCGTGTTACGGGGTACTGGGCTCTGCAATCTGGGCGCAGATGGCTGCCGTGAGACGATCCAAAGATGCGGGCTTACGAAAGAACAGCGTCCAGCAACGTGATGCGCAAACGGGTTCGGGACCAGCGGACAGCATTACGATGGGGAGCTCACGATGCGCAGCTTTAGCGCGTACCTGGCGACAGAATTCGGCGCCGTCCATGCCAGGCATCTCATAGTCCGTTACGACAATCTCAACTGCTTCACGCGACAGCATTTGCATTGCCCGTGCCGCGTCGGCAGCAGTGCTAACGTGATGACCGTCGCTTTCGAGTCCCAGCTGCAACGACGCGAGGTTTCCTGCATCGTCGTCGACCAGAAGAAGGTTTGCCACGATTTCGGCTTCCATGTTATTTTCCCCGGCCTCGCGCTCATGGACGACGTGGTCCGCATAGCGGCGCTGCGGTAACGCAGTCGACCCCGCTGCGCGCTGCCTCAGGTGTTTCATACGTGCGCGACTGCGAATTCTTGCAATACGTGTATCAACCGCAATCGTTGTGCCGCGTCAAGGCGGCAGGAAGTCGTCGCCAGCAATCAGGCTTGACCGGAAAGCGCCGAGAAGTGAAAACGACGCCGACCTTCGATCAGGCTTCGAACTCCCGGTCGCCGCCTGTATTGAGATTGACAGAGGCGAAGAAGCGAAGCATTTCGCGAGATGCATCCGGTCCGTTACAGTCGCTGTAGCTTCCCGCGCTATCGCCGCCGGACCACGCATGGTCGAGACCATGGATAATCCATTGTTCTCCGACGATCTTGCCCTTGTCGTCGTATGAAAGTCTGCGCGTATGCCCATAGATGCCGCCCTCCTCCGTCGCAACCGTCGTGGTCTGACGGGACGCGCTCTGTGACGAGACCGCAAAGATGCAGTTCATGCGTATCAGATCGTCACAATTACGGGGGTGCACGACTGTATCCTGATCCCCATGAAAGGCGATCAGAGGTGTATAGGCACGTTGCTCTGATTCTTTCCGCAACAATTCAAACTGAAAATCGGCCGACCCGTGATTCATCACAGATATGGCGGAAAATGCGTCATCTGCAATTCCGTACGCTAAACCGGAGTGGATCCCGGCGGCCGCGTAAAGATCGGCATAAGTGACAGCAAGATTGACTGCCATTGCGCCGCCAGCCGACATGCCGGCCACGTAGATGCGGGTGGAATCCGCGTTATACATGGTCATCACCTCGCGAGTGAGCTCGGCAATGAGCGCGGCTTCACCCGAATCGCGGACCCGATCGCCCGGACGAAACCAGTTCCAGCATCTCGCGGCATTGGCGCTTTGCGGTTGCTCCGGGTAGACGACGATGTATCGCGCCTCCTCAGCCAGAACATTCATCCTTGTCCCGGCAGCGAAATCGTCAGGATCCTGGTTGGCACCATGGAGCATGACGACCATCGGGAGTTGTTCGCGTTCGTAAGATGTCGGCACATAAACTTTGTAGTTTCGCGCTCCCACCGTTCCCCGAAACGTCTTTTGCTGCCATATAGACTCATCCAGCCCTCTCGTCAGCGATGGTGTCGTCGGCAAATCCGTGCATTGATCATCGTTGTGAGACGGCTCCTGACCGGCCGAAGTGTCCTCTGGCATTAATCCGCAGAGGAAACTTGTGGTCGCTTCCACAGGGTCGCGCAAAAAAAGTGCAAGGGTAAGATTCTGCACGAATAGAAACGGGTTGGAATTATTCATGGTGTTCTTGTCGGTCAGCTGTCGCGCATCGCATGCCTGCAAAACAAACCCGCCTTCGGCGGGTCCTGTTTACCTGCATTCAGATGCTACACGGGAAAGATCTGTCGTTTAGCGCTTGTTGCCGGATCTGGCAGGCTGAGGCAGCATCGCTTCGCCCCCGGCCAGGAAGTCACCAGTCGCCTTCGCCGTCTGCGAAATGGCGTCGGATGAAGCGCTTTCTACTGCGTCTTTGACGGTGGTCTCGACTGCGTCCTGCGCTGGCTTTGTAACGGTGTTCTCCGGGGTTTCAGCCGTTCTGGTCGACGTAGCGTTAGCCTTTTCTATCGCCTCCAGGAATATGGCGTTGACCTGGCCACCTCGACTTTCGTACTGGCGTCGGACCTCGCGCGCAACTTCGGCGCCCGTCGACAGAATGATCGTGTGCAAATGACGATTGTAGGAAGTCACTTTTCCGGGAAGCTGGCTCAGCATGCTGGATTGCCATTCCGGCAAATTGTTGGCGCTTTCGGTGACGTCGTCCATCGGAAAATTGTTGCTCTCCTCAATGATTGTCTTCATCGTTTGAACGTTCAGCTCCGCAACTTCCTGAAGTCCCTTCATGTATTTTCCTGTCAGATTGACGAATGACTGGTAACCGGCTTTATGAAGATCCGCGATCTGCTGTGGCGAATAAAAGAACATTTGATACTCCGTGTTGAGATAAGCGTTGCTTGATAGTTTTGAGATGCAGCTGTAACTGCATAAACCCGTTACTTGCCCATTGCTTCTGCTGCCACCTTCTCTTCGGCCAGCAACGAAAGCGCGTCGTCCGTCGCCTTCTCTTCCTTCAACGTTTCGGCCAGGAGTCTCGCCGCCTCTGTTTCTCCCAGTTGCCTGGCCAGTGCAATCAGCGAACCGTAAGATGCGATTTCATAGTGCTCAACCTTCTGGGCTGCGGCAATCAACGCCGTGTCGAGGACAGGGCCTTTCTCGATCTCGTCGATCTGCTCCTGCCCTTCCTCGACAAGACCTTCCATCGCGACGCACTTGACGCGCTTGAGCTTGATTTCGCTCGTCTCGACGATCTGGTCGATCCGTTGAACCTGGCCCAGCGTCTCTTCGTGGTGTTTCTCGAATGCGGCCCTGAGATCCGGGCTGCTCGACGCGCGGGCCATCTTGGGCAGAGACTTCGTCATCTGTTTTTCGGCGCTATAGATATCCGATAGGGAATGGATAAACAGATCCTTAAGGGTCTTCGTAGGCATGACTGTTCCTTGATTGAATTTCGAAACTGCACCCGGGATGAGTACAGCGTGATGCGAGTTAATCCAGCAGGAATCCGAGGGCGAGACAGACCGCTTAATCGGCCATGGTCAGTGGAACGTCGTCCACGGACCTGCTGGATTCGATCTTTTTAGTATCTGTACCGGCGCTCATGCGATCAACCGCGTTAGTGATTTCCTCAGTGAGCGCGTAGTGAACCATATGCCCTGCTCCGGGCCTCACGGTCAGGTCGCTGTGTGGCAGATCCCGATGCAGCCGGACGGATTGCGCTTCGGGGGCGACGACCTTGTCGCCGTCGCCGGCGAAGATACTCACTGGCATTTTTAGAGTGGCGTAGTGAGCGCAACAATGCGCTGCCGACGGGATCATGAACGCGGCGTCCTCTGCCGCTGCCCGGATCTGCACGGGACGTAGCAACATTTCACGGGGCACGACATCGAAAAACCTGTCGGGCATTGGCGCAGGTGCGAACATCGCCTCGACACTGCGCCGTAGCATGACGCGGCCGGTTAGCGGTGAAACCGTGTAGCGCAACGCGTCGCCTAACAGTGGAAGCGCCACCGGAGTCGCCAGCGCGACGTCCATGCGGGCCGAAGGATAGTAATAGCCTGAAATCAGCACGAGGCCCCTCACATCCTTCGGAAATTCTGTTGCCAGGCCGAGGGCGACCAGCGCGCCCCACGAATGCCCGACCACGACAGGCTGCGTCACATCGAGCTGCAAGAGTGCGTGGCGTATGACCGCGGCTTGGGCCTGCGCGGTCCAGAGGCGATCTCGCGGACGCTCGCTGTGTCCGAATCCCGGGCGGTCGAATGCGATCACCCGGTGATGTTGGGCTAACCGGTCAATCAAACCGCAGCCGATAAAATCCTGTAACTGGACGGTGTTCCCGTGCAGCAACACGACAGCCGGCCCTTTCCCTTTATCGATGAAGTGGAGCCGAGTACCGTCCACTTCGACAAAACCGCCCAGGGGCGGATTATCACGTTCGGCTTTCCGCGCTCGATACAAAACCCACAGCGCGGTGGCCGCACCGGCGACAGCCGTGGCGGCGACCGCTCCGGCCGTGCCGCGCGATAGGCTGGCATTCTTGAAAGAGGTGGGCATGACGTCTCGTGTAGAAGCTACAGGTAAGAAAGATCAGCATTCCAGAAAATCGGCGCTTGATGAGATTGGTGCGACCGCATCTCGTGCGGCCGCGCACCGCATTACTTCTTCCCTTGAGGTGTAGCCTCGTCGGGTGGACCATCGCCAGGTGACGGCTCACGGGAAGTGTCTTCCTCGGGGACGTCTTCATCGGGATCGATGCCAGGCAGGTCACCATCTTCCTCATCTTCGATCCGCGTCGCGCCGCCCGTTGCCGATGCATCGCTTGCAGGGAAGGTGTCTTCGATAGTCTGGTCAGTAGCGCCGTCGGGCTTTTCGTCCGGCGCGCGTTGCTCAACAGGTGTGTGCGTCATGATTCACTCCTCGTAAGTTTGTGGCTCTTGTGTAAGCGCAATCGCTGTGCCGTAAGAGCGCGGCAATTTCATTTTTATCCGAGAAGTGCTCGCGACAAGGCAAAGTCAAGTCCGCGCGCGATCTCCCAGCCCTTTACACGTTTCCTCGAAGACACGATGTTCGCGCCCCGTAACGTCCTCCGGTCCCAACGGCTGACCACTCCGCGGGCACGATCGCGTGTGTTCCGAAAAGAGAGAATCGAAGGCGCCGTAGAGCCCGTCGTGCGACAGACTCCGCGGTGTCGTGAGATGCCAATGCGAACGCCATGTTCATACGGAAGTGGGCCGCAGACTAGGCCATGAAAATCTAGGCATCACCTTTCGCAGTGTGCTACAGGCGGAGCATTCGTCCTTTGCCCCGGACGCGAACCGCATGCGCACCCTGTGCGCAGACTGTGCCCGCTCGTTCAACACGGTCTCGACACCAGGGCCGAGACCAGCGCCACCAACTCCTCAATGGCTACCGGTTTGCGAAGGTACGCGTCATAGAGTTGTGGACGACAGTCGTTCGGCGGTTCATCGGCAGAAACCAGAATGACCGGTAAGCCAGCGAAAGGCTGGCTGTGGCGCAACAGACGGCAGAAGCCCAAGCCATCGACTCGAGGCATCCTCCAGTCGGTGATGATGACATCGGGTAGCTTGCCCGAAACGAGCTCGAATGCTTCCCAGCCGTCGAGAGCTGTCATCATCTGGTGACCATACCCTTCCAGGGTGATCCGAAGCGCCTCAATGACCTCTGGCTCGTTGTCGACAACCAAAATTCTGCTCATGGCATATCCTCGGCTCACCTGGGCTGCGGAGTACCGCGCGCTGCGAGCCAGCGTTCTGCGCCTCTGGATGGACGACTGCCAGCCCGAAGCCCCATATCCGGATGATGTCATCCGGTTCAACGAGGCCATCGACCAGGCACTTGCGGAATCGGTCGGTCAGTTCAGCGCGCAGGTAGACCAGGCCCGGAATCTTTTTCTTGGCATGCTCGGGCACGATATGCGCAGCCCGCTCCAGACGATCCTGGTGACGGCCCAATGTCTTGCAGCACTGAACGCCGGGGAGCAGATATCCGGAGCCGCATCCTGTTTGATCAGAAGCGGCGCGCGCATGCAGGCCCTTCTGGGCGATATGCTTGATTTCAATCGAACCCGGCTGGGTTTGGGTGTCAATATCGCGCCGACCGATGGCGACCTGGAGAAACTGCTTGCCGACGAACTCGACCAGTTGCGGGCAGCGCACCCAGACCGTCAGGTCGATCTCGACGTGGCGGGTGACTGTCGGGGTATTTGGGACGGCCGCCGTCTGCAGCAGTTGCTCGGCAATCTGGTTTTGAATGCAATCAAGTACGGGGCGCCCGATGCGCCGGTGCGGGTGGTGGTCACTGACGACGCGCGGGAGGTTCGTTTCGAGGTCAGGAACCACGGGCCCGCCATCGAACGGATCACGCTGGATCGGATCTTTGACCCACTTCAGCGTGGCTTGGATCAGGAAGGTTCATATAACGACGACGGCAGTCTGGGGCTCGGACTGTATATCGCGCGCGAGATTGCCAAGGCCCATGGGGGCGAGATCGAGGCGAGGTCCGACGAGACAGAGACCGTATTCGCTGTGCGCCTGCCGCGCGGTCAGTAGCGCGCACGCACGTGCCACGCATGGCCCGACTGTGGGCATGCTTTGGGATGCGCGCGCTTGCGGTTGCAGACCGGGAGCGTGAGGCAGTTCATATCAGGCCACCGTTCGGGCGCTGGCATGCCGTCAGGTTGCGCCATGCGTTGCGTACGAAGGTCAGCAGGTGTGCCATTCCGGCATCGGTCAAATCGACCGCGAAGACGGCTTTTTCTTTCGGCTGAGGACCAGCGGTTCGGTATTCGCGTTCAACACCGCGAGGGTTGCATGCGAGACGCCGACACCTTTGCGCTTCGCTCGATCCGCCGTGGAGGCAGCGTGCGCAAAATCCCCGACAAGCCCCGGCGCCAGGCAACTCGACCTCTTCCGCATCGACAGCGCGCACGGTCTGCGCCGCAGTGCTTCGAGACGCCTGCCAGCACGCCGTGATCGACCAACTTGGCGTCAAACGCGATTTCGACATGAAGCGCGAGCGGCGCGTTGCGACTTGCCAGTGGCAGCAACGCCGTCGACGGCGTCGGCGTGATAGAGCGGCGCGCGCCTTATCCGGCTCGCTTCGGCGGTTCGCTGACGTCGCCCGGGCTCTCCTGCAGTTGCTCTTCGGGCGCGATCCTCGAGCCGCGCTCGCGCTCCGCGGACTGATCGGTCGGCTCCTGCTGCACGGTGTCGCCACCGGCAGCGCCTTCCGCCTCGATCTGCCGGCGCGCCTCTTCCCAGTGCTCGTCGGCCTTCCCCTCCGGCGACGGATCGTTCTGCCAGATTTGGTACGCGCGCGTGTGGATGCGGGCGTCGAGTTCCTTGTCCATATGTGTTCTCCGTAAGCGTGAGTGATCCCGCCGCACGATGCCACGCGCGCCGTGCCCGAATGAAGGCGAGGGACAGGCGAGCAAGCCGTGTTCCGCGCGGCGCGCGCCGCTATTTGTCCAGTCGTTGCGGCGAAATCGTGCCTTCCTCGATCACAGGGGGTGCCCGCGAGTGCGGGTGGGCCGGTCTGGTGGGGACGATGTGGCCAGCCGCTATCGCGACATATGCCGAAGGCGGCATTTCGTCGACAACCGGCCTAATTTCGTCGCCGTTGCAGCCGGATCACTGGGCGCGGCGAGTGCTGCTCGCTTACGCCCCGGGATAGACAAGGCCGGCCGCGACGAATGCGCGCCGTATTCCTCGGTGGCGAGCCACGCTTCCTCGATGCTCGCTCGGCCAATGAGGAACTCAAATGAAGAGCTGCAGGCGGTCGACGAACAGTTGAATCGGGTGAATTCGCTTGCACCTGCCGATGTGGGGCGCGTCAAGCGGATCGGTCCTCCGCTTGCATGAGGTTCCCCGAAATTGCGCCAAGAGCCCATGGAGAAGCACGCCGGCGATTCTCGTACGTGCCTCAATGATTTGCGGAAGCGGGCCTGGCTTTTGCGCGTCATCTGGCACGGCGCCGGCCGAGCCAACATTTCGGAGAACTGCGGGGGCTCGACTCTCATGGAGGAAAATTTTCCGGCGCAGCCTGATCGCATTCACCTGAGGAGCAGACCATGGAAACGAGGAAAGAAGAAGGAACGCTACAGGAGATGACCGGCAGCGCGCAGCAAGCCGCCGGGGATTTGCTGGGCGATGTCGGTGCGCAGGTTAGCGGCGCAGCGAAGGAACTGAGTGACAAGGCGCAACAACTCTATGCCGATTTTGCGGACGTCGTTCGGGAATCTACCGTAGAGCGGCCGTTCGCGGCGCTGGCGATTGCAGCAGGCGTGGGTTTCGTCCTCGGCACGTTACACGCGGCGACTCGCTCCCGCCCCAACGACGTACGGCACGACTGGAGAGACCGGAGGTAAGGCGATCCGGTCTTGCCCGCTGACGAACTCGACGACCGCAGACGATAAGCGCCTGGCTACGTGTCGCCGCGTTCTTCGAAACCAACCAGCTCCTGAGGAGTAGCGCAATGTCCATACGTTTAAGAGTCACTCAGTGGCGAAACGTCGGCAGATTCTGTGTCGAACGGGCCGCGGATTATGGTGAACTGGTTGGCGTCGAACTCGAGGAGACGAGGAGAAGGCTGGTTCGTGAACTAAGCGCGCTCGTCGCATTGGCGGCCGCTGGCCTTTTCACACTGTCGTTTGTATGCATTGCCGGCATTGCAACGGCATGGGGGACATCCTATTTTCTTCCGGTGGTTTGGGGCGTGGCCGCGATGTGGCTCGTTGTTTCCATCGTCTCCCTGCTCATCGTTCGCGCGCAGAAACCTGGGCAATCGCTTCATGTTCTGCAAACCGAACTCCGGAGCGACCTCGACACGTTGCGGGAGGCCCTGAAATGAGCCACCGATCTGACGATAACAAGGCAGAGACCGCGATCCTGACCCGGATGGCGGCATCGCGAGTAGCGTTACTCTTGGCGAACCACACTGCGCCAGCCTCGGCCCCGGTGTTGCGCCGACGAACCACGCCGCCCGCAGCCGGTCTCATCACTTCGCTGGCGGCGGCACCGCGCGTCACGCTGCTGCTGGCTTTATGCATCGGCGTAATCGCCCTCGGGCCACGCAAGACACTCAGAATATTGGGCCGTTCGGGGATTACCGCGTTGCTGGCTGGCACGGCTCGCAAGGTAATCGCTCAGGCCGTCTAGGCGCTTGCGCATAACGGACCGTGCATGAATTTCGTGCGCCGCACGGCACAGGCAGCGCACTCTTTCAATCGCCACCCAACCTGGAGCGTCGAGGTCTTGCCGCCTACCGATCTGCCGCCCACCGCATCGAGCTAAATCTGCAGTTCGGCTTTGCGCTTCGCTATTTTTTCACCGAGCGCACGAAGGTTGCACTTCGACTTGCGCAGTTCCGGAAAGAGAGTTCCTCCTACTCTTCCTCGACATGATGGTCTACCATCGCGCTCAACACTTTGACGGTCGCGTCGAAGCCCCTGTCCCCAGCCCTCAGCGTTTCAAATTTCGCAATCAGGGTCTTGACGAGGAAATGCTCGATATACGCCTCTTCAACGTCGACCCTGTCGCTGTCGTGCAATGCTTCCTGCGCGGCCGGATACAGCGTGCGGATGGATAGCTCTTCACAAGCGCGGTGCGCGAGTGCAGCTTTCGCTTCAACGCGCGCCTGCAAGCGCGACACGTCAGAGGTTGCTCGACCCTGAGTCCTCCACGTTCCTCACAGCCGACCAGTAAGGGTCGCGGTTGTAGTACTGATGCACGGTGGTACCCCACGAGGCGTCCGCCATTGAGGGCCAATGATCCTTGTCAAAACCCGGGTCGTCCTTGATTCGCTGTGCGGCGATGCTGACGTGAAAGCACTCCGCGTCGGTATCGAGCGTCAATGCGTTCCACGGAATCGCGTGCAGACTTGTGCCCATTCCCAGGAATCCGCCCTCGGAGAGCACCGCGTATGCAATCCTTCCGCTGCGTACGTCCAGCATGATGTCGGAAATATTGCCGACGTCTGCACCGTCTGACGAAATGACGGTCGTCCCCTTCAGTGTCGCTGCAGCCATCACGTCGGGACCGGGTCCGTCACCGGTACCACTGCCGACAATTTGCGCCCCACTGCCAGGTGCGCTCCCTTGTGGGTCGAATGTGCTCATGACGTTCTCCGGATTGTCAGGTGGAAAACATCATCAGCGCAACGAATATGCCCACTCGGACATTGCGTGGCGCTGGGACTCGGTCAATGCCTTGACGACCGGAATGGCGTCGCGAGGCACGCCAGCGTCGCGGGTACGTGTTCATAGCACCATCACAAGAAAACTGCGCGGACCCCAGCTCGCGGAATATCCCTTGCTCGTATCAAGTCGTTCCACCCACCGGAGACCCAGATGGCTACCGACCCGAAGCAGCAGAACCCCGCAGGTGACAAGTCCGAAGAGGATGTCGACAAGGCGGTAGAAGACACCTTCCCGGCAAGCGACCCGCCCGCGACAGGAGGAACCTCGCGGATTGGATCAGAGGACGGCGAGGAAGTCGACGAGGACGGAGCTAGTCCGCAGTAATCACACACAGGTGAATGCCTGTGTGTGCCCAAACCCCGGGAAACCGCGCTGACCCGCACTCAAGTAGCTGTGCCCGGCGGGTACCGGACGGTATCCGCCTCAACCGAGGAATTCGCACAGATGATTCCATGGAAGTTCATCGTGTGCGTAATCTGTGAGGTTGCGTATGTTGCGAGAAGTGAAGAATCAGGTCGAACCACACAACCCATCGATAGTGGCCATCGGGCGGACCGCCATCAGCAAATTCTCGGATGACCGCTGCTCGATGATGGGCGCGAGCATCGGCTTCTTTTCCGCGTTTTCGCTTGCCCCAACCCTTCTGATCGTCCTTGCCGTCGCAGGATGGTTTTTCGGCCCAGATGCAGCGAAGGGGCGGTTGTTCGACCAGATTAAAGGCGTTCTTGGTAACGACGCTGCAAGCGCAATGCAATCTCTCGTCGAACACGCACACAGATCGAACGGAAGCGGCGTGGCCGCCGCACTGTCTATCGTCCTTGTGGCAGTTGGTGCTTCTGCGACGTTCTCATCACTCAATACTGCACTGGACGTCGTGTTTGGCGCAGAATCGCCGAAGGGTATCGCCGGGTTAGCGCTCCTGCTGCGCGCACGCCTCGTTTCCTTCGGGATGGTCATGGGAGTGGGCTTCCTGCTGGTCGTGTCCCTCGTACTGGACGCCACCATCCAGTTCGCCGGCCATGCGATATTTGGTGAATCCAGGCTGGTTGTGCTCGCGACGCTAGGCGAATCGGCATTCGGACTGGTGATACTCGCGATCGGGTTTGCTGCACTTATCAAGTGGCTGCCGGACGTAAAGGTGCATTTTCGTCATGCGCTCATCGGCGGTATAACTGCATCCGTGCTCTTCACCGCGGGTAGGCATCTCTTCGGCTTCTATCTCGCCCATGCTGGCACCGCAAACTCGTTCGGTGCGGCGGGTTCTCTTGCCGTGCTCATGATGTGGCTATATTTCTCAGCCATCATTTTCCTGTTCGGTTCGGAGATTACCGCGGCTATCAGGGATGCGTCACAGCCAACGGGCGAAAAACCTGACCGGGCTCCGTTGTCCTCCGTAGCGACTAGGCGCTGATAGCGCTGTTGTCCCGGCGGGCTGCGGAAGGCCAATTCGCTTCACTCCGAAGCAAATGAACAGCATGCTGTTTATCGGCCTCGCAGCCCTTCCCCATTACTTTGACGTCGTGCGCGGCATTCTCTTTTTCTTCGGGATGCAGACGCGGGGATGAGCAGAGCTTCGGGGGTTGCCCCGTACATTGCGTAAGGTCGAACCCAGCAAAAAATGTTTTAAATGCGCGGTAACAACAGGCCAGACCTTTTCGGTCAAGTTATTACCAGCAGAACGAAGTAGAGGAAAATCCGGAGAATGGGGCTCCTGTTTTGAGCCCCTGCGACTCTCACTTCACGGCTTCTCCCACACCGAGGTCAGCGCCAGTCATCGGGTCAGAGGAAGTGTCCGACGCCGTACGCGAAGCCATGGCTCGAAGAACCTCGGCGTCGTCGGCACTCACGTTCACGGTGGCCGTGCCGTCGCCACCGTCCACAGCCGGTTTCGGCGCTTCGACGAATTCCCAGTCGGGCCCCTCATTCCACGGACCTCGCGGAGCTCCGTCACTTGCGGACATTTTGTAATAGACGCTTGTAAATTCCGGGACACCGGGAAGCTTTCCCTGAGGAAAATTCGGCTGGATGGAATGGAGCGCTTTTTCAAACGACTTCTGATGGGCGATTTCCCGCGTCATCAGAAAGCCCAGCGTTTCCTTGATGCCCGCGTCGTCGGTCACGTTCATTAGCCGTTCGTACACAATCTTGGCCCGCGCTTCCGCCGCAATATTGGAACGAAGGTCTGCGGTAGGCTCACCGATGGTATCGACATAGGCTGCTGACCACGGAACCCCAGCGGAATTGGTGAGTGCCGGGCCGCCCCCATACAGTAGCGCTGTGATATGGGAGTCGTTACCACCACCGGTCATGCCGCGATAGAGCTCAGCTTCACTTTCAACCGCTTCCGCTAGCTGACCCTTTGCCCCCTTGTTCAGCATCGCGACGATGGACCCGACGATTTCCAGATGGCTGAGTTCTTCCGTTGCAATGTCGAACAGGAGGTCCTTGCGACCAGGGTCATCTTCGCCCACAGCCTGAGTGAAATACCGGCATGCGGCGCCGAGCTCACCTTGTGGTCCGCCAAATTGCTCAAGCAGCAGATTTGCGAGGCCGGGATTAGGCGCGGAAACACGCACCGTGTATTGGAGGCGCTTGTTATGGACAAACATGGTGTTCTCCTTTCAGAG
This sequence comes from Paraburkholderia monticola, assembly GCF_001580545.1. Taxonomy (GTDB): domain Bacteria; phylum Pseudomonadota; class Gammaproteobacteria; order Burkholderiales; family Burkholderiaceae; genus Paraburkholderia; species Paraburkholderia monticola. The sequence goes on from NZ_LRBG01000037.1 coordinate 286,381, forward strand.
CCCGGCAAGGACGGAGCACCGTTCATAACGCCAGGCAACAGGATTCGGAAGTTGTGAGAGCGGTGACGATGTCGCGCACCGCTTTCACAACGGAGGTCTCAGAAGGATGAGTTCTGGCGGAGGCGCGGCAAACGCACCGCACATGGGCAGGGAGACTGCGTCCTTGTTCCGCATGACGCGTTCCCGACACCATGCGTACGTCTCGAATATATTTTCTGGATGGTCAGGACTTCGGGAATAGCCGTTGCGCGGTGATGTCGTCGAGATATCCGTGGGTCGCCTAGCGCCCTCTTCTCTTCTCCTTTTTCCACCCCCTTGTGAGAGAGCAAATCATGACCGCAAAGACTGTGAAAGACCTGTTTATTCACTCGCTGTCCGACGTCTACAGCGCGGAGAAGCAACTGACCAAAGCGCTCCCGAAACTGGCACGGGCCTCGACGAATCCGGAATTGAAGTCGCTGTTCGAAACGCATCTGGAAGAAACGCACGGCCAAGTGGCGCGAATTGACCAGGTTGTCGAATCCTGCGGTATCAAACTGAAGCGAATCAAGTGCGCCGCGATGGAAGGGCTTGTCGAGGAAGGCGGCGAAGTGATTGAGGAAATGGAGAAAGGACCCATTCTCGACCTCGCTCTCATCGGAGCAGCTCAAAAGGTCGAGCATTATGAAATCGCGACCTATGGAACGCTCGCTGCGCTGGCCGAAAAACTGGGCGAAGCTGCTGCCCGGAAACTGCTGCTCGACACACTCAAGGAAGAGAAGGCTGCCGATGAGAAGCTGACTGTGTTGGCGCAAGGAACCATCGTTGAAGAGGCAATGGCTCAGTAGACCTTGATGCATCTGAAGGCGGCTGATCTCTGGAGGACACGCCGCGTCTCAATCGTCGGAGTATCACAAAAACCGACTCGCGTAGCAGAGATGAGTCTCGATATTCGGCTTGACCGGGCGTCAGGCGAGTTGTCCTCAGGCGCGGTCCTCCGCCCCTGAGGCCCCCCGGACTGACGATCCCCCCGGCGTCCGGAATCCTATCGCTCAGCTTCCACCCGAGGCAGGGTCGGTAGCCGACGAAGGCGTGGCACTCCCCGCCTTCTTGTGCATCTTTTTGTGCGAACTCGTTGTTGCGGGTGCCATGGTATTAGCCCCTGACGCGCCTGAGACCGTATCGGTCGACCCACTAGAGTTTGGCTTGCTCATTCCTGTACCGCCTTGTCCTCCAGCGGCACCGCCGCCTGCGCCTTGGGCGTACACGCTACCCGATATTCCAATTAACAGTACCGAAATTAAAAACCCTTTCGTCGTAACTCGCATGGCAGTCCCCTCAAGTACGAACCGGTCAACGCCGGCGGCGCCAATCCGTATGCTCGTGACCGCAATTCGCATACCGTGGGTCGGGGCCGGCAGCGTGGAACCTCCAAACGACGGAAACACCTGTTGCGAAGTGACAGAAAAAAGAAAAACAGGAGGCGACTATAACGCTACTCTGGCTGGTGGACGACGATGTATCTCTGCTTCGTGCGGGCAATCTGCCTTGTCGCGCAGCGCGCGAGCAGCAAAATCGGGTTATATGCAGGGGTCGGGTATGACGCGTGCTGCGCCGTAGACGCGGCGTCGGCGCTCATTGCGCCACCGGACCGGAGACGACCATGAAGCGGGTAGCGACGGTGTTGAGCGTGTTTTCGCTGATTGCCAGCACCTGCGCGTTCGCGCAGGCAAATAGCAACAGTGCCAAGCCCACCGAGCAGGACCAGCAGGAAGCACAGCCCGGCACCGGTAGCCACGGCATGGATCGAGCCGCTGCTGCCGGCAGCAGCAAGGCGGCCAGCGGAACCTTGATGCACCAACGCGAAAAGGGAATGTCACCGCAGGGCGCGTCGGGGACCGACGCGACCGGCAGGATGAAACAATAAAGAGGGGCGAGAAATTGAGCGGTCGATGGGCGACCAGGATGCGTTCGTCCCCGCGGGCTTTTCTGAAGGCGTCAAACTCTTTTCGACGGCGTGGTGGTCGCCTGTGAGCAGCGCGAGCGCATCGGGCGAGTTCGATGCTGCGCGGGTGCCGGGAGTCGTCGCAGCGAGGACTGTTTTGGTCTCGGGAGTTAGGCGCGGTCGTTCGTGGCTGCATCGTCGTTAACTAGGCATCGGTTGACTAAGCTGTGCCGCTCTCCCGCCATTTTGAGCACAACTGCTTGCGCTCAAAAATGGCAGCAGCAGATCTTGAAAGGCCCGAAACCCACTCGCGTGGCCCGTCGCTCGCACGACGACCCGCCCGTTCGATCGTTCGATCGTTCGATCGATCGTTCGACGCGAGTGCGACCGGGCGAGGCTGACTTCCCCCAGATAAATGTTTTCGCCCAATTGCATTAGCGCCAAGCGTTGCCGAGGGCATGACGGATTTCGAGTGGGTACAGGCCACTTCCCATGGCAGGACCTTCGAACCGGAAATCGCCGAGACCCATCCGAGATGCCAGACCAGTGACAGAATTGCTTCGGTCTACGACGGTCGCGCACCCCACTTCGAGCAATGGCTCGACCGAGGTCCGACAAAGCCATCACAACCTGTGCGGCCTGATCTGAAAAAATCGGCGCTGGTTGATCTACGTCAATTGTGCCGTATCCGTGAAGAAGATACTGATCGCCACGGGCTCACCGTTCGGAGAATGATCATGGTCCAACTTATGAAAGCTGCCGTCGTTCACGAATTCGGCGTTCCCCTCTCTATCGAAGAGGTCCCCGTCCCGACACCCGGGCGGGGACAGATTCTCGTCAACATCAAGGCGTCCGGGGTGTGTCACACGGATCTGCACGCGGCTGAAGGCGACTGGCCGATTAGGCCGACACTCCCCTTCATTCCCGGTCACGAAGGTGTCGGTTATGTCGCCGCCGTCGGCGAAGACGTCACTCATGTCAAGGAAGGCGATCGCGTCGGCGTGCCGTGGCTGTATACCGCGTGCGGTCATTGCGAGCATTGCCTCGGAGGATGGGAAACGCTGTGCCATGAGCAGCAGAATACCGGCTACTCGGTCAACGGCGCTTACGCCGAGTACGTTCTGGCCGATCCTAACTACGTTGGCCACCTGCCTTCGTCCGTTTCGTTCGAAGATATCGCACCGATCCTCTGCGCAGGCGTGACCGTGTACAAAGGCATTCGCATGACGGACACGCGGCCTGGTCAATGGATCACTATCTCAGGAATCGGGGGCCTAGGTCACGTCGCGGTTCAATACGCGATTGCAATGGGCCTGCGCGTGGCAGCGGTCGACATATCCGCCGACAAGCTTGCTCTCGCCCGCGAACTCGGCGCAACGCTCACGTTCGACGCTTCGCAATGCGACGCTGCTGCGGCGATTCAGAAGGAAATCGGCGGGACGCATGGCGTACTCGTCACAGCTGTATCGCGCAGCGCTTTCGCTCAGGCACTTGGCATGGTGCGCCGGGGCGGAACTGTCGCCCTCAATGGGCTGCCGCCGGGTGACTTCCCTCTACCAATCTTCTCGACCGTACTCAATGGTATTACCGTGCGAGGTTCTATCGTTGGTACTCGCAAGGACTTGCAGGAATCCCTCGAATTCGCCGCGCAAGGCCGCGTTCGCGCTCGGATTCATCTCGATCTGCTGGACAATATCAATCATGTTTTCGCCGAATTGAAGAATGGTCGCGTCGATGGCCGCATCGTGCTGAAGCTCGATTGAACGGCGCAATCGACAACAAATAGAATGGACGCGAACGCCAGAGCGGATCGAGTCCTTTCCACATATGACGCGTAGAAGGATCCTTTCGGGGCAGACCGTGAAAGAGGTCCGTCGGGATACGCATGTATCGCTCATCGACCGTGCGGCGTCATGGTCATGCGCCAGCCGTTCGATGCGAAGACCATCGGGCCGCGAGATCAGGTGTCCCCTCAAGCTCTGCAGCGGTCGAGCCGCACCGCGACCACCATCACCGCGGCGAATGATCCGTCGGCGCTCCAAAATGGTATGCCGGGGGTGCTTTCACGTTGAATTGTTCGCGACGCAATAGCGAAGAGGACATACGTTTGTTCAAAAAACGGACGGATCTTGGGTGCCCTTAGTGAAACGGTGCCAGGCGGGGAAGCGTTCGGCGAGCCGTTTGCGATAGAGGGAGGCGCGCTGAAAGTGTCACTTGAGCGCGAAGTGCTGCGGATCATGGAAAGCGGGACGGACTATCTATATAGGACCGAAGCTCGATAAGAAAACCCGTGTGCATTCAGGATCGCGGAAGCCGTGCATGCGTCGCTTGCGTTCGCGGGTGGGCAGAGGACCGTTTTCAGCACGGTTATAAGTCCGCGCGCTGGCTTTGACGAAGACGTGCTTGACGTTAGCCAGTGCGGGAATCTCGGTTATCGCGGCCAGACTATCGCCGTCGGATGAATAATCCCCAGATGGGAAATTACGGCCGGCATTGACACCAGACAGCTAGCGTAGCTGGTCGGTCAGGATCTTGCGCAGCGCTCAGCACACGAGGCAAGCACGCGCTTGAAAAACCGCTTCGCCGCAGCCTTTCGCGGCGCCGCCATAGCAGGATATCGAGTTCAGCACCGTGCTGATCGACGGCGCGTCACAACAGGTGAGCTCGCTGACGCTTGACCGAACAACGCCTACGCGGTGCGGAGAAGCACAAGATGGCGAACTTAGGGCGTCGATCCCCGCACGGCCCCGGGTGCTTGCTGTGCCTGCCATGCCGCGACCGCCCGATCCAGATTGAAGAACATCCGGTCGCGCCCGAGTGTCTCGCCGAGCGGTGAACGCTGCACCATTGCCAGTACGCCCGGGTTGAGACCCACGAGCCAGAGCGTTATGCCTTGCTGGCGCAGCTCCTTTTCCGCTTCCGTCAGCATCTTGAGCGCCGTGTACTCGAGGTCAAATACGGCGCGCAGATGGAGCACGACGATGCGGGGATGAGTTTGCTCGATCAGCGTACGGATCTTCTCGCCGATGTGCGTGGCGTTGGCAAAAAAAATGCGCCCTTCCGGCCTCAACAACAGGAGGTCGGGAAAAGCCTCATCGTCGGGGTGCTCCGCGGATACAGGGCGGAACACGTTCGTGCCAGGCTTGCGGCGCAGCACATATACCGGTGGATCGGACGTCTGGTGAGCGAGCGCCAGGAGCGACACGACAATGGCGACGAGGATGCCCGGCAGGGTTCCGAAAAGCACGACGCCGCAGACCGCAACCAGCGCCCACACGAACTCCGTGCGCCGCACAGCGACAATCGCGCGAAATTCCGAGGGCTTGATCAGGCCGATCGAATAAACGATAACAACCGCTGCCAGCGTGGCGTGCGGCATCAGTCCGATGAAGGGCGCAAGCAGCAGCATCGTGCCCAGTGTGACGGCAGCCGTGACCAGTTCGGCAAGCTGGCTGCGGGCGCCCACAAGACGGTTCACGGCGGTCTGGGTCGTTCCTCCGCCCGCCGGCATGGAGCCCAGCAGCGCGCCTCCCACATTGGCAAAACCGATCGCCAGCAACTCCCGATTCGCCTGTGGCGCAGGTTCTCCGCTCTCAACGAACGCTCGCCCGGCCGCGATCGTTTCGGTAAAGCTCATTAGCGCAATCCCCGCGGCAGCTGGCCCAAGCGACGCCACAAGCGACAGGTCGGGCATGGTGACGGAAGGGAAGCCCGTCGGCACATGGCCGACAATGTCAACCCCGTGAAACTGCAGGCCGAGCAGGCTCACGCTGGCGATCCCGCACGCTACCGCGATTAGCGGCGCGGGGGCCCGTGGAAAGAAATGCTCGATTGCCACCAGAATGCCAACCGTAATCGCGCCCACAACGACTGTCGCCACTGACGCGTGCGGAATACCCATGACCGTGGCCAGCACGTTGTGGAAAAACGACCCCTTGGGAAAGTGAATGCCGAGCAGCTTCGGCAACTGGTCCAGCACGATGACGACCGCGACACCGGCCTTGAATCCGGTCAGCACAGGATCGGAAATAAAGTCGGCAACGAATCCGAACCGCAGGAGCGCGGCTAGCGCGAGGATGGCTCCGACCAGTAACGTCAGCGTTGCAGAGGCTCTAAGCAGGTCTGCCGTCCCTCCATGCGGGACCACCCGGGCGAGGGTCGCTGCGGCGAGGATGGCGATCGTTGCGCTGGTGCTCACGCTGAGCGGCCGCGACGATCCCAGGAACGCGTAGATCACCATCGGAAGGAAGGCCGTATACAGCCCGACCTGCACGGGCAGCCCCGCGACAGTCGCGTATGCCAGGGCCTTCGGAAGAACGACCGCCGCAGCGGTCACCCCGGCAATGATATCGGGCTTGAGCCACTCCTTCTGATAGTCGCGGACCCACTCAAGCACCGGGATGCGAAAGCCGCCAGCGGAATGCGTTGATGAATCGTGTCCCATAATCACGCGGACTCCCTATTGTCATCAAATCCCCAGACGGTGTGCGCAGGTCGTTCCACTGATACCGGATGCGTCTGCGAATCTGGCGCCGGAGGAGACGGTGGCATCGTCGACAGAGGGAGCGTTGCCCTCTTCAAGCGGGCATGTAGCCTGCGCAGCCTCTTACACTACACTTCATCCCGACTCGCCGATAACGGACCTCCGTCTTGCGTTGGGGCTCGCGCGCTTGCGCGCCGCATGTTCCGCTTCGGTCTGGTCGGAGCATGCGAACGTAAAGGTAGCGATGGCCTCGTCGAAGACGGCGCTCTTGCCGGGATATCCGCCGATCCCGGAGGGTCCCCCGGAGCGCGTGAGGGGATACTGGACCATGTGCCTTTGACGCAACGGAAATCAGGTTCGGCAGTCGCCACTCGTCAACTCCCAGCAAGATGGACCGGGTCCAGACCGTTGCGAGGTGGCTGACAGCTACCGCGCAGGTTGCGCGGACACTTCTTACGAAGATTCTTGCACGCGTTGCGAGGCTCCGCACCCGAAAGATAGTCTGTGACGCCCGGAAGGGGCCCACATCCGGCCTGCTCGCCTCCGCCAACCGGCTGCACAGCGTGTCCACTCGTAAGGTCGCCTCCTGTGTGAAACTTCCTTCCTGACGGGCAGTGAGCAGGTCCAAAACGTCACCGCGACCAGTCGGGCGCCCATGCCGTACGTTACCCGCCATGAGGCCAGCCGGTGGAGCGTGACCGCGCCAGGACAGGCGGCGGACCACCCTCAGATCGCGCTTGTCGAGCACCTGCTTCATGTCCGTTTCGGCCGCTGCGCATTGGTCTGCCCGACCATGGCCTGCGCAACGATGTCGTTCCGGTCGATGACGGTCGACGCGCCAGCCCTTTGGAGCAACATTCTGCGCAGATCACTTTCACCTGACACCACGATCTGGAGCCCCGGGTTGAGCATGTGCGCCACCAGCGTGATCTCCAGATTGCTGTTCGGATCGGGGCCGGTCACGAACAGTGCACTCGCGGTACTCAGCTTGGCACGCTCGAGTACGTCGTCGAACGAATTCTGATCTCCCAGGATGACCATGTATCCCAGTCCGGACGCTTTTTCGGCCTGCTTTACGTCGGTTTCCAGCACGAGCACGGTCGCTCCCGTATCTCGCAGACGGGCGGCGACCAGGTGGCCGACCGAACCAAACGGGCAGACCGCGACATGGTTGGTCAGCGTTTCCAGCTTGTGCTCCATTGCCCTGTTCTCCCAGAAAACCATCACGTCGTCGCCCGACAGCATCCCGGTCAACTGGCGCAACGCATAACCGGCAACTACCACCGTTGCAAGTATGGCGACGAGCATGAATACCTTCTGGTCCGGATTGAAGTCCGAAAAATCGCCCAAGGTCGTGACAAGATTGACCGCATCCCAGAAGGCCGTAAACATTTTTGTGGTCAACGGCGCATCAGAATGGTCGAGCAACCCAATCCCCAGCGTCGATCCCAGCAGCACCATAAACAGCAGGGCAACCGCCAGGTGCGCGCGGCGCCGCCATTCCTTGATACGCAGCCCGCCAAGCCGGGGTTCTTCGATCCGGTACATCCCGATCGTTCCTCGAATCCGTTCTTCGAATCGCAGTTCGAATTGCTCGGTGGAAGCACACTCTCCACCCCGTCCTACGTTCTCGATTACATCATGTCATTCCCGCACAAGCGCAACTGGACCCTGGTCCCGCGCGTAGACGCGTCATGGAGCGCATCCGAGCGCGCGTCATCGGCATTTTCAACCGGTGTTTGGCTATCCCCGTTCCGCGCCGTATGCCATGCGGCATTGCTCAGATTGTCTTAGGCACGCCGGAGTGCGACACGGCGGAACAAATGCTCCCGCATTTCCTTGCCAGGCCCATGGGTCCGCTTGCGAACCCATGGGGCGAGCCGACCGGTGAGGAGAGGTCTAGCGGTCAGATTTGGCCTTTGGCTTCGCAGGCGATTTTCGGGTGTGTTCCTCGCTGGCATGCGCGGCGACGGGCACGAACCTGTACGGATAGTCCGGTTCGCGGTAGTCTCCCGGGTTCTGCCGCTGCGGCAATTTCACGTGTTCTCGCGGCACGCTCTCGTAAGGCACCTTGCTAAGCAGGTGGCTGATGATGTCCAGCCGGGCACGCTTTTTGTCGTCCGAGCGTACGACGTACCATGGTGAAAATTCGGTGTCAGTCTTCGCGAACATTTCGTCACGCGCCTTCGAATAGTCGTACCAGCGCCGAAATGATTCGAGGTCCATCGGCGAGAGCTTCCAGACCTTGCGCTCATCGTGAATGCGGGCTTCGAGGCGCCGGGTCTGCTCCTCGGGGCTCACCTCCAGCCAGTACTTGACCAGGATAACACCCGAATCAATGACGGCCCGCTCGACGAGCGGCGTCGCAAACAGGAACTCCTGCACTTCGCGCTCTGTGCAGAACCCCATCACGCGCTCAACGCCCGCGCGGTTGTACCAGCTGCGGTCGAAAATCACCACCTCGCCGGCCGCCGGCAGGTGCGGAACATAGCGTTGTATGTACATCTGGCTCTTTTCGCGGTCGGTGGGCGCGGGCAGCGCGATCACCCGGAAAATGCGCGGGCTAACCCGCTCGGTGATCGCCTTGATTGTGCCGCCCTTGCCCGCGCCGTCGCGCCCCTCGAACACGATGCAGATCTTCGCGCCGCTATGCACGACCCATTCCTGCATCTTGACCAATTCGCCGTGGAGCCGGCGCAGCTCCTTCAGGTACGTGTTGTTGCCGAGCTTGCCCCTGGGCTTCGAATCGCCGTTCTTCGCTTCTTTCGGAGTGTCGTACATTGCTTCTCTCCTGAAAATGCGCCTATCCCGCGCATCTGCGCACCCTATCGCAATCGCGTCGTCCCCAAGCGACCGGCGACAGCGACGTAGAACCAGATCAACCCGATTACATCGTATGAGACGGGCGCCACGAGCCTGCCAAACGCCGGCATGTACCCAGCGAGCGCTGCTTTCTCTCTCACATTCCGCTGGTTTGGTTTGCAGGTTGTCACATGACCGAATTGAATTGATTGATATAAATCAAACGCTTCACGACGCCCAGACCTATACATCGCGAGCCTGGTCGACTGAACCGTGCCTCCCGAATTCTCCGGAGCAAGTAAAGGCTGCTACAAGAGGCCTGCAACCACGGTGCTCAGGTTTGCCGACGAGATCGGGTAGATGTACCTCGGCTCTTCTTTACCATTGGCAGTGGCGTGCGTGACGGACGAGGCGGTACGTCGGGTGCAGGACGAAGCGTCCACTACACGGCGCGACCTGGACGCGCTGATCGTCGATGCCCATCGTCAGCTCGAAGGCAATGGTCGGTGCGCTCAGTCGCGCTTACGGACGTTGTTCGCACGGTGCGCCAGGTGGAGACTCTGCTCGCCTCGCTAAATGGTCTGGCCGAGCTGCGCTCGCAGTTCCGCGGCGACCTCGAAAGCCGTCCTGCGCGGGAGGTCCAGACATGCTGCAGACGGTCGGTGCGCACATTGCAGCGCCGCAGAACACCGTGCTGCGACCCTGAGGAAATCACCTCTCCGGGCATAAATGCGCGGCAGTTCTGCCATAGCCGCGCTCGATGCCGGGCAAGTCGCGGATGGTCGATTCAATGGAACAGGGCATCGATTGCCTCGTCAGGTCGTGATCTCCGGAGCGGGACGGCGGCGCATCAGCGCACGCGCGACTGGCCTACGGCGGCTCCCGCTCATGCGGCGTCCGTCTTGCGGGTTGTCAGCGGCGGTAGCGCGTCGAAGCGTCCCTGTCGTTTTCCATGCCAGGCCGAAATTGCCTCGGCAATATCCTGGGTATCGAAGATGGCGCTCTGCAGCAACGCCATATGTCGCAAAGATTCGGACGTACTATGATCGCGCGCGAAGTTGATCGCAGCCTTGCACCCGGCAACAGCCAACGGTGACTTTGACGCGATGGTTCGGGCCAGTTCCATCGCGTGTCGGAGCAGCGCCTCGGCATCGGGCAACACCGCATTCACCAGGCCGACTGCCAATGCACGCTCGGCGCTCAACCGCTCACTGGTGTAGGCCATCTGGCGAGCCACGCCGGCGGGAATGATCTTCGGCAGGCGCTGGAGCACACCGAGGTCAGCCGTCATGCCGATCTGGGTTTCCTGTAGGGCGAAGAATGCATCGGTCGTGCAAGTGCGAATGTCGCAGGCGACGGCGAGATCGAGGCCCGCGCCGATGCAGCCGCCCTGAATTGCGCAGATGACGGGAAACCGGAGCTGATCGAGCGTATCCAGGCAATCCATCAGATTCGTCAACGCGTGCTGGAAGCCCGATCGGGCCCTTGGACTGCTGTTGTCAAACCCATCCGTCGTGCCGGTGAACACGTCGAGCGCCATGCCGGCCGAAAAATGCTTTCCGGTGGAACTGATGACGAGGGCACGGGTGCCGCCCACGTCATCGAGCGCAAGCACGGTGTCACGCAACCCGGTGAAGAAGGCCGGGCCCATCGTATTGAGCCGGTCGGAGCGGTTAAGCTGGAGATGTGCGATGCCGGATTCGCTGCTGATGTGAAAGTATTCGTTATGCATGGATAGTCTCGGGAAGTCTGTCGTGAGTCTGCGGTGATTTTTCCAGTCAGTAGCCAATAGACGACTGATGCGATTCGAGTTCCCTGATTCGCCCAGCCAGTTGCGTTGCCGAATGCTGATACGCTAACCAGTTGGGGGGCAAACCATCGGACGCCAAAACATCCGGATGCACCAGCAACGCGCCGACAGCCGTTCTATGCCGAACGTGGGCGCCGCAAGTGTTCGTGGCGTCGTCAGATCAAGAACTTTCTCTCCTCATCGACCGTGCACGGCGCCGGCAGTAGATTGGAGCGGGCAAATTTCACCAGCGCAAACGCCCGCATGGCACCCGCTGTTTCTGGGACGCTCGCGAGCCTCAATTCGATCGTTGTGCCCTCGCGGGCGTACCCGTTTTCCGCGATCACATTCATGCGATCGAGCCGCAGTTCCCTCTTGAGTACATGCAGGTGATCCGCGGGCGAATTGAGCACATCAGCGATGATGTTCAGCCGGCGGTCGATCGCCTCGGTCGCGAGTCCCAGACGCGCCATCTCCGCGTCGTTTTTTATCATCTGCGCATGCAGGCGCGCCACATCCACGAGACCGGACAATGGCTCCGCACCCAATACGGCGCTCATCCCGCTGCCCTGACGCTGCAGAAGTGCCAGGCGCGTCTTGAGCAGCGCGCGCTCCTGCTCGAGCTCACCGCGTCGCGACAGGTCCGCACCTATTCGTTCGAGGGCCACGAGCACGAGCTGATCCACGACACGGCACACGATCTCCTCTCGAAGCGTGTGCTCCGTGTTGGCGCACACCCGTGCCCGGTGATTGCTGAAGCTCGCGGTGGTTCGCTGTACGTCGGCGCACCACGGTCGATCCATGTTGCGCGACGCCGAATGTCCGCCGTTCGGTCATCGCCACACCGAGCACGGCGAAGGCCTCGTTTGCCACGGGGTTGACATCGAAATGAGTACGCAGTTCAGTCGAATGACTCAAGACACGCGGCACGTCTTCCGGCGTTGCGAAAAAGGCCTGAATATACGGGTCCGTCGTCCAGGCGGATGCGCTCGCCTCGCGCGCCGGCGGCATGTCGTCTACCAATGCCCCGACATAGTCGAGCGAAGTCCTGACCGCCGCCGCGAGGCGCTCATGACAGCGCTGGGCGAGCCGCAACGGCGGAGTCAGTTTTGCAATGCGCTCGATGGCCTCACTCAACTGTGCGGAATCCCGGGCACGCTTCCGATGTACCCTCGCGATGAAATAGCCTGGCCAGAATGCTCATGGGCGCCTCTTCCCGACTCAATGCTCCCTATCCCGCAGGATCTGCGCACTGATCGTGTGGTCCTTCCAGAACATGTTGTGGATCCTCGACTGGAGCAGGTTTAGTGCCTCTGAAGAGAGATTGTTGAACCTGAGCAGCGCGAGGGGTCGTCCGATTCCCTCGGGCACGCGCTCGATCGAATCGAACGACGGGAATCCGTACCTCTGCAGGAACTCACTGATTTCCTCGTCCGCGACGCTTTCATCGACATTACCCAGTAAAAGCTCAGCCATGGTGTTTCCTCTCAGAAGCCAAATCAGGCCATGATGTTGACGCCGCCGTCGACATACAGCGTTTCGCCGGAAACCCGCCGCGCGTAGGGCGTGGCGAGAAACGCGCAGGTGTAGCCGACGTCCATGATGTCAACCAGCTCGCCGAGCGGCGCGCGCGGCCGCCTCGTTGAGGAGCAGGTCGAAGTCCTTGAGGCCGGAGGCCGCCCGCGTCTTGAGCGGACCCGGCGAAACCGCATGTACGCGAATGCCCTTTGGTCCGAGCTCATAGGCGAGGTAGCGCGCGCAGGCTTCGAGCGCGGCCTTCACTGGCCCCATCACGCTATAGTTCGGCACGACCTTGTTGGCACCGTAATAGCTCATCGTGAGCAGCGTGCCGCCCTGGTCCATGAGCGGCGCGGCAAGCGCCGCCATGCGCACGAACGAATGACACGAAATGTCCATCGCGCGTGCAAAGCCCTCGCCCGAGCACTGCAGCAGCCCGCCTTGCAGGTCGTCTTTCGGTGCCCACGCGATGGAGTGAAGCAGGATGTCGAGCCGTCCCCAGCGCTGCCGGATCTCCTCGAATACAGCCTCAAGCTGCGCCGCGTTGCCGACGTCGAGCGGCAGGAACAGCTGTGCTTCCAGCTCACTCGCCAACGGCTCGACATGCGGCTTTGTTTTTTCCGTGGCGTAGGTAATGGCCAGGTCCGCGCCGAGTTCGCGAAACGCCTTCGCACAACCATATGCAATCGAGTGTTCGTTGGCGACGCCGGTGATCAGCGCTTTCATATTGGCAAGTACCGGACGTGCTGCCTCGGCGCGTTCAGGCGACATGATGTTTCTCCTTCATTCGACGGCTTCGCGCGTATGGCGCGCTATCATCAGTTCTTCGTTGGTCGGTATGACCCACACCGGTACCCGACTCGCCGCTGCGGAGATGAGGGGCCCGCCCTTGCCGTTCGCTTCGGCGTCGAGCTCTGCGCCAAGCCACGCCGCGCGGCGCACCACGCCCTCGCGAATCGCCGCCGCATGCTCGCCGATTCCAGCAGTGAAAACCAGGGCATCGACGCCGCCCATGGCCGCGGCAAGCGAGCCGAGCTCGCGCGATATGCGGTACACGTAGAGCTCGATTGCGAAACGGGCGCGAGGATCATCGCTCGCGAGCAGCGCCCTCATATCGCTCGATACGCCGGATACGCCAAGCAGCCCCGATTGGCGATAGAGCAGATCCTCAACTGCACGCGCGTCCATCCCGAGCTCTTCCATCAGGTAAAGCACCACGCCCGGGTCCAGGTTGCCGCAGCGCGTGCCCATAGGCAGTCCGTCCACGGCGGTGAAGCCCATCGTGCTCGCTACGCTCCTGCCCGCTACAAGGGCACACATGCTCGCGCCGTTGCCAAGGTGCGCGACGACGGTGCGTCCGCTTGCCGCCTTCGGCGCGACATCGGGCAACACACTCGCGATGTACTCGTAGGACAGCCCATGAAAGCCGTAGCGGCGCACGCCCTGGCCGGTGATCGACGCGGGGAGCGCGAACGCCTGGGCCACCTCGGGTTGCGTGCGATGAAAAGCCGTGTCGAAGCACGCCACCTGGGGCACATCCGGCTGCAGTTCTTCGAGGATGCGTATGGGCTTCAGGTTGTGCGGCTGATGCAGCGGCGCGAGCGGCGTAAGCTTCTCAAGCTCGTCCGCGACCGCCAGCGTGACTCGCACCGGTCCGCTGAAGCGCCGCCCGCCGTGCACGACGCGATGGCCGACCGCGACAAGCTTATGCCCTTCGCGGTGCTCGCTCAGGAACGCGCCAATTTGCTCAAGTCCTTCGCGATGATCCCGCTCGTCGCCGTCGCTCCATTCTCTCGCGTGGTGCTCGCCGTGGCGGTCGACGGCTTCGAACCGCGCGGTGGCCGTGTACAGGCCGTCGACCTGGCCATGCGCGACCACTTCGAGCGCGTCGCCCTGCTCTTCGAATGCGGAGAACTTGATGCTCGACGAGCCTGCATTCAGAACCAGAATCACATCTGCCATGGGGTCACCCGACAATCTTTGCGGCTTCGCGCCGCGCGGTGGCGACGAGCGCCGCCACCGCGCACGACGCGAGCCGCGTAATGAGCGAATCCGCACGGCTCGTCAGGATGATCGGCACGCGCGCGCCAAGCACGATGCCTGCCGCGTCGGCGCCCGCGAGAAACGACAGGCTCTTGGCAAGCATGTTGCCCGCTTCGAGGTCCGGCACCATGAGAACATTGGCCCGCCCGGCCACAGGCGAATTGATCTGCTTGATGCGCGCGGCATCGGGGTTGATGGCGTTATCGAGCGCGAGCGGGCCGTCGACGAGTGCACCCCTGATCTGGCGCCGGTCCACCATCTTGCAAAGCGCGGCGGCTTCGATGGTCGAGGGCACTTTCGGGTTAACCGTCTCCATTGCCGAAAGGATCGCCACGCGTACCTCCGGAAACTGGAGCGCGTGCGCCAGGTCGACCGCGTTCTGCAGGATGTCTGCCTTGTCCTCCAGCGTCGGTGCGATGTTCACGGCGGCGTCGGTTACGATCAGCGGGTCCGCGTGCGCGGGCACGTCCATGACGAAGCAGTGGCTGACGCGCCGACCAGTGCGCAACCCCGCATCGCGCCGGACTACCGCGGCCATCAGCTCGTCGGTGTGAAGGCTGCCTTTCATCAGCGCTTCGGCCTTGCCCTCGCGCACCAGTTGCGCGGCCGCGGCTGCCGAAGCCTCACTGAACGGCGCGTCGACGATCTGATAACCAATAATTGGAAGCTCGCACTCCGCGGCAATCGATTCGATGCGCGCGCGCGGCCCGACGAGGATCGGCACGATCAGACCTTTCCGCGCCGCTTCCACTGCGCTTTCCAGCGAGCTCCTGTCGCATGGATGGGCGACGGCCGTGGGCATCGGCGCCAGCGTTTGGCAATGGGCAATGAGCCGGTGATACTTCGCGTGTTTGGGTTCCATCGATGGTTCCATTACAAAGAAGATGGTCGCGCTCATGACGGCGTATGCTCAAGCACCGCAACAGGCCGCGTTGCGGGCGGCGCGCCGAGCACTGCGCGAATGCGTTGCAACGCCTCCCATTGCTGTGCGGTCGGCGTCACGCTTTGCACGCGCGGATCGGCTAGCAGGCTGTCAAGCAACGTCAGCAGACGCTTGCGGTCTTTGGGTTTGACGAGCAGCGCCGGAAGCGTCGCGATGGCCTGCTGCGGCTCATAAGTCGCGATGAGCTCCTGTTCGCCGCGAATGCGCCGCCACTGATCGGGTGGCATGCTGGGCAGATACCCGGCGTAGGCTTCCACCAGTTCATGTTGTGTCGCAAGCCGCGCAAGCGGCAATGGCTCCCCACTGCGCCCAAGCAGGAAAGCTGCGCGCGCGACCGCTTCGTCGTAGCCGCCCTGTCCGATCGATGCGAGCGCCTCCTTCACGAAAGGCAGTTCGCGCGGGTTAGTAACCATGGATGCGGTGGCCTCGCGATCGCGATGCCGGTCCGCGAAATGGAGCAGGAAGGGGTTGGTGTAGACGCTGAAGAACAACGACTCGGCGCTGGCATCGCGCATCGCCCTGTAGTAGTCGAGCGAGGCGCTGATGATCTCCGAGCCGCGATGTTCGAGCTCGCGCCAAGGCCCGATATCGTCGGCATGCTGCCGGTTGGCTTTGGCTGCGTTGGCCGCCGGGCGCAGCCAGGCAAGCCACGGATTCAAGTCCGAGAATGCCCAGCGCTGGAAACGTAGCGGATGAAAATCGCGCAAGAACCGCGCAGTGGTCTCGTTCGACGTCCGCTGCACGTAGGGCTGCACGAGCAGTTCATAAGCGCGCTGGTTGAATTCGGAAAGCTCGGCGACGGCCTCGAAGGGCTTTTCGTCCTCGCGCCTGAACCGGTTGAAACGCTGCGCGATCTCCTCAAGACGATGTTCAACAAATGTCACTTCGTATACGACCTTCCCGTCGGCGCCGTTCACCTCGTCGATCAGCATCGCGTAGAGTCCCGGCGCGAGCGTCTCGATTGCCTCGAGCACGTTGACGATCTGCGCATGCTCCTTCTTCGCCACCTTGCCAGACACAAAAACGCCAAGATGTCCTGCATCCTCGTCCATCAGTCCTATGATGACCTGGCCGCGCGCCTTGATTTCCTCGGTGCTGCCATAGAGGTCGGCCACCCAGTTGAACGCCTGCTGCGGCGGCGTGATGTTGTCACCCATCGAGGCGAACAGGATGATCGGCGAGCGGATATCCCGCAGATCGAACGCCTTACCTGACACGCCGCGCACTTCGCCCGACCAGAGCCTGTTACCGATGAACAGATTGCGCGTGATCCATTCGATCTCTTCGCGGTTCATCAGGTAGTAGCCGCCCCACCAGCGCTCGAACTCGAGGAAGCGTGGCGGCTCCGTGTCGATGTTGTCGTACACGCGGTAGTACTTGTCCCACAATGTGTTGGCCGGGTTCAGGTACTCGAAGTTCTGCACGAGAAATGCGCCGTCGAACTTGCCGTTGCCGAGATCGGAAGAAAACGACGCGAGCCACGTGCCGCCCAGTATCCCGCCTGCATAGCGCATCGGATTGTCGCCTGCGCCTTCGCTCCAGGCGCCGCTCCAGTACGACATGGGCGCGCCGTTGATGACGATGGGGCCAGTGTCTTCCGCCGACGAACTCGCCAGCATCATCGCGGCCCAGCCGCCCTGGCAGTTGCCGATGATCGCCGGCTTCGGACTATCGGGATGCAGCGAGCGCACTTTCCTGACGAACTCCTGTTCGGCGGCACATACGTCGAGCAGTGTCTGGCCAGGTTCGGGGTTCTGGAAGAACACGACAAAGTACACGGGATGGCCCGCACGCAATGCGACGCCGACCTGTGAATCGTCCTTGAAGCCGCCAATGCCCGGGCCGTGACCCGCGCGCGGATCGATGATCAGATAGGGCCGTTTTTTTTCGTCGACGATCACGCCTTCGGGCGGCTTGATGTACAGCAGCGCATAATTGACAGGGCGCACGAAATGCCTGGCGTCGAGCACGACGTCATAATCGAAATGGAGCGCGGGCTTGAGTTCCTGCGCAGTGCGTTCGACGTATTGCGTGCCGCGCTCGCGCATCGTGTCCCAGAACAGGAGCGAGCGCTGCGCGACGTCGACGGCGTAATGCCATGCGCTCAGGGGATTGAGTTGCGCTGCGAACAGGTTGTGATCGCGGCTGGCGTCGCCGTCGACGGCTGCGCGCAACCGTTTCCCGTATTGCTCCAGAGCGTTCTGCGTGCGCTTTTCCAGCACGTGCGTGATCTTCCCGGAAATTTCCTGACTGCGGGCCAATTGCGTGGCTGCATCCATGACACCATCCTCCTTCCGACATTGATTGAGGCCGCGCCAGCGGCCGCCCCGATGTCTGCTCGCGGGCTCGACCGTGCGCGCGCACCGATACGCATGCAACTCTTGCAAGATACTCGCGAGGCATGGACCTGTATTGACGCAGATCAATGTCATTGATGATCCAATCATTAATGATCAACGCATACACTTCAGGCGTTGGAGCAACGGCTCCGACTGACGCGTGGATAGCTTGCGAAAGGAGTCGGCGGTTGCTTCATTCCACGATAGCTGTAGCGTCGCCATACCGCGTTTCACTCCGACGCGCCTGTCGCAGGAAACGGACTATGCCAGTCCATCCAGTCGTATGAGTCGCTGTGGTGCGCCCATGCCCAGGTCCTTGCCGGAGTGGGAATGTTCGCCCCGACGACATGGTTCGACGCCAAACCCGCGTCGCTCCGATCACTCGTACCGCTTCGGTGATCGATAATCCGGAAATTCGTGTGGTCGTAAAACATGGTTATCTCCTTTGACAGCTTGACATACACAACTTCTGGCGCCGACCGCACGAAACCGAGGGGCTATGTCGGGGCGCCGCGTTCTGACGATCGACAGGCTGAGCACGGAACAGCGCGTTATCCTGGGCAGTTGCTTTCAGTTTCATCGCGCAGGACGCTTGTCACGGATATCGTCGACGCCCGCGTGATGATCGGCTTGCTGCATTTGTTCCGGTTGTGGCCACAATACGTACGAAAAAAATCCTGCAAGCACGGTTCGCGTCACGTCGTCACTCGCCGTCTCCGGATCGCACATTCTGGAAAGCTGCACGCCATCGCACAGGCTCACCAGGCCGAGCGCGAGCGCGTCCGGTTGCAGGGCCAATGGCCTGCCGTCGCGCTCCGACAACCTGCTGACGTACGCGCTGATCTGCTCGAGCTTTTCATGCCGGAATGCGTTAAAGCGCTCCTGAAACCAGGCGTCTCGACAGGCGAGTAGTTTTGCTTCGACCCAAAGCAGAAAAAGGTCTTGATCACCAGAATCCCGGCTGTAGTACGCGATCGCGCGCGCCTTCGTTTCCGCGGGCGTGCCGCCCTTTACCATGATCGCCTGCAGCTTCGCCAGGACGCTATCGTGGTCCCGGCGAAGCAACTCAAGCAGCAGGTCCGGCTTACCGTGGAAGTTCGAGTAGAACGCGCCCCGCGTGTAGCCGGCGGCCTCGGCGATGTCCTCGACGCTTGCGGCCAATCCCTTTTTGAGGAAAATCTTCCGCGCAGCGCCGAGCAGGCGCTCTCGCGTTTGCTCCCTGCGCTGTGCGTGTGTCAGGCGTTCCCGTTTCATGGCATACCGTACCGATCAGATCGCTATCTGCGCCGGCATCACACGCACGCACGTGTCAGACGGCGGCTTGCACCATATTCATTGCACAAAGGATTTGACAATGACACGCCCCAACCCGGCAGTTCCCGCAGGCCTGGGGGTCGATTCTTCACTGGAACTGCTGCGCCCGCAGCAAATCAAATTCGGCGCGGCAAATGTCGCTGAACCGGCCGAGGATGTCGATCGAACCGTCGGCGAGCATCTCGCGCAGTTGAAGGAACGTCCTTTTCGGGGCGTGGTACGTATCCGCAATCTTCCGGCCAACCTGATCGGCTTCTCGCGCAACCTCTGTCGAGGATTGGACACGTATACGGCTTATCTTCGCGAACAGACTGACGAGAGCAGCAAGGTCCGGCTCATCGTGCTGAAGTGCGTGGACATAGCAATGCGACGCCTCCTCAATGAACTCGTTATAAAGGTCCTGCCGGCGGACGCGATCGTGCGCAAGCCACTCTGCCTTGGCCTGCGTTCGTTGCGTGACAACGGATGTCAGGCCAGCGATCGATGCGCCGAACAGTGCCGCCATTGCTGATAGAAGCGTTGCGTTCACCAGGTTGCCTCGACGAACTCCACCAGCCCACCGAACTTGAGGCGGTCCCGGACATTCGAAGACGAAAGAATGCCGTCGTTCGACGATGTCCACGAACTCACCTGGCGCACCGGCTCGAGGTGACGTCTACCAGCGCTCCTCAATGAGTCGAGTGAAGCCCGCACCGCGGGCGCAAGGCGAGTGTCCCCTAAGCGGACGAACCGCTGAGTGAGTTCAACGGCCTCGCGCCAGGTGCACCGGGGAGTGAGTAAAGCGACGAACGGCCTGATGCCATGGCTGCGAATGACCCTATATCGAGGGCTCTGCCCGATCGGTTCTCGCGTGACTCCAGCGCGCACACGTGCTCGCTGTTGCTGTACCTGCATGATGTTCCCCGCAATTTCCCGACTACGCGCCAGCCGCGTGGCTGCGTCCATCACACCGCCCTCCACTGTGAGATCGGTTACGCCTTCATAGTGACATTAAACTCAATATTGATCGTTATGTCAATATTCTCAATAAAATCTCCATTGACGTGAACGCAGACGGCGGAACCGTCATACCGAACAGCGGAATGACCTGACTTGGAAGCGTCTTATCCCCGACGCACCCATCACAGACATCAAAACGGGCGCGAGTCGAAGCGGACGTCCGCAGCCGAGTGCCGCAAAAGAAGCCAGTCGCTGGTGCTTCGCGTTGCGTATCGCCATGGAATATCAGACCGACGCGCATCCAGCCGACCAAGTTCCTGCCGGCCCGGCCCGGTCGGGCGCGGCGCGAGCCTCGCTCTGTCCTGTCCCGTCCATGTGGGGGGCGCCCTTCCCATCTGCGGTCCAGCCAAACTCCCGCGGAACGTAGCCCGCAGCCATCTTGAGAATGTGTGTAGCCGAGGTTCAGATGCGTGTGGAGCGGATTCGTACCACTGTGCAGCTTCGTCACGCCGTGCGTACGCACGCCATTCAATGCGCCGGTCGTCGGCGTGGTCGACATCGGGATAAAAGCTCAAGCTGGTGGAGACTGCCGTCATCGGCGTGACGCAAGGCGGGCATCACCGGGACTATCTCATGGAGCGTGGGACCAACGAGCATGACGCCGAACTCGACGTGCCGGTGCAAGAGCGGCGCGGCAACGCTGCGGCAACGCGCTTGTTCCGGCGGGTGCGGGGGTTCAAACCCGGCGCCGCGCCGGATCGTTACCGACCAGCTGTGCAGTGATCCGGCGGCAAAGGCTATCCCCGAGCTCGGCTCAGGTAAAGCACGTGTTGTCAAAGCGGCCGCACGCGTGACCAACCGCGCCGAGAACAACCGGATGGGGCCGAAGTATGAGAGTAACGCCTGCGTGCGATGGGTCGCGACAGCCGCACATCTGGCGGCCGTGCCTTCGGATCGGGTGGCGGCTCCAGACGCGGATGAATGTGGCATGTCATCACGCTCTGGCTAAAGAAAGCTTGCCATATGGCATAGCTGGACTGTCCCTTCCGGAGTCGAGATGGCTATTTGAAAAGGATAACTACGCTTTAGCCACAGGTAGTCTGCGCCCGTCAACTTGATAGAGCCCCGGTAGGAAGCAGGATCGCGCGCCCTTTCCTGTGCCGGGCGGCGTGCTCGAACGCCAGGTCTGCACTGGCAAAAGGCACCGAGACGCCGACGGACAGTCTCAGCGCGCCCCTCGCGAGGAACTGGTACAGCATGTCGAGAGCGCCTTCGTCCGGTTGGAACACGATCCAGCGGTAGCGGGCGCCCGTTGCGCTGGCCAGCGATTGCATAAACCGCCAGTCCTGGCGTGAACGCCAGGCTCCCGACAGAAGACCGCAACGGTCGATGTGTCCCAGCAGGGGATGAACGGTCGTAGCGTATCCCAGGGCTCCCTGCCGGAGGCGGCCAAGAAGGGTTGCCTCATCTTCCCAGGCGCCGAAATTCAGGCCGGCATCGAAATGATCGGGCAGTTCCTCCAGGTGGCAGCGGGTTCTGTCCCATACTGCTGTCGCGCCGAGATTCCGGCAGAGTTCGATATTTGCCGTGCTGCAGATGGCGGTGACTGAAGCCCCCAAGGCCGCAAGGATCTGAAGCGCCAACTGGCCGAGCCCCCCCGATGCACCGTGTACCAGCACCTTCTGGCCTTTTGCATTGCCTTCATTGATCCCAGCGCCGCGCAGCGCCAGCCAGAGCGTGGTAAAAGTATAGGGAAAAGCCGCCAGTGCCGTGGAGGCAAGACCATCGACCGCCGGCCGCGCCAGGCGAGCGTCCACCGTCAGGTGCGTGGCATGCGCACTGCCTTTCCTGCCAGTAGGCACCAACCCCATGACCCTGTCGCCCGGTCCACACTGGCCGACACGGGCGCCGACGGAAACGATCTCTCCGGCAAAGTCGTTGCCGAGGACCAGAGGAAACTTTCCTGCCCCCTTGTGGCTCAGCAGACGCTGGCCGTACCCCCTGGCGCGCTTGACGTCGATGGGATTGACTGAAGTGGCGTCGACCCGGACCAGAACCTCGCCTTTTCCGGGTCGTGGCATCGCGGTCCTTCGGGTCTCCAGTCGGATGGGGTCCGCTGGTCTCAGGCAAAGCAGCTTCGTTGCAGTGCTCATGATGGCGCGACCTCGACGTCGTTCGTCGAGTGGACAAGCCTGACTTCGCCCAGATAAACGCTTTCGCCCAGTTCGCATTTGCGCCAGGCGTTGCCGTGGGCATGACGGATTTGGACCCGGTAGAGCCCGCTTCCCTTCGCGAGACCGGCGAACCGGAAATCGCCAAAGCCGTCTGAAACAGTTTCGGCCATCTTCTGATTGCCGACGTACAGCACGACGACCGCATCGGTGACGCACTCGACCACGTCTCCCATCCGGGTGCTGACGCTTCCGCCAATGAAGCAGGTTTCCCAGCGCTCGAGGCCGCTGTACCACACGCGCGGCTTTGTACCCAGGTTGGGCCGCAATACCTTGAGTCCCTCCCGCCGGGCCTTCTCGGCCATCGCTGCGTCATCGAGCCTGAGCGTCTCGAACACTTCAGTGGGGCACGATTGCTGGCAACGCGGCTGGGGCCACCCCTGGTCGAGCAGGTGGGCATCGAAGATCCAGGTCTGCGGCAGTTGCAATTCTTCGTTCCAGACGATCGCCTTGTACGGGCAGGACTTCACGATATCCTTCCGGCCCCGCGCCTTGTCCGGATCGATGATGACGATGCCGTCGGCGCGCTTGCGAATGGCATCACCGCCCACCCGCATGCACGGCGCTTCATCGCAGTGGTTGCACATCACCGGCAGATAGGTGGTCTCGACCATATGGGCGTCGCCCTGAACACGGCGCAGGATGCGCACGGGACTGCCGGCATTGGCCGCGGCGGGTGCGGCATAACCGGGGAAGTCGTTGCCGACGTGCTCGTCCCGCGCGGCAATGACGCAGTTCTGACAGTTCTCGCAACGTCCGACCTTGATAACCAGATTCCACTTGCTCATTCCATGTTCCTCACGCTGCGCGGCCGAGCATGAACGCCTCGGCACCTCGCCACTTTTCGACCTGCACAAGGCAGGAGTTGGGGCTCATGCTGCTCGTGCCGGCGGTTTGAGAACGGTCGGGAGTCAGCATATTCATGCAGCCGCCGATTTCGACGCGCTCGCCGTCGATCTCGATCAGTTTGAATTCGGCGCTCGCCTCGTACGACTTGACGACTCCCGCGTTGACAAGCGGCGAGACGTCGGCCGCGCAGATCACTGCGCCCCGGTCGTTGTAAACCTTGACGAGGTCGCGATGGGCAATGCCTCGAATGGTTGCGTCTGCCCTACTCAGCCTCAGTAGCCAGAAGCGGTGCCCGCCGATCAGCGCGCGATGGTCCTCGATGCTGTTAACCGCGGAATTCTTGCCGTCGCTATGGGTGTGGAAGCTGTAACGGCTGTGAGTGGCAATCAATTGCAGCGGATAACGCTGAGCGAGGTCCGAGCGCAGCCCCTCCCACGAGGGGATATATCGGTTGAGCGCCGGCCGATCGGGATTGTCCGCGGTATGCCGCTTCAGCAACTCGGGCACGAACTCCAACTTGCCGCTCGGCGTCTGCAGGCCCATGCCGAATTTTTCTGCGAACTGGGACGGCAGTGGATGCGGTTCGTGAAGGTCTTTCCGCCGGCCTTCCGCGAACCAGCGCATGTCCACAGGGTGGCGCAACTCGGGCTTCTCTGGCGGCACGACGAAATAGCCCTTGCGACAGAACTCGCGCCACGAAATGTGATCGGGCAGATCCGAAGAGTCAAAGACCCGCTTGACCCAGTCCAGTTCGCTGCATCCCTCGGTGAACACCCCGCCCAGGCCCAGCCGGGTCAGGATGGCGGTGAAGATGTCGTAGTCCGAGCGGGACTCGCCCAAAGGCTCGATGCACTTGTGCTGGAGCGTCATCATACGATGATTGACCGTGCTGAATCCATGGTGCGCATAGCCACCGGAGTTCGACCATTCGCCGATGTCCCAGCGCTCCAGCGCAGTGCACGCAGGCAGGATGAGGTCGGCAAACTGGGCCTCGCCCTCCATCCAGATCGACTGGTTGACCACGCACTCGATGCTGGGGTGCCGGTAGGCGTCGGCCCAGCGCCCGGAATTTGTCACCGTGCTGAATGCGGACCCGCCGTAGCGATAGATCATGTGGATCGGCGAATACCCGGGCATCGGGTAGCTGTACGGCGCGAACTGGGCTTCCTGCGACATGCCGTCCCAGAGGTAGCCCGTGGCATGGCCGTTGATGATGGCGTCGGGAAGTTGCTGCCGCGGGACCATCTGCCTGACGGGATTCATGGTCAGGATGTGCGGCATACGCTGGTAATTGTTGACCGCATTGGCGGTCCACGCCAGGTCGCCGGAAATGCCGCCGTCCGCGTAGCCGGGGAAATAGAAATGGAGGTCGTGGGGAACACCGACTTCAAGGCAGCCGAAATTGACCCCCGGCTTACCCCAGCCCTGCATCGCCATCATCATGATCATGCATCGCGCCCATTGGGCTCCCGTCGCGCCACGGCCCGCACCACCGAATCCCGCACCGGTCATCCCGACGGCCAGATGCACCTTCCTGTTTCCCCACAGGCGCGCAAGCGCACGGACGTCCCTGGCAGGCACCCCGGTCTCGCTCTCCTGCCACTCGGGCGTCCTGGGAACCCCGTCGGTTTCGCCCAGAAGATAGGCCTTCCAGTCGTCGAACCCGGTCGTGCGGGTGGCAACGTAATCCTTGTCGTACAAGTCCTCCACGGCCCACACGTACATGATGGCGGTCGCAAGCGCAGCGTCAGTTTGCGGTCGGACGGGAATCCAGCGCCCGCCCAGCAACTGGGCAGTGGGATTGCAGTGCGGGTCGATATGAACGAACTCGATGCCGAGTTCCTTGGCCCACAGGCGCCGCGGCGTTCCCTCGAAGCCCGCATAGGCCCCGTTGGTGCTCTCGGGATCGCAGGACCAGAAGACGATCATCTCCGCTTCCTTGAGGCAATCCTCGACGCCGCCATAGCCGGATGGCACGCCGATGCGCATCGAGTTGCCGAAATGATGCATGGCGCCCCAGTACCAGCCTTCCCAGCTGTCCGGATTGGCGGCGACCCGGGTGAAGCCGATCAGGTTGGCAAAGCGCGTCAGCGCGCTGAGGTAGTAGCCCACATTGCCCCACTGGTGATGGGACGACATGGGGAAGGTGATGGAACCGGGACCGTGAACGCGCTTCTGCCGGTTGATTTCCTTCGCGACAATGTCCAGCGCCTCGTCCCAGCTGATACGCACGTAGCCTGATTTGCCGCGGTTCTGGGGATTGCGTTCGCCGTCAGGGTCGAAATCGACCCGCTTCATGGGATG
The DNA here is from genome assembly GCF_001580545.1 of Paraburkholderia monticola. GTDB lineage: Bacteria > Pseudomonadota > Gammaproteobacteria > Burkholderiales > Burkholderiaceae > Paraburkholderia > Paraburkholderia monticola. The sequence continues at coordinate 311,859 of NZ_LRBG01000037.1, forward strand.
AAGGATGCGCTTGTCGGAGTAGACCAGTGACTTGAGCGTCAAGGCGTGGGGCGCGACCAGGCCACGCCGTGGCGGGCTGAAGCGGCGTCCGCGTGCCTCGATCACCCAGCTAGGCGCATCCGTGCTGTCCAGATCGATGGGGGTCACCCGCACCACACGGTCGTCCTTGACATAGACGAACAGAGGCCCGCCGTTGGTGCAGGTGGTGTAGCGGCGGGTGCCGTCGCGCATGGGCGTGCCCATCGGCAGGCCGACGGTCTGCATCATGCTCAGGGTTTGCAATAGCCAGACCAGCAGTTCGTCCTCGCCCTCGGTGACCACCTTGAAGTTCTTCGCGGCGTGGATGATTTCGCCCTGATCCGGCCTGGGCGACAGGAACTTCAGGGCGGTGCCCACGTCCTTGAAGGCCATGCGCACGTCGGGCCGCCGATGCCTGCCGGCGCGCGACCGGACGCGCCCGTTCCTGAACGTGATGACGCGACCGATGCTTTCATCCATGAGTCCGATCCAGGCCACGAGGTCGCGCTCCTTCAGGCGATCACGATAGGCGGGAAAGCGGCGTGCCGTCAGGTCAATCACCTTGGGCAAGGCAAAAAGAATAGTCTTGAGGACCTGTCGTTTCATTATCCGATCCAAAGGGAAGCTTTGCTGCTCAAGCGGTGACATGACGGCATGACTGAAGGCTTCCCCGAGCGTGCGAGCAGCCCGGACGAGCGTGGTCATGTCGGCTGTGTGTCAGAGACCCGGAATCGCCGGGCCCCTTTGCAGCAGCGTGTGTCGCAATATGTGTAATCGACCGTGAGGTCGCGGCCCACGATCAGGTCCGGGTGGTAAAAAAATAACTTCAGTGTCTTTGATGAGCGTTCAAACCCCTCGATTGGCACATCGACGACCCGTACGCCCTAGAACGTATAGGCGACGTTCAGGAAGACGTTAAGCGGATTGAGCCGGAGCGTCGACTTGGAAACGATCTGCGTTCCGGTTGCGGTCTGCCCGTATAACGTCAGGTGGGTCTTCACCGGAACGTAGCCGAGAGAGGCTCCGACCGACCAGTGTTTTGTAATCGCGTAATTTGCTCCGGCCTCGAATACTGGATTCCACGATGAACTGAGTGACGCGTGTGCCGAGCCGCCTGGACCGAGGCTATCAGTGACAAACTGGCTATTGGTCGTCCGAACCTGGGTGAACCACGTATAGTTCACGCCGAGCCCTATGAACGGACGGAATTTCGATTCGGCTGAAAACAGGTGGTATCGAAGTTCGATGGCAGGCGGCATCGGCCTTGTCGTGCCGAGGTTGCCATACTTCTGTAGCGTCCCGTCGCCAACCAGATTCACCTTTATCGGTAGTCCAAAAAGCATGGCGACACCAATGTTGTCCGTGACGTAGTACTCGGTGGTAATTCCCACCGTATCCGTTGAGCTCGCATGCGCTCCGCTACCAGATAGCTGCTGATTCACCGCTACGCCGCCAATGCTTTCCACGGTTAGCGGTGTTGCGTCGCCCTGTGGCGCAACGTGAAGCCATCCTGTCGACAGCGTTATGCTTCCGGCAGACTGCGCATGGGCATTGTCGATATGCGCAGCCGGGCAGATGCAAGCCGCCATACCGGCGGTGCTGATTATTCGCCTGTAATTCTTCACGTGTCGTCTCCTGTCTCGGTGTCTGGACGTTTTTATGAACCGGGTGCATGCCGTGAAACCAATCCGCACTCTGCCCCGGGGGGTTGTGTCGTTCTCCATAGTCTTCGTCCGGCTATGAAGATCAACGGTACGGCCTATTACGTAGTCATACTAAGTAAGTAAATGACTGTACCGATATTTCGACCACCATTACCTCGTTGCAAACTCGTTTTGTAAAAAACGCTTTCGAGTGATCTTTGGGGTTCCCTCTGCACCGTACCCGCTGGTCCGTCCAGCTACCCGTCGTCTCTCCGTCCCGTATAGCTACTGATGCAGCTTGCCCTCAATCGCCATGCCCGCTAGTAAGCGCGCATCGCAAGGCGTTCAGCCTCGGGCGGGAACACACACCACGCACCGTCGCGGTGCCGGAAGAAAAACAGTCCAACCGGGCCTGTCGGTAGCATCAGTTCGATACGCACATGGTGTTTCCGATTCGAGCCCGCATGAGCGAATCGCGTAACCCGAACCGGCGCCGCAGAAGTTGGACCGAGCCATTTTTCAACAAGCGAACGCAAGGATCTTTCCGAGGTAGTACACATTCTCTTTCCCATCAAAATCGTTTTGAGCTCTTGACTCATGCCACCGGCGTCTCGGGTACGGTACCGGCCACTTGCACGTGACCCACGTTTCCGCGAATGTCTTTGCTCCTGTTACCTTGGCCTCCCAGGCACCTCGGTCGCCTCCTGACTATCAAGATTGTTCGGTGGCTTCGCGGCAGCCGAGACCGAAAATGCGAACGGAAAGCGTCCGAGCGCGGAAGTCACCAATGCTTCCAGCGCAGGGTCCGGAAGGTCGACGTGCAGTGAAATCCCGCGCGAGCTGTCTTCAATGATGCTAACGGTTGCATCCTCGACGCCGGCCGCGACGAGTGCCGTCTTAAGCGCGTCTTCCGTTTCGCGCCGTCTCAGCGCCGGCTTGAATATCTTGCCGACGCCCGTGAGTGGCATCGCATCCACGATCCGTATTCCCTTTGGACACGCGGCACGCTCGTTGATCTCGTGACGCAGGAACTCCACGAGTTCCGCTTCGGTTGCGGTGGTGCCTGGTTTTAGCTGGACATAGGCGACCGGCAATTCACCCGCGTGCATATCGGGTCGACCCACGGCTGCGGCAATCTGGACTGCGGGATGGCGGTGAAGTGGTTCCTCGATTGCCGCAGGGTCGATGTTGTGTCCGCCACGGATAATCAGCTCCTTCTTCCGGCCGGTGAGCCAGAAATAACCGTCGGCGTCGCAACGGCCGATGTCTCCGGTATTGAGCCAGCGGCCGCCGTCACCCAGTTCCATCCAGATCCCGCAATTCTGTTCCGGCCTCGCATAGCCGCTGAACACGTTGGGACCGGAAATCACCAGTTGGCCCGGTTCGTTCACAGCGCAGTCACGCAGGTACCGTCCGTTTTCGTCGACGACCACGGCCTTCATCGCCTGACCGGGCAGAGGCAGGCCGATGGAACCGGGCCGCCGTTCGCCAAGCGGCGGGTTGGCGCTGCTGATGCAGGTGCCTTCCGTGAGGCCGTAGCCCTCGAGAATCCGGATTCCGGTGCGAGCCTGAAAACTACGCAGCAACTCCGCGGGCATCGGCGCGGCGCCGCAGAGCGCATATTCGAGCGAGCTGACGTCGCAGCCACCGATCGGCACGTCCAGTAGCGACCCGTAAAGCGTCGGCACGCCGCTGAAGAAATTGACACGATAGCGTTCCACGATCTGCCAGAAGCGCGCGACAACGCGCTCTGCGCGATATCCCTGCGGCGTACCGAGCACGACATGAGCGCCGCGCGAAAACGGCAGCAATCCCGTCACCATCGCTGCATTGACGTGAAAAAGCGGCAATCCGCAAAACATCGTCTTCCCGGGTCCCACGCTGTCGCCGAAAAACTGGCCCGCGCTCCATGCATTTGCCACCTCGTTGCCGTGCCGGCGCATTGCGATCTTCGGCAGACCGGTCGTGCCGCCTGTGCAAAAGAAGGAGGACACGTCGTCGGCTTTCATCTGGTACCTGGCGGTGAGCGAGGTGCTGGATTCGTATGCGATTGCCGCGTTGAAGTCGTGGACGACGAGGCGCGCTGGAATGTCGCGTGGCACGTCACCGCCATCGAGCGGCCTCGGGCATTCGACGCGTTGACGGTTAAAAGCCGTCGCTCGCCGTTCCCCCGTCACATGTTCGGCGAGATCGACGAGCACGACGTGTTTGAGCGACGGAATGTCGTCGAGGATCGAATTGACTTTTTGCCAGAGGTCGGTGCCCGGAAATGGCGCGAGCGTAACAAGCACGGTTGCACCTGACGCGTTGAGCAGCTCGCCGATCGCCGCGGCTTCGAGCAGCGGGTTGATTGCGCAGACAATTCCGACGGCCTCTGCACCCCAGATCACAAAATGTGTTTCTGGCAGATTGGGCAGCACGTACGCGACGACAGAGCCACGCTGTACACCGAGCCGCGAAAACATGTTCGCGGTGCGAGTGATGTCGCGCAGCAGCTCGGCATATGTCCAGCACTCGGGATTCGCGTAGTAGTCGTCGACTGTCGCGAAGAACGATAGAGCGGGTGCCGATGGATCGATGGCCGCGCCGCGGCAGATCATCTCGTACGTGTTCGTGGGCAGATCCGCGGGTTGTCCGTGCGCTTCCATAGCACGGACGTCCTGGATGTTCGCGACGCCTTTCATGGTGCCTCTGCGACCACGCGGTTCTGCTGCACGCCCAGATTGATCGAGCGGTCGTAGCTGATGATGCTCGCCTCCACGAGGTCCCCGACCTGCAGATACTTGGTCCGCTCGGCCTGCAGATTCAGGAACAGACGCCACTTTTCCGCTTCAGGCAACTGAGCGGCGGCCCGCTGCTTGTCGGGCGACGGAATGATTAACGCACAACCGGCCGGCGTGCCGGTCGCGAGCAGGTCGCCTGTGTGAAGATCCTGTACGCCTGAGAGCTCGGTCAGCGTCTCCGCGGGACCAAAGACGAGGCCCGCAGTAGTGTCGTTCTGCCGGACGGTTCCATTGACCGTCAGCGTCAGTACGAGCTCACCCAGCTTCGCAATTTCTTCCTTCTGCAGCAGACACAGATACGGGCCTACAGGGCCGAATGTCCGATAACTCTTGCCCTTGTAGAACTGCATCTGCGGAATCTGTATGTCGCGCGCCGAGTAATCATTCACGATCACCGCGCCCGCGACAAACTCGTGCAGGTTCTCGTCCGTCACAGTAACGCGGGAGGTGATGTCCCGTTTGAGGACAAGACCGAGTTCAATTTCGTAATCGAGGAACCGCACCTCTTCCGGCTTCACGAGCGGCGAGTCGGCCGCAACGATGCAACTCGTCGCCTTCGTGAAGATCATGTTGAACTTCTTCGCATCCGGGTCCATGCCGGATTCGATCATATGCTGGCGATAGTTCGCTCCCTGGCAGATGAACTGCTGATTCGCGGTCACGGGCGACAGCCATTGCACCTGCGACTCGGGAATCGTCGGCCCGTCAAGCAACAGCAGCCGTTCGACCGGGTTCGCCTCGATGAATGCGGCGGTCGATCTGAACTCGCCAGGTACCGGCGTGATTGCGCCATTCGCAACAACGCCCCACTGGGCGTGACCATCATGCAGGTAATGCAGAACGTGAACTGGCATTTCTAATCTCCGGATTCGATGAACATGTGTTGCTTCAGGCGAAAATTCTGGCGAGTGTCCTCAGCTTGGCCAGCGTGAGGTCGGGGCTGCGGCGCAGGTTGCGGACCAGTCCGGCGATGCTCACAGGGGTCAATTTTGGCTTCGTGAAGCTGCGCGGCATCGTCGGTCCCCACTGCGCCATCGCGTCGCGGCTCACCGCATGGATTCCGGTCGGCGCGTCCGCAGTGAACAGGTCGCCGTCGCAGTAGTGTTCGTGCTTGTCGCCCCACGGGTCCAGCCAGTAGTCGAAGATCTGACTGCCGAGAATATGCCGGCCGATTCCCCAGGCGTGGGTCCAGCCGCTATCGCGGAGAATGCGCTGCCCCATGCCGACCGCGTCTGCGTCGATGAGCTCATAAGCGCTGTGGCTGTATTTCGCGACAAATCCCTGAGCGAGCGCAAGCGTGTGATGGTCGGCGGGCTCGCCACCCAGGTCGAGGCGCATGAAGGCGACAGCGGGAGAGCCGTCGGGAAGCACCTGTACGTCGCTCGGAATGAAGCCGAAGTGCTGCGTGTACCACGCGCAGGTTTTCTGATAGTCGGCGAGTTCGAGCACCACATGCCCGAGGCGGACGATCTCCGGCGCGTGGCCGGGCGGTCGCTGGGTCCCGTTGACGCGGACCGTGGCATCGACGGAGTTGAAGGGCAACGGCAGCCGGTGAGGCAAGCTCGATGCCGGTGTCTGGCCCCAGAGCGCATCGACACGAAAACCTGAAGGATCGGTCAGCCTCACCACGAAGCCGCCGCCCGGCAACGACGAACGCTCGACCTCCGCCGCGCCCGGCAGTTTTTGCAGCGCGACCAGCTCGAGCCAACTGCCGACCTGCAAGCCGAACCCCACGAACCGCGATTTCGGCGCCCGGCGAACGACATAGCAAAAGTGCGAAGCGCCCGTGCCGCGCAGGAGTAACAACGCTTCGTCACGCGAGACCGTCTGCAGCCCGAAGTCGTTGAGGAAACGCTCGGCTTTTCCGAGGTCGAACCGATCGAACATCAGATAGGCCAATGCCGTCGCCTTCGCCGTCGGATTGGGATGACGCGCCGGCTGTTCAGTCGACAGTTCCGGTGCGGCACCGTTTTCGGTGGTCGTCTCCATAGTCTCTCCATCTGTTTCGTTAGACTGGCGTTCGGCGCCGTTAATGACATTAAACTCATCGCTGATCGTTTTGTCAATGCAGAGGTTTGAATCTATACTGTGTAAAACACCACATGTGACTCGATGATGACGACCACGACCAATCGCCGGACCTTAAAAAACTCGCCGCCCGCGGCGCCCTCGCCGGCCCCCGTCGCCGACGAACGGGAGCCGCGCGGTGCGCGCCGCAAACGTGAAACCCGCGTCCGTCTGCTCGATGCCGCGCTGAGGCTGATGGCCGAGAGGGGCATGGAAGGCGTCGCGATCAACGAAATCACCGAGGCCGCAGATGTCGGCTTCGGCTCCTTCTACAATCACTTCGAGTCGAAGGAGGCGATCTATTCGACGCTCGTCGACAATGTGTTCGAGGAATTCGCGGACATGCTCGATCGCCTCGCGGGCGGCATTTCGGACCCCGCGGAGGTCGTGGCGGTGTCGGTTCGTCACACCATCCTGCGTGCGCGACATGACCCGGTCTGGGGACGATTCCTGATTCGCGAAGGTTTCTCCGCGGGCACGTTGAGTCGCGGGCTAGGTCAGCGGCTGCTGCGCGACATCGGTAACGGTATCGACGCAAAGCGATTCGTCGTCGCCGACCCTTTGATTGGATTTCTGGCGGTGGGCGGCACGGTACTGTCGGCGATCGCGGCCGAACTGAACTACGTCGTGCCGGGCGCAGCCGCAGCGGGCCTCCTCGAAGAACTCGGCTTCGACGGCGGGCACCTTCCTGAGCGTACGGCGGCCATGTTGCTGCAGACACTTGGGCTCAAGCGCGCGGAAGCGGAAAAGGTCGCGGCGCGTCCGCTGCCCAGCGTCGAGGAAACAGTGGACGAATAGTGACGACAAGCGCGTGCGCGCCGCGTCCGGCGCACAGGGGCGCCGAACGGCGACCCGCATCGACCGTCACTCGACGACGTCCGGCAAAGCTTCTCTCGGCGCCTGCCGGGCAACGAACCCGGCGTCCGTTGATCGGGTGACATCGGGACAGGACAACGCGCCCGGTGCGCTGCTGCGCGACACGCGCGCAGCGCTGAACGGGGCGTCCGCCGGGTTCGCGGCGAGAGTCCGGACCGCCTGGGCGATTTGGGCGGCGATGATGGCGATCGCGCGCCGGTGCCCGTCGACGATCGCCTGATATCCGTCCGACACAGGTTCGCTTAACACGCTGTGGCAGGTCAGTGCACCGCCGCCATCTGACTTGCGCACGCTCCACACAACGTCGATCAGCACATGGGAGCGAGGCCACGATTCGAAACGCTCGACCTCCGCGGCGATCTGATAGACGGGAATGTCCGTGCCCTTCGCCGACGCGCCGCGCCCGCCGGTGTCGGCCTGCCGGCTGACGCCGGCAATGAGCGCGGAGCGTATCTCGTCCGCAAGCGACGAAGCCCATCGGTCGTCCTCCAGCACTTTTACCTGCTCCGCGTCGACCTGCACGACAAGCTGACTTCTCGCGACGGCGGCAGGCACTTTCACAGGCCGCACGTCGATGCGCCAGGCAGCGGTTGCGCTACTGCTCGCGAACGTCGCCGGTGCATCGGTTGCGAGCGTATAGAAGCGCGCTGACGGCGAAGCGCACGCCGTCAGAAGCACAAGGCCCGCGACGGCCACTGTGCGCGGCAGCGCACGTAGCGGCAAGCGTGAGATCCGGATCATGGCTGGTCTCCTTTCTTGCCGAACAGCAGCGCTTGCGGATGGCGCTCGAGGTAATCAGCGAGTGCATTGAGCGACTGCAAGGTACGTGTCAATTCCTGCATCGCATCCTGAATGTCGGACTGCATTGGAGCGGCCTGGTGCAGCGTCGTTTCGGCGGTGCTGAAGGTCTTTTGTGCGGCCGCCAGCGTGTCGCGCGCTTGCGGCACGACCTCCGTGTCCATATGACCGAACAGCTTGTTGGCGTTTTCGAGCGCGCCGTTCAGGTTGGCGCCGATCTTGTCGAACGGAACCTGGTTCAGCTTTCGGGCGATGTCCGCGACCTGCACCTGCAGCTCGTCGAGCGTATTCGGCACGGTCGGCAGTTCGATCGGATTGCGGCTCACATCGACGCTCGCGCGAGGCGCTTTCGGGAACATATCCAGCGCCACATAAAGCTGGCCGGTCAGCAGGCTGCCAGTGCGCAACTGTCCGCGCAGCCCCTCCGTGACGAGGTGCTGAAGCAACTCGTGACCGCCCGGCGTGTTGGGGTCGGGCAGCGCGTCGCTGGAGCGTCGGCTCAGGCGGTCGGGATAAAGCGCCATCGACACTTTCATGCTGAAGCTCTTCTGCGTTTCGCTGTATTCGATACCGATGCCGGTCACCTGCCCCAGCACGATCCCGCGAAGGTCCACCGGCGCGCCGACGGACAGTCCCCTGAGCGACTGGTCGAATCGCATCACCACATTGAGAGGCTGGCCGTCAGGCTCGCGCATCGCGTCCTGCTCGTCGGCCGCGAGCCGGAACTCGGCCTTGTCGGCCGCCGGCGGTCCGCCGTCCTGACCGACAGGTGTCTGAAACGCCAGCCCGCCGACCACGACGGTCGCGAGAGACTGCGTATTGAGCTTCAGACCGTTCGAATCGAGACGCAGATCGACGCCGCTTGCATGCCACCATCGCGTATGGGTCCCGACATACTGATCGAACGGAGCATTGACGAACACATTGACGATCACGCCGTCGCCGTGAGGGTCGAGCGAAAAGCCGACCACCTGCCCTGCCTGGATACGATGGTAGAAAACCGGGGCGCCGATATCGATCGAGCCGAGCGATTCGCCGCGCAGCGTGTACTGATGTCCCCGTTGCCCCGTCGTGACAATGGGCGGGTTTTCCAGTCCGACAAAGTCGCTTTGCGTGCCGGTCGAGCGCCCGATATCCGCGCCGATGTAGGCGCCTGATAGCAAGGTTCCGAGGCCCGAAATCCCGTTTGCTCCGACACGCGGACGCACGACCCAGAACCGTGTGCCTTGCGTCGCGAACTTCGCGGCGTTCTTGCCGAGCTGGATGCTCACGATCACTCGTCGCAGATCCTTCGACAGCGTGATGGCTTGCACCGAGCCGATGTCCACGTCCTTGTACTTGACCTTGGTCTTGCCCGCCTCCATGCCTTCCGCGTTATCGAAGGTGACGGTGATGACGGGCCCTTTTTCGGCGACCGATTTCGCCACGAGCGCAATGCCGATCAATGCGCAGATCAGCGGTACTAACCATATCAGGGAGGGCAGCCGGCGTTTGTGCGGCCGAAGTTCGGGGCTGGTCAGATTGGGAAGATGCATCGTTCGGGAGCTGTTTCAGAGAGTCCGGTTTGTTGAGAGGCAGCGCTGCGGTCAACGTGCGTTTCGTCGATTGGTTGGCGCGCGCCGTTTGCCCGCATCGACGTTGTCCCAGATGAGCCGTGGATCGAACTGATGCGACGCGAGCATCGTGAGAATCACCACCGCCGCAAAAGCGAGCGCGGCCGGTCCCGCCGTGATGACCGCAAAAGAGCCGAAATGCACCAGCGTGACCGTCAGTGTGACGACGAACACATCGAGCATCGACCAGGGGCCGATACGCTCGACCAGACGATAGAGCGCGGTGCATTCGCGAGGCCGCCAGGCCGACTCGCGACGGGCCGACAGCGTGAGAAGCGTGAGAACTGCCAGCTTGAGCATCGGTACGAGAACGCTCGCGACAAACACCACGACGGCGAGCGGCCAGTCGCCCGAGGTCCAGAAGTACGCGACGCCGCCCAGGATCGTGTCGTCCTCGGAGCGGCCGAGCGACGACGCATGCATGATCGGCAGCAGATTGGCCGGGATATACGTGAACACGGCGGCGAGCAGCAGACTGGTGGTTCGCGTCAGGCTGTCCGGACGGCGTTGATGTCGGGGGTGCCCGCATCGCCAGCAGCGCTGGCGCGTCCGGCCTTCCGCGTGCGCCTGAACCAGACCGCAAGCATGGCAGCAGACCAGTCCAGCATGCCGTGCGGTCGACGCCGACGAACTCGTCCATTCGCGCGCTGGCTGCGGCCGCATTAAGCGCTCACGTCGGTCTCCGACCCTGGACCAGCGAATGCCCGTCGTCCGGTCAGACGTGAGCCGCTCATGGACCGCCCACAGCCGGCCGGGATCGAATGAAGCAACGACGGCCATCATCCCGGTCAACCCCGCCATTGCAAAAAGGCCTGGCCCTGCGATCACGTCGGCGATGCTGACCATCTTCACGATCGTCACCAGCACGCCGAGCATGAATACCTCGACCATGCACCACGGACGCACCAGTTGCACGACGCGCAACGCCCGGTTGAAACGGGGCGGCAGCCTGCCGATGCGAAGCGGCACCAGCAGATACAGGAAGGCACTCAGCTCGATCAGCGGAAAGAGTATCGATGCACAGAACACCATCGCCGCGACCGCGCGCATATTGCCTGACCAGAGCGAGCGCACGGCGCCGATGAGCGTCGCTTCGGAGTTCATGCCGTTGGCATGCAGCTCGATCACCGGGAACGCCTGCGCGATGCAGAACGTGATCAACGCCGCGAGCGTTACAGCGCAGATGTGGTCGAGGGAACCGCCAGCACCCGCCAATGCGGTCAGCTTCGCTGCGCATCGCGTGCAGCTCGCGACGCGCGCTCCGACGTCCGCAGGCTTGCGAAACAGCAGATCGCATTCGTGGCAGGCAATCAGTCTGCGATAGTCCATGCTCGTCATACGCGCGCGATCATTGCGTCGACGCTGCCGTCTGCTGGGCCGTGGGTAGCTCCCCCATCGCCTGGAACAACGCCGCGGTGTCGCTCATGCGCTGCCCCGCCGCGCGCACGGCGCCGAGCTGCGCGTTGAGATAGCGCGACTCGCTGGCGTGGGTTGCCGTCGACGGCAGCGAACCCATGCGATGGCGCGATGCGGCATCGTCGAACCCGGCGTGCGCAGCGTCCGCGGCCACGGCCGCCGACGCGAGCGTTTGCGCATCGTTATCCAGCGCGGCCAGCGAGTTCGCGACATCCTGGAACGCGGAGAGCACGGTCGACTTGTAGTGCAGCACGGCGGCGTCGTACGCATCGATCGACGCGCGACGCTGCGCGAACAGCGCACCGCCATGAAAGATCGGCTGCGACAGCCCGGCGCCAAGCGCCCACAGGGCGCCCGCGCCGGAGAATACCGTCGGCCAGCTGAAGCCGCCGCGGCCCATCGAGGCGGTGAGCGACAGGCTCGGGAAAAGCTGCGCCGTCGCGGCGCCCACGTCGGCAGCGGCGGCCTTGACGGCGGCGTCGGCTGCCTGAATGTCCGGGCGCGAACGCAACAGGTCCGACGGCACCGCAACAGGCACGTGCGCGGGCAGCGCGAGACTATCGAGATCCGGCACGCCCGGCGCGTTATCAGGCGTGCGGCCGATCAGCACGGCCAGCGCATGGACCGCGCACGTGCGTTGCTGCCGCAGTGCGGGCAGCGTCGCCGCGATCGACGCCGCGTCCTGTTTCGATTCAAGCATCTGGGCGCGCGACACCGACCCGAGCGCGAACCGCTGCTCATCCTCGCTCGCAACAGCGTTGGACACTTCGACGAGCCGCTCGGTAAGGGCGATCTGCCGGTCGAGAGCCGCGACATTGATCACGCTCGCAACGATGTTGGCGGTAAGCGCGCGACGCGACGCCTCTAGTTCGAATGCCTGCACGTGCACGCGCGCGGCGCTTGCCGAGTTCATGTAACGCGTCTCGCCGAACAGGTCGAACGTGTAATGCGTGAATATCTGGCCGGCGAAGAAGTTGTATTGCACCTGCTGCGGTCCGAGCCCCGGCACGACGGCAGTGCGGGCGCGCTCGACCTGCACGCTGCCATCGATTGACGGCAGCGTCGAAGCGCCGACCTGCGCGCGCAGTTGCTCCTGCGCGGCCGCGAGCGTGCGCTGGGTTGCCGCGAGGGTCGGGCTGTTGCGCAGGCCCTCGTCGACCAGTGCATCGAGCGCGTCGGATCGGTACAGGCGCCACCATTGCGGCGCCCCCGTTGCGCCGACATCGAATGTCTGTGCAACGCCGTCGGCCGTCACGGTTTTGGACGGCTGCGCCTGTGCGCCGTAATGTTGCGGCGACGGCATCGCCGGCGGTTCACCGCCCGGGCCGAACGAGCACGCCGTGACGGTCAGCACGGCGGCCAACGCCAGCACGGAAGTCTTGAATGGAACGTTCATGATCACACCTCCGTATGCTCGGCGACGAGCGGTTGCGTCGTCCCGGACTCGTCACGCCGGACCCTGAAGCAGGTCGCGTAGAGCGCCGGCAGAAAGAACACCGTCAACAGCGTGGCGACGGTGATGCCGCCCATCAGCGCGGTCGCCATCGGGCCGAAAAAGCCCGAGCGAAGCAGCGGTATCAGTGCGAGAACGGCGGCGGCGGCCGTCAGCATGATCGGCCTGAAACGTCGCACCGTCGCGCCTATAATCGCGTCGAAGCGAGGGTGCCCCGCCGCGATGTCCTGATCGATCTGGTCGACGAGAATCACGGAGTTGCGCATGATGATGCCGAACATCGCGATCACGCCCAGCAACGCGACGAAGCCGAACGGCTTGCCGAACAGCAGCAGCGCGCTCACCACGCCGATCAGGCCCAGAGGCGCGGTCAGCACGACGATGAAGGTGCGCGCGAAGTTCTTCAGCTGGATCATCAGCAGCAGCAGCACCGCGATGACCATCAACGGCATTTCCGCGTTGATCGACGTCTGGCCTTTCACGCTCTCTTCCACTGCGCCGCCCACGTCGATCCGAAAGCCGACCGGCAGCTGGGCGCGTTCCGCGGTGAGCGCACGGTCGATGTCGCGCGTGACGTCGATGCCCTGCGCGTCGCCGCGCACGTCGGCCTGCACCGTGATGGTGGGCTGCCGGTCACGTTCCCAGATCACGCCATACTCCAGGGTATCGCGCACGTGTCCAAGCGCACCAAGCGGCACCGGGCCGTTCGGCGTCGGCATCGCAAGGCTCGTGAGCTTCGCGGGATCGACGCGCTCGCTCTTCGGCGCGCGCAGGTCGACGTTGATCAGCTTGTCGCGCTCGCGATACTGCGTGACGGTGAAGCCGGACAGCGTCATCGCGAGGAAACTGGAGACGTCCTCCGACGTGACGCCAAGCTGCCGCGCGCGGTTTTGGTCGATTTCGAACGAGATCGAACGTTCAGCGGGCTCGTCCCAGTCGAACTGGACGTTGCGCGTGCGCGCGTCGGCGCGGGTCTTTTCGGCGACCTTGTCCGCAATCGAGCGCACGGTCGCGATATCGTCGCCGCTGACGCGAAACTTGATCGGGAAGCCGACCGGCGGTCCGTTCTCGAGACGTGCGACGCGCGTGCGAACCCCGGAAAAATCCTTCTCCAGTTTCGTGTCGAGCCACTGCATCAACTCTTCGCGTGTCTCGACGTCTTTCGCGGTAATCACGAACTGCGCGAAGTTCGGCTGCTGGAGCTGCTGGTCGAGCGGCAGGTAGAAGCGCGGCGCGCCGGTGCCCACGAAGTCGACGAAATGCGCGATTTCCGGCTTGCCATTCAGCACCTTTTCGAGGCGCTTCGCTTCACGCAACGTCGCTTCAAACGATGCGCCCTCCGGCAACCTCAGATCGACCAGCAGTTCCGGCCGTTCGGAGTTCGGGAAGAACTGCTGTGGCACGCGCGTGAACGCCGCCATCGCGATCGCGAACAGCACGACCGTGATACCGAGCACGGCCCAGCGGCGGTCGATACACCCGCTGACCCAGCCCGACAGACGCCGGTAGAAGCCGGTGTTGTACACATCGTGCTCGTGGCCGTGTTCACCGCTCGCGTGGCGTTTGTGCTCGGGCAGCAGGTGAAAGCCCAGCAACGGCACCAGTACGACCGCGGCGAACCACGAAACGATCAGCGCGATGGCCGACACTTCAAAGATCGAACGTGTGTACTCACCGGTGCTCGATTTGGCAAGAGCGATCGGCAGAAAGCCCGAAACCGTCACCAGCGTACCGGTCAGCATCGGAAAAGCCGTGCTCGAATAGGCGAAGGCCGCCGCGCGCATGCGGCTCCAGCCCTGTTCGAGCTTCACCGCCATCATCTCGACGGCGATGATCGCGTCGTCGACCAGCAGCCCCAGCGCGAGCACCAGCGTGCCGAGCGATACCTTGTCCAGACCGATACCGAACACATGCATGCACAGCGCCGTCACCGCGAGCACGATCGGAATGGTGATCACCACCACCATCCCGGTGCGCAGGCCGAGCGAGATGAGACTCACGACCAGCACGATGGCCACCGCTTCGCCGACCGCCTCCACGAAGTCATCGACCGAATGCTTCACCGCGTGCGGCATGCTCGACACACCCGCGAGCTTCAGACCAGCCGGCAGCGACGCCTGAAGTTCTGCCGTCTTTGCGTCGAGCGCCCTGCCGAGGTCGATCACGTCGCCGCCCTTTTGCATGGTCACGCCGATGCCGAGCACCGCGCCGTTGTCCACGCGCATCTGCGTGACTGGCGGATCGTCATAGCCGCGCTTGATCGTCGCAATGTCGCCGAGGCGAAACGAGCGCTTGTTCACGGTGATCAGCACGTCGGCGAGCGTCTGTTCGTCCTTGAATGCGCCGCTTGGCCGCACGAACACGCGGTCGTCCGCCGTCGTGATGGTACCGACAGGCGCAACGGCGTTCTGCGCGTCGATCGCCTGAGCGAGTTGCTGCGGCGTGATCGCCAGCCGCGTCAGTTGCGCGTTCGAAATCTCGACGAAGATGTGCTGATCGGGATCGCCGAAGTAGTCGACCTTCGCGACACCGGGCACCCGCAACAGGACGGTGCGCAGTTTGTCCGCGTAATCGTGCAGCTGCGCGGGCGAAAAGCCGTCGCCTTCGAGCGCGTAGATGTTCGTATAGACGTCGCCGAACTCGTCGTTGAAGAACGGCCCGACCGTTCCCCTGGGAAGCGTCGCCTGGATGTCGCCGACCTTCTTGCGCACCTGATACCAGGTCTCGGGCACCTCCTTGACCGGCGCCGAGTCCTTCATGGCGAAGAAGATCATCGACTCGCCGGGGCGCGAGTAACTCTTGATATTGTCGACATACGGCGCTGCCTGCAACTGGCGGCCGATCCGGTCGGTGATCTGCTCCTGCACTTCGCGGGCCGTTGCGCCCGGCCAGTAGGTCTTGATGACCATTGTGCGGAACGTGAAAGGCGGATCTTCCGATTGCGCAAGGTGGGTGTAGCCGAACACGCCGAACAGCGTGGCGAGCCCGATCAGGAAGATCACTAATTGCTGGTGTCGCAACGCCCACGCGGACAGATTGAAACCGGTTCCTTCAGCGCTTGAGCCGTCGCCCGCTTTCGCGCGCACGTCGTCGCGCACGTTTTGATTGTCGCGCGCGTTCATGACGGAAAGTCCTCCGGATGCAGCGGAGGCACGACCTGGACGTGCTCGCCGGCGCTGACTGCATGCACGCCTTGCAGCACGACCCGGTCGCCATCGTGCAGGCCCGAGCTGACCGACACGGTGCGTTCGTCGTATCGCCCGATGGTGACCGGACGCAGTTCGAGGGTGTCGCTACCGGTGCGCGCCACCCATACCGCAGGTTGCTCGCCGCGGTGAAAGAGCGCCGTCACGGGCAGCGTATAGGGCTGTGCAGTGCCGGCGTTGCCAGCGGCATCGAACGTCACGTTCGCGCTCATGCCGAGACGCACCTCCGGGCCTGGCGAAGTTAGCGTCAGCTTGACGCGCCAGGTGCGGCTTTCCGGATCGGCGGCGGCGGACACCTCACGCACCGATGCATCAAAGGTCTTGCCAGGCAGCGCGGGCAGCGTGACGTGCGCCTTGTTGCCGGCTGCCAGCGCATTCACCGTTGCTTCGGGCGCGTCGCAAGCGATATCGACGTCGCCCGTCCAGTCGAGGTGATACACCGCTTGAGTTGCCTGAACGTTCTGCCCGGTATTGGCATCTTCCGAGGTAATCACGCCGTCATGGTCGGCCACCAGCGTCGCATAGCGCAGGTGATCCGTCGCAAGTGCCATCTGCGCGAGAGCGGAAGTGCGCTGCGCGAGCGCGGAAGCGTAGGCGTCCTGGGTTTGCTCCAGCTGTGCGGTCGATATCAGGTTGGCGTGTGCCTGCGCCTCGTCCCGATCGAGCTGCTGCTTCGCGAAGACGAGGCGATGTTCGGCGGCATCGAGCTGGGCGCGCGCGTTGACGAGGTTGTTTTGCAGATCGGTCGGATCGAGCAGCGCGACCGTCTGCCCTGCTTTCACCATGTCGCCGATCCGCACCCGCCGCTCGATGAGTTTGCCTCCCACGCGGAACGAAAGAGGCGTGGAGTAACGCGCCTGGACCTGCGCCGGCAACGAGTCACCCGCGATACGCCCATCCGCGTGAACGGCACGCGCGACTACGGGCCTGGCCTCCGGCACGGCGGCTTTGTCGTGGTGACATCCGCAAAGAAGGATTGCGGTGCACGCCGCGATGACGGCGGGAGCCCGGTGTATCGACCGGGCGCAGGAAAGCAACAGGGAGCACGCCCGTATCGGTGCGTCAGGACCGGAGTGTTTCACGATGTTCACAAGGAAGCCGATGAGTTCAGATGGAAATTGATTTCACGCTGACCGAGGCCAGCCACGCGGGCGGTGTTGCGATCAGCGGCACGCGAGCGGCGCGCAGGCTGATGCGTGCGCACCCTTCAGCGCTGATCGCCGGAGCAAGGCGCCGATTGAACCCAGCGCCTCAAAGCTCTGATCGTTGTATCGACCCGCTGCTTGAGCCCTGATGGCTACGCGATTTCCGTCATCTCAGGCGCTCGGGTGACATTAAACCCATATTTGATATTCTTGTCAACCATGACAAAGATACCTAAAATCACAACAAACAGTAACCAGAGAGACAACATGGCAGATGTCCGCAGTCCGCGCACGGGTCGTCGGCAGACAGTCAAGGGACCGAATTCGCCCCCCGAGTCCATCACAGCGCGGTCGCCTCGGCTCGTCCGGCGCAAGCACGAAACGCGCGTGCGTTTGCTTGATGCCGCGTTCGGACTGATCGCGAAAAAGGGAATGGACGGCGTCACGATCAACGAAATCACCGACCTCGCCGACGTGGGATTCGGGTCGTTCTACAATCACTTCGACTCGAAGGAAGGGCTCTTCACGGCACTCGTCGAATGGCTGTTCGAGCAATTCGCGGATACGCTCGATGGCCTTATCGACGGCCTGTCCGACCCGGCCGAAGTGATCGCCGTGTCCGTACGTCATACGCTGTTACTCGCCTGTCGGGAGCCGGTGTGGGGACAGCTATTGATCCGCGAGGGGCTATCCGCGCGTGCGCTCAGCGGTGGACTGGGACAGCGCCTGTTACGCGACACGCGCAGCGGCATTGCGCAAAGACGCTTCATGGTCGCGGACGAACTGATATGTGTCGTCTCGGTGATCGGCACCGTCCTCGCCGGACTCGCGGCCCAGCTTCATTTCTCGTCGTCTTCGAAGCGGATCGTGCAGTCGCGGAAAAACCTCCGATCCCGGGAGGAACGGTTCGCCGGGAATATCGCGGCGGTCGTATTGCAGGCGTTTGGCCTCAAGCGCATCGAGGCGGAGAAGATCGCCCGCCGTCCAATGCCTGCCGGCCCCGGAACTGTGTGAAGAGCAACCGCGACATGCCGTCCACCGGGCCACGCCGGCCTGGTCAGTCCCGGTAGAGCGCGGTGGTCAGATAGTGACGACGCAGCTCCCGCAGCGCCGACGCGCAGGCCGCGCTGGCCGGCAATGCAAGCAGAACGCCGAAAAATCCGAACACCTTCCCGAAAGCCAGCAAAGAAAAGATCACCGCAAGCGGATGCAGACCGATACGCTCGCCGACGAGTCTGGGTGTGAGAACGACGCTTTCGAGGATCTGCCCGATTCCGTACACGAGCGCCACTGCTCCCACGCCGTACCAGTCTCCGAATTGCAGAAGCGCGGCGAAAAGCGCGGACGCCAGCGCGGTCGCAAATCCGATGTACGGAATCACGACAGCCAGCGCGGTAAGGACACCAACAGGCAGCGCGATACGCAATCCGGCGATCGTCAGCGCGGCGGGATAGAAAACGGCCAGCACCGCAATAACGGCGAGTTGCCCTCGCAAATACTGCGACATCATGTGGTCGACTCCGGCGACGAAATCCCGCGTTCGTGCGAGCCAGCGCCGTGGCACAAAGCTCTCGATCCGCGCCAGGGCTTCGGGCCTGTCATACAGCAAATAAAACAGCACGAGTGGCACCATCACGAGATTTCCCGCGACGCCAATCATCGCACTGCTGCCTGTGCGCAGATATTGCCAGACGGCAAGGACAGCGTCGTGTTCGCTTGCCATCAGGCGAGTGGCCACTGCGGCGCGCAGACTCGCCGAATCCGGCCAGTAGTCAATCCCCACGGAAGCAAGCCACGGCCTGACGGCGGTTTCGAGTTTTGAGGCGAGCGAAGGGATCTGTCCGGCCAGCTCGGGGCCTTCCATCTGAATGACCACGAATACCAGCAGAATCAGCAACGCGATCTGCGCCACGAAAAGCGAGATCATGATCAGCGTGGCAAGACCCCGCGGCGCTCGCCGACGTACCAGCCACTCCACACCCGGCTGCAAAACGTACGCGATCATCGCACCGAGCAGAAAAGGTGTCAGTACGGAGCGAAGGCCCCACAGCAGCACGCCGGCCGACAAGGCGACAGCGCCCCAGAACAACGATTGGCGATGATAGGCAGTCATGGTTGCGTCTTTTGTTGCGTGATCACGTGCGGTCTCGGGCAAGACCCGAGCCGATACACTCAATGCATGGGTGCGTTCGTTTGCGCGACGAGGCGTTCCAGTTCAAGCAGCGCTTCGCCGAGCAGATCGATAGCGCCGTCAGGCGTCGGCGCGGTAGCGGCGCTGCGAATAGCTCGCTGCACGATCCGGTGCAGGTCTGCCGTTTTAGCTGGGTCAGCTGCGGCGGGGGACCGTTTTTCCATACGTACTCCTCTTTGTAAGGACTGTCAGACATCTGATGGGGAATGGGGCCGCCGGAAAGTATAGGTGCGCAAGCAGACGCGCGGACGTGCGCAATTCCTTGTTGGGAAATGCGCCAACGCACGACGAGGCACCGCATCGATCGATTATCTGCTGATCACATCATACATGATCATATACTCATATATGATTAGAACGCCTTTTTTTGCCCTCGTCGCGCATTGACTCATCAGAATTGCAGCTCGCTGCTGACCTTTTGCCTCACGTAGTTTGCTACCCGCCGGATTGTCCGGCGGGAGCGACACGGGGTGACAAGGCAAATCAGCATGACGACACGCAAGGAGTTGGTCGCAGCACTGCAATTGCGGTATGGAAGCGCGGCACTCGGTGACCGGATCAGAATTCTCGACGAGTTCGTGGCGCTGACCGGATATGACCGCAACCACGCCATCCGGCTGCTGCGGGAGCAGCCCGGTGCGACAAAGAGCACGCGCGAGCGAAACGGGTTATACGACGAAGCGGTAGCCAGGCACTGACCGTGTTGTGGGAAGCCGCCGTCGTGGACGCGCGCGACAGCGGAATTGCAAGCGACCAACGGCACAATGAGTTCATCGCCATGCTCGGGCATGAACTGCGCAATCCGATGGCACCGATTGACAGCGCTATTGGTGCCGCCGTACGCCTATGCGCTGATAATGCGAAGGCTGTCGAGGTATTGACGGTGGCCCAACGACAGGTAAGGCATTTGCGCACGCTCGTCGACGACCTGCTCGACGCGGCACGATTGAAGCACGGGAAACTTGCAATCAGGCATAGCGACACATCCCTCAACGAGATTGCTTTCGACGCCATCACAACGGTCAAGCACCACTTTGAGTCCCGGCGGCACACCCTGAAAATAAATGGCCTCGATGCGCCCGTCCCGGTTCGCGCGGACCACATTCGACTGAGTCAGGTTCTCGGCAACATCCTGTCGAACGCCGCGAAGTATACGCCGGTGGGCGGGGTAATCGAAATGACCGTTGATCTAGATGCCAACGCTGGACCTGCCCTGGACGGCGCGGTCATCATCACCGTCAAAGATAACGGAATTGGAATTGACAAGGGGGTGCAGCCGCACGTCTTCGAACTTTTTGCGCAATCGGCCCGAGGGCACGCCCGGGCTGAAGGCGGACTCGGAATTGGCCTCGCCGTTGCGAAACGGATGGTCGAACTTCACGAGGGGACCATAGCTCTTCAAAGTGAAGGTGCCGGCACAGGCACGCTCGTCACTCTATGGTTGCCAATCCTTCGCAGGCCGTCGGCACAGGTCCGGCACGAGCAGTCGGCCGAGAGTTCGGTTTGCGGCTCCGTACGACTTCTTCTGGTCGATGACAATCCGGACGCTCTGATGGCGTTAGGCATGTTGCTGGAACTCGAAGGGCACGATGTGACCACTGCAAGCAATGGAGGCGACGCAATTCGGCTTGTCGCGGAGGCCCGGCCGGAGGTCGCAATCATTGATGTGGGTATGCCAGACGTTGATGGCTTCGATGTTGCGCGCGCTGTTCGCTCCGACCACAGCCTGAATGGCATTATGTTGGTGGCGTTGACTGGATATGCCGCCGAATCTGATAAATCAAGAGCGTTAGCAGCTGGCTTCGACTATCACCTGACCAAGCCGCTGTCTTTGGAGAAGCTGCAATATCTGCTCGCGAATCGAAGAGGTGGACAGTTGGGCGGCCTGGTTTAACGGCAACGCAAGCCGGCCGCCGCGAGGCTACCTCGAGCTCACTTCAAGATATCAGTCCGGAAGAGACCGGCTGCCACCGCGACATCGCCCGGTCGGAACACACGGGACGAAGCATTTCACGCAAAGGCCGCGACAGGAGCAACAACGCTACCGTGGATTCGAACGCGTCAAGGTCGATAGGCTTGAGAAAGAATGCGTTCCAGAGGGCCGGTGTCCGTTGAAGTTGCGTATGAGCCGAAACCATAATTACCGGTATCGTGGTAAGAGCCGGGTATAACTTAAGACGACGGCACAACTCAATGCCGTCCATCCCCGGCATGGTGCAATCAGTGACTATGAGGTCCGGCATCATTCTGCCGGCCTTTTCCAGCGCCGACTTGCCGTCTTCCGACAAAAACACGCAGTATCCCCGCCACTCTAAAGCTGCGCTTAAAGCGGCCAGAATGTCTGGTTCGTTGTCCACCAGGAGAATGGTTGGCATGAGGAGCGTCCCGAGCGGTTACTCATCCGGCGCAACAACCATACCGTGGGAAGAAGATTAGTCTGGACGCGTATCGCGGGACATCGACGACAAATCGCAAGCGCACCAGGCTTGAACCAGGACTGACCGATGTGAAGCGGTGCTCCTACTCGATCGGCAAACTTTACTGTCCGACGAGGATCCTGCCAGAGCCAGCTCTGATGGTTGTACCCGACGTCAGCCAGGACGGCAGACTTTGCTAAAGCCCGCTCGTGAGCTGAACCATTTGCAACGACAGACGTTGGGCCGGCAGTCATTGCCGGGTTATGACAAAGCCGAAGCGACCTGTCAGATTCTCAAGCTGATTTATACTCGTGAGGACGTCGAGAAAGGTGTCCCAGACACCGGAATTTTTCGCGACGTGACTGATATCCGCGCAAGCGAAAATCGCCCTCTGGACAGTAAAGACCGCCTCCACCTGGCGTTTGATGCGGCGGGAAGCATCGGCACATGGGAGTGGGACTCATCGACCAATCGCGTCATTACGGACGCGAAGCTGGCGGAAGAGGCGCTGTGAAGATACTCTGCGGGTCCGCTGGCTGGACCGACAAAACGCTCATCGCGTGCAAGCGATTCTATCCGGCTGATTGTAGAACCGCCGAAGCACGGCTACGGTTCTATGCGTCGCAGTTCCCACTGGTCGAGGTTGATTCAAGCTACTACGGAATGCCTTCAGCAGCGAACTCGGCGTTGTGGGTAGACCGCACTCCTGCCGACTTCACGTTCGACATCAAGGCGTTTCGGCTGCTGACAGGCCATCAGACCGTGCGCGAGTCTCTGCCGAAGGACATCGCGATGGCCATTCCGGAGACGGGCAAAAAGAACCTCTACTACCGCGACGTTCCGGCCGAAGTTCTCGATGAACTCTGGCGGAGTTACCGCGAAGCGCTTGAACCGCTACGGAACGCCGGCAAACTCGGCGCCGTCCTTTTCCAGTTTGCTCCGTGGTTGATGTGCGGTCCCAAAGGAAACGCTCATGTCGAAGAGTGTGCGGACCGGATGCAGGAATACACTGTCGCGGTGGAGTTTCGCAACGAATCGTGGCTCAATGACAGGCACGCCTTCGACACACTGGAGTTGCTGCGGCGGCGTAAGCTGGTCCACGTCATTATCGATGCTCCGGAGACGGTGACGAACCGTGCACACACCTTGTGGCAAGTGACCAATCCTGAACTCGCATTTGTACGGCTGCACGGACGCGACGCGGAAAAGTGGAACGCAACCGGTGCGCCGACTGCCGCGGGACGCTTTGACTACGATTACAGCGATAACGAGCTCGCACAGATATCCGGGCCAATCCGCGATGTCTCCAGACGGACGGCTAAGACGCACGTCATATTCAATAACTGCCGCGAAGATCAGGGTCAGCGAAACGCACGCACCCTGATGAAGATACTCGGAAGATGATTTCGACGGTCTTCTAGAGCTTAGAAATCACCGGCCTTCAATGACCAGCCGTTCATAGCCGTGTCCCGAACCGTGCGGATTACCCGCCCATCACCGGCACTCCGCTGAAGCAGTGCGTGCGTTCCACCAACCTTGGGCGTGCTCAGACCGGCACCGCCTCCTTGTCCTCCCGTGCCCGCTCCTCCACCGGCACTGACTGCGTCCTGCGCGAATGCACTACTGGTAACCCGACTTGTGCCGCTGAACAGACCGCAATCTTCCTGACTCCTTCCATAGCTGCTTCCCTGAACGACACCATGACGGAATGGGAGTGCAGGCCTGGCCTTGCGAGAAGCGGCTACTCAATGTCGAGCGAGCGTGGGTCGTCCAGCGTTCTTGAAGCCGACCAGTAGGGGTCCCGGTTGTAGTACTGGTGTACGGTCGTGGCCCACGTGGTGTCTGCCATTGACGGCCAGTGGTCCTTGTCAAAGCCGGGGTCGTTCTTGATTTGCTGGGCCGAGATGCTGACGTGAAAGCATTTCTGGTCGGTGTCCAACGTCAACGCGCTCCACGGTATGGCATGCAGCGTGGTTCCCATGCCGAGAAAACCTCCTTCCGAAAGTACTGCATACGCAATCCGGCCGCTGCGCACATCGAGCATGATGTCCGAAATCTTGCCGATGTCCTCGCCGTCCGACGACATCACCTTGGTGCCATCGAGCGTCGCAGCGGTCATTACGTCAGGGCCAGGACCGTCGCCCGTGCCGCCGCCAACAATCCCTGCACCGCTACCCGACGCGCCACCTAGGGGGTCCAATGTGTTCATGATCTACTCCGAATGATTTGAGAGGACTTCATATGCGCAAGCGGCATGCCCATCAAATCAAGGCGTCAAACAGTTTCTGTTCACGGCGAGCCACGCGGTATCGGAGATCACTGAGAAACTTCATTCGGGCACCATCCTGCCGTCTGCGAGTCAGGCGCAACGATAGCCGTCTCGACAGCGCTCCACACATCGACTTCCGATGTTTCCACGCCGAAAACGCCATCGCATCCCCGCTAGCCAACAAGCAACGACTGCCCACCATCGATCCAAACCGGCGTGCCGGTAATAAACCGCGCACGATCGGACGCGAGAAACACCACCATCTCGGCGATATCGTCGCCGCTGCCGGCCTTGCCATCGGTGAGCGGGATCTTCCCTTGCGGATAATCGGCCGGCTCCGACGCCTCATCGCTCGATCGCGCTTGCGTGTTCGCGTTGATTTCGGTGTCGATCTTGCCGGGACAGATTATGTTCACGCGAATCCGGTGCTTCGCGAGTTCAAGCGCAGTCATCTGGCCGAGCGCCAGCAGTCCCGCCTTGGTCGTCGAATAAGCGGAAGCACCGCCATGGCTGAACATTCGCGTGCCGTTGATCGACGAAATGATGACGATTGACCCACCGCCGGCCCGCTTCAAATGCGGTACGGTTAGATGCAGCGTCAGATAAGCGCCACGCAGATTTGTGTTGATCGTGTTGTCCCACTCGGCCGGCTTCAGTTCGTCGATCGGCGCCCAGACGCCATTGATGCCCGCGTTCGCGATGACGATGTCCAATGCGCCGGCCTGAGAAAACGCGCGATCGAGTTCCTGCCCGAATCCGAGTTCGTCGCGTATGTCGGCGGTGAAGCCGAACGCCGTACCACCACGCTGGACGATTTCGTCGACGGTCGCCCTCGTTTCGTCGTCTTTGTGCGCGTGCACGATCACCTGGGCACCCGCAGCCGCGAGATGCAACGCGCTCGCCTTGCCAATGCCGGAGCCCGCGCCGGTGACGAGCGCAGTCCTGTTTTGCAGGTCCATTCTCTTCCTCCGCTGAAAAGTCAGGTCAAGGGAGTGGTGCGATTTGATCGCCGTTTCTCCCCTGTCCATCGCCGTACAGTTCCGTGATCCATCACGAAGCAAGCGCCAGACCCGCAAAAATCCGAACAGGAAATCCGTGCTTCCCGTTTCTATTTGCCTAGTGACCGCCTGACACTAGCCACATCGCGAGTCGTGACAGGTGCGGCCGTGTTGCCCCATGAGTTGCGTACAAACGTCAGCACGTGCGCGATTTCGGCATCGGTCAGATCGCCCGCGAAAGACGGCATTTTCTTCGGCTGCGGGCCGGATTCCGTATGCGGTGCTTCGCCGCCCTCGACCAGCAGCCTGACGAGCGAGTCGGTATTCGCGCTCAACACCGCTGGATTGCCCGCGAGACGCGGATACCTCAACGCTTCGCCGGATCCGTCCGCGTGGTGGCAGCGGGCGCAGAATCCCCGATAAATGCCGGCGCCAGGCAGCTCGATTTCTCCCGAAGCAATAGCACGCACCATCTGCGTCGCGGTGCGTCCATCGCCGTAGTGTCCGGACGGCTCACGCGCAGGCAGACTCTTCAGATAGCGTGCTATCGCCTGCAAATCATCGTCGGACAGATACTGGGTGCTGTCCTCGACGACCTGGACCATGCTGCCGAACGTCACCAGTCCGCTGCCATGTCCGCGCTTCAGGAATGCGGCGATCTCGTCCTCTGAAAAGCGGCCAAGGCCCGACGCGTTATCGGCGGTCAGATTCGGCGCGAACCAGTGATCGTTTTCGCCGCCTGTCAGGTACAGGCGCGAATGCTCGCTGTAACCGCGTTCCTCATAAGCGGGCCCGCGCGGCGTATGACACGCTCCACAGTGCCCGAGTGATTGCACGAGATAAGCACCCCGATTCCATTGCGCGCTGCGCCCCGGCTCCGGTACGAACCTGCGGTCAGGCGCAAACGTCAGGCTCCACAGGCCCAGCACCCAGCGTTGATTGAATGGAAACGGCAACGCCGTACGCGGCGGCACCTGCGCGACGGGCGCGACGCCGTGCATGAAATACGCGTAGAGCGCGTGCATATCGTCGTCGCTGATTTTCGCGAACGATGGATAAGGCATCGCCGGATAGAGTCGCCGGTTGCCGGGTGCCACGCCCTCTCGCACGGCCCGTTGGAAATCGTCGTAACTGTAGCGTCCGATGCCCGCAACGGGATCCGGAGTAATGTTCGACGACCAGATCGTGCCGAACGGCGAATTGATCGCGAGGCCACCCGCGAGTGGCGCTGACGGGTGCAATGGTTCTTTGCCCGACGGTCCGCCCGGCGGTGCCGTATGGCAGCCCGCGCAATCGGCTGCTTTCGCGAGATACTCGCCTTTGGCGATCAGCACAGTCTGCTCGCTACCGGGAGGGACACCTGGTGTTTGCGCATTAGCATTAGGGGCAGCATTCGCACGGCGCGGGATTTCACCGGCTGTAACGAACATCACACCTACAATGGCAGCGATGCCAATGGCGAAATTCATTCGCTGGTTCATTGTCATCACCATGGCCCACACCGCGACACCATCGCCACCGCGATCGAGGTGACGACCAGTCCGAACATGAAAATCGCACTGCACAGTATGCCGACCCGCGCGAGAAACGCTTCGAGTTCGGCAACCCGGCGCGCGCGACCCCGCAATGGCTGTTGCAATTGCGCGCGTGTAAAGGTAACCGTTCTCCATGCGACTACAATCCCCGCGACGCCGACAACGAAACAAACGGTACTCCACCCAATTAACGCAGTCATTACCCACCACGGCGGCGCCATCGGATGATTCGCATCGGAAAGCGCGCAAGACTGCGCGGTCAGCACTTCTCCGATGAGCATTTGCGCAAACCATGCAAGTGGCGTCGCGAGCGTGGCAATCATCAGCCGCCACACATGAAAGCGCGGCGCCTCGTCGAGGTCGGCGTTTTCCGTGCGATGTCCGTGATCGCCGCCGTTGCGACGTGCCGGGGTCGGAGTGCCGCTCATGCTCGCCCCCTCAACAGATAAGGCGACAGATAGAGCGTGGTGAAAATGAAAAGCCAGACGAGATCGACGAAGTGCCAGTACAGTCCGCCAATCGCCAGCGCGAGGCAGCGTTTCTCGTCAAAGTAGCCGAGTGCAGTCCACAACAGCAGCAGCGCCAGCACCACCAGACCGACGATCACATGCGCCATGTGAAAACCCGTTATCGTGAAGTACAGCGATCCGTACAGATGCGTGGTCGGGCCATACGGATGATTGCGCCACTCCTTGAGTTGAATGCCGACGAAGGTCACGCCGAGCACCAGTGCGATGCTCATCGATATCACGGCCCAGTGAATGCGCCGCCGCTTTACGCAGCGTTCGCATAACCAGACGAAAACACTGCTCGACAGCAGGATCGCCGTGTTGGCTCCGCCGAGTCCCAGTTTCGGCAGGCCTTCCGGCGGCCACATGTTGCCGCTTTGCGATGCCAGATACAGATATGAAAAGATCAGATATCCAAACAATGAGCCTTCCGTGACGATCAACGCGAGGCAGCCGAACCAGCCGCCCGAGCGCTGCCCTGCACTGCCCACCGGCAGGCGCGCCGGACCGCTATAAATCTCGCCTCGCGACGCGTCGCTCATGTCAGCTCCCGGCGTCCTGCACATGCTGCGGTTCGCGCTGGATCAGGCTGCGTTCGGGCCATAGCCAGACAATGATCGACACCGCACAGCCGACCAGCATGGAGGCCGCGAACCACCATTCGAGCAACGCGAGTCCCGCGAAAAACAGCGTCGCGAACGCGCTCAATACAAAGGGGGTACAGGTGTCTTCCGGCATCTTCAGGATCACATCTGGTTCCGCCTCCATGATCGTCGTTCCGAGGGCCTCCCTACCCTGATCGAGTACGAGGCCCTCCTGCAGCGACGATCGCGCCTCATGCTGCCCCTCCTGTTCGCCTCGTCCTTCCCACAACGGATGCCGGCTCGCGATAGTTGGCACGACAGCGAAGTTGTACGGAGGAGGCGGTGACGTCGTCGACCATTCGAGCGTGCCGGCGTCCCAAGGGTTAGAGCCCGCCGAGGCGCCATGCCGCGCGCTGTACAGCAGATCGCACAGGAAGATCAGGATACCTATAGCAAGCACGAACGAGCCCGCGGACGTAATCAGGTTCACCGTGCTCCAGCCCATATCGGGTGCATACGTGTAGATGCGGCGCGGCATGCCGAGCAGTCCCGCGATGTGCATGGGAAAGAACGCCACGTTGAAACCTGTGAACATTACCCAGAAAGCGAGCTTGCCGATCCGCTCGCTCATCATGCGTCCCGTGAACTTTGGAAACCAGAAGTACACGCCGCCGATGACCGGGAACACGTTGATGCCAAGCAACACGTAGTGCAGATGCGCGACGACGAAATACGTATCGGTCAGTTGCCAGTCGAACGGCACAGCAGCGGTCATTACGCCCGACACGCCGCCGATCACGAACAGCAGCACGAAGCCCGCGAAGTAATAGAACGGCACGCGGAATACGGGGCGCCCGCACCAGATCGTTGCGATCCACGCGAACGTCGCGATGGCGCTCGGTATGGAAATCGCCATGCTGGCGGCGCCGAACAGCGACAGCGCAAGCGCAGGCAAACCTGTCGCGAACATGTGATGGATCCACACGACGAAGCCGATCAGCATCGTCGCGACCGTCGACAATGCAACCGGTCCATAGCCGACCAACGGCCTGCGGCAAAACACCGGAAGTGCGTCGGAAACGATGCCCATTGCGGGCAACACGACGACATAAACCCATGGATGCGCAAAAATCCAGAACAGGTGTTGCCACATCAACGCGCGGCCACCATTCAACACGTCGAAGAAATGCGTGCCGAGGCGACGGTCCATCCACAGCATCAGAAACGCGAGACTCACGGACGGCACCGCGACGAGATTGCCGCAGGACGCGGTCATCGTGCCCCAAACGAGCACCGGGACGCGGTCGAGCGACATGCCGGGTGCGCGCATGCGCAACAACGTCACGACAAAGTTGACCGCGCCGACGGTCGTCGAAATACCCAGCAGGACCATGCCGAGCGCGTATACGTCGATATTCGGCCCGGTGTCGTATTGAAGGCTCGACAACGGAACATAGTTGAACCAGCCGGCGTTCGGCGCTTCGCCGAGCGGAAAACTGGCATAGAGAAAAATCGCGGCAAACAGAAAGATCCAGTACGAGAAGGCGTTCAGACGCGGGAACGCCATGTCGCGCGCACCGAGTATCAGCGGCCAGAGATAGTTCGAGAAACCCGACAACACAGGTAACGCATACAGGAAGATCATCGTCACGCCATGCATCGTGAACAGCTGGTTGTACTGCTCGGGCGTCAGCAGCGTGGCGTTTGGTTGTGCGAGTTGCACGCGCATGATCAACGCCTCGACGCCGCCCGCGATCAGGAAGATAAATGCCGTGACCAGATAGCGCAGACCGATGCGTTTGTGATCGACCGTCGAGAGCCAACCGCGCCAGCCGGCCGGCGTTTCCCATAGCTCGCGCAACTGCTTTTCGGCTGTGCTGTCGCGTGGTATTTCGCCCCACTCCAGGGGCCGGTCCAATCGCAACCGCGCCTGAGAAGAAGGAGGTGTCGTGGTGTCGGTCATCGGCAGGTGTGTCGCACGAGTGTCACATGATCGGAGGAGTCAATGCAGCGTCGCGAGATAGGCGGTTAGCGCCACCGTCTCGTTCGTCGTCAGCACGATGTCTGGCATCAGCGAATCGGGCTTGATCTGCTGCGCGTGACGAATCCAGTCGAGTTGATGCTCAGGCGTGTTCGTCAACGCTCCCGCTGCAATCAGCCGTCGCGAATCGAGATGAGTGAGATTGGGCGCCTGCGTACCGTCGGCTGAGGTACCGCGTACCGTGTGGCAGCCTGCGCAATGCGACTGAAAGACTTGCGCGCCGTGCGTGACGGCGGTGCTGTCTGAGCCGGCTTCTGCTGCGGCTTCCGGCGCGGCGGCCTTCGCTTGCGCGACGCGCCATGCATCGAATGCAGCGCGGTCCTGCGCGATAACCTCGAATGCCATATGCGCGTGCTGCGCGCCGCAAAACTGCGAGCATTGCCCGCGATATATGCCGGCCGCGTCTGCCTGAATCCATTGCTCGTTGATCTGGCCGGGAATCGTCTGCGTTTTGCCCGCGAGTTGCGGTACCCAGAACGCGTGAATGACGTCGGCGCTCTTGAGCACGACCTTCACCGGCTCGCCGACCGGAATGTGAATCTCGTTGGCTGTAACGAACGCCGGGCCGCCATCTGCGTCGCCGTACTCGATCTTCCACCACCAGTCATACGCGGTGACAGTCAGGACCACCGAGGGCGCCTGCGGCGGTGCCGCGACGGATTCGAGCGTAACCAGCGTGTACGCAAGTGCCGCGATCAGGCAGATCGACGAGATTGCGGTGCCCATATAGACCCAGCGCAACGCGCCCTTCTCGCCCTTCACGAGGCTCACGGCATGCTCGCTGTGACCGCGTCGCGTAATTGCAATCCCTAGCAGCACCGCGACGATTACGATTACAGCCATCGATAATGCGGCGAGTGCCCAACCGAGATGCATCGTCGGCCCCGCGGCAGGACCCGCCGCATGCAGGAAATAATTGAGCGGCGCACCTTGCGAATCGGCGTGGACGACGCTCAAACCGGCCGGCAGCGCAATGGAAAGGGCAAGCGTGACGCGATCGCGTGTATTTGTCCGGTCCCGATCCAGGACAACCGGCCTGTATTGCATCGGCGTGCTCCCAGTTCCGTGGCTTGCGTGTTGGCCAGCCACTCTTCCGACCTCGCGTAGCAAGAAGTCTCATAGCAAGAAACGAGCGCGCTCGCCCACGGGTCCGGGAAAATTCTGTCAACGGTAAACCAACGCTGAGCAGAAGCGACATGCCCGTCTGGCGGCGACTCAAGGACAGACACGTTGTGCCCCCGGGACCGCTCCGTCTGCACGAGCACAACACAGCACTCCTTCAGTGAACGCTCGCCCGGCTGTAGGTTTTACTCACAATGTGATATTTACAAAATTCTTCCCGCAGAGCCGCGTCGCGCGTTCAACCTTTTCCGTTGGGAATGACCGCCCCCAGCACTTGCCGCGCCGTATTCGCTATCACGCTGCCCTCCTTCGGGTCGCCTTCCATCAACGTGCGCGCAAACGCCCTGGCCTGGGCGAGCGTCACATGCGGCGGCAACGGCGGGACTTCCGGGTCGGTTTTCACCTCCAGAACGACGGGGCGCCGTGCGGCCAGCGCAGCTTCCCAGGCGTCCGGCAACTGCTCCGCCTTGTCGACATAGATCCCGGTAAGCCCCACCAATTCCGCGAACCGGTGATAAGGCACGTTCGGAAGCTGCTGCGAAGCGTTGAACTTCGGGTCGCCTTCCATCACACGTTGCTCCCACGTCACCTGATTCAGGTCCTCGTTGTTCAGCACCATGCAGATCCAGCGGGGATCGGCCCACTGCTGCCAGTATTTGGCAACCGTGATCAGTTCGGCCATATTGTTCATCTGCATGGCGCCGTCGCCGACCATCGCGATCACGGGGCGGCCCGGGTACGCAAACTTGGCGGCGATCGCATACGGAACTGCCGCGCCCATCGACGCGAGGCCGCCCGAAAGCGACGCCATCATCCCGCGGCGGATTTTCAGGTCGCGCGCATACCAATTGGCGCACGAGCCCGAGTCGCTCGTCAGAATGACCTGATCGGGAAGACGCGGTGACAACTCGGTGAACGCAAGCTGAGGGTTGACACCCGTCGTCGCGGACGCGTGGGCGCGTTCATCAAGCGTTTCCCACCACCGCGACGTCCAGCGTTCGATACGGCCTCGCCACGCGTGACTGTCCTTCTGCTTCAGCAGAGGCAGCAGCGCCCGCAACGTCTCCACGCTGTCACCGACCAGATTGACTTCCATCGGATAACGCAGGCTGAGCATGTCCGCCTTGATGTCGATCTGCACGCCTCGCGCGTCGCCCTCCTTCGGCAGAAACTCGGAATACGGAAAGCCTGAGCCGATCATCAGCAGCGTATCGCACGACGTCATCAGCTCGTAGCTGGGTTTCGTGCCCAGCAGACCGATGGACCCCGTCACCCACGGCAGGTCGTCCGGCAGCACGGCCTTGCCGAGCAGCGCCTTGGCCACGCCGGCGCCAAGCCGGTTCGCCACCTCGATCACTTCGTCGGTGGCCTGCAATGCGCCCGCGCCCACCAGGATCGCGACCTTGTGCCCCGCATTCAGCACGTCGGCGGCCCGCTGCAGATCCTCCTGCATGGGAACGATCTTCGGCCGCGAATAACCGATGCCGGAATGGGCGGTGCCATGCTTGCGCGCGGGCGGCTCGTATTCGAGATCCTGCAGATCGTTCGGCAGGATCAGTGCCGTCACGCGCCGCTCCGCCAACGCAATCCGTATCGCGCGGTCGATCATGTGCCGCACCTGCGCGGGCACGCTCGCCTGTTGCACGTAGGACCCCGCTACATCCTTGAACATCGCCGCGAGGTCGACTTCCTGCTGGTAGTGCGAACCCAGCGCCGCGCGCGCCTGCTGGCCGACGATCGCGAGCACGGGCATGTGATCCATTCTCGCGTCGTAGAGGCCCGTAATCAGATGCGCAGCACCCGGGCCCGACGTCGCGATACACACGCCCAGTTCGCCGGTGAATTTGGCGTGCGCGGAGGCCATGAAGGCCGCCATTTCCTCGTGCCGCGCCTGCACGAATTCGATCTTCCCTTCCGCACGGTTCAACGCGCCGAACACGCCGTTGATGCCGTCCCCTGGATAGCCGAACATCCGCTTCACACCCCAGCGATGCAGCCTGTCCACGATAAAGTCGCCCACCGTCGTCGCCATGAGAGGCTCCCGCAAAAATAAATGACCCGCGATGCAAAGGCAGCGAGCAAAAGTCGCGCCCCGTCTCCCGATGAAATCCCGCCGTAAGGCATAGCGCTTGCTGCAGCGGTCGTTGGCATAACCAAGTTGTCGCCCGACGAGGACGCATGGTTGCTCGAACGCAGTGTGATCGATCATGTCACGGTCATCTGGCGCGCCGTCGATAACGGCTTGTGGGAGTTTCGCGGCGCGCAGCGGCACCGTGCAAGACGCGCGAATACAGGCAACGGTACGCGCCATCGAACGCGAACTGATGGGGATGGACTTGTATCCCGCTATTGAAGCGACCCATCCGGGAAGACTCGACACGAGCCGGGCGAAGGCGCGCTTCTCGCATGCAGCTTGTGGCTCGCGCAGGTCCGGCGCATGCACGGTCGTCACGATGATGCGCGCACGCTGTTTGCACGGGTGCTCGGGTCGCGCAATGACGTGGGGCTTCTCGCGGAACAATACGACATCCGGGCAAGGCGCCAATGCGGCAATTTTCCGCAAACGCTGTCCCACGACGCGGTGATCAATACGGCGATCATGCTGGGCTGACACGCGCGGTGTCGGCACGCTTTGCCCGTACGCCAGGCGCTAGACTGACCACTGGCGCGAACCGCTCCATCACGACAGACAGGAGGACCCATGAGCAGCATCGTGGAGCTTTTCAGGCACTTGACGGCGGGCGTGTACGTGATTGGCGTGTCAGACGGCGATCGCCGGGACGCATTCACGGCAAGTGCGGTCATGCAGGTTTCATTCTCTCCATTGCTCATTGCAGTCGGGATTAGCCCAACTCACGAGTCTTACAAGCTTCTCCATGACGGACAGGGATTTGCCATCAGCGTATTGCGGGCGGAGCAACAGGATCTCGCGCGGCACTTCGGAACGCAGTCCGGCCGTACTGTCGACAAACTTGCATCGACGCGCTGGCAGCCGGGTATGACGGGGGCGCCCCTTCTGCTCGATGCGCTCGCGCATTTCGACTGTCGGGTCGTCAATGACTTCGAAGCGGGAGATCACAGGTTGGTCGTTGGACAGGTACTGGATGGAGCGACCGTCAGTCCCGCAGGCGAACCGCTGATCTACGCGCAGACAGGTAATCTGGACGGCAGCGCCAGTCTCTACCCCGCAACATTTTCGTGAGAGCGCTGGAGATCCGTGTGCACGTTGTGCCTCGGCTCGCTTTTCACGATCACCAGGCATGCGTGCTGCTCGAACTCGAACACGGTAGTCAACCGACGATCCGCGCCATTCTCGAGGAGTCCAGCATGAAAGCACTGGTTTATGAAGGTCCCCGCAAAGTTGTCGTGAAAGAAATGCCGGATGCGAAAATCGAGCGACCTACGGATGTGCTCGTGAAGATCACGACCACCAACATCTGCGGTTCGGACCTGCATATGTACGAAGGTCGCACGAATATGGAATCGGGCCGCATTCTCGGGCACGAAAATCTCGGTGTCGTCGTCGAAGTGGGTAACGCTGTCGAGCGCATCAAGACAGGCGATCGCGTGTGCATGCCGTTCAATATCGGCTGTGGTTTTTGCAAGAACTGCGAGCGGGGTCTGACCGGGTTCTGCTTGACGACGAATCCCGGCGTCGCAGGCGCAGCGTATGGATTTGCAGGTATGGGACCGTATAGTGGCGGCCAGGCGGAATATCTGCGTGTGCCGTTCGGTGACTTCAATTGCCTCGTTCTGCCACCGGATGCCGAAGAAAAGGAAAACGACTACGTGATGCTGTCGGATATCTTTCCGACCGGTTATCACGCAACGGTGCTTGCCGGTGTCGAACCTGGCGATAGCGTCGTGATCTATGGCGCAGGCCCCGTGGGTTTGATGGCCGCGCTGTCAGCATCAATCAAGGGGGCCAGCAAGATCATGGTGGTGGACAGCCATCCGGACCGGCTGAAGCTCGCGGAGAAGATGGGCGCGATTCCCGTCGACGACAGGGACGGATCGTCGGCTGACAGGATTCTCGAGATGACCGGCGGAGAAGGCGCTGATCGCGGTTGCGAATGCGTCGGCTATCAATGCAGTTGCAAAGGCCACGAAGTGCCGAATCTGACGATGAACAACCTGATCAAGGCGGTGCGTCCCACAGGGGGGATCGGCGTGGTCGGCGTGTTCGTCGCTGAAGATGCCCACGCCGAAGATCCGTTGCAGAAGAAAGGCCAACTTGCGCTCGACTTCGGGCAATTGTGGATGAAGGGACAGCACATTGCGACTGGCCAGGCGAACGTCAAGGCTTACAACCGCAAGCTGCGCGATCTGATTGCGGCGGGCAAGGCGAATCCGTCGCAGATCATCTCTCACGAGTTACCGCTCGCGAGCGCCCCTGATGGATATAAGCACTTCGACGAACGGGACGATGGCTGGACGAAGGTTGTGCTCAAACCCGCAGCCTGAGTGGACTCTGTGAGCACCTGTGCTCAAACCGACAATGCCGTTTCAGCGCGGGCTGGAACGGCTCATGACAAGAAACAGTAACTTCGCGCGGTTGCGCGACCGGGGATGCGGCAACAGGCCAAACTCCTATCTGCTTGCATCGCGCGTACCGGTCACGTTGGCAATGGCGGCATTCACCCTGAGCGGCGGACCGTTGTCGTCAAACGGCGGTTCGACGACGAAGCGGCCTATCACGCCGGGCTCGAAAACCAGGCAGCAGGTCGAGCCGCCATACTGGAAGAAGCCTAGCTCGTCGCCTTTCCTGACATGCTGGCCAGGCAGCGCCTCGATCATGCAGGACGACACGTCCGCCATGCCCACGAACACGCACGCCACCTGCCCGACTGCCGGGTCGTCGCAACTGATCACGATTACCGCACGCGCGGCCAGAGCGGTTATATAGCCTTGTGAATCGTTCAGACCGCTTGGGTCCTCGCCTTCGCTGTCGGCATTCGAGTAGTAACTGCCGTCAACTGTATAAGCGTGCGTGATCACGCCACTTACCGGTGCATGCCAGCGGTGATAATTGAATGCGCTCAAGAATGCCTGGTAAACGGAGCCGCCGGCAAAACGCGGCGTCAGTTCGGGTTGATGCAACGTCAACATGTCCTGCAGTGAATACGGCTGCGATTTGATCCAGAACGTGTCCGAAATTTTTACGTCATGCTGGATGTTATACGGCGCGGCTTCGCACGCGCTGACAATCACCCTATCGTCGTCCGGTTCATCCACGGGCCGCTCTCCAGCGCGAAATCGCCGCGTGAAGAAGTCGTTCCACGAAGCGAATCCCCAATAGCGTTGACGAGGATCGCACACGAATTGCGATAGCGCGATGCGCCTATCGGCTTCGGCACAAAACCATCCGTTGGGTGGCGATGTGTTCAGGTGTTCGCGTGAATGCGGGCCGCTCAGAAAGCCGCACCAGCAGTTCAGCACGTGCTTGAGCTGCGCGTTCAGAGCCGGATCGCGAAAGAGCGCGTATCCGGATGGCATGCACATTGGCCAATCGAGCACCGCGTTCAGTGGACAATGAATCAGGCCTGATTCGCTAAAAGGCGGAGCATACGTCATCAGGTAGTCGACGATCGTCATCAACTCGTCGATCGACGAATAGCCGAGCACATAACCAGCTTCCCGCGCCTGAGCAATGGCCCGCGTCATATCCATCCTGAGCACGGGATCACCTTGCACGAGTGCAGCAAGTTCGTCGACGGCACGCGTGCGCGGCGAATTGTCCGCCCGCTCGCGCGCTTTTGCTGCGAGGTCGCACCGGTAGCGTGCCAGGTGGGTTTCTTCCCTCGGCAACCACTCCCCTAGTCTGCGCCGCTGTGTCTGGGTATCCGCTGCGTCGTCTGCCATGCCTTGCCTTTACAGGTTGGTTGAAGTGGAAATAGCGGCTTGAGAAGTCGAGCAAGTCATTTCGCGCGCGGCGGGTCGAGACTGTCGTCGGGCTCCCTTCGGCCGTTGCGGATCTGTTCGACACAGGTCGCCACCGCCTCGGCGACGTTGGCGACTTCAGTGCGCATGTCCTCGTCGTGATCGAGTGTCACATGGCTCGTCGCATAAGGCTCGTAGTAGCCGATAAAGCGATCCAGACGCGACTTCGCGCCTGACTCGATGAAGCCCATCCAGTCTAGCCAGTCCGTCAGTGCGCGCCGGGAGCCTTCAATGCCGGCGACGTCGCCATGCACGACGAGGCCGTACGCCCTGCCCGCCAGATGTTTTGGGTAATCCCAGCCGGTAGTCCAGGTCTGCGAAACCGGCGCCTGCTTTCTCCGTCAATGGCGACTTGCGTGCGTCCGAATACGCATCCCATGCAATGGCTTCGAGGCGCGCGAGAGATTCGTCTTCCTTGCGAAATGCCGGATCGTAGAAGCGGGCCATGAATCGCTCCCGAAATGCGTCACGCGACATGGGGTCCGTGACCTGACCTTTTCGGACGTCGACGGTTTGACGTAGATCAGTCGGTTTGGATCGGGCGCTCATGAGGGTTCGCGAGGGGCGGAAACTGATTGCAAGTGGAGCAAGCCTCGTACCTCGATCGAGCCTTTCATTTTCCTGCCGGAACGACTACTGAGTCGTAACGTCCCCACCTTCCATGTTCAAGGTTGCCCCTCGCCTCCAGACGCGCCATACACCTGCCCCGTGATGTAACTCGATCGCGCAGCTGCAAGCTGCACATAGATGGGAGCAATTTCAGCAGGCTGCCCTGGACGCCCCATCGGCGTTTGCGCGCCGAATTGCACGACATTCTTCATCGTCTGTCCGCCGCTGACCTGCAACGGCGTCCAGAATGGACCCGGCGCCACGGCGTTTACGCGTATCCCGCGCGCGACTAGCTGCTTCGCCAGCGACTTCGTGAAGTTCGCAATCGCGGCCTTCGTCATCGCATAGTCGAGCAGGTTGATCGAAGGATCGTAAGCATTCACCGAACTCGTATTGACGATCGCAGCGCCGGCCGGCATATGGGGGATCGCGGCTTTGGTAATCCAGAACATTCCATAAAGATTGGTGCGCAACGTCCAGTCGAAATCTTCGGTGCTGATATCGAGGATCGAATCGTGACTATGCTGGCGCCCTGCGTTGTTCACCAGAACGTCGAGTCCACCCATGCCGTTGGCCGCGCGGTCGACCATCTGTTTGCAGAACGTCTCGTCGCGGATATCACCCGGCAGCGCAAACGCAGTGCGGCCCGCGGAGCGGATCAATTGAACCACTTCCTGCGCGTCCGGTTCCTCCGCGGGCAAATAGACGATCGATACATCCGCACCCTCCCGCGCGAACGCAATCGCGACCGCGCGACCAATGCCCGAATCGCCGCCGGTAATCAGTGCCTTGCGGCCAGCAAGCAGCCCGCTGCCGCGATAGCTCGATTCGCCGTGATCGGGACGCGGCGTCATGCGGCCGGCAAGACCCGGCCACGGTTGCTGCTGCTCGGGAAAAGGCGGATGCGGAAACAGCGAGCGCGGATCGCGCACGGCGGAGCCTGACACCCGCGTCGACGGGGTGCTCCCGCTCGCATCTGGCGACCCGGAATCGGCGAGCGTGTTGCCCGCGAACGCCGCGGCCAGACCCGCCGCAGCACCTTGAATCACCTTGCGGCGGCCCGGAGAAACTTCGTCGGACGGCATGTCGCTCTCCCGGTTGTGCCCTTCAATTGGGCATGTCGATCGTCGCGCATGGCGAGTGCCGCGCGTCATGCACGACGTCGAGCAACCCCTATGCCGCGAGCGTGCGCGCCAAACCGCGTCAACGCCGCTCGGAGCTTCGGTCGCTTAGCGCCGCACAAACAAACGTAAGCGCCGCCACGGTATGCGAGCGAGGCGCATCACAATTCACGGACAGGTATGGCACGCATCGGCAACGATCCTTCTGCTGGCATGGCCAACGGGGACTGCCGGAGGTGGGACATTCGTATCTCTGGATCTGCGACGGCGCGGTATTGTCGCGCCGTCGGCGGAGTCAGCCGATCACCACATGCATAATGGAAGTCGAGCGTCTGGTAGAAATTACTCTTTGCGAAGTGGCCTTGCCGAGTATGCCTTGGCGCTCACCCGCGATGCCTTGCGAAGGAAAATGGAGGACAGCATGAGTACGGTCCGGACAGTGCCGCCACGGGACCTTTACATTACCCCTGAACTGCATCGCCGGGTGCCCAGGGAGGTAGATCACCCTGGCGAAAAACTTGCGCTACAGGACATTGAGGCGCAGATGCTGGACCATCCAGACCAGTTGCTACCCAAGCTTGTCGAACATGTCAGCGCCATTCTGGAATGCCTCGGACAGCACATTCCACCGCGTTCGGCGTCCGCCGATCTAGCTCTGTCGATTTTTCAAGGCCTGCCGCTGTTCTTCCGCCACTTCCGCCTCAACCTCGCTTCTCGCCTTTCGCCAGTATTCGTCTGCGCACCCCTCCATGCTGCCATCCGCCTGCCAGAGTTCATAGGCCCTAGTCCGGATACGTTGTTCCATGGTCTCCGGTTGCATTCCTGAACGCTCCCTTGGTACCGACTTTGCCTCAGCGCGCAGACCCATGGCCAACGCCATCACACGGAATGGTACCTCTCGTGTCGCGAGACCGGTAAGATGCAGAAATGCGCCGCCGACCCGGAGCTAATCCTCGACGGCTCCTGCTACCGACCGCGCTCGCGGCGCTTCTTCCGCCCGCCATCCCCTGGTCGCGCGAGGACTGAAAAAGCAAGCCGCAGTGCCGACACAGAGAACAATCGCGGTGAAACGGAAAAGGCGCACGTATATCTCAGGTGCGGACACGCCTTGCCGAAGCGCACTTTCCGCGAGCCATCCAAAGCAGTTGCTCGTCACCGCCACGCCCAGAAAAACCATGCTATTAAGTATGCCGAGCCGTAGTCCCAAAGTCCGATCGGGAGAGATCGCGCGAGCCTGCGACATCACCAGTGGATGAATTGCACCGACACTGAACAGCACGCAGACCAGAGATGCGCTCAAAGATGCGCTATACGCCGGCGCACCTGCGAGCAGCGAGGCGGCAAGCAGACCAAGCGACATGCCAGCCAGTGACAGTGCCTTCAGCGAAACCCGTCGCACCAGAAGCGGCATCATCAACGATATCACCAGCGCAGCTACGCTCGCAGCCGTCATCACGTGTCCCCGTGCAATCGTGTCCAGATGAAATACATCTTTGAAATAAGGACCACCCCACGACGTTCTGAACGTGCCGCCCGCCGACATCGCGAAACATACCGGCAGCAGTGCCAGGAACGCGACGTTGGCAGAGCAACACCTTCGTCCAGCGTGCTGTTGCTCACCGGCCGTTTCATTCGGCGATGCCTGCGATGACTGCAATAGCCGTGGCTGCCGCCACAGAACGATGCCCACTCCCGCGGTTGCCACGAACATTGCTGCCGCGGCGATACCCATTGCCGACCGCCAGCCAATCTTCGACGTCGCCCACGCCAACGGCAATGCGGCGATCAATGCACCGAGAATTCCAATGCCGCTTGCAACCGTTACCAATCTCACCTGACGCGGCCCATGTCCGGAGACCAGCACATAGTTGAGCAGTCCCATGAATATGGGCGCGCAGCCGACGCCCAAGGCAGCCTGAGACGCGAGCGCCACGGTCGCATCGTGGGTCAACGGAAGTGCCGCCGCTCCCGCCGTGCCGACACACATGCAGAGCGTCGTTGGCCGGCCGACGCCGAACCGGTCGAAGGCAACGCCGAGGGGAAGTTGTGCGACGGCGAAAGTGAGAAAAAATGCTCCCGCAAATGACCCGAACATCTTCTCCGTCAGACCGTAGCCTGCAATCAGTTGCGGCGCGACCACCGCAAGATAGCTACG
Source organism: Paraburkholderia monticola (assembly GCF_001580545.1). Lineage (GTDB taxonomy): Bacteria > Pseudomonadota > Gammaproteobacteria > Burkholderiales > Burkholderiaceae > Paraburkholderia > Paraburkholderia monticola. The sequence continues at coordinate 352,368 of NZ_LRBG01000037.1, forward strand.
GAAGAACTGGCTCAACAGGTAGGCGAACGTGAGTATCCATATCGCAGGATCACGCTGGCGCTCATCGGCCATTGCACTCTCCGTCCGATCAAAGATGGAACGTCCAGAAGCACTGGTAGCACGAACCGTGCGTACCAACACAATCAGTTGCAGCGCGGATGCGCGAGAAAGAAGCGCAGTATCTCCGCACTCGCGTCCGGTCCGGAAGGATCAGTGTAGGAGCCACACGGGCTTCCGCCCGACCGTGGATGCTGCGCGCCGTGGATTAGGTTTCATCGCGTGTCCGTTTGATAGGGCTCAAGTCAAAGACCCTAACGGATGCGCTCCACGAGCGCCGCCTTGACCGCCGACGATGCGTGCAGCACACCGCTTACGAGATTCGACTCGATCGTTACGACGGCGAATTCCGGAGAGACCTCAGCGGCAATGCTCGCCAATCCGAGCACCTCTGGATGTCGAGCCGTTCGTTCGCCGCGCGTACCGCTTCAAGGTCTCGTTTCGAAAAACACTGGAGGCCGAGCACCAGTTTCGCGTCGAGTGACTGTCTTCTTGACGACCAACTGGCTGCGGATTGCCATGCGGATTAGACCCGTGCGGTTCGTGTTCGCGGGAAAGCGTCATGCGTCACCGTCTGAAGTGGTCGTCAGATGACTGCCCGCATACGATCGCTGTCAGTACCAATGGAATCACCGGATGCACGACTGCAGTACTTCCCGCACTTACGAGAAGACGCTTGACCGAATCCGCCGCGCCCAGCACCACCGCGCCGTATATTGGACTCGATGAAGCTTTCCCTCCCCCAACGGTAAAAAGTGGGTCACCTGGCTGATAGCCAAACACAGCATGAACGGGAAGGCCGAATGCAGTCAAGCCGGCGCCGCTCGCGGGGCGGAATGCATTCACTGAATCGGGCTCAACGTGCATGGGTGGAATGTTGATCGAATGCGCTTCAACGAGGCCGCCGACGAAGTCATGTGCAGTTTCCGCGCACATCAGTTGATCATCAAGCGCGAAGCTGGAGGCTGACGTTGGAAAAATTGCAATTACTGCCAGAAGCCAGGAGAGTAGTCGCATACCAACCTTCCTTAGCGTGGGCTGAGGAGATGATTTTTGGGTCACCGTATCGTCGTCTACAAGGAGAACTCTGCACATGTTCGGTCCGTCGCTTTGCTGGACATACAGGGTCGCTCATTGCAACCGCCCGGCAACGTGACCCACTGATGCCGAGGCGACCAGACTTTCACCCGCAGCCGGCCCGTTGGCCGGTTTTTACCCTTCGCGAGTGAGCAGCCCGACATTATTCCCGACACGTCATGATGAACCTACACCGCGCCCGCAGGCTGGCCCACCAGCACCGGGCCCCGATGACGGAAATGCAAACATGCGCCCGTTGCGTCACGCGGCGCTCGCAAGAACGCGCACCGGAATCGACTTCGCGCCCGGCACCTTGCTCTCCTTCGCGTAATGCCACAGCGGCAGCAGCGGATTGCATTCCGGGTAATAGCCGCCGATGCATCCCTGCGGCACGTCGAACGGCACGACGGTCAGCCCGTCGACGCGGCGCTCGACACCGTCGTCCGCGATCGTCTCGAGACCGATTCGATCGCCCTGCGCGAGCCCGCGCTTCTCCATGTCGGCGGGATTCATCAGAATCACCATGCGCGTGCCCTTGATCCCTCTGAAGCGGTCGTCGAGGCCATAAATCGTCGTGTTGAACTGGCTGTCGCTGCGCAAGGTCATGAGCCGCAGCGAATCGGGCTCGCGCTGCGGCATATCGGGATCTTCGCCGATCGAAGTGGGCACCATGAACTCGGCCTTGCCGCTCTTCGTTTTCCACTTGCGCTCACGCGCGGGCAGCGGCCGTATCACGCCACCAGGCGTCCACATGCGCGCCTCGAAGTCTTCGAACATCTCCGGCCACGTCTTCGACATCTCCGTGCGCACGCGCGAATAGTCGTCGCGCCACGCGTCCCAGTCGACGGTTGAGTGTTCACCGAGCGTCGCCTTCGCGATGCCCGCGACGATGAACGGCTCCGAGCGTATCGTCGGCGCGGCCGGCTCGGCCACGCCACGCGAGCCATGAAAGTGCGCCGTGCTGTCTTCCATCGACACCGCCTGCGCGCCGCCCGCCTGCCGGTCGATCTCGATGCGGCTCAGACACGGCAGCATATACGAGCGCGGACCGTGCACCAGATGACTTCGGTTGAGCTTGGTCGTCACGTTGACCGTCAGTCCGAGCGCAGCCCACGCCGGCTCGGTGCGCATGCGGTCGGGTACCGAGCGCACCAGGTTGCCGCCCAGGTTGATCACTGCGTTGATCTTGCCCTCGAGCATCGCCTCGAAGGCCTCGACGATGTTCATGCCTTTCTCGCGCGGCGGCTCGAACGAAAACTGTCTGGCTAGTTGATCGAGCGGTGCAAGCTCCGGCTTTTCAGTGATGCCCACCGTTCGCTGACCCTGCACGTTCGAATGGCCGCGCACTGGCGACGGCCCAGCGCCCGGCTTGCCAACATTGCCGCGCAGCATCAGCAGGTTGCACAGCATGCGGACGTTCTGGACGCCCATCCGATGCTGCGTGATGCCCATGCCATAGTGGATGATCACCGCGTTCGCCTTCATGTATTCATCGGCGGCGGTCTGGAGCGCCTCGCGCGGCAAGCCGCTCACGTGCTCGACGTCGTCCCAGCGCGCGTCGCGCACGTACTGCGCGAATTCTTCGTAGCCGTTCGTATGCTCGCGAATGAAAGCGGCGTCGACCACTCGCCCGCTGCTCGTGCTCACCGCGCGATCATCCGCTTCAATGACGAGCTTACAGATGCCGAGAATCGCGGCAGTGTCGCCCCCTGTCTTCACCTGGTGATATTGCGTGCTGATCTGCGTGTCTGAGGGCGTAAGCATGTCGACCGGCGATTGCGGGTTAGCGAAATGCAGCAGGCCTGGCTCCCGCAACGGATTGAACGTGATGATGGGCACGCCGCGTTTGCGTGCGTCCTGCAACTGATGCAGCATGCGCGGGCTATTCGTGCCGACGTTCTGGCCGAAGAAGAACATCAGGTCGGTTGTCTCGAAGTCGTCGAGCGAGACCGTGCCGACACCCACGCCGATCGCCTCCTTGAGTCCAACCGCGGTGCTTTCGTGGCACATGTTCGAACTGTCGGGGAGATTGTTGGTGCCGTACATGCGCGCGAACAGCTGCAGCATGTACGAGGTTTCGAGCGACGCACGGCCCGAGGTGTAGAACACCACGCTGGACGGGTCCAGAGTGCGCAGCTCGGCGCCGATTGCATCGAACGCTTCCTGCCACGACGCGGGCACGTAGCGGTCGGTGGTCGGGTCGTAGCGCATCGGCTCGGTCAAACGCCCCGCTTCCTCGAGATCGTGGTCGTGCCACTGCACAAGTTCGCTAACCGTGTGGGCCTCGAAGAAATCGGGGGTCACGCGTTTGGCCGTGAGGTCCCATGCCGTCGCTTTCGCGCCGCTTTCGCAGAACTCGAACGTATGCGGATCGGCCGGTTTGGCCCACGAACAGCTGACGCACATGAAGCCGTCGTGCTTGTTCTGATGCATCAGGACGCGGGTATCCGTCAGTGGCGCTTTTTCCTGCAGCAGGATCGTCGCGACCGCCTTGAGCGACCCCCATCCGCCCGATGCGTACGGATACGCGTCGCTTTTGTCTATTTTGCTCATGAGTTCCCCGTTGGCACATACATGTCACGTGATGAGGTGTTAGCACGCCGCGTTCCCGGCCGCAGCGCAAAGCGGCGGTACGGTGCTTGCTGCGCCGCTGGCGCATGCAACCGGCAAACTCCATGACCGACGCCACGACCACGCGCGACACGAGCACCTGCCTCAACGCGACGCGCAAAACTCTGCGCACCGTGTTCGGCATCAGCCGGTTGCGCCCCGGTCAGCAAGACGTCATCCGCAGTGTGCTCGAACGGCGCGACACGCTCGCCGTGGTGCCGACGGGCGCGGGCAAATCGCTGTGGTACCAGTTGCCCGCTCTGCACCTCGACGGCTGGACGCTCGTGGTGTCGCCGCTGATCGCGCTGCTGAAAGACTAGTTCGACAAACTGCGCGACGCCGGCATCGACGCGTGGCGGATCAACAGCACGGTGCCGGCCGCCGAACTGCGCGAGACCTATGAAGCTATGAAGCGTTGCGCGACGAGCGTCCCGGCATTGTGTTTGTCACGCCGGAGCAACTGACGCGGCCGGAGGTGATCGACGCATTGCACGCGCGCTCAGCAACGCATCGAATACGTTGTCGTCGACGAGGCGCATTGCGTATCGCGGTGGGGGCACGACTTTCGCCCGGCATTCCTGCGCATCGTCGATGCCGTCAAGATGCTCGGCAAGCCGCCGATCCTCGCACTGACCGCGACGGCGACGCCCGACATCCGCGAGGACATCGTGCGCTCGCTCGGTCTTCGCGAACCGCGCATCGTCAACACCGGCGTGTATCGCGCCAATCTTCACTATCGGGTTACTCAGGTATCGGTGGGAGGCGGGCGCGTCAGCGCGCATCGACGCGCGCGAGAGACGCCAAGATGGCCGCGTTGTGTACGCTGCTAGCGAGTGAAACCAGCAGAGGCATCGTCTACACGGCGACCGTGCGTGAAGCCGAGCAAGTGGCGGCGACGGTACGCGGCTGGGATGTTGCCGCGGCCTGCTATCACGGGCGCATGTCCGCGCGCGAGCGGCACGCTGCGCGGGACCTTTGCGTGGCGGGCGACGTGAGCGTGATGATCGCGACCAACGCCTTTGGGATGGGTGTCGATATCTCCGACATCCGCTTCGTCGTCCATTACCAGATGCCGGGTAGCATCGACGCTTACTATCAGGAAAGCGGACGCGCGGGGCGCGATGGCAACGTCGCACGTTGCGAGCTGCTGTTCGATATGAACGATCGACTCGTACAGCAGTTTCTCGCGCTGGGCCGCTATCCCGATGCCGCGCTGCTGCGCCGCGTCCGCGACGTGCTCGCGCAGTGCACGAAAGCGCGTCGTCCTGGCATAAGCGCACGCGAACTGCTCGCCGACCGCCCCCGATCCAGACTGTGTTCTCGCATCTCGCTCAGGATCCACTGCCCTGTGCATGTCGCCAGATTTTCTCACTGGGCCCTGGCATGTTCCGTGCGTCATCAGTATTCACGCAGCCATCCAGGCCGCGCTGACCGCTATTGATCTACATGGGCGCCATCCGCAGCAAACCAGCTCAAACTCCCTCCAACGACGCCGCTGGCTTCGTGCGCGTGCGCGGCGCACGCGAGCACAATCTGAAAAACATCGATGTGCAGATTCCCCGTGATGCGCTGGTCGTCTTCACTGGTGTGTCCGGATCGGGCAAATCGTCGCTGGCATTCGGCACGTTGTACGCCGAAGCGCAGCGGCGCTATTTCGAATCGGTCGCGCCGTATGCCCGGCGCCTGATCGAGCAGGTCGGCGTGCCCGAAGTGGACGCGATCGAAGGGCTGCCGCCTGCGGTCGCCTTGCAACAGCAACGTGGCGCGCCGAGCGCACGTTCATCGGTGGGCAGCGTCACCACACTGTCCAGCCTGGTGCGCATGCTGTATTCGCGAACTGGTGACTATCCCCCGAAACAGCCGATGCTGTTCGCCGAGGACTTCTCGCCGAACACGGTGCAAGGCGCTTGCTCGATCTGCCATGGGCTCGGCCGCGTGTACGAGGTCACCGAAAAATCCATGGTGCCCGACGACTCACTCACCATCCGCGAGCGGGCAATCGCCGCGTGGCCGCCAGCCTGGCACGGGCAAAATCTGCGCGACATCCTGGTCAGCCTCGGCTACGACGTCGACACGCCATGGCGCGATCTACCGAAAAAGGATCGCGGGTGGATCCTTTTCACCGATGAACAGCCCACCGTGCCCGTCTATGCCGGCCTCACGCCGAAGGAGACCCGCGCCGCGCTCAGGCGCAAGGACGAGCCGAGCTATCAGGGCACCTTCACGGGCGCGCGCCGCTACGTGTTGCACACATTTGCCAACACTCAAAGCGCGTTGATGAAAAAGCGCGTTTCGCAATACATGATCAGCAGCGTTTGCCCGGCTTGCCATGGCAAGCGACTCAAGAAAGAAGCGCTGTCGGTGAAATTCGCCGGCCTGGATATCGGCGCGTTCGCTCAGTTGCCGCTAGCCAGACTTGCCGAGATGCTCGAACCGATCGCGCGCGGCGAATGGCCCGATCTGGATGCCGCTCGTTCGGGCAAAGACGCTGGCAAAGGCAGCATGCTGAGCAGGAGCGCCATGCGCGATGCCGTCGATAAACGGATCGCCGCAGGCGGTTCCGCGCATAAAGCCTCACCCGACGTGCGGCGCACACCCAACCTGTCTGAGGAAAAACGCGTCGCCGCGCAACGCATTGCAGCCGAGTTGCTTGAACGCCTGACGACTCTGGTCGATCTGGGTCTGGGCTATCTCGCGCTGGAGCGCAGTACGCCCACCCTTTCGTCCGGCGAACTGCAGCGCTTGCGACTCGCCACGCAATTGTCGTCGCAGTTGTTCGGCGTCGTGTATGTGCTCGACGAACCGTCGGCCGGTTTGCATCCAGCCGATGGTGAAGCGCTCTACAGCGCACTGCAAGCGCTGAAGGCGGCGGGCAACTCGCTGTTCATCGTCGAGCACGATCTGCAGATGATGCGCCACGCCGACTGGCTTGTCGACGTCGGTCCGTCGGCGGGGGAGGCAGGCGGTCATGTGGTCTATAGCGGACCGCCCGCGGGGCTTGCAACGGTCGAGGCATCTCAGACACGCCGGTATCTGTTCGCGCGGCTCGCCTCTGTCAATCGCACGCCGCGCGAGCCCGCGGGCTGGCTGCGGCTCGTCAATATCACCCGCAACAATCTGCATGGGCTGAACGTCGCATTTCCGCTCGGCTGCCTGAGCACCGTGACGGGCGTGTCGGGTTCGGGCAAATCGAGCCTCGTGAGCCAGGCGCTGACCGAACTGGTCGCTAGCCGGCTGGGACGGATCATCGAAAGCCCGGACGAAGAAGATCAGGACCCGCTGCTCGCCACAGCGACAGTGCCGACGAGCGGCCATATCGCCGAGGGCATGGATGCGCTCCGGCGGCTCGTACGCGTCGACCAGAAGCCGATCGGGCGCACACCGCGCTCCAACCTCGCCACCTACACGGGGCTTTTCGACCACGTGCGCAAGCTGTTCGCGAACACGCCCGACGCCCGCAAGCGCCGCTACACCGCAGGGCGCTTCTCGTTCAACGTCGCGCAAGGTCGCTGCCCGACCTGCGAAGGCGAAGGGTTCGTCAGCGTGGAACTGCTTTTTCTGCCGAGCGTCTATGCACCCTGCTCGACCTGTCACGGCACCCGCTACAACACATCGACGCTGGAGATCACGTGGCGCGATAAAAACATCGCGGAGGTACTTGGGCTGACTATCGACGCCGCATGCGATTTCTTTGCCGACGAAGCAGGCGTGATGCGTGCGCTCACCGCACTACGCGATATCGGCCTTGGCTATTTGCGGCTCGGTCAGCCAGCCACCGAGCTATCGGGCGGCGAAGCGCAGCGCATCAAGCTCGCGACCGAACTGCAACGCGCGCAGCGTGGGGAGACGTTGTACATCCTCGACGAACCGACTACCGGCCTCCACCCCGCGGACGTCGACCGACTGATGTTGCAGTTGCAGGCACTCGTCGACGCGGGCAATACGGTAGTGGTGGTCGAGCACGATATGCGAGTAGCCGCCCAAAGCGACTGGATTATCGACGTTGGGCCGGGAGCCGGCGGCGCCGGCGGGAAGATCGTGGCGAGCGGCAAGCCCGCCGAAGTAGCAGGCGAAAAGGAAAGCCGCACGGCCCCGTATTTGCGGCAACACATTCAAAGCGCGATCTGAACACCTAGTTCTACGACATCTTCGGGCCGAAGCCCGTAGTATTCAGCGCTGGTGGCTGAATGGAACGACATTTGTCCAAACAAGGCTTCGCGCCAACGCATCAACGCACCATGCGAACAACCCTTAGCGACTTCATCTCGTGGCAAAAAGAACGTCGTATGCGCGGGGTCATAGTTCCAGTTGCCCAACCGTCCATTCAGTGATTCGAGCAGCGCCGGCAAATTCATGCGCTCAACAAATCCGTGATGCGCAATGATCTCGTAGCAGCCCTTGCCGAGATCACGAATTTCAATGCGGGTTTCCTCGTCGATGCGAGGCGCCGACTCCGACAGGTTCGCAAAGATAATCGCCGTCTCGTGCAACACGCCGTTGTGCCGGATATTGCTTTTAAGTGCTGCCGGAGTCATACCTGCCCTGTTTCCCGGGTAGACGGCCGTTCCCCGTACTCGCGCAAGGCGATCCCCGCTGTTGAGCGCATCACGCAGGAACACATCCAATGGCTCGGTACGGTCGGCGTGAATCGCCGCGAGCTCGCGCCCGCGATTCCAAATCGACATCAGCACGAAGAGGAGCAGACCCACCGTGACCGGGAACCAGCCGCCGGAAGGAATCTTTGGAATATTCGCGGCCACCAGTGTAAGGTCGACCGCAAACAATGGTGCGCTGACGAGCGCGACGCACCACGCAGACCAGCCCCACACGTTGCGCGACACACTGACCATCTGGATTGTCGTGACCAGCATCGTGAGTCCAACTGCAATGCCATAGGCCGAAGTCAGCCTCGCCGAACTTCGAAAGACCAGCACCAGGAACAAAACCGACATGAAGAGGATTGCGTTGACGGCGGGCGAGTAGACCTGTCCCCGTTGCTCTTTCGATGTCTCGATGACTCGCACGCGCGGTAGAAAGCCGAGTTCGCCAACTGGATTAAACGTCGCACTGTGGTAGCGACAGTCCGCGACCCACCGCCTGGTCGTCAAGAACGCAACCCTCGAAAGCTTTCGTTCGAACCATCGACATCACGCACCACAGTGGCACGCTGATGGGAGTCGCGGTCTCACCATGGATACAGCATCACTGGCGCCGTCAAAGACCTGCGCTAAACTCTCAGAACAGTCGGCGACGCCTACTTACACGGAGACAGATGTCATGGAAGGCTCTGCATTCATCGCAGCCACCCGACAACTGGTGGCCGCCGCCGAGATTCTAGCCATGGCCGGTCCTCCAGACTGGCGGTCCGATGCGTCCGAAATGCACGCGTTCTTTCGCCAACACGAGCGTACTTGTCTCGGTTTGGATGCCGTCGAAACGTCCGATGACGAGCTGTTCGCGCGCACCAGTCACGCCGCACTTACTATGGCTGGACGTAATGAGTTTGCCGCGTCGCACGCGCTTCTCAAGCAAGCCCGTTCGCTTTTGACCGCTACAAGAAAGCCGCTGCTACAAGCGGCAGATGCAATGTGCTCATCTATCTCTCTGACGAGAATTTTGCAACGTTCGTCGACACTCAGGTTTCGTCTGGACGCTTTGCCTCGCGCGGGTGCCGTTTAAGTTGTCAACCTGCGATATGCGCTCAAATGGCGAACCAGGCCCTGTGGGTCGCCACGTCTTTCGAGCAGGATTGCGAGATTGTGGTGGGCATCCGCGTACGACGGGTCGAGCTCCAGGCAGCGTTTATAACTTCGCTCGGCCTCGTCAAAGCGGCCTAGCTCCTCTAACGCAATTGCGCGATTAAAGTGCAACACGGCATCGTTGGGGAAGTGAGCTAACGCTGCGTCGAACACACCTAGCGCATCTTCGCACCGGGCTTCGAGTTCGCACAGAAGCGCGCCGAGGTCCACGTAGGCCGCATAGAAAGGCTGTGGCGATAGTGCTATGGCCTTCTGGTACGCCCGTTCAGCACCGCTCACATCGGATGGTCTCAGTTGCTCGCCGAGGTCATACCATTCCTGCGCCTGGTGCGCGAGATTCTTCTGCGCGGGAGTGGAGTCCAGAAAGACAACATCGCCTTTGATTTCCGCGACTTCGAAATCCAGGAGGAACTGACCTGTCGCGGCGTCCCATTGCGAGGGGCCGGTTCGCACAGCCACATCGTTGCCAATCGCCGATATGCGAATCCCCGTGAGCGGCAATTCGTCTGGCAGCTCGTCTCTAAGCCTCGAGAGGGCGGTGATGATTTTGCGCGGCGGTATGCGGGCATCTCGTAACTGCAACGCCGTACGCAGAAGTACAACATCCTGGAACGTGAAGCGGTATGCGTTTCGTGGACCCCGTGACGGTTCGACGAATCCCGCAGCAATGAGCCCCGAAACCACACTTCGGGAGACGCCCAGCATGGCCTGCAATTCGCGCATCGAAATCTCGCGCGCGGCGACTTGTGGTGTCACTTGCGTGCCCGGACCTTTGCAGGAGCTTCAGCGGGCGCCTTGGCTGCACGCGCCGCTGGCTTGCGCGTTTTGGGCGCCACGGGTAGCTCGGCAACGGGCTCCGCGCTCTTGCTGCGCCTTGGTGCTGGAGCTGCTTTCGCTTTCGCACCGCCCTTTAGACTGGCGCGCAAGGCATCCATCAGGTCGATGACCTGTCCGCCGCCGGCCAGTTCTTCGTCAGCCTCATGAACGACGACCTGCTTGCCTTCAATTTTTTCGTCGATGGCCGCCAGGATGCGCTTCTTCTCTTCGTCCTCGTACGCCTTCGGGTCGTAATTGTCTTCAGCACCCTGTTCGATAATCTGCAGCGCGAGCTTCATCTCGGTATCGGACACTTCGACGCGTTCGACATGCAGGTCAGCCAGCGAACGGACCTCGTCCGCATAAAGCAGTTGCTGAAAGACAAGCCCGTCTTCCTCAGGGCGCACCTGGACAATCCGGGTCCTTCCCTTGTACGCCCATTTCGCCAATGCGCAGCGTCCGCTTTGCGCGAGCGCCCGCTGTAACAAGCTGTACGGTTTCCCGCCCCGCTTGTCGGGCGCGATGTAATAGGCCTTATCGTAGAAGACGGGGTTAATCGCCTCTTCAGGGATGAAGGCCATTATCTCGACGACATGACTCGCAGCGTCTTCCAGTGCCTTTAGCTCGTCGCTGGTAAAGACCACGAACCTGTCCTTTTCGAACTCGTAGCCCTTATTCATGCTCGAGCGCTCGACGACAGCGCCCGTCTTCTCCGATACGTACTGTTGCTTCACTCGCGAACCGTCGGGCGCGAGCATGTGGAACCTGACATCGGACGAACTCTCAGTCGCGGTGTAGAGCTTCACCGGTATCGAAACGAGCCCGAAGGAGAGCGACAAGGAGGCGATTGAGCGGGCGGGCATGGAATTCTCCTCGCAGATTTGCGCGTTCGGCACGTCGCTCACGGAAGGCCCGTGCCGCCGCCGACCAGACGGTCGTTTCATTTTAGGAGCTTTATCGCCGATGCCAATGATTGCGCCGCCGACCAGTATTCGGCCCACGGGTCCTGCTGCTGGAAGCTGAGGTATTCGCGCGCCGTCTGGACGGTCCACTGCGAGCCGCTTTTGAGCTCGGACAGTTGCTCCCAGGAAACGGGCATTGAAACGCCCATCCCGGCCCGCGCCCGCGCTGAAAATGCCGCAGCGGTGGTCTGCGCCTTGCCGTTGCGCAGATAGTCGACGTAGACCTTTCCGACCCGGTTTGAAGCCCCGGACGTCGCCGAAAAGCGCTCGGGGATTGTCTTCGCGAGGTGCCGCACGAATGCCTGCGAGAACGCCTTGACCGCGTCGTAGCTCAACCGCGGCGCAAGCGGGACAATAACGTGCAAGCCCTTCCCACCACTCGTTTTCAGCCAGGCCTGCAGGCCGAGTTCCGACAACAGCGTATGAACGAGAAGCGCCGCCTCCTGAACGTACCCCCATTTCACACCCTCACCGGGGTCCAGGTCGAAGATGACCCGGTCGGGCTTGTCGAGTCGGCGGACCGTCGAATTCCACGTGTGAAACTCGACGACATTCATCTGTGCTGCCGACAGCAGCGCGTCGACGGTGCCGACCGTCAGCAAGGGAGGATGATTCGGCCACAGGCTCCGGTCGTGAGCCGTTAGCCCGGGCATGTTCGTTCTCTCGGCATGCTTCTGGAAGAAGAGCTGTCCCGCAATGCCGTCCGGTGCGCGGACCATCGCGAGGGGCCGGGCGTTCAAATGAGGCAGCATGCGCTCCGCAATGCTCGCGTAATAGCGGACCAGGTCGGCCTTTGTGACGCCCGTCGAGGGGTCGACGACACGCTCCGGATGCGTGATTTTCAGATTCGGCTGAGGTTCGGGCGCCCGAGTCTTCCCGCCCTCCCGGATGACGCCGGTTGCCGGCCTGTCGATTCGCAGGCCTCTGAAGGATGCTTGCCGGATGACGCCATCGGTCGTCCAGTCCGCAAATTCGACCTCGGCGACAAGTTCGGGGCGGACCCAGCGCTCGCTGCCGACCGAGCGCCGGGACCAGCGGCGCTGCCTGGCAACCGTGACGTCAAATGGTGCCGCATCCATTTCGAGCGGCGTCAGGCGTGCCCACAGGTCCCGCGCAGTCCTCGCGTCCCACCCGGTGCCAACACTTCCCGAATCGCGAAGCTCGCCATCGACGTAGTAGCCGAGCAGCAGGCTACCAACCTCGCCGTCCTTGCCGCCACGGGCAGTGAAGCCACAGATGACCAGTTCCTGCCGGAGTCGGGATTTCGCCTTGAGCCACGTCTGGGTCCTCCCCGATTCATAGGTTGCATCGCGGCGCTTGAGCATCAGGCCTTCAAGGCCCAGGCCCGAGGCGGCTTCGAACAACCGGGCGGCGGGTGCCTCGAAGTCCTGGCTGAAGCGAATATGTTCGCCTGCGCTTTCAAGAAGCTGCGCGAGAAGCGCGCGCCTCGCCCACAAGGGCACCTTCCTGAGGTCTTTCCCGTCGAGGTACATCAAATCGAAAAGGAAGTAGACGATGTCCTGGCTGGCGTTTCCGTCTATCGCATCTTGCAATGCAGCGAAACTTGGAATGCCATTTTTGAGGACAGTGATTTCGCCATCCAGCCATGCACTGTTGAGCGGAAGTTCCTCGACCTTTGCTGCGAGCGTCGGAAACTTCGCTGTCCAGTCATGGCCGCCGCGCGTGATAAGTCGCGCATGGCCCTTGGCGACACGCGACAGCATGCGATAGCCATCGAGCTTGGCTTCGGTTACCCAGTCGCCGCTTGACGGAAGAGAGGTCGCAAGGGTCGCGAGTTGTGGCTCAAGGTTTGCAGGCAGCGGCGCCGAAACCGCTGCGGAAAGGTCTAATTCCTGCGGCCCGGTGCGCGCGGGCCTGGCCGCCCTCGGCTCGCGGTCTTCAATTAGCCCCAGCGGCTTCGCAGTGACGCTATCCGGAAGCGCCTTGATGACATCGTAATCGGCCAGTGGCTGCGCCCACGCGTCCCGCTTCTTGAAAAGCATCCATTGGTCCTGCTTGTCATCGGCTTTCGATATCCGGACCAGCTCCCAGAGTCCTGCAAGCTTTTCGCCATGAAGACGGAAGACCAGCTTGCCGACCTTCATTCCCTCGTGTGGGTCGCCGACCGGCTCCCATGTTCCGCGGTCCCACACTATCACTGTGCCGGCACCATACTGCCTGCGAGGAATGGAGCCTTCGAATTTCGAATACTCGACCGGATGGTCCTCGACATGAATGGCCATCCGTTTCTCCTTCGGGTCGTAGCATGGCCCTTTCGGTACGGCCCACGACAGCAACACTCCATCCAGTTCAAGCCGGAAGTCGTAATGGAGTCGGTTTGCCCAATGCTTTTGCACGACAAAGCACAGCGGGAGAAGAGTGGCCGATGGTATGTCCGCCGGGGCCGCGGGCTCTGGCGTGGCCCTGAAGTCCCGCTTCGTCCTGTAGCGGGACAGAGGCGGAGATGTGATGACGCGCGCTGGGGCCATGACAGCAGTCGAGTGTGGCTAGCCTGGACGAGACTACAGACGAGACGCTGGACAGAAATCTGGAGCCCGCCTGAACCAGATGCTTGCGGGCATCGTATCTCTTCTTCAGCAAGGCCTGTCTACCGGCGGGAGCTTTAATTCGGGCGAGTTCTGGCGACGCGAAACCGAGCAGACGGCGTGCCCAACGGCCTGACGTGCCCGCGACGGCCCCCGCGCGCCCTATTGCCCGGTTTCATGCCTCACGATTCTTGACCGTTGGGTCGGACACCGAAATACTGTACATCCATACAGTATTTTGGGGTCAGCAGTGGTTCGTCGCACTCTTCCACAGGTGCCTTCGCCGACGCTGTCGGAACTGCGTCGGCTCTGGCGCCAACACCGGTCGGACAGCGAGTACGATAATGCCATTCGCCGTTTGATATTGGACGTCGTCAGGCTGCGCCAGCTTGTTGTTCAACTGGACGGACTTTGCGGCGCTGTGCAGCGAGCGTGGCGGGACGAGACCCGCTCGCAGCTTGTAGCCCTTGAACAAATGCGCATCATCTTTAATCAGGAGCGGTCACGAAATGGCGGCCTTTCGTCGGAACCGCCGCCAGCTCCGCCAGACGCAATGCGGCGATTTCCGTAGAATTCCACGAGTATCCCTACTCGAATCGCACCGCGCGATATCTCCGAGGTACAACGCTAATGCAACAAGAGTCGTACGTAGGTTACGCCATCTGGGGCCATGCAATTGCGCAGCAAGAAGACCTTCTTGAGCGAGAACGCTACGCTGCAAGTGGGACGATTACTCGAAATAGCAAGGTTATCCAGGCATCCGGCATCCTCGGCGTCTTCATGAGCGAACAGGAAGCCGAAGATGCAGGGTTATCGTGGGCCCGTGCCTGGGTGGACAATCACGGGTAGTCGCGCCCATCGATGGGTATCCGAGGGGCATCAGGAGCACATTGCGACCCAAGATGCTCCGATGCAGGGACGCAGTTCGTTGTGTTCGAATGCCTTCCAACAAGAGTCTTTTTCTTTGTCTTTACACAGCCTTATTAGACAGCAACAAACTTCTTCTTAACTAAATTAGGTATCAAGGTTTATACCTTACCGTTAGGCCGACCTTTACCGTAACCTCGGCCCCTCGACCCGCTGCGCGCGGGGCATGGAAATACGGTACGGCCGCCGTTCGACGGTCGCGGTCGAAGATGCTGTTTCCGAAATCGCGGCGCTCAGGACCCCGCCGCAAAATGAGTTGAGTGACTGTTATGCAGCAGGACGGGCACCTTCCCAGGCTCGCTGCAACAGCGCTCGGAGCGGCACCGCCTCTACCGGTCGCGGATTCCAATATGGGTTCGACAGGGCCACTTCGCACGCGTAGTCCAGGTCCGCTTCGCCAAGTCCAATTTCCCGAAGCCCTCGTGGCACCCCGAGTTCTTCGTTCAGTCGGTAAAGACCATCCGGCGCCGACTCTACATTTAGCGCCCTGGCGATTCTATCCATAGCATCTTCCGCTACGGAGCTGTTGTACGCAAGAGCGTGCGGCAGGACGATTGCATGCGTCTCTGCGTGAGGTAGATTGAACGTTCCGCCCAACGTATGACAAAGCTTGTGATGAAGGGCCATGCCAACATTCCCGAGAACCATTCCGCACAGCCACGCACCATAGAGACACTCACTTCGCGCCTCTTTGTCCTTGCTGCTTTTCTTTAGGCCACGGAGGCCGTTGGCGAGCGAGCGAATTCCTTCCTCTGCCATCATCGACATGACGGGATTACCGTCTTTGGCGTACAAACCTTCGGCTGCGTGAGCGATTGCATTCAGACCGCTGACAATCGAAAGCTTAACCGGCAGCCCAATCGTGAGTTCCGGGTCGTACAGAACTGTCCTAGGTATCACCTTCGCGTCGCGCCCGGTTTTCTTCAGGCCATTTTCTGTAATCCCGTAGATGGGAGTCATTTCAGACCCGGCATACGTCGTCGGTATCGCGATAATGGGTAACGACGATTCGAGCGCAATCGCCTTGCCGAGTCCAATCGTAGACCCTCCCCCGATAGCCACTGCACAGTCAGCGTTAACTGACTTGGCGTGTTCGCGCGCGCGGCGGGCGTTTTCGATGGGAACATGCATTTGCGCGCCATCGAAGACTCCTGCGCTCGAAGGACCCAGGAGCGAAGAAACCACCTCGGCTTGAGCCTTCTGCTCTGGGGTGCAGAGGACCAGTGCCCGGCGCGCGCCCAAGGTCTCGACTTCCTGTTGGACGAGCTTCATGCTCCCAGCGCCGAATACTACTCTCGACGACTGCGTGGTGTAGGTGAACTCAAACATAGGACTTGCTTCCTGTTTCATCAGGCAGTAACGGTGCCTTAGACGTAGTCGACCTGGTGGCGAGCAATGCGAACGTCACCCACGATTTGCTTCACGCGCAGATGCTCCGGGTGAAACGCATACGCATCGAGCGATTCCTGACTTTCAAATTCCGTGTACAGGACGACATCGCATGCGTAGTCCACGGCGCTCACGTCGAGCCCGACTTCAAGAGTGGTCAGCCCGGGAATCTTCCCGCTTAGGCTCTCGAACGCGGCTTTCACCAGCTGCGCAGCTTCTTTCTTTTGTTCCGGTGTTTCGCCGCGAACGTTCCACATCACAATATGCTTGACCATATCTATTTCCATTAGTGCTGCTGATTGACAGGCCAAATGTTCGGGATGCAATCTCATGCTTCAAGTCTGCATTTCAGCAGGGTTACACACCGACCCAGCGTTGCCCCGCTGACTTCTAAATCTGGTCTGTTTCAGGAATAGGCTGTTACGCCTTGTTTTTGTTGTAGACGTCGACGAACACAGCCGCGAGCAGAACGATGCCTTTGATGACCTGCTGATAGTCCACCCCAATGCCCATGATGGACATGCCGTTGTTCATCACGCCCATAATGAAAGCGCCCACGACCGCCCCGACAACCTTTCCGACCCCGCCGGATGCGGATGCACCGCCAATGAAGCATGCCGCGATGACATCAAGTTCGAAGCCAGTGCCGGCCTTCGGAGTGCCGCTGTTCAAGCGTGCTGCGAAAATCAGACCTGCCAGTGCGGCCAGGACTCCCATGTTCACGAAGGTCAGGAAGCTCACTGCCGGCACGCTGACGCCTGAGAGACGTGCGGCCTTCGCGTTTCCGCCAACCGCGTAAATGCGACGGCCGATGGTCGTGCGATTCATGATGAAGGTGTACACGCCAATCAATACGCCCATGATGACGAGCACGGTGGGCAAGCCGCGATAGGATGCAAGCAGGTAGCAGAAGAACACTATCAGGGCCGTAAGCACCACATTCTTCGTCACGAACATGGAGAAAGAACCGCTTTCGACCCCATGTTTGGCAGCACCCGCGCGATGCCGAAGCTCAATCACGCAGAACAGCACGCCGACAAGCACGCCGAGCAGGATTGAGGTGATGTGAAGACCTTGTCCATGAAAGACGTCCGGAATGAAGCCCGAACTCACCGCACCGAAAGCATCAGGGAACGGGCCAATGGACTGACCTTGCAGCACCAGGTTCGTCAAGCCTCGGAACACCAGCATGCCGGCCAGCGTTACGATAAACGAGGGCATGCGCCAAAACGCAATCCAGTAACCTTGAACCGCGCCAATTAATGCACCGGTCGCGATACAGATGATGGTCGCCCAGACATAGTTGACGTCATATTGCACCATCAGCACCGCCGCCAACGCGCCGACCAGACCTGCCGTTGAGCCGACCGAGAGGTCAATGTGGCCGGAGACAATCACCATGAGCATTCCCAGCGCCATGATGACGATGTAGCTGTTCTGGAGCACAAGGTTGGTCAGATTGAGCGGCTGCATCAATACACCGCTCGTTGAGACCTGGAAGAAAGCCATGATGATGACAAGCGAGATGAGTAACCCGTATTCGCTGCCAACGCGCTTGACCATGCCGAACAGTTCGCTTTTCTGCTTGAGCTCGGTGCCTTCGGCGGCCACCGGAGAGAGTGCCTTACGCATTTTGAATGTCTCCATTTCGCATAATCGCTCGCATGATGTTTTCCTGCGAGGCGTCATCTGCGGATAATTCGCCGACGAACCGGCCTTCATTCATGACATAGATTCGGTCGCACATGCCAAGTAGCTCCGGCATTTCCGACGAAATCATGACCACGCACTTACCTGCCGCAACCGCCTGATTCATGATGTTGTAAATCTCATACTTCGCGCCCACATCGATGCCTCGTGTGGGCTCGTCGAGAATCAACACCTCTGGTTCAGAAAAGAGCCATTTGCTGATGACGACTTTTTGCTGATTTCCGCCCGACAGGTTGCCAACAACGTGCGTCACGCCCTGCGCGCGAATCCGCAGTTTCTGGAGGAATTCAGTCGCGACATTTGTTTCCTCATGCTCGTTGACGACACCGAGCCTTGATACCCCGGAGAGATTCGCCAGCGTAATGTTTCGCTTGATGTTGTCGTCCAGCAGCAGACCGTTGCCTTTCCGGTCTTCAGTCACGTAGGCCACGCCCGCCTTGATGGCCTTCTTGACCGATGACGTGTCAACCTGTTTCCCGTGCATCAGTACTTGACCGGTGATATCCTGGCCGTATGTGCCGCCAAAAACACTCATGGCGAGTTCGGTGCGCCCCGAACCCATCAATCCTGCGATACCTACGATTTCGCCCTTGTGCGCTTTCAGATTGACGCCCTTGATGACTGCACGGTCTCTCTGGGTCGGATGTTGTACACGCCAGTCTTTCACTTCAAATATAACTTCGCCGATGTTTGGCGTTCGCGGAGGGTATCGGTCCGACATCTCCCGGCCAACCATCGCCTTGATAATGCGGTCCTCACTGACGCTATCGGCCTTACAGTCGAGGACGTCGACCGTTGAGCCATCACGGATAACCGTGATTCCGTCAGCGACACGTGAAATCTCGTTGAGCTTGTGCGAAATGATGATTGACGTGACGCCGCGCGCCTTAAGCTCTAGCAGAAGAGTGAGCAGCGTGTCGCTATCTTTCTCATTCAAGCTTGCAGTGGGTTCGTCAAGAATCAGCAAACGAACCTCTTTCGACAATGCTTTGGCAATCTCGATGAGTTGTTGCTTGCCAATCCCGAGCGTTCCGACCGCTGCGTCTGGAGAATCCGTCAAGCCCACCTTCGAGAGCAATGCCTTTGCCTTCGAACGCGAACTCTGCCAATCGATGACGCCGCGCTTCGACTGTTCGTTACCCAGGAAAATATTCTCGGTAATCGATAGCATCGGCACCAGGGCGAGTTCCTGGTGGATGATGATGATTCCGACCTCTTCGCTATCGGAAATATCGGCGAACGCTCGTTCCTGGCCGTCGTAGAGCACGTCACCTACGTAAGAGCCGTGCGGATAGACGCCGCTGAGGATTTTCATCAGGGTCGACTTCCCTGCGCCGTTTTCTCCACATATGGCGTGAATCTCGCCTTTTTGGACCTTCAGATTCACGTTATTCAGGGCTTTGACTGCGCCAAAACTCTTCTGAATTCCGCGCATCTCCAGAATGGTATCCATGGTCAAACTTCCTCCAATTGGTCACGCTCAGGACGTGCCTGCGTGAAGCGAGGGTTCCGCCGGAAGCCCCGCCACGCTCACCTTCAGATTCCTTACTTGACTTGAGCCTGCGTGTAGTAGCCACTCGTGACCAGTTCCGCCTGGTAGTTAGCCTTGTCCACCAGAACAGGCTTCACGAGATATGTCGGAACAATCTTTGCGCCGTTGTTGTAGCTCTTCGTGTCGTTGACGGGCACCTGCTTGCCGGTCAGTGCATCGTCAACCATGTCTGCTGCGACGCTGGCGAGTTTTCGCGTGTCCTTGAACACAGTTGACGTCTGGTCACCGCGAACGATGTTCTTAACGTTCTGAACGTCCGCGTCCTGTCCCGTGATGATGGGCATCGCCTGCTGACCCGAACCGTATCCCACGCCCTTGAGAGACGAGATAATGCCAATCGCCAGCGCGTCATTCGGGGCCCAGACGGCATCGAGGTGGTCCTTACCGTAGAAGGCGCTCAGCAGGTTGTCCATCCGCGCCTGGGCGGTCGCACCATCCCAGTTGCGCGTCGCGACTTTTTCGAAGGCAATCTGTTTGCTGCGAATCACGAACTTGCCGCTGTCGATGTACGGTTTCAGAACCGACATGCCGCCCGCGTAGACCATGTGGGCATTGTTGTCGTCCGAAGACCCTCCGAAAATTTCGATGTTGAACGGAGCTTTGCTGCCGGCTTTCTGCCATGCCGAGACGATGCTTTGCCCCTGCAGGACACCTACACCGTAGTTATCGAACGTTGCGTAGTAGTCGACGTCCTTGGTCTGGCTAATCAGACGGTCGTACGAGATGACCTTGATGCCCTTTTTCTGGGCGAGTGCGAGAGCATCGGAAAAAGTCTTGCCGTCGATGGGTGCAATGACGAGTGCCTTGACACCCTTTGCGAGCATATTCTCGACCTGATTCACCTGCGTCGGCACGTCGTAATTCGCGTACTGGAGGTCGGCCGTGTAGCCCTTCGCCTTCAGCGCATCGACCATGCTCTTCCCGTCAGTAATCCAGCGCGATTCAGTTTTGTCGGGCAGCGAAATTCCGACAACACCCTTTTCCTGAGCGAACACTACACCGGACGTAGCAGCGAACGCTGCCGAAGCGGCCAGGATGACTGCAACACTTTTCAGAATCTTCATGACATCGTCTCCTATTTAGGACTACCTATTTACGTTTGCGGTTTATGAATCCGGGAATCCTCGGCCGACGCCGGATAGCGTCAGCCGTGCGAACCCTTAACCGATAAAGACCTCTGCTCCAGATTCTTTGGAAGAAGCGAACATGGCCTCAATGACGCGGCTGATGTTGTATGCCTGCGTGGCCGGCACAACCGACTGCGTCCCGTTGCGCAATGCATCGAAGAACGCATTCGACTCGCGGTCGAAGTACACGGGGTTGCCGATTTCAGCAATGTCGGGCGAATACTCCGTCTTTTTAGTCGCCCAGATTTCCGGGAAGCTGGTTTCTTGCCACTCGGTCCAGCCTTCGGGATGCTCACCCTTGCCCGCGTCGTAAATCTTGTAACTCGCGGGCAGCGACCGTGACGACATAATGCCTTCCGTCCCGTACGCGGTGATATCCCAGCTCTCGGTCCACGGGAGGACATCCCACGACATGAAGTCGACGGAGACAATCTTGTCTTCGTAGTTCAGCACCGCACCGGCCGCGTCTTCACGCGATTCGTCGCCGTGGAAGTTCGGGAACTTCGTGATTCTGGCGTTCACGGAGCGCGGCAGGCCAAAATGCAGAAGAATGCGGTCGATGAGGTGGCAGCCGATAACGAACACGGCACCACCGATGTCGCCGGGCTGAGTCATGTGCGGCGTCCCCGCCTCATCGTGCGAGCAACCGCCGTGGGCACGCACCTGAACGACCTTCCCCAGACGTCCGCTCTTGAGGGCCGCCTGCATTGCGTCAACGGACGGAGCAAAGCGCCAGCAATAGCCGACCTGCACCAGACCGCCGGTACGCTCGACCGCCTCGACGATGCGCTTCGCATCCGACGAACTACGGCCAGCCGGTTTTTCACACAGCACTGCCTTGCCAGCTTCGAGCGCTTCGATGGTCAGGTCGGCCATCTTCTCGCTCTTCGAGTGGACGAGAACAACATGCACATTCTCGTCTGCCAGAATGTCTTCCTTCGAGCGCGCCTCGAGACCGAGCGCGTCGACGAACGGCGTGAGCAGCGGGCTCTTATCCCACGCACCCAGCATCTTCGCGTCAGTGCGACGCTGGATTGCCTTGACTCGCCCGGACGTATGCGGGTGCGTGATGCCAAGACATGCCACTCCAAGTGTTTCGTTCGGACTAATCTTTCGTGTCATGACTTATCTCCTCCGGATTTCCAGTTACACCTTGACGGCTTTACCCGACAATGCGGACTCGAGTGCGGCATCCGCGAGGCGCAACGCCTTCAATCCGTCCTGAACCGACGTCGGCAGCGGCGAATTCGTGTTCAGGGCCTCGACGAAGGCTTCGAGTTCAGCCTTGTACGCATCTACATAGCGTTCAAGGAAGAAGTTCAGGAGCGGCTCGCGCGCATCCGTAACTTCCTGAGACCAGCGGCGAATCGTCGACGGGCGAAGATTCTCCTGCAGGAGCATGCCCTTTGAGCCAGACACTTCCATACGCTGGTCGTAGCCGTACACCGCCTCGCGGCAACAGTTGATATGGCATTGCTTGCCCGAAGCGGTGCGCAGCTGAACCATCACCGTATCGAAGTCGGTCAGTTTCTCGAGCGACTCGTCGATGAGACGGCTAGCTATCGCCATCACTTCGACCGGCTCTTCGCCGAGCAGCCAGCGAGCCATATCCAGGTCGTGGATAACCATGTCGCGGAAAATGCCGCCCGAGTGTTCGACGTAGTCGCGAGGAGGCATGCCCGGGTCGCGGCTCGAGATGATGACCTGTCGCACCTCGCCAACATCACCCGCATCGATGGCTTTGCGGAATGCCTGCGACGTCGGGTCGAAACGTCGATTGAATGCGAGCATGACCCGGCCGCCCCGGCGCTCGACCTCATTTGCCGCAGCAAGCGACTTTTCCATATCGAGGTCGATGGGTTTTTCGCACAGAACAGCCTTCCCGCGCTTGACGGCCTCGAGCATGAACGTGATGTGAGTGTCCGTCGGCGTACCGATAACCACTGCGTCGATGTCATTGCGTTCGAGGACGCCTGCGGGGTCCGTCGAAGCTTCGCAGCCGAGGCGGTCAGCCAGCGACCTGGCTGCACTTTCGACCGGGTCTGCCACCACGACCAGTTTTGCGTTCGCGCTCGCGGCGACGTTGCCAGCGTGAATTCGACCAATGCGGCCAGCGCCAAGTACAGCGATTCGAATCATGTGAGTCTCCAGAAGGTACGTTCTGATTTAAGGTCCAGGAACTTCAGGCGGCAGTAGCCGATTTTTCCGAGAACTGCGCAATGGTTGTGTCGTAAGCACGCTTCGCCATCTCGTCGAGCGGGAACTTCCGATGCACTTCGGAGATGAGCTCTACGCCGTAGTACGGCAGCGTGCAGCCTGCCTGGTCAAGGGCATCCACGAAGGCGCGACAGTCGCCGGCTCCTTCGCCGCAGAGCTGGCGGTTAAAGGTCGAGTCATCGAACAGTGACCCTTTAACCTGCGCGCCCACGTCATCCAGTTCTACTCCCTTGATGTACCGGGCCGGAATGCGCGCGACTTCGCTATAGGGTGTACCGGCCCGTGCGACGTGCCAATGGTCGACCATGAGTCCACCGTTGGGCTGATTTGCGCCTTCCGCGACCTTCAGCGCCTCTGCGACATTCCGGATTGGAGAGAACGGCATGAACTCGATTGCGACCGTCGCGCCAACCGTCGCGACGTCCTGGCAAAGCTTTGCGAAGTCGTCCGTCATACGCGCGAAGTCGGCCGGATTCTTATCGAAGGGGTTCGCGCCGATTTTCAGATTGCGC
Organism: Paraburkholderia monticola; assembly: GCF_001580545.1. Lineage (GTDB taxonomy): Bacteria > Pseudomonadota > Gammaproteobacteria > Burkholderiales > Burkholderiaceae > Paraburkholderia > Paraburkholderia monticola. The sequence continues at coordinate 375,629 of NZ_LRBG01000037.1, forward strand.
ATGCCGAGTTCGGCACCCAGTTCGATGAAACGGCTACGGCAATCGTCCGACTTCGCACGCGCTTCGCCGACCATGTACCAGTCCATGAGAATTTCGAGCTCGAAGTACTTCATGCCCGTGTCTTCCAGAATGCTCTTGACGCCGGCCAGCCCGTATTTCTCGATGCTGTACTCGAGGTCGTCGAGAATGAGGCCGACGCCGCTCCAGCCGGCACGCATCGCCGCTTCACAGCGGTCGCGCAGTGGGAAAGGGCTGATTTCGTTCGGTGCGCAGGGATACACGTCGCCAGCCAGGGTCCAATACGCTGCCAGCAGTTCTTTCTCTTTCGTGCTCATGTCAATGGTTCCTGTCTCTCAGGTTTAAGCAGTTTGTCGAGCGCACATGAGTGCGCACACTCAACGATTACGGAATAGCTCGCGCCGGCTTGCGGGATGTCGCGAGCGTGAAGTCCCACGACACGGCCCAGAACGGCGAGGAGAACCCGACGCGCTGAGCGGCTTCGGGGTCGTCAATCTTGTTGAACTCAGCGATGAGCTCGCGCTTGACGCCAAAGACTGCGTCCTCCGGGAGATACGGGCAGTCGGGCGTAAAGATGTGAGTGATGACCGGGTCATAGCCGGGCGCCGTCACGATGAAGTGCAGATGTGCCGCGCGGTTCGGGTGACGGCCCATCGCGCCGAGCAGCTTTCCCACTGGACCATCCGAAGGAATCGGATAGTGACGCGGTTTCACCGACTTGAACCAGTAACGACCTTCAGAGTTCGCAGTGAATACGCCTCGAAGATTCGAGTCCGGCTGAATGCCCTTTTGCTGAACGTCATAGAAGCCATCGTCGTTGGTCTGCCATACCTCAAGCTTCGCGTTCGGAATCGGGTTGCCGTCGATGTCAGTCACACGGCCTTCGACTACCATCGGCTCGCCTTTTCCGTCCAGGCAGATGTTCGCGCCATTGGCGTACTCCGGTGCGTTGGCCACGTAAAACGGACCGAGGATGGTGTTTGGTGTAGCACCGCTCGGACGACGATGATTGATTGCATCGACCAGCATCGAGACTCCGAGGGCGTCCGACAGCAGGATGTATTCTTGCCGCCAGTCCGTGCACATCTGGCCAGTCTCCGTCAGAAACCGGATAGCCGTGAACCACTCTTCATGCGTAGGTTCGATTTCCTTGACCGCCGCGTGAAGATGCTTGACCAGAACTGACATGACCTGCCGCAGTCGAGCGTCGGCGTCTTCGCTCATGCGAGCATTGACGACTTCGGCCGAGCGAGCTTCATCGAAGTACGGCGACGAGGACTGAACTGCAGTGGGTGCTGTTTGCATTGCGCGTCTCCATCAACATTTCCCTAGCTTTGAACGCAGTCTATATTCGCTGCGGCCGGCAAAACAGAGCTAAAGAGGGAAAGTCTTTCGCGCTCAGCGGGAATAAACCCAAAGGCCGCACGAGCGCGGCACTCACGCCGTCCAATGACGCTCGAAGTCGTTCTGTTGAAAGCGCTCGACAAGCGCGTCGATGAACAGGCGCACCTTCACGGGGAGATGTGAACGTGTCTGGAATGCGATGTTCATCGTTAGCCGCGGTAGTTCCCAGTCGTCGAGCACGGGAACGAGGCGACCGGCCTTCAGGTCGTCGTAGACGATATATTTGGGCTGCACGAGGATGCCCATGTTGTCGAGCGCGGCAACCCGCAATATCTGGCCATCATTCGATTCCACCAATGGCTTTACTTTGACAATGACACTCTCGCCACCACGGTGAAAACAAAGCTCCCTTGGGTTGTCGGCGAGCTGATAGTTCAGCAGCCTGTGCCTGGCAAGTTCCGCAGGGAAGCGAGGCGAGCCATTGGCCTCAATGTAACCAGGTGAGGCGGCCAATATGCGACGCGTTGACGCGAGTCTTCTTATCGTGATGTTGCTGTCAGGCTCAAGAACCTTGGTCCGAATCGCGACGTCGATGCCGTTCTCGATGATGTCGCAGTAGCGGTTAGCCGCTATCAGCTCGACTGAGATATCGGGATAACGCGCCGTGAACTCGGGAAGCATCGGCGCAATATGCAGCATGCAGAACGATAACGAAGCGGTCACGCGAAGCACGCCGCTCGGGCGTACGACCGCCTCCTTGACTACGGCTTCGGCTTCGCCGAGGTCGGAAAGAATGGATTTGCAGCGTCGATGAAAGTCGGTGCCCGCTTCGGTCAGGTACAGGTTACGGGTTGTTCTCCGTACCAGTTGAACCCCGAGCCTCGCCTCCAACGAAATCAGATGTCGACTTGCCGCCGAAATGGAAAGCTCAACGGCTTCCGCGGCCCGACTGATACTGCCCGTCTCGGCCACCTCGACGAACAGCTGTAGTTCCTTGAACTGGTCCATTCTCTTGCACCATTACGTCTTGTCTTCGCCCTCATCCTTGCCGGATGGGGGAACACGCGGCCTCCCTGATTGATTCTCTTCGCCGCGTTGACATCATGATAGTGCCGTGAATCTATCTTCAATGGATTAAAAAACATCAATAATCCATCAATTCCACCACCTCACCACTTTCGTGCCGCCACGCATGATTCGCAAGAGCCCTTGCGAACTCGTCAGGCTCCCAGTTCTCGCGCAGCGCCCGGAGCATCCGTTGGGCCTGGCTCTCCGGCGCGAGCCCTTTGGCAGGCGGGTCCCTGTCCAGATTGGTGGGGAAGGAATAGCCTTCGGCACACGAGGCAATCACTGACAACGTTTCCTGCTCCGTTATGTCGCCGTCAATCAATCGGCGTCGAAGGACCGGATAGAGGACTTCGGACATGCGCGTCCGATTCATCACTTCCATCGCCCGACCATAGGCTGATGAGATTTGAAGCAGGTTTGCCATGCGCTGGACATGGCTCGTACGATTCGGGCCAGCAGCGTGGAAGAGCGCCGGATTGAAAAAGATGGCATCGCCCTTGGCGAGCGGCACCTGGACAAAGTTGTCCTCGAAATATTCCCGGAAGTCGGCTCTACGCCAGGCCACATAGCCTTGCGCGTAGCGCTGCGAGAAAGGTAAAAGCTTGGTCGGGCCGCTCTCAATAGGCATATCGCAGTGCGCGACAGCCCCTTGCAACGTGAGGAAAGATGACATCGCATGCACGTGCGCCGGGAAAGAAGCAGCCACCTCCGCAGTCTGGAAGCCCAGATGGTAGTCACGATGGGGTTGTTGTGCCTGTCCCCCCGGCCTCACAACATTGACCTGGGACGTAACCTGGAAACATGGTCCGAGCCATGCCTCGGCGGCTGCGGGCAACCATGGGTTTGAAAAGTACCTCGCGAAAACCTCCGGTGCCGAAACGCAGAGTTTCTCCTGAGCGTTCCAGATACGGTCGTTCGCCCCCGCTTTCGCAAAATGGTCGGACTTCGAACCCTTTTTCTTCTCCTCTTCAATAATCGATTCGAAGACCGTCGTCGCTTCGTCAACGCAAGCGGCGTCGGCAAACGCGCCTTCAAGTACAAAGACGCCTGCTCCGTCCTGCAGGACGCTCGCCCATTCCGACAATAGTCGAGACCGGTCCCGACCTGACGAAATCACGCCTTCCAGTTCGCGGCATTCGTATACAGGAATCCCGCGCACCGACCTTGCGGCGCAGCGTAGCGGCCGCTCCGCGTTCGCATGAAGCACTGTCAAGAAATCACTCAGGCTGCAGTCGGTTTCGCGATACCAGTTAGTTCGCTCCGTAAGAGAGTTTTCTCGTTGATGGTCCATCCGTGTCTCCTGTTTCCGATGTAGGATAGCCTGCATAGCAAACACACAAGTCTCAAAAACACATCAAAAAGCTATCAGTTAAGGAGGGTCGGATTGGCTCACCGCTTCTTGATTAAGGAAATCGCCCTGCAGGCCGGACTTGGAGTGGCGACCGTTGACAGGGTGCTGAACGGGCGCGCAAACGTCCGGGAACACACTCGCAAGCGGGTTGAGCAGGCGATAAAGGAGCTGGAGAAGCAGGAGCTGAATCTGGCAAACACGGGGCGCAAGCTCATCGTCGACGTGGTAGTCGAGGCGCCGACCCGGTTTAGCGACGAGATAGAAGATGCGCTTCAGGCCGAACTCGCATTCATGCACCCGGCGGTTGTTCGTCCGCGCTTCCTCTTGCGGGAGACGATGACGACGCCCGAAGTCGTGGAGGCTCTTCGGGCTATCGCCCGAAGAGGCAGTCATGGTGTTTTTCTGAAGGCCCGCGACGTCCCAGAGATTGCCGAGATGGTCGGAGAACTCCAGCGTCATGGAATTCCTGTCGTCACCGTTTTCACCGACATACCGCTGTCGGGTCGTATCGCTTACGCCGGGCTCGACAATCGCGTCGCTGGCGCCACGGCCGCTTACCTTCTAGGCCTGTTGCTGGGCCCCCGGCCAGCTAACGTATTGATAACGATGAGTGACGAGCAATTTCGTGGCGAGGAGGAGCGCGAGATAAGCTTTCGCCGAGCATTGCGCAAACGCCATCCCCAACTCAAACTGATTGACGCAAGCGGCGGACACGGCCTTGATTTGCCAACAGAAGAAAGAGTCCGGAACGTTCTCAGCGACGGCACTCCCATCGCTGCCGTGTATTCAATGGGCGGAGGGAATGCCTCGATACTTCGCGCACTAGAAGCGCAGCAGGAATCCTCGGTCTGCTTTATCGGTCACGACCTGGACAGGGATAATGTGCAACTTCTCCGCGCCGGAAAGATTCAGGCAATCCTGTATCACGACCTCCGACAGGATATGCGCTCGGCGTGTCATCATGTCCTGCACTATCACAAGCTTCTGCCAGCATCCTCTATCGCGGCATGCTCATCGGTCGTAGTCGTGACGCCGGAGAATATCCCGGACCACATTGCCAGTCGCTTTCGCGATTGATTCGGCTGCTCACAACCATGCTTCTGTCTCGGCAAGTACCACATTTCCAGTTACCTGGACGCCCGATGATGCTTTAAACGCACACGGCGCCGGGAGGTCCGAGCGACAGACATCACTCGAACCGCTGGACAGCATCAGAACCTGGTCGCCAGTCCTGCCATGACACCGAACTGACCCTGGCCGAAATTGGGATTGGAACTCGATGGGTTCCCGTTGACCGGGTCGTCATTGGTATTCGCGCCGTACAGGCCACTGTCAAGGCCCAGGTTAGACGTCGAGCTGTTCCGGACGTAGGCGAGTTCGGTGTACAGGAGCGTTCGCTTCGAGAGCGAATAGTTTGCTCCCAGCGTGAAAAGCGTTGCGTTTCCGTTGCCCTTGTTTGCGTTGGCGTGATAGACGGCGCCGGTGATTGCAAGAGCAGGAGTCGTCTGCCAAATCGCACCAATCCACTCGTGATTCACCGTGGTTGGCAGGCTGGCCCCCGGTGGTAATGCCGACGGCGTCGTCGTGCCGAAATATCCAGCATCAGATGCATCCGGGGCGCTCAGGTGCTGATAGCCAACATACGCCGTAACAGGCCCGAAAGCGTAGGTCAAGCCAGTGAGAATCGAGCGAGACGTCAGATACACGTTGCTGAATTTCCCGTCTGGGTCGCGAACTTCGTCGTACGTCGCCTGCCAGAAGAGGCCTCGATTTGTATAAGACAGCTTGATACCGTCGGTACGGCCCTGAGCACTCCCGAGTCCACTGGAGGTGCCCAACTGGCCAGGTGCACTGCCAGGATTGCCCGCGTTCCAGGTACTCGAATTGGTCAGGTCGTACTGACCTTGCAGGGTGAAACCAGCAATGGTCGGCGAAAGGTACTCCACGCCGTTCGCTCCCTGCGAAAAGATGCGGCCCCTGACCAGCGTTCCAATGGAGTACCTCTTGGTTTGCTGTGGGTCGACATCGCCCGAGTATTGACTAATCTCCGCCGAGCCCATGTTGCCAAACTTGAGTTGGCCCCAAGTGTCGTTGTGCAGACCGACGGTCGCCTGTCCCTCGAAGAAGCTGCCGTTAGCGAAGCTACCATTCTGGGTATTCAATCGGGACTCGAGCGTGAAAATCGCCTGCGTGCCTCCGCCGAGGTCCTCGGCTCCTTTCAGGCCAAATCTTGACTGCGCCCAGCCGCCGCTTTGCGCGGCGAAAACATTTCCGGTCGGGTGATTCGTCTCGTACACGATTCCATTGTCTACAATGCCGTACAGCGTAACGCTGCTTTGCGCACTAGCTGTTGCCGCCGCAGTTATCGCGAGCAAGCCCACCAAAGCCGTTTTCATTTGCGTCTCCATTAATTTAGTTATCCTACATACATAAGAGAATTACCCAGACCTCTTCTGCCTGTTTGTTGTTCACCGCATCCTTATGCTTTCTTGCAATCGATTCTGAAACACGGCGAACGCAATTCCGCGAGTGCCGGCTTTGGACCAGGCCTCGCTCAACGCCGGGCTGGCTCTGGCTCGAAGCGTGCGCGAACGCCTGTCCAACAGCGACAAACTGCGGAAACAGGTAAGGCAGGCGAACGTAATATTGCAAGGCGATATTTCCGCCTACCGCATCTTCCAGAACGCCCTCGTGCATTTTCGGCCGAGTGTATATTCCCTGTTCGCTGCAACAAAGAGCGAAAGGGGGAATGTCTTTCGCGCAGTCCGGGAAAATGCGCGTACAGGCGTGTGCACAGCGCTTTTCAGGGCTATCCTGTGTATCGTGCTCGCGGCTACCCCGGTTCCCTTGCCACATGTCATCGAATAGGGTTCGAGCGTTCCGGAGCGATGGACTATTGGCATTGAGGTAACCAACCAACGCTCTACTCCACGCTTCCGCCTCATAGACGCATCCATGGGAGAAACGTATGAAATCCACCCAGCTGTCCGTCTTGGCTGTCGTAGCAACGATGGCGTTGAGCCTGATGACGGTTCTGGTAGTAGACGCTCACGCGGAGGGCACCGATGCAGATGCCTCGAGTGCTGCCGTGTCCAAGCAGGAGTTAAAGGCGCAAAAAAAGGCCGAGAGTAAGGCCCGCCGAGCAAAGAAGAACGCCGAATTGAGCCAACTTCAGAAGAACGGCTACAACCCTGCCGGAAATCAAACCAACTATCCGCAGAACCTTCAAAACGCCCAGCAAAAAGCAGCCGGACAAAAGCCTAGTAATGCGCCGGCTGTGGCACCCTGATGCTCGACCTGGTTTGCCCGAGCGCGGTTTTGAAGAGACGAACGATGGGCATCGAGACGCTTAACCAGACGGGCTCGCCGCTGGGCAGCGCTTGCAAACGCGAGGGTACGTCGCAAGGCTTTGTCGCGGTAAGAATCGAAGGGCGAGCGAGATCGATATGAAAAGTACTGCTTACGTTGCTAGTTCATAGAATTGATCGGCAGCGGACGGATGGGTTCCGCAAGCACACTTCATCTGCCCTTTCACAATCATGTGCATCAACTCGATGCCGGCCAGAAGGATCCGGGCATAACGAAAAGTCTTGAACCCCAGCATGGGTCGCGTTCGTCGCTTGATCGCCCGATGGTCCTGCTCGACCAGATTGTTGAGATATTTCGACTGGCGGATCCTGACAGGCGTTTCACGATCGGCATTGATCGCTTCGAGCGCGGCGAGATTGGCGCCGCTTTTGTCAATGGCCACTGTGTCGGGCGCGCCATTCCAGACGATCGATTTCTCGAAGTAACGCCGGGCTGCAGTCTTGTCCCGATGGGCGCGTAGCAGAAAGTCGATGGTGTTGCCGTCCCTGTCGACGGCACGGTAAAGATATCGCCATTCTCCCTTGACGCGAATGTATGTCTCGTCCATGCGCCAGCTCTTGCCAACTGGCCGCTTGCGCAGGCGAAACGCTTTCTCCAGCACCGGCAGCAGCTTGACGGCCCAGCGGTGCACAGTCGAATGATCGACGGAAACGCCGCGCTCGGCCATCATACACTGCCGTGCCGACGAGTTCATCCGGTGTGCCCCAGCGCTGCGATGGGTTGCTGCTTTTCACCCACGCATCGAAGGCCGCGTTCTCTATCAGCGGCTTGTTCATGTCGGTCAGGATGTAGCCCGGACCAATCGCGTTCGCCTGGATGTTCGACGCCGCCCATTCAGCGCTCATTGCACGCGTCAGCATCTTGATGCCGCCCTTCGCGGCCGTGTACGCGCCAACTGTCGCCCGCCCCGCTTCGCTCGTGAGCGAGCCGATATTAATGATCTTGCCGCCCGTGCCGCGCGCGATCATGCGGCGCGCGGCCTGCTTCGCGACGATGAACGCGCTGGTCAGGTTCGTGTCGATCACGCGCTGCCAGTCGCTCAGTTCGAGATCAACAAGCGGCTTGCGGAGCTGGATGCCGGCGTTATTCACGACGATGTCGATCGGGACGCCGTTCCTGTCCCACCGCGCGAAAGCATCGGCGACAGCCGCTTCGTCGGTGACGTCGAAAGCACGGCCCTGCGCCTGGTAGCCCGCGCTGGCCAGCTTGCCGACCGATTCAGCCACCGTATCCGCACGCGTGCCGTTGAGCACGACGCTGGCACCCGCCGCCGCCAATCCCTCGGCCAACGCGTAGCCAATACCACGGGCCGAGCCGGTGACAAGCGCCGTGCGGCCGCTCAGATCGAATAGATGGGTCATGCTGGGTCCTTGATATGTTCAGAAAAAGGCGCAAGTCCGCCCGTCGCGACGGCTGCGCGCGTCGCGTTTCAAGTGGGTTAGATCCGCTGTTGGCGAAGCAGGACTACGTCAGACCGGCTGATTGTTGGCGGTGTGGTTCAGTGCAGCGCGGTCCTCAAAATCCTGCTCGGCGCGCTTGATCAGCGTCAGCACGGCCTGTTCGGCGGCTTCCGGATCGCCCTGCTCGATCGCGACGCACAGCGCCTCGTGCATCGGCAGCGAACGGGCCGGACCACCCGCGATTTCGGAACTGCGTTCGAAGCTCGTGCGCAGGATCGCCGACAGCGCGTTCTGCATCTGCTGGACGAACTGGTTGTGACAGGCGGCGAGGATGGCACCGTGAAATGCGAGGTCGGCGGGAACATATTCGCCGTGGCCAGCGACCGCGCGCTCCATCGCCTTGAACGCTCGCCGCACGGCGATACGGTCTTCCGGCGTAGCGCGTTTCGCGGCGAGCGTGGCCGCGCTCGGCTCAATGATCAGGCGCAACTCCATCAGATCTTCGACGAGACCCGGTTCAATCGCGCCGGCGCGCGCACGCCAGGTGACCACGTCGGGGTCGAACAGTTGCCATTGTGCGCGCGGCAGCACGATCGTGCCGTAACGGCGACGCACCTGCAGCATGCCCTTGGCCGAGAGCGACTTCATCGTCTCGCGGATGGTGATGCGGCTCACCTGCATCTGTTCGGCGAGAACCGGTTCGGCCGGCAGGATGTCACCGGGCATGAATTTACCTGAACAGATCTGCTCGCCCAACTGATTCAGGACCTGCCTGTGTAGCGTTGCCACGATTTACTCTCTAGGTCATACGTATGATGTCGAAAGATAGGCGTGAAGCGGGCTTTGTGCAACCAGGGGTCGACCCTCGACGATCGGTCGCGAAGCGCGAAAGCAAATGGCTCCTGTTAGCGGCCAAATCGCGCCTGTGTGGTCGGAACTCCCATGGCATAGCCGTCGCGAGAGATCGCGCGATCGAATCCGGATGCGCCAAACTCCGGCACGACAAATGCGCCTTGACTTTCATCCTCATGCCGACAATACTGAATCCACACTTTGTACGGACAAACAGACAAAACCGTACAAATCATCCAGAACAGGAGACAGACATGGAATCTGACGTCGCAGTAAAGACCCGCATCCGCGCCAGCTACGGCCGCTACCTCGAAGATTTTCATGTAGGCGACATCTACGAACACCGGCCCGGGCGAACCATCACGGAAGCCGACAACATCCACTTCTCGCTGCTGACGATGAACTTCCATCCGATGCATTGCGACGCCGCGTACGCCGCCAAAAGCGAATTCGGCCGTCTGCTCGTCAACAGCGGCCTAACGGTCGCCGTGGTGCTGGGGCTCTCGGTGAACGACGTCAGCGGCAAGGCGATCGCCAACCTGGGCTGGAAAGAGATCCGTCTAACTGCGCCCGTGTTTTGCGGCGACACGATCTACGCGGAATCCGAAGTGCTCGAAAAGCGCGAATCGAAATCCCGTCCGGGACAGGGCATCGTCACCGTGCAGACTCGAGCGTTCAAGCAGGACGGCACGCCGATCATGGACTTCGTGCGCAGCGCCCTGGTGCCGACGCGTGGAAACGGTGTAGGCGACTGAGCGACCTGCGCGGCTCGAATTGCTGCGATAGCGGCCACGCGACTCCCGCAGCCCGGGGCAAGACAAACAGCAGCAAATCGCGCCAACCTGTCAGCAAGAGCAGGTGGCATGCGGGTCCAGGCGGCGTCCAAACAACGCGCCGCAATGCGGCAAGCGCAAGCAAAGTCATGCACACCAAGGAGACAAAGGTGGCTATCGGTATCGTCAATTCGGGCGCGCGACTCGATCGCCTGCCTATCGCGTCCTTCCATTGGAAGGTTCTGGGGCTCATCAGCGCGGGGGCCTTTCTGGACGCCTTCGACATCTATCTCGCCGCGGGCGCGCTCGGCGCGATGGTCAAGTCCGGCTTCTCCGACCTGAGGCTGAATGCGCTGTTTATCTCGGTGACTTTTCTCGGCATGCTGATCGGCGCCGGTTTCGCCGGCTACCTTGGCGACCGTTTCGGGCGCCGCTCGTCGTATCAGACCAATCTGCTGATCTTCGGCATAGCGTCGATCGCCGCCTGTTTCGTCCCGAACATGACCTGGCTCATCGCCTTGCGGCTGATCATGGGCATCGGCCTTGGCGCTGAACTGGTGGTCGCAGCTGGCACCTTGTGCGAATTCATTCCGCCTGCTTCACGCGGACGGTGGACCGCGTTGCTCGCGTTCATCATCAACTCCGGCTTGCTGGTGTCGACCGCGGTCGGTTACGTCGTCATCCCGCATCTCGGCTGGCGCTATATGTTCGCGATCGCGGGTGTCGGCGCAATCATCGTGTGGGTATTGCGGCATCGCATGCCTGAATCGCCGCGCTGGCTCGAATCCGTGGGACGCGCCGAAGAAGCCGAGGCGACGGTCTCGGCGATCGAGCAGCAGGTGCAGCGTCAGAAGGGTCCGTTGCCGCCGGTCGATCGCACCGAAAGTCTTGAAGTCCCCAAAGCACCCTTCTCTGCCTTGTTCTCGCACGCGATGCTCGGGCGCACGCTGGTCGCCGCGTTGACGGCAGTCGCGGTGAATATTTCGGTGTACGGCTTTGTCGCATGGCTGCCTACGTTCTTCGTGAAGGAAGGCCTGACCATCGTGCAGTCGCTTGGCTTCACGACCTTGATGGCGTTCGGCGCGCCCGGCGGCGCTGTAATCGGCTTTTTGTGTGCGGACCGCCTCGGCCGTGCGCGTGGCCTCGTGATTTTCGCGATCGCGACCATCGCAGTCGGCTTCGTCTATCCAAACATGCACGCGGGCTGGGCAATCAGCCTGGTGGGCTTTGTCCTGATTACTTGCATCTACACGGTCGCAACGCTCGGCCTCTTTGCCTACATTCCGGAACTGTTTCCGACCGAATTGCGTTTGCGCGGTACCGGCACAGCGGGCGTATGCGGGCGCGCCGCCTCCATGACGACGCCCTATTTCGCGGTGCTGCTTTACAACTCGTTTGGCGTGTCCGGTGTGCTGGCGATGGTGAGCGGCGTTCTCGCGCTATTGATAGTCGGCATTCTGCTTCTGCGTGTAGAGACCAATCAGCATGCGCTCGAGCAGATCTCGCCGAGCCTCGACACCGGTTCCGATCCCATGCCCGCTACGCAACACGGATAAATCGACATGACTTCACTCGACCCAGCCGTCACGCTCTCCGATCAGTACGCACGCTTTGGTCTCAGCCTGCAATTGCGCGATGTTCCGCGCACCTTGCGGACGCGTGCCAAGCATCTGATTCTCGATGCCGTCGGCATCGCCCTGGCCTCACGCAGTTACCCGTATGCCGGCGTATCGCTTGCCGCATTCTCCGAACTCGGCAGCGGCACCTCGCCGGTAATCGGCTATGGCAGGCGTCTCGCTCTGCGCGATGCCGCGATGATGAACGGCATACTGATTCACGGCCTCGATTTTGACGACACGCATTCACGCGGCGTTATTCATTCGACGACGAGCGCGTTGCCTGCTGTGTTTGCACTAGCTGATCGCGACGACCTGAGCGGTGCTGAGCTGCTCAGCGCGTATATCGTCGCGATGGAAGTGTCAACGCGCGTTGCGTCGGCCGCGAAGGGTGGTTTCCATCAGGCCGGCTTTCATCCGACGGGCATGGTCGGGGCATTCGGTTGTGCGGTCGCGGCGGCGCGTCTGTTGCACCTGGACGAAGCACGCGCGGCCCATGCCCAAGGCGTTGTTCTGTCGATGGCCGCCGGCAGCCTTGAATTCCTCGAAGACGGCGCATGGACCAAGCGCGCTCATCCTGGCTTCGCCGCCGCAGCCGGCATCACCGCCGCGACGCTCGCGAAGCACGGTTTCACTGGCCCGCGGTCAGCCTACGAAGGACGCTTCGGTCTGTACGCCAGCCACCTTGGCAAGCGCCTCGACGCCGCCGATCAGCAGCTTGCGACCGAGGGACTCGGCAGCGCGTGGCAAATTGATGAAGTCGCGATCAAGCCGCTGCCCGCCTGTCACTTCACGCACGCCGTAGCGGATGCGGCAATCGCGTTGTATCAGGAACATGGTTTTTCGGCGCAGAACCTCGACTCGATCGATCGCGTCATCGCCAGGGTGCCGCGTGGCACAGTCGAGGTCGTCTGCGAACCGCTCGAACCGAAGCGCAAACCGGTGACCAGCTACGACGCGCAATTCAGCGTGCCGTACATCGTCGCCACTGCGCTGCTCAAAGGGCGCTTCACTCTCGACGACCTCGAGCCGGCCGCGCTGGCCGATCCCGCCGTGCTGGCGCTGGCCACACGCGTCGACTACGAGATCGATCCTGATTCCACCTTCCCACGTCACTACACCGGCGAAGTCATCGTGGAACGCAGCGATGGCTCGCGCGTTGCACATCGCGAGGCGATCAATCGTGGTTGCGCCGAGCGGCCGGTAAGCAACGACGACATTGCCTCCAAGTTCTACGCGAACGCTCAGCGCACCGTATCCCGCAGTGCCGCCGAACAGATCGCGCAGGCCGTATTGCAACTCGACGAACGCCCGGCGCGCGCATTGGCCGACACGCTCGCCGGAACCACCGAATCTTCAAGGACGCCATCATGACCGCCACCGAACTCGACACGCTGGAAAACGATCAACTGATTCTCGACTCGCTGGATCGCTTTCTTGAATCCGAAGTGCGGCCCTACGTTCACAAGTTCGATCACGACGACATCTACCCGGAAGAGATCGTCGAGAAGATGAAAGACATGGGTCTGTTCGGCTGCATCATCGATCCCGAGTATGGCGGCCTGGGACTGTCGACCCGCACGTACGCCCAGATCATCACGCGGATTGCGCGCGTGTGGATGTCGGTGAGCGGCATTATCAATTCGCATCTGATTCTCGCGATGCTGGTGCAACGCAATGGTACGCCCGAGCAGAAGAGCAAGTATCTGCCGAAGTTCGCGACCGGCGAGTGGCGCGGTGGGATCGGCTTGACGGAACCCGACTGCGGCACCGATCTCCAGGCGATTCGCACAACCGCCAGACGTGTCGGCGACGAGTACATCGTGAACGGCAACAAAACCTGGATCACGAACAGCAAGCACGGCAATACGCTCGCGCTGCTGGTGAAGACGGACCCGAGCGCGCAGCCGCGTCACCGCGGGATGAGCCTGCTGCTGGTGCAAAAGGGCCCAGGCTTCGAAGTCAGCCGGCAACTCGAAAAACTCGGCTACAAAGGAATCGATACCTGCGAACTGTCGTTCAGCGACCATCACGTGCCCGCCGATGCATTGATCGGAGGCGTGGAAGGCAAAGGCCTGCAACAGATACTTGGCGGACTCGAACTCGGACGCATCAATGTAGCCGCGCGGGGAGTCGGTATCGCGCAAGCGGCGCTCGAAGAGTCCGTCAGCTATTCCCAGCAACGCAAGACCTTCGGCAAGCCGATCTGCGAGCACCAGGCGATCCAGCTTAAGCTTGGCGAAATGGCCACGCGCGTCGAAGCCGGCCGCCTGCTGGTCGACGCCGCCGCGCAGAAATACGACCGTGGCGAGCGCTGTGACATGGAGGCCGGCATGGCGAAATACTTCGCCACCGAAGCCGCGCTGGAGAACAGCATCGAAGCCATGCGCATTCACGGCGCGTACGGGTATTCGAAGGAATACAACGTCGAGCGGCTGTACCGCGATGCGCCGCTGCTGGTAATCGGCGAGGGCACCAACGAGATGCAACGCATCATCATCGCAAAACAGCTGATCGAACGGAGTCCGGTATGAGCCTCCCCCTTTCCGGCGTGCGCGTGCTCGCCATCGAACAGTACGGCGCAGGGCCTTTCGCGACCCAGCATCTTGCGGACCTTGGCGCGGAGATCATCAAGATCGAGCACCCAGGCAATGGCGGCGATGTGGGCCGCGCGGTCGGTCCATATTTTTTCGGCGAAGGCGATAGCCACTTCTTCGAAGCGTTCAATCGTAACAAGTGCAGCCTGACGCTCGATCTGAAGAAGCCTGAAGCGCGTGCGGTGCTATTGGACCTCGTTACAAGGAGCGACGCAGTATTCAACAACCTGCGCGGCGATTTGCCGGTGAAACTTGGTGTCACCTACGAACAGTTGCGCGAGGCCAACCCGAAGATCGTCTGCGCGCACCTGTCCGCGTATGGCCGTACCGGCAGCCGCGCGGCGTGGCCCGGCTACGACTATCTGATGCAGGCCGAGGCGGGTTATCTGTCGGTTACTGGCGAGCCCGATAGTCCCCCCGCACGTTTCGGCCTGTCGATCATCGATCTGATGACCGGCACGACTGCGGCGATGGCACTCCTCGCCGCCCTCGTCGATGCGAAGACTTCAGGCAAGGGGCGCGATATCGACGTGAGCCTCTTCGACGTCGCGCTCCATAACCTGGCCTATGTCGCGACCTGGTATCTGAACGGCGGCGTCGTGACGGGGCGCGAGAATCGCTCGTCGCATCCGTCGCTCACGCCGAGTCAGTTGTACAAGACGCAGGACGGCTGGATCTTCCTGATGTGCAACAAGGAGAAGTTCTGGGGGGTGCTCGCTGAAGTGGTCGACAAACCGTCGTGGGTGAGCGATCCGCGTTTCTCCAATTTCCAGGCGCGCCTCGCGAATCGCGACCTGGTGCAGAAAGAACTCGATACGGTGCTCTCGACCGCAACCACGGCGCAGTGGCTCGAACGCTTGGGCGGCCGCGTCCCGGCCGCACCGGTCTTCAACGTTAAGGAGGCGCTTGAAAATCCGTTCGTCGCCGAGCGCGACTGCGTGGTGAATGCCGAGCATCCGCGCTTCGGCCAGATTCGCGGCGTCGCCGCCCCAGTGCGGGTCGATGAGCCCCTGCCGATGCGTGCCGCGCCGGATATCGGTCAGGATACGCACCGTCTGCTCGCCGAGTTGGGCTATAGCGCCGAAAGGATTGCTTTGCTGAGGGGGGCTGGTGTGGTGCAATAAGGCCATGCGGGCAGCTGCCCGCTCCCCTACTTCATGCACACTCAAATGGCCACCACGACAGTCCTCGGGCAACAGCCGCGCTACATGCAGTTGGCACAGACGCTCCTCAACGAGATTCAGGGCGGACGGTTTCCCATCGGCGCTTTACTGCCCACCGAGTTCGAGCTATGCGAGCAGTTCGGCGCGAGCCGCTTCACCGTGCGGCAGGCGATCAAGCAACTGGAACAGCGCGGTCTCGTGGACAGGCGCCCCGGCATCGGCACTCGCGTGAAGGCGACGCAGAGCGAGACCGCGTACCGCCAGGTCATGGAGCGACTGAGCGATCTGCACCGTTATACCTCCGACACCGAGTTGGAGATCGCTTCGACCCAAACCATCGAGATCGACGATGCGGAACTGCTCGAGCGACTCAACGCGAAGCCGGGCGAGACATGGCTGCTCGCCGAGGGGATTCGCCGGTCGCCTGGCAGCGTCGAGCCGATCTGCCACACCGAGGTGTACATCCACCCGGCGTTCCGGTCATTGACGGGCCTGAGCGGTCGGACTCACGTGCCGATCTACACGCTCATCGAAAAGCAGTTCGGCGAGCAGATCACTGAAGTGCAGCAGGAAATCCGCGCGATCGCGATGCCGGCGAAACTCGCGCAGCGTTTGAACGCGAAAGCGCGCTCGCCGGCGCTGTGGTTGTGCCGCAGATATCTGAACCGGCGCGGACAACTCGTGGAGCTGACGATCAGCGTTCACCCGGCTGACCGCTACAGCTATTCCGAAACGTTTCAACTCGACTGGCACGCGAACTAGGCAGCATCGGGCCGCGTGCTTCTGAAGGAGAGCAGCATGGACGCACGCAGCTATCTGTTCGTTCCGGGCGACCGGCCTGAGCGCTTCATGAAGGCGCTCGACGCGGAAGCGGACGCGGTAGTGATCGATCTGGAAGACGCGGTCGCGCCGGCCGCCAAGGAACACGCTCGCGAGGGCGTGCAGCGCTGGTTGATGACGGCGGACCGTTCGCGACTGATTGTTCGAGTGAATGCGGTGGGCACGCCCTGGCATGCCGACGACGTGGAGATGGTTAGCCGGTGCGGCACTTCAGTTGTGATGGTGTCGAAGTCGGACAGCGCGCAGCAACTTGCCGATATCGCGGCGCAGTTGCCATCGCAGGTAAGAATCGTGGCCTTGATCGAGACCGTTGCGGGTGTGGTAGCGATGCGCGAGATTGCCGCGGTACCGTCAGTTACACGGCTAGCATTCGGCACGGTCGATTTCTGCGGCGATGCCGGGATCGAAGGCCTGGGCGTCGAGCTGGATTACGTGCGCTCGCAGATGGTCATCGAATCGCGCCATGCGGGTTTGGCTGCGCCGGTTGATGGTGTGACATTGGAGCTCGACAATCTTGCGCGCTTGACTGAGCACGTTGCTACCGCCCGGCGCTTTGGGTTTACCGGAAAGCTTTGTATTCACCCTAACCAGGTGGACTCCGTGAATCGCGGGTTCGCTCCGAGCGAAGAAGAGCGGCGCTGGGCCGCGCGGGTGTTGGCCGCTTGCAGCGAGCACCCGGAGGGCGCGTTTGCGGTGGATGGCAAACTGGTCGATAAGCCGATCGTTGATCGCGCGAGAAGGATTGCCGGGTTTGAAGCCATGCAGAACAATGGCTTCACCACCTGAGGCAATCGGGTGCGTCTCTCATCGGCAAACCGGAAACGAAAATAGTCCCGGTGAACGGGGTATCACGATCCACGACGGTATACACATAGGATGCAAAAAAAATCGGCGCAGCTCAAGCGAGACAGTAACCTGAGATGCGATTAAATCCTCACGCCCGACCTGTCGATTTGCGACCTCACCGGTTTCGTCGTCGACCCGGTACAAATGGAATACCCGTTTTGCAATATCGAGTCCCGTCAATTCACATGCGCCGCACCCGATCATCGAACGCGAGGTCGTCGTCGAGCTCCAGCAGGAAATCCGGCAAAGTTTTGGATCGGCATCTTCTCAAGATCTAACTGCGAGTATTCGTCCGCTCGTCATGACGGATTTACAGCACCCTTGAAAGCCTTCCCGGCCGTGAATTTGACCGCCTTTGCCGCGGCCATCTGGATTTCGCCTCCCGCCGAAGAAATCATCGATTGACTGCACGTAGAAGCGGCACGCCGGCGAGTTGTGCGATCGACTGCACACTCTGCTCTTGAATACGTGCGAGGGCGAGATCGCCAGTAAACCAACCGTTTGAGATGCCAACCAGGACACCGGGTCGATCAACCAGGAGTCGCCAATGGGGCCACCACAAGAAATCCTCGTAGCAGATCGAAAAGGCAGCGCGCCGACCCGCAACAGCCAGATACGGTTGCGCGAGGCTACCTGCACTTGCACTCACGTCGGCCCACGGACGCCACAGCCCTGCTGGAACGGGTTGACGGCTGTCGAAGCGTCCATCACTGGCCCCGACGGCCACGGCGCTATCGGTGTAGCGTAGGAAGGGCTCGCCAATGATGGGGCCGCCGGGAAGCGAACCCGTTTCCACCAGATCAACACCAACAATTAGCGTCTTGTTCGACGCGACCAGGTGCTGTATATATTCCCGCCACCAGTACCGCATCGCAGGTCGCCACAATGCGACTCTCGTCCGCGCTTTTCGATCTGCCTGATAGCGACCAATGCGCCAGTGAGTTCGACTTACGCCTCAGAAAGTTCTACCAATGGCTTTCCAGCATGGCGGCTACTTCGACGCAAGCTGGGGAGCACCACTGGTTACACTGGGGAAGGTACCCCGGTTTGCGCTCGTTACTTTCGCGGGACTGGCCAGTTCGTTAAAAGCATCGATGGCCGCTTTCAATTCGGCAGAGGCTACCCCAGACATGTCCTCTGTGTCCGCGTAAGTTAGACACTGATGCTCAAGTTAGACAAAAGGCCGTCTGGGCCAAACTCGGAGAGCCTTATCAGGCTTGGTCAGGGCGCAACGATTTGAAGCTCCGCCCACCTGCAAATGCCGCAACTGATGCTGCGAATACGCTTCGTCGACGCGCTCCAGTTGCCCTTCGAGAAAATCGCCGCCTTCAGACGCGATGATCACATGCGGCTTTTGCGGGTCGGCAGAGGCGAGCATCGCCGCATCGGTCACGACGACCAGTTGTTCGCGCTCGATCAACGCCTTCGCGCGAGCGAACTCGGCTTGACCGAGTTCGTAAAGCTCGCCGGGCTGCGGCGTGCGCCATGCCTCGAAGCGTTTGCGGTCATCGGACACGCGCGTGACGACGGTATCCGTCACGATCGCGAAGCAGATCACGTTCATGCCGCCCGCACGCATCGGCGCGCTGACCGGCGTGAACGGCCGGTGCGTGCCGACCTTCAGATTGCGCGACACGATCACGTGGCCGGCATGGCTGTGCATGTCGATGGTCAGTGCGCCGGCGGAGGCTTGCCATGGCGCGGCTTCGGTCTCGCGCGGCTCGGCCTGCTCATGCGCATCGGTGTAGCCCGCAAAGCGTCCCGGCGCGCAGGCCGCAAGACTCAATGCGGCGCCCGTCGCGAGAAACGCGCGACGGCTCATGCCCGTGGCGCTCGACGATGCGCGGTCCGGTTCCGACACGCGCTGCGCCGCTTCGAGCCGGTAACGCCAGCCGGCCGGATCGTCGATGAGCCGGGTCAGGCGGCCACGCAGCCGGACAGCGCCACCGTCGAATTCGAGCGCATCGCGCGATGTCACTTCGATGCAGCGCAGCGGATCGCGTGGCACGCATCCGCCGCAGCACGGTTCGTCCTCGGTGAGCAGGAAGTAGTCGGCGGTGCGAGCGGTGGGATCGAGGGGGATCAGCCAGCCAGCGATTTCCACCGTCAGTGCATGTGGCTCGGGCACCGAGTCGTCGCGGATTGTGTTCCATACCGATTGCGTGGCGATCGAAGCGTCATCGGAGGGCATTGTGTCTCCGCGTCGTTTTTAGGTGATCGATGATATCAACGCGCGCTTTCTTTTCGCCTAATATGGATTGCTCCTGACACCGCGACAAAGGAAGGTCATGAACATCGACTCGACGAATCAAACCAGCATCAAAGCATTCGTATTCGATGTATTCGGCACCGTGGTCGACTGGCGCGGCGGTGTCGCGCGCGAAGCACAACCATTTCTGAAGCGGCACGCGCCGAACCTCGACGCATCCGAATTCGCGGACGCATGGCGTCGCGAGTATTCACCCGCGATGGAAGAAGTGCGCAGCGGACGCAGACCGTATGTGCGGCTCGATGTCTTGCACCGCGAAAACCTCGTCAAGGTGCTCGCCCATTTCGGCATCGCCAACGCTTCCGAGTCGGAGATCGATGAACTGAACCTCGCGTGGCATCGCCTGGACCCCTGGCCGGATGCAGTCGATGCTTTGCATCGACTGAAGCGGCGCTTCATCATCGCGCCGCTCTCGAACGGCAACATTCGCCTGATGGTGGACATGGCAAAGCGTGCCGGTCTGCCGTGGGATGCCATTCTCGGTGCGGAGGTCGTCCGCGCTTACAAGCCCTCGCCACGGGTCTATAGCGAAACGGCGGAGATTCTCGGCATCGCGCCGCGTGAACTATGCCTCGTCGCCGCGCATAACGGCGACCTCGCCGCGGCCCGACGCGTCGGCCTGAGCACCGCGTTCGTACTGCGGCCGACGGAGCATGGTCCCCTTCAGACGACCGATCTGAAAGCGGACGAGGCCTGGGACTTCGTCGTCAACGACCTGCACGAACTCGCGACGCAACTAGGCTGCGCGCGTTGACGAAAGCCCGCGTAGAGCGACGTACTGCAACAGCATGATCGTCTTGCCGTCGACGATCTCGCCAGCCTCGATCGCTCGCAACGCGGATTGCAACGGCATTTCGATCACCTCGAGATCTTCCCCTTCATCCTCGACGCCGCCGCCGTCGTTCACCCGCATCGAAGCGTCGTACTCGCCGACATAGAAGTAGAGCTTTTCGGTCACGGACCCCGGGCTCATGTAGGCCTCGAAAATCTTGCGGACCTGACCCACGCGATACCCCGTTTCCTCTTCGACTTCGAGCCGGATGCGTTCTTCCGGCGAAGCGTTGTCGAGCAATCCGCCGGGTGCCTCGATCATCATGCCGTCGTGGCCGTTCACGAACGCGGGCATGCGGAATTGTCGCGTGAGCAGCACGTTGCCGGTGCGCGGACTGTGCAGCAGGATCGTCGCGCCGTTGCCGCGATCGTAAGTCTCGCGGTTCTGGCGCTGCCATGTGCCGTCGCGCCTCAGGTAGTCGAATGTGACCTTCTTCAGCGTGTACCAGTCATCCGATAGCAAGGTCGTACCGACGATCCGAACCCGGTCTTTCGTTGCAGTCATGGGGCCTCCTGTCGACCATGGACAATGATTCATGGTATCGTGCAACTTCGTGCAATTTCAAGTGATTTCGTGCAATGCCATGTTGACGACCCAACGCAAGAAAGCGATCCTCGACGCACTCGCGCGCAATGGCCAGGTGCTGGCCGGCGAGCTCAGCACGGTGTTCGGCGTGTCGGAAGATACGATCCGCCGCGATCTACGCGAGTTGGCCGCGGAGGGGCTACTGCAGCGGGTCCACGGCGGCGCATTGCCCGCGTCCGCCGCGCTCGCGTCATTCGAGCAGCGTCAGGACATCGAGACGGTCGCCAAGCGGCGCATCGCGCGTCGGGCGGTCGAGTTGATTGCGCCGGGGCAAACCGTGATCGTCGACGGCGGCACCACGTCGGCGCTGCTGGTCCAGGAACTGCCGGCCGACTTGCACGCGACCATCGTCACGCACAGTCCGAGCGTCGCCACGGCGCTTGCCGCGCATCCGCGTGTCGAGGTGATCCTGATTGGGGGGCGTCTCTACAAGCATTCGATCGTCGCGGTCGGCGCCGCGGCGATGGAAGGCATTTCGCGCATCCATGCCGACCTGTACTTCATGGGCGTGACCGGCGTGCATCCGAGCGCGGGGCTGAGTACCGGTGACTTCGAGGAGGCCGCTATCAAGCGCGCGCTCGCCGCGCGCGCCGCGGAGACGGTGGTGCTCGCGTCGGCGTCGAAGCTGAACGCCGCGTCGCAGTTCGTGATCGGTGATATCACGCTCGCGCAGACCATCGTGGTCGAGAAGAAGACCAGCGCGGAGTTGACCAAGCCGATCGAGGCGGCGGGAGTGACTGTGATCAGGGCGTAGGGGGTGTCAAAGTCGACACCCCGCCCGCTCAGTCATCCATCGGCCGATCATTCGGATGCGCGAACACCGCCTTCATGGTGTCGCTCATCGGCATATCGAGGTTGATGCCCTTCGGCGGAATCGGTGACATGAACCACGCTTTATAGAGCTTCTCGCCTTCGCCGTTCTGTTCGATCTGCGCAATGGCGCGGTCGACGATCGCCTTCATCGCGGGATCGTCCTTCGGCAACATGCACGCAATCGCTTCGTGCGTCTGCGGATCGCCGGTCACCACATAGCCGGCTGGATTGCCCGAGGTTGCGCGTTCCGCCGCCAGCACGTCCGAATCCATGAAAAAGGCCTGCGCGCGTCCCGTTTCGAGGTTCAGGAACGAGCCGCTATGATCGCGCGCGGAGATCACGGTGATGTTCGCGTGCTTCTCCTCGACGTATTTGCGCAGAAAGCGCTCCGAGGTCGTGCCGGCCGTCACTGCGACCGTCTTGCCATTCAGGTCGTTGAATGAATGAATGCCGGAATTGGCCTTGGTGAGCAGCCGCGTTTCCGTGACGGAAATCGTATTGGAGAATCCGACCTGCTGCGCGCGCTCCTTGTTGTTGGTCGTGCCGCCGCATTCGAGATCGATCGTGCCGTTCTGCATCAGTGCGATACGGTTTTGCGCGTTGACCGGAATCATCTTGACCTGCAACGTCGGCGCGTTGATCGCCTGCTGGATCTCCTTGACGATTTGCTCCGCGATATCGTGCGAATACCCGACGACCTTTTGATCGTTGTCATAGTACGAATACGGCAGCGACGATTCGCGGTAACCGAGCACGATCGTATTGCGCGCCTTGATATTGGCGAGCCGGCCCGTCAGATCCTGCGCGTGCGCGCCGAGCGCAAAGCAGCCTATCAGCAGCGCCGGCAGCGCGCGTTGTAACAGCGTATGCATGGTCTCTCCTTGCCAGGTTTATTGTCGACTTCCGTTCACGCGTCTGTTCGCAGCGATTCGCACGCGAGAGCGATCCGCCGGCATCCTTCCTGAAGCTGCTCATACGAGGTCGCAAACGAAATCCGGAATGCCGGCGACAAACCGAATGCCGCGCCCTGGATCACGCCCACGTCCTGAGTTTCGAGCAGGTACATGACGAAATCGCTGTCGTTGGCGATCACACGCCCGTCAGGCGTACGTCGCCCGATTACGCCCGCGCATGACGGATACACATAGAAGGCGCCGGTCGGACGCGGACAATAGAGTCCCTCGATCGCATTCAGTCGATCCACCACGAGATCGCGCCGCCGCTGGAACTGCGTGCGCCAATCGGCGAGAAAATCTTTCGGGCCATTCAGCGCGGCGAGCGCAGCCGCCTGGCTGATCGCCGACGGATTCGTCGTGCTTTGCGATTGCAGCTTCGCCATTGCCTTGATCAGCGTCTTCGGACCACCTGCGAAGCCGATGCGCCACCCGGTCATCGCATAAGCCTTCGACACGCCGTTGACCGTCAACGTACGCTCCTGCAGATGCGGATTGCACTGCGCGAACGTGGCAAATTCGAAGCCGTCGTAGATCAGATGTTCGTAGACGTCGTCGGTCAGAATCCATACGTGCGGATGACGGCTCAGCACCTCGCCCAACGCGACCAGCTCGGCGCGGGTATAGGACGCGCCAGTCGGATTGCACGGGGAGTTGAGCACCAGCCATTTCGTACGTGGCGTGATTGCAGCTTCCAGTTGCGCCGGCGTCATCTTGTAGCCACTGTCGACATCGCATTCGACGATGACCGGGCGCCCGCCGTTGAGCAGCACCATGTCCGGATACGACACCCAGTAGGGCGCGGGCACGATCACTTCGTCGCCTTCGTCGACGGTGCAGGTCAGCGCATTGAAGATGACCTGCTTGCCGCCATTGCCGACGCTCACTTCATCCTGCGCGAAAACAAGACCATTTTCGCGCTCGAACTTCTCGCGCACCGCGCGCTTCAATTCGGGCGTACCGTCGACCACCGTATAGCGCGTCTTGCCGCTTTTCATCGCATCGTAGGCTGCCTCGATGATATGAGGCGGCGTGTCGAAATCCGGCTCGCCGACCGTGAGGCCGATGATCTCCCGCCCCGCCGCGCGCAATTCCTTGACTCGGGCGGTCGCCATTGAACTCGGCGACGGTTTGATCCGGTCGAGACGCGTCGCAATCAGTTTCATGTGTGTCCCTTTCGCTCTTTTCGTACGCGCTTTCGCTTTCTACGCGATCACGCCCTGCTCTTTCAGATATGCGTCGATCCAGCCGCGCTTGTCCTGCCCCGCGAGAATCGCCTCCTTGCGCTGCTGTTCGCGCTGCGCCTGCGCGCGCGCCGCCTGCAACACGTCGTCGAGTCGAGCCGCGGGCACGGCGACGAGCCCATCTTCATCACCGACGATCAGATCGCCCGCCTCGATCACGAGGCCACCGATCGCCACCGGCACGTTGATCTCGCCCGGGCCTTCCTTGAACGGCCCCCGATGCGTATTGCCACGCGCAAAGCACGGGAAATCCGCCTGGTAGAACGCGGCCACGTCGCGTATCGCGCCGTCGATCACGAAGCCCGCCACGCCGCGCACCTGCGCGTGCATCTGCATCAGTTCGCCGACCAGCGCCTGCGTCACTTCCCCGCCGCCATCGACGACGATCACGTCGCCGGGTTCGGCGATATCGATCGCTTTGTGGATCATCAGGTTGTCGCCCGGGCGCACCTTGACCGTCAGCGCACGGCCGACCAGCTTCTTCTCATGGTGATAGCGGCGCAACCCGATCACGCCGCACAGGCGCTGCATGTTGTCGCTGATATGCGGCGTGACGATCGTCCTGAATGCGTCGACCGTGTCGGCCGGAATCGGCGCGGGCATCGGCAATATGCGGAATCCTAACTTGTTCGATTGGCTCATGGATGTCTTCCTCGCGACAGATACGGTAATCAGAAAGTCGGGTGCCGAAGCAGGTACGGAACGAGGCCGCCCGCTTCGAGAATGGCGAGCATCTCCGGTGCGATCGGCGCGGCCTGCATCGGTTCGGCGCCGCCATCGCAGCGCACGATCACCTGCGCGCCCAACTCGATGTGCAACGCCGCGCCCTCGCCAATGCGACTCGTGTCGCATTCGATCGCGTACAACCCGTTGTTCACCGCGTTGCGGAAATAGGTACGCGCGAAGCTTTGCGCGAGCACGACCTTGATACCCGCGCCGACCACCGCCGTGACCGCCACCTCCATCGCCGAGCCGCAGCCGAAGTTCTTGCCGGCCACGAGGATGTCGCCCGCGCGTACCGATGCAGCGAATTCAGGCGCGATCGTCTCGAACAGATACTGTTTCAGCACGGCGGGATCGAGCGATTCCCGCTTGCGTCGCGATGAAATGATGTAGTCGGTGTTGACGTTGTCGCCGAAGCGCCGGGCGTGGCCGTTGATCGAAATATTCATGTTCAGTGGTCTCCGGCGGCGAGCATTCGAGGACTCGCGATGCGGCCGGCAATCGCGCTCGCCGCGCAGACCTCGGGAGACGCGAGGAAGATTTGGGCGCTCGGATTGCCCATACGTCCCTTGAAATTGCGGTTGGCCGTTGAAATCACGTTCGCGCCGTCCTCGGGGATCGCGCCACTCGTGCCGCAGCACGCGCCACACCCGGGCGTCACGATCACGGCGCCAAGCGAAATCAGCTCGGCGAGTTCGCCGCCCCTCGTCAGCTCCAGCAGCACCTCGCGCGAAGCGGGTGTCACCACGAGCTGAACGCCTTCAGCCGGAGCGCCGAACTCGCGGAACACGTTCAGCGCCTGGCGGAAGTCTTTGGTGCGGCCGCCGGTACAGGTGCCGAGAAACACCATCTGCACCGAGGTCGTTTCGAGCGACCCGACTCGCACGTTGTTCGAGACCGCATGCGGCACCGCCACGAACGGTTCGAGCGTCGCGAGATCGATGTCGAGCGTGCGGGAATAGATTGCGTCGGGGTCGGCGGAGACCGCGCCCGACAGGTCGTCGGCGCGGCCTTCGAGGTAGCACCGGCAGGCTTCGTCGTACGGAAAGATCGCGTTCTTCGCGCCGAATTCGACCGACATGTTGGCGACCACGAGCCGATCCTCGAAATCGAGGCTTTGCACACCGTCGCCGCCGAATTCGAGCGTCTCGTAGGTGGCGCCATCGTTGCCGAGCAATTGCGCGAGGTAGAGCGCAAGATCTTTCGGGTAGACGCCCTGGCCGAGCCGGCCGTGCAGGTTCACGCGAATCGAGGCCGGCACCTTGAGCCAGACTTTGCCGGTCTTCATGACGCCCGCGAGATCCGATGAACCGATACCGGTCGCAAAGCAGTTCGCCGCGCCATACATGACCGAGTGACTGTCCGCGCCAACGAGCAGGCGGCCTGGCGCGGCAAAACCCTGTTCGACGACGAGCTGATGGCCGATACCCTCGCCAATATCGAACAGGCGTATACCCTGCTCCTTCGCGAAACGGCGGATACCTGCCTGCAACAACGCCGCCTTTGGGCTCGGCGCGGGCGCGTAGTGATCGAGCGCGAATAGCAGCTTGTGCGGCGCATGCACGCGGGCGCCGTCCATCGCGGCGAAGTAGTCGATGGCCATGGGAATCGAGCCGTCGGTGCCCAGCGCGTAGTCGACCTCGCAGATCACGACGTCGCCCGCGCGAACGTCACGGCCCGCTTTCGCCGACAGAATCTTCTCAGACAGGGTTTTTCCCGACATGGCCTCGATCTCGTCGCTAGACTTCGCGTTGACGCTCCGTTCAACGCATTATCGGCACAGTATCGCAAAGACAGGCTCGCCGAATGCGGAGAAATCGGCATCTCGAACCATGAAAAAAATTCCTGGTTCGGCGCCTGGCCGCTTGCCAGATCGCCGCCGCACGTTCGATACTGCGGGTTATTCCCGAACTGGCGCGTGCGCCAGCGGTTCTCTCCGACAAGAATCCTCCGATCTACGTGATCACGCTCAAGCAGCTCGAAGCGGTCTACTGGGTAGCCCGGCTCGGCACGTTCGCCGCGGCCGCGGATCGCCTGCATACGACCCAGTCCGCGATCTCGAAGCGCGTCAACGAACTGGAAGTTTTTTTCTCGACGCCGCTGTTCGATCGCAGCCACCGCGCGCCTCGCCTGACGCCGAAAGGCCGCGAGCTGCTCGATACCGCCGAGGAAATGCTGCAATCGCGCGACCGGCTGCTGGAACGGATGGGCAAGCAGGTCGAGGAAGTCCGGCGCTTCCGGATCGGCATTACCGAGCTGATCGCGCTGACGTTTCTGCCCCGCCTCGTGCGCGAGATCCGGCTCGCCTATCCGGCGGTGTCGTTCGAGCCGGAAATCGACGTCAGCACGAAACTGACCGAGCGGCTGTTCGCCGGGGAAATCGACTTCATCATCGCGCCGACCCCGATTCGCACGCCGCGCTTCACGTCGATCCCGTTGCGCAAGATGCACCTCGCCTGGATGGCGAGCCCGTCGCTGGTGGGCGACACGCGCACGCTGTCGCTCGACGAGATCGCGGCGTGGCCGATCCTGATGCAGGCCGGCACTTCCGGCGTCGACGCGATCTACGAGCGCTGGTTCGAATCGAACAACGTATCGATCCGTCGCGCCTTTGCGGGCAACAGCCTGATCTCGCTGTGTTCGCTGACGATCGCGGGCGTCGGCGTCAGCTACCTGCCCGCGCTTTATTTCGCCGATTTCGTTCGGCAAGGCGAACTCACGGTACTGCATTCGCAGCCGGAATTGCCGCCGGTACGGTACTACGCGGTCTATCGTAGCGACGGGCCGCAGCCGCTCTACTCGCACGTCGCGAGTCTCACGCGCGAGTTCTGCGACTTTTCGAAGCCGGAGTTTCATCCACGGCCATCCGCCTCCGAACAAAGATGAAACAGACGACTTTTGGAGTGCTAGGATGACGCCCGCAACCCGACGTGTTCCCCGTAACGACACCGCCGGGTTGCGGACACGATGATGAAATCGTTGCGTTGTGCAGCCTGATACTCAAGTACAGAGGAGACACTCAATGAAACTTTCGAAGCTGCTGATAAACGCGCTGGCACTCTCCGCCTTCAGCTTCACCGCACTCGCGGCGCATGCCGAAGATCTGCTCGACTCGGTCAAACAGGCCGGAGTCCTGAAGATCGGTCTCGAGGGCACTTATCCGCCGTTCGACTCACGCAACAAGGACGGTCAACTCGAAGGCTTCGACGTCGATGTCGCGAAGGCCGTGGCAGCGAAGCTCGGTGTGAAGCCGGAGTTCATTCCGACCGAGTGGAGCGGCATTATCGCGGCGCTACAGAGCGGCAAGTTCGACGTGATCATCAATCAGGTCACCATTACGCCGCAACGCAAACAGATTCTCGATTTCAGCCAGCCGTACACCTATTCGGCCGCGCAACTGATTCAACGGGCGGACGACAAGCGCGAGTTCAAATCGCTCGATGAATTCAAGGGCGACAAGAAGATCGGCGTAACGCTCGGCACCAACTACGACCAGATGGCGCGCGCGGTACCGGGCATCAACGTGCTGACTTATCCGGGCGCGCCCGAGAAGCTGCGCGATCTCGCCGCGAAACGGATCGACGCGACGATCGACGACCGGCTGATGCTGCCGTATATCATCAAGAACTCGCAGTTGCCGCTGCGTACGGGCGCGGTGCTGAAGGGCGCCGATCAGGAAATGGGCATCCCATTCCGCAAGGACAATCCGAAGTTCGCGAAAGCACTCGACGACGCACTGACCCAATTGAAACAGGACGGCACGCTGAAAAAGATCTCGATGCATTGGTTCAACACCGACGTGACGCAGCCGATCGCACAGTAAGTCTCTCGTTGTTCTCGCGTACCTGCGTCGAATTGCCGAATGATCGACGCAGGTACGTCGCTTGCTCGATGAGCGGTTTCTCTCCCGGAATCGCTCGCCATCGAAGCATCCATTGCTTCGAACCACGGAGCACGCGCAAATCCCCCATTGCGCGCACTGTCCCCTTCGTTCATCTCGTTTGATTCTTCATGCTCAGTGCATACAGGTTCTGCTGCGCCGCAGTTGCCTGATGCTTCGAAAGCGTGCAATGCTTTCGAGGCCATCAAACCGGCCATCTCGTGCCGGACTCGCATGTCGCCGGCAGACGGCATCGATTGGCACGCGAAGAGACCAGTGAAATGCCCACAACCTTGGAGGCATCATGAGCATTCCGTCACTGTCTCGCAGCAGCGCCGCATCTAACCCTCATCTTTCTCTCAGCCCCAAGCAGTACTTCATGCCGCAGCGCTCGCCGATCGCGATCGGCGTTGCATGCATCGCCACGCTCGTATTCGCGTCCGCGAGCTGTCTGGCCGATACCCAGGTGGGCGCCCCGCTACCGCCCGCGCCCGACATTCTGTACGGCGATCTGTTCGTCGCCGTGCAAACCGCGCAGATCTTCGACGACCAGAAGACGTTCGTCGACGCCACGCCGAATGGCAGTCCCGCCGCGATCGTACAGTTATACGAAGCGCAGAAGAACCAGCCGGGCTTCTCGCTGAAGTCGTTCGTGAACCAGTACTTCACACCGCCCCCCGATCAGAGCATCACGCCGCCGCCGAACCAGAGTCTGCGCGAGCACATCGACTGGCTATGGTCCGGCCTCACGCGCACGACGACGAGCGCGCCCGACTACAGTTCGCTGATCCCGATGCCCAAACCGTACGTCGTGCCGGGCGGCCGCTTTCGCGAAGGCTACTACTGGGACACCTACTTCACGATGCTGGGGCTCCAGGAGTCCGGGCGGGAAGATCTCGTCGACGACATGCTCGACAACTTCGCGTACATGATCGACACGTACGGCCATATCCCGAACGGCAATCGCACGTACTATCTGAGCCGTTCGCAGCCGCCGTTCTACTCGTACATGGTCGAGCTCGCCGCGCAGAAAGAAGGCAACACGGTTTATCAGAAGTACCTGCCCGAGTTGCGCAAGGAGTACGCGTACTGGATGCAGGGCGCGACCAGCACGCCGCGCGGCGGCGCGACGCGCAATGTGGTCGTCCTCAAGGATGGCACCGTGCTGAACCGCTACTGGGACGAACTCGACACCCCGCGCAACGAGTCCTATCTCGAGGATGTGCAGACCGCGCAGCAGGCGAGTGGCCGACCGGCCAACCAGGTCTACCGCGATCTGCGCGCGACCGCCGAAAGCGGCTGGGATTTCAGTTCGCGCTGGTTCGGCGACAACCAGACGCTCGCCACGGTGCGTACGACATCGATCATCCCCGTCGATCTGAACAGCCTGCTGTTCCATCTCGAGACGACGATCGCGCGCGGCTGCTCGGTGACTCGCGACTTCAGCTGTGTCGCGCAGTTCATCGGCTATGCGGCGCGACGAGCGGAAGGCATCAACCACTATTTGTGGAACAACAAGGGCTATTACGGCGACTACGACTGGCAACTCGGCCGCGCACGCGACAACCAGACACCGGCGATGCTGTATCCGTTGATGGCCGGTGTGGCGTGGCCCGATCGCGCGTGGAAGACCGCCCAGACCGTGCAGAACGTGCTGCTCAAGCAGGGCGGTCTCGCGACGTCGATCTATGACACCACCCAGCAATGGGATGCGCCGAACGGCTGGGCGCCGTTGCACTGGATTGCGATTCAGGGCCTCAAGCGCTATGGACGCGCGGATCTCGCGAAGCCGATCGGCACGCGCTTTCTCGCGGACGTCGAGAACGTCTACAACACGCAGCAGAAGCTCGTCGAGAAGTACGTCGTCGAAGGTGCGGGAGAAGGCGGCGGGGGCGGTGGCGAGTATCCGTTGCAGGACGGCTTCGGATGGACCAATGGGGTGACGTTGATGTTGCTCGATCTGTATGGGAATGGGCAGTGAGTGGCTAATGCGTGATGCACGAACCGCCGGCTTCGCGCCGGCGGTTTCCTATCTGCCCGCCTTCTCCTCGGGTCTAACCTTGACCCACACCAGCACCGAAGTACTGTGCTTTCCCGTCACCGGGTTCCTGTCCGGCAGCGTCCGGATGTACAGATACGGGCCGTCGATTCTGAATTGACGCACCTGCACCGTGCCGGTCCAGGACTCGTTCCACGACGCGTCGACATGATGACTGACGAGATCGCCGTCGATGCTGTAGGTCCCCGCATAGGCACTGAGTCCGCTATAGAGTTCGATGCGCTCGGCGTCGGTCGGAACGACCCCGGTCGGCGCCTTGCGTCCTTCCTTGAGCAAAATGGCTTGCATGCGGCCGTCGGCGCCGTAGCTCAGATAACCGTCCGGATGGGCACCGAACAGGTCGGTCTTCTCGCCATTGGCCAGGTCTTCGGTCGTGAAGGACTGAAGCTTCCACGTTCCCAGCAACGCAGTGCTGTCGTTCGGCCGATCTTGTGCCATCGCTGCCCCCTTCCAGAAACGAAGTTCGCAACCTGATTCCGACGACACTACGCGCAAACACTCGCGCGAGCAATCAACGCCCGTGGTAGAAATATATCCCGACGTTATCTTTTTAGTTCTATTGATGGCGCATTTTTACCGGTTAAATTTACCATTTAATTATCTTTTTCAAGCGAAAATAATTCCCGGCAATGCATTTACGAGAATTCGCAGTCGAGCACTTGTATTCAATGCAATGCGGATAAATCGCGATCTGCATTTTCCGGTCGCAGCTCTCTCAGGCGCGTCAATCTTGTCCCGCAAGGCCCCTCTTCGGCGATTCGCTTCGTTTATGCTGAATCGCATAATCCCCGTTTTATCCTTGACAAGACCTCATTCCGCATCCTATTTTCATTTTTGCTGTAATCATCGGAAAGAATCAGTTCTTGAAATTTTTCTTGAAATGTCGAGCTAAATCGACAGGGAATTCCTTTGGCCATTCAATAGGCAATCAGGGAAAGCGAATAGAAATATTAATGCAAGCCTATTGAATTAATACATTGGCAAAGAGCTGTCGATGCAACCGCTGCGTGCCTTCGAGTGCGGTGCGGGTTATTCGATCTCCGACGCGCGCGACCGGCGAAAAGCGGCCTTTATGTAGCGGTATCACTCACCAGGGAACGAGATGAAACCAGACAGAAGGAATACCGACGATGGCCGCGTCCGTCGTCACGGCCGGCTAGCCGCATTAGGCGCGCTGACGCTCGGAATCGCCATGCTCGCCGGCTGCGGCGGCAGTGATGGCGGTTCGTCGGCGTCGGCGGTGCCCAGCAGCATGGCGCAGGTCGCCAATCAGGCGCAAGCCGCATCCGCGCCTCAGACGCCATCCGCCAATCAACCCTACACCGATCTCACCAGCTATTCGACGAGTGCTTCGTCCGGCATCGCCGCGTCGCTGGTCGCCGAGAAAGCGGCGATCATGCATTACCAATGGACCTCCGGCAGCACCACCGTCAACTACACGACGACCACCGGCCACCTGATCGCCACGGATCTGACGAGCGGCGCACCCGAAGCGACGATGTCCTACGTCGCCTACACGGCACCGAGCACCAATGGCAAGCCGCGCCCCGTCACATTCGTCTATAACGGCGGCCCGGGTTCCTCGTCGATCTGGTTGCGTCTCGGATCGTTCGCGCCGACGCGTGTCGCGACCACCGATCCGCTGCTGAACGGCACGAGCTGGCCGAACTACCCGCTCGTGAACAACACCGAGAGCCTGATCGACACGACCGACCTCGTGTTCATCGATCCGCCGGGCACGGGGCTCTCCGAAGCGATCCTGCCGAACACGAACCAGACCTACTGGAGCACCGATGCGGACGCGAACATCATGCGCGACTTCATCGTCCGCTACCTGACGGTCAATTCGCGCAGCAGCTCGCCGATCTACCTGTACGGCGAATCGTACGGCACGCCTCGCACGGACATCCTGGCGCTCGCGCTCGAATCGGCCGGTGTGCATCTGACGGGGATCACGCTGCAGTCTTCGATCCTGAACTACTTCGCCGATGCGATCGAAGCAGTGGCCATCACCGGTTCGACCGATCAGCTCGCGCTCGAAACCGATACGCTCAGCGGCTACATGCCGGGCTATGCCGAGGTCGCGGCGTACTACAACCAGGTATCGCCAACGCCCATCAATCAGGCTACCTACGCGCTTCGCAGCGAGGCGTTCGTGACCGCGAACTACAACCTGTTCAAGAATTACTCGCTGTACTGGACGTTGAGCCAGCTCGGCGCGCCCACCTTCGCGGGACCGCCGAACTTCCCGCCGACGTGGCTCGAAAAGGTCTGGGACGCCGAGTCTGGGCTCACGTTGCAGGCGATGCAGGGTTACTTCAACATCAATCCGTTCAGCATCACGCTGGTGCCGGGCTCGACGATCGGCCGCTACGATGGACGTGTGTCGTTACCCAACTCGGATCCGCGTCTGCAGACCGATGGCGACCCGTCGGACATCCTGATCTCACAGCCGTTCACGAATGCGCTGGCGACGCAGATGCCGGACTACCTCGGCTACACGGCCCCGAACGCGACGTATATGCCACTGAACGACGCGATCATCGAGGTATGGGACTTCTCGCACGGCGGCCAGCCGTTGCCCGACACGATCCCCGATCTGCTCGGCGCGCTGAAGCTGAATCCGCAGTTGAAGGTGCTGTCGGAAAACGGCTTCCACGATCTCGCGACACCGTTCTTCAATACCGAGAAGCAGCTCGCGCGGCTAAAGACAGTGCAGGGTCTCAAGCCGAATCTGCAGGTCAACTTCTTCCAGGGCGGACATATGATTTATCTGGATGACGTGGCGCGCCCGCAGATGAAGGCCGATCTCGCGGCGTTCTATGGTGGCACGCCGATCGCGGGCGCGCTCACGCTCGCGACGCTGCCACAGCCGTGGGCTGACGAAGCGTCAGCCGCGACGCCGACCAGCGAGTCCGTTGCGGCGGCCGCGCCCTGATTGATGGTGGTTTCGCTTCGTACGAAACCCTCCGACTACTCTTTATGGCGAATGATCATGTCTTCAATCGATATCTTGCGACGTGCGCTGGCGTTGATCGTCCTCGGTGTGGTCGCCGTCAGTGCGCACGCGTTGCCGCCGCAGCCGGTGGCGCCCGTGACGCTACCCAACGGCGGACATGGCGTAGACGGTCCGTTCTTTCCTCACAACCGTGCCAACGCGGTCGCGCCGACCACCGGCTCGACGCTGCAGCAGCAGGCTCAGAATCGCGTCGAGAGCAGACTGGGCGCGAATTCGGTGCTGGGTAACGGCTCGTCGATCACCAAGGCCCAGGCGCAAAGCAATGGGCTCGGCTTTATCGCCAAACATTTCGACGAGATCGACACGGCGCATTCGGGCCGTGTGACGTTGAACGACGTCAGGCAGTATCTGCAGCAGCATCAGCAGTGATGGTCCATTAGACCGCTAGCACGGCCGGCGGCGCGTCGCGATCGTGCGACGTGCCGCCGGCCGGTCGTCTTCATCGCGCAGGCGCGTGACTACGTTTTGCCGACGCTCACTTCTGAGCGGCCGCCTGGATCATCTTCCAGCCATTGCCCGCGGGATCGCGAAAGCCCGCGTCGACGCTGCCGTAACGATCGACCGGCTCCTGCGTGAACTCCACGCCGCGTGCCTTGAACTGCTCGTAGCTCGCGCGACAGTCGGCGACCGACAACACCAACGGCGGCATCGCCCCCTTCGCGACCATCGCGCGCAGCGTTTGCGCGGTCGCTTCGTCGTGGACCGGCGGCCCAGGTCTGAACAGGCCCAGTTGGAAAGACGGCTGCTCCGGATGCTGCACGGTGAGCCAGCGGTAGGCACCGTTGCTCACGTCCGTGTGGACCCGAAATCCGAGTTTGTCGACGTAGAACGCCAGCGCCGCGTCCTGATCGTCGACGTATAAACCGACCACATTGATACCCTGATTCATGATTCCTCCCTGGTTGAGGGCTCGACTGTATCGCTGGCCCCGCGCCGCCGCTTCTCCAAAACTGCGATCGTCAGGTCCGGGCGTTGCGCGGCCTTCAGCACGCAGGCAGGCACGCGATCGAGTTCAGCCTGATTGGCTCGGGCCTGCACGCGCATCTCGCTCGGGCTCATGCCGGTGATGTCGCGAAAGATCCGGCCGAACGTGCCGAGGCTTTCCCAGCCGGTTGCGAACGCGATGTCCGTGATGCCGAGGTCGGTGTCGCGCAGCAGCGTGACGGCCTGCTCGATACGGCGCGTCAGCAGATAGCGATGCGGCGGCAGGCCGAAGGCACGCTTGAACGAACGCGCGAAATGCGCCTCCGACACGCCGCTGACTTCGGCCAGACGCCGCACCGGCCAGGCTTCGTGCGAGGCGGCATCCATGCGGTCTTTCGCGCGCAACAGGCGCCGCAGCAGCGCCGGGTCTTCGAGCGCGTCAGCGTTACGCGAGATGGGGAGCGGCGGGATGTCAGAGTCGTGTGAGCGAGGCATGAGCGCGCGTCAGAACCGATAGCCGATGCCGCCGAGAATCACGTCGGTATCGCGGCTATAGCGGGTCATGACGCGATTCCACGTGACACGCGCCGACCAGCGCTGAGTGAAGCGATACGATGCCGTCATCGATAGGAGACCGGACAAAATGCCGTCGCCCGTGTCGCGCATGTCGTTGCTGTCGCCGTGATGGATCGCGACATACACGCCGGCGCCGACGCCGAGCGCGAAGCGCTCGTCGAAGAACGCGCGCGTGAGCCATAGCTGCGCGGTCGCGCCGTCGCGTCGCGCGGACAGGCCGTTGCCTTCGTGCAGATAGCCGAGCGTCGCGTCGAGATACGGCGTCAGGCCGCGCCGGTACTCGATCGCTTCCGCGGCCGAGGTCTGCGAATCGAGGCTGTTCAGAATCGTCGCGCCGGCCATCAGCGTGACTTCGTTGTTGGTCACCTTGTTCGTGCGCGGCAGCGCGAAGTCGCGTGGTCCCGGCGTGTCTGGCGCGTCGAGCTGATAGCCGACGCCGAGCATGATCGCGGTCGTCGACTCACCGTGGGTCACCTGCACGTGATTGACCTGCAGATTCGCGGTCCAGCGCTGCGTCGAATACCACGTGGCGCGCGCGCTATAGACGACACCCCAACCGTGCGTATTCGAATACCCCTCGCCCTGCTCGGCCGCTTCGGTATCGAAGTAGCGATAGGGCCCCACACCGACCGCGAACACCACGCGCCGGTCCATCACGGGCACCCTGCCCCACAACTGGACGAGCGGGCCATCGCGATGATGATCGGGGATGTGGCCTTCGTTGAGCCAACTCACGCTGCCGGCGACGTATCGGCCGATGCCTTCGGTGTAGTCGAGTTGCCACGAGTACGAATGACTGTGCTCGCCGGTCAGCGGCCCGGCGAACAGCCCGAGCTCCTGGGCCGATGCCCGGCCGGCCGCCGCGCCGAGAACCGTCGCGGCAATGAGGAGCGCCCTGGTCGGCTTTGTCATCGAGTGGCAGGCCTCGTGCTGATGGAAAGACACGTCAGGTCCAGCCACTCGCTGTGGCCGCAACCCGAGGCCATTGTTGCATGGGTTTGCGTGAATTCTGCGTCAGGCGGCGCACTGAAACTTTTCCAAATATTCAAGGAGATGACGACCGAACTGCGGATATCCGCAGCCTATGTTATATGTCATCGTATACCTTGGTCTTACGCGGGTAATCCCCGCATAAGAATTTCGAGAGGCGACCACCCCGGAGGACCGCATGATTCCAGGGTCAACAAATCTACAGGCTGTAAGTTGGGGTAAGTACTGCATGTACGTAGACACAGCCTTCATTTACTATTTATATGTCGTCGTATGACTAACGCGCCGAGACCGCGTATCGCTGCGCCCCTCGCCGCGGACAAAACCAACCCAGGCTGATCGATAGATGCCCTTCCGAGCGACGCTTCACGAGCACTCCCCGCCGCGCCTGCGAGCGCCGCCGCGGCGAGCGCTCGCGTGCGATGCGCGATGTCGCCCGGCATGCGGCAACGCCAAGCCCCCACCCCGTCAAGAATAAAAACAACCCACCATCGAGATCCGTCTCGCTGAGCTGGAACACGTCTAGATAGTTAGTCTTCTTAAATAAAAAGGATGACCCCATGCTTTACCGAGTCACCGTCATAACCTGCCTGGCCGCGCTGCTCGCGGCATGCGGCAGCGGAGATAATGCGCCGGCCGCATCGAACGCGAGCACCACCCCGCCGGCAACGACCACGCCCGCCGCCTTCAAGGTCGGCACCACGACCAGCGACGCCGATCTGCCCGCGGCGCCGCAACTGCCGACCGACGCCCAGGTCTGCAGCACGCTCGAAGCCAGCAACAACCTCGTGAGCCAGCCGAGCGGCGCGCTCGGACCTGAAGCCGACAATGGCACTACGTCGGCGATCCTGAATCCGGACCAGGCACGCATCCAGGCCGCGCTCGACGCCTGCGGCGCCGCCGTGGACGCCGAAGTCGGCGCCAAGATCTACGCGGCCGACGCCGCGGCAGCCGCGTCGCAAACCGCGGCAGCAGTGCCGAACATCAACATCAAGGGCGCATCGGCGCAAACCCTCGCGGCTCCGCAGTATCGCGCGAGCAAGTTCGCGGTGCGCCTCGTCGTGTCGAGCACCGGCGCGGGCAACTCGTTCATCACGGGCCCGCTGACGCTGCCCTCGGGCGTGACGCTGTGGATCGACAACGGCGTGACCCTCTACGCGACGCGTGACGTGATGGCCTACTCGCCGAACGCGGCCGGACCGTACTGCGCGAACACCGCAGTCAGCTCGACCAAGGCAGGTAGCTCGGGCAACTGTGCGGCGCTGATCACCGGCAACTACATGGTGAACTCGGCGGTGGTCGGTGGCGGCACGATCGACGGCCGGGCGGCATCGGAAATCGTCAGCTCGAACCCGCTCTATCCGCTGATGCGCGTCGACCAGACCTGTACGAACACCTACGCCGCGTATGCGACGGGTACGCAGGCCGGGGACGGCATTCCCTGCGACGACGGCGGCACGTTCGTGGACTCGAAGGCTTCGGCGCGCCACATGACGTGGTGGGATCTCGCGTGGCTCGGCAACATGGTCGAGAACGGCACGACCGGTGTCGGCTCGCAGTCGAACTTCCGCATGATGGTGTTCAACTACGCGAAGAACCTGACGCTGTTCGGCATCACGCTGCACAACAGCGCGAACTTCCACGTCGTGCCGAGCGGTATCGACGGTTTCACGGTCTGGAATGTCAAGGTGCAGACGCCGTCGGCCTCGGCTTCGGCGAACCCGGCGGGCAACGGCAACCCGAACTATCTGGGCATGGTGCCGACCGTCGATACGGCGAAGAACACCGACGCGTTCGACCCGGGTTCGGCCTCGAAGGCAGCCACGCAGGCACCGGTGATCAGCAGCACCAAGTCGTCGACGGCAGGCAAGCTCGCGTTTGACGGTTACCTGAAGAACGTCGTGTTCGCGTACAACTACATCAGCACCGGCGACGACGACATTGCGATCAAAGGTTCCAACAACCCGAGCCCGGCCAATTCCGGCCTGTACGGCGTCGACGGCAATCGCGACGTCGCGACCGATCGCAAGTATGGTTTCGTCATCGCGCACAACCATATCTACGCGGGTCACGGCGTGTCGGTCGGCAGCGAGACCAATGCCGGCGTGACGAACGTCCAGGTGTACGACAACTCGTTCGATACTTCGGAACAGGCACTGCGCATCAAGTCCGACTGGGCGCGCGGCGGTCTCGTGACGAACATCAACTACAACAACATCTGTATCCGCAATAGCGGCCAGGCGCTGTTGTTCACGCCGTACTACAGCACGAAGCAACTGTCGAATCCGACTTCGCCGCTCTATCCGGACTTCCACGCCATCACGCTGTCGAACGTCCATATCATCGGTACGACGTCGGCGATCTTCGAGGGCTTCCAGGCGAACTCGGGCGGCATCACGCACGCGCAAATTCCGCTCGGCATGACGCTGAACAACGTGCTCGCCGACTCGCCGGAACTCGTGTCGGTCACCGCTTCGGATGCGAATCTGACGCTGAACAACGTGAACCTGCCGATCTTCGCGTCGACCGCGAACCGTGTCGTGCTGACCGGCTCCGCGTCGCAGCAGCTGAGCACCAAGGATGCGGTCGATTGCAGCGCGGCGTACGTCGACTTCCCGGCCATCGGCGATACGTCGACGAGCGGCCAGACGTGGTCGGGTTCTTCGCAGTAAGCATCAGACGGTCAGCGCCTCGCGCTGATGGCAACGGCGTGCGGCGGCGGTAAGCCGCA
The DNA here is from genome assembly GCF_001580545.1 of Paraburkholderia monticola. GTDB lineage: Bacteria > Pseudomonadota > Gammaproteobacteria > Burkholderiales > Burkholderiaceae > Paraburkholderia > Paraburkholderia monticola. The sequence continues at coordinate 414,464 of NZ_LRBG01000037.1, forward strand.
CGCATCGAAGTAGACGTGTTTCATTCGACGGCCCGCGCGGAACAGTTCGCACGGGCCGTCTTCATTGGATGCGCCGGGTAGATGGCGCGTTCGGGGCGGCGGCCGCTGCCGAAGCGGCCGCTTTACGCGGTTTGTTCAGTCTTGCCGTTCTTGCCAAGGGCAAGCCGGCCATTCTTCGACAGCAACACCGCAACGGGTCGCGTCATTTCGAACTCGGAGAAAATGATCGCCACGCTGGCGGTGATCGGCACCGCGAGAAACGCGCCCGGCACCCCCCACAGCGCCGACCACACCGCCATGCTCGCGAGAATCGCGAACGGGCTCAGGTTCAGCGAGTTGCCCGTCAGATACGGATCGAGGATATTGCCGATCACGAAGTGAATCGCGGTCAGCGAGACCACCACGACGAGGATCGAATTCAGGTCGCCGAACTGCAGCACCGACATCAACACCGGAAACACGATCGCGAGCACCGAGCCGATGTACGGGACGTAGTTCAGCAGCGCGGTCAGGATCGCCCACAGCCCGGCGAACTCGAGGCCGACGCTGCGCATCGCGAGCCAGCAGATCGCACCCAGCAGCACGCCGAGAAACGTCTTCAGCGCGAGATACGCGCCGATGCGCCGGTTGATGTCGGTGACGACACCCCGGATGCGCGCCGCGTTGGTCGAATTAGCGGTCATGTTCGTGAGCTTTTCGCCGAACGTACTGCGCTCGACCAGCAGAAAGCTCGCATACAGCACGATCACGAACAGATCGATGATCACCGACGACAGCGACGCCAGCATGCCGGTCACCATCGACTGAATATTCAGCTGCGTGAGCATGTTCCGCCGCAGCGACTCCCAGGTCGGCTCGCTTTCGAGGTGCAGCAGCGTCGAGATCTTGTGGATCATCAGCAGGACCGAGTCCTGGTAGCGCGGCGCGAGCGCGACGAGCGCGTCGTAGTTCGCGACGAGCATGTCGACCGCGAAGAAGATCGCGGCCCCGATCAGGAACATCGAGAGTCCGTAGCGCACCTGCACCGGCAGCCGTGGTCCGATGAGCGGAATGCGTTGCAGCAGGCGCGTGAAGTCGACCACCACGTACACCGCGATCGCGCCGAACACGATCGGCACGAAAACCGCGCGGCCGATATACAGAACCCAGCCCACAATCAGCAACAGCACCACTACGCATACGGACGCTTGCAATCTGTCGGTCATTGGTCAGGACTCCACGAATCCGCAAACAGGTGCGCTCCGCGCCCGCCCCGAGGACGAGGCGATGGCCGCGCACGCGCCGCCGTACGATCCGCTTACACAGCAGCGCGCGCGATGGACAGCACTGATCTTCGCACAGAACGATGACAGCTCACATAAAAAGCGCGACAGATCGTTGCGTCGGCCAACCCCGGGCCGGCGCCTCGAAATGCGGGTTCAGAACGCCGCGTTGGCGACGTATTCGAGGTAGGAGCGGCAGTGGTGTGGGGGCAGCGGCCACCTCACTTCGCGCGAGCGCGGCTTCAACGCGGCGTGCGCGACTGCCCGATGCCCCCCGGCCGGCGCGGCACGATGCCCACGACGGCGCGCGGCGCCGCGTTCGCAACCAGAATCATCGACGCGCCGGCGAGACCGCTCGACACATGCTTCAACGCATGGCCGGCGATCACGTGATGCGTCAGTTCCCATATCTGCCAGTCGAGGCTTTCGAAAATCTTCGCGACCCCGTAGAAGACGATCACGAGCGTCCACGCGACCAGGCCGTCCACCTTGCGCGTGAGCGTCATGCCGACGATCAGCATGAGCCCGCCGAACTGCAGGATCGCGTAAGGCCACAGACTGTTGAACAGGAGCCAATAGCCGACGGTGGCGGGCGACACGACCACCATGATCAGCATCTGCGCCCAGCCGACCCGTTGTCCGCTCCACGACGTCCATAGCATGGCGAGGATGCCGGCGAATACGATCGTCATGGGCAAACGGTCCCAGACGAGCGTCGCGTCGTTCGGCGCCATGTGGTAGTAAGCCGAGCCGAACGCCGTGAAGAGCAGACCGAACGCGGCGACGACCATGCCGGGAAATTGCGCGGGCTGGTTCGACGCATGCCGCAGAACCCAGCCGAGACTGAGCAGACCGGCGATCAGAATGACGACGTTCGACAGCACGTCGGACGCATTGTGCAGTTGCCCGAGCGAGCGTTGATCGGCGAAGTGATGATACGAGGCCGGCTGGGCGAGCGGCCAGATCATCTGCAGCGCGGTGCCCACCACGAACAGCAGCACGCTAGCAAGCAGCAAGCGGGAAATCTTCACGTTGCTCGACTCCAGAGTGGGCGGCACGCTCGAAGGCGCCATGCCCGTATCATCGGACAAAGCGCTTTGCGCAACAAGGGCGTCTGGCGGCACACCGATGGGGACACGCTCATAGTATTCTTCTCAACCAGTGCAAGTTGACTGCAAGCCAACGGAAGACCAGGACTCCATGCAAGCGCAGACACACCACCCGTCGTTCCCGCCTCGTCGATTTGCCGGCTCGCTGTGCGCGCTGCTCTGCGCAAGCCTGCTCGCCGGCTGCGCAGGGTTGCCGTCGCTCGAGGATCGCAAGGAGTCGCAGGCATTGTCGCCGGCGGTGGCCGCCACCACGGATCTCGGTCGCGCGGTCGCACCCGAGCTTGCCGCGCACCCGGGGTTCGCGGGGATTTATCCGCTGGCGGATGCGCATGTCGCGTTCGCCGCGCGCATGGACCTGATCCGTTCCGCTCAACGCACGCTCGACATCCAGTACTACATCTGGCGCGACGACCTGACCGGCACGCTGCTGCTCGAACAGATCCACGAGGCGGCGGACCGTGGCGTGCGGGTGCGCCTGCTGCTCGACGATCTCGGTATCGCTTCCGCGCTCGACCCGACGCTCGCGGCGCTCGATGCGCATCCGAACATCGAGGTGCGTCTGTTCAATCCGTTCGTCGTGCGCAGCCCGAAGTTCCTCGGTTTCGTGACCGACTTTTCGCGCGCCAACCGGCGCATGCACAACAAATCCCTGACCGCCGACGCCACCGCGACGATTCTCGGCGGCCGCAACATCGGCGACGAGTACTTCGATGCCACCGACGGCGTCGTCTTCGCCGACCTCGACGTGCTCGCGGTCGGGCCGGCCGCGGCCGACGTCTCGCGCGATTTCGACCGCTACTGGGCGAGCGCGTCGGCGTTTCCGGTCGAGAAGATCTTGCCGCACGAAAGCGTCGATGAGCTGGCCGAGCTGGAGCGTCGGGCGCAGGCGATCGAGCAGGATCCCGCGGCCGCGGACTATAAGGAAGCGCTACGCGGTCCGCGCGTCGTGCAGAACCTGCTCGACGACAAGCTGCCACTCGACTGGGCCAAAACGAAGCTGGTCAGCGATGACCCGGCGAAGGGCTTGAACGAAGCGCCACCGGAAGGGCTGATTGTTCACCAGCTACGCGAGGTGGTGGGCCAACCGACCCACTCGCTCGACCTCGTCTCGCCGTATTTCGTGCCGGCGAGCACGGGCACGCAGTATCTGAGCGGGCTCGCGGCCCAGGGCGTCGATGTGCGCGTGTTGACCAACGCGCTCGAAGCGACCGACGTCGTCGCCGTCCACTCGGGCTATATCAGGCGGCGCACCGAGTTGCTGCAAAACGGTGTGCACCTGTACGAATTGCGGCGCGTGGCGGGTGTCCCGTACAAGAAAGAACAGTCGCCGGGTCCGTTCGGCAGCTCAGGGTCGAGCCTCCACGCGAAGACTTTCATCGTGGACTCGGAACGGGTTTTCGTCGGTTCATTCAACTTCGATCCGCGTTCCGCGCATCTGAATACCGAGCTTGGCCTCGTGATCGACAGCCCCGATCTCGCGACGCGCGTCGATCAAAAGTTCCTCGCGCTGCTGCCTAAAGTCGCGTACTCGGTGCATCTCGACGAAAACGGCAAGCTGTACTGGATCGAGACCAACGGCGACGTCGAAACCCGCCACGACACCGAACCGAATGCGACCTGGTACGCACGGCTCGGCGTGTGGATGCTGTCGGTCATGCCGATCGAGTCGTTACTTTAGGGCCTGTTCAGAACCGCCGCATATCGCGATCGCGCAATGGATCGGGCGAGCGCTGCGTTTCGCGCAACACGCCATTGGTATCGAACGCGAAATTGAACAGCATGTGGTGGATGTTGTTTTCGATGTAGCGATACGACCAGACTTCGCGTTGCGAGAGGCGGAAAAACTGCGTTTGCGCGGGACGGCCGAAATTGATCAGCACATCGTTGCGCGTCCATTTGCCGATTTCTGCGCGGTTGAATTCGCTGAGCTGCAAGACCTGGCGCACGCTCACGATCTTGCCTGAAGCGTCGATATCAGCGGCGACGGTGGTCGAGCCCATCGGCTGGGTCGGCCACATCAGCCGGCGGCCGCCTCCGGGCAGGTCGTAGACTTCGCGCGGCTGACCCATTCGGGCGATGATCGCCGCTTGATCCTGGCCGGCCTGGAATTGTTGCCACGGTTGTACGCAAGCGGCGAGCATCAACGCCGTCAGGCAGGTGAGCGCGGCGCGGCGCCCACCTGACGACACGCGCGCGGTCCGCGCGGCAGAACCCGGAACGTGGGCGAGGTGGGTCAGCATAAATTCCTCCCGTTACGTTCGATCGCGCAAGCGCCACGGCGAGACGGACGGCGCGCCCTCGCGCGTGGCAGCAATCCGCTACTTGCCGCTTACTGCACGAGCTTGGCGCGCAGTCGGGCGTGCTCGTCCGCGGAAATGGAACCGGACGCTTTCAGCTTGTCGAGCTTTTCGAGTTCGTCGGCGACACTGAAGCCCACCACGCTGCGCAGATCTTCGCGCGCCTGCTTGGCCCGCTCCTGATTGCGTTCCGCCATACCGCGATGCTGCGTGAGCAGATACGCGAAGATGCCGATATACGGCAGGATGATCAGGAAGATCACCCACAGAACCTTGCCCCAACCGGACACATCATGGCGGCGGAACAGGTCGCCCGACACCGTGATCAGCAGCCAGAACCACAGAATAAAGATGAAGATGGAGAAAACGTCGGCCAGAAAATTCGGGAATGTGAATCCATCATTAAAGAAAAGCATTGTTGTTCTCCAGTCATTCCGGTTGCAATTGAAAGGCTTAACGGATTCCGACCTCGGGTTGCCCGCTATGGATGGCGCATGGGATCAGCGCGGCAACGCTGAAATCTACCACGACAGCGTGTCCCTCACTTAACGCGACGCACATTCATGATGCGGACCTTTTTGCCTTTATAGCTTATCTCGATAGAGTAACGCGAGCAATTTTTAAGGATTCCGTTCGAATGAAAATTGTCGTTGCTGCGGCGATCACGCCGCGTGGCATTGAATATGCATGAGTGGACGCAAGGTCAAAGAACGAACGCTTCCGCGGCGCAGTAGCAGTTCACTTTCGTAAGCAAATCTGAATAAATCCGCGGCCTGCGCGTCGGTGACGCCGGAGGAGCGCGCGCTATGAGGCCGCGGATATGACACGAAGGTGACGAAGCCGTTGTCGCTCTCGCGACTGCGGGCGGTCGTCGCGGAGGCTGCTGGATTGGCGCCCAGAGCGTCACCGACGGCCAAGGCCATGAAAATCGAAGCTATGAACACTGCTCCAACGGCCGCAGATAACCAGGCGAACCGACTTACGAGTAAAGCGACCTGGTGGGACACAGGCGTGCGGATACCGCTCCATGCGTGACGACACGAATACACAGGGTAATCGGGCAATGCACGGCTGAAAGCTGTTGGACTTAATGTTTGCGGGAGTTCAATTGACCGCGAGAATCCAATAGTTACCACTGAGATTCAATGAGAACTGACGGGTAGCCGCCAGTCCGCCCCCGCCAACGCGAAGGACTACACCAGGCAGGACGACTGAAACACGAGTGCGTCGGCAGGCGCCGCGGCCGGATCGGCCACCTCGATCGTCATATGCGTGAGTGCGCTTTTCGATGCAAACGCATCGAGCCACTCCCGCGCGAGACGCGGCAGCACGTGCTGTTCGATAAAGCCGATCAGAAGACGCGCGCCCGTCTCCTGCACCAGGCAGCGCCCGACGATGTAGTCGACCACCTCCTGCGCATAACTCAGCACGATGCGGTTGTTGTCCGCCATACGCCGAACGACCCGATCGAGATGCAAGCTCACGATCCGTGCAAGCGAATCCGGACCCAACGGACGATACGGCACCACCGTCATGCGCCCGAGGAACGCCGCCGGAAACGCCTTCAGCAACTCGGGCGCAAGCGCCGAACGCAGGCCATCCATGTCCGGCGCAAGCATTTCGTCCGCGCACAGGTTCGCGTTGAGATCGGAGCCGACATTACTGGTCATCAGGATGGTCGTATTGCGGAAATCGATATAGCGCCCGTCGCCGTCTTCCATGTAGCCCTTGTCGAGCACCTGGTAGAACATTTCGTGCACATCGCCGTGCGCTTTTTCGATCTCGTCGAGCAGTACAACCGAGTACGGACGTCGGCGCACCGCTTCCGTCAGCACGCCGCCCTCGCCGTAACCGACATAGCCAGGCGGCGCCCCTTTCAGACCCGACACCGTATGCGCCTCCTGGTACTCGCTCATGTTGATCGTGATCAGGTTCTGCTCGCCGCCATAGAGCGCCTCCGCCAGGGCCAGGGCGGTTTCCGTCTTGCCGACGCCGGACGGTCCCGCGAGCAGGAACACGCCAAGCGGCTTGCGCGGGTCCGCGAGGCCGGCACGCGCCGTTTGTACGCGCTCGCCAATCTGCTGCAATGCGTCGTGCTGGCCGATCACGCGCGCTGCAAGCGTAGCAGGCAGCATCTGAACGGCGCTGACCTCGTCGGTGACCATGCGTCCGACCGGAATACCGGTCCAGTCGGCGACGATTTCCGCAACGATCGCTTCGCCAACTTCCGGGAACACGAGCGGGGTGCCCGCCTGCAGGTTCGATAACGTCCGCTCCAGTTCGCGCAGGGTCTCCAGCGAGCTCGCAGCGCTGTCCGCCCCATCGGCTCGAGGTCCGGCATCGGCGTTGCGCTCGCTCACCACCTCGCGTGCGCTCGCGAGCGCTTTCGCCGCATCTGACTGCGCCTGCCACGCGGCTTCGATGGCACGTTCTTCGAGCGTGAGCGTCGCGATGGTCGCATTGACGTCGGCCAGTGCCGACTCGCTGCCAAGGCCGATGCGCGCCTCATTGTCGAGCAGCTCGGCTTCGACGCGCGCGGCTTGCAACCGCTCGCGAATCCGCTGCAATTCTCGCGGCGGCGCATGCTGCGATAGCGCAACCCGCGCGCAGGCAGTATCGAGCAGGCTGATCGCCTTGTCCGGCAACTGGCGCGACGGAATATAGCGATGCGACAGTGTCACTGCCGCCCGAATCGCCTCGTCGAGAACCACGACGCCATGATGGCGCGCGAGTGTACGCGCGAGCCCGCGCACCATGTCTATCGCAGACGGTTCCTCGGGCTCGGCGATCTGCAGCACCTGGAAGCGCCGCGTGAGCGCAGGGTCTTTCTCGATGTGCCGCTTGTACTCGGCCCATGTGGTCGCGCCGATGGTGCGCAGCGTGCCGCGGGCGAGCGCCGGCTTCAGCAGATTCGCCGCGTCGCCGGTGCCAGCCTGACCGCCCGCGCCGATCAGCGTGTGAATCTCGTCGACGAACAGCACGATCGGCGCTAGCGACTTCGCCGCCTCCTCGAGCACGGACTTCAGCCGAGCCTCGAACTCGCCCTTCATGCTCGCGCCGGCCAGCAGCGCACCGACGTCGAGGCTCAACAGCCGTACGTCGGCGAGCTTCGGCGGTACTTCGCCGGCCGCGATCGCGCGCGCGAGTCCTTCGACGACCGCCGTCTTGCCGACCCCGGCGTCGCCGGTCAGACGAACAACGCTTTGACCTTTGTCGTCCGACTCGACATGCCACTTCAGTTGAGCGCGCTGTGCGGTTGGGTCATCGAGCAACGACGCGGGCCGGTAGAACATCTTGATACGCGTACGGAACGCGAGCTGGATCATGTTCCGCTCATCGGCATCCTTAGGCTTCGGCGGAATTTCCAGAACATTCAGCCAATAGACGGATTCACGATCCGTCGGCATATCGCCGCCCGCGAACATGATGCGCAAAGCCTGCCCTCTGTGAGGTTCGACTCGAAATACCGACGGCAGCAGCGTAAATGGCACCTTGATTTCATTCGGTGCAGCCGCAGCATCGCCGTCGTCCAACCATGCTTGAACCAGGACAGGACGACTATCAACGTTGTTCAAGCGAACATTCACTTCACGGTTTTTCGCCGGGTAAATAACTCGTGTACCAGTAATGGTGATAGCAGCTTGTGCGGCAAACGAGACCACACTGCAGGCGACCGCCGCGGCCAACAAAATAGGGAACTTCATCGAAGAAATGCGCTCCTCCACGCAACAGGTAAGCGGAACGCCACTTCGGGTTGCTTTCGAGCTAGAAGAGCAACCCGATGCCATTCGGCTTAGATTGGCTTACTGGTATGCCAGCGTATAGCGAACAACAGCCGTCACGTAACCGGCCTCGGTTTTGTCCGTTGCGTAGTACTGGCCGCCGTAGGTCATCGTTGCGGTGCCGTCGCCCGCGACAGTAAAGAACGTACCCGTGCTACCCAGCAGAATCGGCGTCGTGCCATCGCTGTCAAGCAATTGCACTTCGACATTCTTAGCCGGCGAAGTGACTGCCTGGTTGATGGCGTTACGCGTGCTCGGGTTCATGTTCGTAGTCTCGAAATGCGCCGCGACACTAGCCAGGGATGCCGGGCACTCCGATACCGAAATATCGAACATCTTCGAGCCGTTGGCTTGGCCAGCTGCAGCCAGCGACTGCGTAGACAGGGTCGGCAATGTGACCGTCTTGTTCTCATCACCCGCGTTGATCACACAGGTTTCGTCGTACAGTTCGCCGTTGAACGTTACTTGGCCAGTACCCGGTGCAGATTGAGCGAAAACCATCGGCGCGACGGACAGGCCCATCAGGGCGATCATGAGTTGCGTGACTTGCTTTTTCATTAAATTCCTCTTAGTGCCATTTGAAAACTTCAAACCCTTGTCAAGCCGGGGGCTTCCAGCGATCGTCAAGGCAGAGGAATGATCTCATCGAAGCGAATCACTGTTAATGGGCCGACGCCCAAAATGAAAGTACACGTGATCAGTCGAGAAGAAGAAAGGACCAGCAAAGAGAGAAAGACAGACGCGGCCCGTGAAGGGCGGCAATTGTTACGAGCATGACCATTCGCGAACGATCGTGACGAGTTCGACGTCGTTTCTGGCACCGAGCTTCTTCATGCCAGCGTTCTTCTGATTGCTAACGGTCTTGCGACTGCGATTGAGTCGCTCGGCGATCGCCCCGATCGACATCCCATCGCAAATCATCCGCACGACTGTCAATTCTTTTTCAGATAGTGAATCGAGAGAAGATCCGCCTTCCGCTGCGCACCCGGGTGTGGACAGTATCCTGTTCGCAATGGAATCAGGCAGAAAGACTCTCTTATTTTTTGCGACACGAACGGCGGTAACAAGACCGACAAAACCCTCGGGCCCCTTACCGACGAAGCCTGCCGCCCCCGCATTGAGCGCGGACGAGATGATGTGCGTCGAGGAATGTGCGCTGAGAAAGACAACGCTTACGGCGGGAGCGACACGTCGGATCCGGTCAAGAAGGTTGAGTCCATCGGCATACGGATCACCTTCGAATTCATAATCGCAGACGAGAACGTCAACGGGTACGTCAACCAGAAGCTGGAGCAACCTGCCAATACTTTCGCTTTTGAAGCAGACCTGGATATCAGGATGACGCTGAAGAAGATGGTCGACGCCGAGGAGGATGAAGGGGTGATCGTCCGCAATACCCACTCTGATTCTGCTCACTCAAACTCCATAGCAACACTGGTGAAAACCTTTTTCGTACAAAAACACCAACAACCCTCAAACCCAACATGGCTTTTGGCGCATAGCTCGAAGTCCTGGCGCCCGCTAATGAGCAGGACGTATTCAATGCACTACGCTGCTGCCCCTGATGAAAGCAGATAACGTGCAGAACCCATCACGTCGGCGTAGCAATCGGTGGGATCTGAATTGCATACATCAAAAATGTCTTAACTATTCCCCGGGCCGATTTGGCCTTAAAGAAGTTGAGTATTCTTATTTTTATTAAATCAATAAGAATTCAACAGGGACGTCGTGCGTTTTTAGGAACCAAACAATTCTTCCCATGCGACGTAGCGTGGATCAACAATGAATGGGAAGGAATTGCGCAACGCATTCGTCAGCGAGGAACTCAAACATCCTCACGTAGGACTGTGGCAGATTGTAGGAAAGGTCAAAAAGGAAAGAAGTCAGCAAAGTCCGATATGTCTCGTCTGAGCATCTGGGCACTTTGATCAAGGTAACCTCCGTACCCGCTTGCAAGCGCCGCGTACGTCGGCCGCGTCGCGAGGAGGGGGCATTTTCCAGGTGACCAGGCTGCACGGGTCGCGTGCACACCTCACGGAGAGTCGCAATCTCGTCCTCCAGTCAAGATCTGGTCCCGTCGGACGCGTCGCAGTTCCTCATCGGCGCCCCCAGCACGGCCCGGCCTGGTCTGACCGGACCGAGCGCCGACAGATAGGTGGCGGACATCGCCATCATGTCCATTGCGACAACCGAATTTGCGCCACGCCCGATAGGAATCAAATTACGAGGCGTGAGCAAGCCCGCACTAGCGGGCCATTCAAACCGACAACCGTTAATTGCTGCCCCGCGTGCTGAATTCCTTGCGCACCGCGACGCGGCTCGTCACCGACTGAACACCGGGTACGCCCTTCGCAATATTGGTGGCGAGATCGACCTGCTCCGCGCTCGGCACACTGCCCGTCAAAGTCACGACGCCGTTGTTCGCGCGCACCGTGATGTTGCTCGAGCGCAAGCCCTGACTTCGCGCGCCTCTAAATGCGCGCCGTACGTCCCGCACGAGCTGCTTGTTGGCTGCCTTGGATTCAGCTGCGGTTGGCGAAGAGCCCGCCGCAGCCTGTACCGCCGGGACTGATCCGCCGGCCTGCGGTTGCGCTTGCGCGTTCAGGCAAGCGAACACGACCGCGCTCGCACCAAGCAGCTTCAATAATTTTTTTGCGTTCATTTCGTTCTCCTGTTGTCTTTTAGCCGGATCACATCGACGATGATTCCGGCGGTTAATCGGTAATGCGCTCGTCGAATACGATCAGCGCGCCGAGACTGACCAGACCGCACGCGCTCATGTACCAGACCGGCGCATAGGGGCTGCCCGTCGCGCCAATCAGCCACGTCACCACGAACGGCGCGAAGCCGCCAAACAGCGTCACGCCGACGCTATAGATAATCCCGAGCGAACGCCCACGCATCTCGCGCGGAAATCCTTCGAGCAACAGCAGGAAGCCAGCCGGATTTCCGAGCACCCACAGGCTGATCAGGAGCGCCACGGCCGCAAGAATCGACGGCAGCACCGGCACGTGCAACATCAGCGCGAAGGCCGGATAGAGCGCCAGCACGCTCGCGATGCCCGTTGCGAACAGCAACGGTTTGCGTGACTTCAACCGGTCGGTCAGCTTGCCGCAGAACGGCGACGCAACGGTCAGAATGAGTCCCGCGAGACCACTCGGCAAGAACGCCGCCGCTCCCGACACATGCGCGAAGCGCGTCAACCACGCCGGCAGATAAAACACGAGGATGTACATCGACGACGTACCGCCGATCATCAGCAGCGTGCCAAGCACGATGCGGCGCACGTCGTAGCGCGCTCGCGTGACCACGGTCGCGCCCTCGGGCGAGTCACTCATCGCATGCAGCGTCTCATGCAGATGGCTGCGTATATACAGCCCGACCGGGCCGATCAGCAGACCCAGCAGAAACGGCACACGCCAGCCCCAGCTTTCGAGCGCGGCAGGCGTCAACGCGTGAGTCAATAGCATCCCGCACAGCGCGCCGGCCAGCGCCGAGGCGCCCTGGCTCGCGAGCTGCCAGCTCACCAGATAGCCGCGCGTACCCGGCGTGGCCGATTCCATCAGGAACGTCGTCGATGCGCCCACTTCGCCGCCCGCCGAGAATCCCTGAATCAGCCGGCCAGCGACGATCAGCAGCGGCGCCCCCACGCCAATTTGCGCGTAGGTCGGTGCGAGACCGATGATCGCCGTGCCGAGCGCCATCATCAGAATGGTCAGCGTCATCGCGGCCTTGCGGCCGCGCCGGTCCGCATACGCGCCGATCACGACGCCACCGATCGGTCTGACCACGAAGCCCGCGCCGAACGTCGCGAACGACAGCAGCAGCGGCCCATGCAAGCCGCCCACCGGAAAGAACAGCTTGCCGATCAGCGCCGCGAAAAAACTGTAGACGGTGAAGTCGAAAAACTCGAGCGCATTGCCGAGCGAGGTCGCGAGAATGACCCGGCGACGCGTGGCCGCACGCGGCACGTCGCGCGATGCAACAGTCGACGCTGCCTTCGACACGACGACATCGGGCAGCGGTGCAACGGATGAGCTGGTGGTCTTCATGCGTGGGACTCATCAGAGACGAAGGAACGAGCGAGCAACACAGCTGGCGGGCGGCGCCGCGCGCGCGCCGACCGCCATGCCTCGACTCAGAACAGGTGATAGATGCCGAGCGACGCCGTCATCGGCGTCGTGCCAAGTTCGGGCGAGGCCGTACCCGGCTGCAGCGGCAACGGATTGCTGTTCAGGATCACGCTCGAAATCCCGTAGTTGCGGATAAAGCCCGCGCGCGCATACAGCGACGTACGCTTCGACAGCGAATAGTCATAGCCGAGCATCACGCCGAGCGCCGAGTCCTTGGCCGGATCGCCGGCGCTGTCGCGCACGCCCGAGGTGTCGCGATAAACCACCGACGCGCGCACCGCATGGCGTCCCCACGGCACCGTCGCGCCGAGGATGTAGGAGCGCGCGATGCCGTTGCCTTCGAGCTTCGGCGCCACCTGTGTGAACGCGGCCGACAGCACGTAGCTGCCGACGTCGTAGATCGCGGAGGCGCCGTAGATGTCGTTGCGCACGGTTTGCACGCCGGCCGAGGTCTCGACCGGCGAGCTCCATACACGGTTATACGCACCCGAGAGATACCACGTGCCGTTCGTCCACGACGCGACCACGCCCTGGTTCGACGCGTTCGGCGACACGCCAGCCTGATTGTTGAACGCGTACAGGAACGTTGCGCCGAAGCCCATGATGCGCGGCGTGGTCCACGTCGCCGCGTTGTTCGCACGCACCAGCACCTGGCTCGAGCCGGGCCCGAGGTCCGCGTTGTAGCCGATCCCCTTCGGCGTCTGCACCGCACCGCCGGCGAGCCACGCGACGACCGAGTTCGTCGCGACTTCGCCGAACGGGTCGACGACTAGCGGCAGGTTCGCGGTCGGCTGCAAGCCGAAGCGCACCACGCCCCACGTCGCCGAGTTCAGGCCGACCCACGCGGCGCGATCGAATAGCGTGTTGCTGGTGCCGAACGATCCATTGTTCGCCATGAAGCCGTTTTCAAGGTTGAATTCCGCCTTCAGGCCGCCGCCGAGATCTTCGCGGCCGAACAACCCGAATTGCGACGTATGCACGCCGCCGCTCTGTGTTTGCCACTTCGAGGTGCCGCTGACGCTCTGGAAGTTCAGGCCCATGTCGACGGCGCCGTACAACTGAACGCCGTTCTGCTGGACCGCGCTTTCCATCGACGGCCACGCGGACAACCATTGCTGCAAATACGAGTCGGCCCAGGCCGCGTGAGACATCAGCGCCACGGCCGCGGCGCAAACGGTCTTTTTATATTTCATGTGAATCCCCGATATGGACGAAGTCTGGCCACCGGCCCGGCAGCAGGCCGGGTCGGCGAAACGCGAATCAAGCGAAGTTCAGGCTGTGAGGTATTGCTCGACGAGGGTGGCCCAGTAGGCGACGCCGATCGGCAGCGCCTGGTCGTTGAAGTCGTAGCCAGGGTTATGGATCATGCAGCTGCCATGACCCTCGTGGCCGTTGCCGAGCGCGACGTAGCAGCCCGGCACTTTCTCGAGCATCCAAGAGAAATCCTCGCCGCCCATCATGCCCGGCGGCAGCGGCAGGATGTTCTGCGCGCCGACCACCGCGGCGACCGCTTCGCGGGCGCGCGCGGTTTCCAGGGCGGTATTCATCAGCACACGCGTGACCCGCTGATAGTCGATCTGCGCACTCACGCCGAAGCTGGCGGCCTGACTCTCGACGATTTCGCGCAGCCGGGTTTCGATCAGGTCCTGGACCTCGGTGCTGAGCGTGCGCACCGTCATCAGAATCGTCGCCGTGTTCGGCACGACGTTGTGCGCCGTGCCGGCCTGGATCGCGCCGACGGTCAGCACCGCGGCGTCGGCCGGCGGCACGTTGCGCGCGATGATCGTCTGCAACGCCATCACGATGCTCGCGGCGGCGACCACGGGATCGCGGCCCAGATGCGGCATCGCGGCGTGCATGCCCTTGCCGGTCAGCGTGACCGTCACGAGATCGGCCGATGCGGCCATCGCACCCTCCTGCACGATGAACATACCGACCGGCACGCCCGGCGCGTTATGCAGCGCGTACACCGAATCGCACGGAAAGCGCTCGAACAGACCCTCTTCCATCATGCGCGCGGCGCCGCCCTGCCCCTCCTCGGCCGGCTGGAAAATCAGGTTCAAGGTGCCGTTGAAGCGGCGCGTTTGCGCGAAGTAATGCGCGGCGGCCAGCAGGATCGCCGTATGGCCGTCGTGACCGCATGCATGCATCTTGCCGTGCACCTTGCTCGCGTACGGCAGACCGGTATCCTCGATGATCGGCAGCGCGTCCATGTCCGCGCGAATGCCGATCGCGCGGGTGCCATCGCCGAGCTTCAGACGGCCGACCACCCCTGTGCCGCCGATGCCCTCGGTGACTTCATAACCCCAGGCCTTGAGTTTTTCGGCGACGAGCCGGCTCGTTTCGACTTCTTCGAATCCCAGTTCCGGGTGCGAATGAATGCGCCGGCGCAATTCGACGAACTCTGCCGCCTGCTCCTGAATCGCGGGATCGATATTGATGTTGTGGGACAACGCCGTCTCCTCTGACAGACCCGTGTGACAAGCGCCTGATCAAGCACGGCGCGAATTGGGAGCCAGTCTACGAGAGCGGCGGCGAATAAAAACATGATAAAGTTTTATCCCAATAACCGTTAGTTATAGTATTTACCCTGAGGTAAGGTTAATGGCCATCAAGCTTCATCAACTGCGCGCGCTGGTTGCCGTCGCGGATCATGGCACGATCGTCGGCGCTTCGCGAGCGCTGTTCGTCAGCCAGCCGGCCGTTACCAAAGCCATCCGGGAATTGGAAACCGATATCGGCATGTCGTTATTCGGCCGCAGCGTGAATGGCGTCGCGCTCACTCGCGCGGGTGAATCGCTGTTGCGGCATGCGCGGTTGATCGTCGGCGAACTGGGGCGCGCCGAGCAGCAGATGGCGATGGAACGAGGCGCGCAGGAAGGCCGCGTGGCGGTCGGTGTCACGCCGCTCGCGGCACTCACGCTGCTGCCCGATGCCTACGCGCGGTTTCGCCAGCACATGCCGCATATCACGGTGGAATTTCTCGAGTTTCACGCGACGAAGCTGCAGGATCAGTTGCGCCAGGGTTCGCTCGATTTCGCGGTCGCCGCAGTCACGGAATCGTCCGCGGATTCGGCGATCGAATGTTCTGAACTCCTGAGCTATCCGTTGGCGTTCGCGGTGCGCGCGAACGGCGCGCTCGCCAGCGCCACCTCGCTCGCCGATCTGAGCGACGCCGAATGGGTGCACTCCGATACCACCGACGAATACCCGCAGTTCGTCACCGATCTGTTCAACCGTCACGGCCTGCCGGTGCCGCGCCGGATCACGCGCTGCACGTCGCAATCGCTGATGTACAGCCTCGCGCTCAGTATCGACGCGGTGATGGCCTGGGCTTCGCACACGCTCGAACTCGTCAACACGATCGGACACATGAAGCGGCTCGATTTCATCGAAACCACGCGCGCCGCGAGGCTTCATCTGATGCAGCGCGAAGGCGCGATTCACACGCGCCCGGCCGACTATTTCATCCGTTGCATTCGCGAGGCCGCGATCATGTGAGGCGTCGGCTTAGCTTCCCGGCACCATCCTGGCTTTGCATACGGCCTTTCCTGCATTCGGCGCACAGGCCGAACAGCACCAGTTGCCGCCCCGCCATTTCGAATTCGAATTGATCCGCAACGGCTCGCTGCCGCGCCTCGATCTGCTCGTCGAAGAACTCGCGGATACCGCCGCACGCGGTGCAGATGATGTGATCGTGAGGCTTGCCGTCGTTCAACTCATACACCATGCAGCCCTCGCCCAACGCGACGCTGCTCAACAAGTCGCTTTCGACGAGCAAGCCGAGCGCGCGGTACAAGGTGCCCAAACTCATGTTGCGCGTGTCGCCATTCAGACGCTTATAGACCTGCTCCGCACTGAAGTGCTCGTGCGGGTGCTGATGGAAAAACTCGAGCACGAGGACGCGGGGAAGCGTAGGCCGCAACCCGGCTCGCTCCAGAATTCGGTGCATGTTCATGGACGTGGTGGTGGCAACGCGGGACCAA
Organism: Paraburkholderia monticola; assembly: GCF_001580545.1. Taxonomy (GTDB): domain Bacteria; phylum Pseudomonadota; class Gammaproteobacteria; order Burkholderiales; family Burkholderiaceae; genus Paraburkholderia; species Paraburkholderia monticola. Next base: position 431,033 of record NZ_LRBG01000037.1, read on the forward strand.
CGATAGAAGGTGAGTTGTCCGCGGTTGCCGGTCGATGCAAGGAAGTGTTCGCGACGGCCATTGCCGTGGCTCACAGGGCAATCGGCGCGAGGCCAGACTATGTGTGGCGGTTCCTTAAGGGAGCCTTAAGCCGAAAAATGATTGCGCGCGAGATCCACGAACGCGACTAGCGCGGCGAGCAGGACAACGATGAATAGCCAGCGTTCCCGCAGCGTAAACACCGGCCGTTTCCCCTTGCGTCGCTCGGCGAGGTAAAACCACGCGGTCGCCGCCGTATAAAGCACGGTGGACATCAGCAGATAGTGCAGGCCGCCCGCATACACGAGAAACAGTGCGTAGCCGCAACCCGCCAGCGCGAGCACGAAATCGACGCGCCGCGACCACGGCTGCCCCGCATACGATTCGCCGCTCGACGCGAGCCTCACCCCATAGCCGGCAACGAGCAGATACGGGATCAGGCTCATCGACGTCGTGAACTCCTTGGCCAGCGTAAATGCCTCTTTTGAAAACAGCGTCACGATCAGGAACCCCTGGATCACGAGGCTCGTCATCCACAACGCGGCGACCGGTACGTGGTTGCGGTTTTCTCGCGCCAGAAACGCGGGCATCGTGCGGCTCTGGCCCGCCGCGTGCAAAATTTCGGCGGCGAGCAGCGTCCACGCGAGATAGGAACCCAGCACCGATAGCAGCAGGCCGAGCTTGACCACGACCGCGCCCCAGGCGCCGACCGCGGCACTCAGCACGCCGGCCATCGACGGATTTTTCAGCGCGCCCAACTGCTCGAGCGGCAACACGCCATACGAGAGGAACGTGACGATGACCATCAACGCCAGCACGCAGAAAAAGCCGAGCACGGTCGCGACGCCGACATCGCGCCGCTCGCGCGCATGCCGGGAATAAACGCTCGCGCCTTCGACGCCGAGAAACACGAAGGCCGTACCCAACATCGTCTTGCGCACCTCCGCAAACAGACCTGCCGTCGATGGCTCGGGACTGGTCCACAGATTCGCGACGAACAGCTGCCACCTGAAGCTGGCTAGCACGAGCACCGCGAACAGCGCGAGCCCGAACAACTTGGCGACCGTCATCGACGCATTCACTATCGACGAACCCTTCACACCGCGCAGAATCAGAAAGTGGAACACCCAGATCATCACCGAGGAGCTGACGATCGCGCTCAGCGTATTGCCGGCGCCGAATGAAGGCACGACGATCGCGAGCGCGGATTTGATCAACACGAGATAGGCCACGTTGCCAAGGCAGCTGGCGCACCAGTACCCGAACGCCGACAGAAAACCCGTATAGCGTCCAAAGCCGACGCGGGCATACGTATAGACGCCGACGTCCAGCTCGGGTTTGCGCCATGCGAGCCGTTGAAAGATCAGCGCGAGTATCAGCATGCCGGAGCCGGTGATGGTCCAGCTGATCAACGATCCGACCACGCCGGTCGACTTGCCGAGCGCCTGCGGCAATGAAAATACGCCCACCCCGACCATCGAGCCGATTACCATCGCCATCAGGCCCGCTGCTGAAAGTCTGACGCGCTTGTCCATGCTGCGATCGCTCTCCCGCGAACACGTTCCGATCCGGCCGCCCTTGTGCGGCTACGATGATCGACCGCTCAGATGACAATCGTGCCGGTCGCGAGGCCAATCAACGCGGCAATCGCGCCGCAAGCCGCGACGGCAAAGATAACCCACTCGACTTTCGAAAACACCTGCAAACCGCGCTCGCGTTTGGCCACCACGTACAGCACCGTACCGGGGGCATAGAGCATCGCCGATAGCATCAGAAACTTCGGACCGCCCGCGAACAGCAGAAAGGCCGTGTACAGCGTCGCGAACATCGCGACGAAATACTCGGTGCGCAGCGCCCCGCTCAAGGTGCCGCCATCCTGGCCGCTATCGTGTCGCGCGGCCTTGATGCCGTAGGCGGCCACGAGAAAATAAGGAATCAGCGCCATCGAGCTGGTCAGGTTGAGCATCAGCGCGAACGCATCGGTCGACCAGTACGTGCTGATCACGAACATCTGCACGACGCTACTCGTGAGCCACACCGCGGCGACGGGCACCTTGTGCTCGTTCTGTCGCGTGAAGATGCGCGGCATGGTCTCGAGACGGGCGGCGGCGAACAGCACCTCGGCACAGATCAGCGACCACGCGAGATACGCGCCCAGGATCGAAATGATCAGACCGGCGCTGATGAACACGACGCCGAATGGGCCGAGCAGCGCGCCGAGCACCGCGGCCATCGACGGCTGGCGCATCACCGCGAGGTCGGCGCGCGGCAAGCTCGCGTAGGGCAGCAGCGTGACCAGCACCAGCAGACACAGCACCGCCACGAAGCCGGTGATCGTCGCCGCGCCGACGTCCGAGCGCTTTTTCGCGTAGCGCGAGTACACGCTCGCACCTTCGATGCCGACGAACACGAACACGGTGACGAGCATCGTCGCGCGCACCTGCGTGAAAAGACCCACGCCGATCTGATCGCTGCCTTCCCACAGATTCGCGCGGAACATGTCGGCGCGAAACAGCACGATCAGTATCACGATGAACAACACGATCGGAATCACCTTCGCGACCGTGACGATCGTGTTGATCATCGTGGCCTGCTGCACGCCACGCAGCATCACCAGATGAAACAGCCAGATGCCGACCGACGAGACAATGATCGCCGTCGCCGTATTGCCATCGCCGAATGCGGGAACGAAAGCGCCGAGCGTCGACTTGATCAGCACCCAGTACGACACATTGCCGAAACAGCCGGCCATCCAGTAGCCGAATGCCGATAGAAAGCCCAGGTAGTCGCCGAAGCCCGCTCGTGCATAGGCAAACACGCCGGCATCGAGCTCGGGCCGCCGCTGTGCAAGCGCCTGAAACACGCGCGCGAGGGCATACATGCCGATGCCCGCCACGGTCCATGCGATGACCGCGCCGAACGGTCCGGTCGCGCGCGCAAAATTGCGCGGCAACGAGAAAATCCCTGCGCCCACCATTGAGCCGACGACCATCGCGGTCAATGCGGGCAACGACAGTTTTGTCTCGAGCTGGGTTGCCATCGTCCACCCTTCAGAGAAGCTGCTTACTTCCAGAGAGGAACTCACGCGGGGCAGGCACGCTTACGTTGCGCCACTCCCGTTAGCCCTACCGACTGAAGCCACCGGCCTTTCGTGTAGCGGACTGTTCAATCGCTAGCGGAAGCTTCCGGCAGATCATCTTCATGTTCTATTGCTTGAGACGCCAGTACGCTTGCTACGCATCGATGCCATGCGGCGCGCATGCGATGTCAACCTTGACGGTCATCATAAGTGATTTTCAACGCCTTTCTCAACAGCGGGCGCATTCTCCATCGCCCGCGAGCGTCGCCATGCGGGTGTTCGTTGTCAAGATTGCGCGTTATCTCCGGAAAGGCAACCGGGACCTGAACATTGTCAGCTGTCCGAGCTTTCTTCGACAAGTTCGCTTATACCCGCGCGGTTATTGTGTCGCCCGCTGGGAACGGAATCGCCGCACTCGCGAACAGTGCGGAGCGACATTGTTGTCGGCAGTCGTACTTGTTGATTACGCAATGCAGATTCGAGGTGGATTCAATGCAAATACACCCGACGCTGAAGTCATGGAGAATGAACCGGTTTGAGCGTAGCTGCGACGAACTCGATAACCGCCTTCCTCGCCTCGGTCGCGGCCTTCTCGTTATATGCAAGGGTGGCACCGCGTTTGACGCAAGGGTCGTTGTACGAAAAAGGCTGTCGGGTGGCGGCATTGAAAAGTTGACCGTTTTCCCCCTCCTGCCACTGGCAATTCAGCGTCGCCTGCGCTTGTGGAAGCGTCATAGGAGTCTTGAATGCCCGCCCATCAAAAAGGTGGCCTGCCCCTTGATACTCAATAAACTGCACGTCCTTTCCTCTGGCCTTCAACCTCTGCACATAGGCGCGGCACGCCTCGATTGGAACGTAGTCATCCGCGGTTCCCTGAAACACCCGGACCGGCTGCGCGGATATGTCATCGTCGTCGCTATAGGAATAGTTACAGGATGGATAGAGCGCGACGTACGCAGCAAAGCGGGCTTCCGATGACAAAAGGTGCACCTTCTGAAACCGCATCATGCTGGCGTTGAGGGCGCTTTGACCGCCTCTGGAGAAGCCCATCAGCATCACGCGGCTAGAGTCGATTCGCGGATGCTTCGCCAGCAGCGCGAGCGCTCGGTAGGCGTCCTCGGTCTGGGCAAGTCGGCCAAGCTGTGACTGGTCATTGTTCGTGTTGACGATGCCGCGGCTCGTGAAGCTGTCGATAACGAACGTCGCGACGCCCATGGATAGGAATTCCTGCTCCCAGTCCGTGAGATATCCGCCTATCCCGCCGGAAGCATGGAGGAGGATGACGAGTGGGAATCGCTCGGTGCCTGCACGTGGCAGGCGCAGCTCACCGGCGATAGTCACTGGCTTGCCGTCTTCGCGTCCCGTCAGGAACTCCTGGTCCGTCAGCGTCAATGATTCAAACGGAATGACTTCCATCCTGGCCACCTGCGCCTCTGCCTCTCGAGAAAACGCTGAGGCCAGTATGCAGAATGCGAGAAGACCTCGCCGAAACCAGGCGCTGCACCATCCGGTCTTGGTCATGGCAGATTCCTCGATAACCTGTTGTCACGGCAATGACGTGACTGAGACACGTCATTTATCCCGCTATCAACTTGCGCTCTCCGTCAGACAGGCAAAGCGGGGCCCTCCGTACACCAAAACGGACGCATTGAAACACAAACCGGGAAACGGGAACTGGTAAAGCAGGACGAATTTTCTTTTGCTGATTTTTGCGTACCTGACGACCAGTCAACCCCGGATTAGAAGTGACGCATTCCGGGCAACGACCTCGATTTTCGCGAAAAGCGTAGCTTCATAGAGTACGCGGCGCAGACAAACAGAAAGCCCTCGATCAAGTTTTCTGTAAGCATAGTTTCGATTGCGCTACACGATGCCTTCGAATCCCATTCGGAATCCGCCAACAGTTCGTAGCGACAAGCCATTTGAAGGCTGAAGCATTGCTTAACTTCAGCTTCACCGTTTAAGGACCGATGTCTAGAAGAACGGCGTCGCGGTAACGGCGTGCCCTCTTGAAAGCGCAATCAATCGGCTGGCCAGCGTCGTAAAACCGAAGGAACTCCATCGAACAAGAAATCCGCGTAGACCTCGCTCGTCTCACTGCGAAGCCGGCGCATTCGCGGTGGCGGGCGCCGGTCCCGCCGGCGTTGGCGTGTTCGCAACGGCCGGCGGATTGGCCAACCAGCCGCCACCCATCGCCCTGAACAGAGCAAACTGCGCCTGCAGTTTGCCGACCTCTTCCCGCGCCTGCGACGACTGACTTTCGAGCAGCGCAACCCGCACCTGATCGATATCGACGCGGCCCGTGTCGCCGAGCTGATAGCGGCGCTGCACCTGGCTCAACTGCGTGGTGCGCCGCGTGACTTCTTCATTGCGCGCCTTGAACAACTCGTCCTGCCGGTTCAAGCGCGCCAACGCACGGTCGACGTCATAAAACGCGCCGAGCGCGGTCTTTTCGTAGGTGAACATCGCCTGCTGAGCCTGCGCATCCGACGACTCCACCTGCGAGCGTCGCGCGCCAAAATCGATCAACGGCATCGCCATCGCCGCGCCGAATAGCCAGAACGTGCTGGGCCCGAGGCTCTGACCCGCGATCTCCCAACCATTGCGTGCGAGCAGACCGCTTAGCGAGATGGTCGGCCAGTAATTGAGCCGCGCGACATCCGACTGCCGGACCGCGCCGTTCACGCGCGCCTGCGCCGCGATCAGGTCCGGGCGCCGCATCAGCAGATCGACGGGCTGACCCGGTTCGATGTTCGGCAGGGGGGTCATCAGCTTGTCGCTTTCGTCGAGAATGCCGGCGAATTCCGCAGGCTGCACGCCGCACAGGTTCTGCAGATTCAACCGCGCCTGCACGATGCCGTTCTCCACGTCCTGCAAGCGCGCCTCGACCTGCGCGCGGCCAGCACGCGCGGCTTCGATGTCCGTGCTAAGCACGAGGCCCGCGGTAAAGCTCTTTTCGGCGATATTGACGAAGTCATCCGCGATGTCCCGGCTCTGCAGCAGAATCGTGCGTTGACGTAGCAACCCGCGATACGTGACGTACAGATCCGCGACACCCGACACCACGCTCAGGCGTACCGCCTCGGCATCGCCCGCGGCCGCACGCGCCTGCTCGCGTGCCGCCGAGAGCCGCGCCCGTCCCTGGCCGAACAGGTCGACCTCCCATTGGGCCTGCAAACCGACACGCCAGAACTGCGCATCGGTATTGTTGATGCCGAGAATTTCCTCGAACTCGAGCTGCGTCTCGCCGCCGTGATACTTCGCGGCGCTCACACCTGCTCCGACCGACGGCAGCAATTGCGAACGCGCGAGTCTGATCCCGGCCTGCACCTGATCGACGCGCGCATAAGCGGTGGCGATGTCGAAGTTGTGCGCGAGTGCGAGCTCGATCAGTTTGTTCAGCGTCGGATCGTTGTACTGCGTCCACCAGGTCGCGAGATCCTGCGCGGACATCGGTGTCGCCGCGCCCGCTTGCGCCTCCGAATACTGCGGTGGAAACGCGGCGGGCTTTTCCAGTTGCAACGAACCCGTGCAGCCGGCTTCGAGCAACAGGGCCGCGATGGCGAAAAGATAAGGGCGCGCGCGGATCATTTTGCTTCCGGGTGTTGACCCGGCTCCCATTCCGCCTGCTTGATCGAGAACAGCATCGCATACAGCGCCGGCACGGCGACCAGCGTCAGCACGGTGGCGAAAGCAAGGCCCGCCATGATCGTTATCGCCATGTCCTTGAAGAAAGGATCCCACAACAACGGTGCCATGCCGAGTGCCGTCGTGCCGCCCCCCAATACCACCGGCCGCAGTCGGCTCATCGCGCCGTGGGTCACCGCCTGCATGCGCGGCACGCCCGCGGCGATCTGCGAATCCATCTCTTCGACGAGCACGACTCCGTTCTTGATCAGCATGCCAAACAGACTCAATAGACCGAGCAGCGCCATGAAGCCGAAGGCGCCGCGGAACAGAAGCAGACCGAGCGTCACACCGCAGATCGACATCGGCACCACGAGCAGCACGACGAGCGCGGGTTTCAGGCGGCCGAACATCATCATCACGATCAGCGCCATGGCGATGAAGCCGAGTGGCAGTTGACGGAACAGGCTCTCCTGCGCGCGCGTCGACGACTCGTGCTCGCCGCCCCATTCGAAGCTGTAGCCGGGTGGCAGCTTGATGTTCTCGATGCCGGAGCGTATGCGGTTGAACGCGGCGACACTGTTCTGTCCGTAGATCGGGTTGGCCGAAACCGTGAGCGTGCGGATCCGGTTCTCGCGCGCAATCTGGCCTTCCTCCGTACCGACCGTGAAGCCGTTCACCACGTCGCCGAGCGGCACGTAACGGCGCAGCCCCGTGCTGAACACCTGCAGGTCCTGCAGACCCGCGACGCCGCGCGTGTAGTCGGGCGAGCGCAGCACGATTGGCAGCAACTGATCGCCTTCGCGATAGATGCCAGCCCGCAGGCCTTCGGTTGCATAAGCCATCGTATCGGCGACCTGCCGGCGCGTGACCCCGAGCGAGCGCGCACGCGATTCGTCGAATTCCGGCCGCACGATGCTGATCGGCGTCTCCCAGTCGTCGCGAATCGCGATGATGCGGCCGTCTGCCTTGAGCACGTTCTGCGCTTCCTGCGACAACCGGCGCAGCACGACCGGATCGGGTCCGGAGAAGCGTGCCTGAATAGCCGCGCCACCGCCGGGACCGAAGTTGGGTCGCGTGACCGTCCAGTGCTGCTCGGGGAAGCGCTTCTTCAGGTCGGCTTCGATGTCCGGAATCATGTCGTCGATCAGGTTCTGATTCTTCGCGCCGACGATGAACTGCGCGTAGGCCGGATCGCGCGTCTCGGGATCGTAGACGAGGAAGAAACGCGTCGCTCCCCCGCCGATATACGTTTGCACGTTGGTGACGTCCGCGTGCTTGAGCAGCACCTTTTCCACGTCGCGGCTCTTTTCGACGACCGCGCGAATATCCGCCCCGCGTTGCAAACGCATATCGACATAGAAGATCGGCGTGGTCGACGCGGGGAAGAAGCTCTGCTCGACGAAACGGAACGCCCATCCGGCGAGCACCGTCAGCACGACGAGGCCGATGACCACGACCACGCGCTGTCTGGTAACCCATGACAACACCTCGCCGTAACGCTTGTACAGCTTCCCCTTGAACGGGTCTTCATCGATGATGTCGGCGGCCTTGAAGAGATACGTGCCGAACAGCGGCGTCAGCGCGATGGCAATCACCCAGCTAAATAGCAGCGAAATCGCAGCCACAGCGAACAGCGACGCACAGAATTCGCCGACCGCGTCCGGTGACAGGCCGATGCCCGAGAAAGCCAGAATCCCGACGATGGTCGACGCGAGCAGAAGCCATTGGTTCGCTTTGAGAATTTCGGTCGCCGCCTCGAGATGCGACATGCCGCGCTGCACCTTCACGAGCATGCCCTCGACCACCACGATGCTATTGTCGGTCAGCATCCCCATCACGATGATCAGCGCGCCGAGCGAGATACGCTGCAGCTCGATGCCTGCCCCGTACATGACCAGCAGCGTGCCGAGGATCGACAGGAACAGCTCGACGCCCAGCACGACGCCCGCGCGCCAGCCGAGCGCGATACCCAGCGCGACACCGACGATCGCCACGGACAGGAACACGTCGAAAATGAAACCGCGCACGCTCTCGTCGACGACCTGCGGCTGATCGTAGAGCGAGTGCAGCTTGATGCCGATCGGGCGGTCACGCTCCAGCTCCGCGAGCTTCGCCTTGATCTCCTCGCCGACCCTCACCACGTTGACGCGCGGCCGGGCGCTGATACCGATCGTGATCGCGGGCTCGCCGTTGTAGTGGATGACGTGGTTCGGGATCGTCGCATAGCCATGGCTCACGCGCGCGATGTCGCCCAGCAGCAGCGGGCCCGGCGTATTGTTGACCGGCAGCGAACGGATGGCCTGCAGCGAATCCAGCGAGCCCGTCGGCGCAATCCGCAACGACAGATCGCCGACGCGTTCGCGGCCCGCAGGCCGAACCTCGTTCTGCACGAATAGTGTCTGCGCGAGATCGTCGGTGGACAGGTTGTTGGCAATCAGTTGCGACTGGTCGACGTCGACCGAAATCTGCTCCTGCTGCTCGCCGGCGATCACGATGTCCGACACATCGTCGAGCGTCAACAGCTGGCGGCGCAGTTCGCGCGCGTAGTCAAACAGTTGCGCCTGGGTGTAGCCCTCGCCGGTCAGCGCATAGAACATCCCGTAGACGTCGCCGAAACGGTCGAGCACGAGTGTCGGACCCGCGCCCGGTGGCAACCGTACCTGTGCATCCGAGACCGACTTGCGCAACTCGTCCCACACCTGCGGCAATTGCGCCGACGTGTACTGGTCGCGAATCTCGACGCGGATTTCAGAGTAACCCGGCGTCGAACGCGAGGTCAGCTTCTCGACCTGCGGCATCTGCTGGATCCCGCTTTCGAGTCTGTCCGTCACTTCCTGCTCGACCTCGTGCGCACTCGCGCCGGGATACAGCGTCACGACGACCGCGGTCTTGATCGTGAACTTCGGGTCTTCGAGCCGCCCGATGTTGAAGTACGCGAAGATACCGCCCAACAGCGAGATGATCGTCAGAACCCACGCGATCAGCGGCTTTTCGATAAGGGGGCGCGCGAGATTCATTGAGGTGCATCCATCGGACGGACTGCCATTCCCTCTTTCATGAACTGCGATCCGCCTGCCACGACGCGGTCGCCCTCGGCTACGGCACCCGCGACGACCACATCGTCATTGCGGATTTCGCGCACGTTGACCGGCACCGCGTGCACGCGGCCGGACGCGGCATCGTAGCGCCACAGATTGCGCTGGCCGTCCGCGGCGATCGACACCGCGGCGATCGGAATCGCGAAGTAGCCGTTGTTGCCGTTTTGCGCGACCTGACGCGCCGTGTCGGAAATCTGCACGCGCAACGCCATGCCGGGAAACAGCATCGCGCTTTGCGGTCCTTCGATCGAGAACACGAGGCGGTAGGCCGCCGAAGTGGGCGAAGTCTGCGTGCTCCGTTCGCGGAACACGAGCGGATAGCGGTTCTGCGGCCGCTCGGGCAGCCATGCTTCGGCTCTGAGCGTCTTGTCGACGAACAGCCGCTCGGCGATGCTCTGCGGAAGATCGACGCCGACATCGACACGGCCGATGTTTTCCAGATTGAACGCAGGCGTCCCCGCCTGCACGACCTGCTGGATCTCGATGTTGCGGCGAGCAATCCGGCCGTCGAACGGCGCGGTGAGCTGCGTATTGCGCAGGTCGCGGCTCGCCATGTCGCGTGCCGCCCGCGCGGCGTCCGTGGAAGCCGACAGTTGCTCGTAGGCAGCCTGCGACAGAATCCCGTCCTTGCGCAATACCGCCTGGCGCTTCAGGTTATCGCTCAACTGTTGATATTGTGCGTTCGCGCGTTGCAGCTGCAGCTTGTAGGGCTCTTCATCGATACGCGCGATCAACTGCCCGCGTTTCACCGACGCACCTTCGAGCACCGCGATCTGCACGACTCGGCCCGATACCTCGAAGGCGAGCGGCGAGATGCTGGTCTGTTCGACCCGCCCGGTGAAAATGCGAATGGAGGAAGCGTCGGCCGGTTCGACCTTGGCAAGCTGCACGGCCGGCCTCGTCTCGCCGCTCTGGGTTTCGGTTTGCCGTTGGCAGCCCGACAGGGAAAGCACGAGCGCACAGGTCAACGCGCAAGACCATGCGCCGGTCCATGCGACTCCGGCTAATCGGTGAACCGGTGGTGCATCGGTGCGGTTTGCGTTCATGACGTCCTCGGCTGACTACTGGCGCAACCCATGCCGCACACGCGGCGGCAACGCAGTTCGCGGCCCACGCGAATACGGTGCTCTTCAGGTTGCTCAGGAATTCATAGGGGTCCGTAACAGTGGATCGCGATCAAGCATCCGCTGTGGCTTGCACGGCGAGGTCAGACTCGCGGAACGCTTGCATCCCGTCTGTCATCGCGGCGCCGTCGTTCAATGTGTTGTTGATATCGGGACTCGCGCGGCTCCACTTTCGTCTGTCATGTTCGTTCCTCGCGTTCCAGAGGATGACCTTGCAGGGTTAAAGGACAGTGACCACTCGTTCCGAGCTCGGCTGTCAGGCATCCAGTCCAACTGCCGAACTGCTGCGTCACGCCGATGAAAGACTGAGGAAATTGGCGAGTCCACCCCGTATGGAAAGCACAATAAAACGCACGACGATTTCAGCGCAATCGGGTCTCTTCGATTGAGACATGCTGCAAAAGTATTTAAGTTACCAAACAATTGCTTGTCAAGAGAGGCAGTTCACCGGTGGTCTCTTAGTGTCACGCGTGCGTCACCGTGCCCTTTCACAGTACGTCACAGGCATCATGGCCGATCACCGTGCTGTCCGTCAATTGCCCTGCGATTCTTAGCGCGGCTACATAGATTTATTCCATGATGTTTTGGACTGCGGTCGACGAAAGATCGCTGTGAGTACTCTGCTGTGCTAATGACGAAGTGCACGGGGCAAAAGTGTTATAGGTTTGAAGGAATTTTGTTTCGCCAATGGCGCAGCCATGATTGTTAAATCGGAATTCTTTCTTTTTGAAGCTAATGCGCGGTATGGCGAACGGCGCCGGTTGCACAAGCAAATTGCCGGGCGTACAGTACTCAGCGAACAAATAATTCGCATTCAGATTTGTCGAATCGGTGTATGAGGCAGCGGGCTGTGCGTCGACCCTGCGTGAGGAGACCGTTGGCAGTTGCAACGCCGGAAGCTGCCGCCTGAGCGTTGATCGTTCGCCGTCCATAAGCGCCCCGTCGGTGCCGGAAAACCGGTGGGTCCTTTCTGCCGTTCCGCATGACAACGGTCCAAAGCACGATGACTGGTACGGCACCGCACACGACTGAAGTCCATTCCACACGTGTCGACACGCTCGATTCTTTCTGCCGGGTCGCACGTCGAGACGGCGATTCATCGAAAGCCATGCCGTTGCTTCGTCCATCGCAGCATAGGTGTTCGGCCGTTCGCGCAAGGCATCCAACGTGGCACGGTTTGTGATTTCCCAGACCGTCCGGCGTCGGCGCGGCGCGCCAGCCACATTGCACGAAGCTGTCCGCCGCATCATGACGCGTGCCCTCTCATCATGGATGCCACGTTGTGTGGCACTTGCGCTGCTCGCCAGCGGTCTTCTGTCCGGTTGCGCAATGGTGACCGTCAGCACGCAAGGCCCCGAGCAATACATCGCGATGCGCCGTGGCGATATCCTGTCCACCGGCCGGCTGAGCGCCGCGACGCGCGACACGTTGCGCAGCGCGGCGCTCGACGAGAATAGCTGCCAACGCGATCCGCTCAATTGCATCAATACGGTCTCGACAGTCGGCACGATCAACACCGACCGGCGATTGTCGAGCCTCGCCGAACTGTCGTTGCAGATGGCCATCACGCACACGCCGGCCAACGCCACCGATTGGACCGACGCGCAATTCGATCTGTGGCTCAGAACCGCACGATTCGCGTATGCATTCCTATTCCTCGGACAGCGCACCGCCGGCGAACGCGCATTCGAAGATCGTCAGACCCAGGTTCGCGACTACTACAACTATGCGGTGCAGGAGCTGGCCCGCGCGCTGTTTCTGCGCGGCGCGCTCGCTACCGATGGCGGCAACGGCGAGCCCGGCACGCTGCACATCGCCGGGTGGTCCATTCATCTCGACCTGAGCCATGTTCGGCTGCCCGAGGGCGTACGCGAGCCGCGCGAAGTGATCCCGGCGTCGCGGTTGTCGTTCGCTGGGATACGTAGCATTTATCGGCGCGATGGTCTGGGCGCGGAACTGGTTGCAGTCATGAACGTGCCGCCGCCTGAAGAGGATGGCGATACGGGAGTGACCACCGGCGGCGATAGTGGCGCGGACTCAGCGCTCAAAGCCGGCGAGTCGCCGCCAGCCGCTGCGCGGCCGAGGCCCGCGACGCGCTTTTTCAGCGAGATGCCGTCGCCTAACGTCACCGCATTGATCTGGTTCAGCCAGGGCACGCTCGAACAGGTGCTGGACTCGCATGACGTCGTGCTGTCCGTCTACGATCCGTATCGCGAAGAGAGTGTCGAGCGACACGGCCAGACGGTGCCTCTTTCGGCCAACTTCAGCGCGGGCTATGGCATCTGGCTCGCGCGCTCGGGTTTCGCCGGGCAATCGTTGCGCACGCTGTTTGGGCGCTCGCGCGGCATCGATACGCCGCGCATCTATATGATGCAGCCGTTCGACCCCGGTCGACGGATCATTCTGATGCTGCACGGACTCGCAAGCAGCCCTGAGGCATGGGTCAATGTCGCCAACGATATCCAGGGCGACGAAGTGCTTCGCCAGCATTTCCAGGTGTGGCAGGTTTATTACCCGACCAACGTGCCGATCCTCGTCAACCTCGCGCGCATCCGACGCGCCACGCAACAGACGCTCGCCCATTTCGATCCCGAGGGCACAGCGCCGGCGTCGCATGGCATGGTGCTGATCGGTCACAGCATGGGCGGCGTTATCGCTCGGCTGCTCGTGTCGACTTCCGGTGAAGAGCTCTGGACCACGTTCGAGAACAAGTATGTGCCTGAAGGCACCGATATCGATCGCGAGGACGAGCGGCTCAACCGGCTACTGAACTTCACGCCGATGCCGCAAGTCGAGCGCGCCATCTTTATCGCGGCGCCGCATCGGGGCACGCCGTTCGCGAGCAACCGGCTGTCACGCTGGGCAGCCAACCTCGTGCGTCTGCCGCTCGCGCTGCTCAACGAGTTCGAGGAAGTGATGAAGACGGCGACGAACATCGAGCCGCAGGGCCAAACTTTCCACGTGCCGAACAGCATCGAGCAGCTACGGGAAACCGATCCGCTGATCCGCGCGACATCGAAGTTGCCGATCAGCCCGCAGGTGTGCTTCCACTCGATCATCGCGCGACGCCGTGAAAATGGGCCGCTCGAAGATTCCAACGATGGCGTCGTGCCTTATCGCAGCGCGCATCTCGCGGGCGCGCTGTCGGAGAAGGTGATCGTGGCTGGACACAGCGTGCAGGAAACACCGCAGGCGATCCTCGAGATCCGACGGATTCTGCATGAAGATATCGCGCAGCTCGCTGAGCCCGGGGAGGTTTGCGGGGAGGCGGAGTTGGCGAAGTGATGGCTGGTTGGGCGGGGGTCTGGTGGGATGGGGCGGGCATGCGGTTAAAAGGCTGGAAGGATCCCCGGTGAGCGGAAAAATTGTTCTCTACAAATTACGTAGTAAATGCTACGGGCCGGGGGAGATGCGGCGAACTATTCCTGCTTCGCGTCCCGTGTCGTTGGGGTGGCGTGTCGTCCGGCACTAATTTGACTAATTCTCGTGAAACATAGGACGGTCAGGACGAGAAACGGCTTTAAAAACAATCGGTTGCGATATAACAAAGACGTTTTGATATGTTTCACGGCGTGGTAATTGGCGAGATCAGCCGAGGAATCAGGTGTTTGCGCTCGTATTGGCTAATACCCGCTCGTTTTTCGAAATTTAGTTCGTGACGCGCTATAATTTGTTCTGTCCCCCGATATTATTCGGCTGTAGAGATGAGTCAGCTACGTTTGCTGACGTTTCGATTGGGGTCGATTGCGGTGGTTTGTGACGGAGCGCGTTGTGGGTCAAGCGGGTTCGCACTCGTCTCTCTGGTCCTGTCACCGAGCCAACTCAAAGGCGGTATTTTGTAGGCTGGGTGATTCGCGGGCCCCTTCTCCTTTTGCCTGGTGACGACCACGCGACGGATTATGTGCCGATGCCCAGAGCGCTTTGTTCATGGTCTGCCGCTAGACGAGCAAAGAGGAGCGGGCAGAGATGGATCCGGACTCGGGTGGATACCCAGTAGGGAGGACTGGCCACACCATCTTTTCGACGATCGGCCCCGAGCCCATTACTCAAGAGCGCCCAAAGAGATGACCGGTAACTTCGTAGTGCATTGTTCTATCCAGTGCGGTCCGGGCATCGATCCGGTCGGCAACGAGCGACGTAGCGTGGCGATAAGGAAACGGACATACCTGCGCAACAACCGCCAGTCGGCAGGATGTGTCTACTCACAGGCGACGCCATTAAAGCGGATCAACGCCGATACAGCCAAACGAGCATCACCCATCATGAATCCAAGATCGGTTGTGTGCTCGTCGGAGGGGTGGTGAATCAGCGACCAGCGGGGACTGGGAGCAAGGCGGCGCTGCTCGGAATCAACAGCGAGCCTGCTCGCGAAAGGCCTGTCCTGCTTCTACAGACGGGCCATACGGATACAAGGCTGAGCATCCCTTAGCGCGTTTCGATCGACAACGTCACTAGCGCGCAGTGGTCTCTGAACCAATCAAATTCACTGTGCCGCGCAAAGAAACGAGCGGACGGGCGCCCGTCGATTGGGATCTAAATGCAAGTCCAACTGAGCCGACTCCCAATCAAGTGAATGCCGGCAATGACCCTGCGCGTTCCGTTGCCCCAAGCAGTTCTCCGCGAATGATCGCCGGTGCGATGTTGGGGCGAGTTGTTTCAAGGCGGTAGCGACCGAACGCGCCGTCATCGACGCAGCGCGTATCGGAAAATCACGGCAAGGTTCGGCTCGCAATTTGACCGGTGTGCATGCCCTTGCGTCGAGTCTGGTTCTTGATTTGCGCGCCGATGGGGAGAACGGCGAACCTTCCCATCGATGAATGGGTGCGGCATCGACGCCGCGGAAACGCGTCGACTGAACTTCGGGGCAGTGGACGACAGGGAGAATCTGCTGGAAAGGCTTTTTGTTTTAAAGGCGAGACGGGTTCGCCTTTCCATCCCGCCAGTCATGAATGATGGCAAGAAGACGTCGCTCGCGATTGCCTTTGCGATAATGTCGTCATTGCATCGCCACACGGCGGCAGATGAGCCAACTTCGGCAGATCCGGTCCGGACGACCACTTCGCCCATTTCAACAGGCTTATCCGCTGCGCGGTCCTGCGAGTTCGATTCGCGATTGCGCCTAAGCGGAAATCGGTCACAAAACGCCAAACAAATACGGGACGTTGGTCCGCCCCGCCGCGACGCTCGGCCGCCAACATCGACCTGAGTCGCCAGGAGTGTCTAGAGTCTAGACACTCTCTAAGTACCATTGAGTGTCTAGACTCTAGACACTTCTCTCCTCCCCACTGTCTTGCCTGACCAATAAAAAAGCCCGCACTAAGCGGGCTTCTCTACACTGCAAATCAATCAGCAATCAGTTCGTCTTCGGCTGCGACTGGAACATCTGTCCTATCAGCTGTCGTATCTGAATCTCTTGCGCCTCGGTAATCACCCCGGTCTTGATCTTGATCGTGAAGTTGCTGATGTCCTTCGTGATGCTCCCTGCGTGTTCGCGTCCCGCGAAAAACTTTTCGATGCTACGGCCGCTGGTCCCATTCGACGTCGTCTGCCGCGTCGCCAGCGCAGTAATCGCTGCGGCGACCTTGCCCTGATCCATCTCCCCTCTGACCAGCAGCGGCCAGATTTCGCGAGAAGCCTTAACGCCATCCTCGCCATGCTTTTTGATAGCCGCCGCAATCGCTTGCGCCGCGGTCCCGCCAAGCAGTCGCGGCTGGATATCGAGATCCTTTTTGATGAAGTCCGGCAGATTATCGAACGATAAAAACTGGTACAGGCCCGCCCGCGACAAACCCATCGCTTCCGCCAGCCGCTTGCGATTCGGGAATTCCGTCTCCGATCGACGAATCGCTACACCAATCTCGTAGTCCGCAAGGTCGTCGCGGCTGATGTTTTCGACCATCGCCAGGACCGCCATGTCCGAATCGGAACAGTCCGCGACCACGGCCTTGATCGTGTCGAGTCCCACCATCTTGTGCGCACGCCAGCGCCGCTCACCCGCGACGATCTGATAGTCGTCCGCTACACGACGGACCACGATCGGCTGCATCAATCCAACTTCCCGGATCGACTCGGCGAGCTCCGCCAGCTTGGCTTCATTGAATACACGACGCGGCTGCCACGGGTTCGGCAGAATACCCTCGACGGCCAGTTGCGACGCGACGCCAGTCGATTCCAATTCCTGCACGCGAAGTTGCGCAACGGCCAGCGCACCGGCGAGGCCCGGTGCCGTTTGCGTGCGGTTGCTGCGCTTCACCTCGTCTTCGTTGATCGACGAAGTTTTGCGAATGCCGGACGTCTTGGCCAGCAACTGTTCTCGCATATTGCTCATTGCGCGTTCCTCCATTTTTCCGAATAGATCTCGTCGATCCAACGACAGTAGTCGACGAGAGGCTGCCGCACGCGTTGCAGCGACTTAGCCGCGCTATGGTTGCTGCTAATGTCGAAGACAGTCGAGAAAGCTAACGCCCCCGTGCTCATCACCGAACTCGCCGGGACCTCGATCGAATGCAGCCAGTTTTCGTACGCGCTTTGCGCCCAAGCGCGCACGATCGGCGCCGACGAGTTCCGCCCATAATCGACTCGCGACAGCACGAGCGACACGAAGTCGTATTTCTTGTCCTTCTCGAATTTGATGAAGCTTTTGGACACGTCTGAAAAGAGTCGCCAGAACGACAGCGAACTAATGAAGTCCAGGTTTTCCGGCACCATCGGCATCACCATGGAATCCGCGGCCATCAGCGCGTTCAGATTGAGATACGACAGCGAAGGCGAGGTATCCATCAGGATGTAGTCGTACTTCTTGCGCAGCGGCTCGAGCCCCTGACGAAGCACGGTCCAGAAGCGGAAACCCGGTCGCATCTTCTGCATGGCTGGCAGATGGAATTCTGCGCCGATCAGTTCCGTGTGCGCGGGGATCACATCGATGCCATCCCAGTACGTCGACTGGACCCGTCCCTCCAGGCCGCCTTCGATATCCTGGTCATAGACATACGGCAACACCGTATCTTCCGGCGATACGTCTTTTTCCGCGTACAGTCCGCATAGTTCCGAAAGCGAAGCCTGCGGATCGAGATCGACCACCAGCACCTTGCGGCCACGCAGCGACAACCCCTGAGCGAGGCACATGGTCGTCGTCGTCTTGGCGGAGCCGCCTTTGAGCTGGGCGGTGATGATGATCTTCCCGTCAGGTTCCTTCAGGCGCGTGACCAGCGGAGTCTGGTAGATGTCGGAAATCTTTTGCACCCAGATTCGCGCTTCTTCGAGCGTAAAGGTCCGGGTTCGACCCGTACCAGCCGCCGTGCCCGAAGGCAGATCTCCATCGCCTTTTGTTGCGAGGTATTGAACCTGCGAGTGAGAGATGTTGCACATCTCGGCAATCTCGCCGGTCTTGAAAACGGGAGCCGTTTTTCGAGGACGCGGAGCCAGAATCGTGTCACGAAGCTCATTAGTAAAAATGGTGACTTTTTCTGCGAACTCGCTGATCTGCTCAAAGTGAACGGTTCGGTCTACGGCAGGAAGTTGGCTCGTTCTGACCATTCTGAGGTTTTTCCATAAAATTCCGGAAACCTCAGAATACAGGAAATACTCGAAAATAGCTTTTTAAATTATTGTTTTTATGTGGATTTTCTGCAAATTTCTGCGTTTCCGTATCGTTTCGACCGACGGAAACGCACCGGAAACTGAATGAGCCTTGCCTACATCAAATACGCGAAGGCACAAATGACCTCACCTTGACCCCGATCACGCCACCAAAACCTCTGTGCATGCTTAAAATCCAGGCACGTGGTGAGGTCATTTGTGCATTTTCTCATTTTCCTCGCCTCCCACCAGCGGCCAACAGCACAATCAACCTCACCATCCTCCAGTTCCAGTGGCTCAAATCAGCCCGGTCAGGCATCTAACAAGGCCAGCGCACAATCAACCTCACCTATAAACCGCGAAATGAATCTACAAAGGCGGTATCAACCTTGCCGCTCGACCAGCATCAACGGCGTCAATCACACGGGAAGCACAACCAACCTCACCATTGTCCGAACACAGACTTTTGCTCGCGCGTTCAGTCGCACAATCAACCTCACCATGTTGCGCCGCGCCAATTCTCTCTGAATATCTATACGCCCGGGTTAGTAGGTTTTTTTAAACCGAGAACAAACCGACAAACCTACGTGCAGACAGGATATTCAATTCAATCAACCATTTAAGGCTCAAAAGGTGAGGTAGGTTGTGTCGAAGGTGAGGTTCAGTGTGTTCAGAGGTGCGGTTGGTTGTGCAGCAAGGTGAGACCTATTCCTCAGCAAGGTGCGGTTCTCTGTGCCTGACCGCGTTCGGAATCACAAAGGTGAGGTGTGTTGTGCGAGATGCCGGAAACAGGCTCGAAAGGGCCGTCACATAAGGCGCAGCTGCCCGAGGCCTTCGGTTAAAGGTGAGGTTCTTTGTGTACATGGTGAGGTTCTGTGTGCGAAATCGCAGAATGGAAGCCGAATTGGCCCCTCCGCAGCGGTCGGTTTGATGGTGAGGTTCTGTGTGTTGACAGCTCACCACCGCGTGCTTACAGTCCCGTGAGCGAAAAAATGGGTGAAGACAATGGCTGCGGAGCATTCGGAAGAGGGCAAGTCGAAAGCGACGTCACGTCAGATGGCGCTCGCGTTGTTCGAAGACATGTTCGATCAGGGATTGCGCATCAATGAGGCCAATCGTGAGATCGGTTATCAGCGGAACGACTTCTTCACCGAAATCGTCAACATGGGGCTGCCGGCGCGACGCTTTCTCGATGCCGCCTACTTCATCGTCGCGCAGGAACCCGAGCAGCGCGACCAGTACGATGTCGAGCTCAACTACTTCAAGTGGCTGATGCGTTACGACAGCCGCAACCTGAAGCACCTGCGCACGATCGCCGACGAAGCGCAGAACGCCAAAGTCCGCGTCACGAATACGCCGGCAGACCGGGATCCCAACGAAGACGATCTATGGGTGCAGGTCCAGTTGATCGGCATGGTCGGTTTTCATCGTGGACGCATGCGTTTCGACGTTCATCCGCGGCTCGTGCCGCACATTCGCGACCCGCAGAAATCGCACTGGCTGAGTCTGCGCATTTCCACCGCGTTCACGCGTAGTCTCGCGCGTGCGATCTACGACAAGGTTTTGCCCAATGTCCCGGCGGGCCGCACGGACTGGATCCAGCTCGAGGAAATGCGAAACTGGCCCGGCAAAATGGGCGCGAACGCCGCCATCTTCAAGTACTTCAAGCGCGATTGGCTCGAGCCAGCCGTGCGCGAGATCAACGAGGTATCGGACGTCGAGATGTCGTACGAGACGCGGACCGCGTCGACGACGTCGAAAAAAATCGATCGCATCCGTTTTCTGCTCAAACGTAAGGACACCGCCGACGCAGTGCTGGCGAGCCTCGCGGATGCCAGCCATCTGTACAAGATTCTCACTGACGAATTCGGTCTATCGACCAAGCAGTTCAGCGAGATTTCGGAGAACCGCGATCTCTGGACCGACGAGCGCATCCAGCAGGCCGTCGAATACACCCGCTTCAGGATCAAGCGCGGCCAGGTCAAGAAGAGCCCCGCGGGCTATCTGATGCGCGCGCTGCGCGACAACTGGAAGATCTCCGACGCCGAGCGCACGATGGTCGACGTCCAGGCCAAACTGATCGCCGACGAAGTGCAGGAACAGGCGGTCAAGACCGAAACGCGCAACACGGTGGCGCACAGCATCGCCACCCGCGAAGAAGAAGTGCGCGCGCGCATGAACGAGGATTCGCGCAAGGGTCGCGACCATTTCAACGCCGCCGATGCGAAGACGCGCAAGGACCTGATGCATGCGTGGACCACGTCGCGCGAAGGCAAGCTGATGCTGCGTCGGATGAAGCTCGAACCGTCGACGGTCACCGAAGAGGCGATCTTCGCGAATACCGAGCTCGTCTGGTATCTGGGGCAGTTCGTGTTCGGCCGGATGAATGCGGCCCGTGCGTCGGCATGACGTGAACCGGAAATCGGCCCAACGCTCAGAACGACCCGAACAGCGAGCCCAGCACGATCACCACCACCAGCGCGAGCAACGCGCCGAGAATCCCGACGATCACGATGTCGCGGTAGCTCTCGCGATGTGTCGAGCCGCACACCGCCAGCAGCGTCACGACCGCGCCGTTGTGCGGCAGGCTGTCGAGCGTGCCGGAGGAGATCACGGCGACGCGATGCAGCAGCGCGGGGTCGATGCCGTATTGCCCGGCCAGTTGCAGATAGGTGCTGCCGAGCGCATCGAGTGCGATGGTGAGACCGCCCGAGGCTGAGCCGGTCAGCGCCGCGAGCAGATTGGTAGCGACCGCGAGCGATACGAGCGGCCCACCGCCGATGCCGAGCACCCATTCGCGCACCAGCGCGAACGCGGGCAGCGCGGCGATGACCGCGCCATACCCCACCAGACTGCCGACACTCAGCACTGGCAGCACCGATGCATTCGCACCCGCATCGATCGTCTCGCGCAGCGCCGGCAAGCGGCGCCGGTTGAGCAGCACGAGCACGACGATCGCGACGGTGAGCGCCACGCACACGCCCCACACACCGCCGACCGCGGCGAGCGAGGTCTCGCCCCACCGCACGTCGCCGAGGTAGTCGGCGTCGATGCGCGGCAGCACGATCACGTTCATCACGAAGTTCGTCAGCACGACCAGCACGAGCGGCGCGACCGCGACGCCGAACGCCGGTAGATCCTCGCTGATATGCCCGCGTTTCGCTTCTTCCGGATCGAAACTCTGCGATACGCTCGCGCGTTCACGCACGAGGTTGTCGCTAGCCGGCGGCTTGGTCGCCTTCCCCGCCTTGCTGAAGCCGTCGAACCCTTCGCTGGCTGCCTTCGCGCGCGCTTGCTGCAGAGACAGCCACCAGAGCCCGAACACGACCATCACGATACTCGCGATGATCCCAAGCCCCGGCGCGGCGAACGGCGTCGTGCCGAAGAACGGCATCGGGATCGCGTTCTGGATCGCCGGCGTGCCGGGCAGGGCGGACATCGTGAACGTCGACGTGCCGAGCGCAATCGCGGCCGGCATCAGACGGCGCGGAATATTGGCGGCCTGGAAGAGGGCGGTGGCCATCGGCGCGAGCACGAAGAACGCGACGAAGAGGCTGACGCCGCCATAGGTGACGAGTGCGCCACCGATCACGACAGCGAGAATCGCCCGATGCGCGCCGAGCTTCTCCGTCATGAAACTGGCGATCGCCTTCACGGAGCCGCTGTCTTCCATCAGCTTGCCGAACAGCGCGCCGAGCAGGAACAGCGGGAAGAACTGCGCGAGAAAACGCGCGGCGCTGAGCATGAAGGTCTGCGTCCAATGCGCGAGGATCGGTTCGCCCGATATCGCGGCGGCCAGCATGGCGGCGAACGGTGCAAGCAGCAGCACGGTCCAGCCGCGATATGCGAAGCCGACCAGCAGCGCGAGACTCGCGAGCATGCCAAAGAGCCCGAGACCGATCGCGAGCGGTGACAGGGTGATGACATCCATGGTCAGACTCCGTCGAGCAACGCGTCGAGATCCAGCGAGGAGCGTACGCCGATCGAATCGCCGTGCTCGGTGAGGAACGCCTCCGCGGCACGCCGGCCTTCGTCGCGCAGCATCGTCAGAAAGCTCCACTCGGCGTTCAGCTTCGATGAGTAGCCGAGTTCGGTCATCACTTCGCTCGAGATCCGATGGATGCGCATCTCGGCCCAATGGCGGCCTTCGTCGCTGCCGGCGTCCGCTGCGCGCCGCAGCAGCGCGATCATGCGCAACTCTTTCAGCAGTGGCGCGTTGAACGCGACCTCGTTCAGACGGCTGATGATGTCGCGCGCGGTGCGCGGCGTATCCTGGCGCTCGACGGGGTTGACCTGGATCAGCACCGTGTCGCTCGACGTGCATTCGCGCACCAGCGGCGTGATCGTCGGATTACCGGCGTAGCCGCCGTCCCAGTAGTCTTCGCCGTCGATCTGCACGGCCTGGAACAGCGTAGGCAGGCAGCCGGAGGCGAGCAGCACGTCCGGCGTCAGGTCGGCGTTGCGAAACACGCGCGCCTGGCCCGTGCGCACCCGCGTCGCGGTAATGAACAGCTTGATAGGCGCGTCGCGCAGATGTGCGAAGTCGATCGAGTCCTGCAGGATTTTCGACAGCGGATGCACGCCGCGTGGATTCAGGTCGTAGGGCGAAAACATGCGGGCCGCGAGGTCCATCGCGATGAACAGCGGCGAATAGTCGAGCGTCCAGCGACCCATGACCACGTCGAACGGGCTGCGGCGAAACGGGCTGAACACCGAGGCTTCGAACACGCGTCGCCAGAACGCTTCGAGCGCTTCGCGTGCGCCGGCCGCACCATTGACCTGATAGCCGCTCACCAGCACCGCGGCGTTCATCGCACCGGCCGACGTGCCCGATATGCCTTCGATTTGCAGCCACGGCTCTTCAAGCAAGCGGTCGAGGACGCCCCAGGTAAAAGCACCGTGCGAGCCGCCGCCTTGCAAGGCGAGGTCGATGAGGGCGGGTTCGCGTCGCGCGGGTGGGTTCTTTGCTGCAGCCAAGATGCCTCCGGTAGTGAGGACTGCTCCATTTCGCAAGCTGACGCCGCATGCACGGCGGACGGTTGAACTGCTAGCCAATGCTTTGAACTACCGAATGACATGCAGCGTGTTTCAATGGCGAAACATCGCACTGCACCATTGGTATTGGAAGTGGCCAGTGATTAAAAGTCAAGCGCATTCAACTCGATTCACAGACCTTGCGCGCAGGGAGGCTGGCAGGCCAATCCGGCGGAACAGAGAAATCCGCCTCGTCACGCCAAGGTCAAAAACAGCGTGTAGGGAATCCGGCTCGGGCGCCGCGTGTCCGGCATATTCATCGATGAGCGGAGTATCTTTGCAAGGAGATGCTGGACACGACAATGCGGCCGCAATCAAGCCGGAGCCAGACAATGTGAATGATTCGTCGGCGTATGCCGCTTGAATGTCAATTCGCTTGCTATCCGCGGTTTCGCCTTGCGCCAATCGACGCGGCTTCTTGCAATGTAATGTATCGGCTCGGCGGCCGGATACATTACGACATAATTCGACTGATGAACCAGGCTATAAAACAGGCATCGTCAAATCACGGAGAGCACCATGAGTGCCGAGTTGCTGCAAGGGTCCTGTCATTGCGGGGCCGTCAAATTCGAGGTTCGCACCGAAGTCGTTCCCGCTGGCCGTTGCAACTGCAGCCTGTGCCGCCGCAAGGGCGCACTGATGACGCCGCTGTTTCCGGCCAGTCAGTTGAAGATTCTGAGCGGCGAGGATTCGCTGACGCTGTACCAGTTCAACACGAAGGTCGCGAAGCACTACTTCTGCAAGCACTGCGGCATCTATCCTTTTCATCAGACGCGCAAAGATCCGCAGCAATGGCGCGTCAATATCGGCTGCCTCGAAGGGGTCGATCCTTATGCGCTCGAAGCCAGCGTGGCCGACGGCGCGAGTCTTTCCGTGCTGGAGGACGCATGAAACGCCTCTTTGCCATCGCATTGTTCGTCGCGGGCGGCTTCGCGGCCGAACTCGCGCATCCGTTGCAATGTACATTGATCCAGGCGAGCGGCGTGCAACTCAAACGCCGCCGCAAATAATCCGTCGATGGAAACTTCCGACCACGTACTGATCGTCGATGACGATCGCGGCATCCGCGAACTGCTCGCCGGATACCTCGAGAAAAACGGCGTGCGCGTCTCGCTCGCGGCCAATGGGCGCCAGATGCGCGCCGCGCTCGAGAACGGCGCGCCGGACCTGATCGTGCTCGACCTGATGTTGCCGGGCGAGGACGGCCTCGTGCTGTGCCGCGAGCTGCGCGCCAGCAAGTTCCGTACCGTGCCGATCCTGATGCTGACGGCGCGTAGCGAGGAAGCGGACCGGATCGTCGGCCTCGAAATGGGCGCTGACGACTATCTGACTAAGCCCTTCGCCGCGCGCGAGTTGCTCGCGCGCATCCGTTCGGTGCTACGCCGCGCGCGCATGCTGCCGCCTGGCATGCAGGTGACCGAGTCGGCGCCGATGCTGTGCTTTGGCGACTGGCGGCTCGACACGACCGCGCGCCATCTGCTCGACGCGGACGGCACGGAGGTCGCGTTGAGCGGTGCGGAGTACCGTTTGTTGCGCGTGTTTCTCGATCATCCGCAGCGCGTGCTCACGCGCGATCAGCTGCTGAACCTCACGCAAGGCCGCCAGGCCGATCCGTTCGACCGCTCGATCGATCTGATGGTGAGCCGCCTGCGCCAACGCCTGCGCGACGGTGCGCGCGAACCGCGCTACATCAAGACGTTACGCAGCGAAGGTTATGTGTTTTCGGCGACGGTCACCGCGATCGGAGACCCGCAATGAACGCACCGCCGTCGCCGCCCTTGCTGCGCTGGCCGCATTGGCCGCGCACGCTGTTCGCGCGGCTCGCGGTGATCCTGTTCGTCGGGCTCGCGCTCGCGCAGTCGCTGTCGGTCTGGCTCACGATGACCGAGCGCGACCAGACCATGACCAACATCATGATGGGCTACATCGAGCGCGAGGTCGCGAGCTCGGTCGCGCTGCTCGATCATCTGCCCCCCGACGAGCGCGCGCAGTGGCTGCCGCGGCTCGCGCGGCGCAGCTACGAATTCGTGCTCGGCCCCGGCGTGCCCGGCGCGCCGGTCGATGCAAGCCTGTCGGCGCGCGTCGCGCAATCGATCGGCGACGGTATCGGCACGCGTTATCCGTTGACCGTCAACGCGGTCCCGGGCAATCGCGAGCGTCTGCAGGTTCACCTGAAACTGAGCGACGGCACCCCGCTCACCATCGACTTGCGGCCGATGCCCGGCGCGCCGTTGTCGCGCTGGCTGCCGCTCGTACTGACGCTGCAACTGCTCGTGTTGGTCGCGTGCTGTTGGCTCGCGGTGCGGCTCGCGACGCGCCCGCTCAATCAACTCGCCGTCGCAGCCGATACGCTCGGCCCCGACCTGAAGGCCGCCCGCCTGCCCGAAGCGGGGCCGTCCGAAGTGGCGCGCGCCGCGCGAGCGTTCAACGCGATGCAGGACCGGATCGCCACGTACATGACCGAGCGCATGCAGATCCTCGCAGCGATCTCGCACGATCTGCAGACGCCGATCACGCGTATGCGTTTGCGCGCCGACACGATGGACAACGAAGCCGAGGCCGCGAAGTTGCGCCAGGACCTGCGGGAAATGGAAGCGCTGGTCAAGGAAGGGGTGACTTATGCGCGCACGATGCATGGCACGACCGAGCTGCCGCGCCGCATCGATCCCGATGCGCTGTTCGACAGTCTCGTCTGCGATTATGTCGACGCTGGGCAGGACGTGTCCCTGCAGGGCCGCTTCGGTCAGTCGCTGACGATGCGTCCGCAGGCGTTGCGGCGCATCGTCGGCAATCTGGTCGATAACGCGCTCAACTTCGGTGGCGCCGCGCAGATCGATATCGGTGAGTTGCACGATGGCGAGGCTACCGTGTCGGTGCTCGATCGTGGTCCGGGCATTCCGGTCGAATCGCTGGAAACCGTGTTCGAGCCGTTCGTTCGACTCGAGGGCTCGCGCAATCGTCAAACAGGGGGAACGGGGCTGGGTCTCGCGATCGCGCGGCAACTCGCGCTCGCGATGGACGCGACGCTCACGCTGCACAACCGCGCGGGCGGCGGTCTCGAAGCGCGGTTGACGCTGCGCAAGTTGCGCGAGTCATGATTGAAGGCTCGGACCACTCACCGATGCGAAATATTGTCCAGGCAGAATTTCGATCATAAAAGTTCACCAAGCCGTCACTGCCTAATCGTGATCCGGTTAGTACTGTCGATGACATCCATGAACGTCCTGCAGTTCAGCGCATTTCAGTGATTCCCCATCATTTGAGAAACCGCATTGATAATGCGGATGTTCGCATCGTATGTCACATGTCATGCGTGGAATTGTCAATTGTTAATTCGGGCATTCAATAAAATTCGGCAATGCAGCATTGATCGACGATTCGATCGCACCGCGCGACGCAAGCCGTTAGCCGGTCCTGCAATTAATTGACAAACCTCATCGGAGAGCCCATTCTTTTTGTGTGGTGGTTGCAGAGTTACGCGGCTGATCAAGAGCAAGATTGGCCGGGAGACACGTATCGTTCGAATCTGATCGCAGATCCTTTTTTTAAAAAGATCACTAAGAAGGAATCCGAATGGCGTCCACTTCACAAAAAATGTCAAAGATGCAACTCACCGGGATGGTGGTGGGCGGCATGGTCGGAGCCGGGATCTTTTCCCTGCCGCGTACATTCGCTAATGCCACTGGTCCGTTGGGCGCCGTCATCGCGTGGATCATCGCGGGCACCGGTATGTATATGCTGGCGCGGGTGTTTCAGGCGCTGGCGGAACGAAAGCCCGAACTCGACGCCGGTGTGTTCGCGTACGCGAAAGCGGGCTTTGGCGACTATCCGGGCTTTCTCTCCGCATTTGGCTACTGGATCGGCAGCTGTATCGGCAACGTTTCGTACTGGGTGCTGATCAAATCGACACTCGGCGCGTTTTTTCCGGTGTTCGGCGACGGCAATACGGTCGTCGCGATCGTCGTTGCATCGATTGGCATCTGGCTATTTCATTTCATGATCCTGAAGGGCGTGCAGCAGGCGGCCTTCATCAACAGTATCGTCACGGTCGCCAAGGTCATTCCGATTCTGGTGTTCATCGTGATCCTGATTTTCGGCTTCCGGATGGACCTGTTCCAGTCCAACCTCTACGGCGGCGGACTCGAAGGCAATATCTTCGAGCAGGTGCGCGCGACGATGCTGGTGACGGTCTTCGTGTTCATCGGTATCGAAGGGGCGAGTGTTTATTCCCGCTATGCGAAGAAGCGCACCGATGTCGGCCAGGCGACGATTCTCGGCTTCGTCGTCGTGACCGCGCTGATGGTACTCGTGACGTTGCTGCCTTACGCGGTGCTTCAGCGCGCGGACATCGCGGGCATGCGCCAGCCGTCGATGGCGGCGGTGCTCGAGGGGGTGGTCGGTCACTGGGGTGCCGTTTTCGTCAGCATAGGTCTGCTGATTTCGGTGCTGGGCGCTTACCTCGCCTGGTCGCTGATCTGTGCCGAAGTGTTGTTCACGGCGGCCAAGACCGAAGACATGCCCGCCGTGTTCGCGAGGGAAAACGCCAACAAGGTACCTGCCAATGCATTGTGGCTGACCAACATCGTGGTGCAGCTGCTCGTCATCAGCACGTACTTCTCGCGAGATGCGTTCGCGCTGATGCTGAATCTGACGAGCGCGATGTCCTTGATTCCGTACCTGTTCGTCGCCGCTTACGGATGCATGACCGCGAATCGCGGCGAGGGTTACGACGTACGCCCCGAAGAACGCCGGCGCGACCTGGTGATGGCCGCAGTCGCCGTGATCTACACGGTCTTCATGATCTGGGCGGGCGGCCTTAAATTCATCCTGCTTTCCGCCGTGCTGTATGCGCCTGGAACGGCGCTTTATATCTGGGCTCGGCGCGAGCAGAACAAGAGCGTCTTCATCGCTTCCGACTGGATCATTTTTATCGTTGCGGTCATTGGCGCGATCGTCGGCATCTATGGCCTCGCGACTGGGCGGATCGCGCTTTAACGGAATCCGGTTGAACAAAGGGTCAACACTGGTAATCAGGAGATCATCATGGCAAACACGGACGCGAAAGCGGGTGAATTGGGTGTCTACTCGGAGGTCGGGCAACTGCGCAAAGTGATGGTCTGCGCACCGGGGGTCGCGCATCAGCGCCTTACCCCGAGCAATTGCGATGAACTGTTGTTCGACGACGTGCTATGGGTCGAGAACGCGAAGCGCGATCACTTCGACTTCGTCACGAAGATGCGCGATCGCGGTGTCGATGTGGTGGAAATGCACAATCTGCTTGCCGAAACGGTCGCGGTGGCCGAAGGCAAAAAGTGGATTCTCGACAATCAGGTGGTGCCGAATCAGGTCGGCCTCGGCTTTATCGATGAATTGAGAAGCTATCTCGAAGGGCTCGACGATCGCAAGCTGGCCGAAACGCTGATTGGCGGGCTATCCACGCACGACTTCCCGGAAGCGCACGGCGGCAAGGCGCTGCAGATCGCGAAGGAAGCGGCGGGCGGCACCGAATATCTGCTGCCGCCGCTGCCGAACACCCTGTACACGCGCGACACGACCTGCTGGATCTATGGCGGCGTCACGCTCAACGCGCTGTACTGGCCGGCGCGCCACGAGGAGACGATCCTCACCACGGCGATCTACAAGTTTCACCCGGACTTCGCGGGCAAGGTCAACGTGTGGTGGGGCGATCCGACTCAGGACCACGGCATGGCCACGCTGGAAGGCGGCGACGTGATGCCGATCGGCAAGGGCGTCGTGCTGATCGGCATGAGCGAGCGCACCTCGCGTCAGGCCATCAGTCAACTGGCGGCGACGCTGTTCAAGAAGGGCGCGGCCGAACGCGTGATCGTCGCGGCGATGCCGAAGATTCGCGCGGCGATGCATCTGGACACGGTGTTCACGTTCGCCGATCGCGATTGCGTGCTGGTTGCGCCGGACTTCATGGCGAAGACGCGCACCTATTCGTATCGGCCGAGCAGCCATCCGAGCGGCGTGGAATTGCATGCGGAAAACAAACCGTTTACCGATGTCGTCGCCGAGGCGCTTGGGCTGAAGCAGCTGCGCGTGGTCGAGGCGGGCGGCAGCGACTATCAGCGCGAGCGCACGCAATGGGATAGCGGTGCGAACCTCGTGTGCGCATCGCCGGGCGTCGTCTATGCGTACGACCGCAACACCTATACGAACACGCTGCTGCGCAAGCAGGGCATCGAGGTGATTACGATCGTCGGCGCCGAGCTGGGTCGTGGACGTGGAGGCGGTCACTGCATGACCTGCCCGATCATTCGCGATGCGGTCGACTATTGATAAGTCAAACAACTCAATCTGACGGTTGACTGACAAAGTGCTGCCCGCTCGCCAAAGTGGCGAGCGGGCAGCGGCGCGTCGCCGGCAGGGCCGAGCCTCGCCGGGCGACAGCAGCGAGGTGGCAGTGGTTGTCGATACGGGGACGAACTCAAATGAACAGGCCCGAATCACCCCAGCCGGTCACGCTGACCGAAGCGATCATTCCGATCGCCAGCCTCGTCGTATTCGTCGGTCTGTCGTACTTCCTGTTCGGCGATACGGGTGCGAACGGCCCGAACCAGGTGGGACTCACCGTCGCGGCGATGATTGCCGTGTTCATCGGCTGGCGCCGCGGGCACTCGTTGGCTTCGCTCGGCGAGGCCGCCGTGGCGAGTGTCAGCACCGGCATCGGTGCAATCTTCATCCTGTTCGCGGTCGGCGCGCTGATCGGCACGTGGGCGCTCAGCGGCACGCTGGTCGGCATGGTGTATTACGGGTTGAAGCTTCTTAGCCCCAACTTCTTCTACGTGACCGCGGCCGCCATTTGCGGCGTCGTATCGATGAGCATCGGCAGCTCGTGGACGGTGGTCGGCACGATCGGCATCGGGCTGATGGGCATCGCGCAGGGCATGGGACTGAACGAAGCCATCGCGGCGGGCGCGATCATCTCGGGCGCCTATCTCGGCGACAAGTCTTCGCCTCTGTCCGATTCCGCGAATCTTGCCGCGGCGGCGTCGGGCGTCGAACTGTACCAGCATCTGCGCGAAGTGTTCTTGACCTCGGCCGTGGCGATCATCATCGCCTTCGCGTTTTATTTTATGGTCGGCCGCCCTGGCGATTTCGACGCGAGCGCCGAGATCGAGGCAATGCGCGGAGCGTTTCACATTTCGCTGTGGCTGTTTGCGCCACTGGTGCTCGTCATTGTGCTTGCGGTCTTCAAGATACCGCCATTTACGGCGATCTTTCTCGGTGCGCTGGCAGGTGCCGTGCTCGCCGTGTGCGTGGCGCCCGAGCGCGTGATCGCGTTCGCGTCCATGTCTGCGACCGCGAAGGCGGGTTTGCCGGACTGGCTCGCGCTCGTCAAGGGCGTGTGGCTCGCACTGGCGAGCGGCTACAAGGCGTCGACGGGCAACCCTGCGCTCGATTTGCTGGTCACGCGTGGCGGCATGGAAAGTATGCTGAATACGATCTGGCTCATCATTGCCGCGCTAGGGTTCGGTGGCGTGGTCGAAAAATGCGGCGTGCTCGAGCGCCTGATTGCGCCGGTC
Organism: Paraburkholderia monticola; assembly: GCF_001580545.1. Lineage (GTDB taxonomy): Bacteria > Pseudomonadota > Gammaproteobacteria > Burkholderiales > Burkholderiaceae > Paraburkholderia > Paraburkholderia monticola. The sequence continues at coordinate 462,144 of NZ_LRBG01000037.1, forward strand.
ATCGAAAAAGCGAAGAGCGCGGGCACGCTGGTGGCTTCGTTGGTCGCGGCGATCGTCGCCACCAATATCGTCACGGCCGATCAATACATCGCGGTCGTGCTGCCCGCGCGCATGTTCAAGACGGCGTTCGCACGACGCGGCTTCGCTCCGGTCGTGCTGTCGCGCTCGGTCGGCGATGCGGCCACGCCCACCGGCGCGCTGATTCCGTGGAATAGCTGCGGCGCCTATATGGCTGCTACGCTCGGTGTGGCCACACTCAGTTACGCACCGTATGCGGTGTTCTGCTTCGTGAGTCCGCTGTTGACGATCGCAATGGCTTACGCGGGCATCCGGATGCCGCGCGTGGCGAGCGACAGCGCCGCGCCCGCATCGACCGACGCGCAGGCCGGCACGACTCGTTCAGACAAATGACCTGGCGAATTGAAAGCAATTGACGTTGCCGAGTTGACACACACGGTTGCCGTGGACAAGGTCCGGCTTGAAGTCGAACTTCCTTTTACTATACTTTTTAACGACTTCAAGTCACGTCTGAAATATCGCATTCGATATCTCGCGATTTTAGAGTATTGGATTCGATATACCAGCTATCGCTGTAATGAAATTCGAGTTAATGAATCTGCGAGTAGCTGGACGATCACTTTCACGTCAATAGCGTGAATGCCCCGAGCTTTCTTCCACCGCACGGAGGTTCGATCATGAATAAACGAGTTGTTGCGCAGTTCGTTGCCTTGTCGTTTTCCGCTGGGTCAGCGCTCGCGATCGCGGCGGGACCGCCGCCGGACCAGGGCGGCGGCCAGATGGCCGGCGGAATGCCGCGTCAGCAGGTGATGCCGACGATTCCGCATCGTGACTGGCATAAAGGCCAACGCGTACCGGCCGAATACCGTCATTACAACTTCGTCATGAACGACTGGCGTGGACACGGCCTGAATGCGCCGCCGCGCGGGCATCAATGGCTCGGTGTCAATGGCGACTATGTGCTCGTGACGACGAACAACTGGACCATTTCCAACATCGTCTCCGGAACGGAGTAATGCTTCATCATGGTGCCCAGGCTTTCCTGGCGACCAGTTTTAGCGCCGAAACCTGGGCAATTCTTTGACACGATTTCGTCATGGTCGCCATCGACTTAATGCTGCGTGTCGTATAGCCGGTCCGGAACGAACAATGCGGTCACGCCGCTGAGAAAGAACACTGCGCCGACCACGAGAAAGCCCAGACCGATCGAGAATTGCGTGGCGATATAGCCAATGACGATCGGCGCCGCCCCCGAAATGAAGCGGCCGAGGTTATACGAACCGCCCACCGCGGTACCGCGCACCGACGTCGCGAAGCTCTCCGACATGAACGTACCGATCGTGCCGAGCGGCACGCCGTACAGAAAGCCGAAGAAAAGCATCAGCGTGGAGATGTTATCGCGCGTGTGCCAGAAAATGATCACGGGTAGAAAGAGCGCCGCGCCGACGCAACCGAGCACGTACACGCCGCGCCGGCTCCAGCGATCGCCGAGCCAGCCCGCGAAGATCTTGCCGATGAAAGCGACTACGTAGGTGCCGATCATATAGCCGGTCAGCGAACTGAACTTGATGTGCAGTTCCTTTTCGAGGTACGTCGGCAGCCAGTTGTTCAGGCCGTAAAAGCCCGACAGGATGAAAATCGACGCGAACGTCCACAGGATGAACATCATGCGAGCCTGGCGGTCGCGGAAAATCTGCGCGTAGCGATTGTCGGCGCGCCGCGTCTTGCTGGCGCGGTCGGCGGCCCGGCTCGCGAGCCATGCCGCCGGTTCGGGAACCGCGAACTTGATCGCGAACGCGAGCACCACCGGTACGGCCGACACGTAGTAAAGCGTGCGCCAGCCGTACTGCGGCAGGATCCAGTTGCTGAGCGCGATCACGACGATATAGCCGGCCGAAATGCCGGTTTGCAGCATGCCGAGCACGAGCGAGCGCCGCTCGGTCGGCACGTATTCGGCCACGAGCGTCGTGACCAGCACCATGCAGCCGATGCCTAGCGAGCTGATAAAACGTACCGCCGCAAATTCGACGAAGCTGTGCGTGAACCCGAGCATCCCCGCGCCGAGCGAGAACAGCGCGAGCGCCCAGGCGACGACGCGCACGCGGCCGAGACGATCGCTCGCCCAGCCGCCGACAATGCCGCCGATCGCCATGCCGAGCAAGGTCAGACTGCCGAGCGCGCCCGCTTCGACATTGGTCAGCCCGAACTCGTCCTTGATGCGCGACAGCGTGAGGCCGTACATCATCACGTCGGCACCGTCGGCGATCAGCGCGAAGTAGCCGAGCACGAAGACCAGCAGCCAGCGGCCCTGCGAGACGGCGGGTCGTGTCGCGGCTTGATAGTGTTGCAGATCGGATGGTGTTTTCATGAACGCGTGTCGCAAGCGGGGATTTTCATACTCTGCCGGATCAGAGCGGGGGCAAGGAAGGCGCCGATCACGAGGCCCATGCTTTCGTGATGGCTCGTGTACCAGCCTTCCTTGTGCGTCAGGTTCATCGTACCGATGCATACGCCGTCGTAGGCGATCGGAATGTTCAGGATCGAGCCGAGGCCCATGCCGGTCATCACCGCATGATCGTCGAAGGCCTCGCGAATGCCTTGCGGCGTGACGGCGCGAAACGGCTTCAGATCCAGAAGAATCTGCCGCGCCCACGCGGTGCCTTGCTTCTTCTTGCGGCCGCCCAGCGGATACACGTCCGGCATGTTCGTGTAGACACGTTCAACCTCATGATGCTGCGCATCGTAGGACATGATCGTAATCAGGCTGAGGCCTATCGCCTTCGCCGCCACCGCGTGAACCGCGCGGAACAGCTCGAGCGGCTGGTCTTTCAGGCGCATCGCCATCGCGAGCCGTTCGAGGTCGGCGAGCTCTAGCGTTGGCGTATCGTGCGGCGCGGGTTCGGTCAGATTGCCTTGCATCGTTCGGATCGGGAAGTGAGAAAAGTCGCAGCGCGTTCAGCCCTGCATGCGGGGGGACTTCAGTTGGCTAGAGGCGTCGTGAGCCGGTTCGAGTTCGCTCGCTTCGATATCTTCGAGCGAGCGGTTGCGCGTTTCGATGCCGAGGAAGAACACGACGCACGCGCCGATCACCAGCACCGTCGTGGTCATCGCGAACACGCCGAGGAAACCGAACAGCGGATAAACGAGGCCGACGAGGATCGGCGCGCTGACCGAACCGATGCGGCCGAACGATGACGACGAGCCCGTGCCCGTCGTGCGCACCGCGGTCGGAAACACTTCCGGCGTGTACGCGTAGACACCGGCGAACGCGCCGTTCATGAAGAACGACAGTGCGATGCCCGCGGTCATGATCTGGATGCCAGTGTGCGAGAACGCGAGCGTGATCGCGGCGATGCCGCCGAGCAGCATGTAGGAGGCGACCACCGCCTTGCGGCCGATCTTTTCGTTGAGCCATGCCGCCGAGAAGTAGCCGGGAATCTGTGCGCCGTAGATCGCGATCGAATAGCCGAAGCTCTTCGTCATCGTCAGTCCTTCCTTGACGAGCAGGCTCGGAATCCACGAGAAGAACGAGTAGTACGCGAACGCGACCGAGAACCACATCAGCCAGCTGACCGTGGTCGTGCGCGCGAGTCGCGGCGACCACAGCGCGAGCACGTTGCGCCAGGCGTTGCCGCGCGCCGACCCCGACGCCGGAGTGGGCGCATCATGCAGCGGGCTAACCGTGCTCACCGGCGCAAGCGCAATGCCGCGCTCGACGAACGCCGCTTCGATGCGGCTGACGATGCCGTTCGCCTCGGCCGCACGGCCCTGGCTTTCGAGCCAGCGCGGCGACTCGGGAAGCGTGCGGCGCCACCACAGCAGCATCACGACCGGCAGCGACGTGATCACCGCCAGATAGCGCCAGCCGTCGGCGTAGTTGCGCACCACCGCGAAGCCGAGAATCGACGAAGTCAGATAACCGAACGACATGAAGCCGACCAGCGCGCCGCAAAAGATGCCGCGATAGCGGCGCGGCACGAACTCGGCGAGAAACGGCGCGATCACGACGGTCTCCGCGCCCGAACCGAAGCCCGCGACGACGCGCAGCGCGAAGAACGTGTGCCAGTCCTGCGCGGTCGCGCTGGCGAGCGACGCGACGCAATAGATGGCGAGCGCGCTCATCATGATGCGGCGCCGGCCGATCACGTCGGCGAGCACACCCGACAGGAACGCGCCGAAAAAGTAGCCGATATAGGTGCTGCTGGCGACGAGCCCGGTCTGCGCGCTCGTCAGCTGCCACAGCTTGCTGACGACCGGCAGCAGGAACGCGAGCGACGACGAGTCGAGTCCATCGAACATGTACCCCAGCCCGCCGATCAGCAGCAGTCTGCGATGAAAGCTCGACAGGGGCAGTCTTTCAAGACGGGCGGCGACGGCGGACACGGCAACTTCTCCTGAAGATAATGGCGCGGCGGGGCTGCGCGTTCTGCACTGGTGACGGCTTTGGGCCGCTTCGGGGCCGCTTATCGACCGATTGCGTAGGCCTGCATCTGACGCGGCGTGGCCGCGCCTCGCATCAGACCATTGCGAATGCCGACCGCGCATACGCGGCCGAGCGCCCACGGCTCCGCCACGGTGAGATCATGGCCGCGCGCGCGCAGCTCGGCGAGCGTGCTGTCCGGAAAGCGCGACTCGGCGGACATCTTGCCGAGCTGCATCGCGCGCGGATAGAACGAGCCGGGGAAGTGCGCGGTCTGGAACGACGGCGCGTCGGCGGCGGCCTGGAAGTTCATGCCGCCATGCACGTGCTTGAGGAACAGCTGCAACGACCACTGATCCTGCTGGTCACCGCCCGGCGTGCCGAACGCCGCATACGGCTTGCCGTCGCGCGTGACGAGCGTCGGCGACAGCGTGGTGCGCGGACGGCGCCCCGGGCCGAGCGACGAAGGCAGGCCTTCTTCCATCCAGAACATCTGCGCGCGCGTGGTGACGTTAAAGCCGAGACCCGGCACCGCCGGCGACGCCTGCAACCAGCCGCCCGACGGCGTGGCCGACACCATGTTGCCCCACCGGTCGACCACGTCGAGATGCACGGTATCGCCGCGCAATTCGGGAAGCGGCGCGAAGGTCGGCTCGCCTTGGCCGAAGCCGCCGGCTTGCTCGCGCCCGGCATTCGCAAGGATGCGCGCGGCACGTTGCTCGCTGTCGCCAAGCAGGCCAGGGCGGAATTCCAATGACGCGCGGCGCGGATCGATGAGACGACGACGCTCGTCGTTGTAGGCGTCGCTGAGCAACACGTCCATCGGCACATGCGAAAACGCCGGGTCGCCATAGAACACTTCGCGATCGGCAAACGCGAGCTTCGAGCACTCGATCACGGTGTGCACGAAGTCGGGGCCGAGCGGGTCCATCGCGCCGAGATCGAAGCCCTTCAGCAACGCGAGCTGTTGCAGGAACATCGGCCCCTGGCCCCACGGGCCGGTTTTGTGCACACGCATGCCCGCGTAGTCGTACGACACCGGGTCTTCGTAGGTCGGCTCCCAGCGCGCGAGATCGCCGGCATCGAGCAGGCCGCTGTTGCGCAGGCCCGAGGTATCGAGCACGGCGGTGGAGCGGAAGTACTGGTCGATCGCGTCGGCGACGAAGCCGCGATAGAAGGCGTCGCGCGCGCGTTCGCATTGCTCGGCGCGGTCGCTGCGCGTATTCGCTTCGCGCAGGATGCGCTTGTAGGTTTCGGCGATCGCGGGATTCGCGAACAGCTGGTTCGGCATCGGCGCCTCGCCGTTGCGCAGCCATTGCTCGGCCGAGGTCGTCCATTCGGTGCGGAAGAACTCCTGGATCGCGAGAATCGACGACGCCATGCGCGGCAGCACCGGATAGCCGTTTTCCGCGTAACCGATCGCATAGCTCAGCACGTCTTCGAGCGGCGACTGGCCGTAGTCGCGCAGCAGCGTCATCCATGCGCCGAACGCGCCCGGCACGACCGCGGGCAAGAGGCCCGTGCCCGGCACCACGTCGAGCCCCATCTTGCGCATCCGTTCGATGGTCATGCGCGCGGGCGTCACGCCCTGTCCGCACAGCACGCGCACGCGGTCTTCGCGTGCGCTGTAGAACACCACCGGCAGCTCGCCGCCCGGACCGTTCAGATGCGGTTCGACGATCTGCAGGACGAAGCCGGCCGCGGCGGCGGCATCGAACGCATTGCCACCTTTTTCGAGGACCGCCATCGCCGATGCGCTCGCGAGCCAGTGCGTCGAGGCCACCATGCCGAAGGTGCCGATCAGTTCCGGGCGGGTTGTAAACGACATGCGCGACTCCTTGGCGACGACGGGTCCGATTGAGAGAACCAATACAAAATGGTTCGATTGGAGAAAATGAAAGCGTAAGACTAACGCAGCCGGGTTGCACCCGGTGTTAACCCTCGCTGAGCGGCCCAGTATAGCGGATCAAAAATCGTTGGATGCTGTCGTGTGTGGCCTTCGCGTTTCTGGTATCTTTGAGACCAATACGAATTGGTTCAGTGAGCGACATGGACAAACCGGTACTGGATGCATTGCTCGACTACATCGCTGACCATCAGCTGAAGGACGGCGATGCGCTGCCGCCCGAAAGAAAGCTTGCCGAGGAACTGGACGTGAGCCGCCGCGAGCTGCGCGCGGCGCTCGCTTCGCTCGAGGCGTCGGGTCGCGTGTGGCGTGGTGTCGGCCGCGGCACCTATCTGGGCGCGCGGCCGCTGAAGTTCGCGCCGACCTTGCGCGGCTTGCGCGCCGGTACCAGCCCTGCGGATATCGCCGAAATGCGGCTGCTGTTCGAGCCGGCGCTCGCCGCGCTGGCCGCGACGAAAGCGAGCGGCGACGATCTGCAGGAGTTGGAGAAATGCGCGCGCAAGAACGCCGCCGCGAAAAATGACGACGAATGGCAGCAATGGGATCACCGCTTTCATTGGTTGATCGGCCAGGCCACGCGCAATCCCGCGTTGATCGCGTTGATGGAGGTGATCAATGGCATGCGGGTGAAACCGGAGGTTCGTGAGAAGACGTCCGCGCAGGAGACGCGGCAGTTTTTTGCTCAACAACATCAGGCGATCGTCAATGCGCTGAAAGCGCGCGATGCGGAAGTGGCCGCGCAATGCATGCGCGAGCATCTGCTGAGCGTGCAAGGGCGCGCGTCGGCGAAGACCGAGACAGGGGCGGCGCGGCGTGCGTGAAGCTGCCGTGATGCCGCGTGTGGATCTGGATGGCTGAGCTTTACTGAGCGAGCTTGCCCTTCAAGCGACGCATGCCGTCGAACACCGCATCGGCCACGTCCAGCGGAAAATCGGCCGGCAATTGCGACGATACGGTATCGATCACGGTCTCCGTTCGCGCGGTCAACTCGTCGATCAGCGTATCGACATCCGCGGCGGCAAAGCCGACCCGCTGACCTTCGGCGACCCAATGCCGGCGCTGGATCTGATTGAGCAGGTAATGGACGTTCTTGCCGCGCACCGCCATCGCGAGTTTTACTTTTTGTGCCGCGAGGCGCCCCGCGCCGCTGCCGATGATCGGGTGTGCGGACAGCACGTCGTAAAGCGGCGTGGACTCGTAGCGACTGCCGGGCAGATGCGCGATGCTGAAGTTCTTCGCGTGGCCATCGGTGGCGGCGAGCAGCCAGAAAACCAGTTGGGTCGCGAAGAAGTTGCGCCGGTCCGTCGCCGCGCGCGCGGACCCCGCGAGTATCTCCATGATCGCCTCGATGCCCGGACCCCCGTCGGACTCATACTTGTGCAGCGCCGACGTACCGGTGGCCTGGCACATGTCCTCCTGCGGCAACCGCACGATCCACGTGGCATCGCTCGACGCACGGCGATCGAAGCGCTCGACGATCAACACCTTCTGTTCGTCGAATCGCGCGATTTCGCAGCGCGCGACGGGCAATCCATAGGCCGCGACGATCTGCGAGCACAGCCATTCGTTTTCCACCGACGTGCGCATATCGGCGCGCATGTTGCCGACGAGTCCGAGCGGCAGCTTGAAGATGTGCGTGGTCGGCGTGCTGCCTTCGGGCAGCAGCCAGCGATCGCGATGACGGAGCAGCGCGGTCTTTTCCTGTGCGCCGGCGATCGACAGACGTAGGTCTTCGAGCGGATCGTGCTGGCCGAGCGGCGCCGCCGATGTCGTGCCGCGCAGCAGCGCCGCGATTTCGCTGTCGCTGAGTTCGCGGCCGTGGATGCCGGTCAGATCGCTCGGTTCTTCTTCGGGCGGCAGCAGTTGCAGCGCGCCGACGCAGTCGCGTCCGAGCGCGGCGAGCAGCGAAAACGGCGCGGTGCTGCCGGTACGGTAGCGCGTGGCGATGCGGCGCCGGATCGGTTCGCTGTCAGGCAGCAGGTTGTCGAAATAGTCGGCGACGATCTGGCCGCGATACGGCTGATTGCCCGGCGTAAACGGTAGCGACAGCGAGAGCGGACGTCCTTGCGGATCGTCGATCCATTCGTCGGCATAGGTCAGACGCTCGCCGCTGCGGGTCGTTTCCCAGGAGCCGACCGGCAGGCCGTTCATCCACAGGTTCAGACGGTTCGATGTGCCGCGCGCCATGCTTACCAGTCCTCCCGCTTCTTGCTGGTGCTGGCCGCTTTGGTTGCTTTGGCCAGTTTGACCGCTTTGGGTTTTGGGGCGGCGCTAGTGGATCTGGGGGCTTTGGCTGCGGCGCTGCCGCTGGCTTCGCGGGTCGCTGCCGTCGCTGCGGTCGCTGTGCGTTGCGCCGGTTCTTGCGCTCGCGTTGGCTTTTGCGCCGAGGTTCCCTGTTGGGGCGGCACGCGCGTGGTGCGCTTCGCATTGGCCGTTGTCGCGGCCGGCGCACCGGCGGCCGGCGCACCGGCGGCCGGCGCACCGGTGTCTTCCATGGCAACGCTGTGCGCCGAGCCGCTCTGCGAGAGCTTCAGATCGACCTGCAAGACCCGCAACACCCTGAAGAGCCGTTCGACGCTGACGGCCGACGGGTTCGCCTCGAGTTGCGCGTAGGTCTGTTGCGTCACCCCGAGATGCGCGGCCATCGCGGCCTGAGTGAGGCCGGCGGCCTTTCTGAAGCCCTGCAGGATCGGTCTCAGCTGACTCAGGGTCCTGATGGCGTAGTCCACGGTTGGTCTCCGGTTCGGCTGTGACGGCGTAACAGCCCAAAGCCTGTAAATGACGGATACAGTCTATATCCTGTATTCTGAAAATACAAGCTAAAGACTGTTAATGATGGGGCGCGCGCGTTCGAAACGACGCTCGCCCGCCCTCGTCGATAACGCAACTAACCGTCAACCGCGCATCGACCACCCCTTCGCTGCTACGCAGCCACTCCGGCGCGAGCAAAGAGCTGTCCGACGTAAGAGCAGGGTATGAGATCCACACGATCCGCGATAAAAATGGCGGACCAATGCATCAATCAGAAATCGCACCTGTTTCACTATTGGTTTGTACTGCTACTAGAGGAAGCGCCTCGACAGGACATAGATAAATACCAATCACTATCAATCAGCGGCCTAATCAGGAAGCCGAACATTCAGCCGAAAAGCACTTTGTCGTATCACAATGCATCGTTTCCTTTCACACGCCGAATGCCATTTGACACAAATGTCACACGGTGCGCACCGGGCGGAAATGGGCTTGGAAATTACAGAAAACGCTGTAGACTCTATAGCGTGTCTGACGCGGCACGGCCCGCGCCAGTCAACTCGTTGCGCGTGTACAGCATGTGCGCAATCCACTCCAATCCGTCAAGAGACTTTCCGTCAACAAGGTGTCTATTCGCTGATGCAACCGACCGCCAATAGAACCCGAGCCGACGTCGCACGCCGACCGGTGAACCTGAAAGGAGACTCGACGAGACACAGACCATTCTTCCAAATAACGTGATCGACACCGCCGGATGCGGTCGCCGGCGGGCCGCTGGAGAACATAACTTCCCAGGAGTACGTAATGGCAATCAAACCACAATGGCGAACGCTGTTATCTCTGACTTTCCTGTCAGCGGCACTGATAGGCAATGTCGCGCGTGCGGAGAGCATTCCAATTGTCACGGGCCAGCAATGGATGCAGTCGACAGATGAACAGAAGAAAGCGTATCTGGTCGGCATCTCGAATGTGATGGACATCGAGCGCGCCTATGCCGGCAACATGGCGAACAGCAATGATCTCGCTCAGCGCTTCGGCAAGGGCCTGCAGGGCCAGACGCTCGACAGCGTGCGTCAAGGTCTCGACAGCTACTACGCCGCCAATCCCACGATGATCCAGCACCCGGTGATCGAGACCCTCTGGTTCCAGATGGTCATGCCCGGCCTGAAGAAAAATCCCTAAGGAGAACGATCATGAAACGACTTGGGTGGATCGTCAGTATTGGCGCGCTGGTTGCGATGATCGGTTGCACGGACATGAGCCCGCAGGCGCAAGGAACGATGAGCGGCGCGGCAATCGGCGCGGGTGCCGGCGCCGGCATCGCGGCGATCTCCGGTGGCGACGCGTGGACTGGCGCGATCATCGGCGGCGCGGCGGGTGGGGTGGCCGGCAATATTCGCGGCCGTCAGTAATATCGCCTGCAAGCAGGCAAGGCCGGGGCGCGGCGTAGGTCGCGCCCCGGCTTTTCGTTTCTAACCCTCACGCAGCCCCCGGTTGTCATGCAAATCGCCCGTTCATGCACGGGCCGTGGCTGGCTCCGCGTCGCGCGCCCGTGCGACAAAGTTTGAACCGCTGCTTAAAAGACCTTAGGATATCCACACCGGAAGCCGTCGCGATGACGGCATGCGCACACAACGCAGGGCGAAGCCTGCGCGCGGTGCAACCTTCATCTCATCAAGAGAACACGAATGCTGCGCACGTCACTGAAGGTAATAAAGATAAGTGCATGGGTTGTGGTGCTGCTGGCGGTGCTCGCATTCGGGCTGCGCGCATGGTACTCGCAGCGCGGGCCGGAGCTGTCGGTCTGGCATACCTATGTGCCGCGCGAAATGACCGTCGAGGAAATGGACACCGCCGACTGGAACACGTACATCAAGGCGGAAAACCGGATCTTCGAGGACGTGCGCGTCAATGTCGTCGAAAAGCTGAAGCCGTCCGAGCGCATTCCGGCGAACCGATACTACGAGGGCTCGCCGATCTTTCCGTGGCACTTCGCCGAGAACTGGAACCACTCGTACATTCTCGAGCCGTCGGGGCCACCCGTCGGCGCGGTCGTGCTGCTGCACGGCATGACCGACACGCCGTTCAGTATGCGGCACATCGCGCGTCGTTATCGCGATCGCGGCTTCGTCGCGATCGGCATCCGCATGCCGGGACATGGCACGGTGCCGGCGGGGCTCGTCGATGTGCACTGGCAGGACTGGACCGCGGCCACCCGGCTCGCGGTGCGTGAAGCGCGCCGGCGCGTGGGACCGGACAAGCCGATCGAGCTGGTCGGCTTTTCGAACGGCGGCGCGCTCGCGCTGCAATATGCGCTCGACGCGATCGAGAATCCCGCGCTGACGCGTCCGACTCGCGTCGTGCTGATCTCACCGATGATCGGCGTCACGCGTTACGCGCGCTTTGCCGGCCTCGCCGCATTGCCCGCGGTGTTGCCGGCCTTCGCGCGTGCGGCGTGGCTCGGCATCGTGCCGGAGTTCAATCCGTTCAAGTACAACTCGTTTCCTGTGAATGGCGCGCGGCAGTCCTATCTCCTCACGAGTGTCATCCAGGATCAGATTGCGCGGCTCGAGCGTGAGAATCGGCTCGATACGTTGCCGCCTATCCTGACGTTCCAGTCGGTGACGGATTTCACGGTCAGCACGCCCGCGGTGATGTCGTCGCTCTATGACAAACTGCCCGAGAACGGCAGCGAAGTCGTGCTGTTTGACGTGAACCGCAGCGTGCGCTTCAGGACGTTCCTGCGCGTCGCGTCGTACACGGCGTTGTCGCGGCTGCTGCGCATCGGTCCGCAGAACTATCGCACGACGGTGATCGCCAACGCGTCGCCGGACTCGGCGCATACGGTCGAGCGCAGCGTTTATGCGGGCGAAGTGCAAACGCGCGTGAAGCCGCTCGATATTGACTACCCGCAGGATATTTTCTCGTTGTCGCACGTCGCGATTCCGTTTCCGATCACCGATGCGCTGTACGGCATCGCCCCGGACGATTCGGAAAACTTCAACGAGAATCTCGGCACGCTCGCGCCGCGCGGCGAACGCGGCACGCTGATTCTGACGCTCGATTCGATGTTCCGCATCGCCTCGAATCCGTTCTTCCCGTATCTGCTGGAGCGTATCGATGAAGGCATCGGCAAGATGCCGCCGCCGGTCGTCAAGTCGCCGCCGCGCACGCATGAAACCGCGGACGGTCAGCCCGACGATTTCGAGGCGGACCTGAACGCGCTCGAGCAGGTCGGTTCAGATGAGCCTTGAGATGCCGATTGCCTGAATCGAGCTGACGGCGTTTGCGATACCGTGGCCCGCGCACTACCGCGGGCCATTTTTTTTTCGGCTTAAGGCTGATAAGACGAATCGACGATCGTCCATAGCGCAGCCTTCGGCTTCAGATTCGTATCGAAGGGCAACGGGAGGTTGTTGCGTGGCACCGGCGTCGAGCTCAGCCACGTATGCTTGTCGGAGTAGCCCCAAAACGTCACCGCCTTGATGGTCGGCTCCTGCTCGAACAGAGCGAACACCGCGCGATAACGTTCGGCCTGCGCGCGCATGATGTCGTTCGGCACCGGATGGCCGAGGTCCGGCAGGCATGCATGCGGATTGCTCCAGCATTCGCCCGGATCGGTATAGAGACTCACGTCGAGCTCGGTGACCTGGTTTTCGAGGCCGAGTGCGGCGACGTCGTCGAACGCCTGCTTGATGTTCGGCAGCGGCGGCCAGTTCACGCTGATATGCATCTGATGCCCGACGCCATCGATCGGCACGCCCTGCGCGCGCAGATCGCGGATCACCGCGAGCAGCTTCGCGCGCTTGCCCGGATCGTCGGTGTTGTACTCGTTGATATAGAGCTTCACGTTCGGGTCCGCCGCGCGCGCCGCGCGGAACGAGATCGCGATGTAGTCCTTGCCGAGCGCGCGATACCACGGACTGTCTTCGCGGTACACCTGATGTGGGTCGTCGCTGATGACTTCGTTGACCACGTCCCACGCATAGACCTTGCCGCGGAAGTGTGTGACGACGTCGGTTACATATCGATCGAGCCGCTTCGCAACGATATCGTGATAGTGCGGATCTTTCGGATCGCCGGCGAAGAACCAGGCCGGCGCTTCGGTCCAGTCGCCGGCCTTGAAGTGCCACACGAGCGTGTGGCCGCGCACCGCGATGCCATGCGCCTGGGCGAACGCGACGATCTTGTCCGCAGGCTCGAAGTCGTACTGGCCTTGTGCGACGCCGATCGTGCCCGGCTTCATCTTGTTCTCGGCGGTGAGGCTCGAAAACTGCGCGGCGATGAGCGCCGCGTCGGCGGGACTGTCGATCGAATCGGGTTCGATCGCCGCGCCCACCTTGAAGTGCGTGCCCAGCACACTGCGCAGTGACGGCAGCGCTTCAGCGGGTGCGGCGGCGAGCGGCGGGCCGTCGTGGGCGGCCTGCGCCTGGTTGTGTGCGCAGCCCGCGGTCCATGCGAGCGTGCAAACGGCGATCGCTGCGCAGAGCGCGCGCAGCGGGGTCCTCAAAGGACGCATTCCCGGTCTCCTTGTCATGTGATGCCGGCTCGCATGCTTTTCTAACTACGTTTAACGTTACCGGTACCAACGCGATATTAAGCGCCACTCCTCGGAGCCGCTATGAGGGATTTGCCTGACGTATCGGCGAGACGATGCGAGGTGAATAAGCGTGGAGTCGCCCGATTCAACCAGCGCGATTTGACAGCGCTTTCAAATGGAGTTGCGCCGAGCGGGCGCGCGACGTACAGCGCGAAACAGAGCGCCAGTCACTCAATCCGAACTGGCGAGAGCGGAAAACCGAAGCCCTTCAGCGCGCGGAGTGCTTCGAACTTCGTGCGCGCGACGCTTCAGTTCGACTTCAATGTCCGTTCAACGAGCCGCCGTCGGGGGAGAGCCGGTTATCCACTGAGGTGACACCTGGCACCGACATCGCGCTCTGTTCGGCACGCGCGACATGGTCCCGCTCTTGCACCCAACCGACCAGCATGACCTGTCCCGAGTGGGCAAACACAAACACATGTGACATCCCAACGCCGGCGTGTGCCTCCGCAACGCGGACCGCATGGGCGAGTTGTTGGTCAGTGGCTTGCGCGTCGCCCTGGGCTTGGGCTGCCGGCGCGATTGCGCCTGCAATCATCAACGCGAGTGTAGAAACAAGGGCTGTTTTCACAATAACTCCTTACTGGTACCACGGTGTGCCGGCAAACTCCGTCGGCAATTCTTCCGGTCCGATTCAATGCGAGACCACGGAAGTGCATCGGACAAAATCCTCTTTCCATTGCATGCGTCGCGGCTATCGCGATTGCGCGTCGAGGTTTTGTCGGTCGGGGCGGCGGACGGTCGTGCCGTCGCCCGCGCAACAGCTTGCGGGTGCAGTGCGTTCGAGCGGGACGTCGCGTGCGCGGCGTGGCGGGGGAACAGCGGGAGCCGGGGGATGGCAGCTGGTTGGAGCGTTCGAGATGGAGCGCGAGAGCCAGGCGGATGCGCTGACAGTCCCGCACTCAGCCTGCTACGTGGCTGAGCCCGGCTCGTTGCCCGGCATCGTATGCATTGATGATAGTCGCTAATGCCCGGCGCTGCTGGGCGGTCCCGCGCCAGTTCGTCAAGCCCAAACCGGCAACCCGGGCAAGATCGCTCGTTGCATCTTCGCAACATCGAACACGATTTTCGCTTGCATTCCGACGCGATTTCCCCGTTAAGCGAACGCCGAGCGAGGCGGGCGGCGGCAATCCCGTCCGGTTTCGGCCCATGAATTCAAACGGATTTCCGACGCTTATGACCATCAGGTGATGGTCACGAAATGGACGCCTACTTCGGGATCGGGCGGCGCGCAACTGTTATCGATAACATCGTTTTCCCTGAGCGGTTAGTTCGATGCACGGCGCAAGGTCATCCCTATAATCGCCTCGAAATGTGAAGCGAGCATTTCGACGAGAGGGGAACGCGTGAGAACGCATGCGTCCTGATGGGCTTGGAGACGCCAAAATACATATAGGATATCTAAATGAAGAAGAAGCTTATTGCTGTGTCTGTGATGGCAGCTGCGACGACGGTGGCCCATGCGCAGAGCAGCGTCACGCTGTACGGCCGTATCGACAACGGCATCCAGTATGAAACGGGCATCCCGGGCGGCCACGCTTGGGCAGCTCAAAGCGGCAACTGGGGTTGCTCGTGGTTCGGCCTGCAAGGCGCCGAAGATATCGGCGGCGGCACGAAGACGGTCTTCCAGCTCGAAGGCCAGTTGAACACGATGACCGGCGCATCGGCAGGCAATCTGTTCGGCCGCCACGCAACGGTGGGCTTGACGAACGACCACTGGGGCTTGTTCAAGGTGGGTAACCTCGGCGCCGGCGAACTGTCGCAGGACAGCTGGGGCACCGACCCGCAGTTGATGCAGCGCTACGCAATCTCGACGCTGGTGCGCGGCCGTAACTGGGCAAGCACCAGCAACGGCGCGGAGTACAACTCGCCGGTGCTGCTCGGCGGCCTCGTGCTGAAGGGCCAGTATTCGCTGACCAACAGCACGAGCTGGAACCAGGCGCCTGTCAACTCGGCGGGCGTGCCGACCGGTCAAGGTCGTACGAACGCGGTTGAAGGCGTGTACACGTGGGGCAGCGGCGACTTCCGCGTGATTTACGACGAAGTGCGTGGCGCCAACGGCACGTTCAACAACGTCTACTCGGCTTCGCGCTCGATTCTCGCTGGCGGCACCTACGTGTTCGGCCCGGTCAAGCTGTACGCGGGCTACCAGCACCTGAGCGCACCTGACGCGACCAACGCGAGCGTGGGCGTATCCGATGCATCGCAGCCGCTCGGCGTGAGCGCACCGACCAGCGTGAACCACACATGGTTCGGCGCGGCATGGCAGGTCACCGCACCGACGGCGCTGACGGCAGCGGTCTATCACGCGAACGCGAACAACGGCAACGGCAACGCGACGATGTTCACGGTCGCTGGGACCTACGCGCTGTCGAAGCGCACGTTCCTGTACACGGAAGCCGGCTACGTGCACAACAGCTCGACGTCGAACCTGAACCTCGGCAACGGCCCGTACGGCAACAACAACTTCAATCCGGTGACGGGTACGTCGTCGAACAGCAACCCGGATTACGGTCACAGCCAAACCGGCGTCTTCGCCGGGATCATGACCTCGTTCTGAGTTGAGGTTGCCTGATCAGCAATCGCAGTGATCTCTTTGTTTCAAGGACTGTTTAATTCTCTTTCATAGAGAGGCCGGTGCGACGCCTCCTCCACCCTCGTCGCATCGGCTGCTTTTTCTTTTTCGAATTCATCACCGGATAGATCGCGCTTTTTTTCATTCATGTTTGAAAGCGCTTGCAAAACAGGATTCAGGCACAAGTCATGACCGACGACGGCTCCAACGACAAACCCGGCGCGCGCAAGGTACCGAAGGTACCGGTTGCGCCCAACGTGACGCTCGAAGCCATCGCGCGCGCAGCCGGTGTTTCTCCGAGCACCGTATCGCGGATCCTGAACGGTTCGGCGCGCGTGGTCCCGGCCAAGCAGCGGGCCGTGGAAGAGGCGATCGCGCGTTTCAACTATCGGCCGAACGTGCTCGCGCGCGGTCTCGCGAGCGGCCGGACCGAAACGATCGGCGTACTGACGCAGGCGGTGTCGAGCCCGTTTTACGCGGAGTGGCTGCGCGGTATCGAAGAAGCGCTGTCCGTGCCGGGCTTCACACCGATCTTCGTCAGCAGCCGCTGGAACATCAACGAAGAAAAGGCGCGCCTCGAGCAGTTCATCGCGCGGCGCGTCGACGGAATCATCCTGCTGCACGCGCAACTCGACGAGCCGACCTTGACCGATTACTCGCGACACGCGCCGATGCTCGTGCTTGGCCGCTCGGTGCAAAACAGCGCGACGCTCGCGGGCCTGCCGATCGACAACAAGCAGGGCGCGCGCGACGCGACCCGTCATCTGATCGAGCAGGGCCATCGCGAGATCGCGTTCATCGCCGGGCCGCCGACTCACGAGGATGCGATCGAGCGCCTCGACGGCTACCGGATCGCGCTCGAAGAAGCAGGCATCGGTTTCGATGCCGATCTCGTCGAGCAGGGCGACTACCTCGAAACGGGTGGCGTCGCCGCGATGGAGCGTCTGATGGTGCGCCATCCCTCGTTCAGCGCGGTGTTCTGCGCAAACGATCAGACCGCCTACGGCGCGCGGCTCGCGATGTTCCGTCGCGGTGTGCGGGTGCCGGAGGACGTGTCGCTGGTCGGCTTCGACGATCTGCCGACTTCGTCGTACATGACGCCGCCTTTGACGACGGTCCGCCAGCCGACCTATGAGATCGGCCGTCTCGCTGCTCAAGGCATCGTGCAGATGATCCGCAAGCAGACGGTCGCCCTCAGTCCGATTCCGCTCACGCTGGTGACGCGCGAAACGACGCGGCGAATCGCGTCGCCGCTAAAGCGAGGGGATACGCGGACGTAACGGACGTTTTTTGCGCAGTGGTCTGAAAGCGCTTTCAAACATGATCGAGCAGCACACGATCGAGCAGCAAGCAAAGCAGCAACAAAGACAACAGGGGAAGCAAGTCAGCAGCAAAAGGGTAGTCGTTCGAATGCAATTCAAACAGGATTCACAAGGAGACGAGTAATGAAATTCCGTTTTTCAGGGCCTGCCGCCGCCGTTCTGCTCAGCCTGGCCGCAGTCGGCGCGCATGCCAACACGACGTTGACGGTCGCGGTCTTTCCGAAGCTGGATCAGGAAATCAAGGACGCGATTCCGGCGTGGAAGAAGTTGCATCCGGACGTCGACATCAAGGTGTCGTCGCTCGCGATTGGCGATCACCACAACGCGATGACCACCGCGCTCGCGACGAGCTCCGATCTGCCCGACGTGATGGCGGTCGAGGTCGGCTTTATCGGCCGTTTCGCTGCGGGCGGCGGTCTCGAAGATCTGTCGAAGCCGCCGTACAGCGCGGGCCAGTACAAGAGCCAGTTCATCAACTACACGTTCGCGCAGGCGACCACGCAGGATGGCACGATCGTCGGCATGCCGGCCGATATTGGTCCCGGCACGCTGTTCTATCGCAAGGACATTCTCGACAAGGCGGGCGTCACCGAAGCGGATCTGACGAAGTCGTGGGACTCGTATCTCGCGGCCGGCGTGAAGATCAAGAAGGCGACGGGCGCGTACCTGATGGCCTCGTCGCGCGATATCGAAGACATCTACATTCGTGCTGACCTGAAGGAAGGCGACGGCGTCTACTTCGACAAGGCCGGCAACCCGGTCGTCACGTCGCCGCGCTTCGTCAAGGCGTTCGAACTCGCAAAGAAGGCACGCGACCTCGGTCTCGACGCGAAGATCTCGCCGTGGACCAACGAATGGGCCGAGAGCTTCAAGCGCGGCACCGTCTCGACGCAGATGATGGGCGCGTGGCTCGGTGGCCACCTGTCGTCGTGGATTGCACCGGACACGAAGGGTCTGTGGCGCGCGACCAATCTGCCGAACAACGCGTACGCATCGTTCGGCGGCACGTTCTACGCGATTCCGGCGAAGGCGACGCAAAAGCCGATGTCATGGGAATTCATCAAGTTCCTGACGACGCGCCAGGACACGCAGCTCGCGTCGTTCCGTTCGATCGATGCATTCCCCGCACTGCTCGCCGCGCAGAACGATTCGTTCTTCGCGGAGCCGGTCGCGTTCCTCGGCAACGAGAAGGCGCGTCTGATCTGGCGTGATGCGGCCTCGCACATCCCGGCGATCCAGCGTAGCAAGTACGACCAGGTCGCCGAGGAAGCCGTGCACTCGGCGCTCGACAAGGTCGTCGACGACGGCGCGGACGTGCACACCGCGTTGCAGGAAGCGCAGGACCAGATCGCGCACCGGGTTCGTCGTTAAGCGTCGTTGAGGGAAGGTCGCGGCACGCCCGGTGCCGCGACTGAAGTGTGTCGCAGTGTGCTGCAAACAGCGTGGCCGGTCACCGACCCCGGCCACGCCCGACTGGACGGAACTATTGATGAACACTCCGCTGCCCACGACCGAACAGGCCGCCCGCGATACGCACGCGAGCGCCGCGTCGACCTCGATGCCGCCGCTCGCCGCTCCGCGCCATGCAACGCG
Source organism: Paraburkholderia monticola (assembly GCF_001580545.1). Classification (GTDB taxonomy): domain Bacteria; phylum Pseudomonadota; class Gammaproteobacteria; order Burkholderiales; family Burkholderiaceae; genus Paraburkholderia; species Paraburkholderia monticola. The sequence continues at coordinate 481,329 of NZ_LRBG01000037.1, forward strand.
GTTCGATCCGGTGAAGATCGCGCCGTACCTGTTTCTCGGTCCGTTTTTTCTGCTGTTCGCGCTGTTCATAGCGTTTCCGCTGCTGTTCTCGCTGTATCTGTCGTTCCAGAGCTGGGACGCGACGGCGGGACTCGCGAGCATGAAATGGGTGGGTCTGTCGAACTTCACGTTCACGCTGACCGACCCGTGGTACTGGAAGTCGCTGTACAACACCGCGTCGATGGCGATCATGTCCGGTGTGCCGCAACATCTGGTGGCGCTGCCGCTCGCGTTCTTTCTGCAAACCGCGTTTCGCCGCTGGCGCAATTTCGTCGTGGGCCTGTATTTCCTGCCGTTCATCACGTCGAGCGTCGCGATCGCGCTGATCTTCTCGTCGCTGTATTCGACCGACTTCGGCATGATCAACCTCGCGATCGCCGAGCTCGGCAAGCTGCCCGGTCTGCACTGGATCGTGCCCGCGCATCCGACCGAGTGGCTGTATAACCCGAAGAACGTCAAGCCGGCCGTGTCGGTCGTGATCTTCTGGCGTTACGTCGGCTGGAACACGGTGCTGTATCTGTCGGCCCTGCAAACGATTCCGAAGGACCTGTACGAGGCCGCGCGCATCGACGGTGCGAACGGCTGGCAACAGTTCACGCGCATCACGATTCCGCTCATCAAGCCGATGATTTTCTTCGCGGTCACGCTGTCGATCATCGGCGGGCTGCAGCTGTTCGAAGAGCCGTTCATCCTGCTGCCGAACGAAGGCATGGGCACCAGCCAGTCCGGTCTGACGACGGCCGTCTACATGTATCGCACCGCATTCCACGACGGCGACTTCGGCACCGCGAGTTCGATCGCATGGCTGCTGTTCATCTCGATCGCCGCGCTGATGTGGTTGAACACGCGCATCTTTCACCGCAGCGGCATGAACGAGGAGACACAGCGATGAAATCGTCCAAGAACAAGGGCCGTTATATCGGCTATGCAGTCGTGCTGGCGGGCGCGCTGCTGATGTTCTCGCCGTTCTACTTCATGTTCGTGTTCGCGACGCACACGAGCTCGGAGATCTTCTCGATGCCGCCGCCGCTATGGTTCGGCAGCGCGTTTCTCGACAACATGGCTTCGCTGATGCGGCACATTCCGTTCTGGCGCAATCTCGGCTGGAGCTTTTATACCGCCGCGATGCAAACCGTGCTGACGCTGCTCGTCACGTCGATGGCGGGCTACGCGTTCGCGATGTACGAGTTCCGCTTCAAGAAGACGCTGTTCGCGGTCGCGCTGACCGCGATGCTGGTGCCCCCGTTTCTCAGCATGATTCCGACCTTCATGACGATGAACCTGCTCGGCTGGATCGATCAGCCGCGTGCGCTGTACGTGCCCGGCGCGGCCGCCGCGCTCGGCGTGTTCCTGATGCGCCAGTACGTCGCGGCGGCGATTCCGTCGGAGCTGATCGAGGCGGCGCGTATCGACGGCTGCGGCGAATTCCGCATCTACTGGAGCATCGTGATGCCGCTCTTGGGACCGGCGCTGGGCACGCTGGGGCTGATCAGCTTCATTCAGGCGTGGAACAACTTTCTGTCGGCACTCGTCGTGCTGCGCTCGCCGTCGATGTACACGCTGCCGCTCGCGCTGCGCATTCTGCAAAGCCCGACCAACTCGGATTGGGGCGCGGTGATGGCGGGTTCCGCGGTCGCGGTGTTGCCGTTACTGGTGCTGTTCGCGTTCACTTCGCGGCGATTGATCGACGGTCTGACGACCGGCGCGGTCAAGGCCTGAGATTCCTTCTTTAATTTTCACGCCCTCGCGGGCATGACCATTCAGGACAACATCATCTATGTCGACGTATCGATTCAATGAAGACTTCGTCTGGGGCGTCGCCACCAGTTCCTACCAGATCGAAGGCGCAGCGCATGAGGACGGCCGTGGCCCGTCGATCTGGGACGCGTTTTGCAACGTGCCGGGCAAGGTCGTGAACGGCGAGAACGGCGACGTCGCGTGCGATCACTATCACCGCTTCGAGGAAGATCTCGATCTGATGGCCGAACTCGGCGTCAAGGCGTATCGCTTTTCGATCGCGTGGCCGCGCGTGCAGCCGACCGGCAGCGGTGCATTCAACGAGAAGGGTCTCGCGTTTTACGAGCGTCTGGTCGACGGTCTGCTCGAGCGCGACATCCAGCCGTTCGCGACGCTGTATCACTGGGATCTGCCGCTCGCGCTACAGCAACAGCAAAACGGCTGGGAAAGCCGCGACACCGCTTATCGCTTCGCAGACTATGCGCGCAAGATCGGCAGCGTGCTCGGCGACCGCGTGGCGTCGATCGCCACCCATAACGAGCCGTGGTGCACCGCGTGGCTCGGCAACGCAAATGGCTATTTCGCGCCGGGCAACGCCGATCTGAAGAAAGCGGCGCACGTCGCCCATCATCTGCTGCTGTCGCACGGTCTCGCCTTGCAGGCGTTGCGCGCCGACGGCGTGAAGGCGCCGCTCGGCATCGTGCTGAACCAGTCGCCCGCGCACGGCGCGACGGATTCGCCCGAAGACCAGGCCGCCGCGTCGCTCGAATACGCGAAGTTCGTGCGCTGGTACATGGACCCGCTGTTCAAGGGCGAATATCCGGCCGAAGCACTGGAGTGGTATGGCGCGAACGGTCCGCAAGAGGTGATCCAGAGTGGCGACTTCGATGTCATCAAGACACCGATGGACTTTCTCGGCATCAACTACTACACGCGAATCTTCGCGAGCGCATCGGGCGAGAAGCGTCCGCCGGGCGCGCTCGGCTTCACGGACATGGATTGGGAAGTCTATCCGCAAGGCCTCACTGAATTGCTAACGCGGATCAACGCCGACTACAAGCTGCCGCCGATCTACATCACCGAGAACGGCTGCGCGGCGAAGGACGTGCTCGACAACGGCCGCGTGCACGACGCCGAGCGCGTGCGCTTCTACGACCTGCATCTCGCCGCGCTGTCGGACGCGGTGCAACAAGGCGTCGACGTGGCCGGCTATTTCGCATGGAGCCTGATGGACAACTTCGAATGGGCGTCGGGCTACGACAAGCGCTTCGGCATGGTCTACGTCGACTATGCGAGCCAGGATCGTACGCTGAAGGACAGCGCGCTCTGGTATCGCGACGTGATCGCGCAACACGCCGGCGTCGTGCTCGCGCGCTGAAGCGCGGGCACGGCAGCGGGCGCACCGAACCTCGCGTGGCGCGAAAGTAGTGGGGCAGTGGGATAGCGTCACGCGGGGTCTGTCAGCACAAGGATTGAGAAGGAGGCATCAATGGGCGAACTCGTATTGCGCAACGTCACGAAGACGTACGGCGAAGGACCGCAGGTCATCCAGGGCATCGATCTGCACATACCGGACGGTCAATTCACGGTGTTCGTGGGGCCGTCGGGCTGCGGCAAATCGACGATGCTGCGCATGATCGCCGGGCTCGAATCGGTGACGGGCGGCGACATCATGATCGACGGCGTACGGGTCAACGACCTGCAACCCGTGGACCGCGGCATCTCGATGGTGTTCCAGAGCTACGCGCTCTACCCGCACATGACGGTCGCGGAAAACATGGGCTTTTCGCTGAAGCTGTCGGGCAAGTCGAAAGCGGAAGTGCGCGAGGCCGTGGGCCGTGCCGCCGAGATCCTGCAGATCACGCATCTCCTGGAGCGCAAGCCGAAGGCGCTGTCGGGCGGCCAGCGCCAGCGGGTCGCGATCGGACGCGCGATCGTGCGCAAGCCGCGGGTGTTCCTGTTCGACGAGCCGCTGTCGAATCTCGATGCGGCGCTGCGTGTGCAGATGCGCATCGAGCTCGCGAAGCTGCATCGCGAACTCGGCACGACGATGATCTACGTCACGCACGACCAGGTCGAGGCGATGACGCTCGGCCAGCAGATCGTCGTGTTCAACAAAGGCTGCATCGAGCAGACCGGCGCGCCACTCGACCTGTATGAGCGGCCGGCGAATCGCTTCGTCGGCGGCTTCATCGGCTCGCCGCAGATGAACATGCTGGCCGCGACGCTGGAGTCGCAAAGCGATGCGCAGTCCGTCGTGACGCTCGCCGGCGCGAGCCAGCGCATCGTGTTGCCGGGCCGGCTGGCGCAGCCGGTCGGCAGCGAGCTCACGCTCGGCGTGCGCGCGGAGCATCTGGGCATCGGCTCGCTCGACGAAGGACTCGCCGCGCGTGTCGAGCTGGTCGAACATCTCGGCGACGTGTCGATCCTGCATGCGCGACTCGATGGGATGGCGCATGCGATCGCGCTGAAACTCGACAAGAGGGACGCGCAGCACGCGGTCGGCGCGCGCGTCGGGATCAAGGTGGCGTCGGCGGCGGTCACGCTGTTCGATTCAAACGGCGCCGCGTTGGCCCTCGAGCGACCTGAAGTCGGCGAGGACGTCGACGCGGTCGCTTGACGGGCCGATGCCGACGAGCGAGCGACGGTGCACCGAGGACGGACAGCGCGATGGAGAAGAACGTGGAGAAGGACGATGCCGAGGCCGCGGCGAGCGGTCCGTCTGGGCGCCGGCACGCCGGGACGCCCGACGGGACGGCTGCCGCCGTTGAGCGCGAGCAAGCGGCGAACGAACGCGAATCGCGGCAGCGCGGCAGGCCGAAAAAGCCCCGCGAGTCGCTGCATGCGTGGATCGTGCATTTCGATCCGGAGCGTTCGTCGGGGCCACTTGCTTCGAGCGACGAAACGTGATGCGAGCAGGGTCGACGTTAGCCGCGCCGCGCTTGAGCTTTCGTAGTGCTTTCGATGCGTTACAAATTCCTTCCGCCTTGCCAGGCTTGCTTTTCAGCGATTGCTGGGGTGCCTGGGGAGTAGTTTGGAGCTTAGGTAAACTCCGCATGGCGGTGACGGATATGCACCATTAACATCCGCTAACGTTAAGGGTAACGTTCCGAAAAGTTTGCGTCGATTCGAAAACCTAAAGCAACAGCGAACGTCGGGGACCCAAGACGCACCGCAAGTTCCTGGCAGTAAGTTGGGAAGCAACGACCGAGGCAAGGTTGAAAAAGAATATCAGGCCACGCATCGCAAGCGTCAGCAGGCGAGCGTGCAGGCCCGATACAAAAAATAACCGTTGAAATCTTGATGGGTGGAGAGAGTCATGGAAAAGCGAGTATCTAAAGCCATTTTTAAATCCCGGGCCTGCGAGCTGTTCCGCCAGGTCGAGGCATTGGGCGAAACCGTCGTCGTTACCGATCGCGGACAACCTACCATCGAAATCCGGCCGTATCGCAGCAAGCAGGAGAATCCGCTCGAGCTGCTGCGCGCGTCGATTACGCATTTCAACCTCAAACACGCGTTGGAGCCGGTCACAGCCGAGCAGGAAGACTGATGATCACCCTCGATACGCTTGCGCTCGTGTGCTGGCTCGGCAGGCAGAAAGCGTTGAGCCAGGCCGCGCACGATGCGATCGATCGGGAACTGGCCGGCGGCGAGATCCTGATCTCGGCAATCAGCGCATTCGAAATCGCGGAGTTCGTGAAAGTCGGCAGTCTCGGACTGTCGATGGACGCGCGCAGCTGGATGTCGACGTTTCTGTCGCTCGATGGTGTGCGGATGATTCCGGTCGACACCGAGATCGCGTTCCGCGCGGCCACGTTGTCGCCCGCGCTCACCTTGCATCAACGCTTGATCGTCGCGACCGCGCGCACGCATGGCGGCGCGCTCGTGACCTCCGATGCGAAGGTGCGCGCCTCGACTTACGTCGAAACGATCTGGTGACGGGCGCGGCGCTGCTTGATGCGGACTGGGCCGGTGGAATCGCGCACCACCAGTTCCGCCGGCAGCGTGATGCGTTGCGACGCGGCGTCGATGCCGGCGATCTGCGCGAGCAGCGTGTTGACCGCCGAGCGCGCCATTTGCTGGAACGGCTGACGGATCGTGGTGAGCGCCGGGTGAAACTGCTCGGACATCGGGATGTCGTCGAAGCCGATCACAGAGATGTCGTCCGGCACGCGCAGGCCCGCTTCGCGGATCGCCGCGATCACGCCGAACGCGCTCTGGTCGTTGGCCGTGAAGATCGCGGTGGGCGGCTCGGCGAGGTTCAGCAGGTCGAACGTGACGTCGAACGCCATCATCTGCGACAGGTCGCCCGCGGCGACGAGCGAGTCTTCACGCGGCAGGCCAAGGCGAGCCAGCGTGTCGTGATAGCCGCGCTGCCGGTCGCGGACACCTTCGATCGTTTCGTCGCCGGCAAGAAATGCGATGCGCTTGTGGCCGAGCTCCGCGAGATGCTCGACGGCGAGGCAGGCGCCGCCGTAATTGTCGACCGACACCGACGGAAAGCCGGTCAGCGTGCCGCGCTGGTCGACGACGACGACCGGCACCTTCGCGGTGGCGAGCGCTTCGAGGCACAGCGACTCGCGCGGAAGAATGGCGAGGATGCCGTCGGAGAATTGCTGGATGAGCCCAAGCAGATCGTGATGCGTATGACGGTCTTCGTCGAACACCGTGTAGACCAGCATCTCACAGCCCGCACCGCGCGCCGCGCGGCCCGCGCCTAGAACCAGTTCGCTGGAGAATTGCGTGTCGAGTGTCGGCGTGATGATGCCGATGATGCCATTGCGGCCGCCCGACAATTTCTGCGCAGTGCGGTTGACGACGTAACCGATGTCCGACGCGATTCTCAGTACTTCGTCACGGGTTTCGCGCGACACGCCGGGACGGCCGTTCAGGGCGCGCGACGCGGTCATCTGGGACACCCCCGCAAGCTTGGCGACATGCTCAAGCGTGGGGGTTTGCCTTGCCATGCGGGTCGAAGGTGTGCGAGAGGTCATTGTCTGGGTCGACTCGCTAATCACGTTAGCGATACCGTTTATGTAGTCGCCATTCTAGCAGAACCCTTTATATTTCAGCTTTCCCGGGGACGGTCAATCTGATGCGACTGTTGCGCGGGAACGTCGCAAGACCAGGTAAAATCCCGCATAGTCACAGGTCAAGCACCAGCCTAACATTCGGTAACGTTAAGGCTAACGTTAACGCTCCGGCGGTTTCTTAAAAATCCAGAAGAGGGGAGACACACATGGCGTACCCGGCGTTGTTTAAAGCACGGTCCATCATTGGCGCCACGGCGCTGCTATTTTCGTTGTCTGCAGGTGTGACGAACGCCGTATCGGCTGAATCCAACACGATCACGGTGTGGGATCAGCAAACCAATGCGTCGTCGAGCAAGATCATTCGCGACGCGTCGGATCGCTTCGAAAAGGCGGACCCGGGCTACAAGGTCGAGAATTCGCACGTCCTGAACGAGGCCTACAAGACGAAGCTGAAGGTTGCCTTCGGCGCGAACCAGCCCCCGTGTGTGTTCGAGAACTGGGGCGGCGGCGGTCTGCATGAGTACGTGAAATCCGGCCAGATCGTCGACCTCACGCCGTATCTGAGCAAGAATCAGGCATATCGCAACCGCTTCATGCAATCGTCGTGGGATGTCACGACGTTCGACGGCAAGACCTACGGCGTTGCTGCGGAAAACGCGGCGGCCGCGGTGATCTTCTACAACAAGGAAACGTTCAAGAAGTACGGCATCACGCCGCCGAAGACGTGGGATGAACTGATGCACGTCGTCGAGGTGCTGAAGTCGCACAACGTCGCAGCGTTCTCGCTCGCGAACAAGAACAAGTGGACCGGTTCGATGTACTACATGTACCTCGTCGACCGTATCGGTGGTCCGCAGGTCGTGAAGGATGCGCTCGCAGGCAAGGGCAAGGGCTTCGAAGACCCGGCATTCGTCGAAGCCGGCAAGCGTATCCAGGAACTCGTGAAGGCTGGCGCGTTCGCGCCGGGCATCAACGGTCTGGACTACGACTCGGGCGCTTCGCGCCGTCTGCTGTACTCGGGCAAGGCTGCCATGGAGCTGATGGGCGCATGGGAAGCGTCGACGATCGCGAACGAAGATCCGGCGTTCTCGAAGGATCTCGACTTCTTCCCGTTCCCGAGCGTGCCGGGCGGCAAGGGTGATCCGCGCGACCTGATCGGCACGGTTGGCGATGGCTTCCTGAGCATCTCGGCCGAGTGCAAGACGCCGGACGCAGCGTTCAAGCTGATCCAGGCGCTGACCGACGACCAGGCGATGCAGGCTCGTGCGTCGGATGACCACAAGCTCCCGCCGGTCAATAACGTCAAGATCGACGATCCGTTCACGCAGCGTCTGCAGAAACTGCTGGCCGAGGCGCCGAGCGTGCAGCTCTGGTACGACCAGGCACTGCCGCCGGCTCTCGGTGAAATGCACAAGGACACGACGCAGGCGCTGTTCGGTCTGTCGCTGACGCCTGAGGCTGCTGCGCAGCAAATGGAAGCCGCTTCGAAGAAGGGCGGTTGATCTCCAGTCCCAAAGGAAAGTCCGGCCGGCACCGCAAGGTGCCGGTCGGCATACAAGCCCGTGAATATCGCACTTTCCGCTACACCCGAACGCCGGCTGAGATTCTCGTCGCAGACGCTCGTCACGGTCGTGTTTCTTGCGCCGTCGCTGCTGCTGCTGGCCGTCTTCCTGCTTTATCCGCTCGTCTCCAGCCTGCGGCTGTCGCTGCTCGACTGGAATGGCCTCGGCAACACCGCCCGCTATATCGGGCTGGCGAACTGGGGGCGGCTCGCCCACGACATGGTGTTCTGGCAATCGCTGAAGAACAACGTGATCCTTGCCGTCGCATCGATCGTCGTCCAACTGCCCATCGCGCTCGCGCTCGCCGTGCTGCTGGAAAAGGCCGGCCGTGGCTCGCGTGTGCTCAAGGTCCTCTATTTCCTGCCGCTGCTGATGTCGAGCGTGGCAATCGGCGTGCTGTTCAAGCAGATCTACGATCCGAATTTCGGTCCGCTCAACGTCGCGCTGCAGGCATTCGGGCTGGATAGCCTCGCGAAGGACTGGCTGGGCGACCCGCATTTTTCGCTGGCTGCAACCATCGCCGTGATCATCTGGCAGAACGCGCCTTTCTACATGATTCTGTTCCTCGCCGGTCTCTCGTCGATGCCGGCCGAGGTCAACGAGGCAGCCCTTCTCGACGGCGCTTCCGAGTGGACCATTTTCTGGCGCATCAAGCTGCCGCACCTGCAAGGCACGGTGCGCACGGCTGTGCTCCTGTCCGTGCTCGGCTCGCTGCGTTACTTCGATCTCGTCTTCGTCATGACCGGCGGCGGCCCCGAAGGCTCGTCCGAGTTGATGGCCACTTACATGTATCGCACGGTGTTCAGCTCGTTCCAGCTCGGCTACGGCAGCACCATCGGCTCGGCGATGTTCCTGATCGTCATCACGGTGGCCGCGGTGTCGATGCGCTTCACCCGCCGTTATGCAACCGAGGTCTGAACCATGAACAAGAAACTACGCTTCCCTCGCGTGGGGATTCCTCTGCTGGCGTTGATCTGGCTCGGCGTGACGACGATTCCATTCCTCTTCATGGTCGTGTCGAGCTTCAAGAGCACGGAAGAAACCTTTTCGACCTCCGTGTGGGCGCCGCCGAGCCAGCTGTATTGGGGTAATTACGCGGCTGTGCTGAAAGGGCCGTTCTTCACGTATTTCCGTAACAGCCTGTTCACGGTGGGCGTGTCGGTGGCGCTGATCGTCATCATCAGCGCGATGGCGGCCTACGTGTTCGCACGCATGCGCTTCACGCTGAACAAGATGCTGTTCGGTCTCGTGGTCGCCGGCATGATCGTGCCGCTGCATGCGACGCTCGTGCCGATCTATCTGCTCACGCGCAATCTCGGTCTTTACGATACGCAGTTCGCGCTGCTCGGCCCGTATGTGGCCCTCAGTCTGCCGGTGTCGATTTTCATTCTGACCGAGTTCATGCGCCAGATTCCGCGCGAGCTCGAAGAAGCGGCGCAGCTCGACGGCTGCAGTCCGTTCCGTATCTTCTGGCGGATTTTCTTCCCGCTTTCGGCACCGGGGCTCGCCACTGTGGCGATCTTCAACGGCATTGGTCTGTGGAACGAGTTCATCTTCGCGTACATGCTCACCTCGACGGCCGAGCACCGTACGCTGCCGCTCGCAATCTGGGACTTCATGGGGCAATACGCGTCGAACATACCCTCGATGCTGGCGGTCCTCGTGCTCACCTCGTTGCCGCTGATCGTCGCCTACGCGTTCGGTCAGGAGCGCGTGATCAAGGGGATGATGGCCGGCTCGCTGAAGGGCTGATCCGCGTCGCAAACCACCTCGAATCTTGCGGGCTGAAGTGGCCCGCACACCGAACTTCGCATACCACGATATGGCAAGCATTTCCCTCAGCAACATACAGAAGTCCTATACGAGCGGCCACTCGGTGATCCGCGACGCCAACCTCGAAGTCGGCAAGAACGAGTTTTGCGTGTTCCTCGGGCCGTCGGGCTGTGGCAAGTCCACGCTGTTGCGCATGATCGCCGGTCTCGAGTCGATCACCGACGGCGAACTGCGCATCGACGGTCAACTGATGAACAACGTCGAACCCGCGAAGCGCCAGGTCGCGATGGTGTTCCAGAACTACGCGCTCTATCCGCATATGAGCGTGTACGAGAACATGGCATTCGGTCTGCGTCAGGCGAAGATCGACAAGGCCGTCATCGACAAGAAAGTGCGCAGCGCCGCTGCCGCCCTGCAACTCGACACCTACCTCGAACGCCGTCCCGCGGCGCTGTCGGGCGGCCAGCGCCAGCGCGTGGCGATCGGGCGTGCGATCGTGCGCGAGCCGGGGGTGTTCCTGTTCGACGAGCCGCTGTCGAATCTCGACGCCGCGCTGCGCGTGCAGACGCGCACCGAAATCGCTCGTTTGCATCGCGAGTTCAGCCGCGCGAGCGCGGTGTACGTCACGCACGACCAGATCGAAGCGATGGCGCTCGCCGACAAGATCGTGCTGCTGCATGCCGGCGCTGACATGGAGAAGCACGGCAGCATCGCGCAGATCGGCGCGCCGCTCGATCTGTACCACCGACCGAAGAGCCGCTTCGTCGCGGGCTTCATCGGCTCGCCGAAGATGAACTTCCTGCCGGCCACGGTCCGCGCGGTCGACGACAAGGGCATTCAGGTCGAACTGACGACGGGCGAGCGCGTGCGCGCCGAGGTCGACGGCCGCAAGCAGCGTGTCGGTTCGCAGGTCACACTGGGCATCCGTCCGGAGCATCTCGCCCTGCCGTCGGCGCAGCCCGGCGTGCAGACGATCCGCTGCGAGGTGCGTCTGGTCGAACGGATGGGCGAGCACAGCTACGTGCACCTGGACGGCGGCGTGCGCGACGGCAACACGATGATCGCCAAGCTGCCCGGCGACGGCGGCGTGACGCACGACGAGCGCATCGAGTTGGCGTTCGCGCCGCACGCGTGCCACGTGTTCGACGACAAGGATTTCGCGCTGCCGCGCCTGCACTGATCCGTTTGCGATCGCGCTGCCTGCACGACGCGGGCAAGCGCGGTCCCGCCGCATCGCGTCGATGGACGCAACGCACGAGCCGTAGTCGGCCCTACGCCGCGAATTTCGAATTCCGACGGCATTCGATCGATCAGCAGGACTGCGAATCACGGGAAGGTGTCTGAAAGCAAAGGGGAAGGCATCCGGGCTGAAGCAACGCCCTGCCGCACGCTTGTCAGGAACAACGGATTTGTCGGCGCGTCATGCGCTTCGTACACAAGGATAAAAAAGGAGTTTTCGATGTTGCTTCGCCAAAGTGAGGTCCCGCTCTACCGCAATTCCGCCGCTGCCGTGGAGGAGCGCGTGGCCGATCTGCTCGCGCGCATGACACTGGACGAAAAGATCGCGCAGCTTCACGCAGCGTGGCTGAAGCTGTCGGCCGACGGCAATCACAAGGCGCGTAGCATCGATTTCGCGCAGAGCGCCAATCAGATTACCGTCGACGAGATCTTGCAGCATGGCCTCGGCCAGATTACGCGGCCGCTCGGCACGCACACGGTCGATCCGAAGGAAGGCGTGCGCGCGCTCAACGAACTGCAGCGCAAGATGGTCGAGGACACGCGCCTCGGCATTCCGGTGATGGCGCACGAAGAGTGCCTCGTCGGGCTGATGATCAAGGACGCGACGCTGTTCCCGTCGCCGCTGAACTATGCGGCGACGTGGAATCCGCGACTGGTCGGCGAAGTGGGCACGATCATCGGCGAGCAGGCTCGCTCGATCGGCTGCCACCAGGGGCTCGCGCCGGTGCTCGACGTGTCGCGCGATCCGCGCTGGGGCCGCACCGAGGAGACGCTCGGCGAAGATCCGTATCTGGTCGGCGTGCTCGCGTGCCACTACGTGAAAGGTTTGCAAGGCGAACGGCGCGATCTGCTGGCGACGCTGAAGCACTTCGTCGGCCATTCGGCGAGCGAAGGTGGCCGCAATCATGCGCCGGTGCATGTCGGCCCGCGCGAACTGAACGACGTGTTCATGCTGCCGTTCGAAATGGCCGTCAAGCTCGCGAACGCGGGTTCGGTGATGCCGGCGTATCACGACGTCGACGGCGTGCCCTGTCATGGCGACCGCGCGCTGTTGCATGACACGCTGCGCGAGAAATGGGGCTTCGACGGTCTCGTCGTGGCGGATTACGCGGGCGTGGATCTGCTGTACAGCCACCACGCGGTGGCGCGCGACAGCGCCTCGGCCGCGGCGCTCGCGTTCAACTCCGGTCTCGACGTCGAGCTGCCCGGACACGAGTGCGCGGTGCATCTGAAGGAAGCGCTCGAACGCAACGAGATCACCGAAGCGACGATCGATACCGCGGTTTCGCGCGTGCTGCGAGTGAAATTCGAGCTCGGCCTGTTCGAGAATCCGTACGTCGATCCCGAACGCGTCGACGTGAAAAGCGCGGCCGCGGGCGATACCGCGTATCAGGTCGCGCTCGAATCCGCGGTGCTGCTGCGCAATGAAGGCAACGTGCTGCCGCTCAACGCGAACGGCGCGGAAAAAATCGCGGTGATCGGCCCGACCGCCGACGATCCGCTCGCGCTACTCGCCGGCTATAGCTTCCCGGTGCATCTGATCAACAGCGGCGAGCAGTCCACGGCGTCGATCGCGACACCGCTGCGCGCGTTGCGCGCCCTGCTCGGCGACGAGCGCGTGATTCACGCGCACGGTTGCGACATCATCAAGGAGCGCCGCGCGGGCGCGCCGGTGTTCCCGGGCGATGTGTCGCTCGAGCTGACCGGCGACGCGCATTGCGACGAGCTGATCAGCAAGGACACCGACGGCATCGCGGCCGCGGTCGAGGCCGCGCGCCAGGCCGGCGTCGCGCTGGTGTTCGTCGGCGATCTGGCGGGGCTGTTCCAGTCCGGCACAGTGGGCGAAGGGTCCGATACCGACAGCCTCGATCTGCCGGGCGTACAGCAGGCGTTGCTGCAAGCCGTGGTCGATAGCGGCACGCCGACGGTCGTCGTGATGACGGGCGGCCGCCCGTACAATCTGGGCGGCCTCGAAGACCGCATCGCCGCGCAGATCATGGCGTTCGCGCCGGGCGAGCGTGGTGCCGAAGCACTGGCCGATCTGCTGGTGGGCCGTGCCAATTTCAGCGGCCGTCTGCCGTTGTCGGTGCCGAAGAGCGCCGGCGCCGTGCCGTACGTGTACAACCATCGGCTGAAGAGCGCGGGAACGCCGATTGCCTATCATTTCGGTTGCCGCTATCCGTTCGGTTTCGGCCTCGGCTATGCACCGTTCCGTTACGCCGATCTCGCGCTCGCGCACAGCGAAGTGCCGATCGAAAACGGTACGATCGAGCTGAGCTTCACGCTCGACAATCTCGGTTCGCGCGACGGCACGGAGATCGTGCAGATTTACGTGCGCGACCGTCACGCGTCGGTCGCGCGGCCGGTGCGCGAGTTGAAAGCGTTCGCACGGGTCCCGCTGGCGGCCGGTGCGTCGGCGCGGGTGCGCGTGAAGCTGCCGGTCGATATGCTGAACTTCACCGACGCGCGCGGCGAGCGTATCGTTGAGCCCGGTGACTTCGATCTGCTGGTCGGCAGTTCGAGCCGCGACATTCATCTGAGCGGCACGGTCACGGTCGCGGGCGCCGCGACGAGAACGCTCGAACGTGCCTGGCGCATGCTGAGCGAGGTCGAGATCGAGGCGTGAGCGGCGGGTCAGGGCGGGGTGTGCCGCCCTGTGTGTGGTCCTACTCGTAACAAATGGAATATCTGATGTCGTACGCAATCTATCCGAGTCTGTCGGACAAAACGATCGTCGTGACGGGCGGCGGCAGCGGGATCGGCGCCGCCATGGTCGAGGCCTTTGCGCAGCAAGGCGCGCGCGTGTTCTTTCTCGATGTCGCCGAGCACGATTCGCTCGCGCTGGAAGAAACGCTTCGCCATGCGAAGCATCCGCCGAAGTTCCTTCGCTGCGATCTGCGCAGCGTCGATGCGATCAACGGCACGTTTGCCGGGATCGTCGACGCGGCGGGCCCGATCGACGTGCTCGTGAACAACGCCGGCAACGACGACCGGCACGAAATCGGCGAGCTCACCGCCAGCTACTGGGACGACCGGATCGCGGTCAATCTGCGTCACCAGTTCTTCTGCGCGCAGGCGGCGACCAACAGTATGCGTCGCGCGGGGCGCGGCGTGATCCTGAATCTGGGCTCCGTGTCCTGGCATCTCGCGCTGCCGAACCTCGCGATCTATATGACCGCGAAGGCCGGCATCGAAGGGCTCACGCGCGGTCTGGCGCGCGATCTCGGCAGTGCCGGCATTCGCGTGAACTGCATCATCCCCGGTGCGGTGAAGACGCCGCGGCAGATGCAGCTGTGGCAATCGGCGGAGAGCGAAGCGAAGGTCGTCGCGAGTCAGTGTCTGCCACTGCGCATCGAACCCGAGCACGTTGCGCGCATGGCGCTGTTCCTCGCCTCCGACGACGCGTCGCGCTGCTCCGGCCGCGATTACTTCGTCGACGCCGGGTGGTACGGAGAATGAGCATGCCGGTCCCTGTGTGCGTATGGGCGGTCGGCGCGGAACTCGCCGAAGGGCCGCTGTGGCAGGCCGCGGAAAACGCCGTGTATTTCGTCGATATCAAGGGGCGGCGGATTCATCGGCTGTCCGTCGCGACGGGCGAACAGCGGACGTGGCAGGCGCCCGATCAACCCGGCTTTCTCGCGCCGCTCGCGGACGGCACCTTCGTGTGCGGGCTGCCAGGCGGCTTGCATCGCTTCGATCCGGCCAGCGGTGAGTTCCGCAAGCTCGTCGACGTCGAACCGCATCTGCCGGGCAATCGCCTGAACGATGGGTTCGTCGATGCCCAGGGACGCCTGTGGTTCGGCTCGATGGACGACGCGGAAGAGGCACCGAGCGGCACGCTGTATCGCGTGAACGAAAAAGGCGCGGCGCTCGCCCAGGACGACGACTACGTCATCACGAACGGTCCGGCGATGAGCCCGGACGGCCGCACGCTCTATCACAACGACACGATGCGGCGCGTGGTCTACGCATTCGACGTCGCCGCGGACGGCACGCTGTCCGGCAAGCGCATTTTCGCGGCGATCTCGGGCGACGGCCACCCTGACGGCCTCGCGGTCGATGCGGACGGCTTCGTGTGGGTCGCGCTGTTCGGCGGCTGGCGCATCGAGCGTTACTCGCCGGCCGGCGAACTGGTCGATCAGGTGCCCCTGCCGTGCGCGAACGTGACGAAGCTCGCGTTCGGCGGCGACGATCTGAAAACGGTCTATGTGACGACCGCATGGAAGGGACTGACGGCCGTCGAGCGGCAGCATCAGCCGCAAGCGGGCGGCCTGTTCTCGTTCCGCGCGCCGGTGGCGGGCCAGCCTCAGGCCCGCTGCACGGTGGGTTTCGGGCGCTAGCACAATCCAGGCGGCAACACCCGCCGCAAAACGCAACTTTGAGCTTGCACAGGTCGCTCCGCGAGGAGCGGCCCGCTATCATGTGCGTTCCGCGACTTTCGCGCATTTGCCCCCATTCCAATCATGACGTCCAGGCCGCCTGTCCCGCCCCGCATGTCCGATGTCGCCGAACGCGCGGGCGTCTCGAAGATGACCGTGTCGCGCGTGCTGGCGGGCCGCAACGTGTCGCAGGCGACGCGCGAACGCGTGCAGAAGGTCATTGACGAACTCGGCTACGTCGCCGATGCCGCGGCGGGCGCGCTGTCGTCGGGACGCTCGGAGTTCGTCGCGGTGCTGGTGCCGTCGCTGTCGAGCTCGAACTTCTCCGACACCGTGCGCGGCCTGACTGCCGCGCTGAGTCCGCATGGTCTGCAACTGCTGCTCGGCGACACGGACTACCGCCTCGAACAGGAAGAACTGCTGGTGCGCTCGATGCTGCGTCATCAGCCGCGTTGCGTCGCGTTGACGGGCAGCCGGCACACCGAGGCGACGCGCATGCTGTTGCAGCGCGCCGGCATTCCGGTCGTCGAGATGTGGGATCTGCCCAGCGATCCGATCGATACGGTCGTCGGCTTTTCGAACTCCGCCGCGGCGCGCGCGATGGTCCGGCATCTGCACGAGCGCGGCTACCGGCGCATCGGCTTCATCGCCGGCGCGAGCGAGCGCGATCGGCGCGGGCATGACCGGATGCGCGGCTACGTCGCCGAAGTCAAGGCGCTGGGACTCGGCGAGCCGCGCGTGATCCGGCTCGGCGATTCGCCGATCACGATGAGCCACGGCGGCCCCGCGATCGCCAGGTTGCTCGACATGTGGCCTGATACCGAGGCCGTGATGTGCGTGAGCGACATGTCGGCGTTCGGCGCGATCATGGAGTGCCATCGGCGCGGGCTGTCGGTGCCGGGCGACATCGCGGTTGCCGGCTTCGGCAATTTCGAAGTGTCGTGGTGCTGTCAGCCGAGCATCACGACGGTGTCGGTCGACGCCTACGGCATCGGCGTGCGCGCCGGCGAAACGCTGCTCGCGGCCCTCGCGGATCGCGAAGCGGGCGAGGTGCAGCGCAGGAAAGCGGTGAAGATCGATTTCACTGTAATTGCGCGCGATAGCGCGTAAATGGCGCACTCGAACTCCCCTTAATCAAGCAGATCAGGGATATCCCTTGGTTGTTCGGATGATACGCCGCGCGTAACATCCACCACCAGAAATGTTACCGGTAACTTCACGGCAATATTTGCCGGCTCGTGTCGCATGACAGCGACGCGACGGCATATCCCACGAAAAAGACGCTGCTGGAGATACGAATGAGCGCTGTACCGTCCGCAGTCGCCGCGCCCGCCGCGCGCGTCGACGAGTTCGAGGAAAAGACCTATCGCAAGGTCGTGCGCCGGATGCTGCCGGTGCTGCTGCTGTGCTACGTGGTTGCGTATCTGGATCGCGTGAACGTCGGCTTCGCGAAGCTGCAGATGCTCGACGATCTCGGCCTGTCCGACACGATGTACGCGATCGGCGCGAGCGTGTTCTTCTGGGGCTACTTCATCTTCGAAGTGCCGAGCAACGTGTTCCTGCATCGCTACGGCGCGCGTTTCTGGATTGCGCGGATCATGTTCACGTGGGGGATCGTGTCGATGGCGCTCGCGTTCGTCGCGCCGCTCGCGCGCCTCGCGCACGTCGAAACCGCGACGATGTTCTACATGCTGCGCTTCCTGCTCGGGATCTGCGAAGCCGGCTTCTTCCCCGGCGTGATTCTGTACCTGAATTTCTGGTTTCCCGCGCAGCGGCAAAGCCGCGTGATGTCCGGCTTTCTGATCGCGATGCCGGTCAGCCTGATGCTCGGCGGCGTGGTGTCCGGTTGGTTGATGGAGCATACGGCCGGCCTGCTCGGCTATCAGGGCTGGCAGTGGATGCTGCTGCTCGAGGGCGTGCCGTCGCTGCTGACCGCGTTCGTCGTGTACTTCTCGCTCGACGACGGCATCGACCGCGCTCGTTGGCTCACGCCGCAGGAGAAAAGCCTGCTTGCGGCGAATCTGCAGCGCGAGAGCGCGCACAAGACCGCGCGCTTCGGTTCGGCGGTGCGCGATCCGCGCGTCTGGCTGCTGGTCGCGATCCTGCTCACGTTCAATACCGGCTTCTACGGCCTGGCCTTCTGGCTGCCGTCGATCATCAAGGCGACCGGCGTGCAGGACCCGTTGCATATCGGTCTGTTGACCGCGATCCCGTACGGCGTGGCGATCATCGCGACGCTCGCGAACGCTGCGCACTCGAAGAAAACCGGCGAGCGGCGCCTGCATGCTGCGATTCCGGCGCTGATTGGCGGCCTCGGTCTGATCATGAGCGCGGCTTTGGCGCATCATGTGGTGTGGGCGATCACGTTTCTGACGATCGCCACGGCCGGCATCCTCGCCTTGATGCCGATTTACTGGACGTTCCCTGGACAGCTGCTGTCGGGTGCCGCGGCGGCGGCGGGCATCGCGATGATCAACGCGATCGGCAACCTGTCCGGCTTTACCGGTTCGATGATCACCGCCGTGGCGAAAAATTTGACCGGCGACATCAACAACGGCACTTACGCGCTCGGAGCGTGTCTGCTGGTCAGTTGCGTGCTGATCCTGCTCGTGCCGCGCGCAATGCTGGCGCGGACCCCGTCGAATGAAGACGGTGGGGCCGGCCGCGAGACGGCGCGCACGCGCAAACACGCAGAGCACGCATAAGCAACCCTTACCAAGACAGAGAGATAAGCACCATGTCAGCATCCACCCCGCGCCGGCTGCGCAGCCAGGAATGGTTCGACGATCCCTCGCACGCGGATATGACGGCGCTGTACGTCGAGCGTTTCATGAACTACGGTCTGACGCGCGAAGAGCTGCAATCGGGCCGGCCGATCATCGGCATCGCGCAGACGGGCAGCGATCTCGCGCCGTGCAACCGGCATCACATCGAACTCGCGGCGCGCACGAAGGCCGGTATCCGCGACGCGGGCGGCATTCCGATGGAGTTTCCGATGCACCCGCTCGCCGAGCAGAGCCGCCGGCCGACGGCCGCGCTCGATCGCAATCTCGCGTATCTGGGCCTCGTCGAAATCCTGCACGGCTTCCCGCTCGACGGTGTCGTGCTGACCACCGGTTGCGACAAGACCACGCCGGCCTGCCTGATGGCGGCCGCCACGGTCGACATGCCGGCCATCGTCCTGTCCGGCGGCCCGATGCTCGACGGCTGGCACGACGGCAAGCGCGTCGGCTCGGGCACCGTGATCTGGCACGCGCGCAATCTGCTGGCGGCCGGCGAGATCGACTACGAAGGCTTCATGGAGTTGACCACCGCGTCGTCGCCGTCGATCGGACACTGCAACACGATGGGCACCGCGCTGTCGATGAACAGCCTCGCCGAAGCGCTCGGCATGTCGCTGCCCGGCTGCGCGAGCATTCCGGCCGCGTACCGCGAGCGCGGCCAGATGGCCTACGCGACCGGCAAGCGCATCGTCGATCTGGTGCGCGAGGACGTGCGGCCGTCGAAGATCATGACGAAAGAAGCGTTCGAAAACGCGATCGTCGTCGCCTCGGCGCTCGGCGCCTCGACCAACTGCCCGCCGCATCTGATTGCGATCGCGCGGCATATGGGCATCGAACTGAGTCTCGAAGACTGGCAGCGCGTCGGCGAGCAGGTGCCGCTGATCGTCAACTGCATGCCCGCCGGCGAATATCTCGGCGAGAGCTTCCATCGCGCGGGCGGCGTACCGGCCGTGATGCGCGAGCTCGCGAAAGGCGGCCTCGTGCACGAGGCTTGCCTGACCGTGTCGGGCCGCACGATGGGCGACATCGCCGCCGCCGCGCCCACCCCGGATCGCGAGGTCATCAAGACGACCGACGAGCCGCTCAAGCACGGCGCGGGCTTCATGGTGCTGTCGGGCAACTTCTTCGACAGCGCGATCATGAAGATGTCGGTGGTCGGCGATGCGTTCCGCAAAACCTATCTGAGCGAGCCCGGCGCGGAGAACACGTTCGAAGCACGCGCCATCGTGTTCGACGGTCCCGAGGACTATCACGCGCGCATCAACGATCCGTCGCTCGAAATCGACGAGCATTGCATTCTCGTGATTCGCGGCACGGGCACGGTCGGCTATCCGGGCAGCGCCGAAGTCGTCAACATGGCGCCGCCGGCGGCGCTCGTGCGCCAGGGCATCACGTCGCTGCCGACGCTCGGCGACGGCCGTCAGAGCGGCACGTCCGCGAGCCCGTCGATTCTGAACATGTCGCCGGAAGCGGCGGTGGGCGGCGGCCTCGCGTTGCTGCGCACGAACGACCGCATCCGTGTCGATCTGAATTCGCGCAGCGTCAACGTGCTGGTCGACGAAGCCGAACTCGCGCGACGCCGCGAAACCGTGCACTTCGAAATTCCGCCCGCGCAAACCCCGTGGCAGGAGCTGTACCGCAAGACGGTCGGCCAGCTTTCGACCGGCGGTTGCCTCGAACCGGCGACGCTTTATCTGAAGGTGATTGCCGAGCGCGGCAATCCGCGGCATTCGCATTGACATGCAGGTGACGAGGCCGGACGTCGCACGCAACGCGACGCCCGGCCTTGCCCGTTTTTCCACTTATCCGAAAGAGCCCATCCCATGTCCGCAACTTCCCCTTCCAGCTTTCTTCCCGACGATCTGAACGACGCGCTGCTCGTGGGCCGCGTGTGGCGCAAGACCGAGCAGCACGAAGGACCGTGCGTGGTCGTCGTGCGCGGCGGCGAGGTGTTCGACATCACCGCGACCGTGCCGACCACCGCCGATCTGTTCGAGCGCGACGATGCCGCGCAACTGGCGCGCAGCGCACCGGGCGTACCGCTCGGGCCGGTCGCGCAACTGATCGCGGCGAACCTCGCCGGCGCCAGCGCGCCCGCCGTGCGCCTGCTCGCGCCGTGCGACGTGCAGGCGATCAAGGCCTGCGGCGTCACGTTCGCGGTGAGCCTGATCGAGCGCGTGATCGAGGAGCAGGCGGGCGGCGATCCGGCGAAGGCAAAGGAAGTGCGCGAGACGATCGCCTCGACGATCGGCACGGACCTGTCGAAGATCAAGCCGGGCTCGGAAGCCGCGATGAAGCTGAAGGCCGAGCTCGAGCGCCGCGATGCGTGGTCGCAATACATGGAAGTCGGCATTGGTCCGGACGCCGAAGTATTTTCGAAGTCGCAGCCGATGTCGGCGGTCGGCTTCGGCGCGGACGTCGGTCTGCTCGCCGCGTCGGTGTGGAACAACCCGGAGCCGGAGATCGTGCTGGCGGTGAATAGCCGCGGCGGCATCGTCGGCGCGACGCTCGGCAACGACGTGAACCTGCGCGACATCGAAGGCCGCTCGGCGCTGCTGCTCGGCAAGTGCAAGGACAACAACGGCTCGTGCGCGATCGGCCCGTTCGTGCGGCTGTTCGACGACGCGTTCTCGCTCGACTCGGTGCGCGCCGCGAGCGTGTCGCTGCGCGTCGAAGGCGCCGACGACGACTTCGTGCTCGACGGCGTGAGCCACATGAGCGAGATCAGCCGCGACCCGGCCGACCTCGTCGCGCAGACCTGCGGCCGTCATCACCAGTACCCGGACGGCTTCATGCTGTTCCTCGGCACGATGTTCTCGCCGATCAAGGACCGCGACGCGCCCGGCGGCGGCTTCACGCACCACCTCGGCGACCGCGTGACGATCTCGACGCCGCAGCTCGGCGCGCTGACCAACACGGTGCGCCTGTCGACGGAAATCGAACCGTGGACGTTCGGGGTGCGCGCGCTGTATCGCAATCTCGCGGCCCGTGGCCTGCTGGTTGCCGCGTGACAGGATCGTCGCGAGTTTTCCTATTCGCAAGGAGAGTCAGGACATGAGCCAATTTGCAAACTACATCGACGGACAATGGGTCGATGGCGCAAGCGTGTCGCGCAACGTCAATCCGTCGAATCTCGATGACGTGATCGGCGAATTCGCGCAAGCCGACGCCGAACAGACGCACCGCGCGATCAGCGCCGCGCGCAGGGCCTTCGCGACGTGGTCGCTATCCACGCCGCAGCAACGCTTCGATCTGCTCGACCAGGCGGGCAGCGCGATCCTCGCGCGCAAGGCCGAACTCGGCAAGCTGCTCGCGCGCGAAGAGGGCAAGACGCTGCCCGAGGCGATCGGCGAAGTGGGCCGCGCCGGACAGATCTTCAAGTTCTTCGCGGGCGAAGCGCTGCGTCTCGGCGGCGAAACGGTGCCGTCGGTGCGTCCGGGCATGACGGTCGAAATGACGCGCGAGCCGCTCGGCGTGGTCGGCCTCATCACGCCGTGGAATTTTCCGATCGCGATTCCGGCATGGAAGATCGCGCCGGCGCTCGCCTACGGCAACACGGTCGTGATCAAACCGGCCGATCTGGTGCCCGGCAGCACGTGGGAGCTCGTCAAGATCATCGCCGAGGCAGGCGCGCCGGCAGGCGTGATCAATCTCGTGATGGGGCGCGGCTCGGTGGTCGGCGAGGCGCTCGTGTCGTCGCCGGAGGTGGATGCGGTGAGCTTCACCGGGTCGATTTCGACCGGCCGTGCGATCGGCGCGAAATGCTTCGAGTCGGGCAAGAAGTTCCAGCTGGAAATGGGCGGCAAGAACCCGATGGTCGTGCTCGACGACGCCGATCTCAATGTCGCGATCGAAGCCTGCATCAACGGCGCGTTCTACTCGACCGGCCAGCGTTGCACGGCATCGAGCCGGCTGATCGTGACCGCGGGGATCTATGACCGCTTCATCGACGGCATGAAGACCCGCATGCAGGCGCTGAAAGTCGGCGATGCGCTCGCGGACGGCACGCACATCGGCCCGGTCGTCGACGACAAGCAGTTGGCGCAGGACGAGCGCTATCTGGCGATCGCGCGCGAAGAAGGCGGCACGGTGTACGGCGGCGAGCGCGTCGAAGGCGCGACGCGCGGCTACTTCCTCGCGCCGGCGCTGGTCACGGAGACGACCTCGGCGATGCGCATCAACCGCGAGGAAGTGTTCGGGCCGGTGGCATCGGTGATCAAGGTCAAGGACTACCAGGAAGCGCTCGCGGTCGCCAACGATACCGAGTTCGGGCTGTCGGCCGGCATCTGCACGACGTCGCTGAAGTACGCGAGTCATTTCCGTCGTCATGTGCAGGCCGGCATGGTGATGGTCAACACCGCGACGGCGGGTGTCGATTATCACGTGCCGTTCGGCGGCAGGAAGGGCTCGAGCTATGGTCCGCGCGAGCAGGGCGCCTACGCGCGCGAGTTCTATACGACGGTCAAGACCGCGTATATCAACCCGGGCGCGGTTTAACAGGACGCCAGCGGCGCTTGCCCAAACGACACTGGCCCGCCATCGCATTCAAGCACGATGGCGGGCCAGCAGGTACAGCCACATCTACAGCAACTTTCCAACCGGTGAGGCAGCTTACTGCGCTGCGCGACCTTCTTGCGACGAGCCGCTGGTCACACCGCCGACCGCGCTGTTTTGCGCAGCGACGCGGGCTTCAGCAGCCTGAATGTTCCCCGGGTATTCGTTCGGGTTCGAACGTGCCGGGTTGTAGCCGGCCTTTTCGATCTGGACGAGCTCTTCACGAACTTGCGCGCGGGTCAGCGGCTGGTTCGATTGAGCGAAAACGGCAACCGGAGCAGCGAGGGTAGCGGCGATAACGACAGCTTGAACGAGGGATTTCATTTTTAACTACCTCCAGGTTTTGTCTTGTTAGGCTGCGAAACTCATTTGTTTGCAGCAGTGATGACAGTCTAGGGGGCGCGGGAACTAGGGTAAATACCTAATTTCCGAACTCACTGTTTCTATATTTAAAACAATCTTGAGAGAGTCACGCCGTCGAGCATCGATTTCCGAAGCGATCGGCGGCGGGGACGTCAGCCGGCTGACAGGGCTTGCACGAGCAGCAAGCCTGCGCCGCCGATGGCGAGGGCGCCGATCGCTCGTGCGATGCGCGCGCCGTCCGGTGCAATACGCTCGACGGTGATGGCGGCCGTCACGGCGGCCATCACGCGCAAATCCATCGTGCCGACGCTGAGCAGTATTGCGGTCAGCCCCGCGCAGCAGTGGCCGCAATCGATACCGATGCGCAGACCGTAACGCCAGGCGCTCGCGGCATCGGCGGCGAGGTTTGGCGTCGCGCGACAGCAAGCGAGGCGGTGCGCCTTCCACGCGCTGAACTGCAACGCGCCAGCGAGCAATACCACCGCGCTGACTGCGAACGGCACCGAACGCGCGAGCGCGGGCCAGCGCAGTTCGAGCGCCGCGAGCGGCGCGCCCAACGCAAACACAGCCGCGCCGACGGCGGTCCAGACGACGCCATAGCCGCCGCTCACGAGCATCGTCAGCAGGGCCAGGCGTCCCGCCCTGGCACGCGAGCCGACCGCGTCGCGGTAACGCAGCAGCGTCGGCACCAGCGACGGCAGCATCATCGCCGTCATCATCACGATCCACATGCCGATGAACGATGCCGCGACGCGAGCCCATGTGCGCCCGCAGGTCGGCATCCATAGCGTCGACATCGACCAGCCGCCGGGCATCGGCACCGCGCCCATCGCCGACATCGACGCGTTGTGCGCCACGGTCATCGCCACACTCGCGACGAACAGCAACGCACAGACGCCGACGAACCCGCGCTGCGACGAGCCGGGCACGCGCCGCGTGACGAGGCGCTGCCCGCTCGCGCAGGCAGCACGCACGAGCGGGCTCATGACCGCTCGTACTCGTCGTGACGACGCCACCAGATGCCCGTCTCGTTGCGGCCCTTCGGCGCGCGATCGAGCCACTGGTACATGCCCCACAGGCCATCGACGCCGCGCGCGTAAGTCGAGTACGTGTGATAGATGACGCCGTCCTCGAGCACGAACGCGCTCATGCCGGGCCGGTCGCGCGTGTAGGTGGCCGCGTCGGTGCCGCAAGTCGCCGCGAACTGTACGACCGGTTCGGGGGCGGGCGTCATATCCATCGCGTGGCCGCTGCGCTCGTAGTTGTACTCGATACTGCCTTCGCGCTGCTGCTCCTCGGTAAATGAAACGTTGAAGTCGAGATTGAATTCGCCGTTGGCCGACGACGCCCACGGAAACGTCCAGCCCATGCGCCGTTTGTACGTCTGCAGCTTCTCGAGCGGCGCGCGCGATACCGCCATCAGCATCACGTCGTGATTCGCGAGATGCACGGCGAAGCCGGCGAAGCCGTCCGCGATCGACGAGCACGACGGGCAGCCCGCCTTGTAGTCGGGGCCGAACATGAAGTGGTAGACGAGCAGCTGCGAACGTCCTTTGAACAGATCCGCGAGCGATGCGCTGCCTTCGTCGGTTTCGAAGCGATAGGTCTTGTCGACTCGTACCCACGGCAGCGCCTGGCGCTGCTGCGCGAGCTCGTCGCCGTGTCGTGTGTAGGCCTTTTCCGCGTCGAGCAGCGTGCGTCGTGCGGCGAGCCACTGTTCGCGTGTTCCGATCGGATGCGTGGTCATGGTGGATTCCTCCGGGTGTCGTGCCGTGCCGCGCGAGCCCTTGCCGCGACGGCTTCGGCGACGGTTGATGGTCATGCTAGATTAGCGACGGACAACGACCGGATGGGAGTGACAAGTGTGGCGGGATTTGCTTGATGCATTGACGTGCTGCGCGCGGATTCACGACCCGTGGACGCACTGATCACGGCGGCGGCGCGCGCGCTGGCGGCCGGCGATCCGCTCGGCGCGCTCGACCGCGTCGCATTGCGCGACGACGCGCCGGCGCTCGCGCTGCGCGGCATCGCGATGGCGCAGCTCGGCGACTTCGTGCGGGCGAAAGCGCTGGTGCGCGGTGCCGCGCGTGCCTTCGGCCCGCAGCACGCGGTGGCGCGCGCGCGATGCGTGGTCGCCGAAGCCGAGATCGCGCTTGCGTCGCGCGATCTCGCATGGCCCGCCCGAACACTCGATAGCGCGACCGCCACGCTCGACTCCCATGGCGATCGCGTCAATGCCGCGCATGCGCGCTATCTGGCGGCGCGGCGTCTGCTGCTGATCGGCCGTCTCGACGAAGCGGAGCGCAAGCTCGCCGCTGTCGATCCCCAGCCGTTTCCGCCCGCATTGCGTGCCGCGCATCAGCTGGTCATCGCGGGCGTCGCGCTGCGGCGTTTGCGCAGCCGCGCCGCTCGCGCCGCGCTGACGCGAGCCGCAGACGCGGCTCGCGAAGCCGGCATTCCCGCGCTGATCGCGGAAGTCGAAAGCGCGTCATTGGCGCTGAATAAACCGGCGGCGCGCAGGATCGCACACGGCGAAGCAGAACCGATCCTGCTCGACGATGTCGAGACGCTCCTGAGCTCGAACCAGGCGGACGGCCCGCTGATCGTCGACGCTTGCCGCTATGCGATCCGCGACGCGAACGCGACGGTCGTGCTGGCAAGCCGACCGGTGCTGTTTGCGCTCGCTCGCATGCTCGGCGAGGCATGGCCCAACGACGTGCCGCGCGACACGCTCGTCGCGCGCGCATTCCGCGCCAAACGCGCCGACGAATCGCATCGCGCGCGGTTGCGCGTCGAGATCGGCCGCCTACGCGCGGCGCTCGGCACGCTCGCGAGCGTCAGCGCGACGACGCGCGGCTTCGCGCTCGCGCCGCGTCAGGCGCGCGAGGTCGTCGTGCTGGCGCCGCCGGTCGAAGGCGAGCATGCGGCGCTGCTCGCGTTCCTGTCGGACGGCGAATCGTGGTCGAGTTCGGCGCTTGCTCTCGTGCTCGGCGCCAGTCAGCGTACCGTGCAGCGCGCGCTCGACGCGCTTGCGGCCGCGGGCAAAGTACAGCCGGTGGGCGAGGGGCGCGCGCGCCGCTGGATGACGCCGCCGCTTGCCGGATTCGCGACGGCTTTGTTACTCCCTTCCCCGTTCCCTTCGTGATTAGGATGACCACCATGAACCGCTCAGCCGCCAGAATCGTCCGCGAATATGGGCCCTTTACGGGCGTCGATAAAGTGCACGGCGTCACCTACGACGGCCGGCAGGTGTGGATCGCGACCGGCGAAAGCCTCGCCGCGATCGATCCCGCGAGCGGCGAGACGCTGCGCTCGATCGCGGTGGCCGCCGACGCGGGCACGGCCTTCGACGGCGAGCACCTGTTCCAGATCGCGCACGGCCGCATCCAGAAGATCGATCCGCAAAGCGGCCGCGTGCTAGCGACGATCGCCGCGCCCGGCGACGGCGGCCAGTCGGGGCTGACATGGGCCGAAGGTTCGTTGTGGATGGGTCAATACCCCGAACGAAAGATCTATCAGATCGATCCGGACACGGGCGCGGTGCTGCGCACGATCGAATCGAACCGCTTCGTGACGGGCATTACGTGGGTCGACGGCGAACTATGGCATGGCACGTGGGAAGGCGACGAGAGCGAGCTCAGACATATCGATCCGCGCAGCGGCGAGGTGCTCGAGAGCGTCGAGATGCCGGCCGGCGCGGGCATCTCCGGACTCGAATCGAACGGCGCGGATCTGTTCTTCTGCGGAGGGGGCGGCAGCGGGCTCGTTCGAGCGGTGCAACGTCCCGCGCGGGAGAGTGGCGCGGAATTGCCGGTCGATTCGACCAGCGAGTAAGTGATGATCGATGACGCGAGGAGCGCGGCGTCGTGGTCCTTATTGCGTTCCCGCCGCGCTCAGCCCCGTGCTCGCGAAATAGATCGCGAGGAAATATAGCAGCACATACAGCGCGTAGGTCTGTCCATTGCCGGTATAGACGCGCCGGATCCACGCCGCCGACACCAGCGCGAAGTGCGAGATGCCACGCCAGAAGATCTGCGCGACCGGCGGCACGGTGCGGCTCAACATCGGCCGGTAGAAGTGGTAGAAATCCGGAGCGTTGCGCGCGTTGCCGCGCCGGCTGCGATAGTACAGAACGCCGAGCCCGAACACGATCGCCGTGACGACCAGCACGACGATCACGACCGGCGTCGGATTCCAGAACCCGTAGATGCTTTCCAGCGACATGCCGCCCCACACCAGCGTCGCCGCGAATTGCGGATCGATCGCGGCCGACACGGGCTCGAGCAGCACCTTCGGAAAGAACGACAGGATCACGATCCCGACCACGAACAGAAACTGCGGCACCAGCAGCATGATGGGCGCCTCGCGCACGATCGGCCGCTGCGTCGGGGGCAGCTTCAGGAAGATGCCGTTCAGGAGACGCAGCATGTACAGAAAGCCAGCGCAAGTCGCGATCAACCCGCACACGGCGAGCCCGTACCAGCCCTTGTCGGTCATCGCGCTCAGCAGCAGCCACTTGCCCCCGAAGCCCATCAGCGGCGGCAGGCCCGACATCGACACGAGCGCGATCACGACCATCGCGAAGGTGAGCGGCATCTCGCGCGCGAGGCCGCCCACATCGGCGAAGTTGCGCGTGCCGGTGCGCAGAATCACGCCTGCGAGCGCGAGGAACAGGATGCCCTTCACGAACATGTGATTGGCGACCAGGTACAGCGCGGTGACCCAGCCGAGATGGCTCATCAGTCCGATCGCGGTGACGATATAGCCAAGCTGGCTCATGCTCGAGAGCGCGAGCATGCGTTTGAAGTCGTTCTGCCGCAATGCCATCAATGCGCCGACCAGCGTCGTGAGCATGCCTATCCACGTCATCAGGTGCGCGAGTTCGAGGCCGACCTCCGAGCGTATCGTCAGATAGGTGCCGATCAGCAGGCCGAACATCGCGACCTTGCTGACCACCGCCGACAGCATCGCGGTCACGTCGTCTTCCGCCTCGGTGTAAGCACCCGGCAGCCACACGTGCACGCCGATCGCGCCGGCCTTGATCAGGAAGCCGGCCGCGAGCAGCACGAACGCGCGGTTCGCTTCCGGTCCCGCGTGGATCAAGGCCGATAGCGAGATGGTGCCGTCGATCGCCGCAACGTTGGCGAAGCCCGCGAGCAGGAAGAACGCCGCCAGCAGCGAAAACAGCAGAAAGGTCAGCACATGCGGTCCAGCGCGCCGGCACTTCGCGATCAGGAAGCACGACGACAGCGTGATGATTTCCCAGCTATAGAAGAACTCGAGCGTCGTCGATGAACGCAAGAGCGCCGGAATCGACAGCGTCAGGACGACGAGCATCGGATAGAAGCCGGCGCGCACGTCGTCGCGATAGAGACTTGCCGCGGCGATCACGAGGCTGCCCGCGAGCAGCAGCCACGTGAACAGTCCGCCGATGCCGCCCGTGCCCTCGCACAGCAGACTGCCGATCAGCGCGATCGCGATCAGCGCGAGCACGCCTTTCACGCGCCCCGGCAGACGATCGGCCGCATAGAACAGCGCGCCCGCCATGAGCGGCGAGAAGATCCACACCGACGCGACACCCGAGAAGACGGCCGCCATGTAGGCCGCGGCGATCAGCAGCACCGCGACGCCGAACAGCGGCACCAGCGCGACGACTTTGGGACGGGATTTGGCTTCATGGTCGGACGGAGTGAGCGCGCGCACGAACCAGTGGAACATATAGCCTGCTTCGAGCAGCGAACCGGTCAGGATCAGCACGATCCAGTACGGCTTGCCGGCAGCGGTCAGGCGCATGACGAGTTCCCACTTCGCCCAGAAGCCGGGGAACGGCGGCAGCCCCGCGATCGCGACCATGAAGAGTCCGAGCAGGCCGATCAGCAGCGGGCTGCGCGACAGGATCGCGCGGGCATCGTCGCCGTGCCGTCGCAGCACGCCGATCAGCCAGAAGAGCCCGGCCTTCGCAAACAGATGGTTGATGAAGAGGCCGCCGACGACGAGCGGAATCGACTCCTCCGCGCCGACCTGGCGCAGCAGTGCGAGCGACAGCATCATGAGCGCCATTTGCCCGATCGACGAATAGCCGAGCACGCGTTGCGGCTTCGTCTGCTTGATCGCGAGCAGGTTCGAGAACAGGAACGTGATGCCGCCCGACACGGCGAGCAGCGTGAGTTGGCCGTCGAACAGCGGTAGCAATTTGAACAGCGCGAAAAACACGCCCGCCGATACGCCGACCGACACCATCGCGGCGACGCCGCTCGGCGCGGTCTCGTAGACGTCGAGCCCCCAGCCGTTCGCCGGAAACGGCTTCAGCTCGATCACGAGACTCGCGAACACGAGCAGGATCGCGGTCGTGCCGATCGGGCCGCCGAGCTGGTCGCGCACCGCCAACAGCTGGTCGATGTTCAGCGTGCCGCTCACGTAGTAGAGCAGCACCGCGCCGAGCAGAAACAGCGTCGAGGCGATCACGGTCGCAAAGATGTACTTGAACGCGGCCGAGAGCGCGGCGGGCGTGCGGTCGAGCCCGAACAGGCCGTACGTGGCGATCGACACGATCTCGAGAAACACAAACAGGTTGAACAGATCGCGGGTCATCACCATGCCGTCGATGCCCATCACGAGAATCAGGTACAGCAGCAAGGCCGCGTAGTTGCCGCGCAGACGGTCCCACAGATGCAAGGCGCCGAGCAGCGCGACCAGGTTGACGCTGAACGTGAAGAAGCCTTCCCACAAGCCGAAGCGCAGGTTGATCGACACCGGCGGCAGCGAGCCCGCGGTCAGCACTTCGATCGTGTCGCCGCCGTCGAGCACGCCATAGAACGACACGGCGGACACCACCACGATGCCGCACAGCGCGAGGAAAAAGCCGAGCGTGAGCCACGGCTTGCCGAGCCGGTACAGCAGCGGAATGGCGAAGCCGCCGCCGAGCCCGAGAATGAAGATATGCAGCGGATGAAAGAGCGCGGCTACCATTTCGACTCGGTGAAGGCGTCGATGGAAAGGGTCTTTTTGGCGGCGTAAAGACGGATCGCGTACGACAGCATGATGGCGGTGACCGACAGCCCGATCACGATCGCCGTGACGACGAGCGCCGATGGAACCGGATCGATCGCGCGGTGCGCGGCGGCGGACTTGCTGAGCGCCGCGTCGATGATCGGCGCGGTCCCGCCCGTGATGTAGCCGGTCGCGACCATCACGATGTGCAGCCCCGTGTCGATCACCGCGAAGCCGATGATGATGCGCAGGATGTTGCGGTGGGTCAGCATGCCCCACAGGCCGATCAGCGAAAGGCAG
This sequence comes from Paraburkholderia monticola, assembly GCF_001580545.1. GTDB lineage: Bacteria > Pseudomonadota > Gammaproteobacteria > Burkholderiales > Burkholderiaceae > Paraburkholderia > Paraburkholderia monticola. The sequence goes on from NZ_LRBG01000037.1 coordinate 512,081, forward strand.
AAGCCCGTGATCAGCAGGATCTTCGAAACCGGGATGCCCATGTGCTTGTTCCCTCGTTCAGCTTCTGAACCGGTCGATGATGACGCTCAGCTCCGCGCCGACCTTGACGCCGAGCAGCGCGGAAATCAGCGGGATCGCGCCGGCGCTGAAAAACGCGCCGAACTCGCCGCGCGGCAGAAAGCGCGCGTCGAGAAAACCGCCCGCCAGCACGAGGCCCAGAATGCCGATGCAAACGTAGATAACGCCCGCCAGCGATTCGATGACGCTCAGCAGCGCGACGTTCAGCGTCGAGCGGGGCCGCGCAAGCATCATCAGCATCACGGCGGACGCGACGATCGCGCCGCCCTGGAAGCCGCCGCCCGCCGACAGGTGGCCGTTGACGATCACGTAGCCGCCGAAGGTGAAGATCATCGGCAGCAGCACCTGCTTGCCGGTATGCACGATTTCGCCGGCGGGGCGTCGCGCGCTAGTGGTTTCGTCTGTTGCAGCGGCGGATGTCGGCTGGCTTTCTTCTTTGAGCAGCAGGCCAACGCTTGCCGCCACCATGAACAGCACCGCGACTTCGCCGAGGGTGTCGAAGCCGCGATAGGTGATCAGAATGCCGGTCACGATGTTCGGCGCGCCGAGTTCGACCGGCCCTCTGACGACGTAATACCAGGCGAGCGGGCGCAGCGCCTGCAACTCCGTATAGCCGCCGACGAGCCGCCAGAACACGACCGCGAACAGCAGCACCGTCAGCAGCGCGAACGCGCGACGCATCATGATTCCGCCTCCCCCGCGGTGCGCCCGTCTTCATCGGCGAGCGCGTCGGTGACCGTGGACGACGTCATCGGCGTGCGGATCAGCCAGGCGGCGCGCGACAGCGCGTGCGAGGACACCGGGTTGGTCACGAGCACGAAGTAGATCAGCAGGATCAGACGGAAGGTCCAGTTCGGGTGATAGAACGCGAGGCCGATCAGCACCAGCATGTTGCCGAGCGTCGATGCCTTGGTGCCGGCCTGGATGCGCGTGTACGCGTCCGGCATGCGCAACAGCCCGAGGCCGGCGGAGAACAGAAAGACGGCGCCCACGAGGATGAACACGCTGCCGATCAGTTCGAACATGCGCTAGCCCTTCTGATAACCGGTTTTGCGGATCGCGTACAGAAAGATGAAGGTCGCGAGTCCCGAGCCGATCGCGGCCTCGGCCATCGCGACGTCGGGCGCGGCGAGCAGCAGGAAGGCGATCGCGGCGAACAGGCTCGCGAGCCCCGAGCTCACCATCGCGGCCAGCAGATTCTTCAGGAAGACGGCCAGTACGCCGCTCACGAGGATGCTCGCGCACATCAGCAGCAGGAGCAGTTCGAGCATGGCTCACAGCCCCCTTTCGAGAAAGCGCGCAATCGCCAGCACCGCGAGAAAGCTCAGCAATGCGTAGACGAGCGCGACGTCGATATAGACGAAACGGCCGGAGACCTGCGCGTACAGCGCGATCAGCGACAACGAAACGACCGTCAGCATGTCGATCGCGACGATGCGGTCGACGAGGGTTTTGCCGATCACGAGACGGATCACGCCGAACAGGATCGCGAAGAAGATCAGCACGGCGGCGATCCGGAGCATGATCTCAGCCAAAGACCTTCTCCAGATGCTTTTCGAACGGCGCGACGAGTGCCTCGGTCGCTTCGTCGATGTCGGTCGTCTTCACGTCGAGCCAGTGGATGAATAGTATGTCGTCCCGAATATCCATCACGAGCGAGCCCGGTGTGAGCGCAATCGAATTGGCGAGCGCGAGACGGCCGAGCGGTGTTTCGAGGCGGGTGCGAACCTTGACGATGCCGGGCTTGATGTCGATACGAGGCGAGTACACCAGCGCCATCATGTTCAGATTGGCGCGCACGAGTTCGACGACGAAGGTCGCGCTATATGCGATGAAGTGATAAAGCGCGCTCGGTGTCAGACGTAGACGCTGCCACGCCTCGCTAGACGATACGAAGACATGCGCGATGACGAAGGTAATGACGAGACCGACGAGAGCGGGTTCGACGGCGAGCGACGCATTGGCGATCATCCAGATGACGAACAGGACGACCCAGAGGCCGAGCATGCCCCGAGGAACAAACGACGACACCGGTTTTCCGTTGTTCGAAGCCATGTCATCGGTTCCAGGAGGAGGCCCTGCGGAAAATTCTATGTGACAACGTATGGCAAAGCAACCGGCGCACGGTTGCCCACCGGTGGTCGCTTTAGCGGGTGAATACGCTAGTCGGACAGGAAGAAGGCTGTATGAATGAATTAGTGTTATTGCGATCTTTTCAATAAAATGGCGCGCAAAAAACCGACGCTGATCCGTGCTCATTCAATGAAACGAGAGTGTCATGGCGTACTAAAGCAGGCTCGGCAACGCAGAGCAATGTTAAATCTCTAACCGGCGCGCGCCGCTCGGGCTGCCGGTGCTTGGCGCCCGTTCTATGCGCGCTCCGCATGAATTGATTTTTTTAATGAATTTGTGCGAACGCGCGGTTCACGGTCGAATGTCGGGTTTTTCGCGGTCTGCGTGTGTCGCCGGCCGCCTGTTTGTAGTCTTTTAAAAGACCGATAAGGAGCAGAAATGAAAGCCATGCTGGCAACCCTGACGATTGCGCTGTTGGCCGTATCGTCCGCGAGCGCAATCGCCAAGGACTGGCCGACGCTGCGTTTCGGCGTCGACGCGAGCTATCCGCCGTTCGAGTCGAAAGCCGCCGACGGCAAGCTCGTCGGCTTCGACATCGATCTCGGCAATGAGATTTGCCGGCGGCTCGACGCGAAATGCCTGTGGATCGAGAATTCGTTCGACGGCATGATTCCCGCGTTGAAGGGCCGCAAATTCGACGGCGTGCTGTCGACGATGTCGATGACGCCCGCGCGCCAGGCGCAGATCGCCTTCTCGTCGAAGGTGTTCCGTATTCCGACCCGTCTGGTCGCGAAGAAGGGCTCGTCGATCGAGCCGACGCCGGAAGCGCTGAAGGGCAAGCACATCGGCGTCGAGCAGGGCTCGATTCAGGAAACCTATGCGAAGACGTATTGGGAGCCGGCAGGTGCCGTGATCGTGCCGTATCAGGATCAGGATCTGGTGTATTCGGATCTGCTTGCCGGCCGCATCGACGGGTCACTGCAAAACGCGGTGCAAGCCGAAATCGGCTTTTTGCGCACACCACGCGGCAAGGATTTCGCATTCGCCGGCAATCCGCTTTATGACGCGAAAACGCTCGGCAGTGGCACGGCAATCGGTTTGCGTAAAGAAGATGTCGATCTGAAGGAGAAAATCGACAAAGCCATTGCCGATATGCGCGCCGATGGCACCTACGACCGCCTTGCGAAAAAGTATTTCGATTTCGACGTGTACGGTCAGTGAGTCGGAACCCCGCGGTACGTGGCGCGGCAGGCTTCCGCTTACAAAAGTAAGCGAACAGGCGAGGGGGCACAGCGTGCCCCCTCGCCTCGTTCGTCTACGCTGCGAAATCCGCAGCCATGTCGGCGTCGGTGCGCGCTTCCAGTTTGCCGCTGCGGCACGCTTGGCGGAATATCTCGTAGTCCTTTTCGACCTGGTCCGCGTACGCGCGCGAGTAGAGGACCAGCGAATCCGTCATCTGATCGCCGTTGCCGAGATAGGCGTCAACCTCGGTGGCGACGCCGCCGGCTTTTGCATGAGCCCGCGCGAGCACCCAGCCACACATGGCTGCGTACTGGCGGAAGGTGTCTTTCGCAAACAGCTCGAGCGTCGCCGAGATCTTCATGTCGCGTAGCTGACGGCCGTAGATCGAGCGCCCGAACGGTCCCGTGGTCCAGCCGAGGAACGGGTCGCTCGCGCCCTGCATGAGCCGCTGCCCGTCGACGACACGCTGCCCCTGGTGCTTCGGCCCCGGTGCCTTGAAGTAACGCGACACGACCGAGGTCGACGCTTCCTTGAACTGGATGAACAGGGGCTTCTCGTGCTGATCGACCATCAGCAGGATCAGGCAGCGCGTGCCGACGCTGCCGACGCCGACCACCTTGAACGCCATGTCGTGCATCGAGAAGTGATCGAGCAGCGTGCGGCGCACCGTGCCGAGGGAGTTCAGATAGTGCGCGAGGATCGGCGCCATCAACGTGCGCCAGTCGCCGAGGCCGACCCAGTCGTCCTTGTGCGTGAACAGCGTGTTCTTGCCGTGCACGTGGAACACCGTGGGCGGCGCGTCGCGGATTTGCCAGAGGCCCTCGCGCTTGCTTGCGAGCTTCGGCAGGATCGTCTCGTGCGTGCGGCGCGACGCCTTCGCGATGCTGTTGCGAATGCGTTCACGCGCGTCGGCGGTGGGGGAGATTTCCTCGAGACGCGCGAACGTGATCAGCTCGCACCAGAGTTCGAGCGGACTCATCTGCGCGTATTCCGAGGTCCAGTGCTGATAGCTCTGCATACACGACGCGACCGTTTCGTCCGCGAGCCGATCGCCGTGGCCGAGATGCCGGACCGCGATATAGAGGCTCGCCACCAGACGCTTGAGGTCCCATTCCCACGGTCCGACCGCGGTTTCGTCGAAATCGTTGATGTCGAACACGAGCGCGCGCTCGGGTGTCGCGAAGCCGCCGAAATTCATCAGGTGGCAGTCGCCGCAGATCTGGAAGTGAAAGCCGCTGTTCGCGGTCTTCGCAAGGTCGTGCGCCTGGATGATCGCGCTGCCGCGATAGAACGTGAATGGCGATGCGAGCATGCGGCCGTAGCGCAGCGGCACGAGGGATTCGACGCGTCCGCGGCTGCTTTCGCGCAGCAGGCGGACCGGATCACGCCGGATGTTGCCGATGTCGGAGTTGGCGCTGCGCGGCGTGTTCTTGCGTGCATTGCGGCCGACTGCGCGGCGATCCGCGAGCGTTTCGGGTGGCGTCATCGTTTGCCCCTTGGAGATGCGGCGTCATTCGATTCGTTTTGCGGTGCGGGTGCCGGGAACAGCGGTGAACGACGGTCATGCCTGCTTGCACTCTAGCGTGTCTGCGCGGTGATTGCCATAGCGGGCGGCCCGCTATGTGCTTGCAGGTGTGGGGTGCGGCACATGCGCGGCGGCTGAGCGCTTGCTGTTGCGCCGGAGGAAGACAGACGCCGCGTTGACGCGGCGTTCGAGTGTGCAAGCGCTATGAAACCCGGGCCCGTTTCAACGCTACGCCGCGGGTTCCTCGTGCCGCACGTTGACCATCCACGGCACGCCGAACCGGTCGACCAACGTGCCGAAGCCGCTGGTCCAGAAAGTCTGCTGGAACGGCATCGTGACCTGGCCACCGTCCGACAGCGCGTTGAAATATTTTTCGCCGGAGGGCTGGTCGTCGGCCGTGACCGACAGGCTGAAGCCCGCATGCACGGCGGCGTCGCCTCGGCATTCGCCATCCGACATCAGCACGTGCGTGTTGCCGATGACGAGGGTCGCGTGGAGGATCTTGTCGACGTGTTCGGGCGGCACCGGACGCGCGGGATCGGGCGGCGCGTCTTTCATGCGCAGCTTCATCAACTCCTGCGCGCCGAGCGCCGAACGATAGAACGCAATGGCTTCCTCACAACGGCCATTGAAGAACAGATACGGCTGAATTTCCATGCTGATTTCCTGAGATGGTCGAGGGGTACCGGATGATTCTATCAGCGTAATTTTCGCGCCCGGACGTCCTCAAAGTTCGCGCGGAACGCTACGCTTCATGCCTTCGTGGCATGACTGCCGGCATTGGCCGGATAAGCCTCCTGCAACGCGATCGAGCCCGTCTCGAGCAGCGATTTGAGGTTGGACATGATCTTCGGCCAGCCGCCCGAGACCGCCTCGATGAATTGCGAAGGATCGCGCTCGATCATATGCGTGAGCGTCAGCTTGACCGCCGTTCCGCTCGGTTCGAGTTCCATCGTGCAACGCGAATCGCCTTCGGCTTGCAACTCGGGACGTCGCTGGTGCCGCCAGCGGATCACGAGGCGCCGCGGCGGCTCCGCCTCGATGATCTCGCCGGCGTCGAAAGTCTCCCCCGTGCTCGACACGAGCTTCCACGACGAGCCCGCCGTCCATTCGCTGTCGCAGTGCATGCCGAACCAGTACTGCCTGATGAACTCCGCGTCGGTCAATGCCGACCACAGCTGCTCCGGCGTGGTGCGGATATAGGTCACGTAGACGAACGTCGATCTAGTCATTGCCTCTCTCCAGGCGTCGTTTCAGGGATGAGAGCGCCTTCAGGCGCGGCTTTTCGAACTTGGCAATCCAGCGCTCGTAGATCTGTTGCAGCGGCACCGGATTGAGGAAGTGCAATTTCTCGCGCCCGCTGCGTGCGGTAACGACGAGGTTCGCCGCTTCCAGCAGACCCAGATGCTGCGTCACGCCTTGCCGCGTCATGTCGAGGTGTTCGCACAGGTCGTTCAGGGTCTGGCCGTCGTGCGCGTGCAGCACGTCCAGCAGCTTGCGACGGCTCGGATCGGCGAGGGCTTTGAACAGCAGGTCTGTGTCGTCGGGACGCTCGGCCATGAATGGCTATAGGCAAGTAATCTGTTGCATTTACTATAGGCAAGAGATTGCTTGCATGTCAAGGTGACGTGTGGAAACTGACGATCAAAATATCGGGGCACAACAAAGTCTGCGGGATCTGAGACTCGTCGTTCGGGTGCAACAAAGTCTGCGGCAATGGGAAAAATCGTGGCGCAGCGCAAAATTGTTTTATTACAAAACTATCGAGTTTTCTGCTCAGATAGTTTTCTGCTTTGCGCGGTGACGGGATGATGTGCGATCAGATGGTTAGATGTCGCGGCTGCGAGCGCGGAACTGAAGCAATTCGTGCGACCTATCGACCGGTTGAATCCGCATCCGAAACCCGACTCAGCAACGACACATAAAACGTTCGTCAACATAAATGGCGGGTTGCGGAAGTGCCGGACCCAGTCTACGGGATGTACTGACTTTCCTCTGACAGGCGACCACCGAGCGCTTCTGCATGGGCGCCGTTTAAATGGATTTGACTCGGATCGTTTAACACTTGTCGCCTATCAATGTTTCACGGGCGTCCTGGGCGCTGATGCAGGCGCTGATTGTGCTGTCTCGATGCCAACGGACAATCTGCGGTAGCAGCGATAGCAGAAACAACTAGTTGCGAGGCTTCGTCCTCAGGAGGAGAACGTCGTGTCATTTAGCGTGGGGACTTGTTGACGTCAAACAGGTTGAGGAAAGGCCGCTTTTGCGAGCACGTTGCCCCAGCTTCGCGCGATATCGATCCAGTCAACACTCGAATGGCTTCGTCGGAAAGTCCGTTAAACATCGGCTCAAGGGTCAAGAGGAGCAATCGAATGAACGCAAGCGAGTTACAGAAACTAGGTCATGCCTTGGATGCGGGTTGGCTCATGGCGTTGTGGTTAGCGATTCATGGTGGCGACCCACCTCCGCAGGAGCAGGTGATCGGGGAAAACGAATCACTGGATTTATCAGCTCTGGCTTTGGTCGCGCGCCTTAGTGAACTTTATCCTGAAGCAGACAAGACTCCGGGTGCGGCGCTAGCCAACCTTGCGAAACTCGGCTTCAAGGTCACTGTCACTATGGCTGACGATAGCAAGGTCCAATTGCACGGCCCTGATGACGTCAAGGCACTGATGGCCACAATGTCGGCCGCAGGCGCGAACCAGCAAGGACCCTATAAGAGGATCTGCATCTGGAACCAGTATCTTGGTCAGGTGTGCAAGATCCTTTATCAAACGCATTGGTCCTAGGCCACCGCCCGTTCCTGAAGGCTGATGCCCGGGATGCAGATGCTGCGCGCTTGACCTCACGCACCGCGCTACGCAACCGTGAAAAGGTAACCGCGCTCCCGCCTGGAACGCGATCCGGGCTACTACTTCGGCTCGAAACTTCGCGTACGTTTCCGACGGGGCCGACATTGCGCGCTGCCTCAGTGCAAATGCAAGAAATGTACGCTGAAGCGGCCTCAACAGCGCCGATACCTGAACGTCACTACCCATCATTGTCCCAGCCGACCGTGGGGCGCCGGGCGGGCCAGGAGCCGACGTTCACGGGCATTGTGATCCCGGCGCAGTGACGTCCGCCCCAGATCAGCAAACGCCAGCCGAAGTCCGGCAACCCTGGTTAGCGCGGCTCGATGGCGAAGTTTGTCGGCGCAAACACCTACCAGAAGTGTGCGGTACCTCTCATTCTGGAAGGGCGTCTGAAAGTCGTGTGATCTATCACATTGAGGCGGACATTTCACCCTTTTCGGGTGCGCTCTGCGTGCCGAACGCGCGAGCCTGACGATGCGGCAGCAACTGGGCCGGAAAGGCCTGGCTCTTCCGAAAATTCGCAAAATTGGGAGTCACGGCGATGGATTTTGAGCCTCAGCCTGAAACGGAAAGCACCAAAGGATCCGCTCTTTCATCCAGCACGGCACTCAACTGGCGAGCCCGGAAAATCAAGGTTCAGTGGTTGGTCCTCATAGCTGCCACTGCACTGTGTCTCGCCTTGTCAGCAGGGGGCGCCATAAAGCCAGTTGTCGTCGGCGCCATCTTTTTAGCATCCGCCGTTTCTAGCATCGCCGGATTCGCTTTCTCTGCTGTTTGCGGCGCCATGTTGTTCCATATTCCCATCGATCCCGTGCAACTCGTCCAGATCATGATCGTCTGCAGTATCGCCAACCAGACAGCGATGGTGTGGTCACTGAGAAGAGCAATCCACTGGCGAGAACTTGCTATTTTTCTGATCGGCGGTGCAATCGGTCTGCCGATCGGCATCATTGTATTGTTGAAGCTGGATCGTCATCTCTATACCCATGTACTTGGCGTTTTTCTTGTCGCTTACGGTTGCTACATGCTTGTCCGCAAACCTTTGATTATCCGTCGTCAGAAGATGGCCTTCGATGTCTTCGCCGGACTTCTCGGGGGAATCACAGGTGGTGCCGTCGGGTTTCCCGGTGCATTTGTCACCATCTGGTGTGGTTTCAAGGGGTGGAGCAAGGACCGCCAGCGCGCTATGTTCCAGCCGTTCATTTTGATCATGCAGGTGGCTGCGCTTGCGACGATTAGTCTGTTGCGACATTCCACCGGCAAGGTTGGGTTCGCGCCGGCGAATCTGCTCTCCATACCCGCTGCGCTGCTCGGAACCGCAGTTGGCATGACGCTCTACAAGCGGCTGTCGGACAAGCATTTCGCGCGCGCCGTGAACGTGCTAATGATCGTTTCGGGGATCAGCTACTTCGGGTAGTCGAGCCGAAAGCGTGCGTTTTCTCATCGGAATCGCAGAGCGGCGGCTCAACTTAATGATTCGCCATCTAAATAGACTCGCCTGCACGAGCCATAAAGGCCGCTATTACGAAAGCTGAAGGATTGGCGGGTAGGCATGAGGCGGTCGCTTCGGGCACAGAAGGGCTGTGGATTCAAGCGGTCGGTGCAACACCTCCGCTGCTCACGCAGGTTCTAGTGTGTTGCACCGACCGGTCGAATCCACACCGAGCCATCGGGCGATCAAGCGACGCCTGCTTGAACTTAAAACGTTTCGGCGAGACGGCATCGCCCCGCTTCCCTGACGCGGGTTGATATTTGCAGCCGTGCGTACGAGGCGTCGTCATGCGCACGCTCGAGCGAGCGTGGTGGCGGCGCGCTTTAATCCTGGCGCAGCGTTTGCGCGACCAATGAGCGAAACCAGCGGTGTCCGGCGTCATTGTGATAGCGCGCATGCCAGAACTGCTGCACGAGTAAATCCGGTAACTTGATTGGCAGCGGAAACACGTCCACATCGGCCAGGCGCGAAAACAGTTCGGCCAGTTCGTCCGGCACCGCTGCAATGAAGTCCGAGTTTGCGACGAGACTCGGCACGGCCAGCAGATACGGCACCTCCACGCCCACCTTCAGACGCGCACCGTGCTGCCGCAATTCCTTCTCGAGCATCTGATTGGTGAGCGCAAGCGTGCCCGCGACGACATGCTTTTTCTCCACGAAATCATCGAGTGTCATACGCAGCTTCTTTCGCGTTGCTCCCCCTTTGATGATGCCGACCAGCGAGCGACGGAACAAGGGCTGTTGATGAAGGTTCTCGCCGAGTTTGCCGAGATAGCCGATCGCGAGATCGAGCGCGCCGTCCTGCAGCGCGCTGGCTAGCTCGAGTGACGGCACCTGAATCGGTTTGAGCGTGGCGTGCGGCGCGCGTTCGCGCAGCGCCGCCAACAGGCGTGGCAGCAGCACGATCACACCCATGTCGCTCAGGCAGACCGAAAAAGTCCGCGTGGTGGTGGAGGCGTCGAACGATTTGGCGCTCCAGATCTCCTGCTGGACCAGCGCCAGAACGTTCGTAACGCCTTCGATCAAGCGCTCGCCGACAGGTGTCGGTGCCATGACCGGTCCGGCCCGCACGAACAGATCGTCCTGAAACAACGTGCGGAGTTTCCCTAGTGCGTGACTCACGGCAGGTTGCGTGAGACCCAGGCGTTCAGCCGCGCGCGACACGCTGCGCTCCTCGGCCAGCGCCTGAATGACGTAGAGGAAGTTCAGGTCGGGAGACTGCATGTATGCACCAGATTCATGATGAATATGAAAGTCATTGTATAGATTTATAGGCGCATGGCGGTTAACTTCGCATCCATAGCAGGTAAAAAGCAAGGAGACGGAAGTGGTGGACTGCGAAGTAGTCATCGTGGGCGGCGGCCCGGTTGGCCTGTTTCTGGCGGCAGAACTGGGGCAGCGAGGCATCAGTGTCGAGGTGTTCGATGCGAAACCTGGCACGAGTACCCATCCGGCTGCGAATGCCAACAGCGCGCGCACGATGGAGCATTTCCGCCGCATCGGCATCTCGGCTGCGGTCCGCTCGTTGGGGTTGCCGTGTGACTATGCGCCGGACGTTGCTTATTTCACCTCGATCGCCGGCCATGAACTGGCGCGCCTGAATCAACCGTCGTCGCAGGCGGCGGTTGAATGGGCCAAGGCGCACGCTTTCACCTGGGCCACGCCCGAGCCGCCGCATCGCTGTTCGCAGCTCTATGTCGAACCGGTGTTGCTCGAGGCGGCGCGCCGTCATGCAAACTGTCGCGTGCACTTCAGTTCAAAGGTGCTCGATTTCACGCAAAACGCCGAAGGGGTGACTGCGACTGTCGAGATGGATGCCATGGTGGATCGGGCTGCGCAAACGCGCACTGTCACGGCTCGCTATCTCATCGGTTGCGACGGGCCGCGCAGTTTCGTGCGCAAATCGTTGGGTCTGTCATACGCAGGCGTGGCGGGAGAGAAGCGCGAATTCATGGGCGGTCAGATGGACGCCGTCTACTTCTACGCACCGGACATCTACCGTGTGTGCCCGCATGCGCCCGCCTGGCAGTACTGGACCTTCGGCGCGAAGCAACGCGCGCTGGTCATCGCCGTCGATGGTGAAGGCCACTTCATCATGAATGTGCAGACACGCGAAGGCGAATCACTCGACGAAGCCGATGTGACGCAGCGTATCGCCGAGGCAATCGGCGCAGATATCCCATTTGAAGTGAAGAGCAGTTCGAGGTGGACGGCGGGCTTTGCGCTCGTGGCCGAGAAGTTTTCGGTTGGACGGGTATTTCTCGCGGGCGATTCGGCCCATCTTTTTACGCCGACTGGCGGACTCGGCTACAACACCGGCATCGAGGACGCGGCGAACCTCGCGTGGAAGCTCGAGGCTATGGTCAAGGGCGTCGCCGGTGACGCACTCGGCGCGAGCTATGAAGCGGAGCGCCGGCCGGCGGCGTTGCGTAACACTTCGTTTGCCCGCGGCTTCGCCGACAGTATCGGCAACGTGCATCTGCCCGCCGTCGCGCATGAAGCAGGTGCCTCCGGCGACGCGGCACGCGCCGCAGTCGGCGATTACCTGAAATTCCATGCGACCGCGGAGTTCGTGATTCCCGGTGTTCATCTCGGCACGCGCTATGAAACATCGCCGCTGCTGGTGGCTGAAGCAGGTGCGGCCACCCCCGACACGGCGAACCTCTACGTGCCATGCGCGCGTCCTGGCCATCGTGCGCCGCATGTGTGGCTCGCCGATGGCAGCTCTTTGTACGACCGTTTTGGCCCCGGCTTCACGCTGCTATGTATCGCTGAAGCGGACGTGGACATCGAAAGCCATGGCGCGGTCCGGAACGCGGCAGCGATGCTGCCTGGACTGACTGTCGTGCGGGTGGCCGAAGCCGCCGTGGCGGATCTTTACCAGGCGGCATTCGTGCTGATTCGACCGGACCAGCATGTGGCCTGGCGAGGCAGCGTGTTGGGCGACGAGTTCGTCGCTGCCGTGCTGCGTACGCTCGGGCATCGACCGGGAGAGACCGCCTTGTTGCCGACTCAGGCCTGCCCATCGGCCGCGTGAAAAACGCTTGCAAACACAGGCTCATCGCGATGCATGGCGACCGGATCACGGACAGGCCCTGCGCAAAAAAAGATGGAAACAGTTTCGCAATGAAGCGAACGGAACCCTTGGAGACAGGTTATGCACGCGCAAGCAGTTACGTCACATAGCGTTATGGACGACAAAAAAACGTCCTCGCTACAAATCCTCACGCTGTTTCTCTGCTTTCTGGTCGTCGCAGCCGATGGCTTCGACGTGGCCTCGGTGGGATACGTCGCGCCTTTGCTGAAGAGAGCGTGGGCGCTCAGTCCCGCGCAACTCGGGCCGATCTTCGGCGCCGGGCTCTTCGGGCTCACGGTCGGCAGTTTCCTGTTTGGGCCGCTGGCCGACCGCATCGGCCGCAAACGCGTCATCGCGATTTCGCTGGTGCTGTTCGGCATGGGTAGTTTCGCGTGCGCCTATGCGCCATCGCCCCTCTGGCTGGTCGTGCTGCGCTTCGCAACAGGCGCCGGCCTGGGCGGCGCAATGCCAAACGCGATAACACTGTCGTCGGAATTCAGCCCCACGCGCAGTCGGGCACTGATGGTCACGCTCATGTTCTGTGGCTTCACGTTAGGCCTGGCGTTCGGTGGAGCAGTTGCCGCCTTGCTCATCCCGCTCTTCGGCTGGCAGGGCGTATTCGTGTTCGGCGGCGTCTTCCCACTGGTGCTCACCCCCATCGTCTGGATCTGGATGCCGGAATCGTTGCGTTTCATGGCAGGCAAGCCGCGTTATGAACAGGAAGCCCGGCAAGTCATGAAACGTCTGACGGGCGATGCCAACACGAATGTCGAACAGATCGTGCCCGCAGAGGCGAAGGCGAGCGGAGCCGCCGAGACGGCAGTCGGTACGTTGTTCAACCGGCGCTACCGTGCAGGCACGCTGCTCCTGTGGCTCGCATTCTTCTGCACGCTCTGGGTGTACTACCAGGTCAGTAGCTGGTTGCCGACGGTGATCACCAGCGCAGGCATCGATGCCTCTCACGCTGCACGTGTCGGCGCGATGCTGCCGCTTGGCGGCACGATCGGTTCGCTGATCAATGCCCGGCTGATGGACAGGCTCAATCCGTTCTTCGTGCTCGCCGGTTCCTACGCGATCGCGGCGGTGTCCACTGCGCTGATCGGCCTTTCGATCAACGAACCGATGTGGGTGTTCGTATCGGTGTTCATGGCGGGATTCGGCCTGTCCGGCGCACAGACCGCGGCGAACGTACTGGTCGCCGGTTTCTACACGACCGCGGCGCGTGCCACGGGCGTGAGCTGGGCGCTCGGCGTGGGGCGTATCGGCTCGATCATCGGCTCGATGACGGGCGGGATTCTTCTGGCCGCCTTCCATAGCGTCGCGACTGCCTTCCTGCTGTTCGCTGCCCCGATGGTCATCGCCGGTGTCGCGATGCTCGCGAACGGCTGGCTCTATCGCGGCAGGAGCAGCACTGAAGCATGAGCAACGAGGCGTAAGCAGGAAAGCATGACGACGACCGGCGCGATCCACGGCGCCATGGACTGAAAAAATTAGAACATCACATAGGGTTTGGAGACATGAAACATAAAGCCATTGCGGCGGCCGCCGCCTTTGTCCTTTGCGGCTCGGCCTACGCGCAGAGCAGCGTCACGCTGTACGGGATTCTCGATACCGGCATCGAACTTGTTACGCACGCGGATGCAGCGGGGGACAAGGTTGTACGTATGCCCGGCATCACCGGTTCGATGCCGTCGCGTTGGGGCCTGCGCGGCAAGGAGGATCTCGGTGGTGGCCTGGCAGCGGTATTTACGCTTGAAAACGGTTTTAACGTTCGCGCGGGCGACACGAACCAGGGTGGCCGGCTGTTCGGACGGCAGGCGTGGGTGGGCCTGTCAAATCAGTACGGTGCGTTGACCTTCGGGCGCCAGTACACGATGTCGTTCTGGGCGCTCAGCGACTCGGACATCCTCGGGCCGGACATCTACGGCGGGATCGGCTCGCTCGATGCGTATATTCCCAACGCACGCAGCGACAACACCGTCACCTACAAAGGAACGTTCGGCGGCGTGACGGCCGGCGCGACTTATTCGTTCGGACGCGACTCGGCCGGCACGGGCAATTCCCCGGGGCAAGGTACCTGCGCGGGCTCGATTCCAGGCAACGCGCAGGCGTGCCGCCAATGGTCGGTCATGCTGCGCTATGACGCCAGCGCGTTCGGCGTGGCGGCCTCGTATGACGAACAGCGCGGCGGCCCAGGAGCTGCGGCCAACTTCTTCAACGGCGTTGCGCCGATCGCCCTGACCAGTAGCGGCGACAAGGACGCCCGCACGCAACTGAACGGCTACTTCAAGCTGGGACAACTCAAAGTAGGCGGCGGCTGGTTGGGCCGCTGGGTGGACACGGCGGCGGCTGCGCTGCCGAACGTGCGGAGCAACATCTATTACCTCACGGCGTCGTACTACGTGACACCGGCGATTGTCTTCGACGGCGGCGTCTATCGCACCATCGATCAACAGCAAGACACGCGCGCCACGCTGGCCGCGTTGCGCGGCACCTATCTGCTGTCGAAGAGCACCAGCGTCTATCTGCAGAGCGGCTACCTGTTCAACAGCGCGAAGGCACGCTACACGCTCAGTCAGGGCGGACCCGGGACGACGCCGGCCGCGGGCATCGGGCAACTGGGCGTGATGGCCGGAATCCGGCATTCGTTCTGAGCGCACCCGTCGACGCGCGACCGCGTTGGGGCGCTCGCGCGCTATCGCCTGACTACAGCTTTTTTCGCGGTTCTCGCCCATTGGTGCGAACCTCCCGAGGAGACATCACGTGGTAAAAAACAAAACGCTTTACACGGGGGCACTGTTGGCCGGTGCGATCGGCATGCTGAGCGCTTGCGGCGGCGGCAATGACACACTGTCGCCCAGTCCCGATCTGACGACGAATCAGGCATTGGTGCAGTCTGGCGTGCTGAGCGGCAATCCGCCCGACGCGTCCGGCATCATCAGCTTCCGAGGTATTCCGTATGCGGTGGCTCCAGTCGGCGAGTTGCGTTGGAAAGCGCCGCAGACTGCAGCGCATTGGAGCGGCACCCGCGCGGCCACGCAATATGGAAATACATGCTGGCAGGGCACGGCTTTCGGGCCGGTCGACAACAGCCACGCTAGTGAAGATTGCCTGTTCCTGAACGTGTGGACGGGGGCCAAAACTTCGGTCGAGCGGCGGCCGGTCATGGTCTGGATTCATGGCGGCGGATTCCAGTTCGGAACCTCTGGCGATCCGCGCTGGGAAGGCGCCAACCTGGCGAAGAAAGGTGTCGTGGTGGTCACACTGAATTATCGGCTCGGCGTGTTCGGCTTTCTTGCACGTGCAGACCTCGACGCGGAAGCCGGCGCGAGTTCGTCAGGCATGTACGGACTCCTCGATCAGATTGCGGCGCTGCAATGGGTCAAAAACAACATTGCGGCGTTCGGCGGCGACCCCGGCAACGTCACCGTGTTCGGCGAATCGGCCGGCGCCCACGCAATCGGCATGCTGCTTTCGTCGCCGCTGGCCAAAGGATTGTTCACGAAAGCCATCACCGAAAGCGGCGCGTTTTGGGAAACCCCGAAGGGCGTGATGGTGTCGCACGTCGCTGCGACGCAAACTGGCGCGCATCTCGGCGCCGCGTCCGGGGCGTCCACGCTCGCCGCGCTGCGCAATCTGCCTGCCTCGCAATTGATGGCCGATCCGACCGAACCGGCGTACAGCCCCAGCGTCGACGGTTACGTATTGCCGGCGGATCCCGCGTCGCGCTTCGCTGCGGGTCTGCAGAACGATGTGCCTTTACTCGAAGGCCAGAACGCCGACGAAGGGACGATCTTCGCCGCGACCGCCGGCATACCGGCCGACACGAAGGAACATTTCGTTGCCGCCGCGACCTCGGCGTTCGGTGCGAACAATATCAACACGTTCCTGCAGTTTTACCCGGCCACGACGGATGTGCAGGCACAACAGTCCGAAGTCACGCTCGCGGGGGATCTGATCATCGCTTCGCAAACGTGGGAGATGGCGAACCTGCAGAAGAAGACCGGCAAGTCGCCGGTCTATTCCTATTACTTCAGCCAGACGTCGCCCTACAACCCACTGCCGATTCACGTATCCGAAGTGCCCTACGTCTTCCAGAATCTGGTGGCGAACGGACACGGCGCGCCAAATGCGAGTGACTTTGCCGTTGCGGATGCAATGTCGTCGTACTGGACGAATTTTGCAAAGACCGGCAATCCGAACGGCAGCGGTTTGCCAAACTGGCCCGCCTATACCGGAGCCGGCGGTCAGGTCATGGGACTGGCGACTCCACTTCAGCCGCAGCCCGAAACGACGACGGCGCGCTTCCAGTTCCTGAACAGCTTCAGGAGCCCGGGCAGTCTTGGGTTCTCTTTCTAGTTTGAGCAGAGGTGGCGCGTATCGAGGCGTCCTGAGCGAGTCGATGCGCGCCCATGGAGACAGCATGCGTAAATTCGTTCCGACCATCCGGCTCCGGCTGGCACTGGCCTTCGGTGTTCCCGTGCTCCTGACGCTCGCCTCGAGCTTCATTGCAAACAGGACGATTGTCTGGCAGGTGCGTGCCGCCGACTCTGACTCATCGGCCGCGACGTGGCTCCTCGCGATCGCGGCCGTGACGGTGGCGATGCTGACGTACAGCTACTTTCATCTCTACAGGGTGGTATGTGACGGTCTTGGCCGGCAGACACGCTCATTCCAGTATCTGGCCGAAACGCTCGACCTGTCACGGCGCTCGTCGGCGCGACGCATGGATGAGTTCGGGCGCGGCGCGGTCTGGTTCGATCGCTTCATGCGTCGGGTCGAGGATACAGTGCTCGCCGTGCTGGCATCGACGGAATCCGTGAGTGCGGCTACCCGGCAGATCGCCGCAGGCAACATGGATCTGTCTTCGCGAACCGAGGAGCAGGCCGCGTCTCTTGAGCAGACCGTCGCGAGCATGGCGGAGTTGACAGGGACTGTCGCACAGAACACCGACAGCGCCCGCGAAGCCGATGGTCTGGCGACACGTGCGTCTAGCCTGGCGGATCGCGGCAACGAGGCGGTGCAGGCGTTGGTTGCCACCATCGCCAGAATCGAGACGGAGTCGCGCAGAATCTCCGACATCACGTCCCTCATCGAAGGTATCGCTTTTCAGACCAATATCCTCGCGCTCAACGCCGCCGTGGAGGCGGCCCGCGCCGGCGATCAGGGGCGTGGCTTCGCAGTCGTTGCAGGCGAAGTTCGCGTGCTGGCGCAGCGGTCTTCGTCTGCGGCCAAGGAGATCAAAACGCTGATCGAAGCCTCGGCCGCGATGGTGCGGGACGGCTCGTCGCAGGCAGAGAAGGCGGGCGCTGCCATCGAACAGGTCAAGCATGCGATCGTAGAGGTCTCCACGGTCGTTGCAGAAATTTCCTTGGCGTCCGCGCGGCAAAGTCAGGGAATTCTTCAGGTTGCCGGCGTCGTCGCGCAGATGGACCAGGTAACGCAGCAGAATGCCGCGCTGGTCGAGCAGGCAGGGGCCGCCGCGCACTCCCTCGACGAGCAGATTGCCCATGTGCGCGGCGTACTGGCAGCGTTCAGGGTGTCGGACAGAAGTCTGGCGAGTGCGGCATGAGTTTAAATGTCCTTGCAGCCTCGAAGCGGACAGGCGCTGTCACGCATCGCTCAGGCAATCGGATCATCGAGCGCTCGACGATGATCTCGTCGTCCATTGCCGTTTAGTCGTCGGCCCGGCGGTGTTTATCGCGTTGGCGGGCTAACGTCAGAAAGGCGCGCACTGCCCCAGAGCTTTCATCCACGCGACTGATCCTCATGAGGTCCATCGATAGTCCGGGCAGATCAAGAGGCTTGTAGACCACGCCCGGCAGCGCTATCTGCGCAATCGGTGCGGGCACGAGGGCAAGGCCGAGCCCTGACGCCACGAGGGCCAGTACGCTCAGCGTGTTGGCAGCTTGATAAGTTACCTTCGGCGGGCTGTCGAGCACCTGGCGTAACGCATGGACGAGGCTTTCGTCAGCGTCCTGGGCGGCGTAGACAATCAGGGGGGCAGTAGTCAACATTCGGGCAGTCAGGCGTTTCTTGCTGGCCAGTTCATGATCGCTCGGCAGCGCGACCAGGATTCGCCAGGCACCGATTGACTCGTAGACCAGTCGGTCATCACATGCAATGCCTGGATCGGGTGTGTAGCCGATATCCAATTGACCCGCGACGACGGCGTTCGCCTGCAATTGGGGAGCCAGTTCCCGCACGATCAGATCGGCGTCCGGATACGTGCGATGGAACTCGCGCAAATCGTTGATCAGTTTGCCGCTGAAAACCGCGTTGCCCGCGAAGCCCACCCTGACGTTGCCAGTCTCACCACGTATCGACCGCTGTACGGTGAGACGGGTGTGCTCCGCCTGGTCCAGCGTGCGACGCGCTTCTTCGCGCAGCAGCATGCCTGCTTCCGTGAGTTCAACCCGGCGGCTGGTGCGCAGGAACAGCGGCCCTCCCAGCTCTTCTTCCAACGCGCGTATTTGCATGCTCAACGCGGGCTGGACGATGTTCAGGCGGCGGGCGGCGCGCCCGAAATGGCCCTCTTCAGCGACCGCTAGAAAGTAGCGCAAGTGGCGTAAATCCATCGTCAACCTCGGCCATCAGTTTTTGTGATCAATCGTTCACTTCAATCTATTTGATTAAAGACACATTGTGGACGATTCTTGACGCCATGCGCATGCCTTGCGCTCTAACAATGAATGGAAGGAAAACTCATCATGCAATCACTTGTTGAAGACCGTATTCAGATTACCGACTTGATCACAGGCTGGATGCACCGCGACCTGGGTGAATGGGATCAGCTGCGCGGCTTGTTTCATCCCGACGGCGTCATCGAGGTGACATGGTTCGAAGGGCCGTTTGCCGATTTCGTCGCGGGATCCATCAAGATGGGCGCGTCGGATCTCAGAACCAAGCATCTGATTGGCACGCCTGTGGTGAACTTCAATGGCAGCAGGGCGATCGTGGAAACGAACGCGGTGATCGTCGCTGACAATGTTCGGTTGGATCTGGGTTGCGAGACACACAACCGGTTCTACGATCTGGTGGAAAAGCGCAATGGCGTGTGGAAACTGGTCAAACGGCAAAGCATTTATGACATGGGGGCGTTTACTTTTCCTCGCGGTCCGGTTGAGATCGACCGGGACGTGGTAGCGAAATATCCGCGGGAATACGCTGCATTGGCGTACCTGCTCGAAAAAGGCGGCTTTCCCGTCGAGCGTGTATTCGCGACTCGAGGCAGTGAACTGGAGCGCAAAATGAAAGCGGACGGGCAGCACTGGCTTGCCGCGTGACAGCCTGGTTTCACTGACGGGCGCGTGTCGCTTTCTGGGCGAGGGCCGCCGTGCAAGTGGCTCGAGCGACAGCGGTTGGGCCGTCGCTCGTGGTCTGCGCAATGACCTTGGGTCGCGTCAAGCGGCGGCAGTTTCCTGCCCGGCGTCGACTTCGACGCCAAGCCGCGATGCGAGGTCGGCGATGAGCGCGGGCAAGTCCGAAAGCTTCTTCACCGCACCGAACACGTAGTAATCGGGCCGCACGATCATGACACGCACGCCGTGCTCATCAAAGAAGCGCTGATATTTGCCGCTCTTGTCCAGCAGGATGCGTCCCGCTACCGTCTTGCTGGTGTCGGCAGTGATGCCAGCGGTCTGGGCGCCGATGCGCGCGAGCGTGGCCTGCGCGGCGGCGTCCAGATACGACTCGGGGTCCGCATCGAGTGCGATGACGTGAAAGCCGTTCGGCATTGCGTTGTCGAAGCGCATTTCTTCTCCATCATTCTCGATCTGACCGTGCACGCTCAACAGGCCGGCAACTGCCTCGACGGCAAAATTCTTCTGCGTGCAGATCAGGCCATCGGTGAGACCAGGGAAGGGGGGCAGTGGCGGAACATCGCCGGCGAGATAGGCGGCGTCGCGGCGCGCCGCTTCTTCTGGATCGGAAATGCACACCACCTGGCCCATCGCGATCGACGCATCGATCACCGCGCGTACTTGCGGACGACGCTCCGGCGTATAGCTTTCCAGCAGGTTCGACGACGCGATTCCCTTCAGGATCAGGTCCAAACGCCACGCGAGATTCCATGCGTCGCGCAGGCCAGAGCACATGCCCTGGCCCATGAACGGCGGCATCTGATGTGCCGCATCGCCAGCGAGCACGACGCGGCCGTTATGCCAGTTCTGCGCAAGCAGGGAGCGGAACGTATAGACCGCATAGCGCACAAGTGTGGCGTTCTCGGGTGTGACCCACGGCTGCAACAGCTCCCACACTTTCTCCGGCTTCTGCAGTTCGTCGAGCGTTTCGTGTGGCAGACGCATGAATTCCCAGCGTCGGTAGCCGGGGCCGCCCGGCACCATGGTCGTCGGCCTTGCGGGATTGCACCATTGGCCGATGTCCGGCACGTCGAGTTTGACGCCCTCATTCGGCTTCAGATCGATCACGAGCCAGTCCTCCTGGAAGCCCAGGTCTTCGAAAGCGATGCCTGCCGATTTACGCACGAAGCTGTTCGCGCCGTCGGCGCCGACCACGTATCGCGCGCGTACTGTTTGCGTTTCGCCGGTAGGGGTCCACACGCCTTCGATCATCGATCCCTTGCGCAACGTCACCTCACAGTGGTCCGCGTGCTGGTGCAGCGCTGTTGCTTCCCAACCCTGCTGCACGGAGACGCTGGGCAGCGACTTCGCCTTGCTGTCGAACAGCGCTTCGAGCGACGGCTGATTGAAAAGATAGCCGACCGGGCCATCGCTGATCGATTCCGCCGACCAGTCGATTTCGACCAGTGTCTTCCAGTCCGCGTTGAACCATTGATACATCGCGGATGGTTGAGAGATCTTTTCGACATCCTTGCCGATCCCCATAGCATGAAAGACACGGCGGATTTCATGATCGTGGAATACGGCGCGCGGCAATGGATACAGCGCAGGCCATCGATCGAACACCGCGACGCGGTAGCCGCGTTCGCCGAGATGAATCGCCAGGGATTGACCGACAGGTCCGTATCCGACGATGACGACATCAAGAATATTCTGGTCAGTCATTTGAGTTCACCTGCTAAAAGAGAGCGAGTTTTGCCCTGGCGCCGGTCGATCTGGCTGCCATGCGATCACGAGAAAGGAGGAGAGGGCGCTTAGCCCTCGGGGCTTAGGACTCCGGCCGGGTCAGCGATCAGGATGACGCTTCGTAGTTATGCACGAAGTCTTCCGGCACTTGCGGGCCCCACAGATAGAGCGAGTCTTCCGGCGGAAAATCACCCGCCGGCCATGTGTGTCCAGCCGAGACGAAATCGATATCCGCCGAGTATTCGCAGAACGAGCCCCAGGGATCCTGGACGTAGTGGAAGTAGTTCGATCCCAGCACGTGGCGACCGGTGCCCCAGCCCTTGCTGAAGCCCGCGGCCTGCATTTGCGAGGCGCCTTCGCCGACCATGTTGACGTTCTCGACGTCCCACGCGGCGTGATGCCAGCCGCGAGCGTTGCTCTTTGCAAAAGCCACCAGGTGGTGGTCGCTGCCGTGCGGCGCGTGGGTGAACGCAATGATGTCGATTGACTTGTCCGACAGGCGTAGACCGATCGCGTTGGAGTAGAAATCGAGCGCGCGGAGCACATCGGGCGTGAACAGCAGAACGTGCGAAAGGCGGCGCGGTTTGACCTGTGTTGAAGCGGAGCGGCTATGCGAGCCACGTTCGTCGGCGGCGCTGCCGGTGACGACGCAGGGTGTCTTGGCCGAGGGGCTGGTTTTGGGGCCGATCTTCACCTGAATCAGGTTGCCATCGGGATCGTGAAACCAGAGACCGTTGCGATGATTCGCGGGGCCGTCGACGATCTGGGCCGTGCTTGCCCGCACCTGTGCTTCGATGGCGGAGAAGTCCGCCTCGAAGCAATTGAAGCTCAGATACGCGAGCGATTTTCTGGAAGACGGCAAGACTCGCGCCCATCGGTGGCCGTCAGCGGCCCGCAGCTCGAGTTCGCGGACTTCGTTGCCGCACGAGGTCACGTCGAGTCCGAATGCGCTAAAGAAGCGTTCGGCCTCGTCGATGGAAGGAACATTCAGCGCGAAGTGATCGATCGAATGAACACTTGCGACGCTACGCACATTTGCCGGGTCAGCCATAGTCGTCTCCATTGAATGAGGTGCTGCGCCGGCTCTGGGGCCGGCTTGCCTGCCCGGTGCTTCCGGGCAGGTATGCCTGACGGTTTTTATGCTTTGACTTCGTCGACGATCACGTTCTTCAGCGTGCCGATTTTTTCGACGCTCACTTCGCAGACGTCACCGGCCTTCATCAGGAGCTTCGGCGTGCGCGCCCAGCCGATACCCGACGGCGTGCCGGACACGATCACGTCGCCTGCTTCCAGCGTGATCGCTTCGCTGATGATGCTGATCAGGCTCGGTACATCGAAGACCATTTCGTCGGTGCTGGCTGATTGCACCAGTTCGCCGTTCAGACGCGTTTCGAGGCGCAATCCCTTTACGCCGGGCGGCAGTTCGTCCGCGGTGACCAGGTCGGGACCGAATGCGCCGGTTCCGTCGAAGTTTTTGCCGACCGTCCATTGCGGCGTCTTGAACTGATACTCGCGCACCGAGCCGTCGTTGAACACCGAGTAGCCGGCCACGTGCGAGAGTGCGCTTTCCTTCGAAATGTGCCGACCGCCCTTGCCGAGCACCACGGCGATTTCGCCTTCGAAGTCGAGGCCTTCGGAGTCGCTCACAGCTGGGCGAACCATCGGCTGTTCGTGGGCAATCAGGCTCGTGTTGACGCGGAAAAACAGCGTCGGATAGTCGGGCTGGGCGTAGTTGCTTTCCGACGTGTGATCCGCGAAGTTCAGCCCGACGCAGATGATCTTCGGCGGCCGTTGCAGCGGAGGGAGGAACTTCAGATCCTTGACCGGCACTTTCTCTTCGCTCGCATGATGCGTCGCGTATTCGCGTAGATCCACGCCGCGTGCAAGCAGGGATTCGAGCGTTTCATCGCCGATTACGCGCACTTGCTCACCGTCGCGGATACCGAGTACCGCTTTTCCATCTCGCTCGAAACTGATGAACCGCATAGCTGTCTCCTGAAGATTTTCGTGCCTGTTTCAATGCACCGGACTAGAATTGACGAAGTTGTCAGTTTGTATTCTAGTAGAAATGACAAAACCGTCAACTCTAAAAAGCTCGGGATAAACCCGCATGCGCCTGCTGGTAAAATTCGCGCTGGATCAAGGGAACACTCAATGAAAGAGCTACCGCCGCTCGAAGACCATCGCACGCGCGTCGGCGCAAGGCGCCGCGAAAACACACGCAATCGCCTGCTGGAAAGCGCACTGGCAGTATTTGCCGAGAAGGGTCCGGACGCACCGATGATCGACGACTTCATCGCCGCCGCCGGGGTTGCGCGGGGCACGTTCTACAACTATTTCCGAACCACTGCGGAGTTGTTGTCGGCGGTGGCGGGCGAGAGCAGCGACGAGGTGCTGGCCGTCATCGATCCGCTGGTGCGGGAGATCGAAGACCCGGCGCAGCGAGTTGTAGTCGGCTCGCGGTTGTACATGCACATGGCGTTGCGCTATCCGTTGTGGGGAGCCTTCATCACGCGCGTCGGCACCAGACGCGGATCGCGTGGGCGTCTACTCGACGAATACCTGACGCGAGATCTACAACTCGGACTCGAAGCGGGACGTTTCAAAGTCGCCGATGTAGTCGTCGCGCGCGATATTGCGTTGGGCTCGATTCGCTATGGCATTGAAACCTTGCTATCCGATGATGCACCGGCTGATTACACTGAGCAGTCGATGTGCGCCCTCATGCAAGCGTTCGGCATTCCCGCGCGAGAAGCGCGCGCGCTGGCCTACGCGCCGATTGCCGATTGTCCGGAACCGCGCGGTGCGATCTTCGAACGGATTGGTCGCGTGCGTGAGGTGAGCGGAAAGGCGGATCGGTAGCCGCGAAGGAAGGTGCGACAGGATGAAGGATGGCCTTCTTTGTTTAAGTTGTCGCTTGCGCGGACGTTTAAGAATGGCCTCGATACGAGTGTCGAGGCCAGATTCAGATGTGGTAGTGCACCAGACCGCTGCACGGGCGCGGAACGATAACGCCCGTGATCACCGCAAACGCGCCGTGGCAATGAAACGGGCCGCTGGTAGCGGTAAGTTGGAGGCATTGTCTTGATTCGAGCGCTTTGGGGGCTCGGCTTTCTAACGAGAGAGTAAGGTGCCGCGGGAGGACCGCAGTTCGGCCAAAGCCGCCGGTCGCCGATCAACGGCTGTGCGGCGGCTGAAGTCCGCTTCACGGTCACTCGCAAACCCGTGCCCTCGAATGTCTCCTGTCTCTATTGACGAGTGAGTCTTCGCGCCCCGAAGAGACGCTAAGGCGAGCTTCGTAAGCGTCCGCACCCAAACCACTATCGGACGTTGTCGCGGGTGCGCGCGCTCCGAACTGCCGTGGTTTGCACGTTTCCTCAAATCTTCGATAGTTTCTCCGTTACCACCAGGCTGCCAGCCTGGCGGCTTCAGAACGTAGCTCCGTGCTTCGCTCAACGTCCGCGCGGCTCTCAGATCGCGCCAGAGTGATCTCCATTGCGCGAACTCTATGGTCAGCAAGTTGTACGTTGTCATCGGTTGCATAAGCCCAGACCGACAAGGCGTGTCGCGCCGTTCTGCTATGTAGGTGCCAAAGAGTCGATCGAAAACGATCAGCACGCCACCGTAGTTTCCATCAAGCTGGGACGAGTTGGGTCTGGCGTGTGACGAAGTGGACAGCAGTGCTACCGCCGCAGACGTTGGATCAATTCGGCACGATGTTGCCGGCTGCACGGCACTTCGACGCCACTGCGCAAAACGATCGTCGCATCGCCTTTTCCCCGCGACCGGACCACGAGCACAGCAGACAGCGCCACGGCGGCCCCACGGTGCGTGCGAACAAATGTTGCCCCCAGGGTCATTGAGCACCGCAGTTAAAGTACAGCGCATCAACAGGCTTTTCCCCGCCAAATGAATATTGTCATAGTTCTCGGCTGCTTCCAGCCATTCGATTTCGGCGCAGCGCACGACATGCGTTTGCCCGCGATCAGCAATCATCAGTTGGGCTGGCATGGGGATGCTCGCGCGCTACGCGAGTCGACCCACGCAATCGCAGCAGGGTGCGCTGCAGTCGCTCCGGCTCGACGGGTTTGAGGCGGTAATCGGCTGCGTGGGCGTCGCAGGCGACTGCACTGCGAAGGACTTTCGTAACCGACGCGCGCCGACGCGGACGGGGCCGCCAACCCGTCGCGAATCATTCGCCGACGCGCCTGGTGCAAACGCGTCGACTTAATGTATTGGATCGGAGAGGTCAGCGTGACGGTTCTGAAGTTGACGCGAAACGCGGGGAGAAGTGCAACTATTTCAAAATTGCTGCGTTGACTATTTGCGGCTATGCCGGCGTATGCAGAGCATCCTGACCACGACGATAGCCGGTTGACTCATTGCCCGAAATAGATCGGCTTCATGCCATCACTTGACGGCTTGGGACGAATGTTTCCCGATTCCGAAGTGCCTGCGACTGTTCCGCCCGTATCATTTGCATCTGCAACTTGCGTCTTTGCGGCTGTGACACTAGCCTGCTTCCGGGCTACCCAAGCCTCCGCTGCCTCGATCTGACCAGGATAAGTCGCGTCGTTTGACGCCCCCGGGTTATAGCCGGCTTGTTCGAGCTCAATCAATTCGGCGCGGACTTGCGCACGCGTCTTGGGTACACTCGATTGCGCAAAGGAAGCGAAAGGAGCTGCAAGGGCCGCGCTGATAACAACTGCTTGAATGAGCAACTTCATGATGACTCACCTCGACATTTGGGTTCGCTGCCACGAACAGCCCTGTCCGTAGCCAGTGGTTGCAGTCTAGGTGAGCGGTTACTTAAAATTAAGACGGCATGGCGTACAAGACTGTTACGGTTCTTGTGGGTAAATCTTTTGACTGGCACATTAAAAAAATGCCGTGACAGACGACGGCCTTTTACGACTAACGAGAGCGCGCACGTCTGCCTTTCTGCAGAGAGCAGAATGAGAATTTGCGTTGAAAGCTTAAACTGCATAGCTGAGGACATTGTCAGCCAGAAACGTCCCAATTTTGACAATCGTAGCCCATTGTCTGCTGCAACTACGCTCGGGTTTGTAGTCAGTCATGCCAGGAAGTTGAGTTGAAAATTGGATCGGACGACACTGGGCATGGCTTCACATATTGGCCATAGAGAATCAGTCAACCGAGCTAGAGAATCAACGTCACCACGCGAGGTGAAAAGAGTTACGCTTATCTGCCCAGCTACAATAGCTGAGCGCATCGGCAAGCCAAACGCTTGCGGCGCTTCTCCGTCCACTTCCAGCCTGCGCATGGATCGCCGCCAACCTCTTCCTCCGCTGAACCCGACCCGTGCGTTCGAAGCGACCGGTCGGCTCCTCAGTATTTCGAAGGCCGCAGACGAACTCGCTGTCACTCCGGCCGCGGTTAGCCGGCAGGTGAGGACGCTGGAGACCTATCTTGGCGTCGCACTCTTCGAACGGGTCAAAGGTCGTCTAGAGCTGACGTCAGCCGGCGCGCGTTATCTCGCCGAGCTGATTCCAATTTTCGAATCGCTGCGCTATGCGGCAGATAGCGCTCGCGGCAGGGAAAGCGGCTCGCGCGTACTGAAGATTCGGTCCCCCGCCACCTTCGCAGTGCGCTGGTTGATTCCACGCCTCGCGAGCTTCCACCGACTGCACAAGGAGATAGATGTTCAGTTGACGACGTCATCCGTTCCCCTGGATTTCACGCGTGAAGAGATAGATGGCGGGATTCAACTGGGTGTGGGTAACTGGCCCGGCCTGCGCGTGGAACGCCTGATTCCGAACATACTGGTGCCGGTTGCGGCGCCGTCCCTCAAGCTGAAAGCGCAGGGGAAATTGCGAGGCGAAACGATGTTGCACTCGCTCGCGCGGCCGGATGATTGGTCGTTATGGTTGAAGGCGGCTGGCTTCCCCTTACACGTCAAGCGACCGGCGATGCGTTATGAGACGTCGTTGCTTGCTTACCAGGCTGCAATCGAAGGGCACGGCGTCGCTATCGCGCAAAAGGCATTGATCCGCGCCGAGCTCGACAGTGGCCAACTGGTCCAGCCGTTTCGCCTTGAACTCGACCGTGGCGGCTACACGTACTACTTCGCGTGGCCAACGGGGCGCCGTCCCTCTGAAGAGCTGAAGATTTTCCGCGACTGGTTGGCTACGCAAGTTCAGGTGTGAATGCTGACCTTTTAACAAAAAGTCAAAGCCTGATTCGAAAAAGTCGATTGTCCGCTCAACGGCGTCTGCCTATGCTCGTCGTCATGGCATGCCGCAATGGCACGCCGCGAGACAGGACGATCAAAAATGTTACGAGACAGTTTGAAGGGGGTGCGAGTCGTCGATTTCTCGCACGTTCTGGCTGGACCAGTCTGTTCGATGACGCTAGCAGACCTTGGCGCTCACGTCGTCAAGATCGAGCCGCTGCAAGGGGAAATTGGCCGCAAGATCGGGCCGCCATGGATCGACGGCGAGAGCCCGACGTTCATGAGCGTCAACCGCAACAAGCACAGCGTGTCCATCGATCTGAAGGCTGACGCTGGCAGACGTGTGGTCCGGGAAATGATCCGCAAAGCCGATGTGCTGGTAGAGAATTTTCGGCCTGGCGTCATGGCGTCAATGGGACTGGACTACGAGTCCCTGCGCAAAGACCATCCCAAACTTGTTTATTGCTCGATCTCCGCGTTTGGCCAGACCGGCAGCAATATGCGGCGTCCAGGTGTCGACGGCGTGATTCAGGCTGTTAGCGGGCTCATGAGTACGCTCGGTGCGACTCAGGGCGATCCGTTGAAAGTGCCGATTCCGGTTGCGGACATGATCGGCGGATACCTTGCGGCAATTGCAGTACTTGGCGCGCTGCATCGGGTCTATCGGGATCAAATCGGCCAGCATCTAGACGTTAGCCTCTACAACGCGACGCTGATGCTTCAGCAGATCGGCTTTGCGGCATTTTTCGCATCAGGCAGAAATCCTGAGAAAACGGGCAGCGCCGCACCCTATGCATGTCCCAATGAGGCGTTTCCGACACGTGATGGTTGGATCATGGTCGTCGCCTACGACATGGCTCGCTGGAGTGCGTTATGTGAAGTCGCGGAAGTGCCCGAACTTGAACATGACTCGCGCTTTTCGACCAACGACGATCGCGTGCGCAATCGTCATGTTCTTCATGAACTGCTAGCGGCGCGCTTTATTGAGCGAAGCACAGCGGAGTGGATTGCACGGCTCGCACCGCGCGACGTCATCTGCGCCCCGCTTGCGACTTATAGCGATGTGACCGGGACGACTGAATATCGTGAGAGTGGCATCGCACGCACAGTGGAACATCCTGCTGCTGGGACAGTGCGCACGCATGGATTTGCCCTCGGCCCATCGGACAAGCCGGTAAAAGACGAGATTCCTGCACCACTGACCGGACAGCATACGGTTGAGATGCTCAAGCTGTACGGCATTCAGGACGATGAAATCACAGAACTCCTGAACGCCGGCGTGATACGCGCCGGCGTGGCTCATGCCGTCGCGATCTAAGGAGACCATAAATGTCAACCGAGATCGTCCGACGTGAAACGCACGGCAAGGTAGCACTGCTTCGTCTTGCGTTGGAAAACAAACTGAATCCGCTAACCGACGAGTTGATCGATGCACTGGTCGCAGCGCTACAACACGTCGAATCCGAACCGGATGTGCACGCCACGGTGCTGACCGGATCGGAAAAGGCCTTTGCCGCGGGCGCGGATATCGTCGCGATGTCGAAGCTCGACTATCAGACGGCGTTCTGTGAGGAGTACATCGGCCGCGGTTGGGATCGCATCCGCGGCCTGCGTAAGCCGATCATTGCCGCCGTGGGTGGATATGCATTGGGAGGAGGGTGCGAACTCGCCATGATGTGCGACATCGTGATCGCGGCAAGCGACGCAGTATTCGGGCAACCCGAGGTCAAGCTGGGCATCGTGCCTGGTGCTGGCGGCACTCAACGCTTGCCGCGAGCGGCGGGGAAATCCACGGCAATGCTCGCATGCCTCACTGGCGAGTCGATGTCTGCGCAGGAGGCACTGCTGTGCGGGTTGGTCTCGAAAGTTGTACCCAGGGACGGGTTGATAGATGAGGCCATGCGAATAGGCGAGCAGGTTGCGCGGCATTCGTTGCCAGTACTGCTTGCGATAAAGGAATCGGTTAATCGGTCATTCGAGTCGTCGTTATCCGAAGGGTTGCTGTTCGAGCGGCGGCTCTTTCATGCTGGATTTTCACTTGTTGACCAGAAGGAAGGGATGGCGGCTTTCCTCGAGCGCCGCTGTCCCGACTTCGTGAACCGATAGTTGTCGAAGTTCTCGTTTTTATTATCCAGAGGTCAATCGTGTCATTGCAGCAATCAGAAACGGAGTTGGTCACGAGGTCGGTCGAATCGGGTGTGCTGATTCTCAGCATGAATAGCGCTGCGAACGGAAATGCGCTAACGGTGGCCATGACGGAAGCCTTATCGGACGCACTCGAGTCAGCGAATTTCAACGACGACGTAAATTGCCTTCTGTTGCGGTCTTCTTCGAAACATTTCTGCACCGGCGGTCATGTCAAGGACATGCAAAGCGGCAAGGATCTGATGGACGGAAGTGTAGAAGACGTGCGCGAGCGCTTGCAAAAAAGCCTGCATCGGATTACGCGGGCCATGAGCAACCTTGAGGTTCCGTCGATCTGCGCTGTGAATGGTGCAGCAGTGGGAGCAGGTTGCGACCTTGCCCTGATGTGCGATATCCGCCTGGCAGGTGAAAGTGCGCAATTTGCGGAAAGCTTCCTGCGGCTCGGACTGGTATCGGGAATAGGTGGCGCATGGTTTCTGTCACGTATCGTAGGCCCTGCCAAGGCCCTCGAGATGACGCTCACCAGCGAGTTTCTCGACGCCGCAGCGGCAGAACGCTTCGGCATCGTAGCAAAGGTCTTCGCAGATGACCAACTGGATGGCGAAGCACTCGCGCTTGCGCGACGCCTTGCGACCAATCCGCCACGAGCCATGCGAATGGCAAAAAAACTCGTACGCGAGTCCGCGAGGGGCTCGCTGCCAGCGGCACTCGAGATAGCGGCCAGCATGCAGGCGATCCTGCTGTGTGGCGACGAGCATAAGCGCGCTGTTTCCAGCTTTCTGGAGCGGCAGGCTCAAAAGAAGAGCCGGATGTAATCGGTAGCACCGGCGCGATGGTGAAACCGCGCGTCGCTGTTCCATACACATAGAGGAGACTGACATGTCGAACGGGACGCGTGCTCATGATCATCAGCCAGGGATGGTGCGGATCATCGCAACTTCGAGCCTCGGAACGATGCTTGAGTACTACGATTTTTTTGTCTACGTCGCGTTGACCGCGACGCTGACGCATCTGTTTCTTCCCGACACGGACAAGATCGTGGCTACTTTTGCGGGCGTTGCGACTTTCGGCATAGCCTACGTCGCGCGCCCGTTAGGCACGATCATCTTCAATCCGATGTCGGATCGGATCGGTCGCAAGAGGACGTTCGTCATTACACTGGCATTGATGGGCATTGCCACTGTGGGTATCGGATGTCTGCC
Organism: Paraburkholderia monticola; assembly: GCF_001580545.1. GTDB lineage: Bacteria > Pseudomonadota > Gammaproteobacteria > Burkholderiales > Burkholderiaceae > Paraburkholderia > Paraburkholderia monticola. The sequence goes on from NZ_LRBG01000037.1 coordinate 543,005, forward strand.
AACCCATGCGGTAGCGGGTGTAGCGGCGCCTGTCGCTCTGATCACGCTGCGAATCATTCAGGGTGTCGCACTGGGTGGCGAGTACGGGTCGGCGGTCGTATACGTCATGGAGCACGCGCCGGAAGGCCGGAAAGGCATGTCGACGAGTGTACTGCAGGGAACCGCGAGCATAGGTCTGCTGCTTGCGCTTGCCATTGTCTCCATTCTGAAAGTGTCTCTCGTTCCATCCAGCTTCGAGGCGTGGGGATGGCGCGTGCCGTTCGTCATTTCCGCTCCTATCGTTGCAGTGGCGACATGGATCCGGCTCGGCATGACTGAGACACCCATCTTTTCGCAGATGAAAGCGGCGGGGCGTCTGTCAAAAAATCCGCTGCAGGATACGCTGTCGAGCAAATCGTCGTGGAAGATGATTCTGGTCGCCATGTTCGGGGCACAAGGGGGCACCTCTGTGTCGTTATATACGTCGATCGTGTACATGCTGTATTTTCTCCAGAACGTGCTCAAGGTCGACCCGACAACGGCCAATCTTTGTCTGGGTGCGGCCATATTGATCGCTGCTCCGTTCTATCCGGCGTTCGGGAAACTTTCGGATGCGATCGGGCGCGCCCGTGTGATGCTGATCGGCATCTTGCTATGGATCGTTGCCGTATATCCGGCCTTTGCGGGCATCAAGGCAAGTGCATCGTCGGCGCAATGGGTGCAGGTTTCTCTATTGATTGCGGTGTTGGCGATCCTGACCGCGATGATCATGGCACCCCTGCCTGCGTTCATCGCCGAATGCTTTCCCCCGCAAAGCCGCACCACGGGATTCGGACTGGCCCAGCAACTGGGTAATGTCCTATTCGGAGGATTTCTGCCGCTAATCAGTTTGACGCTCGTGGATTGGACCGGTAACCCGCTTGCAGGTGTCGGCTATTCGATTGCGTCGCTGCTTCCTTGTCTCGCGGTAACCTGGGTCTGGGGGCTGAAGCAGGACGCCCGTGTCAGACGCCTTGAGCGCCATGCAGGGCAACCTGCTTCCGGAACCGAGCGATTGCCGGCCCGCTGACCGGGCGACGGCAACCGGCGCGATTCTTTCATGGATCGCACCGGTCGTCCGATTTGACTCAGCGTGGCCTATGGATCGGCAGCCCCGCCTCAGTCGGCGGGGCGCTCAATCTAGCCCTGCCATCAGCGTGTACTTGACCTGCACGTATTCCTCGATGCCGTAGTAGCTGCCTTCCCGTCCATAACCCGATTGCTTCACGCCACCGAACGGGACGGACGCGGTGCCCACGGAACCGGAGTTCAGAATGACCATTCCAGACTCGATATTTCGCGAGAGCCGGAACGCGCGGCCCAGATCGCGCGTGTAGGCGTAGGCGACAAGTCCGTATTCCGTATCGTTGGCTCGTGCGATGACCTCCATTTCGGTCTCGAAGCGGTAGACAGGAAACACCGGGCCAAAAATTTCGGTCGACTGGATTTGCATGGCGTCCGTCACCTCAGTGAGGATGGTCGGAGCATAAAAGAGGCCGCCTTTTGCATGCAAATGGCCGCCGAGTACTACGTTCGCACCATTCGCCCGGGCATCGTCGACCAGTTCCGTAACCTTGGAAACCGCCTTCGCGTTGATCAACGGACCCACGACGAAGCGCTCCTGCAGCCCCTGGTCGACGGGAATCTCTTCCACCAGTTCCTTCACGCGTTGAACGAAACGGTCATGGATGCTGGACTGCACGTACACACGATTCGGCGAAATGCACACCTGACCCGAGTTGCGCAGTTTTGCGGCCACGAGGCCTTTGGCAGCCTGTTCGATGTCACTATCGTCGAACACGATGAACGGCGCATTGCCGCCCAACTCCATCGTCATTTTCTTGAGCGTATCCGAGCTTTGACGAGCCAGCAGCTTGCCGACCACCGTGGAGCCGGTGAACGAAATCTTCTTGATACGGGCATCGCTCGTAATGAGCTTTCCGATCAGCACCGGGTCACCCGTCACCATTTCGAATACGCCCTCCGGAATGCCGGCGCGACGTGCGTATTCGAGAAGTTTGTAAGCGGTCAACGGAGTTTCTTCCGCCGGCTTAATGATGATCGTGCAGCCGGCGGCCAAAGCGGTAGCCACCTTCCGGGTGATCATCATGAACGGAAAGTTCCACGGCGTGATCGACGCAACGGGACCGACTGGCTCCTTGGTGACGATGACCGCAGCGCCCTGCGCGTGTGTCGGAATAGTGTCGCCGTAGACGCGCTTCGCTTCCTCTGCGTACCATTCGACGAAGCCGAGTCCGTATTCGATTTCACCAAGTGCTTCGGTAAGGCACTTGCCGTTTTCGCGGCACATCAATTCGGCAAATGCGCGCTTGTCCGCACTAACCAGGTCGAACCACTTTCGCAGAATGTCGCTGCGTTGTTTGGCAAGCAGGCGCGACCACGCAGGAAATGCGGCACAGGTACGATCGATCGCCGCGCGTACCTCGAATTCGGAATGATGCTCGACCTGTCCGACGACACTGCCGTCTACGGGATTGGGAACGTCGATCATGCAGTTTTCTCCTTAGGATGATTCAGGGTTTCGCAGCGGCACACGTTGCCGCATGACGCCAGCGCATGATCGAATCCTATGTGCGCGGGGAGGATCCGCGAACGTGAGATTGTCTGGATTCCTTGCCTGATCCTATGAGGCGATCGTTATGACGCATTCAATGTGGCACGCTTAACGTCATCGATAGAAATGACGCTGAACGGGTGATCTGCAATGGAAACCGAAACGCAGGCACTGGCGCGTGTGCGCGCCGACATGGTGGGACTGCTTCTGGAACTGGCACCACTTGAGGGGTATAACCTGACGCCGATGGCCGATATCCGCTTCCTGCGCTCGAACCGGCCGCTTACACGCACGCCGGTGCTTTATGAGCCGGGTATCGTGATCGTCTGTCAGGGCAGAAAACGTGGGTACCTCGGCGGCACGGTGTACGTCTATGATGCGCAGCACTATCTGGTCGTCGCACTGCCGTTGCCTTTTTCAATGGAGACCGATGCGACGGAGGAAGAACCATTACTCGCGATATATTTGAGGCTCGACATGAGCCTTGCCGCCGACGTTCTGACGCAGATCGACGAGCGTGACGGTCTGGTCGCGGTCGAGCCTCGGGGCATGGCCACCACACGGCTCGATCTCGCGCTCGGCGAATCCGTGCTGCGATTCCTGCGTGCGATACGTAATCCGCTCGAGGCCGCAATACTCGGTCCGGCACTGGTTCGGGAGATTTATTTCCGCGTCTTCGTGGGCGAGCAAGGCGGCTCGATGCGCGCGGCCCTTAACCGCCATGGCAACTTCGGCCGTATTTCGAAGGCGCTCAGAAAAATTCACTTGAGATACGCGGAAGCCTTGTCGGTTGAGGATCTTGCCGCCGAGGCAAAAATGAGTGTGCCGTCCTTCCATGCGCACTTCAAGGCAACGACCAATACTTCGCCGTTGCAATACATCAAGTCGACACGGCTGCATCAGGCGCGTCTGCTGATGGCGAGGCAGGGCATGACCGCAGCCGCAGCGAGCGCGCAGGTCGGCTACGAAAGTCCTTCGCAGTTCAGCCGTGAATTCAAACGGCTATTCGGCGGTACACCGTCGGAGGAGATCGCGCGTATGCAGCGGCATTTTGCCGTGCCTGAGGCCAGTTTGTCGTCGCCGTTCGTGTCATCTCATTGACGGCGCCAGCGAGAAACATCGGCTTGCCATTTTTTCGGCTGCTCATTTGGATATGTCCTCCAACTGCTGGGTGGCGACGTCACCTGTTCGGCAGAACCCGCCAGGACGTCAAAAATGCCCCGGAAATCCACCGCGTTAAAGTTGCCAATACAGACGGCGCACGTCCAATCGATGCGGGGGATTTTTCGAGGCATATTCAACCCGTGCGACCGCTACGCGACAGGTGTCTTCAGGCAAGATGGTGAGTTCGTTCTTGAGTTGATGAGCGTCGAGCTTTCGGTGCCGGCGTGGGTCAGCCTGGGGACGTCGCTGATATCGTCGCGTTCACGGCCTCGAACGAGACGTGCTGGATGACGGCCGATGTCGTGGACGCGACAGGCGGCGCACGGCTCTGATCCAGGGTGTCGTCCCGAGTTGAAGCGGCTTTGAGCCAGGCCGCTGGACTTGATGTTGGAGTAGGACCGTACGATTCGGCTCGGCGGTCCGACGCATGTGAGGAAGAGATGCAGAGGACTCTACTGGGAGGCGATCCGCTTTGCGGTAACGGCAGCAACCAGATTGCGACGCTCGTCAAACACCAGACACGCTACGTCATGCCGGGCAAATAGCCGGCAAGATGTCAACGCCCGCGCCGGTTCGCGCGTCGGGTTGCAACGCTTGGGAAGGGCGCGACCTTCGTTACGCAGATTGGTAACCCCTCCATGGGTGGCTTGCAAGCAATGCCGAGCAGCGCTCCCGCAGGAAGGCATTCAACTCGGTAATCGCCGGAGTCAGTTGCGCACGGTGGGCACAAACCAGGTGTAACGGCGAAGGTTCGCAGTACTCCGGCGGAAACAACTCTACCAGTCGCCCGGCCTTCAGATCGTCGATGAGGTCCAGTCGCGACTTGTACACAAGGCCTTCCCCTGCAACTGCCCAGCGACGAACCGCATCGGCATCGTCGCTGATGCGATTACCGGTGACTGCCACGGTGCGGTCGCCGCCGGGTAGGGTAAATCGCCAGCGTTCATGTATCTGCTCGCTCCATACGAACCGAAGACAGTTGTGTCGCCGCAGGTCGTCGACTTTGGCCGGCGCACCATGCCGGTCGATGTACGACGGTGCGGCACACAATGCGCGTCGGTTGTTGTCGACCAACTTCATGCCCAGCAGAGATGAATCAGGCAGTGGTCCGTAGCGCACGGCGGCATCCAGCGGCTGGCGGACCAAGTCGGCCGCGCGGTCGCTGATTTTCAGGTGCAAGGACAGTCCGGGATGCCGGTGCTGAAATTCATCCAGCCACGGCAACAGCACGTTTCGTCCAAAGTCAGATGGAGCGGACAGTCGCAGTGGGCCCGACAGAGCACCCCTGCCATTTGCCAAGGCCTGCTCGCCTTGCTCCCGCGCGTCAACCATGACCCGCGCATGCGGCAGGTAGCGCTCCCCAGCCTCCGACAGTTGCATGCTGCGCGTGGATCGCGTGAACAGGCGGGCGTCCAGCGCCTTTTCGAGCCGCTGCACTGAAGCACTCGCATGTCCCGGCGCAATGTTCAGCTTGCGTGCCGCCTCCGAGAAGCTGCCGGAGTCCACCGTGTGCACAAAGATCTGAACGTCATCAAGCCGGATTATTTTCATTGAAATGCAGAAAGTGTTTGGGCGCGGCCGGTATTTATCCGCACATTGCCGAAAGATACCATAGGGTCCTTGCTTACCTGAAGACCGCTTATATGTCTGAGTCGATTGCCGTTTGTCGCCACCATAGTGGCCTACGTACCCATCATTCTCTGACCCCGAAGGATTTTTTGTCATGAAGGCCATTGGCTTCTATCAGAACCATCCCATCAGCAACCCGCAGGCACTGCAGGACATCGAACTGCCGACGCCGGAACTGCGCGATCACGACCTGCTAGTGGAAGTCAAAGCTGTGTCGGTCAATCCGGTGGATACGAAAATCCGGCGCGGTGGAGATATTCCAGAAGGTAGTGCGCGTATCGCCGGCTGGGACGCCGCAGGAATCGTCCGCGCAACCGGTCCGTTGGCGACGCGCTTCAAGCCGGGCGACCGTGTGTGGTACGCCGGCGACATTACGCGGCCTGGCTGCAACAGCGAACTGCACGCAGTGGACGAACGCATCGTTGGACCCATGCCGGCATCGCTGGACTTCGCGGAAGCCGCATCGTTGCCGCTGACCGCGATCACTGCCTGGGAGCTGCTGTTCGACCGTCTACGCGCTCAGGCTGCAGATCCAACCGATAACAACGTGCTGCTGGTAATAGGAGCGGCGGGCGGTGTCGGCTCCATTCTTACCCAGCTTGCGCGCGAGCTGACTGGCATGACGGTTATCGGCACGGCCTCGCGAACGGAGACCCGCGAGTGGGTGCTGGCGCATGGCGCTCATCACGTCATCGATCACCATCAGCCTTGGGCGCCCCAATTGGCCGCGCTCGACATCAAACACGTCACCCACGTTGCCGGGTTGAACGAAAGCGCCTCCTATGTGCCGCAAATCGCGGCCGTGCTGCGTCCGGAGGGCCAGTTCGCACTGATCGACGACCCGGTGGATCTGGATATCGGACCGTTCAAGGCGAAGTCCATTTCGATTCACTGGGAGCTCATGTATACCCGCGCGATCTTCACCACCAGCACGATCGCACGGCAACACGCCTTGCTGCGCCGCGTGGCGGAACTGGTCGATCGGGGCGACCTCAAGCACACGCTGACCCGACGCATTGACGACATCAACGCCGCAAGTTTGGCCCAGGCGCATGCGCTGGTCGAGGCCGGCAACATGATCGGCAAAGTCGTCGTCGCCAACCGCTGAAACTTTCTGACAACGAGCATAAACATGACATCGCAAATCATCAGCACGACAACCATCAGCCTCGAAGCCGCGCAAGCATTGCTGGCAGAGGCGCGGCGCGCCTGCGCAGCGCGCGGATTCGCAGCGACGATCGCAATTACCGATGCAGGCGGCCACCTGCGCGCTTTCGAGCGCGCAGACACGGCTCCTTTCCTTACCGTTGGCGTCGCCATCGACAAGGCGTGGACTGCCGCCTCCTTCGGCATGGCCACGCACCAATGGAATCAGTACATGGCCGAATCCACCGTTGCCCCGCTGGCGCATCATCCGCGTCTGACTCCGGTAGGCGGCGGCGTACCGCTCTTCCATGAAGGGCATCTGGTTGGGGGCATCGGTGTTTCTGGCGGAACATCCGTTCAAGACCATGAGGCCGCTGAGGAGGCGCTGCGTAACGCAGGGTTTCTGCAATGAGCGGGGCGCTGCTCGCAGTCTCTGCGGCAGCCGCGTTCATTGGAATAGCTCCGCTTCGCGTCAGTACTCTCTCGAGTTCGTCTTGCCGGCTTCGTGATGAGCGTCAGCCAATAGCGCCACTTTTACAGGTCGCGGTGTGCTTGACGATCTTCCGATGTCGGTTTGAAAGCGGACGGTGCTATATCGCGTTTGAATGACTCACACGGGTCGATACCGTTGAAAAGTCGCTTCCTGGCTTTTGCAATCAGCTAGCGAAAAAATCGATTGTTCAGATCGACCCACAAACTTATCGCGAATGTCGGTCAACAGTAGACAGTCCCCCGAAAACTGGCGTGCTCTTCGGCAGCGACGTTAAAGGCACGTCGATCCTAACCTTGCGCTTCTGCGTACATCTCTTTGCAAATCTGGCGCAATGCCTCGACGAACAACTCCTGCGCCGCTGAGTGCGAGCCCACCGAGCGCGTGAACAACGCGATAGGCGGAAGTGTCCAATCGAGCGAGTAGGGAACGATTGCGACGCCGGCAATTCGCACCAGTTCCTCCGCGATATCGGATGGTACGATCGACACAGCCTCTTCGCTTGAAGCAATCATTTCACCGATGAGTTTGGAGGAGTAACTCTCAACGACCGGAACTGGAGGTGTGGTTCCTGCGGTGAGAAACAGGTCGGTCACCTGTTCTCTCATCGGCGTATGTGGCGCGCCGAGAATCCAGTCCAGCGTTATCAGCTTGTTCCAGTCGAGCTTCGTACGAGACAATTTTGCCGCAAGACGCCGGTTCGCGATCATCCGCGGTTGCTGCCGGAACAGGACTTCCAGGGAGATGTGGTTCAAATCTGTCACCGACGACGCTCGTCCGATGACGATGTCCACGGTGTGGTCCTGTAGTTGCAGCAACAGTTGATCGCTGGTTCCTTCGTGAATCGTCACGGTCAGGCGTCGCTCCATACGGGATTGGAGCCGCTTGAGTGCTGCCGAGAGCATCTGACCGGAGATGAACGGAATGACTCCGATGTGCAGGTGCGCTGCGTGCCCTAAGGCAACTGCCTCCATCTCACGAGCGAGATGATCGAGGTCGTTGATCATCGTCCTGGCCCGCTCCAATACCAACGCACCCATTGCCGTGGGCAGCATGCCGCGCGGGGAGCGCTCGAAGAGCGGGGTGCCGAACATGCTTTCCAACTCGGAGAGAGCATTGGTCACGGCTGGCTGGCTGCTGGCCATGTGCTCCGCGACGCGGGTAAGCGAACCGTGCTGCTGGATTTGCAGCAACAGGACCAGATGTCTCATCTTCAGACGCGCGCTCAGCCGCCTGACTACATCGTTCGACTCGAATTTCATTTGACAGCGCGCACGCCCATCACGAAAAAATGATGGACCGATATTAAATCAAAATAATCTGCTGATGGCGGATCTTTAGAATCGTCTCCACAGATCGCGCCGGGGCTGGCCCAGCACACTCTTGGAGGCAAGGAATATGGATCAGAAAGATACAGATCGGCAGGCGGCATTCGACTATCACGAGTTTCCCATCCCTGGGAAAACCGCGGTGACGGCTACCAAACCGCTCGTGACGCAACGTGACCTGGCGCTCGCCTATACCCCTGGCGTGGCTGCGGTGTGTGAGGAAATCGCGGCCGATCCTCATCTGGCACATCGGTTTACGGGTCGGGGAAACCTGGTTGGCGTGATAACCAACGGCACCGCCGTGTTGGGCCTTGGAAACATTGGCGCGCTGGCGTCCAAGCCGGTCATGGAAGGCAAAGCCGTGCTGTTCAAGAAGTTCGCAGGGATCGACGTCTTCGACATCGAGATCAGCGAGACCGATCCGGATAAGCTCGTCGACATTATCGCCAGTCTTGAAGCCACCTTTGGCGGTATCAACCTCGAGGACATCAAGGCGCCTGAGTGCTTCGCCGTGGAGCGCCAGTTGCGCGAGCGTATGAAGATCCCCGTCTTCCATGACGATCAGCACGGCACGGCCATCACCGTATCCGCTGCTTTCATCAACGGACTGAAGGTGGTGGGCAAATCCATTTCGGAAGTGAAGGTGGTGACGTCGGGCGCCGGTGCAGCGGCACTGGCATGTCTCGAACTACTGGTTGACCTCGGGCTTCCGATCGAAAACATCTGGGTCACAGATATCGAAGGCGTCGTTTACCGTGGGCGTACTGCGCTAATGGACCCGGCCAAGGCGTCCTTTGCGCAGGAGACCAGCGCCCGCACGTTGGCCGAAGTGATCGGCGGCGCGGATGTATTCCTGGGTCTTTCGGTGGGCGGCATCCTGAGCGCCGAGATGCTGACCACGATGGCGCCACGCCCGCTGGTTCTCGCACTAGCAAATCCTACTCCGGAAATCTTCCCGGAGCTCGCGCATGCCACACGCGATGATGTGGTTATTGCAACTGGCCGCTCGGACTACCCGAACCAGGTCAACAATGTCCTCTGCTTTCCATACATCTTCCGCGGCGCACTCGACGTCGGGGCTACTACCATCACACGCGAAATGGAAATTGCCGCGGTGCATGCCATCGCTGGTCTGGCGGAAGAGGAACAGAACGAAGTCGTGGCTGCCGCGTACGGCACCTATGACGTAGCCTTTGGTCCCGAATATCTTATTCCAAAGCCATTCGACCCACGTCTGATCGTCCGCATCGCACCGGCGGTGGCTAAGGCCGCCATGGCGGGCGGTGTAGCGACACGCCCGATTCCAGACCTCGACGCCTATGTCGAGCGATTGCAGCAATTCGTTTACCATTCCGGCGCCTTCATGAAGCCGCTGTTTGCAACCGCACGCCAGCTTGTGCGGGATGGAGGTCATGCGCGCATCGTGTTCACCGAGGGGGAAGACGAGCGTGTGCTACGAGCTGTGCAGGTGGTCGTGGACGAGAAGTTGGCACGTCCGATTCTGGTTGGGCGTCCAGAGGTACTGCTTGCACGTATTGAGCGATTTGGTTTGCGTCTGCGACTCGGGCAGGACGTCGAAGTGACCAATCCTGAGTATGACGAACGTTTCCCGCAATACTGGAAGACGTACTGGGAACTCATGTGCCGCGACGGCATCTCGAAGGAGATGGCGCGCGTTGAAATGCGCCGTCGTCTGACCTTGATCGGTGCGATGATGGTGCGGTTAGGTGATGCTGACGGCATGATTTGCGGGACCGTCGGCGCCTATCACGATCACCTGCGTTTTGTTGACGAAGTGATCGGCAAGAAGCGTGGCGCGAGCACCTATGCGGCCATGAACATCCTGTTGCTCGATCAGCGCACGGTGGCGCTGGTGGATACCCACATCAACGATGACCCGAGCGCAGAGCAGATAGCCGAATTCACGATTGCCGCGGCAAGGCAGATGGAATGGTTGAACCTGTCGCCCAAAGCAGCGTTGCTCTCGCGTTCAAACTTCGGTTCAGGCAGCGCGGCCTCAGGCGTGAAGATGCGCCGGGCGTTGCAGATCGTCAGAGAACAGGCCCCCGACCTTGAGGTAGACGGCGAGATGCACGGCGACTGCGCACTTGACGAAGCGTTGAGATCACGCATCCTTCCAACTTCGCCGCTCAAGGGTGTAGCGAATCTTTTGGTTTGTCCAAACGTAGATGCGGGCAATATTGCCTACAATCTGCTCAAAACCGAAGCAGGGAGCAACGTGGCGGTAGGTCCATTCTTGCTGGGCGTCAACGCGCCGGTGAATATCCTCACGTCTAGTTCCACAGTCCGGAGAATTATCAACATGGCGGCGTTGACGGTGATCGAAGCTAATCGCGCTCAGTCAATGTAGCCTATCGTCGGCGCGCATCGGTCATTTGACCGATGCCGCAGCGATCAGTCGAATGTCATGATGACGTTGGAGTCGCGATGATACTCGCGGTGACGAAGGTCGGTTTCCTCAGGGCAAGCTCACAAGAATTCCTGGAGGATGAGTGCAATGTCGGTTCATCATTTCGTTGTTCTCATCGGCGTGAGCTGGCTACCTCGGGCATTCGGCGTTTGGGCCGCTCTTTCAGGCGTTCTCCAGCTCGGCCATGCCGTCTTTCGCTGGAAGCGCTCCGGCGCACAATGGCGAATGATCTCGAAATGGCGCACGATCGGCGCTGGCCGGAGTGCTGCTTTTCAGCGAGGCAATGGGCGCTGTCTACTTCCTGATCGCAGGGTTGTGGTGGTCGGTCGGCGGATCGCGTCGCAAGTGTATCGGGACGTCATGAACAACCAAAGAACCTGACGGGTGGTTGGCGACCGGTTCGTCAGGCATTCCGCCAAGGTTTGGCAACCAGAACTGCGAGCAACAAGCTATCGACTCGCATCGGAGAATGAGATGGATGATAACGATATTCCACTTGCCAACGGCAAGGTGCAGTATAAGACGCTATTGCGCGAGGAAGGCTGCGCTATCCTCCAAACGACGGTTCAAGCCGGCGGTGAGACGCAATGGCATCACCACACGAATGTCACTGATCGGTTTCTCGTGATTCGTGGCGTCTTGACCGTCGAGTTGAATATCGACGGCCATGTTCAAAGCACCAAGGTGCGCGAATACTACTCCGTTGATCCGGGCACAGTTCACCACGTCAGGAACGAAACGAATGAGGATGTCGTCTATCTCACGGTCCAGGCGGGCGGCGTCCCGGACATTGTGCTGGCAGGATCGCCTCGCTGACGCGCAACGCCATGCATCTAGATCAAGCCCATCGTAGACGCCTTGAGCGTTGCCGCTGCGCGCGTCGAACACTCGAGCTTGCGAAATACGCTCTCGACGTGGGTGCGCACCGTGCTGGGACTCATCGTCAGTTCCTGCGCGGCTTCCTTGTTGCTCGCACCTCGCGAGATCGCACGCAGGACGTCGAGCTCTCTTGCAGACAGTCGGGGACCATGCGGCGCACTCCTTGCCGCGCGCCTGGCGACGGGGGCACGCTCCGCCACGAGCGCATCCACCACCTCGCGGCATAGCCGGCCATTGGCAGCCTCGTCTTGCAACACCTGTGCGGCGGCCTCGTCGGCGAGCGCGGCGCGCCAGGGGCGCGTGGAGCGCAACGCAACCCACGCTACCGACGCCGCCAGCACACGAGCCTCCAACGTCAGCGCCGGAGCGCGCGCGCCGCGAAAATACCCCGAACCGTCTTGCCGCTCGTACGCATACGACGCAAGCACGGTAGCTTCGCCCAGCGCGCCGGTTTGCCTGCCTGCGCGCTCTGTCCAGTACGGCACCAGCCGCACCTTTTCCCAGGTGCTGGGCGACAAAGGCGTCGATAGGTTCCACACATTGTTGGGTACGGCGGCCCTGCCGATGCCATGAATCAATCCAGCCCGATATACGAGCGCGCGTGTTGCATCATCCGAGGTGAATCGAGCGTGACATTCGGCAGCCGTCATTGCGACCGCACGTGAAAAGCCTGTCATCCATGGCAATTTCAGATCAATGATGTCGGCGATCAATTCCGCCGACGTTGTCCGTTGCATATCGGCTGTTGCCAGCACGACATCAAAATCATCCAGCGATTGGCGCTCCAGTTCCGTCAGCCAACTGCTTGCGTGGCGTGTCGCTGCCGCGACGAGGTTCGCCGGATACCGCGCGCCGGAGCGCTGTTCGATCAGCGCCAGCGCCGCGTCGACGCCATACGTGCGGCTGAACACCTCCAGGTCGCCAGCAAGTGCAACGACTAGTACGGATATCGGCACCGCCTCGCGTGCGAGCTGCGCGGGCAAGCCTCTGCCGTCCCAGGTTTCGAAAATGTGGCGCAGCGCGGTTTCGGTCGCCTTCGAAAGACCCATTATTCGCGCGACCTCGCCGGATACTTCGCAGTGAGTTTGCGCGAGTGGCATCAGCGCGGCTCCGACTCCGCCAATCGTCTCGGCGATACCGGGCGTGCTCTCAAGCATCGCGGTCCGGATCGCAATGTCGTCGCCGAACACTGTTGCGAACCCTGCCGCGTTTGCCGTGCAACCCGACCAACGTAGCAGCGACACCTCGCGGACCGTGTCGCAAGCCGAAGCCTCGAGTCCGGCCGTGTGCGCCAGCCGTGCTGCCAGCCATCCGGTGCGCAGCGAATGGTCGGTTGGCTGTCCCATGCTCAGATCGCCGACGAAAGCGAGTGTTCTCACGGCATCGAATATACGCAGCGCGGCGTGGCTGGGCTCAAGGTCGAACATCGGATTGGTTATGGAACATCATGAGAAAGGGCTAATAATCATACGTGACGATGCGAGGTGCTGCACGGTAGTGCGACGGTGCAGTCCGGGGATATCGACATTCGGATGTGCGTGAGCAGGCTGAACGGCGCGCTATCGAAAAGCCAACGGGGCGCGCTTTCGATCGGGACTTGCTAGTAGGGGCAAGCGGCTCGCCGGGTAGACGCGAGTCGATTTGTGGCTCAACGCAAATTTCCATAGTTGCGGCTGCATGCCTGGAAGCGTGCTGGCTAAGTCTGCTCCAGTCATCGACGTTGTTCCTTTTTTGAGGTCTTATAGCTGGCTTGTCGGGCGGGCGACACAGATCGGTGTGCATGGCGCCAGTCGAATCCGGTCGGAAGGTACAGCTATTCGTCATCCCCATTGGTGCGCACTCGCCCAACTTGGCGGCGATGATGACAGTCCAGTGAAAAATCCGGCGCACCCTATCTGATTGCGCCGGCCTAACTTGCGAAGATCCAGCGCTATTGCGCAGGGTGCGTGACCATTCAGTTCAACCTTCTAGACAAACTCTCGCAAGCGCGCGCTCTACGGCTAATCCGTAGAGCGGCTCCAGAGCCTGACTGGTAATGTATAACTGCACTTCTCTAGCGAGTCTCTCACCGCACCCCTGTTCTGTGCGCAAATCTCTTGTCGAAATCAGAACCTGCAGAAACTCCTTCTGCAATCCATCAAGCCTGGGACGGATGTCGCTTGCCAGATTGGCCCTTGGTTCATCGGGCGCTCCTCCGATTTGTCGCCATAGCGCATGAAGACCATATTGGACAAGCTTATTCGCCTCTATCTGATCCCCAAAAAATTGCGTTGCTTCCTGGTCAGATATGCCCGCGGCGCGAGCTTCTGTTCTGGCTGTTGCCAGGACCTCCTCCTCTCGGGGTAAATCTTCGATCGCGGAACCGGAGTCCCACTTCACCAATGCGACCTGCTTTGCAATTCTGAGTCTCTTCACTGTCAATTCAATCAATGGCCTGAACGTTCTGTTCGAGTCAGGCACTGCCCCAATGGAATGTGGTGTTGCGAAGAAGAGTGAAGCGGAGAGAGGAACGAGTAGAGACCGAATGCTAAGAGATTGGATTGTCATTAAATGAACTCATATTGAACGGTACACCCGAGATGTTGGCTTTTCAGCCGCCGACAGTCCTGTGCTTTCCGATGTTGAAAATTGACAAAATTATCAGATCCAAATGGATTCGTAATCGTCAACGTAGAGGGTCGAAAAATATGATGGAATGGTTCGTCTGCATCGAGGACACGTGTGAGACGACTGGGACTACTTTTCTGGAGAACTCTCAAGTAGCGTTAAGTCGTGCATGCTTCGCGTGTAGCCACACAGCGGATATCAGGAAGTAAATCGCACCAACGCCTGCATAGCCGGCTATTTTGAAAATCGCGGGAGGTATTAAGGCGCCGCTTTGGAGAATGAAGAATATCCCCGCGAGCGCGGATTGCGCTCCGCTTAGAATCATTGGCCACTGTGCCCCAAGGTCCGTCCAACGGCGGACCGCGGTAGCGAGTTGGAGTAGTCCGGAGACGATCGCCCAAACACCAAAGATCACGAGTATCGGAGGCGCCCCAATGCTCAATGCCAGGAGGACCACGACCGTTGTGATGGCGCTGACAACGATATTGATAGCCTGTGTCGGGTTCGTACCGGTTCCACCGCTGCGCGACATGTCGATGACATTGGCCAGAGCATCCCACGCGGGGTAAATGACAAGCAGAGCCGCGACGGGGGCTCCGGTCTGCTTACCGATAACAAATGCTAATGCGACCCAGATGGCGGAAAATATTGCCCGGACGGAATAATATGACTTGAGCCACCGCTCCTCGCGGATCCTGCTCGATGTAATGTGACATTCAAACATTCAAACTCCTCAGAGGCTAGCATCCGAAGCCGGCGCGCGGCATTGACCGGATCGATGTCTGACATATCGCCGTCTACGATGCGGATGAGTCAGGCAATAGAATGACGTCGAGCTATGCCGAACGGTATCGGTCGAATGACCGATGCCATTCGGGATGGCTCGACTTGCCTCTGTAATCAACTTCATCTACTGCAGGGTTGGGGGGAGACCGGGTAGACGGCTGCGGGCCGGTGTGTCCGATGAAATTGAATTTTCGGATGCGGTCTGCGGGTTTCTGCCATCGGCTTCATGATGATCGCGCGACCAGCGGCCAATGCGATAGACACCTTCCGCGTAAACATCAAGCGCACGATATCGCCGCGTTGTTTGGCAAGCAGGGGCGACCACCCAAAAAATGCGGCACTGGTACGAACAATCACTGGGCGTACCTGGGATTCGGAATGATGTTCTACCTGTCCGACCACACTGCCGTCTACGGGACTAAGAACGTCGGTCATGCAGTTTTCTCTTTAGGATGATTCAAGGCTCTGCAGCGGCACACGGTGTGGCGTGACGCGGCCGCATGATCGAATCGTATGTGAGGCAAGAAGATCCGCGAACGTGAGATTGTCTGAATTCCTTGCCTGATCCTATGAGGCGATCGTCGTAACGCAATGCGATGTGGCACACCTACCGTCATCGATAGAAATGACGCTGAACGGGTGATCTGCCATGGAACGCAAGACTCAAGCACTGGAGCGTGCGCGCCGACATGGTGGGACTGCTTCTGGAACTGGTGCCGCATGAAGGAAGTCGGTCAACACTTCGCCGTCGCAATACATCAAGTCGACACGACTGCTTCAGGCGCGTCTCCTCATGGTAACGCACGGCATGACCGCAGCGGCAGCGAGCGCGCGGGTCGTCCACGAACGTCTCTTGCAGGGTGACTCGCCTTGGTCGGTCATTTGACCGATAGCATTGCGCGACCCGGGATGCGATTCTTGTCGGGTACTAAGGCACGAGTATCCAAATGAAGACCGGGCAACGCGACGGTCTTTCACGAGTCAGATTTCGAGTTGAGTTTGCAAGGGAAGGCGCGACGCACGGTGGCTTTTCGCTCGCCGCTGAGAGCCGCAGAACACGCTTTTAACTTTCAATACCATCGACAGGGAGGCCGCTTTGGCTCATACAACGATACATCCCGTATGGGTCCGCATCATGCGCTGGATCAACGCAGTCGCTGTCGTAGTCATGTGTCTGAGCGGCTGGCAAGTGTATAACGCGTCGCCCATCTTCAAGGCCATCTGGTTTCCGAGCTGGGTCGCACTGGGCGGCTGGCTAGGTGGTGCGCTGCTCTGGCATTTCACGGTCATGTGGATACTGGTCGCAAACTTTGTCACATACCTCGTTCTGGGCACTTTTACAGGACGCCTGCGCAAGAAATTCTTTCCCATTGGCATTCGCGCGATTGCCTTCGACCTGGTTGCCGCGCTCCGGGGCAAGCTTGGTCATGACGATCCAGGCCGATACAACGCCGTACAGAAGTTTGCATATCTCGTTGTGATTGCCGACATCGTGCTCGTGGTGTTATCGGGCCTGGCTATCTGGAAACCGGTTCAATTGCCGGTCCTGCGCACGTTAATGGGTGGTTTCGACAACGCACGCATCGTCCACTTCGTCGCGATGAGCGTGCTCGTCGGCTTTTTCTCAATACATGTCGTGATGGTTGCGCTAGTGCCGCGATCTTTACTCACCATGATCCGGGGCCGCTAACCGTGACTTCCCGAAAATCCGTACGCCCCCTTGACGCTGCATCGATCATCAAGGATGCACAGAGG
This sequence comes from Paraburkholderia monticola, assembly GCF_001580545.1. Lineage (GTDB taxonomy): Bacteria > Pseudomonadota > Gammaproteobacteria > Burkholderiales > Burkholderiaceae > Paraburkholderia > Paraburkholderia monticola. The sequence goes on from NZ_LRBG01000037.1 coordinate 559,813, forward strand.
GAACTGCAATCGCCTGCACGTCGCCTGCTTGGCAGGCGAATCCTGACCTTGGGCGGACTCGCACTACTGTCGGGCTGCGATTTGACCAACGATAGATCGGTCGACGCCATGCTGCGGAAAATGTCTTCATTCAACGATAGCGCGCAGGCCCTGCTGTTCGATCCGCGCGAACTGGCGCCGGTCTATCCAGAATCGATGATCACGCGCCCATTTCCGTTCAATGCCTTCTATGACATTGATCAGGTACCGGACGTCGACGCACACGCTTATCAACTTGATCTCAGTGGTCTCGTCAAAGGCAAGCGTATCTGGACGCTCGACGAACTGCATGCGTTGCCGCAGCAGGGCCAGGTGACTCGGCACATTTGTATTGAAGGTTGGAGCGCAATCGGCAAGTGGGGTGGGGTGCGATTCTCCGACTTTCTCTTGCGGGCCGGCGCCGATACGACTGCGAAATACGTCGCCCTACACTGTGCCGACAACTACTGGACAAGCATCGACATGCCGACGGCGTTGCATCCCCAGACGCTGCTCACGCTGACCTATGACGGCGACATCCTGCCCGCGAAGTACGGCTTCCCCATGAAGCTTCGCGTGCCCACGAAGCTCGGCTACAAAAACCCGAAGCATATCGTCGCCATTTCCGTGACCAATGAATTTCCCGGCGGCTATTGGGAAAACCAGGGTTACAACTGGTTCGGTGGTTCCTGAACCACACGCCGTCAATATCTTCTCACCTCAACCCATCTTACGGAGCATTTATGTCCATGCACTTCAAATTCGCCGTTTCCTTCGTCGCACTGACGCTCGCCGGTGCGGCGTTCGCTCAATCGTCAGCCGACAAACCTGAACGAATCCGTGGCGAGATTGTGTCGTTCACCGGCAGCACCCTCAAAGTGCATCGGCGCAGTGGAGACACCGTGACGATCGACATGCAGGAGTCGTCGGGTGTCAACGCCGTAAAGGCGATCAAGCTTGCGGATATCAAGCCGGGCTCCTTTGTCGGCGCAGCCGCCATGCCGGGCCCCGATGGCAAGCTGACCGCAAAGGAAGTTCTGGTCTTTCCGGAAGCCGCTCGCGGTACGGGTGAAGGCCACTATGCATGGGATCTCGGCGCGAACAGCACAATGACGAACGCCAATGTGGATACGGTAGTGCAGGGCACGAGCGGCCACGATCTCAAACTTTCATACAAGGGCGGCAGCAACACCATCACCGTGCCGGACAACGTTCCGGTCGTGACGCTTATTCCGGCGACCCGCGCTGAGTTGACGACGGGCAAGAAGGTGTTCGTCGTGGCAACGCCAACGGCGGCCGGTACTTATGGCGGTAAGTTCGTCGTCGTCGAAAAGGATGGCGTTGCGCCGCCGATGTGAGCCAGCCGAGGGGCAGCGTTGCGTCCGATCTGGCATCCAGACGGCCACTCGTTCTCGCCGTTGCTTCTTCCAGATCGTGTTCTGGTTTGAATTCCCGGTGCCGTCTTTCTCGCGAGGTTGTGAAAACGACCCCGACGTCGAACGTACGGCGCTATCGCGGACTACGCAATGAACATGGCAACTGCGCCATCAGTCGACTTTCCGAAATGCCGCACGCAGACGTTTCAACCCGCTACATGCTACTTACCGGCGCGAGTCGTGGGATCGGACACGCAACTGTAAAGTTGTTCCAGGAACACAACTGGAAGGTTTTCACTGTGTCGCGACAGCCGTTTTCCGAAGACTGCAAGTGGCCAGCCGCGCGAGAGTCGCATATTCAGGCGGACCTCGCGGATCTGAATTCCGTCGAGAAGATTGCCGAAGAAGTACGTCGTCGGCTTCCTGACGGCAAACTGCACGCGCTCGTGAACAATGAGGGGATCTCGCCCAAAGGCGAAGACAGAACGCGACTTGGCGTGCTCAAGAGCGACACTCGCACGTGGTCGACCGTTCTCAACGTCAATCTGATCTCGAATGCCTTGCTCGCCCGGGCTCTCTTTCCTGAGCTGGCACGCGCCAAGGGCGCAATTGCCAATGTCACCTCGATTGCCGGTTTCAAAGTCCATCCCTTCGCGGGCGCTGCTTATGCGGTGTCCAAGGCAGCACTTTTCGCCCTGACGCGAGAGATGGCTCATGAGTTTGGACCGGAGGGCGTACGCGTCAATGCCATTGCCCCCGGAGAGATTGATACTTCGATCCTGTCGCCAGGCACCGAAGACATCGTCAACCACGAGATTCCACTTCATCGATTGGGTAACCCTCGCGAGGTGGCGGAGACAATCCATTTCCTTTGTGGGCCGGCGGCGTCATATATCAATGGCGCCGAGATTCACATCAATGGAGGGCAGCACGTCTGACCTCGTGGGCAATCGTGCGGCCGCTTATTTACAAGCCACGCAGTATGCGGAACTCTCTCCGGAAGAGATGCACGGGATGAGGTGCAACGTTCGAATGCATCCGTCTGCGGACAGTCTCGCACAATTTTGACGCAGCGCTCTCAGCAAGTTAATACCACGTGCATTCAGAAAGGAACGTCGGGTCATTAGCGCCGACCGTCGCAATTGACGTTCGCGTCAATGATTTCGCGCGCAATGTGGGTATCGCATATGCGGTGACTAACATTCGCGCATAACTTCCCCATCTCCTCAAGCTGCGTATTTCATTCAAGCAAAATGACATCAATAGTCGAACTCATGCTGTCCGATATCAAAGGGATGGCGTCCACGATCGTAGCGCGCTTACCGGAAATCGACGCGCTGCGGAGCATGCCTCGCGACGTGATCGAGACATTGCGATCGATTGGAATCTTTCGTTCGCTCGTTCCACGTCGCTATGGAGGGCTTGAACTCGATGTGCCCGCGGCACTCGAAATCGTCACAGCGTTAGGGAGGATCGATGGCTCGCTCGGCTGGATCAGCATGATCGGCGCAACTGCTGCACTAGTGGCGCCGGAGTTACCGCAATCCACCTATGAGCGTATCTACGCAAATGGTCCCGACGTGATCTTCGCCGGCTCCTTCGCTCCAGGCGGCACTGCGGATCGAACCGACCGCGGCTGGTGCGTGAATGGACGCTGGCCGTTCGCGAGCGGATGCGCACACGCCGACTGGATTCTCGGACTCAGCACGATGCGCGAAGGCAGTACGCCGCTGTCCGCGCCGTCCGGCGAGGTACCGCTGATGCGCGCCTTTCTGTTGCCAGCCGACCAATGGCATATTGAAGACAGCTGGCATGTGATGGGACTGGTCGGCACCGGCAGTCATCATATTTCGCTTCGCAATGCGCTGGTGACCGAAGATCACTTCTTCGCTCCAGCAGAACAACGCTGGCTAGAAGGACCGCTGTACAGCGTCGTGCCCCCGTTCATCCCGCTGTTCCACGCGGCCAATATGCTCGGCATCGCCGAAGGGGCGTTGGCAGACCTGATCGCATTGGCGGCGAGCGGTCACCGTCAATACCGTGCGGCGACATCGATGCGCGATTCGGAATGGTTTCAGGCGGAACTCGGGCGCATTGATGCCGATCTGCGCGCGGCGCGCGCGCTCCTGCGCGATCAGGCGGCGAGCCATTGGCGTCACGCGGTTGACGGAACGCTGAGCGAGAAGGACCTTCATGTTCACGGTACGCAGGTGGCGACATGGATGGCCGCAACCTGCGTTCGTGTGGCCGACGCGTGCTTTTCATTGGCCGGCAGCGGTGCCCTGTATCGAGATTCTCCGCTGCAGCGGCGAATGCGAGATCTGCACGGCGCCGCGCAACATGCAGCGGTACAACAGCGAAACTTTATATCCGGTGGCGGCCTGCTCCTGCAGCAGGCCTAAGCATCGCGACGCTGGGGGCGCGATGGTGATCGACTTCAGCTTCGCTTGGAATATCTGGTGCCTCATTTACCGCGATATTCACCGGATTCGCAATCGCGTACGCACCGACTAACACTAGACTTTTCCGGATCGACAACTGAACTCCAAGGTTATCTTTATGACATCGATATCGTCCTTTGACCCACTCAGTGCAAGCGAACAGCGCGGTGCAGATCTGTTCGCAGAAGTACTACAACAAGAAGGGGTGCGTTATGTCTTCGGCAATCCGGGGACGACCGAGCTTCCGCTATTGGACGCGCTGACCGACCTCGCCGGCATAGACTATGTTCTAGGCCTTCACGAGGCATCCGTCGTTGCTATGGCAGACGGTTATGCGCAGGCGTCCGGCAAGCCGGGATTTGTCAATCTTCACACGGCTGGTGGCCTCGGCAACGCGATGGGCGCGATCCTCAACGCGAAAATGGCGAACACTCCGCTCGTCGTAACGGCCGGACAGCAAGACACGCGGCACAGCGTGACAGATCCCTTGCTTCACGGCGATCTCACGGGCATCGCCCGTCCGAACGTTAAGTGGGTGGAAGAAATTCACCATCCCGAGCATATCCCCATGCTGTTGCGTCGTGCTTTGCAGGACTGCCGCACAGGTCCGGCCGGTCCGGTGTTCCTGTCATTGCCGATGGACACGATGGAGCGTTCCACGATCGTGGGCGCCGGCGAGGCATCGCGAATTGAGCGCGCCTCGGTGGCCAACATGCTCGACGCGCTGGCCGCTGCGCTGGCGGGAGTATCAGCCGGACGTATTGCGCTCGTCGCTGGTGAGGAAGTCTTCACGGCGAATGCCGACGTCGAAGCCGTTGCGCTTGCCGAGGCACTCGGAGCGCCGGTCTTCGGCGCATCATGGCCGGGCCACATCCCGTTCCCGACCGCCCATCCACTGTGGCAGGGAACGCTGCCGTCGAAAGCCTCCGAGATCCGAGAGACACTCGCCCCTTTCGACGCGGTCCTCCTGTTAGGCGGCCATTCCCTGATCGCCTATCCGTATTCCGATGGATCTGCCATTCCGTCACATTGCCAGCTCTTCCAACTAACGGGCGACGGCCACCAGATTGGCCGGATCCACCAGACAACGCTCGGTCTCGTCGGCGACCTGCAGCTTTCGCTACGAGCGCTGCTGCCAATGCTTGCGAGGAATCTTCAGCCGCAGAACGGCGCGATCGTCCGGCTGCGAGAGGCAGCCACACTCAAGCGCGACGCGCGTCGGACTAAAACCACTGAGCGATCGGCCCGCGAATTCGACGCACCGACGACAACGCCCTTCGTCGCTGCATTCGAAACGATCCGGGCGATCGGACCGGACATCCCGATTGTCGACGAGGCTCCCGTTACGATTCCGCACGTGCGCGCGTGCCTCGATTCGGCTTCCGGGCGACAATATCTTTTCACCCGTAGCGCAATCCTTGGTTGGGGCATGCCGGCGGCGGTCGGTACGTCGCTGGGGCTAGATCGCAACCCCGTCGTGTGCCTGGTCGGCGACGGCTCCGCGATGTACTCGCCGCAGGCGCTATGGACCGCAGCGCACGAGCGCTTGCCTGTCACCTTCGTGGTGTTCAACAACGGCGAATACAACATACTGAAAAACTACGCTCGAGCCCAGACGAGCTATCGCAGCGCCGGGGCAAACAGGTTCATTGGCCTGGATATCTCCGACCCTGCAATCGACTTCCTGGCTCTCGCGAGTTCGCTCGGTGTTTCTGCGCGGCGCGTCGAGCGAGCTGGGGACATTGCTATTGCCATAGAGGATGGCATCCGCTCGGGAGAGCCGAACCTCATCGACGTGCCAATATCGAACTGATCGCGATGTGTTACTCGTCAGGCGGCACGATTCCAGGTACACGCTGCGGAGTATTGCCCCACGGTCGTCAACGGTAAGCGAGAAATCCGGACTCCGACAAGTGGCAACCAGGCGCTGGAGAGTCTTGTCGGACCGAGCGGACACCGCCTGGGGGAGCGCTGCATTGGGTGCTCGCGGGGCTTGTGCGAGTCAACAAATTACGTCGACTACGATATATGCGAATACTCGCGAATCAGCATATAGCTCTTCGTCGACAGCAAACTTGATAAGTTCCGATTCGCGACGCATTAAACACGCTTAAACAACAGAACTTTGTTTAGATAAACGAGCTAAAAATACGTAAAAATACGAATAGAAAGCTCGAGTCTTTTTAAATATTCTTCCGATCATTGTCATTTCAAGGAAATCAGTGTGGCGCGGCGACGCGTCACACGGTCTCTCCCACGCAGGCGATCCGCTGCATATAAGTGCGCGGAATCCCCGATCGATTCGCCAAATCAGAAGAGTAGTTCCAAAAAAGAAATTTCTACTATTGAAATTTTGGATGCCGAATCAATAGGATCGCCTCGAGAGCGATACGAAGACAGGCAGCGGCGACGAATCGAATGCGTCTTGTAGATGGAGGAAGTTCAACGAGCGTCTTTTCAAACACGACCGATGCAGAGAGAGGAGTGGACGAATGAAGCTACGTTACGTGTTGGGTATCGGGTGCCTTGCCGCCCTGTCGGGATGGGGGAGCGATCAGGGTTCGACGGATGCGAGTGTGCTGGCGAAGGCGAACGCGGCCGAAGTGGGATTCTCGCAGGGCGATCAGAGTAATCAGGGGAACCAGAACGATCAGGGCAGTCAGGAGAATGCCGTCAAGCGGTCAATCCTGCACAGCGTCGATCCGATGATCGGCACCGCGAATCTCGATATCAACGCGCCCTGGAACAGCGGTGTGCGGGGCCATGGCCATGTCTACCCGGGCGCGACCGTGCCGTTCGGCATGGTCCAGCTCGGGCCGGACACGACCGGCACGACCACGCCGTCGTCCGGCTGGGATCGCAGCCCAGGCTATCTGTACGACGACACCTATATCACCGGCTTCTCGCATACGCACCTGTCGGGCACCGGCGTGGGCTCGGGCGGCGAAGTGCGGTTCCTGCCGACGCTGGCGCCGGTCGACAAGGCGACGCTAGCGAAGGTGGCCGCCGATTCGTCGATCACCTACAACGCATCGTTCAAGCATGACGACGAAAGCGCTAGCGCCGGTTACTACCGTGTGCTGATGTCGCCGCAAGGCACGGGCAACACGCCGTGGAATGTGCAGGGTACGAAGGTATTCGCCGAGATGACGGCGACCGCGCATGCGGGCGTGCAGCGCTACACGTACTTCCCGAACACGGCTGGGCAGCAGCAGAACATGATCGTGAGCATCGACCAACCGATCGGCGGCACGACCAGCAGTGGCAAGATCGTCGTGATCGACGCGCAGACGATCGCGGGATGGGAGATCACAAACAATTGGGCGAGTAACAAACCGACGTATTTCGTTGCGCGCTTTTCGAAGGCGTTTGACCGCAAGAACGTCGCCTTCAGTGCGGACGGCTACCGGGCCTATCTGACCTTCGCGGGCAATGGCAACTATGCCGGCGGCTCGGTCACGGTGGAGGTGGGCATATCGCCGTCGAGCATCGCGGACGCCCAGGCCAACCTCGCAGCAGAAGTCGGCGCGAAGTCGTTCGATCAGGTGCGCGCCTCGGCCGAGCGCGATTGGGCCACCGTGCTCGGCAGGATCCGCGTCAAGGGTGGCACGCCGGACCAGCAAACCATGTTCTACACGTCGCTGTACCGCACGATGCTCGCGCCGACGCTCTACAACAATGCGGACGGCAGTTACGTCGGCACGGATTCGACCAATGACAGCACGACGTCACCGCCCACGACGAGCAAGCATGCGAACCCTGGTTTCGACTACTCATCGACGTTCTCGCTCTGGGACACCTTCCGCGCCGAATCGCCGTTGATGACGCTGGTGCAGCCAGAACGCATGGACGGCTGGGTCAAGTCGCTGCTGACGCAGTTCAGGCAGAACGGCAAGGGAGAACTACCGGTGTGGCCGCTTGCGCAAACGGAAACCTTCACGATGGCGGGCCATCCGTCGATCCCGATGATTGCAGATGCCTATCTGAAGCATCTGACGAGCGCGAGTGTCGACGACATCTGGACCGCGCTGACGACTACCCAGAGCGCGAGCGCGCACGGCTTCGACCAGTATCGACAGCGCGGCTACGTGTTTGCCGGCGCCAACTCGGCTGTGTCGACTACGCAGGATTATTCGTTCGACGACTGGGCGACAGCCGTGGTGGGCAAGGCGGCTGGCAAGGGCACGGCCGAATACCGGCCGTACCTGCAACGCAGCCTGAACTACCGGAACGTGTTCAACACAACCCTGAACAACGGCTGGAGGTTCGCCCAGCCGAAGGATGCGCAGGGCAACTGGTTGGCCGGTTTCGATCCGACCGCGGCCGAGAAGACGAATTTCTCCGAGTCGAATTCGTGGGTCGATACGTGGAACATCTTCCACGATTTCCCGGGACTAGTTGCGCTGCTAGGGGGGAAAGCCCAATTTGTTGCGCAGCTCGACAGGACGTTTGAACCGGCCAATCAATTAACATTCCTCGGCAACCAGGGCTTTCCGGACCTGACCGGCAGAATCGGCCAGTATTTCGCAGGCAATGAGCCGGCGAACCATCTGCCTTATCTGTACGACGTGGTGGGGATGCCGTCGAAGACGCAGGATCGGGTGCGGTCGGTGATGGACGACATGTACTCGTTGACGCTTACGGCCGGCGATCGCGGCACGTTGAGCGGCGATAGCCTGAGGGCCGCGCAGGGCGATCCGCGGCGGGTGCGGGATTCGGCCGTTCCTGGCAACGACGATTGCGGGCAGCTGTCCGCGTGGTACGTGCTGTCTGCGCTTGGCATGTATTCGCTGAACCCCGTCGGCGGTGTGTTCTATTTCGGCACGCCGCTATTCGAGGAGGCGACGATCGACGTGCCGGTCGCGACCGGCGAGGCATCCGGCGGCAAGTTGCAGTTCGGCGCGCCGCGGCGCTTCACGATCACCGCGCATACGGCGAGCGGTGGCGCGCCGTCGTCGGTCAATCGCTTCGTCCAGTCGGTCAGCCTGAATGGCACGCCGCTGCACCGGCCTTACATCACCTATGACGAGATGAAGGCCGGCGGCACGCTCGTTTTCGTGATGGGGGCGACGCCGAACGACGCATGGATCGGCCAGTGGGACGGACAGGATCCCAACAGCGCACTGGCGCCGTCACTGGTGTCGAACGGCGGCTCGGCCGGGAATCCGTAGTCCGGTACGCCGTTCGGTGCGCTCGCCGAGCACTGTTCGCGGGTCGCAGCCGGAGCGAGTGTCCGGTTGCGTCTTCGCGTTTATGACCCGGGAACACAGCTGGACCTTTCCACCAGAGTGAGAATCGTTCGCTGGCCTCCGACTCGGACCAGAACGTGAACTGTCAACAACTTATGAGGCCAGTGTTGAGAGGCGACGAGCCGTAGCAGGTGACGACGGAGCCAGGTCGCCAGGAGAGAGCTCGACTGGTGCTGCTCTCCAATGATTGAAAGCATGTGTGTTTTTCACCGTGCACCCGATTAGGCATGCTTTCACACATTCGCTGGTTGCGCCGGACCGCTGCAGTGGAAGCCGTTTTCGCGCCCGGAGTCATCAGCCAATTGAGCTCGCGGAACATCAATGGCGCACTCTGTCATTGGGCTGCGTGGAACAGCTGCAGAGCTTCATGCCCATGGCTACGGCATCGATGCTGCGTGTAGTTGTCTCGGATATCCCGCGTCAATAGAAAGCGCCGCGTCGCAATCCGATCGCGTCAGCTGCGTGCCGTAGTTGGCAAATGAGCTAGACGATGCGCAGCACCAGTGACTGAAGGTCTACTTGCGCGGGAGCGTCGCAAGCTTGCACTCTGAGGTCGAAAAAGCCGCCCGTACGCAGCGCCTCGATTGCGCGTCGCGTTCATGTCGCGTGAAGTGTCCGCTTGCTTCACCCAACTCGCCGCCCGTGCTCTCCCTAGTCAGCACATTTGGGCTGTATTCAATAGCGCGGAAAGGGAGCACTTCGCGGTCACCTTTCTGTCTATTTTGGGGTACTAAAGCTACGTCAACTCGACACCGGCGGCATGACAAATCCTTCTTTCTGCAAATCATCGAAAATTTGCGAAAGCAACGTACGAATTTTTGCCCCATTTAATGCAATTTGGTCCGGGAAACGACCGTCAAGAATACGATAATCGCTATGCCAGTACTCTGTTCCGGTTGATGCATCGCGAAATATTGCATGGAAAATAAAATCGCTTTCTACGCCGCGCACGTCCAGGTGACCGCCTTTAACGAACAGGACGAGTTCCTTCGTGGCCGCTCGTTGTGCGGCGTCGTGTGAACCCGGTCTGTAGGGCAATCTAGGGATGGAACTTTCCCCGCCAACCGAGACGGTTGCTTGAATACCTCGCTCCCGCGCCACGTCCGGAGTCACACGCTTTATTTCATCCGCAATTTGGTAATACCCATCCTTCTGGAGAAGCGGGACCGGTGACTTGGTAGGCAACCCTCCCCGTTTTGCTGTCAAGGCTGCCTGGATATAGACCACGCCTAAGTTCGATACGGGAGCACTTGGGCGCTGCAGCACTTCCGAAGTGCCATGAATACTGCCGATACTAAGACAACCGGACAGGAACAACGCAGAAAAGCCAATAAATACTCGTTTCATTCTTTGTCTTGAAGGTGAATGATCGCTGCCTGAAAAGCGGGCTGCAGCAGCGCGGCGCCGGCATCGCATTACGGGCGTCTCGGGCGGCGCCTGTGAGATCGACAGGCCACGATTTCGCTGCCTTTGAGTGGCCGGTTTTGGCCCGAGCGGCGACATCCTCGAAGACTTTTCACTTTCGGACCGTCTTCGGGGACATCAAGCGCGGTTACCTGCCTGCGCTCAGTTCCTGCTGGCGACTCATTCGCGCGTCTTCCTCAAGACGTGTCGCTTCGAGTTCCTGCAGCACGCCATCGAGGTCCACAGGTCGCGCGTCGACTTCGATGCGACCGGTCAGTTCGGCATCGACGTGCAGCCGGCCTGTCTCGAAGAGCGCCCAGATCTCCGTCCCATAACTCGCGGTGAGTATTTGCGGTGCAAACCGTCCGAAGTACGCGGCCAGGTTGTCGACGTCTCGCTTGAGCATCGAGGCAGCTTCGTTGTTGCCGGCTGCATCGACGGCCTGTGGCAGATCAATGATCACCGGCCCATCTGCTGCCAGCAGGATGTTGTATTCCGACAGGTCGCCGTGAACTACGCCTGCGCAGAGCATGCGGACAACCTGGTTCAGCAGCAGCGCGTGCAGTTCGAGAGCGCGGGCTTCGGTCAGATCGACGTCGTTCAGCCGTGGCGCGACGTCACCCGCCCCGTCGATCACCAGCTCCATCAGCAATACGCCGTCGGTACAAATATAGGGTTGCGGCACGCGCACACCTGCGTTGGCGAGCCGGAACAGCGCGTCCACTTCAGCGTTCTGCCATGACGCTTCCTGCATCTGACGGCCGTAGCGCGTACCTTTTTCCATCGCCCGAGCCTGCCGGCTGTTCTTGACCTTGCGACCGTCCCGATACGACGCGGCTTGCCGAAAACTGCGCTGCTTGGCGTCCTTGTAGACCTTGGCGCAACGCGTCGATTCGCCGCTGCGCACGACATAGACTGTTGCCTCCTTGCCGCTCATCAACTGGCCGATGACTTCGTCGATGAGCCCTTCTTCGAGAAGCGGTGCAAGTCGTTTTGGTATTTTCATACGGTCGTCAGCCGCAGCTCGTGGAACGTGCATTCCACGCGCGTGGATCGTGAAGGACCCGCTGAGGTATGCGCGACCAACAAACCGATGAATCGAGAAACCGCTGCCGGCGGCCTTGAGCTTGCTGAGTGGGAGATGGATGGAGCCATGCTCGGATTATACGGGCGGCCGACGACGAGCCGCCGCAAATCTCCCGCCGACTGCGTAGATGCATTGTTTGCCAACGATTTCAGGTAGTGGAGCTACCGCGCCAGTCAGTTGGCTAACTGTCGAGGCCTAGCAGTATGTTTCTGTAATGTGAACGCGCGACACGTACCGTAGTTTGCCCAAATACGAATCCGCCAACGCCGCCTCCGATAAATGCTCCAACGATCGGATGCGAGGCAAATGCACCAAGTCCCGCACCCACTGCGGCGCACAGGGCGCACGCGAGCAAACCGGCCCATATCTGCCAATGACGCCAGCTACGACGATAGGCGCGTCGCCAATTTACGCGTCTGTCGCGCGCCGGGAGATTCGCCAGCTCAGGGATGCTCTTCAAAGTCCAAAAGACTGTCATTGCCGATCTCCTGCATTTGTTCGAGCCCTAGAATTGTCCGCGATCTTCGGCACGATGTCGACCGGCCGAAACTGGCCGAACTGCGACTCATGCGTCCGACTCGGATCGATCCGTTCAGCCTCTCAGCCTGTCGTAGCCGCCATGATAGGGTGCGAGGCAGCTCAGTGAGTTATTGATGGGGAACTGTTGTGCAAACTTAGTTTCCGCGACGGTCGGTTAAGGCCGAATCGTTGCAAGCTTCGCAAACGAAAGTCGCCGCCGTATACGCTGAGCCGTGAGTGAGCAGTCAAATCAAAGCTTGCAAACTCCTGACAATCGGGCTTTAATGAGACTGTCTACATCCTCTGTCGCTTACGAGCGACCCAATTGAGGCCATAACAGTGCATTTCTTCCTGAGTCTTTCTGTCCTGGTGTGTTTCCGTTCTCGGGGCCTACCCGAAGAGGAGACGTGCAGACATCGAGACCCGGGGACTGTGAAACGCACACGGAGCCGCGTTCTTCCCGCGGACAAGTCAGCACTTCCCTTCGCCCGGCGCTTCGAATAAGAGCGAAGAGCCGGGCCTCCTACCAGACCTGACGGCACACCACGCCATTGTTTCGCGCCTTTCCTGGCAGGCGAGGGCAAGTAGCGCGCAGCAACGCGCAGTCGCGTGTCACGTCCCACAGCCCCCGTCGCGCTGCTAACGCGCGGCCTGCTACCGCGCTGCGATTGCGGCGGGGCTAACCACGTGCTGGAAAACTGGGAAAGCCATGAGAACGCAAGCGAAGCATTCATTGCAGGCTGTTCAAGCCGGAAAGACAATCGCGATCGAGTTCGCAAATCGGCCTGCAGATATGCAGGGGCCTGCGCCGCAGGCGCGGCACGTCGCCCCATTGAGTTACTGCTCGACATATAAGGGCTACCGCCTTTCAGTCCATGCTCGGCCTGCGGACACCGATCTATATGCCGCCGATCTTGTTATTGAACAGGCGGACTCCTCATCATGTAAATTTCGCGCCCTGGACTATTTCTACACGGCGGCGGAGGCGCTAGGGTATGCGACACGATGGGGAAGGATATGGGTCGATCACCGACTGCAAAAAGTGGTGGAGCGAACCATGGGTACCGACATCATGGACGGCAGACCTGACACCGCTCGCGGAAGCGGGGAGTAGTCATCATGCAGACCTTCACCTCACTGTCAGTCGCGCGGCCTCTTCGCTTTGTGCTGCGGGACGCAGGCAACCCGACAGCAGCACTACTCTACTGGCTCGGTGTCGCGAAGCCTTCGACGTACGCGAGCTTTGCCGAGGTCACCCGGCGCCTGGCTCCACTGATGCAGGTGGTCTTTTCAGATGAGCGTCCCGGCGCGTTCGTGAACCGGGACGTCGTGCGCCGCGTGCATCGATCGGGCACGGCCACACGGCTGATCTTTCTCGATGCGTCCTGGCTGGAGATATGGGATGACAGCCGATGCTCAGACATCTGCAATCTTTATTCTTGCCGGAGGCAATCGTGCTGTTCCCCCAAACCTGTTCTCTCACTGATATGAAGACGCTTGCGGAAAATGAGCGCATCGTGTCCGAAAGCGATCTGGCTCAACTGAAAGCGTGCATCGATCTGCCAACGGCGACACCGCAGCAGCGAGCGATGGTGGAGACGCTTGAGGCCACCGCTTTACTTGTAGCCCCTGAGCAGATACCGCCTGACGTCGTCACGATGAACACGATGATTGAATGCGCGGCACTCGACAGTGCGGACACACATCGCTGGAAGCTGGTTTATCCCGACAAGGCGGACTATCGGATGGGATATCTGTCGGTGCTGTCGCCTGCCGGCATTTCAATTTTGGGTGCGCGATGTGGGCAGACCGTAGTGTGCCGACCACCGAGCGGCGTGCAGATCCGTTACGTTATCAATGCGATACTGCTCCAACCGGAGAGCCGCCACTTTGCTCAATGACGCCTTTGGCTACCGCCCGACTCGGGGGGTAGCCGGAACGTTGCAATCATCGGGCATCGACCGGTTGAATCCGCCACTTGCAGCCGCCACTCGGTCCAGGAGGACGGCGAGGACCGTTGCCGGTTCCTCATCAGCCATTCACCAGGGGAGCGTGGGCTGCTCGCTGGCCAGATCACTCACCGTGCGGGAGCTTCCCATCGAGGCCACCATCATTTCTCTTCCCGCATCGACGGCGTAAACGTGATTCCTATCAGCAATCCTTCCGGCCCGATGAAGCGACTGACGATCTGGCCCCACGGCTCATTCCGGTTGCTGACCAGCATCCGATACCCTTGTGATTCAAGTTCTGTCGTAGCCGCTTTGACGTTGTCGACATCGAACTCAAGCCAAGCTTGTGGGACAGGTACGTCATCAGGCCACGAATCCGTTCCAAAGCACGACTGAGCGGCTTGAGAGAGCGGCCACAAGGCGAAGGTGTTTGCGCCTTTCAGACTCTCAGTATGGAGGTAGCCGCCTTTCTCCTCCTTAAAGGAGATATCGAGGGCCCGACTGTAGAGCTCGCGGCTTGCCTGGGCATCAGTCACAATCGGGCCAAAGCCTGCGATGAACAAGGCAGTGGTTTTGGGGATCTCTTTCATGGCTTCTCCGTTGCCGCGAATCAGCGGCGCCATGTGGAATAAAAAAGTCTGCCCGCGCCCGTCGAACTGATTGGCGGCCAGTTATTCCGGTAACGCGGAGCATGGACGAGTATAGGCGCGTCTCAGGAGGCCGGCAGGCGTCTCCACGCGGTAGCGAACGGCGATCGGACGGGTTCGGTAGCGTTCGCGGCATCGACCGTGTGGGTCACGTCCCGGGCCGACTGCTGACGCTCGATTGTCCCCTCCCAACTTCGGTCGAGCGACCGCACGTGGCCGATAGCACCAGTTCGATGAACGGATCTCAATGCGGCCGTTGGGATTCTCAATGACTGCTTCGGGTGACTGGTGCGAACGCGTACTGCCGGCCAGTTATCGTCAGTCAGCCTCTCAATTCGAAAGGCTGCTCATAGGAATGAGACATTGAAAATCCGGGCGAGAACCGGCTGGCCATTGACCAGGCCGGGAACGCGAAGCAGATGTCACTCAGGAAAGAGGGAGAGCCAGTCGCGCTATCTCTGCGAAGTATCGCGCGCCGGTGAGCAAAATGTTGTCGTTGAAGTCGTACGTGGCGTTGTGGAGCGGAATACCTCCTTCCTTCCCTGTATCACCGTTGCCAATGAAAATAAAGTTGCCCGGTACGGCCTGGAGGAACGCGCCGAAATCCTCGGAAATCATCATGGGCTGCACGTTGGCGTCGACCTGGTCCGTGCCGGCGATATTGCGGGCCGCCGCAACGGCAAGGTCAACATATTCCGGTGAGTTCACGGTGGGCGCAAATTCGTGCGTGTATTCGAACGTACATTCAGCCCCGTGCGCATGACAGATGCCTTCGCTGATTTCGCGCATGCGGGTCGCCAGCATCGTCTGGACTTCGGGTGCATAGCTGCGGGTATCACCCTTGATCGTCACGTTCGATGGGATGACGTTGCGGATACCGTCCGTGATGAATTGCGTGCAGGAGACCACCGCCTGCAGGCTCGGATCAAGATTGCGGGACACAATTGTCTGTAATGCCAGCACGATTTGCGACGCGATCACGATGGGATCGATGCCCATGTGGGGCCTCGCTGCATGCGTGCCACGGGCCTTGATGTGAATGACGAAATTGTCTTCGCTGGCCATGATGCCGCCGGCACGCGTCGCGAATGTCCCGGCGGGCATGCCAGGCATATTGTGCGCGCCAAAGATGGCGTCGACGGGATATCGCTCGAAGAGCCCGTCTTTCATCATCGCTTTCGCGCCGCGGCCATGTTCTTCGGCCGGCTGAAAAATAAATCGCACAGTGCCGCTGAAGTCCCTTCGTTCGGCAAGCAGACGCGCCGCGCCGAGAACCATCGACATATGCCCATCGTGTCCACAGGCGTGCATTTTGCCTTGCGTTCGCGAGGCATGCGGGCGGTCCGGTGCGTTCTCCGCGATATTCAACGCATCCATGTCGGCTCGCAGGCCAATCACGCCGCGGCCGTTGCCGACTGCGAGGTTGGCGACCAGACCCGTGCCGCCGATTCCCCGGTGCACGTCAAGGCCGAGCGCTGTCAAAGCTCTCGCGACATAGTCCGAAGTGGCAACTTCCTCAAAACCGGTTTCCGGGTTCCGATGCAGATGCCGACGCCAACTCTTCAATTGCGATTGCAAGGAGCTTTCCATAGTGCGTATCCCTTTCCGATGGCGATCTGGATTGTCTTATCGAATCGTGGCTTCCAGCCACTGAGCCTGGCGTGCAAGAACCGAGTCGGCCGTCTCGCCTACACATTCGCTATAGACTGACGGCGCCGTCGCTCCCTCCGTGCTGATCACCAGAACGCGTGATTGCCCGTTCAAACCGATGGTGTGCGCCAGTTGTGAATCGCGCATCACTACTTCGACACCGGCATAGCCTGCTGCCCCGGATTCGCCGATTACGAGCGGAATGTCTGCGCCGGTTCCCGCCGCAAGTCTACCCATTGCCCGGATCGCATCTTCATCGCCGATCGTCATGAAGTCGTCGATGCACCGTTCGAGAATCTTCCACGCGAGTGGTGAAGCTTCGCCGCACGCAAGACCTGCCATGACCGAATCGACGGAGCCAGTCGCTTTCGCCGCGCGGCCTTCGAGCGCGCTTTGATACAGGCAATCCGCCTGCCGCGGCTCGACGACGACGAAGCGCGGCCGTTTGGGGCCATGAATCTGCCAAAGATAGCTGGCGACCCCAGCAGCGAGACCGCCGACACCGCCTTGCAGAAATACGTGCGTGAAAGCGGATTCGTCCGCATGGCTTTCCGACTGCTCGACGATCTCCGCAGCGATCGCGCCATAGCCCTGCATAACGTCGCGAGGAATGGCTTCATATCCTTCATAGGATGTGTCTGAGACCACGTGCCAGCCGTTTTCCTTCGCAAGGCGTGCGGCTTCTTCCACCGACCCGTCGTAGTTTCCCCGAACGCGAATGATTTGCGCGCCATACGCAGCGATGGCCTGCTCGCGCTCGGCGCTCACGTTGGCGTGCAAGACGACCACGCAATTGCAGCCGATCGTTTGCGCTGCAGCGGCCAAGGCCTTGCCATGGTTGCCGTCGGTCGCGCTGATCACGACGAGGTTCGTGAGCATTGCCTTGTAGCGCCCCTCGATCAAGCCCTTCGGATCGAGATCATGCTCGGGCCACAAACGCAGGATCAGGCGTACGAGCGCGATCGGCGCGCCCAGAGCCTTGAAGCTTCCGAGTGGTGACCGGACGGATTCGTCCTTGATGCTCAGACGCGCCACGCCGAGTCGTGCCGCCGCATCGGGCAGATCCCATAGAGGCGTGGCAGACGAACTGAGAAGCTTCCAGTTCTTGAGCCATTGACGGCTCTGTTCAGCGGACTCGACACTCAGAATGGTCTTCAGTTCGTTGGGATAGTCAGTGTGCGACGCGCGCTTGTTAGCGATCAGCATTGCGGTGAGGCTCCAGTGAGTAAGTGTCCGAGGCGGACCGTCGCATCACCTCCTCGGAAGTCGACGCGTCAGCCAATGACAAAATAATATTGCTTGACACCATTGAATTAATCTCCAAATCTAGGGTCATCGCGCAATAATTTCTCGCATTTATGCTGGGACTCACACCATGGCTATCACCCTCGATGTATTCGATCGCAAACTGCTCGCCGAGGTCCAGCAGGACGCTCAACTGCCCCAAAATGAACTTGGCGCGCGGGTCAATCTCTCGACTGCCGCCGTGAACCGCCGTCTGCGCCGCCTAGCCGAGGACGGCGTGATTGACCGGTATGCGGCTATCGTCTCGCCCGAAAAGGTGGGATGTCCTCTTACTATTGTTTCCATGGTGGAAGTCGAGAGTGAGCAAATCGATCTGCTCGATTCCATGAAGCGGACCTTTGAACGGTGTCCACAGATTCAGCAGTGCTACTACGTCGCGGGCGAGTGGGACTTCGTACTGATCCTGACGGTGCGGGACATGGAGCAATACAACGACCTGACCCGGCAGCTTTTCTTTTCCAATAACAACGTCAAGCGCTTCAAGACGCTCGTGAGCATGAGCCGGGTAAAGGTCGGGCTAGGCGTACCGGTAGATATCGACGACTGAAGTAGATTCCGGTCGGCAGCCGGGCACCGGGCAGCCTGTCTGTTGCACGGCCGCCGGCGCACCACCGAAGATCCCCCGTCGTTTCCGCGTTTGACATCGAATTGTCCATCGCGACGATAGTGGCCTATCTGACGACGCTCGCGTCGTGCCAGTCGCCTTGGCCAAACTGCCGGACAGTAATCGCGCCGTTGCGAATGTCGCCGTTTTCGTCAAACTTGATCGGTCCCGTCACACCGTCCAGTGCCAGGTTCCGAAGCTTGGGCAGATAGACTTTCGGATCGACCGAGTCGGCAGCCTGCATCGCACCGGCCATCGACATCACGGCGTCATACGCGTACGGCGCGTAGAGTTGCACAGGAACGCCGAACCGCTGCTGGTAGCGTTTGAAGAAGGCGTCTCCCTGCGGCATTTTCGACGGCGGCACGCCCGCCAGCGTGCAATACGTGCCGCTGTTCATCGCGGCGCCCGCGAGCTTGATGAATTGCGGCGTACAGGCCTCATCACCCGCGATCAGTTTGGCCTTCAGACCGAGCTTCTGGGCTTGCTGGACGAATGCGGCCGCTTGCGTATCTCCACCGGTGAAGACGATCCCGTCGGGAACGTGGCTCTTGAGGGTCGTGAGGACGGCCATCCAGTTAGTGGTTTTGTCGGTCCCGTATTCACGTGCGACGACGGTGCCTCCCGAAGCCTTGACCGCCTTTTCGACTTCGTCGGCGAGTCCCTGTCCGTAGGCTGTTCGATCGTCGACGATCGCGATCTTTGTCGCCTTGAGGTCCTTCACCAGATAGGTGCCGATGACCGTGCCTTGCCGCACGTCGTTCGCGACCATGCGGAAGACGTTCTTGTAGCCCTGCGCGGTGAGCTTGGGGTTGGTTGCGGACTCGGTGATCATCGGTATGCCGGCATCCGAGTAGATCTTCGAAGCAGGAATCGACGTGCCGGAATTGGCGTGGCCGACCACACCTGCCACGCGGTCGTCGACCAATTTTTGCGCAACGGTCACAGCGGTCTTCGGGTCGGCCGCGTCGTCCTGCGAATCCAGTACGAATGTGACCGGCTGCCCTCCGATACGAAGTTTCTTCGTGTTCAGATCCTCGATCGCGAGCCGCACGCCGTTCTCGTCGTCCTTGCCTATGTGAGACAGCTCCCCAGTCAATGGTGATACCTGGCCTATCTTGATCGTGACGTCAGCCTTTGCCAAAAACGGCTGCACCGCGAACATCACCGTCATAAGAGGAGGGATGAATTTAAGATTTTTCATGCTCGGGCGCTCGCTAGGTTGCGTCGATGAATTGAAGGAAACTCCGGCACTTCCGCGGCCGTTTCTGATCGCGTGATTCTGTAACGATGGTAAGAGGGCGCGGCGATAGCCAAAATCCGCCGATTGCCTTGCGATGCAATTTCTGATCGTTCGGATGAGGAAAAGTGAGAGATTTTTGCCAGCTGTGTCGCCGCGAGAATGCGGTCAAACGATGATGGTCGGTAAAGCGACAATCGCGTCGCGAACTGTAAGGAGGTGCAAGTATCAAGCGTGACGGCACTATCGCGAATCCCGATGCTTCGCTCACATCCGGCAGCAACGGGCGCGGCTGCTATGGCTCACGCAACGGTCGTTCGCGCGTGTATTGCGGGGGACCGAAGTGGGTCGAAACTGCGCCTACGTTCGCGTGAGGCCTGACATTTGCGGCTACCGAGGGGCGAATGTCGGGAAAGCGAAGTACTGCCGCCTCACGAGCGCCGATGCCTGAGTGTCGGGAATGGCCGAAACACCGCCGTCGGTCATTGGGGAGCGCTCTAATCCGCACCAGCCATCGTATGAAGCTTTCGTCGGATGGACGAGAACGGCACAGCGCGGATACATGGTCGCGCAGCCGGGCGCTTACGCCGTAACCTTTGCACGTTCAGCGTTTGGACGACCCGGCAGTTGACGCGGAGGCGGCTGGTTGACGTGGTGCGCCGGTTCTATGCCGTTCTCCGAAAGCGTACGTCATTCAGAAAGCGTACAGTCTTTTACGGGTTCCGTGTCCATAGCGACGCCGTTATACCGCCACTGCCGGACTGGCACCGGTTCGTCGGCGAGTGGGTGAGCCTCTACCCCTCCCAACTTCGACACAAACTCAGCACGTGGCGCTTTGCCGGCGCGTCGCCTGACTGGTGGCGCTCATTCGACTTCGCGAAATTTGCGGACCTGCTAGACCTGCGGCTTGGTGTCGAGGTCGCGGCTGAAACTGGCAGAAGCCAGAAGCCAGAAGCCAGAGGGGAGAAGGCAGAAGGCAGAAGGCACGAGAGGATTCCCCGTAACACAGGAAGGCAACGCTGGAACCCCCGGCAAAAAGGAAGGGACATGACAATCCGAAACATTGCAACACAACCCATCCCCGGGCAAAAGCCCGGCACGTCGGGGCTGCGCAAGAAGGTGACGGCTTTCATGCAGCCTGGCTACCTCGAGAATTTCGTGCAGTCGATCTTCGACTCGCTCGAGGGCAGTGCCGGACAAACTCTCGTGCTGGGCGGCGACGGGCGTTTCTATAATCGCGCCGCCGTGCAGACGATCCTGAAGATGGCGGCCGCCAACGGCTTCGGCAAGGTGCTGGTGGGCCGCGGCGGGCTGTTCTCGACGCCGGCGATCAGTTGCGTGATCCGAAAGACCGGCGCGTTCGGCGGCATCGTGCTGTCCGCCAGTCACAATCCGGGCGGCGCAGACGGTGACTTCGGGATCAAGTACAACATCGCCAACGGTGGCCCCGCGCCAGAAAAGGTGACCGACGCGATCTACACGCGCACCGGCACAATTACGGCGTACCGGATCAGCGATGCGCCCGACGTCGATCTGGACGCGCCTGGCACGCATACGATCGAGAACATGACCGTCGAGGTCGTCGACCCGGTTGCCGACTACGCCGAGCTGATGCAGCGGCTGTTCGACTTCGACGCGATCCGCGCGCTGTTTGCGCGCGGCTTCACGATGCGCTTCGACGCCATGAGCGCCATCGGCGGCCCGTATGCGAAGGCGATTATCGAAGGCATGCTCGGCGCGCCGGCCGGCACCGTCGTCAACGGGGAGCCACTCGAGGACTTTGGCGGCCATCATCCCGACCCGAACCCCGTGAACGCCGCCGATCTGATTGGCTGCATGAGCGGCGCGGCGGCGCCGGATTTCGGCGCGGCCTCTGACGGCGACGCCGATCGCAACATGATCGTCGGCCGCGACTTCTGCGTCGCGCCATCGGATAGTCTCGCGGTCCTCGCCGCGAACGCGACGCTCGCGCCGGGCTACCGCGACGGCCTCGCGGGCATCGCACGTTCGATGCCGACCTCGACGGCCGCGGACCGCGTCGCCGCCGGGTTAGGCATTCGCTGCTACGAAACGCCGACCGGCTGGAAGTTCTTCGGCAACCTGCTCGACGCCGGCATGGCGACGCTCTGCGGCGAGGAAAGCTACGGCACCGGCTCGAACCACATCCGCGAGAAGGACGGCCTGTGGGCGGTGCTGTTCTGGCTGAACATCCTCGCCGCGACCGGCAAACCCGTCGAGGCGATCGTGCGCGAGCACTGGGCGCGCTTCGGCCGCAACTACTACTCGCGGCACGATTACGAGGCGATCGACAGCGCGGCAGCGGACGCGCTAGTGACGCACTTGCGCGCGCAGCTGCCATCGCTGCCTGGCCAGCGACTCGATGACTACATGGTCGAAACCGCCGACGATTTCTCGTACACGGACCCGGTGGACGGCTCGGAGTCGCAGAAGCAGGGCGTGCGGATCGTCTTTGCGGAAGGTTCGCGCATTGTCTTCCGGCTGTCTGGCACCGGCACCGAAGGCGCGACGCTGCGCGTCTATCTCGAACGCTACGAGGCCGACAGCTCGAAACATGACATCTCCACGCAGACGGCGCTCGCCGGCCTGATTGCCGTCGCCGGCCGGGTGGCCGACATCGCGGTCCGCACCGGCAGGAACGCACCGACCGTCGTAACCTGATTGCGGCTTTGCGAACTTGACTGGTGGAGTTAGCAGACGGTGAAGCCCCAAGGTTTTGCATGCTCTCGTTTGCGCCGAGGTCATGCTCGCACCTTTGGTTTGTCTAATGCTCCGTGTTTCCGGCGTTCGCACGCGCGTCACTTGAATCTGCCAACGTGGCAGGAGCTAGCCATTTAAAGGTTGCGAGCGACTTACCCTTGAACTGACATTCCGCTTTGGCAGGTACGACGGTATTTAAGCGCTGATCTTCGACCACGCCAGTTACCAGCACCGAGCGGCCGTCACGCGACGGTTCGCTTTTACTCACCGACACGAGCGCGGGTTCTGCTTTGCTTTGCATCATTTGCTCGCACTGATCGGCGTTTTTTTCGGCTACGCTCGCACACCCAGCGAAAGACGCCGCGGCGACAGTGAAAGCGATTGTAAGAAGTCTACCTTTCTCCATACCTTTTCCTCACAACAGCCCAGATTTCCATCGATTCCAGATTCGCACCACTGCGACTGGCAAACGGCGATTCTAGCGTTTACTTCAGCCCCGAAACGCAAAGGCTGCCTCGTGTCAGAGCGACTCCAAAACGCTCGAGCGCTGGCTTCAGGAAGAAGGCGCCTGCTTCCGGGATATATCGAGCGCGGCGCGCAAGGCAAGGGCACAGTCGTTGATTGACGAGGGACGCCTGTGAGTGGTCGGGGTCGGGAACTTCCGATCACATGGGACTCTGAAGTCGGGCATAGCCGGCCATTGCGCATTCAATCGGCCTTTCCCGTGGGCGGCCGCCCATTCCGATGCGCTCGGCTGCAGACAGTATGTTTGCACTATCGAGCCAGCCGTCTGCGCCGAGCCCGGTTGCCCGGCATATCCGATTTGTTGCCCCGGCGCCTCCGCTGACGGCACCTTTCCCGTTCGGAGTATTCGCGATGACCACACACGCGTCGAAAGCCGCCTTAAAGGTCGAGGCGACTCGACGGACAGCAACGGGTCGGCTACGGTCCGACGCGCGATGCGCGGCCTGCCGGCTGGGGCTGGGTCGTAGGCAAGCGCCGTGGTCGGCAGTTATGGGCGGCGCAGGCCACTCTCCTTCCTGAGATCAGGAACGTCCGGTCCGGAAGCTAGTTGGATGTCCTCATCATGGCGTCGCTCGAGACTTTCGGTCACACGTTGATGCTCCAGGCGCTTCGAAGTGTGCACCTGGGGGTGCTCCATACCGTTTGGTTAGGCGCACCTGGCGTTCCCACGCTTTCTAGTTGGGCTTACTTTGGTCAGGCGCCGGACTTGTGGATGACGCTGGGTATATTGCTGATTGCGCTCGGCGGGACCGGAACGGTGCTGTTACATGCGCGCGCTCGCGGATCATGATTCGGACCGGGTCGATCGGTCGCTGTGTATGCCCATTGCAAATGTATTTAAATGAGTTAGCGGAGGCGGCGTTCAAAAGGGTACCTCCACAATTCCGGCCGGCGAGCTGAATAAAACGCCTGGATACATGAACGACATTAGGGTTTATACTGATGTCAAAGGCGGTGAAGCGGTGCGCTTCGCCCGCAGATCGAATACCTATGTCGTCTCGGGACAGCATCGTTACCGGACGACAGCGGGTAGGCCGCCGTCAGACAACCGGAGTCCCATCATGAAATCGTTCATCTCCGCAGCACTTGCCGCTACCGTTCTGGCCCCGTCCGTGCCCGGATGGCTCGCACGCCTTCGTGACGGAATCCGCGACGCGTTGAAGACCCGCGCTGAAGTCAGCGCGATCATGGCTGAAGCCTATATGCGTCAACACTGAAGCAGGCGAGCAGAATCGCAGTAGGCGATTCCGCTCCGCCACTGCCGGGAACCAGCGCGCACACCTGTCAAAGGCGCTCGGGTTTGTCAGGCCGCCCCCCCGCGAGAGCTTGTCGTCGGCGACCAATTCTCCACGCAGAAGGTCGTAGTCCCCCTTGTTGATCGGCACGGCGTCAGGCTCGTCGAGCCGGTTCATCGGAATGCCATACGTTTCGCGCGCGCTCCAGGCTGCAAGTGCGGCGATGATCGTGACGCCAAACTGATCGAGCCGACCGTCATCGGAATATCGTTCGATCCAGGCGGAGCCACCGTCGCAAACAGTGCGGGCGGGAGCGCAGTAATCAGCGTGCCGACATTCTGCGCGATAGCCATGGCTGACACACGAGAACGCGTCGGGATAAGCCGAAGAGGTTTCAATTTGTGCAGGAGGCTGCTGCACAAATTTTGGATTCGGCAATGCCTTCAGGTTGCGCGGTGACAATTTGCGCAAGGCGGGGAGGGCTGGCTTGCGCTGGATCAGTGTGGCGACACGCTCTTCAAGTTTCTGATGATCGAAACGTCGAAGGGGAAGATTGCCTGTCTCACGAGGCCACGATGAAGCGTCTCGAATTCACGATTGGTGACCTGCCCAAGGTGTTGGATGCCGTGGACCTGGAGGCGACTGGTCGCTGGAGGAGCCTGAGCAGGCGTCAACTCCGTTACCATCGCCTGGTATGTGAATCCGAAATCAGTAGCTCAAACCCGCCAGTTCTCTTGGGAGCCTGGCGGGTTTTTCTTTGCCTGCGGGGCGCGGGCTACATACAGCGGTGGAGTCGCTCAGTCGTTCAGTTGCGACTCGACGTTCAGGACGATCCGTGCGACCGGGTTGTTGTCGGCGGATTGCGGCGCGAACTTGATCTGGGCGAAGGTGACGATACCGAGAGCGACGACCAGGAGTGCTCCAGACGCGGCGATGCGGGGAAGGTATTTCACAGGGACCTCATTTTGATGGTGTAGACAGAAACTGGGCGAAGCTGACAGGCGTGTCGAATCACCTTCAGCGGCATGTCTGTCCGCAACCCGGCAACGCCGGACGCGGTCGTCAGATCGAACTTGCCGATCGGACGGGGTTTGTGCAGTGCACTATAACACGACCGTCAGATCGCATCTACCGATCGCACGGGCTTGTGCGATGCAATATAAATGGTTTATCCGCGTGACCAGTGCGACATCCTGTCGCCAGCGCATGCTTAATTGCTTGAGAGTTTCGTGTATGAAAGATTTCTGAAGGCCGTAACGTGCCGTCATGCTATGGGGGCGATTCTCACAGGCACGGACGATGTCGAGGTGGCCGCCTCGACAGTCTCCCCGCTGGAGCCCGCTAGATCTAGGCTACATTGCGCAGCTTGGAGCTGCGCTCTGCTTGCTTCTCGAGGAAGCGCTTGTAGTGCGCCTCCAGGTAGACCGCCTGTTCTGCAGTGGGCGTCTTGCGCAAACGCGTATGGTCACCACCAGACGGGCACTCTCCGCCTCGTCGATCGCATCAGAGAAGAGCAGATTGCCGGTCCTGGGGTGGACTGACATAAGGGAGCCGTCGTAGACCTTGTCCACAGTGCCCGCGAGCAGCAAGGCGAACGTGCAATCAACGGTCAAGACCGTTACCGCGCTGCGTCGCGGGCGCCGGGCATTGCTCGCTGGAAGATACAGACGGCCCCGAAAAGTTCGTGGCGAGCACGAATTTCTCGAGCGGATTGAGACTTTACGCGGAGGCCAGATTGACCTGAACGATCTGCGCGTCGAGGCCGACGAATGGCTGATCTGGCTGGATCGGCATTTCGACCGTCCGGCGGCGAATGAACGCCTGCAGACACTGGCGCGCGGTAAGCTGTCCGTCCAGGCGAATTGCCAACCGGGGAGGCTGCCGTGCAGATCAGCCTCCTTGCGGTCTTCGCGAACGGCGGCGTGCTATCACTGTGCTTTCGGGAGCGGCCAAAAAGCCAGGCCAGACGCGCCAATCGAACAAGAAATGACAGCGGGACTCTAAATATTGTCGCGGAAATGTCGATTCGACCTGCCGGACCGTCAAGCCCGGACGTTTGGCTGCACGGCCGGGCTTGAGCCCGATGTCCACCGCGGCCTGGATCACCGGTCGTCGGTCTTTTCTCAGGTTGTGTGCAATCAGGAACGTTCAGCGAGCAACGCGCCTTCTCGCTATTGGCTTTCTTGATCCGATAAAAAAATCAAGTTAGCACTCGCCTTATTGTCATTGTTATATACATATCAGTTCGCCGAGCAATGCCGGATAACTAACGAGAAGACCGGAAACACGACTCGATGTCCACCGCATTCGCTCATACAGTCGAAGCGAGTTTTGCGGCGCTCACGCCCACGGCCAAGCGCATTGCCAGTTTTATGCTTGCGAATCTGGAGTGCCTCGGACTGGAGACGGCGGATCAGATCGCGCAACAGATGGGCACGAGCGGCATTTCGGTCGAGCGCTTTGTGCGCGGCGTGGGCTGTCGCAATCTCGACGACCTGAAGCGCGAATCCCGCGGTACACAAACACGGCCATGGTTCATCACTGATCACCTCGACGCCTGGCGCAGCGAGCGCCTCGACGGCTACGCGAACGGCGTGGAAGACACGAGTGACACGGCGCTCGCTCATTTGCTCGAACTCGATACGATCCGCTATGTGTGCCAGCTCGCACCAGGCGACACATTCGCCCGCATCGGGCAACGCATTACCGCTGCGGATGCCGTCTTTATTCTCGGCATTCAATCGACGTGCAGCATTTCGAATGCATTCCACAGCTACCTCGAATATCTGCGGCCACGTGGGTTCCTTTCCGCCGGCATGTCAGGCTCGTATGTGGAGTCGCTGAATTCGGAATTCGCGTCGCCGTATCTGATCGTCACCGACACGCGTGCCTATTCGCGCATCGCGCGCCGCTATTGCGAGGCGGCGGCACGGCGCGAATTGCCGTTCGCGCTCGTCACCGATCTCTATTGCCCGTGGGCGCGAGACTTCGCCTGCGATCTGCTGCAAGTGAAAACCGATGTCAGTCAGTTCTGGGATTCGCTTGCGCAGCCCACCTGCCTGTTCACGGCTGCACTATCGACAAACGTGTCGCGCACAACTGCGAGTTGCAACGCGAACCCGATCAATTCGATCTTTGACAATCATGACCGATACACCGCACCTCATTCACATCACACCGGAAACGCATGGCGTCGAAGTCGACCTCGTGTATGCGACCGATCGCAATTTCACCGGCAAGGCGATCTACAAGGAAGCGCACGCCCTGCTGCTGGCCCCCGCTGAAGCCAGATTGCGCAAAGCCGTCGAACTTGCCGAAAGCGTCGGCATGAAGCTGCACATTTTCGATGCGTACCGTCCGCCGCAAGCACAAAAAGTACTGTGGGATTTTCTGCCCGATCCCACGTATATCGCAGAACTTGGCCGAGGCTCGAACCATAGCCGGGGTACGGCGCTCGATCTCACCCTGATTGACAGCAACGGTGAAGCGCTCGACATGGGCACGGGCTTCGATGCAATGATCAAGGAGTCCGAGCACTTCCATCACGGATTGCCGCAGCATGTGCAGCGCAATCGACTGCTGCTGCTTGGCATCATGCATGCGGCAGGATTCACGCATATTCCAAGCGAATGGTGGCATTATGAAATTCCGGGTTCACGCTCGCTGCCCGTTATTGACAATGCCGAAAGCGGCCCTCTGAAATTGATGTAATCGCGTTCTGGTTCTTTGCTGTCCGTTTGCAGATTTCTCACCGCTTTTCCCTCTCGATACGGAGCGAGTATGAATCTGGTTTTGCGCAATGCGCTGGCGGCAGTCGCGGTCGTGTCCGCACTGACGCTTACGATGACGACAACAAGTACTGCATTTGCGGCGACGCCGAAAGACATGCTGGTGATCGCCACCACGCTCGACGAATTCTCGACGCTCGATCCCGGCGAAGTCTATGAGCTCGTGCCGGAAGAATATGTCGCGAATACCTATGACCGACTGGTGCGCGTCGATCTGAAAGACCCGGCGAAATTCAATGGCGATGTCGCGCAATCGTGGACGGTCAGCCCTGATGGACTCACGTTCACGTTCAAGGTTCGCCCGGGTCTCAAGTTCCACTCTGGCAATCCTCTGACAGCCGATGATGTCGCGTGGTCGATCCAGCGCTGCGTGCTGCTCGATAAAGGCGCGGCGGCCGTATTGCAAGGCATTGGCCTGACCAAAGACAACGCGCTGCAGAACGTCAAGAAGATCGACGACTCGACCGTCAGCATTACGACCGACCAGAAATACTCGCCCACGTTCGTGCTGAACGTGCTGGGCGCGTGGCCCGCGTCAGTGGTCGATAAGCAGCTCCTGACGTCGCATCAGAAGGGCAACGATTTCGGCAACGAATGGCTGCGTACGAACGAAGCGGGCTCTGGCGCATACAAGCTCGTCAAATGGACGGCGAACGACAGCATCGTCCTGCAGAAATACGACGGCTACCGACTGCCGCTCGCGATGAAACGCATCGTGATGCGTCATGTGCCGGAAGCCGCGAGCCAGCGCCTGCTGCTCGAAAACGGCGACGCGGATGTCGCACGCAATCTGAGCCCCGACGATCTCGCCGCATTGACTAAGGCCAACAAGGTGCAGGTGATGTCGGTGCCGCAAGCGACGTTGCTCTACCTCGGCCTGAACGTGAAGAACCCGAATCTCGCGAAGCCGGAAGTGCAGGAAGCCATGAAATGGCTGATCGACTATGACGGCATTCAGAAAAACGTGACGAAGAGCACGTTCAAGACTCATCAAACGTTCCTGCCCGAAGGTTTCCTCGGCGCATTGAATACCGATCCCTATCACCAGGACGTTGCCAAGGCCAAGGCGCTGCTCGCCAAAGCGGGCTTGCCCAATGGCTTCAACGTGACGATGGATGTGCGCAGCGCTTACCCGTACAACGAAATTGCGCAAGCTGTACAAGCGAATCTCGCGCAAGGCGGCATCAAGGTCGAGATCATTCCGGGCGACAACAAGCAGACGCTCGCGAAGTATCGAGCGCGTCAGCACGATATCTATATCGGCGAATGGTCAGCGGATTACATCGACCCGCACAGCAATGCGCAGGGCTACGCATGGAATCCAGACAACTCTGACAAGTCTGCGTACAAGATGCTCGCATGGCGTAATTCGTGGGACATTCCCGATCTGACGAAACAGACCAATGCGGCGCTCGCCGAATCGTCGACGACAAAGCGCGCGCAACTCTATCAGACGATGCAGAAGGAAATGCTCGCAAACTCGCCGTTCGTCATCATGTTCCAGCAGGTGTCGCAAGTGGCGATGCGTCCGGGCGTGTCGGGCCTCGAAGTCGGTCCAATCAACGATCTCGTGTCGTATCTGCATGTGAAGAAGCAGTAAGCGCGCGAAACATGTCGACGACGACCACTCCTATTGACCAGATACGCGCTGCGTCCGCGCGCAGCGCGACCGTGCGCTGGACGTTGCGCGTGCTGCGCTGGGCGCTCACGCTCGCCGTCACGTTCACGGGCTTGCTGGCCGTGACCTTCGTGATCGGCCGCAAGGTGCCGATCGATCCCGTGCTCGCAATACTCGGCGATCGCGCGTCGGCGAGCGCTTATGCGGCCGCGCGCATTCAGCTTGGACTCGACAAGCCCCTTGCCGCGCAGTTTTTCATCTATGTGCGCGCGGTGCTGCACGGCGATCTGGGCGTATCGCTGCTGACGGCGAATCCCGTGCTCGACGACATCAAGCGCGTCTTCCCGGCCACATTGGAACTCGCGACACTGTCGACGATCATCGGCGTATTGGTCGGTGTGCCGCTCGGCGTGATTGCTGCGACACGGCACAACCGCTGGATCGATCACGTCGCGCGTTTCATCGGCCTGATCGGCAGTTCAGTGCCCGTGTTCTGGCTCGGTCTGATGGGACTACTGTTGTTCTATGCGAAGCTGCATTGGGTGTCGGGACCAGGAAGAATCGACCCCGTGTTCGATGGCATGGTCGATACGCACACGGGCAGCCTGTTGATCGATTCGCTGATCGCTGGGGAATGGGATGTGTTTTTCAATGCACTGTCGCATATCGCGTTGCCCGCTGCGATATTGGGCTATTACTCGGTCGCCTATCTGAGCCGGATGACGCGCTCGTTCATGCTCGACCAGTTGAACCAGGAGTACATCACGACGGCACGCGCAAAAGGCTTGTCCGAGCGGCGCGTCGTGTGGGTGCACGCATTCGGCAATATCGCGGTGTCGCTGCTGACGGTGGTCGCACTGTCGTATAGCTTTCTGCTCGAAGGCTCGGTGCTCACCGAAATCGTATTCGCGTGGCCGGGCATCGGTTCGTATCTGACGGGCGCGCTGCTCAATGCCGATATGAATGCCGTGCTCGGCAGCACGCTCGTGATCGGCATTACTTTCATTGCGTTGAACCTGCTGACGGATGTGCTCTATCGCGTGTTCGATCCGCGCGCCCGCTGATGCAACGGAGATCTGCAACGTGCGTCCACCTGTTGAGACTTCAACTCAGGACTTGCCGATGAACGTGCCTCGCTCAACGTGGAGAGCCTGGTTGTTGACCGATACGCCAGCTTCGCGCATGCAGGCGGCGCTCGGTCTTGCGTATCGGCGCTGGCGGCGTTTCTCGGGTAATCCGCTATCGCTGTTCGGTCTGTCGATCCTCATGCTGCTCGTGGTCGGCGCCGTCATCGGCCCTTGGATCGCGCCGCATGATCCGCTCCGGCAGGTGTTGTCCGACCGTCTGTTGCCGCCCGGTTCGGCCTCTTATTGGCTTGGCACCGATCAGCTCGGACGCGATATTCTTTCGCGCATCATTTACGGCTCGCACCTGACGCTGTCGATTGCGATCCTCGTTGTCGTGGTCGTCGTGCCGATCGGCTTGATGATCGGCACGACGGCGGGCTTCTTCGGAGGCTGGGTCGATAACGTGCTGATGCGCGTGACGGATATCGCGCTAGCGTTCCCGAAGATCGTGCTCGCACTCGCATTCGCTGCGGCATTGGGGCCGGGTGTGTTCAATGCGGTGATCGCTATTTCGATTACCGCGTGGCCCGCGTATGCGCGTCTTGCACGCGCCGAAACGTTGAGGCTCGTGCAAGCCGATTTCATACACGTCGCACGGCTGCAAGGCGCGTCGAATCTGCGCATTCTGCTGCGCTATATTGTGCCGCTGTGTTCGTCGTCGGTGATCGTTCGTGCGACGCTTGATATGGCTGGCATCATTCTGACCGTCGCAGGCCTTGGTTTTCTGGGGCTTGGCGCACAACCGCCCAGTCCCGAATGGGGCTTCATGGTCGCGTCGGGCCGCAACGTGCTGCTCGACGCGTGGTGGGTGGCGACGATACCGGGCTTCGCGATTCTGCTCGTGAGCCTCGCATTCAATCTGCTCGGCGACGGTTTGCGCGACGTGTTCGATCCCCGCCATGGAGACTGATATGGGCACGAACGAAACGCGCTCGCCTCTCTGTGAGATCGACGATCTGCGCATCGCATTTCGCACGCACGACGGTACGCTGAATGAAGCCGTGCGCGGTCTCTCGCTGACGCTGAATAAAGGCGAGCGGCTTGGCATCGTCGGTGAATCGGGTTCGGGCAAGTCGCTGACGGGCCGCGCGCTGCTCGGACTTCTGCCGCCTGCCGCGCATTACACCGCGAAAAGGTTGCGCTTCGATGGAAGTGATCTGCTGAATATGCGCGCCGACAGGCGCCGCCGTCTATGCGGTCAGCAAATGGGCATGATCCTGCAAGATCCGAAGTACTCGCTGAACCCGGTGATGACTGTCGCGCGGCAAATGCGCGAGGCGTTCGCACTGCATGATCCGAAGCTCAACGGGCGTGCGATGCGTGAGAAGATCATCGCGTCCCTCGAAGCGGTGCATATCCGCAACCCCGCGCGCGTCGCGGATTCATATCCGCATGAGCTTTCCGGCGGCATGGGACAGCGCGTGATGATCGCGATGATGGTGTCGACGGGACCGCGCCTGCTGATCGCCGATGAGCCGACCAGTGCGCTCGACGTGCTCGTATCGATGCAGGTGCTCGCCGTACTCGACGAGATGATCGCCAAACATGATACCGGCCTCATTTTTATCAGCCATGACTTGCCGCTCGTGATGTCGTTCTGCGATCGGGTGGTGGTGATGTATGCGGGGCGTGTCGTCGAAACATGCGCGGCGCGCGATCTCGTGCATGCGCAACATCCTTATACGCGCGGGTTGCTGGCCGCGAATCCGCCGCTTGCCAATCCGCCTGCCGAATTGCCCGTTCTGTCGCGCGACCCTGCATGGCTGAACGACACGCAAGGAGCGTCCGCATGATCGACGTCGATGCGTTGACAGTGCGCTTCAAGACGGTCGCGGGCGCAGTCGATGCCGTCCGCGATGCGAGCTTTCATGTAGCGCAAGGCGAAGTGTTCGGGCTCGTCGGTGAGTCGGGTTCCGGCAAGTCGACCATTCTTCGTGCGTTGAGTGGATTGACGCCTATCGCGCAAGGCAAGGTGCGCATTGCGCAGCAAGGCGGTGTCGCGCAAAAGTGCGCTGTGCAAATGGTGTTTCAGGACCCATACGGCTCGCTGCATCCACGCTTCACTGTTGATCAGACATTGCGCGAACCGTTGCGTATCAACGGCATCTGCCAGCATGAAGAACGTATCGTCAATGCGTTGCGTGAAGTCGGGCTCAATGCGTCGTTTCGATTTCGCTATCCGCATCAGCTATCGGGTGGGCAGCGGCAACGTGTGGCGATTGCGCGCGCGCTGATCGTCGAGCCGCGTGTTTTGCTGCTCGACGAGCCTACATCGGCGCTCGATGTCTCCGTGCAAGCTGAGATATTGAACTTGCTCAAGCGCCTGCATCGCGAGCGTAGTCTGACGATGATTCTTGTCACCCACAATCTCGCTGTCGTGAGCTTTCTGTGCTCGCGTATTGCGATCATGCGCAATGGCGAGATCATCGAAGAACTCGATGTGGAGAAAATCAGAGCGCAGCAGGTCGATAACGAGTATTCACGCAGCCTGTTGCTCGCGACGAATGGCTATCAGCGCAAGGCTGTCGACGCGTTGGCTATCGACACGGCTCGTTAAAGGAGTTCGTGTCTGCGACGGTCCAGGCAAACACATACACCAGGCCGCAGCAGACAGAAACACGCACCACACAAACCGGAACAGCACCGACATATTTCTAGACCATTGATATCGCGCGCACCGCGCGACGTCGTCACGTGTTCCGGTTCCGCGACTCGCAAATGCAGGTCATTGATTTTATGGCTCCTTTCGGACCTAACCGCCATTTTCCGCACGAAACGTACGTTCACCCCTCGACCTGCCTGGTGGTGGTCGGACGCAACCGCTAAGGTGAGCGATGGGACCCGGCGGACGCACTTTCGGGTGAGAGCAGGCGGGCGCAGTGGCTGCGCTGCGGCGAGACAGCCGGGTTGGATAGTGTGTGTATGCTCGCTACGGTAACGTGTCTGACCAGCAGGAAACACTCCGACAGGCGGGAACCGGGGGCGATTTTTCAGCGCACGTGCGGTGACGGTATACCTGAAGGGATCAGATCGACTGTCATCAGCAAAAGCCTTCAGATTCAACGATATTTCAGTGCAAAAAGATAACAGTTTGGGTGGCAGCGAACTCAATCTGCCGGCTAGCGTGGCACGTCCAGCGCTGTCGGACGCTCCGCGCGATGTCCCCGGGTGCCCGGCGGCGTGCCGCCGGGTCCGGCAACCTTCCTGTCACGCCCCGCGCCCTCATCCAAACCGAACGCAATATACCGGCGGCAAATGCGCTGAAATCAAATGCCAGCTTTCGCCGCCATCGTCGGACGTCCATAGCCCGCCAGTAGTCGACCCCATCGCGAGGTGCGTGCCGGAGTCATCGACCGCGAGCCCGTGCCGATATACGAGGTCATAGGCCGGTGCTGGCGGCAAGCCGTTCGAGAAACGCTCGAACGTGCGGCCGCCGTCGCGTGTGCGCGTAACGACGAACTGGCCGTCTACCGGGATCCGGTACTGGTCTTTAACGGCGGGTACGA
This sequence comes from Paraburkholderia monticola, assembly GCF_001580545.1. Lineage (GTDB taxonomy): Bacteria > Pseudomonadota > Gammaproteobacteria > Burkholderiales > Burkholderiaceae > Paraburkholderia > Paraburkholderia monticola. The sequence continues at coordinate 593,819 of NZ_LRBG01000037.1, forward strand.
ACCACGCAGTGTCCGGCTCGCGCGGATGCACGGCGACCGCGAAGCCGAAACTCGATGGCTGCGCTTCGATCCGCTGCCAGTGGGCGGCGCCGTCGATCGAGCGGAAGATGGCGCAGTGATGCTGCGTCCACAGCACATCCGGGTTTGCCGCACAGTGCACGACGCGGTGCGGGTCTTGCACATTAGGGTCGCCGCGCCGTTCTGGCGGCATGTAGTCGGCTTCCATGCCTTCGGCACTCACGCGCCAGGTCGTACCGCCGTCGGCCGTCTGCCAGACGCCGCCGCACGACACGCCGATCGTCACGTGCCGGCTGTTGCGCGGATCGACCATCACCGAATGGATGCCCGGCGCGTCGTAGCCGCCTCCGAGCCATTCGCGGCGCTCCGGGCTATCCCACAGCGCACGGTTGAGGACCCAGGTGTCGCCGCCATCGTCAGAACGGAAGAGCCCACCGGGAATCGTGCCGGCCCACAACACACCCGGTTCGTCCGGGCCGCCGGTTTCGAGCGACCAGATCTGCTGAAGCGTCCAGGGCGGCTGAGGGTTGGGCGCGGCCGCGCTCGTGTCCGCGCCGTCACTGGTACGCGTCTCGTCGGCAGGCTGCGGCGGGTAGACGGGGACCGCGCATTCTTCCCAATCCGCCATGCCCGCGCGCCGGCGATGCAGCTTCACGCCAAAGTGGCCGAGATTGAGCGCGGCATACAGCGATCCGTCGCGTGGATCAGGCAGCACCATGCTCACCGGCTCGCCGATGAAATACGGCTCACCGACGGTCCAGCCACCGTCGCCGTCGGCTTGCAGAACGAACAATCCCTTGCGGGTTGCAACAAGCAATCGATCGCTCATGTCTAGTGTCTCCCGGAGTACGAGTGGAACCTTCTTATCCGCCCGACAGCGCCTGTAAGACGTAAACCCGGCTTTCCTCGCTGAGGGCATCGGACAGATGTCGTCGGTCGCGCACCGGCCGGCCGTCGACAAACACGGCCAGATGCCTGCGCAGTGAGCCCTGATCGTCAAGGATGTAGCCGCGAAGTCGAGGTTGCGCGGCGAAGACGGCCTCGAGTGCGTCGCCGAGCGTGCGCGCATCGATCTCGCGCTCGGGTGTTGCGATATGCCGTTGAATCGAAGGAGCGAAGAAGATGTGCGCCATGGCGGGGCAGCCGAGCGGTAATGTCCTTGTTCGTCAATTCTGCAGTTTAGATGATCCGCCCGTGTGCTTCGGGGCATCGCCTTATCGGCGACGGCCGTGGCGCTCGGCCGGACCGGCTGGCTCAGTGGATCATCCTGGATATGAACGCCGAACTCTCTTATCTTTGTGTGGTTTTGCCGGGCATCGTGCACATCACTCCGCACAGTACCTACAGCAAGAGGCGGGAAAATGCGTCGTCTGGAATCGCGTTATAAACCGTTGATTTCATTTGGTATCGCTTGTGCATTTCAGTCGCTATCCGCACAACTCAAAATGCCGGCTTTCTTTCATATAAACAGCAGCTTGCATCGCTCTATGAAATGTACAGGTCACGTAGACGAACGTCGATCTAGTCATTGCCTCTCTCCAGGCGTCGTTTCAGGGATGAGAGCGCCTTCAGGCGCGGCTTTTCGAACTTCGCAATCCAGCGCTCGTAGATCTGCTGCAGCGGCACCGGATTGAGGAAGTGCAACTTCTCGCGCCCGCTGCGTGCGGTAACGACGAGGTTCGCCGCTTCCAGCAGACCCAGATGCTGCGTCACGCCTTGCCGCGTCATGTCGAGGTGTTCGCACAGGTCGTTCAGGGTCTGGCCGTCGTGCGCGTGCAGCACGTCCAGCAGCTTGCGACGGCTCGGATCGGCGAGGGCTTTGAACAGCAGGTCTGTGTCGTCGGGACGCTCGGCCATGAATGCCTATAGGCAAGTAATCTGTTGCATCTACTATAGGCAAGAGATTACTTGCATGTCAAGGTGACGTTTGGAAACTGACGATCAAAATGGTCAGCGCGTTTGCCCCTCGATTTGTTGCCGCAGGCGCTTTTCCGCGTCTTGAAGTTCGGGCGTAAAGGCTTCACCAAAGTCCGCGGGCTCAAAGAAAGGCCGAATTTCGATCTCCGAATCGCTGACCATCGGATTCGGGCAACGCTTGACCCATTCAATCGCTTCGTCCATCGACTGAACCTGCCAAAGCCAGTACCCGGCGATCAATTCCTTGACTTCGGCAAATGGCCCGTCAATGACGGTTCGATCCTTGCCCGAAAACCTCACGCGTGCGCCTGCCGAACTCGGTTTCAGCCCGTCGCCGCCTTGCATGATGCCTGCCTTCACCAACTCCTCGTTATATTTCCCCATCGCCGCGATCAGTTCCGTGCTTGGCATTTGCCCGGCTTCGGATTCAGGGGTTGCCTTGACGATCACCATGACACGCATTTGGATTTCTCCTTTGAAGTCGAAATTGATCGGAGACAATGGCGCCTCCTGTGACTACGACGAATGATCACGGCAGAAATCGACATGTGCAAGTGATGGCTTCGCAGTGTCGAGACTGGACCGGGGCAGGCCGGTGTCGCCACATCGCAAGGACGCCCGGGCAAGAAAAAGGCCCGCACTGGGCGGGCCTGAATCCATGTGGAGACATGGAGGAGACAATTTCAGTATAAACCCTGATCGGGTCTTTTGCACGCTCCGGGCGGCGCGCCGTGAGTCATCGCAAGTCTCTTATGTGCGTTTCCGCATATTGCCGCCATGCAAAGGGCCGAACAGCCGCGCACAGAGCAACCCCATCGCCAGGATACCGAGGCCGAACGGCACGACATCACCGGTTACTTCGAGTCGAAAGTCGCCAACTCGAAAAACCAGAAGATAGCCGACGACAATATTGAAGAAACCCCACAACACATTGACCGTCGATGACGACAGCCCTTTCCCGGACGGCTTCGCGAACGGACTCTGAAACGGCTCGCCCATCACACCCCTGACGAAATGAGGCACCGCATTCGCAAGAAAGGCACCTCCGAAAAAATAAGGAACGACATGTGACCAATCCACTTCAGTTACTCCTCGTAGCGAGTCAATCGATGAGTCGCGGGCTGTGCCCGTTTCGACGCGGTGAATGTTCAGAAGTCTGCGACCCGTTGCAGCAGTCCCACCGCGGCGGCGAGCGCGGCCTGTTCTCGCGCGGATAGCTGCGCCTGCAGCGCACGAATCAGCCAGTCCTCTTTGGCGGCCCGACTCGCCTGCAGGTTTCGTTTGAATGCGGGAGTGAGATCGATCAGCGTTTTGCGTCCGTCGGTCGGGTCCGCTTCGCCTTTGACGACGCCCAGCGTCTCCAGGCCCGCAACCGTCATGCGCATGGACTGCGGTTTCACACTTTCAGCCCGTGCCAAGGCGGAAACGGTGGCTGGCCCGTCGCGCTCCAGATGAAACAGCACCGACTTCTGGGCCGACGTAAAGTCGCTCGATTGCGAATGCTCCCGCGCGCGACGAACCAGTTTGCTCACGGCAACGCGTAGTTCGCCTGCAAGGGCGGCGAGATCTGTAGATTGGGAAGACGGCGATGGTCTAGTCATGGCGGCACCATATCATATATGCAGTTTAACTGTACAGATGGACTGTATATATTTTTCCGCCGGGTCGGCACGAGCTCAGCGGATACATGCGCCTATGAGATACTTCCTCATCCACATTTAATCCCTGCGTCTACCGCGCGTCGACCGACCCAGGCATGCAAGCCCATCCCCTCAGACTCTCCCCCGGCGACGACCTTCGCGTCGCCGTCGAGGACGCGCTCCGGCAACGCAACCTGCAAGCAGCCTTCGTCGTTCAGGGCATCGGCAGTCTCGACGTTGCGGCATTGAGGTTGGCTGGCGCGCAAGCGCCGACGGAACTTCGCGGCGACCTCGAAATATTGACCCTGGCGGGCTCCGTCTCGCTCGATGGCGCGCATCTGCACATGTCGATTGCGGATGCCCGCGGCCAGGTGTTTGGCGGTCATGTGGCGCGCGGCTGCACGGTGCGCACGACCGCTGAGTTACTGCTTGTGTCGCTTCCTGGGTATTCGTTCGTGCGAGAGCTTGATCCGCGGACGGGCTATCTCGAACTGCTGATTCGCGGCGACGGCACCTCGCAGCCCGACTCCGCCTGATCTCGCGCACGGGGCATCATTTCGCGTGTCGATGGCCGCTCAACGCCCCGCCAACATCCGTCCACCCACACCGACCAATAAGACACCCGCCACCGTGTCGAGCGCAGCCTTGCGTCGAATCAGCGTGCGCCGCACCGCCGGATGCGATGCCAGCAACGCCATCGCGCAGTACCACGCGCAGGAAATCCCGATCGACAGCGCCACGACCGCGACATCGAGCCACAACGGCGCATGCGCAGGCACCATCAACGCGAAGATGCTGCCGTAGAACGCGATCGATTTCGGGTTCGTCATGCTGACGAAATACCCCTTTCTGGTCGCGGCCCAGCCGGCCGCGCCGCTGCCGACGCCCACGGCCAACGGCCGCCGCGCGGTCGCGATCATCTTGAGGCCGAGCCAGATCAGATAGAGCGCGCCGGCAATCCGCAGCACGGCGCCGATCCAGCTGACATGCGTGACGATCAGGCTCAGTCCCGCGATCGCGATCAAGGCCCAGGTGCCAGACGCGGCGGCGAGGCCGAGGCCGGTCATGATGCCGGCGCTGCGCGACGCGATGGCCGTCGACGTGACGATCAGAAAGTTGGGTCCCGGACTCGCGACGCTGAGCAGCAGGACGCCCGCAAGCGCAAGCAGGATGTTGGCGGAATGCAAGATGAATCCTCGATGGTGGGCTGGGTGCGGGACCGGGTGTTCGGCCTGACGCTTTCATCATATCTGAGCGGCTTCAGGCGTTGTCGGTATCCCTGACGCGACAAGCTGGGGTTTACTGTAATAGAAAGAAATCCCCGTTCTGAAGCATGATCCGTTGTACGTTGTACGATAAATTATGTGGTTGCCGGACAACTCGGTTCGCGAGCTAGCGCGGCCGGTTGTCGGCGAGCCGCTCGGGCGGCCGGCTCGCAACAGAAGATGACTTTGAGACGCAGTCCCTTGCTGGACAAGCATTTCCATTGCACTGCGGTCTTGATGGATCCGGCCGGAGGCTGGATCGTTGTGTCGACATAAGTAGCGCGATACGTCGCTTCGGCCGACGCGCGTAGGGTGGAAGCTCCGGATTTTAGGTTGTGTCTCATACGATGTCTTATAACAAACGTAGCCGCTCCGCATGACCTGACGCTTTCGCTGCCGCATCGATGCGGGCGAGAGCGAGGCCTGCCAGGCGCGCGCACTGGATCCACTCCCAAGGAGATTACTTATGAAGATGCGCTCAGTCCGAGAGCTTGCGGTACTCGGCCTGTTTGTTTTGACCGTCGCCGGTTGCGGTGAAGGTAATAACATTTCAGGCCCCAGTTCCGGCTCGACCACGCCACCCACGAGCCCGACCTCGCCGACTACCCCGGCCTGGACGCCTGGCCGCTACGCCGCCGACACGAATCTGCCGGATTCGCCGTCCTTGCCGGCCGACACGCAGGTGTGCGCGACGCTGCAGGCTAACAACAACATGATCAAGAACGCTGACGGCTCGCTGCCGCTCAGCTCGGATCCGACGCCGGCTGCCTACGGCGGCGCGACCACGGCACTGAACAACCCCGACCAGGCGCGCATCCAGGCCGCGCTCGACGCGTGCGGCGCCGCCGTGGACGCGGAAGTCGGCGCGAAGATCACGCAGGCCGATCAGCAGGCGGCCGCTACGCAGCAGGCAGCCAACAACCCGCTCGTCAACATCGCGGGTGCATCGAGCGAAACGCTGTCGAACCCGACCTACAAGGCCACCAAGTTCGCGGTGCGTCTCGTCAAGAACAGCAGCGGCGCGGGCAACGCGTTCCTGAGCGGTCCGCTGGTTCTGCCGTCGGGCGTCACGCTGTGGATCGACGACGGCGTCACGCTGTTCGCGAGCCGCGACGTCGTCGTCTACGACAAGACCGCGCAGGATCGCCCCAACGCGATCACCTGCGGCGCCGCGATCAACAACCCGGCCGGTCTTCCGGCGCCGAGCGGCACCGCCAACGCGGGCCAGGCGACCATCGCGGGCACGAGCGGCATGCAGAACTGCTATCCGCTGATCCGCGGCACGCATACGGTCAACGCGTCGATCATGGGCACGGGCTCGATCGATGCGCGTGGCTACATGCCGCTGATCAGCTCGTCGCCGATGTATCCGACGATCCGCTGGGCGACCGGCGTCACCGAGGCGTTCACGTATTCGAGCGGCAACATCACCGGCGTGACGACGCCGAAGTTCAGCTGCACGAACACGATCGCCGCTTACCGCGCGGGCACGCTCGCGCCGGAAGGCACCGCTTGCGACGTCGTCACCGCGATGGGCCAGACGACGCTGACCACGCCGGCCGTCACCTATGTGGTGAACCGTCAGGCAACCAGCGTTCCGAGCGGCTATTCGGTCACGGGTGGCGGCTGTACCGCCGGTACGGCCGGCTGCGCACGCTGGGTGCCGGCGAGCTGGTGGGATATCTCGTACCACGGCAACAAGGACATCGGCGGCGGCCCGTACAGCTTCCAGGGCAACCCCGGCATGCTGTGGATGCAGCAGTCGAAGAACCTGTCGCTGTATCAGATCACGTTCCGCAACAGCACCTTCTTCACCGTCGAAGCCGACGGCGTGGACGGCCTGACCGTGTGGGGCATCAAGATCATCACGCCGTTGCTGCCGGATGCGGCGAACCAGGCGAGCGTCGGCATGAACAACGACGGCTTCGATGGCGTCAGCGGTTCGTACTCGCATCTCTATACGGGTGCGACGATCGATGCCAGCTCGACCGGCGTGAAGAACACCGACGGTGTCGACCCGAGCGTTGCAGCGGGTCCGGAGCACTCGGCACTCGGCACGGGCAGCAAGACGACGTCCGCAGGCCAGGTGTACTTCGACGGCTACGTGAAGAACGTCGCGATCGTGTACAACTTCCTGAGCCCGTCCGACGACAACGTCGCGTTCAAGGGCGGTCTGCAGGATCCGCGTCCGCTGGCGGCACGCGGCGCGCCGAGCGGCCAGAACCCGTCCAACATGCTGTGGGGCATCGACGGTAACCGCGACGTTTCGTCGAACCGCACGTACGGCATCACGGTGGCGCACAACCACAACTACAACGGTCACGGCCTGTCGGTCGGCAGCCCGACGAATGCAGGTGTCCGGAACATTCACTTCTACGACAACTACTTCGACAATATCTACGACGGCAGCACCGGGTCGACGGATATGGGCATCGTGGGCCTGCGTATCAAGAGCGGTCAGGCACGTGGCGGCGACGTCAGCAACATCTACTACGACGGCGCATGTCTGCGTGGCGCGAAGGACTTCCTCGTGTTCGACATGTACTACACGGGTCCGGCTGCCGATCCGATCTCGTACACGGGTCTGGGCTGGCTGCCGCCGAGCTTCCACGACATCAACGTCAGCAATATCCGCATGATGAACATCCCGGCCAACAAGGCGGCTGGCAAAGTGGGCGGCGGCAACCTGACCTTCCGTGGTCTGCATGCCGACACCGCTTACGCCAATACGCAGAGCGTGATCCAGCTGAACATGGATAACGTGGTCGCGGATAACGACGTGACGATGGCGATTGCGAACCTGAGCAAGCCGGTCGTGAACATCGGCGCGCTCGATGGCTCGACGCAATCGAAGGCGGCCAACGCGACGCTGAACCTTGGCGCGAACGTGAGCCTGATCGGTCACTCGCTCGCTCACGGCACGGGCGGTATCCTGACGAACACGTCGGGCGGGGCGGGCAAGTACACGACCCCGACGAACACGCTGAACCTGACGGTCAACGGCAGCGACGATGCGGGTGCGGCTGGCGACACGAATCCTGCGGCGACGATCGTCTCGCAGAATCCGAAGCTGTCGCTGTGCGATCAGGCTTCGTCCTGGCCGGTGTTCCCGAATGTGAAGTAAGCGTGGTTGCTTGAAAGACCAGGACTCGCGGTGTCAGGCTGCGAGTCTTTTTGGCGCCCCACGGGTAACCGTGGGGCTTTTTTCGTTTCGGGCGGCGCGTTTCATCACCGCAATAACGCCAGACACAAGGCAATCCCCGCCCCATAAGTCCCAAGCGCACCGACGAAGCGCAAAGGGTTGGGCTTCGCCATCGTCGGAAACGCAATCAGTCCGACGACGAGCAGGCACCGGCACACGGTCGCGACGATCATCAGCGACACCGTCAGCGTGGAGGGCGAGCGGGCGCCCAGAAAGAGAAACAGTACGGCGAGGAACGGCGCGTATTCGGCCGTATTGCCATGTGCGCGAACGAGCTTGTGCAAGAGGTTGGCCGGATCGTCGGCGCAGTCGGACAGGCTGCGTTGGCGAAAACGCATCATCGATACCGACAAGCCGAGGCCGAACAACAGCAGCCCCAGCACCGCTACACATCCGAGAGCAATAGAGTTCATGGGAACGCGGCTCCTTGGCAGGCTAGCGACGCACACCGGTTCGACGGATCAGGCGCTCCCATTCTCGCACGGGCCGGCATGCGCGGGCCGCGCGGTTGGACCTCGTCGAAAGCAGCTACGCCGCGATCGTGGCAACCCAGATCGCGGCGCAGTTCATGACTCGAATGCTTTGACTACATCGACACTCAGTCCTGGTGATCGAACTCCGGCAGCGGACGCGTTCCTTCGACTGCGACCGACTGCAGCAGCTCGGGCTTCAGATCGAGCAGACGCAAAATCGTCGGCGCCACCTGCGTGGTCAGCACACGCTCGTTGTCGACCTGGCCGGCGTGCTGCGCATGAGGCACATACATCACGAGGCCGAGATGGCTGTCGTCGGGCGCATTGCCGCCATGCTCCTCATCCTTCGCCGTGCTCGACGTATAGATCACGCCCGGGTTCGGCTGAACGATGATGTCGGGCGTGCGGCCGCGCGACGGATCGCCGAACCGGTTCGCCAGTTGCGGGCCAGACAGGATGTACGCCTGCGGACCATCGGCGCAGATGCCGGGCGCGTTGCAGCTCAGATTGTCTTTGAGCGTCTTCACGACCGAGGACGCCTGGCTTTGATCGCGCAGCCAGATCAGACCGACGTCGTCGGTCTGCACGAAGCCGGTGCCGACGAGTCCGGTACCGTCGTTGAGGTTGCCGCTCTTCGTCGCGGCCTGGCCGAAAGCGCCGCCTGAATCCAGGTAGTTGTTTGCTTCGAGCAGCTTGGTCAGCGTATCGCCGTTCTTCACGAGCTTCGTATGATCGGTCGGCGACTGGCCGTGTTTCGCGGTGACGATGATCGCCGTCGACGAATAAAGACCGCGCTGCTTCAGTTCGGCCACGATGCGTCCCAACGCGTCGTCGATATACGCGATCGCGCCGGTGACCTGCGGACCCGGCGTGAAGCTCGCATCCAGATAGCCGCCGCCCGTCGCGACCGTGGCCTTCTGCGCGACGCTCAAGGTCTGGAAATTGGCGCCGAACACGGTCGGCACCGGGGCGTTCATTTGCCCGGTCGAATCCTTGCCGTCGATCTCATCGATCAGCGATTGCACGTGGTAGTTGTCGAACTTCTCCGTGTGCTGGTAAGTGTCGAGGTAGTACGTGTTGGTATCCGGATCGATCGAATTTATTTCGGTACGCGAAAGATCGTCGACGCCCGCGCCCGACGGTCCATTGAGCCAGTCGTAGCCCCACGCGTGCTTATCGGCCCACGCGGTGCGCGCGCCGTGCACGTTGCCCTTGATCACCTCGAAAACCGTGTTGGTCTTCAGATAGTTGTGCGGATAGACCGGCGTGCAGACGCCATTGACGAGCGCATGCGGAATCGCTTGCGGATTGAACGCGCCGCCGCCGTTGAGGTGGATGAGCGCGCCGCCGTTCTCGCCGTCGATGCCGGTCGTTTCATCGAACACGACATTCCAGCCGGTCGGGCCCGTGCAATTGCTATCCGACGGCGCATAGAACGTGCGGTCGTAGGAGACGTCGTAGAAGAGGCCCGCGGACTTCGGCGAGCCGCCGGTCACGAGCGCGGCGAGGCCCGGAAACGAATCCGACAGTCCCGGCGTGTGAGCGTTCGTATACGTCGTCCCCGACTTCGCGAGCAGGGAGAGGTTGGGGCACGTGTTCGCGCCGATGCAACGCGCGACGTCCTGCTCATGCAGACCGTCGAAGCTGATCAGCAGCACATGCTTGACCGACCCGCGATCGTGATCGTGATCGCGGCCGTGATCGTGATCGTCGCCGGCTGTTGCTACTACCGAGTACAGCCCGGCGAGCAATGCGACGGCTGCGCACATTGCGCTTTGCTTACGCTTCCATTTCGTGATCGGTTTCATGTCTCGTCCTTTTGTTTGACAACGACTTTGGGTAAGGCGGGACGAATTTGAACCGTAAAGAAGTCATTTACGTGACCTGCGGTTTTTATTTCGACGTGCTTAGCGCTTAAGGTTTTGTTAAGGAATACGTGATCCATTCGACGCACATGCGCAGTGGATTTGCGCGAGCTACCACGCATAAAAAACGGCACGGGTTTTCGCAACCCGTGCCGTTTCGTCGGTCGGTAGTCGAATGCCGCCAGGTGTCAACCGATGGATTGACTATATAGCGGCGGTAGTGTCGCTCTAGTGATCGGCCGGCTGCTCCGTGATCGAGTCCACGCGGTCGGGATAGAACGCCAGGTGCTCGCGGATCGGCGCGACGGCGTCGTAAGGCTGTTCGTAGGTCCACACCGCATTGGTGCCGCGCCCGCCGACCGACGGAATCGAGAAGTATGCGCAATCGCCCTTGTATGGACAGTACGTCGCGTGGGTGGAGCGTTCGAGGAGTGTCATATCGACGTCCTTGCGCGGAATGTAAAGTACGGCCGGATAGAGGGCTTCGCGCAGCGTCAACGCGTCGTGCGTATCAGCGATCACGTGGCCGCCTGCCATGACGATCACGCGCCCGCCATGGCGCTCGATCGTGATCGGATGGTCCGGGCCCGGGATCTTGATCAGTTTGTCGTGCGATGCCGAATGAGTGGACATAAAGACGCTCCTTGGGTGAGTGGGGCGGCGAGGTATCGCTTGCCGACGGCGAAGTCCCTCGCCCGCGCGCAGGGCAGTTGACTGAAGATATGCCCGTATTGCCGTACTAGTTCACTTCGGGTATTTCTATCACATAAGTTACAGCAGCGCTTCCAGGTGCTGTGAGCGGCAGAACGCCCGCCGGAGTCGCATCAGTTGCGGGGACGTGCTTCTTTGCAACGGGACGGAGACTTCGCGGAAGACGAACACAACCAGCCGACTGGCAGGAGGGCGTGATGCTCGTTGGATACGCTGTGTGTGAGCCCGCAAGTCAGCCTGCCAATCCATCGACAACTGGCGAGGTTGTTTGACCATGCTTGCGTTCCGGAAGCGTTGGTCACAACGCGCGGCGGGGGCATGCGCTGCTTTGCCCTTGACGCTGCTGCCGTGCGCCTCGCATGCGCAGGTCGTGCCGGGGCAACTGTCGAGCGGTGCGGTGGTTGGCGGCAATGTCAAGCGGCATGCCGACGCTGTGCTCGCGATCATGACCTACACGACAGTCCCCGACGTGACGACCAGTAACCTGTCGGTCAATAACGGCCTGACGGGTAATCCCGGCTTCGGGCAGACGCAATTTGGCGGCGGCTTCACGCTCAGCAGGACGTTTCCCCTGTACATGGAGGGCACGCTTGCCTATAGCCGCTACGATCCGGTCTTCATTGCAACGGACGGCGCCCAGCAGCGTGCGGTGCCGACGAAGTGGAACACTTTCAGCGGCACAGTCGGCCTCGGCTGGGATTTCCGCATCACCGACGAACTGGTGTTCCGGCCGATCCTCAACGGTACGCTTGGGCGTGTCTCGAGTGACCTGACGGTGGGGCAAACGATCTTCAATCGCGTCACGGACAGCAACCTGCAGTTCCTCGAGAACGGCTCGCTCAACGCCTACGGCTATGGCGGCTCGTTGATGCTCGACTATGAGCACTACCGCGAAAACTACGAAATCGACGCTGAGTTGCGGGCGACCGATATTTATCTGCGTAGTTTCGGCAGTACGTCGGAAGCAGTCCAGGGCTCGGCCATGGCCCAGCAGCTGAGCCTATGGACACGCTGGCGCGCGCCCACCGGCTGGCACGCGCTGGACCGGCCGGTCCGCTATGTGCTCGAAGCCGCTTACTCGCATTACTTCGGCGACAGTGCCGGGGTGCTGGGTTTCAACGACCTCACTTCGTTGGGCGTGGGCCTCGAACTCGATAGCAGCAGGTATCCGATCATCGTCACTCGCACGCGCGCGATGGTGCGCTACGTGTTCGGGCGCAACGTGCATGGCGTGTCGTTCGGATTCGCGATGAGTTTCTAGCTGGTGCGGCTCGCTTCAGAATGGCCGCCGGGCGAAACGATGCGCGGCCTTCGAGTCAACAGACGATCTGTTTGCTGAATGACGCAGATCGGTCCGGCACGTTCCTGCGCAACTCGATGCTTTTCCTCGATCCACCCCCTTCGTCGCACGATGCATTCCGCATGATGCGGTGTGGCACGCAAAATGCTCGGTGCGGACGCGGTTTATCGCACGTTCTCCAGCCAGAAAAGCGGATTGTTCGTCGACGCACTATGCTTTTTAGTGCCGCATTGTCTGCACCCGAGTCGTCCCGGCATGGACAGCACTACGAAAGAAGACGCCAGCATGGAGCTGACGTAACAGCGACGACGATCGCAAGGCTGCATACGTGGACATGATGCACGTGTGCTGAGTCAACGCTTTATCCATCATCGCAGACGTTCTTCAAGGAAGGTTGAGATCATGGCCAGACTATCGAAACCGCTGGGCGTCATCGGCGTCATCTCCGTGCTGTTCACGTTGCTCACCGCCATCTATTTGCTGATCGGCGGCGGGTGGCTGCTCTCGCTCGGCGGCTCGCCCTACTACGTCGTGACGGGCATCGTGCTGCTCATCTTCACGTGGCTGCTGTGGCGGGCCAGCGCCGCGGCTTTCGTCGTCTATGCGCTGGTGCTGATCGGTACCGCGATCTGGGGACTCTGGGAAGCGGGCTCCGACTTCTGGGCGCTCGTGCCGCGCTCGGGCGTGCTGGTCGTGTTCGGCGTGTGGCTGCTGCTGCTCATGAGCTGGCGTCTCGAGCGCCCGCGCAGGTTCGGCGTGGTCTCGCTCGTCGTGGGGCTCGTGGTTTGGGGCGGCGTGCTCGTCTATGCGCACTTCAACGATCCGCAACAACTGAATGGTACGTTGACCTCGGCGAGACCCACGCCCGCGCCGCACCCGGACGGCATCCAGGCTTCCGAGTGGCCCGCTTACGGCCGCGACCAGCAAGGCACGCGCTATTCGCCGCTGCAACAGATCACGCCGGAGAACGCACATCAGCTGCAACTGGCATGGACCTTCCGCACGGGCGACATGAAGGGGCCCAACGATCCGGTCGAAATCACCAACGAAGTCACGCCGATCAAGATCGGCGATCTGCTGTACCTGTGCTCGCCTCACCAGATCCTGTTCGCGCTGGACGCGCAAACGGGCCAGCTCAAATGGAAGTTCGATCCGAAGCTCAAGGCCGATCCTTCGTTCCAGCACGTGACCTGCCGGGGCGTGTCGTTTGTCGATCTGTCGGCGAGCGCCGCAACTGCGACGAGCGCGAGCGGCGGCATGGCGGCGTCCGATGCCATGGCCGCATCGGGTACGGAAGCCGCCGGCCCTGCGAGCGAAACCACGACCGCGGCAGCACCTGCCGCTAACGGCGCGTGTATGCGCCGCATCCTGCTGCCCGTCAACGACGGCCACCTCTATGCGCTCGACGCGTTGACAGGCGAACGCTGCCCAGGCTTCGGCAGCAACGGCGACCTCGACCTGCAGCACGCCATGCCTGTGACGACGCCCGGCATGTACGAGCCCACGTCGCCACCCGTTGTGACGAACAACGTGATCGTCGTGGCGGGCGCGGTCGAGGACAACTTCTCGAACCGCGAGCCCTCGGGTGTGATCCGCGGCTTCGATGTGCGGACGGGCGAACTGCTCTGGGCATTCGATCCGGGCGCGGCGGATCCGAACAAGATTCCGGGTCCGGGCGAACACTACGCATGGAACTCGCCGAACTCATGGGCGCCTGCCGCCTATGATGCGAAGCTCGATATCGTCTATCTGCCGATGGGCGTGAAGACGCCGGACATCTGGGGCGGCGACCGCACACCCGAGCTGGAGCGTTACGCGACGGGTCTGCTCGCCCTGCACGCCTCGACGGGCAAGCTCGCCTGGTTCTACCAGACGGTGCATCACGATCTCTGGGACATGGACCAACCTTCACAGCCCACGCTCGCCGACATCACCGACAAGGACGGCAAGATCGTACCGGTCGTCTACGCGCCAGCGAAGACCGGCAACCTGTTCGTGCTGGACCGTCGCACGGGTGCGCTCGTCGTACCCGCGCCCGAAATGCCGGTGCCCCAGGGCGCGGCGCCCGGCGATCACGTTTCGCCCACGCAGCCGTTTTCGCAGCTCACGTTTCGCCCCTCGAAGAACCTCACGGATGCCGACATGTGGGGCGCCACGATGTACGACCAGCTCATATGCCGCGTGATGTTCCACAGGCTTCGCTATGAGGGCACTTTCACGCCGCCTTCACTTCAGGGCTCGCTCGTGTTCCCGGGCAATCTCGGCATGTTCGAGTGGGGCGGCCTTGCCATCGACACCGACCGGCAGGTTGCCGTAGCCAACCCGATCGCGCTGCCTTTCGTCTCGCGTCTCATACCGCGCGGCCCCGGCAACCCGATGGAGCCGCAGCCGGGCGCGAAGGGAAGCGGCACGGAGGCGGGCATCCAGCCGCAATACGGCGTGCCCTTCGGCGTGACGCTGAACCCGTTCTTTTCGCCGTTCGGCCTGCCGTGCAAGCAGCCGGCGTGGGGCTACATCGCGGCGATCGATCTGAAGACCAACCAGATCGTGTGGAAGCGCCGCATCGGGACCCCGCGTGACAGCTCTCCGTTTCCGCTGTCGTTCAGGATGGGCATGCCGATGCTGGGCGGCCCGATGGTGACGGCGGGCGGGGTCGTCTTCATCGGCGCGACGGCGGACAACTATCTGCGCGCGTTCGACGTCAATGACGGCAATCTGCTCTGGCAGGCACGCCTGCCCGCGGGCGGCCAGGCCACGCCGATGACGTACTCGGTCAACGGCCGCCAGTTCGTCGTGATCGCGGCCGGTGGACACGGGTCGTTCGGCACGAAGCTCGGCGACTACGTGGTTGCATATGCGTTGCCGCAGCAGTGAACGGGGCGCGAGCGGTCCGCTCATGACGGCTTCTTCCAC
Organism: Paraburkholderia monticola; assembly: GCF_001580545.1. GTDB lineage: Bacteria > Pseudomonadota > Gammaproteobacteria > Burkholderiales > Burkholderiaceae > Paraburkholderia > Paraburkholderia monticola. The sequence continues at coordinate 609,123 of NZ_LRBG01000037.1, forward strand.
CGTGGCGGCGCTTTCCGACGCTGTCTGGCGCATGGTGTTTCGCCTCGGATTTCCGCTCGCCCGCGCCTGGTGGCACCTTCGACGGCCTGACCATGAGGGCGCGCTAGTAGCAATCTACGTGGGTCAGTCGCTGTTGCTGCTGAAGTCGTCGTACCGTGCCGAATGGGGGTTCCCGGGTGGCAGTATCCGGGCCGGTGAGACGCCTGCTGCCGCGGCGCTGCGCGAGATGGAGGAGGAGATCGGACTCCCGTCTCACCCCTTGCTGCCAGCGGGCAGCGTCGCCGGCCAGTGGGACGGCCGAAGGGACCGGGTACATTTCTTCGAGCTGCGCCTCGATTGCGAACCCGAACTGCGGCTCGATAATCGCGAGATCGTCGCCGCGCATCTGGCTTCGCCGGAGGAATTGCACGCCTTCGCGGTGACAGGCGCGGTCGCTGCGTATCTCGGCCGGGAAGTCTGCGTGTAGTCGAACCGTTTTTCTTTCATGACCGTTCGGCTCGTCGACATGGAGACGCGCGGACTCGCGCATGTCGCATTCAGCGCCGCGGCTTCGCGTCCTGCCAGCTCGACGCGCGCGCGAACTCGACGAACGAATGCAGATAGTCGAGCGAGGCATCCGCTTCGCGCGTGCCGAGAAAAATCTGTTTGGCGATGCCGGTCTTGCCGAGCTTCACGCTGACCACCGGCATGCGGTCCGCGTATTCCTCGGCGAGCCAGCGCGGTAGGGCCGCCACGCCGCGATTGCTCGCGACCATCTGCAGCATGATGTCGGTGGTCTCGATGGTCTTATGGCGGCGCGGGGCGACGTCGGCGGGACGCAGGAACAGGTTGTAGATGTCGAGGCGATCGGTTTCGACCGGATAGGTAATCAGCGTTTCATCGACGAGTTGCCCCGGTTCCACGTAGCGCGCGTTGGCCAGACGATGCCCTTCGGCCACCACCAGCACCTGCTCGTAGTCGAACACGGGCTCGAAGCGGAGGCCGGGCCGCTTCAGCGGGTCCGGCGTGACGAGCACGTCGATGTCGTAGCCGAACAGCGCGCCGATGCCGCCGAACTGGAAGCGTTGCTTGACGTCGACGTCGACGTCGGGCCAGCGCGCGAGGTAGGGCGACACGACCTTCAGCAGCCACTGATAACACGGATGACATTCCATGCCGATGCGCAGCGTGCCGCGCTCGCCGTTCGCATATTGCTTCATGCGCGCCTCGGCGTGTTCGAACTGCGGCAGCAGACGGTCGGCGAGCGACAACAGATAGCGACCCGCCTGCGTGAGGCGCAGGTGGCGGCCATCGCGTTCCCAGACCGGCGTGCCGAGCTGCTGCTCGAGCTTCTTCACGGTATGGCTCAACGCCGATTGCGTCAGATGCAGCGCACCGGCCGCCGCCGTGAGCGAGCCCTGCCGGTCCACTTCGCGGATCAGGGTGAGGTGAAAGCGTTCGAGCATAGATGAACAGAATTGATGGGTGAATGAAATAATGCCATTTTTATTCATGTAATGAAAACCCTATCATCGCTGTCACTCCTCGCATCGTTTCTGGCAAATTTCATCGGAAGGCAGCGCCCATGGTCACGACACACAATCTCGGCTTCCCGCGCATCGGCGCACAACGCGAACTCAAGTTCGGCCTCGAACGCTACTGGAAGGGCGAATCGTCGCGCGACGAACTGAAGGCGCTCGGCGCGCAGCTGCGCGCGCGTCACTGGAACGACCAGCGCGAACTCGACCTCGCGCCCGTCGGCGATTTCGCGTTCTACGATCAGGTGCTCGACATGAGCTTCGCGCTCGGCAATCTGCCGGCGCGCGTGCAAGGCTTTCATGGCGACAAGCTCGACAACTACTTCCGCGTCGCGCGCGGGCGTTCGGCGCAGGGCGCCGAAGAGCATGCCGCCTGCTGCGGCGGCGTCGCGGCCGGCGAAATGACGAAGTGGTTCGATACCAACTACCACTACATCGTCCCCGAATTCACGGCAGAGACGGCGTTCAACCTCGACACGTCCGGCTTCCTCGAACAGCTGCGCGAAGCACGAGCCCAGGGCGTGAAAGCGAAGCCGGTGATCATCGGCCCGATCACGTATCTGTGGCTCGGCAAGGCGAAGGACGGCCCCGGCAAACTCGCCGACAAGCTCGCGCTGCTGCCGCGCCTGATGCCCGTGTATCGCGCGCTGCTCGACTATTTCAAGGTGATGGACGTCGAGTGGGTGCAGATCGACGAGCCGGTGCTCGTCACCGAACTCGATCCGGCATGGCGCGCCGCGTTCGTGACCGCGTATCAAGGCTTCGAGGAGCGCGGCGTCAAGCTGCTGCTGGCGACCTATTTCGGTCAGCTCAAGGAGAACCTGGAGCTTGCCTGCAGCTTGCCGGTCGACGGTCTGCACATCGACGCGATCAATGCGCGCGAGGAGGTCGCCCTGGCCGCGCAGAAGCTGCCCGCGCACAGCGTGCTGTCGGTCGGCGCGATCAACGGCCGCAACATCTGGAAGACCGATCTGAACGCCACGCTCGACTGGCTCGAGCCGCTCGCGCAGCAACTCGGCGATCGTTTGTGGCTCGCGCCGTCGTGCTCGCTGCTGCACGTGCCGGTCGATCTCGCGAGCGAAGCCAGGCTCGACGCCGAAATCCGCTCGTGGCTCGCGTTCGCGCTGCAAAAGCTCGACGAGCTGAAGGTGCTCGCCACCGCCTTGAACGCCGGTCGCGACAGGGTCACGCATGAACTCGCCGCGAACGCCGCCGCGATTGCCGCGCGCCGCAACTCGCCGCGCGTGAACAACCCGGCGGTGAAGGCCGCGCTGGCCCGCATCGACGCGAACCTCGGCAACCGCCAGCACGCTTACGCCGAGCGCGCGACGAAGCAGGCCGCGCTGCTGAAGCTGCCCGCCTACCCGACCACGACAATCGGCTCGTTCCCGCAAACCGCGGAAATTCGCCATGCACGCAGCCAGTTCAGGAGCGGCGCGCTCGATCAGTCCGGCTATCAGGACGCGATGCGCAAGGAAATCGAGCGCAGCGTGCGCGAGCAGGAAGCGCTGGGCCTCGACGTGCTGGTGCACGGCGAAGCCGAACGCAACGACATGGTCGAATACTTCGGCGAGCAGCTCGACGGCTACGCGTTCAGCCAGTTCGGCTGGGTGCAGTCGTATGGCTCGCGCTGCGTGAAGCCGCCTATCCTGTTCGGCGACATCAGCCGTCCGAAGGCGATGACGGTCGAGTGGATCAGCTACGCGCAGTCGCTGACGAACAAGCCGATGAAGGGCATGCTGACAGGCCCGGTGACGATCCTGAACTGGTCGTTCGTGCGTGACGACCAGCCGCGTTCGGTGTCGTGCTATCAGCTCGCGCTGGCAATCCGCGAAGAAGTGCTCGATCTGGAGAAGGCCGGCGTGCGGGTCGTGCAGATCGACGAAGCGGCGCTGCGCGAAGGTCTGCCGCTGCGTCGCGCGCAGTGGGGCGAGTACCTGCGCTGGGCGGTGGAATCGTTCCGACTCACCGCGAACGGCGTGCGGGACGAAACGCAGATCCACACGCATATGTGCTATTCGGAGTTCAACGACATCATCGCGTCGATCGCCGATATGGATGCGGACGTGATCACGATCGAGACCTCGCGCTCGGACATGGAGCTGCTCGACGCCTTCGACGACTTCAACTACCCGAACGAGATCGGTCCGGGCGTCTATGACATCCATTCGCCGAACATCCCGACGCAGCAGCACATCGTGCAACTGATGCGGAAGGCGGCCGAGCGGATTCCGGCGCAGCGTTTGTGGGTGAACCCGGACTGCGGTCTGAAGACGCGTCAGTGGTCCGAGGTCCTTCCGGCGCTCACGAACATGGTGGCCGCCGCGAAGACGCTGCGCAGCCAGGCTCGGTAAAGCGGGGGGCGGGCCGCCGCTAAGCGGTTGAACATGCAGGCCCGCGCTGCCACGGCCTTGCAGCGCTGCGCTGCACCTCGCGCACGCGGGTGTCCGTAACCGTCAGGTTAGGGGCACCCCCGTGCGCTTTTGCTTTTGAAAGTTTGCCCGTCTAACCTCGACGTACAAGCAACATACCAATACCTGTGATCGGGAACCCGAGGCGCGGCCGCGTGCCGCGTGAAGCCGTGAACGTGAAACGTCTGACTGTTTATGCAAGCCCGGGATCGCTGCACGTCGTCGCAATCTGGAAAAGTCTGATTGAGCAGCGTGCGCAGGTGTGCGGCTGGTCCGTGCACGTGAATAGCGCGGGAGGTCGGGAGTCGCTGAGCGTCGATCTGGTCGATTGCCCGCCAGATCGTCTCGCGATCATCTCGGCCGCGCTGAGCACGGGACCGATGACTGTACTGATGACCGATACCGAGGCGGGTTCGACGACAGGCAGCCACCGATCAAGGTGAACGCGGCCGTGGCGAGCGTCGCGTCGCGCTCCACCTGGGGCCGCATCCAACCGCGCTTCTCACGCGCGTTGCCGTCGATGATCGTCAGCGCCTCCTCGTTGTTTGCACTTCCGCGCCCGCGCTCGCCCTCGCGCAGCCGGTTTTCCGCCTGACAGAACCCGCGACACCGGCTTTACGTTGTGCGGATCGCCGTAAGTTTCTGCCGGCGGTATGCTCGTTGCTGAAGGTGGAAGACCAGCGGATCCGCGCGCCGCCATCGCAATCGATGCGCGCGCGGTCCGCTGCGCATGCGGAGGAGGCGGCGATGAGCGATTTCGACGATGCGCGCGCATGGATGGTCGAACGACAGATCGTGCGGCGCGGCGTGCGCGACCACCACGTGATCTCGGCGATGCGCCGCGTGCCGCGCGAGGCGTTCGTGCCATCCGAGTTCCGCGACTTCGCGTACGACGATACACCGCTGCCGATCGGCGGCGAGCAGTCGATCTCGCAACCGTTCATCGTCGCGAAGATGCTCGAAGCGGCCGATCTGCATCCAGGCGATCACGTGCTCGACATCGGCACGGGCTCCGGCTATGCGGCCGCGATCGCCGCGGAGATCGCGGGCCGGGTGGATTCGATCGAGCGCGACGCGAGCCTCGCCGAGGGCGCGCGCGAGCGCCTGCAGCGGCTCGGCTACGAGAACGTCGAGGTGCATATCGGCGACGGCACGGTGGGTTTCGCCGCGCATGCGCCCTATAACGCGATCATCGCGGCGGCGGGCGGCCCGCATGTGCCGCAGGCGCTGCGTGCCCAACTGGCTCCCGGTGGCCGGCTGGTGATGCCGGTCGGCAGCAGCCGCAGCCATCAGCGGCTCGTGAAGATCGTGCGGCGCGGCGAACACGACTACGACGAACACGGCTTGGGCGAAGTGCGCTTCGTGCCGCTCGTCGGCGACGATGGCTGGCCCGAGCCGGGGAGCGCGCCGCATGCGAACGCGCGGCCGGCATCGCAGCCCACGCCGCCCGCGCTCGAAGCCGCGATTCGCGACGCGGCCGAACCGTTGCCCGACCTCGATGCCCCGGAATTCGCGGCGTTTTTCGACCGCTTCGCCGGGCGGCGCGTCGTGCTGCTCGGCGAGGCCAGTCACGGTACCTCTGAGTTTTATCGCGCGCGGGCGGCGATCACACGACGCCTCATCGAGCACCACGGCTTTTCGATGATCGCGGTCGAGGCCGACTGGCCCGACGCGGCGATTATCGACCGGCATGTGCGCGATCGACCGATGCCCGGCGAGCGGTCCCGGCCGTTTCGCCGCTTTCCGACCTGGATGTGGCGCAACACGGACTTCATGGGCTTCGTCGCGTGGCTGCGCTCGCACAACGCCGCGCACCGCGAGCGCGAGACGCGCTTTTACGGGCTCGACATCTACAGTCTGTCGGAATCGATCGACGTGGTGCTGCGCTACCTCGACAGCGTCGACCCGGCCGCGGCCCGGATCGCTCGCGAGCGCTATGGGTGCCTCAGTCCGTGGCAGCAAGATCCGGCCGTCTATGGACGCGCGGCGATTACCGGCGGCTACGCGCGGTGCGAAGAGCAGGTGATCGCGCAGCTCGGCGATCTGCTGAAAAACCGGCTCGCCTATGCGCGCGAGGACGGCGAGGGATTCCTCGACGCGGCGCAGAACGCGCGGCTCGTCGCGGTCGCCGAGCAGTACTATCGCGCGATGTACTACGGCGGCCCGCAAAGCTGGAATCTGCGCGACACGCATATGTTCGACACGCTGCGTTACGCGCTCGACCGCCATGGGCCGCGCGCGCGCGCGGTCGTGTGGGCGCACAACTCGCATATCGGCGACGCGAGCGCAACGGAGAGGGGCCGCGCGCAGGACGAGATCAATCTCGGCCAGTTGTGCCGCGCGTATTTCGGCGACGCGGTCGCGCTGATCGGGTTCGGCACGCACAGCGGCACGCTCGCCACGGCGAGCGACTGGGGCGGACCGATGGAGGTGAAGACCGTGGCGCCGTCGCTCGCGGGCAGCGTCGAATTCAGCATGCACGGCACCGGTCTCGCGCGCTTCCTGCTCGACCTGCGGCCAGGCGTGCACGACGCGCTGCGCGAACGGCTGCGCGAGCCGCTATTGGAGCGCTTCATCGGCGTCATCTATCGGCCGGAGAGCGAGCGGCATAGCCACTACGCGCAAGCGTCGCTGGCCGAGCAATTCGATGCGTTCGTGTGGTTCGATCGCACCAGCGCGGTGACCGCGCTGCCCGTTTCGGTCGACGAACACGACCACGCGGCGCAGACCTTTCCCTTCGGCGTGTGAGATCACTCGGCACGGCGCTGCGTCAGGCGAGGAACGCGGCTTGCAACGCAAGGGACAGGACATATCCCGCTTGTCCGGACCGAGGAGGCCGCCCATGAACAAGGTTGTACAGCGCTTTGCCAGCGCCCCTAGCCGTGCCCGCTAGCGGCGGCGCGGTGGTCGTGTCGCCGTCGCGGCGCATGCTCGCCATCCCGCCATGAGAGACGAACCGGTCTGGTTCCTGCTGATCGGCGCATTGCTCACGTTCATGGCCGTCGCGCGCGGGCCGATCCGCCGTCTGCCGCTGACGGGCGCGATGATCTATCTGCTGGTCGGCGTGGCGGTGGGTCCGACCATGTCGGGGCTCGTCGGGATCGATCTGCTCGGCAATACCGCGTTGCTCGCGACGCTCGCCGAAGTCGGGCTCGTCGTGTCGCTGTTTTCGATCGGCATGCATCTGCGCGTGCGGCCGCGCAATCCGCTGTGGCTGTTGCCGCTGCGACTCGGCGGTCCCGCAATGCTCATCACCGTGGCGTTGATGTTCGGCTTCACCGCGCTGTTGACCGGACGCGCCGACGGCGCGGCGTTGTTCCTCGCGGCCGCGCTCGCGCCGACCGACCCGGTGCTCGCCAACGAATTGCGCGTGACGCAAGCCGGCGACGACGAACCCGTGCGATTCGCGTTGTCCGGTGAAGGCGGCCTGAACGACGGCGCCGCCTATCCGTTTGCGGTGTTGGGCTTGACGCTGGCCGGCGCGAAGCTGTTCGGCTCGGGCAGCGGCGTGCATTTCGTCGGCTCGGTGTTGTGGGGGATCGTGAGCGCGCTCGTGATCGGCTGCGTATTCGCGATCGTGTTCGCGCGCGTGATTTTCTTTTTACGCACGCGCTACGGCGAAGCGATCGGTTTCGACGGCTTTCTCGCGCTAGGCCTGATGTCGACGTCGTATGGCGCGGCGCTGTTGTTGCAGGCGTATGCGTTCGTCGCGGTGTTCGTCGCGGGTGTCGCGCTGCGTCATGAGGAATTGCGCGCGACGGGCGACAAGAATCCCTCGGAGCTGCTCGAGGAGGTGCAGCACGGTGAGCAGCTCGACGTCGCCCAGGACCCGGAAAAGGCGCACGCGGTCCTCGCCGAATCGATGATGGAATTTACGATCGAAATGGAGCGGATTGCGGAGATGTCGCTGATGCTGATCATCGGTTGCGTCGTGTCCGCGCATTGGCGCGAGATGCTCGACGTGCGTGCCGTATTGCCCGTGGTGTTTCTGTTTTTCGTCGCGCGACCGGTGTCCGTCGTGGCGTCGATGTTCGGCGCGCGCATCGACAACGCTCAGCGGTATCTGATGGCGTGGATGGGAATTCGCGGTGTCGGCGCGTTCTACTACCTGATGTTCGGCCTCGAATACGCGCGTGGCGCGATGGCGCCACTGTTGCCGACCGTGCTCGATGCGATCGTGTTGTCGGTGCTGCTGCATGGCTCGACCGCGAACTATCTGTTGCGGCGGTATCACGGCCGGCGTCGCTGAAGGAAGCGGGCAGCGTGCGCGGCCCGGTGTGTGTCCGCTACGCCAGCAGCTTCGATATCTGCGCGGCCGCGCGCTTGACCGGCAGCGCCAGCGCTTCGTCGTGCTCCGGCCGATCGGCGAACAGCCGCGAGGGCCCGGCGATGCTGAGCGCCGCCACCGGGTTGCCCGCGGCGTCGAGGATCGGCGCCGCGCACGAGTCGATGCCCGCTTCGAGTCCCGAATGGCTCCACGCGCAGCCGTCCGCACGCACCTCGGCGAGACGCGCCGACAGCGCATCGAACGAGGGCGCGTCCTCCTCGGGCCATTGCGTCGCGCACATCTGCTCGAGTTCCGCGCGGGGGAGCAGCGCGAGCATCGCGAGCCCCGGCGTCGCGCGATACGCGGGCAGCCGGCTGCCGACCCGAATCTGACTGACGAGCGGCGTGTCCGGCACTTCGGCGAGCGAGTAGACGATGTCCGCGCCCTCGCGCACGACCAGATACGCGGACATGCGTGTCGACACGGCGAGTGTCGGCAGCACGGCGCGCGCATGCGCGATCAGATCCGACGACCCCAGCGCGGCCGCCGCCAGCGTCAGAAACGGCATCCCGAGACGATGCCCGCTGCCGTCCTCGACGATCAGGCCGAGCGCTTCGAGCGACGCGATCAGCCGCATCAGCGTGATGCGATTCACGCCGAGCTGCCGCGCCGCTTCGCTGACGTTGCCGGTTTGTCCGCCTTCGGCAATGAAGCGCAACAGCCGGAACGAGCGGTCGACGGCGTTCGGGGCTTCGGTGCTGCGTTCAGAACGGTCAGGCATGCGTTGAGCGGGGAGCGGGGTAAGGGACAGCGATCATGCCACAGGAACCGTCCACGCATCGTAGCCGTAGACCCAGTCGGCGTTGCCGCCTTCCTTGAGCCAGTTGTTGCCGCGCGAGCCGATCTGGATGCGCGCGGTGCGCTCGCGGCGCGCGTTTTCGTAGCGCGCGAGCGCGGCACCGAGCGTCCCGGCCGAGGCGCCGTCGAGCGCGCGCGACAGCACGACCGCGTCTTCGATCGCCATGCCGGCGCCCTGGGCCATGAACGGCATCATCGGATGGCAGGCGTCGCCGAGCAGCGTGAAGTTGCCGCGGCTCCATTGCGACAACGGCTCGCGCACGTACAGCGCCGAGGCGAGCACGGTATCGCAGGCGGCCAGCAGCGTTTTCGCGTCGGCGTGAAAGTGCCGGTAGGCCTCGCGCAGCGCGTCGGGGTCGCCGGGGGCGGTCCACGATTCGTGGGTCCAGTCGGGCTGCGCGGTCGTCGCGAAGATGAACACGTCGCGGCCGCGATTTAGCGGGAACGTGACGATCTGCGATTCCGGCGTCGGGCCCCACCATTTGACGAACGCGCCGGTTTCGAGGTTGGCGAGTCGCGTGGCGGGCACCACCGCGCGATACGAGACCACGCCGGTGAACTGCGGCGCATCAGGGCCGAGGATGAATTCGCGCACACCGGAATGGATGCCGTCCGCGCCGATCACGAGATCGAAGCGATGCTCGGTGTTGTCCGCGAGCGCGACGGTTGCGGCGCCATCTTCCTGCGTGAGCTTCGTCACGCGATGGCCGAGCCGCAACGCGCCGGCAGGCATCGCGGCTTCGAGCGCCGCGATCACGTCGGCGCGGTGCATCGTCAGTTGCGGGGCGCCGTACTTGATCTCGGCTTCATCCGACAGCGGTAGATGCGAGGTCACTTCGCCGGTATCCCACATCCGGCTGATGCGTGCCGACGGCCGCGCGGCGGTTTCGCGCAGCGTCGCGCCGATGCCGAGGCCGTCGAGCGCGCGCACCGCGTTTGGCGTCAGGTTGATATCGGCGCCGACGCGTCCGAAACGCTCGGCCTGTTCGAACACGACCACGTCATGACCTTGCTTGTGCAGCGCAATCGCCGCCGCGAGGCCGCCGATTCCGCCGCCATTGATCCCGATCTTCAGCACGTCGTCTCTCCTATGTTCATAAATGAACATATTGCTATGAATTTGAACAGGTTCGATTGTGGCCAGAAAATATCCGGATTGCAACGGGTTTTGGCGCGGGGGAGCTTGGGACAATCCCTCGGTGAGGGCAAAGAGGCGCTGTGACCGTTCACGCGGAACGCGTCACCGAGCGTGGGAAACCGAGCGTGGGAAACCGAGCGAGTGGCTCGAAAGACTTGCGAGGATCAGCGACCGCGCAGCGAGGCGCTACGCGGTGTCGGGATGGAACGACCTGCTACTCGGCGGCTGCAACCGATGCCCCAGCGATCTGGTGCCGCGCGAGCGAGTCCGCGACGAAGCCCGCCGCCTTCACTTCCTCGACAAACGAACGCAGTGCCAGAGCCGCCGCCTCGCCGCGGGTCTTCGAGACGCCCATCGCCTGCCGGATCACCATGAAGCGCTCGTCGAGCAGCCGCAGCCCGGCGGTTTGCTTCGCATCGGCTTCGAGTTGTTGCTTTACCCCCGCGGCCACTTCCAGATGCTGCTCGATGAAAGTCGGCACGACACTCGGCGAGCTTGGTGCGCGCACGATTTGCGCAGCCTTCAACTCGCGCGTCAGAAACAGATCGTACGCACTGCCTTTGCCGACCACGACCCGGTTGTGCGGCTGATCCACCTGCTGATTGGTTCGCACCGGCGAGTCGTCGCGCACGAGATAGAAGCCTTCGATCAACACATAGGGCGCCGTGAACGCAATCGTTTCGCCGCGCAACGGATCGATCGCGAAGAAGCCGAAATCCGCGCGCTCCTCGCTGACCGCCTGCACCGATTGGCCGGCCGTATCGAAGACCACCAGCTCCAGTTCGACGTTCAATCTGGCGGCGAACGCGCGCGCGAGATCGATCGATACGCCGAACGGTTCACCGGACTCAGGGTGACGATTGGCGAGGATCGGGTTGCCGAGATTGATCGATGCGCGCAGTTTGCCCGTGGGTGCAAACGCGGCGACGACGGAGGGATCGATGGTCATAAGGGCTCGCGTGGCCTGAAAAGAAAAGGGCGGGGCACGCGGATGATTCGTCGCGTGCCCCGCCCACTTTACTACCGGCAAGCGTTACTTCAGTTACTTCAATCGCGCAACTTCACTGCCGTCATTCGCGGCATCAGCAGATGGATGATGCCCAACGCAACCAGATACGCCGATGCGCCGACCGTAAAGAGCGCCCAATACTGCCCAGTGCGCTGCAAGGTCTCGCCGATCACGCCGGAGAAGAAGAACGAGCCGACCATCCCCGCCACGCCGCCGATGCCGACCACCGTGCCGACCAGCCGCTTCGGAAACACGTCGCCGACCGTCGTGACGAGGTTCGCCGACCAACCCTGGTGCGCCGCCGCCGCGAGACCCACGGCGAACACCGCGAACCACAGGCTCTGGAAATACGACAAGGTGGCGATCGGCACCACGCACAACGCACAAACGAGCATCGTGAGCTTGCGCGCGAAATTCGGCTTGTTGGTGCGCGCCATCAGGCGCGACGACAGCCAGCCGCCCGCCACGCTGCCGACCGATGCCATCGTATAGATCGCGATCAGCGGCAGGCCCATGTTGCCGATGTCGATATGGCGCGACTCATTGAGCCACTTCGGCAGCCAGAACAGATAGAACCACCACACCGGATCGGTCAGCAGCTTGCCGAAGACGAACGCCCACGTCTCGCGGTATTTGAGCACCGACAACCAGCTGACTTTCTGTTCGACGACTTCTTCGCGATCCGCATTGATGTAGTCGAGTTCTTCCTTCGACACCGACGGATGCTCCGAAGGCTGCCGATAAACCAGCAGCCAGACGGCCAGCCAGATGAAACCGGTCGCGCCGCCCGCGATGAACGTCGCGCGCCAGCCCCACATGACCGCGGCGATCGGCACGAAGGCAGGTGCGACGATGCCGCCGATCGTCGCGCCCATGTTCCAGAAGCCCGTCGCTAGCGCGCGCTCCTTCTTCGGAAACCACGTCGCCGTGGTGCGGATCGCAACGGGAAAATTCGCCGCTTCGCCGAAGCCGAGCAGACCGCGCACGGCCGCGAAGCCCGGCACGGTCGATGCCACCGCGTGCAGCATCGCTGCCAGGCTCCACAGCGCCATCGCGCTGCCGTAGACCTTCTTCGTGCTGACACGGTCCGCGATGCGGCCGAAGATCGCGAGGCCTACCGCATAGGCGACCGTAAACACCATCACGGTCTGCGCGTACTGCACCTGGTTCCAGCCGATGTCCTTTTGCAGCAGCGGCGCGAGCAGCCCGAGCATCTGACGATCCATGTAGTTGATCGTCGTCGCGGCGAAGATCATCGCGCAGATGGTCCAGCGGTATCGTCCGACGGCCGTACTTGCTGCGGCCCTCGTGGCTTCTATTGTTTTCATCAAGTCTCCTGAAGGTTTTTGGAAATGGTGTCGATACGGTTCGATGCGATCAATGCGCGGAGGCGGGCAAGCCTTCGCGCGGGCTCATGCGGGAGAAGAACACGACGCCGGCGGCCACCACCGACATCACCGCGAGTCCAGTCAGTCCTCCTTCGATCGAGCCGGTCTTCTGTTCGAGCAAGCCGAAGGCTGCCGGCGCGACGAAGCCGCCGAGGTTGCCGATCGAGTTGATCAGCGCCAGCACCGCCGCGGAAATCCGCGCGTCGAGATAGCCCTGCGGAATCGGCCAGAACAGCGCCGAGGCCGCCTTGAAGCCGATCGCCGCAAAGCAGATCGCGACGAACGAGAACAGCGCGCTCCCCTGGCCGGCCGCATACATGCCGAGCGCGGCGATCAGCAGTACGACCGCGACCCACGCCTGCTGGAACTTGAAGCGCGCCGCGAGCATCGCGAACAGATACATCGCCACGATCGAGATCAGCCACGGAATCGAGTTGAACAGGCCGACCTGCAAATCGTTGAAATCGCCCATCTTGCGGATGATGCTGGGCAGCCAGAAGGTCGCGCCGTAGATGGTCAGCGACACCGCGAAGTAGATCAGGCAAAAGATCAGGATTTGCGGATCGCGCAGCAGCGCGCCCAGCGATGGTTTGACCGGGTGCGCGGCGGCGCGCTGGCGTTGCTCTTCCTCGACCTCATCGAGCACCGCATCCTGCTCGGCGCGAGTGAGCCACGCGGCGTCGCGCGGCTTCGAGTCGAGCCACAGCCAGATGAAGCCCGCGAGCAACACCGAGAACATGCCTTCGATCAGGAACATCCACTGCCAGCCGCGCAGTCCCGCGCCTTCGATCAGCATCAGCCCGCCCGAGATCGGTCCGGACAGCACCGACGCGAGCGCCGAGCCGCTCAGGAAGATCGCCATCGCCTTGCCGCGCTCGTTGCTCGGCAGCCATTGCGTGAAGTAGTAGATGACGCCGGGAAAGAAGCCCGCTTCGGCTGCGCCGAGCAGGAGCCGCATCGCGTAGAACGAGGTTTCGCCGCGCACGAACGCCATGCCGGCCGCGGCCAAGCCCCACGTGAGCATGATGCGTGCGAGCCATAGCTTTGCGCCGAAGCGCTGCAGCAGGATGTTCGACGGCACTTCGAAGATCGCATAGCTGACGAAGAAGAGCCCCGCGCCGAGCCCATAAGCCGCCGCGCCGATGCCCAGATCGGCGCTCAGATGCTGGCGCACGAAGCCGATGTTCACGCGGTCGATGTAGTTGACGATGAACATCACGACGAACAGCGGCAGCACGCGCCACTTGATCTTGCGCACCGCGCTCGCCAGCGGGCCGGCGCGCTCGGGCCGTGCCGCGTCGGCAATGGGGCTACTCATGGAGTTGTCTCCTTCGATGCGACGCGCGGGGCGCGTCGCGGGTCAGGTGCCGCGTGTCGTTGTTCTGTGCGGCTCGCAGGCGCGGATCAGAAGCGTGGGTTCTTGCCGGTGAAGCCCGGCTCGTACTTGCGCATCTGCGTGAGGTCATCGCGATTGCGCACGCCGCACGACAGATACTGCGCATGCAGTTCGGCAAGCCGCTCGCGATCGAGCTCGACGCCGAGGCCCGGCGTGGTGGGTACGCGCACCGAACCGTTGTCGAACTTCACGCGGCCGCCCTTGATGACTTCTTCTTCCTGCCACGGGTAGTGCGTGTCGCAGGCATAGGTCAGGTTGGGGATGCTCGCCGCGACGTGCGTCATTGCCATCAGGCTGATGCCGAGGTGGGAATTCGAGTGCATCGACATGCCGAGATCCCACAGCTTGCACATGCGCGCGAGCGTTTGCGTGGCGCGCAGTCCGCCCCAGTAGTGATGATCCGACAGCAGCACCTTGACCGAACCCATCTCGGCGCCGCGCCGGAAATCTTCCATCGTCGTGATCACCATGTTGGTCGCGAGCGGCAGGCGCGTGTGCTTCGCCAGCTCGGCCATCCCTTCGAGACCCGGGCACGGGTCTTCGTAGTATTCGAGCAGCTCGTCGAGTTCAGGGGCCGCCGCGATGCTCGTTGCGAGCGTCCAGTTGGCGTTCGGATCGAGGCGCAGAGGCACGCCGGGGAAAGCCTGATGCAGCGCGCGCATGCAGGCGATTTCGTGCGCCGGTTCGAATACGCCGCCTTTCAGCTTGATGCTCTGGAAGCCGTACAGCTCGATCATCCGACGCGCTTGCGCGACGATCTGCTCGGGGCTCAGGCCTTCGCCCCATGCATCGGGCGCATAGGGCTTGTCGATGTGCTCGGCGTATTTGAAGAACAGATAGGCGCTGTAGGGCACTGCGTCGCGCACCTTGCCGCCGAGCAGATCGACGATCGGCGCGCCGACGATCTGCCCTTGCAGGTCGAGCATCGCGACTTCGAGCGTGCTGATGACCTTCGGCGCGTTCTTCGCCGCATGCGAGCCGGGCGCGAGTTCGAACTCGACCGCGCCTGGGCTCGCCTTGATGGTGGCCCGCACGCGCTCTTCCATGCGATTGAGGTCGAACGGCGACAGGCCCAGCACCAGCGACTTCGCCTGCTCGAGCACGCGCAGCATCGGCTCGTCGCCGTAAGTCTCGGAGATGCCGACGCGGCCGTCGCTCGTCTCCAGCTCGACGATGGCGCGCAGCGCCCAGGGTTCGTGGATCCCGGCGGCGTTGAGCAGCGGGCCGTCGCGGAAGGCGATCGGGGTGATGCGCACCTGCGTGATGGTGATGTCGCGAGTCATGATGGCAATCGGCAAGGGAACAAGGGGAATTTGATGGAACGGATAGTAAAGCACTAATGTATTAGTGCGTCAGTGGGGTAAATACTCATGTCCACTTTTTGGTGAATTCGGGCCGCAAGCCCGCTGGAAGGGGCGGGCGTCGGCTATAGTACTAGTGCCTCAGCGGGCGGCCACGCCGATCCCGCGTGCCTCCACGCTTCAGTTTTTGCCATGAAAAACCACGCTCATTCGTCGACGGTGACGCGGCTCGACCGCTCCCGCCACGCCGCGCCGCAAGTATTCGAACGTCTGCGCGAAATGATCCTTTCCCTCGAACTGACGCCGGGCACGGTGCTCTCCCGCACCGAGCTGGCGAACCGGTACGGGTTGAGCCAGACACCGGTGCGCGACGCGCTGATGAAGCTCGGCGAGGAAGGCCTCGTCGACATCTACCCGCAGCACGCGACGGTCGTCAGCCAGATCAACGTGACGTCCGCGCTGCAGGCGCACTTCCTGCGGCGATCGATCGAACTGGAAGTCGTGCGCACGCTCGCGGAGCAGCGCAACGCCGCGCTGATCGCCCAGCTGCGCGAGACGATCGCGCGGCAAACGGAACTGCTCGACCTGAAGAACTACGAGCAGTTCTCGCTGCTCGATCAGGCGTTTCATCGGCAGATGTACGAGGCGGCGGGCGTGCCGCAGCTCTGGGATCTGGTGCGCAGGCTGAGCGGCCATATCGACCGGCTGCGGCGGTTGCATCTCCCGGTGGAGGGCAAGACGATGGCGGTGGTGCGCGATCACGCCGAGATCATCGATGCGATTGAGCATGGTGATGTCGAGGCCGCGCAGGCGGCGCTGCGCAAGCATCTGTCGGGAACGTTGAATCAGATCGATCAGATTCGCACGAGTCATCCGAATTTTCTGGCGGATGGGTGACGGCGTGAGTGGGTATGAGCTCGAGGCTTAGCGCGGTATTGACCGCGCTTGCCGCCGCGGCGCTGTTCGGCGCCGCGACGCCCTTCGCCAAAGCGCTGCTCGGCTCGATGTCGCCGTTCATGGTGGCGGGCCTGTTCTACCTTGGAAGCGGCATCGGTCTCGGCGTGGGCATCATCACCCGCCGGATGCGGCGGCCGTCGGCGCAAGCCGGGCATGAACACCGGTTTCAGAAAAGCGAATTGCCGTGGCTTGCCGGCGCGATCGCCGCCGGTGGTGTCGCCGGACCGGCGCTGCTGATGCTGGGGCTGTCGAGCACGCCGGCCGCGACCAGCTCGCTGCTGCTGAATCTCGAGGGCGTGCTGACTGCCGTCATCGCGTGGGTGGTGTTTCGCGAGAACGTCGATCTGCAGGTGTTTCTCGGCATGGTTGCGATCGTCGCCGGTGGCGTGATGTTGTCCTGGGCGCCCGGGGAAAGAGGTGTGCCGGCCGGTGCTCTGCTGATCGTCGGGGCATGCCTGTGCTGGGCGGTCGACAACAACCTCACGCGCAAGGTGTCCGCCAGTGACGCGATGATGATCGCCTGCCTGAAAGGCCTGATCGCTGGTCCCGTGAATCTTGCCATCGCAATCGCTCTAGGAGCATCACTGCCGTCCGCGACCACGGTGGGCGCTGCCATGCTTACGGGGCTCGCCGGCTACGGCGTGAGTCTCGTTCTCTTCGTCGTCGCGCTGCGTCATCTCGGGACGGCACGCACGGGCGCTTACTTCTCGGTTGCGCCGTTGTTTGGCGTCGCCATTTCGTTGCTGATCTGGCCGGCGCAGCCGTCCGTCAGCTTCTGGATTGCCGCGGCACTGATGGCGCTTGGTATCTGGCTTCATGTACGGGAGCGGCACGAGCATGAGCATCACCACGAACTGATCGAGCACTCGCACCGGCATCGGCACGATGAACATCATCAGCACGAGCACGATTTTCCGTATGACGGTCACGAACCGCACACCCATCCGCACGTCCATCTGCCCATCACACATTCGCACGCGCATTTCCCGGACATCCACCATCGTCATCAGCATTAGTCGGTGAATCGGCAAGGCTGGGTGTTGGCTGAACCACGGTCATTCTGGCGGACTCACCCGGCAACCCTAGGACCTTGGTCCGATTGACCCCGGATGCACACGTGTCACCCTTGCACTGCTCACGCAGGCGCCAGCGGCGTGCACGCGGCAACAGCCCGTGAGCGACACGAAATATCGATACGCAACCCGTTGCGGAGGACGCCATGTCTGCATGGAGCCGGAAGTTCGCGGCCACGGCCATTGCTTTGGCTCTGGTGGCTTCCGCGGGAACCTCCCTGGCAACCGAACAGGCTCAGCAACGTCGCGCCGGGCGTGACGTTCGTCAAGAAACGCGCCAGGGTTCCCGCCACACGAAGCAGGAGTGCAGGGCCACGGACCAGAAGAGCAATTCGCAATGCCGTCAGGACAAACGGCACACCAAGCAGAACGGCCGTCAGGCGGCGAGGAATATCAAGTACTGAGCGTTGGCGTGCGCCAGCCAGTGCTGAACCAGCGACGGCACGGGAAGGCCCATACGGCATGGACCAGATCGATTGGGGAACCTGATGCGAGCCTACCGATATGCAGCGATGTGCGCCCTGCCATTCATGATCGTTGGCTGTAATACGCCGCCCATCCCACCGGGCAAACCCGTTGATATCCCGACTGCCCTCGAACAGGTTCTCAATGGCCTGTGCAACTTCAAGAAAGATCAGGCCGGCCGGAAGCAGGATATGGGCGTTGCCATTGATTCGATCACGGTGGAGCTCAACCTGTCCGTCGACGGCGCAAGGAATCCCCCTGTGGCGGTCGCGCCGGACATCCAGTTCATTCCCACGGTTAGCTATGGCGGGATCATCACGGCAAACACGGGTAGCAGACTCGTGCTCACTCTGAAGAGCACGGGCAGCGGCGCCCACGGCGGCGACTGCGATGTCGCGGCACCCGCCAAATAGAAATTTCCCTCGCTCGACGTATCGTTGTTCCCGCGTGCCGCGTCCATGACCACGGCCACCGGGTTGCCGTTCAGCTCGCGCTCACGCTGTCGAGCTCCGTCTCCGCCAGGCCGTACTTCGCCATGCGAGCCCGGTGGTCCGCCGAACCGAGGTATTTCCGGAGCTGCTCGTTCACCGCCTGCAGAAGGCCATCATTGCTCCGGTTGAACGAGAAGGCGCCGACGGGCGCTCGTCCCGCGTTGCTCTGCCCGAGCGAAACCGCTTCAAGCTCGCTACTGTCGCGGGCGAGGACACGACTTCCCACTGCCGTGCTCGCGTAGGCGTCGATCTGTCCTGCGAGCAGCGCGTCGATCGCGTGGGGTTGGTCCTTGAACGTCACGACCTGGCTATCGCTCACGCCCGCCGACTTCGCCGCATCGAACTGAACCGTCCCGGCGACGATCCCAAGCCGCGCGTCATGGCGCGCCGCGACGGCCGCGTAGCTCGTCAGCGCTTTCGGATTGCCATGAAGCAGCAAAAAGCCATCGGCTAGCGACCAGACCGGCACGCTGAACGCCACGCGCTGCGCTCGCTCGGGCGTCACGAAGATGGGCACGTTCATGTCCCAGCGACCTTCCTGCACGCCAGGCAGAAGCTCTTCGAACGAGGTCAAATGATGTTCGATCGAGTCGACTCCGATCGCTCGCAGCGTCACGTCGGCGAGTTCGATGTCGGCGCCCGTCACGCGATGATCGTCAGCGGTCCAGTAAAAGGGCGGTTCCTCGATATATGCGATTCTTACTTTCATCGTGGGGCTCCATAGATCAAAGGTGACGATAGGTCATTCCGTCGCGGCGTCCAGCGCCGACGAGAGTGCGGTCAATGCGGGTCCAAGGCGCCCGGGCGGCAGATAGCCAAAGCCGACCCGGAAGGTACGGCTGCTTTCCCCGAACCATGTTCCGCACGCCAGCTGCAAATCATGCCCTGGCAGCAGATCCCAGAAACGTGAGACGGCAGTGTCATTGAATGCGTCCGGACGCAGGCGCACGCAGCACAGCGCACCAGCGTCGGGTCGAACCCACTCGACGCGTTTGCGCTCGCTCTCGCACCAGAGCGCCAGTTCCTGGAGTGCGCCGGCAAGCAACCGACGTCGCGGCGCGAGCACCCGCTCCCGATGACGCAAAAGCACGGTGGCGAGCGTTTCGTCGAGGACCGAGCCCGAGATCACCGTGTTCAGTTTGGCGACGGCGAGGCGCGCCCGAAGATCAGCGTCCGCGACTGTGAGCCAGCCTGTGCGCAATCCTGGCGCACCAAGCGCCTTCGATACCGAAGCGCCGGTGACGATACGCGCGTCGAGCGAGGCGAAACTGTCGACCACGGCCTCATCGCCATAGGCGGCTTCCCGATAAGTCTCGTCGACGAAAAGTAGCGCTCGAGGAGACCGCGTTTCCATCAGGACAAGAAGCTTCTCGATATCGGTACGAGATACCTGAACGCCCGTTGGATTTTGCGGCGAAGCGATGCTGACCAGCTTCGTCTTCGACGACAGGCTTGCGGCGATCGGGTCCAGTTCCAGCCGATAGCCATTCTCGAACGACAACTTGACTTCGCGGACGTCGACGCCGGCTCCGAGAAGGCAGTCGCGGCTCGGCGGAAAGCAGGGTGTCGCGAGGACGGCCTCGTCGCCGGGCCGGCAGACCTCGTAAGCGAGAAGAAACAGCCCGAGCGCGGCGCCCTGCGTCGTGATGATCTGTTCGGCTGAGACGCCGCAGCCCTCTGCAATGGCTTCGCGCAGCGCCAACGACCCGGCCGAAGTTCCATAACCGAGTTTCAGATCGCGAATGCGCTCGAGACCCGCCAGGTCCAGCAGTTCGCCGACCGTCAAGTCTTGCGATGTGCTCTCCGCCAGGTTGAACGGACGATTCACGTCGAGCAGTGAAATGATTTCGTTGCGAGGAAATCTGCCGCGCCACGTCTGCTGTAAGCCATTCATGGTTTTGCCTTCCGGTTGCGGTGAATTCTGCGCCGCGCATTCGATCGCGACGCATGCATCGTAGCCTCGTCCCGCAAACCATAACAGCCACAATTTTCCGCTGAATGGACCAACACAGTTTCGCTTGGCGAGCCAGGGCGGCGCGCCGATAATCACGGATTACCCCGTCTTGAGCGCGCCCATGGACACGTCCACTTCGTACCGTTACGAGCAACTGGCCGAGCTCATCGTCGGCATGATCGACAAGGGGGCGCTCGCGCCAGGCATGCGGCTGCCATCGGTGCGCACAGTCAGCGAGCAGCATCGCATCAGCATTTCCACCGCGTTACAGGCGTATCGCCTGCTAGAGGATCGCGGTGTCCTCGTCGCGCGTCCGCAGTCGGGCTTTTACGTCGCGGCGGCGCGCCGCGGCGCACGCGCATTGCCGTCGGCATCGCGGCCGCGCGCGAGGGCGTCGACCGTCTCGATCAGCGGAGCCGTAGCGGCGTTGCTCGAACATGCGTCGAATTCGACCCTCGTGCCGCTGGGCTGCGCCGTACCCGACCCGGCGCTGCTGCAATCGAAGCGGCTCGACCTCGCGCTCGCGCGCGCCGCACGTCAAGACGGCACGCGCTACAACACCTATTGCGCACCCCAAGGCGAACCGCGCCTGCGCCGCGAGATTGCGAAGCGCGCGATGCGCGTCGGCCATGCGCTGTCGCCCGACGACGTGCTCGTGACGTGCGGCGCCACCGAGGCGCTCACGCTCGCGCTGACGACAGTCGCGAGGCGCGGCGACACGATCGCGATCGAATCACCCACCTACTTCGGGTTCCTGCATACCATCGAGATGCTGGGCCTCAAGGCATTCGAACTGCCGACTCACCCGACGCGCGGGATCGACGTCGGCGCAGTCGCGCGCCTGCTCGAAACGGAGCCGGTGGCGGCCTGCCTGCTGTCATCGAGCTTCAATAATCCGCTCGGCTCGATGATGGCCGAAGACGACAAACGCGCACTCCTCGCGGTGCTCGCGCGGCATGCCGTGCCGCTGATCGAAGACGACGTCTATGGCGACATTCACTTCGGACGCGAGCGGCCGAAGCCGTTCATCGCGCTCGACGGCGGCGCGAATACGATCTACTGCAGCTCGTTTTCGAAATCGCTGGCGCCCGGATACCGGGTCGGTTGGATCGCGGCG
Organism: Paraburkholderia monticola; assembly: GCF_001580545.1. GTDB lineage: Bacteria > Pseudomonadota > Gammaproteobacteria > Burkholderiales > Burkholderiaceae > Paraburkholderia > Paraburkholderia monticola. The sequence goes on from NZ_LRBG01000037.1 coordinate 630,465, forward strand.
GGCGCCTATACGCAGCAAGTGATGGAGCGCAAGCTCGCGTTCAGCCTCTGCAGCCCGGTCTTGCCTCAGATCGCGCTCGCGGACTTCCTCGAGAGCGGCGCCTACGATTCACACCTGCGCCGCATCCGCCGGGTCTTCGAAGAAAACCTCGCGCACATGACTCGCACGATCGAGGCCAGCTTCCCGGCAGACACGAAAGTAAGCCGGCCAGCAGGCGGCTTCGTGCTGTGGCTCGAACTGCCACGACGCTTCGATTCGCGCGCGCTCTTCGACGAGGCGCTCGAGCAAGGCATCTGCTTCGCGCCCGGTGATGTATTTTCCGCGAGCCGGCGCTTTCGCAATTGCTTGCGCCTGAGCGCCGGGCATGCGTGGAACGACGACATGGAACAGGGAATTCGCCGCCTGGGCCGCTTGGCACGAACGCTGCTCGCGCGCTAGGCGTCGACCGGACTTTTGTCCATTGCAGCGACGGCGTTGCGAATGCGCTTTGCGATCCGCGCGTCGAGCGGTGTGTAGACGAGCATGCTGAGGTCTGGCCGACCATCGACGGCGAACAGTGAATATTCCATCTCGATGGCCCCGAACTGGGGATGCAGCAGGCGTTTCACGTGCTCGCCTTCGCTGTGGCCGAATACCTGGTTCTCGCGCCACATACGATCGAAGTCCGGGCTGGCGCGGCACAGATCATCCACCAGATCGCCCACTTCGGAAGCGAGCCCGGCGCGCGCAACGTCCGCGCGGAACGTCCCCACGACGAAGCGCGCGACGCTTTCCCAATCGTGCTGTTTTGCACGGACGGCCGGGTCGCCGAACAGGAAGCGCAGGATGTTGCGCTGGCCCGGCGGCAACGTGCCGTAGTCGGTGAGCACGACAGCCGCGGCACGATTCCACGCGATCACGTCCCACGTCGCGGTCTTGATGATCGACGGGCTGGCATCGAGCGAATCGAGCACGCGCTGCAAGCGCGGGTCTACTCCGTCCGAGGACTGGTAGCGCACTTCCGGCGGCCGCCCCAGGCCCAGCATGAAAAGATGTTCGCGCTCGGTATTCGTCAACATCAACGCCGCGCAGATGCGCTCCAGCACCGCCGCGGAAGGTGCGCCGCCGCGGCCCTGCTCGAGCCACGTGTACCACGTCGAGCTGATGTTCGCGCGCTGGGCCACTTCTTCCCGTCGCAGTCCGGGCGTACGCCTGCGGCCCGAAAAGCCGAAGCTGGCCGGATCGAGCCGGGTGCGGCGGCTGCGTAGAAAGTCGCCGAGGGATTGGGCGGTGTTCACGGGGATGAATAACCTGTTAGTCGCTTTACCGGGATAAGCTCACTACTTCAATAGCATATTGAATGATCGCATAGTGCATGGGTGCTTATCCTGGAGACTTGACCATGCGTATCTTTCTAACCGGCGCCACCGGGTTTATCGGCTCGGCTTTGGTGCCCGAACTTATCAAGGCTGGGCATCAGGTTATCGGCATGACCCGATCCGAGCAGGGCGCGGACGCGCTGAGCGCAGCGGGCGCGGAGGTCCATCGCGGCACGCTCGAAGACACCGACAGCCTGCGCAGCGGCGCCGCGAAGGCGGACGCCGTCATCCACCTTGCGTTCGATCATGATTTCTCGCACTTCTTGGAAAACTGCGAGAAGGACAAGCGCGCGATCGCAGCGCTAGGATCGGCGCTCGCGGGTTCCGATCGGCCGCTTCTCATCACGTCAGGTACGGGTGTCGGCAGCCGCGATGACGGACAACCGGCCACCGAGGACGTGTTCAACACTGGCCACCCGAACCCGCGCATCGGCTCGGAGCTAGCCGGCAACGCGCTGCTGGAGGCGGGCGTCAATGTGTCGGTGATGCGCCTGCCGCAAGTGCATAACCCGTTCCGGCAAGGCCTGATCACGCCGCTCATCGAGATCGCGCGGGAGAAAGGCGTGTGCGCCTATGTGGAGCAGGGTCGTCACCGCTGGCCGGCGGGGCATCTGTCGGACGTCGTGCGGCTGTACCGGCTCGCGATCGAGAGAGGCGAGCGCGGCGCGCGCTATCACGCGGTCGGTGAGGAAGGCGTCAGCGCTCGCGAGATTGCCGAGGCGCTGGGGCGTGGCCTGAAGTTGCCGGTGGTCTCGATCGCGCGCGACGAAGCCCAGGCGTACTTCGGGTGGATGGCGATGTTCGCCGCGCTCGATATGCCGGCATCGAGTGCGCAAACGCAGGCGCGTTTGGGCTGGCGACCGACGGGCCCGACGCTCCTGTCCGATCTGAACGAAGCGCGCTACGTCTAGCTGTCGACGTAACCGTCGCGGTCATTGTCAACCGGATGGCCCTTGCTTGGCGTCCGGCTGACGTACCGCGGCCAACGTATGAGTGGTGGTACTGGCGTGGTGACGAAAGCTCGGCATGGCCCATGCTGCGCTGCCGTTCACGTCGGTATTGGATCGGAGAGACAACACACGCCAACTTGAATGCGCGGGCTGCGCGACATGATCTAAGTGTGCCGTCCGGCCGGCGTGCTGACCCGTTATCAATTCACAAGGACGCCATTCGCAGCAAACCTGGTTGGACCGCTACGTCCTCCGACGCTCCTGCTGGCTTCATACACACGGGGCGCGCGCGAGCACAAGCTGAAAAGCGTCGCCATGCAGATTCACGCGATGCGCACGAGTCGCTGCGTAACATACCGGCTTGACCAGCATCGTGGTCGCCCATTGGCAGCGCGATTTGTCGCCCCTGTCTATTGTTTCATCCTGCCGGTCGCGTCGGTCCCCGACGCGCCCTGCGGTGACATTCCCTTTTCGCGTTGGTGCATCAAGGTTCCGCTAGCGGCCTTGCTGCTGCCGGCAGCCGCGGCTCGATCCATGCTGTGACTGCCGGTGCCGGGCTGCGCTTCCTGCTGGTCCTGCCCGGTGGGCTTGGCACTGTTGCTGTTTGTCTGCGCGAACACGCAGGTGCTGGCAATCAACGAAACCACGCTCAAAATCGTCGCTACCCGCTTCATGATCGTCTCCGGTCCGGTGGCGCTATGCGCGCCGATGCCGCGCCTACGCCGCAGCATGCGTCATACCCGACTCCTGCATACAACCCGATTTTGCTGCTCGCGAGGTGCGAGACAAGGCAGATTGCCCGTCGTCGTCACTGAGGCAGAACTCGTCAGCTGCGTGATTGCGTAAGTGGTGCTGCTGTTATATCGGACGCGTCATCGTTCTTGGTGAGCGTTCGGCTGGATCTGATGGCAACCGTTGTCGCGGTCGACGGCGGCGAATTCGTCACGAGCCGGCCACGTCGCGTGGGTCGTAACAGGTGTTCTCGTCGTTGGGTGGTTCCACGCTGCTCGGCTCCGACACGGTATGCGAATTGCGGGCACGAACATACGGATTAGCGCCGTCCGGCGTTGACCGATTCGTACTTGAGGGGACTGCCATGCGAGTTGCGACGAAAGGGGTTTTGATTTCTGTGCTTCTGGTTGGAATATCGGGTAACGTTTTTGCCCAAGGCGCAGGCGGCGGTGCCGCTGGAGGACAAGGCGGTACGGGAATGAGCAAGCCGAATTCTGGCGGATCGACCGATACGGTTTCGGGCGCGTCAGGGGCTAATACGATGGCACCGGCAACAACGGGTTCGCACAAGAAGATGCACAAGAAGGCGGGGTCCGCCACGCCTTCGTCGGCTACCGACCCTGCCTCGGGTGGAAGCTGAGCGATAGGATTCCGGACGCCGGGCGACCTCGAGTCCGGAGGGCCTCAGGGGCGGAGGACCGCGCCTGAGGACAACGGGTGTTACGACGTGGCCCCGTGCCGTAGAGGACGGCCGCTTCCAGATGCATCAAGGGCTAATGAGCCATCGCTTCTTCGACTATGGTTCCTTGCGCCAACACCGTCAGCTTTTCATCGGCGGCCTTTTCTTCCTTCAGCGTATCGAGCAACAGCTTCTGGGCGGCAGACTCGCCCAGCTTTTCGGCCAGCGCAGCGAGCGTTCCGTAGGTCGCGATTTCATAATGCTCGACCTTTTGAGCGGCTCCGATGAGAGCGAGGTCGAGAATGGGCCCTTTTTCCATTTCCTCAATCACCTCGCCTCCTTCCTCGACAAGCCCTTCCATCGCGGCGCACTTGATTCGCTTCAGTTTGATACCGCAGGACTCGACAACCTGGTCGATTCTCGCGACCTGCCCGTGCGTTTCCTCCAGATGCATTTCGAACAGCGCTTTCAATTCGGGGCTGGTCGAGGCGCGCGCCAGTTTCGGGAGCGCTTTGGTCAGCTGCTTTTCCGCGCTGTAGACGTCGGACAGCGAGTGAATAAACAGGTCTTTCACAGTCTTTGCGGTCATGATTTGCTCTCTCGTAAGGGGTAGAAAACAGAGAAGAGAATCCGGCGGTGCACCAGACGACCCACAGATATCTCGACGCTATCGACGCGCAACGGCTATTCCCGAAGTCCTCACCCTCCAGAAAATAATTTCGAGCCGTACACGTTGTTTCGGGAACGCGACATGCGGAACAAGGACGCAGTCTCCCTGCCCATGTGCGGTGCGTTTGCCGCCCCTCGCCAGAACTCATCCTTCTGAGACCTCCGTTGTGAAAGCGGTGCGCGACAGCATCGCCGCTTTCACGACTTCCGAATCCTGTTGCCTGGCGTTATAGACGGTGCTCCGTCATTGCCGGGCTCTTAAAGGAGAACACCATGTTTGTCCATAACAAGCGCCTCCAATACACGGTGCGTGTTTCCGCGCCTAATCCCGGCCTCGCAAATCTGCTGCTCGAGCAATTTGGCGGACCACAAGGTGAGCTCGGCGCGGCATGCCGGTATTTCACTCAGGCTGTGGGCGAAGATGACCCTGGTCGCAAGGACCTCCTGTTCGACATTGCAACGGAAGAACTCAGCCATCTGGAAATCGTCGGGTCCATCGTCGCGATGCTGAACAAGGGGGCAAAGGGTCAGCTAGCGGAAGCGGTTGAAAGTGAAGCTGAGCTCTATCGCGGCATGACCGGCGGTGGCAACGACTCCCATATCACAGCGCTACTGTATGGGGGCGGCCCGGCACTCACCAATTCCGCTGGGGTTCCGTGGTCAGCAGCCTATGTCGATACCATCGGTGAGCCCACCGCAGACCTTCGATCCAATATTGCGGCGGAAGCGCGGGCCAAGATTGTGTACGAACGGCTAATTAACGTGACCGATGACCCCGCCATCAAGGAAACGCTGGGCTTTCTGATGACGCGGGAAATCGCCCATCAGAAGTCGTTCGAAAAAGCGCTCCATTCCATCCAGCCGAATTTCCCTCAGGGAAAGCTTCCCGGTGTCCCGGAATTTACAAGCGTCTATTACAAAATGTCCGCAAGTGATGGAGCTCCGCGAGGTCCGTGGAATGAGGGGCCCGAGTGGGAATTCGTCGAAGCGCCGAAACCGGCTGTGGACGGTGGCGACGGCACGGCAACCGTGAACGTGACGGCCGACGAAGCCGAGGTTCTTCGAGCCATGGCTTCGCGTACGGCGTCGGACACTTCCTCTGACCCGATGACTGGCGCTGACCTCGGTGTGGGAGAAGCCGTGAAGTGAGAGTCGCAGGGGCTCAAAACAGGAGCCCCATTCTCTGGATTTTCCTCTACTTCGTTCTGCTGATAATAAATTGACCGAGAAAATCGGGCTTGTTGTTATCGCGAGGCTAAATGATTAGGGCACGATTGACTTCAGGAATAATGCGCCTACAATGAATTTTGTTGCGCCGCAGCAATTGGCCGTTGGCCCATGACCCGTGCTCCTGAATCCGTTCAGGGTCCTTGCACCGGTCGTCTTCCCTATCTGGAGCATTCATGAGCACACTTATCCCCCAGCGTCTGGTAGACGCACAAAATACCGGTATCCAGCAGCTATTTGCCTTCTCGAGCACCGCATTTGACGGCTTGGAAAAATTGACACAGCTAAATCTTCAGGTAGTCAAAGCGACGCTCGCTGAAAACGAGGCTCTGATGGCCAAGGCGTTGTCCGCGAAACCTGAGGAGCTGATTGCGCTGTCGACCAGCCTCGTGAAGCCCACTGCGGAAAAACTCACGGCGTACAGCCGCCACGTCTACGAAATCATGTCAGGTGTTCAGAGTGCATTAACTGCCACCGCGCCGTCTCAATACCAGCAGCATGCGCGTGATGCGCAGGGTTTCGTCGAGAGTCTCACGAAGAGCGCCTCCCTCGGAACGAACATTGTCGAGGCCGAATAGACATAGATTGACGGACCGGTTTCGTCGCGTTGCACGCGGTCTCCAGGCTCCATGGGACGCGGCGTGATTTACGGAATGAGTCGGAGCGCTGGTTCCCGGCTCTATCCCGCACTTTCTGCTGATTCTGCTCCCCCTTGACGGTGCCTCATTGGTCGCAACCCTCGGGGGACATTTTTCTCCGCAACGCTCATCTGGCAATTTGTGATGGTGTGCGGCGAACCCTATAGCGGCGTCTGGGAGATTCGATGGAAAAACTTGAATTAACGCCGCCCCCAGCGATACTTTTTGCGCTGGAACCCCTTCGTGCGATGGCGGACTACGTTGCAAGTCTTGCTCCCGCCTCCCAGCCTTTGCCACAAGGCGACGGCCATCCTGTGATCGTTTTTCCAGGTCTGGGCGTCAGCGGATATGCGACCGAAGGCTTGCGAGAAAGGCTCAAAGAGCTGAATTACGAAGTCCATGACTGGGAGCAGGGCGTCAACCAGTGGCCCGATACCGAATTCGACGGTTTTCTCGACCTGTTAAGCGAGCAGTTGAAGCGTATCCATAGCCAAAATGGTCGCCCCATTTCATTAATCGGCTGGAGCCTTGGCGGAGTGTACGCCCGCGAACTCGCGAAGACGCATCCGAAGCTGGTGAGACAGGCCATCACCCTCGCGACGCCGTTTGCGGACCAGCCAAACTCGACCCACGCCGGTTGGCTTTTCACGCTCCTGAATGGCGGAGTGTCACCGATGGATGAGGCGCTTCTCAGGCGATTGAGTATCGACCCTGCGGTCCCTTGTACGTCGGTATATTCGCCATCCGATGGTGTCGTCGGTTGGGCAGGATGTGTCGGGACAGAGTCCGAATATCATCGGAACATCGAAGTGGACAACGTAAGTCACTGGGGCATGCTTCACAATCCAGAGGTGCTTCGTGTCGTGGCGCGCCTCCTTGCCGAGCATCGTCGCGGTACATTTCGCACGTTGCTCGATACCTGCGTCACCAAATTGTTATAGACAAAAGGATGGCGGTCCGCACGAGGACCACTATCGACGGGTTGTGTGGGTCGATCCGATTCTTCACTTCTCGCAACTTACGCAAGCTCACAGTCTACGTAGACGATGAACTTCCATGGACTCATCTGTGCGAATTCCTCGGTCGAGGCGGATACGGTCATGCATCCGCCAGGCAAAGCTACCGAGCGCTCGTCAGTGCGGTTTCTTGGGATGTCGGTACACGCAGGCACTCATCTGGGTGTGATTACTGCGGACTAGCTCCGTCCTCGTCGACTTCGTCGCCGTCCTCTGACGCAATCCGGGTGGTTCCTCCTGTCGAGGGCGGGTCGCTCGCCGGGAAGGTGTCTTCTACCGCCTTGTCGACATCCTCTTCGGACTTGTCACTTGCGGGGTTGTGCTGCTTCGGGTCGGTAGCCATCTGAGTCTCCGGTGGGGTGGAATGACTTGATACGAGCAAGGGGTATTCCGCGAGCCGGGGTGCGCACAATTTTCTTGCGATGCTGCGATGAACGTGTACCCGTCACGCTGACCTGCCTCGCGACGCGAGTCCGGTCGTCAAGGTATTGCCCGAGTCCCTGCGCCAAGCAATGTCCGCGTGGGCATATTCGTTGCGCTGATGAAGTTTTCCCCCTGACAATCCGGAGAACGTCATGAGCACATTCGACCCACCAGGGAGCGCACCTGGCAGCGGCGCGCAAATCGTCGGCAGTGGTACCGGTGACGGACCCGGTTCCGACGTGATGGCTGCAGCGACACTTAAGGGGACGACCGTCATTTCGTCAGATGGTGCGGACGTCGGCAAGATTTCCGACATCATGCTCGACGTGCGAAGCGGCAGGATTGCATACGCGGTGCTCTCCGAGGGCGGATTTCTCGGGATGGGCACAAGCCTGCACGCGATTCCGTGGAACGCGTTGACGCTCGATACCGACGCGGAGTGCTTCCACGTCAGCATCGCCGCACAGCGAATCAAGGACGACCCAGGTTTTGACAAGGATCATTGGCCCTCAATGGCGGACGCCTCGTGGGGTGCCACCGTCCATCAGTACTACAACCGCGACCCTTACTGGTCGGGTGTGAGGAACGTGGAGGACTCAGGGTCGAGCAACTTCTGACGTGTCGCGCTCGCAGGGGCGTTCGCGACGACTTTCTCAGGTCCGCTGGCGTAGCCACAGCGAATCCAAATTTTCGTCGCCCTTTAGGGAGCCGTATTGTCGCGTCTTCTGCTGAAGCGGGTACGCCACCGCAGTGAGACGCGGTGGCGCAGACACCAGAGCGACAGATTAGCTGTCGGCGTGGCGCGGCTTGGCCGTCCTTCTTTTTAGTGTTCGCTCGGCCTGATGCTCGAGTCGTCTTCGACTACTTCGCGGGTCGCCGACCAGTACGGGTCCCGGTTGTAGTAGGTATGCATCGACATTCCCCACTTTGCGTCCGCCATGACGGGCCAGTGGTCCTTGTCAAAACCGGGGTCGTCCTTCAGGCGTTGGGCGGTAATGTCGACGAAGAAGCATTTCTGATCTGTGTCGAGAGTCAGTGCACTCCATGGGATGGCGTGCAGATTGGCCCCCATGCCGAGGAATCCTCCCTCCGCCAGCACTGCGTAGGCAATGCGTCCGCTTCGGACGTCCAGCATGATGTCTGAAATTTTCCCCACATGTTCGCCGTCGGAAGACATCACCTTGGTTCCGTCCAGCGTGGCTGCGGCCATGATGTCCGGTCCCGGTCCTTCCCCCATGCCGCCGCCTACAATATTGGCCCCGCCCTGGGTGCCACCTTGCGGGTTGATTGAGCCCATGATTCACCTCCTTGAAAAGGGTGCCTCTGGAACGCGCAAGCGGCATACCCGGGTGGGGGATGAGCAAGGGGTGTGACCACCTGTCATCACGGCGTCGGAAAATTTCGGGTTGCGAATCAAATCACGATTCCTGGCTGCGGCAGACCTTCCGGTTGGGTGAAAAGCGCCAATGGCCGGCCGCGTCTTTTACCGCGAGCGCGCCGTAGTCGTAAAGCACCTCGGAAGCGGCGGCGGGTCTCAGGCCAGTTGTGTCCTCAATCACTAGAAGCGTACGCGAGGTTGTGTCGACGCTCACGGAAGTCGCAGTGTCGGCGCTGATACCCAAATCTTCCGTCTCCGGGTTGTATCGGTTCGCGCCTGCGCCCGGACGCTCGCCGTGCGCGGCATACTCCGCGGACTCGTGGAGGCGCCAGTCCAGTTCTGGAGTGTTGACAGAAACAGGCGTCGCCGGGGCGCATTTTCCTGCCTGATATAAATGTCCATGGTCCGGGCTTAGCCCCAGTGCCCGCAGCGCGCGAAGCGCCTCATCGCCGTCATGATATGAACCGAACAGCGCAACGATGACTTGTGGCATGCGGTTCCTCCATAGGTCATCAGCTGATACGCACTCAAATGCGCAAGGGCTATACCTGGCGAGCGCATTGGCGCCTTGTGTCGGATCCATGCGTGGCACGGGCATGCGCGCTACTGACCGCGCGGCAGGCGCACAGCGAATATGGTTTCTGTCCCGTCGGACCGCGCCTCGATCTCGCCCCCATGAGCCTTGGCAATCTCGCGCGCGATATACAGTCCGAGCCCCAGACTGCCGTCGGGGTTATATGAACCTTCCTGATTCAAGCCACGCTGAAGTGGGTCAAAGATCCGATCCAGCGTGATTCGCTCGATGGCCGGCCCGTAGTTCCTGACCTCGAAGCGAACATCCCGCGCGTCGCCAGTCACCACCACTCGCACCGGCGCATCGGGCGCGCCGTACTTGATTGCATTCAAAACCAGATTGCCGAGTAACTGCTGCAGACGGCGGCCGTCCCAAACGCCTCGACAGTCACCCACCACGTCGAGATCGACCCGACGGTCTGGGTGCGCTGCCCGTAACTGGTCGAGTTCGTCGGCAAGTAGTTTCTGCAGGTCGCCATCGGTCGGCGCGATATTGATACCCAAACCCAGCCTGGTTCGATTGAAATCAAGCATATCGCTCAGAAGAGCCTGCATGCGACCGCCGCTTCTGATCAAACGGGATGCGGCTCCCGATATCTGCTCCCCGGCGTTCAGCGCTGCCAGATATTGGGCCGTCATCAGGATGGTCTGGAGCGGGCTGCGCATATCGTGCCCGAGCATGCCAAGAAAAAGATTCCGAGCCTGGTCTACCTGCGCGCTGAAATGACCGACCGATTCCGCAAGTGCCTGGTCGATGGCCTCGTTGAACCGGATGACATCATCCGGATGTGGGGATTCAGGCTGGCAGTCGTCCATCCAGAGGCGCAGAACGCTCGCTCGCAGGGCGCGGTATTCGGCGGCCAACTGGTTGATGTCAAAGCCGCCTCGCGCCCGCAACAGCGCGTGCGTTTGCGCGGCTGTCGCTGGAGCGCCGGCACGAACCGGGGCACGGCCCAATGACTTTTCGGTTTGCGCGTCCCTCGTCTGGACCGTCGTCAGATCCTTCGCTACAGCTTGCAGAATCTGTTGCGCATGGTCTCGCAGAGCCAGCGATTGCATGTTAGCGGCTGCCGGAAACAGGGTCGCTGCAAACGCCTCCCATTGCGCCAGGATCGTTTCCATGTCGCGGAGGATGAAGTCAGCCAATCGCATGTTCGCCCTCGAAGAAGGGAAAAATCCGTATGGAGTATTCGCTGAATTTATATTAGCTGAAATTATCCGCTTTGATTCTATCGGGTCCCTAAATTGCGCGACATTAGGGGCAACCTAGAGGAATCTATGTCCACTGCCAAAGCGGAGCGCTTACTCATCGCGGACGACGACGCGGATCTCGTCGAAGCCTACGTGTTGTTCTTCGAAGCATCCGGCTACATCGTCCAGACGGCCGTGGACGGTGCAGGCGCGCTCGCCGCGTACTATGCCTGGCATCCTGCCGTGGTGATACTCGATATCCAGATGCCTCGCGTGGACGGACACGCGGTGGCGAAAGAGATCCGACGCATGGGTTTCACCCCCCGCCCGTTTCTGCTGGCGGTGACCGCACTGAGCGCGGCCGCAGAAAAAGCCGAATCGTTCAAGGCTGGTTTCGATCATCATTTTGTAAAACCGGCGCGGCTACCGGTCATTCTGGCTGCAATAGCGTCCCGCCCAATCATTTGAGGCCGGAGGTCCTACGAAGAAGAAATCGACAGCGGCGTCGAGCGACCCACGCATTCTGTAAGCGCCATTGTCGGCCCGGTATAGACGGTCGTCGCCACGGGCCAATGTTCGCGCAATCGTACGAAATATTGGGTTCGCTGACGCCACGTTGCAGCCCTGCGAGTGATTGTGTGAAAACGGAAAGGGAGAACTGAAATGCCGAAGAAAGCTATCTCCGGCGCCGCGATGGCGCTGGGTCGGGTGACCTACATGTTGGAGCTGGTAAGGGGCAGTTCGCACATTGCCAGTACGCGCAAACCTGAGACATTGAACCATGCTATCGCAGAGGTGCTCGAAGAGTTCAGCCGGTTGCACGGCGTGCCGGCGTTGGGCGTTTTCCGGGAACTGCTCGCGCAGGACGTCGAGCGACGGGGGAATCAGGGTGCGGCGTCCGCCATACGCATTTTTCGACTCGAGAGCGTGGACGAAGACAGCCGCGATTCCGTATCGAAATCAGCCTGAAAAGGTTCTGGTTCGCTGCGCGAGTGAACAATGCTATCGCGAGGAAGCCCGAATGAATGCTGCATTGACGGGTCGCTCCCGCGTCAGGATACCTCTGGCGCGGCGAACCGCCTGCGCTGTCCCGCTAGAGTGTCGCGATAGATCCCCGGGACGGCCGCCAGCTCCGTCGGCGAGCCGTCCTGAACGACGCGCCCTCGATTGATCACGACGATGCGATCGAAGGTCTGCAAGGTGGAGAGTCGGTGGGCAATGGCGATGACGGTGCGGTTTTGCATCAACCGCTCAAGGGCTGATTGGATCGCGAGTTCTGAAACCGTGTCGAGCGCTGAAGTGGCTTCATCGAGCAGAAGGATCGGCGAGTCCTTGAGAGCAGCACGCGCGATGGCAATTCTCTGGCGTTGACCGCCCGACAACTTTGCGCCGCGATCGCCGGCTACAGTGTTGAGGCCCCCGGGCATCGCGGCGAGGAAGTCCGCGCAGTTTGCGTCCTCGCACGCGCGGCGAACATCGGCTTCCGTCGCGTCAGGGACACCATAGCGGATGTTTTCCAGCAGGGATCGATGAAACAGGGACGCGTCCTGCGGCACGATTGAAATCGCCGATTGCAGGCTATGCAGCGTCACACGCGAGATGTCCTGCCCCGAAATCCTCACGCTGCCTGTCTGCGGTTCGTAAAAGTGCTGGATCAAAGCGAAGATGGTCGATTTTCCGGAGCCTGACGGACCGATCAGACCCACCCGCTCGCCAGCGCGAATATGCAGGTTGAATTCGCTGAGCACCGGCCGGCGCCCGGAATAGGCGAAGGACACGTTATCGAAGTCCACGGTGGGCCGTTCGATCCGCAGAGGCTGCGTATCGCTGCGCTCTGGCATCTCATGCGGGACAAGCAGAGTCTGCGTCGCCTCGCCCAGACGTGCAATATGCTGGGTGAGGTCGACGAGCGCGACCGCCAGGTCCCGGGTGCCGTGGAGGATTGCAAAACCGAGCGAGCTAACGAGCACGACCTCACCGGTGGTGGCACGTCCCTGGTTCCACAACCAGAGTGTCCACCCCAAAAGGCCTGCGGAGAAGAGCGCGGTGGTAGCGGAGTGCAGTAGCCGCAGTTTTTCGAGGTACAGCAGGCTTTGCGTGCGCGCCGCGCTCTCGGTGTGCAGATGTGCGTCGAGCCGTTGACACTCCAGCGGCACGGAAGAAAACGCGCGTACCAGCCCCATGTTGCCGATCACGTCCACGAGTTCGCCGTCCACCGATGCGGCACGCGCGGCGAATGCCTGGTGGCGCGCCGTTCCTTTGTTCGCAAGCCGGAAGAGCCACAACGCGAGCCCGACGGAGACGGTGACAAGCGCGAGGCTCATCGGCACACTGACCACGGCGACCATGGCGATGGCGCCCGCCATGGTCAGACACGGTGGCAGTGCGGTCCACGCGACGGTGTTCTCCACCGTATAGACGGCGTTCGCCATGGCCGACACCCGGCTGGACAGGACACCAGGCTGCTTGTCCGCAAAGAATGCCGGAGCGTGTGCCGACAGGTAGGCGAACATCTCGTTGCGGACATCACCCGTTACGCCGACGAACGCGCGTGCGGCGGTCCAGCCGCCGATTCGCCAGAACAGATTGTCCGCCAGAATCAGTATTACCAGAATCATGAAAGCGCGAATCACGGTCTCCGGATGCGCACGTCCGGCGGGCAGTGCATCGATCAGGTTCTTGATACCGTATTGCGATGCCAGCGCGCACCCCACGGCGATCAGGACGCTCGCAAGCACTACGACATGCGCCAACTTGCGACGACCTACATAGCGCCAAAGGAGGCGGGTCGGCCTGCCCGCATATCTCGAGATTTCACGTGAGCGCCGACGACGGCGCACGCGTCCAGCGCGGCTATTGTCAGCATCATCTGCGAGTTGCATTGCTTGGCTCCGTGGCGGAGACGGAGTGATCACCTGGTAGCGGGCGACAATTGCGATCGCCGGCGACAAAGAGAATGTGATGGTTCGCTCCCGAAATCCATTACCGCAACCGTCGTGCCACGCGAATAAGATCGACTATCGGGCGAGAAAGGCGATCCATCGTCTAGAGCAGACCTGTGGCGATCGCTCTTGCGTCCTCCAGTTGTTGAAGAAGCTGGAAACGGTTTGCCGGCTCCACGTTCTGGTTGCGTTCAATCTCTGTGCGCAACGCATCGATTTCGCCTTCAATCGCGGCTAGCCATGCTTGCCGACTTTCCTCTGGCATCCCTGCGGTTTCACGTGCGGCGTTGGCGAGGCGTGCTGACAGATTGCTGAGTTGCGCTTCGTACATCATGTGTCTCCATTCAAGCTGTCCGGAAGAACACACCCCTCAGCGCAGGTGGGGCGAGCGCTCAATTGCGGCCTCGGGGCGGTTCACGTTCTCGTATCTGTTGAGTAGCCCCATCATAACGTCGTCATCCCAGATCAACTGGACTGCAATGTGTGCAGCAATATTTGGTCCCAAGGGACACCCTGGAAAATACGCCAGAGCAGCGATGCGAGTCGTGGCGATAACTGCAATACACACGAACGAGTGGAGAGGCCAGCGACAGCCAAGCGTTTCGCCACCTTGTGACTTTCGAGTGAACGGATAGTGCAGACTTCTCGGAGCAGACACACTGCGAGAAGATTTGCCACCGGCCAGCCGGGCGGTGCTAGCTGGCACCGGGTTGGTCTGGTTAAATACGGCCAGCAATCTCGTGGCGCCCGAAACACGCCTGAAATCGGGTTCGCCAGATCGGCTCGCCTATGACATGCGACTGATCATGTTGCGATATCAACGCGATGGGGCCGCTGCGACGGCTGCGCAGGTCGAGCGCCCGACGTCGCTTCTCGGCCGGCAGCCATGGTCGCGCCGGGACTTTGCGAAGGCCTGCGCCGCAGCGTGGACGAAAGAATGAGAACGGTGTTGCCGGCTACACACTGGGGGCGGGGTGCTGTCGTACACCGTTATGCACGGCGGACGCATCGCGGACCGACTGACCCGGTTTGGATGCTGAATGGTGCGGATCAATGTGGTGTGAATGATCGTCGGCTACCAGACGGTGCGAGGACCGATGATCGTGGCGTGACATACCGTTCGCATGCAATGGCTGCGGGTGACGCAGATCTTCTCGTTGGCGAGCAGAACTGTGCCCCGCGTATTTTGCTGGCGGATGTCCGGGACGATGGCTGACGACCGAACGCAGGTTGTCGCGCCGACGAAACACCTCCTGGCGCCTATCGCCGTGACTGTAGAAATGACGATAGCGTCGCCCGTCCGGCCCCTTTGCCCAGATGTATGTGCTTCCTCCGACGAACACGATATCGGCGTTCGACGCTGCCGAGATATACATGTCGTTGGTTTCCGGAATCACCTCCTCCACGACTACCGGCCTCGCGGTAACGACAGCCCGGGAGGGCGGTGCTGTCACAACCGCAGTGGCCTGTGGAGCGTGAGAAACCGGTCGAACAGCGATCTGTGGCTGTCCAGTCGTGGTGCATCCGGACAAATAGAGTGCAGTCGTGATCCCAACGATCGATGCAGCAAATCTCATATCTTTCAAACGGTGCTCCGTTTCGACGGGTGTGTGCGTCGAGATAACGGCCGATTGAAAGAAAACTTTATGGGAAGGCGCCGGCGGTGGAAACTTCTGGCGGAATGGGCCGCCCCACTGATTCATCGCGCGATAGGGCGCAGCGATAAACTGTAGTCGGCTCTTCTAAGGAGACCCTCATGAAGCTCGTCGACTGGAACATGCAGTGGGGTTGCGGCGTTGACGGCCGCGTCGACCTTGGCCGGATCGTGCAGGAAGCACGCGCGTTGTGCGACTTCGACGTCCTGTGTCTGCAGGAAGTCACGCGCGGTTTCAACGAAGAACCGGCGGCCGGCGGGTTGAAAGGCGGGCCATCGGTCGATCAGTTCGCGAAGCTTGCCGCTTTGCTGCCGGACATGACGGTATTCGACGCGATCGGCTCCGATCTTCCTTCACTGGGCGCGAGCCGTCATCGGCGCCAGTTCGGCAATGCGATCGCGACCCGCTTGCCGGTCCGCCAGGTGCTTCGACATTCGCTGCCGTGGCCTGCCGACCCGGCCACGCCGTCGATGCTTCGCGTCGCGCTCGAAGCGGTGCTCGAAGCCGACATCGGTCCATTGCGCGTCATCAGCACGCACCTGGAGTTTTATTCGGAAAAGCAGCGACTCGCGCAAGTAGCGAGACTGCGGGAACTGCACCAGGAGGCGTGCGCTCACGCACGCTTTCCCGCCCGCGCCGAAAGACCGGACAGCCCGTTTGCCGATACGGCGCGTCCGATCAGCGCAATTCTCTGTGGCGACTTCAACAGCGCGTTCGAAGACGCCGCCTATTGCGGGATCCTTGAACCGATTGCCGACGCTCCAGCTTTCGTCGACGCGTGGGCCTGCGTGCATTCTGGCGAGCCGCGTGCCGCGACGGTCGGCCTATACGATCATGAGCAATGGCCCGAAGGACCATTCGCGTGCGATTTCGTTTTCGTCACGCAAGATTTGACCGCACGCATTGCATCGTGCGAGGTGGATCCGCACAGCCGCTCGTCCGATCA
Organism: Paraburkholderia monticola; assembly: GCF_001580545.1. Classification (GTDB taxonomy): domain Bacteria; phylum Pseudomonadota; class Gammaproteobacteria; order Burkholderiales; family Burkholderiaceae; genus Paraburkholderia; species Paraburkholderia monticola. The sequence goes on from NZ_LRBG01000037.1 coordinate 646,842, forward strand.
TCAGCCTATGTGGCTGGAGCTGCGTTGAAGAGTCCGGGAAATACCGCCCCGTTGCTCGCCCAGGAAAATCTGACCGCCGTGATTCTGTGGATGCTTAAGGTGCTGTTAAGCGTTGCTCTGCGATGGTTGAGCCCTTGTTCAAACCACGAGACTAGTGAGCACGTCACATGAATAGCAATCCGTCACGAACTCGCGCGCATGCAGTCAGCAAGGTCCCGCAGATCACGCTGGGATTCTGGATCATCAAGATCGCCGCCACGACGCTGGGTGAAACGGGCGGCGATTGGGTCACCATGTCGCTCAAACTCGGTTATCTGATCGGCTCGGCAATATTTGCGGTTATTTTCATCGGGCTGGTCGCGGGACAGATCAGGGCGCCGCGCTTTCATCCCGTTCTCTATTGGTCGACCATCGTCGCAACCACCACGCTCGGTACCACGATGGCGGACTTTTTCGATCGCTCCGTTGGCATCGGCTATCCCGGCGGTGTAGCCCTTGTTTTCGCGCTTCTGCTGACGAGCCTGGCCGTCTGGTACAAAACGGAAGGGACCGTGGCAGTGCAAAGCGTGACCACGGCGAAAGCCGAGTGGTTCTATTGGGTGACGATCCTCTTTTCGCAAACACTAGGTACGGCGTTGGGCGATTGGGTGGCGGGATCGGACGAAGGGGGGCTCGGGCTTGGCTATGAGATTGGCGCTCTGATCTTCGGCGCGGGGTTGCTGATCGTCGGCGCACTCTATTACTGGTCGCGAATCTCGCGCACCGCTATTTTCTGGGCCGCATTCATCTTGACGCGACCGCTCGGCGCGACTCTGGGGGACTTGCTGGACAAACCCGTTTCTCAAGGTGGCCTGGAGGTCAGCCGGCTCTATGCGTCGTTGATCCTGGTGGCGTTCATGGTCCTCTGTGTGGCTTTCATACCGCAGCGTCCTGCCGGAAGAGCGATACAGTAGGTGGATCACGGCGTTGCGGAAGTTCGGGAATAGTCATTGCGTCGATCTGTCGATAGCAGACCCGCGAGACGTTCCTTCAATCGAGGCTGACATGAAGAATCCCTGGACGATGAAGAACCCGTTCATGAGCATGTGGTTGAGTGGCGCCAATACCGTCGCGAATTCCGCGCGAGTACGAACGACAGCCGCAAGCAAGCGCGCGGCTGCTGCGTTCTGGACCGCCGCGCTCACACCACCGAAGCCGAAGAAACGAAGGAAGACACAGCGGTGAGCAGAGTCGTCCGCCGCAGGACGGATCTGCTGCTTAAGGCATCTTGACGAGCGATGGGCGCGGTGACAGCAGGACTTCGATCAAATTCAACGTGCTCTTAGCGAAGAGCTCGGGAGTCCATCGTTCGATGCTTTCCCGTGAGCGAATCCCAAATCTATGCCGCGACTGTGAATCGCTGCCAGGCAGCCGCGTCTTTTCGCTCAACTCTGCTCACGTGGGCTTACGACTACAAGGTGCAGATCGACTTCAGCCGTCCGGACAGGCTGACCGATAACAGCTTCATCGAGACGTTCAATGGTTCATTCCGGGACGAATGTCTGAACGATCAGCAGACCCGCACCAAAGCGTCGGTGCACGCTATTTCTGGTCACGGCTGTGACGCACCGCTATTTTCTTGGCAGCGTTCATCCTCACGCGCCCGCCAGGCGCGACCTTGGAGGACTTGCTGGACAAACCCGCTTCTCAAGGTCACCTCGAGATCAGCCGGCCGTACGCCTCGTTAAACCTCATTGCGTTCATCGCCGCCTGCGTGATCGTGCTACCGCAGCGGCCCGCGGTGCGAACGATGCGGTAGCGAGCGGACAAACGAGGAGCCCGTTCCCGAAATCTGGAATGCCATCTTTTCTTGCCATGCCGGGGCGTTCGGCTTGGTGATGACGACGGGTCATGCGTGTCGCCTGGGGTCAAATGCCTAGGGGCGTTCAAAGAGGCCAGCGGCGATTTCTCATCGCTCAATGAGTCGGCCAAAGCGCACGCACTCGCGGCCCCTTTCTCCGACATCGGTCAGTAGTGCGGTTTCTGTCCGAAAACGCAGTACAATTAAACCGCTTGATTTCGCCGAAGCTCCTTGACAAAAACTGCATCGATTCGATACGTCGAGCCCGGCGGTTTTTCAGTTCGTCAGCAATGCACAGAGGTTGTAGAACAAAGATATAAGTGATTAACAAAAAACTAAGAGAGTCTTCCTTTGCTTCCCGGCGCTGAATTGTCGAGCGTAGCTTTGGCTGGCTCAACCGTTTAACGCATGTTGCCAGTGTATTAAACGGTTTCGCGAAGATCGGAGGGTTGATGGTAACTATTCTGACACATGCGGCGTGCCTCTTGATCGGCGTCGCTATTGGTGTGTTTGCGTGTGCACTTTGCGTGGCGCGTGCAAGAGAGTCGACTGACGATAGCCAGGAGCTATCTAGCAAGCAGGAGCAAACCCAAATGGGAAAATGACTGGAAGCGTGACATTGACTGGCATCAAGTAAAACGGGGCGGAAGGGTAATGGCGATGGTGGTGGATCGAGCAGACCGCAGATCCACCGCATGCTCGGCGCAGTGCTGCGATGCTGACGAGTTTGTAGCGACGGAATCGATATCAATAGAATCTTCGGATCATAAGACAGCAGCCTTTCCGCGTTCGAGAATTGTCGATCTAGGTAAACCCGATTAGTTGTAAATCACCAGCGATCACCTGCAAAGGTGACGATCAACGTTGCATCAGAAGAGCCCATGCTATTGCATAGCGTGGAGGTCGATGCCGTGGGCCCTTGCGCGCAGCGGCCGTGGGCGCTATTTGTGTTATTGCTTTCGCCCCAAAGTCAACTGATGGTCTGCACCGGTTAGTTAACCTGCAGATAGCTGAGCCAAACCATACGAGTCAAGTATTCGAGTCTCAGCACCGCCTCTTTAACTCGTGGCTCGCGGTTCTCATTCCCACTTGAAGCATCTTGCTTTTAGGCGGCATCTCATTCGAGTTTGGCGCGCATCCATGGGTAAGACTGCTATGACGATATTCTACCGAGCGGGAATATCTACCTTCAATGTGCGGTAGCGCGCATTAGTGAATGCCGTCGGTCGCCGATACTTGACCCCTGGAATGACCAGTGCCGGCCTGCGCAGTTTCATTCCATCCTATCCGAAAAGATTGCGACGTTTCCTTTCAAGGCCTACCTTTCGTCCCTTGGAAGGCCGATTACGACCATATAGGAGACAACATGTTCGATTCCGACGCCGCCCGGGAACAGGGAGTAAAAGGCGCGTGCATCCATGTCAAGTCACAGCGCTATGCTTCGGATGAATCAAATTCCGCAAACGTAAAACCCCGATTAAATTGGCGCGGTAACGCAGCGAAGAGGACCATGGATGTCTGTGGAGCGTCCGTTCTCCTTTTCCTGCTCTTCCCAGTTTTTGTCATCATTGCGCTGCTGGTCAAGCGCGATCACGGAAATGCCTTATATGGTCACCCGCGGATTGGCCGAGGAGGGCGAACGTTCAAGTGCCTGAAATTCCGTTCAATGGTAATGGATTCAGATGCGGTCCTTGCCAAACTGCTGGCGACAGATTCGCAAGCTCGGGCGGAATGGGACCGCGATTTCAAACTGAAAAATGATATTCGTGTGACACCCGTTGGCCGATTTTTGCGAAAAACCAGCCTCGATGAGCTACCGCAGCTCTGGAATGTATTGCGCGGCGATATGAGCCTGGTTGGCCCGCGCCCGATCGTACAAAAGGAACTGGTGCGCTATGGTCACAATGTTCATTATTACCTTGCTTTAAAGCCAGGGATCACGGGCTTGTGGCAGGTCAGCGGCCGCAATGATGTCGACTATCCGACCCGTGTTTCGCTTGACGTCAAATACGCAACGAATCGCTCGCTGGCATTTGATGTGTGGATTCTGCTGCGAACCGTCAGAGTCGTATTCGCCAAAGACGGCGCCTACTGACCTGCCCGGTTCCTTTTCATATCGGCGCGACCGCCAAGACCGATCGGCGACGTGTTCCGCTAGGGTTCATCCATTCCGAGACGTACGTTATGAAAGTCGCCCACGTGATTGAATCGACCGCAACGGGAACGCTTGCAGTTGTAAGTACTCTTGCCACGCGCCTCGCCAAGGAAGGTCACGAGGTTTATGTGATTTATTCAGTGCGCGACGAAACGCCGAAGAATTTACGTGCGATGTTTCATCGTGATGTCATATTGCAATATGTCCAGATGAAAGGACCCCCTGTGACAAGCATTATGACGGAGTTGCGTAAGCAAATCATTCACTTGAAACCGGACGTCGTGCACATGCACTCGTCATTCGCTGGTTTCCTCGGGCGAGTGTCAACTTTGTTCGCGCTGCCGGAAACGGCCTTCCTATATAGCCCACATTGCATCTCTTTTATGCGGACGGACGTTGGCGAGGTAAAGCGCTATTGTTTCGCTGCTCTGGAATGGCTCGCCGGCTTGAAGAATTGCGCCTACGTTGGTTGTTCGGAGAGCGAATGCTCCGCCATTCGCCGTTACCTTCGACGAGAGGCAGTGTTGGTGGAGAATGCGATCGACTGCGCAGTCGCTTTCCCGCCTGAAAATCGTCAACCTGGCACGATTCAAGACCGGTCGAAAAAGAGGCCACGAATCGTGACGGTCGGCGGCATTCGTGTGCAAAAGAATCCTCGGTTATTTGCTGAGATTGCCCGTTCTTTCGAGCGCGAAGACGTCGATTTCCTGTGGATAGGCGACGGTGACGCATCTCTGAGAAGGACACTTGAAGACGCCGGCGTGCGTGTGACAGGTTGGCTCACGCGTGCTGATGCTATCGATGCGGTCGCGCACGCGGATATCTATCTGTCGACTGCTTCGTGGGAAGGTATGCCGGTCTCGCTGATAGAAGCAATGGCGCTCGGCACGCCCGTCGTGGCCTCAGAGTGCGCTGGCAATATCGATACCGTTCATCATGATTCTACCGGTGTCCTATACCGGACGGCGCCGCAGGCGACCGCGCTTATTTCAAGGATCTTGAGGGACGATGGTTTCCGGAAAAATCTATCGCGACGCGCTCAGCAGGAAGCTAGCAGCAGATTCAGTGAGGATCGTTTCTTCGCCAACATGGTGCGGCTTTATTCGGTGCAGCTGAACCGTATTCGTAACGCCCATCCGGTGCTCAGCGATTGACTCACCACGGAGTTCAGAAGCAAGACGAATCTTCGGGCGCGTTGTGAGGCAGTACCAGCAAGATCTGCGGAAATCTTTATGAAGTTTGCCATCGGCACCGAGAAGTTGTGCGGCAGCGTACATAGCGTGCGGTGGGTATTGGATAGCCTGATGGATTGATGGGTGAATAGACTGTTTGCTGTTCCTGAGCGCGGCAGGTAACCGTTCAAGGCCGAGCAGTGTTGGCTTGTTCGTCTACGGCACGCCATGACACTCCCGGTGCCCGAGGGCGCCGGTGAGGCTCTCAGTCTTAAGAAGCGATTGGGCACGCGGCTTACGTGGCTCACCCAATCAAAGGTCTGACTTTTCATACACCGGCTGGAGTTTCGATGAACCAGAGCCATTCGTTTGGGAATGCCACTGTTATCCGAAGTGAGGATGTCAGTCTTTCGCGCTATGTCGACGTGCTCGTGGCGAACCGCTGGCTGGTCGGTGGCATTGCCAGCGGCGTACTCGTCCTCGGTATCGCCTATGCATTTCTCGCGCCGCCTGTGTATCAGGCCAATATCCTCATTCAGGTTGAAGACACGATGGCGGCCAATGCCGCCAAAAGTCCATTGGGCGACGTGTCCAGCATGTTCGACGTCAAGACAGAAGCCACAGGTGAAATGGAAATCCTCCAGTCGAGAATGGTGATTGGAAGAGCCGTTGATGAACTGGGGCTCGATATCGACGCAAAGCCGCGGCGCCTTCCGCTGATCGGAGACTGGCTGGCTCGGCACGCCAAAAAGATGTCCGAACCGGCCATCCTCAAAGGAAGCGGATATGCGTGGGGCGACGAGTCGTTGAAAGTCGCCAGCTTCGACGTTCCTGAATTTTTGGAGGGTGAGAAGTTCATCGTCACTGCGCTAGGCAATGGCCGTTACCGACTTGAACAGTCCAACCTCGATAAGGCGGTCGAAGGACGCGTGGGTGAAACGCTCCAGGTGAATCATGCCGAGGGTCTGGTCAAGCTCAGCATTGATTCGCTCAACGCGAGGCCCGGCACCGAGTTCACGCTGAGAAAAGAGAACCGCGAAAAAACCGTCGAACGCCTGCAAGACAGGCTTAAGATCGCGCAGAAAGGTAGCAAGGACAGCGGCATCATCGCCGCTTCCCTGACGGGATCAGACCGGTTGTTGACCGCGCAAACACTGGCTGAGATTGGCCATGTTTATGTTGACCAGAATGTAAAGCGGAAGGCGGAAGAGGCCGAAAAGTCGCTCGCATTTCTAAGCGATCTGCTGCCTCAACTCAAGGCCGATCTCGAGCGCGCCGAAGACCGGTACAACGAGATGCGCAACCGGAAGGGCGTGTTTGATCTCAGCGAGCAGGGCAAGGCTTATCTGGATCAGAGCGTTGCTGCGCAGCGCAACCTGCTCGAATTGAAGCAAAAGCGCGCGCAACTGAGCGCGATCTACGCGCCGGGCCATCCCGCGATCCAGGCGGTCGACCACGAAATCGCAATGGTGAGCGACTCGCTCGAAACGATGTCCCAGCAGCAGCACGGGCTTCCTGATCTGGAACAGAACGCGGTGCGCCTTACCCGTGACGTGACTGTCGACAATGAGCTTTACGTCGGCATGTTGAACAACATGCAGCAGCTCAAGCTGGTGCGCGCCGGTAAAGTGGGAACGGTCCGGATGATCGATAGCCCCGTGGCGTCGAAGTACCCGATCAGGCCGGACAAGCTTTTCATCATTGTCTGCGCGGGGTTGGGCGGGTTGTTTCTCGGTGTAGTCGCCGCTTTCGCGCGCCACGTGCTCTATCGGGGCGTGACGGATGCGCAGGAGATCGAGGAACAAACTGGCTTGAACGTTTATGCGAATGTGCCGCTGTCGCAGGTGAACGTCGCGCGAATTGGCAAGGCGCCTAGCCTGACTGACGATAAGGGGTTCCTGCTTGCGAGCGAGTTCCCGCGCGACGCATCAATCGAAAGTTTGCGCCGGCTGAGAACGGCACTGCATTTCGCCATGTGCGAATCGGAGTTGGGCAACAATCGTGTGTTGCTGACTGGCCCGACAGAACATGTGGGCAAGTCGTTCCTTTCGGCGAACCTGGCGGCAGTGGTCGCCACGGGTGGAAAGCGGGTACTGTTGATCGACGCGGACCTGCGCAGAGGTCATCTCGAACGATACTATGGCGTCGATTCGCAACCAGGTTTGGCTGACTACCTGTCGTCGGACGAAATGCCGGAGTCGGACATCATCCGTGAGGTGCGGCCAGGCCTCGATTTCGTCCCACGTGGAGCCATACCGGAGAATCCTGCCGAACTGCTGCTGACGAAGCGCATGCAGCAATTTCTGGCGAAGACGAATGAATACGACATTGTGCTGATCGACACTCCGCCGGTCCTTGCCGTGTCGGACGCTGCGGCGCTCGCGAATTGCTGCGGCACCGTCATGCTCGTGACGCGCTTTGAAACGACGTCAATTGCAGAGGTCGTGGAGGCGGTGAAGCAACTCAAGCAGGCGAATGCCCACGTGAAGGGTGTGATCTTGAACGGCATCGACATGGATATCTATCGCTATACGCGGACCGCGCGCGCCGGCCTGTATCGCAATGCCTCCTATCTCGAGGCTTTGCCTCCCAAAGCGGAAACGCCCAAGGGCTAGCTGTGAGTCGGGGAATATTGTGGCAGCGATAGCAAGCGCCCAGTTCGAGCTTACAGGGGTCCCCGACCAAGTCTGACGTTGATTTTTCATGGTGGCGCAGTGTCCGTAGCGGTATTGCGTGTTGAGCACAGTCAGGAGCCTGCCATGAACCTGGAACAGGAAGTCAGTCAGGTCGCATTCCATCTACGACATTTCAATCGTGAATATCAGGCACTCGTTTGTAAGTATCGCTGGAGTGGTGATAAGCCAGGCGCTCAATTTCGTTTCGATTCTATTGATCGGAAAGTATTGCGGCCCCACGGAACTTGGCCACTTCAATCAGCTGATGGCCGGGGGACTTTTTGTCGGCACGGTGATCGGGTTACGTCTGGACAGCGCCTGCCTCGCAGCGGACAAGGCGCTTGCGGTGCGTGCAATGATGAGCTCCAGTTCGGTCGCAACCCTCATCAGCCTCGCGCTCGCGGTGACCACCATGGCGGCCGGTCACCCAGAATACCTACCCGTTCTCGGTCTCGCGTTAGGCGTGTTTTTGCAGCAGGCGCTGTGCGCATCACTGATTAGCGAAAGAAAATACACGAAGATCGCGGTAATCCGGTTTTTGCCGAATGCGATGTTTGCCGTTTTTTTCGTTGGCCTGATGGCGGTTTCGTCAGGCAAGTGCACTGGCACCAGTGTATTCAACATTTATTGCTGGATCTTTCTCGTCCTGAGCGGTGCATTTGCCGCCGGTTACCTGTGGTCTGCGCGCGGGATGATCCCTTCGGCCTTCATGAAGTTCTCCTCGCTGCAGATCCAGTACGCCAAATACGGCTTTCCGATCATCACGCTGAACTCATTCGTGATCTATGCATCCGGTATTCTGATTCCTATTGTGTTCGGTAACCGGGACGCAGGTATCTTCGCGCTTGCGTACCGGGTGGGCTTCTTTCCCGCGTCGCTGTTGTCACAAAGCCTTGGGGGTGTGTTCCGTCGTGATCTGGTCGATTACTTCGCCAACGACAAAAAGACCGGGACGAATCCTTCAAAGCAGTTCTTCATCATGCTGACGCTGACCGGTTTCGCCCTCGTAGCGGCATGCTATGCGGGCCTGGAGCTGATCATTAACCTGAAGATGGGGAACGATTGGGACCCGTCAATGACGGTCTATGCGATCTTCGTTCCGAACTTCATCAGCACGGTGATCTACAGTTCGATGTCACAGGTATTCGTGGTCGCCAACCGGCAAAAGGTCGAGTTGGCAAATCAGATCGCCAATGCCCTATTAATCGTGGTGAGTCTGGCGATGGCGCAGGTTTTTGGCGTCAGCTTTATCCACACGCTGGTACTGATCAGCCTGGGCGGAACGGTCATCACCTGCGTGGGTACGTACCAGGCGCTGAAAATCAGTGCGCAACCCGCGGCTTACCCAGTGCGCCGACCTGGGCTCGGGGCATCATGATTCGGGCGCTCGGGAAGCCGCGGTGCAGTAAAGCTGGTTGCTCGACCACGAGCCAGTCCGCGACGTTTTGTAAGGAGTCGGGATGCGAATTGTAAAGGTTCCTGGCGTGATCGGCAGGAATGCGAGTCCAGGGGTGTCAGCCGCCGTCTGGCTCATTCTGTTCATCGCACTGTGTGCTCTCTCCGCAGCGCACGAGAGCGCGCTGCCCGCGCGCTTTTTGTTGGATGCGGCGGGAATTCTCCAGATGATGAAAAGCGGCGCGTCATTCGAGGCGTTTGGAGACTCGTTCGCGAATCTCGCGTGGGTCTTCAACTTTTTCGGCCTGCGCGATTTCACAATTTCATTGCTCGGATTTCTCGCGGCGAGCTTCAGCATGTTTTTCGCCATCTGGCGTTCCGGGGTCACTGCGTTAAAGCCCGCAGAGTTCTGCCTTGTAGCATTCTGGCTTGTCAATCAGACGGTATATATCGGCCTTCCTTCGAAAGAAATTGTCATTTCGATCCTGGTGTTGCTGTTGCTGTTTTACAGCTCGTCCCGTGCAATTCTGCCGATTTTTGTGGTGCTCGCAGGGTTGATCGCTGTCTACTTCAGATCGTATTGGGGAATCGTACTGTCGGCGACCGTATGCCTCTATCTCGCGCCAACAGGTTTCAGAAGACCGATATCACTGCTCCTGTTTTCGCTCTTTGTGTTTGTGGTCGTCGCTGTCGGATTTCAGGCAGCCCTTGGCGAACCGCTGGGTTTTGCGAGGCAGAGCGTCAACGAATGGCGCGACGTGAACGACACCGCCTCGATCATCATGCCCTTCATTGCAGGCAACGGGATTGTCGTCGGCGTCGCGAACGCCGCCATTACGCTGGTGACTTTCATCGTGCCACTACGGTTGATCGCTTCGGGCAATGCGATGCAGATGCTCGGGGGAGTTGGCCTTTGTCTCACGTTCGGAATGCTGTCGTTTCGCTATCGGGCGGTCGCGACGTCGTATGCGGCGAGGCGCGGATTTGAGAGGCTTTGTCTTTGCCTACTGGTGAGTTTCGTCGTAACGCAAGCTATTTTTGAACCGGATTACGGATCATTCCTGCGACATCTTTCGCCTATTTCGCCACTGATCGTGTTTTTCGTTCTGCGGCTCGGACTCGAGCCGCAACGCCGCGTTGCAGCAGCGCCGCGGGCTCTCGCTCATCGACGCCGATAATGCGTACGCGCTGATCGTGATGCCGTTGCAAGAAGGAATTGGCAATCAGAGGGACGCAAATGATCTTCGCGACCAGCCGAAACCAACTAGTCCAGTGCGGCACCGGCTCTGCTCGAATGTGCACGCAAGCCGGCCGGATACAGACCACTGCGAGCTTCGTCGCTTAGGAAAGTTCGCTCTAGCGGCCGCGCAGGTCAATCTTGCGAAACCCGTCCATGCTCGACTGATAGTCGCTTGATCGCAACGGCGTAACGGGGGCGCCCTCATTGGTAGCGCCAGGTGAATTCATACGTTGTTCAGCAGACGCTCCCATTCCGGCAGGATGCGATCAAACGAAAAGCTTTTGGCGCGTGCGCGGCGAGTTTCTTTGGCCCCGTCGGCATCAGAGGTCGTCAATTCGCGCACCATCGCATCCGCCAGTTCGTTGATGGCCTCGTTGGCTGTCAGCACCCCGTAACGACCGCCATCGAGCACCTCGCGTGGTCCGACCGGGCAATCAGTGGAGACGATGCGCGCGCCGTGGTAGAGGGCCTCGATCAGTACAAGCGACAGGCCCTCGAAGCGCGAGGAGGTAACGAACAGTGATGCTCGTGCCATCGCATGATGCGGGCTGGTAAAGCCCGGAAGATGCACGCGGTCCGCGATGCCGAGTTCGTTCGTTAGCCGCTCGAGTGCCTCGCGCTCGTTACCTTGACCCAGAATGACGAGATCAACACCCGGAACGCGCTTTGAGAGCTGGGCGAACGCGTGGATCAAGAGGTCAAAGCCTTTCTCCCGGGTGAGGCGCCCAACCGACAGTACAAAGGGCTTCTTCATCCATGGTGGTGCCTCGAGCGCGTCCGCCATGTGGCTGTCGATGCGGGGGATGTCGATCGGGTTATAGATACAGACGATACGCGAGGCGTGAGCCGGGAACATAGACCGCAGGCGCTTCGCCACGCCTTCGCTCACGGTGATGGTTTGCTGGGAGAAGCGCAGGTTCAAGCCGAAGAGCGCCTTGTAGACGACACGCTGGAGGGCGCCCTTGCTCTCGAGAAACACCACCAGATCCTTATGCAGCCAGAGAACGACGGGTTTGCGAAAGATCGCGCCAAACAACACTGCGGCCAGATGAGTCTTGATCTCAAGGGACCCGACAATTACGCTCGCCCCACGCAGGGCGCGCCAGAGAGAGGTCGCGGAGCCGCCGCTGGCGGGGAAGACCGACTTTCCCACGCGCGCGAGATTTTCCGGCAGCGCGTGGTCGGTACGCTTCTCGCTGAAGGTATGGATTCGCGCCTTTCCTCCGCGCGCAATGATTCCACTCACCACGTTCAGAGTCACGAGTTCTGCACCGCCGCCCCGCAGATCCTGCATCAAGAACAGTGCGTTAGTCATACCTTCCTCGCAAAGATATTTGGCCCCCGTTATTTCTTCTCACCGGTTCAGCATTAGATGCGGTTTGCCGCCTTCTTCGAGTCGCCTGTTTCTAGCAGGCCACGCTGCGGACCAGGGATGCGAACATCGCTCCTCCAAGCTGGCACTTCCGCTTTGCTGGTTGCGTGGTGTATCGATCGAAACCCATCTTTCGCAGGAGAAAAAACCGAGGGAACTACGTTCAGGAAGGAACACAGGATTCCACTGTTTCTGCCCGGACTCGCTCAACGGCTGAGAGCAGAAAACCCACTACGGGCGTCGCGCATGAACCGTTGCCTGAGAACGCGCGCGACGGAAAACATCGTACCGGCGCGCTCAACACAGAGACGCTGTTTGAGCGTACCGCCTAATCCTTCCAGAAACTTGCAGGTGCCGCGGTCGTAGAAACCGTCGACATCGAATGTCAGTTTGCGCTCGATCGCCTGCTGAATCGCCTTCCAGATCAACAGGCTGATGGCGCCGCTGTGTGCTTTGTCTTCACGAGACGACAGCAGGTAGTACATCGCATGCTGGTCCCACACGAGACCGATGGCGGCGACGAGCCGCCCGTCGGTAGAGTACGCGCCCAGAAGATGGCCGGTTTGTCGCTCAACGAAGGCGTTGACGAGTTGATTCATTACGCGTCCGTAAGCGTTCTGGCGCGAACGTCCGGACAGATTCGCCTCATAGAACCGCAGGAATTCCGCGGGCGTGGCGATCGGCGCAACGGTCAAGTTTTTTTCAGCACTACGGATGACGTTTCTGGTCTTACTGTGCATCGTGTCCCACACTTGGCAGATCGTGCGCTCCGGTGAGATCTGAAACGTGTAGCGCACAGATACCGTAAAACCGTGCAGTGAAAAAGCGAGCGCATCTTCGATACGCGCGTCGAGTGGCTGATAAAAACTGTCGAAATGCGGCAACTGCTCGATCAGTGCAGATGTGACGGTCTGACGATGACTTTGTTCGCGTGGGCCGTCGAGGCCTAGCGATTGAACGACTGGACCAAGTGTGTGCGTGAGCGGGGGTAGATGCGAAATTCGAAACGCGCCCTTGCGGGTTGAACAGTAAGGTAACTGTCCCATCAACTGGTTGCCGTGCATCACTTTGGCCATGGCCCAGTTCCCGCCAGTTGCAATATCGAGCCACCACGGTTCATGGAAGATCGAAAACGCGGCAGGCTCGCGACGCGGCGGCATTGGCGCAGCGACGAGCGGTACGACCCTATCCTCAGAGCCGCAGTCGGTAACTCTTTCATCCGCGAGAGTTTTCAAAATAATGCCTCCACGCTTTCACATTGCATGTGCTCGATATGGGGAGTGGTGCAATTGGTACGCTCGATGCTTCTTGCGCCGTTGCGAACGTCGGCGAAAACATCAGCGCATCTGCTACGTGCTCCGGGAGCTGTATCGGGTTTGGACTGCATTGGCCGGCACTTCATTGAGCCAGCACTGGCAAACTAACCACGCACTCAGCGTTTGTTGCTCGGACGTGCCAATTCGACGCGGCTATTCATTGTTGCCTCCAAGTGCGCTGACTGGTGGGGATAGCATCCGGTGGGGTAACGACTGGGGCGACGCCCTCGCAGGCGACAATCATTTCAAGTCGCAACCAACCTTGCGTCCACAGATCGCCATACTGGGACATAGGACTGTCCGCCTTCTGTTAGGTTACTCACAGTTTTCCAGCTTTTGTCGACAGCGGTGAAGGTCGTAATCTGCACATCAACCTGGCTCGAAGACGCAGTGGAGAGTGTGGTCTTCACGCCAGTCGGTAGATACCCGCGGATGATCAGTTACGAACGTCGTAACAAGGAAATTGAGCCTACGTGCAATGACACGTACATGACTGCGCCAACTTTGTCTGAAATGAACGGGCCTTCGTTATCTGCGCGTGCCGTAATCATGGTTACATGGTACTTGTTGAGAAATCCAATGCGCCCGACGCGGCGGGTGTTGTATTGAGGCTACACCGAACGAGCCGTTGTATTCATTCGGGAAGAGGAGACTGAAGCGGAATTGCCAGGTCCGATGTGCCTAACGTCCCGTCCCCAATGACTCTTTTATGAACGCCGAGCTTTCTTCGGCGTTCAGCGAAATAGCCATAAAAGGCGCCGCCCGTACTTTGCGTTGATATCGAAGTGGACGATGATGACCCGAGCATTGATTTTCGTTGCACTGATTTTCACGGCCTGCGTGCAACCCGCGACGGGTTTCGGGCAAGTGCGAAAGGCGACGAGAGCACAAACCGATGCGCAACTCGTCGCGATGCAACCACCACCGATGACGGGCGGCCCAGATCGGTTTGCCATTGATGTCAATTGCGCGGTTCAGTCCGCAGACCAGAGGGCAATAGACGCGTGCACCAAGGATCTGGACTTGATCAAAGATCTGGGGGTCGGCACGGTGCGTCTTGGCGCGCCTTGGGAATTCATGACGAACGCCAGCACGCTTGACCCGAAAAAGGTGGCATTCGAAAAAGCACTCCTCAATGCGGCGCGAAGCCGTGGGATGAAGATTCTTTTTCAGGTTGGCTTGCATGCGCCGGTGGGTGCCTACCAATGCCGCGGCGTGCAAGACCCGCCCACTCAGGCCTCGTCGCGGCTCGACTTCTGCGATTCGATCTTTTCCGCGTATTTGAGTGCGCTGATGGATGTTGTGCTCCCTTTTACTGCGGATATCGAGCTGTTCAACGAAGTCAACTGGGGATTCGCGACGACCGCCCCGTCGTACGGTGCGTCTGACGGGGCGTACGGCTACGTTCCTCAACGCGAAAAGGAGCTTTATATCCTTGCTAGACATGTCCTGAAGGAGAAAGCGAAGCGAGGCTACAAGGCGGTGCTGCATAGTCAGGGAATCTCCTACTTTTATAACTCCGCTTTCCCTGATGATGGCTGGAAGCCGCCGGAAAAAGACGCGCTCATCGAAGCGACCGATGCGATCAAGGCGGTCGGAAACTATTCGGCGAGTCCGAGCAGCCCTTTGAATGCTGCAATCGACGTCGTGGATGTTCATGCTTACTTCAATAGCGGCGTCTATCTCAAGATGATGAAATCGTTCATCGATACTCTGGGGACGCTGACCACGAACGGACCAAAGCAGGTGTGGATCACTGAAACGAACAATGGCGCCAAAACTGACGCGGAGCAAGCTGCCGTATTCGATCAGATCAAGGTACTCATGGACCGCGCAGAGGTGCAGAAGGCGTTCTGGTATG
This sequence comes from Paraburkholderia monticola, assembly GCF_001580545.1. Taxonomy (GTDB): domain Bacteria; phylum Pseudomonadota; class Gammaproteobacteria; order Burkholderiales; family Burkholderiaceae; genus Paraburkholderia; species Paraburkholderia monticola. Next base: position 661,868 of record NZ_LRBG01000037.1, read on the forward strand.
TCATCCGTAACGACGATCCGGGAAACGGAGAAGGGGATGTCTATTCGATTTATAGCTACGATCGGCGTCTGATTCGCCCGCGCCTCGCAGCTGAGATCAAAGCGTACTCGGAATCCATTCCGGTCTCGAGCAGGTTCCTGTCAGATGCTTATCGCACGCCGATTCAATGAACCGCGAGTAGGGCTGGATGGACTCAGTCCATGACAAGTTCGGACAACGTTCGCGGCATCGGGCGGGACGACACGGGTATCAATGTTGCACGCAAATTGCTCGGGGCCGGACTTTATTACGATTTCCTTCTGGGTGATATGGCCCAAGCCACGCCGGCTGGACCTCTCGCGTCGATGCACTCAGCGATGAGTGATCGCACTGGTGCGGCCACCTTTGCCGTGTTTTCTTGTGGCCTGTGTGCGGCAGCGCATATTGGCACGTGCGCGCGGGCTCGTACATTGGCCGGGGATGTCACGTCGTGCCGCTGAGAGAAGATGCCACTGACATGGCTTGGGGAATCAATTATTTGAGTGGAATCAGGACGAGATACCATGGCGAGCGGATACGGTGAAAAGCAGGCTGCAGCAGTGATCGTTGGTACGCAATTGGGTGGGTTGGGCGTCGCGAGATCGCTCGCTCACGCGCAGGTGCCTCTCATAGCGGTCGATACAAAAAAGCTTCACGTCGGTCAGTGGTGTCGACACGTGCGCAGCCATCATGTTGAAAGCCTCATTGGCAGATCTTTTGCCGACGAGCTGGTCGAGCTCGGCCGGCGCTTTACGGAGCGGCCTGTTCTTTTTTTGACCGAGGAAGATCCGGTCCACGCGGTCTCCGAGAATCGCGAGAAACTTTTGCCACTGTATCGCTTTCGTCTTCCTGACGACGACACGGTGAACATGCTGTCGAGCAAGGTCAGGTTTCATGAATTCGCGCAAAAGCACGGTTTTCCGGTACCGCGTTCGGTCGTGCTGGACACCATGGCTGATCTGCAACGTCTGTCGGAATTGCGCTATCCCTGCGTGCTGAAACCGGACGACAAGCGTCAGGCGGTTCATGGCCATAAGGAGCGTGCAGTGCGCGCAGACACGTTGGGCGAAGCACGCGAGTGCGCCGCCAAAATGCTCGCATCGCCAGGCGGCATCGTGGTTCAGGAATGGATAGAAGGGCCCGACAGCAACATCTTCTTTACGATGTTCTATCGCGGCGAGGGCGGCAAGGTGATCAGTATGTTCACGGGCCGGAAGATGCTTAGTTATCCGCCCTGTGTCGGTAACACTGCGATATGTGTGGCCGCGCCCGAAGCGCGCGAAGCGCTCGAACCACTGACGACGAAGTTCATCGAGCGGTCGGGCTTCGACGGCATGGGCAGCATCGAGTACAAGTGGGACGACAACTACAAGCAATTCATCATGGTCGAGCCGACCGTGGGCCGCACGGACTGGCAGGAAGAAATCGCGACGCTGGCCGGTGTCAACATTCCGCTCGCCGCGTTCAGACATGAACTAGGACTTCCGCCGATCCCCAATCGCACCACTACCGTACCGGTGGCTTGGCGCGCGAGTTTCGCGGACCGTCCCCCGTCCGATCTGCTGCCCCCTGGCACCAAGGTCTTCGACGGCTACTTCCGTTGGAGCGATCCCTTCCCGGCGCTGCAGTGGTATTGCCTCGTTGCACCGATGCGGCTCCTGAGACGCATCCGCAGACAAAAGCAACCGCTCGTTCAATCGCGGGGGGCGAAGGCCTGATGTGCAGCAGAAACTCCTCGAAAATGCGGCCTGTTTGGGTGTTGCTTACGGAAGCGCTTTTTCAGAAAGCAGCGATTTGAACCGCTAAGTAGAGGAGTTTTAACGAGTAGCGACTATGGCGATCAAAGGAATGCGCCCGGCCCATCAGCTCCGCCACCGAGGTCAGCGCGCTCTCCTGCTCGTAGGTCACGGGGCCTCGGCTGCATCAACATGATGCGATCGGCGATATCGAGCGTCTGAGCTCACTGGCAGGAATTCCGAGCCGATCGAAGATCCGCCCACCGGACCCGCTCCGCCCGGAGCAAGGTGTTCCCAGTCAGAAAACCCTCTCTACAGCGTGGCTCATCGGCCCGCGCTCGCTAAAGCCGTGCATACCCACGGCTGTAGCACCCCCACCACTGCAAGCCATTCGAATCTCACCGTAATCCTTTCAAAAGGCAAAAGCCTCTGCTACCATCGCGCTCTCTCGTAATGCGAATCACTCGCATTTACAACCGACGGAGGCGCTTGCTCGCTGGTAGACATGAAGAATCAAAAAACCGCACGTTCAACAAGGCTCACACTCCATCGTCCCATGCAGATTGCCGTCTGGCTGGCCTTTGCCGGCGCCGCGCAATCCGCTTTCGCGCAGGGCGCCGCCAGCGGGGAAGCCGCGGCGCCCGCAGCCAGTTCAGGCGTCGCGGCGGCGGCCGCGCCGGCGGCTGACGGCGGCGGCCAGGCGCTACCGGCCGTCAACGTCAGCGCGGCCGCCCAGCCGGATTCGCCGATGCACTTGAGCACGCCCGTATCGGTCGGCGCGCTCGGCTCGCGTTCGCAGCTCGACACGCCGTTCTCGACCACCGTCGTGACCGGCGAGGAACTCGCCGATCGTCAGGCGAACAAGCTCGGCGACGTGTTCGCAGTCGACGCGTCCGTCACCGACAGCAGCAACGCGTACAGCGCGTGGGCCACCTACATTTCGATTCGCGGCCTGCCGATCGATTGGCAGAATGGCTTTCGGATCAACGGCAATCCGTTCATCTCGTACGGCATCACGATGCCTTACGAAAACCTCGAACGCGTCGAACTGCTGAAGGGCCTGGGTGGCTTCATGTACGGCTTCGTGCAGCCGGGCGGTGTCGTCAACTACGTGACGAAGAAACCGGCGGATCAGCCGGTGACGAGCGTGTCGGCCGGCTACCGGATGGACAGCGTATTCAGCCAGCACGTCGACCTGAGCCGGCGTTTCGGCCCGGACGACATGTTCGGCGCGCGCATCAACTACACGCACGAGGCGGGCAAGACCTACAACGCAGGCGACATCAATCGCAATTCGCTGGCGGTGTCGCTCGACGGCCAGCTCACGCGCGACCTCGACGTCTACTTCGACGCGATCTATCAGCAAAGCCGCTCGAGCGGCCAAACCCCGGCGATCTACACGGGCAGCTATACGGGCACGAGCCTGCCCGCGCCGATCAGCGGCGGCACCAATCTGCTAGGCGGCACCGATCAGCATCTGAACACGAACCTGCAGCTGTACACGGCGGGCGTCAGGTATCAGATCACGCCGGACTGGTCGTTCAACACGTCGGCGAGCTATAGCAAATCGGCGCGCGACCGCAATGAAAGCACACTGACGCTGCTGAACCAGGCAGGCGACTACACCGACAGCCGCTGGAACGGCGACGAAGGCCACCAGGACATCTACTGGCAGGGCGCGTTCGAAGGCAAGGTGAAGACCGGCATCTTCACGCATCAACTGGTGCTCGGCGCGTCGTGGCAGTATCAGACGAACGACTACAGCGCGGTGTCGTACTACTTCACCCTGGGCCCCGGCAACCTGTATCAGCCGAACCCATGGCGCTATTACTCGGGCGCCGGTCTCGACAAATATCGCGCGAACGAGATCACGCAGAAGGCGCTGTTCGCAAGCGACACGATCCAGTTGACGGACCGCTGGTCGCTGCTCGCGGGCCTGCGCTACACGAACTACGATCAGCAGTCGTACAACGTCAACGGCTCGCTCGCGTCGTCGTACGGGCAGAACGGCGTGCTGACGCCGACCGTCGCGCTGATGTACAAGCTCGAGCCGCACACCACGCTTTACGCCAGCTACGTGGAATCGCTCGAGCAGGGCGCGATGGTGGCCGACATCTACGCGAACGCCGGCGCGCTGCTGCGTCCGCTGCGTTCGCGTCAGTACGAGCTCGGCATCAAGAGCGAGCATGAGCGCTGGAGCGCGACGGCCGCGCTGTTCCGCATCGAACGTGGAGCCGCGTACGCGAACAGCCAGAACGTCTACGTGCAGGACGGCAACTCGATCTACGAAGGTCTCGAAGCGGGTGGCAGCGTACGTCTTGGCCGCAGCTGGCAGGTGACCGGCAACCTGATGCTGCTCGACACCTGGTACGCGAAGGGGCAGGCCTACAACGGCAACCGTGTGGCTGGCGCGCCGCAGTTCGTCGCCGCCGGCCGCGTGACCTACGACGTGCCCGCCGTGCCGGGCCTGCAGGTCGGCGCGGACGCCAAGTTCACGGGCAGCACGATGGTGCGTGCGGCGGGCGACCTGGAGACGGGCAGCTACACGATCGTGAACGTCGGGGCGAACTATATGACGCGCATCGGCGGCCACGACGTGACGCTGCGCGCGGCGATCGACAACATCACGAATCGCCGCTACTGGATGTTCCAGTACTCGGATTACATCGCGCCGGGCGATCCGCGCATGGTCAGCGTGAATGCGAAGATCGACTTCTGATCCTGAGTGACGGGCTCAATGCTGGGCTCAATGCCGGGCTTTATGCAGGGCTCAATGCTCGCCGCCGGCGCGCATGGCCCGGTATTCCCGCTGCACGATGTTCATCAGCTCCGCCACCGAAGTCAGCGCGCTCTTTTGCTCGTAGGTTACGCGGCCGCGCTGCATCAGCATGATGCGATCCGCGATATCGAGCGTCTGCGCATAGTTGTGCATGATCATGATGATGGAGAGGCCGCCTTTCTCCTTCAAGCGCATCAGAAGGTCGATGATGAGCCCCGCCTCGCGCGCGCCCATCGCGGCGAGCGGCTCGTCGAGCAACAGGATCTTCGCGTTCGAATTCACGGCGCGCGCCACGGCGATAGCCTGGCGCTGACCGCCCGAAAGACGCTCCACCGGCAAATCCACCGAAGGTACGTGCACGCCGATATCGTCGAGGCATTGCGCCGCGCGCTCGCGCATCTGCTTGTGGTCGAGCAGCCTGAACGGTCCGCGGCGCACGATTTCGCGGTTCAGGAACATGTTGTGATAGATGCTCAGCGAATTGGCGAGCGCGAGATCCTGATACACGCATTCGATGCCGAGCGAACGCGCATGATCGACGGAGCGCAGCAGCGTCTCCTCACCGTCGATATGGAGCGTGCCGGCCGATTGCTGATGAAAGCCGGTGAGGATCTTCACGAGCGTGGACTTGCCCGCGCCGTTGTCGCCGAGTATGCCCAGAATTTCGCCCTTGCCGAGCGTGAGCGAGACGCCGTCGAGCGCCGTCACCGCGCCGAAGCGTTTGACGAGGCTGTCGCCGCGCAGCGCGAGCGGCGCGTCGGGTGCGCTGTTCGCAGCAGGCGTGGCGTTCGCGCCTGCGGAAGAAGTTTGCGATTGGTCCATCAGCGTCCACCCTTGCGGCGAATACGCCCGACGTGGATGTTGAAGATCATCGCCGCCAGAATCGCGGCGCCAAGAATGATGTTGAACGTGAACGCGTTGATGCCGATCAGCGTAAAGCCGTCGTTCAGAATGCCGAGCACCGCCGCGCCGATGAGCCCGCCCACGATGGTGCCCGAGCCGCCCGTGAGCGGTGTGCCGCCGATCACGGCGGCGGCCACGGCGAGGAACATGATCTGGTTGCCGCCCGCCTGCGGATCGATCGAGGTGATGCGAAAGGCTTCGAGCATGCCGGTGAAGCCCGCGAGCACGGCGGCGAGAATGAAGTTGCCGAGGCGCAGCCGCCTCACTTGGATACCGGCCTCGCTCGCGCCGAGTGGATTTGCGCCCGCGGCCTGCGTATGCAGGCCCCAGCGCGTGTGCCGCAACAGCACGTGCATCGCGGCCGCGATCACCAGCGTCCAGATGATCTCGCTATAGCCCCATGCGCCCATGAACCCGGCGAACGTCGGCGACCCCGGCGTGGGCGCGGGCGTGCCCCGCGAGACGGTGAGCGTAATGCCGTTGATCAGAAAGAGCGTGCCGAGCGTCGTGACGAACGACGGCAGCCGCAGCCACACCGTCACGGCGCCATTGACGAAGCCGATGATTCCCGCGGCCACGAGCCCCGCGATCACGGCGAGCCACATGGGCGCGCCCGCGTCGTTCGCGAACACCATCATGAAGGGCGCGAATGCGAACACCATGCCGGCCGAGAGATCGATGTCGCCGCCGATCATCAGCATGATTTCACCGAACGCGATGATTGCCACCGGCGCGATGAACTGCGAGAGATTGACGAGACTCGCGTTGGTGAGCAGGAAATCGTGATTCGCAAATTCAAAGTAGGCGGCCAGCAGCACGGCCACGAGCAGGATACGTAGCTCGGGCGCCCATTGTGATGCGAAAGAAACGCCCGCGCGCTTGGGCGCGCGGGCAGCTTCGGTCTTGCTGGTTTCGTTCACTGTATTCATCAGGACTTGATTGCGCCGGACCTCGGAACGATTTGCTGCTTATCGGTCTTGCCTTCAAAGCGCGTCGAGGTATTGAGGTACGGCTCGACGTTGTCCTTGGTCACGAACTTGAGGCCGGTGTTGATTTCGGCTGGTCCGACGAGGCCGCCCGAGCTGAGGAACACGAACGCCTGCATCACCGTATAGAAGCCCTGGACGTAGGGCTGCTGATCGATGGTGAAGTCGAGGAAGCCTTCGTGGATGAGCTGGATGGTGGTCGGCAACAGGTCGAAGCCGCCGCCGTGCACGCCCTTCGAAGGAAGGTTCGATTCCTTCATCACCTGCGCGACGCCCTGCGTGCTGCCCGCATCGACGGCGAACATGCCCTTCAGGTCCTGGTGGCCCAGATAGAACGACTTGATCTTCGACAGCTCCTCGTTGACCGTCGCGCCCGTGGCCACCGTCTGGATGTCGATCTTCTTGCCGGACTTCTTGATGGCGTCGCTTGCGCCGTCGAGGCGCGGCTGGATGTTCAGCTGCCCCGGCGTCGCGATGAACAGCGCGACCATGCCGCTGTCGATCAGGCTCACGATCCGCTCGCCCATCTGGTAGCCCGACAGATACAGGTCCTGGCCGATATAAGCCAGGCGCGGATTCTTCTTGCCGCGCGGCGCGTCGGCGTTATAGGCGAACACCGGGATGCCGGCGTCGAGCGCGGCCTGAATGGGCTTGTCGAACGCGCTCGGATCGACGATCGGCACCGCGATGGCGTCGGCCTTCGCCGCGATCGCCGAGTTCACGGCGCGGACCATTTCGCCCGCGTCCGAGGTGGCCGAGCCGGTCCACTGGTAATCCATGCTGAGCAGCGAGCAGGCATCCTGAATGCCATACTGTGTCGGCACGAAGAACGGGTTCGTGGTGACGTGATTGACGAACACGATCTTCCACTTCTTGTGGGACGGAAAAGCCGACTCCGCGGCCTGCGCGGCGCCGATCAGCCCGCCTGCGCCGCCGAGCGCACCCATCAGCGAAAGCGCCGCGCCGAGCCCCGCGCCCTGCATCAACCCCCGCCGTGTCGTGCTGATACCGCTACCGTTTTGATCCTGATCGTCATCCCGTTGCTGTGCCATCTCATCCTCCGGTTCTTGTCTTCGTTGGTCGATGTGGTCGACGTTGCGTCGATCGTGTGCAGATGCTGGACGGCACCGGGAGTGCGCTGGGCTGCGCGGGACTTTGGCGTGGCGTTGGGCAACCCCGATTCGGAAGCGCTCGATACGCGCCGTGCGGTACCGCAAAGATGGTAGTGCAGTGCGGTTGCGCCTCCTAATCCATGTATACCCGTAACGTGTCCGAAGAGTGGGACGGCCGCTTACAGACGCCCGCTGCGTGACGTCATGCAGGGCTTCGGGCTGGTGACGCGGTGCAGCAGACGGGCGCTCAAAGCGCCCGATCCGCCAACGCCGCCGCAACACGCTCGCGCAACGTCGGCAACACCTCTGCTTCAAACCACGCGTTGCGCTTGAACCAGGCGATATTGCGCGGCGACGGATGCGGAAGCGGCATCAGATGCGGACCAAACTCCGCCCATCTCACGAGCGTATCGGTCGAAGTCGGGCCGAATGCGTCGCCGAGGCCGAAGCGCTGCGCGTATTGTCCGATCAGCAGCGTCAATTTCACCGAACGCATATGCTCGAGCAATTGGCGATGCCAGCGGCTTGCGCACTCGGGCCGGGGCGGTAGATCGCCGCTCGCGCCGCGGCCCGGAAAACAGAAGCCCATCGGCACGAGAGCGAGTTTCGAAACGTCGTAAAAGGTCGCGTCGTCGATGCCGAGCCACGTGCGCAAACGCGCGCCGCTCGCGTCGCTCCACGGCACCCCCGACGCATGCACGCGTGCGCCGGGTGCCTGACCGATGATCAGAATGCGCGCCCGTTCCGATGCCGCAAGCACGGGGCGCGGCGCGTGCGGCAGCATCGGCGCGCACAGCGTGCAGGCGCGGATATCCTGAAGCAGCGTGTCGAGCGACGCGCCGTTTTTCGACGTGTGTTGAGTGGTAACAGCCATCGAGCGGGGCGAGGTGACTGGCGGGCAGTCGTGTCATGGGCGGGTCAGTCCTGCGCTTGAGCCGGATAGATCAGCGTGCCGTCGGCCTGGGGTTCGGCGCCCGGCGTCATCGTGGCGGCGTTCGTGTGGTGCGCGTCCATGATGTGCAGCACGCTTTCGTCGTGCGTCAGCAGGTAGTCGGTAATGATACGCCGGTGGCAACGCCACCAGACCGCTTCCGAGCACATGATCGCGCAGCGCTGCCGATGACCGAGCGTCAGAAGTTGCGCGAGCCCATCGCGGAATGCATCGCTCATCGCATAGTCCGCGTAGTTGCGGAACGCCGGATACGTCCAGTACGCATTCGGCGACGGCGCATCGCCCTTGCACTTGCCGCGGCGTCCGCCGAGTGCGGCGAGATGCACGTAGTCGATATGCTCGGGGGCGAGCGAAGCGGGCAGCGTGTCGAGATTGAACTGCGGATTGGTCCGCGAGCGCGGGATGCTGCGCACGTCGACCAGCAACGCGATCTGTTCGCCTTTGAGCAGATCGACGAATTGCTGCAACGGGTGCGTCGAGTGCCCGATCGTGAAAAAAGGCTGTTTCATGGGTGCCTCGCCAATACGGGCCGGTGCAATGATTCCTACAGATTGACAACGTGGGCCGGGGCCGGTCAACTCTTCAGCGACGCAAGCGCGGTGCCCGAAACAGACGCGCCACGAGGCGGGTACCGATCATTCCAGTATCAAGTTCAACCTTGCTCCCGCGGGTCATAGTTGCAACAATGCACCCGCGCCGGCGCAGCACGCCGCCGCCCGCGCAATTTCTTTCGATCCACTTGCACCATGACCGACGGCCTGCCCAACCCCCAACGTGCGTTTGCGTACCTCGCGATCGCCATCGCGATGACGATGTCGGTGCTCGACACCTCGATCGTCAACGTCGCACTGCCCACCATCAGCAATGACCTCGCGGTATCGCCCTCGGCCGCGATCTGGGTCGTCAATGCGTATCAGCTGGCGATCACCGTGTCCTTGCTGCCGCTCGCGGTGCTCGGCGACAGCCTCGGCTACAAGCGGGTCTACTGTTACGGACTCGCGCTGTTCACGGTGGCGTCGTTCGCCTGCGCGAATTCGCACACTCTGGCGCTGCTTGCCATTGCCCGCGTGTTTCAGGGCTTCGGCGCGGCCGGCATCATGAGCGTGAATATCGCATTGGTGCGCTTCGTCTTTCCGAAGGCGAAGCTTGGCCTCGGCGTCGGCTTATCGTCGCTGGTCGTGGCCGTCTCGTCGGCGGCGGGGCCGAGTATCGCGTCGGCGATTCTGTCGATCGCGCACTGGCAGTGGCTGTTCCTCGTCAATGTGCCGCTCGGCGTGCTGGCGCTGTCGATCGGCGCGCGCACGTTGCCCGTGACGCCGGCCTCCGGTGCACGCCTGAGCGGCTTGAGCGTCGTGCTCAATGCGCTCTGCTTCGGCCTGCTGATCTCCGGTCTCGCCGCATTCAGCCAGCCGGGCGCGACGCAGCGCGGCATCGTGATGGTTGCGCTCGCACTGGTGGCCGGCGTGCTGTTCGTGCGCCGCGAAAGCAGGCTCGTGGCGCCGATGCTGCCGATCGACCTGCTGCGCATGCCGGTGTTTTCATTGTCGATGGCGACGTCGATCTGCTCGTTCGCGGCACAGACGATGGCGTATATCGTGCTGCCGTTCTATTTCGAGCAGACGCTGAAACTGTCGGAAACCCAAACCGGCCTTCTGATGACGCCCTGGCCGCTCGTGACCGCGTTGATCGCGCCGCTCGCCGGACGACTCTCCGACCGGATGCAGCCGGGACGCATCAGCAGCATCGGGCTCGTCGTGTTCGGAGCCGGTCTCGCGCTGCTGTGCCTGCTCGGCGATACGGCGACGCGCTTCGACATCGTGTGGCGCCTCGCGATCTGCGGCCTCGGCTTCGGGCTCTTTCAATCGCCGAACAATCGCGTGATCATCGGCAGTGCGCCGCGGCATCGCAGCGGCGGCGCGTCCGGCCTGCAGTCGATGGGACGGCTGCTCGGCCAGTCGAGCGGCGCCGTGGTGGTGGCCGTCGTATTCGGGCTCGTGCATGGCCGGCACCTCACGCTGATCGCCGGCATTGCCGCGACGCTCGCGTTGATCGCGGCCTGCGTCAGTTCTGTGCGACGTATGTCGGAGTACAGCGACGCGCCCCAGGAGGGCGCTCCCACACTGAAGCGGCCGGTCTCCGAGCGTTGAGGCGGTGGCGACATCGCCGCGTCGCCCGCGCACCTAGGCGAGATTCGAAGGCGCCGCCTTCAGCACGTCGACATGCTTCGGAATCAGGCCGAGATCGAGGAACGTATCGGCGATCTGTTGCTGCTCGCCGAGAATCGCGCGGGTAATCGGCAGCGTGCCGAACTGCTGGCGTCGTACCGCCACCTCCACGACCTGCTTCGGCAAACCCCATAGCTGCGCGAGTTCGCTCGCGAGCTGATCCTTGTTCTGTTGGCCCCACTGATCGACCTTGTCGAGTTCTTCGATCACGATGCGGATCACGTCGGGATTGTTCGCCGCATAACTCTGCGACGAGAAGTAGAACGCGCGATTGCCGACCACGCCGCTCGCATCGGCAATCACGCGAGCGCCGAGCGATTGCTCCGCCGCGGCGAAGAACGGATCCCAGATGACCCACGCGTCGATCGACGCCCGCTCGAACGCGGCGCGTGCATCGGCGGGCGCGAGGAAAACGAGCTTCACGTCGCCGTATTGCAGACCGTGCTGTCGCAGCAGCTTGACGAGAAAGTAGTGGACGTTGCTGCCTTTGTTCAGCGCGATCCTTTTGCCCTTCAGGTCCGCGACCGAGCGGATCGTCGATTGAGGCGGCACGAGCACGGCTTCCGACTGCGGCCGCTTGACGGTCGCCGCCACATAGGCCAACGGTGCGCCGGCGGCCTGCGCGAAGATCGGCGGCGCTTCGCCGACATCGCCGAAATCGATCGAGCCGACGTTCAGCGCTTCCAGTTGCACGGGGCCTGCCGCGAACTCGGTCCACGTCACCGATACGTTCAGTGGTGCGAGCCGCTTTTCCAGCGTGCCGCGCCCTTTCAGCAGATTCAGATAGCCCTTCTGGTTGCCGACGCGCAAGACGCGCGGGTTGCCTTGCGCGAACGAAAGCGGTGCCGCTACGGCCGATACGGTTGCCGCTGCGGCGCCGAGCGAGAGCTTCAGGAAGGTGCGGCGGTCGTGGAGTGTTGTGGTGATGGACATGACGGGCAATACGATGAAGAGGCGAGGATTGGCGGCGGCGACCGAAGCGCCGCCGCTGGCGTCGGGCGCGATCTCAGTGCTGGGGCGCGCCGTCCCATGCCGGCAGCGTGGCGCCGTGATAGACCGTCAGGATCGACGATGCGACGTTGGCCTGCTGGTAGCTGGCGACGATGGCTTTCACCCACGGCGCGTTTGCGTCTTTCGCGTTGACCGCGATGAAGTTGCGATACGGATTGCCCGGCACTTTCTCCTGCGCGATGCGTTCCTGCGGAATCTTGATGCCGGCCTTGATCGCCCAGTCGGTATTGACCACGGCCGCGTCGAGGTCGCCGATCGCACGGCCGACGATGCCCGCGTCGAGCTCCTTGATCTGGACGTGCTTCGGATTGTCCGCGATGTCGCGCGCGGTCGGCAGCAGGCCGACGTCGGGGCGCAGCTTGATCACTCCGTTCGCTTGCAGCAGAAGCAGTGCGCGGCCTTCGTTGCTCGGATCGTTCGGCACGCCGATCGTCGCGTTTTGCGGCAGCGCCGCGACCGATTTCACCTTGCGCGAGTAGAGGCCGATCGGCTGCACGTAGGTATAGCCGACGGGCACGATCTCGTAGTGGCGCGCCGCGATCTGCGCGTCGAGATAGGGCTTGTGCTGGAACGAGTTCGCATCGAGATCGTGCTGCGCGAGTGCTTCGTTCGGCTGCGTGTAGTCGGAGAACGTCGTGATCTTGACGGTGATGCCCTGTTTGGCCGCATTGGCCGCGACCGCGCGCCACACGTCTTCGTCCTCGCCGGACATGATGCCGACGCGCACCGTTTGCCCCGCCGCGAGCGCCGGTTGCGCGCCGATGATGCCGCATGTCACGAGAACCGAGAAAAGTGCGGCCTTGAGTGCTTTTGTCGTTGTCATGTTTCTGGAAGCTGTTTCGAGTGAAGGTCTCGAGATCGTAGAGAGGCACTCGTTAGCGCACAAATAATATCGAGCGCTATCGTTATCGCGATTCGGCGCAAGCGCCTGCAGGCGTTCTGAGCGTTCCGTCGCGCCGGTCTTCGTCGACGTTTTCACCAAGGAACTCAATCCGTTCGCGTTCCGCTCTCTCACGAATAACTTCAATCCACGCGTCCTTCTTTAGAAATGAAATTTGATTGGTTCTGCTCTGCCTACCGCCTCGCTCATGATCGCTTCTGATGGCTATAGACGGTTTGCCGCGCTGTGGCGGTACTTTCCATCATCAAGGAGGCGACATGACAGCAGTACTCGAACAACGACCGGCCCACGCAGTGCTCGAGACGGCACGCGAAAAGGCGGCAACCACAGGGCTCGCATATGCCGGCGGCGTCGCGCCGCGGGACGCGTGGGCACTCTTTTCCAGCGGCAATGCGCTGCTGGTGGATGTGCGAACGGCTGAGGAACGCAAGTTCGTCGGCTACGTGCCCGACACGGTGCACGTGCCGTGGGCGACAGGCACGAGCCTCACGCGCAATCCGCGCTTCGTGCGCGAACTCGAAGCGAAAACCGGCAAGGACGCGGTCGTGCTGCTGCTGTGCCGCAGCGGCAATCGCTCGGCACTGGCGGCCGAAGCGGCGGCCAAGGCGGGCTTCACGCAGGTATACAACGTGCTGGAAGGATTCGAAGGGGATCTGAACGACGGTCAGCACCGCGGCGCGCTGAACGGCTGGCGCTTCCACGATCTGCCGTGGGTGCAGGACTAGCGCGAGCTGGTCTGCCTCTTCGGGCATGCGCACGCATCGCGCGGCGAGGCATTGCCTGGCAAGCCGCTTGCCGGTAAACATAGTCACAAGGAGCATGGGCAAATGGCGGCATTCGATATCGACGACATCGCCGGATCGCTTCAGACGGTCCGGCAACAATGGCGCGACGTGCAACGGCGCGCGCTGGAGCCAGGCGGGCGCGATCTGCCTTCGCGCGACGCACTCGCGACCGCCATCGACGCACTGAAGGGCGCGCTGTTTCCAATGCGGCTCGGGCCGCCCGACTTACGACAGGAAAGCGAGAACTTCTACGTCACGCACGCGCTCGATGCGGCGTTGCACGGTCTGCTTGCGCAAGCGCGGCTCGAACTGCAATACGCGGCGCGACGCGAAAGAAGCGACGGCGATACGATCGAAGCCCGCGCGATCGAAGCGATCCGCGCGTTCTCCCGACGCCTGCCGGCGATTCGCTCGCTGCTCGACAGCGACGTGATCGCGGCGTACCACGGCGATCCCGCGGCTGGCAGTGTCGACGAGGTGCTGCTGTGCTATCCCGGCGTGCTCGCGATGATTCATCACCGGCTCGCTCACGAACTCTATGGACTGGGCTTGCCATTGCTCGCGCGGATCGTCGCTGAACTGGCGCATGCGCAAACCGGCATCGACATTCATCCCGGTGCGCAGATCGGCTCGGGCTTCTTCATCGATCATGGCACTGGCGTCGTGATCGGCGAGACCTCCGTGATCGGCGAGCGCGTGCGCGTCTATCAGGCGGTCACGCTCGGCGCGAAGCGTTTTCCGCTCAACGAGAACGGTCACCTTGAGAAAGGGCTCGCGCGCCATCCGATCGTCGAGGACGACGTCGTCATCTATGCGGGCGCGACGATTCTTGGCCGGGTGACGATCGGACGCGGCGCGACCATCGGCGGCAACGTGTGGATCACACACGATGTCGCGCCCGGCTCGCACGTCACGCAGGCGGTGCTACGCAGCGAATCGGCGCGAGCGGCGACGCCGGCCGCCCGCGCGATCTCGGCCGAGGTGCCGGGATGACAGGACTCGTGCGCGACTTCGGGGCGACAGTGCGGTCCTTGCGCGAAGCGCTTTCGTGGTCGCAGGAGCAACTCGCCGAGCATGCGGGGCTGAACCGGTCGTATGTCGGCGAGATCGAGCGGGGTAGCGCGATCGCGTCGATCGTCACGGCCGACAAGCTTGCGCGCGCGCTCAATGTGCCGATCGCGACGCTGCTGTGCGCGGCGTCGAGGCTCGATGCGCCTGACCACGAGCGCGGCGCCGTGGCGCCTCGGCTTCCCGCTTGATCGCTTGATTCGACGTTCTTCACGAACACGTACACCGCGTATCGCGGCGGGGGGCAGGGCCCGTCGCGCGCGCGATGATGGCTATAGCATGTTGAGCCGATATTTGAGTCTTCTGATAATTCCCTGCCGCCATAAGCATTCCTGTTTTTCTTCTATAGACCTGGAGCCTTCGTATGTCGACGTCAGCGAGCGGCCAAACCGCTCTCGGCGATAATGCAGCACGGCAACTAGCCAACGCCACCAAAACAGTCCCGCAGCTTTCCACCATCACGCCACGCTGGCTGACCCATCTGCTGCAATGGGTGCCGGTCGAGGCGGGCATCTATCGTCTGAACCGCGTGAAGGATCCTGAAGCGGTTCAGGCCGCCTGCACCGCGCGCGAGGACGAAAGCACACTGCCCACGACGTACGTTCCGTACGAAGAAAATCCGCGCGAGTACTTCCTCAACGCGGTCAGCACGGTGCTTGACGTGCACACGCGCATCTCCGATCTGTACAGCAGTCCGCACGATCAGATCAAGGAACAGCTGCGCCTGACGATCGAGACGATCAAGGAAGTTCAGGAAAGCCAGCTCATCAACAATCCGGACTACGGTCTGCTCGCGAACGTTGATGAAGAGCAGCGCGTGTTTCCGCTGACGGGCGCGCCGACGCCGGACGATCTCGACGAGTTGCTGACCAAAGTCTGGAAAGAGCCCGCGTTTTTCCTCACGCATCCGCTCGCGATCGCGGCGTTCGGCCGCGAATGCACGCGCCGCGGTGTGCCGCCGCCGACGGTCAGCCTGTTCGGCTCGCAGTTCATCACGTGGCGCGGCATTCCGTTGATCCCGTCGGACAAGGTGCCGATCGCCGACGGCAAGACGAAGATATTGCTGCTGCGTGTCGGCGACAAGCGCCAGGGCGTGGTCGGTCTCTACCAGCCGGGCGTCGCGGGCGAGCAGGGCCCAGGGTTGTCGGTGCGTTTCATGGGCATCAACAACCAGGCGATCGCGTCGTATCTGATCTCGCTCTATTGCTCGCTCGCCGTTCATTCACCCGATGCGCTCGCAGTGCTCGACGACGTAGAGATCGGCAAATACCATGACTATCCAGACACCTACCGGTAGGCCGCCGAGCGCGGGGTCGTTGTCCGCGCCGCCGCCGGTGCTGCCGGCTGGACTGCCTGATCCGGCGCAGTTGGCGCGCCTCGCGACCGAGTTCTTCAGTGCGTTGCCGGGCGGCGCGGCAGCACCGCAGGTGTCGGCTGGCAGCGGCGCGGTTGGCGGCGTTGCTTCGGCGTTGCCTGCTGCCGCGCCCATTTTGTCGTCGCTCGGTAATCCGGCTCCGGCGGGTTCGCCGCTTGCCGGCCCCGGTGGCGCTGGCACGGGCGTCCCTGGCGTTTCGTTGCCGCAAGGGAAGGTGCCGGGTGCGAACCTGTTGCCGTCGGCGCCGACGCATGTGCTGTCGCTCGGCAATCGCGCGCCGGCGCTGGTGCCGCATGCGGTCGCGCAGAACGGACTGCTCGACAATGCCGCGACGATCGCGCCCGCGCTGGAGCCGCGCGCCGGCGGAGCGGCGCTGGGCGTGCCGCCGGTGCAGGAAGGGGCTTCCGCGTCGCCCTACTATTTCATGCAGGCGGCGGGGCACGGCTGGTCGCGTCCCGATCAGCAGATCGCGTTGCCCGCGAGCGCCGCGGCTGTGCCGGGTTCATTCGGGCTCCCCGGCGAGGATGACCTGCGCGAGCTGCTGTCGATTCATCGCTTCGCGCCGCCGGTCGACGATCCACTTGGCTTGCCGCGCGGCGGCGCGCCGTACTTTGTCGAGGGCACGCGGGGCGAAGCCGATTCGCGGGCGCTCGCGGCGGCCACACCGGCAGGCCATCCGCCCTTCGACGTCAACGCGATTCGCCGCGATTTTCCGATCCTTCAGGAGCGCGTGAACGGCAAGCAGCTGATCTGGTTCGACAACGCGGCGACGACGCACAAGCCGCAGTCCGTCATCGACCGTCTCGCGTATTTCTACGCGCACGAGAACTCGAACATCCATCGCGCCGCGCATACGCTGGCGGGCCGCGCGACGGACGCCTACGAAGACGCCCGCAGCAAGGTGCAGCGCTTCATCGGCGCATCGTCGCCGGATGAGATCGTGTTCGTGCGTGGCACGACCGAGGCGATCAACCTGATCGCGAAGACGTGGGGCGTGAATAACGTCGGCGCCGGCGATGAAATCGTCGTGTCGCATCTCGAGCATCACGCCAATATCGTGCCGTGGCAGCAACTCGCGGCGCAGACGGGCGCGAAGCTGCGCGTGATTCCCGTCGACGATTCGGGCCAGGTGCTGCTCGACGAATACCGCAAGCTGCTGAACGACCGCACGAAGATCGTTTCGGTAACCCAGGTATCCAATGCGCTCGGCACGGTGGTGCCGGTGCGCGAAATCGTCGAGCTCGCGCATCGCGCGGGAGCGAAGGCGCTCGTGGACGGCGCGCAGTCGGTCTCGCACATGCGCGTCGACGTGCAGGCGCTCGACGCGGACTTCTTCGTGTTCTCGGGCCACAAAATTTTCGGTCCGACGGGCATCGGCGTGGTCTACGGCAAGCGCGCGATTCTCGACGAGATGCCGCCGTGGCAGGGTGGCGGCAACATGATCGCCGATGTGACGTTCGAGCGGACGGTGTTTCAGCCGCCGCCGAATCGCTTCGAGGCAGGCACGGGCAATATCGCGGATGCGGTCGGTCTTGGCGCCGCGCTCGACTACGTGGAGCGGGTCGGCATCGAGAATATCGCGCGCTACGAGCACGATCTGCTCGAGTACGCGACTCATGCACTCGCGCCCGTACCGGGCGTGCGGCTCGTCGGCACCGCGCGCGACAAGGCGAGCGTGCTGTCTTTCGTGCTGAAGGGCTACGAAACCGAAGAGGTTGGGCGTGCACTGTCCGAAGAGGGCATCGCAGTCCGCTCGGGGCATCACTGCGCGCAACCGATCCTGCGGCGCTTCGGGCTCGAAACGACGGTGCGCCCGTCGCTCGCGTTCTACAACACTTGCGACGAAGTGGATGCGATGGTGTCGGTGATTCGTCATCTGTCCGCAAGGCGTGCTTGAACGGGCGCGCCGCGCCGCTGTCTGTCGTGTGACCAAGCAAGGCATGGTGCCGGAAGGCGCCATGCCTTTTTCGTATGCGCCGCGATCCGCGACGAGGGGTCTCTTCATTGCACCTGCGCGAATAACCTAAGCGCAAATCGGTCGTTATCGGTGTACCGGCGTGTCCCTATACTGACACGCTGGCGCACGCGTGCAGCGTACATCATCAGGATCGCGAACGATAATTCCGCGCACATGGCTCGCTGCCGCATCGCCGATGAACATCCACGCAGGTCGCGCGACAAGCGCCGCAACCCAGGAGAGCAACGATGAGTGCAGCCCCCATTACGAACGAAGCCGAACTCCAGATCAACCCGCTGTCCGCGCATATCGGAGCGGAAATCAGCGGAGTCGATTTGACGCGGCCCCTCGACCAGAAGCAGATCAAGGCGATCCGCGCCGCGCTGCTGAAGTGGCGTGTCGTGTTCTTTCGCGAGCAGTTTCTGAGCCACGAGCAGCATGTTGCGTTCTCCGCGCAATTCGGCGAATTGACGGTCGGGCATCCGGTGTTCGGCCATGTCGACGGCCATCCGCAGATCTACTCGATTTCGAAATTCCGCAAGGCGACGCGCTTCGAAGGGCAGCCGCTGTTGCGGCCCTGGACGGGCTGGCATACCGATGTGACCGCGGCCGTCAATCCGCCGTTCGCGTCGATTCTGCGTGGCGTGACCATTCCGCCGTACGGCGGCGACACGCAATGGACCAACCTCGTCATCGCCTATGAGAAGCTGTCCGAGCCATTGCGCCAGTTCGTCGACGGTCTGCGCGGCGTGCATCGCTTCGCGCCGCCGCAAGGCGCGAAAGGCACCGAGGCTTTTGCGTCGGCGGTCGAGCAGCACACGCTCGTCAGCGAGCACCCGCTCGTGCGTGTGCATCCGGAGACCGGCGAGCGTGCGCTCTATGTGAGCCCCGGATTTCTGAAGCAGATTGCCGGTGTCACACCGCGCGAGAGTCAGGTCCTGCTCGAACTGCTGTGGGAACACGTGACGCGGCCGGAGTTCACGGTTCGCTTCAAATGGGAAGCAGGCAGCGTGGCGTTCTGGGACAACCGGACAACCGCGCATCTCGCGCCGACCGATATCTTCGATCTCGACTTCGATCGCCAGCTCTACCGCACGACGCTAGTCGGCGACGTGCCGGTCGGGCCGGACGGACGCGCGTCGGTAGCGCTGCAAGGCTCACCCGTGGGGGCGGCGGCCGCGATTGCGCTGAACTGAATACTGCGGGCCCAACATTGCACTCGCGCCGCAAAGCATTGCACAAATGCTTGTTTGCGCAAGCGCGCGCCGCCGACTAGATTCGATGAATGCCACGAGCAGGAGGGCGCATGATGTCAATGAACCTCGCATCGTTTTATCGGCGGGCCGTGTTCCACCCTTTCGAAGCCATTCGGCAGCGGGTCCATCGCGACCGGCGCCACGACGCAGCCCACGCGCGCGACGCATACGATCCATCGCGCGATGATCCCGAACGCCTCGAGCGGATTGCGATCTGCGCGCGCGCGGGCTACTTCAACATGGGCTACACGCTCGAATCGTTTCACGTGCTCGCCGAAATCGCGCCGGATTGACGGACATCTGATGGAGCGCAAGCAATGAGCGATATCGTCGTCGAACAGCCGGCGGTGGTGGAGGCCGACCTGAACTATCTGTTCGCCACGGGTGTGAAACCCGCCACGTACGCATACGAGCCGCCCGCGGGCGTGCCGCTGCGCAGCGGCATCTACCGGACCGAGCGCGTGAAGATTGCCAACGCGCGCGTGAGCCCGCCGCCCGGCGGGCTGTCGCTCGATCGCAACGGCTTCGAACTGCACCAGCACGCCAGCGCTCTCAGCGACTTCGCCGATCCGGCCGCGATCGAACGCGTCTACTATCCTGAGTCTGAGGCATTGCTCAAGCGGTGGACCGGCGCGAAGCGCGTCGTCATTTTCGATCACACGTTGCGCGATGGCCGCACGACGCGAGCGAGCGGCGTGCGCGAACCCGTCAAGTACATCCACAACGATCAGACCTTCGTGTCGGGGCCGCGCCGCGTGCGCGATCATCTGCCGCCGCACGAGGCCGAGCAGTTGCTGAAGGGCCGGGTCGCGATCGTCAACCTGTGGCGGCCGATCGGCTGGCCGGTCGAAACCTCGCCGCTCGCGTTGTGCGACGCGCGCAGCATTGCGCTCAACGATCTGGTGCCGTCCGATCTGATCTATCCGGACAAGGTCGGTGAGACCTACGCGTTCGTGTTCGATCCGCGACACCGCTGGTATTACTTCCCGCTGATGACGCCCGACGAAGTGCTGCTGCTGAAAATCTACGATTCGGCGGGAGACGACGTCGCGCGCCTGACCGCGCATACGGCGTTCGATGATCCGTCCTCGCCGCCCGACGCGCGGCCGCGGCGCAGTATCGAGTTGCGTTCGCTGCTGTTTTTCTGAGTCCGCGCACGGCATATCGCGGACGGTCATAACCATAGTCGCAATCGGCTTTGAATGGCGCGCCGACACTGCCTATACTCGGGCGCTTCTCGATCAACCCAGGCCGCCTCGCCGGCACAAGCATGCCGCGACATTCACGTATTGCCCGCGACGCGCACGCTGCGTCGAAACCCGCGTCGCCGCGTCGACGTCTGCTGGGCGGTCTCGCCCTGTCCGCCCTGGCCGCGCCGAATCTGAGGGCCGCAACGCTGTTGCAGCCGCTAGGCGTCGATGCCTGGACGCAAACACCCGGTGCGCCGATTCTCAACCACCCGTATGGACTGCCATCGCCGCACGAAGCGAACGTGATTCGCCGCGCCGCGCGAGCGTGGCCGATGCCGGGCGCCGCATCGTCGTTGACGCCGCTCGCGGATCTGCATGGCTCGATCACGCCGAATGGGCTCGTCTACGAGCGGCATCACGCGGGCGTGCCCGACATCGATCCCGACGCGCACCGGCTCGTGATACACGGTCTCGTGCGCGAACCGAAGCTCTTCACGATGGATGACCTGTTGCGCCTGCCTTCGGAGTCGCGCATTCACTTTCTCGAATGCTCGGGCAACACGGCGAGCGAGTGGAAGGGACCGAGTGGCTTGCCGGTGCAGATCACGCACGGTCTGTTGTCGTGCTGCGAGTGGACCGGCGTCAGGCTGTCGACGCTGCTCGAAGCAGTCGGTGGACGCACGGCGGCGAGCGACGGCGGCACGCCGCAATGGCTGCTCGCCGAAGGCGGGGACGCGGCCGCCATGACGCGCAGTCTGCCGCTCGAGCGGATTCTCGAACGCGCGCTCGTCGTCTACGCGCAGAACGGCGAGCGCCTGCGGCCCGAGAACGGCTATCCGCTGCGTCTGATCGTGCCTGGCTTCGAGGGCAATACCAACGTGAAATGGCTGCGGCGGTTGAAGATCGTCGATGCGCCGTTGCAGACGCGCGAGGAAACGTCGAAGTACACGGGCATCCTGCCCGACGGGCGCGCGCGTCAGTTCGTGTTCGAGATGGACGCGAAGTCGGTGATCACGCGGCCATCCGCCGGGCAGCGGCTGACGGTGCGGGGCTTCTATCCGATCGTCGGGCTCGCGTGGTCGGGGCGCGGGGCGATCCGCAAGGTCGAGGTATCGACCGATGGCGGCGCGACGTGGCAAGCCGCGGTGCTCGACGAGCCGGCGCGCGATCGCGCCTTGACGCGCTTCCAGGCTGGCTTCGTGTGGAATGGCGCGCCGACCGCGATCCTGTCGCGCGCCACGGACTCGACCGGCTACGTGCAACCGACGCGCGAAGCACTCGTCGCGGCGCGCGGCTTGAACTCGAACTATCACTACAACGGCATTCAGCAGTGGCGCATCGAAGCGGATGGGAGCGTGAAAAATGCGTGAGCCTATCCGGATCGTTGGCTCGGTATCCAGCATGATGCGCGCTCTGCTGGCAGTGGTCGCGGCTGGCAGTCTGCTCGCTGGCTGCTCCTCGTCGTTCAACGCAACGCGCGACGCGCAGTCGAGCGCTGCACAAGCGCACTGGCGCGCATCGGTCGACGCGCTCGGCAAGCCGATCAGCGAAACCGATCTGAGCGCCTGGAATATCGACGTCGCGCCGGACGGCCACGGCCTGCCCAATGGCAGCGGCGACGTCGCAACGGGTGGCCGCATTTTCGCGGCGAAATGCGCGGTCTGTCATGGCGCGAAAGGGGAAGGATTGATCGGCGATCAGTTGATCGGCGGCGCGGGCACGCTCGCCACCGCGAATCCGAAGCGCACGGTCGGCAGCTACTGGCCGTATGCGACGACGCTGTTCGACTATATCCGCCGGGCGATGCCCTATAACGCGCCGCAGTCGCTGAGCGCCGACGAGGTGTACGCGCTCAGCGCGTGGATATTGAATCGCAACGGCATCGTGCCGGACGATGCGCGTCTCGACGCGCAAACGCTTGCCGCCATCCGCATGCCCAATCGCGATGGCTTCGTGCCGGATCCGCGGCCGGGCAAACTTTGACAGGCCTTTGGCGGGCGAGCAGATTGCCTCGCTCGCCAAAGGCCTTTGTTCAGGAAGCGGCCGTCGCGAGTTCGCCGCGCTCCCGCGCCGTCTGCGTGTAACGATTGAGCGGACGCGGCAGCCCCAGATGATCGCGCAACGTGCGGCCCGTGTACTCGGTGCGAAAGAGTCCGCGGCGCTGCAATTCGGGCACGACGGTATCGGCGAATTCGCTGAGCCCGCCCGGCAGCCACGGCGACATGATGTTGAAGCCGTCCGCGCCTTCCTCTTCGAACCATTGCTGCAACTGGTCGGCGATACTTTGCGGCGTGCCGATCACCTGCTGATGTCCGCGCGCGCCCGCGATACGCAGATACAGATCGCGGATCGTCAGGTTGTCACGCCGGGCGAGGTCGAGCAGCAGCCGTTGGCGGCTCTTGCCGCCATTGGTTTCGGGCAGCTCCGGCACCGGTCCGTCGACGGGGTATTGCGACAGGTCGATGCCGCCCGACATGTTCGACAGCAACGCGAGGCCGACGGCAGGATCGATCAGCTCCTGCAACGCGTCGAACTTGTCGCGCGCTTCCTGCTGCGTTTTGCCGATCACCGGGAAGATGCCCGGCATGATCTTCAGATGCTCGGGCGCGCGTCCGTAGCGCGCGAGGCGTCCTTTGA
This sequence comes from Paraburkholderia monticola, assembly GCF_001580545.1. GTDB lineage: Bacteria > Pseudomonadota > Gammaproteobacteria > Burkholderiales > Burkholderiaceae > Paraburkholderia > Paraburkholderia monticola. Next base: position 684,759 of record NZ_LRBG01000037.1, read on the forward strand.
CGTCGCGATAGAACTGCTGCGCTTCGTCGAGCGTCTGATGCGCGACGAAGATCACCTCGGCCGTCTGCGCAGCCAGCTCGCGTCCGGCTTCCGATGCGCCCGCTTGTACCACCACCGGCCAGCCCTGCGGCGAACGCGCGACGTTCAACGGCCCGCGCACGCTGAAGTGCTTGCCGCGATGGCCGAGCACGTGCAGCTTGTCGGCATCGAAATAGATGCCGCTCGCCTTGTCGCGCACGAACGCGTCGTCTTCCCAGCTGTCCCACAGGCCCGCGACCACGTCGTAGAACTCTTTCGCGCGCTCGTAGCGCAGCGCGTGATCGAGGTGCTTGTCGCGACTGAAGTTGTGCGCTTCCGTTTCCGTGCTGGACGTGACGAGGTTCCAGCCCGAACGGCCGCCGCTCAGATGATCGAGTGAGGCGAATTTGCGGGCCACGTTGTAGGGCTCGTTGAAGCTGGTCGACACGGTCGCGATCAGCCCGATGCGCTCGGTTACGACCGACAGCGCGGACAGCAGCGTCAACGGCTCGAAGTGATCGGCGCGCGCGGTGCGCGACAGCGACGGCAGATGCGTGTCGCGCACGCTGACGCTGTCCGCGAAAAAGATCGCGTCCAACTTCGCCCGCTCGGCGATGCGCGCGAGCTGCGCGTAGTGCGTGAAGTCGAGACCGCCCGCCGCATGCGTGTCGGGATGACGCCACGCGGCGATGTGATGGCCGGTCTCCATCAGAAATGCGCCGAGGCTCATCTGTCGTGGGTGGTGTGATGTTGCGCTCACTGCGGGCTCCTTGTGACGAACGTTGAACGAAGACGCTGCTTGTCGCGGGCGAGGTCAGCCGGCATGTTCGGTCCGCTCGGAGAAATCCGCGAGGATCTGCTCACGCAGATGCACGAAGCGCGGGTCGCTGCGCTCGCGCGGCCGTGGCAAGCCGACATGCGTGATCCGCTTGATGCGGCCAGGGCGAGGCGCCATCGTCACCACGCGATCGCCGAGATGAATCGCTTCGTCGACGTCATGCGTGACGAGGATCATCGTGATGCGCTCGCTCTCCCAGATCCGTTGCAGTTCGTTTTGCAGACGCGCGCGAGTGAGGGCGTCGAGCGCGCCGAACGGTTCGTCGAGCAACAGCACGCGCGGGCGATTCACGAGTCCGCGCGCGATCGCCACACGCTGCGCCATGCCGCCCGACAGCTGATGCGGATACGCATGCTCGAAGCCTTGCAGGCCGACCAGCGCGACATGCTCGGCCACCGCGTCGCGCTTCTGTTGCGACGAGAGCGGCGCATTGCGCAGAGCGGCGAGAATGTTCTGCGACGCCGTCAGCCACGGAAACAGCCGGTGATCCTGAAACACGATGCCGCGTTCGAGCGACGTGTCGCGCACACGCTCGCCATCCACACTGATATCGCCGCGATAGTCGGTGTCGAGTCCGGCGACGAGCCGCAGCAACGTCGACTTGCCGCAGCCGCTCGCGCCGAGCACGCTGATGAATTCGCCGGCCGCGATGTCGAGCGAGATGTCGTCGAGCACGAGCAGGTCGTCGCGCGCGCCGCGTTGGCCTGCATAGCGCTTGCTGACGCCGCGAATGCGGATGCCTTCGGAAACCGTGGTGGTCATGAGTTCGCTTCCTGTTGATGAGCCGTTTGGCTGCTGCACCACCTCAGGCGACGGCGCGTTCCCGCGGCGCACCGCTGCGGCGCGCCATCACGCGTCGCTCGACGCCGCGGGCGAGCGCATTGAGCGCCCAGCCGGTCAGTCCGACGACGATGATGCCGAACAGCACGAGGTCCATCCTGAACTGCTCGCTGCCGTCGATCAGCGTGTTGCCGATGCCGCTGCCCGCGACCAGCAGATACTCGGCACCGAGCGTCGCAAGCCACGAATAGATCAGCCCCAGATAGAGGCCGGTGAAGATCGTCGGCAACGCGGCGGGGAGGATCACGTAGCGGATCAGCTGGATTCGCGAGTAGCGCAACGCGCGCGCGACCTCGATGTAGCGGCGCGGCACCGCATGGATGCCGTCGCAGGTATGTGCCGCGACCGGCAGCAACGCCGCGAGCGACAGGAACACGACTTTCGCCATGTCGCCGAGGCCGAACCAGACCGAGATCAGCGGAATCCATGCGAACAGGGAGATTTGCTTGAAGGTATCGAAGCTCGGGCCGATCAGGCGCGTCGCGACACGCGAGAGCCCGAGCGCCGAGCCGAGCAGCAGGCCGCCCGCGGTGCCGATCACGAAGCCGCTCGCCTCGCGCGCGAGCGACGCCGACAGCGCGCGCAGCAATGCGCCGCTTTCGATCTGTTGCCACGCGGTATGCGCGACATCGGCGGGGCTCACGAGCAGGCCGCTCTTGACGAGGTGTAACGCCGACACGAGCCACCACAGCGCGAACAATGCGAGCGGCAGCACGAGACCGCGCCAGTTGAAGGCAGCAAGACGGTCCCTGAGCGCTGCCATGCGAGTGGGGCGGGCAGGTGCCTCGCAACCGCACGAAGGTGGAGCGCTTCGCGGCGGCTCGAAGAAGCGGCGCAGCGCCTCGGAAGCAGAAGTGAGTGGCATGACTGAGTCCAGAAACGAAGCGTCTATTCGCGAAACGCCGAAGGTTGGCCGCGCCGCAGCCGCGCTTCGAGCGCATCGAGCAGACGGTTGATCGCAAAGCCGATCGCGCCGACGATCACGACGGACGCCATGACCAGATCGAGTTGAAAAAGCTGTCGGCCGGAGACGATCAGATAGCCGAGCCCTTCCGACGACGCCACCAGTTCGACGACGACCAGTGCAAGCCACGCTTTCGTGAACGCGAGCCGCACGCCGGTGGCAAGCGTCGGCACGGCGGCGGGCAGCACCACGTACGCGATGCGCTGCCAGCGGCCATAGCCGAACCCGCGCGCGACTTCGTCGAGCGCGGCGGGCGTCTGGCGAAAACCCTGCATCGTGCTCAGCGTGACGGGAACGAGCGCGGCATGCGCGATCAGGATGTACTTGAGCGGCTCGGCGACGCCGACGAGCAGCAACAGAAACGGCAGCCAGCCGAGCACGGGAATCTGCACGAGCGCATTGAATCCCGGCAGAACGTACGATTCGACCGTCCGCGACAGACCGAGCGCCGCACCGATCAGGAAACCAGCCAGGGTGCCCGCGCCGAAGCCGAGCAGTACGCGCTGCAGGCTCACGAGGGTATGGTGCGCGAGGTCGCCGCTGCGCGCGAGGTCGCTCAGCGTGTCGAACACGATCTGCGGCGGCGGCAGGATTTGCGGCGCGATCCAGCCGCGTTCGCAGCCGATGCTCCACAGCGCGAACAGTGCGGCGGGCAACAGCCACGGCGCGAGATGCCAGCCGACGGCCCGTGCGCGCCGCTGCAGATTCGCCTGCGCCTTCGCGTCGTTTGCCACGCGCGCCGGGACGTGCGCCGCGGCCGGGGACCATTCGCCAAGCGCCTTGCTCATCGTCGATCTCCGGTCAGCCGAGGGGTTTGCCTTGTGGGTCGTAGCGCGTCCAGTAGTGCTCGAGCGACTGGCTGTGCAACGCGTTGTCGAGATAGCGCGGCTCGAACCAGCCGTCGACCTCGACGGGCTGACGGATCAGCTTCAGCTTCAACGCATCGGCCGACACGGCCTTGTAGCGCGCGACGATGAACGGATCGATCAGCGGCGAGTTGCGCGACTTCAGCGGCTGGTTCGCGAACTCGGCCTGCCACGACGCGTAGCTGACGCCGCTTTTCGCCCAGAGCTTGAATAGCGCGTCGCGGTTCGCTTCATCGGAGGACCATTGAGCGCCTTTGACGAACACGTTGACGACCCGCTGCACGATGTCGGGATGCGCGCGATCGAAATCGTCGAGCACGAGCAGGTGCGATTGCCGCGTAAACTGCGGGCCTGCTGTCTGCGATTCGTAGACGATCTTCGCGAGACCCTGATCGCGCAGCTTGTAAAGGTGATAGTCGTTGACCGACGCGTCGATGCCTTTTGACGAAAGCGCCGCGAGCGCGCTGGCCGAATCCAGATTGATCACGCGCAGATCGCGCTCGTCGAGCTGATTGGCCGCGAGCACGTTGTCGGCGACGAGCTGCAGATTGGTGCCGCGAAAAATCGACACGCGCCGGCCTTTCAGATCCTTCACGCTCTGCACGGGCGAGTCGGGCGGCACGGCGAACTTCACGCCGACACGCACGCCGGATTCGAGCAGGATGCGGGTCTTCAAGCCGTTTGCCCGGCCCAGTACGGAGGGCAGGTCGCCTTGAAACGCGAAGTCGAGCGACTTGTCGGCGATCGCTTCGTTGACAGCCGGACCCGCGCCCTTGAAGAACAGCCATTCGACCTTGATGCCGTCGGCGGCGAATTCCTTTTCGAGCAGCTGAAGCTGCTGCACGGTGGCGGCCGGTGAGCCGCCGAAGGTCGGCGGATCGCCGGCGCCTTGCTGCGCGACGCCGATGCGGATCACAGCGGGTTTGTCGGCATGGGCCAGCGGCATCGTCAATGCGAGTGCCGTAGCGAGCAATGCGGACTTCCACAAGGAGAAGGTTCGCAAAACGTTTCGCGGGATTCGATGGGTCATTGATCGGGACGATGTGCAGCGCGACGTGGTGGTCGTGGAGTGCTCATTCTTGTCGACACCCTTTCCAGGGACAAGGAAGCATTGCAGCTATGGATATGCGCAGCAGTGCTTTCAGGATGCGCGAATCAGTGCTGGTCGCAGGCGGGTTTGCCGCGCTGGAGAAATGGCGATCGAAGCGAGGGATGCGGACGCTGGATCGTCCGGATGTCCGCTGGCGCGGATTGCGTTGCGGCTCGAATTCCAGAACGCACGTGCGGGCGCACGTGTGGCGAGTGGTGGACCGCGAACTTAGGCGGTTTGCGGAAGCCGGCGCATCAAGCCTGCGGCGGCAGCAGTGCCGAAAGCAGGCGGCGCAACTGCGCGAGTTCGGCCGGTGTCAACCTTGCGGTGAGAATGCGCTCGACCTGCTCGACTCGAGGACGCAAGGTCGCGAGCTGCTTCTTACCGGCGGTGGTGAGAAACAGCACGTAACTGCGCTTGTCGACAGGATCGTCGGCGCGTTCGATAAGGCCATTGCGCACCATGCGTGCAACGAGATCCGCTATGGTCGAACGGTCGACATCGAGTTCATCTCCGAGTTGCCGCTGACTGACGCCGGGGGTCTCCTGCAAGGCCTCGAGCGCCGCGTACTGGACGCTCGTGATCTCGGTGGAAACCTCACTTAGCCACACTGCTGCATGGCGCTGTTGGGCACGCCGCACCAGGCTGCCGGTGAATCTGGGGAGTGGGCGGGCGTCTTCAGATTTGGTCGACAATTTCGGAGATTCGGGTTTCGGGTGGTTCAACGCGCGCGAAAGATGGGCCGGAAGAAGGCGTTCAGCTCTTCGTACGCATTCAATGGAAGCACATGGGCCACGTATTGGTCGGGACGTACCAGCACGAGTGCGCCCTGTTCGCGATCGATGCCGCGCTCGTCGAAGATATCAGTCGTCGCGTCGCTCGTAAATGCCTTTTCGTAGTCGATCAGGCCGTGGCGTCCTTTGCGCGGCAGCAAAAGCGCGGGTAGGGCGTCGAGACGGACTTCGCGATGCGGCTGCTGCAGCACCGCGCGCAGATCGAGGACGCTGTCCACGTCGGCGTCCTTCGGCGTGACCAGCCGCAAGACCGAATCGGGCGAGCTGTCGAGATGCTCGCACAGCGCATTGAGCGCACGGCCAGACGCGTCCGCGAAAGCGTACAGGCGCCAGCGGCCGTCCGCGCGACCGGCGTGCCCGAGGTGGAACGGCTTGGCATCCGCGAGGCGAACGACCGGCGACGAATGAAAGCGCGCGCCGATCGAAAAGCCCTTGGCGAGCGCCTGATGGGTCGCTTCACCGGTCAGGGTCGCCGGCCGGTAACGCGTGGCGACGCCAGCCGTGTAGCGGCCAGCGCGAACGAAGTACGCCTGCAGCTCCGCGGGATCGACACCGCCCGCTTCGGGCCGGTTCGGGTCCTTGGGCGGCGCGGCCATCATCGCCGACCATTCCTTGTCGAAATCGATCAGCTCCTGCGCAATCGGTTGGCGCTCGTCCGAATACGTGCGCAACAGATCGGCGTCGCTGCGACCCTCCAGCACCGCGCCGAGCTTCCAGCCGAGATTGAAGCCGTCCTGCATCGACACGTTCATGCCCTGGCCCGCTTTGGCGCTATGCGTATGGCAGGCATCGCCCGCGATGAACACGCGAGGCTCGCGAGCGGTGCCGTCGGCGGCGATCGCGTCGTCGAAGCGGTCGGTGAGGCGCTGCCCGACCTCGTAGACCGAGAACCATGCCACTTCTTTCACGTCGAGCGTATAGGGATGGAGAATGCGCTGCGCCGTCTCGATGATGCGATCGACCGTGATCTGCTTGAGGCTGTCGCGGCTCTCCGGGGTGACATCGCCGAGGTCGACGTAGAAGCGGACGAGATAGCCGCCTTCACGCGGAATGATGAGGAGGTTGCCCTTGCTTGCGGATTGAATCGCCGCTTTCAGGCGGATGTCCGGAAAGTCGCTGACGGCTAGCGCATCCATCACGCCCCACGCGTGGTTCGCCGCGTCGCCCTTCAGCGTTTGTCCGATGGCCGTGCGTACGCGGCTGCGTGAGCCGTCGCAACCGACGACATAGCGCGCCCGCACGGTCACGGTCTCGTCGAGCCGCGCCGGATCGGTACGCTTTAACGTGACCAGCACCGGATATTCATGCGTGTCGTCGCGCTGAACATCGACGAGTTCGAGGCCGTAGTCCGGTTCCATCCGACGCGCGGAGCGGCGCATCACATCGAGCAGATATTCCTGGATGCGAGCCTGATTGACGATGACGTGCGGAAATTCCGAAAGACCTGTTTCGGTGTCCTGAACGCGACCGGTACGACTGATCGCGCCGCGGTCATTTGCATCGGGACGCCAGAATACCGTTTCGTTGACCCAGTAGGCTTCTTGCAGCAGACGGTCGCTGAGGCCGAACGCATTGAACATTTCGACGGTACGGCACGCCACGCCATCGGCCTGGCCCATCTGCAACGGTCCGTCGCGACGCTCGACGATGCGCGTGCTGATCGACGGGAATTGCGACAGTTGCGCCGCCAGCACGAGGCCGGCAGGACCGCTGCCGACGATCAGCACGTCGACCGCCTCGGGCATCTGCGCAGCATGCGCATTGCTGAGGGCGGGCTCGATCGTGGGATCGCCGACCCGGAAACCGTTGAGATGAAATTGCATGACGTCGTCCTCCGTTCAATAGATATCGCTTGAACGGAAATATACTCCGTACACCAACCATTTTAAAGCGCTTTGTGCGTGGCTGGATGTTTACCCTGGTTTGGGAGTGTGCTTTGGACTTCCGGGGAACGGCCGTCGATGCCGGGTCAATGCCGCGTCATGCGCCGTTGCCGAGCATGGAGCGGCGGCAGGCCGGAGCGCCGCAATGACAGCTGTACTGGGTACGGATGTCGTCGGTGATCACGCCATCGACTGACAGCCCGTAGTCGATGAAAAGCTCGTCGCCGGGTGCGATCGCGGCGAGCGCGTGAATGAAGACGCGCTCGCCCGTCTCGATCGCTTCGCAATTGGGGGCGCAGGCATGGTTGAGAAAGCGGGCGCTGTTGCCGCCACGGCTGCCGTCGATCACACGTCCGTCGGACAGACCAAACACGAACGTATGGCCAGCCTCCGCGCGCTGACGCGCGGCGGCGCGCCGCCAACTGGTCACTTCCCCCTTGTACTCGATGACCCGTTCGCCCGCGGCGATCGGCTGCAGCGCGAACACGCCCTTGCCATGCACCGGGGAGCGCCGTGCGGTGATGCGTCGTAATTTCATTTTTGTCGTTTCCTTCGTGACCGTCTGAACCAATCCGGACTATCGACCATGCCAGCCGCCGCCATGGCCACCACCCCAGTAACCGCCGACGCCGATGCCCACACTAACCGACGGTGCGGCGTAATACCCGGGCCCATAACCATAGGCGGGGGCTGGCTCGTAACCATAGCCATAGCTTGGCGGCGGGGCGACGACGCAGCCTGCAAGGCCGATCGATAGGGCTAGTGCAAAGAGTAGTCGGGTCATGATTGTCATCCTCCATCATCGAGGATACGCAAGATCCGGTCCAGCAGTTTTCGAGCACCACGCCGACAGCACTCATTCGTCGGTTGCTGTTTGCTGGCTTCGGTTTCCGCAGGGCCCGAGCCGGTGAGCGAGCGAAACACCGATCAATGAGGTCTGCCCCGCGAATAGTGCGATCAATTAATCGTTATGTAATTGTCTTGAAAATACATTGTAATGTTGTCTATGCACCATGGGGCGATGGTCCCCGTTTGCAACGCGAAATTGCATGGGGGAATTAATCCGCAACCAGTCCCATTCGCCTAATGCTCCTACCTGATCTAACCCGCCTGTTGTGTCGCGTCCTGAAGGTGTCAGTCGTATCCATGTCAACGTTGCTCATTGCGTGCGGCAACCACGAAGGCCTGAGCGCAGGCGCCGAAGACGTGGCCGCCAGCGCGCAACCACCGATCCAGCGACCCGCCGCGACGCAAGTGGCATTCATGCCCGACATTCATTTCCACGACGTCTATGCAACGTTCAAGGACGGCTCCTTTCAAGGTGTGCCCAACCGGAAATCCGGCAAGAACGCGACCATTCGCCTGATGCAGGCGCAGATGACGTCGACGCGTCTTTTCAATGAAAACTACTTCGCGTTCATTGCTGCACTCGACGACGCGGTCGGGCGCGGCGTCAGGTTCATTGCATTGCCCGGCGACTTCTCCGACGACGGTCAGCCGGTCCATATACGCGGTCTGCAAAAGGTACTGGACGACTATTCGAACAGGTACGGCATCGAGTTCTTTGCGGCACCGGGCAACCATGATCCAAACCGTCCATTTGCCAGGCCCGGCGGGAAGGATGACTATCTTGGCGTCGATCCGGACACCGGTCGAACCGGGGCGGCTCAGGCGATTTATAGCCGCGGCGCCTCCGTTTGCGATGGTTATGCTGGCGAGTGGACGAAACGCGGCGCGACCTATTGCACCGAAGAAGTCCAGGAACTCGGCTACGACGGCATCACAACGGCGCTCGCTCGACACGGCTTCATGCCGAAGGCCAACTACCTCTATTACGAAACCCCCTACAGCACGTACAACTATCGTAGCTATTCGCTGGCACGGGCGACCGAGCAGGCGTCGTGGAAGAACCGTCAATACGAAATTTGCAAGGAAGGTGCTGGCGGCGTCGACAGAAAGAGTGATTACACGCTCTGTCACAATGTGCCGGACACCACTTACCTCGTGGAACCGGTCGAAGGCGTGTGGCTGGTGGGTATCGACGCGAATGTCTACATTCCGGGCGGAACAGGTCCGAATGACTTCGCAGGTTCGGGTGATGCCGGCTACAACAGGATGCTGACACACAAGCCGCACGTGATCCGTTGGCTCACGGACGTCGTCGCACGTGGCAAAGCACTGAACAAGCAGGTGGTTGCGTTCAGCCATTTCCCGATGAGTGAGTTCTTTAATGGCGCATCCGATGACATCATCGCGCTACTCGGCGCGGGAAAAATGCAGATGGTGCGTCGTCCGGAAGAGGATGTTACGCGTGCGTTGGCCGATACCGGGTTGAAAGTACACGTCGGCGGCCACATGCACTTCAACGATACCGCCGTGCGCAAGTACGACGCCGGGCACGCGCTCTTCAACATCCAGGCGCCTTCGCTCGCAGCCTATGTGCCGGCGTACAAGCTACTCACGTTGAAGCCCGACAATCAGATCGAGGTGCAAACCGTGCGACTCGACGACGTGCCGCGCTTCGACGAACTGTTTGAGCACTATCGCGACGAGCACCGTTTCTACACCGATTTCCCGGCGAAGGTACCTGGTGGCGGCGAATTGTGGAGTGCGTCGATGCTCGATGCAACGAATTACGCCGACTTCACCTCTCGCTATATGTCCGAACTTGTACGACTGCGTCTACTGAAAGACGACTGGCGCTGCGAAATGCGCGAACTGGTCAAGAGCCCACTGCGCGGTTCGGATCTGCTGGTTCTGTCGCAACTGCGAACCAGAGTCACTCTCAAGGAACTGCAAAGCACTGACAGTCAGGGGTTTTATAGCAAGGCATTCTATGAGTGCCTCGACGAAGCCGGCGGCGCCGGGACACCCAACACTGCATTCTCGCTTGATTATGCGGCCGCGGAGCAAGAGGCGAGAGCGTTGGCTCACGCCAATGGGCTGCGTCTCGAGGACTTCAATGATTGGCGGGCGATCGATCTTGCTGGGGATTTTGTGCGGATCGCCAACGCGGGCGACCTCGCATTCGCCGATATTCCCGAAAGCCGCGCACGCCAGTACAAACTGCTTCATACGGCACTGCAATCGACCCATGCATCCCTACGAATGAATGTCGACAAGGTGACGAATGACAACTCCGTGGGCAGCGTTTTCCAGGCACGCTTCAAACCGCTGATGGACATTCTGCTTAGGCTCGCGAATGGCGCGCCGACCCGTCACTTTGTCATCGACCTCACGACCAACGATCTGACCGATCTGACTACCGAAGCGTCGCCGTTCTAGATCCGACCTTGTCTGGTTTTCGATGCTGGCGCGCATTGACGCGGAGGGCTCGGCGGAACCTGCAGCGAATCGGTCGTGGCTTATCACCGTCGCGCCGATTCGCCCTTAACCCCTACCATCAACGCAACCCCGCTAACCACAAGCAGAGCCGCAAGAAGATACACGGCGAGATCCATACTGCCGGTCGTCGTACGAATCTGACCGATCACCCACGGGCTAACGATGCCACTGGTAATGCCGATGCTACTGATCAAAGCAATGCCCGATGCTGCCGCCTTACCGGACAGATAGCTGGTAGGAACGGCCCAGAAAATCGGCAGCGCCGCGAAGATCAACACGGCGGCCAGCGACAGAATCGCCAGCATCGCGGGAAAGCTGCTCAGGTGTAGCGTGAGCGCCGCAAGCGCAAGACCACCGCCCACCGTACAGAATGCGAAATGCTTGCGCCGTTCCCCGGTTCGATCCGAGCGGCGCGCAATCAGAATCAGACCCACCGCGCCGATGGCATTCGGCACCACCGTATAAAGACTCACCGCCATGACATCCTGAACGCCGAAATCGCGGATCATCAACGGCATCCAGAAGTTGAGCGTCAGCGACGCACAGGTCAGCGAGAAATAAATGAACGCGAACAGATAGACGCGCGGATTGAGCAGCGCGGCAGCGAAGCTGCGGCCGTCATGCTTGCTGTCTTTCGCCTGGCCTTGCGCGCAGAGCGCGACGAGCCGTTCCTTCTCGGCCTGCGTGAGCCAGTTCGCGTCGTGAGGCTTGTCGACCAGATAGCGCCACGTGAGCAAACCGAGGATTACGGCGGGTGCCCCTTCGATCGCAAACATCCATTGCCATCCGAACAGGCTCAGCACGCCGCTCATGTCGCGCATGATCCAGCCGGAAAACAGTCCTCCGAGCACACCCGCAACCGCCACGCCCGCGAAGAACACCGAGATCACGGCGGCGCGCCGGCTGGCGGGAAACCAGTAGGTCAGATACAGCACGATGCCAGGGAAAAATCCCGCCTCGAACACGCCCAGCATGAAACGCAGCACATAAAAGTGCGCGGGCTTCGATACGAACATCATGCACATCGACGCAATACCCCAGAGCAGCATGATCCGCATGAAGGTTTTGCGCGCGCCGTATTTGGCCAGGAGCACGTTGCTCGGCACTTCGCACAGCACATAACCGACATAGAACACAGCTGCGCCGAGCCCATACATCGCATCGCTGAAGCCGAGATCATGCTTCATCTGCAATTGCGCAAAGCCGATGTTGATCCGGTCCAGAAAAGACACGACGTAGCAAAGAAACAGAAACGGCACGATGCGCCACGCGACCTTCCTGAACATCGAATCGTCACTCGCGACGGGCACGGCGTGGCCAATGGCGTTGCCATCGAGGGAATGATGCATGTCTCGCTCCAGGTGCGGCGCGCGCCTGTGCGAAGACGAGCGCGTCCGAGGCGTCTAGCGCGCCTTCAGGTATCGAATGGGAAAAAGGAAAGACCGGACGGCCTTTCCTCGAGTGCGGATTGCGGGGCGGCGCTCAGTTCTGCAACGCGTCCCACATCTCCTTGTCGCGCTGCGCGGTCCAGATGCGCGGATGGCTGATGCCGCTGGCTTCGTCGTAGGCGCGTGACACGTCGAACGGCAGACAGTGCTCGTAGATGAAGACATTGCCGAACTTCGGGTCCATGGCTTTGCGCGTGAGCGCCATCGCACCCTTCAGGTCGAGCTTGTCCTTGAATGCGTCACGGCCTGCCTGCAACAGCGTGGTGACGAAGTCTTTCGTGTAGTCGAGACCCTTGTTCACTTCCGCGGGGTTCAGCAGCGCGGGGCCGCGCCCCGGCACCAGCTTGTCCGCGTTCAGGGCGCGCAGTGCTTCGAGCGTGGCCGGCCATTGTTCGAGCTGCGCGTCGCCGCAGTAGCAGGCCGCGTCGTACTCGACCAGGTCGCCGGAAAACAGCACCTTCTGCGACGGCAGCCAGACGACCGTGTCGCCCTTCGTGTGGCCCGAGCCGAGATGCGCGATGCGCACTTCGAGCTTGCCGAGAAAGAGCGTCATTTCCTTTTCGAAAACCAGCGTCGGCCAAGTCAGCCCCGGCACCGTTTCGACACCGGCAAACAGGCGCGGAAAGCGCTCGATCTCCGACTTCATGTCGGCCTCGCCGCGCTCCACGATCATTTCGTAGGTGCCGCGGCTCGCGATCACCTGCTGCGCGCCTTCCTTGAAATACGCCGACGCGCCCAGCACGCGCACCGCGTGATAGTGCGACAGCACCACGTATTTGATCGGCTTGTCGGTGACGCTGCGGATCTTCGCGATCAGGTCTTGCGCCATGGCCGGCGTGGCGGTGGTGTCGACGATCAGCACGCCGTCGTCGCCGATGATCACGCCCGAATTGGGGTCGCCCTCGGCCGTGTACGCATACGCGTTTTCCGACAATTGGGTCCACGTGATCTTCTTCTCTTCCAGGTCGGCCTGGGATGCAAAAGCCTTCGCCATGTCTGTCTCCGTCTAACGACTCAGTGGGGGATGCCTAATAGTCGTCGTCACGGTGATGTTTGTCAATGACAAAATACCTTGTCATTCGCTAATTTAGGGTAAACGCCGTTGGTTGGTCGGCAGGTTCCGATCGGATACCATTTAGGCCTTCAACGGGCGACACCGAACGATGGCCGATACGACAAGCGAAAAGAAGCAGCGGGGCATTCAGAGCGTCGAAGTCGGCGGACGTCTGCTGCAGGTGCTCGCGCGGCAGCGCGAACCGCTCGGGCTGACGGAACTGGCCGGCGCGGCACAACTGTCGTCGGCGCAGGCGCATACCTATCTGGTGAGCCTGACGCGCCTCGGCCTCGTCAAACGCGACGCACTGACCGGCAACTACGAGCCGGGACCGCTTTCGTTGCGACTCGGCCTCATGCATATCGAACAACAGCCGGTCTACCGCATCGCTGCACCCTATGCGGCCGCGCTCGCGGAGCGGATCGGTCTGAGCGTGGCGATCTGCGTGGCGGGCGTGCAGGGGCCGACCATCGTGCGATACGAGCGCGGTGGTTCTCCGTTGCACGTGAACCTGCACATCGGCACGGTGATGTCGCTCGAAGCGACGTCGACGGGCCGCGTCTTCTGCGCGTTCTACGCGCCCGAGCAGATCGCGGAAATGGCGCGCAGCCAGGCGCAGTCGGCGGACCCGTCGCCGGCTCGCGGTCGCGCTGGCAAAGGTGCGGACAGCGGGCCGGACAGCGCGGCGTGGCGCACACGCTTCGATGAGATCCGCGCTCGGGGCATCGAGCGCGGCATCGATGCGCCGAGTCCGGGCATCAGCAGTCTGAGCGTGCCGGTGTTCGATGGCGAGCAGCGCATGCAACTCGCGTTGACGGCGATCGGCTCGTCGGGTTCGATCGATATCGAGTGGGATGGCGCGCTCGCGCGTCAGTTGCTGGAAACTTCCCGGCGTATTACCGAAGCGTTGGTCACAGCTTCCTGAGAACCATGCAGATCGAAACCCCCAGCGCGTCCGATGCGGACACGCCCCCACTGAACGACACGAAAGCTCAGCGCGGCATCAGCGCGCTCGACAACACCGGCGATCTCCTGCTGGCCCTCGTTGCCGCTGGTCGTCCGCTGTCGCTGCGCGATCTGGCCGCCGCGGCCGGCATGCCCGCGGCGAAGGCGTTTCCGCATCTGGTGAGTCTGCTCAAGGTGGGCTTGCTGAGCCGCGACGATGCGGGTCTCTTCAGCGCGGGACCGCTCGGCATGGAGCTCGGCCTGATCGCGTTGCAGCGGATGTCGCCGATTCGCGATGCCGAACCGGAGATCGTCACACTCGCGGCGGAGTCCGGCATGAGCGTCGCGGTATCGATTCTGGGACCGCTCGGTCCCACCGTGATCCGCTTCGAGGAGTCGGCAAGACCGCAGCACGTGAGTCTGCGGGTGGGCACCGTGATGTCGCTCGTCAACACGGCGATAGGGCGCGTGTTCGCCGCGCATCTGGCGGACGATGTATTGATCGGGCTGTTGTCGCAGGAATCGATCAGACTCGCGGGCGCGCCGAGCGCCGAGGTGCTCGTGTCGCCGAAAAAGGGCGCGCCGTCGTTGGCCCCGGCCTATCTGGCGCGTCGCGCGAAGATTCGAGGCGAGGGCATCGATGACGCGCTCGATGCGCCGGTGCCAGGCATCGGCGCGTTGGCTGCGCCCGTGTTCGATCACACGGGCAGCGTCAGTCTGGTGGTGGCGGTGATTGGTCCGTCGGGCAGCTTCGATTTCAGCCTGCACGGCACGACCGCGCAAAGGCTGCTCGCCACGACACGACGGCTGTCGTGGCGGTTTGGCTGGATCGAGCGCTGAATAATTCTGCCTGATCCCAACTCACGCAGCCGGGCGTGGCGGCTCCGCTGCCACCCCCGCGCGCGCCAGCGCGAGCGCTTCGAGCAGCACGTCGACATCGCCGATGTGGTTAGCGAGCAGCAGCACCAGCTTCGCGTTCATGAACTGGCTTTGCTCGTCGCTGAGTCCGTTGTGCGCGTCGATGAGCTTTTCATAGAACGCGTCGGGATCGGCAATATTCGTTTCGATGTTCAGCTTGGTCATGATGGTCATCCGTTGCAGGTTGCGCGATCCACGGCCTTGGCGACCGACGCGGTGTCGAGAGCGCGCCAGCGCGCGCAGACATGCTGGTCCGGGCGCAGCAGATAAAAGGTGCCGGGCCGGGCATCGAAGCGATGCGTGACGATCCCTTCCACGTCCTCGACCATCGTGACGTGCGGCATGTCGGGCAGAGCGGTCACGGCCGCGCCACGTGGCACGACAATCAGCGAGTGGACTGGAACGGCGAGGCGCGCGAGCGCGCGAAGCTGTTCGGCGCATTTCGTCAGGTCGTCCGCCTGGCCGCAGAAATGCACGCCGGTGAAGCCTCCGTGGCCCGTCTGATTCAGGAACCATGCGTCGGCGCCATCGACCTTGATGGGCGCGTCGGTGCATGCCGCGCCGGGCATCATCTTGCCGGTGAACGCGTCGGCATCGGGCGTGTTCAGTGGCGAGTCGTGCAGCACCGCCGGCACCGACAGACGGCCGCTGTTGACGAGGCGCCGCGCGAACGGACACTCTTTCGCGAGCTTCAGCGTGGCATCGCGGAACATCCGCGACACCGCGCTTTTCGGCGTGATGAAGTCGGTGGCGCGCGATGAATTCAGGATGTTTTCGTCCGCGGCATATTCACGCTCCGATGCATAGGTATCGAGCAGGGCGGGCGGCGCGTCGCCGTTCACGACGAGTCGCAGCTTCCAGGCCAGATTGTCGACATCCTGCACGCCGCTATTCGCGCCGCGCGCGCCGAACGGCGACACGCCATGCGCCGAATCGCCCGCGAACAGCACGCGGCCATGCCGGAAGCGCTCCATCCGCAAACACGAAAACGTGTAGACGCTGACCCATTCGAGTTCGAACTCGGCATCGTTGCCAAGCAGTGCTTTCACGCGCGGAATCACTTTCTCAGGCTGCTTTTCCGCGACCGGATCGGCGTCCCAGCCGAGCTGGAAATCGATGCGCCAGACGTTGTCGGGCTGCCGGTGCAGCAGCACCGATTGGTTGCGATGGAAGGGCGGATCGAACCAGAACCAGCGTTCGGTCGGAAACGGCGCCTTCATTTTCACGTCCGCGATCAGGAAGCGGTCCTTGAAGGTGCGCCCATGGCTGTCGAGACCGAGTGCCTTGCGAACGGCACTGTGCGAGCCATCGGCGGCGATCACGTATTGCGCGCGCATCGGATAGAAGCCGTCGGGCGTTTCGACCTGCAACTCGACATGGTCCTCGCGTTGGATCACACCGATGACGTTGCTTTTCCAGCGCATCTGCAGATTCGCGGTCTGCTTCGCGCGGTCCGCCAGAAAGCCCTCGACGTAGTACTGCTGCAGGTTGATGAAGGCGGGGCGCGCGTGGCCTGTTTCGGGCAGCAGGTTGAAGGTGTAGATCAGCTCATCCTGCAGAAACACCTTGCCGACGTTCCAGCTCACGCCCTTGTCGACCATCTGCGCGCCGCAACCGAGCCGGTCGAATATTTCGAGCGTTCGTTTGGCAAAACAGATCGCGCGCGAACCGCTCGATAGCGTGTCGTCGTTGTCGAGCAGGACGGTGCGAACGCCTTGCTGGGCCAGATCGATGGCTGCGGACAGCCCGACCGGGCCCGCCCCGATCACGACGACCGGGTAGGTGAGCGCGGCACCGGCGTCGTGGTCGGCGGCTCGCTCGTAGTCGAACCGCATCGTTTGGTAGTCGATCTGCATGGCGTCTCCGGGTTCTGCGAGGGGCATCTTGATTAATCTATAGCAAGCGATGTTGCTCCTTGCTAATGCTTGTCATTCTATAAAGCTTTTGGAGCGATCGAATCTGTATTTACCCTGGTGCCCGCGGGCCAGGTTCGGTGGGGCGTGATCGCCAAATCACATTTCGTCATAAGGTTTCGCGCTTCTTATATCAAATCGTGATACGTCGTCGACGCAGCCTCAGGCTTTTGGCATGTACGGCGTGACAGAAACTCCACGATTTCGGCCACATCAAAGCGCGGACTTCGCCGGACCACTATGCTTCACTGCAGCACGAAGGCGACGTCGGCAGGTGCCTCC
Source organism: Paraburkholderia monticola (assembly GCF_001580545.1). Classification (GTDB taxonomy): domain Bacteria; phylum Pseudomonadota; class Gammaproteobacteria; order Burkholderiales; family Burkholderiaceae; genus Paraburkholderia; species Paraburkholderia monticola. The sequence continues at coordinate 701,957 of NZ_LRBG01000037.1, forward strand.
AAGGCCCCGGTTGGGATTTGCAAACGACGTCGATTCTCAGAGTCTTCCCCCACGTTCACTGATCACCAACGCCTTTCGACGTTGCTCTGTCAGGGAGGTCGCCAATGAGTACACCTGATGGATCCAGGAGGCGCAGGGAATCTTATCGGTGGAGAATCCGGCCCATGCCGACGAATATCCTTGAAAGCAATGCTGGCGAGAACGCATCAATAGCATCGACAGGAATATGCATATTCAATAAGGGCGTCGCCGCGATCAGTTTTGGCGTGCTTCACGGCGTGAAATATTTCCTTCCCGATGCGGTTTTTCTGTTTCTTTCACATCGCCGACGAGTGGGACGATTTCCGCATTTGAGAAACCCGTCGACGTTCAACGAAATCATTCTGGATCGCTGTCTGCATCCGGACCCGATATGGAGCATCCTCGCCGACAAGCTCGCGGTCCGAGACTATGTGAAGGCCAAGGTAGGGGAGAAGCATCTGATTCCCCTGATCGCCGCGCCCGACGTTTTCAGCGCGGACGTATTCGACTCGCTCCCGGATTCATTCGTCATGAAGGCGAACCACGGGTGCGGTTTTGTGAAGGTAGTCTGGAATAAGGGCGATGTTTCGTTCGAAGAACTGCGCAAGATTGCGGACGAATGGCTGGCGACTGACTTCTACCTCGCTTCGCGCGAACGGCATTATCGGTCGATCACGCCTCGGATCTACTTCGAGAAGTTACTGATCGATCGAAGCGGCAAGGTGCCCGCCGACTACAAGATCAATATCTTCGAACGGGAAAATGGCGCGCCGGTGATTTATACCGGTGTGGTGTCGGACCGGTTCGGCGCGCCCCGGCACGATTTCTACGACACGGATTGGAACCGGCTGGATATCGCGGCGGCCGGCTACCCGTGCAGCGCGGAACCGACTCCGCGCCCGCCCAATTGGGCTGAGGTCATCAGCGTGGCGAGGCGGCTTTCGGCGGGCCTCGGCTATGTGCGCGTGGATCTTTACGCATTTGACGGCGAGATCTTTTTCGGCGAATTGACGTTCACACCGGGGGCCGGCGTGACGCGTTTCTCGCGAGACAGTTTCGACGACGAGTGGGGGCGCCTGATCAGGACCATGCCGTCACCGCAGCTCAGCGACGCATGGGGATGACTATGGCGACACGCGTATCGGAATCGCAACCGGTATCTTTCGAAGAGGCGTCGCGTGATGCACGGTTATCCCGAATCGTCGATTGGATCGATCGGTTTTTGTGCGTTCCGAACCCGGCACTGGGGCGCACCGGCAACGTGTGCCCTTACGCCAAAACGGCGATACTGAAAAGGTCGCTCGAGTTTTACCGTAACTTCTCCCGCAGCGTGGCGGGATTGGCCAGCGACATGGAACAGCACCTGGAGGAATTTCTTCAAAGCAAGCGAAGCGACGACATATACTACTGTCGTCTCGTCATCCCCGACGAGCTGGGCGATGCGTCGAGCGCGATAGAGTGTGTGCAGAAGCAGCTCAAGCCCATGTTCGTCGAACGTCATTTGATGATCGGTCAGTTTTTCCCGGACTGCGCCGAGCCAGGGCTGCACAACAGAGCGTTCCGTCCGTTGCAAACGCCTGTTCCATTGCTTGCGATCCGGCATATGGTTTTGAGCGATATCGCATTCCTGTACGGCAACGAGCGGTACATGACTGCCTATCTGGAGAACTTCGAAGAACGCGGCAGCGTCGCCATTCGACAATTCGAGGCGAGCATGGAGGCACCGAAATGAGTTCATCAAAAGTCGATATTTTTGCTGAGCACATCTACAGACACAGCACCTATGTCGAGAAAATCAACCTGAGCTTCTGTCAGTTTTTCCTTAGGTCGCCCTCGGGAACGCTTTGCATCGAGACGGGCGCGCGAGCCGACTTTTCATTGATGAGCGCGACGCTTCGTGAAACGGGAATCGATGTGGCGTCCGTCAGCAGTGTCATCGTGCCGCATTTCGAAGACGATGAAATGGGCGCCTTGCCCGAGTTCGTCGCGCTCAACAAAGGCGTGGTTGCGTACGCGCATCCGATCTGTTCGCACGCGTTGTCGGATATCTTCCCGGTCAAGGTGAAACCACTGAAAGACGAGGCACCCACCAGGATCAACGATGAAGTCATCGTGCCGATTTTCGTCAAGCACGTGCATCAATGGGATGCGTTGGTCATCTATGTGCCGCGGCTCAAGGCACTTTTTTCTTCCGATATCTTCATGCGCTTCGGACCCGTGGATGGAGAATCGAAAGACCCGGTAGCCGGCATGATCGCGTCGATCGAGCAGTCTGAATACCTGCCCTCGATCGAGTATTTCCACCGCGCGTTGAACAAGATAAAAAAATACGATATCGAGTCGATATTTCCGATGCACGGCCCCGCCATTCACGGGGACGCTGCGGCCGTGGTCGATGGGCTGATTGATTACTGCGTGCGGAAGCTCGGCAAAGAAGCGGTGCTGGGCTGAATTCTGCCCGGTCGCAGGCTGACGGAAATACGCGCATCCCACTGTGATGACGACGCGATTGGCGTCATGACGGTCGGATGCGCGTATTTCCGTGTGGCCCAGTGGTTCCCCCGCCTGTGCAGGTCCGCCTACGAATTAGCTAACCGGATTCCCTGCCTCCAAACTTCGTAACGAATATCCCAGCGAATCGCACTTTTGTCCAAAGCCCGGCGAGCCAATGTCGGCTACGCTCGCGAGCGGAGACAATGCCCCGGAATAGAAAGGGGGCTTCATAAGGCGATACATGAAACTGGTCCATCAACTTCCGTTGGCGCTGGGCGCCGCGTTGCTGGTCGCTTCGGGGGCGGGGCTATTCGGCGTGTGGCAGATGAACGATGCCGCCAACGCATACGAGCGGCTCGTTCTGGTTGACGATGCGCAGGCCCGCCGAGTCGACGATGCGCTCGTCGCATTCAAGAACCAGGTGCAGAACGGCAAGGACATCCTGCTACGCGGCAAAGACCCCGAGCAATTCAAAAAGTACTGGCGCGGATTCCAGAATTATGAAGACGCGGTGCAAACGGCAACGGAAAAGCTCGCGCGAGAATTGCCGCCAGGCGTTGCGCACGCGAAACTCGAACGTTTCAACCTGCTGCATCAGGAAATGGGCGCATCGTTTCGCAGGGCGCTGCAGGCGTTCGAAGCCTCGGGCTTCGACATCACCGTTGGCGACCGGGCGATCGACGGGATCGACCGCGACTCCGCGATTACGCTGCGCGAAGCGGGCGCCGCGATCGTCGCGCAGACATCCGCTGCCGCCGCGCTCGCGAAAGCAACCCAAAGGCGCGCCACGTTCGCGAGTATCGGCGTGATGGCGGTCATCGCGCTCGCGGGCGTCGTGGCCGCCCTGAAGTTCTCGCGTGCGATCACGCGCAAGCTCGGCGGCGAGCCTGACGACGCGCGTGAGGCGGCACGCCAGATCGCGACCGGTAATCTCGATGTCGATCTGCATCTGCAACCCGGCGACACCGACAGCCTGATGGCCGCAATGCATGCGATGACGGTGGCGCTCGCGCGTATCGTCGCCCAGGTGCGCATGAGCAGCGACGCCGTGGCGACAGGTTCGGCGCAAATAGCATCGGGCAACGCGAATCTGAGTCAGCGCACCGAGGAGCAGGCGAGCGCGCTCCAGCAAACCGCGGCGTCGATGGAGCAATTGAGTGCCACGGTGAAGCAGAACGCGGTGAATGCGCTCGAAGCCAGCGAGATCGCGACCAGCGCTTCGACGATCGCGGTGCAGGGGGGCCACCTCGTGGGTGCGGTCGTCGAGACGATGAAGGGCATCAATCAGAGTTCGCGCAAGATCGGCGAGATTATCGGCATCATCAATGACATCGCGGCGCAGACCAATATTCTCGCGCTGAACGCGGCGGTCGAGGCAGCACGTGCGGGAGAGCAGGGCCGAGGGTTCGCTGTCGTCGCGAGCGAGGTGCGTTCGCTCGCGAAACGCAGCGCGCAAGCGGCTCACGAGATTCGGGAATTGATTTCCGCAAGCGTGGAGCGCGTCGATCATGGCAGCGCGCTCGTCGACGAGGCAGGGGCGACGATGACGCAGGTCGTGAGCACGATTCAGCGCGTCAGTATCCTCGTGGCGGAAATCAGCAACGCCGGTGCGCAGCAGAGCGTGGGCGTCGGGCAAATCGGTGAAGCGGTCAACCAGATGGATGAGACGACGCAGCAAAACGCGGCCCTCGTCGAAGAAAGCGCCGCCGCGGCCGAGAGCTTGAGGCAACAGGCTGCAACCCTCGTCGACTGCGTCGCGCAGTTCAGGTTTTGAGCGGCCGGTTCGATGAAATCGAGCGGCCTTGCATCGGGTTGACTACTCTTAAGGAACCCGGTCCGGCGGTGATCGAGATCGGCTGAGGGCAGACGCGTAACCAGACAGTGTAAGAGGCCGCCCATGCTGGCTCATCTGCTTTTCCTTGCGGGGCTGCTCAGCTTTCTTGCATCGGTAAGTCACACCATGCGGCAATCGGCTGCCAGATCCGTGATCGCCGCGGCTATCTACGCCGTGCCTTTCGTGATGACCGCTGGCAGCATCGGCTTCGCGCAGGCGCAAGCACCGAAGCCGTCGTTCGAGAGCTTCGCCGTCCCGAGCGGCAGTGCGCCGCACGACGTCGCACCGGCGCATGACGGCACCGTGTGGTACACCGCGCAGGCGCGGGGAGCGGTCGGACGGCTCGACCCGCGCAGCGGCAAAATCGACACCGTTGCGCTCGGCACCGGATCGGCCCCGCATGGCGTGATCGTCGGTCCCGATTCGGCGGCGTGGGTCACCGATGGCGGCCAGAACGCGATCGTGCGCATCGATCCGAAGACGCTCGCCGTCACGCGCTTTCCGCTCCCCAAGGAACACCCGGACGCCAATCTGAACACCGCCGTGTTCGACAGGCAAGGGCATCTGTGGTTTACCGGGCAAAGCGGCGTTTATGGCGAACTCGATCCGCAGCGAGCCCGCATGCGTGTCTTCGACGCACCACGCGGAGCCGGGCCCTATGGCATCTGCGTGACGCGGTCCGGGGATTTGTATTTCGCGTCACTGGCGGGGAATTATCTGGGGCACATCGACTCCGTGACTGGCGCGGCGCAGGTCATCGAGCCGCCCACGTCGAATCAGGGCGCGCGGCGCGTCTGGTCCGATTCCAGAGGCCGCGTCTGGGTCAGCGAGTGGAACGCAGGAAAAGTCGGCGTATTCGATCCCGCCGCGCGTCAATGGCGCGAATGGAAACTGCCCGGCAACGATCCGCACGCGTACGCGATTTTCGTCGACGACCAGGACATCGTCTGGCTCAGTGAGTGGAGCGCTAACGCGCTAGTGCGGTTTGATCCGCGTTCCGAGCGGTTCGACGTGTTGCCGCTTCCTCGTGACCACGCGAATGTGCGCGAGATGATGGGTCGTCCAGGCGAAGTCTGGCTGTCCGAATCCGGTACCGATCATCTGCTGCTCTACCGGTCCCGTGCAGCCGATGCGAGCGGGCAGTAATGCGCTCTCGCCACTAAAGCGATCCACGGGACCCAAGCGATCTAAAGCAGCGCAAGGGTTCGCGGATCGGCCTCTCCCGCGAAATACTTGCGCAAAGCTTCGACGAAAACGTCGTTGTCGTTCGTGGCACGCGAGAACAGGGTGACCGACGAACGAAACTTGAGGTCATCCGGATAGCCGAAAATTTCCTCGATGGAGCGGTCGCTGACGAGGTTGACCAGTTGCGTCGTTTCGCGCAGTCGTGCTCCGAGTATCGGGTGGCGCAGATAGGCTTGCGCCTCGGCCAGCGACGAAAGCGCGAATCGCTGCGCCATTGCGCTAGCTCCGAGCCCCTGAATCTGGGGAAAGACGAACCACATCCAGTGGCTTCGCTTACGTCCATGCCTCAATTCATCGCACACCTGCGTGTACACCGGGTCCTGGGCATCGACAAAGCGCTGCAGGTCATAGAGATCGTCCATTTCTAACTCCGCTGATTCCGGCGTGGAAACCGTCCCCCGCATCACAATTCTCGCACCTGCTTACATTCCGAAGGACGAAATCTTACGAACTGTACCGTGGCAAATCCGTTGTCTTTCGGAACGCTTATTGATCGTCTTTCACCTTTTCGCAATTTGCATTTGCAACTATCACAGCGCGATACCGGCTCCTGAATGATCGCGGTCTGTAAGACGAGGTAAGAGAAGGTGGGGCCTACTTGGTGCGTTCCCACACAAAGTCGTCGAAATCGACTTCATAGAATGCTGAGGAATTGACCACCTTCATGCAATTACTCGGCATTAGAAAAACGGAGTTAGACATGCAGCGCTGCAGGGTATTGGTAATAAACGATTACGCGACGATGGGCGGTGCGGAAGTTGTTTATCAGCAATCGGCAGACCTGCTCAGCCGGTTGCCGGGGGTCGACGTTGAGCGCTTCGACGACAACCACTTTCCGGTGGGCACCACGAAGCTGTCCAGGTCCTGGAATGTGCCGGCCGCACGTGCACTCGAGAAGACTATCGTTGATTTTCGTCCGCATCGATTGATGGTGCACAACTACCATAACGCCTTATCGAATTCGATACTTGGTGTTATCGCGCGCCAGAAACGCAAGCTGGGCTTCCGTGCCTATCACACGAGCCACGACTATCACCTCGTCTATTACAACCCGGCGTTGCAATACTTCGACAAGCAGCGTCCGGTGATTCTGCCGCTGGACGTGTTGGGCACGCGCGCAGCGTTGACGCATCGGTCGACGGCAAAAGGCTTCGTGCATGATGCGATGACGAAGGTTTACTGGCACGCGGTGCGCGGGGCATTTCCTCCCACACGGATCTTCGAGACGATCGTATGTCCAAGCGCTTTCATGGAAGAAGCGCTGCATCGTAGGGGCATCACGAATACAAGGGTTGTTTTTAATCCCTCTTCGGTGCCGGTCGCGCTTCAGCCCGCGAATGCTTCAGGCAAGCAGCGATTCAAGATTGCCTTTGTCGGCAGGATTTCACAGGAAAAGGGACTCGCGGAATTTATCGAACTCGCACAGAGCGTGGACTTTCATCGCATCGACGTCATAGGGGTGTATGGGGACGGTCCGGATCGCCTTGCCATGGAGCAACGCTTCACGTCGCTTATCGAGCGCGGCAAGCTGATTTTTTTCGGTAGATTGCCGCAGGAAGAATTGTTTCCGCAGATGCGGCACTTCGCCGACGCGGTCGTCGTGCCATCGTTGGGCGCTGAAAATGCGCCGCTCGTCATCGTCGAGGCCGCCATGCTCGGCATGCCGGCCCTTGTCCACGACGGTGGCAGTATGGCAACGACCGGCGACGCCGTGGGCAACAAGATCAAGTTTCGGTCGCAGCCGGAGAGCTTCAGGCTGGCGCTCGATCGACTGGCGGCGCATCTGGCCGACAAGGGAAGAAAGTATTCGCTCGCCGAATATCTGCCCGAGCACTACCAGCAGCGCCTCGCGGAGATCATGGAAATCGGCGGGCATTCCGGCAAACCGGCTTTTACGCGGACAGGCGAGGCAGTCTGCTGACGAGCAACAGACACTTCGGCGAAACGAATGAAGTTGCCAACACCGCGAGGCGCTAGAACAGCGGGTGAGCGTCTGGATACAGGGCAGTCCTGAGCGCGAATCCTCCTAGCACCACGAAGATGATCGCCGCGACGATGTGCACGGCCTTGGTCGGCAACCGATCGGCGAATTTGTGCCCGAGGTAAATGACAGGAACGTTGGCGATCATCATGCCCAGCGTCGTACCGGCGACGACGCCAAAAAACTCATGAAAGCGGGCGGCCAGAGCAACCGTCACGACCTGGGTCTTGTCGCCCATTTCCGCGAGGAAAAACGTTACCACCGTCGTACCGAACACGCCCATGTGTCCCTTCGTGGCGGCCTCCGCATCGTCAAGCTTGTCGGGAACGAGGATCCAGATGGCCATCAGCGCGAACGAGGCGACCACCGCCCAGTTCATCACGTGAGGATTGACGACATCCGCGAGCCACGCTCCGAGGGCGCCCGAGAACGCGTGATTGACCAACGTCGCCACGAAGACGCCGAGCACGATGGGAACGGGTTTGCGATAACGCGCGGCGAGAACGAGCGAGAGCAGTTGGGTCTTGTCGCCGATTTCGGCAAGAGTCACCACGCTCGTAGAGACGAGAAACGATTCCATGGGATTGTTGTAACCGGGTCGCACAGCGAACACGCGATGACACACACCCCTGCGACCCGGTTAGGTGAGGGCTGTACGTCATCGGTCTTGCCAGGCTTTCGCTGCACACGCCATGTCGAAGGTCGACAAGTATGTTGACGTGTGCCACCGGACCTCGCGTCCGGAGCGGCTACTCCCCGAAGAGTGCCGCGATTATAAAAGTCTCTCGATGAACGGCGCAAGCCCTGATTTCGCTTTCGATCCGGGCGCTTCGCGCAGCGGCGGGCGGTTCAGGGGATGCGCGTGCTTACGGTGATATAGGGACCGAGTGTTCCGTCCGTCGATCCGCCGCTGCTGCTGCTGCCGCTGCGCGCAACGGAATTCTATGTGCCCGGCGCTCATCACGTCTGCTTGCCGGACTGTCTCGCTGCCTTGCCGCGCGCGACGTGCCGGCTGACGATGTCGTCCAGGCGCGCGTCCTGGATGCCCGCAGGCTCGGTATGAGCGGTCACGTCCGAAGCCGGGAACAGATTGGCCACGGCCTGTTCCGCCCGATCTGCAATGGCGTGCCCCTGCTGCACCGTCAGCGCTCCGTCGACCTCCAGATGAAACTCCACGAACACCCGATCACCGCCGTTTCGGGTACGCAAGTCGTGGATTGCACAGACGCCTTCGCACGCGAGCGCCGCCGCTTCGATCCGCTGCCGGGCGTCGGATTCCAGTTCCTCGTCCAGCAGCTGGACTAGCGCATGCCTCGCCATACCGCGCGCATTCCATACCATGTAGAGCGAGATCGCGAGCGCACCGATGGCGTCGGCGCGCGACCAGCCAAAAAAATGTTCGAACAGCAAGGCGATCAGCACCGCGATATTCACGGCGACGTCGGTGACGTAGTGGGCCCGATCCGCGGCTATCGCGGTGGACTGCGTCCGGGCCACGACATACGTCTGCATGCCGACGAGCGCTCCCGCCGCGATGCAACTGACGACGATCACGAGGATGCCGAACTCCGTCTGGTTCAACGGCTGCGGGTTGAACAACCGTTGAACCGACTCCGCACCAAGGGCTAGCGCGACGCCGGCCAGCAACATCGCCTGCACGAACGCCGCCACGGCTTCCGCTTTGCCGTGACCATAGCGGTGTCCGCGGTCCGCCGGGCGCGCGGCATAGCGAACCCCGAGGAACGTCACCGACGAAGCGAGTACGTCGATCAGTCCGTCGGCGGCGGACGTGAGCATGGAAATCGACGCGGTCGCGAACCAGGCCCAGACTTTCAGAACGACCAGAACCAGAGCCATGACCAGCGCCGCGATAGAAGCAAACCGACGCAATGCTTCGCCTGAAGTGCTGCCAGCCATGGGCTGCTCTCCGTCATTGATATTGATGGCCATTGGAAGCTAGCCGGATCGTGTCCAACGATTCTGAGGCATTTTCCGCGCTCCCGCAGTGACCTGAGGCCGGGCGCGCAAACGTTCGCGCCGGCGATGGCCTCGCGCCACCGATGAAATCCTCCGCGCCGGCCGCAGGCGACGTGGCCCCCAGGCCGCGACCGCGCTCTCGGCGTTATCCCCGACTACATCAACGGGTACCCCGGGTCGTTAACAAGTCGTTCTACGTCCACCTTCGGAGCCAATGTGACGAGCCAACGAGGTATCCCGAAGCCGCCCCGCCCGAAGCGCGGCCGCGCGAGCCCAACCGGTGACGAGCCTACTTCGCCCAATGAGCCGCCAGCCCGGCGCATCGCGATCGTCGGCCTGACGCTCGTGCTTCTGAGTGTGCCGCTGCTGGCGTTCTGGGGCGCGTACGAGAGTTTGAGTGCGGGCGCGGCGGCGCGTGCCGGCAACGAGGCGGACAAAATTTTCGAAGAGGCGCGTTATAGCGTCGCCTGGGAGGAGTCCGCGGAACGCAAATACTTCCTCGATCCGCGTCCCGAGGTCCGTCGTGAACATGCCGAGGCGGGCGAGACGCTCGACGCGGCGCTCACGAAAGCGGCCGCGCTCGAGCCGCACAGTACCCCGATGCTGCACGAGCTGCTTCGCAAGCACGCGAAGTATCGGGTGTACGCGCGCGACATGTTCCAGGCGGTCGACCAGCACGATATCGCGCGCGCCAACGAGATCGATGAGAAGCTGGCCGACCCGTTGTTCGACGACATCGAGGACAAGGTGCTCGATGCAGCCGCACGGCACCGGCTCGACGCCACCACGCAGCTCGACCGGCTCGTGAAAGTGCAGCGCATCGTTCTGATCTCCACGCCGGTCGTGATGCTGATCGGTGTGGCGCTGGCGCTGCTCTTCTTGCAGATGCTGCGACGCATTCGCCGCGGTGCCGACGCGGCTGCCCAGGACGTGCTGAAGAAAAGCGAGCAGCGGCTACAGGCGCTGGTGGCCAATACGACGGATGCAATCCTGGTCTGCAATACGGACGGCGTCATCACGTACGAAGCACCGACGCGCCGGCCCGATCCACTGGACAACCTGGGGCGCCTCGCGGGGACCACCGTCCTCGACCCCATCCATCCGTCCGACCGTCCGAGCTTGCAGGAAGTGCTGCAGGTCGTTTCATCCGCGCCGCGCTCGACGCGCTCGATCGAACTGCGCACGCGCGGCGAGGGCGAATCATGGCGTCATGTGGAACTCACGCTCACGAATCTGCAGGACGAACCCGCGGTCGGAGCGATTGTCGCGACGGCTAGCGACATCACCGAACGCAAGCATTTCGAGGAGCAACTCACCAAGCGGGCGTTCTACGACTCGCTCACGGGGCTGCCAAACCGCGCGCTTCTGCTCGACCGGATCGGCCAGGCTGCGCTGCGTGCGAACGGCAGCAGCGCGACGACCGGTCTGATCTTTGTCGATCTCGATCATTTCAAGCGCGTCAACGACAGTCTCGGCCATCACGCGGGAGACCGGCTGTTGATCGCCGCGTCCGAGCGGCTGCAAAAATGCCTGCGTTCCACCGACACCGTGGCGAGGCTCGGCGGAGACGAGTTCGTGATGTTGCTCGAACAGCTTGGCACGGACGCTGTCAGCGAGGGCGTGGCGATTGCGCAGCGGATACTCGCGCAGTTCGGTCAGCCGTTCGATCTCGACAACAAGCAGTACATGGTCGGCGCAAGCCTCGGACTTGCGTTCAGGCATGGCGAAGGGCTGCGTGGCGACGCCGATGCGCTGCTGCGCGATGCCGACGTCGCCATGTACCGCGCCAAGAACAGCGGCAGGGGCCGCTATGTGATCTTCGAGAAGCAGATGCATGCCGACACGGTACGGCGGCTAGAAATCGAAAGCGACCTGCGCCATGCGATCGAACAGCATGAACTGCGCGTCCATTTCCAGCCGATCATGCAGCTGCAGTCCGGCGGCTTTCATCAAATGGAAGCCCTGATCCGATGGCAGCATCCCGTTCGTGGCCTGCTGCCTCCATCCGAATTCATCGCGATTGCCGAGGAAAGCGGGCTGATCGTTCCGTTGGGCCGCTATGTGCTCGAGCGATCCTGTCAGCAGGTCGCCGATTGGCAGCGCCAGTTTCCCTCTCACGCGCCGCTTCAGGTCAGCGTCAATCTTTCGCCCGGGCAGTTCGACGATCCCAACTTCGTCGACGACGTGGCCGCGGCACTGCAGGCGGCATCGATCGCCCCGGGTTCGCTCAAGCTGGAAGTCACCGAGGGGCTGATCATGCGGAACGCGGAAAAGAGCATCGAAACCTTGCGCCGTTTGAAAAGCTTCGGCGTGACGATCGCCATCGACGATTTCGGCACCGGCTACTCGTCGCTCAGCTATCTTCGCCGCTTGCCGCTCGATGTGCTGAAGATCGACCGCTCGTTCGTGCAGGGCATTGGCACGAACGACGAGGACGACGCCATCGTTCGCGCGATCATTTCGCTTGCGCGCCAGCTGGGTCTCTCGGTGACAGCGGAAGGGATCGAGACGCCCGAACAGGCCCGCCTGTTACGCGAGTGGTCGTGCGACAGCGGGCAGGGCTACCTGTTTTCACGGCCCGTAGCGCCAGAAGAGTTCACCGCGTTGTTCAGCCGGTATCCCACCGGCGGCGACGGCCAAATTACGGCGCATCGAGCGACAACCGAACTGGTCTGAGTGCGTGCGCCGCGGGTCGCGCTACGCAGCTCAATCGGCTCTTCGTGGGGTGTGGCTGCGCTCACTCATGGCAACAGCAGACCCCACTCGAAATCGACGCAGTCCGGCCGCATCGGCACCACGCCTGCGCCTGGCGTGAAGGTCAGTTCGCCGAAGTACACGTCATTGTTCGGCGCGTACAGATCGACGCGCACATAGTTGAAGTCATGGGCCAGTGTCGCTGCGGTCTCGAGGATCAATGGCAAGTTGTGCGGCGGCGGCTCCGGTGCCGCACTGCGTGCGTAGGGGCCAATGCCGACGTCGAGATGATTCCATTGCGCGTCGTACACGTCGCCGCGCGGGTGGTCGCTGAAGCGGTCCGAGATCACGACGATGAACATCTTCGGCTTGCTCGACTGGCCGCCGAAGCAGTGCACCTTATAGTCCGCCGGGATCTGGCCGCGCTCGTCGAGCAGCAGATGTTCGAAGAAAATGCGTGGCTGGATTTGCCGGTAATGGCGCTCACGTGCAACCCGGTAAAAGTCGGTGGACATCCAGCGGCTGGCCAGCAACTGCAATTGCTCGAAACTCCGTTCCGATTTATCTCGCACGACCTCGACGAAACTGCTGCCATGATTGGCCTTCATCACGAAGGCATCGGGCAGCGCATCGAAGACCGCCTGCGTGAAGACCTCGGGCGCCGAAAGAAGCGGAACCAGAAATTTATCGCCGATCTTTTCCCTCACGTAGTCCCGCACCGCGAGCTTGTCGGTCAACGCGCCGTAGCGTGGGTCGGGCCGCAGGCTGCGGAGCAGGATCTTTTCGTTGAAGGTCGTCGGACGCAATAGTTTCGGGAACCGGCCAATCTCCTTCCGATGCAACAAACTCAGGAAAATCGCATCGGGAAGAAGCTGTTTGGCACTGTCCTTCATTCGTCGAATAATTGCGTCGGGCGGATGGGGCATACTCTGTTCTCCCAACAATGGCCAGGCATTCATTGGTGCTCGCGCGCAGTCGCTGCCCCAAATTACAACGCAATTACATGCTGCGCTAAAGCATAGCCGCGTGCGATTGGCGCGAATGCCGGTGGCGCAAAGCGAGGAGATAACGGCCGGTTACCTAGAGTCCCTGTAGCGTTTTACGTCGAAGCTCGCCTCAGTCGCGCTGCTATTTAAGCCGTTCAAACCACACGAAGCAACCGAGATTGTGGCCAGACGAATGGAATAGACACACGTGTTATTCGTTGCACAGACGTCGCTTTTATCTAGGCAATTCAGCCATTGCGATGCGCGACTGCGTTTGCGAAATAACCGCTTCGACGTCGGAATAACTCTTGCACCTTCTTCGTTCATTGACCATTGTGGCTCTGGGTGAGGAGTACAGTCATGAAGGCACTACTTGCTGTGTTGGGCGTCGTGACATGCGGCATGGCCATCGCGATTCTCGCGTCGTGTGGCGGTGGCGGCAGTAGCAGCGGCTCCAGCTCCAGCCCCAGCTTGAGCAATCCAAGCCCGGCCGTTCAATCGACATTCACTGCGACGGCCCTCGTGTCGGATGGCGCGGTGGCCGCCGCCCACACTGACGCGAACCTGAAAAATCCTTGGGGCGTCGCCTTCAATCCGAAGGGTTTCGTCTGGGTCGCGGACAACGGCACCAATGTCGCAACGCTCTATGACGGCAACGGCGTACCGCAATCGCTGGTCGTCACGATACCCAACGGCAAGAACGGGACTGCATCGCCCACCGGGATCGTCTTCAACGGCACATCGAGCTTCGCCGTTACCGAAAACGGCAAATCCGGTGTCGCGGCTTTCATCTTCACGGGCGAAGGCGGCACCATCACCGCATGGGCGCCCACCGTGGGGCCGACCAACGCGTTCGTCATGTACGACGATGGCGCGGGCGGCGCAGTGTACAAAGGTCTCGCGCTCGCCTCGCTGAACGGCAGCAACTTCCTTTACGCGACCGACTTCCATAACAACAAGATCGACGTCTTCGATAGCAGCTTCGCCAAGGTCGGAATGCCCGGCGGCTTCAAGGACCCGACGGTTCCGGCCGGCTTCGCGCCGTTCGGCATTCAGGCGATCGGCTCGAATCTGTTCGTCACTTACGCCATGCAAGACGCCGCCAAACACGACGATGTCGCGGGCGCGGGACTCGGCGTGGTGGATGTTTACGACACGGCGGGCAACCTGAAGCAGCACTTCGCGACCGGTGCCGCACTGAACGCCCCTTGGGGCATCGCGCAGGCTCCCGCTAGTTTCGGCTCGATGAGCGGCGCAATTCTGATCGGCAATTTCGGCGACGGCACGATCAACGCGTTCAACGCAACGAGCGGTCAGTCGATGGGGCCGCTCAATGGATCGAACGGCAGGCCGATCGTCGAACCGGGCCTGTGGGGCATCGCGTTCGGCAACGACCTCAGCAATCAGCCTTCGAGCACGCTGTTCTTCGCGGCGGGTCCGAATGACGAAGCCGATGGCGTTTATGGAAGGATCGATCTGAACCCGGCGTCGAGCGCTGGGACGAATACGGGCTCGAGCTCGGGCTCGGGCACAGGTACAAGTTCGAGTGGAGGGGCGAGCATCGGCGGCATGTAGTGCTGCGCAGACTGACATCCGCGACAGTGCGGGCGTAGCACGAGATTGGCGCTGTCGCGTACGAGAGTGGTCTGGGAGACGCAAACTTCCTTCAATCAAAGCGGTGATTTCGAATCAGGAAGGGTATATGGCTTACTCGCAAATTCCCGTGATTATTTTCTTTTCTCTCGGGGTGCTGGCGATCGTCTTCTCGCTGGTTCGAACGTGGCGCACCTTTTTCAGCCGGACAATTTCCGATTGGGATAGGCGAGCGCTGACACTGGTGTACATGTTTCATGCCGCAGTGTTCAGTGCAGCCTTGTTCGTTGCGATTTGCGTTTCCGAGTATGGAAGATGGTCGTCCAGTCCGTTGGTGGCGGCTTCGACCGTATGGCTTACCGCCACGGCCGGGTTGCCGATCGTGTATCTGGCGGCGCTTTATTGCCGAGGCTTTATCGAAGATACGCTCGAGAAGCTACGCAAGTTCAGCGATCGCTAAGGTCAAAGAAAGTCCGCGCCGTGTTCTCGACCGGCGCGACTCTCAGGTGCACTGCGCAGCTCGGCGCGCGGCGTTCAGTAACCGCCGGCTGATGAACTGCTCGAACCGCCAGACGCGCCGGAGCTGCCTGAGTTCATATCGCCGCATCCTGAAACCACCACCACCGCTCCCAGGCAAACCAGACACGCAAGAGCCATCCGAAGCCGCTTCATAGTCATTCCTCCAGGGGGAAGCTCGCAGGAAGTCCCACCGAGGGATATCCAGCGAGGCAATAACCGCGCTATTACCGAACTGCCGTTGCATGGCGGACGCGTCGCACGGTTCACCGCGAACGCAAGCGTCGACATGGTGGTAAACGCGACGCCCCGGCGCTTTATTCCTCGCGCGTAGTGACTGCTTCAATTATTCAATCGTCTGGAAAACGGTGAGCGCGCTCGACCGGCTTCGCTGATCGCGGAATAAACCACCGTGCGGGGCCGTTTAACCGTTAGGCAACCAGGTCCACTGACTTACGCTCGATAGGCAGCGCGCACCGCCGTGTCGCCGTGTGAATCGAGGAGCACGTCATGAAACCGCTTGATGCAACGTTGCGCGCCGGCAGCGCCGTTGCAGTGCTGGTGTTGTTGGGCGCTGTGTCCGGTTGCTATTACTACGTGCCGTACGGCTACTATCCTTACGGGTCCTACCCTGCCAATGGCGTCGTATCGACGGTGGACGCTCAGCAAGAGATGTCCTCTGTCACAGCAGGCGGTGCCGACGGCGAGATTCAGTTTGCGATGCCCGACGGCACGACGCCCGCCTACGACCTGTCGCCCGCGCCCGCCTATGCCGCGCCTGCATACTACCCGGTCGCCTATCCCTATCCTTACTACTATCCGTACCCTTACTACGCTTACGACTGGCCGGGTTTCTGGTGGCCGTCGGCGTCGTTCAGCTTCGTGTTCTTCGGCGGATGTTGCGGCCATTTCCACGGCCACCCGCACCACCCCGGCCACTGGGGTCACGATGGCAACTGGGCTGGAGGTCACGGCTCATGGGGCCCCATGCACGCCAGTTCGAATGGCGGCGGCTGGGGCGGTGCTCATGGCTGGGGCGGTGGCGGCGGCCACTTCTGGGGCGCAGGCGGCGGTCACGGCCGTTAGCATCGGGCCGCGCTGGATGTCTTCTACTTTGCGCCAGCCTGAAGCCGTTGTGCGAGCTGCTCAGCGATCTGCCCGGCGCTTTTCCTGATCGCCGTCTTTTCATCGCGACCAGACAGAACGACCTTCGCGGCAATCACGTACGGATTGAGCTTGATCACGGCGCCGGGCATATCCCGGCTCGAGCCTTCTTCGACACTTTGATAGAGCGGCGGCAACTCCGGCGCAGCCAGGTTATCGCAGGAAACCGCGACCTGAAACTGGCTTTGGCCCGAGCCCATCCCCACCATCGCGCGACGCAAGCGGTTACCCTCGTCGACACTGAGAAAAACGCCCCGCACCTGCCAGCCGCTGTGGGGCAGGGGCTCACCCGGCGTCACGCGGCGCGCGTCTACTCCGGCCTTGCGCAGATCGTCCGTGAGAGATTGCGCCATCAGCGCAACGATCTCTCGCGCCCGCGCTTGCGGATCCTGTTGCTGGCGCAGCGGACCTTCGGGCACCAGATTGCCCACGATGCCTCGCGCGCGGTGGCCAGGCCCGCTGTCAGGGGTGACATTCGCGGCATCGAGATCGAAATCGGAGACATAGACGACGGGCTGCGCGACGGGAGTCGAGGGCGCCGCCGACGAGTCCGCTGCCAGACATCGGGCCGCGCTCGCCCACACACAGGTCGCCAGACAGATGATTCCCACCGATCGAAACACCATGGCGCACCTCCGCGTTCATTGCGCTCCCTGCTTCGTACTGGTTGAAGCGCGCCTATGGCTCGCGACCTGAAAATCCTATACTGGGTCGGTGCGCTTGTCTGCGCAAGTCTTCGCGCGAATCCAATCATCGGACATGACGCCCCGGAATGCTGGCGGACCTTGCGTTACGTCAGGAGCCTGAAAGAACAAAGGACGAAGCCATGCTCACGATCGACGACATCCGCGCTGTCCCGTTGTTCTCGGCCCTCCCCGACATCGTGCTGGAGAACCTCGCGCACACCTCCGCCGACCTGCATCTGTGCGCGGGCGAGTTCGCGGTTCATGAAGGCGGCGAGCGTGCGCTATACGCCGTGCTGGCGGGCAAGATGGAAGTCATCAAGACTTTCGACGGCATCGAGCGAACCTTGGGCTGGCGTCTGCCCGGGACGATCTTCGGCGAGGTGCCGTTGGCGCTGAGCTCGCCGTTTCCGGGCGCTTATCGGGCCGCCGAGCCTTCGCGCGTGATGCGCGTCGATGCGCCGCAATACTATGCGCTGGCCGCCGCATCGCCGGACGTGGCGTTCCGGATGGGCGCGTTGGCACGCGAGCGCATCGGCGGCCTGCAAAGCCTTTCCGCCGAGCCGCCGAAGGCGCGGGTGTCGATCGTCGGCAACCGTTGGGACAATGCGTGCACGCTGCTGCGTCAGTTCCTCGCGCGCAATCAGATCAGCCACGACTGGATGGCGCCGGATGCGCCTGAACTGGCCGCGCGCTGGCCCGGCACGTGTCCGTCGGAAGCCGAGTGCCCCGCGTTGCGCCTCGTCGACGGCACCGTGCTGAGCCGGCCGGCGACCCGCGAGCTGGCCGAACGGCTCGGTCTTCAGACGCAGCCGCAGCTTGCCGGATACGACACGGTGATCATCGGCGGCGGACCCGCGGGGCTTGCCGCCGCGGTGTACGGCGCGTCGGAAGGTTTGCGCACGCTGGTGCTCGAGCGCGAGGCGCCGGGCGGACAGGCGGGCACGTCCTCGCGCATCGAAAACTATCTCGGCTTTCCCAATGGCGTTTCCGGCGATGAACTCGCGAGCCGTGCGCTGCAACAGGCACGGCGGCTCGGCGCGGAGATCCTGGTGACGCGCTCGGTCGAGCGCATCGATGTGCAAACGCGGCAGATTCATCTCGACGGCGGCGACGCCGTGCGCGCTCGCACGATCATTCTCGCGACCGGCGTCACCTGGCGGCGGCTCGCCATCGACGGCTTCGACCGCCTGATCGGCAAGGGGATTTACTACGGCGCGGCGCGCAGCGAAGCGAGCGCGACGCACGGGCTCGATGTCCATCTGATCGGCGGCGGCAATTCGGCCGGCCAGGCGGCGTTGTTCTTCGCCAATCATGCGCGCAGCGTGACGCTCGTCGTGCGCGGCGATTCGCTGGAAAAGGGCATGTCGCGCTATCTCGTCGAACAGCTTGCGGGCAAGTCGAATGTCGCGGTGCGGTTGCGCTCGGAAGTGGTCGGCGCGCAGGGCGATACGCATCTGACGGCCATCGACATTCGCGATTCGACCAGCGGCGAAGTGAGCCGGCACGACTGCGGCGGTCTGTTCGTTTTCATCGGCGCGGACGCGCAGACGGAGTGGCTGCCGCCCGAGATCGCGCGCGATGGGCGCGGCTATGTTCTGACCGGCGATGACGTCGTCAGGGCCGGAAGCTGGTCGCATCAGCGCGATCCTTACCTGCTCGAATCGAGCGTCCCTGGCGTGTTCGCGTGTGGGGATGTGAGGCTGAGTCCCGTGAAGCGCGTTGCTTCAGCGGTCGGGGAGGGCAGCATGGCGATTGCGTTCGCGCACAGGTACTTGCAGTCGGACGGTGCGTGAGTCCGTCGCTACGTCTACATGCTCGCGGGCAGCGCGACGCGTTCCAATACCGTCATCGGGCCGAGCCTTTCGATCACCTCCAACTGCGCCGCGTCGCGCACGAACAGCGAACCCGCAAAGCCGAGCGCGTTGACGGACACGCCTTCGACACGCTCTTGCGATCTCGGCACGAGCAGCATCCAGCGCCGCGTGACGAGCAGGTTATAGGGCGTCGCATGACAGGTAGCACGGTCGATTTCGACCGCGCCGACACCGGCCGCTTCGAGCAGCGAGCGATAGCGGGAAAGCGCCGTCTTTGCCGCGTCCGCGCGAGTCAACTCATCCGTGTCGAAGCGAGCGAACGCATGCCGGAATGGCAGATCCGGCAAACGGGTCTGCGCACTCGCGCTGAGCAAAGGCTCGATAGGCACGGCCGGATCGGCTTCCCCGAGCGGCAGCGGCACGATCTGCAGATGCTTGTGCGGCTGGCTCGCGCCCGCCTCGGTGCCCGCGTTGTAAAAGCCGATGCCGTCGAACTCGACCATGCACCTGATCAGCGCTTCGAAGTCGGCAAGATCGAGCAGCGCTTCCTGCCGTTCGAACTCGCGCGTGACGATCAGCAGATGATGGTCGATCACGTTGAACTTGTTCAGCAACGCGAGATGCGTGTCGGAGATATCGGCGACGAACAGATCCGGCTCGTAGGGAAGAAACGGGTTCGCGCGAGGACGCTTTTCCGTCTGAAGCGCTCGCCTTTGCTCGCGATCCTGTTCCTTGCGCGTCAGGCTCGACACCTGACGCACGAGAAAGCGGATGCCGCCGCTTTCGATCACGGACTGTTGCGTGTCGATCGGTTGCAGCGCGCCGCAACTGAGCGCACGTTCGGTCTGTCGCACGATGGCGGGCCATAATGTGCCCGGAATGAGGCGTCGTGGTGGTTCCATACGATGTCGGCAGGCGCGGCGGCGCGCGTGACGTGAGTGAAAGGGCAGTCGCTACAGTTTGTACCCTATCGTGCGCAAAAGATCCTTGCGCCATTGAATGTCTTCCGCGCTTTCGATGCCGAGCGGCGAAAAGCCATCGATCACGCCGACGATGCCTCGGCCCTGATCGGTTTCAGCGATCAGCACTTCGACGGGGTTCGCTGTCGCGCAGAAGATGCGGCAGACCTCCGGCACGGCCTTGATCGTGTTCAGCACGTTGACGGGGAAAAAGCCGTCGCCCAGAAACACCAAGAAGCTATGGCCCGCGCCGACGCTGGTTGCGTTCTGGCATGCCATCTCGACGAGGCTCTCGTCGGTGCCGGAGCGCCGCACGAGGCGCTTGCCGGAGGCCTCGCAAAAGGCGAGGCCGAACTTGATGCCGGGCACCGTGCCGACCATCGCTTCGTGAATATCCTCGACGGATTTGATGAAGTGGCTTTGCCCGAGAATGAAGTTGGTCGTTTCAGGCTTGACGACCTTGACGGCGGACAATTGCATATTGGACCTCGCTCCATTGCGGCCGAACGCCGACGAAAACACGTCGAAGACGGGGCAACGCGACTATGGAAAGCTCGCGCATCAGCCGGTCTTCGTCGATCCGGCTTCTAGCGTAGTACTAACTGTGCGTGAGCGAAAGCGCCGTTGCAGCGCGGGCCTCGGAGAGGGCATTGCGCCCCGGCTAGCTGAAGCCGGCGCGGTGGCGGTGGTGCACCGCAAGGGAAAATCTGAAGTCGTTCACAATCGCCTTTCAACTGCCATCTACGGGAATACCCTCTCGTCATCGCGCTTGAACGACCGCAAAGTCACGTGCTAAATTCGGATTGTTACCGGTAACTTATCGGTAGGCATAGATTTGGTTCGCGTATCCGATCGGTGAAGGCAACCGTGGCTAGCGTCGAACCGTGCACTTCGATCTTTTCAGACAGATCCATCCTCGATGAGCGTTATTCAAAACCCTGTTCTACGCGGTTTCAATCCCGATCCCTGTATTTGTCGCGGCAAAGATGCGTGGTACATCGCTGTATCGACGTTCGAATGGTATCCGGGCGTTCTCATCTACGAATCGAAAGACTTCGTCAACTGGGAACTGAAGGCCACCCCGCTGGACCGCCTTTCGCAACTGAACCTGATCGGGGAACAGCCGTCCGGCGGCATCTGGGCTCCGGCCTTGTCGTATCACGATGGCCTCTACTGGCTCGTCTACACCGACACGAAGGCATGGAAAGGCGAGCAGAAGATTTCGCCGCTGCGCGACATGCACAACTACGTCGTGACGGCCCCGGACATCACTGGCCCGTGGTCGGAACCGACGCATCTGGTCTCTGGCGGATACGACCCGTCGCTGTTTCACGACGAATCGGGCAAGAAGTGGCTCGCGTACATTCGCCGCGATTTCCGGGGAATCCACGAGGATCTCTTCGCGGGCATCATCTTGCGCGAGTACTCGGCGGAGCAGGGAAGACTGATCGGTGAAGAGCACGTGATCTATCGCGGCGCGAATCTGAAGACCGATTACTTCATGAAATGCCAGATCTACGAAGCGCCCCATTTGCTGAAAAAGGATGGCTGGTACTACCTGATCACCGCGGAAGGCGGGACGGGCTATACGCATGCCACCTGCGTGTCCAGATCGCGCGGCATTTTCGGTCCGTACGAGCTGCATCCCGAAACGCCGATGCTGAGCTCGCGCGACGTGAATCGCCGCATCCAGCGAACGGGTCACGGCAATCTGGTCGAAGGGCCCAATGGCCAGTGGTTCATGACGTACCTCGGTTCCCGGCCAATCGACGCACAGACGAAACGTTCACCGCTGGGTCGGGAGACCTGCATCGCGCGAATCGATTGGCGGGACGGCTGGCCTTTCCTGAGCGGCGCAGGCGTGGTGCCGCCCGAATCCTTCACGGTCGACTCCGACGTCGAGCAAAACCTCGATAGCAGCTGGCGGGTCGATTTCGGCCACGGTGCGACGCTGCCGCTCGAACTGCAAAGTCTGCGCGCCCCGATCAGCGACGCCTGGTGCAGTCTGGCCGAACGCCCCGGTTATCTGCGGATACGGGGCCAGGAGTCGCCCACCTCGCGATTCCATCAAAGCCTGTTGGCTTGCCGCGTCCGTGACTGGCAATTCGAAGTCGAAACGGCGCTCGAATTCTCGCCGACGTCGTACTTGCACATGGCCGGACTCATGGCCCGCTACGACGAGAACACGTTCTACTACCTGTTCATCACTCGCGACGATGACGGCACAAAAATACTCTCCTTCATGGAGATGGATGCCGGCAGCTTTGCGTATGACAACCGGCTTGCCGTACTGCCTGAGGGCGGCGAAACCGGCTTGCGGGTTCGGGTCGAGGACACGAAGCTGCGCTTCTTCTACCGCTCGACGCATGGTGAGTGGATGGACGTCGGCGTGGAAAAGGACTTCACCAAACTGAGCGACGAGTATGCGACGCCCATCGGTTTCACGGGGGCGTTCGTCGGGATCTCGGTCAACGACATGCTCGGCTTTCGCGAGCCCGCTGACTTCCGGAACTTCTCGTATCGCCAGTTGCCCGCGTAGGGCGTCGCAGCTTCGGGTCGACGGTCGCATCGGAGGCGCCGTCACTTTCGCGGCGTCCACGCAGTAACGTTTAGAAAACAATGACGGAGACGAAATGACACGAAAAATCTACGGTCTGAGATGGTGGATCATCGGCACCATCATGTTAGGTTCGTGCCTGAATTTCCTGACCCGAAGCACGCTTGCGGTCACTGCGCCCACGCTCACCACCCAGTTGCATCTGACTGCGGAGCAATACTCGTATGTGCTCAGCGCATTTACCCTCACGAATGCGCTACAGCCACTCACCGGCTATGTCATCGATGTGATCGGCCTGAAGACGGGCTTTGCGCTGTTCTGCCTCGCGTGGTCGATCATCACGATGGGGCATGGTCTGGTCCATTCCTGGCAGGGTCTCGCGCTGATGCGGGGGCTTCTCGGCTTGCCCGAGGGGGCGATCCATCCCGCGGGCATGAAGGCGACCTCGCAATGGTTCCCCGCGCGGGAGCGGGGTCTCGCCGGCGGCATCTACAACATTGGCGCATCGCTGGGTTCGATGCTCGCGCCGCCGCTCGTGGTCTGGGCCACCCTCTTCTGGAACTGGCAGTTCGCGTTCGTGGTCACGGGGGGTATCGGGTTCGTATGGTTGGCCCTCTGGTGGTGGATCTATGACACGCCCGAGAAGCATCGCGCGCTTTCCGAGCGGGAAAAGAACTACATCCGTGCGGGTCAGGAGGAGCATATCCAGGCGAGCAGCGAGCGTCCGTCCATCCGCTCGATCATCACCCAACGCAATTTCTGGGGCATCGCCTTGCCGCGGTTTCTCGCCGATCCGACGTGGGTGACGCTGAGTTTCTGGCTGCCGCTCTATCTGAGCACGGTCCGGCATATGGATCTGAAGCAGATTGCCTTGTTCGCCTGGTTGCCCTTCCTCGCGGCAGATATCGGCAGCGTATTCGGCGGGATGCTCGTCGGCGCACTGCTCAAATACACCAGCATCAGCGTGGTCAACGCCCGGCGCTGCGTGTTCACCTTCGGCGCCTTGATGATGCTGCCTGTGCCGTTCGTAGGCTTCGTCGATCACCCGCTAACGGCCATCGCACTGCTCTGTCTGGGCGGCTTCGCGCATCAGACGCTATCGGTGACGGTCATCACCATGTCGACCGACCTGTTTCGCAAGAGCGAGGTCGCTACGGTGGCGGGTTGTGCGGGCACCGTCAGCACCATCGGGCAATTGTGTTTTACGTTGGTCGTTGGCGCGATGGTCAGCCATGTCGGCTACAAACCGATTTTCATTCTTCTGGCCGTATTCGATCTGATCGGCGCCACTGTGCTGTGGACGCTCGTTCGCTTGAAAAAAGACGAGAACGATTCCTCCAGCGTGCGCCTCGGAAGCCTGGGCGGCGTGCCTGACGCAGTCAGAGCGATCGATCAGTAAGCGCTCGGAGTTACACCCACCATCTTGACGGAAGGACTGAACATGCAGTTTTTGAGTGTCAGCGGAAATCAGATCGTCGATGCCAACGGAGACAAGGTTCGCCTCAGAGGCACCTGTCCAGGCGGCTGGATGAATATGGAGGACTTCATCAACGGCTACCCGGGGGCGGAACATACGCTCCGCGCCGAGATGAAGTCGGTGTTGGGCGCCGCCAGGGCGGAATTCTTTTTCGATCGACTGCTCGATCATTTCTTCAACGAGAGCGACGTCATCTACCTGAAGCGGATGGGCGCGACGGTGGTCCGCCTGCCGCTGAACTTCCGTCATTTCGAGGATGAGCGCGCGCCCTTTCAATACAATGAAAAGGGCTTTGCCCGCCTGAATCAGGTGCTCAAATGGTGCGAGAGGCATGGGCTTTACGTGATCCTCGATCTGCACGCAGTCGCGGGTTGGCAAAACGTCCATTGGCACTCGGATAACGCCTCGCGCATCAATCTGTTCTGGGAAAGCGCGCATTATCAGGACCGCTTCGTCGCGCTGTGGCAGGAGTTCGCGCGTCGCTATCGGGACGAGGCCGTAGTCGCCGGCTACAACCTGATGAATGAACCCTGTGTCAATAATTACCGGGGCGACGTGCCGTGGAACATCTACAGGAACTATCAACCGGACTGGCCACGCTTCAATGCGCTTTACAGGCGGGCGGTGACCGCGGTGCGCGAGATCGATCCGAAGCACATCATCTTCCTCGAGGGCGATTGCTACTCACTGCTGTTCGCGGGCATGGACGCACCGTTTGCCGACAATCTCGTCTATAGCAGCCACAACTACACATCGTGCGGGTTCGGACCCGGCTCCTACCCCGGCGTGATCCGCTCACAGTCCGCGAAGACCGAGGAATCGGAAGAGTATTGGGATCTGGCGCGTCAGGAGAAAGCATTCCTCGATCACGAGGGCACGGTTTTCACGCAACGGCACAATGTGCCGCTATGGGTAGGGGAATTCGGCTCCGCGTACAACGGCGCCACGCAGGAGATTCCTGACCGGCTACGCGCGATGGATGACCAGATCGCGATTCTTGAACGCCATGGCGCGCATTGGACGACATGGAACTACAAGGACGTCGGCGTGATGGGCATGCTCACGCTCGATGAAGCGTCCCCGTACATGCAGCTCGTCGGCGATCTGATCCGCAAGAAGGAAATGCTCGGTACCGACGACTGGATGCACTGGTTGCCAATGACACCCGTCAAGGATGCCGCCGTCCAACTCGCCGACCAGATTCGGGCCGTGATCGGTGATGAAGAGCAGTCGCAGGCCTACACCCGTCGTTGCCTCAGCCAGAATCTGATGTGCTTCTTCGTGGGCAGCCTGATGCAGCCGGCTTACGCGAAGCTGTTCAAGGGACTCTCGGAAAGTCAGATCGACCATATCCTCGCGTCTTTCTCGCGTGAGCAATGCACGCCGAACCAGGCGCTGACCGATATCTTGCAGAAATACATGGCTTATCCAGCCTGATCACCGATGCGTCGAAGTGACCATGCGCGATCGTGTTGCGCGGGTGCGTGAGAGGTGGCCGTTGGCCTCGGCACGCATCTGCAGAACGCGAGCGCGCGCGGTGGGGGCTGACAGATCCTGAGCTGAGGATAAACATCCAGGGGTAGCTGGCTTTGGTTAGAATCTGTTTTCGATTCTTTGATTCGTCCATTACCGGAGGCGAACGTGCCAGGTTTACTCCCCGATGTCGACCGCGAGGGACTCCTCGAATATTCAGTCGTTTATACCGACCGATCAATCAACCATATGTCGCGGCTCTTCCAGGGCGTCATGCGCGACATTTCCGCCTCCCTGAAAAAAGTCTACAACGCGAAGGCGGCCGTGGTCGTTCCGGGCAGCGGGACTTTCGGCATGGAAGCCGTGGCCCGGCAGTTCGCGACGAACCGGAAGTGTCTGGTCATCCGCAATGGCTGGTTCAGTTTCCGCTGGTCGCAGATTTTCGACATGGGCGGCATTCCGTCTGAATCGATCGTATTGAAGGCGCGCCCGGTCGAACCAGGAAGGCAGGCTGCATTTGCACCGGCTCCGATCGAAGAAGTGGTAGCCGCGATCAGCGAACACAAACCGGATCTGGTCTTTGCGCCGCATGTCGAAACCGCATCCGGAATGATGCTGCCCGATGCCTATTTGCGCGCCGTGGCCGACGCCGTTCATGCCGTCGGCGGCATGTTCGTGCTCGATTGCATCGCCTCCGGCACGGTCTGGGTGGATATGCAGGCGAGTGGCGTCGACGTCCTGATCAGCGCGCCGCAAAAGGGCTGGAGTGCGTCGCCTTGCTGCGGGCTGGTCATGCTGAGCCCGCTCGCCCGCGAAAGAATCGACCAGACGACCAGCACCAGTTTCGCTTGCGATCTGCGCAAATGGCTGCAGATCATGGAGGCCTACGAGAACGGCGGATTCGCGTACCACGCCACGATGCCCACGGACAGCCTCGCGACGCTGCGTGACGTCATCAAGGAAACCGAGGCATACGGCCTCGACAAGGTGAGAGCGGAGCAGTTGGAACTCGGCAAGCGCATCCGCGCGCTGTTGACCGACAAAGGTTTCAGAAGCGTGGCGGCCGAAGGTTTCGAGGCGCCGGGAGTCGTGGTCAGCTACACGGACGACGACGACATTCGATCCGGCAAGAAATTCGCCGATGCCGGCTTGCAGATCGCGGCAGGCGTTCCGCTGCAATGCGACGAACCCGCCGACTTCAAGACCTTCCGCATCGGCTTGTTTGGCCTCGACAAACTGCATGACATCGAAGGCACGGTCGCCAGGTTCGCCAAGGCGTTGGACAGGATGCTTTAGGGGCTAGCGGTTCGGCGATTGCTCGCGCAGGTACGCCTGCGCTTCCGCCTCCGTCTCATAGACATAAGGTGAGAGGCCGCGCCGCGTCAGTGCGTCCCCCAGCTTGGCGCGCATGAAAGCGCTGGTCGTGAAGCGTGTGACGCCGAGATAGTAGCGCTGCACCATATCCTCGACCATCTCGACATACGCGTCCTCCAGCGCGGGGTCCAATACGAACCCCTCGTAGTTCACCACGGCATAAACCTTGTGGTCGAGCGGCTCGCAGACGCGGCCTACCTGAGCCCGGATCGCCGCGATGTCGTCCGGACGCTTCACCTCCAGGCGCGCGAAATTCAGAAACATGATGTTCTTGCCGTTGTCGTAGATGAAGCGTGCTTCCAGCGGCAGTCGCAACACATTCGAGCGCAGACCCATCGGTTCAGGGCGGAAAATCCGCTCGTCCATCGGCACCGGCGAACGCAGGATCGGCGCGAAGTCCATCCTGGCCAGAATATCGCGCTCCAGATCGACACCGGGCGCAATCTCGATCAGTTCCATGCCCTGCTCGCCGAGCTCGAACACGCAACGCTCGGTGATGTAGAGGACTGGCTTGCGCGCCGCCGCCGCATACGGGCCAGAAAACGTGCGATGCTCGACTTCCTCGACGAACTTCCTGGCCGTGCCGTCACGGTGGATATGCAGCTTCCCATCGGCGACTGCAATCTGGCTGCGGCCCGCCATGAAAGTGCCGACGAACACGACTTTCTTGGCGTTCTGGCTGATGTTGATGAAGCCTCCGGCGCCGGCCAGGCGCGGCCCGAATCTGGACACATTGAGGTTTCCCAGCCGATCGGCCTGGGCGAGGCCAAGAAAGGCGAGGTCGAGGCCGCCGCCGTCATAGAAATCGAACTGGGCGGGCTGGTCGATGATCGCCTGCGCATTGGTCGCCGCGCCGAAGTTCAAGCCTCCCGCCGGAATGCCGCCGATCACGCCGGGCTCGGTGGTCAGCGTCACAAGGTCGAGGACCCTTTCCTCGTTGGCGACGCTGGCAATGCCCTCGGGCATGCCGATGCCGAGATTCACCACGCTGTTTGGCTGGAGTTCCATGGCCGCGCGCCGCGCAATCACTTTGCGCTCGCTCATCGGCATCGGCGCCACACTGCTCGCGGGGACCCGAATTTCGCCGGCGAACGCCGCGCTGTACGGCGTGGCAAAGGTCTGCTGGTGGTGCTCGGGTGGCGCCAGCACGACGCAATCGACCAGCACTCCAGGGATCTTGACCTGCCGTGGATTCAGCGAGCCTCGTTCAGCGATGCGTTCCACCTGGACGATCACCAGACCGTTGCAGTTGTGCGCGGCCATCGCGATGGCGAGGGCCTCCAGGGTCAGGGCTTCGCGCTCCATCGTGACATTGCCGTCCGGGTCGGCCGTGGTGCCGCGCACGATCGCGACGTTGATCGGGAAGGCCTTGTAAAACAGATAGTCCTCGTCGCCGATACGCATCAACTCGACCAGATTCTCGGTGGTGCGTTCGTTCAGTTTGCCCCCGCCGAAGCGCGGATCGACAAAGGTGCCGAGGCCGACTCGCGAAAGATGGCCGGGCTTGCCGGCCGCGATGTCGCGAAACAGGTGGCTGATCACACCCTGCGGCAGGTTGTAGGCTTCGATCTGGTTATCCACCGCAAGCTGCTGCAGCTTCGGCACGAGGCCCCAGTGTCCGCCGATCACGCGCTTGACGAGCCCAGGCATCGCGAGATGGTTCAGTCCCCGCTCCTTGCCGTCTCCCTGGCCGGCCGCATAGACCAGCGTGAGGTTGCGGGGTTTGGGGAGGGCGACCAACGTATCCTCGTCATGCGCCGTACAGAGTTCCTCGATGGCAATCGCGAGGTCTTCGGCGAAGCCGATACCGACGAAGCCGCCTGTCGCGACCGTATCGCCTTCGCGGATCAGGCGCACGGCATCGCGCGCCGAGGCCACTTTGCCGCTCGTGCGGGAGAGGATGGCGGGTAAAGGCGCCACCGCGGTTGAGTGCGTGCTCACGTTTCACCTCGCCTGGCTTGGGCGCGATTCTAGTAGGCGCCGCCGGTATCAATGGTCAGATGGAGCATGTCGTCCTCGAGTACCCGGATGAAATGCTCGTCCTCCTGCAGGAGTTCCTCCAGCACGTCACTGGCGGAAAGCACGCCGATAACGCGCCCGGATTCGATCACGGGCAGGTGCCGGATCCGCTTGGTGTGCATCGTGACGAGGCACTTGTCGCAGGTATGCTCGGGCGCCACGTAAAACACCTGGGTCGTCATGACCTCGCCGACCCTGGTGTTGGCGGCGTTGCGGCCAAGCACCTCGACTTTGCGGGCGTAGTCGCGCTGGGACAGCACACCCGCCACATTGCTGCCCTGCAGCACCAACACCGTCGTCACGTCCTTGTCCGCCATCAACTGCAGCGCGCTGAGCACTGTGTCATCGGGGCCGACCGAAATCACCTCCCGAGGGTTGTCGGACAGAATTTGCCGTGCCGTCTTTCTCTCCTTTTTCATGGCCGCCTCCAGACCTTTCGTCTTTGTTGAATTGCAGTGTAGGTCGCTTGATCTGGGTCAAACCAACATTTTCCCTTCTGCCTCACGCTGAACGCGAGGCAAAGCACCGGCAGTGGCGCGGATCTGAGGTAGTCTGACAATCCCGGGCATACACAGGAGGTCTGATGGAACGGGAGCTAAAGCTGCGCGTCGCGAAAGAAGATCTTGATGCATTGCGTCACGCGCCTCTATTCGCAAAAGTGGAAAGCGCGGCCGAGGCTCCTCGACTGCTGACGAGCACCTATTTCGACACGCCCGCGCTCACGTTTCGCGACAGCAAAGCTTCGCTGCGAGTGCGTACCGTCGGCACCGACAGAGTGCAGACGCTGAAGCTGCAAGGGTCGGTGCAGGCGGGACTTTTCGAGCGGGACGAATTCGAGGGGCCCGTCGGGAGCGACGTCCCCGAACTCGAGCGACTGCACGATCAGATTCCTGAGGACACCGACCCAGGCAAGCTGGTTCGCGACGCACTCATTGGCGCGCAGCTGGAACCGGTGTTCGTCACGCGAATCAATCGATCGGTCTTTCCGCTGCACCTGCCGTCCGGCGACGAGATCGAGATCGCACTCGACGAGGGCACCATCGACGCGAAGATGGGTTCGGTGCCGATCACGGCCTTGGAGCTGGAGCTGAAACAGGGGCAGCCGGAGAGCCTGTACAGCGTCGCGCTCGAGTTGCTCGATACCGTGCCGCTGCGCATCGATCGTCTCAGCAAGGCCGATCTCGGTTACGCGCAGCTTGTGGCCGAGCATAGCGAGGCGGTCAAGGCGCAACGGGTGCAACTGGACAAACGCGCGTCGATCGAAGAGGCGTTCTCCGTGATCGCGCGCAACTGCCTGGATCAGGTTCAGGCGAACGAACGCGGCGTCGTGTCCGGTCACGATCCGTCGAGCGTTCATCAGATGCGCGTTGGGCTTCGTCGTTTGCGTTCCGCCCTCGACCTGTTCGCCACGGTCATTCCCGCCTATCCCGGCCTGAACGACGAATTGCGCTGGATTGCCTCGGAACTCGGCGCTGCGCGAGACTGGGAAGTGCTGGCGGGATCGACGCTCGATCATGCCGACTTCAAGGACCATCCGGACGAGATCCAGCCCGTCAGGCAGGCGTGCGAAAAGATCGCCGTCGACAACCGCCAGCGCGCCGCCGCCGCGGTCGAGTCGGTTCGCTATACGCGGCTCGCGCTTCAGCTCGCGCTGTGGTTGAGCCGAAAGGGCTGGCGAGACGGCATGTCCGACGAACAGCGCGAAGCGATCGGCAGTCTGGTGAAGCCGTTCGCCGAGGATGTGCTGCGGAGTCGGCACAGGAAACTGATCAAACGCGGCAAGGGCCTGGCCGATCTCGACGATCATCGTCGCCACCGCGCCCGCATCGCAGCGAAGAAGGTTCGCTATGCCACCGAGTTCTTCGAGTCGCTGTGCCCGAGGCGGGCCGTCCTCCACTATGTCGACGCGCTGACCGCGCTTCAGGATGGTCTGGGCTGGCGCAACGATGCCGTCGTCGCCGATCAGCTTCTGAAGGCGCTGTCGAAAACTTCGCCCGACGCGGCTTCGGGTGCTGCCTTTGCGCGAGGGTTTCTGGCTTCGCGGGTCGCTGCGGATCACCAGACGTTGAAAAAACTATGGAAGCGTTTCAGACGTCTTTCACCGCCGCGCTAGTGGGGCCACACGGCGACGTGTTCGATAGCATGATTCAATTGGAATTTGGTCTGGCGCCGCTTTGTAATGCCATATGCCGCGCAACTGAGGAGACCTGTATACCCGATGAAAAACACACAACACTGAAATGCCGGCACGGTCGCCCTCCAAAAAATTCACGCACTGGCAAGTCTGGATCAGCGATGTCCCGGAACAAGAACCAACGGGAGACACTCGTGAAAAAATTGGGCGTGGTCATTGCTTTTCCGGTTTGCTTTTCATGCACAGCCGCGGCGTACGCCGCCGACATTACGGGAGCCGGCAGCACGTTCGCCGCGCCTCTTTACACCCGCTGGGCCAACGACTATCTGAAGTCCGGTGGCAGCAAGGTGGTCTATCTGAGCACGGGGTCGTCCGATGGACTCAAGCAGGTCATCGCCCGCGAAGTCGACTTCGCAGGATCGGATGCGCCACTGAGCGACGATGAATTGACCAAAAACGGCTTGCGGCAATTCCCGACCGTGATCGGCGGCGTAGTGCCCGTCGTGAATCTTCCGGGGCTCAAAGCCGGCGAGGTGATGCTGACGGGGCCGGTCATCGCCGAGATCTTTCTAGGCAAGATTCAGTACTGGGACGACCCTGCGATCGTGCAGCTGAATCCAAAGATCAAGATGCCGAACTATCCGATCGCGGTGGTGCGTCGCCAGGATGGCTCGGGCACGACGCTGATCTGGACTCACTACCTCGCGCAGGTCAGTCCGGAATGGAAGCGCAAGGTCGGCGAAGGCACCAGCGTGCGATGGCCGCTCGGCATCGGCGGCAAAGGCAACGAGGGGGTGGCCACGTACGTCGGCTATCTGCCCGGCGCGATCGGTTATGTCGCATGGGATTTCACGAAGCAGAACCGCTTGAAGTACCTTGCATTGACCAATGCGGCGGGCAATGTCGTTGAGCCCAGTGTCGATTCGTTCAAGGCAGCGGCGACGGCCGCCGACTGGTCGGGCTCTCTGTCGCAGTTGCTGACCAATCAGCCGGGCAAGGATGCGTGGCCGGTCATGGGCGCAACCTATGTGTTGTTTCCCGCAACGCCGAACAAGCCGGGCCACGACGAAGCCACCCTGAAGTTTTTCGACTGGGCGTTGAGTCATGGCGGACCGACGGTCAACGCGCTCGACTACATCCCGCTTCCGGACCTGGTCGTGACGAAGATCCGCTCGCAATGGCCCATCAACGCAGGCGAGCAGACGGCGCACAAAGCGGCCGCGGCGCCGTGAGCAAAGTCGCGCTGACCTTGTTGAAAAACCCACGCGGTGAGTCGTTCAACTTCGGTGAATGGTTGACGCTCACCCAGGCCGACCTGCGCGTCGTTTAGCCTGATCGACGCCTCTGCCCATCTTTACTCATTTCGGTTGCCTGCATGATCATGCGACGCCTGCATCTGCTCGAAATCGAAGACGAGCCGTGGTGCCCACGGGCGATCCGTGACGGCGCCACCGACTGGCTGCATTTTCTGGCCAATGCTCACAAGGGATTCAACGCCATCGGGGACAAAATGCGCGAGGCGATGCGACGGGTCGGCAGCGACCAGATCGTCGATCTCTGCTCGGGCGGCGGCGGCCCGTGGCAGACGCTTGCACCGTTGCTCGCGCAGTCCGGTTCCGTGACGGTGCAACTGACCGACTTCTATCCCAATCGCGCCGCGCGCGAGCGCATATCAGCCGGGTCGAGCGGCCGCGTCACCTATGTGAGCGACTCCGTGGATGCGATGAACGTGCCATCGAGATTCGACGGTGTGCGCACGATGTTCAACGCTTTCCACCATTTTCGGCCGCACGATGCGCGGGCGATCCTCGCCGATGCGGTGAACAAGCGCCGCGCGATCGTCGTCGTCGAGGGCGCCGATCACCGCCTGCTCGGGATCGTGTTCATCCTGCTGATGCCGCTGATGATGCTCGTGCTGACTCCGCTGATCCGGCCGTTTCGCTGGTCGCGACTCGCGCTCACTTATGTCCTTCCGGCCATCCCGCTGCTGTGTCTGTTCGACGGCATCGTGTCGATGCTGCGCATCTACAGTCCCGACGAATTGCGTGAGATGGTGGCAAGCATTCCGGACCAGCAGAGCTTCGAATGGGACATCGGCACGCAGCCGGTACAGGGATCGCCGCTCGGTCTCACGTACCTCGTCGGCGTACCCCGGGAACCCGCAGGCTGATCACTTGCCGGCCAGGTGGTCAGGTCTGCCGTTGGCGCCTGGCGGCAACTCGCCCATGGCCTGAAACAGCGTCGCCGTATCGGTCAGACGTCGGCCGATCAGGCGGATTTCTTCGAGCCTTGCCGCTTCGTACTGCTGCTCGCCGCCGCGCGCGGTCGCAGCGGGCAGCGCGCCGAGCCGGTGGCGGGACGTGGCTTCGTCGAACGCCTCGCGCGCGTCATGGGCGGCACCGCTCGCGGCTTCGAGTGCCTGCGCGTCGTGTTCGAGCGACGCGAGCGTGTCCGCGACGTTCTCGAACGCCGCCAGCACGGTCTGCTTGTACTCGAAGACGGCCGCTTCGTAGGCGTCGATTGACGCGCGCCGTTGCGCGACGAGTGCGCCGCCATGAAAAAGCGCCTGCGAAACCGTCGCGCCGATCGCCCAGATCGCGCCGGCGCCCGACATCGCGAGCGGCCAGCTGAACCCCCCTTGTCCCATCGATGCGGTCAGCGTCAGGCTCGGAAACAGCTGAGCCGTGGCGACGCCGACGTCTGCCGCGGCGGCTTGCAGCGCCGCCTCGGCCGCTTCGATATCGGGCCGCGTGCGCAACAGGTCGGATGGCAACACGACGGGCAGATCCTGCGGCAAGTGCAGGCTCGCGAGTTCGGGCTCGGGCGGTGCCGCGTCGGGCGTGCGGCCAAGCAGCACCGCGAGCGCGTGTCTCGTCACCGTCAGCTGTTGCCGCAGTTCGGCCACGCTAACCTCGAGCGTGGCCGTGTTTTGCCGCGCGCTCAGCACGTCGCCGTGCGTCAGCGATCCGAGTTGGTAATGCCGTTCGGTATCGTGAGCCTGATCGCCGGCAAGCGCGATCAATCGCTCGGTCGCCTCGATCTGGGCGCGCAACATCGCCGCATCGATCGTCGCGGTGACGATGTTGGTGGCCAGTGCGCGCCGCGCCGCTTCGCGTTGATACGCTTCGACGTCGACACGCGCGGAGCGGGCCGCGTTGGCCTTGTGCACCGCGCCGAACAGGTCGAACGTATATTGCGCCTGGACGACGCCGATGAACTCGTTGTAGAGCAGCGTATTCGGACCGCCGGGCACCGGAATGCCGAGATCGCGCCCGCGTGAGGCTTGCCCGACCAGATCGACCGTCGGCAGCAGCGAGCTGTGAATCTGGCCCATCAGTTGTTCGTGCGCGGCGGCGAGGCGCTTGTCGGCGGCAGCGAGCGTCGGGCTGTTGCGCAAACCTTCCTCGACGAGCGCATTCAACTCGGTCGATCCGAACAGCCGCCACCATTCGGGCGCAGGTTGCGCGCCGACCGTGAAGCGCTGCGCGACCCCGAGCGCCTCGACCGTTTGCGCGGGCTGCGGCTCGACGCCGTAGTGGACGGGAACGGGCATCGCGGGCGGTTCGCCGCTCGGTCCGAACGTGCATGCGCCAAGCGCGATCGCGGCGGCCGCACCGAGCGCCGCCCGCCATCCAGGCAGCGCCGCAGCGCGCGCTCGCTCCGGCGCTGGTTCGAGAATGGGATTGCAGTCTGTGCCCACGATCAACTCCACGTATATTCGACCGGCGCGCTCGCGCTTCGCAGATCGCGTTCGCCGTCCCGCACCTTGAACGCGGTCGCGTAGAGCGCGGGCAAAAAGAACAGCGTCAAGACGGTGGCGCCGGTGATGCCGCCCATCAGCGCGGTCGCCATCGGTCCGAAGAAGGCGGAACGCAAGAGCGGAATCAGGGCGAGCACGGCGGCCGCGGCGGTCAGCATGATCGGGCGGAAGCGCCGCAGCGTGGCGCCGACGATCGCATCGAAGCGCGGGTGGCCCGCGGCGATATCGCGTTCGATCTGGTCGACGAGGATGACCGAGTTGCGCATGATGATGCCGGACATCGCAATGACGCCGAGCATCGCCACGAAGCCGAACGGCTTGCCGAACAGCAGCAGCGCGCCGACCACGCCGATGAGCCCCAGCGGCGCGGTGAGCACGACCATCAGCACGCGTGTGAAGCTGCGCAGTTGAATCATCAGCAGCGACAGCACCACGACGAGCATCAGCGGAAGCTGCGCGATCACCGACGCCTGCGCGTTACCGCTGATCTCGCCCGCACCGCCGGTCTCGATCCGGTAGCCGATCGGCAGCGACGCGCGCAGCGGCTCCAGCGACCGATCGATCGCCTGGATCACGTCGAGGTCGAGAGCGTTGCCGCGCACGTCGGACTGGACCGTGATCGTCGGTTGACGGTCGCGGTCCCAGATCACCGCGTATTCGAGCTCGTTTTTCAGGTGTCCGAGCGCGCCGAGCGGAACCGGACCGTTCGGCGTCGGCATCGCGAGGTTCACGATCCCGGCGGGATCGACGCGCTCGCTCTGGGGCGCGCGCAGGTCGACGCTGATCAACCGGTCGCGAACCCGGAACTGCGTGAACGTGTAGCCCGACAGCGTCATCGCGAGGAAGCTCCCCACGTCTTCCGACGTGACGCCGAGCTCGCGCGCCTTCTGCTGGTCGATCTCGAAGCGCACCGAGCGCTCGCCGGGTTCGTCCCAGTCGAAATGGACGCCTGTCGTGCGCTCATCGTCTTTCATGATCGCCGCGACTTTTTCCGCGATTTCCCGCACGGTGCCGAGCTCGCTTCCGCTGACGCGAAACTGCACCGGATAGCCGACCGAGGGGCCGGTCTCGAGCGGCGAGACGCGCGTGCGCGCGGAGGGAAAGCTCTTTTGCAGGGTGCTTGCGAGCCAGCGCTCGAGCTTCACGCGATCGTCGACGGACTTTGCGGTGATCACGAACTGCGCGAAGTTGGGCTGGGTCAGCTGGACGTCGAGCGGCAGATAAAAGCGCGGTGCGCCCGCACCGACGAAGTCGACCAGATGATCGATCTCGGGCCGGCCGGCCAGGGTCTTTTCGAGGCGCGTGGCTTCGCGCAGCGTCGCTGCGAACGACGCACCTTCGGGCAGCCGCATGTCGACGAGCAGTTCGGGCCGCTCGGAGCTCGGGAAGAACTGTTGCGGCACGAGCGCAAAGCCGGCCAGCGCGGCAACGAACAGCGCGCCCGTGACGCCGAGCACGATGAGGCGCCGCTTCAGACACCACACGATGCACTCGCGCAGCCGGCGATGAAAGCGGGTGGCGGGCAACGTCGCCGTCCGAGACGAGTTCATCTCCGTGTCGTCGTGCCGGCGGATCTTGAGCGCGAAGTGCCGCGCTGGCCCGCGTGCGGTGTGCTTGCGTTCGGGCAGCAGGTGATAGCCGAGCAACGGGATCAGCACGACTGCCGCAAACCACGAAGCGATCAGCGCGATCGCGGACACCTGAAAGATCGAGCGCGTGTACTCGCCGGTCGCCGATTTTGCCAGCGCGATCGGCAGGAATCCCGCCACCGTGACCAGGGTCCCCGTCAGCATCGGAAACGCGGTGCTGCTGTAGGCGAATGCCGCGGCCTTTGCGCGGCCCAATCCCTGCTCGAGCTTTACGGCCATCATTTCGACCGCGATGATCGCGTCGTCGACGAGCAGGCCCAGCGCGAGGACGAGCGTGCCGAGCGAGATCTTGTGCAAGCCGATGTCGAAGCCATCCATGCAGAGCACGGTGACCGCGAGCACGACCGGGATCGAGATCGCGACCACCACGCCGGCGCGCCAGCCCAGCGAGATCAGGCTCACGGCCAGCACGATCGCGATGGCTTCGGCGGCCGCCTCCAGAAAAGCGTGGACCGAATGCGAGACCGCGTGCGGCATGCTCGACACCTCGACGAGCTTGAGCCCCGCGGGCAGACGCCCGCGCAATTCGGCGATCTGCGTGTCGAGCCGCTTGCCAAGCTGAATCACATCGCCGCCCGCCTGCATCGTGATGCCGATGGCGAGCACGGGGCCGCCGCCGGCGCGAACCTGCGAGACCGGCGGATCGTCGTAGCCGCGCTTGATCGTCGCGATGTCGCCGAGACGAACGAGGCGATGGTTGATGTCGATCAGCGTGTCGCCCATCGCCTTCAGATCAGTGAACTGGCCGCTCGGACGCACATAGACGCGGTCGAACGCGGTGGTCAGCGTGCCGCTCGGCGTGACCGCATTTTGCGCATTGATCGCCTGAGCCAGTTGTTGCGGCGTGATGCTGAGCCGAGTCAATTGCGCGTTGGGAATTTCGATCGTGATGTGCTCGTCGGGATCGCCGAAATAGTCGACCTTCGCGACACCGGGCACGCGCAGCAGCACGCCGCGAAGTTCGTCGGCATAGGCGTGCAACTGGGCCGGCGAGAACCCGTCGCCCGCGAGCGTATAGATGTTCGTGTAGACGTCGCCGAACTCGTCGTCGAAGTACGGACCCCGCACGCCGGGCGGAAGCGTGTCGGCGATGTCGCTGACTTTCTTGCGCACCTGGTACCACGTCTCGCGCACCTCGCTCACCGGCGCGGAGTCTTTCATCGTGAACACGATCAGCGATTCGCCGGGACGCGAGTAGCTGCGCAGATAGTCGAGATGAGGCGTTTCCTGGAGCTTGCGGCCGATCCGGTCGGTGACCTGCTCCTCGACCTGGCGTGCGGTCGCGCCGGGCCAGAAGGTCCGGATCACCATCGCGCGGAACGTGAACGGCGGGTCCTCGGATTGTCCGAGCCGGGAATAGGCGAGCACGCCGAACAAGGTCGCGAGCACGACGGCGAAGATCACGAGCGCCTGGTTGCGGATCGCCCACGCGGACAGGTTGAAGCGGCCCGTATCGTCCGCCGGCGGCCGCGGCGGTCCGCCTGATCCATCGGGGCCGCCCAGGCCGCCGGAACCCTGGCTGAACAGCGCCTTCATGATGCGAAGTCCTCGGGATGCAAGGGTGCGACCGCGCGCACGGTCTCGCCGGCGCTCACGGTATGCACGCCTTGCAGCACGACGCGCTCGCCGTCGGTGAGGCCTTGTGAGACGGAGATCGTGCGGTCGTCGTAGCGGCCGACCTGGACCCGCCGCAGCTCCAGCGCCTGGTCGCGGGGCCGCACGACCCACACGGCCGGCGCGTTGCCCTCGTGAAACAGCGCGGTGGCGGGCAGCGTGATCGGGTCGTCCGCTTGCGCTTCGCCCGCCGTGTCGGCGAACGTGACGTTGGCCGTCATGCCGAGGTGCACCTCGGGACCCGGCGCATCGAGCGTCAGTTTCGCGCGATAGGTGCGGCTGCCGGGATCCGCGGCCGGCGACAGCTCGCGCACGTGCGCCGCGTAGCGGCGGCCGGTGACGGCCGGCAGCGAGATGCTGGCCGCGCTGCCGACCGCCAGCGCCTTCAGCAGGCTCTCGGGCACGTCGCAGAGGATATCGACCTCGCCGGACCAGGCGACGTGGTAGACCGCTTGTCCTGGCGCGAGGTTCTGCCCGGTATCGGCGTCTTCGCTAGTCACGACGCCGGCATGTTCTGCCGTGAGGGTCGTGTATTGCACCTGATTCTTCAGCAGCGCGAACTGCTCGACCACCTGATCGCGCTGTGCGACGGCTGCCA
This sequence comes from Paraburkholderia monticola, assembly GCF_001580545.1. Taxonomy (GTDB): domain Bacteria; phylum Pseudomonadota; class Gammaproteobacteria; order Burkholderiales; family Burkholderiaceae; genus Paraburkholderia; species Paraburkholderia monticola. Next base: position 740,575 of record NZ_LRBG01000037.1, read on the forward strand.
CATACGCGTCCTGGGTTTGCTCGAGCTGCGCCGTCGAGATCAGCTGTTCCTGCGCCTGCGCCCGGTCGCGATCGAGTTGCTGCTCGGCGAAGGTGAGCCGATGCTGCGCCGCCATCAATTGAGCTTGTGCGCTCGCGAGGCTGCGTTGCGCGTCGTCGGGATCGAGCCGCGCGATCACGTCGCCCGCCTTGACCGTGTCGCCGAGGTGCACGTTGCGCACGATCAGTTTGCCGGCGATGCGAAACGACAGCGGCGTCGCATAGCGTGCGTTGACTTCGCCCGGCAGCGTCGCGAGAACGGGCCGGCTGTCGCGGTGCACGGTCACGGCGATGACCGCGCGCGGCGGCGTCACCTCGGCTTCTCTCGCGTGACAGGCGGCGAGCGCGAGCGCGCCCGACATCGTCAGCATGATCCTGTGCCAGCGCAGGCGGTTCACGTGTGTTCCTCCAGCTCGCCGGCTTCGAACTGCGCCTTGGTCCGGCGGCGCTGCACTTTGCCGCTCGACGTCCGCGGTAAGCTGCCCGCCTGTACGATCGCCACGTGACCGACCTGCAGGCCCGCGCATTCGGCGACCTTCTGCGCGATCGCGCGCCGCAGCGTGGCGGCCTCGGCCGGCTTGCCCTCCGCACACACGATGAGCGTCTCGTCGCCGTCGCGCATCACGCTGAACGCGATGACGCCGCGGCTTTGCACGCTCGGCAACTCGGCCACCGCCCATTCGATGTCCTGCGGATAGTGGTTCGAGCCGTGAATCACGATCAGATCCTTGCTGCGGCCGCAGATATAGAGCTGGTCGCCGGCGACATAACCGAGGTCGCCGGTCTGGAGCCAACCGTCGCGATACGCGGCGGCGCTCGCGTCGGCCTCGCCGTAGTAGCCCACGGTGATGCTGGGCCCGCGCGTGACGATTTCGCCGACGCAGCGCTCGGGCAACGCTTGCCCGGATTCGTCGACGATCCGCAACTCGTGGCCCGGAAACGGATGGCCGCAGCCGACCAGCTCGACCGAACGCAATCCGGTATCGTGCGTGGCCGGGATGGCGCGTCCGAGCCCCAGCGCTGACGCATAGACGACGTCGGTGACGATCGGCTGGCCGTGGTCGTGAAACGTGATCGCGAGCGTTGCCTCGGCCATTCCGTAGCACGGCAGCAGTGCTTCGGCGCGAAAACCGGCCGGCTCGAAGCGCGCGCAGAAGTCACGCAGCGCTTGCGCGTTGATCGGCTCGGCACCGCAGCCGGCCACGCGCAGCGGCCGCAGGTCGAGCCCTTCGAGGTCCTTGTCGCGGGTACGGCGCGCGGCGAGCGCGTAGGCGAAGTTCGGCGCGAAGCTGATCGTGCCGCCGTACTTCGTGATCGCCTCCATCCACAGGCCGGGGCGGCGCACGAACGCTTCGGTGGCGAGCAGCACGCTCGGCAAGTCGCAGATCAACGCGCCGAGCACGCTGATGAGTCCCATGTCGTGGTGCAACGGCAGCCAGCTGACGTAGACGTCGTCTTTGCGCAGATCGATGCCGCGCGGTCCGAGGAATGCTCGCGCATTCGCGAGCAGATTGCGATGCGTGACCATCACGCCTTTCGGCAGCGACGTGCTGCCCGACGTGTATTGCAGGAAGCACAGGTCATCGGGCTGCACGGCGGGTAAATCGCAGGCGGGCGGCTCGCCGTCGTCCAGCGCTTCAACTGTCACGATGCGTTCGAGGCCGGTGTCGACGGCCAGCACGTCCTCGATGGTTTCTTTTGCCGAGTCCGATGTGAGCAGTATCCGCGCGCCCGCCGAGCGCACGATGTGACTCACGGTTTCGGCATAGCGCGTGCGGGTCTTGAAGTTGAGGCTGCCGCGAGGAAAGATCGGCACCGGCACCAGACCGGCAAACGAGGCGCCGAGGAAGCTCAGGATGAACGCTTCCGGGTCGAGGATCACGAGCGCGATGCGCTCGCCCTTGCTCAGGCCCAGGGCCGCGAGGCGCCTCGCACGCTTGCGCGCTTCGCGCTCGAGCGCCTCGTAAGGATAGTAGTGCTCGTCGCCGTGCGAGGAGACAAAGCGAAGGCCTCGAGCGTCGCCGCGCGGCAGCGCCGAAACGGCATCGACTAGCGTCTGGTCCATGGTGACGGGTCCTCGTTGTGTGATCGAGCTTCAGCGTTCGAGCGAAGCGGCCGGCGCCCAGTCGCGGATCGGCTGCAGACGGCGGCGCAGCAGCGCGATCACCTCGTCGTCGCTGCGCACCGGCGCGCCCGGCAGGCGCACGAAATGCGTGGCGAGCTTGCGATGCTGGTGGGTGACGAGCAGCAGCCAGATCTGCGCGATGTCGATGCGATCGAACACGACCGCGTCCTCGCGTCCGTACTTCTCGAGATTCGCCGCGAATTCCTTCGTCAGTTCGCTGTAGTGCGTGCCTTTGCGGACGTGGTGGTAGATGTGATAGCCGGCGTTGAAGACGCGGGCATTGAAGCGCGCGTCGATCGTATTGGTGCTGCTCGTGTAGGGGTTGTCGGGATGATCGGGGTCGATGAACGCGTGCTGGACCCAGTTGCCGATCATCATCATCAGCCGCACGAACACGAACGGGAACACGAACACGACGAGCGTCGCCCGCAGGTTCCAGTACGCGGCGGCGGCAACGGCTGCGTAAAACGCGACCTCACCCACGAGCAGCTGGCGGATCAGCTTCGTATTGCGCGAGCGCCACAGATAGACGCTCAGCTCGAGCGGGACCAGCGCGGCGAAGCGCAGGTAGTAGTGCAGAAAGCCGCTCACGCTGTCGCGCTGATACCGCATCGTCGAGCTCAGATCGCCGGGCAGGTTGTCGTCGATGTGATGCATGCCCATGTGATGGACATAGAAGGTGCCCGGCGTCTGACCGAACAACGGACACAGCACCCACTCGAGCAGGATCTCGCACGCCCGGTGCTGCTTCCTGAACAGCCGCCGATGCAGCGTGCAGTGATAGCTCATCGTGAAGCGGTCGCCGAACGCGTTCCAGACGAGCACGTAGGCCACGCCCAGCCACCACGGAAAATGGCCGAGGCCATACAGCAGCGCCGCGGCGGGGATGAACAGCAGCGCGCACTGGATATAGAGCCGCAGATGGGGCAGGTCGCGACGATCGTTGAGGAGGCGGTACATGGCAATATCCTTCAGAGGCAATTTCAATGGTCAGCGGGTGGGAAATTCATTTCAGGTCGGTTCGGGCAGTTCGATCACGCCGCTATGGCCATCGACCTTGAGCTGCATGCCTGACTGCACGCGCGTCGTGAGGCCCGGAATCTGGACGATGGTCGGGATGCCGATCTCGCGTGCAACGATCGCGGCATGGGTCAGCGGACTGCCGCGCTCGATCAGAAGCCCGGTCGCCGAAGCGAATACCGGGACCCAGCCGGGGTCGGTCCGATAGGTGACGAGGATGCCGCCGTCGAACTCGTTGGCTTCGCGCACGACCTTCGCCTGTCCAACGGCAAAGCCCGGCGAGCAGGGCGTGCCGCGTAGCGTCGCGCCGGAAGCATCGGAAGGCGCCGCGCGCAGCGCGGCGAGGTTCGCCGGTTTGCCGAGCCAGGCCGCAACGGGGCCATGCGTCACGAAGCGTGGCGGCAGGTCGTCCATGGCGCGGTAGGCCGCATCGTCGCGCTTGCGTTGCTCGACGAGCGGGCGCAGCTCGCGATGGGAGACGGTGCCTTCGAAGCAGCCCCGGATTTCCTCGAGGCGCAGATGGAAGATGTCGCGGGCGGTTGCCAGCACGCCGTCGCCGGCCAGACCCTCGCCGATCGCGCGGAACATCCGGCGCGCGACCCCGAACGCGCGCGAGCGGCAAAAGCGCACGGTCTCACGCGCCCGGATCGCGGCGCGCACGCGGCTGCGCGCGCGGGCAAAAATCCAGCGCTGGAGCGGATTGAGCCGCTCATGCAATAACGCGTCGATGCGCGCTTCGGTGGCGGTGCGATCGATCGACACGGCACCATGCGCGAGCGAAGCCTTCAACATATCGAACAGCACGCCCGGGTCTTCGCGCAGATCGGGTTCTTCGAGCTTCAGTTCGTTGTTGCTGCGGTACGCGAAGTCGGCGAGATAGCGCTCGATGTCGGCGACGATCTGAGGCGCGCCGCATCCGCGCAGCGCCGCATACGCAACGGCTGACGGCGTGCTGCGGATCAGTGCTTCGACTCGAGGCTCGGCGCGCACGGCTTGCGCGATCGCAGCCAGCCGGCGCACCGGTTCGATGGACTCGATATCGTCCATGCCGCCGATGACCGCCACTTCGAGCCACTCGGGCGCATCGGGCATCCACCGTTTGATCAGTCGCCGGAGCACGCCGTAACTGAGACCGATCGCCGATTCGAGCACGATCATCATGCCCCAGCGCGCGAGCAGCGCCTGCTCGAAGCGGCGGTAGTGCGCATAGACGGCGTCGGCGGGAAGCGAGCGATAGTCGAGCGCGTCGAACTCGTCGTAGACCGGGTAGAAGAACGCGCGGAAGCGTTCGACATTGCGCTCGAGACGCGCGAAGTGCCACGCGAACTTCGTGCCGCTCACCGCCCGGATGCAGGCGAGGCCGGCGCGCGAGCGGGTCTGGTACGGAGTGATCTGCGCGGCGAAGCTCGCCAGATCGAGCGGCTCGTCGACGCCCATCTGGACTTCCATCATCTTGCGCCCGAGGTCCTGGAACGGCGCGAGCCCGGAGAGCTTGTACCAGTGCAGCAGGTTGTAGTACACGCGCCCGTTCAGGAACGCGAGCGTCGAGCCGAGGAAGCCATCCATCTGACGCCGCTGCGTGTGCGGAATCGCGAGCAGCCGGCCGAACTCGCGGAACACCTGCGCATAGACGTGCTGCGCGAACGTGAACGTCAGCTGTGTCGTCACGCCGGGATAGTTCTCGACGATGTTGGAGTTGTCCCACAGCTGGAATTCGCCGGCTCGCGACGGCACCGGCGCGACCGGGGTGGTCACGGGGCGCGCTTGCAGGATCCATAGCTGGTTCTGCGCGATGCACCATTCGATATCGAGCGGCTCGCCGAGCGTGGTTTCGAGCGTGCGGGCCGTCGTCACGATGCGCTCGATCTCGTCGTTGGACAGAGCCACTGCCTCGCGCAGCGCGGCCGGCACCTCGCGAATGTCGCGGCCGTCATGGCGTTCATGTTTTTCGCCGATCACCACCTGCTTGTGCTGTCCGGTATGACGGTCCACGGTGATCGTGTCGGCGTCGACCGCGCCCGACACGAGTCCCTCGCCAAGCCCGTAGACGGCGCTCAAGACGAGCTCGTCGCGGTTGCCGTTCGCCGGGTTGATCGTGAACACGACGCCGCTCGTGTCCGCCTGAGCGAGGCGCTGCAGGATCACGGCCATGCCGGCGCCGGCGATATCGAGTCCGTGCTGATGCCGGTAGCGCAGCGAGCGCTCGGAGTACGCGGAAGCCCAGCACCGGCGCACGTGTTCGAGCGTCGAGTCGAGGCCGCGTACGTCGAGGAACGTGTCGAACTGGCCGGCGAACGAGAAGCTCGCGCTGTCTTCTTCGACGCCCGACGAACGCACCGCGAGCGGGCCGTCTCCTATGCTGTCGAATGCGCGCGCGATATCGGCGCGCAACGCGGCGCTCATGTCGCACGTCAGCACGACCTCGCGGATCGCGCTCGCGATCGCGGCGGCGTTCGCGGGCGTGAAGTCGCCAAGCAGCGCGGCGATGGTTCCGTCGAGATCGGCGTCGCGGCGGAACTCGGCAAAGCAGTCGGTGCCGAGAATCGCCCACTGTGGCACCGCCGCGCCGAGGTTCGCCAGCCGATGCAGCGATCGGCCCTTGTTGCCGGCAAGCCGTTCGATGGTGTCGGCCGGACTCGCCGCGGTGAGGATCACGCGAGACGATGCTGCCGGGGCGGCGCTGTCGCACGCAGCGTTGACCTCGTGGGGTGCGCAGCTTCCGGCCGCTTCGAGTTGGCCGCGTGCAGGCGTAATAGTGTCTAACTTCATTGCGTTCCCCGTTGCTCAGGTGCTCGACGACGCGAGCAGATCTCTCGCTTCCTCGGCGGTACCCCGTCCGCCGTGGGCGGTCTGCGGGAAGCGCGCGTGCAGATGCGCGCCGAGGTTGATCCAGTCGTAGGCGGCGTGGATCGTGCCGCGCCAACCCGACGCCGTATCGAAGCTCGCCGGAAATTGCGGGTCGCCGCCGAGCTTGCGCAGACGCTGCGCGAGTTCATCGGCCAGCGCGACGCAGCGTTGTGCATCGCGCGTCGAGCCGATCGAACACTGTTCGAGTTCGCGGATGCCGTCGATCAGCGTCGCATCGAGCGGCAGCAGCCGGATCGCGTCGAGCGTCGCTTCTTCCATCGTCGACTGCGGCGTCACGCCGTGCGCTCCGAGCGTGACCATGCAGGCGGTCTGCATCATCCGTTGCAGCGCGTACTCGAGTACCTTCCATTGGCCGCGCTGGAGTGCACCTTGGGCGTCCTCGCGCGCGTTCTCGAGGCCGATGTTGGCCCAGACCATCTCGAGACCCGCTTCGGCGAAGCGCCCGGCGGGCATCGGCAGCAACTGCGCACCGCTCGCGCGCCCGGCCGCGAGGCGCGCGCCGTCGATCGAGATCAGCGGCGCACGGGACACCGGCGTCGAGGTCGCCTGCTGACGCGCGTGGATTTCTCCGCTCCCTTTCCAGCGTAGGCTGACGAGGCCCAGCCGGCTGAACTCGGCGATCAGCGCGCGGCGCCGGCTTGCCGCCTGAGCGTCGTCATGGCTCGCGAGATCCGTGCATGGCGTGTCGAACGTGATCGCACGCCACGCCTGGGCCGCTTCGTCGTCGAGCGCGAAGACGTCGCCGCCGCGCAGCACATGGACCCGTTCGCCGATCTGCCAGGTCGTCGTGTCTTTGCCGGGGCCGATCAGCACGTTGTCGGCCGCGAGGCTCACGCCGTTGACACCGAACTCACGGATCAGCGCGACCCCCGCCGCCAGCAACCCGCTTGCGGCGCCTTGCTCGCGCGGCGCGTGCAGCAGGTTCCACAGACGGTCGACGCGGCCGGCGTCGACGGCCGCGCGTTCGAGTTGCAGCGACAGCCATTTCGGGCTCATGTAGCACTCGCCGAGGCGCGCCACGTGACTCTTGGCCGCATGAAACGCGGCGGTCCTGATCCACGCGCGAGCGTAGTCGGGCTCGCCGAGCGCGAACATCGCGACCGCATAGCGGCCGGTCTGCCGCGCGAAATCCTCGAACCACAGCGCCACCGCCTCGCAGAGCGCCTCGCGGCCAAGCTCGGCTTGCAGCGTCCCGATCAACGCCGGGTTGTCGATCGGCAGCCCGCCGATAAAACGCTGGCAACGCTCGAGCAGATTCCACGACAGGCGCGCCACCGCGCGACGGCCTTTGCCCAGTGCTTCGCGAACCTGCGCGAGTTCGCGGCGCAGGCGTGCCGGACTCAGCAGCCTGACTTCGACACGGCGGCCATCGATGAACAGGATGTACGGCATCGTGGCCGGCTCGATTCCGTTGTCGACGATCGCGACGAAGTCGACGTCGGAGCGTTCGTTACCGAAGCCTTCGGCAATCGAGCCTTCGAGAAAGACGGCGCTCGGTGCCCGCTGTTCGAACTGGGCACCTAGCGCGGCCCGCGATTTTTGCCAGAGTTCCGCGAGCATCGGATCAGTCATCAACATGGTTAGGCTCCCTGAACGTCAAGCCGAGCGCGGCACGAAGTAGCCCGCCGCGATCCCATAACGAAAGATCCTGCGCAGCAGCGTTTTGCCCGTCGCGCGAGGCAGCGCCGGCAGCAGGGCGGCGGTCGTCTCCCGTGCAAAGCGCACCTGGCGCGTCAGGTACGACTCGTAGAGTTTCACGACCTCGTCGTAGTAACGTCGCTCGAGCGGCTTCATCGCGGCGGCGTCGAAGACATGCCGCGGCACATAGCGAGGCACGTGAAACGAGGGAAACTCGGCGCAGACGTCGTTGATTTCGCGCAGCGTCGTGGGCGTGCCCGAGGTCAGATGCAGCGTGCGTCCGCGCACCAGCGGGAACTTCGCCAGCGCCTCGGCGACGCAGTCCGCGACCCAGTCGATCGGCACGATGTTCAGCGTTGCGCCGTAGTCGCCGGGCATCGTGCGCACGAGTCCCGCGGCCGTCAGACGCACGACGGTGTAAAGCGTGTCGAACTTGCGGATCACGCCGGTCGCCGAGTCGCCGACGATGATCGATGGGCGCAGGACCGCCGCCGGCAGACCGCCGCGCATCGCCGCTCGCACCGACTGTTCCGCGCGGTACTTGCTCTGCTCGTACGGGTTGCCCAGGCGCTGGCCGAGTTCGAGGTCGTCCTCGCTGAAGATGCCGGGGCGCTCGCCACAGACATAGGCGGTGCTCACATAGAGCAACGGAATCGGCGCGTCGCCGCTACGTTGCGCGAACTCGACGATGCGCTCGGTGCCGCGAAAATTGATCGCCTCGTAGACCTCGGGCTTGCGCCCGAAGCTGGTCAGCGCGGCACAGTGGACGATCGCTTGCGTCGTCGCGCGCAGTGCAGCGTAGGTGTCCGGATCGAGCCCAAGGTGGGGTTCGGCGACGTCGCCTCGCACACAGGAGAAGGTACCGGCAGCCGGCGTGTGACCGCGATACGGCGTTGCCGCGAGCGGCGTGCCGTCGTTGCGGACCACCGGTCCATCGGAGCGCAGAAAGGCGACGACCGGATACCCCATTGCCGTCAGCCGGGCGATCACTTCAGCGCCCAGCAGACCTCGCGCACCGGTGACCAGAACGTGCTTATTCATCGTGGGTGACCATCCAGGGTTGCGTGTCATTTGAGGAGAAGCCCGGCGAGCAGTCCGAGTTCGACGGCGACGACGAAGCGGGTGCCGGCCCAGCGTGGCCGGCCTGGCCGGCTCGCGGGGCCGGGCCAGGACGCGTTGAGCCAAACGAGCCACACGAGTGGCAGCGTCGCGGCATAGATCGAGTACGTTAGCGAGAGGCCTGCCAGGCGCGAGAGCGACACGTTGATGCCGAGCGCCAGAATCAGGAAGGCATTCAACGCGAGCCGGATTCCGCGCGCCGGGAGGTGATAGGGCTGCGGCGCGGTGGTGCCGACCTTGCGCGAGAACTTCCAGAACTCGTAGCCGGTCCACATCGAACCCGCTACGCACACGACGACGAACGAATTCAGTTCGCGCGCAGCCATATCGCGCCAGAAGAAATAGGCGTACGTGAAGATGGCGAATGGCGCGCCTTCGAAAGCGGGTAAGCAGAGCAGCGGGTGCATCGTCGCGAACAGCCGCTTGCAACCGAACGGGGCCGCGAAGGCCAGTGCGGCGGCGGCAGCGGCGGCGGCCCACGCGTGCTTCATGCCGATGTTCAGCACGGCGAGCAGCAACGCGCCTGCCGCAAGGCTGGCGACGAGACGTGTGCGCCGTGCCGCGCGCCATGCCGACGGCGCGCGCCAGGCGGGATAGTCGCGCTCGAGGTCGTCGAGGTCGTCGATCAGGCGCAGTTGGACGAACAGCAGGAAGAACGACGCAAGGCCGGCCAGGAGACGCCAGCCCGGTTCGAAGGCGACGCCGGCTATCCGTCCGTACAGCAGCAGCGAGCAGACGAACGCGCCGGCGATCGGCACCGCCTCGGAGGCGAGCGGCATCCGGCCGAGCGCGTTGCCGACGGCGGCTGCCGTCGTGGCAAGCCTGCCGCGATGGGCATCCGGGGTGGCCAACGAAACGCGCGGGCTCATGTGCGCATCCCCTCATCGACGGCGATACCGACCGCCGTGTGCCGCATGCACAGATCCACCAGCGATCCGACCGTGAAGTACGCTTCGTCGGATCCTTCGCTCAACGCTTCCAGCGGCAGGCGCTCGATGCCGAACGCCTGCTCGAGTGCGACCACCGCTTCGACGAGCGACAGCGAGTCGAGGCCGAGATCGGCGATCAGTGAACTCTCGAGGTGAATCTCGGCATCGAAGTCGCGTCGATGTTCGCGGCAGACGCGGGCGAGCTGCGTGCGTACCACTTCGAACACGCTGCTTCGCGTCGACGCATTGTTCGGTGTGCTGGTCATGTTGGGATCCTTTCCGTTCACGCGATGCTCGACGCGGCGTAGCGCCACGGCAGTGTCTGGCCGCCGGCCAGGATGCCCTGCGGGTGGGCGAGCGCGAGCGGCTCGATCGAGAGCTCGCAGCGCACGGTTGCGAGCGGTCGCTCCAAGGCCTCTTCCCACGGGTACGAAAGGGGAATGCGCGCATGCTGGCCACGCAGCCACGCGCGGCGCAGAAAACGATGCACCCAGAAGTTCGGCCACCACGGCGCGGTCAACGCGGTGCCGAGCAGACCCACGATGCGCGCGCGCATCGGTTCGAGCCCGCAGTCGAACGCGAGAAGCGAGGTCTCGCCGGCCCAGTCCTGTCCATAGCCCGTCAGCACGTGCAGCAGGTCATGAATGCAGCCGCTGCGCTCGATGAACCACTGCCGGTCCGGGCCGGGGAGGATTTCTTCGAGGCCCGCGGCGAGCCGGCTCGCCTGCAGCAGACCATCGGCGCTGTAGCCGCTGTGCTCCATCATCGCCATATAGGCGCGGCCGAACGAGCCCGCCGGCAAACGCAAGAGCGCAGCGGAGTCCGCGAGCGTGCCGAGCAGTGACGGTTGTTCGGAAAGCAGTACGGCGGCGCCCGGCTCGCCGAGAAAACGCTGGTACATCGCCTCCATCTGGCCGCCGTCGAGCGCGATCATCACCTCATAGGCATGCTGAATATCGTCGACATTCGCCCTCAGCGCCTTGATCGCCCGCAAGGCGCGCGGCCAATCGACGTGACGTCGCGCCGGCGCGTTGTTCTTCAGGGTTGCTGTCATCTGCGGCTCCCGTCAATGCTCATGAGGACGAGTCACGAATGGCGATCGAGCGATGCCATTCGATTCGGGTTCAGGTTCGGGTTCGGTTACGGCAAAGAGGAATCGTGTTGGGACGGCTACTGCCTGCGGATGCTTTTTGCAGGGTTCATGCCAGTCATCCGTTGGCGGAACGGAGGTCGTCCTCTAACACTGCAATGACGCAATGGCGTGGCCGGATATCAAAAGGCGGGCGCGGGGACCGGCCGGATTCCGGTGGGGTCTGCGAGGTGGCGAGGCAGGTTCGCGGAGACCGTCGCCATCACCGCGATGTCGGTGCCCGGCCAACACGTGCAGGCAAATCTGTTGGTTGCGGGTGGACTGCGGGACCTCCAATGCTGGGCCGCTTCTCACCCGGATGTCCGAACGTCTAAACGTTCTGAAGTGTCGCGCGGCCTTTTGAAATCTGGCTGCCTGCTTGCGTCATTGCATCTGACGAGGGCTCGCTTCGTACCGCAATAGAAGACCTGGCACGAACCGTGAGTGAAGATCGCGAGCCAATGAAGACCCGTTGTATTTCGAAGCTCGTGGAATCTGGTAGAGGGTCGCGAAGCGTTTAGCGTAGGAATCCGTACGTTCAAGGGGGTGGGGCAATGAATCAGGCATGGAAGGCTAAAGCGGGGCAGTTTCTGCCGGGGGCGAATCTGACTGTGCTGCCGCATTGGGAGCGCGAGGCGGTGCCGAGCTACGATCGTGCCGAAGTCTCGGTGCCAGGGCGTCTTCACTTCGCTGTCTTCGATTTCATGCAGATGGCGCCTGGCTTCGGCGGCGGCGGACTCGGCGTGTCGACGAGCACGGTCGGACACCGGATCACCGTCACGAAGACGAAGGGCGGCGCGGGCGGCTGCGACGTGCCGAGCGGGCGGCACATGCTCGAGTTGTTCAAGCGGGCCGTCGGCTACGCTCGCGACGACATCCTCGTCGAGCGGGTGCGCAGCATCCAGCACCAGCACAGCGGTTTCGGCTCGAACGTCTCGTTCAATACCGCGACGCTCGCCGGCTTGAACGCCTTGTTCGGCTCACCGTTTTCGCCGCACGACATGTGGGAAATGATCACCCGCAACTACGTCGAGACCGCGAAGGATGACGAGCACGTGTATTTCGGTCTCGAGACCGGCGTCGGCGAAGCGTGCCTGTTTTTCGGCGGGCTGGTCTGGGTCGACGAGAAGCACGGCAACGGCCGTTTCCTCGGCAACCTCAGTTCGGAAAACCTTTGGGTCACGACCGCGGTCGGCAACTACGACACGCTCTCGACCGAAACGCTGCGCGCCCATGGCGAAGGCGCGGACATGTCCGGCACCACCGAGGCGGGCTTCGTGCCGACGCATTTTGTCGAGTGGCAAAAGCGCTACGGCGTTGCATGGCGCAACTTCATCGAAAAGAAATTGCGGCCCGCACTGCATCGCAACGACCTCTTCGCGTTTCTGAAGCACGGTTGGGAGCTCAACAGCATGAGCAACATGAAGGTGCTCGAGGGCATTTTCCGGACCGACGTGATGCGTGAGTTCGACGAAACGATGCAACGCGAGGGCGCGGTCTACGCGGGAATGAGCAGCGCGGGTCCGGGCTTCTACGCATTCTCCGACTGCGAGGAAAAGGCGAAGCACCTCGCGGCGGTGATGATGCATCAGTTCAGTGAGTTCATGAGCGAGATGACGGTGGCCCGGGCGGGCCAGAAGATGTCGATCGACGTCGCCGTCTAGCCGCGCGCTTCCGCCAACCTCTGCGAACCCTCGCGAACCCTTGCACTGGAACCGACCGAACATGGCCAAGCGCGTCACCTTCGTCAACACGAACCAGATCAAGCCGGCGATTGCGCCGATTGCATTCGACTACCTGTCGGCGCCGATGGAACGAGCGGGGTTCGAGCTCGATCTGCTCGACCTGTGCTTTTCCGACGACTGCGAGGCGGCCATCGCCGCGCACTGTCGCACGGCCGCGCCCGCGTACTGGGGGGTGACGCTGCGCAATACCGACGACGTCTACTTTTCCAGCGGCTACAGCTTCCTCGACAGAATCCGCGACATCGTCGCGATGCTCCGGCGTGTGCGCGCGGTCCCGGTCGTGATGGGCGGCGCGGGCTACTCGGTGATGCCGGAAAAGCTGCTCGCCTACCTCGACGCCGATTTCGGCATCGTCCGGGAAGGCGAGTTCAGCTTTCCCGAACTGCTGACCTGCCTCGAAGAGGGCCGCAGTTTCACGCACATACCCGGCCTGGTCTACCGCGATGCGGCCGGCGTGCACGCTACGCCGCTCGCCCCGAACACGTGCGGCCCATTGGCGAAGATCGGGCCTCACAAACGCGAGCTGGTCGACAACCCGCACTATTTCGCCAAAGGCGGCCAGATCGGCATTGAAACGAAGCGCGGCTGCAATCGCTCCTGTATCTATTGCGTCGAGCCGCTGATCAAAGGGCGCACGGTGCGCATGCGCGAACCCGATGATGTCGTCGCCGAGATGGCATCGCTGGTCGAGCAAGGGGTCAATGTCTTTCACATCAACGACTCGGAATTCAATCTGAGCGTCGCGCATCCGCTGGCGCTGTGCGCGGCGATCGTCCGGCACGGGCTCGCCGGCAAAATCCAGTGGTATGCGTACGGTATGCCGAAACCGTTCCCCGATGAGCTGGCGGCCGCGATGAAAGCGGCCGGTTGTGTCGGCATGAACTTCGGTGTCGACAGCGCCAGCGAAACGATGCTGAAGATCCTGCGCCGCACCTTCAGCGCCGCCGACATCGAACATGCGGTCAAGACGGCGAAGCGCCACGGCCTCGAACACATCATCGAGCTGCTGTTCGGCGCGCCCGGCGAGACGCGGGAAACCGCGCGCGAGACGATCGAGTTCATCAAGCGGGTCGATCCGGAGCGCGTTTCGGTGACGGTCGGGCTGAGGATTTTTCCGGGAACCGAACTCGAGCAGATGATCCGCGAAGAAGGCCTGAACGTCGCGAATCCGAATCTTCATGGCCAGATCGAAGGCAACGACGATCTGCTGCACCCGGTGTTCTATCTGCCGACCGCACTGGGCCCCGAGCCGCAGAAATTCATTGCCGATCTGATCGGCAATGACCGGCGCTTCTTCGGGACCAATACGAGTCTGTTCAACTACAACGCGAATGACGCGCTGGTCGAAGCGATCGCGCAAGGTGAGCGGGGTGCGTACTGGTCGATTCTGAACCGGATCGAGAAACGCTTCGAAGCGGCCCACCACAACGGACACGGCGGGCACTGCGCGTCCGCGCATGGCGGCGAGCCGGAATGGGCGCCGATCGCCCGCGTACTTTCAACGCAGGAGGAGTCCATGCTTTCAGATGACAGCCCGCCCGAGCCGTACCGGATCAAGATGGTCGAGCCGATCAGACTGATCGACCGCGAGCAAAGGCAGGCGCGACTTGCCGCTGCCGGGTACAACGTGTTTCGCCTCGAAGCGGACGACGTCTACATCGATCTGATGACGGACAGCGGCACCTCGGCGATGAGCGCGAACCAGTGGGCGGGCATCATGACCGGCGATGAGTCGTATGCCGGCTCCCGCAGCTTTACGAAGCTGACGCAGTCCGTGCGCGACATGCTCGGCTTCGAGTATGTATTGCCGACCCACCAGGGCCGGCCGGCCGAACACTTCCTGTTTCGGACCCTCGTGCGGCCAGGGCAGGTGGTGCCGTTCAACGCGCCGTTCGATTCGACCGAGGCGCACGTCTCGATTGCCGGCGGCACGGCGATACCGTGCGTCGGCGATATCGGCTACCAACCCGCTGTCGAGCACCCGTTCAAGGGCGACGTGGATGTGCAGAAGCTGCGCAACGTGATCGAGAGCGAAGGGCGCGACAACGTTCCGCTGATCATGGTCTCGCTGACGAACAACGCGGGCGGCGGGCAGCCGGTATCGATGGCGAACCTGCGCGCGGTCAGGGCGTTGGCCGATGAGTTTGCGATTCCTGTCTACTTCGATGCGGCGCGCTGCGCGGAGAATGCCTACTTCATCCAGCAGCGCGAAAGCGGCTATGCGAGCCGGTCCGTGGCGGACATTCTCAAGGAGCAGTTTTCCTACGCAGAGGGCTGCACGTTCAGCTGCAAGAAGGATGCGCTGGTCAACATCGGCGGCTTGCTCGCGACACGGTCGCGCACGCTCTATGAGCAGGTCGTGCCGCTTCTCGTGCTGCACGAAGGCTTCGTCACCTACGGGGGAATGGCGGGCCGCGATCTCGAGGCGCTCTCTATCGGTCTGCGCGAGATGGTCGACGACGACTACCTTCAGCACCGTGTGCGGCAGGTCGAACGGCTCGGAGACCGACTGCTTGCCGGGGGCGTTCCGATTCTGAGGCCTACCGGCGGACACGCGGTCTATGTCGATGCGGCTGCCTTCCTGCCGCATCTGCCGCGCTCGGAGTTTCCGGCCGAGGCGCTGGCCGCCGAGCTTTATTTGGAGGGCGGGGTACGCGCAGTCGGTCTTGGCTCATTGGCGTTCCTGAAAGAAGATCCGTCGACGGGCACGGCCAGCCCGCCGAGGCTGGAACTGCTGCGGCTGGCCATTCCTCGCCGCGTCTACACCGATAGCCACCTCGGGGCGGTTGCGGCTGCATTGATCCGGGTCTACCACCGACGCGCCGCGATCCCGGGCATGCGCATCGTCTCGGCACCGCCGATGCTCAAGCATTTCACCGCGGTCTTGGCGCCGATCGAGGTGCGTGACGAGGTGCTCGCGGAGTCCGGCGAAGTGATGGTCTGAGGTGATCTCATGTCGAATAGTGGCTTCGAAGCGCTCGAACTCAAACCGCACGGCTATCCGGGCGTCCTCGTCACGTTGTGCGGTGTGGATGGAGCGGGTAAGTCGTCACTGATGGAGAGGCTCGAGAGCGCGTGTACACGCGCGGGGCTGAACTGCGTGACGACGTTCACACCGACTCGACGGATCCGCGGCGATGCGGTGTTTCGGGAGCTGGTCGACGGCCATTGGCATACGCAGAGTGGCGGTTGCGGGACCGACGGTGGCCGACGCCGCATCGACATGCTGGGCATTCTGCTGTCCATCATGGGAGACCTCGTCCAGCACATGACCGATACGATCATCCCGGCACTGGAACGCGGCGACGTCGTGTTTTGCGACCGCTACGTGTTCACGTCTCAGGCGGAAATCGGTACGCGCTCCGATCCCGCCGAGACTGCAGCCGTGCTCCACAGCATCGCAGGCCATCTGCTGCGTCCCGACGTTGCCTTTGGCCTGAACGTTTCCGGCGCGACCTCACACCGCCGCGTGCGGTCGAGGAACGACGAGAACGACCAGCCGCCGCCGATGAGCTTTCTGATGCGTCAGGTGGCGGCCTATCGAGCCGTGTTCGAGGTGAACGGCATTGTCGCGCTGGATGGGGAGCAGAGTATCGACGAGACGTTCCGCGCGGCACTCAGTCATATCGTGGCGATCGAACGGGTTGCTGAGGCTCGCGTTAGTCAAGCATTGGTTTGAACGACCGCACGGAAGCGGTGGATGGTTGGCGGCGGCCATTCAGCGAACTAGGCCGCAAGCGGAACGGCGCCCGAACATTTGAGTTCGTCGAGACAAACGCTGGACTTGACGCCGCTCACGCCCGGAATGCGCATCAGCGTATCGAGCAGAAACTCCGACAACGCTTTCAGGTCGTGCGCCACGACCTTGAGCATGTAATCGATATCACCCGTGACGACGAAGCATTCCTGAACCTCGGTGAGTTCCGCGATCATCCGCTTGAACTTCGACAGATCACGGACATGGCCTCGCTCCATCGTCACCTGGATGAAGGCCACGACGCCAAAGCCGAGCATCTGCGCGTCAAGCCGCGTCTCGTAGCACTTGATCACGCCCATTTCCTCGAGCCGCCGATGACGCCGCAGCGTCTGCGCAGGCGACAGCTTGATCGCTTCCGCCAGTTCGAGATTGGAGATGCGCCCCTGGGACTGAAGAACGTCCAGCAAACGCATGTCGATACGGTCGAAGTCGATTGTCTGCACTTTTCTTTCCCCAGTCACAAGCAAAAGGAAATTTTAATGCACAAATAAGGGTTTGTCTGCGCTGTCTAGGAAATCCAATTGCGTCGATAAAAAATTAAACTGATTCCAGATTTCGCTGCGACGAGAGCGCATGCAATAGGAGCGTGGCCAGACGCGCGAGCGGACCGACCACCTTGCCTGCAAGGCGAATGGAGAAATTTTCTTTCATTTTCCCGACTCCCGGTACCGCTCGGTGCCGGTGGCTCGCCACCAATCATTCATCATCCGCTGAACCTGAGAGATCATGGCCGACCTGTTTGACAACCCGATGCAACTGATGGGCTTCGAATTCGTTGAATTTGCCTCGCCCATCCCCAATGTGCTGGAACCGCTGTTCGAGCAGATGGGCTTCACTCTGGTGGCTCGCCACCGTTCGAAAGACGTATTGCTTTATCGCCAGGGCGAGATCAACTTCATCGTCAATCGCGAGCCCAATAGTCAGGCCGCGTACTTCGCCGCCGAGCACGGCCCGAGCGCGTGCGGCATGGCGTTTCGCGTGAAGGATTCGCACAAGGCCTATGCGCGCGCTTTGTCGCTGGGCGCTCAGCCGATCGAAATCGCAACCGGTCCGATGGAGTTGCGCTTGCCCGCCATCAAAGGCATTGGCGGCGCGCCGCTTTATCTGATCGACCGCTTCGAAGACGGCAAGTCGATCTACGACATCGATTTCGAGTTCGTCGAAGGCGTCGAGCGCCGACCGGCCGGTCATGGCCTGCGCCTCGTCGACCACCTGACGCACAATGTCTATCGCGGCCGCATGACGTATTGGGCCAATTTCTACGAGACGCTGTTCAACTTCCGCGAGCTGCGCTACTTCGATATCGAGGGTGAATACACGGGTCTGACGTCGAAGGCGATGACGGCGCCGGACGGCAAGATCCGTATTCCATTGAACGAGGAGTCGGGCAAGGGTAGCGGCCAGATCGAGGAATTCCTGATGGCCTTCAATGGCGAGGGCATTCAACACATCGCGTTCCTCACCGATGATCTGCTCGCCGTCATCGACAACCTGCAGATGGCAGGCGTGCCGCTGATGACGGGACCGAACAGCTACTACTACGATGCGCTCGAGACCCGCCTGCCGGGCCACGGTCAACCGGTTGGCGAACTGCAATCGCGCGGCATCCTGCTCGACGGAACGACGGCAGACGGTTCGCCGCGCCTGTTGCTGCAGATCTTTTCCAAGCCGCTGCTTGGGCCGGTGTTCTTCGAATTCATCCAGCGCAAGGGCGACGAAGGCTTCGGCGAAGGCAATTTCAAGGCACTGTTCGAGTCGCTCGAACGCGATCAGATCGAGCGGGGCACGCTGAAAGTCTGACGCGCGCGCAACCGGCTCATCGCCACTTCGACAAAACAGATACCAGCAAGACACGGCACCGGCGCCACAAGCGTCGGCCGTGACGCCTCGGCATGTCGCCTGCCTGACCAGAGCGGACGAGAAGCGAGGCGTGGCGTGCGGAATCCATCGCAGGACACAGGAGACAACATCGTGGCACACCAGCAAGAGGGCTCGCTACACCGCGGCCTGAAGAATCGTCACATCCAGCTGATCGCGCTAGGAGGCGCAATCGGCACAGGACTCTTTCTCGGCATCGCGCAGACCATCAAGACGGCCGGGCCGTCGGTGCTGCTCGGATACGCGATCGCGGGCGTCGTCGCCTTCTTCATCATGCGGCAACTCGGCGAAATGGTCGTCGACGAGCCCGTCGCCGGTTCCTTCAGCTACTTCGCCGGCAAATACTGCGGCCAATTCTCAGGCTTCGTGTCGGGCTGGAACTATTGGGTGCTGTACATTCTCGTGTCGATGGCGGAACTGTCGGCCGTCGGTATCTACATGCAGTACTGGTGGCCCGGTCTGCCAACGTGGGTTTCCGCGCTCGTGTGCTTCGGCGTCGTCAACGCGATCAACCTCACCAGCGTGAAGTCGTTCGGCGAGCTCGAGTTCTGGTTCTCGATCGTCAAGGTCGCGGCAATCGTCGGCATGATCGGCTTCGGCGGCTATCTGCTGATCTCGGGCCATGCAGGCCCTGACGCGAGCGTGGCCAACCTCTGGCGTCATGGCGGCTTCTTCCCGAATGGCGTGTCGGGTCTCGTGATGTCGATGGCCGTCATCATGTTCTCGTTCGGTGGACTGGAACTCGTCGGCATTACGGCCGCTGAAGCGGACGATCCTTCGCACACGATCCCGCGCGCCACCAACCAGGTGATCTACCGGATTCTGATTTTCTACGTCGGCGCACTCGGCGTGCTGCTGTCGCTGTATCCGTGGGAAAAAGTCGTCACCGGTGGCAGTCCGTTCGTGCTGATCTTTCACGCGATGAATAGCAACTTCGTCGCCAACGTGCTCAATGCGGTGGTGCTCACCGCCGCGCTGTCGGTGTACAACAGCGGGGTCTACTGCAACAGTCGCATGCTTTACGGCCTCGCCGGCCAGGGCAATGCGCCGCGCGCGCTGCTCAAGGTCAACTCCCGCGGGATTCCGCTCGTCGCCCTCGGTGTGTCCGCACTGGCGACGGCCGCCTGCGTGGTGATCAACTACCTGATGCCGGGCAAGGCGTTCGAACTGCTGATGGGGCTGGTCGTTTCGGCGCTCATCATCAACTGGGCGATGATCAGCATCATTCATTTGCGCTTCCGGGTTGCGAAGGCGCGAGCCGGCGAGACGACCCTGTTCCGCAGCCTGGGTTATCCGCTGACCAACTACCTGTGTCTGGTGTTCCTCGGTGGCATTCTGGTCGTGATGTGGCTGATCCCGGATCTGCGCATGTCGGTCTATCTGATCCCCGTCTGGCTGGCCGTGCTGGGCGTCGGCTATCGCCTGCGCAATCGGCGCGCGGGCGCCTCGGTACCGGCTGGCGTGCCGACGCGCTAGGCACCCCGCTTTTGCAATCTTTTGGCCTAATCCAGGAACTAGCATGTTTGAACATATCGATGCCTATGCGGGCGACCCGATCCTCACGTTGAACGAGAACTTCGCGAAGGATCCGCGCGAGCACAAGGTCAATCTGAGTATCGGCATTTACTACGACGAGCAAGGCCGCTTGCCGGTGATGCAAGCCGTTCGCGAGGCCGAAGGACAACTGATCGCGGAGCTGGGTCCGAAACCGTATCTGCCGATGGCGGGTTTCGCCCACTACCGCGAGGCCGTGCAATCGTTGGTATTCGGCAACGACTCGGCGGCGCTTGCCGAGGGACGCATCGCGACGATGCAGACCTTGGGCGGCTCGGGCGCGCTCAAGGTCGGCGCGGATTTCATCAAGCGCTACTTTCCGGCCTCGCGGGTGTGGGTCAGCGATCCGACGTGGGAAAACCATCGTTTCATCTTCGAGCGCGCGGGGTTCGAAGTCGGCGCGTATCCGTACTATGACGAGTCGAGCGGCGGTCTGAAGTTCGAAGCGATGCTCTCGGCCATCGATGCGCTACCGGCCCGCAGCGTCGTGCTGTTGCATGCGTGCTGTCACAACCCGACGGGCGTCGATCTGAACGACGCGCAATGGGTGGAGCTGATCGACGTCATGAAGAAGCGGGACCTGGTGCCGTTCATCGACATGGCATATCAGGGCTTCGGCGCGGGCATCGATGCGGATGCATTCGCGATTCGTGAGCTCGTGCGCCAGAACGTCCCGGCATTGGTGGCGAATTCGTTTTCGAAGAACTTCTCGCTGTATGGCGAGAGGTGCGGCGGACTGTCGGTGATTTGCGAGTCGCCGGAGATTGCCGGGCGCGTATTGGGTCAATTGACGAGCGCGGTGCGCGCGAACTACAGCAATCCGCCGACGCACGGCGCGAAGATCGTCGCGCGCGTGCTGACGACAGCGGCATTGCGGCAAGCGTGGCAGGAAGAGCTTGCATCGATGTGCCGGCGCATCATGCGCATGCGTGCCGAGATCCATGAACACCTGCGCGGCAAGCTGCCGGACGCGCTGCTCGCGCGATACCTCGAGCAGCGCGGCATGTTCACCTACACGGGGCTGTCGGCAGATCAGGTCGACACGCTGCGCGAACGGCACGGCGTCTACCTGATCCGCTCCGGGCGCATGTGCGTCGCCGCGCTCAACGAGAACAACGTCGCGACGGTCGCGCAGGCCATCGCGAGCGTCATTTCGCGGGCAAGCGTTTAAGACTGCCGCAAGCCCTCACTATCTGTCGTGATCAGTTTCGCTGCTCGCTCGGCTTGGCATCGTGCTTGAGCGTCGGATCGAGCAGCGAACTTTTAACGTCGAGCGACGACGCTCGCCCGAGGTTCGCATAGTCATTTTTGAGCCATACGTCAGCCACCTCGCGTCCACGCTCGAACAGCGTTTTGAGCAAGGGCCAGGAGGTGCTGCTCTTGGAGACAAAGCCGAACTTCGCGAGAAAATCGTCGTCGCGAATCAGGTGAAATCTGACGGGCTTGAAGCGGCTTTTGCGCGCCGCTTCCTCGCCGACCGAGTCGAGCACGCGGTTGACTGCTTCGATCGCGTTGATTTCCAGCACCACCGACGCGTTGAAACCGATTTCGTTGAGCCGGTCGAGAATGCCGCGCGCATCTTTGGGCGGCATGTCGTGGCGCACGAATGGATTCGCGAGGACGAGGATCAGATCCTGGGCGTGGTCGATCAACGGTGCCAACGGCGGGTTACCCAGATAGCCGCCGTCCCAGTACGGTACGCCGTCCACGCTCACGGTGCGAAACTCGCTCGGCAGGCAAGCGGAGGCGCGCAATACGTCAACGGAAATATCGGGGCGGGTGAAGATTGCGCGCTGGTTGGTTCGTACATCGGTCGCGCAAATGAATAGTTGCGGGCCGTCTGGCGACGTGTTGAGCGTCGCGAGATCGTGTTCCGTCAGGGCGGAACGAATCACCGGCCCGAGCGGATCGCGGTAAAACGGATTGCCGTAGGGCGATGTGACGAGTCCCACGGCTTCCAGCATGATGGCGGCGGGATTCCAGTCGATATTCCAGCCGCCGAATGGACCCGGCTCGGAAAAGCCGAGGAGCGCATTGCCCGCCAGCGCGCCGGCACGCGATACCGCTTCCCAAAAGGTGCCGAGCATCTCGCGAGCTTTCTCTGGGCCGCTGGTCGCGAGGCCCGCCGCGCACAGCGCCGCATTGATCCCGCCCGCGCTCGCGCCGCTGATCGCGGCGACATCGAGTGGCGTGGCCTGCGACGAAGCCTCGAGCAGACGGTCGAGCACGCCCCATGTGAAGGCGCCGTGCGAACCGCCGCCTTGCAGGGCAAGCGCGACTTTGGGGCCGCTCTGCCGCGTCGAGTTCCGGGATTCCTCCATCACCATGGCTCCTTCGCGTGTTCGTCGCGTTCCCGGCAATCTTAACCGCACAAGCCGATACTTGCGTCGATACGTTGAGCTTACAGTTCGATGCGCCGACTCTCGCGCGGCACATCCAATCAGGACAAGTCAGGACACGCGCTCGGCCACTTCCAGGACGAGGTGCGCGATCACGACCATACCGGTGATGAGCGTCGCGAGCCAGCAGAGCGCCCGCAATGACCAGTGCGCGACCATTTCACCGACCGCTTCGCGTTTTGCGCTGAGCAGCACCAGCAGCACCAGCACGGGCGTCATCGTCATGCCATTGACGACGGCGCTCCAATACAGCGCCGTGACGGGATCGACATGCGAGAGGCATAGCGCGAGACCAAGCAATGTGCCGACCGTCGCTAGGGCGATGAGCAGCACGGAAATACGCCGATCACGTTGTTGATCGTGGGGCCAGTCGAACGAGCTCGCGACCGCCTGCGCAGCGGAACCCGCCAGCGAAGGCAAAGCGAGCAGCGCCGAACCGATCAGCGCAAGCCCAAGCAGGCGCCCGGCATACCCACCCGCGAGTGGCTCCAGCGCTCGGGAAATCTCGGCGGGCTCGCCGGGCTGCGCGTGTGCGCCATGCAGCGTCGCCGCGGCGACGATCATCACGCACAACGCGGCGACGCTCGACAGCGCAGTGCGCTTCAAGGTCTGGATACGCAACCGGCGAAGCTGCTCCGGGGAAGGTTGATCGCGCAGCGTAGCGCGCTGTTCACCCTGTTGACGTTCTTGCTGGACTTCCTGCTCTGCCTGCGAAAAAAGCAGATACGGGCTCATCGTGGTGCCGAGCAAGGCCATCAGCATCGTCACAAAATCTTCTTTCCAGACGAAGCTGGGTACGAGCGAGCGCAGCGCGACCGTGTGCCACGGTACATCGACGATCAGCATCACGCCCACATACGCGAACATCGGCAGAACCAGCCATTTGACTACCCGTGCATAGCGCGCGTAGGGAATACAACATTGCAACGCGATCGATGCGCAACCGCAAGTGAGCGCAAGCAGCGCAAGGGGCGCATGAATGAAAGACTGGACGCCCGCGGCCATGGCCACCACATCGACGGCAATGTTCAGCGTATTCGCAATCACGAAGCGCGCCACCGCGAAATAGAAGAACACCGGCGCATAATGCGCGCGCATGTTCGCCGTCAGGCCATGCCCCGTAACGGCGGCGACACGCGCCGAGACCAGTTGCAACGCGACCATCGACGGATACGACAGCACGCAGGTCCACAGCATGTCGTAGCCGTACCAGGCGCCTGCCAGTGAATAGGTTGCGATGCCGCTCGGATCGTTATCGCAGCCGAGGCTCGTCAGCCCGGGGCCTGGATCGGTGGCCCACCCGTGCGCGAGCCGCGCCAACGCAGCGTGCGTACCAGCTTGTGCGGGGCGGTGTGCGGTGCGCCTGTCGGGAGGAGAGTGCATTCGGCCGAGCGCCGGGAAGCGGGAGATGCAGATGCGCTCGCACGAAACGTTCCTTTCGTCGTTTCCCCGTTACCGTGACGCGCGTGGGTGTTAAAGCGCCGGCGAACTGGACGCCCGCAGGTAGTCTCGCGGGATCTCGTGAGTCTGGCCCGTGCAGAGCCAGTGAATGTCGAGATCGAAAGCGTCGGCGAGACGGGCGCAGGCGTTCAGCGGCGGCACGGTAATGCCGCTGCGCCAATACTGCACGTCGTACTCACTCACGCCTAGCCACTTTGCCGCGTGCGCCGAACTGATTCGGGCTCGCTTGAATGCCCTGTCAAGGCGCGCGGCCAAGGCGCGCCTCAAGCGGTCGTCCTCGACGCTGCGCTCGAGGTGGCCAATATTCTGTAAATGCAGATTCATTCCTCGGATCTCTCAGACTTATTTTCTTATAGATATTTCAACGGCCTCTTGTTCTCACTGCGGCGTGACGTTACTGGTCGCGCGTGACAGCGGCGTGACCGAATGTGGGCTTCCGCACCACCGTTGTATCGCTTATGAATCAGCACGTCGAAAGTGCTTGACTCTACAGGATTTGCCGCGTTGCACAAGGTCGAACTAACCCTGAATTTTCTGAAGATTTAACTTTTCAGAGGGCCTGGGGTTTTCACTTATAACGCCGTCTATCCTTTGCTAGAAAGGATTTGAGCGATTTCGGCCGCCGCCGCGCTCGACAAAGGCAGCTATGTCATTGACATTTGGCGACCCCACTCTAGAATGAAATTGTTGCGGCGCATCAAATTGTCCGCGCTGCGCTGTTCGTGGCTACCAGCCAGGTTCTGTGCATTGATCCAACAACGCCGTTTTCAGCCTTTTCCATGGAGCTTAGTGATGAATAGTACGACCCCGGAACAAATCGTCGCCGCACAGAAGGCGAGTGTCGACACAACGTTCGACCTCCTGAGCAAAACCGTCAATGCAGTCGAAAAGCTGACCAGCCTGACTCTGCAAGCCGCGAAATCTGGTCTCGCGGAAAATCAGGAGGCTCTGGTCAAGGCATTTGGGGCCGGCGCGCCGCAAACGTTTATCGCGCAACAGACAAGCCAGGCACAGCCTGCGATCGAAAAGGCTCAGGCATATTGGCGCGAGGTTTACGAAATCGCTTCGAGCACGCGAGCGGAATATCTGGCGGTTGCGGAAGCGCAGTTCAAGAAGTACCAGGGCGATGCGCAGCGCTACGCCGAAACCCTCGCGAAAACGGCACCCGCTGGAAGCGAAACCGCTGTGACGGCGTGGAAGACGTTCATCACGACGGTCATCGATACGGCGAACAAGGCATATGACACTGCGACGAAGGCCGTGAAGCAGGTGGGTGAGAGTGCGGAGAAGGACCTCAGCGTGGCGGCGTCGACTTCCGCCAAGCGCGTTCGACAACTCGCGGCACCGGTAGAAACGAGCGACGAGTAATCGCTGCGTCGCCACGGACGGGCCACGCGCCAGCTTCGCTGGCCGTGGCCGTCCAGATTGTCTGAAGTGGTTTCGGCACCGGGAGCGAAGCGCCCGAACTTCAACTCCCGGATGCACAGGCACATCGGCGTGATCGACGCGAGTCGACGCGAAGATGGCCGCCAGACCGAAGGAGGTGCGCATGATGACGGCAAAGAGGACCCTGCGATCATCGGTTGAAAAATGGTTGATGCCGGCAACCTCCGTCCGGCTCACCCGGTTCAGCCACCAGGGCGCGAGCCGCCGGCGTTACATCCACGTCGAGGCGCAGCGGCCGCAAGGTCCGGTCGGACTGTTCTTCTTCCTCCATGATGACGGCACGTGGCAGGTGTTTCCACCCGGCAACGAAGGTAGCAACGATTGATGCTGTCGTAGCACGCTGTGGTTTGTTTTTGATTGATGTAGAAGTGTGTCGATGTCGTTATATAAGTCATAACAATAGAGCTGAATAACCACATTCACCCGCGCGTCACCGCGCTTGAGAAGCAGATTAATCAGAGATCAATGTGATGTCCGTCGCACACGAGAGTTTGGACCCGAGCCCGTACACGTTTCACAACATCGACCCCGCCATCGCGCATCTCGAGCAGGTGCTGGGTGCGCAAGGAGCCGATTCTTTTTTCTCCAGAACTTATTGGCGGGGGCGAGTGCTTCAGGCACTGGCAACGGTGGGCCTTCTGCCGGGCCAGCAACTCCGGCTGCAGAAGCTGCTGGACTTCATCGACGCTTCCTACTCGAACCGGGCAGCGATTTTGTCCGCTCCGCCGTCCGACGATCGACTTCGGTGGGACACGCATCTCCTGCAACTGCGCAGAGGAGACCGATCGAACAGGCCCTCGTGAATCCTCATGCCTTGAGCGCGTCCTTTCCCTTCGGCCCGAGCAACGGCAAGTCGCGGATCCGCACGCCGAGGAATGGCAGGCCCGTTCGACTTATCAACAGCGCGTCCACGCGTTTCTGCACCGACGAGAAACGCATGATTGGGTAAGTGCTCGAGTCGAAGCTCATGATGTGTTGCTGGTTACCAGAAAAATTGCTGATGGCCGACCGACCGCATGAGCACTTCCATGAAGTAATAATCGCCATAGGGAAGTATGTTGTCGTAGCGCCCTGCGGGTACGTGTGCTGCACCATGGGCAAAGAGGCCCAAAGAGTCCGGATCTTGCGTTAGATCGCAGTGCTCTAGCAGTCCGCTGATCAGCCGGTCGGCGAACGCGGCCCACCGACGCTGTTTGCTCTCTTCGCTGATCGACGCGAGAATGCCGACGAAGAAATGCGGCAGATGCTGTCGGATTGAACGTGAATGGAGCCGCTTGCCAGGATTGGGGCGTTTTCGAACCCAATGCCCATAGATCTATACGGGAATGTTCGATTCTATTCGCTTCGCTGAGTACAGCAACATTTCCGTTGTTTCGAACCCAACAGTCGCCTTCGTCGCCTGGCAGATTTGCTCTGGATGTGCAACGATAGTGGGGCAGTTCGTACCAGTCTGAAGACTCTGGACAACCCAACGGGGAGGGTAGATGACAGAAAACGCCGAGACGCTATTCGTCGCTTCCGATGACATTGCCACAGCGTTGAACCTGCTGGAGAGCATTGAGCTTGAGATCGGGTTCGATAGCGATGATCCGGAGAGCATCGAGCAGGCGATTCTTGCCGTCGAGGAGGCGATCAATACTCGCCTGAGCGGACATCGGGGCGATGCACGTATCGAATCAGCCATCCTTCGCGTCAAATTGGACTTCCGGTGCGCGATCCTTGATCAAGCTTCGTCCGATGAGGACGAGGCTGAGTTCATCAACTGCATCCACACCCTGCACTGACATTTTCGGGCCCCTATCACCCGATCGCCAGGAGGGATCGGGTGGACCACCTCATCAAGCAGTGAACTGGAATGCTGATGGCCAGTCCGTATCTGCGAACTCCGCCTTCCGCTTTGGTCCGGACCACAAGCGTCCGCTTCGTACCCTCACGAATCCTCATGCCTTGAGCGCGTCCTTTCCCTTCGGCCCGAGCAACGGCAAGTCGCGGATCCGCACGCCGGTCGCATCGTCGATCGCATTCGCGAGTGCCGCGGCGGCCGGACCTTGCGCCGCTTCTCCGACACCGAGGAAGGGCAGGCCGGGCCGGTTGATCAACAGCACGTCCACGCGTTTCGGCACCGACGAGAAACGCATGATCGGATAAGTGCTCCAGTCGAAGCTCGTGATGCGCTGCCGGTCGAACTGCGTTTCTTCATAGAGCGTCCAACTGGTGGTTTGCAGAATCCCGCCTTCGATCTGATTGCGCACGCCGTCCGGATTGACGATCTGCCCGCAATCCACTGCCGCTACCACGCGCTCGATGCTGAGCTCGCCGGTATCGCGCAGGACCGTGACTTCCATCGCAACGGCAAGGTAGGCCATCAGGTTCTTGTACTGGGCAAACGCGAAGCCGGTACCGTGCGAGCGCGGGCTCGACCCGCCGGTGCGTGCGCTGCGGGCTTGCCAGCCGAATTGATCGACCACGGCGCGAATGACGTCGTGGGCGCGCGGATCGTCGAGATGCTTCAGGCGAAATGCAACCGGATCGGCGTGAGCGGCGCGAGCGAGCTCGTCGATGAAGCTCTCGATCGCGAACACGTTCATGTGCGCGCCCAGCGAGCGCATCGCGGAGACCCGTATCGGCATCGTGGGCACGAAATGATGCTGCACGTGCAGGCTGGGCACGCGGTAAAGCGGAATGCTATTGCGGTCGCCTCCGCCTTCCGGCATCGGAATCGGCTTCGGCGGCGCGGGCGTGAACGGTTGTGCGAGCAGCTGCGCGGCCAGCAGGCGGCCCGCATTCTCGATGCGATTGTTATGGGTGTTGCTCCATAGCTCGTAGCGCCAGTCGGTCATCGTGCCGCTCGCATCGAGCGTTGCGCTCGCCTCGACCGTCATTGCCGGGCCGAACGGCTCCCACAGGTGTTCCTGTTCGCGCATCAATTGCACGCGCACGGGACGGCCGGGCAACTCGCGAGCAAGGAGGGCGGCGTCGGCGGCGACGTCGTCCGCGCTGTTGTGTCCGTAGCAGCCCGAACCTTCCACATGCACGCAGCGCACCTTCTCGGGTGGCATGGCGAGCATTTCGGCGATGCCCGCACGCAGCGGATAGACGCCTTGCGTGTGCGTCCACACGCTCATCACACCGTTGTCGAGTTGCGCGACAGCGCACGATGGCCCAATCGAGCCATGCGTCAGATACGGCTTCGTGTAGCGTGCGCGCAGGGTCGACCCGGGCACGGCCGCGCCCTGATCGGCCACCACGATTTCCTGTGAGGGCAGCGTCATCAGCAGCGCGTGAATGCTCGCCGGATCGGGCAACGGCGGCCCGGCCTGCCATCGCGCGGCGAGTTCGAGCTCACGCATCGCGAGGATCGCGCGCCATTCGTCGTCGGCGACGACCGCGAGGTAGTTGCCGTTGCGCACCACCTTGATGACGCCGGGCAGCGCCTCGACGCGCGCGCTATCGACTGCCACGAGGCTCGCGCCATAAGACGGCGGCCGGACCACGCGAGCATGCAGCATGCCGGGCAGCCGCAGGTCCTGGACATAGCTCGCGCCACCCGTCACCTTGCCCGGGATATCCACGCGCGGCAGCGTATGGCCGATCACGGCGTAGGACGATGGCGGCTTTGTCGCGGCGTCGGGCTGTGCGTTCTGATGGAGGTTCGCATAACGCACGGCATCGCCATAGGTCACGCGTCTGCCGTCGGCGGCGATGATGGCGCCGTCGCGGGTCGTGAGGGCCGCTGCGTCGACGCCGAGCTGCGCGGCCGCGCTCGCGACGAGCAGCGTGCGCACCTGAGCCGCGGCGTTGAGGATCGCGGTGCCGCTGTCCGCCATCGTGTGGCTGCCCGCGGTGTAGCCTTCGTTCGGCGTGGCGGCGGTGTCGGCGGTGATCAGCTCGATCGCATCAGGCGCGAGATCCAGCTCTTCCGCGGCGACCTGCAGCAGCGCGGTGCGAATGCCGGTGCCAAGCTCGACTTTGCCGGTGAATACGCTGACGTGGCCGTCGGGGGCGACCTTGATCCACGCGTCGAGCAACGGCGTGCTCTTGAGACTGCCCGGCAGCTTCGGTGCGCTGGCGGTGAAGGTGCCCGCTTCGGTGGTGGTTTGCGCAAACGCGGCCATGCGCGGCATGATCGCGAAGCTCACGATCAGCGATCCGCCGACGAGAAAGCGGCGCCGTGCGGGGTCGCCTGGACCGCTGTCGTGAGCGACGGGGGAACGCCGGTCGTCGCTCATGACTGGGCTCCCTCGTCGGCACGCGGCGAACCCGTCGCGACTTGCCGGATCGCTTCGAGAATGCGCATGTGCGTGCCGCAGCGGCACAGGTTCGGCTGCATGTGGCGACGGATCTGTTCATCGGTCGGGTGCGGGACTCGCTCGAGCAGCGTGTGAGCACGCATGATCATGCCGGCGATGCAATAGCCGCATTGCGCGGCTTGCACGTCGATGAAGGCTTGCTGAAGCGGTCCCGGCTGTTGCGCGGTGCCCAGTCCCTCGACGGTTCGCACGGGCCGGTCGCCGACGGCCACGATCGGCATCAGGCACGAGAACACCGGCTCGCCGCCTAGGCTGACGGTGCACGCACCGCATTGACCGAGACCGCAGCCGAACTTTGCGCCGTCGAGTTGCAACTGGTTGCGCAGCACGTAGAGCAGCGGCGTGGACGGGTCGGCATCGACCGTATGACTGACGCCGTTGACGTTGAGCGTGATCATCGTGGCAGGCCGTCCTTGCGAAATTGCGCGACCGCGCCGGCGTCGAGCGAGGGCCACGCGCCGCGTGCGGTGAAGCGGGCGCGCGTGTAGTTGGCGAGCTCCGCGATCTGCGCGTCCGTGAAGGTGTTGGCGAATGATGGCATGAAGGGCGCGCCGTCGCTTTCGTGCCAGTCGATTCCATCGAGAATGAGGCGAACCATGTTGCGTGGGCTGTCGGCGTTGACGGCCGTGCCAAAGGCCAGCGACGCTCGGGCGCCCCCGATCGACATCGGCGCGCCTTCGGCATGACACGATGCGCAGGCCGCGGCGAACAGATTCGCGCCGCTCCCGGTCGCGCCGACGACGGGCACGCGCGCCGCAGAAGCGGGCGGTGTAGCGACGACATGCTCAGGCTCGCCTGGCGGACCCGGTGACAGCGCCAGCAGATACGCGGCAATCGCCTCGACGTCGGACGCGGGTGCGTCGGCGAGCATGCGCGTGACGGGGCGCATCGGACCGGCTGCCGCACCATGCGCGCTGGCGAGACCCGTGCGCAGATAGCTGACGAGCTGTTGCTGCGTCCAGGGCGTCGGGCGTGAGGCGAGGTCCGTGAGCGCGGGCGCATCCCATCCGTCGATCGTGCCGCCTTGCAGCGCGTGCTCGCGGCGCTCGGCACCGAGGTGGTTGAGCGGCGTGTGGCACGCGCCGCAATGACCGAGGCTTTCGACCAGATAACGCCCGCGCGCGATGTCCGGCGCGTCGGAGGGGGACGGCGCTGCTGTCGTGTCCGCATGCAGATAGAGAAGATTCCACCCGGCGATGATGGGCCTGAAGCCGAGCGGGAAGATCAGCGCGTTGTGCGGCGCGCGAGCGTTGACGGGATCGCGGCTCATCAGCCAGGCATACAGCGACGCGATATCGGCATCACTCATGTGCGTGAAGTGGGGATACGGAAACGCGGGATAGAGCAGATGGCCGTCGCGGGACACGCCGCGCCGCATCGCGCGGGTGAACTCGTCGAGCGTCCAGCGGCCGATACCGGTTTCCTGGTCCGGGGTGATGTTGGTCGAGTAAATGACGCCGAACGGCGTTTGCAGTGGCAGTCCGCCCGCGAGAGGCTGGCCGCCCGTCGCGGTGTGGCACGTGATGCAATCGCCGAGCGCGGCGAGCTTCGCCCCGCGCGCCTCGGCAGTGGTATCGCTGGCGGTCGCGAAGGCCGTAGTCACAGGACTCGGCTCGGGCTCCCCTGCGTGCGAAGCGTGTCCGCCGTGCGCGGCTCCGAAAGCAACCAGAGCCGCGGCCACGCCTGCGATTGCCACCCGCCTGCCTTTCATCGAACCTCCATCACCGAGCCGACCGCTCAACATGGTTTCGGACTTCGTCGCGGCCCAGATTGGCGCAAGCGGCGTTCCTACTCTACTGCTGACGGTTGAAATACCCCGTTACCACTTTGTGAAGTCCCGCATCGGACCCTGACATAAGCTGATTAGACAGGCGCGCGCCGCCTACGTCGCCGCGTGCACAGTGAGGAGCATGTCATGAACCCGCTCGATGCAACGTTGCGCGCCGGCAGCGCCGTTGCAGTGCTTGTCTCCGGGGCGCTGGCCGGTTGTTACTACGTGCCGTACGGCTACTATCCGGGCTATGGGTATTACCCCGCTCCCTATGCCGCTGCCTATGCGACTGGCGATCCGGGCGTCCCGACGGCGGGCGCGCAGCAAGGTGTGGCGATGGCTCCGGGCGACCCGTCGCAGCAGGCTCCGGCGCCGGAGGAATTCAGCATGCCCGACGGCACGTCGCCCGACGGGCCGCCACCTACCTACGATTTCGCGTCCGCGCCCCCGTCCGCGCCCGGGCCAGCCTATGGCGCGCCGGCGTACTACCCGGTCGCTTATCCTCCGTACCCCTACGCGTACCCATATCCGTATCCATACCCGTACTACGGGTACTGGCCAGGCTACTGGTGGCCGTCGGTGACGTTGGCCTTCTGGGGCGGGTGTTGCGGGTACAACCACTATCACTATGGCTATCACACCTACTGGGCCGGCCATGGCTACTGGGGCCACGGCTATTATGGCCACGGGTACTACAACCACGCCTACTACGGCCACGCCTCCTATTGGGGAAATGGACATGGCACCTGGAGCGGCGCTCACGCCGGTTCGGCCGGCGGTTCCTATGGCGGTGGCGGATGGGGTGCCGCTCACGCGAACTACGGCGGCGGTGGCGGCTGGGGCGGCAGTGGCGGAGGCGGCTGGGGTGGGGGCGGTGGCGGCGGCTGGGGTGGCGGCCACTACATGGGTGGTGGCCGCCACGGCCGTTAGGCTACCCAGCGACGGGAGGCGATTCAGAAGCGGGAAGCGCTAAGCCGCATGCGCGGCCCAATATGAAATCGCGTCCTGCTTGTCGAACACGAAGGCTTTCAGCGCCAGTTCCTGCTCCGAGCTCAAGCCTTCGAATTCGAGGCCGTGCGTGCAGAGCGCCGCTGGATTCGTGCCGGTCTGCACGTTGCGGATGACCGCGACGGCCGTGAATTCGGCGTCGACGGTTCGCGTGGTGAGTTGTAGCGCCACGCGCACCCGCTCGCCGATCCGCCCGATCGGCGCGGTCGTCGCGAGCGACATGCCGAACACGCTCAGATCGCAGCCGACTCCCATTCCATCCAGCGCGTGACCCGTCAAATCGATGCCATGCCGCACGGCGAGATGCGTGCGCACACGCACCGCTTTACGCTCGCGCAACTGACGGATGTTGCCCGGCGCCGACAGCACGAGGTAGTCGAATGGGTGCGTGCAAATCGCTTCGACGGTACACACGAACCAGAACACCGCCTGGGTGGTGACCGCCACGATCTCGACGTTCTCGCCGGGCATCGGCATCAGGTGCTGACCGTCGACCATCGGCGGCGTGACGAAAAGCTTGTGGCTCGGACTGAAGCCGATGACCCGGCTCGCATGCATCGCCCGGCCCATGCCGATCTGGGTGCGCATGCCGAGCAGCGCGCCGATGCTCAGATGCATGTCTTCGAGTGTGACTGGATTCGTCTCGGCGCTGCGCGAGTTTTGCTGGAATCCGGCTGCGTCGCCACGCCGGGGATGGAAGTGCGAGAGGAGGAAGTTGCGCTGTGCTTCGCGGCACAAGATCGTGCCCGCACGAAGCAGCAGGCTGCCGTCCTCGTCCACCACGCGCCACGGAAGCGGTTCCCCGATCGGTAATGCTTCGTCGGCCGACGGTGCTACTGTGGTCGCGCGGCTTGGCGCGTCGATGTGCTTGCTCTCAGACATTGCTCACCCGTTATTCTGTTCAAGGCGTTTGTTTTTATCGTTATATTTTTTGTATTGATCTTACCGGCGCAATGATTTTCCGTCAAAGCAGGAGCAACCGCCTAGGTGCGATGCGGCCCGACGATGCCCAGCCGCGCGATGCGCCGGTAGAGCGTCGCGCGCGACATGCCTAAAGCCTGCGCGGCGGCGTTCGGCCGCCATTGACACCGGGTCAGTGCGGCAACGATCCGTGCTCGTTCGTCGTCCGGGCTGGCCGGCGAGGTGGAGTCCGTAGCGAGTACCGGCGTGGCCGCGGACGCGAGTTGCGCCGCGAGGTCCGGCGACACGTGCCGCAACTCGACGCGAGCCGAATCGCAGACCGCGCACGCATAGCGCAATACGTTGCGCAACTGCCGGATGTTGCCGGGCCACGCGAAGGCGGCAAGCTGCCCGGCGAGTTGCTCGTCGAGCATCAGCACATGGCCGGCCGCCTGGGCTTCCTCGTTGAACACCGTATCTACCACCTCGCGGATGTCGGTGCGCTCGCGCAGCGGCGGCATCCGCAGCGTCGCGCCGCTGAGGCGATAGTAGAGATCTTCGCGGAACGATCCGGCTTCGACCATGTGCATCAGATCGCGGTGCGTTGCGCAGATGACGTCGATATCGACGCGTACCGGCGCATCGCCGCCGAGCGGCACCACTTCGCCCTCGGCCAGCACACGCAGCAGGCGCGTCTGCAGACCGAGCGGCATATCGCCGATTTCATCGAGAAACAGTGTGCCGCTATGTGCGAGCGCGATCTTGCCGCGCGCGCCACGGCTGCGCGCGCCGGTGAATGCGCCCGGCGCGTAACCGAACAGCTCGCTCTCGATCAGCGGCTCCGGAATCGCGCCGCAATTCACGGCGACGAACGGCCGGGTCCGCCGCGAACCGGAGTCGTGCACCGCGTGCGCGAACACCTCCTTGCCGACACCGGTTTCGCCGAGCAGCAGAAGCGGAAGCCGCTTGCCGGCGATCCGCAACGCGACGTCCGCGTTGCGCGCGATCCGTTCGTCCGAGCTATTCAGGAAGCGCGACATCGCGCCGATGCTGCTGTCCGCCTGCGACTCACCCGGACGGACTGCGAGGGGCGGGGGGGGCCGCGCGTCTCATCGGAGCGCGAATACGCGCGTACAGCATCGCGCCGGTCGCGCGCAGCCGCAGCGCCACGATCATGTCGGTGCGCGCGACGTCGTGCAGACGGACATCGGACGTATCGAATATCTCGTCGAGGTGACGCGGAGCGTCGAGGCCCGCGATGCTCTCCTGTGCCTTGCGGTTCGCGGCGGCGATGTTGCCGCATTCGTCGAACGCGATCAGCACTTCGGGTTGTGCTTCGACGAAATGGCGGCTTTGATGGCCGAACAGGATCCAGTGCTGCGCGGTCTGATTCAGGAAGTAGCCATCCTCGATCAAACTCGCGCTTTGCCGCACCAGCTGAAACACCAGCCCCTGGCTGTCGCGGTTGTCGGGCGAGTGGATCGCCGAGGCATCGAGCACGCCGATCAACTCGCCCGTCGGCGCGAAGATCGGCGAAGCGCTGCACGTGAGGGTCGTGAACGCAGCGCGGAAGTGATCGGTCTTGTGCACGGTGATCGGCGCGAGATCGGTCAGCACATTGGCGATGCCGCACGTGCCTTCTTCGCGCTCGGACCAGCACGAGCCGATATATAGCCCCGCGTGCTTGAAATCGTTGCGCCGGTCGCGGTCGATCCGATAGTCGATCGTGACCCCATGCGCGTCGGACAGCATCACGCAATAGTCGGCGACCCGAATCATCTCGTGCAGCCGCGCAAGGCACTGGCCCGACGCGCGCAGAAAGGCTTCCTCCTTGCCCTGGACTTCGCGCAGCTCCGCGGACGACAGCACGCGCGGGCCGATCACGGAGCCGGGGTCGAGCCGGTACTGCTCGAACGAGCGCTGCCACGACGAGACGAGGCGCGGCGAATTGGCAGGGGCGGGCAGGCGTCCTTCGATGGCCGCGCGGACGCGATCGATGTGCTGCGTTTGAGAAACGTAGGGCATGGCCGGCTCCAGGCGAGCGACACCGAGTAGGGCGAGTCCCTGTCTTGTAGCACATCCATCATGAGCAATCACATTGCGGCGCAGCACGTGAGACGCGTGAGACGAATGTCTCAGCGACTGGCGACACACCGGTCCGATCGGGCAAACCCGTGTCTGGCGCGGTACTGCGCAAGCGTCGCGGCGTGCTTCGAGCCTTGCGGCACGTCGCGCGACGTGTGCCTGAGACACAGTGAACTGCGCGGGGCAGGTCTGATGAAAGCGCTCCGGAACGCCAAAGCCCCGCGTCAGCCCTTTGCCTGCGACGCTTTCGGCCCCAGCGCACGGCGCGCAAGCAACTGGCCCGACCTTTGCAGTATCGGGGTTCATCAAAGCGAGTCCGCGCTTCGCGACGCGCATACAGGAGACAAGCCAGTGCTATCGCCCATCACCGTCGGCGTGATCGCGAACCCGGCATCGGGCCGCGATATTCGACGCCTCACCACACACGCATCGGTGTTTCCGACCGCCGAGAAAGCGAACATGGTCGTGCGCCTGCTCGCGGGCCTCGGCATGCTCGGCGTCGGTCGCGTGCTGACGTTGCGCGATCGGACCGGAGTCGCCGCGTTGGTGCTGCGCGCGCTCGACACGCATGCGGCCGTGGCCGAGCCGCAGCCCTGGCCTAACGTCGAATTCCTCGATCTGCCGATCACGGACAGCGTGACGGACACCCACGCGGGTGTCGCGCAAATGGTCGCGATGGGCGTCGATCTGATCGCGGTGCTTGGCGGTGACGGCACGCATCGCGCGGTCGCCGCGCATTGCGGCGACGTGCCGCTGCTGACGCTGTCGACGGGTACCAACAACGCGTTTCCGGAGCTGCGCGAAGCGACGGTCGCGGGCCTCGCGGGCGCGCTCGCCGCATCCGGGCTCGCGCCGCCCGATGTCGCGCTGACGCGCAACAAACGTCTCGTGGTTCGCTGCGTCGCGGGCCCGAATCAGGGGCGCGAGGAAATCGCGCTGGTCGACGTGTGCGTGAGCCGGCAGCGTTTCATCGGTGCGCGCGCCATCTCCGAGCCGGCGGATCTCGAAGCGCTCTTTCTCACGTTCGCTGCGCCGGATGGCATCGGCCTTTCGGCGATTGGCGGCGCGTGGGCGCCGGTCGAACGCAGCGCGCCGTACGGGCTGCATCTGCGGTTCGCGCGTGCGGGCGAATCCGGCGTGCCGATCTTCGCGCCGCTCGCGCCGGGCCGCGTCGATCAGGTGACGATGCGCGCCTGCGAGCGCTTCGAAGCCGGCTGCTGGACCCCGCTGCATACCGAACAAGGGACGCTCGCCTTCGACGGCGAGCGCGAGATCGAGCTCGAACGCGACGACCGCTACGAGATCGCGCTCGACTGGGCGGGACCGCTCACCGTGGATGTCGGCCGCACGCTGCGCTATTGCGCGTCGCGGCAGTTGATGCGCGAAGCGACGGCGCGTCGAGGGTCATCAACTTAGGAGGAAGCAAACGCCTGAAGCAATGCTGGCTGAAGTAGCAGTGACCATCGAGATCATTGATAGGAGACACACCATGTCTGTTTCGACCCAGTTGAGCAAGGACAAGCTGCTGGAAGCGTATCGGATGATGCGCACGATCCGCGAGTTCGAGGAGCGTCTGCACGTCGAATTCGCGACCGGCGAGATACCGGGCTTCGTGCATCTGTATGCCGGCGAGGAGGCGTCGGCGGTCGGCACGATGATGCATCTGAACGACGCGGACTATGTCGCGACCACCCACCGGGGTCATGGCCACTGCATCGCGAAGGGCGTCGATGTGCGCGGCATGATGGCCGAAATCTACGGTCGCAGCACCGGCGTGTGTCGCGGCAAGGGCGGCTCGATGCACATCGCCGATCTGTCGAAAGGGATGCTCGGCGCCAACGGGATCGTCGGCGCTGGCGGTCCGCTCGTGTGCGGCGCGGCACTCGCCGCGAAGCTGAAAAAGACCGGCGGAGTCGGCGTGTGCTTTTTCGGCGACGGCGCGTCGAACCAGGGCGTGATCTTCGAATCGATGAATCTGGCTTCCGTATGGCGCCTGCCGGCGATTTTTGTCGCGGAGAACAACGGTTATGCGGAGGCGACCTCGTCGACGTGGTCGGTCGCGGCCGACAACATCGCCGACCGCGCGAGCGGCTTTGGCATGCCCGGCGTGATCGTCGACGGCTTCGATTTCTTCGCGGTGCACGAGGCGCTCGGCGCCGCGATCGAGCGGGCGCGCGACGGCGGCGGCCCGACGCTCGTCGAGGTAAAGCTGTCGCGCTATTTCGGTCACTTCGAAGGCGATGCGCAAACCTATCGCGCGCCCGGCGAAGTGCAGAAACTACGCGACGAAAAAGACTGCCTGAAGCGCTTCGAGGAGCGCGTGGTGCGGGCCGAAATGCTCAGTGCCGACGAACTGCGCGGCGTCGACGCCAAGGTCAAGCAGTTGATCGACGGCGCGGTGGCGGAAGCGAAGGCTGCGCCGTTGCCGACGGCCGCGGATCTGCTGACCGACGTGTACGTGTCCTATCCGTAATGCGCAACGCGAACATTCAACCTTCAGCTTTGCATGGGATCGGACTAAGCGCTAAAGCGCTAACTCCGATCGACAGGAGACAATCATGGCAAGGAAGATTACGTATTCCCAGGCGATCAACGAAGCGCTGAGCCAGGAGATGGCGCGCGACGAAAGCGTCATCGTGATGGGCGAGGACAACGCGGGGGGCGCCGGGTCCCCAGGCGAACAGGATGCGTGGGGCGGTGTGCTCGGCGTAACGAAAGGGCTCTTTCATAAATATCCGGGGCGCGTGCTCGACACGCCGCTGTCCGAAGGCGGCTTCATCGGCACGGCGGTCGGCGCGGCCGCATGCGGGCTGCGTCCGGTGGCCGAGCTGATGTTCATCGACTTCATGGGCGTGTGCTTCGACCAGATCTTCAATCAGGCCGCGAAGTTTCGCTATATGTTCGGCGGCAAGGCGGTCACGCCCGTCGTGATTCGCACGATGCAGGGCGCCGGCCTGCGCGCGGCCGCACAGCACTCGCAGATGCTGACGTCGCTTTTCACGCACATACCCGGGCTGAAAGTGGTGTGCCCGTCGACGCCGTACGACGCGAAGGGTCTGTTGATCCAGGCGATTCGCGACAACGACCCGGTGATCTTCTGCGAGCACAAGCTGCTGTATGGGCGGGAGGGCGACGTGCCGGAAGAGTCGTATGCGATTCCGTTCGGCGAAGCGAACGTGGTGCGCGACGGCGACGACGCGACGATCGTCACCTATGGCCGGATGGTTCACCACGCGACCGACGCCGCCGAAAAGCTCGCGAAAGAGGGCATCCAGGTCGACGTGATCGATTTGCGCACGACCTCGCCGCTCGACGAGGAAACGATCCTGGAGAGCGCCGAGCGTACCGGACGCGTCGTCGTGGTCGACGAGGCGAATCCGCGCTGCTCGATCGCGACCGATATCGCCGCGCTGGTCGCGCAGCGCGCGTTCCATTCGTTGAAGGCGCCGATCGAACTCGTGACCGCGCCGCATACGCCCACGCCTTTCGCAGGCGTGCTCGAGGATCTGTATATCCCGTCGGCGGAGAACATCGCCGCGGCCGTGCGGAAAGTGAGGAGCTGAGCAATGCCGATTCACATGATTACGATGCCCAAGTGGGGACTGTCGATGGAGCAGGGCCAGGTCAACGGCTGGCTCAAGGAGATCGGCGAAAAGGTCGCGAAGGGCGACGAGGTGCTGGACGTCGAGACCGACAAGATTTCGTCGGGCGTCGAGTGCGCTTTCGACGGCCTATTGCGTCGCCAGATCGCGCAGCAGGGCGACACGTTGCCGATCGGGGCGCTGCTTGGCGTGGTCGCCGACGAGGCGAGCTCCGATGCCGACATCGACGCGGCGGTCGAAGCGTTCCAGCGCGACTTCGTGCCGGCCACCGCGGACACCGCGGAGGCCGGGCCGCAACCGGAAAAAGCGCAGATCGGCGGGCGCACCGTGCGTTACCTGAAGATCGGCGACGGCGGCACGCCCGCGGTGCTGATCCACGGTTTCGGCGGCGATCTGAACAACTGGCTCTTCAATCATGCGGATCTCGCCGCGCACCGCGCCGTGTGGGCGCTCGATCTGCCGGGGCATGGCGAGTCGGGCAAGGCGGTCGAGACCGGCAGCCTCGACGAACTGGCCGACAGCGTGATCGCGTTTCTCGACGATCGGGGCATCGAGCGCGCGCATCTGGTCGGCCATTCGATGGGCGGCGCGGTGTCGATGACGGTCGCCGCGAAAGCGCCCGAACGCGTCGCGTCGCTGGCATTGATCGCGGGCGCGGGGCTGGGCGCGGAGATCAATCGCGAGTACATAGAGGGTTTCGTCGAGGGCAGCAGCCGCAACGCGCTGAAGCCGCATCTGGTGAAGCTGTTCGCCGACGGCTCGCTGGTCACGCGGCAATTGATCGAAGACATCGTCAAGTACAAACGCCTCGAAGGCGTGAACGACGCGTTGCGCAAGATTGCCGGGTCCGCGTTCGAAGGCGGGGTGCAGCGCCGCATCTATCGGGACCGGCTCGACACGCTCGCGCCGCGCACGCTGGTGATCTGGGGCGCGCAGGACCAGATCATTCCGGCCGCGCACGCGCAGGGGCTGCCCGCTCAGGTGCGCGTGCACGTCATCGACGGCAAAGGGCACATGGTGCAGATGGAGGCTGCCTCGGAAGTGAACCGCCTGCTCAACGAGTTCTTCGGATAAACGCGATGGACGCCTCTATTCAAACCGACAGCCTCACGGCGCTTGGCCAGCATGGCAAGCGCAACCGCGACAAGCTTGCCCGCATTCCGGTGAAGATCGTGCCGGCGGACGATTCGACGGTGTTGCCCAAACCACCCTGGCTGCATGCGCGGCCGATGATGAGCGAAACCGTGGCGGGCATGGCGGCGATCCTGCGCGAACACAGGTTGCACTCGGTCTGCGAAGAGGCGATGTGTCCGAACATCGGCGAGTGTTTTGCGCAGCGCACCGCGACATTCATGATCATGGGAGGGATCTGCACGCGGCGCTGTGCCTTCTGTGACGTGGCGCATGGCCGGCCGCAAGCGCTCGACGACGACGAGCCCGCGCGGCTCGCCGATGCAGTCGCCGCGCTCGGGCTGCGCTACGTGGTGATTACATCGGTGGACCGCGACGATCAGCGCGACGGCGGCGCCGCGCACTTCGCGCGCTGTATTGCGCTCGTGCGCGAGCGCGTGCCGGGCATTCGCGTGGAAATCCTGACGCCGGATTTTCGCGGGCGAATCGACCGCGCGCTCGACGCTTTGTCCGGGGCATGGCCCGACGTCTTCAACCACAACCTCGAGACGGTGCCGTCGCTGTACCGGGCGGCACGGGCTGGCGCCGACTACCACGGCTCGCTCGAGTTGCTGGCGCGCGTGAAACGGCAGAACGCCGCGGTGCTGACCAAGTCCGGCCTGATGACCGGCCTCGGCGAGACCGACAGCGAACTGCTCGCGACGATGCGTGATCTGCGCGCGCACGACGTCGACGTGCTGACGATCGGCCAGTATCTCGCGCCGTCGCGGTATCACATGCCGGTGCGGCGATACGTGCCGCCCACGACGTTCGACATGCTACGCGACGAAGGCCTGAACATGGGGTTCAGGGAAGTGGTGTCGGGGCCGCTCGTGCGTTCGTCGTATCACGCCGATCGGCTTGCGGGAAAGCTTTGAATCAGGCCGGCGCGGTTTCGGGGTTCACCTTCGACACCAGACCCGTCTTCTCGTCGTAGCGGTAGCCTTGTTTCTCGAGGTGAGCGTTGATCGTTTCGACGACCACTTGCTGCTGCTTTTCCTTGCGCAGCAAGTCATGCTCAGGATTGAGCTGGCCCAGTTCAGCCGCAAGCAGGCGGCTCAACGACGCCTCGCCCGCGCCGCGGGCGAGGACGAGCATCATTTTTTCATTCGACTGAGCCAGTTGCTGCTTCAGTACGTTCGAGTAGTCGGACCATTTCCTGACGGTCTCGCGCGCTTCGGCAATCGCGGCGGCATGCGTTTGCGCGTCGCGCGCAAGCTGCTCCTTCAAGGCGTCGAGCTCTTGCGAGTCGACAGCCGCCGGCGACGCCGACTCCGCGCCCTCGACCTGTCCGCTCGCCGCAGCGCTTGCGGCGCGTTCCTGCGCCTCCGACAAACTGGCCGACAGCCTCGCGATTTCCGAGGCATCCGCATCGCGCTCATCGGTCAGGCTGGCGATTTGTGCCTGGGCATTCTGCAATTCGAGCGCGGCGGCATCCCGCTCGGCATGCGCGCCCGTGACCTCTTCGCGTTGGGCTGCGAGCGCTTCCTGCTCGGCCTGCAGCTCCGCGCGAATCGCTTCGAGTTCGCTTTCGAGACGAGCGACCGCTTCCAGATGCGCAGCGTCGAGCGCTGCGCGCTCCGCTTCAGCTTCCGGCGTGTCGGCAACCAGCTCGGCCGAGTCGTCCTCGCCTGTCACGTCGCTGCCTTCCCGCGACGACGCTTCACGCCCCGCGGCCAGCTCCGCGCGCTCCAGTTCCGCTTCGAGCAGCGAAACGCGCTCGGCGAGTTGCTGCGCGCGCTTCTCCGCTGCGTCGGTGCGTTGCACCGCGAGCGCGATGTCCTCTTCGAGGCCCGCCACCGCATCGACCTTCTCGTCGTAGGCGGTTGCCATCTGATTCAGCTGGACCTGCAGCGCATCCAGTTCCTGGACGGTGGTTTGCAGTTCCGTGAGCGCGTCGTCGCGTTCGTTGCTGGCATCCTCGACACGCTGGCGCATCGCGGCGAGGCGGCGCGCCACCGCGCGTTCGGCTTCGTCCTGCGCCGAGGTCCAGAGCCGATCGAGCGCGTCGCGCATCGTGTCCGTCACGGTTTCCGGCAAAGCAGGACGTTCTACGACCTGCGGCGCCCGCGCAGCGCGTGTTTCGCGCCACTTGCGCAAGGCCGCCGACACCGCGACCACCGAGCCGGTATGAACTTCGGACCAGATGGCCACGGGCGACACCTTCTGGCCCTCGTCAGCCATCCGGTTGGCGATTTCAGCTATGAGTTCGTCCGTGATCGTAATATTGCTTGACATGTCTGCCTCGACAAAGTGCACGTGGTGACGAATACCGTTTCGTCGTTCGGGGAGGCAGCCGCGCGATGGAGCCCGCCTCGCATAGCTACGAATTGTCGGCTACCTGCGCGGCGGTCAATCGTTCGAAAAACCTAGGTTACGGGGGGCTTATTCGTGGGATTGCGCCGCTCGCGAGCAGCCGCCTGCCGGAGCCTTGGGCTTGAAATTTGCTGCCGAGGGCGCGGCTGCATCTCACCAGGAGACGTGCCATGGGCGACGAGACTCACCAGAATCACGGCTACGA
This sequence comes from Paraburkholderia monticola, assembly GCF_001580545.1. Classification (GTDB taxonomy): domain Bacteria; phylum Pseudomonadota; class Gammaproteobacteria; order Burkholderiales; family Burkholderiaceae; genus Paraburkholderia; species Paraburkholderia monticola. Next base: position 783,048 of record NZ_LRBG01000037.1, read on the forward strand.
CCGCCGCCGCTTTCTTGCCGGCGTGGCCGCGGTGGCCGGCGGCGTCGCGCTAACGGGTTGCGGGAGCGTCGGCGGACCGGGCGGAGGCGGAGGATCGAACGGCGGCAGCGGCGACGCCCCCGCGCCTTCGATTGCCGACATTCCGTCGCCGGACGCCGCCGACCGCTATAGCCTGCCGCGCCCGGCGTTGCCCGCGCCGGACAGCTCGGGCGTCGACTTCATCGTGCTCGTCACGATGGAAAACCGCTCGTTCGACCATTTTCTCGGCTGGCTGCCCGAAGCCGAGGGCAGGCCCGCGAACCAGCAGTTCAAGGACGCTTTCGGCGCGACGCAAACGCCGTTTTCGCTATCCGCGAATCCCGCGTACGGCTATCAGGCGTGCGCCCACCAGGATCCCAATCACAGCTTCCAGGGGGCCCGCACGCAACTGGCATCGGGCGCGATGAACGGCTGGCTGCTCACGCCGGGCACCAGCCTGAACCAGGGCGATCTGCTGCCGATCGGCTACTACACGTCGGCCGATCTCCCGTTCTTCAGCGCCGTGGCGAGCCACTACACGATCGGCGACTTCTATTTCAGCGGCATCCTGACCAGCACGTTTCCAAACCGCCTCTACCTTCATAGCGGCGCAACGGATCGGCTCGACGACAGCAATGACACGTCCTCGCTCACGACGATCTGGGACAAGCTCAGCGACGCCAACGTCGGATGTAACTACTACTACCGCGACGTACCCTTCACGGCGCTTTTTGGCACCCGGTATCTCGGCATTTCGCGCCCGTTTGCGGATTTCCTCGCGAATGCGGCAACGGGCACGCTGCCGCCGTTCTGCATGGTCGACCCGGCATTCGTGGGTGAAGAGGAAGGCTTTTCCTCGGACGATCATCCGCATGCGGACATCCGCGACGGCCAGGCGTTTCTTGCGCAGGTGTACGAGGCGCTGCGCACGAGCCCGAACTGGAGCCGTACGCTGATGATCGTCGTCTATGACGAATGGGGCGGCTTTCTCGAACACGTAGTACCGCCCACCCGGCCGATCGGCATCAGCGAATTCACGCTCGGCAACGACGGCAAGCTCGGGTTTCGCGTGCCGCTCGCGCTGCTTGGCCCACGTGTGAGCGCGGGCACGGTCACGCGCTATCCGTTCGACCCCAGTTCGATTCACGCGCTCCTGCAATGGCGCTTCGGCTTGCAGCCGCTCGGCGTGCGCGGCAGCGATCCGGCGACGTTCAATCTCGCCTATGCACTAGACTTCAGCGGCGCGCCGCGCACCGATGCGCCCGCGTTCACGGTCGCCCCAGGGCGGTTCGGCGGCGTATGCCTCGCGGCGGCCTCGCGTTCGTCGTCGAACGCGGTAACGGCGATCGACCGGTCGCAAAAACTGGCGATCAACCCGACGGCGGACCGCTTTGCGGAGCTGCGCGCGAAGGCGGCGTCATTGGGATTCCAGACTGGAGGTTAGCGCTGGACCTCGGCCCATCGTCCGTCACTCATCTTTCGGAAGAGCTTGCGAAACGCCCTCGTTTTGCGAAGCGGGTCCCGCATTTGCTTGCGACAGCGTCTCGTAGCCCCGCAGTCATGTGCGGCGTGTCTTCGGTACGCGCTGTGGCCTTCCACGACGACGTCGCCGCGTCGTCCTCAACGGGTTCGCCGATGCCATCCCGTTACGACTTGCCCCTTTTGCGTGCGTGCGCGCGGCTTTGCCGGTGCGCTGTCGCAGCCGTGGCTGCGGCGTTGGCGCTTGCCGCCAGCACCAGCGTCGGCGCGCAAGCCGCGCCGGCGTATGCGCAGACCCATCCGGCCGTGCCGGTCGTTACGCTGCCCGCTTCGGCCGTCGCCGCGAATGCCGCCAGCAGCGCCTTGCTCCGGCGCGCCGAAGACGCCGAGCACGCGCAACCGTCACCGGTCGTGGCGACGCCGCCGTCCGAGCTGTACGGCGAGCTGTACCGCGACGTCGAACTCGCGCATCTCTATCCGGACAGCAAGACCTTCGCCGATATGGTCCCTAGTGAGCCACCGACGCAGATCGTCGCCGATTACGACAGCGCGCGCACGCAGCCGCGCTTCGACCTCAGGCAATTCGTCGAACAGCATTTCACGCTGCCGTCGCGCGCAGCGAAGCGCTACGTGTCCGATCCTGACCAGAGCGTCACCGCGCACATCGATACGTTGTGGAGCGTGCTGCGCCGCGAGCCGGATGCGAGCGCGAGCCCGTACTCGTCGCTGCTGCCGCTGCCGTCGCCGTACATCGTGCCGGGCGACCGCTTCGACGAGATCTACTACTGGGATTCGTACTTCATCCTGCTGGGGCTCGACGCAAGCGGCCAGCGCGCGCTCGTCGACGACACGCTGAACAACTTCTCGACCTTGATCGACCGCTATGGCCACATTCCCAACGGTAATCGCACGTACTACCTGAGCCGTTCGCAGCCGCCGTTCTTCGCGCAGATGGTGCAACTCGTCGCGCACAAGGAGGGCGACCAGGTCTACGCCCGCTATCTGCCCGAACTGCGTCGCGAATACGCGTACTGGATGGACGGCAGCCAGCGCCTCGCGGCCGGCAACGCGACGCAACACGTCGTGCGCTTCACCGACGGCACGTTGCTCAATCGCTATTGGGACGAGCGTGCGGCGCCGCGCGACGAGTCGTACCGGGAGGACGTGATGACGGCGCAGCAGACGCCGCAACGCGATGCGCAGGAGTTGTGGCGCAACCTGCGCGCGGGCGGCGAATCCGGCTGGGATTTCAGCTCGCGCTGGTTTGCCGACGGCCGGACGCTCGCGACCATCGACGTGACCGCGCTCGTCCCCGTCGACCTGAACTGCCTGATGGTGGAACTCGAACGCACGCTCGCGAAAGCCTACCGCGTGAGCGGCGATGCAGGCCACGCGGAGAATCTCGAACAACGTGCGCGCGTGCGCGCCGATGCAATCCGCCGGGTGCTGTGGGACCCGCAACTGCACGCGTTCGGCGACTACGACTTCGTGCATCGCACGCTCACGCACCGGCTTACGGCCGCGACCGTGTATCCCCTGTATGCCGGCGTCGCGACGCGCGAAGAGGCGCGCGAACTGGCGCAAACGATCCGGCGCGCGCTGCTGCGCTCGGGCGGTCTCGCAACGACGCAGACCCGCACCGGCCAGCAGTGGGATCAACCGAACGGCTGGGCGCCGCTGCAGTATCTCGCGGTGATGGGACTGCGCCGCTATAGCGAACCGGAACTTGCGCGCGATATCGCGACGCGCTGGATCCGTACCGACGTCGCGTACTACCAGCGCACCGGCAAGCTGGTCGAGAAGTACGACGTCGACGCGAGCGACAAATCGGCCGGCGGCGGCGAGTATCCGCTACAGGACGGCTTTGGCTGGACCAACGGCGTGCTACGCGTGCTGATGCAGCTCTATCCGGACGCGGTGAGCTCGACGAAACCGGCCGATCTGCCGGGTGGGGCGGCGGGAGTATCGGGTGCGGCGGCATCGGCGGCGGCCGCGCCGCAGACCTCGCACAGCACGTTGCCCGGGGGCCGCTAGTTGCAAAAGCGGCGCAACGAGGCCCGCGAGTTCCGCGAGTTCCGAAGAGGTAGTAACGATACCAGGATGACGGGTTGACTGCCTGATGACGCCGGAGCCCGTTACGATGCTTCGGATAGATCGAGCGGACGCTCGTCACCCTGGAAAGTCCCGAAGATGAATCGCAAACTCGACGTACCGACAGCCGACCCTGTGCCGCCGCAGCCGCATGCTCCGACGGCGGCCAAGGCCGCCCCACCAGCCGACGACGAAGCCGCCGCACACTGGCAGCGCAATCTCGGCGTGTGCGTGTTCGGCTCGTTCACGACCATCGTCGCAATGACCCTGCTGCTGCCGTTCCTGCCGCTCTACGTCGAGCAACTCGGCGTGAAGGATCATGCGGCGATCGTGCAGTGGTCGGGTGCCGCGTTCGGCGCGACCTTCTTCAGCGCCGCGCTCGTCGCGCCGCTGTGGGGCAAGCTCGCGGACCTCTATGGCCGCAAGCTGATGCTGATCCGTTCGAGCCTCGGCATGGCGGTCGCGATGTCGCTGATCGGCATGGCGCATTCCGCGTGGCAACTGGTCGCGTTGCGGCTGCTCGCGGGGCTGCTCGGCGGCTATGCGTCGGGCTCGATGATCCTCGTCGCGACGCAGACGCCGAAGGCGCGCTCGGGCTGGGCACTCGGCGTGTTGTCGTCGGGGATCATGGCGGGCAATCTGGTCGGCCCATTGCTGGGCGGCTTCCTGCCGCCGCTGATCGGCATCCGCGCGACCTTTTGGGCATCGGGCGCGGCGATCTTCGTCGCGTTTCTCGCGACGGCGTTTCTGATCCGCGAAAAGCCGGTCCGCAAACGCGCGGACAACGCGTCGAAGCAGGGCGCGTGGGCCTCGGTCGACGACAAGGGACCCGCCATCGCGATGCTCGCCACGGGTCTGCTGCTGATGGTCGCGAACATGTCGATCGAGCCGATCATCACCGTCTACGTCGCTCAGCTCGTGAAGCCTCAAAACGTGACGATGGTCGCGGGCTTCGTGATGTCGGGCGCGGCGCTCGGCAGCGTGATCTCATCGTCGCGGCTGGGCAGGCTCGCCGATCGTGTCGGGCATTGGAACGTGATCGTCGGCTGCCTCGCCGTATCGGCGTTGCTGCTCGTCCCGCAGGCGTTCGTCACCGCGAGCTGGCAGCTGATCGTGCTGCGCTTCCTGATGGGCATGGCACTCGGCGGCCTGTTGCCGTGCATCGCGAGCGTGATTCGCCACAACGTCCCGGCGAGCGTGACGGGGGCGATTCTTGGGTATTCGGTGTCGTCTCAGTACGCGGGGCAGGTGGCCGGGCCGCTGTTAGGCGGTTTCGTCGGCGGACACGTCGGCATGCGCGCGGTGTTTCTCGGCACTAGCATCCTGATGGCGCTCGGCGCGCTCGTGAACTGGCGCGTGAAGTTGGCGCGGGGACGGGCGGCGGTAAAGCGCTGATCAGGGCATCGTGGCCATTCGCGTAGAACGTTAGGCCTTCCCGCCGAGTCACCATCAATCGCCAAGCAGCCCCACCATCGGAATCGCGGGCGTGAGTCCCGCGATCAGGTCGGCCGTGATGCGAGCCGATCCGTGCGACATCGTCCAGCCGATGTGACCGTGGCCGGTATTCAGATAGAGATTGCGATACTTCGTGCGCCCAAGAAACGGTAAGTTCGTCGGCGTCATCGGCCTGAGCCCGGCCCACATTTCGGCGCGATCGTAGTTGGCGCCGTCCGGGTACAGTTCGCGTGTCACGCTCTTCATGAACGCGAAATCAGAGGGCTGGTGGCTCGTATCGTAGCCGGCGAACTCCGCCGTCGCGGTGACCCGGATCCGGTCGCCAAAGCGCGAGATCGCGACCAGGTTGTGCTCGTCGATCGCTGCGATGGTGGGCGGCATGGGCCGGCCATCGATCGGGATCGTGAGGGAATATCCCTTGATCGGATAGATCGGAAGATCGATGCCGATCTGTCGGCCAAGTACCGGACTGTAGGGGCCAAGCGCCAGCACATAAGCGTCGCCTTTCAGAAGGCCTCGGCTCGTGCCGACGCCCATCACGTCCTGCCCGGCGGTTTCGAAGCGCTCGATGGTGGTATCCGTCAGAAGCGTGCCGCCACGCGCGACGACGATTTGCGCAAGGGCGCGGGTGAACTTCGCGGGGTCTCCGGTCTCGTCGGTCGGGCAGTGGATGGCGCCGGCTATGCTGTTTTTTGCCGGTGCCAGCGAAGGCTCGAGTGCGACGACCTGATCGCGACTGAGAACGTTGATGACCTGTCCATCGGATTCCAGCAGCTTCATGTGTTCGATGCCGCGGTCCAGCGCTTCCTGCGTCCGATGGAAATACAGAATGCCGCGCTCATTCCGATCGTATTCGATGGCGTTTTCGGCGACCACATCCTGCAACACACGCTGCGAGTACGCGGCCAGCCGATGCTTGAGCAAGGTATTGCGACGCGCCTTCTCCGAGGTGCATTCCATCAGGAAGCGCCACGACCAGCTGTAAAGCCTGGGATCTGCCGAGAACTTGAAGCGCAACGCCTGATCCTTCAGCACCAGCGATTTGAGCAGAATCATCGGCGCTTTGGGTGAAGACCAGACAAACGAATGCCCGGGCGCGATCATGCCCGCGTTGCCCCAACTGGTTTCCGCTGCGACTAAAGGCTGGCGCTCGACGATCACGACCTCATGGCCATCCTTCTGTAGCTGGTACGCGGTCGTCACACCGACCACCCCGCCCCCGAGCACGATAATTTTCATAATGTCCTCAGATGCAACCGGGGCCCGGTGCATTCACGACAGCGCGGCGTCGCTCCGGTTTTTGTGCTGTGCAACCAACGATTCCTGCGTGGCAGCGGGCACCGGCGCGTAATGGCTCAGTTCGATGCTGTAGCTGCCGTGTCCTCCGGCGATCGCGTTCAGACGCGATTGATAGTCGTTGAGCTCCGCCAGCGGCACCTGGCCCGCCACGACCACGGCATCGGCGGCGGACGGGCGCGAACCATGAACCTGGCCGCGTCTCGACGACAGATCGCCAATGATCTCGCCCATGGTGGGTTCCGGTGTCGTCACCTCGATATCCACGATAGGTTCGAGCACGATGGGCTGGGCTTTGAGCACCGCATCGATGAAGGCTTTGCGCCCGGCGGTGACGAAGGCCACTTCCTTGGAGTCGACCGAATGGCTCTTGCCGTCGAGGACCGTGACTCGCACGTCCTGCATCGGGACGCCGGCAAGGGGCCCGCTCTCGATCACCTGGAGGATGCCTTTTTCCACCGCGGGAATGAACTGGCCGGGGATGGCGCCGCCTTTGACTGCGTCGACGAATTCGAACCCCGCGCCTCGCGGCAGCGGCTCTACGCGCAGCATGACTTCCCCGAACTGTCCTGCCCCGCCGGATTGCTTCTTATGGCGGCAGTGCCCCTCCGCGCTGCCGCCGATGGTCTCGCGATAGGCGATTTTCGGCGGTCGCGTGACGACTTCGAGCTTGTACTGGTCGGTCAGGCGCTCCAGCATATAGCGCAGATGCAGCTCGCCGAGGCCTCGCACCACGGTCTCGTTGGTGGTGGGCTCGCGCTCGATACGCAGACACGGGTCTTCCGCGGTCAGCTTCTGTAGCGCTTCCCAGAGCCGCTGTTCGTGACCGCGGCGCGCCGGCTCGATCGCGAGGCCATAAATGGGCGTCGGGAACTGGGGCGGCACGAGGTGAATGTTGCCGTCCTCGGGCGCGTCGTGCAGCACGGCATCGAGGCCGATCTCGTCGGCCTTGGTCACCGCGCAGATATCGCCGGGACCGGCACGCAGGACATCGACGTGCTCCTTGCCCTGCAGCATCAACAGATGGGCGACCCGGAACGGCTGCCGCCGGTCGCCGATATAGAGCTGCATATCGCGCTCGATCGTGCCCTGATAGATCCGAAACACGGCCATCTTGCCGATGTAAGGGTCGATCACGATCTTGAAGGTGTGGGCCAGCACGTGTTTGTCGGCGACCGGTTCGGCACGCACGACTTCCTTATGGTGGCCGGTATCGCGGTAGAAGAGCGGCGGATTGCCCTCCATCGGATTGGGCAGAAGCCGCACGAACACATCGAGCAGTGCCTCGATGCCGGCACCGTTAGCCACCGACGTGAAGCACACCGGCACCAGATGGCCTTCGCGCAGCGCGCGCTCGAACGGCTCGTGCAACTGTTCCGGACGGATGGCCTCGCCTTGCTCCAGGTAAAGCTCCATCAGGGCCGGGTCGAGTTCGATCACCTGATCGATCAGCGCATTGTGCGCTGCTTCCACGGACAGGAAATCGGCGTCTCCGTCCGGGTTGAAAAAGCAGTCCACCACCTCGCGGCCGCGCTGCGCCGGCAGGTTGATCGGCAGGCATTCCGTGCCGAAGGTTTGCTGGATTTGCGCCAGCAGCCCTGGAAGGTCGACCTTTTCTCCATCGATGCCGTTCACCACGATCATTCTGCAGAGCTTACGTTCGGCCGCCCAGTTCATCATGCGCCGCGTGGTCATCTCGATGCCGGTCTGCGCATTGATGACGACGGCTACCGTCTCGACCGCGGGCAGCGCGCTGATCGAGGGCCCGGAAAAGTCGGGATAACCGGGCGTATCGAGCAGATAGATGCGGGTGTCGCGGTAGTGCAGGTGAGTGAGGGTGGAGTTCAGCGAGTGATGATACTTCCGTTCGAGCGGGTCAAAATCGCAGACCGTCGTCCCTCGGTCGACGCTGCCAGGCGCATGGAGCGCGCCGCCGTGGTACAGCAGCGCTTCGACGAGCGAGGTCTTACCGCTGCTGGCATGCCCGACCAGGGCGATGGTACGGATGGCATCGGGGCTATAAGGCATGTTGGCCCTCTCGCAGGATGGGGAGTGGGGCCATTATTGGTGAAATCGCGCCGCTCTGCCAGATCGAAGCATCGTACGATTCGCGCCGCGGCCGTCTCACTTCCATTGCGGCTGATCCAGCACCATCCCGTGCTGGCCCTTGTAGGCGGCCACAGGGGGCGGCGCCCAGCCGTCCAGCAGCTCGGGCGCGAGTTGCCAGACCTCGATGCCAAGCGGCCGGCACACGTCCAGCGGATCGCGCGCGTCGGGGCCCCACATCGGCACCGACAGATCGCCGCCCGGACAGGTCGACAGTGCGCACAGCAGATCGATCTCCGCGAAGAATTCGAGGTAATCGCCTTTCTGTGCGGGACACGCCTTCATGAAGTATTTGTCGTCGAGATTCAGGCCGGTGCACTGGAACACATTGAGCACGTCGTGGACGTCGTACTCGGTCAGCCCGTACGGCGCGATGGCGCGCGTCAGGTTCGAGTGGCAATGGAAATGAAAGTCCTCGCCGGTCAGCATCCGGTTCACATAGGGATCGCAGCGCGTGCCGAGCAGATCGTGCACGCGGCCGCCGTGTTCGTCGACGCCGTAGCCGGCGAGACTGTCGTCGGTGATGGTCACCATCGGACGCAGAAACGGCAGCGTCGACCACAGACGATCGAACGTGCTCACGTGAGCCTGCTGCAACTGGCGCGTGCGCGAGGCCCACATCCGCTCGCGCGGGTTGTGCCGGTTCCACAGGTTCAGGTCGGCAACCTGCGGGCCCTCGATCGTGACGATCCGGAACACGTGGCCGGCCGGCACGGTCCACGCGCGTCCCGAGCGAATCGGCACGACGATCGACTCGACCAGCGTGCGCGTGTCGTGCCGCGAAGCGATGCGCTGATAGAACGCCTTGTCGACATCGAGCGCGGAGCCTTTCGTGGACTGATACGCCGCAGGGTAATTCAGCATGATGGCGTCTCCCGCGAGCTCAGGCCGGCGCGTTGCCGCGCTCGGGCGGCGTCGTCATCGCGCCGGGGCGCCGCAGCATCTTCTCCACTTCGCCCGCGTGCATTTCTTCGACGTGGATCATCTGACGCGCGTATTCCTCCAGCGCGACCGAACGATCTTCCACCTGCGCGAGCAGTTCCCGGTACAGGTCGAGCGCGACTTTTTCGGCTTCGAGCGATTCACGCAGAATCGACGCGATGTCGAAGACGTGCGAGTCGAGCAGCGGACCGATCGCGAGCGACGGGTAGGCGCCGAGCGTGGTGATCCATTCGCCGGCCTGCTGCGCGTGGACGAGCGACTCGTCGGCCTGCTGTCGCAGCCACGCCACGATGGGAATGCGGCCAAAGCCGAATACGAGGAATGAGTAGTGGGTATAACGAACGACCCCGGCCAGTTCCGACTCCAGAATCCGGTTCAGAACTTCAACGACCTGTTCCTTATCGATTTCCTGCATGGTTGCCTCCAGTTGAGTCCGACCCGTTTCGACCGATGTCATTCGTTCCGTTGGCGGGCTGCGCCGCCGCGATAGCGCTGCCGCCCAGATAGGCGGCGCGGACCCGACTATCCTGAGCCAGCTCGCGGGCGGACCCCGCGAGCGCGATGCGACCGCTTTCCAGCACATAGGCCCGATGCGCGATGCGCAGCGCCTGACGGGCGTTCTGCTCGACGAGAAGAATCGAAGTGCCCTCCCTGCAGATGGCGGCGATCATCCCGAAGATTGCGCGCACCAGCTTCGGCGCGAGTCCCATCGAGGGTTCGTCCAATACCACCAGACGCGGGCGCAGCATCAGCGCGCGAGCAATCGCCAGCATTTGCTGTTCCCCGCCGCTGAGCGTGCCGGCCAGCTGGCTGCGCCGCTCACCGAGCCGCGGAAAAGTCTCATACAGCTGATCGCGTCGTTGCTGCAGCGCGGCGGTGTCACGCCGGATCAGGTAGCCGCCGAGATGCAGATTCTCCTCCACCGTCAGTGCGCCGAAAATGCGCCGTCCCTCCGGCACATGACCTAGACCCAGCGCCACGATCTGGTGGGCGCGCAGTCCCATCAGGCGCTGGCCATCCATCGCGATGTCGCCCGCGCGGGGTCTGATCAATCCGGAAATGGCCCGCAGCGTGGTCGTTTTTCCCGCGCCGTTGCTGCCGAGCAACGCGACGATTTCGCCCTGTGCGACCTCCAGCGAGATGCCGTGCAGCACTTCGACATTTCCATAGCCTACTCGCAGATCGCGGATTTCTAGGAGTCCCACAGCGATTCCTCCCCGGCGGTATCGTCGCTTGCCTCGTCCTGTTCGGCCGTGCCGAGATAGGCATCGATCACACGCGGATCGGCCTGGACCGCGGCGGGCGGGCCCTCGGCGATGATGACGCCGTGATCCATCACGATGATCCGGTCCGACACGCCCATCACCAGCATCATGTCGTGCTCGATCAACAGCACCGTCACGCCATGATCGCGAATCCGCCGGATCAGTTCCATCAGCGCGCGTTTCTCGGTGGGGTTCATGCCCGCCGCCGGTTCATCGAGCAGCAGCAGGCGCGGGCTGCTCGCGAGCGCGCGGGCGATCTCCAGCCTGCGCTGGTCGCCGTAGGGCAGATCGGCGGCGCGCTCGCCCGCGCGGGACGCCAGTCCGACGAACGCGAGCCAGCGCAGTCCCTCCGTCGAATGGTCGGCGGCCTCGGCACGCGCGGACGGCAAGCCCAGAAGCTCGGCGGCGAGCGACGTGCGAAGCCGATGATCCATGCCGGTCAGGACGTTTTCGAAGGCCGTCATGTGGCCGAACAGGCGGATGCCCTGGAAGGTCCGCGCCATGCCTTCATGAACGATCCGATGAGGCGCGCCGCCTGCAAGCCGTTTCCCGCACCAGACGATCTGGCCGCCGGTCGGACGGATCACGCCCGTCAGGCAGTTGAACACGGTGGTCTTGCCGGCGCCGTTCGGGCCGATCAGGCTCACGATCTCGCCGCTCTTCACCGTGAAGCTGACCCCGCCGACCGCCAGCACGCCACCGAAGCGGCGCTGCATGTCGCGCACCTCGAGCAGGGTTTCATCGGTCAGCGCGTGGCTGGGCGCGGGGGCCCGCTCGGCGTCGGCACCCTCGCGCGGCGGCGCAACGCGCCGCAACGGTGCTGGCCACAAACCCTGCGGCCTGAGCAGCATCAGGATCACGAGCCCGATCGCGAAAGCGAAGATGCGCCAGAGGTTCAGAAAACGCAGCATCTCCGGCAGGCCGGCGACGATGATGGCGCCGATGATCACCCCGGGAATGCTGCCGCGGCCGCCGAGCACGACGACGATCAGAATCGTGACGGATTGCAGATAGGTGAAGCCGGTCGGATCGATGGTGCCGAAGCGGGCGGCGAACAGGCTGCCGCCCAGCCCGCCGATCAGCGCCCCCATCACATAGGCGAGCAGCTTGACGCGCAGCGTCGGCACCCCGACGGCCTCGGCGGCCGCCTCGTCCTCGCGGATGCTGGTCCAGGCGCGGCCGAGCCGGGATTGGCCGAGCCGTATCGCGAACACGAGCACCAGCACGAGAAACGCCATGCCCAGTTCGTACAGCGCCAGCGGCGAACTGATCTCGAAGCCGAACAGGCTCGGGCTCGCGATGCCGAAGATGCCGTTCGGGCCGCCCGTGATGTCGAGATTGGTGGCGACGATACGCGTGATTTCGCCGAACCCCAGCGTGACGATCGCCAGATAGTCGCTGCGCAGCCGCAAGGTGGGATAGCCGATGACGATGCCCGAGACGCCGGCGAACGCGAGGCTGAACGGCAGCGTTTCCCAGAACGAAAAGTGCAGCAGCGTCTCCAGCAAGGCCGTCGTGTAGGCGCCGATCGCGAAGAAGGCCGCGTAGCCCAGATCGAGCAGTCCGGCATAGCCGACCACGATGTTCAACCCGAGACCCAGAATCGAATAGGTCACGATGGTCAGGCCGACGTCGACGACATAGTTGCTGGCCACAGCCGGCAGCGCCACGGCGGCGGCCAGCAGCGCGCCGCCTGCAGGCCTCGTCCAACGCGCGGAAGCCTGAGTGGCGCTCATGAATTACATTCTCTCGACGACGCGTTCGCCGAACAGCCCGGTCGGCTTGATCACGAGCACGCCGATCAATACGCCGAACACGAACACGTCGGTCCATTGCGACGACACATAGCCCGCGCCGAAGGCTTCGAGCAGGCCGATCAGGATGCCGCCCGCCATCGCGCCCGGGATATTGCCGATGCCGCCGAGGACCGCCGCGGTAAATGCGCGCAGGCCTAGCACGAAGCCCATGAAGAAATTGATCTGCGTGTAGTAAAGCCCCTCCATCACGCCCGCCACGGCGGCCAGCACCGAGCCGAGCAGAAAGGTCAGCTGGATCAGGCGCTCGACGTCGATGCCCATCAGGCGCGCCGCGTCCTGATCGATGGCCAGCGCGCGCATCGCGGTGCCGAGAAACGTGTGATGAACGAAGAAATACAGTGCCAGCATCAGGGCAAGGCTCGCCACGATGATGCCGATCTGCGCGAAGGTGATCTGCACGCCGTGAAGTTCGAATCCCGCCTGGCTCAGCACGTGCGGATAGGTGCGAAAGCCTGCGCCGTAGATCAGCAGCACCCCATTTTGCAGCGCCAGCGAGACGCCCAGGGCCGTGATCAGGATCGACAGCCGCGGCGCCCGCAGCAACGGCTGATACGCGAGCCGCTCGATCAGCAGGCCGAGTGCGCCGGTGACCGTCATCGCGGCCACGAGGGCGATCAGCAGGGCGATAGCGAGCGGCAGATGTGCTGAGGCCAGCACCATCAAGCCGGTCCAGCCGACGAATGCGCCGACCATGAACAGGTCGCCATGAGCGAAGTTGATCAGCCGGATGATCCCGTACACCATCGTGTAGCCGAGGGCGACGAGCGCGTAGAACGAGCCGGTCGTCAGCCCTTCGATGACGAACTGGAAGAAATCGCTCATGACGGGGTGGGGCGCGCAAGCTCGCCTACTTCATCGCCACCCAATGTCCGCTCGCATCCTGTCTCTGGTAGGGCTGGAATTTGTCGTCGTGCACGACGATCGTGATGTACACCGCCTTGCTGCGGTCTCCTTTCGGATTGAAATCGATCGTCCCGGTCGCGCCCGGGTAGTTCGAGATCTTGTGCAGAGCAGCGGTGATCGCGGCAGGCTGTGCCGATTTTGCGTCTGCGATGGCTTTCGCCGTGACGCCGACCGCATCGTATTCATAGACCGAGTACGGTCCCGGCGCTTGCCCGTAGGCCTTCGTGTAGTCGTCGACGTAGGCGTGCGCGCCGCTCAGGAACTGCGCGAGCGGTGCCGTCGTGATGATCATGCCGTCGGCGGCGGGACCGGCGGTTTTCATCAGCGTGGGATCGTTGGTGGCGTCGCCGCCCATGAGGGTCATTTTCAGACCCAGTTGCCGCGCCTCCTTGACCAGCAGACCGGCTTCGGAGAAATAGCCGGTGTAGTAGATCACGTCAGGCTTCAGCGATCCGACCCGCGTCAGCGTCGGTGAGTAGTCCATCTGACCGGGCGTGATCGAATTGGCGTAGACCACATCGACACCGTTTTTCTTCAGCGCTTCCACGGTGTTCTGTGCGAGACCTTTGGAATAGGTCGTGTTGTCGTCGATGACCGCCACGTGCTTCGCGTGCAGCGCATCTTTCATGAAGCTTGCCGCGAAGGGGCCCTGCTGATCGTCACGGCCGATCGTGCGGAACACGTTGTCGTACCCCATCTCGGTCAGCTGCGGATTGGTCGACGCATCGAGCACGTAGGGAATGCCGGCGCGATGAAAGGTCGTCGATTCCGGCAGGGCCGCACTGGAACAATAGCCGCCCGCTACCGCGACCACGCCCGCATCGACGAGCTTTTGCGCCGCCTGCACCGCGGTCTGCGCATCGCAGGCGTCGTCCTCGGGCACCAGTTCGATCTGCTTGCCGAGTACGCCGCCGGCCGCGTTGATTCTGGCGGCGGCGAGCTTCGCGCCGTTGACGATGTCGGTGCCGGCATTGGCACTGCTGCCTGACAGCGGGACGGGTACGCCGATCTTGATGGTGGCGCTCTGGCTTTGCGCCGCATCGGGCGCCATGCCTGCAAACACAGCGAAAGCAGCCGCGACGGCCGTGACCACCGTTTGCCGCAAGCTCCGATCCGCGCCGGGCCAACCATTCTTCTGAGCATTCATGTTTGCGACTCCTTATTGTGAAAGCGATCGAACGATCCGCCACACGGCTACACCGGTGACACCAGAAAACGGACGCAAAGCGGCGCTTGCTCGGGATGCATCCCAGCCGATCAGGTCGAGGGTGTGACCGCTGATTTCACCGCCGCGCTGGCACGAAAGCGCTGATTTCATGATAGGAGGCCGCGTGCGTTGCGGCGCTATAGGGTATTTGCGTATAAACCACTTCACAAAGCCGCCGGCAATCCTCTACCTTTAGAAGGCGGTGACGGCAGGTACTCGCGAACCGGAATGCAGCATGAAAGGATGGCTTTGAAATGAGTGAGATTGCACAGCAGCACGACGCGTACACGAGGCTCGCTTTCACGCTGGACGATGGCATCTGCCGGCGTGCCGCGATCGGCCTCGTGGTGCTCGCCACCGATCATACGATCGAGCATGAGTGGCGAGGCCTGCTGAAGCAGGACGGCGTCGCGTTCTACGAAAGCCGTGTGTACAACTCGGCGGATATCACACCCGAACGGCTGGCTGAAATGGAGGACCGCATTGCTCCGGCGGTCGCGCTGATCCGGCCGGCCGAGCGTATCGACGTGGTGGCGTTTGGCTGCACATCGGCGTCGATGGTGATCGGCGAGGACAAGGTGTTCGCGCGAATTCGCGAAGCGCGTCCGGACGCCGCGGCCACCACGCCGATCACGGCGGCATTGGCTGCGCTTTGCGCACTCGGCGCTGAGCGCACGGCACTGCTGACACCCTACGTGCGTTCGATCAACGATTACATGCGCGACTATATCGAGTCGCGTGGCCACCGCATTACGCGCATGGCGTCGTTCGAGCATGCGAACGATAACGAAGTGGCGCGGATTGATGCTGCGTCGTTGCGGACGGGTGTTGAGCGTCTGGCGGGTAATGACGATGTGGATGCGATTTTTGTGTCCTGCACGAGCTTGCGTATTGCGGGGTTGATTCCGGAACTCGAGGCGGCGTTTGGGAAGCCGGTGATATCGAGTAACTACGCGATGGCGTGGCACGCGTTGCGGCTCGCCGGTGTGCGGGATGGCGAACCTCGTCTCGGGCGGTTGTTTGGGCTGTGATGAGACGGATTTGAATTTGGTTCTGCGTGGATTTCTGGAGGCCGGCATCCCGCGCGAAAATCAGTGAGCAAGGTTCCGGCCGGGGTGCGCTTCGCCACTAGTCGAGCAGCCGGTTCCTAGACGCCGCCCTCTTCCAGCACCAGCAGATTCTCGTGCGAGAAACCCAGCGAGACGGGCTGCCCCCGTTCGGGCAAACCGCGATTCGGGTCGTTGAACACGTCGAGCGAAATCACCGCGTCTTTCACGCGCGTTCTGATGCGCACAACCGCGCCGAGGAAATTCACCTCTTCGACGGTCGCGTTCAGCGTGTTGCGGCCGGGCGAGGCCGGCTCCAGCACGATCGCCTCGGGCCGCAGCGCGAGCAGACGCCGTTTGCCCGCGTCGTCCGCCGGCAGTGCCTGGGTGGTGGTCAACTCCTGGCCGTCCACCGCCATCCTTCCGGCCGCCGGATCGACCACGTGCCCGGCCAGAATGTTCAGCGTGCCGACGAACGACGCGACAAAGCGCGTGCGCGGATAGTTGTAGATCTCGGACGGCGAGCCGATCTGTTCGACGCGGCCTTCATTCATCACGACGATGCGGTCGGAAATCGACAGCGCCTCCTCCTGATCGTGCGTGACGAAAATCGACGTGATGCCGAGTTCGCGCTGCAACGCGCGAATGTCCTGACGCAACGAAATGCGAATCTTCGCGTCGAGCGCCGACAGCGGTTCGTCGAGCAGCAGGACTTGCGGCCTGCCGGCCAGCGCGCGCGCCAATGCCACGCGCTGCTGCTGGCCGCCCGACAGCTGCCACGGATAACGTTCGCCGAGCTGCGGCAGTTTGATCAGTTCCAGCATCTCGTGGACGCGCTTGCTGATCTCCGCCTGCGGCCGATGCGCAATCTTCAGCCCGAAGCCGATGTTGTCGGCGACAGTCATGTTCGGAAACAGCGCATACGCCTGAAACACCATGCCGACTTTGCGCTGCCGCGTCCGAAGGTGCGTGACGTCCTGGCCGTCCATCCGGATGATGCCGCTCGTCGGCGTTTCGAAGCCGGCGATCATCCGCAGCACGGTGGTCTTGCCGCAACCGGACGGCCCGAGGAACGTGACGAACTCGCCGCGTTCGATCTGCATCCCGAAGTGATGCAGCGCCGTGTTCGCCCCGAACGACTTGTGCAGGTTTTCGATCTCAAGGAATGCCATGATTCGCTGCCTCAGTGCGTCAAAATCAGTGCGTCAAATGTTCTGGCCGCTCAACGCGCGGGCCGAGCCGAATACCTGAATCAAACCCATCGACGCCCACGTGATCGCGAACGCAATGATCGCGAGCGCTGACGGTTCATAGGCCCGGTTCGCACCGATCAATTGCAGATACGGGCCGAACGCGGGCCGGTCGAGCAGGCTCGCCAACGTGAACTCGCCGATCACCACGGCAAAGGTGAGAAACGCGCCTGACAGAATGCCCGAGCGGATATTCGGGAAAATCACCTTGAACAGAATGGTCGGCCAGTTCGCGCCGAGGCACTCCGCCGCCTCGGTGAGCGAGCGCACGTCGACTGCGCGCAGGCCGGCGTCGACCGCGCGGTACATGTAGGGCAGCGACAGCGTCACGTAGCCGAACACCAGCAGGAGATCAGTCGCGCGCTCGTTGGCCGTGAACGGCAGAATCGAACTGCTGTTATAGATGCGCAGATAGCCAAACACGATCACGATCGCCGGCACCACCAGCGGCAACAGCGTGATGAATTCGACGAGCGGCCGCAGCTTCGGCAAATGCAACTGGACCCAGTAAGCGGTCGGCACCACCAGCAGTACGCCGACGACGATTGTCAGGATTGCCATCAGAATCGAGTAGCCGAACGAAGCCTGAAAATGCGGATCGGCCAGCACGACGCGATACGCCTCGAAGCTGTACGTGCCGCGCTTCATCCGCAAGCTGAACTCGAACGTCGCGATCAACGGAATCAGAAAGTACAGCGAACCGACGATCACCGCGGTCCATGCTCCCACCCGCGACTGGCTTTTCATCGGCGACCCCTTTCGGCGTGCGAACGCAGCCAGATGTAGCCGCCATTCGATAGGCCGGTCACGAGCACCATCCCTAGCGCGAGCGCGTAGCCGAGGTTCTGGTTGTGCATCACGTCGCCGCGAATTTGTGCGAACAGCAAGATCGTGACGATATTCAGCGAGCTACCGGTCAGCGCGTAAGCCGTGGCGACCGCGCCGAACGCATTGGCGAACAGCAGCAGCGTCGCACCGAGCACGCTCGGCCACAACACCGGCAGCGCGACGTAGCGCCAGTATTGATACGGAGTACCACCGAGGCAATCGCAGGCCTCGCGCCATTCGCGCCTCAGGCCGTCAAGCGCGGGCGTGACGATCAGCACCATCAACGGAATCTGGAAGTACAGGTAGGTCAGCGTCAGACCGGAGAAACTCAGAATGCTGAATCCCGTCGCGTACAGATTGAAGCCGAGATACTTCTTCAGCAGTACCGTGACGAGCCCGACCCGCCCCAGCGTGCAGATGAACGCAAACGCGAGTGGCACGCCGGCAAAGTTCGAAGCGACGCCGGAAAACGTCATCAAGGTCGGACGAATCCAGCCCGGCAGTTTGCCCTGTACCGCCGCCCACGCGAGCAGCGAACCGATCAACGCGCCGCCGAGCGCGGAAGCGGCGCTCACCTTGAAGCTGATCCAGTAAGCTTCCATCACGGTCGGCTGGAACAGTTCGCGGAAATTGGCGAGCGTGAAGTGGCCTTGCGAGTCCTGGAACGCGCCGATCATCAGAAAGCCGGTCGGCAGAATCAGGAACATCAGCGCAAACGTGAAGAACGGCATCACGCCGATCCACGCGAGCCACTGCGACGCGCGGCCCGGACCGTCGACGCGAGGCGTTGGCGTAGGCGCTGGTGGAGTCAGCAATTCCGGCTGCACCGACCCGGCATCCGATGAAGCGCTCATAGCTCACCCTTGGGGCTTTCTGGCTAACGCAACGCGCGCCACCCGGGTTGAGCGGCGCGCGACGGCACAACTTTTCGCTACGGTTCGACGTCGCGGCGCATACGGTCCAGAGCCGCGACGACTTCAGCCACGCCGCTTACTTGACGTTCGCGCCGACCGCGTCGTTCCAGTGCTTCGTGATGGTGTCCTTGGAGGCGTCCTGTTGGGGCAGCGTCGGGAACACCACGTTCTTATACGACGACGGCGGCGGGAGCTTGTCGAGCAGCGCTTGCGGCACCTTCTTCCCGGCCACCAGTTCGTTGTAGCGCATCGGGTGGCAGTAGCCCGTCAGCCAGCCGATTTGGCCTTCGTCCGAGTACAGATATTCCATCCACAGCTTGGCCGCGTTCGGATGCGGCGCGTACGCGCTGATTGCCTGAACGTACACGCCGGCGACCACGCCTGTTTTCGGAATCACCACATTCACTTTCGGATTGCCCTTCAGCGTGTCGCGGTCGGCGAGCGCGTTGTAGTCCCAGCGCACGATGATCGGCGTAGTGCCTTGTGCGAGCGACGCGGCCTTGCCGATCACCGGCACGAAGTTGCCACTCTTGTTCAGGTCGGCGAAGAATTTGAGGCCGGCCTGGTCGGCCTTGCTGGCGTCGCCCTTGCTTTGCGACAAGCCGGCTGCATACACGGCCTGGATCGCCTGATTGGCCGAGCGCGGGTCGCCCGCCAGCGAGACGGCGTTCTTGTAGTCGGACTTCTGCAGATCGCTCCAGTCGGACGGCGCCTTGTCGATCATGTCGGCGTTGACTTCAAACGACAGCACGCCGTAGTAATCGCCGTACCAGTAGCCATCGGCATCTTTCGACTCCGCGGGGATCGCGTTCCACGTTGCGACCTTGTACGGTTGCAGCAACCCCGCAGCCTTCGCGGACGGACCGAACGACAGGCCCACGTCGATCACGTCCGGCGCTTGCGGACCTTTGTTGCCCTTGTTCGCCTTGATGGATTCGATTTCGTCGCCCGAGCCTGCATCCGGATTCAGCTCGTTGATCTTGATGCCGTACTTCTTCTGGAAGCCTGCGACCAGTTGCCCGTAGTTGCACCAGTCGTGCGGCAATGCGATCACGGTAAGCTGGCCTTCCTGCTTCGCAGCGGCGATCAGTGCATCGAGTGGCGCGGCCGAAGCGCTGCCGACGCCCGCAGCGGCGACACCCACGACAGTTGACATCGAAAGTAAGCGAGCTAACGCGGTGCGGTTCATAGTTTTCCCCATCCTCTGCCGTAATTGCTACATTTGGAAAGTTTGTGATTCGAGCTTCAGCGCACGCGCCAGCGCAGATCCGCACTCGCGCACCCGTGTCGACCTCAGGCCGGGTTCGCCCGGCATGGACAACGGTCGTGTTGCAGTCTGTCGATGCGATCCGCGCAAATCATGTCGACGCCTCATTGCGCGAGCACTTGCGCACGCGCGGAATCATCACCGTGTAGGCCAACGCGCGCAGCCCGACCGCGCGAATCTGCGCGACCAGCGGCTCGCCCTCAGATACCGGTGGCTCGCGTGCAGCGACACGCAGTACGGACATTTTCGCAAGAGGCAGACGCCCCACGAATTTCAAACGCGCGCCGGCTCGCTGTCACGCGACATAGCCCGCCACATTAGCCTCACGCGCCTTCCATAGTTTTAAGCTGGCTTTGTCCTTCCGATTCCCCCACGACGAGCGGCGGTAGCGGGCAGTCGAGGGTATCGCAAATGGCGCGGAGCAGCTCCGCTTCGCGGACGGCGACCTGCTGGTTCGCCAGGATACAGGCCGT
The DNA here is from genome assembly GCF_001580545.1 of Paraburkholderia monticola. Classification (GTDB taxonomy): domain Bacteria; phylum Pseudomonadota; class Gammaproteobacteria; order Burkholderiales; family Burkholderiaceae; genus Paraburkholderia; species Paraburkholderia monticola. Next base: position 803,405 of record NZ_LRBG01000037.1, read on the forward strand.
GCAGGCGATGACAATCCGGCGCTTGATGGCCGGGACCGATTGATTGAGCGTTTGCAGCGCCGCGTCAAAGTCGGCGAGGGAGCATTCCTCGCGAGTCGGTAGGCGGTAGGTGTGGTCGCCGCCCATGTAGCTACGCATGCCCATATCGAAAGCCTGGGCGGCCGCGTCGGATTGCGGCTGGCCCTCCCACGCCACCAGCGCCAACACTGTCGCCACCGGCTGCGCCAGCTTTTGCGGCGAGTTGTGCACCGGACGTGCCGGACGCTGCGGCAAAAACTGGGCGTCGAGATGGCGATGCAGCACACAGCGAAGGGCGTACTCGAAGAGACTCAACCGCTGGTCGGCGATCATGAGCGCCTCGACCTGGGCGCGGAACGCCCGGTGCTGGCGGGGCGACATCTGCCGCAACGCTGGCATGGCCAGGTCCAGGAGGGGTAGCCGGTGCGTGTCCGGCAGAGCATGAACAGGGCGCACCAGTCGCACGGTTTCGGCGAAGTCCTGCGGCTCAGCGCCGGCCTTCAGCTGGGTTAGCTGGAGGTCCCGCAGGTCTGCCCGTGGGTCCACGAGAAGCGCGTAGACCAGGGCACGAGCACTGAAGGGCTCCTGGGCGGCAATGCGAAGCAGGTCGGGTACGCTTTCGTGCAGCGCCTGGGCGTAGCCGATTTCTTCCGGATCGACGTGGCCGATCCGGGATGCCGCGTCACCAGCCAACACCAGGACCGGCGCCGGCACCTGCGGCAGCCCAGGGAACCCCGGCATCCCCCCGAATGGCGGGACGCGCCCGGAGCGCGGGCCTTCGGGTTCTTCCCGCTCGGCACCGACGGGCCGCACCTCCGGGAACTGGCCGTCGAACTGGGGATCGAGCTGCCTGATGCGCTCAACGAGAGGCGGGTGCGTGGCCAGCAGCCCGGCTAGCCCCCCGCCAGCGAACGCGTTGGCGAAGAACATGTGACCGGCCTCGGCGGCCTGGGGGTTCTTGATGCGCGACCCTTCGGCCAGCCCGCCAATTTTCTTGAGCGCCCCCCCAATGCCGTCGGGGTTGCGCGTGAACTGCACGGCGCTGGCGTCGGCGAGGTACTCGCGCTGCCGGGACACCGCCGCCATGATCAGCCGACCGAAGAACGCACCCACCAGGCCCAGCACAATCACCGCCACGCCAAGTAGCATCAACGCAATTCGGGCGCGGGGATCTTCCCTGCTCGACGCGCGTCTGCCGGACGTGAGCACGAGCATGCGGCCGATGATGGACAACGCCATGATCCCAAAGATCAGACCGATCAGGCGGATGTTGAGCCGCATGTCGCCGTTGAGGATGTGGCTGAACTCGTGGGCCACCACGCCCTGTAGCTCGTCGCGGGTCAAGTAATCGAGCGCGCCCCGGGAGACGGCGACCACGGCATCGCCGGAGGTGTAGCCAGCCGCGAAAGCATTGATGCCGGGCTCCTCCAGAACATAGACCGGGGGCACTGGCACTCCCGCGGCGAGGGCCATCTCTTCGACGACATTGAGCAGCCGCTTCTCCCGCGCATCGGTGGTCGTACCGGGCACTTCCTTACCGCCCATCATCAGGGCGACGGTCTGACCGCCGGAAGCGAGCTGAGCCACCTTGAAAACGCTAGCTCCGCCGACAAGGATGCCCACGCCGGCCGCGACGAGCAGGAGCAACTCCGGCTGCCACCACGCGGACACCGGCTTGACGCCGCCGTACACGCCGAGGCCGAGCAGCAGCGCATACACCAGAACGATAAGAATCGCGATCGCCAGGACGAAATAGACCACCAGCTGGACGGTCTTGCGCCGGGCCGAATCCTGCTGCTGGAAGAAATCGGTGGCCATTTGTCAGCGCGGCACGGGCGTCCTGGAACCAGGAGCATGGGATGCGGAGATCGATTGCAGTTCCATTTACTGGAACGACACTTTGGGCGCTGCGCGCTCGGCTGGCGCGGTTTCGAGCAGCGACGCCTCCGCGAAGCCGAACATCCCGGCTACCATGACGGCCGGAAAGACTTCGCGCCGGTTGTTGTAGTCGGTGGCGGCATCGTTGAACCCCTGCCGGGAGAAGCCGATCTTGTTCTCGGTCGACGTTAGCTCCTCCTGGAGGGCGAGCATGTTCTGGTTGGCCTTGAGGTCCGGGTACGCTTCGGACAAGGCGAAGAGCCGGCCCAAGGTGCCGCCCAACTGGGCCTCGGCCTGGTTGAACTCCCGCATGGCCGCCGGGTCGCCGGGCTTGGCGACGACCTTCTGCTCGGCCGCCATCGCGCTGTTGCGGGCCTTGATCACGGCGTCGAGCGTCTCCCGCTCGTGGCCCATGTAGCCCTTGACGGCTTCGACCAGGTTCGGAATCAGATCGTAGCGGCGTTTGAGCTGCACGTCGATCTGGGCGAAGGCGTTCTCGAAGCGGTTCCTGGCGACGACCAGCCTGTTGTAAATGCCCATGAGCCAGAGCGCGAGCAGCAGCCCGATACCTACGAGCACAACCAGGATGACGATCACAGGACTCATTGCGCCAGACCCCCCGACGTGAGGACCGTTCCATCGCACGACTGTGAAAGACGTGTCCCACGGACGGTTGATGACAGATGCTAGCACGTCCATTGCCGTCGAAGTAGGCCTGAGTCGCATGCTGTCTGGGATAGCGTCGCCGATCTTGATGGTGCTCCCGCCCAAGCAGGGGCCCCGCCATTGGGCAATGCTGGCGTCGAGGGTGTTTTCCGCCGCAGCTTCCTCGTTCTGCGCCCGGTCGAGCATGTCGTTGGCAATCGAGATCCGAGACTTGTCGACGCCTATCTGTCCGACAACGACCCGAGCCCTGCGCTAAGGCGTTGTCAAGTTGGCGGCAGTAGGCCAACTGTGTGGCGCACGTGAAGCTATCCTTATCAGATAGCTTTCCTGATTGCCTCAGAGACAGTCCAACCATGCCATGTGCCGAGACCTTCTTTTAGTATGGCGCGATGACGTGCAGCGTTCATCCGGTGTCATGGAAGCGCGAAGTGCTGACGGATCGGGCCGAAGCATGAAAGAAAAGCCTGTGTGCGACGCGCATCGCGAAAGCCACACATTTGGCGTTCTCGTCTACGGGTTGGCTGGTGGCTGTTCTCGGCGCGGTCGTTTACGCGTGCGGCCGCTTTGACGAAAACGTGCTTTACCTGAGCAAGCTCAGGAATATCCGCCTGCGCCGCCGGATAACCACGGCAGCTGGTCGGTAACGATCTTGCGCGGCACCGGGTTTGATCGCAGCACCCGCCGGAAGAAGCGCCTTGCCGCGGCCTTGCCGCGACGCTTTTGTACCAGCACGTCGAACTCGGCACCATGCTCGTCGACCGTACGCCACAACAGATGGCTTTGTCGCGATAACGATGGGAAGTTGAACAAAGCTTGATATGGCAGGACTACTCATGCTGCCAACGAATAGAACTGTTCGGCGTAAGTTTGTCGGACGCCGCTGTCTTTCATCTGCCCCTTGACGATCATGTGAGCCACTTCTATGCCACCGAGCAGGATGCGGGCGCACCGGAAATTCTTGAACCCGAGCATGGGGCGGATACGCCGCTTGATCGCGCGGTGGTCCTGCTCGATGATATTGTTCAAGTACTTCGCCTGCCGGATCTTGATGGGCGTTTCGCGCTCGGCTTTGCGAACGCGTACTACCGGCCAGGAAGGGACGATGGCGATTTCGCGCCGAAAGACGGTAGTCCGTTCCACAGAAGACATTCACTGTTGCAAGCATGCGGTGCGATGGGACAAAATGTCTATGGGCTCGGACGAACTAGACTGTCCGCACTATTACAAAGAGAAAAACATGCGCCTTTCACGATCCGCCGTTGCATTTGCGAGTTCGCTCGTTGCGCTTGCCCTTTCACTTTATACGGGCCTATATGCGCAGGCTGGGAGTTCTCCTACCGTTGGCAGAATCGCACCGATTTTCAGTCAGCTTGTCTATTTCCAGGCGCCAGCTAACTTCGTCTCGGTATTCGAAAACACGCATGGTGATCGCTACATCCATGAGTGGGTTTTGCCAGGCGAGAGCGTTTCAAACTGGACACAGATGTTGACGGTCACAGGGGCGCAAGATGTGAGCGCAAAGCACCCCGACGCCACTCCTAAATCATTTGCAAGCGGCATCGCCGGCGGGTTTCAACGCGCCTGTCCGTCATCTTTCGCCGCGAAGGGAATCTACGAAGGGCAGTTGAACGCGCGGGACGCGTTCATCATGGTTGTCAGTTGCGGTAATGCGGCGGCGAGTGCCGGGCACAGTGAGACCGCTGCAATTGCCGTGGTCAAAGGAGAAAAGGATTTCTACACTTTGCAATGGTCTCAGAGAGGCGATGCAACGCCGACTCCGATGGATATTGACGTGAACATCTGGGCCGGAAGAATGAAAGGTCTCATGCCTTTGAAGCTTTGCCCGATAGTACCCGGTGAACAACCACCGTATCCGAGTTGCGTCGGACATTGAAGTAGGATGGGGCATTCACTATCCCGATCAAATCACCACGCCTGTCATGGCCATCGTTTCAGGCGAGTGACTGCTGTAACTCACAAAAAAGGCGTCCGGCAATAGAAGGCGGGTGCCTGAATCGGGTCGATCTGAGCCGGCCGCCTCGGGCAGAGGTCGGCCAATTTCGGTTGCCTATCGTCTGCAGTTGAGCGGCCGCTGCCGAACTGGGTTGAGCCGGTCGCCGAGTGGACGGATAACGCCACAACGGGCCTGTGTGCGCCCGGCCCGTTGCGGCGTTAGATATGCACAGCATTGCTGAAAAACTGCGGAAGCGCTGTGCCTTCGATCACGCTGCCTTGAGGAGTCCAAGTTGTTGCAGCGCCGTCACGCCGTCGTCCAGACCGATTTCCTCGACGATCTTGCCACCATTGAGTCGTAGCACGGTCGTACCAGTGAAGCGCATTTTCCGTCCGGTCGCGGCCGGCAACGATCCAATGAGGAAATCGCTGAATGCTGGACCGGTATGTGTGCCTCCACCCTCCCAACGGCCGACTACATAGTCCCCCTCGGCGATGAGATCAGCGGCGCCCCAGAAGTTGAGATCCGGAAACGCTTGGCGGAAATCGGTCATGAATGCCTTGATGTCCTCGCGGCCACGGCGCGCCTGGTGCAGCGAGTATTGAAGAAGCATGTCAGGCGCAGCAAGTTCGTCGACGATGTCGAGATTGCATGTCTTGCCCCAGAAATCGGTGAACCAGCGCTCCACGACGGCCTTGTTGTCATCTTCCCTGGACATGGTGAATTCCTCATTGACTGTGGTTGAAAGAGGGAAACGAAATCGTCTCCTTCTGCCTGAACAATATTGGCGCCAGCAGTCAGCCGCCCCCCGTTTCTTGCTGCAATACTCGATAAACCGACACGCGGCTTGTGGTGACGATGGTCACTATGCTTCGTTCGTAAGCGACGGTGCCAGGGGGTGTAGCGAGATGAAATAGACAGCAAGAATCGGAGTGCCTGTGCTGACCCGCTGCCATAACCTGTCCATGCGATCGCACAGTAACCGAGGCCGGCGGACGAAGGGCGGTGTGCTCGAACCACAAGCATCTTGCGGGCGCCCGGTGTGCCAATTCCGTCATCGACGTAGCGCTCGCCTTTCCCTCATTGAAAGGAGGTTCGAGCATGTTGCCATTTCTCTCATTTCATGCGCTCGCAGCACAACGCGGCGATGGACTGCGCCCTGAACTTCTAGCCTTATTTTTTGAACGCCATGCCCGATCAGAGACTGGTCTCGGTGCCATCATCGAACCTGTCGAAACAGAGTCTCTTTCCCAAGTCGCGGACGCCGTCTCCAGCGATCCTGTGAAGGAGTGATTGGCCGATCAGACGTCGGCGAACGTCTCATGCTCCAACTGAAGCGGACAGTAGGTCAGGAGTTTCTGAGCGACTCGAACGGGTCGGGTGCCGTCCTCCGGCAGGGCGAAAAGCTGTCATTCGAAGAAATAGGTCGTCCAATGACCGCAGAGTAACCTATAGCGACCCTTCGCCGGCGATTAGCCCAATGACCGCACTGGCCGCGAATCTGTCGTCCGAGAGGACGACCCGAATGACTATTCCAGTACCGAAGCTGCCGTAGCACTCGCGTCGAATTGAAGGGCAGATGTGGATCGGCAAGCGCCCATCCCCACGAATCCGCAAAAAACCTCAAACTTCCCGCTCACTTCTGCCCACCACCGGACCGCCCACCACCAAGCCCTTCAAGCAACGGCCGCAAAGCATCCATCTCCGCGCCAAAGCCGCTCCAGTCTCCCGCCTTCAGCCGTTCGATCGCGCGGTCATAGTGGGCAAGCGCTTCACGCGCGCGGGCATCCGGCACGTTGGTCGTCACTAGCGCCGGCAATCCCGCCCGCACGCTCTCATTGAAAAGTGCCGCGAGCGCTTGGCCCAAGGTGTCCTCCATCACCACCCGCTCGCCATACGCTGCGATCACCCGCTTCAGCTCCGGCAACTGCCCCGACGCCGCGCGCAAATAGAGCGGCGAGACGTACAGGATCGAGTTCTCGATCGGCACGACCACGAGATGCCCGCGAATCACGCGTGAGCCCATCTGGTTCCACAGCGAGATCTGCTGCGAGATCTCAGTATTCTGCTGAATGCGCGCTTCGATCTGAAACGGCCCAAAGATCAGCCTGTCCTTCGGAAACGTATAAACAATCAGCTTGCCGTATTCGGTCGGATCGCAACGCGCCGCCAGCCACGCGATCATGTTCTCCCGCTGGCTCGGCACCATCGGCAGCATCAGGATGAATTCGGCGCGCGGGTCGCCGGGCAGTCGCATGATCGTGTAATACGGCGGCATCGTGCTGGCGGTGCTCTCTCCATCCATACCGACCAGTTCGCGCGGGAACTGCCACAGATCTTCGCGGTTGTAGAAGACCTCCGGCGCATCCATGTGATAGGCGCGGAACAGCTGCGCCTGAATCAGGAACAGGTCTTCGGGGTAGCGGATATGTTGCCGAAGCTCCGATGGCATCGCGTCCAAAGGTTTGAACAGACCTGGAAAGATGCGCTGGTACGTTCGCAGGAGCGGATCGGCGGGATCGCTGACATAGAAATCGACCGTGCCGTTGTAGGCGTCGATCACGACCTTGACCGAATTGCGGATGTAGTTGGCACCGTCGCCGAAGCCCGGCCGGGAGTAGGGAAACCATTGGCTGACGGTATAGGTGTCCTGAATCCAGAACAGGCGTCCGCCGCTCGCGACGACATAGGGATCGTGATCGAGCGTCAGGAACGGCGCGATCATCCGCACGCGCTCCTGAATGTTGCGGTGAAGCAGGATACGGCTCTGGTCGGCGATATAGCCGCTCAGCAGAATGTTGGGATCGTCGAGTTGCCACGCGAACAGACTGCGGCGCGCCGCGCCGCCGATCGGTACGCCGTCATGCCCGCTGTATGTGGTGTAGGCATTGTCCGCGCCTTTGGGATAGTCGAATTCGGCAACGTTGCCCTTCACGATCACGTAGTCCTGCTGGCCTTCACCGAAGTAGAGACGCGGTTCGCGAATGGGCGGGCCGCCGTTGGCGACCGGCGGAATATCCCGCAGATAGAAGAACGGCAAACCTTCCGTGGATTTCTCGGTGACCGGCGACATCACGATGCCGATGCCGTGAGTGAAGATAAGGTGCAGATTCACCCAGGTCTGGGCGTTGGGCGGCAGCATCGACGGTTGCAGTTCGCGCGCCGACAACATCACCTGTCTGTAGCCGGTGTCGAGTCGATAGCGGTCGATGTCCACCGAGAGAAACTTGTAATAGGTTCTGATCTCCTGCAACTGGGCGTAGGTGTCCATCAACGGTTGCACATCCCATAACCGGATGTTGTCGATGGTTGCCCGATTGGCCTGCAGCGAGTCGAGCGTCAATCCCGGCTCGGCGTCGAACGGCTTGACCTCGATCTGTGCAAGGCCGTAAGCCTCCCGCGTCAGCGCGATATTTGCCTTGATATAGGGTGTTTCCAGTGTGAGTTCGCTTGGCTTGACATAGAAGCGCTCGAACAGCGGTGGATAGATCCCGGCGAACACGAACGCACTGCCGAACACGACCAGCGCGGCGACGATAGGCAGCCGGTAGCTGCGCCGGCGCATGTTGATCCAAATGGCGATTGACGCGGCCGTGGCAAGGCCGACGAGCATCCACAGGACCGGCAGCTGGACGTGGACGTCGGTGTAGCTGGCGCCGACCACGACACCGTTGTCGCCATAGAGCAGCAGAAAGCGCGCGAGCCACCACGACCAGGCCATTACCGCAAAGAACAAACCGAGCAGTGCCGAACCATGAGTGAACGCGGCGGCGGAGAATGTACGTGGCGGCCGTTCCAACGCGATATCACCGCGCAGCGCATAGACGGCCACCGTCACGATCGCGCAGCTGAGGACGAGTCGCAGCAGCCAGTTCCTGATGGCGACATACACGGGCAGCGAGAAGAGATAAAAGCCGATGTCCCGGCCAAAGACCGGATCGCGTTGGCCCACCGGCACCTGATGGATGAAGCGCAGTGCGATGTCCCAGTTCGAGATTTCGCCGCCGGCGATAACGAGCCCCAGGACGATTGCGACCCAGACGATACTGGAGCGCCAGGCAATATGCGGCGCGACCAGCTCGGCCAGATCGCCGGTGAGTTCCGTCGTACCCGGCGGGCCGACCACTACCGCTTGCGAGGGATCGACGACGGGTCTCGCATAACGATGTGCGAGCATTCCCGAGAGGCCTATCGCGCCTGCCGAAACGGTGAACACGGCGGTAGCGAGCAGCGCTCTCGCCCACAGGATGGTCCAGAAAACGCCACCGTAGCCGACCGACGAGAACCACAGCCAATCGACCAGGATGCCGGTGATGCGTCCAAGCACAATCAGACCGACGATGACGGCTGCCGCCCTGATCGCATAACGTCTCAGACGCACGCCGGACTCCACTGCCGAGCGCATAGTCCCTCCTGGGCTAGCCGCCGCCCCAGGCCTGCTGCGATCGAATCAATCGTGCAGCAATGCTTTGCCGGGGGAGGCTGAACGGCCTGTCAGCGCAGCCCGGATAGTCCGCGCATAGCCACTGCATGGCGGGTGCGACGCACGTTCAGATGGAGTGGCTTCAGACCGCTTCAATAATTGTAGTTCGGCGCGGCGATTGGCACCGTCGCGGCGAATACTTTCAGTCGCCGATCGCCCGAATGACCCTGGCAGGGTTTCCGCCAACGAGGGTATTCGGAGGAACGTCCGTGGTGACGACCGAGCCCGCTGCAACGACGGAGTTTTCACCGACCGTCACCCCGCCGATGATCGTCGCGCCGGCCGCGATCCACACGTTTCGCTCGATCACGATCGGGCTCGCCGTGACGCCCGTATGCCGTTGGAACGGTTCAATAGGATGACCCGAGGTGATCAGGCTCACGTTGGGCCCGATCATCACGTCGTCGGCAATGGCGAGTCCGCCGAGATCGTAGAACGTGCAATTCTGGTTGACGAAGACATTGCGCCCGACACTGATATCGACCCCGCCGGTCGTATAGAACGGCGGGATCAAGACAAAACTCGGGTCCACCGGCTTGCCGATCAGTTCGCTGAAGAGGGCCCGCACCTGATCGGTATCGTTGAACGTCAGGCGGTTGATGCTGGCGGTGATCGCCATCGCGCGCTTGACGTTTGCCAGCATGGCGGCTGACTCCGGTGTCTTGCGTCGAATGAAGCTGGTGCGATCGTGATTCGCCATGCGTTGTTTTCCTCGGGTCACAGTGGGGCGTGCTTTGTTGGCGCTCAGCGGCGGCACCTGCAGCGCGCGTGTCGTGACGGCAATCTTACCAATGGCGGGCGCGAGGATCTGGAGCGGGGTGCAACGCTGGAGGAGAACGAGTCACCACGATAAGATGCGTGAGTCCCATGCGACACGACGTATTTCGTGCTCTCGCCGCATCCGGTGGACGGCGTGTAGTGCCGAGCGTTGCGTTGGCTGCGTCGAACCAGCAACAGGCTTTTTGCAAGTCCGGCACGTCGCTCGGGGCGTGCCCTGTGAAATCCTTTAGCGAGGTGCGGACATGACAAGGCTTCAGCTTCTCTTCGTAAGCGTTCTTGCCAGTGTGCTGACCGCGTGCGCGAGCTTGCCTCCACAGAGCAATCGGCCACAAACGTTTGCCCTTCAAAACACGGAGTCCACACGGCTCGGCACGCTCTTCGCGCCCGAAGAGCGGAGTCATCCCGGCGACGGTGCATTTCACCTGCTTGCAGACCCCACCGACGCGATCGTGGCTCGCATCGTACTCACGGAAACGGCAGAGCGCTCGCTCGATCTCCAGTACTACATCTGGCACAGCGATCTGACAGGCCGCGAACTGGGGGCAGCGGTGCTGAAGGCAGCAGACCGCGGAGTGCGCGTTCGCGTCCTGATCGATGACCTTGGCACGAATGCAGACGACCAGGTTCTGCTCACACTCAGTTCACACCCGAATGTGAAGATACGGTTATTCAACCCGGTCGCGAACCGCCACTTCAAATCACTCGGCGCTGCGCTGGAATTTTCCCGAGTCGACCGGCGCATGCACAACAAGGCAATCATTGCGGACAACCAGGCCGCTATTCTTGGTGGTCGCAATATCGGCGATGAATACTTCGGTGCATCGAAGGTGGTGACGTTTGGGGATCTGGATGTTCTGGTGCACGGTCCAGTCGTCAGGAAGGTCTCCGCCGCCTTCGACGAGTTCTGGAATTCCGAATCGAGTTATTCGATCGAGCAACTGATGGGCCATCCGGCGGATCCAACCGCACTGGCCGCCTACCGCGAGAAGCTGGACGAATACCTCAAATCGGAGCAAGACGCTCCCTATATTGTGCAAGCCCGGCAGCGATTGGCCAAAGTACTTGAATCGGGCAACACGGACTTTTCGTGGGGAGATGTCACCCTCCTTTACGACGATCCGTCCAAGATCACGCGAGACCCGGGCAACCTGCAAGGCCATCTGATGACGCGGTTCGCGGCGTTGAAACTCAAACCGACACACGAAATGCTGATCGTTTCGCCTTACTTCGTGCCAGGGAAGGAGGGTGTCGAATGGATACGCGATTTAACCGGGCATGGCGTACGCGTCACGGTGTTGACCAACTCGCTGGCTGCGACCGATGTAGCCGCGGTGAATGCTGGATACCAGCACTACCGCAAGGATCTCGTCGCGGCGGGCGTACGGCTTTACGAGCTGAAGCCGCTCGTCACATCCAGCGACAAAGCGCCACGAAAGTCCTTCGGCTCATCGAGGGCCTCCCTGCATGCGAAAACGTACGTGTTCGACCGGCAAAGCATTTTCATTGGATCGATGAATCTCGACCCTCGCTCGAGCAAGCTCAATACGGAGATTGGCGTGCTTTGCGACAGTCCGGCGCTTGCCGGCCAGGTTCTCGACGATGTCGAGCCGAAATTGGACGTGATTGCCTGGCGCGTTGAACAACGCACGGACGCGAACGGAACGACCCGGATCGTCTGGATCGACACCGCCGAGGACGGAACGGTGACGGAATACGACTCGGAGCCAGATGTATCTTTCATGCGGCGTGCGAGCGTCTGGTTCCTCGGATTGCTGCCGATCGAGTCTGAGCTATGAATGCGCAGGCCGTGCCGATTGGTCCAACGCCGGAAAAAACTTGCCGAACCGGTATACTTTTGCGATGGAAAATGCACGGCAAATCGGCAATCGACGGGGCCAGCGATCCCGCCAGGAAATCCTCGAAGCGGCATCCCGTGTGATGTCCGCCTATGGCTATGCGGGCACCTCGATGTCGGCGCTGGTCGAGGCAACCGGAATCCCCAAGAGCGCGATTTATCACCATTTCGGTTCCAAGGCCGGGCTATTGGCGGAGGTGATGGCCCAGGGTGCCCGGCGTTTCTTCGCCGCGATGCGCGAGGCCCATCAGAATCCCCCCGTTGATGGCACGTCCCGGGAGCGTCTGGGCTGGTATCTGAAGAAGACGGGCGAGGTGTTCGAACACCACGAGAACTTCCTGCGCCTGCTGGTCGTCATGGTCATGAGCAACGAGGCGGCCGAGCCAGAGGCCATCCAGACCGTGATCGAGGTGCGTAACGAAGGCCGCGATTACATGCGGGAGATGATTCGCAGCGCGTTCAACGCGGAAGGGAGCGCCGCGGCGTCGGCGATCGCCGAAGAACTCGCGTATTTCGGCATGCTCGGCTTTGACGGCGCGTTCGTTTCCATTCAGTCCGGCGACGACAGGTCGATGGAGAAGCACATGGCGCAACTCACCGATGCGCTGATCGCGTTAGGCGAAGCGCGTGCCGCATCGTTTAGGGAGGCGACAGTGGCCGCGGGCCGCAAGCGCGAGGCTAAACAGGCAAAGGACTCCGTCAGGGTGGTGGAGAAGCGGCGGTGAAGGCACCTCTATTTGTACCAAAGCCGTTATAGCGACGCCCGCTCCAGAAACTTTCTGATCTCGCGAGAGTAGGCGCCAGGATGCGAAAACCTGAACATGTGACCGGTGCGCGGCATGACGACTTCCTGCGAATCCTTGATGCCGTTCAGAAGTGTCCCAGCGGCTTCTTTACCGATCAGCCTGTCTTGCGCGGGAGTCAGGATCAGCGTGGGGACCTCGATCCTTTTCAACTGGACCGTGTAGTCCATCTTCCCGATCGAGCGCATGCGGTTGACGTAGGCTCTATGCGGCGTCTCCCTGATGAAGAACGCGCGACTCTTTCCAGTTGACCACGGTATCTCCCCCTCCTTGTCGAACGACGAAGCCAGCTGCGCGGCGTGGACCCGAAGTGTCGTCTGTCGATAAAAAGGCCCGGGGAAGAACGGTGCCAGCGCTGCCAGTGTCTTGAGCAAGGGCGAGGTGATTGGGTTCCTCGCGAACCCGCCGGAGAGCACCAGGCCTTTCAGGCCCGTCGGCTGCCGCGTCGCGACCGCGATCGAGCAGACCGCACCGTACGAATCGCCAACCAGCACATAGCTGTCGAGGTCCTTCACCTGGTCGGCGATGAAGTCCGCCAACGTTTCCAGCTCGCACACGTCGTCCGGCAAGCGAAGTGTACGCATGGGGCGACCCTGCAAGTCGCTTAGCTGGTCGAGCTGCCATGGAGCGCCTGCGAAGCAGGGGATCATGACCAGGGTGGGGTCTGTCTTCATGGGCTAGGGGTACTCCTGGCGGGTTGAATAAACGACAACCGCACTCTAGGAGGCCTGAGGCATTCGATCCAATGGCATTTACACACCATGTCGATGCATGAAATTCATGGTCCCCAACTCCTGCCGATGTTTAGTCAGCGATCATCATGTTCGTGATCCACTGAACGGCGGGTTCGTTGGCGCGACCTCGGGCGCGAATAACGAGCACGTCCCAGGTTGGTAGCACCACGGGCAACTCGAAAAGACTCAGTTGCGCGGTTTCCTGCATCCGCAGTGCAACTCGCTCGGCGATGACGGCAATCGATTCGGAAGCGCCGACCATGAACGGAACAGCCAGAAAGCTGGGGCAGGTGGCGCTCACCTTGCGGGTACGGCCGAGGGCCTCCAGCGCATCGTCGACGGCGCCCCGCGTATCGCCGCGCGGCGAGACCAGAATATGCGGCAGCCGGGTGAAGTCATCCAACTCCATGTGCAGCTTCGTGCCACGCTTGAGCAGAGCGGGATGCCCTTTGCGCGCGATGCCGACGAACCGTTCCTTGTGGACCAACTGGCAATCAAAACGCTGCGGCATCTGGGCAAAAGAGCCCGACCCGAGCACGATGTCGAGATCGCCGCTGTCCAGCATGCGCACAGCGGATTCCATATCGGCCGGTCTGAGCCTGAGCACGACACCCGGTGCAGCGGCCTGGATTTTGGCGAGAGCAGGGGCGATGACGGTCAAGATGGCGTGATCGGTCGCGGCCACTGAGAGCATCGCTTGCAAGCGAGCCGGATCGAATTCTCCACGTGGACTGGCGACGAGCCTGACCGACTCGAGCACCGCCGCCACGCGCGGCATCAACTCGATGGCGAGCGGCGTTGGCTCGATCCCGCGAGGGTGACGAATAAAAAGCTGATCGGCGAAAGCACTACGCAACCTCGATAAAGCGTGGCTGGTTGCGGACTGGGACAAATGCAATCGTTCGGCGGCGCGGCCGACGTGCCTTTCGGCCCAAAGCGCCTCGAGTACGACCAGAAGGTTGAGATCGAAACGCGTCAGATCCAGGGGCTTCATGCTGTGTCGGGTTCCGCGTATGTTTTGACGTAAGACCCGAACGCGCAGGCAAGGGACTCACGGCTTGAACAGAGACGTCGGAATCGTAACACTGGTCGGCAGTGATCCCAGTGGGCGCCGCGCGGATCCGGCGCGCAACGCCCCTGATCCTCGCTTACAGATTCGCGCCGCGCAGATCGACGACGCGTTTCGCCTTGCCGGTGCCGGTCAAGGGAATATGTCCGGCGAGCGCCACCGAAACCGTCGTCGACACGCCAACCATCGTCTTGATTCGATGCTGCAGTTCGCGCGCGAGCGCCGCGCGATCGTGGTCGCTCAGCGATTCGCCGACTTCCGGCCGGGCTTCGACGCAGACGGCCAGCGAATCGAGATGCCCATCGCGTTTGACCGTCAATTGATACTGCGCGCTCAGCTTCGGAATCGCCAGAATCAGTTCTTCGATCTGGCTCGGAAACACGTTGACGCCTCGAATGATCAGCATGTCGTCGGAGCGTCCGGTGATTTTGGCGAGCCGGCGCATCGAGCGGGAGGTGGGCGGCATGAGCGAGGTCAGATCGCGAGTCCGATAGCGGATGACCGGCATCGCTTCCTTCGTGAGCGACGTGAAGACCAGTTCGCCCTCGCTGCCATCCGGGAGCACCTCACCGGTAATGGGATCGATGATTTCCGGGTAGAAGTGGTCCTCCCAGATCACCGGACCGTCCTTGCTTTCGATGCACTCCGACGCGACGCCCGGGCCCATCACTTCGGAGAGGCCGTAAATGTCGACCGCGTCGATGCCGGCCCGCGTTTCGATTTCGTTGCGCATCGCCTGGGTCCAGGGCTCGCCGCCGAAGACACCAACCTTCAGTGACGACTCGGCCGGGTTCATCCCTTGCCGCGTCATCTCGTCGAGCAGGTTCAGCATGTAAGACGGTGTGACCAGAATGATCGAGGGTTCGAAGTCGCGGATCAGCTGAACCTGCTTTTCGGTCTGGCCGCCGGACATCGGTACCACCATGCAGCCGAGCCGCTCCGCGCCATAGTGAATTCCAAGGCCGCCCGTGAACAGGCCATAGCCGAACGCGTTGTGCAACGTGTCGCCGCGGCGGCCGCCGGCAGCACGGAGCGAACGCGCGACGATGTCCGCCCACGTGTCGATGTCGCGTGCCGTGTAGCCCACGACCGTCGGTTTGCCCGTGGTCCCGCTCGATGCATGGACGCGCACCACCTGGTCGCGCGGCACGGCGAACAGGCCAAACGGATAGTTGTCGCGCAGGTCCTTCTTCGACATGGTCGGAAACTTTGCCAGGTCGGAGAGTTCTTTCAGGTCGTCCGGATGCACGCCAGCGGCATCGAACGCGTGCCGATAATGTGCCACGTTGTCGTAAGCATGGCGGAGCGACCATTTGAGGCGCTTCAGTTGCAGGGCCTGCAGCTCATCGCGGCTGGCGCGTTCGATCGGTTCGAGTTCGTCGGGTTGGGGGGTGCGTCGGACCACGGGAGTCTCCAGATACAGATAGTTGGGTTGTTTCGAGTCAGGCAGCGTTGTCGATGGCGTGGCTGGCGTCCCACGAGGAACGCGACCACGAAAGTGCCGCAAGTAGCGGTGAAACGCGGTACCGGTCTTCACCGTAATGGGTGCAGAGGTTGTTCAGCACCGTATGGAAGAAAGCGACGCCCACTGCGTTTGCCCACTTCAGCGGACCCAACGGATAGTTGACGCCTTTTTCCATCGCCAGATCGAGATCCGCTGCCGTGCAGACGCCCTGATTGACCGCGTCGGCGGCCTCGTTCACCAGCATCGCGACGGTTCGCATCACGATCATGCCGGCCACGTCTGCCACCGGCACGACCGAGTACCCCGCCGCCTGCATCGCGCCGACCACAGCGGCGTAGGCCGAATCACTGCATTGTCTCGCGCGGGTGAGCGCGACCGTGTTGCTGCCGGCATAGTCGAGCGCAAGGTCGACGAGAACCACGTTGTCGCGATTCATGTCGTACGCGCATTGCGTGGCAGTGCGCCCGTCTGTCAGTCGCAGCACCGCATCATCGATCAGCGCGACGGCCCCGTCGCTGCTTTCGGTTTCGGGCATCGTCGTGGTCACGAGACCGGCATCCCGCAGCCTTTGTTGAAGCCGCTGGATCACCCCGGACTGCGGAAACAGTCTGACTTCTCGCGGGGAGTCTTTAGGGGACTCGATACGCGGGCTCGGGCGCGTGGCGTTCGAACCATATTCGTAGAAGCCGCGGCCCGATTTCCGGCCCAGAAAGCCCGCATTGACCAGCTCCTGCTGGATCAACGACGGCGTGAAACGGGGATCGTTGAAATACGCACGAAACACCGACTCGGTGACCGCAAAATTGACGTCGTGTCCGATCAGGTCCATCAATTCGAACGGGCCCATGCGGAAGCCGCCCGCCTCGCGGATCACCTCATCGATCGACGCGGCATCCGCTGCCTGCTCGTTCAGAAGCCGCAGACCTTCCGCGTAGAACGGACGGGCCACACGGTTCACGATGAAGCCTGGGGTCGAGCGTGCATAGACGGGCGTCTTGCCCCACGCGGCGGCCGTCTCGTACACGCACGACGCGACCTCCGTCGACGTAGCGAGACCACTGACGACTTCGACCAGCGCCATCACGGGCGCCGGATTGAAGAAGTGCATGCCCACGAGGCGCGACGGGATCTTCAGTGTCGCGCCGATCGCCGTGACGGAGATCGACGAAGTGTTGGTCGCGAGGATGCAAGCGTCGGCCACGTGCTCTTCGAGTTCGGCGAAAATCTTGCGCTTCACTTCCAGCCGTTCGGCGACGGCTTCGATGACGAGCCCCGCATCGCGCAGGCCGGCCAGTTGGTCGACCGGAAGCAATCTTTCCTTCGCGTGCGCGGCTGCCGTCGCGTCGAGCCGTCCTTTCTCGACGAGCCTCGCGAGATTGGCCGCGATGCCCGTGATCGCCTTCGCGACCGTGGCGGCATCGAGATCGAACAGCGCCACGTGGTGTCCCGCGAGCGCGGCCACCTGGGCGATTCCGGCGCCCATCGCGCCGGCGCCGACGATGCCGACCACCGTGGAAGTCTTCAATGCGTTCGACATGCTGTTGACTCCGATCAAACGCGCTCGATGGCGATCGCGATGCCTTGGCCAACGCCGATGCACATCGTGCAAAGCGCGAAGCGGCCGTTGCGGCGTTCGAGTTCGTAGGTGGCCGTGGTGACGAGGCGGGCGCCCGAAGCGCCGAGTGGGTGACCCAACGCGATCGCGCCACCGTTCGGATTGACGCGCGGATCGTCCTCCGCGACGCCGAGCCGGCGCAGCACTGCGATCCCTTGCGAGGCGAAGGCCTCGTTCAGCTCGATCACGTCGAACTGGTCGAGGGTCATGCCCAGGCGTGCCAGCAGCTTCTCGGTTGCCGGCGCGGGCCCGATGCCCATGATGCGCGGCTCGACACCCGCCGTGGCCATGCCGATGATGCGGGCGCGCGGCGTCAGATGATTGCGCTTCGCGGCCTCTTCGCCTGCGATCAACAACGCGCAAGCGCCGTCATTGACGCCCGAGGCATTACCCGCGGTGACCGTTCCGTCTGGACGCACCACACCCTTGAGTTTGGCCAGCGCCTCGAACGAGGTCTCACGCGGATGCTCGTCGCGATCGACCACCAGCGGTTCGCCCTTCTTTTGAGGAATGCGCACCGCGGTGATTTCCTGGGCCAGCGTGCCGTCCGCCTGAGCGCGCGCGGCGCGTTGCTGGCTACGCATTGCAAACCGGTCCTGCGATTCGCGGTCCACGCCGAAATCGTCGGCCACGTTCTCGGCCGTTTCCGGCATCGAATCGACACCGTACTGTTTGCGCATCAGCGAATTGACGAAGCGCCAGCCGATCGTCGTGTCATGGATCTCGGCGGAACGCGAGAATGCCGAGGCCGACTTGCCGACCACGAAAGGTGCGCGCGTCATGCTTTCCACGCCGCCCGCGATGTAAAGGTCGCCATCGCCCGATCTGATGGCCCGCGCGGCGCTGCCTACCGCGTCCATCCCCGAGCCGCACAGGCGGTTGATCGTGGAACCGGGGACGTCGATCGGCAAGCCCGCCAGCAACGCGGACATGCGCGCGACATTGCGATTGTCCTCGCCGGCCTGGTTGGCGCACCCGTAGAGGACGTCGGCGACCTGCTGCCAGTCGACCGATGGATTGCGCTGCATCAGCGCGTGAATCGGCACTGCGCCCAGGTCGTCTGCGCGCACGTCCTTCAGTACACCTGCATAACGTCCAAATGGAGTGCGAATGGCATCACAAATAAAGGCTTCGGTCATGGTATTTCCAGGTAGAGATAGCGAGCGATTCAGGCGCTGCGTGCGCGACAGCGCAACGCAGTGCGATCAGACATGTACGGGTTCGCGCGATGGCACGTGACGGCGGCCTTGGACGACACGGAACCGGTTGGCGACGAAAGCAGGGGGTCTATAGCGGCGGCGCTCAACGTTCGTCGTAACTGACGACGACCCTGTCGCTGACCGGATGACACTGGCACGTCAGCACGAAGCCGTCGCGGACCTCGTGCTCTTCGAGCGTGTAGTTCTTTTCCATCTTCACTTCGCCCTCGAGTACCTTCGCGCGACAGGTGCAGCACACGCCGCCCTTGCACGCATAAGGCAGCGCAAGTCCCGCGCGCAGTCCGACGTCGAGCACGCTGACGCCCTGATACGGCAGGCGCAGCTTGCGCCGCTTGCCGTCGAGCACGATTTCGAGGTCGGCCGCGGGGGTGTCCCCGGTGATCTCGACCGCCGGCACGCCCGCCTGCGGCAGCGGTGTGCCGAAGCGCTCCACGTGCACCTTCGCCTGCGGCACGCCGGCCGCTTTCAGCGCGGCTTCGGCCGCGTCCATCATCGGCCCGGGGCCGCAGATGAACGCTTCGTCGATCGCGTCGGCCGGCAGCAACTGCTCGATGAACGCCGCGCACTTTTCCTGATCGAGCACGCCGTTGAACAGCTCCACGTCCTGCAGATCGTCCGACAGCACGTGATACAGCACGAAGCGGCTCATGAAGCGGTTCTTCAGGTCCTCGAGTTCTTCGGCGAACATGATCTGCTCGACGCTGCGGTTGCCGTACACCAGCGTGAACGTGCTGCGGGGCTCGACTTCGAGCGTCGTCTTGATGATCGCGAGCACCGGCGTGATGCCCGAGCCGCCCGAGAAGGCGAGGTACTGCTGACCCTGCTCCGCGTTCAGGTGCGTGAAGAAGCGCCCGTCGGGCGTCATCACGTCGATCGTGTGGCCGGGCTGCAGCGTGTCGAACGCGAAGTTCGAGAAGCGCCCGCCACGCACACGCTTGATGCCGATGCGCAACTCGCCGTCGCGATCGTAGTCGGTGACGCCCACCCAGCTCGAATACGAGCGGCTCGTTTTCCCCCCGT
>NZ_LRBG01000038.1 GCF_001580545.1 Paraburkholderia monticola
AAAATGTTATTTGCAGTCCTATCTGATAGCATCTTAGTATTAAATACTTGCAGTCCACGGTTAGGATAAGCGCGCGCCATCCACAAGATGACATCACCTATCTTTTATCCATTACAATTAAACGGCCACACCCGACATCGACAAGTAAGGAGTAGTCGGCAACGTCAGATGTGTATAAGAGACAGCCCGAACAGGACCGTGAAACGACTCCACGCCGATGATAGTGCGGATTGCCCGTGTGAAAGTAGGTAATCGTCAGGCTCCTCACCCCGTCAGAAACCCCACCCCCTACAGGGTGGGGTTTTTGCGTTTACGCGCCGATTTTGCGCATTTCATCATTTTCCAGTCCGAAGCGCATCCGCGTAACCCGTCAGTTCCCGACACGCTTGCCTAACCTCCGTGCCCTTTTGGTTTACGCGGTGAGTACTTCTACAAAAAAGCGCTAAGCCCGCTTACGCGCCAGTGCCCGATCGGATGCACCCGCAATAAAACGGTCGAGCCTTTCACTGGCCTCGGTAACCGCCCAAAGCGGAGCGCGATGCAATTGCCGATCGTAACTGGTCGCGATCGATGCAAAGAGCTCGAACCCCGCATCGTCGAGGCTCCATTCGTCGCGTTCCCGACCGGCGTCGAACATCCTCGCGGAGGCGCGGTCCGCCGCGTGGAGCTCTTCATGACTCATCGAACCGAAGCCGGCATCGGCCAGGTAGCTGGTCAGCAGCATGATCTGCGTGAGCGTTTGTGCGTCGCTCTTCGTGCCGACGCCGCGGCGCAGTGCATCGAGCGACAGATGAACTCGCAATGCGAGATCGTCGGCGATCTGACGCGCGATGGGCAACAGCATGGCTTTGGCATGCCGCGCGCGGGCGGCGCCAGTGTTGCGGAAAGGAATCGGTTGTGCCATGGAGATCCAAGGGGGTTGCCTGAGCACATGCAATAACGGCGCGCTTCGCAAAAGGTTGAGCCTTCATTGCATCTTGCGCGCTTTCCTTGACGAAAACGTTTGCTAGTGGCCACTTCCGCGCAGATTGCCGGTACCTCGAGGCGCGTGAAGTCGAGCGGATTCGCGCCGTAGGCCCCCGCGTTGCGTCGTCCGCTTCCGCCGAATCCAGCGCTTTTGCCGCTCATGCTTACTTACTGAAAGGCGTCGACGCGCCGCGTCCTCGCGCACGGCCGGCCATCTGCCTCGTCCAAAACCTCTCTATCATGGCAACTGGAACGACGCCCATCAGGAAGCCGACCTGAGCAAGTCGTGGCCAATGACGCATCGCTCACCACGACGGATCAACCATGGCGCGCGCCCTGCACACAAGCAGCCTGCAAGCAGGGCAACAACGCCACAAACAGCGCAAGCAACGGTGCAGAGACCTCCTTCGCGAGCGACATCGAACAGATCGCCGACCATCCGCGCACTGGGTCGCCGACCTCGGGCAGAGCGCGCTGCGCCTTGGTCTTTCGTCGATCGGGCGTGATCAGCGACGTGGGCCACGACGCAGTCCACCTGGCACGCGTCGCGCCGACCACCCGAAAGCAAGCTGCAACGCGCCGCTGCAAGCGATGCTGACCGCAACGTCAAAGTCGGGGACCTTACGCTCATGAAAATCCTGATCGCACGAATGAACCACGAGACCAACACGTTCTCGCCGGTAGAGACCCCACTGGCCGCATTCGGCCGCTACGGCCCGAGCTACGCACGTGCCGCATTCGAGGAAAACAAAGGCATGCAAACGGCGATGGCCGCGTTCATCGACGCCGCCGAGCGCGCGCACGCCGAGATCGTGACGCCGATCTCCGCAATGGCGAATCCGAGCGGGCCGGTCGATGCCGCCGCCTACGATGCGATCTGCGACGCGATCGTGACCGCCGCAACGGGCTGCGACGCCGCACTGCTCGATCTGCACGGCGCGATGGTCGCCGAGAATTCGACCGATGGCGAAGGCGATCTGCTCGCGCGCGTGCGTGCGTTGCTGCCGCACGCGCCGATCGCGGTCGCGCTCGATTTGCACGGTAACGTCACGCAGAAGATGATCGACAACGCGGATGTCATCGTCAGCTTCAAGACCTATCCGCACGTCGACATGTACGAGACTGGCGCGCACGCGGCGCGGTTGCTGTTCGACATGATCGAGGGCCGCGCGCAGCCGATGATCGCGTGGCGTCAACCGCCACTGCTGACGCACACGCTGCGCAGCGCGAGCGCCGACGGAGCGATGAAACGCGCGCTCGATGCCGCGCGCGCCGCCGAGGCCGACGGCATGCTCGCGGTGTCGGTGCTGGCCGGCTTCTCGCTCGCCGATATTCCCGCGCCGTGCATTAGCGTCGTCGTCGTGAGCAATGGCGAGCGCGCCGCTGCGGAGGCGGTCGCTGAGCGCATCGCGCGACAGATCTGGGACGAGCGCGACGATTTCGTTTATCGCAGTGCGCCGCTTGCCGAATCGGTCGCGCGGGCGGCCTCGCTTGCACGCGGCGCGGACAAGCCGGTGCTGCTGCTCGATCACGGCGACAACTGCATGTCGGGCGGCACGTGCGACACGATGGATCTGCTCGAGGAAGCATTGAAGCAGGGCCTCGAAGGCATCGTCAGCGGGCCGTTGTGCGACCCGCAGGCGGTCGCGGCGTTGGCGGCCGCGAATGTCGGCAGCACGGTCACGCTCGCGATCGGCAACAAGCTCACGAACGATGCATTGCCGGCGCGTTCGCCGCTTGCCATGAGCGGCGTCGTGCGCGCGCTGACCGACGGCGAATACGTGATCAGCGGCCCGACCTACACCGGCCAGCGCGCCTACATGGGACGCGCGGCCGTGCTCGACACCGGCACGGTAAAGCTCGTCGTGACCGAGCGCACGCATGAGCCGTGGGACCTCGGCGTGTTCGAGAGCGTCGGCATCGATCCGCGCCGCGCGCGTTTTCTGTTGCTCAAATCGCGGATGTATTGCCGGCCGGTGTTCATGCCGATCGCGGCGGCACTCGTCGAATGCGATAGCCGCGGCGTCACCAGTTCGGACTATGCTCTGTTCAGCTTCGAGCACGTGAAGCGACCGGTTTATCCATTGGATCCACACACCGAATGGGCCACGACCAACTGATCCAGATGCACGCCTCGCGATAAATCGCGGCAAGGGCTTGTGCAGTGCGCGACGAGTCTCTATAATTCGCGCCTCTAAAGGCTCGTAGCTCAGTTGGTTAGAGCACCACCTTGACATGGTGGGGGTCGTTGGTTCGAATCCAATCGAGCCTACCAACGCATCTGTGACGTAGACGAAAGCGGTTCCGCTTTCGTCTACGGTCCAGTCAAAATCCTTCCAGTCTTTCCCCCAGCATCGCCGTTCGGCATCCCATCCCCTGCGTTTTCGTTGTCTGCTTGCGCCTCGAAGCTCGCGCGCTATCGCGTCGTCGTTCGTCAAGGCGCGGTACAGTTAGGCCTTCCCCTTTCGCCGCCGATCCGACTGCCGTTCGCATCGCATCGTAGGGTCACGCTATGTCGGCAGCATCCAACGGAGCTGACGCAATGAAGAAGCTCATCAACGATGTGTCCACCGTCGTCCCCGACATGCTCGACGGGCTCGTCGCGCTCAATCCCCATCTCTCGCTATTGCAGGGTGGCACGATCGTCGTGCGCGCCGATGCCGAGGCCGTGGCCGCACGCGGCGAGGTCGCGCTGATCTCGGGCGGCGGCTCGGGCCACGAGCCCGCCCACGGTGGCTACGTGGGCAGCGGCATGTTGAGCGCGGCGGTGGCCGGCGAGGTCTTCACGTCGCCGTCCACCGATGCGGTACTCGACGCGATCCGCGCAGTGACCGGCCCCGCGGGCGCGCTGCTGATCGTCAAGAACTACACGGGCGACCGCTTCAACTTCGGCCTCGCGGCCGAAATCGCGCGCGCCGAAGGCATCCCCGTCGAGATGATGATCGTCGCCGACGACGTCGCGTTGAGCGCGAGCGGCGATCACGCGGGCCGTCGTGGACTCGCGGGCACGGTGCTGGTTCACAAGATCGCGGGGGCGGCGGCCGCGCGCGGTTTGCCGTTGACCGAGGTCGCGCGGATCGCTCGCGAGGCGGCCGCGTCGCTCGGCACGATGGGCGTCGCACTGACACCCTGCACGGTGCCGGCCGCGGGCAAGCCGGGCTTCGAGCTGGCAGATGGCGAAATCGAATGGGGCCTCGGCATTCATGGCGAACCCGGCGTGGCGCGGGGGGCGCTGGAGCCTGCCGACGCGATCGTCGGCAAGCTGCTGACGAAGATCGTCGACGATCTCGCGTTGCAGGCAGGCGAGCGCGTCGCGCTGCTCGTCAACAATCTGGGGGGCACGCCGTCGAGCGAACTCAACGTGGTGGCCGGCGCCGCGCTGCGCGAGCTCGACCGGCGCGGCATCGAAGTCGCGCGCGCGTGGGCGGGCACATTCCTGAGCGCGCTCGAAATGGCCGGCGTCTCGCTGACACTGCTGCGTGTCGACGACGACCGGCTGAACCTGCTCGACGCCGCCGCACAGACGAGCGCATGGCCAGCGCTGAGCGGACGCATCGCGCCGGTCGCGGTGCGCGCCGCGCCATCGGCACCGCAAGGCGCGAGCGGCGCGACGCTTGCACGTGACGCGACGCTGCGACGCGCGATCGAAGCGGTCTGCGAGTGCCTGCTGGCAGCCGAGCCGACCTTGACCGAGCTGGACCAGCGCGTCGGCGACGGCGACCTCGGCATCAGCCTCGCGCGCGGCGCACGTGCGGTGCAGCTCGAACTCGATTCCTACGCGTCGGAGACGACGCCGGGCGCGGTCTTGCGCGCAATCTCGGCGACGGTGCGGCGCGTGGTGGGCGGCACGTCAGGTCCGTTGTACGCGGTGATGCTGCTGCGCGCGGCGGTCGCGCTCGAACAGTCGGGCGAGACCACCGCGCGGCAATGGGCGGCGGCGTTCAGCGCCGGTGTCGATGGATTGATGGAGTTGGGTGGCGCGAGGCCAGGCGATCGCACGATGGTCGATGCGCTAAAGCCCGCCGCCGAAGCGCTGCATGACGCGCTCGCTCAGGCGGCGTCGACCGATGCCGCGTTGCAAGCCGCGGTGGCCGCGGCAACCGATGGCGCGTTGCGCACCGCATCGATGCATCCGCGACGCGGGCGTTCGAGCTACGTCGGCGAACGCGCGCTCGGTCATGTGGACCCCGGCGCGCAGGCGGTGGCGTTGTGGCTCGCGGCGATTCGTGACGCGCTGGCGACTTAGCCACACAGTCCGCGAAGCGAGCGGAGAGAATCGACGCGGCCCTCAGGGCCGCAGCAGATCAAACCCCGCGAGCGCCACGACGCCGCTCAGCACGATCAACGCCACCGAATGCTGTCCCAGGTACAGCAGCCCGGCGGCGGACCAGCAGGTTACGGCAAATGCGGCAATGCGTTTCATGCTTCCTTCTTCTACAGCTCAGACTCGAGAGCCCATTCAAAAGCCCAATGCAACGGCCAGCAAACCGCTGGCTACACCACACACCGCTACCGCGCAGGTCACCACCGTCAGCACGCGCCGCGGAAACGACCGCGCGAGCATCGCGAGCGACGGCACGCTGACGAGCGGCAGCGTCATCAGGAGCGCGCCGGCGGGGCCGGCGGCCATGCCGAACGACAGCATCGCCTGAATGATCGGCACTTCGCCGGCGGTCGGAATCACGAACAGCGTGCCGGCGATCGACAGCGCAATGATCCACAGCAGGCTGTTGTCGATATCCGGGCCGATATGCGGAAACAGCCACGTGCGCGCCGCGCCCAGAATCAGCACGAGCACGATGTATTCCGGCACGAGCCGCAGCGTCATCCGGCCGAGAATCTTGATCCAGCGCGAGAACGCGGTGCCCGGATCGTCGGCGCTGACCAGTTGCGCGACGGCCTCACGCGACGCTTCCGCTTCCTGCGGCGTGACCATGCGGTTCACGAGGTAGCCGAGGCCGAACACCATCACGATGCCGAGCGCGAGCCGCAGGCCCATCCACTGCCAGCCGAGCACGAAGCCCATGAAGATCAGCGTCGCGGGATTCAACGCGGTATTGCCGAGCCAGAATGCAATCGCCGCGCCGGGTGCCGCTTCGCGTGCGCGCAGGCCCGCGACGACCGGCGCCGCGCAGCAGGTGCACATCATGCCCGGCAACGACATCAGGCCGCCTTTGACGACGCTGTTGAAGTCGGCGCGGCCGAGCGCGCGCGCGACCCACTGCGGCGGAATCAGCGCCTGCACCGCGGAGCCGAGCAGCAGCCCGAGCACCATCGCCTGCCAGATCGCCTTGCCGTAGGCGAGCGCGTAATCGATCGCCGCTTGCCACGAGGCTGCCGGTGCGCTGGCCGACGTGCCCATCAGGATCGACTTGCCGATCGAATGCTGGCTCGCGGCGACGAACGCGCGGTTGTAGTACGGAAACCACTTCACATAGAAGAGACCGACCACGGCGATCAGCAGGAACACGATCCAGCCAAGCTTGACGCGGGGTTGCTGAAGGGTTGATTGCATGATGGTTGTGAATTGTCGTTAGAGGTCAGCCGATGACGAGCGTGCTGCTGTCAAGTTGCGCGAGCAGCGTTTTCGCCTGTTCGACGACGTCGGCGTCGTTCGGGCGGAATTCGAGTTGCAGCGCATCCGGCAGTTGCTCGAAATGCTGGCCGCTGCTGCGCGCGTACGCGGGATCGTAATGCCGTTCGATCAGCTCGCGCGCGAGTTCGGCGCGCTGGTTCCCGTCGACGAGCTGCAGCCAGCCCGCGATCCGCTCGCGGCTGTGCAGGCCGATCAGCCGTTCCAGCTGTCCCTTCAGATAGTCGGGATGATCGAACAGATGGGCGTAATCCTGCAGCAAGAACGCCGCGCGATCCTCGCGGCTCGAGTGCACCTCGACGCACGCGCCGCGATGAAACGTTTCGAGCAGCGCGAGCGGCAGCGTGACCGAGCCGATGCGCCGGCTTTCCGCCTCGACGAACACCGGCCGGTTCACGTCGAAGCCGCGCAGCGCGGTGACGAGCAGCGTGTCGAAACCCTTTTGCGACGGCTGCGACACGCCCGCATAGGCGCCGAGCAGCGAGCCGCGGTGCGACGCGAGCGCCTCGAGGTCGAGCGTTTGCGCGCCGGCCTCGTGCAACGCCGACAGCAGGCGCGTCTTGCCGCTGCCGGTGGGGCCGACCAGCGCGATATAGCGGAAGCGGCGCGGCAGGGTTTCGAGCGTCTCGAGCGTCGCGCGTCGATAGCTTTTGTAGCCGCCGTCGAGTTGCCGCGCCGGCCAGCCGATCATGTTGAACAGCGTCGTGACCGAGCCCGAGCGCTTGCCGCCGCGCCAGCAGTAAATCAGCGGGCGCCAGTTGCGCGGCCGGTCGGCGAAGGTGGTTTCCAGATGGTGCGCGATGTTGCGTGCGACGAACGCCGCGCCGAGCCGGGTGCCCTCGAACGGCGACACCTGCTTGTAGGTCGTGCCGACCAGCACGCGTTCCTCGTTGCTCAGCACTGGCGCGTTGGTCGCGCCCGGAATATGGTCTTCCGCAAACTCGAGCGGCGTGCGAACGTCGACGATTTCATCGAAATCGCCGGCTTTGTCGAGGCTGACCAGAAGGTTTTTCAAGGGAGTAGGGACGAAACAGACTGCGGGAAGAGCGAAATTATCGCATGGGCGGCCGGTTCGGGCCGGTTCGGGCCGATTGCGCGTCCTCTTTCCGCGTTCTGCGGTGGCGTCCCTCAGTCGCCTTCCTCAGACGACTTCCACCCGCGCCTCCCCGCTCACCATCTCGCCGATCACGCGCGCGTCGGCGAAGCCATCGGCGCGGAACAGCGCGAGCACCTCGTCGACCGCTTCCGGCGCGCACGACACCAGCAGCCCGCCCGAGGTCTGCGGATCGGTCAGCAGCGCGCGGCCCGCGGGTGGCAACGTGGCGGGCAGTACGACGTCGTGGCCGTACGCATCCCAGTTGCGGCCGGAGGCGCCGGTGAAGATTCCGGCCTGGGCGAGGCTCGCGACGTTCGGCAGCCACGGCAGGTCCGCATAGCGCACCCGAGCGGTCAGTTTCGAGCCGCGCGCGAGTTCCAGCGTATGGCCGAGCAGGCCGAAGCCGGTGATGTCGGTCAACGCGTGCACGCCGTCGAGCCGCGCCAGTTCGGCGCCCGGCCGGTTCAGCTTGGTGGTCGCGCCGATCATCGCCGCATAGCCGGCCTCGTCGAGCCGGTCTTTTTTCAGCGCCGCGGACAGAATGCCGACGCCGAGCGGCTTGCCGAGGATCAGCACGTCGCCGGCCTGGCCGCCCGCATTGCGCTTCACCCGCTTCGGATCGACGACGCCCAGCGCGACGAGGCCGTAAATCGGCTCGACCGAGTCGATCGAATGGCCGCCCGCGAGCGGGATGCCCGCCTCCGCGCAGACCGATTCGCCGCCCTTCAGCACGGCCGCGATCACGTCGTGCGGCAGCACGTTGATCGGCATGCCGACGATCGCGAGCGCCATGATCGGCTTGCCGCCCATCGCGTACACGTCGGAGAGCGCGTTGGTCGCGGCGATGCGGCCGAAATCGAACGGGTCGTCGACGATCGGCATGAAGAAGTCGGTGGTCGCGACGATCGCCTGATCTTCGTTGAGCTTGTAGACGGCGGCGTCGTCAGCGGTGTCGTTGCCGACCAGCAGGTCGGGGAAGAACGGCAGCGGCGCGCTGCGCTTGAGCAGATCGGCCAGCAGGCCGGGCGCGATCTTGCAGCCGCAGCCGCCGCCGTGCGACAGGCTCGTGAGGCGGGGCGACTGGCTTGCTTGGGCTTGGGTCATGGGGGCGGGAGGTCGGGTTCGTCGAATGACCGCATTATGAGGGTTGTATTCACAGTATGCAGCGTCGCCGCAGGGGCGCGCCGGCCCTATCCCGAATCAATTGTGCGATCGAAACGTGCGTTTTGAAAAAAAAGCGCATTTCCGTAGCACCGCGAAAATACACATGCGTTGACAATTACCGTCCTGATTATCACGCGATTGGTAAGCTTTACTTACTGCTGCACATTGCCTTGTGCACCGTCTTTCGACTGAGGTTTTCGCGATTCGTGAACCGCCGAGGCAGCCGGTTCGGACGAGGAACCCATTTCAAGCGACCGTCGCCTGTGTTACTTATCCGGGTGGCGAATGCACTACGTTCAAGCTGCATGTCGCGAAATCGGCACCTATAATCAATTTCGTCCCCGAAAGAGTCGAGGCCATTCAATGACGCAAATGACTCGGCGACAATTTCTGAAGGTCTCTGCCACCACGCTCACCGGATCGAGCCTGGCCCTGATGGGCTTCTCGCCGACACCCGCGCTGGCCGAAGTCCGTCAGTACAAACTGTCGCGTACGACTGAAACCCGCAACACCTGCCCGTACTGCTCGGTGGGCTGCGGCATCCTGATGTACGGCCTTGGCGACGGTGCCAAGAATGTGAAGACGAGCATCATCCACATCGAGGGCGACCCCGACCATCCGGTCAATCGCGGCACGTTGTGCCCGAAGGGCGCGAGCCTGATCGACTTCATCCATAGCGAGAGCCGCCTGCGTTACCCCGAGTACCGCGCGGGCGGGTCGAACGAATGGAAGCGCATCTCGTGGGAAGACGCGCTCGATCGCATCGCGAAGCTGATGAAGGAAGACCGCGACGCGAACTTCGTCGAGACGACCGAGGACGGCAAGAAGGTCAATCGCTGGCTGACCACGGGCATGCTCGCGGCCTCGGCAGGCAGCAACGAGGTCGGTTATCTGACGCACAAGACTATTCGTAGTCTTGGGATGCTGGGATTCGACAATCAGGCGCGTGTCTGACATGGCCCGACGGTGGCAGGTCTTGCCCCGACGTTTGGCCGTGGAGCGATGACGAACCATTGGGTCGACATCAGAAACGCGGACGTGATTCTCGTGATGGGCGGCAATGCGGCCGAGGCGCACCCATGCGGTTTCAAATGGGTCACCGAAGCCAAGGCGCACCGCAGGGCGCGCCTGATCGTGGTCGACCCGCGCTTCAATCGCACGGCGTCGGTCGCGGACTACTACGCGCCGATCCGCACCGGCACGGACATCGCGTTCCTTGGCGGGGTGATCAACTATCTGCTGACGAACGACAAGATTCAGCACGAGTACGTGAAGAACTACACGGACATGTCGTTCATCGTCCGTGACGACTTCGCGTTCAACGACGGCCTGTACTCCGGCTACGACGCCGACAAGCGCAGCTATGACAAGACCACGTGGGACTACGCGCGCGGCGACGACGGCTTCGTGAAGGTCGATCCGACGCTGCAGGACCCGCGCTGCGTCTATCAGCTGATGAAGCAGCACTACTCGCGCTACACACCCGAGCAGGTCGAGAAAATCTGTGGCACACCGAAGGAGAAGTTCCTGCACGTGTGCGAGATGCTGGCATCGACGGCCGTTCCCGGACGCGCCGGCACGATTCTGTACGCGCTCGGCTGGACGCATCACTCGGTCGGCTCGCAGAACGTGCGCAGCGGCGCGATGGTGCAGTTGCTGCTCGGCAACATCGGGATCGCCGGCGGCGGCGTGAATGCGCTGCGCGGCCACTCGAACATCCAGGGCTTGACCGACCTCGGGCTGATGTCGAACCTGCTGCCGGGCTACATGACGCTGCCGACGGAAGCGGAGCAGGACTTCGACGCGTACATCGCGAAGCGCGCCACCCAGCCGCTGCGGCCGAACCAGTTGAGCTACTGGCGCAACTATCGCGCGTTCCACGTCAGCTTCATGAAGTCGTGGTGGGGCAACAACGCGACGGCCGAAAACAACTTCGGTTTCGACTATCTGCCGAAGCTCGACAAGTCCTACGACATGCTGCAGCAATTCGAGCTGATGCATCAAGGCAAGATGAACGGCTATATCGCGCAGGGCTTCAACCCGCTCGCCGCGGCACCGTGGAAAGCGAAGATCAGCGCAAGTCTGGCGAAGCTGAAGTGGCTGGTGATCATGGATCCGCTCGCCACTGAAACGTCCGAATTCTGGAAGAACTATGGCCCGCACAACGACGTCGACGCGGCATCGATCCAGACCGAGGTGTTCCGTCTGCCGACCACCTGCTTCGCGGAAGAGCGCGGCTCGCTGGTCAGCTCGAGCCGGGTGCTGCAGTGGCACTGGCAAGGCGGCGACGGCCCCGGCGAGGCGAAGAGCGACCTCGAGATCATGTCGGGGCTGTGGACGCGGATCCGCGACGCTTATCGCAAGGACGGCGGCAAGTATCCCGATCCGATCCTGAACCTGAACTGGCCGTACTCGAACCCGCAAAGTCCGACACCCGAAGAGCTCGCGATGGAGTTCAACGGCCGTGCTCTCGCGGACGTCACCGACCCGACCGACAAGACCAAGGTGCTGGCGAAGAAAGGCGAACAGCTCGCGGGCTTCGCGCAGTTGCGCGACGACGGCTCGACCGCGAGCGGATGCTGGATCTTCTGCGGCGCGTGGACCCAGGCGGGCAACCAGATGGGCCGCCGCGACAACTCGGACCCGACCGGTGTCGGCAATACGCTGAACTGGGCGTGGGCCTGGCCGGCGAATCGCCGAGTGCTGTACAACCGCGCATCATGCGACACGACCGGCAAGCCGTTCGATCCGACCCGCAAGCTGATCGCGTGGAACGGTAGCACGTGGTCGGGCGCCGACGTACCGGACTTCAAGATCGACGAGCCGCCTGAAAACGGCATGAATCCGTTCATCATGAATCCGGAGGGTGTCGCACGCTTCTTCGCGCGCGACGGGATGGCCGAAGGTCCGTTCCCCGAACACTATGAGCCGTTCGAAACGCCGCTCGGCTACAACCCGATGCATCCGAACAACAAGCTGGTCGTCAGCAATCCGGCCGCGCGCGTTTTCCCGGGCGACCGGGCCGCGTTCGGCTCGCACGAGAACTTCCCGCATACCGCGACCACTTATCGTCTGACCGAGCATTTCCACTACTGGACCAAGCACGCGCGTCTGAACTCGATCATCCAGCCTGAGCAGTTCGTCGAAATCGGCGAAGACCTCGCGAAGGAGATCGGCGTGGTGGCGGGCGAGCGCGTCAAGGTCTCATCGAACCGCGGGTACGTGGTGGCCGTCGCGGTCGTCACCAAGCGGATCAAGCCACTGATGATCGAAGGCAAGAAGGTACAGACGGTCGGGCTGCCGCTGCATTGGGGCTTCAAGGGGCTCACGAAGCCGGGCTATCTCGTCAACACGCTGACGCCCTCCGTGGGCGACGGGAATTCGCAGACACCGGAATTCAAGTCGTTCATCGTCAAGGTCGAAAAGGCATAAGGGGAAGAGATGGCACTCCAATCACTAGACATCAGACGCGTTTCGGCCACGACCACGCAGCCGCCGGTGATTCGCGAACCGTCCACGGGCACGGTCGCGAAGCTGATCGACGTATCGAAGTGCATCGGCTGCAAGGCATGTCAGACGGCCTGCATGGAGTGGAACGATCTGCGCGACGAGATCGGCCACAACACCGGCGTCTACGACAATCCGCACGACCTGACCGAACATTCGTGGACCGTCATGCGCTTCTCGGAGTACGAGAATTCCGCCGGCGATCTCGAATGGCTGATCCGCAAGGACGGCTGCATGCACTGCGAGGATCCGGGCTGTCTGAAGGCCTGTCCGTCGCCGGGCGCGATCGTGCAGTACACGAACGGCATCGTGGATTTCCATCAGGAGAACTGCATCGGCTGCGGCTTCTGCATCGCCGGCTGTCCGTTCGACATACCGCGTATGTCGAAACAGGATCGCCGCGTCTACAAGTGCACGCTGTGTTCGGACCGCGTGGCGGTCGGCCAGGAGCCGGCCTGCGTGAAGACCTGCCCGACCGGCGCGATCATGTTCGGCACCAAGGAGGACATGAAGCAGCAGGCCGAGGAACGCATCGTCGATCTGAAGGACCGCGGGTTCCAGAACGCGGGTTTGTACAACCCGGCCAAGGTCGGCGGCACGCATGTGATGTACGTGCTGCATCACGCCGACCGGCCGTCGCTGTATCACGGGCTACCGGACGATCCGCGCATCAGTCCGCTGGTGTCGTTGTGGAAGGGAGTGGCCAAGCCGATCGGACTCGCCATCATGGGGATCGCCGCGCTCGCGGGCTTCTTCCACTACACGCGCGTCGGTCCGAACGAGGTGACCGAGGCCGACGAGGCCGCGGCCGTCAAGGAAGCCGAAGAAGCACGCCGTTCGCGGGAGGGTACGCAATGAACCACACCGAGCACACCGACTTCACGGACGTGAAGGGCAACCGCCTGATCGTGCGCTATACGCCGAACGAGCGCACGAATCACTGGATCACCGCGATCTGTTTCATCCTGCTCGCGCTGTCCGGTCTCGCGCTGTTTCATCCGGCCATGGCGTTTCTGTACGTGGTGCTCGGCGGCGGGCAGTGGACGCGGATTCTGCACCCGTTCATCGGTTGCGTGATGTTCATCTCGTTCCTGATCCTTGCGCTGCGCTTCTGGCATCACAACTATCTGGACCAGGCGGACATCCAGTGGATGAAGCAGATCGGCGACGTGCTGAACAATCGCGAGGAACGCCTGCCCGCGATCGGCAAGTACAACGCCGGGCAGAAGCTGCTGTTCTTCACGATGGTGATCTGTATGCTGCTGCTGTTGCTGAGCGGCATCGTGATCTGGCGGCGCTACTTCTCGTTCTATTTTTCGATCGACGTGATCCGGATCGCGGCGCTCGTGCATGCGTTCGTGGCGTTTTTGCTGATGGTCGGCATCATCGTCCATATCTATGCTGCGCTGTGGGTCAAGGGCTCCGTCGGTGCGATGACGCGCGGCACGGTGACCTATGGCTGGGCACGCAAGCATCATCCGAACTGGTTCAGGGAAATCATCGGCAAGTAAAGTTCGCTCGATCGGCGCTGCTCCCATGCATGCCTCGATGCACCGGACGCAGCGCCCCGCGCACCGGGCCGCCGCGCCACGTCGATGACGGGCGGCGGCTCTTCAGTTTTCAGAGGTCGATACCTTGGCTCAACGTATTCTCGAAGCCGCCGACATCGAGTCGCTCGATCCCTCGGCCATACCTCGCATCCGCACCCCGGAGCGGCTCGCGGTGTTCGCGTCGCGCGCCGCGCGCCTGCGGCAGCTCGCATCGCGCAGCAATCCGATCGCCGGCTATCTGCGGTTGATGGCTGCGCTCGCCGATGCGCAGCAGGCGGTGCTCGCGCACTTCAAGGCGCAGCCGCCGAGCCCCGAGCTGATCGCGAGCGCGCAGCAGTATTCGATGCCGCTGATTCCGGCGCTCTCCGGCGCGCGCGATCCCGCCTGGCGCGACGTGCTGCTGCAACTGCTCGACAAGATCGAGGCCGCGGGCCCGTTGACGCCGCCGCTGGTGGCGCTGTTCGCGCGCCTGCGCGCGCTCGACGCCGCTACGCTCGAAGCACAGGCCGACGCGATCTTCGCGCAGCGCTTCGCCGAGGTCGATCCGGCGAGCGCGCCGTTCATCGTGGCCGCGCTGCAGGTCGTGTGGACCGACCTCGCCGCCGACATCGACAAACGTGCCGTGCCGTATCTCGACACGCCGGGCCTGTGCCCGGTGTGCGGCTCGTATCCGGTCGCGAGCACGGTGCGCATCGGCGGGGCGTACGACAACTATCGCTATCTGCAATGCGGGCTGTGCGCGACCGAGTGGCATATGGTGCGGACCAAATGCTCAAACTGCGATTCGACGAAGGGCATCGCGTATCACGTGGTCGGTTCGCCCGAGGCCGACGCGGCCACGCGCGAAGCCGAAGCGAAAAACGCCGCGCTGAAGGCGGAATCGTGCGACGAATGCCATACTTACCGCAAGATCGGCATCCAGGCGAAGGACTACGAGTTCGAGCCGTTCGCGGACGACCTCGCGAGCCTGACGCTCGACCTGCTGATGGGCGAGGAAGGTTACCGGCGCGCGTCGCCGCACCCGTGGCTGTGGCCGGAGCGAACGGCCGGCGGCTCGGAAACGGAGGACGACGAGCCCGCATAACGGCACCCTGAACGGACGCAAGTTCAAAACGACATAAGGATTGCTCGTGAGTGATGTGAGCAGCTCGGAATTGCGTGCGCTGATGGCGCGCGTGCCGTCGGTGGACAAGGTGATGGCGTCGGCGGAATTCGCGCCGCTCGTCAGCGAATACGGCCGCACGCAGGTGCTCAACGCGCTGCGCGACGCGCTCGACGCTTGGCGCATCAGCGCGCAATCCGGCGATGCAGCGGGCGATGCAGCGGGCAGCCCGGCCGTGAGCGCGCTCGACACCGCGCAACTGCACACGACGGTCGCCGCCGCGCTGCTTGCGCGCAACGCGTCGCGGCTGCGTAGCGTGTTCAATCTGACCGGCACCGTGCTGCATACGAACCTCGGCCGCGCGCTGTTGCCCGACGAGTCGGTGCGTGCCGTGATGACCGCGCTCACGCAACCGGCCAACCTCGAGTTCGATCTCGCCACCGGCAAGCGCGGCGATCGCGACGACCTGATCGACGATCTGATCTGCGAGCTGACCGGCGCCGAAGCGGCCACCATCGTCAACAACAATGCGGCCGCGGTACTGCTCACACTGTCCGCGCTCGCCGCGAAGAAGGAAGTGGTGGTGTCGCGCGGCGAACTCGTCGAAATCGGCGGCGCGTTTCGCATTCCCGACATCATGAGCCGCGCGGGCGCGAAGCTGCGCGAAGTCGGCACGACCAACCGCACGCATCTGAAGGATTACGAACAGGCGATCACCGCGCACACCGCGCTGTTGATGAAGGTCCACGCGAGCAACTATGCGATCAGCGGTTTCACGAAGGAAGTCGGCATCGACGAGATCGCGCCGCTCGCGCATACGCACGGGCTTGCGCTCGCCGTCGATCTCGGCAGCGGCACGCTCGTCGATCTCGGCGAATGGGGCTTGCCGCGGGAGCCGACCGTGCGCGAGACCGTCGCGGCAGGCGCCGACCTCGTCACGTTCAGCGGCGACAAGCTGCTCGGCGGTCCGCAGGCGGGCTTGATCGTCGGGCGGCGCGAACTGATCGCGAAGATCAAGAAGCATCCGCTCAAACGCGCGCTGCGCGTCGGCAAGCTGACGCTCGCGGCGTTGGAGCCGGTGCTGCAGCTGTATCGCGCGCCGGAGAAGCTGACCGAGAGGCTGACCACGCTGCGACTGCTCACGCGGCCCGCTGAAGATATTCACGGCGCCGCGCAGCGCGTGTTGCCGGCGCTGCAGCAGGCAATCGACGCGCGCTACACCGTGACCGCTGAGCCGATGTTCAGCCAGATCGGCAGCGGCGCATTGCCCGTCGATGTGCTGCCGAGCTATGGCCTCGTCGTGCGGATGGCCGATGGCAAGCGCGGCGGCCGTCATCTGCTGGCGCTCGAAAAGCAGTTGCGCGAGATGGCGCGGCCGGTGATCGGCCGGATCGCCGACGACGCGTTGCGGCTCGATCTGCGCTGCCTCGAAGCCGCCGACGAAGCGCAACTGGTCGCCCAGTTAATCGCGCAAGCGAACCGCCACTGAAGGACATGCACGCATGATCGTCGGTACTGCTGGGCATATCGACCACGGCAAGACGAGCCTCGTGAAGGCCCTCACCGGCGTCGACACGGACCGGCTCAAGGAAGAAAAAGCGCGCGGCATTTCGATCGAGCTCGGCTACGCGTACGTGCCGCTCGAGAACGGCGACGTGCTCGGCCTGATCGATGTGCCGGGCCACGAAAAGCTCGTGCATACGATGACCGCGGGCGCGAGCGGCATCGACTTCGCGCTGCTGGTCATCGCCGCCGACGACGGCGTGATGCCGCAAACGCGCGAGCATCTGGCGATCGTCGAACTGCTCGGCATCCGCCGCGGCGCGATCGCGTTGACGAAGGTCGATCGCGTCGACGACAAGCGCCTGCGCGAAGTGCGCGACGAAGTGAGCGCGTTCGTCGCCGGCAGCGTGCTGCGTGACGCGCCGGTGTTCGATACCGGTGCGACCAGCGAGGGCGATGCGGGTGTCGCCGCGCTCAATGCGCATCTGCGCGAGCAGGCCGCGGCATGGCGCATGAAGCGCGACGATGGGCTGTTCCGCCTCGCCGTCGATCGGGTGTTCACGCTCGCGGGGCAGGGCACGATCGTCACCGGGACCGTGGTGGCGGGCAGCGTGAGCGTCGGCGACACGATGCTGCTCGCGCCGAGGAACGAAGCGGTGCGCGTGCGCGGCATCCACGCGCAGAATCGCCCCGCCGAATCCGGCCGCGCCGGCCAGCGCTGCGCGTTGAATCTGGCGAGCATCGAAAAGAGTGCGATCGAGCGCGGCGACTGGATCGTCGATCCGCGACTGTCGCAAGCGAGCGAGCGGATCGACGTGATGTTGACGCTGCTCGCCGACGCGCCGCACGCACTCGAACAATGGGCGCCGCTGCACGTGCATCTCGGCACGCAGCATCAGGTCGCGCACGTCGCGCTGCTCGACGTCGACACGCTCGCGCCAGGCCAGTGCGCGCGCGTGCAGCTGGTGTTCGAGCGGCCGCTGTGCGCGGTGCCGGGCGATCGCTTCGTCGTACGTAATGCGCAGGCCAATCGTACGGTGGGCGGCGGGCACGTGCTCGATCCGTTCGCCCCGGCGCGCAAGCGGCGCTCGCCGGAGCGGCTCGCGTGGCTCGACGCGATGCAGACGTTGCTCGACACCGGTTCGCTCGACGCGCTGTTCGCACGGGCGCCGCACGGTTTGTCGCGCGCGTTGCTGGAGCGCCTGACGGGGATGCCGGCAGCCGCGCTCACATTGCCGGCCGATACCCATACGATCGAACTGCCGGGCCACGATGCGCTGCTGATCGCGGATGCAGCCTGGCGCGCGCTCGCCGAACGGCTGACGAGTGCGCTCGGGCAATACCACGAGCGCTCGCCCGATGAACTCGGCCCGGACGCGTCGCGTTTGCGGCGCATCGCGGCGCCTCTGGTCGACGAAGCGCTGTGGCGCGCGCTGGTCGACGCTGCGGCGGCGCGCGGCGAGCTCGTCAAACGCGGACCCTGGCTGCATTTGCCCGGCCACAGCGTGACGCTCGACGCCGCCGACCAGACGCTTGCCGCGACGCTGCTGCCCGAGATCCAGGCGAGGCGTTTCGATCCGCCGTGGGTGCGCGACCTGGCGAACGCGCACCGTGTGCCCGAGGAGCGCGTGCGTCAATTGCTGCGCAAGCTCGCGCGCCAGGGCGAGCTGTTCCAGGTCGTGCATGATCTGTTCTATCACCAGCAGGCGATTCGCGAGCTTGCGGCGATCGCGGCGGCCGAGGCGCAGAAGAACGCGGGCACCGTGGCGGCCGCGCCGTTTCGCGACGCGACCGGACTCGGCAGAAAACGCGCGATCCAGCTTTTGGAGTTCTTCGACCGGGTTGGGTATACTCGCTTCCACCGTGGCCTGCACCTCATGCGCACGGATAGTCGCTGGCTCGATCTGCCTTGATCGGGCTGGCGGACTTTTTCGATCGGCCACGCGTCATTCAATCACCGTAGGAAGGCATTCGTATCCGGTGGTGCGGCTGGGCTTCAAACCCAGTTGAGGGCGTCAGACGCTCTCGGGTAGGTTCGACTCCTGCTGCCTTCCGCCACGAGGAAAATCGCGTAGCGAGGTTGAGCTGCGTGGAGTTCAGCAATTAATGTCGTTTGCGACAGGAATTGGTTGCTTTCAGCTGGCCCGATTTTTCACCAATTGGTTTTCTTGATTTTCGTCGAGTCTCCCGCTCGATAGGTTTGCAAGTGACAATGCTTTCCTATGGAACTTGCGAAATTCAAAAACGTCTTTTTCCTCCGATATGCCGAGACATCCGCGCTTGAACTTTTTCCTGCGTTGGCCTTATGTCTTTCAGGAGCAGTTCTTGAAAGCGCTTCAAGTATTCGCTGAAGCGCCTCTCTTCACGAGCCAACATTTTGCTATGTCGCAACCAAATGCGCGGATCGCACTTGCTCCTTACGAGCCTTTGTACTCGGATGATTGGCAAGGTTGGTGCCATCAATACGAGAGAATCCGGGGAGCCACAACGTATACCGTTTGTATTTAGGCGTTGCACGTAGGACCTGCTCCAGTGCTGCAATCCGTCTGCCGACCGTCGCCTGATCGAGATTTGAGCGTCCTGGCCGCTCCGCGAAGCGTTTTTTCGCACTCCACCGCGAGAAACACTCGCGCGTCATCCCAGTTCATCGTGCCATCCTCCTGATGCAAATTTGCATCCCCCAGTGTGAATAATGCTTCGCGCGTTCATCGATGTCGAAGCCTACACTGCACCCCAGAGTTCCTCGTTCAATGATAGGCCCGGATCAATCGAGCCTCATCCATAGAAAGAGTGGTATCCATGTCTGCTTCAACTTTTCGTGCGCCGTCATCCATGACGGCCGTTGAGATCAAACAGCCCGGCGGTCCTGAGGTCCTCGTGCCGACTACGCGTCCGGTGCCGATGCCCGCCGCCGATCAGGTTCTGATTCGCATCAAGGGGCCGGCGAAGGATCTCAATCTCGTGATGGCATGAATATGCTGAGGGCGGCGTAGCAGTACGTCTCGACGATGGATCGCACTGATATCCGCGGGTTGGCTGCCGCATTAAAGAGGTCCGCCCCATGAGCCTGCCGCTATCTAAAGCCGCAAATCGGATGACGTCCGTTGCATGGTCCGCTCGCGGGTTACTCGGGCGCCTTCGAGCAAATTACTGGACCGAAAAAATGGGTTGTCTTTACAGGTGGTCATTAGGACCTTTATTCGTCCCAGCTCCTACCTGCTGCTGAAGCCGCAAAAGACTGGTTTACTCATCTGGGGGCTAAACATGACGCCCCTCGATCGTCATGAAATTCTTAAAGGAACGATAGTCGCGCTCGTTGATGTTTCCGCCGTACTTACTCAAACCTTGCCAACACAAGTTCAAACTAAGGAAAAAATCATGTCGGATTCAACTGCCCAAACTACACCTGTTCAAACCGTGACGATTGAACGCCAGGGAGCTATTGTACTCATCGGTATCAATCGACCCAGCGCGCAAAATCGAATTGATCCAGCTACTTATATTCAATTGGCAAAAGCCTACCACGCCTACGAGGAAGATTCGTCGTTGCTTGCAGCCGTCCTGTTTGGTCATGGCGATCATTTCTCGGCCGGCCTGGATGCTGACGCGTTTGCCCCAGCCTTGACTTCGGGTCAGTTCAATCCATTCTTGCCAGGGTTGATCAATCCGTTGCAGACAAGCAAACCGAGATTGACGAAGCCGGTGATCACGGTCGCGCATGGGAATACCTTTTTTATGGGGCATGAGTTGTTCCTGGCTGCAGACATTCGTGTAGCAGCGGCCAATGCCGTGTTTTCTCAAGGTGAGACACAACGCGCACTATTCCCAGGCGGCGGAGCCACTATCCGATTTGTGCGCGAGGTGGGATGGGCGCAGGCTATGCGTTACATGTTAACCGGCGACAATTGGACCGCTGAAGAAGCACGTGGAATGCGTTTGGTCCACGATATTTCTGCGACACCGGAATCTGCGCTCGAACTTGGTATTCAGTTGGCGAAGAAAATCGCTGCCGCCGCACCACTAGGGACAAAAGCCACCTTGGCATCTGCGCATCAATTCATTGACGAAGGTGAAGAGAAAGCGTTCGCCGCGTTGTTACCCGACTTCGTTGGACTGATGAAAACCGAAGACTTTCAGGAACGTGTTCGAGCGTTGAAAGAACAACGACCACCTGTTTACGTGGGTCGATAAATTGATGGCCAGCCTGGCTTGAGGCTAGCCTCAACAGAAAGGCTGCCGGTGCGTTATCAGGTCATTGTTGGCTTCGATCGCCGCGGCATCTGCTTCGATGAATACAACGTTGGAAGTGCTGCGGCCGCTGAACGGTTTGATCGTCATCTGTCGAAGATTTCACAGCAAAAAAATGGAGTGAATATGGCTACGAAAAGAGAATACCCGCCTCTGGTGATGCCGCCCAACATCACCCGCACCGAAGTGACCATCTGGTTCAATGGCGTGGGCCTGGACGCAGATGTGTACTGCCCCTCCAGTGCGACGGATGATGCCAAACTGCCAGCAGTGGTGCTGACCCATGGGGTCGGCGGTGAGAAGGGCACTGCCGAGCGCTACGCTGCCAAGTTCTGCGCGGAGGGCATGATCTGTTTGACTTTTACCCATGCGGGTTGGTTTGGATCTGGAGCCCAACCAGTTGTTCACACTCTTGACGGCGGAATGGAGACAGTCAGCTACATTCGCGACGTGATCGATCCTTCCCAGTGGGTGCAAGCATGCCTTTGCGCTATCGACTACATTGAGGGCCAGCCGAATGTGGACCCAGAGCGCATCGGCCTGTGGGGAACCAGTTTTGGTGGCGGGATTGCGGCCATCTGCGCCAGCATGGATGCGCGCGTCAAAGTGCTCGCTATACAAGTGCCTTTCATGGCGCCGCCGGAGGGCCCCATGAAGCAGTTGGCTAAGCGTCGTGCC
The DNA here is from genome assembly GCF_001580545.1 of Paraburkholderia monticola. Classification (GTDB taxonomy): domain Bacteria; phylum Pseudomonadota; class Gammaproteobacteria; order Burkholderiales; family Burkholderiaceae; genus Paraburkholderia; species Paraburkholderia monticola. Next base: position 21,408 of record NZ_LRBG01000038.1, read on the forward strand.
ATTGAGCAGGCGCGAGGCCTCGTTCCATACATGCCGCCACTGACCGATGCCTCTCCAGGTAACGAGGGGATATTGCAGTTGAGCAAGTTTCGGCAATTCAACCCCTTGCGTGCATTAAAGGAATTTAGTGGCCCGGTACTGATCGTGGATGCGGGGAACGAGGAGCTGTTTGACACTCGGCTCAACGGTGGTAAGGCGGCCGACATGTTGCGAGCGGACGTCAACCGCAATGTTGCTTACCACGTGATTGATGGCATCGACCACTATGGCATCTATTTCGATGGCTACGCGCAGGGAAGCGAATTGCAGTTGAGCTGGTTCAAAACCCATCTTCAAGCGCACATGGCCGGTCTTTGAACATGAGGGTAATACGCGGGCCAGATATCTGGACCCGAGCAATCCGAAGAGCTCAAAGAAAGTCTTCTATTCCGCCAATATGCTGCAACTGCTGGACAAGCACTACACAAAAAAGAAGTAGCACTCGGTCACTCGTGTCCGTCGCAGCCGATGATTGCATCTTCTACGCGAGGCGGGGAACGGTATAGATCAGATGCTTATCCGGTTGGACGCGAGTCTGGCGGCAGCAACCCCTTAAGTTGACACTCTCTGACCGGCAGAAAGCACCGCCGAAAGGTACTCGTAGGATTCATAGTACGGGCCAGAAGGGACCGTTCGCTCATGATTCGCGAACGAACGATTGCCGCAGATTTTGGGGCGCTCGGTTTGAATGTCGTTGAAGGCCAGACGGATGGCCCCATGAGAAACAAATTGCGAGAGCCGACATCCAGCGATGAGAGGATTGCGGCTCGCCACCGTTCGAGGCGTAGCTGTCAGTAATGATGGGGCGTAGCCACCCACGAAGCCCGGTAGATGTGTAAAAGGGGCGGATCGTCGATTTTTTAAGCTCCGGTGTATCAAAGCGACAGGAATTGGGTGTCTTTGCCGGCTTTGAGTCCTTCGGGCGACCAATTTCGCGGCTGAGAACAACGAGAATTGGTTGTTAAACCGCGACATTAATCGATGAACTCTACAAACTGCTCCTGCTGTCGGCGAGCACAGCGTATGCCTCGTGCAGACCCTGAAAGAGGCTGGTCGCCTATCGCGCGTCGCGCCGGCGATCATCCATCGTTTCCGACACGCCCGGGATGTTCAATCAGAGGGGCTACGCGGCGAAGTCACCCCTAATAACGGGGGGAGAATGAATTGCCCCGATCGCGTACCGTGGCTTACTCTGCATTCGAGCAATGGCCATTGAAAATAGCGATGGCGTAGCGAGCGGATTCACGGAGCATTGCCGATCCGCAATAAATACCTGGAGACAGAAATGAGCGGTACGAATTCGGGCAGTCTCGTTCATCGCTTCCTGCATTGGGAGCGCGTACAGCCGGATGCACCCTGGCTGACTGAGCCGATGTCGGACGGGAGGGTGATCGACTACAGCTGGGCTGAGGTCGGCAATCAGGCCCGGCGCATGGCGACGTATTTGCGGTCGCTGCAGTTGCCGCCGCACAGTGCGATCTCGATCGTCGGGAAGAACAGCGCGCACTGGATCATCGCGGATCTGGCGATCTGGCTGGCGGGGCACGTTTCCGTGCCGCTTTACCCAACCATGAGCGCGGACACCGCGCAGTACATCTTCGGGCATTGCGACGTTCGGCTGGTTTTCGTCGGCAAGCTCGACGGATGGAACGAAATCCGCAAGGTCGTGCCGCCGCATACGCTAACGATCGGCTTGCCGATGTCGCCTGTGCCCGAGGCGCTGCAATGGGACGATATCGTCGCAAATGCGGCCCCGTTGCAGGATGTTCACCTGCCGGCACCCGAAGCACTGGCCACCATCATCTACACCTCGGGTAGCACCGGCCGCCCGAAAGGTGTCATGCACAGTTTCGCGTCGATTTTCGCCTACGCAACGCAAGCCGGGGAATTCTGCGGGTTCACCCCGGCCGACCGCGTACTGTCCTATTTACCGCTCGCGCACACGGCCGAGCGGTCCTTCGTCGAGTCGAATTCTCTTTGTCACGGTTTCCGGGTTTTCTTCAACGACAGCCTTGCCACGTTTGCCCAGGACCTGCAGCGCGCCCGGCCCACGGTATTCATTTCGATGCCGCGGCTTTGGACCAGGTTTTATCAAGGCGTCTGCGCGAAGTTGCCTGAAAACCAGCAGGCATTGCTTCACACGGCGGCGCCGGAAGCCGACGCCATTAAACAGCAGATTCTCAAGATGCTTGGGCTCGACGCGACAAGGCTCGCGTTCACCGGATCCGCGCCGCTGCCCGAGGAAATCATCAATTGGTATCGCATGCTCGGCCTGGAGTTGCTGGACGTATACGGCATGACAGAGAACTTTTCGTATTCGCACTATAGCCGGCCTGGGCTCGTGCGGCTCGGCTACTCCGGTCAGGCCATGCCCGGCGTCGAATGCCGGATTGCCGGGAACGGAGAGATTCTGCTCAAGGCGCCGACGATGATGCTGGGCTACTACAAGCAGCCCGAGCTGACCGCGCAAAGCATGACTGAAGACGGGTTTTTCAAAACCGGCGATTGCGGCGAACTCGACGAGATCGGCCGGCTGAGAATTACGGGGCGGGTCAAGGAAATCTTCAAGACCAGCAAGGGAAAATATGTGGCCCCCACGCCGATCGAGAATAAGTTGAGCCATCCGAAAGTGGAGGCCACGTGCGTGACCGGCCCGGGGCTTGTGCAGCCGTTCGCATTGTTGATGATGTCGGCCGCTGCAAGAGACGAGCTTCGGGACGCGACTGCGCATGAGGCGTTGCGAGCGGAATTGCAGAACGTGCTCGATAGCGTCAATGCCACGCTCGAAGATCACGAGAAGCTTGCCTGCGTCGTCGTCGTCAAAGATGCCTGGACCGCCGACAACGGCTTTCTCACGCCGACCATGAAGATCAGGCGCAGCGTGATCGAGGATCATTACCTGCCGATGGCCCGTATGTGGATCGGGCTTGGACAGCCGGTCATTCTCGAAGCGCAGGTTGCCGGGACGCGGCAAGATGAGTAGGGGCGCGTCGAGTCACGCCATCGCCGGGTCTCATGCGGACACGCATACACCGCAGACCTAACGAATCAGATCCTGCTTGCGCGCCCAGATCATCGCGTCGTAACGACTCGACATCCCTAGCTTGCTGAAGATATTGCGCAGATTCCACTTCACCGTTTCGATGGTGATATCGAGTGCGATAGCGATGCGCTTGTTCGACATGGCCTCGCCGACGAGGCTCAGAATCTCGAGCTCGCGCGGCGTAAGCACCGGTTGCAGTTTCGACGCGCCAGAGCGGCGTGCGTTGCCTTCGAGACCCTCGGAAAGGGAGCAATCCGGGAACTTCTCGAGGAGTTCCATCGCGTATTGCAACGTGGCACCTTCGAGCTTGCGCTCGCGCACCATCTTCGCGAGCAGTTTGCCCGCCGCCGCGCCTTCATCGACGAAGGTTCGCACGAGGCCGAGGCGCCGCGCCGCCTCCACCGCACGCGCGAGGTACCCGTGCGCCTCGTCGTCACGACCCTGTTCCGCCAGAACAATGGCCGAAAGCAGATCCGCGAGCGCACCTGGCCGGCCGCGGCCGTGTGCCTCGGCGTGGCTGCGGGTGATCCGAAGGAGGTAGAGCGCCTTCTCGGGATCGGTATGGCGATGCACGCGCGCCCCAGCCAGTGCGGCGATACCAGGTATCTCGGCCTGGGCACCTCGTGCAGTCGGATGACCTTGCACGATTTCGTCGAGCAGCCCTAACGTTTCGAGCGCACCGGCATGGTCGGACTTGAGCAGCAAAACCTTGACCTGTTCGGCCAGCATATGGGCGACCGCACGGATCTGGCGCATGCCGCGGAGATGCGCGGTCTGTTGCTGCAGGAAAGCGAGCGCGGCGTCGGGGCTCTCCTGAAGCAGTTCGAGACGCGCCCGGCACAGCGCCGTGCGAATCATCACGTCCGGGCCGGACGAATGCAGCAGGCCGGGGCGATTGGCGATCGTCTCGCGGGCGTCGTCGATGCGGTCGAGTTCGTAGTAGGCATCCGCGAGCACGCTTGCACAAATGTTGGCGCTGATCGAGTGACGGCCGACCGCCTGAACCGAGCGCGTGAGCAGTCCGGCGCTCTCGCGCTCGGCCTCGCGCGCGTTGCCTTCGAGCAGTATCGTGGCCGCGCGCGTCGCCTGCGCGACGAGCGCCATGTCGTGGTTGCGGTCGGCCGGCGGCACCGGGTGCAGGTTGAAGAGGCGTCTCGCTTCGGCATAGCGGCCTGCTGCGGCGTAGGCCGCACACAATTCGGCGAGCAGCAGGTACTGGAGGAAGGGATTATCGATCGCGTCGTCGCGAAGCGGTTCCAGCAGGTCGATCATGGGTTGCGTGTCGTCTTGTTGGAACGCGATGGCGGCGTGAATCAACGGCAGACTGCGGGCGATCTCTGGATCGGCCGACCGTGCGTTCGCGTGCAGATGCGCGAGCCATGCCTCGGCTCGGGCCGCGCGCGTCGTGAGCGCGACGGTCAGGCATGCGATGAACAGGAGCCGTTGATGACTGAGCAGTGTTTCTTCGGGTAGCCGTTCGAGCAGATTGAGTGTGGGACCCAGATATTCGAGGCTCCATGTGGCAGGCGCGGCGCGCTCGATGACCGACGCGGCAAACTCGACGTCTTCACCGGCACTCGCGTGGCGCACCGCTTCGGCCAGCAAGCCGTGGGCCGCGAACCAGCGGCTCGCGCGCCGGTGCAGTTCGCGCACGGCGCCGGTTTCGCGGCGCGCGAGGCGGGTCGCGAGGAATTCTCCAAGAAGCGGATGAAAGCGATACCACGCGGTCCTGTCGTCCGAGTCGACGCGGCTGATCAGCAGGTGCTCGTCCTCCATGCGCTCGAGCAGATCGGCGGCGTGTGCGTTGCCGGTTATCTCGCGGGCGAGGGGCGCATTGAAGCGGCGAAAGATCGACAGTGCCTCGGCGAACCCGGCCAGTTCGGCAGGAAGCTGCGCCATGACCTCTTCGCTCAGGTAGGCCTGCAAGTCGCTTGAGCGCCAGATGAGGTCACCGAGCACGGCCCGCGCATCGGGCCGGTTCCTGAGCATGATGATGATGAGCTGGATGCACGACGGCCATCCGCACGTCAGTTCGTGAATCAGCGTCAGATCGTCGGCGTTGAGCTTGCCGGGGCCGAGGTTTTCGTCGACGAAGGCACGTGTCTCCGCGAGATCGAATGGCAGACCGGCGCTGTCGATCTCCACGAGTTGGTCCATCATCCGCAGACGGCTCAGACTCAAGGGCGGCGTGAGGCGCGAGCCAATCACGAGATGCAGGTTGCCCGGCCCCTGATCGACGAGCTTCTGAATGAACTTATGCGCGTGCAGCGCTTCGACGTGGTGATAGTCGTCGATCATCAGGTACAGGTCTTTGGACAGACCCACCGCCGCCTCGACAATGACCGCGACCGCGGAATCCGTGCCAGCCGTGCTGGTGCCGTCGAGAGGCAAATCCATCTCGACCGGAATGCCGACGCGTTGCATTGCAGCAAACAGCGCGGTGCAGAAATCGGCGTAACCCTTTTCGTCCGCCGTCAGCGAGAGCCAGACGACCTCGGCCGACGCCTTGATGCAGGCCTTGCGCCACTGCGCGAGCAGTGTCGTCTTCCCATAGCCCGCGCTGCCGGTGACGAGCGCGAGCCGGCAATGGCGATTGCGCTGCAATTGCGCGAGCAGACCCGCGCGCGTCACGTATTTGGCGCCAATGCGCGGCGGCGAGAATTTGGTTGAAACCAGATGTTTGGGGAAAGGTGGATTCAAGTCGTCACCGAGGCGGAGCGATGCGGCGTGTGCGCGCCGATGCGAACGCGTCGCACCCCGAAGTTTCGCAACGATGCGCCCCAATGTGTCCCCCTCGGAACGAGGGGTGCCAGTCGAAATCGCGGCAACTAACTTACCACTATCGCAACGCCGGGGCACGTTGGCAACCTGCCGGAGCGAGCCAGGCGGAGGGCGCACGCTTCACGATCCAGGGTAACGGCGGCAGTCTGTGATGTCGGGAAGCGTATCGACCAATTCGGCCTGTCCGGATGGGCGTGACCAGAAAACTATTTGAGGAATTCATATCATGTCGTATCAACTGCCCACAGAAGAGCAGAACCTGGCTGTCGAGAGCTTTCGGAAGTTCCTGCAGTCGGAAGTCAAGCCCGTTGCGAAGGAGTATCGCGACCGGTTCATCCCCAAGGGAAAGATGCGCGAGCTCACGGAGCGCATCGCCGAGTTCGGCCTCCCCGGCTGCACCATTCCCGTCGAGCATGGCGGCATGGGCTGGTCGTTCGCCACGCAGGGCATGCTGTTCGAGGAGCTGGTCGCCTGCTCGTGCGATATCGCGCTATGCGTGATGCTCAACATGGGCCTCGCGTCCATGCTGACCAAGGCGCGGCCGGAAGTGCGCGAGCGGTACATGCCCGATGTGCTCGCCGGCAAGATCTTCGGCTCCATCGGCATCAGCGAGCCGGACGTCGGCTCGAACGTCGCCGAGATCAAGACGCGCGCCGTGCGCGACGGCGATCACTTCATCGTCAACGGCGAGAAAACGTGGATCACCAACGGCGTCTATTCCGACGTCCTGATCTGCACGGTGCGCGGCGACAAGGGTCTCTCGCACATTCTCATCGACCGTAAGGAGCACGGCTACGAGTCGCGCAACATCGACAAGATCGCGCTCGGCTCGCAGTCGACCGCACAGATTTTCATCACCGATGCGCGCGTGCCGGCGACCAATCTCATCGGCGAGGAAGGCGAGGGCCTGCGCAATACGATGAAGGTGTTCGAGAACGCACGCGCTCACGTCGGCACGCTCTCGGTCGGCATCATGCGCGCCGCGCTGGAGGAGTCGATCGCCTACGCCAGGGAGCGCAAGCAGTTCGGCAAGGTGATTGCCGCACACCAGCTCATTGCCGCCAAGATCGCCAACATGGCCATCATGGTCGACGCGGCACGCCTCATGTGCCAGCGGGTGTTCGGTCTGATCGACGCAGGCGTGCGCTGCGACCTGCAGGCATCGATGGCGAAGGCGTTCGCGACGGAAGCCGCCGTCAAGGTCTGTCGCGATGCGGTACAGCTTCACGGCGGCAACGGCATCACCAGGGAGTTCAACGTGGAGCGACTGTTGCGCGAGGCGATCATCATTCCGATTCCCGATGGCACGACGGAGATCCAGCAACTCATCATCGCGCGCGCGCTGACGGGTGTGCCCGCTTTTGTCTGAATTCAGCGGGCCTAACGCGGGGCGCGCCCCCTTTTGAACGAGCAATGCCGATCAGTCCGATCGGCGCCCATAGCAACTGAAGGAGAACGTATGACGCGCAAAGTCGTTGTCGCAGGCGTGGGCATGGTCCCGTTCCGCAAACCCGGCACCAGCGAAACCTATGACTTGATGGGCGCCGAGGCGGCGCGCCTTGCGCTGGCCGATGCCGGCGTGACGTATCAGGCGATCGAGCAAGCCTACGCGTGCTTCGTCTACGGCGATTCGACGGCGGGCCAGCGTGCCCTTTATCACGTCGGCATGACCGGCCTGCCGATCATCAACGTCAACAACAACTGTTCGACAGGTTCGACGGGCCTTTATCTTGCGCGTCAGGCAATCGAGGCCGGCGCGCTCGATATCGCGCTCGTAGTCGGCTTCGAGCAGATGAATCCGGGCGCGCTCGGCAGCTACTTCAACGACCGGCCGTTGCCCTCGGATCTGTTCCTCGAACAGTGCGACCGCCTCGGCGTGCCGGCCGAAATCCCGCCGGCGCTGCGCATTTTCGGCGGCGCGGGCATGGCGCATATGAAGCGTTTCGGCACGCCGCTCGAGAGTTTCGCAAAGGTTCGTGCCAAGGCGAGCCGCCACGCCGCGAACAATCCGCTCGCGGTATTCCGCAAGGTCGTAACGGCCGAAGACGTGATGGCGGATCAGGTCATGTGGCCCGGCGTGATGACGCGCCTGATGGCCTGCCCGCCCACCTGTGGGGCCGCCGCCGCAGTGCTGTGCAGTGAAGAGTACGCACGCCGTCACGGCCTCGACACGCGTGTCTGGATCGCAGCGCAGGCGCTCACGACCGACGGCCCTGAGTCGCTCCAGGGCGACGACCTGCGCGATGTCGCGGGATACGGCATGGCGAAGCGCGCGGCACAACAGGTCTACGAGACGGCCGGCATTGGCGCCGAGGACGTGAACGTGATCGAACTGCACGATTGCTTCGCGCACAACGAGCTGATCACCTATGAAGCGCTCGGGCTATGCCCGGAAGGCGGCGCAGCGAAATTTATCGATGACGGCGACAACACTTATGGCGGAGGTTATGTCGTCAATCCGTCGGGCGGCCTGCTTTCGAAGGGACATCCGCTCGGCGCCACGGGACTTGCGCAATGCACGGAACTCGTCCAGCAACTGCGCGCCACGGCCGGCGAGCGGCAGGTCGCGGGTGCGCGTGTCGCATTACAGCACAACGTAGGCATAGGCGGCGCGTGCGTGGTCACGATGTACCGCAACTGAACGGGGAGACGGCGATGGATTTCCAACCTGATGCGGGGCTCGACGCGTTCCGCGAGGAGGTGCGCGCATTCCTGCGCGAGCATCTGCCGCGCGATCTGGCCGGTAAGCCGGTGGGCAGCGTGCGCTCCATGCGCGCGGATCTGGTGCGCTGGCAAAAGATCCTGAATCGGCACGGCTGGGGCGCGCCCTATTGGGCGCAAAAAAACGGCGGCACGGGCTGGACGGTGATGCAGCGCCTCGTCTTCGACGAAGCGTGCATCGCTGCGGGCGCGCCGACCCAGGACGGCTTCGCACAGAAGCTGCTCGGGCCGGTGCTGAACGAGTTTGCGTCGCCGCAGCAGCAGGCCGAGCATGTGCCATTCATTCTGAACGGCGAGCGGCTATGGTGCCAGGGCTTCTCCGAGCCGGGCTCGGGCTCCGACCTCGCCTCGCTGCGCACCCGTGCGCAGCGCGAGGGCGATCACTACGTGGTCAACGGCCAGAAGATCTGGACGAGCTACGCGCACGAGTCCGACTGGATCTTTCTCCTCGTGCGCACCGACACGGAAGTGAAGAAGCAGGCCGGTATCAGCTTCCTGCTCGTCGATATGAACACACCCGGCATCACCGTGCGTCCGATTCGCAGCATCGACGATTGCCATCATCTGAACGAGACGTTCTTCGATAACGTGCGCGTGCCGGTTGCGAACCGCATCGGCGCGGAGGGCGACGGCTGGAAGATCACGAAGTTCCTGCTCAACAACGAGCATGCGAGCGCGGCGGATCTGCCGATCCTGCGCCGCTATCTGATGCAGTTGCGCACGCTCGCGACGACGCAGCGCGCGGGTGCGTCACCGCTGATCGCGCAGCCGGCATTCGCGCTTCGTTTTGCGCGCCTTGAAGCTGAGGTGAGCGCGGTCGCGATGATGGTCGAGCGCGTCGCCGCGATGGAGCAGGATCACAGTCCCGCCGCGCACGCGATGGGCTCGATGCTCAAGGTGCGTGGCACCGAGCTTCAGCAGCGCATCAGCGAATTCATGGTCGAAGCGCTCGGCGACTACGGCGCGGTGGCCTATCCCGAACCGCACGACGCGTGCCTCGATGCGCCGTTGCCGTGCGAGGACGTGGCTCGCGGCATGGCCAACGAAATGTTCTTCCGGCGCGCGTCGACGATCTATGGCGGCACGAGCGAGGTCCAGCGCGGGATCATCGCCAGGATGCTATTTCAACTTTGAGTCGTCGGATCGATCATGAACTTCAATCTCAATTCGGAGCAGCAACTGCTGCAGGATAGCGTCCGGCGTTTCGTCGACAGGGACTACGGCTTCGATGCCCGAACGGCGCTCGTGAAGGCACGCACGACGTCGAGCGCGTTGCACTGGCAAACCTTCGCGGACAACGGCTGGCTCGCGGCCGCGTTGCCGGAGTCGTGCGGCGGCCTCGGCGGCTCGCTGATCGACACGGTCTTGATCGCGCAGCAACTTGGGCGCGCCCTGGTGATCGAGCCGTATCTCGGCTGCGCCGTGCTGGCGGCTCAGACGCTGTGGGCGGCGGGCACGCCTGCGCAGCGCGAGCATTGGCTGCCGGCGCTTGCCGAAGGCTCGCGCAAATTTGCGCTCGCATACAGCGAGGCGCAGTCACGCGGCTTTCCGGAGCCCGTCGCGCTGATGGCGGTGGCGACGCCGGAGGGCTACTCGCTATCGGGCTGCAAGACACTGGTGCTGGGCGGCGCGGATGCGCACGCCTTCATCGTCTCGGCGCGCGCTTCGGACGCGGACGGCATCACGCTCGCGGTAGTCGATGCCGATGCGCCCGGCCTCGCGCGCCGCATGCTGCCGCTGCACGACGGCAGCTTTGCCGCCGAACTGACGTTCGATGCGGTGCAGGTGAGCCGCGATGCCGTATTGGGTGAGCCCGGCAGCGGTCTTGCCGCGCTCCAGCATGGACTGGCCCACGCGAGCGCCGCACTCGGCGCCGAGCTGGTGGGCGGCATGGAGAAGGCCATCGAAATCACGGCCGAGTACCTCAAGGTGCGCCAGCAGTTTGGCGTGCCGATCGGCAGCTTCCAGGCGCTGCAGCATCGTCTGGCGGACATGGCGGCTGAAATGGAGCTTGCGCGGTCGATGCTCTACGCGTTGCTCGCATCGCTCGAAAACGACGACGCGCCGGCGCGGCAACGCGCTGTTTCTCAGGCCAAGGCTGTGATCGGGCGCGCCGCGCGTTTCGTGTGCGCTCAGGCCATTCAGCTTCATGGTGGCATCGGCATGACCGAGGAATATCAGGTTGGCCACTATTTCAAGCGCGCGGTCGTCGCCGACGCGCTGTTCGGCAGCAGCGATGCTCACGATGCCGCGTGTGCTGCGCAATTGCAGAACGCGTATCGCGATTGCCGCGGATGACAGGCTGACGATCAGTCGGGAGGCGTTCGCGAATAGGATGCCAATTCCCGAATCCTCCCGCTGGTCACGGAGTGCTTGAAGTAGCGGTAGATTTCACGCGGCAGGGCTGATTCATGTTCGGCCGTGCCGGTACCCCGCGAAAAGGAAGGGGAAGTCAGCTATGGCCCCCGTCTAGACTTCCTGACGAACCGTCTCGATTCGACATCAACGATCCCTCACCACGCCATCAATCAATGGCGGCTCTGCGTCGGCATGTGCTTTCACCATGTCGCCCTGTCAGTCCACGAATTGAGCCTGCGCAAGCCCTGAAAACAAGGAACTTTCAATGGAATATCAGTATTTGCTGCTCGACGTCGCAGACAAGGTCGCGACGATCACCATCAACCGTCCCGACAAAGGCAACGCACTTGCGCCATACGTGCTCGAGGAAATCATCGCCGCCTTCACGAGCCTGGGCGAACGGGAGGACGTCAACGTAGTCGTCCTGACGGGTGGCGAGCGATATTTCTCGGCGGGCTTCGATCTCAACGAAATCCGCAAGCTGGAGAAAGTCTCGAACGAAGCGTACACGGCGCTGTTTCATCGCGCCTACCGCGCGATTCTCTTCTGTCCGCAGCCGGTCATCGCCGCGGTGGGCGGCCCGGCCATCGCAGGCGGTTTCGATCTGACCATGATGTGCGACATCCGCTACGCCTCCGCCCGCGCGAAGTTCGGTCAGCGCGAAGTGATGCTGGCGCTGACGCCGGCACTCGATCCGTTGTGGCGAATCATCGGGCTCGGCCGCGCCAAGGAAGTCGCGCTGACGGGGCGCATCTACGACGCGGCAGAAGCGGAACGGATGGGCTATGTCAGCCGCGTGTATCCGGACGGCGAGCTGCTCCCGGCGGTGAAGGCCATCGCGACAGAGATGGCCGACTGCGATCGCATGTGCCTGCTCGAAACGAAGCGTCTTTCCAATCAGTTATTGAATCTCGATCTGGACGGCGCAATGCGAACTCAAGAGTGGCTGTTCCGCAGCTATATCGGCTCGGACGAGAATCATCGCCGCATCGACGCGCTGCAGGCTCGCCTGGCCGCTGACCGCCGCAAGTAAAGCGTCACCCACCCTAAACCAGAAAAGCACAGGAGAACGACGCGATGAACGTACTGATCGTGTTCGCCCACAACGAGTCTCAATCGTTCAACGCATCGATGAAGAACCTTGCCGTCGAGGAATTCCAGGCGCGAGGGCACGAGGTGAAGGTATCGGACCTGTATGCCATGCAATGGAACCCCGTAGCGAGCCGTGATGACTTCGGCAGCCGCGCGAATGCCGATTACCTCGTCTATGCACTGGAGCAGCGCCACGGCTACGAGAAGAAAACACTGGCGCCCGACATCCAGGCTGAACTGGAGAAGCTGGAGTGGGCCGATCTGGTGATTTTCAACTTCCCGGTCTATTGGTTTTCCATGCCGGCGATTCTCAAAGGCTGGGTCGACAGAGTCCTCATTTCCGGCCGTTGCTATGGCGGAATGCGGTTCTACGACCGTGGCGGACTGAAGGGCAAGAAGGCAATGCTGGCCATGACCATCGGCGGCCAGCAGCACATGCTGTCCGGGGATGGCATTCACGGCGAGCTGGAAGACATGCTCCGGCCGATTCTGCGCGGCACGCTGGGCTATACCGGCATGACCGTGCTGCCTCCGTTCGTTGCCTGGCATGTTCCCTATATCAAGCCCGAACAACGCGCCGATATGCTGGAGCAGTATCGCCAGCGGCTGCGGCAGATCGACAGCCTCGTGCCGCTGCGGTTTCCGTCGATGGACGATTTCGACGACATGCTGCGCCCCAAGGCGGCACACAGCGAAACCAATTGAGAGGGACGCCGCCATGTCATTGATTCTTTCCCGCCGCGACCTGAACTTCCTGCTGTACGAATGGCTCGATGTCGAGAAGCTGACGACAGCCGCGCGCTATGCGGACCATTCGCGCGAGACCTTCGACGCCGCGCTGGCCACGTGCGAAAAGATCGCCACCGATCTCTTCGCCACACATAACAAGAAGAACGACGAGCACGAACCGCATTTCGACGGCGAGACCGTGCATGTCATTCCCGAGGTGAAAAAAGCGCTCGATGCCTTCAGCGAAGCGGGCCTGATGGCCGCTGGGCAGGACTACGAGCTTGGCGGCATGCAACTGCCGGTGGTGGTCGAGAAAGCAGGCTTTAGCTGGTTCAACGCCGCCAACATCGGCACCACGACTTTTCCGTTCCTCACGATCGGCAATGCGAATCTGCTGCTGGCCTACGGCACGCGCAAACAGATCGACACGTTCGTGCGGCCGGAAATGGAGGGTCGTTTTTTCGGCACGATGTGCCTGTCGGAACCGCAGGCGGGCTCGTCGCTCTCGGACATCACCACGCGCGCCGAGTACGAGGCGGATTCGCCGCTCGGCGCGCAATACCGTTTGCGCGGCAACAAGATGTGGATCTCCGGCGGCGAGCACGAGCTCTCGGAGAATATCGTCCACCTCGTGCTCGCGAAGATCCCCGCTCCGGACGGCAAGCTGGTGCCGGGCGTAAAGGGCATTTCGCTTTTCATCGTCCCGAAGTACCTGGTTGGCGAGGACGGCTCGCGCGGCGAACACAACGACGTGGTGCTGGCAGGCCTGAACCACAAGATGGGCTATCGAGGCGTCACCAATTGCCTGTTGAATTTCGGCGAGGGCGTGGCCTATCGACCTGGCGGCAAAGCGGGGGCGGTTGGCTATCTCGTGGGTGAGCCCGGCCAGGGCCTCACCTATATGTTCCACATGATGAACGAGTCGCGCATCGGGGTAGGGCTGGGTGCGGCGGCGCTCGGTTATACGGGGTATCTGCATGCGCTCGACTACGCGCGCAACCGTCCGCAAGGACGCGCCACGGGAGCGGGCGGCAAGAACCCGGCGAGCCCGCAGGTCAAGCTGATCGAGCACCCGGACATCCGCCGTATGCTGCTGGCGCAGAAGAGCTACGCCGAGGGCGGACTCGCGCTCAATCTGTATTGCGCGAAGCTCGTCGACGAGACACGCGCCGCCGAAGCCGCAAACGCCAGTCAGAATGCGCGGGACTACTTGCTGCTGCTCGATATCCTGACCCCGATCGCAAAGAGCTGGCCGTCGCAATGGTGCCTCGAAGCGAACGACCTGGCGATTCAGGTGCACGGCGGCTATGGCTACACGCGCGAATACAACGTCGAGCAGTTCTACCGCGACAACCGACTGAATCCGATTCACGAAGGCACGCACGGAATCCAGGCGCTAGACCTGCTCGGCCGCAAGGTGACGATGAAGGACGGCAAGGCGTTGCGTCTACTCGTCGAGAGGATGGAGGGGAGCGTCGCGAACGCGACGGCCACCGGCGACAGGGCACTCGTGGAATACGCCGCGACGCTCAGTGAGAAGTTGACGCGGCTCGTACAGGTGACCGACGCGCTATGGGCCGCCGACGATCCCCCGCTGACGCTCGCGAACGCCTCGGTCTATCTGGAGGCATTCGGCCACGTGGTAGTGGCGTGGATATGGCTCGAGCAGGCGCTTGCGGCGCAGGCGGCTCTCGCTGGCGCTGAAGGCGAGGAAGACTGCGCGTTTTATCGCGGCAAGCTTGCCGCCGCGGCGTATTTCTATCGATGGGAATTGCCGCGCGTTGGTCCGCAACTGAGCCTGCTTGCCTCGTTGGACAGAACCGCGTTCGACATGCAGGACGCGTGGTTCTGAACGGCATGGGCTGCGATGCTTTCGTGCTCGCTCGGCATCCGCCGAGCGAGCGCGGCTTACCGTTTGAACACGCGTTCGCGGTCCCACTCGTCTTCGTCCATCGCGAGCCGGAAGCCAAGATGCGACATGCTGTTCATCGGGTCCGTGCCGCGGCGTGCGCTGGTGCGATAGCTGATGCAGTAGGTTTCGCTGCACAGGAACGAACCGCCACGCGTCACGCGTTCAGGGGCCGAGGCGGTCGGTCCGTTATCGGGGTCGTAGCTAGAACCAGGGCCCTGCGGATCTTTGACAACATGCCCGGAAGCCGCCTCAGTCCGAAAAGCGTCCGCGCGATACCAGTCGGCGACCCATTGCCAGACGTTGCCCGCCATGTCGTACAGGCCATAGCCATTCGGCGCGAAGCTGCCCACGGCCGTCGTACCTACCTGAACCTTTTCGTGCGTGCCGCGATCTTCGGTGACGGGAAACGGACGAGCCGCATCGTCCCAGGTGTTCGCCATCTTCTTGCCGCCAGGCGCGAACTCCTTGCCCCAGGCATAGTCGGCCTGTTCGAGGCCTCCACGCGCCGCGTATTCCCATTCCGCTTCGGTCGGTAGTCGTTTGTGCGCCCAGTGCGAGTAAGCGAGCGCATCCTCGTAGGACACCTGCACGACGGGATGATTGTCCTTGCCGGCGATGCTGCTGCCCGGACCGTCAGGGTGCCGCCAGTTCGCGCCGGGTACGAATTTCCACCAGCGCGAATAGTCGTTCAGCGCGACCGGCGCATCGGTGCCAGTGAAGACGAGCGCGCCCGGGACGAGTGTGTCGTCGGCGGGGCGGGATGTGCCCGGTGGCAACTGAACCGCGAGATCTTCCCAGCGCGGCTTGCGCTCGGCCGTCGTGACATAGCCGGTCGCGGCGACAAATCGCGCGAACTGTGCGTTAGTGACGTCGTTGCGGTCGATCCAATAGCCATGTACCTCGACGTCGTGCGCGGGTCGTTCGTTGGCCAGCGCGCGCGGGTGCGCGCTGCCCATCACGAATTCTCCACCCGGAATCCACACCATGTCCTTCGGGCCGGCCGAGCCGTCGCCCACGCTGAGCGGCGCGGGGTCCTTGAAGCGCTCATACGCGGCGATGGCGGTGCCGGTCATGAGAAGCGCGAGCGCAACCGCGCCCGCCTTGTGCCAATGCTTGTTCGATAGCTTCATTGCTGTTTCCAATGCCAAAAGCGCCGACGTCGGGTTGGACGTCGGCGCAATCAAGCCTACTTCAACGAGGCCTGGGTTCTGGGCGGGTACTTCTTGAGCACCTGCTGATAGCGTGCGAACTCCATCACGAGCGGCACGCTGGCCGGAATATGGCGGATCGCGATCGACTCCTCCTCTTTCGGGTCCGTGTAGAGGTTGAAGACCAATACGGTCCAGGCATCTCCGACCATCCCCGCGAAGCCGCCGTTGTACCCCTGATGGGTCACGGCGTCCGGAAGCTGAAATTTCTTCATCAGCTTGAATTCGTCGACACGCACCGCGGAAAGCTGGTCGTTCCAGAAGTAGAAGACGCTGCGCCGGTTAGAGACTCCCTTGTCGGCGACAAGGAACGAGGTCTGGTCGATGCCGTCGATGTACGTCGTCGGCGGCACGAGCTTCGAGAGACCCGCGCCGGACGTGCCGGCGAGCGCCACCGAGGTGTTGAACAGGTCAGCGAAATCGAACAGGCCATCGGAGCGCCGCGGCTCGACCATGCCCTTCCAATAGACGAAGAACGGCGCGCGCACTGCGCCCTCCCAGGTCGAACCCTTGCCGCCACGGAACATGGAGCGCGCAGCGGGCTGGACTTCCTGCTCGGGGCCGTTATCCGATGTGAAGAAGACGATCGTGTTGTCCAGTTCGCCGTTCGCCTTCAAGGTGTCGATCAGCTTCTTGAACATGTCGTTGACCTGCACGATGCAATCGCTGTAGTTCGTGCGCGCCGCCGAGCGTCCGGCGTAGTAGTCGTTCGGATAGTTGTCGAAGTGGCAGGCACGCGGCGCGTAGTACAGGAAGAACGGCTTGGTCGCGTTCTTCTGGCGGTCGAGGAACCCGACGGTGTAATCGAGCCACTTGGTGTCGAGGTCCTTGATGGTGTCGGTGTTGATCTCGTACAGGGGCTCGATCTGTCCACCCTTCACGGCGTGCACGTCGCTCTTGTTGAATGGCAGATTGAGAATGTATTTATAGCGCTGCGGGCTCAACGCGATTTCCGGGTTGTATTGCGGGTCGCGCCACTCGGTGTACATATCGGAGACCGAAAGGAAGCCGCGGAAATCGTCGAAGCCGACGTTCTGCGGCTGCGAGCCCGTGTTCTCGCCCATGTGCCACTTGCCGACCGCCTGGGTCGTGTAACCGGCGCGCGAGAGCAGTTCCGGCAACGTCGTCAGCCCTTCGAGGCCGCCCGGCTGACCGTACATCGGCGGGATCTGGATGCCGTGGTGGGCGGGGTTCTGCCCGGTCATGATGGTCGCGCGGGTCGGCGAGCAACTCGGCTGCGAGTAGGCCGACGTCAGCACCAGACTCTGGTTGGCGATGCGGTCGATGTCGGGTGTGGCATTGCCCACGGCCTCGCCGCCGCCGTTGAAGCCGAAGTCGCTATAGCCCACATCGTCGAGCAGGAAGACCACGATGTTGGGGCGCTTGCCGGTTTTCTGTTGCAGTGCTTGGAGCTTACGGACGGCGTCCTGCTGCTGATCCGCGTGCGCAATGACCGGTTCCATGTTGTCCGCGAGCTTGACCGTGCGGGACGCCAGGTACTGGTTGGGCTGGTCGTAGCCGGCCAGGCCCTGTTCCTTCGTGGGTTCGGTGATCGTCTGCGCGCCGACCGCGTGCGAGATGACCAGCGTCGCTCCAGCTGCAAGAAGCAAAGCTGGGATGATGCGTTTCATGGCGTCTCCTGCCGTTGTGGTAATTGACCGTGACTGGCCGGCGAGCGGGCCGGGCGCCGGCAGGCGCTGCGCTACCACCCGGTTCGTCGCCGCAGTCGATCTGGGAAAGCACGAACATCTGATGTCGTCCACCGTGCTCGCTCGGCCCGGAAGGCGACTCAGATTTGAAAATTACGGGATATGGCGCATCGAATCACCCCCCGTTAGTAGGGGGCGATGTTTCGAATGCGGAGTCAGGCCAACTGACGCGAGATGATGAGTTTCTGAATGTGGCTCGTGCCTTCGTAGATCTTGCAGACGCGCACGTCGCGCAAATAGCGCTCCACCGGGAAGTCGCACAGATAGCCATATCCCCCGTGAATCTGCAGCGCGCTCGAACAGACCTTTTCGGCCATTTCGCTCGCGAACAGCTTGGCGATCGACGCTTCCTTCATGCAGTCCGCCCCCGCGTCGCACAACCGGGCGGCATGGAGGCAGTACTGAAACGCCACGTCGACTTGCGCGGCCATGTCGGCCAGATCGAACGCGACGCCCTGCAGTCGTGCGATGGGCGCGCCATAAGCCTCACGCTCGTTGGCGTACTTCACCGCCGCATCGAGCGCGCCGCGCGCCGCGCCCGCCGCGATGAAGGCGATCCCGATGCGGCCATCCGACAAACCGCTCATCACCGTTCGGTAGCCGTCCCCCTCGGCGCCAAGCCGGTGCTCAACAGGCACCCGGCAGTTTTCGAGCGCGATCTGCGCCGTGTGGGCGGTGTGCTGACCGAGCTTGTCCTCGACGCGCGTCGTGACGTAGCCGGGCTGCGACGGATCGACGATGAACGTGGTGGCGCCGCGCTTGCCGGCCGCCTTGTCGGTGATCGCGAACGCCACGCCCACGCCGGCCTCGCTGCCGTTGGAGATGAACTGCTTCGAGCCATTGAGTACGTAATGATCCCCGTCGCGTACCGCGCTCGTGCGCAGAGCCGCCGTGTCCGAGCCGGCATGGGCTTCGGAGAGCAGGAACGCGCCGATCGACTCACCGCTCGCCATCGCGGGCAGGAAGCGCTGCTTCTGCGCTTCGGTGCCGTTCTTCGCGATGCACATGGCTGTGAAGTTGTGGACGTGCAGGATCGTGGCAAGGCCCGCGTCGTGAGCGGCGAACTCATGCTGCGCGAGACAGAAGTCCAGCACGCCCGCGCCCGTGCCACCGTAAGCTTCGGGCACTAGCATGCCGAGAAAGCCCAGTTCGGCGAGCGCCTTGATTTCCGCGCGCGGCCATGCGGATTCGCGGTCACGCTGGGCGGCCGTTGGCGCGATGAGGTCGTTCGCGACGCGGCGTGCCGAGTCGCGAATCATGATTTGCTCTTCGCTGAGGAACAGGCTGGAAAGATCTTTACTCATGGATCGTCGTCCTTGTGTGGGGGCGGTGCGGACCGGGCCAGCGGCGCTCAGCGCGCGTCCCAGTTGCGCAGAACTTCCTGCGTGTGTTCGCCGCGTCGCGGGATCGGACCCGGGCCGGGTAGCGGTGTGACCGAAAAGCGCGGCGCAGGGTTGGCCTGCAGGACGCCGTTCTCGTGCGTGTAGACGCCGCGCGCCTGCATGTGTGGATGCAGCGCGGCTTCGTCGGGACTGAGTACGGGCGCGAAACAGGCATCGCTGCCTTCGAGCAGCGCGCACCAGTCATCGCGTGTGCGGGTGGCGAAGAGATCGGCGAAGCGCTGGCGCAGCTCGGGCCATGCGCTGGCGTCGTAGGCTTTGTCGAATGCGGGGTCGTCGGCGAAACCGAGCTTGTCGCGCAGCAGGCGATAGAACTTGGGTTCGAGCGAGCCGACCGAGATCATTCCGCCGTCCGCGCAGCGATAGGTGTTGTACCAATGCGGACCGTCGAGCAGGCTCTGGCCACGTTCCGCCGTGAACTTGCCGGATGCCTGAAGCGCGAGCAGCAAGGTCATCATGTGCGCGCTGCCGTCGACGATCGCGGCGTCCACCACTTGCCCTTCGCCGCTCGCGCGCGCATGCATGATCCCCGCGAGCAGCCCCACGGCGAGATAGAGCGCGCCACCGCCAATGTCGCCGACGAGGCTCGGCGGCGTGATCGGCGGCTCGCCCGGCTGGCCCGAATACCACAGTGCGCCAGACAGCGCGATGTAGTTCAGGTCGTGCCCTGCGGCATGCGCGAGCGGGCCGGTTTGTCCCCAGCCCGTCATGCGGCCATAGACGAGCCGCGGGTTGTGTTGCAGGCACACGTCCGGGCCGAGGCCTAGGCGCTCCATCACGCCGGGCCGCATGCCCTCGATCAGCGCGTCGCATCGTTCGACCAGTTGCAGCACGGTCTGGACACCTTCGGGTGTTTTCAGATCGACGGCGAGCGAGCGCTTGCCGCGATTCGGGATGTCGTGATTGCCGAGATCGATGCGGTCGGCGTCGGGGTCGATGCGATCGACCACGACCACGTCCGCGCCCAGATCCGCGAGCAACATGCCGCAAAACGGTCCCGGTCCGATGCCCGCGACTTCGAGCACGCGCACGCCGGTGAGCGGGCCTTGCCTGGAGGGTGCCATGGTTTCCCCATCATCATTGAATGCGGCCAATGATAGAGAGCACGCCGAGCGCAGACACCCCTCGGAAGGAAAGGGGGCGTCGTGTCGCGCCGCCCCCTATTCGCGGCAGGGGCAGGTGCTGCGCAGAGTGTGCGCGACCCCGCGCGAAGCCTGGCTGCCGGGCTTTCGCCGCCCGCTCACTCGATATGGCCGTGCTCGCGCGCCCACGTCATGGCGTCGTAGCGCGAGGAGACGCCGAGCTTCGTGAGGATGTTGCGCACGTTCCATTTCGTGGTGCCGACCGAGATGTTCAGCGTCAGGGCAATGCGCTTGTTGGACATGGCCTGCGAGATCAGCAACAGGATCTCGCGTTCGCGCGGCGTGAGGTTGACGCTTTCGCGCGCGAGAGTCTGGGCGTCTTCCCTGCGGGGGCGGGTGGACGGCGGGGTCGAGGCAGAACTGGGCTTCAGCAGCGAGTCGAGCAGCGCCCTGGCTTGCGGGGATAGCGTCGCTGCGTTGCGCAGCGTGCCGAACAGCGGCGCGAGTGGTGCGCCGTCGTCGATGAACGTGCGCACGAGTCCGAGAGCCGCGCCCGCGTTCAACGCATCGACCAGGCATTGCCGCGCTGACGACGCCTGCTCGATGTCCTCATAGGCCGCCGCGGCAAGCAGGTTCACACGCACGAGCAGTCGATCGCGGCCCGCCGATAGCGCGAACTCGCGCACCTGTTCGAGGGCGTTGAGTGCTTCGGCAGCGTTGCAATTCACCAGCGCGAGACGTGCGCACGCGAGCGCCGCGATGGCACGCGTCTCTGCGGCCGGGTGCGGGCTGTCCTTGTCGGCGACGGCGAGGGCGGTGAGCGGCGTCAGCATGCCTTGCGCCCGCACGTGATCGCCGTCGGCAAGCAGGATGCGCACCGCTTCTCCCAGCATGAACGCGGCGGGCCGGGGCAAGCCGAGATCCTGGAAGTGCGCGGCCTGGCGCTGCAGAAAGGCGAGAGCCGCCGCGGGACCCTGATCGATGCGGGCGAGCCGGGCGTGAACGAGCGACGCCTGCACCATCACGTCGGGCCACGAGGCGCTCAGCAGGCTGGTCCGGTTGGCGAGCACGTCGCGCGCATCGGCAATGCGGTCGAGCTCGTAGTACGCGTCGCCGAGCATGGCGGCGCACAGGCCGGCGCAGACGGAGTGCCTCCCGTAGGTCGTCTCGGCCTGCTGGAGCAGTGCCGCGCCAAGCCGCGCCGTCTCGCGCACCTGGCCTTGCTTCAGATAGGTCGCGGGCAGCGTGGCCTCGAACATCAGCGCGATCTCGCTGCCCCGATCGTCACTCTGCACGGCGTGTTCGTCGTGCAGGCGCAGCGCTTCACGGATGCGGCCCTCCTGCGCGAAGGACGTCACCAACGCACCGATATAGACGTATTGCAGGGTCGGGTTCGACGGCCACGACTCTTGCGGGCGCTCGAGCAACGCGAGGACGTATTGGTTGTCGTCGCGCTGCATCGCGATGGTCGCTTCGGCCAGCGCGAGCTGGATGTCCATGCCCGGCAGGCGCGCGGAGTCGCTGCGCTTCAACTGATCGAGCCAGCGCTGCGCCTGCGCGGGTCGTGCTGTCAGGGCATAGGTCAGGCAGCCGAGAAAGGCGAGCCGGGGATGCGCGAAGTGGGTGTCCGCGGGTAAATGGTCGAGCAACTGGACCATCGCGCCGACGGCGCTGAAACGCCAGTCGGCCGGCATCGCGCTTTCAATCGTTCGTACCGCGAGCGCGAGGTCGCCGCCGAGCTTGGCATGACGCACGGCATCGACGAGCCTCTGCTGGCTCGCGAACCACGCGCTCGCGCTGCGGTGCAGCGCCTGCACGATGTCGCCGTTGCGCGCGGCGAGCCGGTTGCCGAGAAAATCGCCGAGCAACGGATGAAAGCGATACCAGGGCGTGCGGTCCTCGCTTTCGACGCGCTGGATCAGCAGGTACTCCTCCTCGGCGCGTTTGATGAGATCGGCAGCTCGCGTTTGGCCCGTGACGTGCGAGGCCAATGCCGCGTTGAAGCGCCGAAGCGGCGCGAGCATCTCGAGGAACGCGATCATCTCCGTCGGTACCTGCGCGATGACGTCCTCGGCGAGATAGTTCTGCAGATCACCCGAGCGGCGCAGGAACATCGGCAACTGACTGCGCGTGGCGGGCCGGTTGCGCAGCATGATCGCGATGAGCTGCAAGCTGGCCGGCCAGCCGTGCGTGACGTCCTGGATCAGCTGGTGTTCGTCGGCCGTCAGCTTGAGCGTGGCGAGATTCTGTTCGAAGAAGGCCTGGGTCTCGTCGAGGCTGAACGGCAGGTCCTCGAAGCCGGCTTCGGCGAGCTGGCCGTACACCCGCAGACGGCTGAGCGACAGCGGCGGGGTGGTGCGCGAGGCGATCACGATGTGCAGATTCGCAGGGCTGTGGGTGACCAGCTTGCGCATCAGCTCGTGCGCCCACGGGTCGTCGACGTGATGATAGTCGTCGACGAAAAGATAGATGTGCTTCGCAACGCGCTCCGCGAGCGCGATGATCGTCGCCGCGACAGGCTCGACCGGCCACGCCCGATCGTCGTCTTCGGCGCCGGGGATGTCTTCCGGCGCGACGCCGAGTCGCGCGAGGGCGCCGAGCAGGTCGTGCCGGAACACGGCCCCGTGCTGATCGTCCGCCGAGAGCGCGAGCCAGGCGACTTCCGCGCCATCCTTCATCAGTTCCTGGCGCAATTGCACGAGCAAGCTGGTCTTGCCGAAACCGGCGCTGCCGGTAATGAGCGTCAGCGCGCACAGATGGGCGTCGCGCAGGCGCTCGAGAAGCCGCTTGCGCACGATGAGGCGCGGGCCGACGCGCGGCGGCGCGAATTTCCCCGACGCATCGGGCTGGTCGGACAGAGGTGTCTGCAACGTCATGGCGGTGTCTGGATCTGGGGCAATCGGCGCGACGGCCCCGAGTTATCACGCAGGTCATTGTGCCCATTCGTCCAGGTTTGCGGCCCCCCCGCAAATAGAGGGGATAGGGCCTGGTCGAAGCTCTATCTTTGCAATGCACGTACGGCGCGCCCCCGCTGCGCCGGGCTCGCCGGAACCCCGTGTTCCGGCCCCCACACTGCCGCCGCGCCGCGCGCACGATTTGCAGCGGACGATTTTTCGCCAGGACTGACATGGATTGGGAGCAATAGATGAGCGTCACGTTTGAACTGAAAGGCCCGGTAGGCTGGATCACCCTAGCGCGTCCGGAAGCCATGAACGCGCTGTCGCGCGAGATGGTGGAAGGCATCACCGCGAAGCTCGTGCAATGGCGGGACGACCCGCAGGTGCGGGTCGTCGCCGTGACCGGCACCGGCCGCGCTTTCAGCGCCGGCGCGGACCTGAAGACCGCCGGCGCGCCCGCGCAACCGGGCGAGAAGGACTTTCTGGACACCATCATCGACCTGTTCGACACGATGCGCGCGTTTCCGCGCCCGGTCATCGCCGCCGTCAACGGTCTCGCGCTCGCGGGCGGCCTCGAAGCGGTGATGACTTGCGACTTCGTGATCGCGGCGGAGAGTGCGCGTTTCGGCGACGCCCATTCGAACTTCGGCGTGTTCCCGGGCGGCGGCGGCGCAGCGGTGCTGCCGCGCAAGATCCCCGTGAACATTGCGAAATATCTGCTGTTCACGGGCGATTCCGTGTCGGCGCAAGAGATGAAGCAGTACGGCCTCGTGGCCGAAGTGGTCGCCGATGCGGAATTGCTCGACCGTGTACAGGCAATCGGCGAGAAGCTGGCGGCGAAAAGCCCGCTCGTGCTCACGAAGATGAAGCGCGTGGCCGACGAATCGGCGGACAAGCCGGTCGCCGACGCGCTGCGCCATGAAGTGCTGGAACTGCGCAACCACCAGCGTTCGTACGACATTCAGGAAGGGCTACGCGCGTTCGTCGAGAAGCGCAAGCCGGAATTCAAGGGCTACTGATCCCGGCGCGGCCGCGCGGGTTCGTTCGATTTTTGGGGAAACCATGGAAAACATTTATATCGTCGGCGTGAGCATGACGCCGTTTGGCCGTCACATGGACAAGAGCGTCAAGCAGCTCACCGCGTGGGCGGTCGAGGACGCGCTCAAGGACGCCGGTTGCGACCGCAAGTGGGTCCAGGCTGCATTCTTCGGCAATACGGCGCAAGGCCACTTCGATGGCCAGCACATGATTCGCGGCCAGGTGGCGCTCCTGCCGATCGGCCTTGGCGGGATTCCGATTTACAACGTCGAAGGCGCGTGCGCTTCGTCGAGCGCAGCGTTCAATCTCGCTGTCATGCAGATGCGCGCGGGCGCGGCGGACGTCGTGCTGGCCGTGGGCGCCGAAAAGATGTACTCGAACGACAAGGCCAAGATGTTCTCGTGCTTCGAGTCGGCGTGGGACATCGAGACGCTCGACGACAACAAGAACTGCCTCGCCGACATGGGCAAGGACATCGTGCCGCCACCCGGCTCGCAGTCCGACAAGCCGTACAGCCCGTTCATGGACGTCTACGCGGCGCTCGGCCGCGCGTTCATGTCGCGCTTCGGCATCACCCAGCGGCAGATCGCGGCAGTCGCGTCGAAGAACCACAACCACTCGGTGCACAACGAGCGCTCGCAATACCGCAAGCCGATGACGATCGACGAAGTGCTGGCCGCACCGCCGATCACTTACCCGATGACGCTGCCGATGTGCTCGCCGATCTCGGACGGCGCCGCCGCCGCGATTCTCTGCACGGAAAGCGCGCTGAAGAAGTACGGCTTCGACCGTAGCCGCGCGGTCAAGGTGATGGCGAGCGTGCTGCGCTCGGGCTCGGCCCGCGCCGCCGACGACTACGCGAACGCCTGCACGCCGCAAGCCGCGAAGGACGCGTTCGAGCAGGCCGGCATCAGCCCATCCGAAATCAACGTCGCCGAGTTGCACGATGCCACCGCGATCGGCGAACTGATCACGTTCGAAGGTCTCGGCCTGCGCGAGCCGGGCATGAGCGGCATCCTCGCCGAAAGTGGCGAGACGTCGCTGGGCGGTTCGATCGTGGTCAACCCGTCGGGCGGTCTCGAATCGAAGGGCCATCCGATCGGGGCGACCGGCCTCGGCCAGATCTTCGAGCTGGTCGAGCAACTGCGCGGCAACTGCGGCCCGCGTCAGGTCGAAGGTGCGCGCTTTGCGATTCAGGGCAACGGCGGCGGTCTGTGGCGTGTGGAAGAGGCGCTCGAACACATCGCCATTCTCGGCAAGGCGTAACCGCAACGTACGTGGCCGGTCAGCGCGCCGGCCTGGAGTCAAGCCATGGTTGAAATCAGCTGGGACGAGCGCGTCGCGGTCCTCGTGATGAAGGGCGCGTCGCCGTGGAACGTCATCGATCGCGCGATGCTCGAGCAACTCGGCGCCGCGTTTCGTGAAGTCGTCGCGCAAGATGCTCGCGCGATCGTATTGACGGGCGCCGGGCGCGTGTTCTCGGCGGGCGGCGACGTGCACCTGTTTCACGCGCTCGCGCAGCAAGGCGAGGACGTGCTGTCGAGCACCATCGGCGCGCTCATGGAGGAGCTCGGCAACCCGATTACGCGCTTCATCGCCGAGTCGCCGGTGCCGGTCATCAGCGCCGTCAACGGCCCCTGCGCGGGCGGCGCGCTCGGCTATGCGCTGGCCGCGGACATCGTGCTGTGCGCGCGCTCGGCATACTTCCTCGTGCCGCAGGTCACGCAACTGGGCGTCGTGCCGGATTTCGGCATCAACTGGGTGATCGCGCGTGCGCTCGGACGTCCGCGCGCGCTCGGCATGGCGCTGCTCGGCGATCGCATCAGCGGCGAACAGGCGGAGAGCTGGGGTCTCGCATGGCGCTGTCTTGACGATACGGAACTGATGCCGCAGGCGCTCGCGATTGCAAAGAAGCTCGCCATGTTGCCGACCGAGGCAGTCATCGGGTGCCGCCGCCTCGTCGACGGCGCAGGCCAGGTCTCGATGAATCAGATGCTCGCCGCCGAGCGCGAAGCGCAGCGCGATCTCGTGCGATCGACGTTCTTCCGCGACGCCTGCGCGCGTTTCGCGACGAAGTAGTACGGCAATAGGTCGGGTCACCCTGAACTCCGGGTGAATCATCCCGATTCGATAAGGAAAGGACTACTGGGGAAAGGCAATGAAATCGTACTTTCGTGCGCTGTGTGTGGCGGCATGGTTTTCCACCGTGGCGGCCGTCGCGCCGCCGTTGGCTGCGCAGACTGCCGCCGCATCGCAACCGGTCGCAGTGACGGCGGACAATTTCGTGCGTGCCGAAACCGACACGTACTTCGCAACGGTCGTCAGGCAGGATGGCTTCGGCAGGTTCCATCACTACCGCGAACTGATGCCGATCGACCGGCAAGCCGTGGTGCGTGCGAACCGGGACACCCTCTATTCGGTGGGCGTGTTCGATCTCGACGCGGGACCTGTGACGGTCACGCTGCCGGAGGCCGGCACGCGCTTCCGCTCGATTGTCGCCATCAGCGAGGACGAGTACGTGCCCTTTGTCGCTTACGGCAAAGGTCCTTACACGTTCACCCGCCAGCAGGTTGGCACGCGTTACGTGCTGATCGGCGTGCGCACGTTGGCCGATGTGCGGAATGCGGCGGACATGCAGGCCGCTCATGCGCTGCAGGACGGCATCGCATGGCAACAGCCGTCAACGGGCAGCTTCGGCGTGCCCTCCTGGGACAGCGCCTCGCAAAAGCGCGTGCGCAACGCGTTGATCCAACTCGGCACGACGCTGCCCGACCTGAACGGCGCGTTTGGCGCGCCGGGCGACGTTGCGCCCGTGCGTCACCTGATTGGCGCGGCCATCGCATGGGGCGGCAATCCGGACAAGGACGCCATCTACCTCAACGTGACGCCGCGCCGCAATGATGGCGGCACGGTCTATCGGCTGAGGGTGGCTGACGTGCCGGTGGATGGCTTCTGGTCGATCAGTGTCTACAACGAGAAGGGTTACTTCGAACCGAACGCCCAGGCCGCGTACACGCTCAACAACGTTCAGGCGAAGAAGGACGCGGATGGTGCCGTGACCGTGCAGTTCGGCGGCTGCGGCGACGGCGTGCCCAACTGCCTGCCGGTCACGGCTGGCTGGAACTACATGGTCCGCATGTACCGCCCGCGCGCCGAAGTACTGGACGGCCGCTGGAAGTTTCCCGAAGCACAGGCCGTCGCGTTGGCGGCCCAGTGAGCAGTCGCCTCGACATAGCCGGTACAGGGAGAGAAGTCACCGTGCGGACCACACAGCAACTTTTCAGTCTCGCGGGCCGTACCGCGCTCGTGACGGGGGGCTCGCGCGGACTCGGCTTGCAGATCGCCGAAGCGCTGGGCGAGCAGGGGGCGCGCGTCATGCTGTCAGCGCGCAAGGCGGATGAACTCGACGAGGCGGTCCGCTATCTCCGTTCGCGTGATATCGAGGCCGCGTGGATTGCCGCGGACGGCGCGTGCGAAGAGCATATCGCGCGTCTGGCCGACGAGACACTGGCCGCGTTCGGATACGTCGACATTCTCGTGAACAATGCTGGCGCGACGTGGGGCGCGGCCGCCGAAGACTATCCGCTCGCCGCGTGGGACAAGGTGATGAACCTGAACATCCGCGGACTCTTCCTTCTCACGCAGCGCATCGGCAAGCTGTCGATGATCCCGCGCAAATATGGCCGCATCGTCAACGTGGCGTCGGTCGCCGGGCTGGCCGGCAATGCACCCGGGACGATGGAGACGATTGCCTATAACACGTCCAAGGGGGCCGTCGTCAACTTCACGCGGACACTGGCGGGCGAATGGGGCAAGCACGGCATCACCGTGAACGCGCTCGCGCCTGGCTTTTTCCCTTCGAAGATGACACAGGGCTCGCTCGAGCGGATCGGCGTCGGGAACATGTGCGCCGAGGTGCCTCTCAATCGGCTCGGCGACGACGAAGACCTGAAGGGCGCCGCCGTGCTTTTCGCGAGCGAGGCCGGCAAGCACATTACCGGGCAGATCCTCGCGGTGGACGGCGGTGTGAGCGCGGTCTGAAGATACCTCAGCCTGGTCGAGTTTGAGCGGACACCCTCTGCAAACCCAGGACGTTGACCCGGAACATCCCCCTGCGGGGAACGAGGACATCACTGCCGCGTTCCCCCGCAAACGGCAACGAGCGCGCTCTTGCCGTTATGCCAACCCTCAAAGCGTGCGCGAGATGATGAGCTTCTGGATGTGGCTCGTGCCCTCGTAGATCTTCGTCACGCGTACGTCGCGGTAGTAACGCTCGACCGGGAAGTCGCTCAGATAACCGTAGCCGCCATGAATCTGCAGGGCATCCGAGCAGACCTTCTCGGCCATTTCGCTCGCGAACAGCTTGGCCATCGATGCTTCCCTGGTACATGGCAAACCGGCTGTCTGAAGGCGCGCCGCGTGAAGCACGAACTGATGCGCGATCTCCACCTGGGTCGCCATGTCGGCCAGGTCGAACGCGACGCCTTGCAGCTCCATGATCGGCGCGCCATAGGCTTCGCGTTCCTTCGCATAGCGCACGGCTGCGTCTAGCGCGGCGCGGGCCGTGCCGACGGCGATGGCCGCAATCGCGATGCGACCTTCCGACATGCCGCGCAACATCTGCCGATACGCGCTGCCTTCGTCGCCGATCAGGTTCGCCGCCGGCACGCGGCAGTCGATCAGCTGGATCTGCGCGAGGTGCGCGGAGCGCTGACCGAGCTTGTCCTCGACGCGCGCCACATGGTAGCCGGGCTCGGACGTGTCGATGATGAACATGCTCGCGCCCTTCTTGCCCGACGCCTGGTCGGTGATCGCGAGCGCCACGGCGACACCGGCCTGATTGCCGTTGGAGATGAACTGCTTGTTGCCGTTCAGCACGTAATGATCGCCATCGCGTTTGGCCGAGGTGCGGAACGCGGCGGTGTCCGATCCCGCCTGCGGCTCCGAAAAGAGACCGGCGCCAAAACGCTCGCCCGTGACCATGCGCGGCACGAAGCGCTTCTTTTGATCTTCGCTGCCCAACTCGGCGATCAGGCCCGCGATGGTGTTGTGAACGTGCACGACGGTGGCGAATCCCGCATCGGCGGCGGCGAATTCTTCGAGGGCGAGGCAGTAGTCGACGAAAGTCGCGCCCGAGCCGCCGTATTCCTCGGGCACCAGCATGCCGAGAAAGCCGAGCTTGCCGACGGCAGCGAGCTCGCTGGCCGGCCATGCGTGGGTGCGGTCGCGCTCGGCGGCTGTCGGCGCGACGAGTTCGGTGGCGACGGTGCGCGCCGAGTCGCGGATCATCACTTCCTGTTCGCTCAGGAACGCTGCGGATACATCGGTCATGTGTTCTCTCTCCTGGTTGGACGTGCGTGGTGGCGCGCGCGGCAAGGCGCGTCCACTGCATGGCGTTGCGACACGGGCCGGACGTGCGCGCGACGCGCACGCGGTCCCGGTTGCCCGTTCGCACTATGAACGGCGTGAGCGGGCGTCGCTCCCCTACATTGGAGGGGGGAATCAAAGGGGCGATTGAAGGAAGTGAGCCTTCAGCGGACTTGCCCCCCATCTGGAAGGGGGCGGCAGGGGGCGGCGACGTCATATGCTCGATCCACAACCACAGGTGTACAGCGTTGCGCCGTGCCCGACGAGCGGTCGTCTTCGTGAGGCGCGGTTCATTCTTTTGATCGAGACATTGGAGAGACTTTCATGAGCATCCGTTTTGACGGAAAGGTTGTACTGATCACCGGCGCAGGGGCGGGCCTTGGCCGCGTGCACGCGCTGGCATTCGCCGCACGCGGCGCGAAGGTGGTGATCAACGATTTCGGCGGCAGCCGGGACGGCACGGGTAGCTCGACCACGGCCGCGCAGGCCGTAGTGGACGAAATCCGCAAGGCGGGCGGCACCGCGATCGCGAACGGCGCGAACGTCGCCGACGCGGAGCAGGTCCAGGCGATGGTCGATCAGGCGATGGCCGAGTTCGGTCGCATCGACATCCTCGTGAACAACGCGGGCATCCTGCGCGACAAGAGCTTCGCCAAGTCGCAGCCCGAGGATTTCAAGCTCGTGCTCGACGTTCACCTGATGGGCTCGATCAACTGCTCGAAGGCGGTGTGGGACGTCATGCGCGCTCAGAACTATGGCCGCATCCTGATGACGACATCGGCAGCGGGCCTGTACGGCAACTTCGGCCAGGCGAACTACGGCTCGGCCAAGATGGCGCTCGTCGGCCTCATGAACGTTCTGAGCGTGGAAGGCCGTAAGAACAACATCAAGGTCAACACGATCGCGCCGGTCGCGGCAACGCGCATGACCGAAGACGTACTGCCCGCCGAAGCGCTGCAACGCATCCAGCCGGAGCGTGTGACGCCGGGCGTGCTGTATCTGTGCAGCGAAGAGGCGCCGACGAAGGTGATCCTCGCCGCGGGCGGCGGCACGTTCTCGACCGCGACGATCATGGAGACGGCGCCGGTCCATCTTCCGGACACCGAACTGAGCCCGGAAGGCGTGGCGGCGCGCTTCGGCCAGATCGCCGACTGGAACACCGCACGAGCCTATAACGAAGTGAACGAGCAGGTGCAGATGTTCCTCGCACCCGTTGCGGGCTAAACGTTCGCACAGGTCGATGAGACTCGCACACGGCGTCCCGCACGGACGCCGTGTGCATTTTCAGGGTGGAGGGATTTGGTGAAACTGGACTTTGCCAACGTCATGTCACACCTCGCGGTGCGGTTCGCGGCTCGCGAGGCGCTCGTCAATGTCGAGCGCGGGCGACGCTACCGCTTCGACGAACTGCACCGTCTCACCAACCGCATCGTCAACATGATGCGCGAGCGGCTGAGCCTGCGCCGCGGTGACGTCTATCTTTGCCTGCTCGAAAACGACAATCTGTCGCTGCTGCACACGTGGACAGCGTTGAAGGGCGAAGCGTGCGCGGCCTGGACCAACTTCCGCGACTCGATCGACGAGCATCGCTGGCAGGTCGATTTCATCCGGCCAAAGGTGGTGTTCATCGAGAACGCGTTGCTCGATCGCTATTTCGACTGGCTGCACGAGCGCGGCATCGAGGTCGTGTGCATGGATCCGCCGGCTGCGCCGCGCGAGGGGCTCGCGTATTTCTGGGATCTGCTCGACGGCCTGCGCGACACCAATCCGGGTGTGTCGAGCGATGCGTTTTCAGACCCGCTCGTGTATCGCTTCACGGGCGGCACGACCGGCGCGAGCAAGTGCGCGCAGTACACCATGGACAACTGGCTCGCGTGCCGCGACTCGCTGTATGTGGAGTTCGAACAGGTCTATTCGGAGGAAACACGCTACCTCCACATGGCGCCCATCAGTCATGGCTCGGGCCTGGCGATGCTGCCGACGCTCTTTCGCGGCGGCTGCACGATTACGCAGAACGTGCCGGACCTCAGGCAATGGTGCCGCAACATCGAGGCCGAGTGTGTGACGACCACGCTACTGCTGCCTACACTCGTCTATCGACTGCTCGAACTGCCCGAGGCCGCGCGACATGATCTGTCGAGCCTGCGCACGCTGGTCTATGGCGGCTCGCCGATGAGCCCCACGAAGCTCGCGCACGCACAGGAACGCTTCGGCAACGTGTTCTTGCAGCAGTACGGCTCGACCGAATGCCTGCAGGCCGTCTCGACGCTCACGAAGGCCGATCACGCGCGGCCCGGCGAGCACCACCTGGCGTCGGCGGGACGTCCGTCGCCAGGCATCGACCTGAAGATCGTGGACGAGAGCGGCACCGAGCTCGCGCCCGGCGCGACCGGCGAAATCTGGCTGCGCTCGCGCGCGACGATTTCCGGCTATTTCGGCAATCCGGGCGCGAGCGCGTCGGAATTCGAGGACGGCTACTGGAAATCGGGCGATCTCGGCCATGTCGACGAAGAAGGGTATCTGTACATCGTCGATCGCAAGAAGGACATGATCATCACGGGTGGCTTCAACGTCTATGCCGTGGAAGTGGAAGCGGCGCTTAACTCGCATCCGGCGGTGGAAAACGCGGCCGTGGTCGGTGTGCCACATGAAGAATGGGGCGAGGCGGTGCATGCCGAGGTTGTTCTGCGTGCGGGCGCCGAGGTGTCCGACGGAATGCTCATCGAGCACGTGAAGGCGCGGCTCGGGCGCTTCAAGGCGCCGAAAACGATCGTCTTCGTGCACTCGCTGCCGTTGAGCACAGTTGGGAAGGTCTTGCGGCGCGCGGTGCGGGAGAAATACTGGAAGGGTGTTTCGCGGCGCGTTTCGTAGCGAATGCAGGTGGGGCCTTGAGCCGCTTCTATGGCGATGCCGTAGAAGCGGCTTTTTTTTATTCAGCGCTCGTGTCCAGGCAGCGCTCTTGTCGAGCGCGCGGCAGGGAAGGATCACGCCGCGCGCTTCATCCGCCCATACTAGTCACCCGATACGGCGAGTCTGATCCTTCCAGTACTTCTCGCGCACGTGGCGGCGCAGCACCTTGCCGACCGGGCTCAACGGCAACGCCTCGACGAAGCTGATGTTTTTAGGCGCCTTGAAGCGGCCAAGCAGGCCCTTGACGTGCTCGATCAGTTCCTCGGCGCTCACCTCGCTGCCGGCCCGCACGAGCACCTCGGCGTGCACGGTCTCGCCCCACTCGACATGCGGCACGCCGACCACGGCAGCGTTTTCCACCGCCGGGTGCGAACTCAGCGCTGCCTCCACCTCCACGGCATAGACGTTGAAGCCGCCCGTGATGATCATGTCCTTCTTGCGATCGACGATGAAGAGGTAGCCGCCGTCGTCGAGATAGCCGAGATCGCCCGACTTCCAGAAGCCGTTGGAAAACTCCGCCGCCGTGCCCTCGGGATTATGGAAGTAGGCGCCGATCGTGCCGCGGCAACGCACCCAGATCTCGCCGGTTTGGCCTTGGGGCACTTCATTGCCGTCTTCATCCACGATCTTGACCTCGATACCGGTGCCGACCTGGCCCGCCGACGCGAGACGCCCTGTCGCGACGCCGGTCAGATGATCGGCCTTCGACAGTATCCCGACCATTTGCAGGCACTCGGTGGCGCCGTAGATCTGCGTGAAGACATTGCCGAAGCGCTCCTGCGCGAGCTTGAGCTTCGCGGGGCTCATCGGCGAGCCGCCGTAAAAGATTGTCGTGAGCGAAGAGAGGTCGTAACCGGCGATCTCCTTCACCTCGAGCAGGCGATAGATCAGTGTCGGCACGAGCAGCGCGTTGGTGATCTTCTCGGTCTGGACGTTCAGGCTCCACTGGCGAAGGTCCGGCAGGTTCTGCGTGACGTTGCAGCCGCCGCGGAAAAACGTCGACAGGATGCTGAAGCCGGACGCATGGCTGACCGGCGCCATGTGCAGATTGCGCGTGTGCTCGCTGAAGTACTGTTCGTTCTCGAAGTACGACGCGTCGCGCATCGCCATCCAGTTGTCGATGGTGTACTGCGCGCACTTGCTCCTGCCGGTCGTGCCGCCGGTGAAGCGGTAGATGAGCACGTCGTTGAACGCGTCGCTTTCGACATCGGGATTGGCCTCGCTGCTATCGGCCACGAGATCCCAGAAGTTGTGCAGACCCTCGCGCGGCGGGGCGGGCGGGTCCATGCAGACCACCGTGATGCCGCGTTGTGTCAGGAGGTCGAAATAGCGTTCCAGTAGCGTGTTTTCGATGAACACCACCTTCGGCTTGATGAAATCCATCTGCCAGCAGTGTTCCTCGATCGAATCGCGGAAGTTGGTGTACACCGCGCCGGCCTCGCCCTTGAGCGCCGTCCACGCATGCAGCAGCGCCATGTTGTCGTTTTCGAGCAGACACATGTAGGCGTCGCCGCGGCGCAGGTTCAGGCGCTCGCGCATCATGTTGGCGATCCGGTTGGTCAACAGGTGAAGCTCGCGAAACGTATAGCGCCGCTGGCGTTCGATGTTGACGAGCGCCTCGTTGTTCGCGTACTGCAGCGCGGTATAGCCGAGGATCCGCGCAAAATTCATTTTCATCTGATGTCTCCGGTTTCTTTGTTGTCAGGCTGCCGCGCTGCGCCGCGCCCGGCGCCTGCGCCGTTCCGCCTTGAGCTGATTGTATGCATTTGCCCAGAGCGTCACGCCTTCCTTTTCGTGGGGTCGCGATGGCTGCTGCGGCGGCCCGTTCCGCTCAGACGGCCCGATACCAGGCCACGCCATGCTTCTCGTCGACCGCCGCGAGTCCGCGGTTCACGAGGTAGTTCAGATGAGCGATGCTCTCTCCCGTGGCAAGTCCGTAAGTCGATGCGTCGCCGGGTCCGACGGCGCGGCCGAACAGCGTGCTGAATATGTCGACCGCGCGTTTGGGTTCGCTCAGCGCGCCGTGCAATCGCTCGATCGCGCGCCGCTGCGACGCCGCGAGGCGCGCAAGGCGCGCGTGCAGGCCGGTGAACGGTTCATTGTGCGCGGGCAGAACGAGTACGTCGTCGGGCACGCGCTCACGGATGGCGTCGAGCGAGGCGAGCCACTCGGCGAGCGGATCGGCGTCGGGCTCGCTCGGCAGCACGGACACGTTGGACGAAATGCGCGGCAGCACCTGGTCGCCCGACACGAACAGCTTGAGCGCCGGGCAGTACAGGCAGGCATGCTCGGGCGTATGGCCCGCGCCGACGACGACTTCCCAGTCATGGCCGCCGATCGCGATGATGTCCCGATCGCGGATGCGCCGATAACTGGCGGGCAATGCAAAGATGAGCCGCCCGAACGTGCCGAAGCGCTTCTGGTAGGTGTCGAGCGCCGCGTCGTCCCAGCCCGCGCGACGGTAGAACGCGATGGCTTCATCGGGTGCGGGATGCCCGGTGTCGCCCGCGAGCATGCGGCATTGCAGGTATTCGGTGCGCGTCATCCACAGGCGGCGGTTGGCGCGGCGCGTGAGCCAACCGGCCATGCCGACATGATCAGGGTGCAGGTGCGTGACGATCACGCGCGTCACCCCTTTGGCGAACGGCCCCTCCAACAGCATGCGCCACGTCTCGGCCGTGTCCTCGTTCCCTAGCCCCGTGTCGATCAGCGTGTGACCGTCCGCTTCTTCGAGCGCCCAGACGTTGATGTGCGTGAGCGTCGAGGGCAGCGCGAGGCGCATCCAGCGCACGCCCGGCGCGATCTCGCGCGCTTCGCCGCGCTCCGGCGGGGTGCCGCAGGGATAGGCAAGGCCTGTGTCCCGGTGGTTCGCGTCAGTCATTGCTGCTTCCTTTACTGATGTCATTCGAGTGTGTACATCGCTCGCAGATTCGACTTGTATCGCGGTTCGCCCCTGCTTCGCCCCCTCCATTCCGAGGGGGCGAAGCCGCGCCCCTGCGCCCCCGTCTTCAGGACAGGGGCGGCGCATCGCCGCGCCTGCTCAAATCGAGGCCCACCTTCGTTTGACGGATACGCATGCGGCAGCGACGCGCGTGCGCGATCGACAAACATTCGCCGGATCGAACTTGCGGCGCGCCGGGGCTTCGCGTGCTCGTACAGGCGGGCCGCCCGGCGACCGCACACTGAGCAGGAGTACACCATGAGCTATAGCGCGCCCATCAAGGACATGTCGTTCGTCATGAACGAATTGGCGGGACTCGACGATGTAGGCCGTTTGCCGGGCTTCGAGGAAGCCACGCCCGAGACCGCGCAATCCGTGCTGGAGGAAGCCGGCAAGCTGGCGAGCCAGGTCTGGGCGCCCTTGAACGTCGCCGGCGACCGGCAGCCTGCGCAGTGGAGCGAAGGCCGCGTCAGCGCGACACCGGGCTTCAGCGAGGCGTTCCGCCAGTTCGTCGACGGCGGCTGGCAGGGCCTCTCGCATCCCGTCGAGTACGGCGGCCAGGGCTTGCCGAGGCTCGTGGGGGCGGCATGCCTGGAAATGCAGAAGGCCGCTAACCTGTCGCTCGCGACGTGCCCGTCGCTTACCGACGGCGCGATCGAGGCGTTGCTGATGGCCGGCAGCGACGCACAGAAAACGCGCTATCTGCCGCGTCTCGTCTCGGGCGAATGGTCCGGCACGATGAACCTGACGGAGCCGCAGGCCGGCTCCGATCTCGGCTTGCTGCGCGCGCGCGCCGAACGCCACCCGGACGGCACGTATCGCATCTTCGGCACGAAGATTTTCATCTCCTGGGGCGAGCACGACATGAGCGGCAACATCGTGCATCTGGTGCTCGCGCGCACGCCCGACGCGCCCGAAGGCGTGAAGGGCATCTCGCTTTTTCTCGTGCCGAAGTACCTCGTCAACGACGATGGCTCGCTCGGCGCGCGCAACGACGTGCAGTGCGTGTCGATCGAGCACAAGATGGGCCTCAAAGGCAGCCCGACCGCGGTGCTGCAATACGGCGACGAGGGCGGCGCGATGGGCGAGCTGATCGGCGAGGAAAATCGTGGGCTCGAATACATGTTCGTCATGATGGTGTCGGCGCGCTACGCGGTGGGCATGCAGGGCATTGCAGTAGCCGAGCGCGCGTACCAGAAGGCGCGTGACTATGCGAAGGAACGTGTGCAAAGCCGGCCGGTGGACGGCTCCGTGCAGCAGTCGGTGACGATCGTCCATCATCCGGACGTGCGCCGCATGCTCGGCACCATGCGCGCGCTGATCGAGGCGTCGCGCGCGGTGGCCTACGTCGCGGCGGCGCACGCCGACCATGCGCGTCATCATCCCGACGCGTCCGCGCGTGCCGAACATCACGCGCTCTATGAGTTCATGGTGCCGATCGTGAAGGGCTGGAGCACGGAGATGTCGGTGGAGGTCGCGAGCCTCGGGGTGCAGGTTCACGGCGGCATGGGCTTCATCGAGGAGACCGGCGCCGCGCAGTTCTATCGTGATGCGCGCATCCTGCCGATCTACGAGGGCACGACGGCGATCCAGGGCAACGACCTGATCGGCCGCAAGACCGTGCGCGACGGCGGCGCGGTCGCGAAGCGGCTCGTCGGCGAGATCGGCCAGATCGTGCAGGCGCTGGCGGCACATCCAGCGTTCGTGGACAGCCCGGCATTCATGGCGATGCACCGGCATCTGGCGGCGGCGAATCAGTCGTTCGCCAATGCCGTGGCGTTCATGCTCGAGAACGCCAAACAGGATCCGAATGCCGCGTATATGGGCGGCGTGCCGTATCTGAAGCTCGTCGGCATCGTGCTGGGCGGCTGGCAGATGGCGCGGGCGCTGCTCGCTTCGCAGCGTTTGATGCAGGAGGATCCGGCGTTCCACGGCGCGAAGATTGCCACGGCGCATCATTACGCGACGCATCTGCTGCCGCAGGCCGGCGCGCTCGAAGCCACGATCCTCGGTGCGCGCGACGGCGAAGGCGTGCTCGCGTTGAGCGAGGACCAGTTCTGATCCGCAAGTGAGCGACTGTGCCAACGAAAACGGGGCCGCGCGGCCCCGTTTTTTTCGTCAGTCGTTCGCGCGGTGAGTACACCTGTGCGCGAGCAAACGGTCAAAGCACCTCGAAGAGCGCCGCCGCCCCCTGTCCGCCACCGATGCACATCGTCACCACCACGTGTCTGACTCCGCGCCGCTTGCCTTCGATCAGCGCGTGCCCGACGAGTCGCGCGCCCGACACGCCGAACGGATGCCCGACCGCAATCGCGCCGCCGTCCACGTTCAGACGGTCCAGCGGAATGCCGAGCTTGTCCGCGCAATAAAGCACCTGAACCGCGAAGGCCTCGTTCAATTCCCACAAGCCGATGTCCTCGACCGTGAGTCCCGCCTTCTTCAGCAGTTTCGGGATCGCGAAGACGGGGCCGATGCCCATTTCGTCGGGCTCGCAACCGGTGACGCTGAAGCCGATGAATCTGCCGAGCGGCTCGAGCCCCTTTGCGGCGGCCACGCGCGCGCTCATCACGACCGAGGCCGAGGCGCCATCCGAAAACTGCGAGGCGTTGCCCGCCGTGATGACACCGCCCGGCAGCGCCGTGCGAATCTTCGCGACGCCTTCGAGCGTGGTGTCGCCGCGGATGCCTTCGTCGGCGGTGACGGTGACGCGCTTCGTCACGATCTGTCCGCTCGCGCTATCGGTCAAGCCCGCGAGCACGGTGATCGGCACGATCTCCTTGTCGAAGCGTCCCGCCGCCTGTGCGGCCGCCGCGCGTTGCTGACTGCGAGCGCCATACTCGTCCTGGCGCTCGCGTGAAATGTCGTAGCGCCGTGCGACGTTCTCGGCGGTCTGCAGCATGCTCCAGTAGATCTCGGGCTTGTGCTCGACGAGCCACGGGTCGTTTGCGAACTGCTGGTTCATCTGCCGCTGCGTCCACGAGATGCTCTCGACACCGCCCGCCACGAAGATGTCGCCCTCACCGGCGATCACCCGCTGAGCCGCCATCGCAATCGTCTGGAGTCCGGAAGAGCAGAACCGGTTGACGGTGGCGCCGGGCACCGTGACCGGGCAGCCCGCGCGCAGCGCGATCTGGCGCGCGATGTTGCCGCCGGTGGCGCCTTCGGGATTCGCGCAGCCGATCAGCACGTCCTCGACTTCGCCGGGTTCGATACCCGCGCGCGCGATGGCGTGCTCGACCACGTGGCCGCCGAGCGTCGCGCCGTGGGTCATGTTGAAGGCGCCTTTCCAGCTCTTCGCGAGACCGGTGCGCGCCGTGGAGACGATGACTGCTTCATTCATGATGTGTCGTTCCTTCGTTGTTGTACCGTGCGGCGCGCGCTCAGTCGTTGAAACCGTTGCCTTCTTCGGCGAGCTGGGCGAGGCGCGGCGCGATCTGCCATGCGTGACCCTGATAGCTGTGCGCGTAGCGGCGCATCGCGCGTGCGACGTTGTAGAGGCCTAGCTGGTCCGCATAGAGCATCGGGCCGCCGCGAAAACGCGGAAAGCCGTAGCCGCTCAGATAGACCATGTCGATGTCCGACGCCTTCGACGCGATGCCCTCGTCGAGAATCAACGCGCCTTCGTTGACGAGCGCGAATACGAGCCGCTCGACGATCTCCTCGTCGGAGATCTTGCGGCGCGTGATGCCGAGATCCTTCGAGTGCTGCACGATCATCTCGTTGACCCACGGGCTCGGGTAAGCGTTGCGGTCGCCCGGCTTGTAGTCGTACCAGCCCGCGCCGCTTTTCTGTCCGAAGCGGCCGTTCTCGCAGAGCAGGTCGCCGGTCTTCGAGTAGTTGAACTCCGGTCGCTCGACGGCGCGGCGCTTGCGGATCGCCCAGGCGATGTCGTTGCCCGCCATGTCGATCATGCGGAACGGCCCCATCGCGAAGCCGAACTTCTCGATGGCGCGGTCGACCTGTCCCGGCAGCGCGCCTTCGTCGAGCAGGAACCCCGCCTGGCGGCTGTACTGTTCGATCATGCGGTTGCCGATGAAGCCGTCGCACACGCCCGAGACCACCGCCGTCTTGCGGATCTTTTTCGCGAGCAGCATCACCGTGGCGAGCACGTCCTTGCCGGTCTTCGCGCCTCGTACCACTTCGAGCAGCTTCATGACGTTGGCCGGGCTGAAGAAGTGCATGCCGATCACATCTTCGG
Organism: Paraburkholderia monticola; assembly: GCF_001580545.1. Classification (GTDB taxonomy): domain Bacteria; phylum Pseudomonadota; class Gammaproteobacteria; order Burkholderiales; family Burkholderiaceae; genus Paraburkholderia; species Paraburkholderia monticola. Next base: position 60,833 of record NZ_LRBG01000038.1, read on the forward strand.
GGCGCCGCGTGAAAGCGGCGATGCGGTCGACATCGAGCGTCGAGGTGTTGGAGGCGAGGATCGCACCGGGCTTCATCACCTCGTCGAGCGTGCGGAACACGGTTTCCTTGACGCCGAGGTCTTCGAATACGGCCTCGACGACGAGGTCGGCGTCTCTGATCTCGTGATAAGAGAGCGTGGCCGAAAGCAGCGTCATGCGTTGCTCGACGTCTGCCTGCGTGAGCTTGCCCTTCTTCGCGCTGTTCTCGTAGTTGCGGCAGATCGTGGCGACGCCGCGATCCAGCGCCTGCGCTCCCGTTTCCAGCAGCGTGACGGCAATTCCGGCGGACAGGAAATTCATCGCGATGCCGCAGCCCATCGTGCCCGCGCCGATGACCGCGACGCGCTCGATCTTGCGCGTCGCGGTGTCGGCCGGGACGTCGGGGATGCGGCTTGCCGCGCGCTCGCCGAGGAACGCGTGACGCAGCGCGCGGGCTTCCGGCGTGCCGAGCAGATACACGAAGTGATCGCGTTCGACGACTGCGCCCCGATCGAATGATTCCAGCGAGGCGGCCACGGCCTCGACGCAGCGCAGCGGCGCGGGGAACGGACCGGCCCCCGCCGCGACCGTCTGGCGCGCGACGCCGAGAAAGCCTTCGGCATTCTCGTGGCGCACCTTCAGGTCGCGCAGACGCGGGTGCGGGCAGGGCGCCGTGGCGGCCACCCTGGCGAAGTCGATCGCCTTGCGCAGCACGTCCTGATCGACGATTTCGTCGACCAGCCGGGTGCCCGCGAACTTGCCGGCGAGCACCGGCGTGCCGGAGAGGATCAGGTTCAGCGCGGGTTCGAGGCCGATCGCACGGGGCAGACGTTGTGTGCCGCCCGCGCCCGGCAGCAGGCCGAGGTTGACTTCGGGCAGCGCGATCTGCGCCGTGGACGAAGCGAGGCGATAGTGGCAGCCGAGCGCCAGTTCGAGTCCGCCGCCCATCGCCGTGGCGTGAAGCGCCGCGACCACGGGTTTGGCCGATGCCTCGATCGTCGCGATCACCGTGTGCAGGCTCGGCTCCTGCAAGGCCCTCGGCGTGCCGAATTCGCGAATGTCCGCGCCACCCGAGAACGCGTTGCCCGCGCCGGTGATGACGATTGCCTTCACGGCATCGTCCGCGAGGGCGCGCGTCAAGCCTTCGATCACGCCGATGCGCGTGGCGAGGCCGAGGCCGTTCACGGGGGGATTGTCGAGGGTGATGACGGCGACGCCGTCATGGTCCTGATACTGCGCCGTCATTGCTGGTTTCCTTTGAGTCTTGAAGCCATCCGCCCGTGCTGCCGGCAAAGGCGCGCCTACGCGCGGAGGGTCGCTTTCCGGCGTGCCCGAGCGGTTGAGCGCGCAAGGCGCCGGCCTGTTTCGAGGATGAGTGCCGGCCATCATGGCGCGCGCGACTTGCGTTCGCCCCTCTCTTTATAGGGAGGCGACCCGACCTGCCTGGTTACCCCAACAACGTTTACCCCTCCCCTCTTTTTTACAGGGGAGGGAGGGGCGGCAGTGCTGGCAACTTACGCCATGGCTAACCGGTGTGAGCCACGCGGCGCAGTGCGTGCCGGTGTCCGTGAGATTGCGCGCGGGCGCGGCGGTGGAGGCTGGCGTTCAGGTAAATCGCAGATGAAGAAGTCGAAGACAAAAGGAGACCCATCGATGTACCGCAAGAGTCACAAAGACCGCAGGGCCATGACCCTGCCGCGCCTCACCCTGCTGGCCAGCCTGATCGCGGCCGTGATGCCGCTGCATGCTTACGCGTTCAAGATCGACACCGGCTCGACCGACTGGGACGTGAGCTGGGACAACACCTTCAGCTACAACCTCGGCATGCGCACTCAGGGCGTCGACCCGCTGATCGGCAACAACCCGAACTTCGACGACGGCGACTACAAGTTCGGGCACGCCGGCGATACCGTCACCAACCGCGTCTCGATCCTCTCGGAGTTCACGGCGGCCTACCAGGGCTACGTGGGCTTCCGGCTCTCCGGCTCCGCGTGGAAAGACTTCGCGTATGGCAGCGGCGACAACACGAATCCGGGCATCTACGCGCCGGGCATTACCTACCAATCGATTCGCGCCTATCCGAACGGCGTGTACGGCTCCTTTACGAACCGCTACTACGTGCAGGGCGCGCAACTGCTCGACGGCTTCGCGTTCTACAACTCGCAGGTCGGGGGGCACGCCATCTATCTGAAGGGCGGTCAGTTCACCGAGTATTGGGGCAACTCGCTGCTGTCGCCGACGCAGGGCATCTCGTATGCGCAGGGCGCCACCGACGGCATCAAGGCGTACAACTCGCCCGGCACGCAGACGAAGGAACTGTTGCTGCCACGGCCGCAGATCAGCATGACGGCCCAGGTTACGCCCGAGGTGTCCGTATCCGGCCAGTATCAACTCGGCTGGACCTATAACCGTCTGCCGACTGGCGGCACCTATATCCAGGCAGCCGACTTCATCGCCCAGGGGCCGTCCGGGCTGTTCCTGACGGCGCTGCCGGGCGCGGTGCGTCCGCTTTTCGGGCTGCCCCCCAGCAGCGCGCCGTTCGCCTACCAGGTGCCACAGGGCAATGCCATCACACCGCCGCAGGTCGACAACAACTTCGGCCTCAAGCTCGGGTGGACGCCGCAATTCATCGATGGCGCGATGGGCTTCTATTTCCGGCGCCTCGACGAGACCCAGCCCTGGATACTTGCCAACTGGAAGGCGGTTCCCGCACTCAAGACCTCGTTGCCGACCGACTATCACCTCGCCTATAACCGCGGTGCGCAACTGTTGGGCTACAGCTTCGACACGACGATCGGCAGCGTGGCCACGGGTTTCGAAGCTTCGTATCGTCACAACACCGCGCTGAATACCGCGCTCAGCCCGGCCGTCATGAACCAGACCGAGGGCGCGAAGGGCAACATCATCAACCTCGTCGCTAACGCGATCGTGCCGCTGTCGCGCTCGCCGATCTGGGACACGGGCAGCCTCACGGCGGAAATCGGCTATACGCACCTGCTCTCCGTCACGCAGAACGCACAGCTATTCAATGGTGTGGGCTATCCCGGATGCCCGAGCAACAACAAGTGGAACGGCTGCTCGACGAAAGACTATGTGGGCTTCGGCGTCGTGTTTCAGCCGCAATGGCTGCAGGTATTTCCCGGCGTCGACCTGAGCATGCCGACCTCGGTAACGGGCGGCATCTGGGGCACCAATCCGATCAATCCTGGTCCGGCAGCCGGCGCTCAAGGCGCCTTCACGTACTCGATCGGCGTGCAGGCGCTGATCCGGCAGCGCGCCACCCTCACGCTTTCCTATATCGGCTATCACGCGCACGTGAATGCGACGTCGACGACGCCGAGCGGCCTGCCCTTTGCAAGCGCCGGCAACGGCCTATACGACCTGAACGACCGTCCGTGGGTCTCGCTGACCTTGCAGTCATCGTTCTGAAACACCCAAGACATACAGGAGACAAGCGTATGAAAACCCTGATTCATCTGGCCGCCGCAGGCCTCGTGACGCTGCACGCCGCCGGCGCATGGGCAGCCGTGTCGGCGGACGAGGCCAAACAGCTCGGCACGACGTTGACGGCCTTCGGTGCCGAAAAAGCCGGCAGTGCCGATGGCGCCATTCCGGCCTACACGGGCGGGCTCACCACGCCGCCGGCGGACTACGTGCCCAATAGCGGCAAGTGGCCCGACCCGTTCAAGGACGAAAAGCCGCTCTTCAGCGTGACGGCCGCCAACATGGGCCAGTACGCGGATCAGCTGACGCCCGGCGTGCAGGCGCTGCTCAAGCGCTTTCCTGACTATCGCGTGGACGTCTATCCGACCCACCGTTCGGTGTCGTACCCGCAGTGGGTGCTCGACAACACGGTGAAGAATGCGACCAGCGCGCAGCTCGTCGGGAAGATCGAAGGCGACGGCGTGGGCGGGGCGTTCGGAGGCATTCCATTCCCGATCCCGAAGAACGGCTACGAGGTGATGTGGAACGCGCTGCTGAATTACCAGCGCACGGAGTACTCGGCGACGAACGTCGGCGCTTATCTCGTCGACACATCGGGCGGACGCACGGCGCTGCCGGTGCTGAACTTCGTCGAATACCGGCCGTTCTACGACCCGAAGAACGCGGGCACGAAAGCGGACTGGCCCTATGACCGTCTGTGGGTGCAGATCCAGACGCCGCCGACTGCGGCGGGCCAGAGCGTGCTGGTCGACTACTCGATCAACTACTCGGAAGCCGATCAGGCGAGCTGGGCGTACTTCCCGGCTCAACGGCGCACCCGCATGGCGCCCGACTACAAGTACGACACGCCCGCCGCGAGCTATGGCGGCGTGACGTTCTGGGACGAGGCCTCCATCTTCCGCGGACGCATGGACCGGTTCGACTTCAAGCTCATCGGCAAGAAGGAGATGCTGGTCCCGTACAACAACTATCGTCTCTCGCAACTGCCAGTGGACGACGTGTTCGGGCCGAAGCATGTCAAGTCGGATGCGGTGCGCTGGGAGCGCCATCGCGTGTGGGTTGTCGAGGCGACGGTCAAGGCGGATGCGCGTCATGCGTATTCGAAGCGCACGTTCTACATCGACGAGGATAGCTGGAACTTCGTCGAGACCGATGGCTTTGGCCACGATGGCAAGTTGTGGCGTGTGGGTCTCGACTACCACTTCCCGCTCTATGACGGCGGCGGCGTGTATGCGGTGACGCTCGGCTTCTACGACCTCGAGAAAGGCAACTACTTCCTCTCCTATACGACCGGAGAAAACGGTGCGCCGCTGCTGCGCGTGTCCGACAAGCTCGACAAGCCCAATCTCTTCACGCCGGCGGGCATTGCGGGCACCGGCTTGCGCTGAGGGCGAGCCGCACGAGTAGAGCAGAGCGCGGGTCGGTCGTTGCGACCCGCGTGTATGGAACTGGTGCGGGGCCGCATTGGCGGCCTGGCACCGGACGTTCGACGAAGAAGAGGTTGCAAATGAATCATGCAAGCACCGCGCGCGTGGGGCTCATGCTGGCGGCGCTGCTCGCCGCCGGCTGGTCAGTGCACGCAGTCGCGCAACCGGATGTGCCCGCCGCGGCCGTGGTGAGCAAAGATCCTTTCGTCGATCCGCTGGACGCGCCCGCCATCATGCACACGCAGGTGGCGGGGCGCCCGATGATGACGGTCGCGCGTGCCGGAACCCGTCTCGTCGCGGTCGGCATGCGAGGCTTGATCGCCGTTTCGGATGACCAGGGGAAAAGCTGGTCGCAGGTGGCCGCGCCGGTTCGCAGCGACCTCGTCGCGCTGAGCTTTCCGACCTCGCGCGACGGCTGGGCGGTCGGACACGACGGCGTGGTTTTGCATACCGCCGACGGCGGCCGGAACTGGGTCCACCAGTTCGACGGCCGGATGGCCGCGGCATCGCTCGTCAATACCTACAAGGCAAGAATCGCGGCCGGCGATACGGCATTGCAGCCGTACGCCGACCAGTTGCTGCTCAACTACAAGGCCGGGCCGTCCTTGCCGCTGCTGAGCGTATGGTTCGCCGACGCCCAGCATGGCATGGCAGTCGGCCCGTTCGGCACCGCCATCGCGACGGACGACGGCGGCAAGTCCTGGCAGCCGATCCTCGAACGCATCGACAATCCGCAATTCCTGCATCTGAATGCGGTGTGCGGCGTGGCGGGCGACGTGTTCATCGCGGGCGAGAAAGGTACGGTGTTCCGCCTCGACAAGGTGAGCGGGAAGTTTGCGCCGGTCGAAACCGGCTATGCCGGCAGCTTCTTCGGCATGACCGGCGACGCGCGCGCGTTGTTCGCCTATGGTCTACGCGGCACGATCTATCGCAGCACGGATCGGGGCGCGAGCTGGGTTCCTTTGAAGAGTCCGCTGCACGGCGCGGTCACGAGCGCGGCGCCGATCGAATCGCGTCATCTCGTGATGTTCGTCACGTCGAGCGGCGAGGCGACGCTTTACGACGAAACGACCGACACCTTCCGCCCATTGAAGACCAGCCGTCCCGCTGCGTTCACAGGTGTTCTTGCGCCGAACGACGACGCACTGGTGTTGACCTCGCTGGAAGGCGCGAGCCTCGTGTCCGCGCGATAACGATTGCTGGATCTGCCAAAAGAGTATCGATATGAATCCCCATACTGAACGTGGCGAAGCGGCGCCAGTCGTGCGAGCGAAAGCGGAGTTCGACGCGAACTCCGGATCGCGGCTGGAGCGTTTGATCTTCAACAACCGGCTGTGGATCGTGGCCGTGTGTGTCTTGTTGACCGCGCTGCTCGGCATGCAGGCGGTGAAGTCGAACGTGAGCGCATCGTACGAGCGCATGATGCCGCAGTCGAGTCCCTTCATCCGCAATTACCTCGACAATGTCGACTCGCTGCGCTCGCTCGGCAATTCGCTGCGCGTGGTCGTCGAGAACCGCAATGGCAACATCTACGACCCGAAGTACCTCAAGGTGCTGCGCGAGATCAACGACCGGATCTTCCTGTTACCAGGCGTCGACCGCGCCTTCGTCAAGTCGTTGTGGATGCCGGTGGTGCGCTGGACCGAGGTCACGGAGGCAGGTTTCCAGGGCGGCCCTGTCATGCCCGACGACTACGACGGTTCGGCCGCGAGCATAGCGAAGCTGCGCCAGAACGTGGCACGCGCCGGTATCGTGGGATCGCTCGTCGGCGACGATCTGCGTTCGAGCACGATCTTCGTGCCGCTGCTCGATCGCTATGCGGACACGGGCAAGCCACTCGACGCGCGCGCGCTGCACGATTCGCTCGAGCAGATTCGCCTCGACTACGCGCGCGACGGCATCGACATTCACGTGATCGGCTTCGCCGAGCTGGTCGGCGAACTGATCCATGGACTGCTACAGGTCGCGTTGTATTTCGCCGCGGCGAGCGCGATCGCGACCGCCGTGATCTACGGCTACACCCGTTGCGTGCGCAGCACCGCGCTGGTGATCGGCTGCTCGCTCGCCGCCGTCGTCTGGCAACTCGGCATCGTTCATTTGCTGGGCGTCGATCTCGATCCGTACTCGATCCTCGTGCCATTCCTGATCTTCGCGATCGGTGTCTCGCACGGCGCGCAAAAGATGAACGGCATCATGCAGGACATCGGTCGCGGCACCGACCGCTACGTCGCGGCGCGCTATACGTTCCGCCGTCTTTTTCTCGCCGGATTGACGGCGCTGCTGGCGGATGCCGTCGGCTTCGCGGTGCTGATGCTGATCGACATTCCGGTGATTCGCGGGTTGGCCGTGGCGGCGAGCGTCGGCGTAGCGGTGCTGATCTTCACGAACCTCGTGTTCCTGCCGGTCATGCTTTCGTATACGGGCGTGAGCGCGGCAGCGGCGGCGCGCAGCCTGCGGGCGGCCGAGCGGCATCCGCTTGCCACGCTGCTCGTGCCGTTCACGCGGCGCGTGCCCGCGACTATCGCCGTACTGGTGGCGGGAGCGTTGGCGGCGGGCGGCCTGCTGGTCGGTCAGCATCTCAAGATCGGCGATCTCGATCCGGGCGCACCCGAGCTGCGTGCCAACTCGCGATACAACCGCGATAACGCGTACGTCACGGGGCACTACCGCTTGTCGACGGATCAGTTCGCCGTGATCGTGAAAACCCCGCCGGGAGGGTTGAACGACTACAGGACGTTGATGGAGATGGACAACCTCGAGCAGCTCTTGCGCGACGTGAAGGGCGTGCAGACCACGATGTCGATCAGCGGTGTGAGCCGTCGCAACACGGCGGCCGGTTTCGAAGGCGATCCGCGCTGGATGACGATCAGCCGCGACCCGTTCGTCTCCACGGACGCGGTGAACAACACGTACGTCGCGAATCCGGAACTCGTGAATGGCGCGCGCTCGGTGGCACCGGTGATCGCGTTCCTCGCCGACCACAAGGCGAAGACGCTCGAGCAGGTGGTGAACGCGGTCGAAGGCTTCGCCGCGCAGCACGACACCGCGAAGCTGCAATTCCTGCCTGCGGCGGGCAGCGCGGGCATCGAGGCGGCGACGAACATCGCGGTCGAACAGGCCAACCGGACGATGCTGTTGCTCGTCTACGCCGCCGTGGTGGCGCTTTGCTTCGTGACGTTCCGCAACTGGCGGGCGGTTGTCGTGGCGGTGGTGCCGCTCGTCATCACGTCGATTCTCTGCGAAGCGCTGATGGTGGCGCTCGGCATCGGCGTGAAGGTGGCGACGCTGCCGGTGACGGCGCTCGGTGTGGGCATCGGCGTGGATTACGCGCTCTATCTGGTGAGCGTGCAACTCACGCTGCAAAGGCAAGGCGCGACGCTCGAAGCCGCCTATCGCGAGGCGCTGGGATTCACCGGCAAGGTGATCGCGCTGATCGGCGTGACGCTCGCCGCCGCCGTCGTGACCTGGGCCTGGTCGCCGATCAAGTTCCAGGCCGACATGGGCATCCTGCTGACCTTCATGTTCGTCTGGAACATGGTGGGAGCGCTCGTGCTCATTCCCGCGCTTTCGCACTTCCTCCTGCAACCTGGGAGAGCCAAACGGACCTGTGCTCACGCCATGGCGAAATGAGGCATGCCGCGCGCTGCGCGGCTTCCCAACCCGGCGCCGGCCACTGCCTCGCGAGGTGTGTCCGGCGCCGTTTCTTTTGCTCACACGGGTGCCAACATCCATCCGCCACCCCCCAATTTGGGCGGGGCGGATTCCTTGCCGATTCCCCTATTCTGGATCCATGCCACTCCCTGGCGATGTCGTGCACAGCGGATCTGGGAATGTCCCGATGAATGCTGTTCCCGCGCCGCATCGACAGGGCTGATGGGTTCGCGGCGCTCGTGCAGCACGCGATCGGCAATGCGTATCTGAACGTGCCCACACTCGATATCGATTGCGGTACGCGCCAGGCGCTCAACAACATGAAGCGGGCAAGGAGGTAGCGGTGAAGATTCTGGTGGCAGTCAAGCGCGTCGTGGATGCGAATGTGAAGGTTGGCGTCAAGTCCGACGGGACGGGCGCCGATATCGCCAACGTGAAGATGTCGATGAATCCGTTCGATGAGATCGCGGTGGAAGAGGCCGTGCGTCTGAGGGAAGCGGGCGTCGCGACCGAAGTGATCGCCGTGTCGGCGGGTGTGGCGCAGGCGCAGGAAACGCTGCGCACCGCGCTGGCAATTGGTGCGGATCGCGCGATCCTGATCGAATCGGGTGAAGACCTGCAGCCACTGGCGGTCGCGAAGCTGTTGAAAGCGCTGGTCGACAAGGAGCAGCCGCAACTGGTGATCCTCGGCAAGCAGGCCATCGACGACGACTCCAATCAGACCGGCCAGATGCTCGCTGCGCTCGCGAATCTGCCGCAGGCGACGTTTGCGTCGAAGGTCGTTGTTGCTGACGGCAAGGCAACGGTATCGCGTGAAGTGGATGGCGGCGCGGAAACGCTGTCGTTGACGCTGCCGGCTGTGGTTACGACCGATCTGCGTCTGAACGAGCCGCGCTACGTGACGCTGCCGAACATCATGAAGGCGAAGAAAAAGCCGCTGGAAACGATCAAGCCTGAAGACCTCGGCGTCGATGTCACGCCGCGTCTGAAGACGCTGAAAGTGGTCGAGCCGCCGAAGCGCTCCGCCGGTGTGAAGGTGCCGGACGTGAAGACGCTGGTCGAGAAGCTGAAGACCGAAGCCAAGGTGCTGTGAGGAGACACAACAAATGACGAACCTGGTTAATCTGGTATTGGCAGAACACGATAGCGCCTCGATCAAGGCCGCGACGCTGAATACGATCGCAGCGGCGCAGAAGATCGGCGGTGACATTCACGTGCTGGTCGCGGGTCACAACGCGCAAGCCGCGGCCGATGCGGCAGCGAAGATTGCTGGCGTTTCGAAGGTCCTGCTGGCCGACGCGCCGCAACTCGAAGCGGGCCTCGCGGAAAACGTCGAAGCAACCGTACTTAACATCGCGAAGGATTACACGCACATCCTTGCGCCCTCGACGGCGGCGGGCAAGAACATCGCGCCGCGTATCGCCGCGAAGCTCGATGTCGCGCAGATCAGCGATATCACCGCCGTGCAGAGCGCGGACACGTTCGAGCGTCCGATCTATGCGGGCAACGTGATCGCGACCGTGCAATCGGCCGATCCGATCAAGGTCATCACGGTACGTTCGACCGGTTTCGACGCGGTTGCAGCCGTTGGCGGTAGCGCAACAGTCGAAAAGATCGAAGCGGCAGCCGATACGGGCCTCTCCCAGTTCGTGAGCCGTGAAGTAACGAAGCTCGACCGCCCGGAGCTGACGTCGGCGAAGATCATCGTCTCGGGAGGCCGTGGCCTTGGCAGCGGCGAGAACTACACGAAAGTGCTGGAACCACTCGCGGACAAGCTGAACGCCGCACTCGGCGCCTCGCGCGCGGCGGTCGATGCGGGCTATGTGCCGAACGACTATCAGGTCGGCCAGACCGGCAAGATCGTCGCACCGCAACTATATGTCGCGGTCGGTATCTCGGGCGCGATCCAGCACCTTGCCGGCATGAAGGACTCGAAGGTCATCGTCGCGATCAATAAAGACGAGGAAGCACCGATTTTCAGCGTGGCCGACTACGGCCTCGTCGGCGATCTGTTCACGGTCGTGCCGGAGCTCGCGGGCTCCGTTTGAGGGAATGCCGGTGCGCCGGCAATGAGAGTGCAGATTGGCAGGAGAGGTCGATGAGTGTCCGGGAAAGATCGCTGCGCAAGGTCGTCGAATCGTGGCTCGGTGCGGAGGCCGGGAACGGTTTTCGGATCACACGTGTGAGCCGCTCGCGCCGCAAGTTGTGGCGCTATGTCTGCGTCGAGTCGGTTCGTCAGGATGGCGCGATGGCGCTCGTCTTCTTTCGCCACGACGACGGATCGTGGTGTGTCTTTCCGCCGGCACCAAGGCGTCCGGTGATGGGCGCGCTTTACGATCCCGCTGGGTCGCAGCGGCGCGCATCGGTGCCGGCCTGAGAACAGCAAGGCGTCGCTTCGGACGGCGCTCGATTGGAAGGATGGAGACGCAGGGTAATGTGCATTTCGACTGTGACTGAAGATGACTTCGCGCCCGTGCGCGAGTCGATGGAATACGACGTGGTGATCGTGGGCGGCGGCCCGGCAGGGCTGTCCGCCGCGATCCGTCTGAAGCAGCTAGCGGCTGACAAAGGCGTCGAGCTTGGCGTATGCGTACTGGAGAAAGGCTCGGAAATCGGCGCGCATATTCTCTCGGGCGCGGTCATGGATCCGCGCGCGCTCGGCGAACTGATCCCCGACTGGAAGGAAGCGGGCGCGCCGCTGAACGTGCCCGTCACCGAAGACCGCTTTCTCTTTCTTTCGGAAACGGGCGCGAAAGCAGTGCCAAACTGGGCGCTGCCCAACAACTTCAAGAACCACGGCAACTACGTCATCAGTCTCGCCAACGTTACGCGGTGGCTTGGGGCGAGGGCCGAGGCGCTGGGCGTCGAAATTTTTCCCGGCTTCGCGGCCGCGGAAATTCTCTACAACGAAGACGGCTCGGTCAAGGGCGTCGCCACCGGCAACATGGGTGTCGGCAAGGATGGCGAGCCGACTGGGAACTTCCAGCTCGGCATGGAGCTGCGCGCGAAGTACACGCTGTTTTGCGAGGGTGCGCGTGGGCATCTGGGCCGGCAACTGAACGAGAGGTTCGAGCTCGACAAGGATTCGAACCCGCAGGTCTATGGCATTGGCATCAAGGAACTCTGGGAGATCGATCCGGCGAAGCATCAGAGCGGTCTCGTGATCCATACCGCGGGATGGCCGCTCGATTCGCAGACCTACGGCGGCTCGTATCTTTACCACACCGACAACAACCAGGTGATGGTGGGCTTCGTCGTGGGGCTCGGCTACACGAATCCGTATCTGTCGCCGTTCGAGGAGTTCCAGCGTTACAAGACGCACCCGGAAATCCGCAAGTTTCTCGAAGGCGGCAAGCGCATTTCCTATGGCGCACGCGCGATCACGGCGGGCGGTCTGACGTCGCTGCCGAAGCTGACGTTCCCCGGCGGCGCGCTCGTTGGTGACAATGCTGGCTTTCTGAACGCCTCGCGCATCAAGGGCAGCCACGCGGCGATCAAGACCGGCATGCTTGCCGCCGAGGCGGCGTTCGACGCGGTGCAGGAAGGCCGCCAGCACGACGAACTGACGGCCTACCCGGAAGCGTTCAGGAAGTCGTGGCTCTACGAGGAACTGTACAAGGCGCGCAACTTCAAGCAGTGGATGAGCAAGGGCCTGTACCTGGGCACGCTGATGGTAGGCATCGAGCAGAAACTGCTGGGCGGCAGGGTGCCCTGGACACTGCGTCACCAGCATCGCGATCACGAGATGCTGAAGCCGGCGGCGCAGTGTGAGTCGATCGAGTATCCGAAGCCCGACGGCAAGCTCACGTTCGACCGCCTCTCGTCGGTGTTCATTTCGAATACGAATCACGAGGAAAACCAGCCCGTGCATCTGACGTTGAAGGACGCGAGCGTGCCGGTCGGCATCAACCTCGAGAGGTACGCGGGGCCTGAAGCGCGGTTTTGCCCGGCGGCCGTCTATGAATTCGTGAAGGACGAGCACGACGAGGATCGTCTGCAAATCAACGCGCAGAATTGTCTGCACTGCAAGACCTGCGACATCAAGGACCCGACGCAGAACATCGTGTGGGTTGCACCCGAAGGCGGCGGCGGCCCGAACTATCCGAACATGTAGCCGGTGATCGCCGGCGTTTCCGTCGATTCGAAAAAAAGACCATGTCTACATTCCAGTTCGCGACCGTGCCGGCTGTTCTCGTCGAGTATGGTGCGGCTCGTCGCTTGGGAGCGGTGCTGCGCGAGCGCTATCCGGGCCTCGAGCGTCTGTGCGTGGTGACCGACCGCTTTCTCCATCAAGGCGGCCTGCTCGATCCGGCGCTGGATGACCTGCACCGGCACGGATGGAACGTAACGGTCATCGACGACGTCGTGGCCGATCCGCCCGAACAGGTCGTTCTCGCAGCGACGGAGCGCGCGAAGGCGAGCGGCGTGCAGGTCGTGCTCGGGCTCGGCGGCGGCTCGTCGATGGACGTCGCCAAGCTGATCGCCGTGCTCGCCACGGGCCAGCAGGCGCTCACCGATATTTACGGCGTGCGCAAAGTGACCGGCCACAGGCTGCCGCTCGTCCAGATCCCGACGACGGCCGGCACCGGCTCGGAGGTAACCGCCGTGTCGATCGTCACCACCGGCGAGACGACCAAGACCGGAGTCGTGGCGCCCCAGTTGTTCGCCGACATGGCGATCCTCGATGCCGAACTGACGCTCGGCCTGCCGCCTCATGCGACGGCCGCAACCGGCATCGACGCAATGGTTCATGCGATCGAGGCTTATACGTCGATTCACGCGAAGAACCCGCTCTCGGACATGCTCGCCGAGCACGCCCTGGCGTTGCTGTCACGTCATCTGCTGCGCGCCTGCGACGACGGCAACGACCGCGCCGCGCGCGAGGCGATGCTGCTCGGCGCGATGCTGGCGGGACAGGCGTTCGCGAATGCGCCCGTTGCAGCGGTGCATGCGCTGGCCTATCCCGTCGGAGGGATCTTTCATGTTCCGCATGGATTGTCGAACGCGCTCGTGCTGCCGCATGTCCTGCGCTTCAACAGTCTCGCCGCCTCGCACTGGTATGCGCGGCTCGCGTCCATCGTGGCGCCGGATGCGCATGGCAGCGACGTCGAAAAGACCGATGCGCTGATCGAGCGGATCGAACGGATGATCGAGGCGACCGGCATTGCACGGACTCTGCGCGCGGTTGGCGTGCGCGAGGAGGATCTTCCCCGCATGGCGAGCGATGCGATGCTGCAGACACGTCTACTCGTCAACAACCCGCGCCGGGTCACCGAGGAAGACGCGCTTGCAATCTACAGCGCCGCGTATTGACGCGGCGCTGTACGCACTGTGCGCTTGGCCGTTCAGCCCTGCACGCGGTTGAGGAAGTCCATCGCTTCGCGGTGCGAGCTTTCGGAGGCCGCACAGGTGATCTTGTCGTCGCCGCCGTGTTTTTCGCTGTAGCGCTGGATCGGTCCCACGACATACGCGCCCGGTTGACCACAAGGACAGGGCTCATCCCAGTGCACGGTGATCTCGTCGCCCGTGATGAAGCCGCCCCAGCGCGAGTCGGCGCCGAGATCGAAGAACGCCGCGCGGCCTGTGACGCGCCCGGTGCGCGGCAGCGGACGGCTCGTTTGCGGATCGAGCACGAACGGGATGGCGGTGGGACTGAAGTGGTAGTGGCCGTGTTCGCAGCGCGGGTGGGAGGCGATCACCTCGGACATCGAGTAGGTCTCGTTCAGGCGCGTCGCCCCCGTGAAGCGCAGGACGTCATCACGCCAGCCTTCGGGCTGCACGATGCCCTTGGCGCCGCCGGACGTGTTGAGGAAGGAGCCCGAGTCGAACACGCCTTCGAGACCCTTCGAGAGCCCGGCTTTCGCCATGTTGTGCAGCAGGTTCCAGGTCGCGGACATGTACACGCGCTTGCCTTTGAGTTCGCTTGCGATGCGCTCGAAGAAAGCGGCCAGGTGGCGCGGCATCTCCGCTTGCAACTGGTCGAAGGCCATCTTCCTGGCGGCCATCTCCGGGCGGATTTCGAAGCGGTCCAGCGTGCCTTTGGCGTGCGCGACGCGCGCCTTGGCGGCGAGGTGCACCACGTCGGAGCTGAGCGTCTCCGGGTAAGCCGCATGGAAATGGTTTGCGTCAGGCAGCAGTGTGTTGATGAGGTACCGGTTGGAGCGCAGATAGCTGTAGAAGCCAGCGCGGAAATACGGGTACACCGCATGCAGTTCGGGCTGAGGTGTGTCGGGGCCGTTCGTGTTCCAGACGGCCATGCGGCGGATTTGCAGCAGCTTTTCCCACTCGCGCGTGCCTTGCGGCAGGAACGAGAACGTGCCGGACGTACCCGAGGTGTGGCTGATGCAAAGGTGCGGGACAGCCGCGTCCATCGTGGCGAGCCAATCATCGATACCCCGGCACTGACTGACGTCGGCGGCGAGGATGGCATCGGCGACTTCGGGGGTGACGAGTTTCGCGATCCATCGGTTGATCTGCGTGAAGTTGCACTTGTCGAGCAGCGACGGCGGATACGACTTGTACACGGTGTGTTCGAACAGGAGCGGCACGACGTCGTCCAGTTCGTCGATGTGGTCGATGCCTTCTGCGTCCGCGAGTTTCTTGAGCACGGGGATGCGCTCGCGCAACGCGGCGAAGCGCGCTTTCAGGCCCACCAGTTGCATCGCCTCGACATCGGCGCGCGGCAGATGTTGCCACCGGTGCCACGAATGGTTTGCCAGCGTGGCGGGATCGTCGAGCAGAAGTCCGGTTTGTTCGTCAATGGACAGCGGTATCGTTGACATAAGGGATCCTGAAATGAATGGGAACGAACGCGCACGTTTCGCCGTTTGGTGGGTGGCTTTGCGTCTGGCGCGAATGCGCGTTTGAAGGAGGAATCAGTATATGAACGGCCCCCCGGCTTTGCGCTCCGCGTTCCGCCTTCTCGTGTCGAAGCGCAAGTCGTTGATTGGAAGAAAAAATCCGCTGATGAGGCAAGCGTCTCACGGGCAAATTCTCCATACCTGCACGGTCGTTGCAGCGGAGCGGCGGGCATAGATTGGGGCGCAACGCCGCCCGACGTTTGGCAGGAGCGTAAAGAGATGAGCAAACAGGACGACGCCCGCGCGGCAGACCCGTCAGTGATCCGGCTGGCCATACCGTCGGGACTGCGCAAGCATCCGACCCAGGCGCGCTCGGTCAAGCTATTGGGAACGCTCAAGCGCGCAGCTCGCGAGATACTGGAGCAGGAAGGCCGTGCGGCGCTCTCCGTGAGTGCGCTCGCGCAACGCGCGGGCATTGCGCCGAGTTCGATCTACAAATACTTCCCGACGATGGATGACCTGATCGCCGCCATCTTCGACGACCATCGCACGGAGTACCGGCAGCGCTTGCTGCACAGCATCGCCGCATTACCGCCCGAGAGTACGCTTCATGACGGGTTCGTACTCGTGCTTGAAATCGGCATCGAGCTGTTGCGGAAATGGTCTTGCATCGACCCCGTCTTCAACGTGAAGGCCGCGCATTACGACGAGCTGGTGCGCCTGAACCTCGTCAAGCCCGACGCGTTCTGGACGCTCGAAGTCACGCCTGCGCTGCTCGCGCGCTTCGCACCTGAAATTCGCGTGCAGGACCCGAATAAGGCGCAGTTTCTCGTCTATCAGACGTTGATGGCCCTGCCACGGGCAATGGTGCTCGACAGGCCGGAAAGTCTCGCCGATCCGCAGACACCCCATCGGGTGGCGCGAATGCTGTGCGCACTCCTGGGCGGCGGCGCGCAGGATGGCGAGCCCCGTTGAATCAGTCGATCAGCTTCTGGGTGCGGGCCCAGACCATCGCGTCGTAGCGGCGCGAAACCCCGAGCTTGGCGAAGACGTTGCGCAAGTTCCACTTCACTGTTTCGACGGTGATGCTGAGCGCGAGCGCGATGCGCTTGTTCGGCATCGCCTGCGCGACGAGGCTGAGGATTTCGATTTCGCGCTGGGTGAGCGCGGTCTTTGCGCTGCGCGCGCCGCTGTCCTGGCGCGGGAGCGCCGCGCTTTCCGCTTCCGCCACGCGCGGCCATGTCGAGAGCAGGTCTTGTGCGAACGCGAGCGCGGGGCCTTGCAGCGGCTGCGCCTGCACTAGCAGGGCGAGTTCATCGCGAGCCAGGGTGCCTTCGTCGAGAAACGTTCGCACGAGCCCATAGCGGCATCCGTACTGAACGGCGCGACTGCGCGATGCCATCGCGTCCTCGGCGCGTCCGAGACTCGCGAGCGCGCGAGCGGCGAGCAGATCGACGAGCGTCAGCAGCCGGCCACGTCCGATCGCGAGTGCGCGCCGGCGCGCCTCCTCCAATGCCAGCAGCGCGCGGGCAGGATCGCTTCCGAGTGCCACGCGGGCGTGGGCGAGTGCAGCCGCAATCGGGATCTCGGCCAGAAAGCCCCGGCTGTCGGCGTGAGATTTCGCTAACGCGTCGAGCGATTGCAGCAGGGCCTCTGCCGCCGCGCTATGACCGTTGCGTACGTGGATGCGTACCTGCTCCGCGAGCATGAGCGCGAGAGGCCGTTCATAGCCGAGACTGCGAAAACGTGCTGCCTGCTGGCGCAGGAACGCGAGCGCGGTTTCCGCGTCTTCCTGCAACAGATCGAGCCGCGCGCGGCACAGCGACGCGAGCACGGTGACCTCCATCCCCGACGATTCCAGCAGCCCGTGACGGTTCGCCAGCGTTTCGCGCGCGTCGTCGATCCGGTTCAGTTCATAGTGCGCGTCCGCGAGAAAGGCCGAGCAGACATTGGCGCACGCCGAATGCTGGCCGAACGTGTGCAGCGCACGAGCGTACAGGCTCGAGGCGAGCGCCGCCGCTTCGCGCGCATCGCCTTCGAGCAGTAGCGAGAGTGCGACCGTGCTTTGTGCCATGAGCATCATGTCGTTGTTGCGGTCCGCCTCCGGGATGGGCTCGGTTTCCAGCAGCTTGCGCGCATCGGCATGGCGTCCGGCGCCCGCATACGCCATCGTGAGCGCGGAGAGCCTCAGATAGCGCAGAAAAGGGTTGCCGGCGATGTCCGCATCATGCGATTCGAGCAGATCGATCGTCCGTTGGGTATCGTCGCGCTGCAACGCGATGACCGCGCGAACGAGCGGCAGACTGCGCACGAGCGAGGCACGGGCGGTTCCCTCGACGACGCCCAATTGGGCAAGCCCGGCCTCGGCGCGCGCCGGCCGAAGCCTGAGGGCGATCGCGAGACAGGCGAGTTGCGCGAGGCGCGGCCGCTCGAATAGCGTCTCGCGGGGCAGCCGCTCCAGCAGGTTCAGCGCGGGCGCAAGATAGGAGAGCGTCCACGTGGCCGGTGCCGCGCGTTCGATGAACTGCGCCGCCAGCGTCACGTCTCCAGCGAGGTTCGCGTGGCGCACAGCCTCGGCCAGCAGATCGTTCTGGGCGAACCAATGGCTCGCGCGCCGGTGCAGCTCGGCGAGCGCGGCAGCGCCGCGCCGCTCGACCCGCGTGATGAGGAATTCCGCAAAGAGACGATGAAAGCGGAACCACGAGACGTGCTCGTCGAGCTCGACGTGTTGAAGCGGCAGATTCTCGCGCTCCATGCGCGCGAGCAGCGCTGGCGCAGCCGGGTTGCCGCTCACGAATGCGGCGAGCGGCGCGTTGAAGCGCCGGAAGATCGACAGGGTCTCGGCCAGTGCGACGAGATCGGGCGGCAGCGTGGCGATCACCTCCTCGCTCAGCCAGGTCTGCAAATCGTTCGAGCGGCAGACGAGGTCGCGCAGGCGCGTGCGCGCGCCCGGCCGGTTGCGCAACATGATGACGATCAGTTGCAGGCAGGACGGCCAGCCGCCCGTCAGTTCGTGGACGAGGCTGGTATCGTCGGCGCTGACGTTGCCGATGCCGAGATTGCCTTCGAGAAAGCTGCGTGTTTCGGGGGATAGGAACGGCAGCTGCGCGCTGCCGATTTCGACGAGCCGGTCCATCACGCGCAGACGGCCGAGGCTCAGCGGTGGCGTGACGCGCGAGGCGATCAGCAGGTGCAGATTCGGCGTGCAGCGTTCGACGAGACGCTGCACGAGTCGATGTGCGCCGGGGTCCTCGACATGGTGATAGTCGTCGAGGATCAGATACAGCTCGCCGGTCTGTCGGGCAAGCGCGGCGAGGAGTGCCGAGGCCGCTTCGTCAACCGACGCGGCGCTGGCCTGCTCCACCGGCACATCCAGATCGACGGCAACACCGAGCTTTTGCAGCGCGGCGAACAGGACCAGACAAAAGTCCCCGAAGCCCTTGTCATCGCTGGTGAGCGAGAGCCACGCCACTTTCGCGTGATCCTGAAGGCAGCGTTGACGCCACTGGGCAAGCAGCGTCGTCTTGCCATAGCCTGCGCCTCCGGTGATCAGCGCGAGCGCACGCTGGCGCACCTGCGCCAGCGCATCGAGCAGGTCGGTGCGCGCGACGTGGTGTGCGCCGATGCGCGGCGGCGCGAACCGGGTCTCGATCAGCAGTTTCGTGAATTGCATCGTTGCAGCATCGCCCCAAACAGATGGCACCAGGCACGGGCGAGGATCGCCGTGCGTTGGCGCACGCGTATCCGGCCTTGGGCGACTATAGGGCGAACGGGCTGGCGGAATCTCCCCTCGTTTGGAGGGGGATGGGCGGTGGGCCCCCTCCATTGTGGAGGCGCGGGCGCGCCTCGCCATTCCTATACTGCGTAGGCCAATTCGGATGTCGCCTCCTCGCGCGACGAATCATTCGCTGAAACAGTATGAAAAACCCTCTCGCCCGGGGGCGCGACGCGTACCCCTATTTGCTGCCTATCCAGACGCGCTGGATGGACAACGACGTGTACGGACACGTGAACAACGTCGTCTATTACAGCTACTTCGATACGGTGGTGAACGAGTATCTGCTGCGCGAGCGCGTGCTGGATTTCGAATCCAGTGATGCGATCGGGCTCGTGGTGCAGACGCAGTGTGAATACTTTTCCTCGGTGGCGTTTCCCGACCGTCTGACCGTGGGGCTGTGCGCGGTGCGGATCGGCACGTCGAGTGTGCGCTACGAGATCGGTTTGTTCCGCGAGTGCGACGCGATCCCCGCCGCGCAGGGGCATTTCGTGCATGTCTACGTGGATCGCGTCACGCGTAAGCCCAAGCCGTTGAGCGATGCGCTGCGCGCCGCGCTCATGCCGCTTCTCCTGATCGAACAACCCGACTGAAGCGGCTGGCGAGGTCCGCGCGCCGCGCCCCGTCGTCGTCCTGCGCACCTCGACGCGCTTCAGCGCGCCGTCGGTTCCCGCAGCGTCGCCATGTCGATGACAAAGCGATACTTGACGTCGTTCTTCTTCATCCGGCTGAAGGCCTCGTTGATGTCGCCCATTTCGATCAGCTCGCACTCGGGCAGCACCTGATGTTCGGCGCAAAAGTCGAGCAGCGCCTGTGTGGCGCGAACGCCGCCGATCAGCGAGCCCGCCAGCGTGCGGTTGTTGCGGATCAGGAGGCCGCCGTGGACCGGTTCGAGCAGGTCGATCGCGCCCACCACGACGAGCTTGCCGTCGCGACCCAGCAGCATCAGATACGGATTCGTGTCGTGACGCTGTGGAATCGTGTCGAGAATGAAGTCGAACGAGTTGGCGGCGCCCTGCATGGCCTGCGCACCGCTCGACAGCAACACCCGGTGCGCGCCGAGCTTGAGCGCGTCGTCGACCTTGCCCGGCGAACTCGTGATGACGGTCACCTCCGCGCCGAGCGCGACACCTAGCTTCACGGCAAGATGGCCGAGCCCACCCAGGCCGACCACCGCCATTTTCGTGCCGGCGCCCACGCCGTACTTGCGCAGTGGATTCCAAACCGTAATTCCCGCGCAGAGCAGCGGCGCGGCGAGGAACGGGTCAAGCGTGTCCGGCACGCGCAGCACGAAGTGTTCGCGCACGACGATGTGATCCGCGTAGCCGCCGAACGTGAGTGTGCCTGTCTGACGATCGCGGCCGTTGTAGGTTGCTGTCGGCCCTTGCACGCAGAGCTGCTCTTCGTCAGCCGCGCAGGAGTCGCATTGCAGGCAGCTATCGACGAGGCAGCCTACCGCCACGCGGTCGCCGACCTTGAAACGCGTGACTTCCGGACCGACCGCCGTCACGTGGCCGACGATTTCATGACCGGGGACGCAAGGGTAGACCGTGTTCTTCCAGTCGTTGTTGATCTGGTGGGCGTCCGAGTGGCACACCCCGCAAAAGGCGATATCGATCGCCACGTCGTCGGCGCGCAGTGCGCGCCGCTCCAGGTGCATGGGAGCGAGCGCGCCATAGGCCTCGCGGGCGCCATAGCCCAAACAGCTTGTCATGTCGTGTTCTCGTGGAAGGAGGAAAGGGGATCAGGCGAGCGGCGGCCGTTGCCACGGCCCCGGCGTGAGGTGCGGCGTGTTGATCTGATTGGAGATCCACTTGCCCATGCGGCGCAGCGGCTCGATCGCGTCCTGCGGCGCGGCCCATTTCATCGCCACCGCGTAGCCGAGCGAGACGATGCGCTGCGCGCCGTGCAGCGGCAGGCGGTTCTTGAGCTCGTCCTTGAGCGCTTCGGGGTAGATGCCGACGGTTTGCGTGTAAGCGTCGACGGCGTCCATCACCTCGTCGAGCGAATCGACGGGGACCAGGTTGACGGTGCGGTCGTCGAGCTGCGTCGAGAACGACACCGGCTCGGAGATCTTCGACACGATCACTGCGCCCTCGCCATCCTTGCCGCCTATCACCTCGTACCATTCGTCGTCGAGGCGCAATGCGTCGACGTGTGCCTTCAGACCCGCGTCGTAACGTTTGGCCGGCGTGCTCAAGCTATTGGGCAGGTTTTGCAGTGCTTCGTAGACCGCGCGTCCGAAGCCGTCCAGTTGTTTCAGGCCTGCCGCGTCGGTGCCGCACTGGACGTAGACGACCCGCGCGTTCACGCAACCCTTCTGGTTGAGCGCGCCGATATCGCTCGCCAGACGCGTGGCCGCCTCGCTCACGTTTGATTCGCTAGCGAAGGTGTCCGCGCCGATGATGCTTGCGCTGCGCTTGGGGTCGAGCGAAATCAGTTCGAGCCCGGGTTGGATATACCGGCTCACGTGTTTCATCGAAGCGAAGCCGCCCCATGCGACGATCTTCTCGAGATTGTGCGGCTGATACAGGCGTTCTTCGAAGGCCTCGTCGCCACCTTTCCAGTAGGCGACGCTCAGGTGTCGCGTGAGCGGATGGTCCGGCGCCATATCGACCATCGTGCGTGCGATGGCGAGCGCCGTGAACGGATCGTTCGACGGCGCCTTGATGATCGCGTCACTGCGCAGCACCATGTTGCGCAGGATGGTCAGGAGCGAAACCGCTGGTGAGTTGCCGGCGACGATATGCAGCGCGCGCGAACCGAAGCAGCGGATTTCGAGCTCCGTGCCATCGATGAGACGCTGGCTGACCCATCCCTCCAGATACTTGATGCCGACCGTGCTGTCCACTGCCTCGACGATGGCTTCGCGCGTGAGCATGTGACGCAGACCGAGATAGCTCGACTTGACGAGACTGGGCGTGGTCGGCGCGGTCCGGTACGACAGTTCGCAGGCCTGTTGCAGGTGTGCATTCGTCGTCAGATCGAGCCTCGCGCCGAGCGCGACGGCGAAGTCGAGGATGTCGTCGAACGATAGCTCGTAAAGATCGGCCAGCTTCGCGGGATTGCCAAGCGGCAGCGCATCGAGATAGCGATGGGCGTCGGGCGTGAGGAAGGCGAGATCGCCGCCTCGGCCACCCACTTCGATCAGGTTGTCCGTGATGACCTCGCCGCGAATGATCATCGGTGCAATGGGCTTGTTCATGAAGTTGAGATGTCCTGTTAGAGAGCGTGCTGTCGATCGAACGAGGCCAGTATAGGTCTGCGAAACGCGCTGTCCGCTCCGGATTCGCGCTCTCCCGGGATGCACTGAATGCCCTGAAAACAAAGGGAAAATCGTTCGATGCGCGCGACCCTGGTCCGCGTAGTTTGCGTTTTGTTCGTCGACGGCCGGGGAGTTGCACTGCTCACAGGCTGCTATCCGCAAGAGGGGGGACACGCGCGGCAACGGCGGTTAGATTGCAGGAGGGCCAGACGTGCCGACAGCCTGACAATCATCGACTCATACGCCTTCGGAAAGCATGTCGCCATGCGGTGGAGGCGACGGAGAACGGACATGGACAGCCGCAGATCGCCGACATCGGCGCCCCCCGTGCAAAGGCTCTGGGGCGCGCATGGCGCGTTGGACCAGCATGATCCGGCCGACCTCCTCATCGAACTGGAAATGCCCTTGGCGCCGCGCAAGTCGCCGCGACAAGCCCGGTCGGTCGCGCTGGTCGACGCGCTGATGCAGGCGGCGCGGCAGATTCTCGATGAAGAAGGGCGCGAAGCCTTGACCGTACTGCATCTCGCCGACGTATCGGGCGTGGCGTCCAGTTCGATCTTCGAGTACTACCCGACGATGGACGCGCTGGTCGCGGCGATCTTCGACGCGTTTCGCGCCGACGTCTACGCGACGCTGCGCGCACGCATCGCGGCGTTGCCCGCGCAGGCCTCGCTGTTGGACGGCATTCTGCTGATCGTCAGGGCAGGGCTTGGCATCTATGCAGAGCGGATCCGGCTGGACCCGGATGTGTGCCTACGCATGACCCGTTATGACGAACTGGTTCGCCTTGACTTCGTGAAGTCCGAGGAGATCACGCACGCCCTTGTCGTTCCAGCGCTATTCGTGCGTTTTGCCGACGAAATCAGCGAGGACGACGTCGAGCAAGTCCAGTTCCTCGTCGTGCAAACGCTGATCGCGCTGGCACGCGCCATGTTGCTCGTGCGACCGGCTTACCTTGCCGAGCCCGATACGCCGGTTCTGATCGCGAGGATGATTCACGCGCTACTGGTGCCACGGTAGTTCTCTGGCTACTGTGCGCCAGTGGTCGCTCACGTGAGGCGCTCCTTCACATAGCGGCCGGGTGCCGGCTCGATGGCGCAATGCGCATCGTTGCCGGCACGTTTCGGCGCAGCGATATTTTTCCCCGCGTACTGCCGCAGCCAGTTGCTCCAGTGCGGCCACCAACTGCCGTCGTGTGGCGTGGCGTGGGCGAACCAGTCGTCGGCATCGGAGGCCTCATGCTCGCCGCCGGTCCAGTAGTTGCGCTTGTTCGCGGACGGCGCATTGATGACGCCAGCGATATGACCACTCGCGGCGAGCACGAACTGCGTCTCGCCGCCGAGCAGTTGCGTCGTCCGCCAGGCCGGGCGCCACGGTACGAGATGATCGCGTTCGGTGGCGAGCACGTAGGCGGGTGTGTTCGTCTTGCCCAGATCGAACGGCGCGCCGCAAACGCTCAGCTTGCCCGGCATGCACAGCTCGTTCTGGAGGTAGCCGTGACGCAGCAGCCACGTGTACATCGGGCCGGGCAGATTGGTCGCGTCGCTGTTCCAGTAGAGCAGGTCGAACGCAGGCGGCGTTTGCCCTTGCAGATAGTTGCCTGCGACGTAAGGCCAGATCAGTTCGTTCGCGCGCAGCGACTGGAAGACGAACGCCAGCGCCCTGCCGTCGAGGAGGCCGCCGCCGCCATGTATTTGCTCGACCTGCGCGACGACGCGTTCGTCGACGAACGTGCCGAGATCGCCGGGCTCCGCGAAGTCGAGCAACGTGGTGAGCAGCGTCATGCTCGCAGCGGGCCGTTGGTCGCGTGCAGCGAGCACCGCCAGCGCGGAGGCCAGCATCGTACCGCCGACGCACCAGCCGAGCGTATTGACCTGATCCGCGCCCGTGATCGCAAGCGTGACGCGGATCGCTTGCATCACGCCCTGCTCCAGGTAGTCGTCCCAGGTGGTGTGCCGCGACTCGTCGCGCGGATTGCGCCAGGAGATCAGGAAAACGCTATAGCCCTCTTCGAGGGCGAATCGTACGAACGAATTGCGTGGCTGCAGATCGAGGATATAGAACTTGTTCACGCACGGCGGCACGATCAGCAGCGGCCGACGCGCGACCTTCGCAGTGAGTGGCGCGTACTGGATCAATTGCATCAGTTCGTTTTCGAAGACCACCGTGCCGACGGACGTGGCCACGTTGCGGCCCACTTCGAAGGCGTCCTCGTCGGTGATGTGCATCTGGCCGCGCTGCGTGTCGGTGAGCCAGTTCGCGAGACCGGTGCACAGCGTAGCGCCGGCCGATTCGAGCGCGAGGCGCGCGGCCTCCGGATTCGTGAGCGCGAAGTTGGCGGGGCTCGCTGCGTCGATCAGCTGGCGGGTCATGAAGCGCAGGCGTTGCCGTGTTTTCGCATCGGCTTCCACGCTGCCGACCATGCCCGCGAGCAGGTCCGCGTTGGCCAGATACGACTGCATCAGTGCGGCGTACCACGGATGCGAGCGCCATTCCGGCGCATCGAAGCGGCGGTCGGCCGCGGCGGGCTCGATGTGCTTCGACGAATTCTCCGCGCCAGGGCTAGCGCCGGCGAGCGTTTGCCACACCCTCCATTGCTGATCCCAGTACTGCCGCGCGAGTGCGGCGAGAGGATCGGGTGCAGCCGGGCCGTCATTTCCGGCCGCGGAGAGAGCGTTGTCCGGGGCGTTTCGATTCACGTCGTTTCCTCTCAAGCGATGAACTGATCAGGCGGTGGTGAAGCGTCTTACTGCTCAGGTGATTTGCCGTGTATGCAGGGGCTGACACCGGATGTAGGGCTCTTTCATGTGAGGCTGCCGGTGACGTTGGACTCATGCGGGAAGGCGCGTGACGCACCTCGCGGCCCGGAAGCGAAGGTCACAGGATGAGAGGGATGGTGAGGCAGCGTCCCCTCTCCGATCGAGGGGGAGCCGGGCCGCCGTAGCAGGTGTACCCGAAACGACATGAAGCGCGAAGGCCGCGTTGTCGAACCTCCCAAAAAAGGAGGGGGCGTATGCGTTCAGGCCGCTCATATCATGCAACGTAACCAGTTCGCCATGACGGCGTACACAACGGAAAAAGGAGCAAGTATGACGCGCAAAGTAGTGGTGGCCGGCGTGGGCATGGTCCCGTTCACCAAGCCCGGTGCCAGCGAGACGTACGATCTGATGGGCGCGCAAGCGGCGCGTCTCGCGCTCGCTGACGCGCGGGTCGAGTATCAGGCGATTCAGCAAGCCTACGCGGGCTTCGTCTACGGCGATTCCACGGCGGGCCAGCGCGCGCTGTATCACGTCGGCATGACGGGGCTGCCGATCATCAACGTCAACAACAACTGTTCGACGGGTTCGAGCGCGCTTTACCTTGCGCGTCAGGCGATCGAAGCGGGCGCGCTCGACGTCGCGCTGGTGGTCGGTTTCGAACAGATGAACGCGGGCGCGCTCGGCAGCTACTTCACCGACCGGCCGTTGCCGCTCGATCTGTTCTTCGCGCAATGCGACCGCCTTGGCGTGCCACCCGAAGTAGCGCCGGCGCTGCGCATCTTCGGCGGCGCGGGTCTCGAACACATGAAGCGTTTCGGCACGACGATCGAGTCGTTCGCGAAGGTCCGCGCAAAGGCGAGCCGTCACGCGGCGAACAACCCGCTCGCTGTGTTCCGCCAGGTCGTCACTCCCGAAGAAGTTCTTGCCGACAAGGTGATGTGGCCTGGCGTGATGACGCGCCTGATGGCTTGCCCGCCGACTTGCGGCGCGGCCGCCGCCGTGCTGTGCAGCGAAGACTACGCGAAGAAGCATGGGCTGGACTCGCGTGTGTGGATCGCCGCGCAGGCGCTGACGACCGACCGTCCGGCCGCCCTCGAAGGCGACGACCTGCGCTACACGGCCGGCTTCGGCCTGGCGCAGGAAGCGGTGAGCAAGGTGTACGAACAGGCGGGCGTGGGTGCGGACGATGTGGATGTGGTCGAGTTGCACGACTGCTTCGCGCATAACGAACTGATCATGTACGAGGCGCTTGGCCTCTGCCCGGAAGGCGAAGCGGCGAAGTTTATCGACGACGGCGACAACACGTACGGCGGCCGCTACGTCGTCAACCCGTCGGGCGGGCTGCTTTCGAAGGGGCACCCGATTGGCGCGACGGGTCTCGCGCAATGCACGGAGCTGGTTCAGCAGTTGCGCGGCAACGCCGACAAGCGTCAGGTCGAAGGCGCGCGCGTGGCGTTGCAGCACAACGTGGGCCTCGGCGGTGCGTGCGTCGTGACGATGTACCGCATCTGAGGCGGAGCGCCAGATGGACTTCCAATCCGATCCGGGGCTGGACTCATTTCGCGAGGAAGTGCGCGCGTTCCTGCGCGAGTGCTTCCCCGCCGATCTGCCCGGCAATCCCGTGGGCAGCGTGCGCTCGGCGCGCGAGGATCTCGTGCGCTGGCAGCGCATCCTCAACGAGCGGGGCTGGGGGGCGCCGTACTGGGCGAAGGAGCACGGCGGCACCGGTTGGACGGTGCTGCAACGGCTCGCCTTCGATGAGGAATGTGTGGCCGCTGGCGCGCCGACGCAGGATTTCCTCGGGCAGAAGCTGCTGGCGCCCGTGGTCAATGAATTTGGCACGCCTGAGCAAAAGGCCGAGCACATCCCGCGTATCCTGAATGGCGAGCGGCTGTGGTGCCAGGGTTTCTCGGAGCCCGGCTCCGGTTCCGATCTTGCCTCGTTGCGCACGCGCGCTGAGCTGGAGGGCGACCACTACGTCGTGAACGGTCAGAAGATCTGGACGAGTTACGCGCACGAAGCCGACTGGATCTTCCTGCTCGTTCGCACGAACGCCGAGGTGAAGAAGCAGGCGGGCATCACATTCCTGCTCGTGGACATGAAGACGCCGGGTATCACGGTACGTCCGATTCGCAGCATCGACGATTGCCATCATCTGAACGAGACGTTCTTCGACAACGTGCGCGTGCCGGTGAGTCATCGGATCGGTGCCGACGGCGATGGCTGGACGATCACCAAATTCCTGCTCAACAACGAGCATGCCGGCGCCGCCGATCTGCCGTTCCTGCGCAGATGCCTCGGCAGGCTCAAGCAGATTGCGTCGAGCGAACAGGTGGAAGGCGCGCCGCTCGTCGAGGAGCACGGCTTCATGTCGAGGCTCGCGCGTCTGGAGGCCGAGATCGACGCGATGGCGATGATGGTCAAGCGCGTGGCGGCGCTGGAGCAGGATCACAGCCTCGCCGCGCACGCGATGGGCTCGATTCTCAAGGTACGCGGCACCGAATTGCAGCAGAAGCTCACCGAGTGCATGGTCGAGGCTTTAGGCGACTACGGCGCCGTGGCCTATCCCGAGCCTCACGACGCCATGCGCGAAGAGGCGTTGCCTCGCGAG
This sequence comes from Paraburkholderia monticola, assembly GCF_001580545.1. Classification (GTDB taxonomy): domain Bacteria; phylum Pseudomonadota; class Gammaproteobacteria; order Burkholderiales; family Burkholderiaceae; genus Paraburkholderia; species Paraburkholderia monticola. The sequence continues at coordinate 88,584 of NZ_LRBG01000038.1, forward strand.
CAAGTGGGTCGCGGCGTCGCCACCGAAATGTTCTTCCGTCGTGCTTCGACCATTTATGGCGGCACGAGCGAAGTCCAGCGCGGCATCATCGCGAAGATGCTGTTTCAACTCTGAGTCGCCGAACCCATCATGAATTTCAATCTGAACTCAGAGCAGCAGATGCTGCAGGATAGCGTGCAGCGCTTCGTCGAACGGGACTACGGTTTCGAGGCACGTCGGGCGTTGATTGCATCGGGCTCGAAGTGCGGCACGCCACACTGGAACACGTTCGCGGAGAACGGCTGGCTTGCCGCCGCGCTGCCTGAAGCGTATGGCGGCCTCGGCGGCACGGTGATCGAGACGGCGCTGATTGCGCAGGTGTTGGGGCGCGCGCTCGTGATCGAGCCGTATATGGGTTGCGCCGTGCTCGGCGCGCAGACCATCGCGGCGGCGGGTACGTCCGAACAATGCGAACGCCTTTTGCCGGCGCTCGCGGAAGGCACGCGACGTATTGCGCTGGCCTATAGCGAGGCGCACTCGCGCGGTTTGCCGGAGCATCTTCGCACCCGTGCGGAGAGCACGGGCAATGGCTACCGGTTGAGCGGGCGCAAGACACTCGTCGCGGGCGGCGCGCACGCCGATGCGTTCGTCGTGTCGGCCATGACGCAGGATGGCGGCCTGACGCTCTTCGTTGTCGACGCCGACGCGCCGGGACTCACACGCCGGGCGTTGCCGTTGCATGACGGCAGTTGGGCGGCGGAGTTGACGCTGGACGGCGTGACGCTACCTGTCGGTGCGCTGCTCGGCGAGCCTGGACGCGGGCTGCCCGCGTTGCAGCAGGCGCTCGCGCATGCCACGGCCACGCTGTGCGCGGAACTGGTCGGTGGCATGGAGCGGGCCATCGAGTTGACGGCGGACTACCTGAAAGTGCGCAAGCAGTTCGGCGTGCCGCTTGGCAGCTTCCAGGCGTTGCAGCACCGTCTCGCCGACATGGCGGCGGAGCTGGAAATCGCGCGTTCGATGCTGTATGCACTGCTCGCGTCGATCATGAACGACGAGGCCGCACGGCGCGACTATGTCGTCTCGCAGACGAAATCGCTGGTCGTCCGTGCTGCGAAGTTCGTCTGCGGGCAGGCGATCCAGTTGCATGGCGGGATCGGCGTGACCGACGAATATCAGATTGGCCACTACTTCAAGCGCGCGATCGTCGCGGACGCCATGCTCGGCGGCAGCGATCGTCACGACGCCCGTTGCGTCGACTACTTGCGGCGCGCACTAACTCAAGGAGACGTATCACAATGAGAGAGTTCGACAAGATCGCCGATCTCGCGCCGCTGGTCGGCGAGCAGATCGGCACGAGCGACTGGCTGCTGATCGACCAGGCCCGTGTGAACCAGTTCGCGGATGCCACGGGCGATCATCAATGGATTCACGTCGACGTGGAGCGCGCAAAGGACGGTCCGTTCGGCGGCACGATCGCGCATGGCTTTCTGACGCTTAGTCTGTTGCCCGCGTTCTTCGCCACCGCGTTCAAGGTCAACGACGTGCGCAGCGGCCTGAACTACGGCCTCGACAAAGTGCGCTTCATCGCCCCTGTGCCGGTGGGTCGTCGCCTTCGTGCGCATTTCCGTCTCGCCGGCTTCGATGCGCTCGACAACAGCGGCGCTCAGGTCAAGTTCGAGATGACGGTCGAGTGCGAGGGCGCGGGCAAGCCGGCCTGCATCGCCGAATCGATCATGCGTCTCTTTCCTTGATGCCGCTGCTGTCCGTGTATTGACGCGCGTGTGGCGGACGGGCGTGGCGCGATGGCCGCGTTCGTTCGCTGCTTTGCAGGGCTGCCCCCGCGATCGTCTATTCGATCAGCCCGTTCTTGCGGGCCCAAAGCATGGCGTCGTAGCGACTCGACACGCCGAGCTTCGCGAATACGTTGCGCAGATTCCACTTCACTGTTTCGAGCGTGATGTTCAGCGCGAGTGCGATGCGCTTGTTCGACATGGCTTGCGCGACCAGTGCGAGAATTTCCAGCTCGCGTGGGGTCAGTGCTGAGTCCCCCTTGCGGCCGACGGCGCGCCGCGAGACGCCTCCAGAGCCGTCCTTGTCCAACTCTCTGGGGAATCGATCGAGTAGGCCGACGACATAGTCGTGAGCGGCCCCGTCGATCCACGCCTCCTCCACCGCGCGATTGAGCAGCGTGGCAGCGGTTGCGCCTTCGTCAATGAAAGTGCGCACGAGACCGAATCGCGTGCCCGTCCCGATTGCTTGCAGGAAGGAATCGCGCGCCTGGGCAATGAGTTCGAGATCGACGAGCGTAGCCGCCAGAAGAAAATCCGCCAACGCGGCTAATCGGCGCCGCCCCAACGCACTGGCTCGCGCATGCGCATCGCGCAGCGATGCCAGCGCGGCCTCCGGTTGCGCCGCGCGCAGCACGCGCGCATGCGCCAATGCGCCGATAGCCGCAATTTCGGCCCGAATCCCACGGTCGTCGCGATGGGCTTGCGCCAGTTCGTCCAGCAGGACATCGAGTTGGGCGGCACGCGCGTGGCGATTCTTTTGCAGGAGGATCCTGATCTGCTCGGCCAGCATATACGCCACGGGGCGGGGCTGCTGGTGATCGCGCAGGTGCGCAGTCTGCTGCTCGAGGAAGGTGAGCGCGACGTCGGCGCTGACTTGAAGACAGTCTAGCCGCGCGCGGCACAACGACGCACGGATGGTCAGGTCCGGCCCCGACGATTGCAGCAGGCCCCGACGGTTCGCGATGGTTTCGCGAGCGTCGTCGATGCGATCGAGTTCGTAGTAGGCATCGACCAGCACGCTCGCGCAGATGTTTGAGCTGATCGAGTGACGGCCGACGGCCTTCACCGAGCGCGCAAGCAGCGGTGTACCGAGGCGCTCGGCCTCGCGCGCGTCGCCCTCGGCCAGGATGGCCGCGACGTGAGCCGCTTCGACCACGAGCGCCATCTCGTCGTCGCGGTCCGTGGACGGGATGGGGCGCAGATCGAGCAGGCGCGTCACGTCCGCGTAGCGGCCGGTGCCCGCATAAGAGACGCACAGCTCAGCGACGAAGAAATAGCGCAAGAAACGGTTCTCGACGATGACGTCGCGCATCGGCTCGAGCAGTTCGACCATGCGCTGCGTATCGTCGTGCTGGAAGGCGATGGCCGCGTGGATCATCGGAACGCAAGCGGCCAGCTCCGGGTCGTCGGGCAGCGCGCCCGATTGCAGATGCGCCAGCCAGGCGCTCGCCTTGTCGGGCCGCGTAGTGAGCGCGATCGTGAGGCAGGCGATGAAGAGTAGACGCTGATGCCGGAACAGCGTCGCCTCGGGCAACTGTTCGAGCAGATGCAGCATCGGGCTGAGGTATTCGAGGCTCCAGGCCGTGGGCTCGGCGCGCTCGATGACTGTCGCCGCGAATTCAACGTCGCCGCCCGTGCTCGCGTGCCGGACCGCCTCGGCGAGGTAGCCGTGCTCAGCGAACCAGCGGCTGGCCCGCAGGTGCAGCTCTTTGACTGCCGCGTCATCCCTTGCCACGAGCCGTGTAGCCAGATATTCGCCGAACAGCGGATGAAGGCAGTACCACGCGAGGCGGTCGTCCGAATCGACGCGGCTCACCAGCAGGTTCTCGTCCTCCATCCGCTTGAGCAGGTCGGCAGCCTGTGGGTCGCCGGTAACAGCGCGCGCGAGCGGCGCGTTAAAGCGCCGGAAGATCGACATCACCTCGGCGAAGGAAGCCAGTTGCGCGGGCAGATCGGCCATGACCTCTTCGCTGAGCCAGGTCTGCAGGTCGCTCGAGCGCCAGACCAGATCCCTCAACGTCGCGAGCGTGTCGGGCCGGTTCTTCAGCATGATGACGATGAGCTGAATGCATGAGGGCCAGCCGCTAGTCAACTCGTGGATCAGCCCCGCCGCATCCGCGTCGAGCCTGCCAGCACCGAGATTCTCGTCGATGAACGCGCGCGTTTCGGCCAGACTGAACGGCAGCTCCGCGCTGTCGAGTTCGACGATCTGGTTCATCATGCGCAGCCGGCTAAGGCTCAATGGCGGGGCGACACGCGAGGCGATCACAACATGCAGGTTGCCAGGCGCCTGATCGAGCAGCTTCTGCACGAGACGATGCGCGAGTGGTGCCTCGACGTAATGGTAGTCGTCGACAAAGAGGTACAGCTCCTTCGGCCAGTCGAGCGCGCTTTCGACGATTGCTGCAATGGCGGCATCCATTGCGCTGGTGCTGGCATCGTCGATCGGGAAGTCCGTCTCCGCGCATAGGCCGACGCGCCGCAGCGAGGCGACGAGCGTGGCGCAGAAGTCGGCGTACCCCTTTTCTTCGGCGGTCAGCGTAAGCCATGCGACATCCGCGCCGGCCTTGACACAGGCCTGGCGCCATTGGGCCAGCAAGGTGGTCTTGCCATAGCCGGCGCTACCCGTGACGAGAGCGAGCACGGCGTGCTGCATCAGGTGCAACTGGGCGAGCAGATCGGTGCGAGGTACATGCTTCGCACCAATGCGCGGCGGCGTGAAACGCGTGGCAGCCACGTGTTTGATGAAAGGCGTTGTCAAATTGTCACCTGGTCGATGCCGTGCCTCGCGGCTTTTCTCTACCCCCTCCGAAGGAGGGGCGAAAAAACAAATCGCGGAAACTAACTTAACACAAGTGCAACGTCAAGGAAGCGCGTGAGCTACGCGCAAAGTCCGTTTGCTGCGTCGACCAATGGCGTTATGCGGACCGGGCACGCGAAGTCCTGACTATTCCCGAACCGGGGGCGCGACGCTGCGTGCCTCGCCAATGCAACGGGTGTTGAACGCCCTATCGAGTCGCGGGGACGCGCAAGGTGATCCATGAGCTATCGAGTTCCCACGGAAGAGCAGGCGTTGGCGGTCGAGAGCTTCCGCAAGTTCCTGCTGGCCGAGGTCAGGCCGGTTGCGCGCACGTACCGCGACCGCTTCATTCCGAAGGTCACGATGCGCGAGTTGACCCAACGCATTGCCGAGTTTGGGCTACCGGGCTGCACGGTGCCGGTCGAGCACGGCGGTATGGGTTGGTCGTACGCGACGCAGGCCATGCTGTTCGAGGAACTGGCTGCCTGCTCGTTCGACATTGCGCTGTGCGTCATGTCGAACATGGGACTCGCGGCGACGCTGCTCGACGCGGCCGCCGAACTACGCGAGCGGTATTTGCCCGAGACGCTGGCGGGTCGACTCTTCGGTGCAAACGGCCTGGGCGAACGGCGACTCGGCTCGCACGGCACGGAGATCGCCGCCGCGCGTGACCGTGATCACTTGATGGTGAACGGGGCGATGACGGGAATTATCAATGGCGTCTATTCAGATGTGTTCGTCTGCGCGGTGCGTACAGAAAGCGGCTTATCGCACCTGTTGATCGATCGTGAGGCGCACGGCTACGAGGCGTACCGCGTCGATAGGGTTGCGCTCGATGCGCAATCGACCACACAAATTCTGATCGCCGACGCACGCGTTCCGACAACGAATCTCATTGGCGAAGAGGGCGAGGGCCTGCGGGATATGGCGGGACTCAGCGCGCGGGCGAGTATGCATGTCGGCGTATTGGCAGTTGGCCTGATGCGCGTCGCGCTCGACGAATCGATCGCCTGCGCCACGAAGAACATCGGGTTCGGCAAAGTCATCGCGTCGCATCAATTGATGGCGGCGAAGCTCGCAGACATGGCGATCTCAACGGACGCGGCACGGCTGATGTGTCAACGCGCGTTCAGCATGAGGGATGCGGGTGTGTGCTGCGACCTGCAGGCGTCGATGGCCCTGGCCTTCGCGGCCGACGCCGCAGTGCGGGTATGCGGTGACGCCGCGCGATTGCACGGCGCGAGCGGCATGGCGCACGACTTCGACGTCGAACGACTGGTGCGCGATGCCATGACCATTTCAATTATGGGCGGCGCTCCAGAGATGCTGCAACTTGGAATCGCGCGCGCATTGACCGGCGTGGCCGTGTTCGAATGACTGTGCCGCCTGTGCTGAGTGGGCACAGGCGTATTCGGGTCCTTCGCACCGTTGCGGAGGACCCTTTTTTTGTGCCCCCGTGGCGCGTGGCGACGAAGAGGTAGAAGCCAAGGCATTGGAAATGAAGCAGGGCCGTGATTGAAAAAGTAGAGACACGAGACGTATCGGAGGAGAGGGCATGTGCATCATCAGGCAGAGTATTGGCGGAGCGGTGTTGTTGCTGGCCGCGCAAGGAGCATGGGCGCAGTCGACGCTCACGCTTTACGGTGTCGTCGACAGCTTCGTGCAATATCTCGACAACGGTTCGGCGCATTCGTATTCACTGCGTAGTGGGGGCGGAAGTGGATCGAGTCTGGGTCTGAAGGGAGACGAGGATCTGGGGGGCGGCTTGACGGCGAAGTTCGTGCTCGAAAGCGGCTACAACGTCAACAACGGGTCTTTCTTCGTCGACAGTTCCACGTTGTTCTATCGTCAGGCCTGGGTCGGACTCGCGCACGCCGACTACGGATCGCTGACATTCGGCCGCCAGTATCAGCCGACGTTCTGGGCCATCTACTACACCGACCCGTTTCGCGGAAATGAAGTGCTTTCACCGGTGGCTGCCGCAGCGGTCGCGGTCGATCGCAACACCCTCGCCACGCAGGCCGCATCCGGTCGCTCCAGCAATTCGATCGAGTATCAGTCGCCGGTCGTCGGTGGCCTGAAGCTTTACACGATGTATGCGTTCAGTTCGACGACGACGCTTCCAGTTGTGCAGGCGGTCGGCAATCTGTTCGATATCGCGCTGACGTACAACGGATTTGACCTGTTCGCTGGACTCGCCTATCAGAATCAGCACGCGGGATCGGAGAACCTGCCTGGCTTGCCTGCTGCGCTAAACCTGCTCGGCACGGAGCGCTTTACCGCCGCCGTTGCGTATCGGATCGGCATCGTGAACCTGCAGGCGAACTACACCTATAACCGTTCAAACGACGCTCCCTCGGGTTCGCTGGCAGCGCGTCTGGGTGCGGCTCATTCGTACAGCTTCACGGAGATTGGCGCGACGATCCAGGCGAGTGCCGCGGACGCCGTTGTGATCGCCGGAATCGAACGCAACGCGCGCGGCGTGAACGATAGCGCGAAGGGTATCCAGATCGGCATCGATCACAGCATTTCGAAGCGCACGCAGATTTATGCTCGCGCCGGCTACATCAAGAACCATGGCACTTCGATGATGAGCTGGCCAGCGGTGTCGGTAACGGAGCTCGGGTCATCGCAGAGCATGGTGGCTCTGGGGATCACGCACCGTTTCTGATGCGTTGCACGGGCCGTCGCAGATCTCCAGTGAGATTCGCAATCAGGCGCCGAATCAGCCCCCCGTTTCGATAGGGGCATGTGAGGGCTTATAGCCGCTAATCTGCCGGACGCCTGTGTGCCCGTTCACGGGTCACGATCATCACGAGTCTGCGCACCGTCGTTACAGACACATCGGCAGATGTGTCGTCAAACAGGAAGTCGAGGAGAACCAACGATGCACATCGGAGTGCCAGCCGAGACGCGCGCGCATGAAACCCGCGTTGCCGCGACGCCCGAGACGGTCAAGAAGTACGCGGCGCAAGGCCACCGTGTCACGCTCCAGAGCGGCGCCGGCGCCGGCGCGAGCTTTCCCGATGAAGCCTATACGGCCGTGGGCGCGGAAATCGTCGATGCCGCCACCGCGTTCGGTGCCGATCTCGTCCTCAAAGTCCAATCCCCCACCGATTCCGAATTGCCGCTCCTGAAGCGCGGCGCGACCCTGGTCGGCATGCTCGATCCGTTCAACGCCGAGAACGCGGGCAAGCTCGCCGCGGCCGGCGTGACCGCCTTCGCGCTCGAAGCCGCGCCGCGCACGACGCGCGCGCAAAGCCTCGACGTGCTGTCGTCGCAGGCCAATATCGCCGGCTACAAGGCGGTGCTGCTCGCGGCGACGCTCTATCCCCGCTTCATGCCGATGCTGATGACCGCGGCCGGCACCGTGAAGGCCGCGCGCGTGCTGATTCTCGGCGCGGGCGTGGCCGGCCTGCAGGCGATCGCGACCGCCAAGCGCCTGGGCGCCGTGCTCGAAGCGTCCGACGTGCGTCCGGCCGTGAAAGAGCAGATCGAATCGCTCGGCGCGAAGTTTCTCGACGTGCCCTATGAGACCGACGAAGAGCGCGAGGCCGCGCAGGGCGTCGGCGGTTATGCGCGGCCGATGCCGCCGTCGTGGCTCACGCGCCAGTCGGCGTTGGTCCACGAGCGCGCGAAGCAGGCCGACATCGTGATCTCGACCGCGCTGATTCCGGGCCGCGCCGCGCCGACGCTGATCTCGGTCGACATGGTGCAGGCGATGAAGCCGGGCTCGGTGATCGTCGATCTCGCGGCCGGCCGCGGCGCCGAATATGAAGGCAGGCGCGGCGGCAACTGTCCGCTGACCGAGGCCGATCAGGTGGTGGTGCGCTATGGCGTGCAGATCGTCGGCTATACGAATCTCGCCGCGATGGTGCCCGCCGACGCTTCAGCGCTGTACGCGCGCAACCTGTTCGACTTCCTGAAGCTGATCGTCACGAAGGAAGGCCTGCTTAACATCGATCTCGCGGACGACATCGTCGCGGCCACGCTGCTGGCTCGCGACGGTCAGGTCACGCGCCAGGCATAGGAGAGGCCGAAGATGGAAGTCATCAATCACACAGTGATCAATCTGATCATCTTCGTGCTGGCGATCTACGTCGGCTATCACGTGGTCTGGAACGTCACGCCCGCGCTGCACACGCCACTGATGGCCGTGACCAATGCGATCTCGGCGATCGTGATCGTCGGGGCGATGCTCGCGGCGGGTCTGACGGTCGGCAGCGCGGGCAAGTTCTTCGGCACGATTGCCGTGGCGCTCGCGGCCGTCAACGTGTTCGGCGGCTTCCTCGTCACGAGGCGAATGCTGGAGATGTTCAGGAAGAAGGAACCGAAGAAGCTTCCGGCGGCTGGCAAGGAGGGTACGTAAATGAGCCTGAACGTCGTCACGCTGCTATATCTGATCGCCTCGGTCTGCTTCATCCAGGCGCTCAAGGGGCTGTCGAATCCGAAGACGGCACGCGTCGGCAATACCTTCGGCATGGTCGGCATGGCGATCGCGATCCTGACGACCATCGCGCTGATCTCGCGGCAGGCCGAAGCGCTCGGCTCCAATCTCGGCCTCGGGCTCGGCTTGCTGCTGTTCGGGCTCGTGATCGGCGGCTCGGTCGGCGCGTTCGTCGCCGCGCGCGTCGAGATGACGAAGATGCCCGAGCTCGTCGCGGCGATGCACTCGCTGATCGGTCTCGCGGCCGTGTGCATCGCGTACGCGGTCGTGTCGGAGCCGGCCGCGTTCGGTCTCGTCGATCCCGACGTGCCGATCGAGGGCTTCCTGCCGTACGGCAACCGTATCGAACTGTTCATCGGCACGTTCGTCGGTGCGATCACGTTCTCCGGTTCGGTGATCGCGTTCGGCAAGCTGTCGGGCAAGTACAAGTTCCGGCTGTTTCAGGGCGCCCCGGTGGTGTATGGCGGCCAGCATCTGATCAACCTGATGCTCGCGCTCGCGATGCTCGGCTTCGGCATCCTGTTCTTCCTCACGCAGTCGTGGTTGCCGTTCATCATCATGACGATCATCGCGTTCGTGCTCGGCGTGCTGATCATCATTCCGATCGGCGGCGCGGACATGCCGGTCGTCGTGTCGATGCTGAACTCGTACTCGGGCTGGGCGGCCGCGGGCATCGGCTTCTCTCTGAACAACGCGATGCTGATCATCGCGGGCTCGCTGGTGGGTTCCTCGGGTGCGATCCTGTCGTACATCATGTGCAAGGCCATGAACCGCTCGTTCTTCAACGTGATCCTCGGCGGTTTCGGCAACGAGCCGGGCGCGGCCGCGGCGGGTTCGGCGGAGCAGCGTCCGGTGAAATCCGGTTCGGCCGATGACGCATCGTTCATGCTCGGCAACGCCGAGACCGTCGTGATCGTGCCGGGCTACGGGCTCGCCGTGGCGCGGGCGCAGCATGCGCTGAAGGAGCTGACCGACAAGCTGGTCGAGAAGGGCATCGAGGTGAAGTATGCGATTCACCCGGTGGCCGGCCGCATGCCGGGTCATATGAACGTGCTGCTCGCGGAAGCCGAAGTGCCGTACGACATGGTCTTCGAGATGGACGACATCAACGGCGAGTTCGGACAGGTCGACGTGGTGCTGGTGCTCGGCGCCAACGACGTGGTGAATCCCGCCGCGAAGAACGATCCGAAATCGCCGATCGCGGGCATGCCGATCATCGAGGCGTACAAGGCGCGCACGGTGATCGTGAACAAGCGCTCGATGGCGGCGGGTTACGCCGGACTCGACAACGACCTGTTCTACATGGACAAGACGATGATGGTGTTCGGCGACGCGAAGAAGGTGATCGAGGATATGGTGAAGGGGATTTGAATGAATTGGACAGAAACGCTTGGAAATGTGAGTGAAACGGACACGGCCTTGATCCACTTTGCGGTTGGCACTCGATGAGGATTATCAGCTCCCTTCAGGAATTGCGCGATCAGTTGCGTGGCCAGAACCGCACGGCCTTCGTGCCGACGATGGGCAACCTGCACGAAGGCCATCTGTCGCTGATGCGCCTCGCGCGTCAGCACGGCGACCCGGTGGTCGCGAGCATCTTCGTGAACAGATTGCAGTTCGGCCCGAACGAGGATTTCGACAAGTACCCGCGCACGCTCGAAGCCGACATCGAGAAGCTGCAAAAAGAAGGCGTCTACGTGCTGTTCGCGCCGACCGAGCGGGATTTGTATCCGGAGCCGCAGGAGTACCGCGTGCATCCTCCGCACGATCTCGGCGACATCCTCGAAGGCGAATTCCGTCCGGGTTTCTTTCAAGGCGTGTGCACGGTCGTGCTGAAGCTGATGTCGTGCGTACAGCCGCGCGTCGCGGTGTTCGGCAAGAAGGATTACCAGCAACTGATGATCGTGCGCAGCATGTGCCATCAGTTCGCGCTGCCGACTGACATTGTCGCAGCCGAAACCGTGCGCGATATCGACGGTCTCGCGCTCAGCTCGCGCAACCGCTATCTGTCGGCCGCCGAGCGCGACGAGGCGCCGATACTGGCTGTCGAGTTGAATCGGGTGCGCGACGCGGTGCTCGCGGGCGAGCGTGACTTCGCGAAGCTCGAACAGGCAGCGAAAACGACACTGGCCGCGCGCGGCTGGCATCCCGATTACATCGCGATCCGCAAGCGCTCGAACCTGATCGCCCCGGGCGCGCAGGACGCCGACGCGAAACTCGTCGTGCTCGCGGCGGCCAGGCTCGGCGCGACGCGTCTGATCGACAACCTGGAAATCTGACGCCGTAACGAAGCCACACAGGATGGGTCATGCAACGCAACATGCTGAAGTCGAAGATTCACCGCGTCACTGTCACTCACTGCGAGCTGCATTACGAGGGCTCGTGCGCGATCGACGAAGACCTGCTCGAAGCGGCGAACATCGTCGAAAACGAACGCATCGACATCTGGAACATCAACAACGGCGAGCGCTTCTCGACCTACGCGATCAAGGGCGAACGCGGCAGCGGGATGATTTCGCTGAACGGTTCGGCTGCGCGTCGCGCGCAACTCGGGGATCTGATCATCATCGCGGCGTTCGCGGTGGTCGACGAGGCGGAACTGAAGGCGGGCTGGAAGCCGGACCTCGTGTTCGTCGACGAAAACAACAGGATCAAGGGCAGCCGCGATCACGTTCCGACGCAGAACTGGACCTGAGGATCAGGGTGAAGCCGTCAAGCACGTCGAACGCGCCGTTGATGATGTTCTGCTCGATGTTGCCCGTGTGCGCCACACTGAGATCGGCGTCTTAGTCGACGGCGATCACGAGGCTTGCCTGAGATCGCCACAAAAGACTTCGGCGGATCCATCAACGGGGGCGCTCCGCACGACCAACGCGTAATCGTTGGAGCGAAGTTTCTGCATCGAGATCGGCACGCGCTTCCACATCATCATCGGTGTGAACTCGCCGAGCCTCACGCGCTGGTTCATGTCGAACGACGGTCGCGCGCCGAGGTGGCCGCAAGTGCCGGGGTACAGGTAGGTGTAGAGCTGCGCCGGCAGCGCGGTGTGAGATGGCAATCCGCTCACGAAGAGTGCGATTTCTGTCGCGTCACCGACCGGTACGAGGGTCGCTTGTCCGCTCTGACCAGAATTTTGCTGTGTCGCGGCAAGAGGTATGTTGGCGATGTCGCCGGGCCCGCTGGCCAATACGGTCTCACATCCGATAGCCAATCCCGCTACTGCCGCCCATTTGAACCATGTCCCGTTGCTCATCGCTCGTCTCCTGCGTCAAGCTGCTGCTACTGAGAGTCGCTGTCATTCAATATAGTCCATTTCGACGGACTCAAAGTTGTCGGAGGGCTGCTGCTGGGGCTCGTGGCCGCTGTGGCAAAGCGCTGCCCAGTCGGCCGTGCTGAAAGTTCCGATGATTGAAGCAATGCCCGTCGAAGATCGTTTCGACGAAGAACGAGTACGACGAAGCTTCATCGCCACGAATCTCGACGTGCAAGTGCGCGACGCCTATAGCCGTCTCGTCTGGAGTCTTGCCGATTCCCGCTTCTTGGGCGACTCTCAGGTCCGGGCGGCCATAGCGCTCTCTGAAGGACGTTCGCCGATCAATTCCAGCTCTGCTGGCCGCTCGATTCGTCGAACGCTGACGCTGACATCCATGCCGATGAAGTCCTGCGCGGCACCGAACCAGGAACCGGACACCGGTGCGGCCTGTTCGGGCTTGCGCGTGTAGGCCACCCGGATCAGGTCAGTACCGCCGACGAGCGAGTTGGTCGGGTCGTACGGTACCCAGCCCGCGCCCGGCAAGAAGACATGCAGCCATGCGTGGGTCGCGCCGGCCCCCACTATGAGCGGCTCGTCGTGGCTTTCGACCTGTCTCGCGCCCTGTTGCAGTGCCGTGTTGCGTACCGCCGGCGGAGTCGGCGTGTCGAGCGCCTGGTCGTACAGATACCCTGACACGAAGCGCGCGGCCAGTCCCAGCCCCCGTACCACTTCCATCATCAGCAGCGCGAAATCCCGGCAGGTACCGCTGCGCCGGTTCAGCGTTTCAGACGGAAGTTGAGTGCCCATGGCGTCACGCGACTGGTACTGGAAGTCGCTGCGAATAGCGGCGTTGATATTGGTCAGGATGTCGCGCGTGTGCGCCGTACCGCGCCGGGGCAGAAACTGCGCCGCCCAGTCGCGCAGCAGGGGCTGATCCTCAGGATATTGCGGCGGCAGGAAGGGTGTCAGGTCGAGCTGATCGTCGTCGGTGTAGTGAAACGGGTAGTGCTCGGCTTCGGGCGCCAGCGGCAACTCCAGATTCTTGACGCCGAAATGCTCGATCACGAAGTGCGCGCGAAGCGCGAGCTCGTCGGCCGGCACCCGCGGTTCGACGATCGCCACGGAATTCGAAAACACGTCCTGCATCCAGTGCTGCGTGCTATGCGGCGACACCGTCAGCGTGGCCGACAACACGCGGATGTCGTGCCCGGCACGCGGCCGGAACATCACGCGGTGCGGCGAGAGCTCCACAGGTTTGTTGTAGCGATAGGTTGTGACGTGCTCGACTTCGAGAAAGACGGACATGTACGATCTCCGGGCCGGTGCAGCAAGGACGAGTTGTCACGCACGGACGCGTTGGTGCGCGCCGTCGAGCCGTCGAGCGGCAGTCGGGCAACTGCGATGCCGAACTTGCACGCCGACACCCCAATGATGCCACTGACCGCTTCACCCGGATTTGCGGTTCGATCGCGTGCGGGTGCTTTTTCGTCGCGGCGGTGTCGGGCGCGGGCCATGCGCGCCTCACTCAGCGTGCCGCCACCCGTATCAACCCTGCCGCTGGATCCGGCTTCGCCAGCGCATCCGTTTGGTCAACGGCGACGCGCCACTTCGGAAACTTCCCGGAGCCGTCGACCGTCCACTGCTCGCCCATTTCGTCGACATACAGCGCATTCGCGCTTCGCCCGGCCGTCGACGCGCGTCGCAGCGCGTCCGGCGCGGCGCGTTCGAACGACCGGCTGCCCTGTTCGTTGAACACTGTCGCAAGCGGCCGACGCGCCTGGCCCGACCGGCTGAGCGGCGTGGTAAGCGGTCCCGCGGGCGCGCGCAGCACCGCATCGGCGGGCTCGCGGCCGGCGAGGATCGCGCCGAGCAGCGCGGACGGCCCGATCGAAGCCGATGCCTGGTTGGCGGTATCGTCGGCGCGCTTCGCGTTCGGTGAATCGAGTGCGAGGGGTTCGCTCGCGGCGTCGATCTGCACGACGAGGATGACGTGCCAGTCGTCCGGTGTGTTGTTGTAGCGCGGTGCGAGCGACACGAGACGCAGCCGCGCGATATCGAAACCCGCGTCGCGCAGCAACAGGTATTTGGCAACGGCGAAATCCTTGCACACCCCGCTTTCGGCGAAGAAACGCGCCGGCGCGTAGTAAGTGCCGTCGGTTCCGTCGCGATAGCGGACCTCGTTGATGAGCGCGTCGGCGAGCAGCACGGCTGACGCATCGCCGGCCTTTACGCGCGCTGCCCGCACCTGCGTAACGAGGCGCGTCCAGCCGGCGGGTTCGCGCGTCAGATGACTGCGCAGCGCTTCGCGCAGGCGCTGCACGCGGCCGATCGCATCCGATGATGGTTCGAGGTTCCTGTCGGCAAGCGGCAGGAGGAACATCAGGTCGCCGACTTGCGCGAGTTCCGGGCGGATCTTGCGATTGGCTTCCCACCACGTTCCGGTGCGCAGGCGCTCGATACCCGCTTTCAGTGCGTGAGGCGTGACCGAATCGCTGGGACCCGCGTCGGGCGTGCCGGACGCATAGCGTTGCGATTCGACCGGCAGGTTTGCGGCGCCCGCGACGACGGGCAAAAGCACCGCGGCCGCGAACGAGCACTGGAGAAAGCAGAGGAGCAATCGAGCGAGCGGCATGTATGAACTCCCGGAAGCCGCACCGGGCGCCGATGCGCCTGGTGTTTCGAAGCCTCCCGATGCCGTTTGCGCCATTCGGCGCACCGCAACGCTGGCTTGAAACCAACATTGCATGCGACGTGCCAATTCGTCGTATCGCTCTACGCCATTGATTAAGCGAGAAATTGTCTATGCGGGCGGGGTGTTGCAAGCGCTCCCGTGACGCTTATCGCCCAACAGACTCGCGGAACCTGTTGGTATTGCCCGCACACGTTGACCTGAGTGATCACCTAAGGAACATACCAGTCCGGAAACCGTGCGCGCCGTCGACGAAGGCAGTGCTGATCTCGGCATCATCGTAGGGCTCGTGAACACGAGGAAACTCGCAGTGATGCCGTTTCGCGACGACAGATTTGTCGTCATCGTGCCGAATGCTCATGCGCTGGCGCGTGAGCGTGCGATTCGTTTTCATCAGGTTTTGGAGTGGAATTACATCGGACTGAACTAGCGCTCATCCATCAGCAATACGTATCGAAGACGGCGCTGCTGCTGGGCCAGAGTATCCAACTGCGCGCACAGGTCGAAAGCTTCGAGGTGGTCTGTCATATGGTAACGGCGGGCGTCGGCGTATCGATCGTGCCCGAATCGACAACGTGCCGGCTGCGAGTTGCGCTGCCTTTCTCCGTCGTCGCGCTCGACGAGCAATGCTCGAGCCATGAATTGAAACTCGTCTCGCGCCTGCGGGAAACCTTGGCCGCGCCTGTGCATCAGTTGCTCGATGCTCTGGCGCGCATGCGCGGTAGTACTTGAATGGGGTATTTCGGCGCTTCGACGATACGGCGGCGTTCATCGCCGAGCTTGAATTTGCGATCCGGTTACGATCGCGACCTGCGTAAGCGCGCCAAAGGCCCTTCGGCAATGAGCCGGCGAAATCTCTCGTACCAACGTTGGAGTGTAAGTGCAACGAATGCCGATCGCCCCCAATGGCTCGTTGCAATCCGGATATCGGCGCAGGTATAGCCAAGTCCCCCTGTCCAATTCAGCTTGAATTTGCTGTCGCCGGGGCCGAAGTCGAGGTCCCGCTCGTTTTCGAATGCCCATTTCAGCACGTATTCCTGCAGTACAGAACCGGGCGACCATTTCGCCTGTGTCGGATCGTACGCGCTCTGCATACCGATCACCACCCGCTCGGCGAGCGCAATGAGGTTCATGGCAATCGGCTTTCCATCCAGGGAGAGAACGAACAGACGAAAGTATTGGTTGAGGGACGGGTCGGTCAATATCTCCCGCAGAAACTTTTGATATGACTCTTTGAAAAAATCTCCGGTTACGCCTGCGCGTGCAGACCACTCGCGCTTCCATTCCAGCATCGTATCGACGCAAGCCAGGCTTCGCGGATCGCTTAATTCGGGGATGAAGAACGAGGTTTCACCGGCTCTATGCAAACGACGCTGATCGTAATCCAGTCTCTTTCTAAAAGACTCAGCCAGATTGGCGCGAAAATGCCCCCACGTTCCGAATTGCAGCAAAGGCGCGTTGCCGACTACGCGCCATTCTCCTTGCGACAGCCACCTGGACTTCGACGCAAATTGGTAAAGCGCGGAATCCGTGCGCAGCATTGGAAGGTTGACGACATCGCTGCTGGAAGACGAGAGCAGCGTGCGCCACGCAGCCTGAATGAGAGACTCCGCGTCCTCTTCGTGCGCGACGAGTAAATGGGACGGTTCGGGTACGTCGTGGGTCAACGGGCGCACCGTGTTCCACAAATATTCGCGATATCGAATTAGAGGCCACACGAACACCATCTGATCAGCTTTTCTACCGACGATGCAATGTGGACTTGCACAGGACGGAATGGCCACTTCGCGGAGCGCGTGAAGGCAATAGAGGAACGACTGAAAGGGATTTCCACGAACGGCATGCCAGAGATTTTCCCATTCTTTCTGCAGCAGTAGGAACGTCTCCAGGTCATTAACGACGGCAAACTCGACACTGGATTGAGTCGACGTTTGCATTGATCGTGGTAGATACGGCGGCATATCCGATGAGTAAATAATTCCGTGTGCGTTAGTGTTCATTCCTTTGGGGGATGGGAGTCGCGTCAAAAATGCCGGGCTGCTTTTTACCTCGATACGATACTTGATGACTCCGAGTCGTTATAAGGTCTTGCGCACATTCGCCACGTATATTCAATGCCTGAGATCGGAATTCGCAAAGTGCAAACCCAATGCGCAGCAAAACCAACCGTGGAAGCGACGGGGATTTTGTCTGGACGAAAGTGGGGAATATCGTGTCAGTGACACCAGGTGGTCTATTGGTGACGATTCTGGACGCTTCCCGCATCAATATGCGATTTCCCACATATCGGTATATTGGCTAACACGCGCTCGTTTAGAAACCTGAGCGATACGACGGGCGCCGCGATTGCATACAAGCCGCATAGCGATCAATACCCGCATAAGTAATGCTGATGAGACGCCAACAAAGCGTGCTGGAGGGTTGTCACATTTTCTGTAATACGTACGAGCCGCCAGCGAATGTGGTCTATCGCGCCATCGACGGCAGCGCGTATTCGGCTACTGGCGCAGCCGTACGCTCGTTTTCGCCAGCGGAATCGGACGCCACATGGGCTAGCTTCATCAATCGCGGCTGAAGCAGTAGCGCGACAAGACCACTCCAGCCCGTTTGATGCGAAGCGCCGACACCACGTCCGTCGTCGCCGTGAAAGTACTCGTGGAAAAGCACGAGATCCGACGAGCGCGGGTCGGCCTGCAACTGCGGATAAGCCGCCATCACCGGCCGTCTGCCGTGCTCGTCCTTGAGGAAGAGGGTAGTGACTCGGCGCGCGAGACCGTCGGCGATCTCGCTGAGCGAGCAACGGTCGCCCGAACCTGTCGGGTATTCGATGCGGAACTCGTCGCCGTAGTAGCGATGGAATTCATACAGCGATTCGATCAGTAGATAGTTCACGGGCATCCACACCGGCCCGCGCCAGTTCGAATTGCCGCCGAATACGCGCGAATCCGATTCGGCCGGCTGATACTCGATGCAGACATGCACGCCATCATGATCGAAAACGTACGGTGTATCGCAATGCACTCGCGACAGCGCGCGCACGCCGTGATCGGACAGAAATTCGTCTTCGTCGAGCGCGCGGCGCAGCAGCGCCGTCATCCGGTATCCGCGCAACAGCGAGAGCAGCGTGGTGTTGCCCTTGCCGGGTTCCGTCCAGCGTGACACGAGTTTGGCCAGATTCGGCCGGTGATCGAGAAACCATGCGAGCCGCTCTCGCAGGCCTGGCAGGTGCCCGTATATCCGTTCTTCGAGCACATGCACGGCGAACAGCGGAATCAGGCCGACGATCGAGCGAACACGCATCGGCACTCGGGTTCCGTCCGGAAGATGCAGTACGTCATAGAAGAATTCGTCGTGGCCGTCCCATAGCCCGGTTCTGCAACCCTCGCTGCAACTGACGGCTTCCGCGATATACAGGAAGTGCTCGAAGAACTTCACTGCGATTTCGACGTACGCGTCGTTCTTCATCGCGAGTTCGAGTCCGATCTGCATCAGGTCGAGCGCATACGAGGCCATCCAGGCGGTGCCATCGGCCTGGTCGATGCGGCCGCCCGTCGGCAGCGGGGAAGAGCGGTCGAAGATCCCGACGTTGTCGAGCCCGAGAAAGCCGCCCTGGAAGATGTTGCGGTCTTCTGCGTCCTTGCGGTTGACCCACCACGAGAAGTTGAGCAGCAACTTGTGGAACATCACTTCGAGAAACGCGTGGTCGCCGACGCCTGTCACTTCGCGGTCGAGTTCGTACACGCGCCAGGTCGCCCATGCGTGAACGGGCGGATTCGCGTCGCCGAATGCCCATTCGTAGGCGGGTAATTGCCCGTTCGGATGCATGTACCGCTCCTTCACGAGCAGCAGCAACTGCTTCTTCGCGAAGTCGGGATCCATCATCGCAAACGCGGCGGCATGAAACGCGAGATCCCACGACGCGTACCACGGATACTCCCACTTGTCGGGCATCGATACGATGTCGCCGTTGCACATATGCCTCCAGTCCGCGTTGCGGCCGTGCCGGCGTCCTTTCGGCGGCTTCGGCTGGCCGGGGTCGCCGTCGTGCCAGCGCGTCACGTCGAACTGGTAGTACTGCTTCGTCCACAGCATGCCGGCGAGCGCCTGGCGCTGCACGAGCCGCGCATCGGCGTCGGTGATGTCATGCTGCAGCGCGGCGTAGAACTCATCGGCCTCGGCGATCCGGCGCGCGAACAGCGCTTCGAAGTCAAGCGGAGCGTCCTCGCGCGGGACACCCGGCAGTGGCGCCGGACGCCAGCGCAGATACAGCACCGCGCGCTCGTGCGGCGCGAACGACAGGGCCACGTGCGCGGCGGCGCGGGTACCCATGTCGCGGCGTATCGCCTGTTCGTTGCCGTCGACGAGGTAATCGTTGAAGCCATCCTTGAACGGTCCATTGCCGGCGATGCCGAAAATGCGGCGCACATTGGTCTCGTTTTCGCAGAAAAGCCATTCGACTGGCTGCGGCGCCGAGGCTGTAACGATCATCGTGCCCAGCGCGGGATTGTGCGCGATCACACGCGCGCCTTCGGCTGAGTCCGGCTCGAGCGTGAGCGACGGCTTGCCGGACTTGCTCGACCACGCCCAGCGGTTGCGCGCCCAGAAGAGCGGCAACGCATGCAACGTCGCGTGCTGATCCGCGCGATTTTCGATGCTCACGCGCATTACTACGTCATCGGGTGTGTGCTTGGCGTACTCCACCCAGACGTCGAAATAGCGGTCGTTGTCGAACACGCCCGTATCGAGGATTTCGTATTCCGGCTGATCGGCTCCGCGCCGGCCGTTTTCATCGATCAGATCCTGATAGGGGTACGCATCGTGCGGGTATTTGTACAGCATCTTCATGTACGAATGCGTCGGCGTACCATCGACATAGAAGTAAAGCTCCTTCACGTCCTCGCCGTGATTGCCTTGCTCATTGGTCAAGCCGAACAGCCGCTCCTTCAGGATGGGGTCGCGCCCATTCCACAGCGCGAGCGACACGCACCAGTCGAGCGGGTCGTTGCCGAATCCGGCGATGCCGTCCTCGCCCCAGCGGTACATGCGGCTGCGCGCGTGATCGTGGGGGAAATAGTCCCATGCGGTTCCGTACTCGCTGTAGTCCTCGCGAACCGTGCCCCACTGGCGGTCGCTCAGATAGGGCCCCCAGCGGCGCCAGCAATCCAGGTCCGGACCATGCAGACGGGATCCCTCCTGCGAGCGGAGCAGATCGTTTGCGCGTAGCGGTGCCATGTGACCTCCCGATCCGGGATTCGACCATTGAACGCAATCAGTGCGTGAGCCTCCGCCCATCCGGTCACGCGTCCGTCGCCGGGCGGTATCTTGATGATAGGCGTCGTTTGGCCTCGTTGCGGTCGGGCGCTCGGGTTGGTCGAGGCGCACTCTCTAGCGATCGCGGGGGCAAGATGTCATCCGACAAATTTCGTGCCTGACTTTCTTCATATGCTTCTTGCCGCCAACCGACGCCTACGTTCCTTCCATCCGACGGTAGACCCGTTTATAGCGACTGCACCTGCACCGGAGTCCCTGGTTTGCCTGACGCCTGCGGGGCGATCACGAGGTAGCGCCGTCTGTCACCGGAGACGCTCATGCCAGGCGTGACCAGCTGACGAATCTGGCCGAGCGCGTTGACGATCGCGGAACCCGCCGGATTGGTCATGAAGTTGGCGAGAACTTGCACGTTGCCAGTGCCGTCGGAATTGTCGGCAAGGCCCAGCACGTAGGGTTGCTTCGGTTGCAAGCCGGTGACGGCGGCCTGGAGGACCTGCACGAGACCCTGATCGAACAACGCGACGGTCGTAGGCGCAATGGCGACGTCGGCCGGTTTGCTCGATCCCACCGGCACCAGCGCAATGTGGGCACTCTGACCAGCCAGGCCGAGCGGCTGCAGGTTTTGCGAGCCATCACCCTCCGGCACCGCGTTCGGCACATAGGTGACCGCTTGCGGCGCCTGCCCGATCGGTATGGTTGCGATGACCTTGTTGGTCAAGGTATCGATCGCAGTCATCGCATCGGCGTTCTCGAGACCGACATAGATACGGCTACCATCGCCCGAAGGCCAGAGCCCATGCGGCAGGTCACCGACCGGAACTGTCGCGACCTGCGAGAAGTCGTCCGTTCGGAACACCTTGACAACATTGAGGCCGCCGACCGTCACGTACGCGAACATGCCGTTGGCGTTATGCACGATGTTGACGTGGTTGGTAATCGGGCCCGTATCGAGTGTCCTGATCAGCGCGAATGGCGGCCTCGCATCGAACACCTGGACCTTACCCACGTCCTTGAGCGTGAACCAGACCTGCTTGCCGTCCGGGGTCGCGGCGATGTCCGGACAGAACGGGCTGGTCTGCCTGAGCGCGCCGACGATCTTGTGGTCAGCCACGGAAACGACCTCAGTCTCCGGATTGAAGGATGAGCAGACGTAACCATACTTACCGTCCGGTGAGAAGATCTGCATGCCAGGGCCAGCTGGGACAGTGATGCGGGTTCTTTCTTCGAACGTCGTCCCGTCGAGTACCGCGACGTAGTTTTCGCCGCGCACGGTCACCCAGACTTCCTTTCCGTCCGGCGTAAAGAAGGCCTCGTGAGGCGAGCGGCCAACGTAGGTCACATGCTTGACGGCGTTCGTCTGCGTATCGATGAACGAAACCGAGTTGGATCCGATGGAGACGACCGCTATCGTGCGATGGTCCGGCGAATAACCCATGCCGTGCACGAGCAACTGGCCTTTGTACAACGGACTGAAATTGCCCGGAGACGGGTCGCCGAGGCGAATCAGGCCGACTAGCTTGTTGTCGGCCGGGTCGATCACCGACACCGTGTTCGAAAACTGCTCGGCAGCGTAAACCCGATCATGGTGGCTTACCGGAATGTCTGGATCGGCGAGCGATCCGGGGGCCTGCCCTGCCCAGGCGAGCTGCGCCGCGGCCAGCGCGGCCACCGACAATGCGATAGCGACATTCGACGTGGTTTTCATCACTGCTCCTCTGGCGGATTGTTCGGCACATTCATTTGCATGCCGCGGTGGGACGTCGGGTGGGCGTGGGCGGCCGGCGTAGAAGCCGGCTCTTGCTGGTCTGGCGCCGGTGCCGATGGCGGCAAGGGTTGCCCGAGCGCGACGCGCATGGCGATGATTTCCTGCTGCTGCTCGACGACGATCTCTTGCGCGATGCGGCGTAATTGCTCGTTGTGTCCATAGCGCAGCTCGGCCTGTGCCATGTCGATGGCGCCTTGATGGTGAGGCACCATCATTGCGACGAAATCACGATCGACGTCACCTGTCGGCTTCACGGACATGCCGTCCATCATCCTTGTCATGGCGCTGTCGTTCTCCGCCAGAAAGGGCGCTTCGTCAGAAGCTGCGGTCTGCAAACCGGCAGCAAATGCAGGCGGATCACAAAGAGCTGCGATCGCAAGGGCGATGACCACGGTCAGGGTCTTTCGCGCGGTACGAGGAATGGTAGTGCGCACGATGATTCTCCTATTGCGATGGGCACGTGTCTCATTGGAGTTAACCCGCCAGATACGATGGTATTCCGTGTGCCTGGCACGTTGTTCGCGTGAGGAACATGCAAGCCTTGCAAACCGCAAAATTCATGCACTTGCTGAATCCACCCGAAGTACGCTATCGATCAGGCACCCTCCCTATCCCGAGGCTTGATCGATGCACTCCGAAGAAACTGCATCAACGCATCCGGGCATACCCGTGTTCCAGACGAATGGTGACCGGCATTCTTTCGGTAACGCGGCGATCACCCTGAACTGGACCGTCATACACCAGCGCCTTGCCGATTTCGCGCTGACCGACGGCATGCATAGGCGTACGCTGCGGGTCACCGCGCCGTTTGCGCTATCGCTGGCCGACGGCCGCACACTAGGCCTTGCCGACCTGAAGCTGCTTGCGCCACTGCGCGAAGACGCGCTGACGCCAAATCCAAAGGCGTCCCGACTGGCCGAACGGATCGCGGGCAGACGCGTGCGTGCCATCCTCGGTGACGAACCGGGTTGCCTGCGGGTGGAGTGGAGCGTGGAGCAACGCGAAGGATCGCAGTACTTGCGCCTGCAGGTGGCGATCACCGCGATCAGCAAGGACGAGCACCTTGCCACCGTTTCGCTGTTGGAGACGCAGGTGCGCGGTGCGCAAACCGCCGGCGAGTTCAAGGGAACACCTGTGGTCGCGGGCAACGTCTACCTCGGATTCGAGCATCCATTATCGGAAAGCCAGGTGCACGGGGACACCGTCAGCTTCACCCTGTCGCGGGTGCTGCCGCTGGAAAAGGGCAAGACCGGTGTCTTCCAGGGGGTGGCTGGCGTGGCGCGCGACGGCCAGCTACGCCGCGATTTCGCGGCCTATCTCGAACGCGAGCGAGCCCATCCGTACCGCCCGTTCCTGCATTACAACTGCTGGTACGACATCGGTTACCTCACGCCTTACACGCAGCAGCAAGCGCTCGAACGCATCGACGATGTCGGCCGCGAGTTGCACGACAAGCGCGGCGTACAACTCGACTCCTTCCTGTTCGATGACGGCTGGGACGACTACAGCGGCAGTTGGCATTTCGGCAAGGACTTCCCGCATGGATTCGTGCCGTTGCGCGACGCCGCCGCCCGCTACGGGGCGTCGCCCGGCGTGTGGCTGTCGCCGTGGGGCGGCTATGGCTCGACGCGGCAGGAACGGGTGAGGCGAGGCCACACCGCGGGATACGAAATCATCGATGGTTGCTTCGCGCTGTCAGGGCCGAAATACTACCGACGCTTCCATGAGGCCGTGATGGCACTGCTGACACAGCACGGCATCAATCATTTCAAGTTCGATGGCACCGGCAGTGCCGACCGGGTGGTCCCGGGCAGTTGTTTCAGCAGCGACTGGGACGCGGCGATTCAGTTGATCGAGGACATCCGCGAGGCCAGGCCCGACACCTTCATCAACCTGACGGTCGGCACCTATCCATCGCCGTTCTGGTTACGCTATGCCGATTCGATCTGGCGCGGCGGCAAGGATGACGACCTGGCCGGCGTAGGCAGCAATCGCGAACGCTGGATCACCTATCGCGACGCACAGACTTACCGCAATGTCGTCGTCAGGAGTCCGCTGTTTCCGCTCAACTCGCTGATGCTCCACGGCATCATTTGCGCGCAGTTCAATGATCGGTTGAACAACGCCCAAGGCGAAGACTTCGCACATGAAGTGCATTCGTACTTCGGCAGCGGCGCGCACCTGCAGGAGCTGTACATCACGCCGTCGCTGCTGGGCGACGGCGACTGGGACGTTCTCGCCGCATCCGCCCGATGGGCCCGGGCAAACGCCGACGTGCTGCGCGACAGCCATTGGATTGGCGGTGCGCCGGATGAGCTCGAAGTGTACGGCTGGGCGGCATGGTCGCCGGTCAAGGCGATCATCACGCTGCGCAATCCCGACAGCCAACCGAAGCGCTTCGCGCTCGATTTGCAGCGGCAACTGGAGTTGCCAGACGGCGCGGCGGGACGATTTCAGACGCGCAGCTTATGGCACGACAATGGCTCGCGTGTTCCACCGGTGCTCGACGCGGACCGGCCGCAAACCATCCCACTCGCGCCTTTCGAAGTGCTCACTTTGGAGCTGGTCCCGGCCGGTGGCGAAGGGTAATGGCTTGCGGTGCCGTCTTTACGATAGCGTGCGCGCCAGTTCTACCGGTTTCGCTTCCATCTGATGCAGATCGAAGATGATGATCTCGTTGTCACCCAGTCTCAGCCACGGAGCAGGACAATACAGCCGCTTTTGTGGACCGATATTCCAGTAGCGACCCAGATTGTTCCCGTTGACCCAGACCACACCTTTGGTCCAGCGATGCATGTCGAGATAGGTATCGCCGAGTGTATCCAGCGACAGAGTCGCCTTGAAGAATAGTCCTGCTTTACGAGGGTTCGCGCAGACGGCGCGCAGGTTAGCGATAAACGCGGCATCCATCGGCAACAGGAAGACTTCCCATCCAGTGAGCGTGTCGCTCGAATCTCCCGCCTCCGTGAGCGTGACCGGTTCGAGAAGGCCTTTCCGGTCGAGCATCGCGTGGCCGTAGTTGACGCGCCCCATGCCTTCGACGAGGATTTCCATTGATACTTCGCGCTCCTGCGACGACGACACAGGCGGCAGCACGAGCGGCGCGTGGTGCATGACATTCAGCGGCTGCGCGTGATGCTCGGGCATCCAGGCTCTCGATACACCGCCCACGTATTGCTCGCCGATGAAAACGGTTGCGTAATCGTGAACCTCCTTGATATCCAGCACACCACCTCGGTAGCCTTGCAGCGTCTTGCGATACAGCGCGAAACCAAACGCCTGGCCGTACATCTCGAACGGCTGTGGGTCGACGGTTTGTGCGGCCGGGAGCGCGGCAGGCAGGTTGTCCCAAACGGACGCGTAAAGTTCCGGCATCAAGGCGCGGCTTCCTTTGCGGCTGATCGTGGGAACGGGTTGGGGTATCTCGGGCAGCGGTGTCGAAAGATAGCGGCCGATGACGCCGCGGTACTTCATGTACTTCGAGGTCGCCACGCCTTGCTCGCTGATGGGTGCCGCGTAATCGTAGCTGGTAATGTCGGGTTGATATTCGCCTGAATCAGCATCGACATTGGCGCCGGCATAGAAGCCGAAGCTGGTGCCGCCGTGAATGACATAGAGGTTGAATGACAGCTTCCGTTGCATGAACGCGTCGAGCGTGGCGGAAATATCCGCGGCCGTACCATTGAAAGTCTCGTCGCCCCAATGGGTGAGCCACCCTGGATACACTTCACCGGCCATCGCCGGGACGGCCGGAAATTGCTGCCGGACCGCTGCGATCTGCTCTGCGTCGCCATTACTCAACGCGATCGCGCCGCCGCTGACGTTCGTGCGATTCTGTTCAAGCTGCCTGATGCCATCTTCGGTATAGAAGGGCCCTTGTATTCCTTCCTGAAGCCAGAGCTGCCGTATCTCTTCGAGGTAAGCCGGGTTGGCGGCGTACGAGCCGAATTCATTTTCGATCTGAATCATCAGGATCGGTCCGCCGCGATTCACCAACAGCGGTTCGATGCACGGACTCAGTTCCCTGATGTAACGAGCCACCGCCGACATGTAGCGAGGATCGTGAGCGGAGTCGGTCCTGAGCTGGATGTCCGGGTCACTCAACAGATACCACGGAATGCCGCCCAGGTCCCATTCGCCGCAAATATAGGGGCCCGGCCGCAGCAACACCCACATCCCCTCCTGCTGACACAGCCGAATGAACGCTTCGATGTCGCGGTTCCCTGTGCGGAAATCGAAAGTGCCTGGACTCGTCTCGTGGTAGTTCCACATGACGTAGAGGGCGATGCAGTTCATCCCCATCGCCTTGGCCATCAGGATGCGATGCTGCCAGTAGTCGGCGGGGATGCGGGCGGGATGCATCTCCCCGCTGCGGATCTGAAAAGGCTCGCCGTCGAGCAGGAAGCTTTCGCCGTCCTGGCTGAAGGAAACGGTATGTGTGGCTTTGCCTGTTGAGGCTGGGGTGTTTGTGTCCATTGATTGCATCTCCCTCGATGCTACCGAGACAGTCCACTTTAACAGCGTGAGCCGGAACAAATGTTCCGTCAGCTTGAACCTGCAATGTCGCGATGATGCCGAGCTGGCGCGACCATTGGCGGGCGAATGGTCGCTAGCATCCGTCGTGCTTCGCTCGCCGTGATGTACTCTGATGTACCGTGGCGCGCGTCCAGTTCGCAAAACGTAGTCGAGGCGCGGCGCCGAATGCGTGCACTTTTTCGGGAGCTTCGTGCTCGAGCGGCAACAACTCACCAAGGAAAGCAACCATGAGAAACGGCTATCGATGGGTATTTCTCCTTGCGGGCGTTGCATTTCTGCTTGCCGCGAGCGTCGTCGACTACGCATTCATCAGCGAATCGGCCAACGGCACGTTGACGCATGGCGAGAAGCTCGCGCACGAGTCGAAGGATATTCTGCTGGCGATCGGCGTCGCGGTGCTCACGGTTTCTCTTGTCGATTTCTTATGGAGCAAGGTGGGTGGAGATCCGCTGTCGACCGAAATCCACAAGCTCAGCCAGATCAACGATCTGATTTCGGATTCGTATAAGACCGGTATCGTCCGGGTTCACACGAATGTCCAGGCGTCTCCAAACAAAAGCTGGAAAGCGTTGATCGAGGCGTCGCAAAAGGAAATTGACCTGACGGGCTATCAACTGCTCGACATCGTCGATTCGGACGCCGCGATGGATGCACTCGCCCTCAAGGCGACCAACGGCGTTGCCGTGCGCGTGTTGCTGCTGCCGGCAACGTCCGCTGCGCTGCGTTACGCAGTGTCGTCGCAGAACCTGGGGGCAATGCAGGCGAACATGAAACACGCGCTGCAGAAATTCCAGAAGTTGCGCACGGGCCTGCCGACGGGGCATCGTCTTTCGATTGCGACAGTCGATGACGCATCCGTGCTGGACGCGTCCGTGCGCCGCTTCGACGGACGCATGCACGTCGTGCACTATCTCCAGTCGATCAACACGTCGGACACGCCCGCACTAGAACTGCTCGACACCGGCAACGCCGATAGCCTGTTCAGAACCTACAAGACCTGGTTTGATCGCTTGTTCACGAACGCAACGCCGGTATAGCGCATCGACGCGAATTGCGTTGGGATGCCGCAATCGACCCGAGGAGAATTAGCGTGAATACACCGTCTGACGCTGCTAATGAGGCCAATCCTGCGCCTCGGGCACTGCTCGATGCGTTGCATGCAGGCAAGGTCGTCGTTGTGGCAGGAGCGGGGATCTCGATGCTGCAACCATCGAACTTGCCGAGCTGGTGGGGCTTCAATCAGACGCTGCTCGAGTCGATGAAGCAACAGGTTCACAGTCTGTTGCCGGAAGACGAACGAAACCTGCTGGATAAGCTTTCGCTCGAAAAGGGCATACCCGTTGTCGCATTCTCGGATCTCGTCGTGCGAACTTTTGCGGGCGGTGCTTATTTCCCGCTGCTGAAGGTGCTGGAGAGTGCGAAGCCGAACGCAAACCATCGAGCGCTCGCGTGGCTCGCCGGCACCGGGCGCATCAAGGACATTGTCACGCTGAACTTCGACTCGCTCACCGAGCGCGCGTTTCGCGAAGCCGGAGAAGCGCTGGAAGTGCTGGTGCGCAGCGAAGACTATGGTGTGTTCAGCGCGAGAAGCCGTGCGTCCGCGCGGCTTCACAAGATCCACGGTTCGGTGACCGACACGCAGACGCTGGTCGATACGGTCAGCCAGAAGGCGAGCGGACTGTCGGCGGCCCGTCGCAGCGTATTGGAGCAGCTCTTTAGTGAATGTCATGTGCTGCTGATCGGCTTTTCCGGTGCGGACCTGGATTTCGATCTCGACTATCTGCCGCTACGGCATAGTCTGGCCAGTGGTTTGGGCTTCACCTGGCTCTACCGCAAGGGGAGTCGGCCGCCGGATGTTGGCGCGCAGATCACGTCGGACCCCAGTCATTTTCTGGAAGCGAATCTGCCTGACGTTTTCCGGATGCTCGGTGTCGATGAGACGCTGCTGGTCGTGCCGGAGCGTGATCCAGGCGCAGGCAACGCGTCATCCCTTCGTGAGGAGATCGAGGCATGGACATGCGGCATGACCGTCGGCCCGTGGGCCTGCGCGGCGCTCTGTTTGCGGCTGATGCACGAGATGATGTATCGGGATGACGCGGCGCGTTTCGAAGCATTGCTGGTGGAGGCCTTCGATCGCGAGGCTGCCACCGGGTACTTTCACGTCAGTGTGGGCGCCGCGATGCGTCAATTGTCGGTCGCGTGCCTGGAGCGTCTGGACTTTGCCGGTTGCCGCGCGTGGGGCGAAAGGGAACTCGGCTTCCATCAGGCATTGATCGAGCCTTTGGTCAAAGTCAATCGCTTGTCGCCGGAAGCCCGCACTGAATATCTGCGCAATACGGCGAGCGTTTTCATCAATCTCGCGAATGCATGGCACAGTGAATCGGACGACGAGGAGCATCGGCGCGAGGCATTGCGGATGCTCGAGCTTGCGCGTGAACGAGCTTCGGAACTCAACGATGCCGAACTGCTTGCGCTGATCGAGATGCGTCATGCGAAACTGGCCTCGAATTCGCTGGATGACAAACTCGCGCATCTGCGCGCAGCCCGTCGTCATGCGCAACCGGTGGGCGCAAGCCTTACGGTGCTGGAAACGCTGTTGTTGGAGGCGGGCGCGTTGATGCGCGTGTCCGAACTCGACCTCGCGCAGATGCGGCTCGACGAAGCCAGGCAGATTCTCGTGTACACGGTGCGCAAGTCATTGGTCTGGCGGCACGCGATGCTTAGCGCGGAATTGTCCGCGCGTCGCGGCGAGCTTGATCGCACGTTCGAAGTACTTAAGCAACTGATCGATGAACCGTGGCTCGACTTCGAAACGAGGCTTGCCACTGGCCGAGAAATGCTGAGGCTGCTTGGAAATAAAGCCTCGCTCCGAGCGTCCTTACTCCTGCAGATTGACGCGAGCTTTCCTGAATCGCTGGATGGCAACGATCTTACGAAGCGAGAAGGCGAGTCGCTCGCGTCGATCCGCTCCGGGTGCAAAGCGATTGCGGGTGTCACCGAAGACTTCGAGCCATGGTTTCTGATTCAGCCGCGCCCCGATCAGCCGGGCGAGGCACGCATGCGCTACGTGCTTGCGGGGGCCGAGTACACCGGGAATGTCGTGCTCGTTCTACAGGCATTGGACGCGTTGTGCAGACTCTTTCACCAGCGAGGCTCGATCGAGCGTCTCACCGATCTCGCGCAGGCATTGCGCGAGCGAGCGTCGCGAAGCAAGAATACGCACTACGAAATCGGGGGCGCCAACTTTCTGGGCATTGCACTCGAGTATCAAGGGCGTATCGCCGAGGCCGCGCAAGCCTATGAGCGCACCATTGCGGACCTCGAACAGCGGGGCGAGGGTGATAGCACCGGCGCTCATATGCTGCGCTCGAATTTCGCTCGCGTGCTCGGGCATGACGATGCCGAAGCAAATCGGGCGATCGCGCTGTTCGAGAGCTCGCGGCAGGCGCAACGCCGTCTCGGTGACTGGGATAACTATATGACGTCGACGGTGAATCAGGCGCGTCTGCTTTGTCAGTTGCAACGCAACGACGAAGCGATTGAACTTCTGACCGCGCATATCGAGCTGACTGATAAATCGAGCCTGCCGAACGCGCGGGAAAGGCTCATTGCGCTGATCGAGTCGATGAGACGTGGCGAGCGCACGCGCGACACGCGTTTGCGCAGCGCATCGGTCGAGCGTTCTTCGTGGAACGATTTGCTGAAACAGCACGAACAGGATGACGATACAGAGGAAACTGCGCCGCGAATGGCCACTCGCGCAATGGCCGCTTATGAGGACGGACGACGCGACGACGCATTGCGCCTCAACAAAGCCGCGCGCGAGATCTACGCCCGTGCGAACGACAAGATCGGCGAATCGCGTTGCTGGAACAATCTGGCGGAGATTCACGCGCGCGAAGCTCAGTGGGACGAAGCAGCACGCGCCGCGCAACGGGCGCACGACTTGAGGGAGGCCGGCGGCGACGTCGCGGGGCAAATCAAGACGCTGTCCAATCTGATGGAATACCTGCTGCGCGGGAATCGTCCAGAGGACGCGTATCAATCAGGCAAGCGCTTGCTGGCACTTGCGGGGCCAGGTATGCGCATGTGGGAAGTGGCAAAAGCCCGCGTTTGCCTGATCGACGCAGCATTGAAGACCGACCGGCTTGCCGAGGCGGAGCGCATGCTTCCGGACGCGGTCGAAGCGCTCACGGCCGTGGAACACTCCGCGCGCGGCGAAATGCTCGAACGGATAGGAAGGTATCGGCAACTGCTCGAAGAGATACGAGCCGCGCCAAAGCGGGATGATGCACGGGTCGGCGCGGCGGCGATGCAGGCTATCGAGCTGGCGCGGCAGCAATCTCAGGACGCCGCGACCCGTACGCTCACGGCCGCGCTGAATGAGGCCACCAATTCAATTGATCAGGCGACCTTGCACGGTGAAATGGGCAACCGGTTGGCGAAGACCGATCCGCAAGCAGCGCAAATGCACTATGAGCAATCGCGGGCGCTCTACGAGGCGGCGGGACACAGCGGCATGGCGTGGTACGCGCGTTGTATCGCCGAACGGATGCGGGTCGATCAAGGCGCCGATCCTGACGCATTGTTGAAATTCGCGGATGAGTGCCCCGTGACGACGGTCAAGCTGAATGCGCTTGCTGCATATGGCGGCGTGCTGCTGCGCGAATATGAAGAAGTGGAAGTGTATAGCGACGCAGCCGTCGATGCGGTCAGCCGACGCATCGAGGAAGCGCTCAGTCTGTTCGACACGGAGCCTGAACAGTTGGGACAGACCGCATTGCAGCTCACGTATATCTACATGATGAAAGAGGATTTGCCGGCGGCACGTCGCACACTGGAGCGCGCTCGAGTGTGGCTCGTGCGTGCCAATTCGACGTATCTGAACGACCTGGAGGTGGTCGATCGGCAACTACGGGAGGAGGGGGTGTAAGTACTTCGCAGAGCGGACGGGAGTGCATACAGATGTCGAATATTGACGCTTTCAACAACACTGAATTTCAAATCTACGCCTTTGGGTGGTTTGACTTGGTGCATATGCACAATTAAGCTGTCTTGTATCTCGCAGAGAAGCGCGACAGGTCGACTTTCTTCATACATGTGCATACGCACTTAAAGAAATCGAGCATAGATGCAACTCAAACCCAAGGAATAGCGATGAATGCACGCGAAGTGATAATTGCCCATCCCGTTCGCACGCCAATTGGCGCTTTCGGTGGATCGTTGAAGGACGTGCCCGCGACGGCGCTTGGTGCGCTCGTCGTGCGAGAAACGTTGCGCCGCGCCGCACTCGATCCGAAAGCGCTGTCTTCGGTGGTGATGGGCAACGTCGTCCAGGCCGGGAACAAGATGAACCCGGCGCGCCAGGCATCCATTGGCGGCGGCGTACCGGTGTCGGTCCCGGCATTGACCGTGAACCGCGTTTGCGGCTCGGGCGCGCAGGCAATCGTTTCGGCGGCGCAGGAAATCGCGCTCGGTTACGGTGACGTGGCGGTCGCGGGGGGCATGGAAAGCATGGAGCGGGCGCCGTATCTGCTGGACACCGCACGCTGGGGCAGCCGCATGGGTAATGCGCAAGTTCACGACAGCATGCTGCGCGACGGTCTTGTCGATGCGTTCTCGGGCGAGCATTCGGGCTGGCATACGGAAGATCTCGTGACGAACACCGACCTGACGCGCCGCGCTCAGGATGAGTGGGCCGCGCGTTCGCAGCAGCGGTTCGCCGCCGCACAGGAACGTGGTGTCTTCGATGCCGAACTGGTTGCCGTCGCGATCGAAGGACGCAAGGGCACCGTGCAGTTTGCGCGCGACGAGCAGCCTCGCCCGGAAACCACAGTGGAAACGCTGGCCAGGCTGCGCCCCGCGTTCCGTCCCGACGGCACGATTACAGCGGGCAATGCGCCCGGTCTGAACAGCGGCGCAGCGGCGATGATCGTTGCCGAGCGAGGCTACGCGGAGGCCAACGATATCGAACCCATCGCGCGCCTTGCGGCGTTCGGCATCGCGGCCGTCGAGCCAGGCATGTTCGGCCTCGGCCCCGTGCCGGCCGTGCAGATCGCGTTGGAGCGAGCCGGCTGGAAACTCACGGATGTCGAGCGTGTCGAGATCAACGAGGCATTCGCCGCCGTGCCGCTCGCGGTTGCGAAGCAGCTCGGCCTCGCACACGACATCATCAATGTGGAAGGCGGGGCGATCGCGCACGGCCATCCGATCGGCGCAACGGGCGCGGTTCTGACCACGCGTCTCGTCCACTCGATGCGCCGTGACGGCTTGAAGCGCGGCATCGTTACGCTGTGCATTGGTGGCGGGCAGGGCATCGCGCTCGCGCTGGAAGTGCTGTAGAGATAGCGGGTCAGGGTTGCTGCATCGTTTTCTTTTGAAAAGGCGCGACGAAGACGATCCGAGTGATCGTCGCGCGCTTCGTGTGCTGCCATCACTCGACTACGAGCGTCGATTTCAATCTCGAGGGATTGCAGCGTGATCCCGCGAACCGCGCATCGCGCGACGCAGCCCACCATCATGTACGCGTTCAATGCGCGGTAACGCTCAATGCAACGTGGCGAGTGCAGCCCGGATACGCATCATCTGCGGTTCAGAGATGAGCCCATTGAGTACTTCGGCGAAGTGGGGGTGATGCATGCCGGAATGAATGTACTGCCACCGATAAGCATGATGGAAATTTGCTTCGATCGACATAGCGTCAGCCTCGCCGACGGCGCGCCCGCAGTTCGCGATGAAATACCGCGAGTCCGCTGCCGCCTGCATGCGCAAGATGCCGTCCAGCGCGCTCACCAGTTCGATGAACTCGTCGACGGCGCTATCGCGCGCCGTATCCGTCAGCAAGGCGTCGTGCCGTTTCCATTCGAGTTCATCGAGGATGGCGTGTTGACTCTCTTCCCTCCAGTGGTACAGAAACACGTTCTTGAACAGTTCGGAAAGCTGATCGTCCGGATGAATGCTCTGGCGGTAGTGAATCTGCGTGAAAAGTTCGATATATAACGTCATGGCCAGCACCGCCCACGTGCTCTTGCCGAGGACCACGGCGGCAATCGCGTCGGGATCGATGTCGAATCGATAACCTGGAGGCAGCGTTTCGCCGATCATTCCTTCGATACGGCGAAACAGCGCCTGGTGTTTGAGCTCTTCGTCGCTGAAGCGTACGAGCGCTTCGAGCGCCACCTGGTCGCCGAGCCAGTAGTCGCGGCTCACTTCCAGCACCTTGGCGTTGATGAACCGCTCGACCAGTCCGAATACGTTCGCGTACGTGCGCCCCTGAATCTGGCTGACGAACCGTTTCTCGCTCTCCGAGAGCATGATGAAGTCCGGCACCAGGGAGAGGCCGTCCGGCAAATACTTCTGGGACATGTCGAAGGTACGGCCTGCAATCACATCACGCTCGATGTCCCAACTGATCATCTTCGAAGCGCGAATGCATCGGGCGTAACGATCGCGATCGGGCAGCCGCAATACTGCGTTCATAGAACTTCTCCCAATATGGACCGCCGTGCGGTCTAGCGTTGAACGTCGATTCACCGGGCAGTGCCAATCGAACGATCTGGCATTCCGGCACGCTCAATTTACGATTGGGAGTCTTGAACTTCTATGATCGAATCGCCAGGCGATATGACTGAAACGCCGTTTCGGCTCGTCGATTACACGCATCCATTCAGAGGATGTTGTCGAGCTAGCACTGCGTCACGCGGTGAAGATCACTGATCGGGATGGGCCGTAACGCTGCCCGTATGTTGCGCGTGCTCCGCTGACGCCGTCACGCCGTTCGTCTTTCCTTTGCTCTTGCGCCAGCCGGCAGGAGGCATGCCGAATTCGCGCCTGAACGCTCGACTGAATGCCGCTTCCGATTCATAGCCAATCTGCTCCGCCACAGCGATGAGCGACTTGCTGCCGATGAGAAGTTCGTGCGCCGCAATCTGCATGCGCCATCTGGCGAGGTATTGCATGGGCGGTTGCCCCAGCAGATCCGTAAAGCGTTGCGCCAGCGCGGAACGCGACAAACCCACTTTGCGAGCCAGTTCATCGACGGTCCACGGATGTGCCGCTTGCGCGTGAAGCAACGAAAGCGCGCGGCCAACATAGCGATCGCGCACGCCGGCGAGCCAGCCGGTCTGGTTCTCAGGTAACGCTTCAATACAGCTACGAATCGCTTCGACGAATAGCAGTTCCGATAGCCTGGCAAGCACGATCGTGCCTCCCGCGCGCGCGTCGGCCGCTTCGGCGGCAGCCAGTTTGAGAGACGACTCGAGCCATGCCGCACGCGGGTCCTCGCGCATATCGATCTTGAAGAGTCGCGGTAGCGATGAGAGCAGCGGATTGCTCAACGTATCGTCGGAGGCCAGAAAGCCGCACACGATGCGCGTCACGGCGCCCCCTCCGCCGTAGGAAAGCGTCATCACTTCGCCGGGTGCTGCCGTCATCTGTCCGGCCAGTAGCGACTCCGACGGCACCGGGGAAAGATCGATCGCGCTGCCAATGATGTGCGTTTCACCCTGAGGCACGACGATCAGTTCGCCGGCATGGACGTGAATAGCCGAACCGGGATCGTCAGCGAGTTGCGCCCAGCAACTCCCCTCTATGATCAGATGATAAGAAACGATGCGCTCGGACGGCGGCAAGTAAGCGGAGCAGAGCGAAGCATCGGTGCGACCGATCATGGCCCACGGCGCGGTGAGTGTCCCGTTCAGAAACACGGCGCCGCTCAGACGAACAGCGCGCAGTACATCGGAGACTGCATCCATGGATAGCTCGCGTGAAATGCGATTTCCCGGGCGATAAACCTGGCAGCCGGTCATTCGTCGTGATGGCCAAGGGCTACATGTTATACCCGCAATCCGGTTCGATGACAGTTTCCTTACGGCCTCAGCTTTCTCGCCGGCCGGCACCGGCAACGCGATGCCTCGATCAGAAGCGGACGATCGGTCAAGAAAGAACGACGCACGGGCAGGACGGCGAGGGCGTGCCCCGCGCAGAGTTCATCACAGGAGGGAACATCACGGATCAGCGTCATCCGTACGTCGCAATCAAGCCTTCCTCGGGATTCTGGAAACCTGGCGCATCACCCAGCTTGCGCGAGTCGGTTCACGCACAGTGACTTACCGATTCGCGCAAATACCATTGCGTGAGATACCGATGAAACGCCTGATAAGCCGTGCGATGTACCACCCGATCATCGCGTTATCCATTTTTTATCTGGCCGACGTGATGCATCACGTCGACTACAGCGTCTCCGGCGCGCTGCTGGTTCTGGCAGCGAAAACGCTCTCGCGGGTATCAAGTCTGTTCAACAAGGGATAGAACGGGGTGCAGAGCGCTTACGTCTGCGGGGGTTGCGCGAATCCTTCCCGATAGCGGGCGGCGAGGCGCGTGGCCGTGCGCTGCAGCAACGCACGGTCGACCGTCAGGGCCTGCAGCATGGCTTCGGAAAGCGCCTCGATGCTCACGCTGCCCGGCACGCATGCCGGCTCCCACGTCGCGGCAAACGCGGACTGTTTCGTCGTCTCGTTCACGCGCGCCGGATGAACGATATTCAGCCGCGGCAAGCCGAACGCCATCGCAACGATCCGTCCATGCAGACTACTGCCCGCATAGCCCTCGGCATAGGCGATCAGTGCGCAGATGTCCCATATGTCCAGCGAGCGGAACAGATGCGTACGCGTGGCATTCATCCGTGCCGCTATCCGCTCATAGCACGCCAGATCGTCATGCCAGGGCGCGGCACCCGCGCGGAAAAAAACGATGCCAAGCCCGCGTTCGTTCGAGACGCGATCGAGTTCGCTCGCAAGCACACCGAGCGTTCGATCGTCGCCGAAATCCGCACTGAACTGCACGGCGATATATCCGTCGGGAAACGCCCTCTGCAAATCCGCCACGCCGCTTCGCTGCTTGCACCCGCGAATGTTCGCGCCGAATAGATCGGCCACCATCACCGCCGGATCGGGAACCAGCCGCGCGTGAATGCCAGCTGCGGCGAGCGCATGCTGGGTGTGGATGTCGCGCACGCTGACGTCGTCGGCTTGCGCGAGCTTCGAAAGGACCTCGGCGCGCATGTCGGGCCTGAGCCGCTCCAGATCGACGCCGCCGACTGCTTGATAAGTGACGCTCGATGCACAGGGAAACATCGCGCGCGAGGCCATGTAGGGGGTAAGCGTGTCGAGACCCGTTAGCGAACGTGCCCACGTGCGCCGTTCGCCGCTGTGTTTGTCCAGTCGCGCGACGATCGCTTGTGCCTGCTCCTGCTCGAGCAGCATCACCGCCGCTTCCCAGTCGCTGCAAGTCAGGATCTCGCCGCCTGGATGCACGATATGCACGCGGTCGTTGCCGCGGCTCGCGGCCAGTTGCGCGAGCGCCTCTACAGCGTGGCCGCCATGGACGCGCATGTCACGCTCCGCGAGCCCGGCGAAGATTACGTCGTCGCATGCAAGCAGCTTCGCCGCGACGTGCGGGAACAGGAGGTCGCCCAGGTTGTGGCGATCGAAGGCGCCGAACACCACGACTGCATCATGTTTGCCTGTGTCTTGCATCACGCTTATGCGCCTCAGGAAAACCGAAGTACGCGGCCTTCATGCAAAGCCGGGGCGTCTGGTAACTCGTAAGATGATCTATAACGTAGTCAGCGGAAAGCTTATCCGCAAGGATCAGGCGATCGCGCTCGTCAACGGAGGAAAGCGTGAAATATTCTCCATTCTGGCCTGATGGCCTCGCGCATCATCTTGCGTCACCACTGCCTTCGCTATACGAGAACCTGGAGACGTCGGCCAGCCGATATCCGGAGAAGACGGCAATTCACTACTACGGCGGAGCATTGAGCTACGCGCAATTGCGGAAGGAGGCCGAGGCGCTGGCCGGCTTTCTGCAGGTTCAATGCGGCATCGCGCACGGCGATCGCGTGGCCCTGTATATGCAGAACAGCGTGCAATACGTGATCGGCTACTACGCAATTCTGCGCGCCAATGCGGTGATCGTGCCGGTGAACCCGATGAACACGACTGCCGAACTGCGTCACCTCATCGAAGACTGCGGTGCCCGGGTCCTGCTGTTGGGCGAGGAACTCTACGAGAATGCCCGCCCCCTTCTCGGCGAGGCGGTCAGCCATGCGATCGTCGCGCGCTATGCCGACTATCTTGGCGATCGTACCGACCTGCCGTTGCCGGCCGTATTGACAGGGGCCGTCGCCGAACTCGATGTCCTCCCCGAATTCTCGGCCGCTCGTGCGCCGCGAGCCGTGCGCTGGCGAGCCGCACTGGCGGCTGCCGAGCAGCCCTCACCGTACGTCGCATCGGGCGAGGACCTCACGGTGATTCCCTACACGTCGGGCACCACCGCGCTGCCGAAAGGATGCATGCACACCAACCGCAGCGCGACGCATGTCGTCGCGGCATCCTTGCAGTGGTGTGATTTGTCGTCTGACACCGTCATCTTGTGCGCGATGCCGATGTTTCATGTCACTGGCATGCAGCAGTGCATGAATGCGGCGATCGCGCTCGGTTCGACGATGGTCGTGATGACGCGATGGGACAGCCGGTGTGCCGCTCTGCTGATCGAGCGCTATCGCGTCGGCTTCTGGATTGCGATATCGACGATGATGGTCGATTTCATGAGCTTGCCGGATCTCGAACGTTTCGACTTGAGTTCCATCGCGCGCCTGGCGGGCGGTGGCGCCGCGATGCCGAAGGCATTGGCACAGCGCATCGAAGCCCGCTTGGGCGTCCCTTATATGGAGGGCTACGGGTTGTCCGAGACCATTTCGGCGACTCACATCAATCCGCCGCGGCGCTGCAAGCTGCAATGCCTTGGCATACCGATACAGGACACTGAATCAATCGTGGTCGATCCCATCACGCTCGAAGTACTTGGTCCGCAGGTCACCGGTGAGATCCTGATCAGCGGCCCGCAATTGTTCAAAGGTTACTGGGGACGCCCCGATGCAACGCGCGACGCTTTCGTCGAAGTCGACGGAATCCGCTATCTGCGCACCGGTGATCTCGGCTATATCGACGAAGACGGTTACTTCTTTTTCGTCGACCGGCTAAAGCGAATGATCAACGTGTCCGGTTATAAGGTATCGCCCGCAGAAGTGGAGACGTTGTTGTTCGGGCACCCTGCGATTCAGGAAGCCTGTGTCGTCGCGACACCCGACGCGCGCAGCGGTCAGGCCGTGAAGGCCTTCGTGGTCGCACGCGCGGGCGCCGACGTTTCGGCAACGCAGATCATCGAATGGGCGCACGAGCATATGGCGTCGTACAAGGTGCCCACGCTCGTTGAATTCGTCGCCGCGCTGCCCCGAACCGGCAGTGGAAAGGTCCAATGGCGACTACTGCAGGACCGTGAAAGTGCGGCTCGTTCCGGGTGAGAGGCAGGTGGACCGCTTCGACACGCGGGTAC
Organism: Paraburkholderia monticola; assembly: GCF_001580545.1. GTDB lineage: Bacteria > Pseudomonadota > Gammaproteobacteria > Burkholderiales > Burkholderiaceae > Paraburkholderia > Paraburkholderia monticola. The sequence continues at coordinate 127,513 of NZ_LRBG01000038.1, forward strand.
TTGTAAAAGATTGCAGTATTGCCTCGCGGACCGGGTTCACAAACAATGGTGCCATCGCTCGGCGCTGCCGCCGAGCCCCCATCGAGGAGGACTGTATGACCCGTGTTGTCCGGTTTCATGAATATGGCGATGCGAATGTGCTGCGTATCGAAGACGTCGAGGTGCGGCCGCCCGCTTCGGACGAAATCCAGATCAACGTCAAAGCCATTGGGCTGAACCGCGCCGAAGTCATGTTCCGGTCGGGCCGTTACCTGCAGGAAGCGGTGTTTCCCTCTCAACTCGGCTACGAAGCTGCCGGCTTCGTCAAGGCATTGGGCGCAGAGGTCACCGGCTTTTCTGTCAACGATGCGGTTAGCGTCATCCCGACCCTGGATATGTCGCGCTGGCCCACCTACGGCGAAGTGATCAACATTCCCGCCAGATACGTGGTCAAACATCCGGGCAATGTGAGCTTCGAACAGGCCGCTGCCGCCTGGATGCAATACGTTACCGCGTGGGGCGCGCTGATTGCCCAGGCGAAGCTCAGTGCTGACGATTTCGTCATCGTCTCCGCAGCCTCGAGCAGCGTCGGCATTGCCGCCATCCAGGTCGCGCGAAGCGTGGGTGCCACCGTGATCGCCACCACAAGGTCGAGTGCCAAGGCTCGACCGCTTCTCGATGCAGGGGCTCACCATGTGATCGCGACGTCGGAAGAGGACCTGGCCGCCCGCGTGAAGGCGATCACGGATGGCAAAGGAGCACGCGTCGTCTTCGATCCGATCGGTGGTCCTGCCATCGCGCAACTTGCGGAGTGCATGTCGTTTGGCGGCATCCTGCTGGAGTACGGCGCCCTGAGTACCGAGGAAGGAACGTTCCCGCAGTTCGCGTTGCTCGGCAAATGCCTGACCTTCAAGGGCTATCTCTACATCGAGGTCACGAGCGACGACGCTCTCCTCGCACGCGCGAAGAAGTTCATCAGTGAAGGCCTGGCATCCGGTGCGCTCGTTCCGCTTATCTCGCGGACTTTCAGATTCGACGATATTCAGGAGGCGACGCGCTTCCTTGAATCGAATGAGCAAGTCGGCAAGATCGTGGTCACAGTCGAATAAGCCACGGGCGCATACAATCGAACCGGACCCACTAAAAGTTGAACGGCGATGCGCATTCTTGTGATCGAAGACGAACCGAAGACGGGCAGCTACCTGAAGAAGGGCTTCGAGGAATCCGGCTACGCGGTCGACGTCGCGGCGGACGGCGCGGAAGGCCTGATCCTCGCGAAGGAAGCGGCGTACGACGTGATCGTGCTCGACGTGATGCTGCCTTCCATGGACGGCTGGACGGTGCTCAAGACACTGCGCGCCACCCACACCACGCCCGTGCTGTTCCTCACCGCGCGCGACGACGTGACCGATCGCGTGAAGGGCCTGGAGCTCGGCGGCGACGACTACCTCGTCAAGCCGTTCGCGTTCGTCGAACTGCTCGCGCGGGTGCGCACGCTCGCGAGGCGCGGCCCGCCGCGCGAGAGCGACGTGCTGACGCTCGGCGATCTCGAAGTGGACGTCACGCGCCGGCGCGTGAAGCGCGGCGCCACGCGCATCGAGCTCACGCCGAAGGAATTCTCGCTGCTGCAACTGCTCGTGCGCCGCCACGGCGAAGTGCTCACGCGCACGCAGATCGCCTCGTACGTGTGGGACATGAACTTCGATAGCGACACGAACGTCGTGGAAGTCGCGATTCGCCGGCTGCGCGCCAAAGTAGACGACGAATTTCCCGTCAAGCTGATCCACACGGTGCGCGGCGTGGGCTACGTGGCCGAAATCAGAGAGCCCGCCTGATGGCCGTGCGTTCGCTCACCGCCACCCTTGCGCTGAGTTTCGCCGGCACCACGCTCGCGGTGTTCGCGCTGGTCGGCAGCACGCTTTATTTCACGCTCGGCCGCGAAGTGAAGGCGCAGGACGATCTCGACATCGTCCTGATCTCGCGGCATACGCGCCGCCTCGCGCAGGAGCTGCACAGCGTGCAGGACGTGCGCACTCACGCCGAGCGACTGACGAGCCAGGTGCTCGGCAATTCCCCGCTTTCCATGGAGATACTCGACGCCGCCGGCATGCAGCTGGTCGAGCACAACACGCAGGGCATCGCCGATGCGGGGTTTCCACAGGCCGCGCTCGCGCGACGCCTCGGCTCCACGCAACGCATCACCGAAGGCGACGTGGTGGAGTGGCGCAACGCGCGCGGCGTGCCGGTGCGCGGACTCGCCACGGACGCGGCGCTCACCGACGGGACGCCCGTTACGATCGTCATCGCACGCGACATGACCGACCGCTGGCGGCTGCTCGACCACTATCGCGAGCGGCTTTACGCGTTCGGCTTCGCCGGCATGCTGCTCGCGTTCGTGATGAGCTGGCTGCTCGTGCGCGAGTCGCTGCGCCCGCTGCGCGAAATGGCGGCGCGGGCTGCCACGGTCACGGTCGACCGGCTCGATACGCCGATCGAAATCGAGCATGCGCCAAGCGAGTTGCAAGCGCTGACGAAATCGCTGAACGCGATGCTCGACCGTTTGCACGGCGGCTTCGAGCGCATGTCGCAATACACGGCCGATCTCGCGCATGATATGCGCACGCCGCTCGGCAACCTGCGCGGCGCGACCGAAGTCGCGCTGACCCGCGCGCGCAGCACGGCCGAATACGAGGCGCTGCTCGAATCGAATCTGGAAGAGTGCGACCGGCTTTCCCGCATGATCGAGAGCGTGATCTTTCTTGCGCGCGCGGAACACCCGCAGTTCATGACGACGCTCGCCGAGTTCGACGCCGAGCAGGCACTCGCACAAATCGCCGACTATTTCGAAGGTCTAGCGGACGACGCGAGCGTTCATATTCGCGTCGAAGGCCGGGGGCGTCTGCGCGCGGACAAGGAGCTATTCAGGCGTGCCGTCGGCAACCTGCTCGCCAATGCGCTGCGCTACACGCCGCGCGGCGGCGAGATCACGATGAGCGTTGGCGAGACGCCGGCAGCGGTCGAAGTCACCGTGACGAATCCAGGTGCACCGATCGACGCTGCGCTATTGGAGCGCATCTTCGACCGCTTCTATCGCGCCGACGCTTCGCGCCACAACGAACCGCGCGGGGGCGCGTCGGCCGGACTCGGGCTCGCGATCGTGCGCACCATCATGGGCCTGCATGGCGGCTCGGCACGCGCCGAAAGCGATGCGGCAGGCACGCGCTTCATCCTGACGTTCGCGCGGCCTTAGGCGTTGCACTGAGGTCGGCCAAAGACGCGCGATCCCATCCGCCACCGAGCGCCTCGAGCAGAAGCACACTCGCATCGAGGCGCCGCCCCGCGATCTGCTCTTCGTTGCGCTCGTTCGACAGCGCGATGCTTTGGGCCGTGACCACGTCGAGATAATCCACCGCGCCTGCCTGGTAGCGATTGGTCGTGAGCTTTAGCGAGAGTTGCGCGGCGGCCGTGGCGCGTTGCTGGCTTTCGGCTTCGTCGGCTAGCGTGCTCAGCGCGCTCAGGTTGTCTTCGACCTGCTGGAACGCCGTCAGCACGGTTTGCCGGTAGCCGGCCACCGCCGCGTCGTATTGCGCGTTCGCGCCCTTGAGCGTGGCGTCACGACGGCCGCCGTCGAACAGGGTGCCCGCGAGTTGTGAGCCGAGCGACCAGAACAGGCTCGGCGCCGTGAGCCACGGCGCGAAGAACGTGCTTTCGAACCCGGCCGAAGCGGACAGCGTGAGGTCCGGATAGAAGGCGGCACGCGCCTCGCCGATTCTCGCATTGGCGGCCGCCACGCGCCGCTCGGCTGCGGCAATGTCGGGTCGCCGTTCGAGCAGCGCCGAGGGCATGCCCGCCGGAATCTGCGGCGCGGCGACTGGCTCGACTTGCGCCGGCAGCGCGAACGACGAGGCGGGCACGCCGATCAGCGTCGCGATCGCGTGCTGGCGCTGCGCGCGTTGCACGTCGAGGTCGCTGTCCGCCGTGCGCGCGCTTTCGAGCTGCGTTTGCGCCTGGGCAACGGCGGAGGCGTCGATTGCGCCGTCGGCGAGCTGCTGTTGCACGATGCGTAGTGCGGCGGCGTAGGCCGTCACGGTGTCGTCGAGCAGTCTCTTCTGGCGATCCAGCGTGCGCAAATCGAAGTAGTCCGTGGCAAGCTGGGTCGCGACCGAAAGGCGCACCGACTCGAGATCGGCCGCGCTGGCCTGCGCGTTGGCGTGCGCCTCGACGGTGGCGTCCTTCACGCGGCCGAACAGGTCCGGCTCCCAGCTTGCCGTCACGCCGGTCGAATAGTCGGGCACCGTCTTGCCCGCGAGCGCATGGTCGACGAGATTCTGCGAGGTGCGGTAACGCTGCGCCGAAACGCCAGCCGTGACGGTGGGCGCGTAGCCCGCGCGCTGGTAGTCGATCATCGCACGCGCGGCTTCGAGGTTGGCGACGGCCTGGCGAACGGTCTGGTTCGACACGTCGACGCGCGCTTCGAGCTGGTCGAGTTCGCTATCGCCGAACAGCGTCCACCAGGGGCCGCGCGGGTTGGCATCGGCGGGCGCCGCGACCGCCCAGCCCGAACCGGCCGATTGCGTCGCGTAGTGCGCCGGCACCTCGACCGAGGGCGCGCTGTAGTGCGGCAACGTGGTGCACGCCGCGAGCGACGCCACCGTGCATATGGTGACGATCTTGCGCAATGACGTGAGAGGGCTGTCGAACATGATGGACCTCACCGCCTAAGCCTTGCTGCCCGCGACGGGCGTTGCCGCCACCCGCACGCTCTGGCCGTCGGCGATGGCGTCGCCGGGATTGTCGATCACACGGTCGGTGGCCGCGAGTCCCGTTGCGACCTCGACGTAGGTGCCGAAATCACGACCGATGGTGACCTTGCGAAGCTGCACCTTGTTCTGGGCATTCACCACGGCGATGGTCACGCCGTCCGGGCGGAACAGCAGCGCGCTCACCGGCAGTTCGAGCGCGGGCGTCGCCGTGGTGAGCGCGAGATGCACCTGCGCGTAGGCGCCAGGCATCAATGCGCCATCGTGATTGTCCACATCGACTTCCACGCGCAACGTGCGGCTCACGGGGTCGATCACGTTCGAGCTGCGCGCGACGCTGGCCTCGAAGCGGCGGCCCGGATACTGTTGCGTCGTCACCGACACCGCCGTGCCGGGCGCGACGCGGCTCGCGTCGTCCTGCGGGACGTCGACATAGATGCGCAGCCGGTCGGTCTGCGCGATGTGGAACAGCTCGCCCGGCATCGTGGCGAGGCCCGGTGTGCCGCCCGCCGTGACGAGCGCGCCGACCTGCACGTTGCGCGCCGTGATGACGCCGTCGAAGGGCGCCGTCAGGTTCTGGTACGAAACCAGTTCCTGCAGGCGCGCGACATTGGCCTGCGCCGCCTGGAGCGTGGCGAGCCTCGCGGCGGCGTCGCTCGTTTTCGCTTGCGCGTCCTGCTGCGAGACGGATTGCGTTTGCAGCATCGTTTGCCAGCGCTGTGCCGTGCTGCTTGCAAAGCGATAGTTCGCTTCCGCGGTCGCTGCGTCGGCGCGCGCCTGTTGAAGTTGCGCGTCGAGCTCGGGCGTGTCGATCTGGGCGAGCGTCTGACCGGCCTTCACGTGCGCGCCGATATCCGCGTACCAGTGCTGGACATAGCCGCTCGTGCGCGCATAGATCGACGCGTCGGCCCAGGACATGATCGAGCCGGGCAGCAGCAGGTCCTGCGTCGCTGGCGCGCGCGTCGGTGTGAGGGTCGAGACGATCAGCTCACGTTGCGCCGCGAGCTGTTGGGTCTGGGCCGTGCGAGCTTCGAGGCGCGGCACGATGCCGATGCTCAGCAACGCCACGGCGAAGCAGGTGAGGCCGACGGCGATGGCCGTACGACGTGCTGTGGATCCGGCGCGCACGGCTGGCTGCGCTCCGGCGTCGCGATCCTCGGGCGGGATGGGCGGGTTCATCGGGGATCCTTATTCAACGAGAGTGGTTGCGTCGACGCGCGCGCCGTCGTGGGCGTCGTGGGCGTCATGGGCGTCGCGCTCAGCGCGGCGCTTGGCGAGCCAGCCGTGCACCATGCCGAAGACCACGGGCACGAACACGAGCGTCGAAAGCGTGCCGATGGCGAGACCGCCGATCACGGCGCGCCCGAGCGGCGCATTCTGCTCGCCACCGTCGCCGAGACCGAGCGCCATCGGCAGCATGCCGATCAGCATCGCGAGTGCCGTCATCAGCACGGGGCGAAAGCGATTGAAGCCCGCGTCGAGCGCCGCGGCGAGCGGCGCCATGCCGGCGGCGAGCGACTCGCGCGCCGTGTTGATGACGAGAATGCTGTTGGCCGTCGCGATGCCCATGCAGAGGATCGTGCCCGTCAGCGCCGGCACGCTGAGCGTGGTTTGCGTGACGAACAGCATCCATGCGATGCCGGCCAGCGACCCCGGCAAGCCGCTCACGATGATCAGCGGATCGAGCCACGACTGGAAGTTCACGACCATCAGCAGGTAGACGAGCGCGATCGCGAATACGAGGCCGGCGGCAAGGCCGCTGAACGAGGCGTTCATCGACTGGACCTGGCCGCGCATGACGATCGACGAGCCCGGCGGCAACTGCGCCCGCGCGGCATCGACGAGGCGGTTCACGTCCGAGGCGACGCCGCCCAGATCGCGCCCCTGTGTCGACGCAAAAATGTCGAGCACCGGCTGCACGTTGTAGTGCGAGACGACCGCCTGCTGCGAACTGCGCGAGACGGTTCCGAGCGTGCCCAGCTGGTTCTGCGGGTTGACCGACACCGCTTGCGTGGTCACCGGAATATTGGCGAGCGTTTGCAGCGAGTGAATGTCGTATTGCGGCACCTCGGCCATCAGCGGATAGCTCACGCCGTTCTGCGGATCGAGCCAGAAATTCGGTGTGGTCTGCGAGCTGCCGGACAGTGCGATCAGCAGGTTCTGGGCGACGTCGCGCTGCGTGAGGCCGGCTTGCATGGCCTTGGTGCGATCGACGTTCACGTTGATCGTGGGTTCGTCGCCGGGCTGTTGGATGCGCGCATCGACGAGCCCGCGCACGCCGCGCATTTGATCGAGCAGTCGATTCGCCACGACGCGGTTCTGCGCGAGCTTGTTGCCGACGATCTGCACGTCGATCGGCGCCGGCAGGCCGAAGTTCAGGATCTGGCTCACGATGTCGGCGGGCAGGAACGCGAAAGTCACCCCGGGAAACGCCGCGTCGAGCACATTGCGCAGCTTCGCGACGTATTGCGCGGTCGGCTTGTGCTTCGGCGCGAGCGTGATGAGGATGTCCGAGTCTTCGGGGCCGATCGGGTCCGAGGAATCGTAAGTGAGGTTGATGCCGCTGACCGGCACGCCGATGTTATCGAGCACCGCGGCCTGTTCGGCGGGCGGAATCACGCTGCGGATTGTCGCTTCGACTTCATCGGTGATGCGGGCCGTTTCCTCGATGCGCGTGCCCGTGGGCGCGCGCAAATGCAGGCGGATCTCGCCGGTATCGACGGCCGGGAAAAAGTCGCGACCGGTGAACGGCAACAACACGAGCGAGCCGAGACAGAGCGCGAGCCAGAGCACGACGAAGCGGCGGCGCTGCGCGATGGCGGCTTGCAGCAGCGCGCGATAGCGATTGCGCAGGGCCTCGAAGCGCTTTTCGAAACCCGCCTGGAAACGCGTCAATGCGCCGCCGATGCCGCGTGCGGGCGCGATGCTTCGCGAGCGGGCACGCAGCAGATACATCGCGAGCGTAGGAATCAGCGTGCGCGAGAAGAAGTACGAGGCGCACATCGCGAACACGACGGCTTCGGCCATCGGCACGAACAGGTAGCGCGCGACGCCGGAGAGCAGGAACATCGGCACGAACACGATGCAGATCGACAAAGTCGAGACGAAGGTCGGCACGGCGATCTCGCCGGAGCCGTTGAGGATCGCGTCGTGCAGCGGGGCGCCGCGTTCGAGATGATGGGTGATGTTCTCGATCGCGACCGTGGCGTCGTCGACGAGTATGCCGACGGCCAGAGCGAGCCCGCCGAGCGTCATGATGTTGATGGTTTCGCCGAGCGCCGCAAGCGCGATCAGCGAGGTGAGCACGGCAAGCGGAATCGTCACGGCAATGATCAGCGTGGCGCGCCAGCTGCCGAGAAAGAGCAGGATCATCGCGGCGGTGAGGCACGCGGCAATCAGCGCCTCGCGCACCACGCCGGTGATCGCCGACTTCACGAACACCGACTGGTCGCCCAGCGGCGTGATCTTGAGCGCGCTCGGCAGGCCCGCGGCGATCTTCGGCAGCATCGCTTTGACCTGGTCGATGATCGTGAGAGTCGAGGCGCTACCGGACTTTTCCACCGTGAGGAGCGCGGCGCGCTTGCCGTCGGCGCGCACGATATTGGTTTGCGGTGCGTAACCGTCGATCACGTGAGCGACATCGCGCACGTACACCACGCTGCCGTTCACGGTCTTGATGGGCAGATCGTTGAGCGCGGCCACCGTTTGCGTGCTGCCGTTCATTTCGACGTTGTACTCGCGCGCCCCGATTTTGGCGGTGCCGCCGGGCAGGATCAGGTTCTGCGCATTGACGGCGTTCACGACGTCGACGGGCGCGAGTCCCTTCGCCTGGAGCGCCTTCGGATCGAGCTGCACCATGATCTGCCGGATCTTGCCGCCATAGGGCAGCGGCACGGCCGCGCCTTGCACCGTGGCGAGCTGCGTGCGGATGAAGCTGTTGCCGAGATCGTAGAGCGACTGTTCGGGCAAGGTCGTGCTCGAGAGGCCCAGTTGCAGCACCGGCACCGTCGAGGCGTTGTACGTGATGATGTTTGGGGGCAACGTGCCCGGCGGCAGGATGCGCAGAATCGATGCGGAATTCGAGGCCGCCTCGGCAATCGCCCGGTTGATGTCCGCGCCCGGATGAAAGAACACCTTCACCACCGACACGCCGTTGAGCGACTGCGATTCGATGTGCTCGATGTCGTCCACGTCCGAGGTGAGGGCGCGCTCGTAGTTCGAGGTGATGCGATGCGCCATGTCCTCGGCGGAGAAGCCGTTGTAGCTCCAGACGATGCTGACCACGGGAATATTGATGTTCGGAAAAATGTCCGTGGGCGTGCGCATGATGGCGAGCGGGCCAAGGATAAAAAGCAGCACGGCGAGCACGATGAACGTGTAAGGCCGTCTGAGAGCCAGTTTGACGATCCACATGACTTGTCCGGGTTGAGGCGGGGAGAGCCGCGCTCGACGCGGCCAGGTTGGAGCAAGTATCGGGATTGCGCGCTTACCCGGTGCTGACTTCGACATTACGGATTTGTCATCTGGGGAGCCTGCAGCCAGATAACGAACTCGTAATCAGCCGGTCAGCTTTGGGTCAGCGCCGCGCGACCAGAATGCAGTCAACCTTCGCGACATCACCGAAGGCGGCTGAAGCGGCATCACTTCACGATGCGGCGGCCCTTCATTGAGAGGTGAACATCATGAAAGCACTCGTTTCCACGTTGCTCGTTGCCTGCGCACTGGCTGCACCGGTCGCCGCTTTTGCACAGACTGCCACGGCGCCCGTGACGCATTCGCAAGTGATCGCCGATGCCGTGCGCCTGGAGCAGGCGGGCTATCGGCCGACGGCCACGGACTATAACTATCCTGCCGACATCCAGCGTGCCGAGACCATCGTCGCGCAGCAGCAGGCTCAGGGAAGGAGCGGGGTCGGCGGCGTGTCGATGCAGGGCAGCTCGGATTCGGGCGCGCCGGTCGTGGCCTCTGCTGGAGTACGGTCGATTTATGCGGGGCATTGAGGTGAGGGCGCGGTAGGTCTGGCCAGCAGGCCGGCTGCCGCGCTTTTTGTTTCGTACGGGTCAGGATCCGCCCGACGCATTGTTCAGCCACGCTTGCTAGTCTTTTCAGCGCCCGACTCTTTTTCGCGCGCGAGACCCCGCCTAAAGTGTCAGAGTTCAACCTGACATCAGGGTCACAATGCAAATCGATACACCTACAATCCCCGCTTCGTTGGAGGGAGATTCAACCTCCGCAGCTCAATGGCTATCCGTCATTGCCGTTGCGGTGAGCGCGTTCGCGTTCGTGACGGCCGAGTTTTTGCCCGTCGGGCTGTTGCCGCAAATCGCGCACGACCTCGGCGTGTCGACCGGCGTCGCCGGGCTGATGGTCACCACGCCCGGTGTCATGGCGGCAATCCTGGCGCCGACGCTGATCGTCAGCGCGGGACGCATGGACCGTCGGTACGTGTTTCTGCTTCTCACCGCGGTGCTGCTGATCGCGAACGTCGTGTGCGCAATCGCACCGAACCTCACGGTCATGCTGGTGGGACGGGCGCTGCTCGGCGGCGCGTTGGGCGGCTTCTGGACGCTGGCGACGGCGGCGGCTCCGCGGCTCGTGCAAGCAAAGGATGCGGCAAAAGCGACCGCGACCATTCTGACCGGCGTGACCTTCGCAACCGTGATCGGCGTGCCGCTCGGAACGTTTATCGCGTCGTTCGCGTCGTGGCGCATGGCATTCGCCGCCACGGCGGGCCTGGTATCGCTCGCCTTGATCGCGCAAGTGTTCCTCGTGCCTTCGTTGCCCTCGGCATCGGCATTGCGGATCGCCGACTTCAAGGCGCTGCTTCGCCGGCCTCATACGCGCCTGGGCATGGTGATGGTCGCGCTCGTCTTTGGCGCGCACTTCTCGACCTACACGTATATCGCTCCGCTGCTCGAGCACGATTTTTCGTTGAGCGCCATCACGCTGTTGCTGTTCGGATTCGGCCTCATCGGCTTCTTCTCGAATGCATTGACGTCGATGGTGATTTCGGACCATCTGAAGAAGTCCGTCGCCGCGATGGTTCTGCTGCTATTGGGCGCGATGTCGTCGATGTTGCTGCTGGAGCATTCGCCCATCGGCGAGACCGCGGGGATGCTGCTGTGGGGCATCGCGTTCGGCGCGCTGCCGCTTTGCTTCAGCGTATGGATTCAGCGCAGCACGACCGACTTGCCCGAAGCGGGATCGGCCATGTTCGTCAGCATCATCCAGGTGGCGATTGCAGTGGGTTCGGCAGTAGGGGGCACGATTGTCGATCGCGCCGGCGTCCACGCGGACTTTACGCTGGGGCTTGGACTCGCGCTGCTAGGTCTCGTGACGCTGCAGCGGCTTGCCGTGTTGGAGCGACCGGCCACGGCGTCTTCTCTCGATTGCGCGTGCGACGCGTCGGCTGACTGACGCCGCTCCACCCGCTAGCCAGCCGCGACGCCGCCACGGAAACGCTGTTGCATGAACTCGACGAAGCGGGTCGCGGCACCGTTGCTCATCGTCGATGGAAAGCTGAGCGTGAGCGGCGCGGTCAGCGCGTGCGGCTTCTTCAGGCGGCAGTACACGACCCCCACCTGGTTGTAGCGTTGCATCGATGCGGGCACGAGCGTGACGCCGAGCCCCGTCGATACCAGCTTGATACCCGAGAGCATCCGCGGCACCTCGCGCGCGATGTGCGGCGAAAAGCCCGCTTCGCGGCACGCGCTGAGTATGTCCGCATACATGCCGGGAGCGCCGGGCCGCCGCACGAGGATGAAATCCTCGTGCGCCAGTGCGCGCAACTCCACCTCCGGCTGCTTACGTTTGCGTGCGACGAGCGGATGATCGTCGCGTAGCACGACCACCATCGGCTCTTCGTCGAGCACTTCGAACGACAGATCGGGCGGCAGCTCGACCGGCTTGCGCAGAAACGCGACATGGACGAGACCGCCGGCCAGCCGCTCGCTGACCTCGGCCGCGTTGAGTTCGATCAGATCGACGCCCACGTCCGGATGCAGACGCCGGAATTCACGGATCGCCTCGGTCGTCAGCGGATGAAAACTCGCCGAGCTGGTGAGGCCGATCGACAACGTGCCGATTTCACCGCGCGCAATGCGGGCGGCGCGTTCGACCGACTGATGCAGGCCGTCGAGAATGCGCTGCGCGTCTTCGGCGAATGCCTTGCCGGCATCGGTCAGCACGACACCGCGCGGCAATCGCTCGAACAGCTCGAAGCCAATCTCCTCTTCAAGTAAGCGAATCTGTTGCGACAGCGGCGGCTGCTGCATCGCGAGCCGCGCCGCGGCGCGCGTGAACTGTCCTTCTTCGGCGACCACCAGAAAGTAGCGCAGATGCCGCAATTCCATTGTTCGACTCCATTGCGCCGGGGGCGCAAATGACATATTTAAAAAATATGGATAGTGCCTGAAACCGGTATTTTACATTTGCCACAAGCAAATCTACGATCTCGCCATCGCAACGGGTGGCGGATGTCGGGGGCTGCTCGCTGCGTGTCATCCAACAAAACAATGCACTCAGGAGACACTCCGTGAAGAAGCACTACCTCGTTGCCGCGCTCGTCGGCACGGCCAGCCTGCCGGTGTTCGCCCAGTCGTCGGTCACGCTGTATGGCGTGATCGATACGAACCTCGAATTCCTCAACCATGCGGATGCGACGGGCGGCACGCTGGTGCGCATGAACTCGGGCGGTCTCAGCAATTCGCGGATCGGCTTCAAGGGCACCGAGGACCTTGGCGGCGGCTATTCGGCGTTCTTCTGGCTCGAAGCGGGGTACAACAGCAACGACGGCACGAACGCGACCTCGGGCGTGCTGTTCAATCGCCAGGCCGCGGTCGGCGTGTCGAATGCATCGTACGGGGCGTTGTCGGCCGGTCTGCAGTACACCGCGATGTACGACATTCTCGAACAGTACGACCCGATGGGTTACGCGCCGCAGTACACGTGGTTTCCGACCACCGGCTCGGCCGACGACTTCTCGTACAAGGCGCGTCTGAACAACTCGGTCAAGTACGTCGGGCAGTTCGGCGGCCTGAAGGCGATCGCGAACTACAGCTTCGGCGGCGACGCGGGTTCGTTCCAGAGCAGCGCAGCCTACGGCGCAGGCCTTCAATACGCGATCGGCACCTTCTCCGCGGCCTTCGCGTACGACTACCGCAACGGCGCGATCAACACGGCCGGCACGTGGACGAAGACGCGCAACTGGAGCCTGTCGGCGCGTAACCAGTTCGGCGCGGCAACCGTGATGGGCGGCTACGAGCACTATCTGAACGACCCGACGAAGGGCGCCTCGGTGTCGGCGGCCTTGTGGTTCGGAGGCATGCGCTATCGCGTCACGCCCGCGGTCCAGTTGACGACCGCGGTGTACTACCAGAGCAACAAGACGAAGGACGTGTCGAACTCGATCATGGGTGTGGTGAGCGGCGACTATTCGCTGTCGAAGCGAACCGACCTGTATGCGACCGTCGCGTATGCTGCGGCCACGCGCTACGCGAACGGCACCTTCACGCCGGTCGGCGTGACCGACGAAACGGCCTTCGGTGCGAATCAGACCGGCGTCACCGTCGGTATCCGCCACCGCTTCTGATCGAGATCGGCACCGGCACCATGCGGCAACCACGTTTAGGGAGGAGAGAGTCGATGAACCTGAAGGCATGGCGCGAGACGCGTTCGAGCAAGGCACGCAAGTGGGTCGCGCTGCGCGCGCTTGCCTGGGTCGTCGCCAGTGTCGCGGCGCCCACGGTCTCGTTCGCGCAGCACGTGTATGAAGCGCATCTGCATCCGGTCGCGGTGATCGCGCCGGCGCGAATGCAGCTCGACACGCCGCAGGGAGCGGCGGAATTTCCGCTCTATCTGTCGGCGGACTGGAACGCGCCGCAGCCGCGCATCGAGCGCGCGGTGATCGTGATTCACGGCAAGCTGCGCAACGCGGACGTGTATTTCGGCACCGCGGAAAAAGCCCGCGACGCAGCCGGCGCGGACCCAGCGGCCACGTTGCTCGTCGCGCCGCAGTTTCTCGCGACGCTCGATACGCGCGTTCACAGCGTACCGGCCGACATGCTGCGCTGGAAAGACAACGCGTGGATGGGCGGCGAGTCCGCCGAGGGTGGCGTGCCGCTCAGCTCCTTCGCCGTGCTCGATGCGATCGTCGAGCGCCTCGCGGACCGGCGGCTGTTTCCGAACCTCAAGCATGTGACGTTCGCGGGTCATTCGGGCGGCGCGCAGGTCGTGCAGCGCTACGCGGTGGCCGCGCATGATCTGCGTACGCTCGCCGACGCAGGGATCGACGTCCGCTATGTCGTGTCGAGCCCGTCGTCGTACGCGTATTTCGACGCCGAGCGACCGGACGCGCAGGGGCGGCCGGCGCGCTTCGACCCCGCGCAATGTCCATCGTTCGACGACTGGAAGTATGGGATGCAGGCACGGCCCGCCTACGTGAACGATCGCTCGCCGGCGCAACTGGAGGCGGCCTACGTGCAGCGGCCGGTCACGTACCTGGTCGGTGGCAACGATGACGATCCGAAGCATCCCGTGCTCGACCGCAGCTGCGCCGCCGAGGCGCAAGGTGCCGAGCGGGTTGCGCGCGCCGAGGGCTATTTCAACTATCTGCAGGCGCGCCATCCGGAAGGCCTGAACCAGCAGTTCCACGTGGTGCCCGGCGTCGGTCACAATGGCGCGCGAATGCTCACCTCGCCATGCGCGCTCGCGACCATGTTCGGAACAGGATCATGCACGAAATGAACGACCTGCACACTCTCGACGACGGTACCCTCGACCGCTCACGCGCGTCGTCCGACGCGGCGCCGCAACTGAACCCGCGCATGGTGCGGCGCGCGATCGTCGCGTCGGTGCTCGGCAGTGGCCTCGAGTGGTTCGACTTCCTCGTCTACGGCTACTTCTCGAAGATCATCGCGCAGGTGTTTTTCCCGTCGGATCATGCGTTCGTATCGATCGCGCTGACGCTCGCGACGTTCGCGATCGGCTTCGTCGTGCGGCCGATCGGCGGCATCCTGCTCGGCATCTATTCGGACCGCGTCGGCCGGCGCCGCGCGCTGTCCGTGCTGATTCTCGCGATGGCCGCGAGCACGCTGCTGATGGGGCTGACGCCGTCGTACGCGACGATCGGCGTGGCCGCGCCGCTGCTGATCGTGCTCGCGCGGCTGTTGCAAGGCATGTCGGTCGGCGGCCAGTTCGCGACCGCATCGGCGATGCTCGTCGAATACGCGCCGCCCGGCAAGAAGATGTTCTACGGCAGTTTCAACATGTCGTCGCAGGCCTTCGCGCTATTGCTGTCGTCGGGCGTGGGCTTGCTGCTGACCACGCAGCTCACGCATGCGCAACTCGTTGCATGGGGCTGGCGCGTACCGTTCCTGATGGGCGCGCTGGCGGGACCGATCGGCTTCTATATCCGTCATCGCGTCGCCGAGTCGCCGGAGTTCGTGCAGTTGAGCGCGCATCGCGGCGCGCCGGTCAAGCAATCGGTGCGCGCGTTCTTCCGCGACAACACCGACGCGGTGATCTGCGCGATGGGCGTGATCATCGTGGGCGCGGCGACCAACTATGTGTGGCACTCGTATCTGCCGCTGTATGTCGAGCGGCAGTTGCATTTGCCGTTGTCGAACGCGCTCGTCGGCGCATTCGTTTCCGGGGTGCTGAACGTCATGCTGTTTCCGCTGGCGGGCAAGCTGTGCGACCGCTATGGCGCGTACCGGCTGTTCTATCCGGTGGTCATCGCATGGGTGCTGGTGTCGTATCCGCTGTTTAGCTTCGTGGTTGCCGCGCCGACGTTCGCTCATCTGTTCACCGCGCAGATGATCTCCACCGTGTTTCTCGCGGCGATGTCGGGCTCGCATCCCGGCATGCTCGCAACGCTGTTCCCGGTGCGCAACCGCTCGACCGGCGTCGCGCTGTCGTACAACGTCGCCGTGACGCTGTTCGGCGGCCTCGCGCCTCTGACGATCACGTCGCTCACGCAGTGGACGGGCAGCAGTCTGATGCCCGCGTTCTATCTGATCTTCGCGGGCCTCGTCTCGCTCGCGATGGTGTTCTTCACGAAGTCCGGCCGCGATCCGGCGCCTGCCGCGCGCGCGGGCTCCGCGACGACGCACTGATCTCACGCTGACTTCTTACCCACGTTCTACACAGGTTCTGCATGTCCGAGCTTTTCCAACCCGGCGACGAGCGCGCCCCCAACGAGCGCCCCGTCGCCGCGATTGCGCCGCATCGGCTTACCGTGACGACGGCGGCGGGCAGCGGCGTCGCGCCGCTCTACGTCACCTGCGACTGGAGCGTGCCGCAGCCGGCGATCCGCCGCGCCGTGATCCTGATCCACGGCCGTCTGCGCAATGCCGACACGTATTTCCAGCTCGCGCGGCAGGCTCGGGCGGCCGCGGGCGGCGACGAGAGCGACACGCTGCTGGTCGTGCCGCAGTTCCTCGCCAGCGCCGACGTGACGGCGCATGGTCTTTCCGCCGATACGCTGCATTGGGACTGGACGAGCTGGATGGGCGGCGATGCCGCGCTTGGTAGCGCGCCGCTCAGTTCGTTCGACGTGCTCGACGCGATCCTCGACGGGCTGGCCGTGCGCGAGCAGTTTCCGTCGTTGACGAGCGTCGTGATCGCCGGGCACTCGGGCGGCGGCCAGGTCGCGCAGCGTTACGCGGTGCTCGCGCGCGGCGAGGCGCGGCTGGCCGAACGCGGTGTGGCGGTGCGCTACGTGATTGCGAATCCGTCGTCGTATGTGTATTTCGATGCGCAGCGGCCCACCGGGGACGGCGGCTTTGCGCCGTTCGACGCGTCGCGCTGCCCCGGATTTGACGACTGGAAGTATGGGTTGAATCGCCTGCCGGCTTACGCGCAGTGCGCGGGGCAAGCCGATTGCGCGGGGACGCTCGAAGCGGCTTATGCTGGCCGGGACGTCACCGTGTTGCTCGGCAGCGAGGACTGCGATCCCGCGCATCCCGCACTCGACACGTCATGCGCGGCCCGGGCGCAGGGCGCTCACCGGCTCGAACGCGGGCTGGCTTACGAGCGGTATATGCGGATGCGTCATCCGGCCGGCTTGCGCCATCGCACGATCGTGATCGATGGCTTCGGTCACGACGGCACCGGCATTTTCACGTCGCCGCAAGGCGTGGCCGCCGTGTTCGACGACGCTGCCGCCCGCTAGCCGACGCAATCCGTCAGACAGCCGTCTTCACGACTCGGGGTTGAAACGGGGCGTTGCGCGGGACGTCGCCCGCGGCCTCGTCGCGTGCGGCGGCCATCGACAGATAACGCAAACAGCACACGCGCAAAAACGACGCGAAATTCAACGGCTCTTCGGCGCGCAAGGCGACCAGTTCGTCGTGGAGCTTCGCCACGAACTGGGACGTCGTCATGTTCTCGCGGCTGGCGATTTCACGAAGCACGTCCCAGAACAGGTTTTCGAGCCTCACCGTGGTCACGACGCCATGAATGCGCAGAGCGCGCGTACGCGACTCGTAGAGGATCGGATCAGCGTTGACATAGACGTTGCACATACGGTCAGCCTTCCTCGTAAGCGATCACGTCGCAGGGCGCGAAGCGCGCCGTGCCTATGGTCTGATGGATGGGTGGGTCGTCGGCGTATCCATCCTGGACATCGTGATCGAGCGTAACACGATCCACCCGCGTGCCCTGTACGGACACGCATCCATCGCTCATCAATGCTCGATGCGCGTGCCGAGCAGGGTCAGGAACTGCGCGAGCCAGTTCGCATGCGAGGTCCACGCCGGCGCGGTGACGAAGTTCTGGTCGGTGATCGCGTCAGGCCAGTCGAGCGCCACGTACTCCGCACCCGCGAGTTTGACTTCGGGCGCGCAGGCCGGGTAAGCCGAGATGCGCCGGCCTTCGATCACGCCGGCCGCCACCAGCAGTTGCGCGCCGTGGCAGACGGCGGCAATCGGTTTTTTCGCTTCGGCGAAATGGCGCACGAATGCGATCACCTTGTCGTTGAGCCGCAGATATTCGGGTGCGCGGCCGCCCGGCACGAGCAGCGCGTCGTATTGCGCGGGATTCACCGACGCGAAGTCGGCGTTCAGCGTGAAGTTATGGCCGCGCTTTTCCGTATAGGTCTGATCGCCTTCGAAGTCGTGGATCGCGGTGCGAATCGCGTCGCCCGCGCGCTTGTCGGGCGCAACGACGTCCACCTTATGTCCGACGGCCGCGAGCGCCTGGAACGGCACCATCAGTTCGTAGTCTTCGACAAAATCGCCGGCGATGATAAGAATGCGCTTGGACATGCTTCGGCTCCTCTCGAATCGGGTTGGGGGATGACGAGGTGGACGGGCTGTTGCAGCGCGCGAAAGATGACGGCCGCTGTGAAGCAATATAACGAGCGACTTATTGGGGGAGGTAATACGCGGCTAAATGCCGACCAGGGATTTCACCGAGCTTCCATTCGAATGAGCCGGTGCGCAAGGTCCATTTACCCGCGCAGATTCGACACACATCGCTGCAGCACCTTGCGCAGCGTATCGACCGGGATTTCCGTCACGCCATCGAGCATGGATGCTTCGAGCGCGTCGATCGCCGAATCGCACTCGTTCAGTACCCGACGCCCTTCGTCGGTCAGAAACAGATGAATCAGGCGGCCGTGGGTAGGATGTCCAACGCGTCCCACCCAACCGTTGGCTTCCATTGTCTTGACGACCTCGTTGGCCGACTGCGGCGTGATGAACGAGCGTTCGGCGAGTTTCGCGTTGGTCATCGCACCGCTGGCGCTGATTACGGACAAGGCGGTGAACTGAGGCAAGGTCAGCCCGAATTCGCCAAGCACATCGATAAGACTGCGTTTGAGCAATCGGTCCAATTGGCCGACCACATAGGAAACGCGGGCGGGTGGGGCGCCGGTTTTCGTTGAACCGGTCTGTTTGGCAAGGGGCGTTCGCCGCTTCTCCATTGTCTTCGTCATTATCAGGTTGCCTTAGGTGTTTCTACCTAGCATATCATATTCTACTTTAAATATCAGGCGCCCTGATACTAGACTTAGCAACTAAACATTGGCAATTCAATAAAAGGTGAAGGAGACGTCATGTCGAGCATTGCTAATCGGTCGAGTGTCGCAAGTTCCAGCACTGCCTCAACGTTGGCGCTGTGCTTTCTCGTCGCGGTGCTGGAGGGGATCGACCTGCAGTCCACCGGCGTTGCGGCGCCTCGCATGGCGCACGAGTTCGGCTTGTCGGTCAGCCAGTTAGGGCTGGCTTTCAGCGCCGGCATGTTCGGGCTTCTGCCGGGCGCCATGATCGGCGGCAGACTCGCCGACAGGATCGGCCGAAAGCGCGTTCTGCTGATCTCGATGGTGGTATTCGGCATCTTCTCGATTGCGACCGCGCAAGTCTGGAGTTTCGAAAGTCTGCTCATCGCTCGCGTGCTGACGGGCATTGGACTCGGCGGCGGGATGCCGAACCTGATCGCGTTGTCTTCGGAGGCGGTGCATCCGCGTCACCGGAACACGGCGGTCAGCGTCATGTATTGCGGCATGCCGCTCGGCGGCGCGCTTGCCGCGCTGATCGGCGTGCTGAGCACGGGGAGTGCGGCGTGGCGGCATATCTTCTACGTGGGCGGAGCGGGACCGCTGATCATCATTCCTCTGCTGCTGATGTGGCTGCCTGAGTCGCGCGAATTCTCCACCGGGTCGCGGGAAACGACGACGGCGGACAAGCCGCTGCTTTCGACGCGTGAGGTCCTGTTCGGCGAGGGACGCGCCGCGGCGACGATCGGCATCTGGATCAGTTTCTTCTGCACGCTGATCGTTCTTTACTTCCTGCTGAACTGGCTGCCTTCGTTGACCGTGGGGCGAGGCATGAGCCGCTCGCAGGCCGGTATCGCGCAGATTTTCTTCAACGTGGGCAGTGTGATCGGCGTGCTCGGCATCGGTCTATTGATGGACCGATTCAGGCAAGGCCTGTCCGCCACGGCAATCTATGCGTGCATCGTCGGTGCCTTGATCGCGCTGTCTCAAGTCGCCAGCATCGAGACGCTATCCGTTGCCGTGCTGTTTGCCGGGATGGGCGTCGTCGGTGCGCAGTCGATGCTGTATTCGTTGTCCGCCGCCAGTTACCCGGCCAGCGTGCGTGGGACGGGTGTCGGTGCCGCGGTGGCGGTGGGTCGCCTCGGTTCTATTGTGGGTCCCGTTGCCGCCGGTCAATTGCTTTCGATGGGAACAAGCTCGGCGCTCGTGATCGGCGCGAGTGTGCCGGTAACGATCATCGCGGCGATCACGGCGCTGCTCGTCATCCGCTCCAACGCCGCGAAACGATAAGCCGTCTTCGATGGATCAAAGAGGCCCGGTGTTTTCGCGCCGGGCCTTTTTTCGTCGGTCATCCGTCCCATCCGTCCCATTCGCCCCATTCGTCACGCTTGCGCCCGCAGCCCGAGCAGGCTGACGGCGTTCTCCTTCAGAACGAGCGGCTTCACCTCGGGCTTGATGTCGAGCGTATCGAAGTCTTCGAGCCAGCGGTCCGGGCGAATCAGCGGGAAGTCGGAAGCGAACAGCACCTTGTTGCGCAACAGCGTATTGGCGTACTTGACCAACTCGGGCGAAAAGTACTTCGGCGACCAGCCCGACAGGTCGATATATACGTTCGGCTTGTGCAGCGCGATTGACAGCGCCTGCTCCTGCCACGGCCAGGATGGATGCGCGATCACGATCTTCATGTCGGGGAAGTCGGCCGCGACATCGTCGAGGTAGATCGGTTCCGAATACTTCAGGCGCAAGCCGCCGCCCCCGCGCATGCCTGAACCCATGCCCGAGTGGCCGCTGTGAAAAACTGCCGGCAGGCCGTACTCGGCGATCACCTCATAGAGTGGGTAAGCCATGCGGTCGTTGGCGAAAAAGCCCTGCATCGTAGGGTGAAACTTGAAACCGCGCACGCCGTGCTCCTCGATGAGCCGCCGCGCTTCGCGCGCGCCGAACTTGCCTTTGTGCGGATCGATGCTGGCGAACGCGATCATGATGTCGGAATTCGTCTGCGCGAACTCGGCGACCTCTTCGTTCGAAATGCGACGGCGACCTATGTTCGCTTCGCAGTCCACGGTAAACATCACGAAGCCGATATTGCGTTCCCGATAGTGCTCGATCGTTTCGGGAATGGTGGGGCGCCGCCCCTGTTTGAGTACGGTGCCGAAGTATTTGTCGGCGGCGTCGTCGAACTCCTTCGCAAACAGGTCGGGCGGTTGGCAGCACGACACTTCGGCGTGGACATGGGTGTCGATAGCCTTCAGTTGATCGATGTTCACGACGTCTCCTATTTGTGATTAATGGCGCTTAGGGGTTTGTACCAAGACGCCTATATTGTACTTTACTTATCAGGGTGCCTGATATTAAATTGGATTCGAGCCGCGAGGGCGGCACTGATACGGAGATGCAGATGAGTTACGAAGGACGCTGGAAAACGGTCAAGGTCGCGGTGGAAGGCGGAATCGCCTGGGTCACGTTCAATCGTCCGGACAAGCGCAACGCAATGAGCCCGACGCTAAACAAGGAGATGATCGACGTTCTGGAGACGCTCGAACTCGACACCGAAGCCCAGGTTCTCGTGCTGACCGGCGAAGGCAGCGCATGGACGGCCGGCATGGACCTCAAGGAATATTTCCGCGAGGTGGACGCGGGTCCGGACGTGCTGCAGGAGCGCATTCGCCGCGACGCGAGCCGCTGGCAATGGCAACTGCTGCGCATGTACTCGAAGCCGACAATCGCGATGGTCAATGGCTGGTGCTTCGGCGGCGGCTTCTCTCCGCTCGTCGCATGTGACCTCGCCATCGCCGCGGACGAAGCCGTGTTCGGCCTGTCCGAAATCAACTGGGGCATTCCGCCGGGCAACCTCGTGAGCAAGGCGATGGCCGATACCGTCGGGCATCGTGAAGCGCTGTACTACATCATGACGGGCGACACCTTCACGGGTCCGCAAGCCGCGAAGATGGGCCTCGTGAACAAGAGCGTGCCGCTCGCGCAGTTGCGCGACGAAACGATCGCGCTGGCCGCGAAGCTGCTGAACAAGAACCCGGTCGTGCTGCGCAACGCGAAACACGGCTTCAAGCGCTCGCGTGAACTGACGTGGGAGCAGAACGAAGACTACCTGTACGCGAAGCTCGACCAGGCGAACTATCGCGATCGGGAAGGCGGCCGCGAACAGGGCCTGAAGCAGTTCCTCGACGACAAGAGCATCAAGCCGGGCCTGCAGTCCTACAAGCGCTAAGCGGCGCACTTCAGCGGAATGGACCGAGGAGACGAATACATGCATCACACGAACCTGTTGATCGGCGGCGCGAAACGTGCCGCGTCGAACGGCAACACCTTCGAGCGCATCAACCCGGCGACCGGCGCGGTCGCCACCCGTGCCGCGGCGGCCACCGTCGAGGACGCCGATGCGGCCGTCGCCGCGGCGCAGCGCGCGTTTCCGGCGTGGGCGGCGCTCACGCCAACCGAACGGCGCAAACGCCTACTCGCCGCCGCCGACCGCATGGATGCGCGCACGGCGGAGTTCATCGCGATCGGCGCGGCCGAAACGGGCGCGATGGCGAACTGGTACGGCTTTAACGTGATGCTCGCGGCCAACATGCTGCGCGAAGCCGCGGCGATGACGACGCAGATCGACGGCTCGGTGATTCCATCGGACGTGCCGGGTAGCCTCGCGATGGCCGTGCGCCAGCCGTGCGGCGTCGTGCTCGGCATGGCGCCGTGGAACGCGCCCGTGATTCTCGCGACGCGGGCGCTCGCGATGCCGCTCGCGTGCGGCAATACGGTCGTGCTCAAGGCGTCCGAAGGTTGTCCCGGCGTGCATGCGTTGATCGGCGAAGTGCTGAACGACGCAGGTCTTGGCGAGGGTGTCGTCAACGTGCTCACGCATGCGCCGGAAGACGCGCCCGCGATCGTCGAGCGGCTGGTCGCCAATCCAGCCGTGAAGCGCGTCAATTTCACGGGTTCGACGCGTGTCGGCCGCATCGTCGCCGAGCTGTCCGCGCGCCATCTGAAACCCGCGCTGCTCGAACTGGGCGGCAAGGCACCGGTACTCGTGCTCGACGACGCGGATCTCGACGCTGCCGTGGAAGGCATCGCGTTCGGCGCGTTTTTCAATCAAGGGCAGATCTGTATGTCGACGGAACGCGTGATCGTCGATCGCAAGATTGCCGATGCGTTCGTCGCGAGGCTCGTCGCGAAGGCGCGCACACTGAAGGCGGGCGATCCGACGCAGCCGGGCTCGATCCTCGGCACGCTGGAAAGCGAGGCGGCGGCCCGGCGCATCCGCGCGCTCGTCGAAGACGCCCGCGAAAGAGGCGCGAAGCTGCCGCTTGGCTGCGAGGTGAACGGCGCGATCATGCAGCCCGTGATCGTCGAGAACGTCACGCGTGAGATGAAGCTTTACGCCGATGAATCCTTCGGCCCCGTGGTGACGGTGCAGCGCGTGGACGGCGACGAAGAGGCGCTGGCGGTCGCGAACGATAGCGAGTATGGCTTGTCGGCCGCCGTGTTCAGCCGCGATATCGGGCGTGCGATGAACGTCGCGAAGCGTATCGAGTCCGGTATCTGTCACATCAACGGCCCGACCGTGCACGACGAAGCGCAGATGCCGTTCGGCGGCGTGAAATCGAGCGGTTATGGACGCTTCGGTAGCAAGGCGTCGATTCCCGAGTTCACTGAGTTGCGGTGGATCACGGTGCAGACGAGCCCGCGTCACTACCCGATCTAGGCATCGGCTCCCGGCCGCAACGATTGCGGCCACCCCATCCTTGCATGAAGTCAAATCGAATGGGACCGGACCAAGTGCGTTGCATGAGACCGGAGTAGGCGCTAAAGCGCCAACTCCGGATCGGCACCTGAAGCGCTGACTCTGGTCGACATAGGAGACAGGTATTGGAATCGGAGCACAGCCACGCAGGCGCCATGGCAACCGGATACCGGAGCGTTGCCATCGGAGCGCCTTCATCGCGGATCGAGAAACGCGGCGACTGCTGGTACCTCGAGACACTTGAGCCTCTGGGCACGTTTCCGGAGCGCTTTACCGACCGCTTGCTGAGCGGTGCGCGCGCGCATCCCGAGCGGCTTCTCGTCGCGCGACGCGACGGCAGCGGCGCGTGGCAGGGCATCACTTATGCGCAGATGCTCGAGCGTGTGCGTGCGATCGGCCAGGCGCTGCTCGACCGCGATCTCAGCGCGGAGCGGCCGCTGGTGATCCTGTCGGGGAACAGCGTCGAACACATGCAGCTCGCGCTCGGTGCGATGTGGGCGGGTATCGCTTATGCCCCGGTGTCGCCGGCCTATTCGTTGATGTCGGGCGATTACGGGAAGCTGCGCCATGTCCTCGACCTGCTCAAGCCCGGTCTCGTCTACGCTGACGACATCGGCGCGTACGCAAGCGCGCTCGATGCCACGCTGGGAAGCGACGTCGAACGCGTGGGCGCGGCGTTCGCGCCGGACGCATCGAGGGTAACGCACTTCGATGCATTGCTCGATACGACGCCACGCGACGTCGACGCGGCCAACGCGCGCGTGAACGGCGACACGATTGCGAAGTTCCTGTTCACCTCCGGCTCGACGAATCTGCCGAAAGCCGTGCCGACGACGCATCGCATGCTGTGCGCAAACCAGCAGATGCTGCTCGAAACTTTTCCGCAGTTCGGCATCGAGCCGCCGGTTCTCGTCGACTGGCTGCCGTGGAATCACACGTTCGGCGGCAGCCACAATGTCGGCATCGTGCTGTACAACGGCGGCACGCTTTATATCGACGACGGTAAACCGGTGGCCGGCAAGTTCGACGACACGCTGCGCAATCTGCGCGAAGTCGCGCCGACCATCTACTTCAACGTGCCGAAGGGCTGGGAAGAACTGACTATCGCGCTGGAAAAAGACGCGGCGCTCCGTGAGCGGTTTTTCTCGCGCGTGAAGATGTACTTCTTCGCGGGAGCCGGTCTTTCACAGGCGGCGTGGGAGCGACTCGAGCGCGTCACGCTCGAACATTGCGGAGAACGCATCCGCATCATGGCGGGGCTCGGCATGACCGAAACCGCGCCGTCGTCTCTGTTCACGACGGGACCGGTATCGTGCGCCGGCTATATCGGCTTGCCGCCGCCGGGGTGTCAGGCCAAGGTCGCGCCCGTCGATGGCAAATTCGAAGCGCGCTTTCGCGGCCCGCACGTGATGGGTGGTTACTGGCGCGTGTCGCCCGCGCTTCAGAGCAACGTGTTCGACGACGAAGGCTACTATCGCACCGGCGACGCCGTGCGCTTCGTCGACCCGGAACGTCCCGAGCTGGGCTTGATGTTCGATGGCCGAATCGCGGAAGACTTCAAGCTGGCCTCGGGGACCTTCGTGAGCGTCGGGCCGATGCGCGCGCGCATCATCAGCGAAGGCGCGCCCTACGTTCAGGATGCCGTCATCACAGGGATGAATCGTGACGAAGTCGGCGTGATGATTTTTCCGCGACTCGATGCGTGTCGGTCGTTGACAGGTTTACCGGCGGACGCGGGCGCCGAAGACCTGCTCAACGCAGCCGCCGTGCGCGATTTTTTCAGCGGGCTGGTGGAACGGCTGAACCGGACTGCAACGGGGAGTGCCTCGTTCATCGCCCGCGTGCACCTGTTGAGCGTTCCGCCATCGCTCGATCTCGGCGAGATTACCGACAAAGGGTCCATCAATCAGCGCGCCGTGCTCCAGCACAGGGCCGCACTCGTGGAAGCGATGCACGCGGCCGGCTCCGCCGACCCGACAGTGATCCATGCGCGCCAAAGCAGCTAGCCCGGGGATACGAAGAAATGACGTTGACTTATCAGGCGCCGCTGCGCGACATGCGCTTCGTGATGGACGAATGGCTCGACGCCGCTTCGTGGTGGCGCGACGTGCCCGAGTGGCAAGACCTCGACTCGCACACGGCGCAGCAGGTGCTGGAGCAAGCGGCACGTTTCGTCGAGGAGCGCATCGCGCCGCTCAACGCGAGCGCGGATCTCGAAGGATGTCATTTCGACGCGGGCAAGGTGACGACCCCCGCGGGTTTCAGTAAGTCGTACGCGGAGTTCGTCGAAGCGGGATGGCCGACGCTGTCGCTCGACACAGCGCACGGTGGACAGGGTCTGCCGCAGCTTCTCGACGTGGCGCTTCAGGAAATGCTCGCGGGCGCCAACCATGCATGGTTGATGTCGCCGGGGCTCACGCACGGCGCGACGGCCTGCTTGCAGAGGTATGGCAGCGAGCGAGTGAAAAGAGAATTGCTGCCGAAAGTCGCGAGCGGTGAGTGGCTATCGACGATGTGCCTGACCGAGCCCCAGGCCGGCAGCGATGTCGGCCTGATCCGTTCGCGTGCGACAGCGGCGCCCGGCACCGATGGATATTTCATCGACGGCAGCAAGATCTTCATTAGCGGCGGCGCGCACGATCTGACGGAGAACATCGTTCATCTGGTGCTGGCCCGTTTGCCGGACGCCCCGCCCGGTACGAAGGGCCTGTCGCTGTTCGTCGTGCCGGAATGGCTCGCGGGCGACGATGCTGGGCGCTCGCGCAACGGTGTCCATTGCGAAGGCATCGAGAAGAAGATGGGCCTGAAGGGCAGCCCGACCTGCACGATGCGCTTCGAACGCGCATTCGGCTGGCTCGTCGGCGAAGCGCACCGCGGTCTCGCGTGCCTGTTCGTCATGATGAACGCGGCCCGCTTGCAGGTCGCGATGCAAGGTCTCGGGCACGCGCACACCGCGTGGCAACGCTCACGTGCCTACGCGCAGGAACGCGCACAGATGCGCGCGCCCAGCGTGCCGCTCGACGCGACAGTCGCGCCGGGACAGGCTTCACCGATCGCGTTTCATCCGGCCATGCGGCGGATTCTGATGGAACTGCGGGCGGTCGTCGAAGGCGAGCGCGCGATCGGTTACTGGACCGCGCATTGGCTCGACGTCGGCGCGCGTCATGCCGATGCCGCCGAGCGGGAACAGGCGGCGCAGCTCGCCTCGCTGCTCACTCCGATTGCGAAGGCGTTCTTTACCGCTAACGGTTTCGATGCCGCATCGAACGCGCTGCAGGTGTTCGGCGGCTATGGATATATCCACGAGTACGGCATTGAACAGACGTTGCGCGATAGCCGCGTGTCGATGTTGTACGAAGGCACCAACGAAATCCAGGCGATCGATCTGCTGGTTCGCAAGGTGCTGCCGGACGGTTCGCAGGCCCTCGGCTTGCTGCTTCGTCACGTGCGCGCGGAAGCGCAGTTTTGCGAGGAGTCCGATCCGCTGGTTCGTTCCGCAGGCGTGAAGCTGCGGGAACTCGTCGAGGCAGTCGAGCGCACGACACAGGCGATCAAGACACGCCAGGCGCATGACCCGGAGACCGCATATCGGGTCGCGGACGACTATCTCGCGATGCTTGGGTGGATGCTGCTGGCGTTCGCGTGGGCGCGCACGCTGCGAATCGCGGCGCCCCTACACGATTCGGAAGCGTTTTATGTGGAGAAGCGGGAGACCGGCCGCTTCTTCTTCGACTATCCACTTGCGGCTTTTGCCTATCGACGAAGCCTCGTCGAAGCCGGTTGCGTGGCAACCCTGCCGCACGTCTGAAAGACGTCGTGTGGCACCCCACCGCGCGGCCTGATGGCCGCCTATCTCGAGACGAAGTTCTGAGCGCAGAACTGGCGCTGCGATATCCTTGTGCAGCGGCCGCTGGCCGCTCCCGGATATCTTTTCAACGGCGTCATCAAACCCTGACATGGAATCGTTCACACCTTATAGCGCGCTGGCCGGTGGTCTGCTGATCGGGCTTTCGGCTTCGCTGCTGCTCTGGTTCAATGGCCGCATCGCTGGCATCAGTGGTATCGCGCGAGGGCTGCTATCGGGCGATCGCAGCGGCTTTCTCTGGCGCGCGCTATTTCTGCTGGGCCTCGTCGGCGGAGCGTGGTTCTACTACTGGCTGGCCGCTCGCGCTGGACACAGCGAGTCCGTGCCGGTTGCGAGAGCTGGATTTCCACCTGTCCTGCTGATTGCCGGAGGCCTCGCGGTGGGCTTCGGTACCGCGCTCGGGCGTGGCTGTACCAGCGGACATGGTGTATGCGGCATGGCGCGTCTCTCACCGCGTTCGATCGTCGCGACGCTGATCTTTCTCGCCACCGGTATCGCGACGACCTATGTGGTCCGCCACGTCCTGGGGTTCCAATGAAAGCGCGCCGCTCCCTCGCCAGTCTCGTGTGCGGGCTCCTGTTCGGCGTGGGGCTCGCGCTCGCCGGAATGACGCGTCCCCAGAAGGTGCTCGGTTTTCTCGACGTGGCCGGGCACTGGGACCCCAGCCTGTTGTTCGTGCTCGGCGGCGCGGTGCTGCTTGCCACGGTAGGCTTCCGTCTGGTTCTGCGGCGCGGTTCGCCGCTGCTGGAGACGTCGTTCGATCTACCAACGACGAAAACGATCGACATCAAGCTGATCGGGGGCGCGCTGATTTTTGGCCTCGGCTGGGGACTCTCGGGCTTTTGCCCCGGCCCGGCCATCGCACTGCTCGCCGCGCCGAACTCCGAGGCGCTCTACTTCCTGCCGGCCATGCTGGCGGGCTGGTGGCTGTACGACCTCGCGGTGCGCGGGAGCAAGCGTCGCGGCGATAGTTGATATCGCTGTGCTTGACGCTTCGATTCGTCAGCCGGATCGGCAAAGTTCGCCTAAGCTGAGGCAATGAAATCTTGCATCTCGTGCCGCCACACTTGTGGTGTTGCGGCTACGACGCGAAGGGGAGTGCCATGACTGAAGCTATCGGAAGCGCGGCGAGCGCGCGTGTCGCGTGGATTGCCGGAGTGGGCGCGAGCGCCGGACTAGGCGCGGCGCTCGCGCGCCGTTTTGCTCGCGAAGGTCTGCGCGTCGCCGTGACGGCGCGCTCGCGCGAGCGGCTCGATGCGATCGTCGACGAAATCCGCCGGGCCGGCGGGCAGGCCTATGCATTGCCCGCCGACGTCACGAGCGAGAGCGAACTCGCCGAGATTGCGCGCCAACTTGCCGACCATGGCACGCTCGAAGTCGCGATTTTCAATGCTGCCGGCATGACGCGAGGCCCGACGCTCGAACTGAGCGCCGCGGAGTTCGAGGCGGCATGGCGTGTCACGACGCTCGGTGGTTTTCTGTTTGCGCGGGCCTCGCTGCCAGCCTTGCTGGCGGCCGGACGCGGCTCGCTGCTGTTCACGGGGGCCACAGCTTCGCTACGCGGGCGCCCGCCATTTGCCGCATTCGCTGCCGCCAAAGCCGGCTTGCGTTCGCTCACGCAGAGCCTCGCGCGCGAGTTCGGGCCGCGCAATATTCATGTCGCGCACGTGGTGGTGGATGGCGGCATCGACGGCGAGCGTCTGCGTGCGTCCGCGCCGCAGTACGTGGCCGAGCGCGGCGCGGACGGCCTGCTGAACCCCGATGACATCGCCGACGCATACTGGCACCTGCATCAGCAGCCACGCAGCGCGTGGTCGCAGGAAATCGATCTGCGGCCATACAACGAATCGTTCTAGCGTGGCGTGGCGAGCAACCGCGGCACGGATCAAAACCGCTCGGCCACGTATTTGAACTGACGGTCGGGTTCCTTGTAACCGTCCGGCTTTTGCCGTTTCGGCAGCGTGACCTTCTTGCGAGCCGGCTGTTTATACGGAATCTTCTGCAGCAGGTCGCTGATGATGTTCAGTCGCGCGCGCCGCTTGTCGTTCGAGTTCGCTATGTACCACGAAGCATATTCGGTGTCCGACGCCGCGAGCATCTCGTCGCGAGCCCGCGAGTAGTCATACCATCGGCTATAGGACTTCAGGTCCATGTCGGTCAGTTTCCAGAGCTTGCGACCGTCGTTGATGCGCGCCTCGAGCCGGCGGGTCTGTTCCTCGGGGCTGACTTCCAGCCAGTATTTGAGCAGGATGACCCCGGAGTGGACGATCGCCCGCTCGACGAGCGGTACCGCCTTGAAGAAGCTCTGCACGTCTTCCTCGGAACAGAAGCCCATCACGCGTTCCACGCCCGCGCGGTTGTACCAGCTGCGGTCGAATATCACGATTTCGCCCGCGGCAGGCAAGTGCGGCACGTAGCGCTGCATATACATCTGGCTCTTTTCGCGTTCACTCGGCGCAGGCAATGCAACCACGCGGAACACGCGCGGACTGACGCGCTCGGTCAGCGCCTTGATCGTGCCGCCTTTACCCGCGCCGTCGCGTCCTTCGAAGACGATGCAGATCTTGCTGCCGGTTTGCACGACCCATTCCTGGAGCTTGACGAGCTCGACATGCAGATCGAAAAGCGCCTTGCGATACTCCTTGTACGACAGCGTCCGGCGTTCCTCGGACTGCTCGTTTTCCGACTTGGCTTTGGCCATGCTTTCCTCCCATTGCGGAGCGTCCCAGCGTATTGCGCAATGATCCATTCCCAAGGTAAAGCGTGGCGCGAATCAGGGCCATACGACCTTGGTCCAATATCGTCGGCGCAGAGTGCGCTATATGCTGGCGGCGTCTGCTCGCGCGTAGCCGATCCGACTGTGCTCGCCGCACCTCATCTGCACCTCATCCGTATGCCGGCGAAGCGCGCGGGCTCGATCGACACCATCGCCACGGGAGGCCTCATGAATGCCACCGGCCTGACGGAGCAGCAAAACGTCGCCGAGAGGGAGCCCGTTCTCGATGTCGTCGATCGCGTGTGCGAGTTGTGCTTCGGCCTCTTCATGGCGCTGACGTTCGTCGGCACGGTATCGGCCGTGGGCGCCGGCGCGGATGCGGGGCACAAGATGTTCTACACCGCGCTCGGCTGCAATCTTGCATGGGGTCTCGCGGACGCGGTGATGTACCTCGTGCGTACGCTGGTCGCGCGCGGCAGGCGAGTGACGCTTGCACATGCCTTGCAAAGCGAGCCGGATGCAGCCGTTGGGATTCGGACGCTTCACGATGCGATGGCTGAGTGGCTCAAGCCATTGCTCGGCGACACGGAACTCGAGTCGATCCGCAGGCGTGTTGCCGCGCGGGCGGATCTGCCGCGGCGCGCCGCGTTCGTGCGCGGCGACTTCATCGCTGCCGCGGGTATTTTTCTACTCGTGGTCTGCTCGACATTCCCGGTTGCACTGCCGTTCCTGCTGGTTGCGAACGTCCCGGCCGCGTTGATCGTCTCCCGTGTATTGACCGTTGCGATGCTGTTCGGCAGCGGTGTGGCGCTGGGTCGCTACGCCGGGTTTAGCGGCTGGCAAGCCGGCCTGGCGATGGCGGCGGTCGGCATCCTGCTGACCGCGGCGATCATCCTGCTCGGCGGATGATCGCGATCGGCGGGGCCGGGCCGCCTCGCGGACTTCGCGTTTCGTCCATCGTCGCCGCTGGCTGTAAGACCAAGGTCCGATTTCGCAACGGTTCCGGCGTGACATCATGTACGTGCAGGCGTTGTAGTCGTCGCTCCGGAAGTCGTTGAGCCGACGCTTCCAATGCTCGCGACGTGCGGCCGGAGGATCGACGCGCGGCGAATGCATTGACGGTTCCTTGGGCGGCCATGCCGCTTCATGGCAGAGAAAAATGATCGAGGCTTCCAGACATCAGGACTGGCGAATCGCATCGTAACCAGAACGGAGGTCGATAGTGAACAGACGGAACTTTGTGCACACGCTCGCGCTTTCAACCATGGCCGCGAGTCTGGCTTTGGCGGGTTGCACCACGACGGGAAGCAGCGGTGAGAGCCCCGCCACCGACGCCGCCCATCGGCAGGAGATCGACGCGGCCGTGGACGGTACGATGTCGAAACTGTTCAGTACGGTGCAAGGCTCGCACGAACTCGTATCGAAGGCGCAGGGCGTGCTGGTGTTTCCTTCGGTGAAGAAGGCGGCGTTCATCGTGGGTGGGTCGTTCGGTGAAGGCGCGTTGCGCGTCGGTGGCAAGACGGCCGGCTATTACAGCACCGCCTCGGCATCGTTCGGATTGCAGGCCGGCGCTCAGTCGACCGCCGTGATCTTCCTGTTCATGACGGCGAGTTCGCTCCAGAAATTCCAGAGTTCGTCAGGCTGGGCGGCGGGTGCCGATGCCGCGGTCTCGCTGGCGAAAGTCGGGGCCAACGGCGCGCTCGATACCAAGTCGATAGACTCCGAGGTCGTCGCGATCGTGTTGACCAACGCGGGCCTGATGGCCGACGTGTCGGTGGCCGGCACCAAGGTCACACGGATGAATCTGTAGCAGCGAGCGGCAAGCGGCGGCATGGGCTGGTCGTCATCGTGCTGTCACGGAGCGGCACGATGCGGCCAGTCATGCTCTTTGCGGCTTGCCACGGATTTCGTATCGAGCGTGACTGTTTCATTGCGTGATATCGCGGCATCGTTACAGCGAGGTCGCGCGACACGCCTCACCTGCGCAAGTTTGACGACGCGCAGCGGATGAGTATTGGCGGATTCACCATCCCCCAGTCTCCTATCCTCCTTCCTGTGTATTCAATACCGATAGAAAAGGTAACGCGAAGCGCGCGCGCCCGCCGCGGCGCTGCGCTTAGCCATTCGCCTGGCATAAATCTATTTTCCGTAGTCGATAAATGCCCATGATTCGCACTGAAATAACGTGCTATAAATGCGTCGGCTACCTCAATAGAAAACGGTTCTCTGAAGAGTTAATGTGATCGAAGAATTCGCATTCATCGCAAAGCGAGATGATTCGTTTGCTAACGTTCTTGTCCGCACGACCAGGAGCGGCACTCACGCTGCGCGCCCATAATTAATCGGCTAAAAACAATGTCGTGAATGGCCGGACGTTGGCGGACAATGCAGAAGACGATTGAGTAGTTTCCCGAGGAAACGGCACAAATTACGACCCCCTGTCGGTAGATGATTCTGGATAGCCTATACTGAGTTCCAGCCACCAGACGTGCGAAGTAGCGATTGTGAAGTCAATTAGGTAGTTCGAAGTCCAAGATAAAGACGTCGCAGTTGTACGGAATCCGTTCGCACTGGACCCGGAGGTGCCAATGATTAATCTGTTCGTTCACGGCAGACACCTGGCGATCGGGGTAGCGGGACTTTTCACGGCGTTGTACGCGCAACCGCGCCACATGGGGCAAAGCAGTCCGTCGCCGATCGACACGACGCGCACTGGCGGACTTCCACCCTCTGGACACAGCCCTTCCAGACAATCCTCACCCAGCCATCACCCGTTCGAACGTCATCGCCACATCCCTGGGACGTCCAGCCGGCAGAGTACCCCCGATGCCTACGAGCCGCCGCATTCGCCGCCGGCCTGGCGACGCTGGGTGGACGGGTGCGCAGTGTGGCTGCGTGGCGAGCGCAATCCCGGTGCGCGGCGGATACTCGGCGCCAAAACACCGCTGCGTGAGACGCTGGAAATATTGCCGGTCCCGATCGTCACGGTCGATCAGTGGGACCAGATCATCTTCGCGAACGCGCGCGCGGCGCAACTGTTCGGCTATACGCGGGAGGAGCTGATCGGCGCGCCGGTCGCGAGGCTGTTTCCGATCGATGGCATCAACGACGATAGTCGGGGCCTCGGCGAACATGGCACGAAAATGAAAATCCCCGGTGTCTCGAGCACGCGGATTCTGATTGCGCGCCGGCGCGACGGCCGCGGCTTTCAGGCCGAGGCCGAGACCACGCGATGCCGCGTGAACAATCAGGAATTGCGGATCACCGCGATATCGGATTGCGGTGCCTTCGGCGAAGCCGATGGAAATTTCAAGGAACTCGCGCATCTCTCGCGCGTTTCCGCATTAGGCGAATTGGCCGGATCGCTCGCGCACGAGTTGAAGCAGCCGCTTACCGCGATTCTGTTCAACGCGCAGGCTGCGCGCAAATTCATCGATGCCGAGACGATGAACGTCGTGGAGCTTCGCGAAGCGCTCGAAGATATCGTCGCCGACAATTGCCGCGCGAACGACGTGCTGCAGAAGATCCGCGCCCTGGTCCGCAAAGGCGATGTCGAATTGCAGTTGCTGGACCTCGGCAAGGTGGTGCGCGACACCGCGATGCTCGTGCACAGCGATGCGTTGACGCGCGGCGTGCGAACGAGCTTCGATATTCCAGACAATCTGACGCTGATTTGCGGCGACAAGGTTCAGCTTCAGCAGGTGATCCTGAACCTGCTGCTCAACGCTTTCGACGCGGTCAAGGATTGCCCGCCCGCCGGTCGTCTCGTCGAAACGACGGTGCGAGAGGAAGCGGACGGACTGGTACGGGTGACGGTGAAGGATTGCGGCCAGGGCCTCGCCGTCGACAGCATGGAGCGGATTTTCCGGCCGTTTTTCACCACCAAGCCGCAAGGGCTCGGGCTGGGTCTTTCCATCAGCCGCACGATCATCACCGCGCACCGCGGCCGGTTGTGGGCAGAAAACAACGAGGGCAAAGGGGCATCCTTTCACGTCGCGCTTCCCGTGGCGACTGATATCCGGCGAGGACGGACGCTCTGATCATCATGAACCAGACCATCACTCGCGTCTTCATCGTCGACGACGACGACAGCGTGCGCTGCGCGCTCGCCCGCTTGCTGCGCGCCTCGGGCTACCAGGTTGAATGCTTCGACAGCCCCGACGCGTTTCTCGAGCGGGCCGATTTGACGAGCATGCCGGCCTGCCTCGTTCTCGATCTGCAGATGCCTGGCATGACGGGACTCGAAGTGCAGCGCAAGCTCGATCAGCTTCTGCCGATCGTGTTTCTGACCGGGCATGGCGACATCAGCTCGAGCGTCGACGCGATGAAGGGCGGCGCCGTGGACTTTCTGCCCAAGCCAGTGTGCGAGTCGCTGTTGCTCGCCGCGGTGGATCGCGCGCTCGCGCGCGCGTGTGTCGAGAGCAGGCGGCGCCACGAACGCGAGGAAATCGAAGAGCGGATGCGGCATCTGACGCGCCGCGAGCGTGAAGTGATGGAACTCGTCGTGACCGGCCGCCTGAACAAACAGGTGGCGAGCGATCTGGGCGCGGCCGAAAAGACCATCAAGATTCATCGGGCCCGCGTGATGGAAAAAATGAAGGCCCGCTCGATCGTCGACCTCGTTCGACTGGTGCAAAAGGCCGGCGTCTGCACGGCCGACGAACCATAATCGCGCCGAATCAGTCGCCGGATCCCGCATTGCGCCGCCACTCTGGCGGTCGCTGGCCGATCTCGCTAGTGGACCAAAGTCTTATATCTCCCTGGGCTTTCAACCATTACGCTAAGGCATCGATGTTCTACTTTCCGGAGCGACTGCGCGCCAGCGGCGTCATATGGTCAACGCTAACCAATTCGTTGCGGTGGTCGACGATGACGAGTCTGTGTGCCGGGCCATCAAGCGTTTGCTGCATTCCGAAGGTATCAGGGCGGAGACGTTTTACAGCGGCGACGAGTTCTTGAATGAGCTAGCGGCTATTCCGTCGTATCGGCCTGCCTGCGTGATTCTGGACGTCCAGATGCCGGGAAGCAACGGTCTGGAAGTCCAGCGTCAGGTCGCCCAGATGGGCGTGCCGGTCATCGTGATCACCGCCTACGACGATATCTCGGTCCGCCAGGCCGCGCTGGCGGCCGGCGCGGCCGCGTATCTGCGCAAGCCATTCAACAGCGCGATCCTGTTCAAGGCCGTGGAATTGGCCATCGGCGGTCCGCCGCCGCCGTGAAGGCGCGTCTTAGCATCGGATGATATGAGACCAAGGTCCGATTGTCGCCGTTACTGCGGACCACCAAACTGAACTCAGCCAACGCGTGGAACTGAACGCGGGCTATGCCGTACTGCACGCGTGACCGAACCGGTCGCAGGGCGTGCATGCGTTTGCGCGCGCCGTGCGCTGCGCGGAGTGCGGTAGCGTTCAAGGAAAAAAAGCGGGAGCGCACGTGATGAAATCAAGCCCGGTTTGTCTCGCGATTCTTCTCAGCACCGTAGCGTTGCAGGTCGGCGCGGCGGACTTCGACGGCAGCAAGCGGCTGATGTGCGCGACGATCGACGCGCACGCCTGCGATCCCGGCATCGCCTGCACGCGCTCGCTGCCCGCGGATCTCGGCTTGCCGAGATTCCTGACGCTCGACTTCGACAAACGCGTCGTGATCGGCCCCGCGCACACGACGCCGATGGCCGTGATCAACAAGGGCGGGGATCAGGTTCTCATCTCCGGCACCGAGATGGGTTTTGGCTGGACGCTGGTCGTCGATTCGATTGACGGTGAAATGACGCTGACGATCGCCAACAGAGACGACGCCTTCGTGCTGTTCGGCAATTGCACGCCCTTGTGATCAGGTGGAGTGCGCGATGAAAACCATCCCCGTGTCCTGTC
This sequence comes from Paraburkholderia monticola, assembly GCF_001580545.1. GTDB lineage: Bacteria > Pseudomonadota > Gammaproteobacteria > Burkholderiales > Burkholderiaceae > Paraburkholderia > Paraburkholderia monticola. The sequence continues at coordinate 163,455 of NZ_LRBG01000038.1, forward strand.
ACTCGCCGCGGCGGGATTCTCGCAGCGCTCGTGCGCTGTGTGTCGCGGTCGCGACGCTGGCGCTGCTCACGTCCTTCGCCGGCTGCAAGAAGGCATCGGGGCCGCCCGCGCTCGGCGCGCCGGAAGTCTCGGTGATGACGGTCGTTGCTCAGGACACGCCGGTCCAGCTCGAATTCACCGCACAGACGCAGAGCTCGCGCGAAGTCGAGATTCGTGCGCGTGTGGACGGCTTTCTCGACCGGCGGATGTACAGCGAAGGCGACAAGGTGAAGGCCGGCCAGACGATGTTCCTGATGGATCCGAAACCGTTTCAGGCCGCGCTGCAGACGGCGCGGGGCCAGCTTGCGGCACAGCAGGCGCGGCTCACCGTCGCGCAGCAGAATCTCGCGCGGGTCAAGCCGCTTGCGGCGCAGCAGGCCTTGAGCCAGAAGGATCTCGACGACGCCATCGGCAACGCGAAGCAGGCCGAGGCCGCGGTGATTTCCGCGCAAGGACAGGTGGAGACGGCGGAGCTCAACCTCGGCTATACGACGATCAAGTCGCCCCTGGATGGCCTCGCGAGCTATGCGAGACAGCAGGACGGCAGCTATCTGATCGCCAATGCATCCGGGCTCCTGACCTATGTCTACCAGCTCGATCCGATCTGGGTGAACTTCAGCGTTTCCGAAAACGAAATGCTCCACTTTCAGGACGATATTTCGGCAGGCAAGCTGCAATTCCCGCCACACAGCGAGTTCGTCGTGACCGTGGTACTCGCCGACGGCTCGGAATTTCCGCAGAAAGGCACCATCAGTTTTGCGAATCCGGCGTTCAGCACCGACACGGGCACGTTCCTCGTGCGGGCCTCGCTCGCGAACCCGAAGGGTACGTTGCGGCCGGGGCAGTTCGTGCGGGCGCGCGTGTCGGGTGCCATGCGGCCGAATGCAATCCTCGTGCCGCAACGGGCCGTGCTGCAGGGCGCGAAGAGTCACTTCGTATGGGTCGTGGACAGTGAGTCGAAGGCGAAGCAGCGGGTGGTCGAAGTCGGCGACTGGAGCGGCGACAACTGGTTCATCAACGATGGCCTGAAGGCCGGCGAGCGCATCGTGGTAGATGGCGCGATCCGTGTAGTGCCCGACGTGGCGCTGAAGATCGTCGGAACGCTCCCCTCCACGCAGAGCGGCGGCCAGGCGATCGTTGAAAAGGGCGGCGCGTCGGCGCCGCAGGTCAGCGAGGGCGCGCGAGCGATGGCGCCGGCCGCAACCAGCGGCGCATCGCAGTAAGGGGCGACTCGATGAACATCTCGCACTTCTGCATCGACCGGCCGATCTTCGCGTCCGTCATCTCGATCGTGATCACGCTGGGCGGCGCGTTGACGTTGTTTTCGCTGCCCATCGCACAGTATCCGGACGTCACACCGCCGCAGATCACGGTCTCCGCGACCTACCCGGGGGCCAGCGCGGACGTCGTTGCGAACAACGTGGCCGCGCCGATCGAGCAGCAGGTCAACGGCGCCGACAACATGATCTACATGTATTCGTCCGGCTCGTCGACCGGCAACTACACGCTCAACGCGTTCTTCGAGATCGGCACCAATCCGGAACTCGCCCAGGTCGACGTGCAGAACCGCGTGAACCTCGCGCTGCCGCAATTGCCGCAGCAGGTGCAGTCGCAGGGCGTGCAGGTCCAGAAGAAGTCGAACGCGTTCATGATGGTGATCGCGATCTACTCGCCGGACCAACGCTTCGATCCGACCTATATCGCGAACTATGCGAACGTCTACGTGCTGGACACGATCAAGCGGATTTCTGGTGCGAACCAGTCGGCGATTTTTGGTACTCCAGATTACGCAATGCGGATCTGGCTGAAGCCCGATCGCATGGCGCAGCTAGGCATCACCGCCGGCGACGTGCAGAACTCGGTGCGCGCGCAGAACGAGCAATTCGCGGTCGGCACCGTCGGCCAGGCGCCAACCGGCAACCCGGTCGAGCAGTCGTTCGCGGTGACGACCACCGGGCGGCTCGCGACGGCCGCCCAGTTCGACAACATCATCATCCGCGCAGCGAGCAACGGCGCGGCGATCGTGCGCCTGAAAGACATCGGCCGGGCCGAGCTGGGTCAGAAGAGCTATTCGAACCGCACCACCTACCAGGGCAAGCCTGCGACGATCATCGCGGTGTACCAGCAGCCGGGCGCGAATGCGCTCGACGTGTCGAAGCAGGTACGCGCGACGCTCGCGGAGCTCAAGACCGCGTTTCCTGAAGGGCTCGACTACCAGATTGCGATGGACACGACGGATTTCACGCGTGCGTCGATCGCCGACGTGATCCACACCTTCTTCGAGGCGCTCGTGCTGGTGGTGATCGTCGTGTTCGTGTTCCTGCAGAGCCTGCGCGCGACGATCATTCCGGTGCTGGCGGTACCGGTGTCGATCGTCGGCACGGCAATGGGGATGGCGGCACTGGGCTTTTCGATCAACATGCTGACGTTGTTCGGGATGGTGCTCGCGATCGGTATCGTCGTGGACGACGCGATCGTCGTGATCGAGAACGTCGAGCGCAACATGACCGTCTTCAAGCTCAATCCGAAAGACGCGGCCAAGCGGGCGATGGACGAGGTGTCGGGCCCGGTCATCGCGATCGTGCTCGTCATGTGCGCCGTGTTCGTGCCGGTTGCGTTCCTCGGCGGGATCACCGGGCAGTTGTACAAGCAGTTCGCCATCACGATTGCGATCTCGGTGGTGTTCTCCGGCGTCGTGGCGCTCACGCTGTCCCCGGCGCTCGCCGCCATTCTGCTCAAGCCCACGCATCATGAGAAAAAGGGCTTCTTCCGGTGGTTCGACAGAAAGTTCGAGCAGATGACGGCCGGCTACGGGCGCGCCATCGAGTTCATGATCAGGCGTTACGTGGTGGGGCTCATCGTTTTCGGTGTCATGATCGCGCTCGCGGTCATGATGGGGAGGTCGATCCCCGGCGCCTTTCTGCCGCCCGAGGACCAGGGCTATCTGCTTGGCGCGATCATCATGCCCGACGCGGCGAGTCTCGACCGTACCGCGGCGGTGGGCGACAAGGTCACCGACTATTTCATGAAGCAGGCCGCGGTCAGCAGCATCACGATCGTGAACGGCTTCAGCCTGCTCGACAGTCAGAACAAGAATAACGCGGGCACGTTCTTCGTCGGCCTGAGAGATTTCGACGAACGGTACAAGTTCTCGAACATCAGGGAGCAAAACGCGCGCGCCGTGCTGATCAAGGCTTACGAGAATTTCGCGAAGATTCAGGAGGGCCTCGTCATCCCGGTGAATCCGCCGGCCATTCCAGGCCTGGGTACGACGGGCGGCAGCGAGATGTGGATCGAGAGCCACGGCGACGGTTCTATCCAGCAGCTCGCGGGAGTCGTGCAGGACTTCATGACGAAGGCGAGGGCGCGCCCCGAACTCACCGGTGTGACCTCGACGTTCAACGCAAGCTCGCAGCAGTTGCTCGTGAACGTCGATCGCGACCAGGCGGAAACGCTCGGCGTGCCGGTCGAAGAGGTGTACAGCGCGATGCAGACGATGTTCGGCTCGCTTTACGTGTCGCAGTTCAACAAGGACGCGCGGCTCTGGCAGGTGATCGTTCAGGCCGATCCGCGCTACCGGCTCACGCCTACCGACCTCGACCAGATTTACGTGCGGAGCCGCTCGAACAACATGGTGCCGATCAAGGCGGTGATGAGTTACAAGTACGTCACGGGGGCCGACCTGATCACACGCTTCAACAATTTCCCGGCCGTGAAGATTACGGCGAACGCGGCACCGGGCTTCAGCTCGGGCCAGGTGATCGGGACCTTGAAGGAGCTCGCCGCGCAGATGCCGCCCGGCTACGCCGTCGGGTGGAGCGGTGAGGCGTTCGAAGAGATCAAGTCGGGCTCGACCGGCAACCTCGTGTTCGTGTTCGGGATCATCATGGTGTTCCTGATTCTCGCCGCGCAATACGAGAAGTGGTCGCTGCCATTCGGCGTGCTGATGGCGGTGCCGTTCGCCCTGTTCGGCGCGCTGCTCGCGATCCTGTTGCGCGGCCTGAACAACGACGTGTACTTCCAGATCGGGCTGACCATGCTGGTCGCGCTCGCGGCGAAGAACGCGATTCTGATCTTCGAGTTCGCGGTGCTCAACCGGGAGGAAGGCAAGACGCCGTACGACTCGGCGCTGACCGCCGCGAAAGAGCGCCTGCGGCCGATCGTGATGACGTCGCTTGCGTTCATCCTCGGCTGTGTGCCGCTCGCCATCGCGGTGGGCGCCTCGCAGAACAGCCGCCATTCGATCGGCACAGGCGTGATCGGCGGGATGCTGGGTGCGACCGCGATCGCCGTGTTTTTCATTCCGATGTTCTACTGGGGGATCGAGTCGCTTGGCTCGCGCAAGGGTGGCGGCAAGGAAACCCCCGCGCCGGGCAGCGGAACGCCGCCGCCCGCGTCCGGCGGCTCTGGCTCGGCCACCGCCAAGCCGTCCGCGCGGCATGAGGACGACTGACATGCGTGCCGCGGCCATCGCGCGCGTCGCCGCGCCAGTCCTGCTCACCGGCTTGCTGAGCGGCTGTCTGCTCGGCCCCAACTACGAGCGCCCGAAAGTGGACGTGCCGGCAACGTACCGGTTTGCGTACTCGGATGTGGCCGATGTCGCCAACACCACGTGGTGGGAGCAGTTCGACGACCCGGTGCTGAACGACCTGGTGAAGACCGCGCTCGAGAACAACCTCAACGTGAAGCAGGCGGCCGCGCGTGTCGACGAGTTCATGGGTCAGTTCGTGAGCACGCGTTCGGCACTGTTCCCGCAGGCGAGCGCCGGTTTCAGCGCGGCCCGCGAACGCGCATCGCAGAACGGGCCGACGCCGATACCGGCCGGCGTCTCGCCGGTCTTCAACGAGTTCCAGCCGAACCTGTCGGCGTTCTGGACCATCGACCTGTTTGGCCAGGTGCGGCGCGAAACCGAGGCGGCACGTGCCAACGCGAACGCGGCCGAACAGAGCCGCCGCGCGACGATCCTGACGCTCGTCGCATCGGTCGCATCGTCGTATATCACGCTGCGCAGCCTCGACGCGCAACTCGAAATTGCCAAGAGCACGACGGAGAGTCGCGCCGATTCCGTGCATGTGTTCACGCTGCGCCAGCAGTTCGGCCAGACCTCGGATATGGAACTTGCGCAGAGCCAGTCCGACTATGCGGCGACGAAGGCGACCATCCCGCAATTCGAGCAGCAGATCGCGCAGCAGGAAGACGCGCTTGCGGTGCTGCTCGGCAGCAATCCGGAGCCGATCCTGCGCGGCCGCGCGCTGGTGGATCTCTCGACGCCAGCCGTGCCTGCGGGCATGCCGTCGGACCTGCTCGAACGCCGGCCCGACCTGCTGCAGGCCGAGCAGAATCTGGTCGCGCAAAATGCGCTGATCGGCGCGGCGCGCGCGCTGTATTTTCCGCAAATTTCGCTCACCGGGCTGTTCGGATCTGTGAGCACGCAGTTCTCCAGTCTCTTCACCGGACCTGCGCGGGTATGGGAGTTCGCCGGCTCGGCAACGCTGCCGCTCTTTACGGGCGGCAATATCTACGGTCAGAACAAGCAGGCCGACGCGCGTCAGCAGGAGGCGCTGTTCGCCTACGGAAATGCGATCAAGGTTGCGTTCCAGCAGGTCGACGACGCGTTGATCTCGGTGCAGAAGTCGCGCGAGCAGCTCGAGATTCTGAACGATCAGGTCACCTCGCTGCGCAAGTATCTGCGGCTCGCGCGGCTGCGCTACGAGGGCGGCTACACGAGCTTCCTGGAAGTGCTGGATGCCGAGCGCAATCTGTTCAGCGCGGAACTGCAGCAAACGCAGATCCGGGCCGCGACGCTGACGAACCTCGTCAACCTCTACATGGCGATGGGCGGCGGCTGGGTGACCGAAGCGGAAAAACTGACGGTGCCTTCACCCGCGTCGCAACCGGCGCCGGCGATGGCGCCGGTCTCGCAGAACGCGCCCGCGCCGGGCGCACCTGCGGCCGCGGGGGAGGCGCGATGACGCGCAACGAGCTCATCGCCTGCGAACAATGCGACCTGCTGCAGCTCGGCGCGCCGCCCGCCGCCGGCAATGCGTTGCGCTGCCGGCGTTGCCGCGCGGAGCTCAGACGAGGTCACTCGAACGGGCCCGAGTACGCGCTCGCCTTCACATGCGCGTCCCTGGTGCTGCTGGTGATCTCGAACGTGTTTCCAATCGTCGGTCTGGCGCTGAACGGTCATGTCGTGAACACCACGCTCGCGGGTGCGGTCCGCATGCTGTACGAGTTCGGAACGTGGCCGCTCGCGTTGCTGGTCGGCCTCACCACGATCGTCATGCCGGTGCTGCAGACCCTGGCGATGCTCTGGCTGCTACTGCCGATGCACTTCGGGCGCGTGCCGTGGCGCGCGGCCGAGGGCTTTCGTATTTTTCAGCTGGCGCGGCCCTGGGGCATGACCGAGGTGCTGATCCTCGGTCTGCTGGTCGCGCTGGTCAAGCTCGCGCATATCGCGAAGGTGGTGCCGGGCACCGCGCTATGGTCGTTCGTCGCGCTGATGCTGCTGCTCGCGGCCGCGGCGGCGACGTTCGATCCGCACGAGGTGTGGACGCGTATCACGGCAAAGCGTGGCGCGCACGCATGGCAATTGCCGCCGATCCGCGTGCGCCACAACGCCGTCACGGCATCCGCCTACGGGCTCGCGCTGTGCGAGGAATGCGGACTGCTGGTCAAGCAGCCCGGCGGCGCCGGCCACCATGTCTGTCCGCGCTGCAAGACGCGGTTGCATCAGCGCAAGCCGGCGAGCCTGTCGCGGACCTGGGCGTTTCTGGTGGCGGCGATGGTCCTCTACATTCCGGCGAACCTGCTGCCCGTGATGGACACGAGTTCGCTGTTCGGCACCCAGAAGGACACGATCATGAGCGGCGTGGTCTATCTGTGGGTGTCCGGCTCGTGGCCGCTTGCGCTGCTCGTGTTCATCGCGAGCATCGCCGTGCCGATGCTGAAAATTATCGGCCTCGCGTATCTCACGCTGTCCACGCAGCTTCGTTCGCAATGGCTACTGGGGCAGCGCACGCGGATCTATCGCGCGATCGAACTGGTCGGGCGCTGGTCGATGCTCGACATCTATGTGATCACCATGCTGGTCGCGCTGGTGCAGTTTCAGGCGCTGGCGACGATCAAGGCGGGCCCGGCGTCGATCGCGTTCGGCGCGGTCGTCGTGCTGACGCTGTTCGCCGCGATGTCGTTCGATCCGCGCCTGATGTGGGACGCTTTGGAGACAAACCGTGTCCACTCCGAATGAAGATCCCGATCTGCCTGCGGCGGAGCCGGTGCCGCGCTCGCGTTGGCGGATGCAACTGGTCTGGCTGGTGCCGATCGTCGCGATACTGATCGGCGGCTGGCTGGCGGTAAAGGCAGTGATGGAGCGCGGCGAGCAGATCACCATCACTTTCATGACGGGTGACGGTCTCGAAGCCGGCAAGACCAAGCTCAAGTTCAAGGACGTCGATATCGGCGTGGTCGAGGCGGTCTCGCTGACGCCGGACCACAAGCGCGTGGTGGCCAAGGCTGAAGTCACGCGCGACGTGTCGGACCTGCTCGTCGACAACACGCGCTTCTGGGTCGTGCGTCCGCGCATTTCGGGCGGCACGGTGTCGGGACTCGGCACGCTGTTGTCGGGCTCGTATATCGACGTCGATGTCGGTAATTCGGAGAAAGCGCGCCGCAGTTTCGTCGGCCTCGAGGAGCCGCCGGTGATCGCGAGCGACATACCGGGGCACGAATACACGCTGCATGGAGTAGGCCTCGGCTCGCTCGACGCGGGTACGCCCATCTTTTTCCGCAGAATTCAGGTGGGCCAGGTAGCGTCGTACAAGTTGGACCCCGACGGCCGCGGCGTCACCGTGAAGGTCTTCGTCAACGCGCCTTACGACCGCTTCGTGAAAACCGACACGCGCTTCTGGCATGCAAGCGGTGTCGACATGTCGTTAGACAGCAGTGGCGTGCGCGTCCAATCACAGTCGATCGTGTCGATCATCATCGGGGGAGTCGCATTCGAATCGCCGCCCGATTCGCAAGTGGAGACGAGCGCCGATTCCAACACCCCATTCGAGCTGTACGGAACGCGCGACGAAGCCATGAAGATGCACGATCGCCTCATCGACAAGTACGTGATCAATTTCACGGATTCCGTGCGCGGTCTGACCGTTGGCGCACCGGTCGATTTCCGAGGTATCGAGGTCGGCGAAGTGACGGCGATCTATACGCGCTTCGATCCGGTCAAACGCCGTTTCAGCACTCCCGTCGAGATCAATCTTTATCCGGAGCGCTTCACGTCGCGTTATGAGAACGACGGCGCCGGCGGCCGGGTCACCACCGACCGGCGCGGTCTCGCGAACTACCTCGTCGCGAACGGCTTCCGCTTCCAGCTCAGAAGCGGCAATGTGCTGACCGGCCAGCAGTATGTCGCGGTGGACGTTTTCCCGGACGCAGCGAAGGCGACGATCGACTGGAGCAAGACGCCGCCCGAAATGCCGGCAGTCCCGCGCGCCCTGCAATCGCTGCAGGACTCGGTCACGCGTTTGCTGACCAGGCTCAACAGCATACCCTTCCAGGACATCGGCAACGACGCGCGCTCGACGCTGCGCACGACCAACGCGATGATCGCGCAGTTGAACACACAAGTCGTGCCGAAAGCGAGCAACACGCTACAGTCCGCGCAAACCACGCTCGATTCCGCGAATGCGGCGCTACAGCCTGACTCGTCGCTCCAGCAATCGACGGAGGACGCGATGCGTGAGCTGACTCGCACAGCGGTCTCGTTGCGCACGCTGGCCGACTATTTGTCGCAGCATCCGGAATCGCTCGTGCGCGGCAAGTCGGAGGAAAAGAAGCCATGAGAGATACGATGGCCTCCCGCTTTCTAGCCCGCTTCGCGGCCGTGCTGATGGTAGCGCTCGCCGGCGCCTTGCTCGGCGCCTGCAAGTCGCCACCGACGAACTTCTACACGCTGAGCCCCGACGAATCGCTGAGCAGCACCGGCGCGAGCCGGCCGATCGCCGCGGTGATCGGTCCGGTCACGATACCCGGGGTGGTGGACCGGCCGCAGATCGTCACGCGCATCGGCGACAACGAGGTCGCGGTCAACGAATTCGACCAATGGGCGCAGCCGCTCGGTGGCGGCATCGGCCGCGTGATTGCGGCCGACCTCGGCGTGCTGCTGAACTCGCAGCAGATTTCGGTGTTCGATGCGGTGCGCGATCCGGCCGTCGTCTGGCACGTGCGGATCGACGTGATGCGCTTCGAGTCCGTGCCGGGGCGCGACGTCACCGTCGACGTGATCTGGGCCGTGCGTGCGCCGGGCAAGGGGCGCACCGTCACCGGCCGCTCGGTCGCGCGCGAGACCGTGTCCGGTCCCGGCATCGAGCCGCTCATCGCCGCTCACGATCGCGCACTCGCTTCAGTGAGTCGCGACATCGCCGCCGCGGTGCAGGCAAATCCTGTTCGGTGACGCGTCCCATTGAGTTATGTCAACGTTCACAGCGCACGACCCCGCGCGCTGCGCCGGGCCGCGCGCATAATAAGACTTTGGTCCGATTGCGGGAGGCCGGGGCCAACTCCACGATTCAATCGATGCACGGCACGCGCCTCGGCAGCGATCGTGACGCGCACCTTTCAGGAGTCGCCCGATGGACGCTGAAACGCTGTTGTCACAAAGCCAGGATATCGCCTCGAAAATCTCCCACGTGCTGCAAAAGCGCACGCAAATCGCCCAGCGGCATCTGAACGAACGGGTTTCCGAAACGCTGGGGCTCGATCACAACGACAGCGTGCCAGTCAGCTCGGCGGCCGCGCCGTTCAATCCGCTGAATGCATGGCAATACACCGTGGACACCATGCAGCGCTCACTGCTGTTCTGGGACACGCTGTACAAGCGCGGCAACGAGTTCGTCGAACGCAGCGCCGCCGGTCCCACGCCGGTGCTGCATTTCGAATACGACATGCTGGTCGATGGCCGCACCTTCGAGCGGCCCGTCAACTACGCGCTGCTGCAACTGCGTCCGCTCGAAGGCGTGGGCGTCGACGTGCGCAAACGCCCGTATCTGATCATCGATCCGCGCGCGGGGCACGGCCCCGGCATCGGCGGCTTCAAAGACGATTCGCAGGCGGGTATCGCGCTGCGCGCGGGCTATCCCGTCTACTTCGTCGTGTTCTTTCGCGATCCGGAGCCCGGTCAGACCATGCTCGACGTGTGCAACGCCGAGCAACTCTTCGTGCGCAAGGTGCGCTCGCTCCATCCCGACAGTCCGAAGCCCGCGATCATCGGCAATTGCCAGGGCGGCTGGGCGGCGATGATGCTCGCGAGTTCCGACCCCGACGACACCGGTCCGATCGTCATCAACGGTGCGCCGATGTCGTACTGGGGCGGCGCCTGGAGCGAAGGCGGGGGCGACAACCCGATGCGCTACTCGGGCGGCATGCTGGGCGGCACGTGGCTCGCGTCGTACGCGGCGGATCTCGGCAACGGCAAGTTCGACGGCGCGTATCTGGTGGAGAACTTCGAGAACCTGAACCCCGCCAACACGTTCTGGGACAAGTATTACCACCTGTTCTCGAACATCGACACCGAGCCGCCGCGCTTTCTGGAATTCGAGCGCTGGTGGGGCAGCTATTACCTGATGAATCGGGAAGAAATCGAATGGATCACGCGCAATCTGTTCGTCGGCAACAAGCTGTGGTCGGGCGGTGTGACGAACAGCAGCGGCCAGAGTTTCGATCTGCGTGAAATCCGCTCGCCGATCGTCCTGTTCGCGTCGATGGGCGACAACATCACGCCGCCGCAGCAGGCTTTCAACTGGGTGGCCGACCTCTACGGCAGCACCGAGGAGATCAAGGCGCGCGGTCAGGTGATCGTCGGCCTGACGCACGAGAACATCGGTCACCTCGGCATTTTCGTGTCCGGCAAAGTCGCGCGAAAGGAGCACAAGCAGATCGTCTCCGTGCTCGAGACCATCGAAACGTTTCCGCCCGGGCTCTATGGCATGAGCATCAACGAGGTCAGGAACGCGGCCGGCGAGGTCGAATACGAAGTGGATTTTCACGAGCGGCGGCTCGAGGAGATCGCCGCGCATTACAACCGCTTCGGCCGCGTCGACGAAAAGCCGTTCGAAGCGGTCGCCGCGGTGTCCAACCTGAATCAGCGCATGTATGAACTGCTCGCGCAGCCGTTCGTGCAAGCGATGTCGAACGAGACGAGCGCGCGCATGCTGCGCCAGTTTCATCCGCTGCGCTGGCAGCGCTGGGCGGTCTCCGCGATGAACCCCTGGTTGGGCTGGCTGCCGGCGGCCGCGCAGTCGGTGCGCGACAATCGTCAGCGCGCCAGCGTGGACAACCCGTGGAGCAAGCTCGAACACAACGGCTCGGAAATGCTCAGCGCGTCGCTCGACTATTACCGCGCGATGCGCGACGCGGGAACCGAGGCCAGCTTCTTCAGCGTGTACGCGAATCTGTATGCGACGTTCCTCGGCAAAGCGTCCGCCGACGGCTTGCCCGCGCCAGCCGGCGCGGTCAATCCGCGCGAGTTGCCGTTCGTGCGCACGGCCTTGCAGGCGATCGGCGAGGGTGGCTACACCGAGGCGCTCGCGCGCGCGGCCTTCCTGCTGTCGCACAAGGGCGCGTCGTTGCCGCTCGCGCGCTTCGAGCTGCGTAAGGAGATCGCTGAGAGCTACGCGCAGTACCTGCCCGACATCGCCTCCGATCACTGGCGGCGCATTCGCGGCGAGCAGGAAATCATCGTCAGCTTCGAACCGGACGAGGCGATTGCCACGCTGCCGAAACTGCTCGAACACAGCGAGGACCGCGCCCGCTTCCTGGAACTGCTCGACAAGCTGATCGTCGACGAGCGCGTGTTGAATTCCGCACCCGACGCCGCGCAAAAGGAGGCCTACGAACGCATCCGCGCGGTGCTGGCGCCGCGCGAGAGCCGCAAACGCCCCGCGCGTTTGCCGGCTGGGACGCGCGCGTGAGCGAGCGGCGCGGCGCGCGGCCGGACGTCGGCGCGACGCGCCCGTTGGCACGGCGCAACCCGACACGTCGTACACACGAGGAATATATCGATGGAAAAGCACGCGAAGTACCGGCGTCTGATCGAATACTGCCAGACGCTGCCGGCGTTGCCGACCGCGGTCGCGCATCCGTGTGACCAGAGTTCGCTGAAGGGCGCGGTCGAAGCGGCCGGGATGGGATTGATCGCGCCGGTGCTGGTCGGGCCGCGCGCGCGCATCGAAGCGATTGCCGCTGAACACGGCATCGACATCTCGGCGTTCGAGATCGTCGACGCGCCGCATAGCCATGCGTCCGCCGCCGCCGCCGTGCAACTGGTGCGCGAAGGCAAGGCCGAGGCCTTGATGAAGGGCAGCCTGCACACGGACGAACTGATGGCCGAGGTGATTCGCCGCGACACCGGCCTGCGCAGCGCGCGGCGTATCAGCCATTGCTTCGTGATGGACGTACCCGCGTACGACCAGGCGCTGATCATCACCGATGCCGCGGTCAACATCGCGCCGACGCTCGAAGAGAAAGTCGACATCCTGCAGAACGCGATCGACCTTGGGCACGCGCTGGGGGTGGACGAAGTGCGCGTGGCGATTTTGTCTGCTACCGAGAGCGTCAATCCGAAGATCCCATCGACGGTGGAAGCGGCGGCGCTGTGCAAGATGGTGGACCGCGGGCAGATTACCGGCGGGCTCGTCGACGGTCCGCTCGCGCTCGACAACGCGATCGACATCGAAGCGACCCGCATCAAGCACATCGAGTCGCGGGTCGCCGGGCGCGCCAACGTGTTGCTGGTGCCGGATCTCGAAGCGGGCAACATGCTCGCGAAAAGCCTGTCGTTTCTGGCCGGCGCGGACTCGGCGGGCATCGTGCTCGGCGCGCGCGTGCCGATCATTTTGACGAGCCGCGCGGATTCGCTGACGTCGCGTCTCGCGTCGTGCGCGGTCGCCGCGCTGGTGGCGAAGGCGCGGCGCGAAGCCGGCAAGGTGCTCGGGTGACGTCATGGCGGATGTGATCCTCGTATTGAACGCGGGTTCGTCGAGCCTCAAGTTCAGCGTCTTCGACGCGCAACACGCGCAACTCGAGCTGATTCTGCACGGGCAGATCGAAGGGCTCTACACGAGCCCGCGTTTTCGCGCGACCGACCGCCACGGCGCGGCCAGCTCGCACGAGTGGGGCGACGGCCACCAGCTCGGCCATCAGGGCGCGATCGAATATCTGGGCGGCTTTCTGCGCGATCACGGCGACGGCCATCAGCTGAAGGCGGTCGGGCATCGCGTCGTGCACGGCGGCCAGCGCTTTACCGGCCCCGTGATCGCGACCCCCGAAGTGCTCGCCGAACTGGACGGCCTGAGCCCGCTCGCGCCGTTGCATCAGCCGCATAACCTGAAGCCGATCCGCATCCTCGCGCAACTGCGTCCCGACCTGCCCCAGGTCGCGTGCTTCGACACCACGTTTCATCGCACGCAAACGGAGATCGCGCAGGCCTATGCGCTGCCCGCGTCGATTACCGGGCGCGGTGTGCAGCGCTACGGTTTTCATGGGCTCTCGTACGAATACGTCGCGAGCGTGCTGCCGGACATCGCGCCGGCCGCGGCCGCGGGGCGCACCGTGGTCGCGCATCTGGGCAACGGCGCGAGCATGTGCGCGATGGTCGCGGGCAAGAGCGTGGCCAGCACGATGGGCTTCACGGCGGTGGACGGCCTGCCGATGGGCACGCGCTGCGGCAGCCTCGATCCCGGCGTGCTTCTCTATCTGCTCGACGAACTGAAGATGGATTCGCAGACGATCGCGGACCTGATCTACAAAGGCTCGGGGTTGCTCGGTATGTCGGGCATCTCGGGCGACATGCGCGTGCTGCTCGACAGCGAGGACCCGCGCGCCCGCTTTGCCATCGACGTCTACACTTACCGCATCGGGCGCGAACTCGGCAGTCCGGCCGCGGCGATGCAAGGTCTCGACGCGGTGGTGCTGACCGCTGGCATCGGCGAGCATGCCGTCGCGATCCGCGAGCGGATCGTGCGCGACGCGGCGTGGCTCGGGGCCGAACTCGACGAAGATGCCAACCGGGCGGGTGGCCCGCTGATCAGCCGCGCTTCGAGCAAGGTGCCGGTGTGGGTCGTGCCGACCAACGAGGAATTGATGATCGCCCGCCATACGCGCGCGATTGCCTAGACCCAGGGAGCTTCACCATGCCGATCGAGCAACCGCGTTTGATTCTGCAAGGAGCGAAGGCCCTCGTGACCGGCATCGCCAACGAGCATTCGATCGCCTACGGCTGCGCAAAAGCGTTTCACGAACTCGGCGCGAGCGTTGCGCTCACCTACGCGAACGACAAGGCGAAACCTTATGTGGAGCCGATCGCCAACGCACTCGATGCCGAGCTCTTCATGCCGCTCGACGTCACCGGCGAGGACGAAATGGAGGCCGTTTTCGAGCGGATCGAGAAGACGTGGGGGCGCCTCGACATTCTGGTGCACGCCATTGCCTGGGCACCGAAAGCGGATCTGCATGGCGGCTTGTTGAACTCGTCGCGCGAAGGCTTCCTGAGCGCGATGGACATCTCCTGCCATTCGTTCGTGCGGATGGCACGCCTCGCCGCGCCGCTGATGAAAGAAGGCGGCACCATGCTGACGATGAGCTACTACGGCGCCGACAAGGTGGTGCCGAACTACAACGTGATGGGCCCCGTCAAGGCGGCGCTCGAAGCTTGCGCGCGCTATTTGGCGTTCGAGCTGGGGCCGCAGGGCGTGCGCGTGCACGCGATTTCGCCGGGGCCGCTGAAAACCCGCGCCGCTTCGGGCCTGAAGGATTTCGAGTTGCTGTTGAACGAGGCGATCGAGCGCGCGCCGCTCGGCGAACTGGTCGATATCACGGACGTCGGCTATACCTGCGCGTTTCTGGCTACGCCGTACGCGCGGCGGCTTTCCGGTTCCACCTTGTATATCGACGGCGGACTGAACATCGTCGCATAGGGTCTAAAGGAGCAAGCATCATGGCTGAACTGTATCTTGGAAACGTCGAGGAAAGTGTCTCCGACGAAGAGATCGGCGAGTTCCTGGTCCGGTATGGCTTCCCGCAGTACAGCTCGATCCAGCGGCTGCACGGCACGGGTTCACGGCCCGCCGCGGTGGTCGTCTTCGACGACGTGACCACGGACGGACTGCGCATTCTGCAAAACCGCATCCATAACCTGTTCTGGAAGAACCACACGATCGTCGCGCAACTGCTGCCGGAGCGCGACGAATCGTGACGGGCGACGGGAGCCGGGCATGGGTCTGCTGTCGTGGCTGACTAAGCGCGCTGCGCCCGAGGAGAGCGAAGATCCGCAGGCGAAGGCGATCGTCGAGCGGATCGTCGGGCTCTGTCCGTCGCTGCGGCTCGCGAACAACTACGCGTCGCGTCTGCTGCCCAACGTGCGGCACACGCTGGCCTATCTGGACCGGCTCGTCGATGAAGTGCCGCCCGCGCGCGAAGCGAACGCGGCGGCCTGGGCGTCGGATCCGTACATCCACGCCTTTTTCGCCACGCCCGACGAGGTCTGCGAGCCCTTTAACCGCTCGCAAGCGCTGAACGCGTTTTTCAGCGCTCATCCCGCCGCCGATGAAGCCTTCGCGGTGCTCGGCATGGCCATCGACGAGCGGCATATTTTCGGCGTCGGACAACATGGCGAGGCGACGCATACCGACATCGCGCAGACGACCATCAGCTTCAGCGATCACCAGGTGCGCGTGTGCGGCGAATCCGAAGCCGCCTTGCGGCGGGAAATCGTGTTGCGGATCGTCGATCAGCTCGTGCTCGAAGGCCTCGGGAAGATCGAGGCCGAGACCGCGCGGCAGGGCGAGCTGGAACGCGAACGGGCGCTCCTGAAAACACGGCTGGCGATTCTCGAACGCCAGGGGGCGGGCGTGCGCTCGCTGCTCGGCAGCGACGCGTCGTCGAACTATGCCGACGTGGCGCGGCTTCAGGAGCAGATCGAGGAGAACGATCAGGCGCTGGCGCAGTTGGGCCTGAAGACCGAAGCGTTGGAGCGGCATTTCGGTGTGATTTGCGACGTACTGGCCGCGCCCGATGCGCACTTCTACGTGCTGAAAAGCTCGTTCCGGCTCGATCGGATGAACGTCGTCGTCGAAGAGGGCAATACGCGGCCCGCGCACGACATAGAGTTTCGCCTCGCGCGTTTGCCGGCGAGTCCCGACGCGCTGCGGGTCTTCTCGACGGTGCGCTTCCGGCGCGCCGATTTCGCGCCGCCCGAGACCGATCTGGCGCTAGCGCACCGTTTGATCTGAGGCGAGCCGGGGTTTCGTGGCTTCACGACAGCGCGCCGCCGCCTCGGTCGGTTGGCTGCGCAGCGAGGCCGGCGCCAGGCGCGGCTCCCGCCGGGCCGGCCGGATCGTTTTGCGCCGATGGCCGGTTCGGCAGCGCGATCCATGCGAGCAGCAGATGATAGGTGACGGCGAGAATGACCGGGCCGATGAACAGGCCAGCCGGCCCCATCGCGATCAGGCCGCCGAGCACGCCCGTGAGAATCAGCACCATCGGCAGCGCGACGGCGCGGCGAATCAGGATCGGCCGCAGAACGTTGTCGAGCGCCGATACGCAGACGGCCCAGCCGAGCAGGATGATGGCCGTCAGCTGCGAGTCGTGCATGAAGAGCCAGAACACGCAGCCGAGCATCGGCAGCAGCGGGCCCAGTTGCACCAGACACATGACGAACATCAGCGCGCTCAATACCGCCGCGAACGGAATGCGCGCGAGCCAGATGCCCGCCGCGCCCATCGAAGCCTGCACCAGCGCGGTCACGACGACGCCAAGGGCGATTGCGCGGATCGACTGTCCGGTCAGATGCACGATCCCCGCGCCGTTGGCCGGCGCGACCCGCAAGGCCAGCGCGGTCACGAGTTCGACCGCGGCCTCGCCTTTGGCGTACAGCAGGCCGCACACGATGATCATCAGCACCAGATGCAGCGCGAACGCGCCGACGAGCCCCATCTGCACCAGCAGCCATTTCGCGACCACGGCGGCATACGGCTCGATCCTCGCGAGAATGCCGCCCGGTCCCGCCTCGGACAGTCGTTGCCATTCCCGCGTGAAGTGCTCGGTCAACGGTATGCCGGTCAGCCACTGCGGCGGCGACGGAAGCGAGTAGGTGGGCAGGCCTTTGACGAAATCCATGATCTCGTCGGCATGATCGGCAAGCGTGGACACCGCGCCATAGGTCGGAATGCAGATCACGACGATTTCGGCCAGCAGCATGATCGTCACGGCCAGCCAGCGCCGGCCGCCCAGTAACTGCTGGAGCTTCAGCATCAGCGGCCATGTGGTGGTGACGATCGTCGTGCCCCATATCAATGCGGGCACGAACGGATGCACGATGTAAAGGCTGCCGCCGATCAGCAATAGCAGCGCGCCCGCGGCCAGCAGGACTTGCGCGAGATCGACCGTGGGCCGGAGCAGTTGACGCGGTGCTTCGGGCGGAGGTTGCGGGGGGCGTTGGGCCGTGTCCGCCATCGTTTTTGGGGCTCCGCTCGATGGGTTCGCCGAGCTGATCGAAGGCTCATGCGCGCGGACTATGGGTGCCCGCTATTTGCCGGCGACGGGCTCCACCGAGATGGCCACCGCCTCGGTATAGACCGCTTTCATCTGATCGCCTTTCTTGATCCGTTTGAGCTGTTCGGGATCCTGCACGATCACGTCCACCGAATTGCCTTGCGGGCCTTTCAGCGTGACCACGCCGCTCTGGTGATTGACGGCGGTCACGTTCGCCATGATCGTGACTTCGCGCGAGGCCGAGCCGGCGGGCTTCGCGCCCGCCGGCGCGCGATCGAGCGTTTGCGTTTCGTTGGCGGTCAGCGGCGCGCCGCCTTTTTGCAGCGAGACGGTCAGAGCCTGCGAATACTCGGCCTTGACCATGTCGCCGACCTTGATCTGATCGAAGTTGCGGGCTTCCTCGCCGACCACGACCTGCACGACCTTGCCTTTCGGATCCTTGAGCCAGACGGTGCGCGTTTCCGGCTCGACGCCGACGACCGTCGAGGTCGTTTTGACCGTGTCCGACACGGTGACTTTGCCGGGCTCGCTCTTGACCGTGACCGGCGCTTCCGTCTGCGCGAACCCCGTATTCGCGAGGCACACGAGCGCCGCCGCGATGATGAGTTTGCCGTTTGTCATGCTGCTCTCCTTGAACGGGGCGAATCGATGCCCGCTCGCGCGCTCGATTGAGCGCTCAATTGACCGCTCAATTGACCGCTCAATTGACCGCTCAGTTGACTGTGTAACCGCGGCCCGACATGCACGCGGCGAAGGCGCGATTGAAGGTGTCCATCGAACCCTGCGTTTGTGCCTGCGACTGCGCCTGGGCCGCGCGCCGGTTCTGCCGCGCGCGCGATCCGCCGACCATCGTGCCGGTCGCGGCGCCGATCGCCGCGCCCTTGCCGGCATCGCCCGCGATCGCGCCGATGATCGCGCCGCCGGCCGCGCCGCGCGCGGCACCTTGCACGCGCTCGCCGCCTCCTACCGCGGGACCGGAAGGCGGGGGCGGCGCGTTGGCGACCATAGTCGGATCGATGCCGGTATTGTTCTTTGCCCACGCATAGCAGGCGCCTTCGTCCTGCTGTTGTTGCTGCGGGCTTTGCCCTTTGGCCGGATAGGCAATCGGCCTCGATTGAGCCATGCCGTCCAGCGATAGCGATGCGGCCAACGCGGCGACCACGAAGTATTTCGTCGATTTATTCACGACAGCTCCTTGCGTGAGCACACGCGGGTGCGAGTCGCCGGCTGCCTGTTTGCTCAGGCTCGAGGGCGCAACCGGCACCCGTGAATGGAAATTCTGGTGGGACCGGTTGCCGCGCGATGATTGCGCAGCAATGGCAGGTTCGCTTTCATCATGGCGTCGCGGGCGTCTCGCGCGCAATCGGACCAAGGTCGTATTTGCAATACCGTGGGTGGTTTCCAAACTGTAGTCATGCAACAGGTGCATGTGGTTTCCATTGCTTCGGAGAACTGTTTGTCAACCATGGCGACCGAGG
This sequence comes from Paraburkholderia monticola, assembly GCF_001580545.1. Taxonomy (GTDB): domain Bacteria; phylum Pseudomonadota; class Gammaproteobacteria; order Burkholderiales; family Burkholderiaceae; genus Paraburkholderia; species Paraburkholderia monticola. Next base: position 182,522 of record NZ_LRBG01000038.1, read on the forward strand.
ATTGCCGCTCGGCATGGCAACCCGGGAAGCGGTGACGAAGCGCAAGGGGAAGCATCGATGGACCGTGATCCGCGTGCTCGGGCACGCATCATTCCGTTTGCAACGATGGCCGACCGGCGGTGGCGCGTGGGCCAGGTGCTGGGCGCCGCGCTTCTGGCGTGCTGCGGCGCGTTCTCCACTTCGTTGTCATTGGCGCAGGCGCCCGCCGCGAACAGCGCTGCGGACGCCGCCCCGAACGCTCCCATTCCCGCGGCGACGCTCGACCAGCTGGTCGGGCCGATCGCGCTGTATCCCGACGACCTGATCGCGATCATCCTCCCTGGCTCCACCTATCCACTGGAAATCGTCCAGGCCGACCGCTTTCTCGATCAGTACAAGAAGGACAAGTCGCTGAAGCTCAACGACGCGTGGCACGATCCGGTGAAGGCGCTGCTGAATTACCCCGACGTCGTCAAGAAGATGAGCACCGATCTCGACTGGACCACCGCTCTCGGCGAAGCCGTCGTGACCGATCAGGGTGCGGTGCTCGAAGCGATTCAGCGCTTCCGGCGGCAAACGCAGTCGGCGGGGCATCTGAAATCCGACGACAAGCAGGTGGTGGTCGTCGAGAAGGAAGTGATCAAGATCCAGCCGGCCGATCCGCAGGTGATCTACGTTCCGCAGTACAACCCGCAGACCGTCGTCGTGGCCAGTGCGCCCGTGACCTATGCGTACGCGCCCACGCCGTATCCGGCCTATTACTATCCGTACGCGCCGGGCGCCGCGCTCGCGACGGGGCTGATCTGGGGCGCGGCGATGGGCGCCGCCTGGAGCGGCGGGCACTATGTCGCGCATTACGGGGGCGGCGGCAACAACAACATCAATATCAACCGCGAAACCAACATCGATCGCGGCGACCGGAACGTCGAGCGAGGCGGCAGGAACGTCGAGCGCGGCAACATCAACACGGGCGACATCAACCGTGGCGGCGGTCGCGGGCAAGGAGGGGGCACCTCGGCGTGGACCCCGGACAAGAAGCCCGGCCAGGTCAGCGGTGTCGGGGACCGCTCGGGGCGCACGCAACGGGTCGGCGATCCGCCCTCGCGCGGCGGCGGCGCGGGTGGGGGCGGCGGCTTCGCAGGTGGCAATCGCGGCGGTGCGGGTGGCGGTGCGGGTGGCGGTGCGACCGCCGGCAACCTCGGAGGCCGGGGCACCGGCGGGGGCGGCGGGGCAGCAAACTTCGCGGGTGGCGGCGCGGGCGGGCAAGGGCGCCCGCAGGCGAGCCAGCGACCGACGGCCTCGGCGGGCACCCGGGAAGCGAGTCCGCGCGCGGCGCAATCGCGTGGCGGCGAAGCGTTCAGCGGCTACGGCTCGGCGCGCGACGCGCAGGCCAACAGCGCACGCGGCGCGGCGAGCCGTCAATCGGCGTCGTCGCATGGCGGATTTTCCGGCGGTGGCGCGCGCGGCGGCGGTGGCGGCGGATTTTCCGGCGGCGGCGGCGGGCGTGGCGGCGGTGGTGGTTTCACGCCGCGGGCTGGCGGTGGCGGCCGCGGCGGCGGCGGACGGCGATAAGGAGCAGTCATGAGCGGGCAGAGCATCACCGGAAAGCGCGCACGCGACGATTCGCGGCGACGCGTCGCGTCATCGTGCCGACTTTGCGCGATGGTGCTCGCGCTGTCGGTTCCGTTGGCCGCGCTCGCCGAAGGACAGCGCACGTTCGCCACCCCGGAAGATGCGGTCGCCGCGCTGTCCACCGCACTGAAGACCGACGACGAAGCGTCGCTCGTCGCCATCTTCGGCGACCAGCACAAGAGCCTCGTGGTGTCGCCGGATCAGGCGGAGAACGAGGCGAACTGGGCCAAGGCGAGCAAGGAGCTCGAAGCCTATCGCGTGCTCGACGATCGGGGCCCGGACAAGCGGATTCTGCTGGTCGGCGACGAGGCGTGGCCGATGCCGATACCGATCGTGAAAGAGGGCGGCAGCTGGCGCTTCGCCACGGAGCAGGGCGAAGAAGAAATGATCAATCGCCGGATCGGCTCCAACGAGAACGAAGCGATCAAGGTGCTGGAGGCTTATATCGACGCGCAGCGTCAATACGCGTCGCGCGACCGGAACACCGACGGCCTGCTCGAATACGCGCAAAAACTGGCCAGCACGCCGGGCAAGCATGACGGCCTCTATTGGCACACCGACGAAGACAGCAACGAGGAGGAGAGTCCGTTCGGTCCGCTCGTCGCCGCCAGCTCCGAATATCTGAAAGGTCACGGGACGGGCGATCCGTTCCGGGGCTACGAGTTCCGCATTCTGACGCGGCAGGGCAAGAGCGCGCCGGGCGGCGCGTTCAGCTACGTGATCAACGGGCACATGATCGCGGGATTCGCGATGGTCGCTTCTCCAGCGCAGTACGGCACGAGCGGCGTGATGACCTTCGTGGTCAGCAACAACGGCGTGATCTACCAGAAGGACCGTGGCGCCCATGCGCCGCCCATCACCGAGTTCAATCCGGATCACACGTGGCAGCGCGTCAAGGAGCCGCTCTGAGCGGCCGCGGGTTGCCCTGAGGCCATTGCCGCACAGCGCGCCCGTGTTTCCGTCAAGTCTGCTTGCGCAGTCGAGGCACTACGTTGAACAACCCATCCGGCGTCCCCGGTCTCGCGACGGCCGCGCCGCCCGTGCGCGGCTGGCGTGCCGTGTTTCCTCCCGCCCAGTGGCTGCGAAGCTATCGACCGCGCTGGCTCGTGAAAGACGCGGTCGCCGGTGTGACGCTCGCGGCCTATGGCATTCCGGTCTCGCTCGCGTATGCGTCGCTGGCCGGTCTGCCGCCGCAATACGGCATTTACGGCTATCTGGTCGGCGGCCTCTGTTACGCGCTGTTCGGGTCGTCACGCCAGCTCGCGATCGGCCCGACCTCGGCGATCTCGATGCTGGTCGGCGTGACGGTTGCGACGATGGCCGGCGGCGACCCGGCGCGCTGGGCTTCGATCGCGGCGCTCACGGCCGTGTTGATCGCCTGCATGTGTGTGATCGGCTGGCTGCTGCGGTTGAGCTCGCTCGTCAGCTTCATCAGCGAGACGATCCTGCTCGGCTTCAAAGCGGGCGCCGCGCTCACGATCGCGATGACCCAGCTGCCGAAACTGTTCGGCGTGAAAGGTGGCGGCGAGTCTTTCTTCGAGCGGATCGCCGTGCTGTGGGGGCAGATTCCGCTCACCAACGTCAGCGTGCTCGTGTTCGGCCTCGTCTGCATCGCCTTGCTGCTGCTCGGCGAAAAGTTTCTGCCGGGGCGTCCGGTGGCGCTCGTCGTCGTGGCGGCTTCGATCGTGGTGTTGTCGGTCACGCCGCTCGCGAGCCGCGGCTTCACGCTCGTTGGTGCGTTGCCGCAGGGCTTGCCGGAATTTCGTCTGCCGGGGCTGCGGGTGCGCGATGTCGACGGCGTCATCCCGCTCGCATTCGCGTGCCTGTTGCTGGCCTATGTCGAGAGCGTGTCGGCCGCGCGTGCGCTCGCGCAGGCGCACGGCTACGAGATCGATGCCCGCCAGGAATTGCTGGGGCTCGGAGCCGCCAATCTGGCCGCGGGATTGTTCCAGGCCTTCCCGGTCGCGGGCGGGCTGTCGCAATCGTCGGTGAATGACAAGGCCGGCGCGAAGAGCGCGCTGGCGCTGGTCTTCGCGTCGCTCGCGATCGGCTTCTGCCTGATGTTCCTCACCGGGCTGCTCGCGAATCTGCCCAACGTCGTGCTGGCGGCGATCGTGCTCGTGGCCGTGAAGGGCCTCGTCGATGTCGGCGAATTGCGGCATCTGTGGCGCGTGAGCCGCTTCGAATTCGCGATCTCGATGGTGGCGTTCGCGGCCGTGCTGTTGTTGGGCATCCTGAACGGCGTCATCGTCGCGGTGCTGGTGTCGATGCTCCTGATCATCCGCCGCGCCGCGCATCCGCATGTCGCGATGCTGGGACGGATTCCCGGCACGCGCTATTTCTCGGATCTCGAACGTCATGCCGAAAACGAGACGATTGCGCATGTGCTCGCGGTACGCGTCGAAGCGTCGCTGCTGTACTTCAACATCGAGCATGTGCGCGAGACGATCTGGCGGCGGATCCACGCGGCGCCCGAGCCGGTGCGACTGGTGATCTGCGATCTGTCGGCCTCGCCGTTCGTCGATCTGGCGGGCGCGCGCATGCTCAAAGCGCTGCATGTCGCGCTTCAGTCCTCCAACGCCGCGCTGAAGATCGTCGGCGCGCATGCCGACGTGCGCGACTTGCTGCGTGCCGAGGGGCTCGAAGAGGGTGTCGGCCACATCGGCCGGCGCGTGACGGTGGCGGACTTCGTCGACGCGTTCCAGCGAAATGGCGATGTCGCGGACGGCGTGGACCGCGGTTGATATCGAGGATCGAGCGCCGCGCGCGAACTGTTTGCCCTGTTGATGCATAATTTGCCCAGCGTTTCGCGGCTCATGCACAAGGCAAACACATGGAACACTCCTACGCTAACGACGACACCGGCAATCTGATCCTGCTCGAACACGTCAACCTGAAGATCCCCAACCAGATTCTCGCCACCGCCTTCTACGTCACCGGCCTTGGGCTCACGCGCGATCCTTTCGTGATGACCGGTGTCGAGAATATGTGGATCAACATCGGTCGATCGCAGATTCACTTGCCGCACGGGGCAGCGCAACGTTTGCGCGGCAGCGTCGGTCTCGTGGTGGGCGAGCTCGAAGCGCTCGCGACGCGTCTGCGTTCGGTCGAACCTCTGCTCGCCGGCACGGAGTTCGGTTGGAAGGAGCGCGGCGGCAGCATCGAAGTGACCTGCCCGTGGGGCAACCGCTACGAGTGTCTCGATCCCGCCGGTCGATCCGCGTCGGCACCCTGGTCGAACATCGATCTGGGCATCGCGTTCGTGAAGATGGATGTGCCGGTCGGCAGCGCGTTGCCGATCGCGCGTTTTTACCGCGATATGTTCAACGCGCCCGTCGACATCGAAGAGCAACGGGGATTGCACCGCGCCGTGATCGAGGTCGGCACGCATCAGCAACTGCTATACGCGGAAACGACCGAGCCCATTCCTGAATACGACGGCCACCACATCGCCATTTACACCGCCGCATTTTCGGGGCCGTACGAGCGCCTTGACGCAAAAGGCCTCGTGTATGGAGAAGAGCCGCACCAATACCGGTTTGCCGACCTCGTCGATCTGTCGTCCGGAGAGCGTTGCTTCAGGCTCGAGCACGAAGTGCGGAGCCTGCATCATCCGCTGTACGCGCGACCGCTCGTGAACCGGAATCCGGAACAGACCAACCGCAACTATCTGAAGGGTGCCGATTCGCGCGGCGGCCGGTTCTGATCAGCGCCATGCGCGCGGCGCGTCGTCGAGCGCGCGGCTCGCGAGACCCCCGCGACGCCTGCCTTCTGAGTGGAAAAACCCATGAGCGTATTCGACGTAGACAAGATCGACTGCCATTGCCACGTGTTCGATCCGATCCGCTTTCCGTATCGCGACGACACCGCCTACCGGCCGGCGCAGCAGGAGGTCGGCACCGCCGCGCAGTTCGTGCGCGTGATGGATGCGTATGGCGTGCGCCACGCGCTGCTCGTCGGCCCGACGAGCGGCTATCGCACCGACAACCGCTGCCTGATCGACGCGCTCGAAACGTACCCAGCGCGTTTTCGCGGCATTGCGGTGGTCGATAACGACATCGGCCGCGGCGAGTTGGCCGCGTTGCGGCGGGCCGGGGTGGTGGGCGTCGCGTTCAATCCGGCGATGGAGGGCATCGAACTCACGCGCGAAGCGGGCGCGTTGTTCGGCATGCTGGCCGACCTCGGCATGCTCGCGCAGATCCAGGTCGCGGGCGACCAGATGACGGTGCTCGGCCCATGGCTCGCACGGCAGCCGGCCGCGATCGTCGTCGATCACTGCGGTCGCCCGAACCTCGCGGACGGCGTCGCGCAAGCCGGCTTCGATGCGTTGCTGCGGCTCGCGGATAGCGGGCGAGCCAGCGTGAAGCTGTCGGGCTGGCAGAAGTATTCGCGCGCGCCGCATCCGTACGAGGACACCTGGCCGTACGCGCAGGCGCTATTGCGCGCGTTCGGGCCCGAGCACTGCGTATGGGGTTCCGACTGGCCGTTTCTGCGCGCGCCGGAGCGGCTCGACTACGGTCCGCTGCTGACGATGTTCGAGACGATCGTGCCCGACGCGAAACTACGGCGGCAGATCCAGTGGGACACGCCGCGCCGCTTGTTCGGTTTCGACGCGACGCGCGGCGGCGAACATGGGTCGCAGTAGCCGCATGAGCGGGATGTGTCGACGGGCTTGCTGCTCGACCGGAGTGGGGCGAGAAAGACCTATTTTCTGGCGCAGATGAGCGATGCGCCGATGGGATCGAGCGTCGCCGATCGAATGACGGCCATCGCGCACGTTCATCGCTTCCCACTCCTTAACGATTTACTCTAGAAAATCCACATCACATCGGCTACCCTTAATCGAGCCGGTTTTCCGCGGACCCGTGCAGTACTTCCCCCCACTCTGCGAAGCCGACCCGTCCTGACAAAGCTGACAACGATTCGAAGCCGTACGCTGTTGCCGTCTGCGAGGGTTGCGCCATCGTGCTGTTTCACGCTGTCGTCCGCGTGGATCAATGTCGCACTCCTGCGCTGCAATTCATAGGAACAATAAAAAGCAAGGAGACGCTCATGCCATTCAACCGTATTCAGGGAATTCTCGGCCTGCCACTGCTCGCCATTGCCTGCGGCTTGCCGTTGGCGCATGCCGCCGACGAAGTGCAGAACAGCTCGACCACCACCGCCGCGCCGGTGCCCTCGACGCTACAACCCGTGAGCCAGGAGCAGCTCGATCGCGCCGGCGGCACGACGACGGGCTGGCTGCATCCGAACGGGTCGTACGCGCAGACGCGCTATTACCCCGGCTCGCAGATCAACAAGACGAACGTCGCTAAGCTCCGACCGGTGTTCATCTTTCAGACAGCCGTCAGCGAGTCGATGGAAACCGCGCCGATCGTGAAGGACGGCGTGATGTTCCTGACCACGTCGTTCAATCACGTGTACGCGATCGATGCGACGACGGGCAAGGAGTACTGGCATTACAAGCACAAGATGGGTCCCGTCACGACGTTCTGTTGCGGGCCCAACAATCGCGGCGTCGCGATTTCGGGTGACCGGCTCTATATGGGTACGCTCGACTCCAAGCTCGTCGCGCTCGACGCCAAGACCGGCAACGTGCTGTGGCAAAGCCAGATCGCCAACCCCGACGAAGGCTACTCGGAAACGATGGCGCCGACGGTCGTCGACGGCAAGGTGCTGATCGGCACGAACGGCGGCGAGTACGGTATTCGCGGCTTCGTGAAGGCATTCGACGCGAATTCCGGCCAGTTGCTGTGGACCTTCTACACGATTCCGGATTCCGGCCAGGAAGGCGTGTGGGCCACCAAGGACGCCACCGGCCGCGACGAGAAACGCGACATCGCCGCGGAGAAGAAGCAGCTGGCCGACAAGGGCGGCGACTTTTACAAGACGCTCGGCGGCGGCGTCTGGATGACCCCGGCGGTCGACCGGGAGACGCACACGGTGTTCTTCGTGGTCGGCAATCCGTCACCGGACCTGTATGGCTCGATCCGGCCGGGAGACAACCTGTATACCGATTCGCTCGTCGCGATCGATCTCGACACCGGCAAGTACAAGTGGCACTACCAGTACGTGCCGCACGACGTCTGGGACCTCGACGCGGTGAGCCCGCCGATCCTGATCAACGTGCGCGACAACGACGGCAAGATGATTCCCGGCATCGTGCATGCGGGCAAGACCGGTCACGTGTACGTGCATGATCGCGCGACCGGACGTTTGATCCGCTTCTCGCAAGCGATGATTCCGCAGGAGAACATGTGGACCTTGCCGACCGCGGCCGGCGCGCGCATGTTGCCGGGCGCGAACGGCGGCGTCGAGTGGTCGCCGATCGCGTTCGATCCGCAAACGCGGCTCGTCTACGCGGCCAACCTGCATCAGCCGATGACGTATCAGGTCGAGGACGCCGCCTATCCCGGCGGCAGCAAGCTGTGGCTCGGGGGCGCGTTCAAGACGATCCCGTCCGAGCAGCAATGGGGCAAGCTGTCGGCCGTGAACGTCGACACCGGCAAGGTCGCGTGGGACTACAAGACCGATCAGCCGCTGATCGGCGGCGTGCTCGCGACGGCGGGCGGTCTCGTGTTCAACGGCGAAGGCAACGGCCTGTTCCGCGCGTTCGATGCCGCCACCGGCAAGAAGCTGTGGGAGTTCCAGTGCGGCGCGGGCGTCAACGCACCGGCCGTGTCCTACACCGTGAACGGCAAGCAATACGTCGCGGTCGCGGCAGGCGGCAATACGCAGCTCGACTTCAAGCGTGGCAATAGCGTCGTCGTGTTCGCGGTGCCATGAGGGGGCCGGCGCTGCGGGGAGCGCCGGGGGTGGCGCGCGCTGCATGGGCGGCGCTGCTGTGCGGCGGTTTGATCGCCGCATGGCTGCCGTCGGGCGCGCGCGCCGATGCCGAGGCCGGCAAGGCGAAAGCGCAGGTGTGTGTGGCCTGTCATGGGCCGATGGGCAATTCGACCAGTCCGGACTATCCGATTCTGGCCGGGCAAACCGCGCGCTACCTCTACCTGGAACTGAAGGACTTCAAGCAGGGACGGCGCAGCGATCCGCGCATGTCGCCGATGGCGGCGAACCTTTCGACCGAGGACATGCAGGATCTCGCCGACTACTTCGCCGCGCAGAAGCTCGTGCCGGTGCCGTTCAACGCGGATGGCGCGAGCATCGAAGCAGGCCGCAAGAAGGCCGCCGAGGTGCTGTGCACGATGTGCCACCTGGGCGGCTTTTCCGGGCAGAACGAGATTCCGCGCGTGGCCGGTCAGCAGTATCAGTACATCGTCAAGCAATTGCAGGACTTCCGCTCGCACACGCGCACCAACGACGCGGGCAACATGACCAGCGTGACGCGCAATCTGACTGACGACGACATTCATCATCTGGCCGCCTATATCAACAATCTGCAGTAGCACGGGGACGACACCATGAGAGACAGGTTCATTCGGCCGCTTGCGGCCACCGTTCTGTTTGCCGCCGCATTCGGCGTCGGCGTGCCGGTGTTCGCGCAAGACCAGGGGGAGATCAACCGCCAACTGCTCGCGGCAGCGAAGGACGACGATCAGCAGTCGGTCGTCGCGGCGTTGCAGCGCGGCGCGTCGGTCGATGCGATGAACCGGATCGGCGACACCGCGCTCGTCACCGCGTGCAAGAAGGGCGATACGGCGATGGCGCGCACGCTGATCGAGCGCGGCGCGAACGTGCAGCATGCGAATGCGCTGGGCGACACGCCGTTGATGGCCGCCGCCTACGGCGGCTTCGACGAGATCGTCGCGCTGCTGCTCGCGCATGGCGCCGATCCGCTCGCGACGGACCGCCTCGGCAAGACCGCGATGGAATACGCGGCGGGGCAGGGGCAAACGAAGGTCGTCGCTCAGTTGCTCGATGCCGGCATCGACGTGAACCGCGCCTACAAGAACGATCTGACCGCGCTGATGTGGGCGGCGGGATACGATCGCGCGGAGACTGCCCAGTTGTTGCTGGCGCGTGGCGCGAACCGGTCGTTGAAGGACAACCGGGGGATGACCGCGAAAGATATTGCGGTGCAGACGAAGTCGGAGCGGGTGGCGGGGTTGCTGTCGGCGAGCTAGGCGTTCGACGCGGGTTCGAACGTCACTTCGCGCTCGCGTCGACGTTCTCGCTGGCGTCGGTGACCGGATGCGGCCGAGTCAGAAGTGACGGCAACGCCTCGAACGAATCGATCAGCTCATCGCAGCGCAGCAAGTCAGTGCCGCTCGCGCAGCCATAGCCATAGCTCACGATAAAGACCGGCAGACCGGCCGCGCGCGCCGCCGCGATATCGACGGACGAATCGCCGACTAGCGCACAACGTTCAGGCTCGGCATCGAGCAACCGGCACGCGTGCCACAGCGGCTCGGGCGACGGCTTCATGCTCGCCAGAGTGTCGCCCGCGACCAGCACGTCCAGCCAGGCGGCGAGTCCCGTTTTCTGCAGTAACGCTGCCGCCAACGTTTTCGGCTTGTTGGTCACGCATGCGCAGCGGTAGCCGTGCTGTCGCAAGGCACGCAGTCCGGCCATCACGCCAGGATAGACCCGCCCAAACGCGGCATTGGTCACCGCGTAGTGCCGCTCGAACACGGCATGCGCGTGCTCCAGCTCGACGCGCTCGTCGAGGCCCGCCGCGTTCAGCGAGCGTCGCACGAGTTCACGCACGCCGTTGCCGATGAAGCCGGTCACCAGGTCGAACGGCAGCGACGCGGCGCCGAAGTCCTTCAGCATCAGGTCGACCGCGGCGGCGATGTCGGGCGCGGTATCGACCATCGTGCCGTCCAGGTCGATCAGGACTGCGTGGTACTCGCGAATCATTGCCATGACGCGCTCGCGTCCGGTCGATCCGCGTTCGACGCGCCGCGCGCAGCCGAGTCGGGACGGCGTGTGGCGTCTTCATGCCACTGGCGCAGCATCGCCAGATCCACCCAGCGATGCCATTCGCCGCGCACCATCTGAAGATTCGGCGCGTGCGGATCACCGAGATGAGGCAGCACGGCGAGCGCGCCATCGAAGTCCTCATGCGCGGTAAACGCGCTCGGCGTAACGACGACCGGCACGCGCGCGGCGCGCGCCGCCAGCAGGCCGTTGCGGGAGTCCTCGAAGGCGAGGCAGGCCGAGGGCTGCAATCCCAGCTGTTCGAGCACGTGTCGATAGACATCGGGGGCGGGCTTTTTCGCCGGCGTGGTGCTGGCGTCGCCGATCGCCGCGAAGCGATGGCGCCAGCTCGCGCCGAAATGCGCCTGCAACAGCGCGTCGAGATTGGCGGGCGTCGTGGTCGTCGCGATTGCCACGCGCAAGCCGGCCTCGTTCGCTTCGTCGATCAGACGCGCGATGCCAGGTCGCAGCGGCACGCCGCGCTCGCGCACCCGCTCGGTGTAGTAGCGCGTCTTCAGCGCGTGCAGCGCGTCGACGGCCTCGCGTGCTCGCGGGCCCTCGGCTTCTTCGCGCTCGATCGTGCGCCAGTAATGCAGCAGACGCTCCTTGCCGCCCGCCACTTTCAACAGACGCGCATAGAGCGCCTCGTCCCAGAACCAGTCGAGGCGCGCTTCGCCGAATGCGGCATTGAAGGCGTGCAGATGAGCGGTCTCGGTGTCGGCGAGCGTGCCGTCGACGTCGAAGATAAGGGCTTGCATCGTGCGGTCCTCGCGTGGATGGTGTGCCGTTCAGACACGCACCACGATAGCCGAGCCGTCCGCCGATTCAAATTCAGAGATTCTTTTGCCACCGATAAGCCGTGCTTTGGCTTCGCCGCGTCGCGTCATTTGCCGAGCCGCGGATCAGTCACGAAACCCATCTTCGTCAGCCCGCCGCGCTGCGCCGCCGACATCACGATCGCCACCCGCTCATACGGCACCTTGCGATCGGCGCGCAAATGCAGCTCCGGCTGCGGCGTCGCGAGCGCGGCCTGCGCGATGCGCGCGCGCAAGCCGTCGTCGGTCACGGGCTGGCCGTCCCACATGACCGTGCCGTCCGCCTGCACCGCGACGTCCACGTGCGCGGGCTTGACCGCTTCGGGCTGGCTGCTCGCGTGCGGCAGATCGATCCTGACCGCGTGCTGCAGCGCCGGAATGGTGACGAGAAAAATGATCAGCAGGACCAGCATCACGTCGACGAGCGGCGTCATGTTGATCTCGTTCATCAGGCTTTCATCGTCGCCGTCGGAGAAAGGGCTCATTGCCATTCGAGGTCTCCGTCACGGGTCGCGTTCGTTGCGCTCGTTGCATTGGTGCCGCGCGGCACCACGCGCATCTGCGGCCCGGCACTCGACGGCAATTGCGCGCCGGTTACGAAGTACGCATGCAAGCCGTGCGCGAAACGCTTCAGGCGCGCGACGATCGAGCGGTTCGCGCGCGTCAGCCCGTTGTAGCCGAGCACGGCGGGAATCGCGACGAAAAGCCCGAATGCGGTCATGATCAGCGACTCGCCGACCGGCCCGGCGACGTGATCGATCGAGGTCTGCCCGGTCTCGCCGATCACGATCAGCGCATGGTAGATGCCCCACACCGTACCGAACAGCCCGACGAACGGCGCGGTGCTGCCGATCGACGCGAGGATCGCGAGGCCGCTTTGCAGTCGGGCGATCGTCTCGTCCATCGTGTCCTGCAGACGGCGGGTGATCCAGTCGGACACGTCGATCCGATCGTGCAGATGCTGCTGCGTCTGCCGATGGTGCGTCGCCGCTTCATGGCCTGCCAGCGCGAGCGCGAGCAGCGGGTTGTCGTGCGCGCTCGATTCCGGGTGGCCGAGGGCGCGCAGGCCGTCGTCGAAGCGATCGGCGCTCCAGAAGCGCGCGTCGCTCTGGCTGGTCACGCGCCTGAGGCGCAGCAGTTGCCACAGCTTCACGATGATCACCGTCCACGACAGCACCGACATGATCACGAGCACGCTCAGAATGCCGCGCGTGACGATATCACCCGAATCCCAGACGTTTGCGAGTCCGTAATGTTGCATGGCGATTTCCTCGTTGATTGTCCTGGTCCTGTTGCGGTTGCGTCACTCGGTCAGCCCGAACACGAACGACTGCGAGTACGCGGCGCGCACCGGCGTGCCGCTTTCGGTATAGGGCTGGCAGGCGCCCGCATGCACGGCGGCGAGCGCTGCCTCGTCGAGCCGCGCGGAACCGCTGCTCGTTTGCAGCTGCGCCGTTTCGATGCGCCCGGTCACCCCGACGACGAAGCGCACGACGGCGGTGCCATGCTCGCCGCGCCGCTTCGAGACGTCGGGGTAGTCGGGCTTCGGAATCGAGCAGTCGACGTGCGACACGTTGCGCGGCTCGCTCGACGCGGGCAGCACCGGCTGGGCGGCGGGGGCCGATGCGGCCGACGGTGCGGCGGCCGTTGGAGCGGCGGCTTGCGGGGTGGCCTGCGGGGTGGCCGGTGGCGTGACGGGCTGCGCGGCGCTTTCGCGTGACGGCGATGGTGTCGGCGCCACCACGCTGCGCGGCACCTGTGCATGCGGTTGCGGCGCGGGCTTGACCCTGCGCACGGCGGGGCGCGTCACGGTCGGCGCGGGCGGAACGGCGGCGGCGGGTGTGGGCGGCGCGGCGGGCGCAACGACGGGAGCGGGAGGCTCGGGACTCAACAGCAACGCGGTGATGGTCCTCGGCTCGACTGGCCGCTCGACGATCCTGTGACGCGCGTTCAACGCGATGACGAGCAGCACCAGATGCGCTGCGATCACGGCGCCCAGCACGATGGCCGCGCGACGGTAGCCGGCCGCGGCATGCGCAGGACTTGCAGGGTTCGCCATGGCAACTTGCAGCATCATCGCCACCTCCGCGGTCATTGTCCTCCGGCGACCCTGCTTTTCAAACCCGCGACGGCCGGGGCGACGCAATTCGGGAAAATCTCCCGCCCGATCCGCGTTGTCAAACAATCGCCCGGTGGGCTACCTTGAAACGATGACGCGAACTTTCGCGGCGCCGCAATGACAACACGGAGTACAACGATGCTGGAGACACGGATTTCCCCCCGACCGCCACGCCGTTCCCTCGCGCTGGCCTGCGCGCTCGTACTGGGCGCGAGCGCGGCCGCGCATGCCGCAGCCGCGCCGCTCGCCTACGTGACGAGCGAGAAGGCCGGCGTCGGCGTGATCGATCTCGATCAGATGACGCTCACGCAGACCTTTCCGGTCGGCGCGGACGGCCCGCGCGGCCTGAGCCTGAATGCCGACGGCACGCGTTTGCTGGTCGCCAACAAGAACACGGACGATCTCGCGGTGATCGACACCGCCACGGGCAAGGTCGTCAAGCGCGTGAAGATCGGCAAAAACCCGGAATACGTGCGGGTGCGCAACGGCTATGCGTACGTGACGTACGAGCCCGGCGAGGACGGCGGCCCGCCGGGAGCGAAACCGGAGGGCAAGCCCGAGGCGAAGGGAGATAACAAGCCCGAGGCGAACGCTGGCGGCAAGCCCGGCGCGGACGACGACGACGCGAACAAGCCGCCCGCCGAAATCGCGATCATCGATATGAAAAACTGGCACGTGATTCGTTCGGTGACGAGCGGCCACGAAACCGAAGGCATCGAATTCTCGCGCGACGGCCAGATGATGCTGGTCACCAACGAAGGCGACGATACGGTGTCGGTCTATCACGCGCGCACCGGTGCGCCGATCCGGACCGTGAAGCTCGCGCCGGGTGGCCGGCCGCGCGGCATCCGGCTATCGCCGGACGGCAAACACTATGTGGTCACGCTGGAGTCGCTCAGCAAGTTGGTCGTGATCGACGCGCACACGTTCGAGGTGCTCAAGACCGTCGATACCAAGCTTGGGCCCTATGGCGTCGCGTACGGCCCGAACGGTCAGCGGCTGTTCGTGGCCGCCGCGCGTGACCAGACGGTGCAGGTCTTCGACGGCCACACCTACGAACACATCGCCGATGTGCCGGTCGGCAAGCGCTGCTGGCATTTCAGCTTCACGCCGGACGGCTCGAAGCTGATGGTCGCGTGCGGGCGCTCCGATGCGGTCTATGTGCTCGATGCGAAGAGCTATCAGCCGGTCAAGCAGATTGGCGATTTGCCGCTTGCATGGGGGATCGTGACCTATCCGCATAGTGATGGGTCGATTGAATCGCATTGAGCGTCGAGTCGCTTTCGGCCTACGCGAGCACCGCAAAAAGAAAGCCCCGCCGAAGCGGGGCCCACGGGTACGTGCGAGCGAGAACGTTTTTGATCGAGACGTTACGCGAGGATCGACGTCGTTTTGTCGGCAGCGGGGGCGTTTTTATGGTGCGTCGCCGCTGAATTTGCGTTCGATCAGATAGACATCGACCCCGGACATGGAGCACTCGACGGACGACGCGCTGTTGACGGTGATAACGTGAAACTCGCGGCCGGCCCGGGAATGGAGAACGATCTCAAACACCTGTCTGTAGAGATCCTTACCGGTTTTCTCGAACGAGACCGGCGTCGCTCTCGTTCGGGACTCGTCAAAATCTCCGGCTTTCACAAGCCCCGCGTTCTGGAGCGTTACCTCTGCCATGGCGACCGGCCAGCTCTTGCACGGAAGCCCCGGTGGGCGCGCGAAGCCGAAAGCTGGCACGAGGAGAAAAACCGCACACAGGCGCCGCATCAGTAGACGACCTCCAGCGTATGGTCGCCGCTGTTCCATATCTGCGTCCGGACCGTCGAGCGTTCGATAATGCAACCGTTCGACGCCTCGCCCGGTTGTGCGATGCTGTCGCCGTGGATAAGGAACCCGTCGCGGCCGTAGGTGTGCGTCCCGTTGATCGGCGTCAGTCGCAAGACATTTCCGCCCGCGTGCCGGTGCGTGAAGGGAGCGCCGATCCGGTATGTTCCGCGCGGAATGGGTCCGATGTTCGAAACTCCCTCTTTGCTCGGATTGTTTTTTCCGGCGCCCTTGCCTGAGTATCCGAGCTCGATAAACGTCGCGTCGTGATAAAGCCGTCCCGTCGATTGCTCGTATCTCCAAACCATATACAGACCTCGATCATTTAAATTTGGAGTCCATTTTAACTCGTTGTTTTGATGGCTAATTTTTGGGATGGAACGACCCGTTCTCTCTGGCAGGCCAGCGAAGTGCATCTCGAATACGGACAAAGACATAGGTATGTCGACGATCTATTTGATGTCGCTGCCGAAATCGACAGCGAGCAAATAATGACCGTGCGACAGGCTGTCCGTACATGGGCGATGGCCCAAAATCTCAAACCCCGCTACTTCCACGCATACCTCATCCCCACCCAGAAACTCCTCGGCGCCCCCGGTCCAACGAACTGCTCGTTGACCGGGCTCGTGCCATTGAACGTGCCCCCCGGTCCGGTAAAGAAGTTCTCCCCGAGCGCACCAAAGCTCGCATAGCGCTTGTCGAGCAGATTCGTCACCGAGGCGAACACCTGAAGCTGCTTGGTCACGTTGTAAGCCGTGT
Organism: Paraburkholderia monticola; assembly: GCF_001580545.1. Lineage (GTDB taxonomy): Bacteria > Pseudomonadota > Gammaproteobacteria > Burkholderiales > Burkholderiaceae > Paraburkholderia > Paraburkholderia monticola. The sequence goes on from NZ_LRBG01000038.1 coordinate 198,521, forward strand.
CCATATCGATCAGCAGATAGCCGGAGATCTTGCCATTCACGTCCTGGTTGTTCTCGTCACCCTGCGCATAGATGCTGCCGCGCCACGTCAGGTTCGTGCCGATCCGCCATTTCGCGGTGGCCGCGTAATCGAGCCGCAGCTTGACGGTCGTCGCCGGAATGCTCGGAATGTGATCGCCGGGCCGCACGGTGATGTTGCCGTTCGCGTCGGCGTTCGAATTGCTGGGGCTGCTCTCGACCCACGTCGACTGGTAGGTCGCGTCGACGTAGCTATAGCTGCCGGTCACGGTGAGCGGACCGTACTTCGTTTGGCCAGCCAGTTCGACGCCTTGCCGGCGCGTGCGCCCGACGTTCTGGAAAAAGCCCTGCGAACTGCCCGCGCCGCTGCTGCTGATGAACTGGATGTCGTTGTCGAGCGTCGTGCTATAGGCCGCGGCGCTCCATGTCGTGTTGGCGCCGATCTTGCCGCGCGCGCCGATTTCATAGGTCTTCGAAATGACCGGCTGCAACGACGGATCGGAGATGAAGTCGTTCGGCAGCGAACACGGCGCGTTCGGATCGGCGCAGGCCAGCTCGATCGCGGTCGGCGAACGCATGCCCTCGTTGTAGGTCGCGTAGGCGGTCAGCGAAGGCGTCGGGTTCCAGTTGATGCCGATCGCCGGGTTGAAGCGCGAGAACGTATGGTGGCCGTCGAGCTGCGGCTGCGTGCCGGTCTCATCGCCGATCGTCGCGTCGGCCCAGTTGTAGCGGCCCGACAGGGTCAGCGCCCACTGCGGCGTGATGGAGAGCGTGTCGGTCAGGTAGATGCCGTAGTTCGTGTTGTGCGTGTTCGCGTCGGTCTGCAGCGTGTAATTGCCGATGCCCACCGTCGCGCGCGAATCGGTGAACGCCGCGTCCTGCGACGACTGCGTGAAGCGCGAATCGGCGGCATCGACGGCCATACCCGCGACGAACTGGTTCTTCATGCCGCCGAGCTTGCCGAGCAGCGTCAGTTGCAGGCTCGCGCCGTAGCTGTCGGTCGACACGGTCGACTGCACGTTGGTCGCCTGCAACGTGTCGACGTTGCCGTCGTCGTCGATCGTGCCGAAGTCGTCGTTGACGTTGCTGCTGGTGTTGGTGTTGCGAAAGTGCCGGTAGTACGCGTTGCCGCTCAGCTCGACGTTGTCGTTGAAGTAATGATCGCCCGAGAGTGTCAGGTAGGCGACGTCGTTCTGATTCTGATCGGGATACGTGTACGGTTGCGCGGGGTTGTTGAGGAACGAGCGCGGAATGGTTTGCGTGCCGTGCAGATCGTTGTCCGCGCCGCCGGCCGACAACGACAGTGTCGTATCGGCGTCGGTATAGCGCAGCTTGCCGAACGCCTGGCGGATGCGGCTTTCGTTCTGCTGGGCCCAGCCGTTGTCGTTCAATGCGTTGGCGGTGAAGTAGTAGTCGAGGTTCTGGCCGATCGTGCCGCCCTGTTCGACCTGAGCGGCCTTGCGACCCCACGAGCCGCCCTGTATTTCGGCTTCGCCGATCGGGTCGTCCTTGCCGTTCTTCGTCGTGATCGACAGCGCGCCGCCGAGCGTGTTGAAGCCGAAGGTCGGATTCGAGCCGGGGATCAGCTGAATCGTGTCGATCGCCTGTTGCGGTAGCAGGTCCCAGTTCACCACGTCGCCGAACGGCTCGTTCACGCGCACGCCGTCGACGAACACCGACAGACCCTGCGGCGTGCCCAGGAGCGGCGACGCGGTAAAGCCGCGATAGAACAGGTTCATCTGATACGGATTGCCTTGCGCGTCGGAGATGGTGACGCTCGGCAGATTCGCCGCGAGGTAGTCGCTGAGCGTCTGACGGTTCTGCTGTTCGAGCTTCGCCGCGTGGACCGTCTGCACGTTGGCCGGCACCAGCGGGAGCGGCGTGCCGATGCCGAGCAGTGGCGTAGTGCCGACGATGACGATCGGCGCGAGGACCGTGGTGGGTGTCGTGCCGCTGTTGGCGTTGGTATCGGCTGCGGCCGAAGAAGCCGGGGCCGGCGCCGACGCCGCGACGGGAGCCTCCGCCTGCGCCCATACCGTCGTGGACAAACCGGCCAACGCGCCGCCGACGCAGAAGGTGATGCCGGCACGCCGCTGAAGCCGGCGTTTGCGGCGTGCCTGGGTTCGCATGCTCATCGTCGTTGTCTCCTGCCGGCTCGTTTTGCTGCGCGCGTCGCGCGTCGTTTGACGTTGAGGTAAAGCTTCGCATACGCATCTGTAAGCGGCACGGGAGCTTTTCCCGATCTGCCAGGGAAGCGTTCCCAAAACCCACGCAAAAACCCGCTGCGCGTCCCGGCGCTGAGTAGAATGCAAACGTCATGTCAAGCGAACCGATCCAATCATCTGCCGCGAGCCAGGCGCCGCCATCGTCGACGATATGGCGCGATCTCGGCTGCGTCCTCGCGGTGACCGTGCTCGCGGCCGCGCTCGGCGCCACGTTCGATCTCAGCGAGAAGGCCTACCGCTTCACGCGCGGCATGGAGCGCTTCCAGCTCGACGAATTGCCGGGCACGCTGCTGGTGCTGTCGATCGCGATGGCCTGGTTTGCGTGGCGCCGCTATCTCGACGCGCGCCGCGAAGTGCGCCATCGTCGCATGCTCGAGGAACAGGCCGAACGGCTGCTCGCCGACAACCGGCGTCTCGCCAGCCAGGCGTTGCAGGCGCAGGAACTGGAGCGCCGCCATCTCGCGCGCGAGCTGCACGACGAACTCGGTCAATACCTGAACGCGATCTCGCTCGACGCCGCGCGCATTCGCGATCTGTCGAGCGAGCGCGAGCCGGAGATTCATCGCATCGCGCTTCAACTGATGCAGAGCGCGACGCACGTGTACCGCGAGATCGGCGGCATGATCCGCCGTCTGCGGCCGATCGGTCTCGACGAATTCGGCTTGCCGAGCGCGCTCGAACATTGCGTCGAGGGCTGGCGCGAGCGCCTGCCCGAGGCGTCGTTCTCGGTGACGATCGAAGGGGATTTCAGCGGTCTCAGCGATGCGTTGACGATCACGCTGTACCGGCTCGTGCAGGAAGGACTGACGAACGTGTCGAAGTTCGCGCGCCGCTCGCGCGTCGAAGTGTTCATGGTGCGCGCGCCGCGTGAAGACAACGGCGCACAGATCGACGAGATCGTCGTCACGATGGCCGACGACGGCCCCGGCACCGATCTGACGAAGCCGCGCACAGGACTGGGATTGATCGGCATGCGCGAGCGCGTCGAGGCGCTCGGCGGCGAGTTTCACGTCGCGAGCGAGCCGCAGGGCGGTTTTCTATTCTGCGCGCGCGTGCCCGCTCATGCGGGACTGGCCGAGCCCGTGAACTGAAGTCCGAGGCGGCTTGCCATCTGCGCGAGCTGCACGCCGTTGTCGGCGCCGAACTTCTGGCGAATCACCGATTGATGATTGGCCACCGTCTTCTGACTCAAGCCGAGCTTCTCGGCGATGCTCGGCAATGTATAGCCCTGCACGAGCAGCCGCAGCACCTCGAACTCGCGCGCCGACAACTGACGCCCCGGCGGCCCTTCGTTGAACGCGGTGCGCAGCGCGAGCGCCTGCGAGACGTCCGGGCTCAGATAGCCGGCGCGCCGGGCGATGCTGCGCACCGCTTCGACCAGCACGTCCGGCGCGCTCGCCTTGGTCACGTAACCGAGCGCGCCGGCGTCGAGCGCGCGGCGCACGAAGATCGATTCCTCATGCACGCTGAAGATCAACACGCGCGCGTCCGGCTCGCGCGCGAGCATGCGCCGCATCGCTTCGATGCCGCTCGCGCCCGGCAGCGAGACGTCCATCACGACCACGTCGGGCCGCAGCGCGCAAAAACGCTGGTAGGCCTGCGCGGCGTCGCCGGCTTCGCCGCACACCTCGACGTCGGCGCTCAGTTCGAGCAGACGCCGGTAGCCTTCGCGCACGACCGCATGGTCGTCGACGAGCAGAACGGAGATCGTGTCGGCACTCATGATTGGGCTCCGGGGGATGCTCAGTTATCGTCGCTCGCGTCGGGTTCGCGGACAGCCGCCGCGAACTTGCGCGAGTTGGCGTCGTTGCGGAACAGGATCGGCTGTTCGCGGGCCGCTGCCGTTGCCTCGGGTGCCGGCGCCTCTGCCGCGCGTCGCACGATCTTGACCACGGTGTCGTGCAACGGCGACTTGTCGCAGACGGGGTCGGCATTGGCTGGGTCGCCGGTAAGCAGGTAGGCCTGGCAGCGGCAGCCGCCGAGGTCGCGTTCCTTTTCGTCGCAGCTGCGGCACGGCTCCTTCATCCAGTGCAGACCGCGAAAGCGGTTGAACGCGTCGCTCTCGTACCAGATCTCGCGCAACGGCATGTCCTTCACGTTCGGCAGCGTGAGGCCGGGCAGGCCGCGCGCCGCGTGACAGGGCAGCGCGGCGCCGTCGGGCGCGACACCGAGAAACACCGCGCCCCAGCCGTTCATGCAGCGCTTCGGGCGGGTCTCGAAGTAGTCGGGTACGACGAAGAAAATCTTGCAGCGCTCGCCATGCGTGCGGCGATAGCGCGCGACCACCGCTTCGGCTTCTTCGAGCTGCTCGCGCGTCGGCATCAGTTGCGCCTGGTTCTCGCGCGCCCAGCCGTAGTACTGCGTGTTCGCAAGCTCCAGATATTCGGCGCCGAGAGCCAGCGCCATCTCGATGATCTTGTCGACGTGCGGCAGGTTGTAACGATGCAGCACGCAGTTGAGCACCATCGGAAAGCCGTGTCGTTTGAGCGCGGCGGCGACGCGCTGCTTCAGATCGAACGTGCGCGTGCTGCTCAGGAAGTCGTTCAACTGCTGCGTCGAATCCTGGAACGATAGCTGGATGTGATCGAGCCCGGCGGCCTTCAGGTCGCCAAGCCGCTGGTCGGTGAGACCGACCCCCGACGTGATCAGGTTCGTGTAAAAGCCGAGCCTGTGCGCTTCTTCGACCAGTACTTCGACGTCGTCGCGCACCAGCGGCTCGCCGCCTGAAAAGCCGAGCTGCACCGCGCCGAGCGCGCGCGCCTCGCGCAAAACGTCGAGCCATTGCGCGGTGGTCAGTTCGCGGCTGTGGTCGGTGTAGTCGAGCGGGTTGTAGCAGAACGCGCAATGCAGCGGGCAGCGATAGGTCAGCTCCGCGAGCAGCCATAGCGGCGGCGGCACCGCGGCGGCCGCGCTGCCCTCGGGCTGTGCGCCGGGTTGAGAGCCGGGGTTCGGGCCAAATTCAGAAAGATCGGTCATCGCGCTACTCCAGCCAGCCGCGCCCATGCGCGTCGGCGATGAAGGCCCGCACCTCGCTGCCGATGCCGGTCGTGTTGAAGGCCTGTTCGAGATCGGCGATCAACGTGTCGATGTCGCGCGTGCCGTCGCAGCGCTTGAGGATTTCTCCCGCGCTTTGATTGAGCTTCACCATGCCCTCGGGGTACAGCAGCACGTGCGCGTTCTGCGCCGGCTCCCATTGCAGGCGGAATGGCTTCGCGATCGCGAGCGGCGTCGTGGGTTCGGCGCGTGTCGAGTCGTTCATTGCGGAAACGCCTTCTCGATCGAGTCGAGCATGGTCCACAGAATGTCGAGCTTGAACTGCAGGATGTCGAGCGCCCGTTCCTGCTGATCGCGTCGCGTGAAATGCGCGAGCGTGACTTCGAGGCCGTGCTGCACGTCGCGCTGCGCGAGCGAGATACGCGAGCGGAAATACGCGAGACCCTCGGCCTCGATCCACGGATAGTGCTCGGGCCAGCTCGCGAGCCGGTCGCGATGCACCTGCGGCGCGAACATCTCGGTCAGCGACGAGCACACCGCTTCCTGCCACGGCGCGCGGCGCGCGAAATTCACGTAGGCATCGACGGCGAAGCGCACGCCCGGCGTCACGTGTTCGAGCGACCACAGTTCGTCGCGCGTGAGGCCGACCGCATCGGCGAGACGCGCCCAGGTTTCGATGCCGCCTTCGGCGCCGTCGTAGCCGTCGTGGTCGAGAATGCGCAGCACCCAGCGGCGGCGCGTCTCGCGGTCGGGACAGTTCGACAGCACGGCCGCATCCTTCAGCGGAATGTTGATCTGATAGTAGAAGCGGTTCGCGACCCAGCCGCGGATCTGCTCGCGCGAGCAGCCGCCGCTATTCATCTTCACGTTGAACGGGTGATGGATGTGATAGGCGGTGCCCTTCGCGCGCAATTGGGCCTCGAATTCCTCACGGCTCCAGGCGGGCCGGTCGGCGCCCTGGGTTGCCGTTGCACTCGCGTCGCGTGATGGTGCCGTGTCGTGAATGTCTTTCGCGTTCATGCCGTCTCCGTTTTATCGTCTTTCGCTTTCATGGTCGCGCCTCGTTACCGCATCGCTCTGTGCTCTTCACCGCGCAATTCAAAGCTCGAAACTCATGCCGTCGTACGCGACCTCGATGCCATGCTCGCCCAGCATGCGCCGCTCGGGGCCGTCTTCGATCAGGATCGGATTCGTGTTGTTGATGTGGATCAGCACCTTGCGTTTCGCGCCGAGCGAATCGAGCGTTTCGATCATGCCGCCCGCACCGCTCTGCGCCAGATGACCCATATCCGCGCCAGTCTTCTTCGACAGGCCGAGGCGGATCATTTCGTCGCCGGTCCATAGCGTGCCGTCGACGAGCAGCAGATCGGCCTCGCGCATCGCCGCGAGCACGTGCGGCTCGATCGCGCCGAGCCCCGGGGCGTAGAACACGCGCTGGCCCGATTGCAGGTTCGTCAGCACGAGTCCGATGTTGTCGCCGCGCTCCGGCGCATCGCGATGCGGCGAGTACGGCGGTGCCTTGCTCGACAGCGGCAGCGCGTCGATCCGGATGCCGGGCAACGCATCGACCGTGAGCGGCGCACCGTCGAGCGCGATGCGGCGATGCTCGACGCCGCAGTAGTGCGACAGGATCGGCGCGACCGGAAAGCCGCTACGCAGGTCTTGCCAGACCGCGTCGGTCGCGTAGAGCGGCAGCGGCGTATCGCGCTCGCGCAGCATCAGGAGGCCCGTCACGTGGTCGATCTGCGCGTCGATCACGAGCACCGCGGCGATGCCGCTGTCGCGCGCGCGCCGTGCCGGCTGCAACTCGGGATGCGCGGCGATCTGCGCGAGCAGATCGGGCGATGCATTGACGAGCAGCCAATCCTCGCCGTTCGCGCTGACCGCGATCGACGACTGCGTGCGGCGCGTCGCCTTCAGGGTGCCGCGGCGCACGCCGTCGCAATTGCGGCAGTTGCAGTTCCACTGCGGAAAACCGCCGCCCGCCGACGAACCGAGCACCTTGATCTTCATGCCGCGCGACGCAGGCTGCTGCGCCCCTCGTCGACGGTGGGAATGAACATCGCGGCGAGCGCATGCGCGACGCGCGCGTGCAACGCGGGGTCGCTCGACAGATGACCCGCCGCGCTCACCAGTTCGACGCGCGCGGACGGCACCGCGCGCGCGAGGCGCCGCAGATTGCCGCGCGGACAGACCGGATCGCGCCCGCCATGCACGGCCGCGATCGGCACGCCGGCCGCGCTCGCGCGGCGCGCGAGCGACAGCAAGCGCGTTTCGCCGAGCCAGCAGCGATGCGCGAGGTAGTGCGCCTGAATCCGGTATTTGCCGACCAGCTTGCGGGTGCGGCGTGCGGAGTCGTGCGTGTTTCGCGGATCCCCGCGTCGTTGCGCGGCGCCTCGCGGCGACACGCTCGCTAGCACCGCGTTTTCATAGCCGCGCCAGGCGAGTGCGAGAGCGCGTTGCCGCGCTGCGTTCGCCCCGCATTGCAAGGTGGCGCCGCAACGCGCGGCCAGCGTCGCGGGTTGCGCGCAACGCGCCGTGACACGCAGTCTCGACCACGCACGCGGCGAGCGTTTGCGTGACGCGATGAACAAACCGCGTACTTCGCGCGCGGAAGTCAGAAACAGGCCGCGCAGCACGACGCCCGCGACCGACTGCGGACACTGCCCCGCATACGCGAGCGCGAGCGCCGCGCCCCACGATCCGCCGAGCACGCCCCAGCGCGCGAAGCCGAGCCGCGCGCGAATCGCTTCGAGATCGGCGATCAGATAGTCGGTGCGGTTGTGGCGCACGCTGCCGTGCGGCGTCGACGCGCCGGTGCCGCGCTGATCGATCAGCACGACGCGAAAGCGCCGCAGATCGAACAGGCGCAGCACGCCCGGCTGACTGCCGCTGCCGGGGCCGCCGTGCAGGACCGCGACCGGCACGCCATCGCGCGCGCCGGCGAGCGCGTACCACACGCGATGACCATCGCGCGTGCGCAGCGTGTGCGCTTCGAGCGCGGCGGGTGAGTGGCGCGAGTGGCGCGTCGTCATGGCAGCATCCTCGCGAGCAGGTTGTCGCGATCGATCCACTGATGCTTGAACGCCCCCGCCACGTGCAGCACGATCAGCGCGATCAGCGCGTAGCCGATCGCCGCGTGAAGGCCGAAGAACAGCTCGCGCAGATGCGCGTCGTCCCAGCCCCACTTCGGCAGCAGCACGCCCCAGAAGCGCGTGCCGTAGCTGTTGAACGACGAGCCGAGATACCCGGCAAGCGGCATCGCCACCATGCCGACATATAAAAGACCCTGCGTAGTGCGCGCGGCGGCGCGTTGCCACGGTGGCATCGGCGGCAGCGGCGGCCGATGAAGGACCAGCCGCGCCACGATGCGCAAAAGCACCAGCAGGAAAACCGTGAGTCCGACTGACTTGTGCAGATTGATCAGCGTCGCTTTGACAGGCAAGCCCTTCGGCAATCCGACCATATAGAGCCCGAGCGCGAGCAGCCCGACGATGCCGAGCGCGATCAGCCAGTGCAGCGCGATCAGCAGGCCGGCATAGCGCTGGCCGCCGGCGCTCGCGTTGGCGTCGATAGCGGGCTTCGCGTCTGGGGAATTCGCTCTCGTCATGCCCTGTCTCCTTGCCCTCTGTCGATGGGGCGATTTTTCTTGTCGAACACCGTTTCAGTCCAGATCGACATGGCGCGCGTCCTCACCCGGCGACCAGGATTTCGCCGCGACCGTCGACCGCGAGGTCGCCCGTAAAACGGACCGGCAAACGGTCCGCGCGCCACTGCGAAAACGGCGCGATTTCGGCCGCGAGACTGCGTATGAGCAATGACCAGAATACGTCGAAACCGTGGCCGCCGCCCGCGAATGTCGGGGGCGGCAGCGGCTCGGGGCGCCGCGCGAGCAAGAGCGTGCCGCGCCTCATTCCATAGGCATAATGCGCGCCCAGTTGCCCGGCCACGCCGACGGTGCCCGCCACCAGCCGCGCCGCAGCGAAGTCGCCCGCATTGCCGCCGACCAGCACGAGGCCGCGGCGCATCCGGTCGGCCAGGCGCGCGCCCGCGTTGCCGTGGATCGTCAGCGTGCCGCCGCTCATGCCTTCCATGTCGCCCGTCAGCGCGCCGGCGACGAAATCGCCGCTGTCGCCGCTCACCGTGAGGCGCCCGCCGCGCATTTCGCAGCCGGTGAAGTGCGCCGCGTCGCCGTCGATGTACAGCACGCCGCCGCTCATCCCGAAACCGCTGTAGTCGCCGACCGAACCGCGCGCCACCAGCCGCCCGCCGTCCATCTGCGCGCCGAGCCGGTCGAGCCACGGCGTGGCGCCGTCGATCGTCAGCGTGGCCAGGTCGTCGCCGGTGACGGGCGCGTCATGGCGCGAAACCTCGAACACGTCGCCGACGACGCATTCCTCGTTCCCGCCCGGCAGCGCGATGCGCTCGATCTCAGCCACGCTCAGGCCGGCCAGCGCCGTCGGCAACAGGGCGCCCGCATCGACGCGAAAGCCGGGCGGCGTCTTCACGCGCAACGTGGTCGTGTTGGCGCTCATGCGCGCCCCCCGTCGAGCCCCGCCGCCAGCTCGTGCAGATGAAAGTGATACGGCCCGAGCTTGCCGCCGTAGTTGCCCGCCGAAATGCGCAGCACGCCGGCCGCGCGTCCGAGCCCTGCCGCCGCGCCGATGCCGGCCGTCATCGCCGCGCCGACGTCGGCGTCGGTCAGACCGTCGATGACGATCTCCAGCACGCAGCCCACCTCCGCGCTCAATTCGCTGTGTGAAGCGAGGCCGATCAGGCTCGGACAGAACGCGTCGTTGGTCGACGCGGTCGCGCCCGCGTACTTCGAGCCGACCTTCGAGCCGGACCGAACGATGCCGCCGGGAAACGGCATGATCACGTTCGGCAACCGGCGCATCGCCGCGACGGCGGCTTCGGCGGCGTCGAGCGCGGCGTCGAGATCACGCGCGAGCAGCAGCAGATTGCCGCCGCCCACGGCCTTGACGGTCGCCGCCGTGTCTTCGCAGACGAACTCGCCATCCATCACCGGCACACGCCAGTAGCGCGTGGGTCCGTTTCCCGCGTCGATCATCTTCGCGATCTGCCAGCCGTCGCCGAAAAAGCGCAGCCCGCTGCCGAGCGGCGCCGCGTCCGACAGCGGCGCGCGGCTCGTGGCCGGATCGATGCCGCCATAGACGGCCGTGCTCGGGCAGGTGAGCACGCACTGTCCGACGCGCCGCCCGATCTGCTTGGCGAGTTCCTTCGACGACACCGCGAACAGTAGCACCGCCACGCCGGGCCGGCCGTCGGGCGTGGCATCGGGCGCGAGCGTGCGTTCGATGCCCGCCTCGCAGCCGCAGCCGATCACCGAGGTCGCGAAGCCCGTCAGCGAGTTCGCCGCGTGCATCGCCCACGTCGGTGTGTGCGCGGTGATCACGAGCCGCGTCGCCTTCATCGGGAAGGCTTCCGCGAAGGTCGCGTCGATCGCGGTGCCGTTGATGACGAGCGGGGCGGGGGCGTTCATCGTGGCCGCGTCAGGTTAGGCATTCGACGGGCAACAGCCGCCCGCCGCGGCAGCAGCGGCAGGCTTCGTCGTCGCTGATCGCGGCATGCGCGAAGTTGTTCGCGAGATGCGCATCGCTATACGCGCGCAGCGTCTTCTCGATGCCGCGATCGAACTGCGGCGCGACGAAATGGATGCCGCCCGTCGGCGTCGCGACCAGCGTGCCGTCGCGCGCGACCAGCTCGCCGTCCTTGAACACATAGGCGGGCGAGGTGAACATCCGCTCGCGATCCGGCCCGTCGCGATAGACGGCGATGTCCGCCGCGGCGCCCGCGCCGAGGTGGCCGCGATCGCGCAGACCGAGCAGCCGCGCGGGACCGGCGCGGGTAATGATCGCGATCTCGTACAGCGAGAATTCGCGCTTGAGTTCGGGCAGCGTGCTGGCCACCTGCGCTTCGGGATGCAGCTTCGCAAGTTGCTCATCGCGAAACGGCTTGTCCATCAGCAGGCGAATCAGATGCGGATAGCTCGTGAACGGGCCGCCGTTCGGATGATCGGTGGTCATGGCGACGCGCCACGGGTCGTCGACGAGCAGAAAAATTTCGAGGCCGATGATCCATTGCAGCGCGTTCACGTAGCTCTGCTCTTGATAGCGGAACGGCACGACGCCGCAGCCCGCGTCGCACTCGATGTCGCCCGCCACCCACTTGTGCGGCCGCGCGAGCGGCGCGTTGCGGAACTGCATCATCGTGTCGCCCGAGGCCGTGACGGTCTGTCCGAAGATGATCTGGCCGACGTCGATCGACACGTTCGGCCGCGCATTCACGGCCTCGGCGATCTGCCGCGCGCCCGACGAAAACTTGCGCGAGCCCTCGGTGCCATAGCTATGAAACTGGATATGCGTCAGATGGATCGGCAGGCCGTCGGCCGCGTCCATCGTCGCGATCGTCGAGGCGAGGTTGCCGGGCACGCCGAGATTGCTCGAATGCACGTGCAAGGGATGCGGCACGCGCAATTCGGTCAGTGCGCGTGTGAGCGTGCGCAGTACGTCGCGCGGCGTGATGCCGTAGTGCACGTGCGGCTCGTCGACGTCGAGCGAGCGCTGGTTGAACTTGAACGCCGAGATGCCGCCGGGGTTCACCACCTTCACGCCGAGCGCCTTGCTCGCGTCGATCGTCCAGCCGACGTAATCGCGCAGACGTTCGAAGTCGTCGCGCGCGGCGAGCATGCGCAGAAACAGCTCGTCGTTGCCGAGCATCACGTAGGCACCGTGATCGATGATCGGCGTGTCGCCCATTTCGAGGTGCGTGTGGCGCGCGTTGGACGGCATCATCGCCGGCTCGAACGCGGCCGTGTAGCCCATTTCGGCGTAGCGGTAGCCGGTCGCGAGCGTGCCCGGCGCACAGACGCCGCATGACGGCAGACGCAGATAGCGGCCGTTGTCGTCCTGTACCGTTTCGTAAGCGGCGTCGCGCGGCGCATCGCCGCGATGATCCTCGGGTAGCAGCAGGCGCGACAGATTGGTCTTGCCGCCGCCGATATGCGAATGCAGATCGATGCCCCCCGCCATCACGATCATGCCGCTCGCGTCGTATTCGCGATCGGCGGGCGTCGTGCTCGGCACGTCGACGATGCGGCCATCGCGAAACGTCAAGTCGCGGCGCTCGCCGTTGACGTTGTGGGCCGGGTCGAACAGCGTGCCGCCCTTGAGTCGGACGAGGGTCATGGCTGGACCTCGCGCGGACTCGCTTGCCCGTTCATTTGGCCGCTCACTTGTTCGCTCACTTGCTCGCTCAATCGCGCGGCAAGCGACGCCACCGTGTCGAGCGCGGCACCGCGCGCGGCGCTGAGCGGCAGCACGACCGAAGCGTCGACGCGAAACAGATGCCCGCCGCTGTCGATGCCCGGTGTCGCGACGGGCACGAACACGGTGTTCGCGCCGCGCGCTCTCGCGGCATCGGCGAGCGCCGGATGGCCGAGCACGATCAGTGGAAGCGCGGGATCGAGCGACGTGGGCCACGCATCCGGTGCGAAGCTCGCGATCCACAACAGCGCATCGACTTCGCGAGCGGCGAGCAACCGCGCCGTGCGATAGCGATGCGGGTCGTGATCGAGCGCTGCGGCGCCGGCGGCGCGCGCCGGCATCGATACGCGCGTGCGCAGCGGCAGGCCGGACAGCCACGTGACGGTCTGATTGACGCTCAACGCGCCGTCGTCGCCGCCGAGTGCGAGACACGCGGCGCGCGTGCTGCGGTTCACGGCCTTCACGATGCGGTTCAACGCTTCGATCAGCAACGCCGCATGCGGGGCCGGCAGTGCGGCCGGTTCGTAGACGACCACCGTGTAGCGCGCGGCGGCCATCCGTACTTGCAATGACGCGAGCTCGGTCGCGGCGCTGGCGTTGCGTCCTTCGGCGAGCGCCGACCAGAGCGCGAGCGTGTCGAACGGATCGGCGTCGGGGAGCAGCGTGTCGATACGGGTTGGCGCGAAGCCGTCCGCGGCCGGGTCCGCCTCGCAGCCGACGCAGACCAGCTCGCGCGCGAAGTCGGTCCCCGCCAGCACGCGCGTGAAAAAGCGTGGATAGCGCCGCGACGGCTGGCAGCCGAAGAACACCAGCAGGTCGGCACGCGCACGCACTTCGGAGAGCGTCGTGAAGAACGAGCCGCGGTCCTGCAACGCGAGGGTCGCGGGCGTCAGCGCGTCGCCGTGCAGATGATCGAGAATCGCGCCGCAGGCGGCGGCGAGCGGATACAGCGCGCGGGTGCCGGCGACGTCGGTGGCGAGCCCGCCGAACAGCGGGCGGCGCGCGTTCGCGAGGCACTGCGCGGCGCGCGCCAGCGCGGCATCGAGGTCCACGTCGCGACCGTCGACGACGCAAGCGCATTGCGCGTCCGTCGCGCGGTACTGCGCGAGTGCCTGAGCGAGCCGCGAACATTCGGTGTCGGGGACAGCGAGCGTGCCGTCGTCGTACGAAGCCGCGACGAGGTCGTCGCACAGCAATGGACAGAACGGGCAGACCCAGTCGCGTGTGAGCGCCGCGGCGTCCGTTGCGCTCGGGCTCAGGGGCGATGAGTCGGTGGAGAAGATATGCATGGGGCTCGTTTAGCAAGCTCCATGCCGATTTCACGACGACGCGCCGGCGAGTGCGCGCCGGCGCGTTTGTTCAATGGCCTGTTGCCCCATACAAAATGTGTGCCGTTCTGGAGCAGAGTGTCACACGCAAACTGTCCAGCTTGTGTTCCGTTTACAGCCAGTACCGCTGGATCGCGTGGCATGGATATTGTATGGAAGGCCTACGCCGAATCGGGATGGGTGCAGTCGATCTGTCGATCGTGCAGCGCGGATGCCACCAGCCATGCGGTGGCGCCGGTGCTTGCAGCGGCGGCCAGATCGTCGCGATTGCGGATGCCGCCCGCGCCGATCAGCGTGGTGTGCGCGGCGGCTCGCGCGCGCAAACGTTCGAACGTCGCGAGATCGGGGCCGGTGTAGCTGCCGACCTGATCGAGCGTCATCGCGATCACGCGCGACGGCCACCATGCCGAAGAGTCGTCGAGCGAGGTCGCGGCGAGCAGTTCGCCCGCGCGATGGTCGAGCGACAGGATCGGCGCGAGGCCGGCGCGCTGAGCCGCGTGCAGGGCGTGGGTATCGCGCAGCGTCTCGGTGCCGAACACCGGCACGAGCGTCGCGAGGTGGGAAGCGGCAGCGTGGTTGCCGTGCTGGTTGTGGTGTTCAGCGATAGCGTCGTCGATGCGCTCGAATTGCGCGCGCATCGACGTGTAGTCCGCGAAACCCGCGTCGAGCCACAGCTCGACGCCGGGCAGCGCGGCGCGCAATGCGGCGAGCGTCGACGCATGCGCGCCGCGTTGCAGGATGGCGCCGAGGTCGGCGATATAGAGCGTGCGCGCGCCGCTCACTTCGAGCAGCGCGCGCGCGACGGCAAGCGGGTCGCTCGTCGGGGCGAGGCGGGACTGAATGGGCCGATAGGCGCTTCTCTCGCCGCGCACTGCGCGCACGACGTGGCCGTCGAGCAGATCGAGAACAGGTATCACCTGCATAGAGGGGCGCTTTTCTTTGACCAAGATCTTTGTCTACGAGTATCTCACCGGCGGGGGCATCGACCCTGAATTCGCCGCCGCGGGCAGTCTGGCCGATTTGAGCGCGCTGATCGTCGAAGGACGCGTGATGCGCGATGCGCTGGTCGCCGGTCTGCGTGAGCTCGACGGCGTGCACGTCACGTTCGCGACCTCGCGCTTCGAAACGCTGGGCCCGGGCGAGGCTCATTGTAGGGCCGCGCCCGGCGAATCGATGACGGCGTTCGTCGCGCGCGCGGCACGCCAGCACGATTACGCGTGGATCGTCGCGCCCGAGTGCGATGGCTTGCTGCTGCGCTTTCACGATGCGGTCGGCTCGGCGCGCTGGCTCGGCTGCGCGAAGGAAGCGATTCGCGTCGCGTCGAGCAAGAGCGCGACCGCCGCCTGTCTCGCCGCCCACGGGATTGCGACGACGCCGGCGCTCGAACCCGGCGAGCCACCCGCGCAGCACGACGGCCGCTGGGTCGTCAAGCCGGACGACGGCGCGGGCGGCCTCGACACGATCGTGTTCGAGCGCTTCGCCGATGCCTGCGCGGAATACGAGGCGCGCGCGGCCGCGGCGCGCAATCCGGTGCTGCAGGCGTGGGTCGACGGCGAGGCGTTGAGCCTGTCGCTGATCTGCCGCGGCGACGCGACCAAGCTGCTCAGCATCAACCGTCAGCAGATCGGGCTCAGTGACGGCGATGCGTCGGGCGATGCCGCCAGGATCGTCGAATTCGATGGCGTGCTGGTCGATCAGATCGACCGTCACAGCGACATGGGCCGCGCGCTCGACACGCTCGCACAACGCGTCGCGCGGGCCATCCCCGGTTTGCGCGGCTTCGTCGGCATCGACGTCGTGTGGCATCCGCGCCGCGGGCCGGTCGTGATCGAAGTGAATCCGCGGTTGACGGTCGCGTATGCGGGGCTGTCGGCGGCGCGCGGCGGCGGCCTGACGCGCGCGCTGCTGGCCGCGCATGGCGTGCGCATCGAGCGCTGCGGCGCGCCGTGCGCGACTGCGCCGACGCTCGAGGTGCGCCCATGAGTGCTGCCGATTCG
The DNA here is from genome assembly GCF_001580545.1 of Paraburkholderia monticola. Classification (GTDB taxonomy): domain Bacteria; phylum Pseudomonadota; class Gammaproteobacteria; order Burkholderiales; family Burkholderiaceae; genus Paraburkholderia; species Paraburkholderia monticola. Next base: position 214,368 of record NZ_LRBG01000038.1, read on the forward strand.
GCCCCGACAGCGCGCTTCGGCTGGGACGTCGGCGGCGCGCATGTGAAGGTGTCGCTCGCCGATGCCAGCGGCGCCGTGCTCGACGTCGCGCAGTGGGCATGTCCGCTGTGGCAGGGACTCGACCATCTGCATCGCACGATCGACCTCGTTTTCGCGCGCTGGCCGCAGGCCCGCACGGCCGCGGCGCACCATGCGGTGACGATGACCGGCGAGATGGTCGACCTGTTCGAGGATCGCGCCGCAGGCGTGCGCGCGATCGTGGCCGCGCTCGCCGAGCGGCTCGGCGCGTCGCTGCGTTTCTACGCCGGCGACGCCGGCTGGCTCGCCGCCACCGACTGCGCGGCCGGCTGGCGTCAGGTGGCGTCGGCGAACTGGCTCGCGACCGCGAGTTGGGTCGCGACTCGCATGGTGAACGCGCTGCTGGTCGACATCGGCAGCACCACGACCGACATCATTCCGATCGTCGACGGCCGCGTCGCCGCGCTGGGCATGACCGACGCGGGCCGGCTCGCGACCGGCGAGCTCGTGTATCACGGTGTCGTGCGCACACCGCTGTGCGGCGTCGCGCACCGGATCGAATTCGGCGGCGCCATGCTGAACGTCATGAACGAATGGTTCGCGACGACCGCCGACGTCTACCGGCTGACCGGCGAACTCGACCCGCAGCACGACGTGCAGCCGAGCGCCGACCAGGGGCCCAAGACGCAGGCGGCGAGCCGCGCGCGGCTCGCGCGCATGATCGGCCACGACGCGCACGACGCATCGGATCTCGAATGGCTGCAGTTTGCGCGGCGTTGGCGCGCGCTCCAGTTGCGCGAAATCGGCGCAAATCTGCTGCGCGTGGTGGCCGCGCACCCGACGCTCGCGGCCGTGCCGCTGGTGGGCGCCGGTTGCGGCCGCTTCCTCGCCGCGGCCTTGGCGCGCGACGAAGCGCGCGGCTACGTCGACTTCGGCGCGCTGGCGGGCGTGCCGGATGCTTTGGCTGCGTGGGCGGCGACCTGCGCGCCGAGCGTGGCGGTCGCGCTGCTCGCGGTGCACGAAGGGGGATCGCAGCGGCATCGCGCGCGTGGCGTGAGCGCGCGCGCGGCATGAGTTGAAAGGCAGGGGCAACGGGGACGATACGACGAGCTGGACAGGTTCGGTGATGAACGCGGTTGCGAAGCGAAACCACGCGACGCGACCCCGCCGGGCACTCAACTGGACGCGAGGGCAACAGACATGTGGGTGGTCAAGATCGGAGGCAGCCTGAGTCACGACCCGGCGCTGCGCCACTGGCTCAGCGAGCTATCCGAAGTCGGCGGCGGACGCGTCGTGATCGTGCCCGGCGGCGGAGATTTTGCGGACAAGGTGCGCCAGTACCAGGGCGAGTGGCGCTTCGACGATCTCGCCGCGCACAACATGTGTCTGCTCGCGATGACGCAATACGCGTTGCTGATGCAGGGCGTCTCGCCCGAACTGGTGATCGCGTCGAGCGAGGCGAAGATCCGCCGCGCGCTGCGCGACGGCCGGGTCGCGGTATGGGTGCCGACCGCGCTGATGCGCGAGACGCCCGACGCGATGAGCAACTGGGACACGACCTCGGACAGCCTCGCCGCCTGGCTATCGACGATGCTCAACGCCGAGCGGCTGGTGCTGGTCAAATCCTGTCCGATCGCCGCCGACGATCCGCTCGAAACGCTGGCGGCCGCGGAGGTGGTCGACCGCAAGTTTGTCGACTACGTGAGCGACGCGAACTATGTGGTCGAGCTGATCGACAAGAGCAACGTCGCGCTGATGCGCGACCGTTTGCTGAATACGCCGGTGATGTGATCGATGCGATGATGGCCTAGAGCCGCGTGGCGCCCGTCGTGCCCGTCGTGCCCGCCAAAGGAGCGGCGCCATCGACGCGCAACTCCCCGGCCGGCCGGTGCAACGCGCTCGCCCATTGCGCGACGCGCTCGGGATCGAGCCGCGAGCGGCGCCCGTCGGCGCACAACGCGGTGCGAAAACCGGCGACGTCCGGCGCGAGCGCGCGAATCTGCGGCAGCTGCGCCCAGCCGAGCGCGCCCGCGATGCCCACCATTGCGCCGCGCTGGCGCGCAAGCCGCAACCAGCGCGCGAGCGCGTCGAGCTCGACATGATCGAACAGTGTGCCGCCGTCCTTGATCGCGGTGTCGAACATCAGGCCGGCGAAGCCGAGCGCCGCCGTGTGGCTGACCAGCTCGTCGTCCATGCCGCCGTCGCACAGCAGCACCGGCACGACGGTGGCCGGCAGATTCGCGAGCTGCTCGACGCAGCGTCGCGCGGCGGGTCCGCGCGCGATGCCGACCTTCACATAGTCGACGCCGGCGTCGCTGACGTCGATCACACGCGCGGCGATCTCGTCGAACGCTTCGGGGGGCAGGTCGCCGATCGCCGCGCTGATCGGCTTCACCGGGTAGCGCGCGCGCAGTTGTCGCGCGATGTTCGTGATCGCGTCGATCGACAGGCCGCCGAGCGCGCCGTCGTTCGGTTCTTTCAGGTCGATCAGCTCGGCGCCGGCGCGGGCGGCGTCGAATGCTTCGTCATCCGAGCGGACGCTCGCGAGCAAGGCGGTCATCGGTGTTCTCCGCGGGGGTAGGGAAACGGCTTCAGTGATGGACGGAGGCGGCGGCCTGGCTGGCCGCCCCTTCGAGACTCGCGCGATAACGCGCGATCGCGGCGACGAGCCAGTCCCATGCGGTGCGCTCGTTTTCGCCAGCGGTTTTGTCGATCGCGATCTGCAGATACGCCATTTCCCGATCGACCTTGTCGGCCGGCAGCATGAAGAGCCGGCTCACCAGAATCGCACCCTCCACGACCGCCGACTGCGCGCGATTGAAGCCCGCGAACGGCGCGTGGTTTTCGCGGTGCACGCATTTCATCACCAGCACGGGGCGTTGTTCGTCCTCCCGCAGCTCGTCGAGTTCGAGCTCCGCGTGCGCGAGCGATTCGGCGAGGCGCACGCTCGCGACGCGGCTCGCGCGCACGGTCGGCCAGTCGGTCGCGCAGTGCGTGACGCAGCCCGCGAAGATGCGCACGTCGGTCGTGAAATTGAGCACCGCCGCGCGCGTCGCGATGACGTTGTCGAGCGTGGTCGACGGGCGGAAAGGCGCCAGGATGATGCGCTCACCCTCGTAACGCGCACCCATCGGCGCGATATGAGGACGGCCATCGCACGCTGCCGTGGTGACGATCGTTTCGTGGATCATGGCTGGGAACGCGTGTCCCGACAGCGCCGGAAGGCCGGCCGTCAGCAGAGGTCAAACACAAACGGAAACCGCGAAGGGGCCGCGGCGTGCGGCCCGATCGCGGGCTTAACGCGTAGCGACATACATCACGATTTCAAAACCGAGGCGTACGTCGGTGTAGCTCGGGGTCGTCCATTGCATACGTGCTTCCTCCATGAGTTGAACCACCGGTTGAAACAGCGTTGCGCCGCCGGCCCGGCGTGATGCCCGATGTCGACGGCAACCAGCATCACGCAAGCTCCATGCCCATGCGTGTGCCGACCCGCCCTGGCGGGCGTGGATTCGCGAGCCAATACAGCGCCCGGCGAATTACGCGGCGCCGCGGCGGCCGCTCGGCAGGCCAGACGCAAGCCGCCGCGCGGTGTGGCGAAAACGAAGCAAAGTGTTCCATCGCGATTCGCTGATCCGATTGCGCTGTCACGCCGTGCCCGCCTCGGTCACCGACCCATTCTGCTCCCATTCCCGTTTCATGGCGTGAAAAAGAAACTAACGATGTGATAGCGATAACCGATCCGTTAAGTCTGCCAAATAAAATCGTGAATTCCCCTTGGGCGGGTCCGTGCCTACAGTGCAACTCAAGCGCTTCGTTCTTCCGGCAGTGCGCTTGCCACTTTCGAGGACACGTCATGAACGATTTCAGTCAACCGCCGATCCAGCCCGAGCATCATGCGCGCGATCCGCACAACCCGCGCGAGCGGTACGCGGCAGGCGTGATGAAATACCGCGAGATGGGTTACTGGCAACCGGATTACGAGCCGAAAGAGACCGACGTGATCGCGCTCTTTCGGATCACGCCGCAACCCGGTGTCGAACCCGAAGAGGCGGCGGCCGCGGTGGCCGGCGAATCGTCGACCGCGACGTGGACGGTGGTGTGGACCGACCGGCTCACCGCCTGCGACATGTATCGCGCGAAGGCGTATCGCGTCGAGCCGGTGCCGGTGTCCCGCGCCGACGAGCCGCAGTACTTCGCGTATATCGCTTATGAACTCGATCTGTTCGAGGAGGGCTCGGTCGCGAACCTGACCGCGTCGATCATCGGCAACGTGTTCGGCTTCAAGCCGCTGAAGGCGTTGCGGCTCGAAGACATGCGCATTCCCGTCGCGTATCTGAAGACGTTCCAGGGGCCGCCGACCGGGATCGTCGTCGAGCGCGAACGGCTCGACAAATATGGGCGGCCGCTGCTCGGCGCGACGGTCAAGCCGAAGCTCGGTCTGTCGGGCAAGAACTATGGACGGGTGGTCTACGAAGGCCTGCGCGGCGGCCTCGATTTCCTGAAGGACGACGAGAACATCAACTCGCAGGCGTTCATGCACTGGCGCGACCGTTTCCTGTTCGCGATGGAGGCGGTGAGCCGCGCGCAGGCGGAAACCGGCGAGGTCAAGGGCCACTACATGAACGTGACGGCCGGCACGATGGAGGACATGTACGAGCGCGCCGAATTCGCGAAGGAACTCGGCTCGTGCATCGTGATGATCGACCTCGTGGTCGGCTGGACCGCGATCCAGTCGATGTCGCGCTGGGCTCGCAGGCACGACATGATCCTGCATCTGCATCGCGCCGGACACGGCACCTACACGCGGCAACGCAGCCACGGCATCTCGTTTCGCGTGATCGCCAAGTGGCTGCGGATGGCGGGCGTCGACCATGCGCACGCGGGCACGGCGGTCGGCAAGCTCGAAGGCGATCCGCTCGCGGTGCAGGGCTACTACAACGTGTGCCGCGACGCGCACAACGCGGTCGACCTGTCGCGCGGCATCTTCTTCGATCAACCGTGGGCCGGCTTGCGCAAGGTGATGCCGGTCGCCTCGGGCGGGATTCACGCGGGACAGATGCATCAGCTGCTCGACCTGTTCGGCGACGACGCGATCCTGCAGTTCGGCGGCGGCACGATCGGCCATCCGGCCGGCATCCAGGCCGGCGCGACCGCGAACCGCGTCGCGCTCGAAGCGATGGTGAAAGCGCGCAACGAGGGCCGCGACCTGCTGCGCGAAGGGCCCGACGTGCTCGAAGCCGCCGCGCGCTGGTGCACGCCGCTCAAGCAGGCGCTCGATACGTGGCGCGACGTGACCTTCAACTACGCGTCGACCGACACCCCCGATTTCGCCGCCACGCCGACGGCGGCCTAGCTGGACCGGGCTTTGCCGCTGGCGCTTTACGAGCGCCTTGGCAACGCGGTGCAACGTCACCGCGCGGGGCACTCTTGACGCTGATCTGAACGCGACATCCATCCACGAGGTTCGTCATGCGTATTACTCAAGGAACGTTTTCTTTTCTGCCCGAGCTGACCGACGAGGAAATCGGCCTGCAGATCGACTACGCGCTGCGCCAGGGCTGGGCCTGCTCGGTCGAATTCACCGATGACCCGCATCCGCGCAACACCTACTGGGAAATGTGGGGGCTGCCGATGTTCGACCTGCATGACGCGGCCGGCGTGTTGCAGGAGGTCAGGGCTTGCCGTGAGGCGCGGCCGCAGCACTACATCAAGGTCAACGCGTTCGATTCGGTGCGCACCTTCGAGACGATGCGGCTGTCGTTCATCGTCAACCGGCCGGATGTGGAGCCGGGCTTCCGTCTGACGCGCCAGGACGCGCGAGGGCGCACGCAGCGCTACAGCATGACGGGTTATGCGAGCGACCGGCCGGCGGGTGAGCGTTATGGGGCGGTGGGCTGACCCGCCGAGCGCGCGGTAAAGCGCACGACGAAGCCCACGACACATCCCACAACCAAGCCCACCGCACCCGCCGCAAGGAGGAACGATGACAGACGCCGCCCTCGCGGACGCACGCCCCGCGTCCGCCGCGCACAGCGACGCCGCCGCGCCCCATGTCGATCTCGCGGCGCTGTACCGCGACTCGGGCATCGGCGAGGTGCTCGGCGAACTCGATCGCGATCTGGTCGGGCTCGCGCCCGTGAAGACGCGCATTCGCGAGGTCGCCGCGCATCTGCTGGTCGAACGCGCGCGCGCTTCGCTGGGTCTGGCGGGCGGCGCGCCGACCTTGCACATGTGCTTCTCCGGCAATCCCGGCACCGGCAAGACGACAGTCGCATTGCGCATGGCCGAGGTGCTGCACCGGCTCGGCTACATTCGCCGCAATCATCTGGTGTCGGTGACGCGCGACGATCTGGTCGGCCAGTACATCGGCCACACCGCGCCGAAAACGCGCGACGTGCTCAAGCGCGCGATGGGCGGCGTGCTGTTCATCGACGAAGCGTATTACCTGTACCGCCCCGAGAACGAACGCGACTACGGACAGGAAGCGATCGAGATCCTGCTGCAGACGATGGAGAACCAGCGCAGCGACCTCGTCGTGATACTGGCCGGCTACGCGTCGCGCATGGAAGTGTTCTTCGAGAGCAATCCGGGTTTCCGCTCGCGCATCGCGCATCACATCACGTTTCCCGATTACACGGAAGCCGAGCTGCTCGACATCGCCGAGCGGATGCTCGACACCATGCACTACCGCTTCGATGCCGCGTCGCGCCGCGCGTTCGCCGACTATCTGGCGCGCCGCCTCCGCCAGCCGAATTTCGCCAACGCGCGCTCGGTGCGCAATGCGCTCGACCGCGCGCGGCTGCGTCAGGCGAACCGTCTGTTCGCGAGCGCCTTGCAAGGCGGCGAGCCGATCGACGCCGCCACGCTGACGCTGATCGACGCCGCCGACGTGCGCGCGAGCCGCGTGTTCGACGCGCCCACGCCGTCCTCGCCATCGCCATCCACCGCGCGCGCCGTCGCGGCGCCGCCGGGCTGAATCACGACACCCTCCAGGGAGAACGCCATGCAGGACGGACGCACGACACTTTCGAAGTTCCTGATCGACACGCTCGATCGCCCGCCGTGTACGGACCACACGCGCGACACGGCGGGCCTCTCCGCGCTGCTGATCGACGTGGCGGCCGCGATCAAATCGATCTCGGCGATGCTGACCAAGGGCGCGCTCGGCGGCAACTATGGTTCCGCGCAAACCGTCAACACGCACGGCGAGGAGCAGAAGAAGCTCGATGTCTCGACCAACGACATCTTCGTCCAGCAATGCGAATGGGACGGCTTGCTGGCGGCGATGGTGTCCGAGGAAATGGAGCACGTCTACGCGATTCCGCCGGACTATCCGCGTGGCGAGTATCTGCTCGCGTTCGATCCGCTCGATGGCTCGTCGAATATCGACATCAACGGCGTGGTCGGCTCGATCTTCTCGGTGCTGCGCACGCGCGACCCCGCCGAAGATGCGACCAGCGAAGCCGCGTTCCTGCGGCCTGGCTGCGAACAGGTCGCGGCCGGCTATGCCGTGTATGGACCGTCGACGATGCTGGTGCTGTCGGTCGGCAACGGCACGCATGGCTTCACGCTGGAGCGCGAGATCGGCAACTTCGTGCTCACCCATTCGAACATCAGGATTCCGGAAGAGACCGCCGAGTTCGCGATCAACGCGTCGAACGAGCGCTTCTGGGAGCCGCCCGTGCGCCGTTACGTGCAGGAGTGCAAGGACGGCCGCAGCGGCTGCCGCGCGCGCGACTTCAATATGCGCTGGATCGCCTCGATGGTCGCGGAAGTGCATCGCATCCTGATGCGCGGCGGCGTGTTCATGTATCCGCGCGATTCGAAAACGCCGGCGATGGAAGGCCGCCTGCGCCTGCTCTACGAAGCGAATCCGATGAGCTTTCTGGTCGAGCAGGCGGGCGGCCTCGCGATCACCGGCCGCGAACGGATTCTCGACGTCGCGCCGCGTGCGCTGCATGGCCGCGTGCCGGTGATACTCGGCTCGAAGAACGAGGTCGAGCGCATCGCGCGCTATCACGGCGAATACGACCGCGGCGAAGACAAGCCCTTCAGCTCGCCGCTGTTCGGCACGCGCTCGCTGTTCCTGCCGGATTTCACGGCGTGACGAGCGGCTGACGGCGCGCACGACGCACAGAACACAGCCATCCGGAGACAAACGCATGTCAGTCAAACATCCGATCATCGCGGTGACCGGCTCGAGCGGCGCGGGCACCACCACCGTCATGAAGAGCTTCATGCATATCTTCAGACGCGAGCACATCAATGCGCAGATCGTCGAAGGCGATGCGTTCCATCGCTACGACCGCAACGGCATGCGCGCGGCCATGCAGGAGCGCGAACGCGACGGCGTGCCGAATTTCAGCCACTTCGGCCCGGAAGCGAATCTGCTCGAAGAACTCGAGACGCTGTTCACGCGCTACGGCGAAAACGGCAGCGGGCAGTTTCGCCACTACGTGCACGACGCGGCCGAGATGCAGCAGTACAAGCAGGACGGCGGCACCTTCACACCGTGGGAGGAGGTCGCAGCCGGCACCGACCTGATGTTCTACGAAGGGCTGCACGGCGCGGCCGTGACCGACAAGGTCGACATCGCGCGGCATGCGGATCTGCTGATCGGCGTCGTGCCGATCATCAACCTCGAATGGATCCAGAAGCTGCACCGCGATCAGACGATGCGCGGCTATACGCACGAAGCGGTGGTCGACACGATTCTGCGGCGCATGCCGGACTACGTGAACTACATCTGCCCGCAGTTCTCGCGCACGCATGTGAATTTCCAGCGCGTGCCGACCGTCGACACCTCGAATCCGTTTACCGCCCGCGAGATTCCGCAGCCCGACGAGAGCTTCGTGGTGATCCGCTTCGCGCGACCGAAGGGCATCGACTTCCAGTATCTGCTGACGATGCTGCACGACTCGTTCATGTCGCGCCCGAACGTGATCGTCGTGCCGGGCGGCAAGATGGGACTCGCGATGCAGCTGATCTTCACGCCGATGATCCTGCAGCTGATCGACCGGCGCTCGCGCGCCTGAACGTTAGGCGGCGCATGCCGAGCTTCATTTCCCAAGGAGAAATCCGATGAGTGCAGTCGCGCAACCGCTTGACGCACCCGCCACGCGCTCGATGGCCGACGCGCTGCGCATGCTGGCAATCGACGCCGTGGAAGCCGCGAAGTCGGGGCATCCCGGCATGCCGCTCGGCATGGCCGAGATCGCGGTCGCGTTGTGGGACCGGCATCTGAAGCACAACCCGGGCAATCCGGCGTGGCCCGATCGTGATCGCTTCGTGTTGTCGAACGGACATGGTTCGATGCTGCTGTATGGGCTGCTGCATCTGAGCGGCTACGACCTGCCGATCGACGAGTTGAAGCGCTTCCGGCAGTTGCACAGCAAGACGCCGGGGCATCCGGAAGTGGGCGTCACGCCCGGTGTCGAAACGACCACCGGGCCGCTCGGCCAGGGGCTCGCGAACGGCGTCGGCATGGCGCTCGCCGAGGCCTTGCTCGCGCGCGAGTTCAACCGGGCCGGACATCGGATCGTCGATCACCGCACCTATGTGTTCGTCGGCGACGGCTGTCTGATGGAAGGTATTTCGCACGAAGCGGCGTCGCTCGCGGGCACGCTGAAGCTCGACAAGCTGACGGTGCTGTACGACGACAACGGCATTTCGATCGACGGCCACGTCGCGCAATGGTTCGCCGACGACACCCCCGCGCGCTTCGCGGCGTACGGCTGGCACGTGGTGCGCGAGGTGGACGGCCACGACGTTGACGCGGTCGATCGCGCGCTGCACGCCGCGCGTGCCACCGGGCGGCCGACGCTGATCTGCTGCCGCACGGTGATCGGCCAGGGCGCGCCGTCGAAGGCCGGCACGCACGACGTGCATGGCGCGCCGCTCGGCGCCGACGAGGTCGAACGCACGCGCCGCGCGCTCGGCTGGGCGCATCCGCCGTTCGAGATTCCCGACGGGATTCGCGCGAACTTCGACGCGAGCGCACGCGGTGCCGCCGCCGAAGCCGAGTGGCGCGCGCGGTTCGACGCGTATCGCCGGCACTATCCGGTCGAGGCCGCCGAATTCGAGCGTCGCGTAGAGGGCAGGCTGCCCGCGCAGTGGCAGGACACGGTTCGCGCGCTGCTGCGCGACGCGGATCGCGCGGCCGAATCGATCGCGACGCGCAAGGCCTCGCAACAGGCGATCGCCGCGCTCGCACGCAGCCTGCCGGAACTGCTCGGCGGCTCGGCGGACCTGACCGGCTCGAATCTGACGGACTGGCGCGGCGCGGTCGACGTCCGCGCCGACCGCAGTGAGAACGGCGGCGGTCTGCGCGGCGGCAACTACGTGCACTACGGCGTGCGCGAGTTCGGCATGAGCGCGGTGATGAACGGGATTGCGCTGCATCGCGGCTACCTGCCGTTCGGCGGCACGTTCCTGACGTTCTCCGACTATGCGCGCAACGCGTTGCGGATGGCCGCGCTGATGAAAACGCGCTCGATCTTCGTCTTCACGCACGACTCGATCGGCCTCGGCGAGGACGGTCCCACGCATCAGGCGGTCGAGCACGCGGCCAGCCTCAGGCTGATTCCGGGGCTCGACGTCTGGCGCCCTTGCGACACCGTCGAGACCGCTCAGGCGTGGATCGGCGCGGTGGAACGGGATGGGCCGTCGTGTCTGCTGCTGAGCCGCCAGAACCTGCGCTTCGTGACGCGCTCGGCCGAGCAGATCGCTGCGATCGCGCGTGGCGGGTACGTGTTGCGTGACTGGCCGGACGAAACATCGTCTGCGCCTAGCGAGCAACCCGCGCGCATTGTGCTGATCGCCACGGGCTCCGAGGTGTCCCTCGCGCTCGACGCCATCGCGCCGCTCGCGGCCGCCGGCATCGTCGCGCGGGTCGTGTCGATGCCATCGACCACCGCGTTCGACCGGCAGCCGCGCGCTTGGCGCGACGCGGTGCTGCCGCCGGGCGTGCAGCGCGTCGCGATCGAGGCGGGCGTGCGCGCGTTCTGGCGGCAATACGTCGGGCTCGACGGTGGCGTCGTCGGTATCGATACGTTCGGCGAATCGGCGCCGGCCGTTGCGTTGTTCGAGCATTTCAGGCTGAACACCGAGGCGGTGGTCGACGAAGCCTGCCGCGTCGCGGACCGTACGCGCCAGGCGCGCGGCTAGAACAGAGATTTCATGTCATATCGAGGAGCACGCCATGGCCTTCATCACTCTGCGGCAACTGCTGGATCACGCGGCCGAACACGACTACGGCGTGCCCGCGTTCAACGTCAACAACATGGAGCAGATTCACGCGATCATGCGCGCGGCCGAGGCCACCGACAGCCCGGTGATCCTGCAGGCGTCGGCGGGGGCGCGCAAATACGCGGGCGAGCCGTATCTGCGTCATCTGGTGCTCGCCGCGCTCGAAGCGCACCCGGACATTCCGCTCGTGCTGCATCAGGACCACGGCGCGAGCCCCGCCGTCTGTCAGCAGGCGATCCGCTCGGGCTTCACGTCGGTGATGATGGACGGCTCGCTGTTGCCCGACCAGAAAACCCCCGCCGCCTACGACTACAACGTCGAGGTGAGCCGGCGCGTGGTGGAGGCCGCGCACGCGGTCGGCGTGTCGGTCGAGGGCGAGCTGGGCTGTCTCGGCTCGCTCGAAACCGGCAGCGCGGGCGAAGAGGACGGCGTCGGCGCGCAGGGCAAGCTCACGCGCGAGCACCTGCTGACCGATCCGGACGAAGCGCGGCGCTTCGTGGACGCGACTGGCGTCGATGCGCTCGCGATCGCGATCGGCACTTCGCACGGCGCGTACAAGTTCAGCCGCGAGCCGACCGGCGACATTCTCGCGATCGACCGCATCGCCTCGATCCATGCGCGCATTCCGAACACGCATCTGGTGATGCACGGTTCGTCGTCGGTGCCGCAGGAATGGCTCGCGGTGATCCGCGAATACGGCGGCGAGATTCCGACCACCTATGGCGTGCCCGTCGACGAAATCCGTCGCGGCATCGCGCAGGGCGTGCGCAAGGTCAATATCGACACCGACATCCGTCTCGCGATGAGCGGCGCGATGCGTCGATCGCTCGCCCATGCGCGCTCGGAGTTCGATCCGCGCGCGGCCTTGAAGGCCGCCACCGCGGCGGCGAGCGCGATCTGCGTCGAGCGCTTCGAGGCCTTCGGTTGCGCGGGGCAGGCGGCGCGTATCAAGCCGCTGCCGCTCGACACGATGGCGAGCCGTTACCACTGACGCCACCGGCACGGAGAACGCGATGCGCGAATTCCTGATTGCTCCGTCGCTGCTGTCGGCGGATTTTGCCCGGCTCGCCGACGAGATTCGCGACGTGACGGCGGCCGGCGCGGACTGGATTCATCTGGACGTGATGGACAACCACTACGTGCCGAATCTGACGGTCGGGCCGCTGGTCTGCTCGGCGATCCGGCCTTACACGTCGCTGCCGTTCGACGTGCATCTGATGACCGCGCCGGTCGATCCGCTCGTGACCGCGTTCGCCGAGGCGGGCGCGAACCTGATCAGCTTTCATCCGGAGGCGACGCTGCACGTGCATCGAACCATCGAGCTGATCCGCTCGCACGGAGCGCGGGCAGGGCTCGCGCTGAATCCGGCGACGCCGCTCGCGGTGCTCGATCACGTGCTGGAGATGCTCGACGTCGTGCTGGTGATGTCGGTGAATCCGGGCTTCGGCGGGCAGGCGTTCATCGCCGAAACGCTCGACAAGCTGCGGCTGCTGCGCGAGCGCGTCGACACGACGATGCAGCGCACCGGACGGCCTTTGCTGATCGAAGTGGACGGCGGCGTGAAGGCGTCGAACATCGCGCGTGTTGCCGAAGCGGGCGCCGATGTGTTCGTCGCGGGCTCGGCCGTGTTCGGCGCGAGCGATCGCGCGCAGGCGATTCGCGGCATGCGCGCTGAATTGGCGAGAGTCGACGAACGCGTGGGCGTGGCCGCCGTGCATTGAGCGTGCTTTTTCCGGGCTCGTTCAGCGCTTCTTCATCGTCTCGCCCGGCGCGCACCAGGCGCCGAGATCTTCTTCAGGCCGGTCGACCGCGCAGCCCCAGTCGAGCGGCTGGTCCTGATCGAAGCGCTTGCCCAGGCGCCACGCGATCTCCGCGCGCGCCAGTTGCACGCCCATATAGAACGCGTGGCCGCCGTCGGTCTCCAGATCAAGTTGCGGGTAGAGCGCGAACGGATCCTCGCCGCGCCGGTGGCCGTCGCGGTTGTACACGTGAATGCCATCGGTGCTGACCTGCACGCGGAAATTCGGATCGCGCACGGCGCGCGCGAATTCGTCGATTTCTTCGGCGCTGTATGGAAACGGGCGTTTCGCGTGGACGGTCGCGAGTTCACTGCTGATGCCCTTCGGCAGCACGTGCTCGGCGCGCGCGGCATGCATCACGCGGCGCGCGACGTCGGCCTCGCGCAGCGCGCGCCGCGCATGCAGACTCACGGACGTGGTCAGCACCGCACCGATGCGCAACTCGGCGGCCATGCCGAGCAGCACCGCGTTGATGCCGCTCGTGTCGGCCTCGGTCAGCTCGGTCACGTTGCCGATGCCCATCATGATCGCGATGTCGGGATGGCGTTCGCGCAAGCGCACATAGCGCGCAATCGACGCGGCCAGGCCGAACGGAATCGGATCGAGAATCGGATCGGCGAGAAACGCGCGGCCGCGCGCCGATAGTGCGTCGATCGCGGCATCGAGCGAGGCCGCGTCGCCGGGTTCGCGTGCGACGAGGATCGGCGTGGCGGGCACCTCGTCGGCGATCCACAGGCTATCGAGGTTCAGGCTCATCAGATAGTCGGCGCCCGCGCGGCCGCCGCGCAACAGTTCGTCGTTGCGCATCGAATCGACGCTCACGCGATAGCCTTCGGCCTTCAGCCGCCGCACCGCGTCTTCGAGATGCGGAAACGGCGTGTCCGGCAGACAGCCGATGTCGATCACGTCGGCGCCCTGACTTCGATATTCGCGCGCCCGCGCGGCGATGCCGTCGAGGTCGAGCCGAGGGGCGTCGACGATCTCCGCGAAAATCTCCGTGTCGTAGCGGCTCAGGTCGAACGGCTTGGCCTTGCGGCCGAAATACTGCGGCAAGTCCTTCACCTCCTCGGGACCGCGTTCGAACGGCACGCCATAGTGCGCGCTCAAGGCGTCGAGATCGCCGCGGCAGCGGCCCGGCACGATCACCCGCTGCGCGGCGAGCGGCGCAGGCAAGCGGCGCTGGATCAGGTCGGCCGTCATCAACGCGGCGACCTGCAGGCCGATTTCGCGCACCTCCCAGCTGAACGGCGTCGGCGCCATGCCGTCGAGCACGCGCAGCAGGCTCGGTTCGGCAAGCCGGCCGGTCAGGAAGAGGATGTGGTCCATGCGAGGTCGAGAGTCGCGAGGCGTTGGGCGAGCGCCGCTTCGAGTTCGTCGAGCGAGCGCGCGAGCGTCGTGTATTCGAAGCGTGCCAGACGCTCGACGTTATCGAGTTCGATCGCCCGTGGCCGCAACTCGACCCATTCGTCGGGGCTATGCGTGATCACGCTCGGTTCGGTGTCGCACGCAAAGACGATGCCGGGGATGCATTGCTTGCCAGCCTGCGCGTACATGTTGGTCGGCAGCGTATCGGAGATGCCGTGCGCGCATTTGGCGACCGTGTTGCTGGTGGCGGGCGCGATCACGACCGTGTGATAGACGCCGTGATACAGCATGCCGACCGGCACGCCGCTCGCGCTGTTGTCACGCAGCACGCGGAACTGTTCGCGCAGCTTGTCGAGCGGCCAGCCATAGAGCGGCAGCACTTCTTCGGCCGCCGCGGACAGAAACAGATCGACGCGCGGCAAGCGCCGCGCGAGCGCGATCGATTCTTCGAGCATGTGACCGGAGCCGGTCACGCACCACGCGAAGCGCGCATCCGGCTTGAAGTCGGCGAGGTCGCGCGCGGCCTTCGGTGCCGACTCGCTGGACGACGACTGCGTCATGCGTCGAGATCGAGCGGCAAGCCGTCGGGCGGCGCGCCTTCGTGCGACAGCCGGATGTGCAGCCGGCGCATCTTGCGGTACAGCGTGTTGCGGCTGATGCCGAGCGCCTTCGCGACATTGCTGACATTCCAGCGGTGCTCGTCGAGCAACGACAGCACCGTTTCGCGCTCGTTGAGCTGGATCGCGTTCAGCGAAGAAATGTCCACGTCGTCGGCGAGATGCGCGTCCATGTCCGCGCTGGCGAGGCGCAAGGCGGTGGGCATGTCGGCCGCCGAGGTGCGCTGCGTGACCTCGGGCGGCAGATGCTCGCAACGGATTGGCTCGCCGTCGGACAGCGCGACCGCCATCTGCAGGACGTGACGCAACTGGCGGATGTTGCCGGGCCACGCGTAGGTGAGCAGCGCGTGTTCGGCTTCCGGCGTCAGCTCGGGCGGATCGTCGGTTTCGTTGGCGAGCAGATGATGGATCAGCGGGAGCTTGTCGACGCGCTCGCGCAGCGTCGGCAGATTCAGCTCGACGCCCTTCAGCCGGTAGTACAGGTCCTCGCGGAACTGGCCGCTTTGCACGAGTTCGAGCAGATTGCGGTGGCTCGCGCTGATCAGCTGGAAGTTGACCTTGACGGTGGTCTCGGCGCCGAGCGGGGTGACCTCGTGTTCCTCGATCACGCGCAGCAGCCGCGCCTGCAACACCAGCGGCATGTCGCCGATTTCGTCTAGAAACAGCGTGCCGCCGTTGGCCTGCACGATCTTGCCGCGCCGTCCTTCGCGCTGCGCGCCGGTGAACGCGCCCGCACGATAGCCGAACAGTTCGCTCTCGATCAGGTTCTCCGGCAGCGACGCGCAATTGACCGGCACGAACGGACCGTCGGCATGCGGGCTGATGCTATGCAGCGCCTGCGCGAAGACTTCCTTGCCGGTGCCGGTCTGGCCGCGCAGCACGATCGGAATCTTGCGCTGGATCACGCGCGCGGCCAATTGGATCTGCGAGGCCATGCGCGGGTCGCCGAATTCGAGGTGGGCGATTTCGTCGAGCTTCGGCGCCGGTGCGTGTTTTTCTGGCTTGTCGGGCACGCTGCTGCTGCGCACGGTCGGATCGGTGACGATCACGCGCGTCATGCGCCCGGTGGCGTTCTGCGGCGTTTGCGCGACAAGGAAAAAGCGGTTCGTCGCGTTCGCGCTGTAGACGGTGACTGGATGGAACGAGCCGCGGATGCTGCGCGCGATCATGTCTTCGAGCGACGCGTTGAACGCTTCCTCGATGCGCCGGCCGCGCAATTCGCTGAGCGAGCGGAAGCCGAGCTGGAACAGGGCGCTGCGATTCGCGGCGAGCACGGTGCTGTCGTCACCGACCGCGAGCTTGCCGCCGTGCAGTGTGCCGACGAATTCCGGGCGGCTGTGGAAATGGATCATGTTCGCGTGCCGGTAGCGCGCATCGAGCAGACGGTTTTCGATCATCTGCCGCGACATGCCGACCAGCACCAGCGAATGCTGCTGCAGCAGCTTCGAGCGGCTCGTGACGTCGAGCACGCCGGCGATTTCGCCGCTGTCGTCGAAGATCGGCGCGGCCGAGCAGGTGAGCGAGGTATAGCGCGGATAGAAATGTTCGTGCTGACAGACGGCGATGCAGTCGCGCTCCGCGAGGCAGGTGCCCATGCCGTTGGTGCCGGCTTCGCGCTCGCTCCACAGCGCGCCGACGCGAAAGCCGTCGGCGGCGACCGCCTCGGCGAACGGCACCGACGACACCTGATGCACGATCACGCCGCCCGAATCGACCAGCACGACCGCGAGCTCGGGGTCGGCCAGTTGCTGATAGAGCGTGGTCATTTCGAGCTTCGAACAGGCGATCAAATCGCCGAGCGCCTCGCGGCGGGCGCTGAGTTCGTACTCGGTGAGCACTGGAGGCGGCACGAAGCGCGCGGGGTCCAGCTGGAATTCGTTGATGCAGCGCGCCCAGGACTGAGCGACGGATTCGCTTGTCGGCCGCGTGGTCAATTGATGGTTGACGACGTTCAGAACTTCCCGGACGTGCGAACTGCTGTCAGCGAGCAACGACATGGGATTTGTCTCCGATGCGCCATTTCGCCGGCGTGATTGCTTCGCACGCCGCGAATGCCGCTTTATCAAGCCTGCCTGCCCTCGACGCGGCGGAATCTCAGTTCCCCTGCGCCCTCGCGACCGGCCCTGCTACGAGGCGGGTATTTAAAACTGTACGCCCGATGCCAGATTGGTTCAACAGAAAGTCTCTTTGGGTTTACCTCACCGTGCCCGAAATTTGCTTTTCTCGATGCGCGACGCGTTAAACGGTTTGCACGTTGTGTGCCTGTCGCAGCTTTGGCACACAGTGTGCCGCGCGTCGTTCAGTTCTACTGTTCTACTGTTCCGCTCCTCATCACAGGCTGTTCATTCCGGGCCGCGCCGCGGCGGAGACCATCATGGATCGTATCGATACTGTTCGCCTTGCCGCATTTTCCAGCTTCGGCGCGAATCCCGGCTCGCAGGCCGACGCTTTGCCCGAGCGCCTCGACATCGTCTTCATCGAGAATTTCGTCGGCCGGACGGTCATCGGGATCGATAGCAGCGAGCAGCACGTGGCGCAACCGGTGCGCGTGAATCTCGCGATCGGCGTGCCCGCGATCCGCGCATGCACGACGGACCGGATCGAAGATACGGTCAACTACGCGGCGGTGCGCGAGGCGCTCGTCGCGCTATTCGCGTCGCATCACGTGCGGCTGCTGGAAGCGCTGGCCGAGACGATCGCGCAACTGCTGATCGCCGAGTTCGGCGCGCACTGGGTACGTGTGTCGCTAGCGAAACCGGCCAAATTCGCCGATCTCGCGGCCGTCGGCGTGCAGATCGAGCGGCGTCGCGGCGATGGCCCGGCGACGAGCGCGGGCGTCGCGCGTTATGCGTCGCTGGGTGAGGGGCTGGTGCCGAACTGACGGGGGCGGCCATCCGCGGGGCGGCCATCCGCGGGGCGCCCGCCCCGCGCATTTCAGCCAGCCGTCATTTCGCCGCCGTCGGTGTTTTCTGCGCACCGAGCCCGCACGCCTGATACGCGGTGGTTTGCAGCGCGCGGAATTTCTTCGTTTGCGCCTTCGCCTGGTCGACGCGGAACTCCGCGCCGCCCTCGCCGCCGAGCGTCGCGTACTTCGAGAAGGTCGACTGGTCGACGAATTCGTCGTACGGCAACGACGCGGCCATCTTGTCGATTACGCACGAGCACTTATACACGTTCGCGAAATCGTGGCCGTTATCGTCCATGCAGGTGAGCACGTATTCGACGCGGCCCTCGGTCGGATAGTTATAGCCTTCCGCCCACGCGAGCGGTGCGGCAAGCGCGAGCGAGGTCAAGGCAAGAAGCGCGCGACATCTGATGATCATTGAATGCCTCTGCGAGAGACGGGACAGGCGAGGAGGCGGGGCGGGTATGACACCGCTAACGACACCGCTAACGGCGCCGCGTCTCCTGCGCGTGCATGTGCCGTCAGTTTGGCGCAAACGGATGCGCGACGGTACCTTTCTTCGCCACCACTTCAGCCGCGCTCGGCTCGCCGCTGACGGCGCGCTTGATGGCCTCGCGTGTCGCCTGATAGTTGAACTGCTGGATCTTCTTGTCGTCCTCGGCCTGCCAGTGAATGAAGACGCCGACGCAGACGAACAGATCGTCGGCCTCGTCCGCGGGAATCGTGCCGTCCTCGACGCTGTCGGCCACCGCGAGCGCGACCGCGTGCTGTGCCGGGCCGAACATCTGCACGGCCTGCTTGGCGCCCTTGATCGTCACCTTGTTGAACAGGATCGTGTTGGGCTTCGCGATCAGATTGGGGGCGACGACGGCGAGTAGCGACGTGAAGCCGTCCTTGTTGTTGGTGAGCGCGTTGCAAAACGCGGTTTCCGCAGCGGAACCTCGCGGTCCGATCAGCAAGTCGATGTGCGCGACCTCATTGCCGTCGCCGACGAGCGACTCGCCGACCATGACGCGGTTGATCTTGGCCATTCTGTTCCTCCAATGAGTAGGTATGGACCTGCTGAAGAGGCGCCGCCTGCGACCGTCCAGAAAAGCATCGCGAAAGCGGTGCGGGAATGCACGGCGGTACTAACTAACAGGTTCCGTGCCAGTTGTGGCGATGCGCGTCCGGCGCGGTGTTCGGGTCTCGTTCGGCCCGCGAGGTCGAGGACTAACCGGGCCTTTCCACACAGCGCGCGACGAACAGCGTGGCCACCGCGAGGTCCGCGCTGGTGCCGGGATTGATCGCGCGCGCCTTCAGTTCGGCGTCCCAAGCATCGAGCTGCGGATCGCTGGTCGCAAGACGTCCGGCGGAGGGTGTTTGGCGCCAGCGCGCGTGCTGCTCGCGTGCCATGAGCGTGACACTCTGCGCCAGCGTCAGCCCGTGCTTGCGCACAATGTGAGAGTCGGGCCAGCCGCCGAGGAACGCCAGAAACACGTTGAGCATCGCGCTTTCGTAGGCGGCCTGGGGCGCATTGCCGCGCATCTGCGCCGTGGCTTCGCGGTACGCGGCGAGGCCGGTGTCGAACAGGTCGGCGAAACCGTTCGCGTATTGCCGCGCGATGCTGTCGCGCTCGCTGGCGAGCCGCATCGCGTCGCGCAGGCCGATGGTCGGCGGCGCGTGGACCGATTGCTCGGGCGCATCCCCAAGGCCGCCGGGATTGGCGAGCGCAATCGCGCGGTAGGCGAGCCGCGCGTCTTCGAGGTCGAGGCGGCTCAGCACCGCACCGACGGCCGCGCGCCACGCCGGCGCCGACAGCGGCCGCGCGCCGGTGTCTTCGAGCGCCGCGGCGAGCGGCGCCACCAGCAGCACGATGCCGAGATTCGTGTTGCAGCCGACGGCCGCGCGCGTGCGCGTGACCGCGTCGAGAATGCGCTGTCCGACCCGGGCGCCGCGCGCGAATAGCGCGTCGAGCGACGCGTCCGCGCTGGCCAGGAACTGCGCCGCATGCATGCCGTGGCCGGGACTGTGCGTGCTGACGTTGCCGGGTTTCGGCGTGGTGATGTCGAGCGCGCAGGCTTCGAGAAAAGCCGCGCGCGCGTGTTCGAAGAGCATTTCGGGGGTGTCGGCCATTACGCTCAGGCTCATGCGAGGCGCTGAGGCGGCTGGTCAGGCCATTCAGCCCCCGCGGCTTGCTCGGCCTGCTCGTTCACGCGCCGCTGCGCCGCGAGCTTGCGATCGAGCAGATCGTCGACGAGCGCCGCCGCGATATCGAACGGCACGACCGACTGCAAACCGCGCCACGCGGCCACGCCGTTGACTTCGAGCACGAGCGGCAGGGCGTCGTCGGCGGGGTTGGGGATCAGGTCCACGCCCGCGTAGTCGAGCCCGAGCGCGGCGGTGGCGCGCACGGCGGTCTGCGCGAGCGGCAGCGTCAGTTCCGCGGGCTCGCAGCGCGCGCCTTGCGCGACGTTATGAATCCAGCCCTTGCCGCCACTGCGCCGCATCGCCGCGACCGCCTTGCCGCCGATCACCAGCACCCGCCAGTCGAACCCGGGCCGGCCGCTGGCGACGAAGCGCTGCAGATAAGCGACCTGCCGGTAACGCGCGAGCGACGGCAACGGCGCGAGCAGCCCGCCGCGCGCGCCCAGCCGTTTGAGCCCGTGGCCTTGCGAGCCGAACAGCGGCTTGAGCACCACCTGACGGCCGGCGGCCGCCTCGCGCATCAGTACGCGTTGCGCGAACGCCGCCGATTCGCCGGCCCAGGTGGCCGGCGTCGGCACGCCCGCGCGATGCAGCAGGAAGCTCGTCATCGATTTGTCGACGCTGCGCTCGATCGCGCGCGCGTCGTTGTAGACCGGCACGCCCGACTCGCGCAGCGCGTGCAGGATGCCGAGCCGCAGCGTGACCTGCTCGAAGGTGCCGCCAGCGATGCCGCGCACGAACACCGCGTCCGGCAGCGTGTGGCCGAACCCCGGCACGACGAGGCCGTGCGGCAGCCACGTGGTGTCGATCCGGCATGCCGCGAGATCGACGCAACGCGCGTCGGCGCCGCGCGCGCGGAACGCTTTTTTCAGGCGGCCGGTGTGCCAGCCGGTTTCGTCGGTCATGATCGCGACGCGCACGCCCGCATGGGTCGCGCCGGGCGGTGTAAGTGGCGTGGACATCATCATGCGGCGGACTGGCCGCCCCACTGTTGCTGCAGCAGACCGGCGTCGAGCCGGCCGCCGTGATAGGTCGCGCCGCTTTCGAGGCTGCTGACCCACACCTCGGCGGGTGCGAACAGCGCGGGATCGATCTGATAGAAGTCGAAATTGACGGCCGTGAAGACATCGGCGAACGGCCGGCCGTAATCGCGCGAATTCGAGGCGGGCAAGCTCGCGGCGAGACGTCGCGCGATCTCGTCGTGCTGGACCGTCAGATGCACGCGGCCGCCGTACAGGATCGCGTCGTTGGTGCGACCCATCGCCTGAATGCCGTCGGGCGCGGGCGGCGGCAGCGGCGCCGAGCCCGTGCCCGCGACGATCTCGTCGAGCGGCACGCCGAGCACGTGCACTTTGTGCAGCGCAACTTCGACGACCCGGGCGACCACCTGTACCGTTCCCGCGACAGAGTGTGTCGGCGTGACGATCAGCGTCAGGTTTTCGGGCGCGAGGCCGCAGTCGCGCAACACCTTGTCGATCACGACCTGGGGCGGCAGACGGTCCACTTCGAGCACCAGCGCGCCGCGTTCGTGGCGGTCGCGATAGCCGAGCTCGTCGAAGAGCGGCTCCTTGACCGCGAGCGCGCGGGCAGGTCCCGAGCCGAGCGAAAAGAACTTCTTGCCGCCGGTCTGTTCCTTGGTGGCCGAGAGGCTCCAGCCCGCGTACTGGCTGCCGAGACAAGCCAGAACCGGCGTCGAGGTGCTGACTTCGAGCATCGTGGGCCAGAGCGGCGCGGCGTCGAGGTTCGCGCGCACCGCGACGCGGCCGAGTCCGCCCATGCAGATGCGGGCGATCAGCACACCGGCATCGAGACTGCCGCGCGCGTCGACGCCGGCGTCGGCGATCACGGTGCCGTCGGCCGTGCGCGTGAGCGCGACGCCGAGGCGCGCGGCCTGATCGACGAGCCGTGCGACGAGGCGCTCGCTCAGGGCGTTCACGCTCGGCAGGGTGCCGGGCGGCGAGGTGTCAGGGGTGGGCGTGGAGGCAGGCATGGTCGGGCTCATCGCAGGTTTCGATTCGTTGGACGACGCGTTCGTGCTGTGCATCGAGAGCGCTGCGCACCGCATCAACCGATGCCGCGCGCACATGCAGCGTGCAGACCGGCTGCCCTGCCTCGATGCGCGTACCGGGCATCGGCACGTCGCGGCATTGCGGGTCGTGCAGGCAGGCATCGGAGAAGGCAGTCGAGACGCCGAACGCCCGCTGCGCGAACAGCACCCGCTGGCCAGCACGCCAACGCGGCGCGCGAGCGAGCGCGAGGCTCGCGGCCGATGGCGCGCGGCCATGACGGCAGGCGTCGAGATGGCAGGCGAGCAGGCCGGCGGGCCATGCGTCGGGCGAGGCGGTTTCGTAGAGCGCCAGCGTCGATGAGGGACGTGCGTTGATTTCAAGCACCTCGAACGTGGTGCCGTCGGACAGGAAGTCGCAGCTGTTGATGCCGACGAGACCGGTGCGCGCGCACAGCGCGTCGAGCGCCTGCTGCACGTGCGCGACGAGCGTGGGTCGTAGCTCGATCGGCGCGATCGAGCCCGCGTGCACGAAGCGCAACTCGCCGAGCGCGCAGGTGAGCTGCTCGGCGAAACCGATCAGATGCGCGCCGCCGTGCACGCCGATGAAAAGCACCGACAGCGAGCGGCCCGCGCCGATGCGCTGGAAGTAGCCGTGCGGGGAATAATCGGTGGTGGCATCGAACGCATCGGCTGCCTTGATATGCGTGCCGCCGCAGCCGTCCGAGCGTTTGAACAGCCAGCCTTCATCCGTCTCGGGCCGCTCGAACGCCACGGCGGGATGCGCGATCCGCAACGCGTCGAGCAGCGCGAACCAACGCCGCGGCTCGCGCACGGCCGCGAACGCCTCGGCATCGTTGCCGAGATGGCGCGGCAAGCCGGGTTCGCGGCACAACTGAGGCATCAACGGTTCGAGCCCGCTGCCGCCGATCCAGCCCAGCAGACCGGGCAGACGCGCGACACGCGTCAGCGCGTCGACGAGCCGCGCCCGATCGATCGCGAGCGCGCCACCCTCCGCGCCGATGTCGAACCACAGCTCGGCGGCCTCGCGGGTGTCGCGGTCGCCGAAGATATCGAGCGCGGCGACGTGCAGGCCGGCGCGCGCCGCGGACTGCGCGAGCCAGCGCGCGGACAGGCCGGCGAGCGCGACGAACGGCGCCTGCGTGAGCGCCCGGTGCGGTTTCGTCATGGCTGCTTTCAGCCGAGACCGGCCGCGACCGCGCGGGCCTCGTCGTACGCTTCCGTGAAGCCGAGGTAGACCGGCTTGCCGCCGGTGCGCATGCGCATGAAGAGGCGATGCTCGACCTGATACTTGACGTTGCCGATCGCCAGCGCGCCGATGCCGATTGCCCCCGCGTTCGGCACGCCTTCGATCGGCTTGCCGTCGTTCATCACGTTCACGCCGGCGATGCCTTCGGGCGGCACCGCATTGACATCGGCGGCGACGAGCAGACGTTTCGCATGCGCGAGGTCGTCGCTGCCGACCACCTGAACGCCCGCGAGCGCGGTGGCGAGCACGATTTCCGCGTCGGCGAGCGCGCCGCGCAATTCGTCCGGGGTCGTGGCGCCGATGCCGTTCGTGACGATGCCGAAGTGCTGGTTCACTTCGGCCGAGACGCCGAGCGCGCGCTTGCGGTCGTGGTGGCTCGCGATCGTCACGTCGGCGCCGCGCGACGCGGCGATCGCCGCCGCGATGCGCCCGACCGCGCCGGTGCCGCCGAGAATCAGCACGCGCTTGCCGCCCAGCTCCATACCGTGCTGTTTGCCCAGATGCCGCTCGACCAGCGCGACGAGCGCGGCCGCGGTCGTGTACGAGCCGCTCGGATCGGCGAACACGGAGACCTCGAACGGCGGGACCATGGCTTTGCGTGCGGTGTCGAGCATGTCGGCGGCCTGCATCACGTCGCGTCCGCCGATGAAGATGCCGGTGCGCGAGACCCCTTTCGGACCGCGCGAGAAGATCGCGTCCTGGGTCAGATTCGCGACCATGCCGGCGTCGACGTTGCAATACGGCACGATCACCTGATAGCCGGCGTCGGCGGCCATGTTGACGTCGAACGGACTCATCTGCGGCGTGGCCGTGAACATGTGCAGGATGTAGGGCCTTTCAATGGTTTCTGACATGGCGAGGGCTCGGTTCAGTGGCAATCTGGGGGGCGGCGCAAGGCACGCTGACGCGGCGCGTGACGCGCGCGGCGGCCCGCCTGAGCGCGGCCGCGCATCATGCGGCGTCGATGTGCGGCGCGCACGCTTCGGCGCCGTGAATCGCCGCGCCGCTGTTGCGGCCCGCGACGACGCTGCATTCGATATGCGGCAGCGCGCTCGCCACGGCACGCGCGGTTTCGAGCGCGCCATCGGCCTCGCGCGCGCTCGCGAGCACCGCGAAGCCCGTCGGGCCCCACGAGGTCTGGCCGATGCCGGCGGTGCGTTCGGCGGCGACCGCGTGCAGCACGCGCTCGACGTCGGGACTCGCGAATACGCCGCCTTGCGCGCTCGCGAAGTATTCGCCGATGGTCTGCTGCATCTCGGTGAGGCCTTGGGCGAACGGCGCGAAGTTGTGCTCGGCGGCACCCGGCAGGATCTGCATCAGCACCAGATGGCACAGATGCGCGGCGAGCCGCTGCGGGAACGGTGCGAGCGAAGCGAGCGCGCTGCGTTCCTCGGCGCCGTGCAATCCTTCGCGGCTGGTGTCGCTGACGAGCAGCACGCGCCACTGTTGCGGAAACGGCTGGCGCGACAGCAGCGGCGGCATGCTCTGGCGCAGGTCGCCGGGCGGCCCGCCATCGAGCAGCAGGCCGCCGCACTCGAAGCCCAGAATACCGATGCCGGAGCGCGCGCCGCGCCCGAGCAGGCCGGCGAGTTCGGCGCTGGTGGCCGGCTGGCCGACGAGGCGCGTGAAAGCGGTGCCGACGGCCAGCGCCAGCTGCGTGCCGGAACCGAGCCCGGTGTGTGCGCGCGGCGCCTCGACGACGTCGATCGCGAGCGGGGCCGGACCGTATGCGGCCTGCAGCCGCGCGAGACACAGCGCGATCCGCTCGCGCTCGGCCTCGCTCACTGCGCCGCCGACCTGCTCGCGCTCGGCGAGCCGCGCTTCGATCCGCGTGCCGTGCGCATCGATGACGAGCCCCAGGCTGCCGAACGCGCGTCCGAGCGATGCGTTCGGATCGAGAAAGCCCAGATGCAGCCGCGCGGGCGCATCGATCGTAATGGGGGCGCGAGGCGACGGGCGGCGGAGCTGAAGCGGCATCTCGAGTGTCCTCAGGTGTCCTTGCGGGTTTGGCAGTGCGCCCGGCGACCTCAAGCGAAAGCCGTACCAGGCGCGCGGAACGGCTGCCACAGCGGGTTCGGGCCGCTGGAGCCTGTAACAGGACCCGCTGCGCGCCGCGCTGTTTCAATGCCGCGCGGACGCTGTGTGACGCCGAAGGCGCACTGTGTCACGCGCTGTCTCATGCGGGGACGGCAGCCCGCGCGTCACGCGCCTTGCGCGGGTTTCGGCGCGTCGTACTTGATGTAGCGGAAACGCTGATCGTCGGCGGGCGTGCCTTCGAGCGGGCCGTCCTCGAGGCCGGGCTGCCAGTGGACCACCGATTCGATCTTCGTCGCGAGGGCGAAGTCCTTGTCGGTGATGCCCTTGGCGCTATGCGTCTTCAGCTTCACGGTCACGAATGCGTAGGAGACCGTCAGATCCGGGTGGTGCCACGCGGCTTCGGCGAGATGGCCCACGGTGTTGACGACCATCAGCGTTCCCTTCCAACCCTCGGTGCGGTATTTGCGCCGCAGCCAGCCATCTTCCAGATACCAGTGCTGCAGCGGACCGACGAGGCGCTGCTGGATTTCGTCGTCGGTATAGACGTGCTCGGTGTTTGCCATGGCGGTTGCTCCTCGAAGACGCGAATCGTTCGCCGAACGAAGCATCGTCGCAACGGGTAGGGCCGTGCTGCGGCGCACGATTCGCAAAGGACACGATTCGTATCACGCATGTGACACAGAATGTGCCGCATTGCGTGACGCAACTCCTTCAGCTTACTGCCTCGCAAGCATCCGCGCGCGACCCCCGAGCGCCGCGAACGTCGCGCGTGCGCAGTCTCGGGCCCAGGCGGGCGCGAGCGGCCAACGTTGTCGACATTCCGGCATGGAATATGCGTTTGCCTTTCATGCGCCGCGAAGCCTGACGTCGAATCAGGATAAGGCGCAAATCGTTACCTGCACTCGAGAAGGCGCGCACGATGCGATGAGGTAGCGTGGGTCATTCGTGAGTTGAACAGCAGGACAATTCTGGAGGAGACATGAACTTACGCACTGTGGTTCTTGGGCTCGCGATCCTCGCATCCGCAGCCTTCGGTTCATTGGCTGCGCAGGCCGACTCGCAGCTCGACGGGCTGATGAAAAACCCATCCAACTGGGCGGCCCAGGCGGGCGATTATGCGAATCACCGCTACAGCCCGCTCAAGCAGATCAACGAGAACAACGTCGGCAAGCTGCAGGTCGCGTGGACCATGTCGACCGGTGTGCTGCGCGGCCATGAAGGCGCGCCGCTCGTGATCGGCGACACGATGTATATCCACTCTCCGTTTCCGAACAAGGTAATTGCGATCAACCTGAAGGATCAAACCTTCATCTGGCAATATCTGCCGAAACAGGACGACCAGGTCGTCTCCGTGATGTGCTGCGACACCGTCAATCGCGGTCTCGCCTACGGCGACGGCAAGATTTTCCTGCAGCAGGCCGACACCAAGCTCGTCGCGCTGAACGCGAAGACGGGCGAGGTCGTGTGGACCGCGCAGAACGGCAATCCGAAAGCCGGCGAAACCAACACCAACGCGCCGCACGTGTTCGGCGACAAGGTGCTGACCGGTATCTCGGGCGGCGAGTTCGGCGTGCGCGGGCGTCTGATCGCGTACGACATCAAGACCGGCAAACCGGCCTGGACCGCGTACAGCACGGGTCCCGACAACGAAATGCTGCTCGACCCGCAAAAGACGATGACCTACACCAACGGTCAGATGGTGCCGGTGGGCGCGGACTCGTCGCTGAAGTCGTGGAAGGGCGATCAGTGGAAGCTCGGCGGCGGCACCACGTGGGGCTGGTATGCGTGGGATCCGAAACTGAACCTGATTTACTACGGCACTGGCAATCCGGGCACATGGAACCCGACGCAACGTCCGGGCGACAACAAATGGTCGATGTCGATCTTCGCGCGCGACCTGAATACCGGCACGGCCAGGTGGGTCTACCAGATGACGCCGCACGACGAATGGGACTATGACGGCGTCAACGAGATGATCCTGTCCGATCTGACGATCAACGGCAAGAAGGTGCCCTCGATCGTGCACTTCGACCGTAACGGCTTCGGCTACACGCTCAATCGCGAAACCGGGCAGCTGCTGGTCGCGCAGAAGTACGACCCGGCGGTGAACTGGGCCGATCGCGTCGATCTGCAAAGCGGCCTGCCGATTCGCAACGCGTCGTATTCGACGCAGGCGGCCGGCGCCGATCACAACGTGAAGGGCATCTGCCCGGCGGCACTCGGTTCGAAGGACCAGCAACCGGCGGCGTTCGATCCGAACACCAGCATGTTCCTCGTGCCGACCAACCACGTGTGCATGGACTACGAGCCGTTCGAGGTCGACTACGTCTCGGGTCAGCCGTATGTGGGCGCCACGCTGTCGATGTATCCGGGACCGAACGAGGGCAACTCGATGGGTAACTTCATCGCGTGGGATGCGGCCAAGGGCAAGATCGTCTACTCGAAGCCGGAGCGCTTCTCGGTGTGGTCGGGTGTGCTGGCGACCGGCGGCGGCATCGCGTTCTACGGCACGCTGGAAGGCTACATCAAGGCCGTGCGCATCAGGGACGGCAAGGAACTGTGGCGCTTCAAGACGCCGTCGGGAATCATCGGCAACGTCTTCACGTATGAGTATCAGGGCAAGCAGTTCGTCGGCGTGTACTCGGGCATCGGCGGCTGGGCCGGCATCGGCATGGCGGCGGGTCTCGAAAAGCCGACCGAAGGTCTGGGCGCGGTCGGCGGCTATAAAGATCTCGCCAAGTACACCGCGCTGGGCGGCACGCTGTTCGTGTTCGCGATTCCTAACGAAAAGAGCTGAAGCAACGGCTCGAATGAACGGCTGAACGAGCGGGGCGGCCTGCACCAGGCACGGTCGCCCCATCAGCCTCGCGAAGCCAGCGAATCACTCTCAACCGCGCGGGTTTGGTGGATGCGTCGATGCAACGCATCGGGGCGCGGCTTATTTCCAGATGGAGACTTGTGCATGAATGGCCGATCTATTCTTTTGCTCACCGTGTTGCCCGCAGCGTTCATCATGCTGCCCGTCGGATACGCGCAGAACAATCCTTCGATTGCGCAGGTCGCGTACAAGGTAGTCGACGGCACCAAGGTCGACAGTAATACGCTGCAGGGGTGGAAGACGTGGCGCGCGCTCGCTTGCGAACGCTGCCACGGCGCGCAGCAGCAGGGTCTGGTCGGACCGTCGCTGATCGACGCGTTCAAGACGCTCGACAAGGACGAGTTTCATCGCACGGTGTTCGGCGGACGGGTGGCCAAGGGCATGCCCGATTTCAGCACGAGCCAGATGATGCAGAAGAACTGGGAAAACCTCTACGCGTATCTGAAAGGACGCTCCGATGGACAGATCAAGCCGGGCGATCTGCAGGCCATTGATGCAAAATAACGCCGTGCCGTCATTCTTCCGGAGGCTCACGATGCGTGATAAGAGAAGCATGTCCCTGCATGTCGGCGTGATCGCCGCCGCGCTCTGCGGCGCGGCGCTCGCAAGTGCCGCGGTCCGGGCGGACGGCCCCGCGCTGCCGAACAACGACGGCGCGGACGGCGTGCTCAGGGTGTGCGCGGACCCGAACAACATGCCGCTGTCGAACGACAAGGGCGAGGGCTACGAGAACCGGATCGCGGCCCAGATGGCGAGCGACTTCGGCTACAAGCTCGAATACACGTATTTTCCGCAGCGCATGGGCTTCGTGCGTCACACCTTGCGCGAGAAGGAGGAGGGCAGCGAGCGCTATCGCTGCGACCTGATCATCGGCGTGCCGAAGGGCTATGACATGACGTCGACGACGCAGCCCTATCTGCGCTCGACTTACGCAATGGTGCTGCCGAACCGCCCCGAGTTCGCCAGCATCAAGACCCCCGACGACCTGTTCAAGCTGCCGCCCGATCAATTGCACAAGCTGCGCTTTGGCATCTTTTCGCAAACTCCCGCGGTGGACTGGCTGCTCGGCCACAATCTGATCGACCAGGCGGTGTCGTATCAGGTGCAAAGCGGCGATCCGGGCGTGTACCCCGGTCAGATGATCGAACATGACCTGCGCGCGGGCAATGTCGACGTGGCGTTCCTGTGGGGGCCGATCGCGGGCTACTTCGTCAAGCGCGCCGGTGACTCGGTCAGGCTCGTGCCGTTCCCACCGCAACCCGGCATCCGCTTCGACTACACGATTTCGATGGGCGTGCGCTACGGTGAGAAGGATTGGAAGGACAAGGTGGATCAATGGATCGGCGCGAATCACGACAAGATCGACAGCATTCTCGCCACCTATCAGGTGCCGATGCTCAAACCGGTCGACGTGCCGAAGCCCGGCGACGCGTCGCAATGACGCGCGCGCGCGGCGCGTGGCTGGCCGCGGCTCGCGCCGCGCTGTTCTCGACGCTGTGCGTGCTGGGCGCGTTGTACGCGCTGTACGCTTCTCCGGCCGCGCGCGCGGCGAGCGCGGCGTCGACGCCGGGCGGCGACCAGATCACGGCGGCCGAGCGGCTGATTTTCCTGACCGATCATCTGCACGGCGTCGCCGCGCAGACCGAGCTCGACTACGCGCTGATCGACTCCGCGCAGCCGACGCATGGCACCGATGTCGTCAAGGTGCTGGTGGTGAGCCCGGACAATGCGAAAGGCGACGCGCAGGTGTCCGACCATAGCGGCAACGTGAACCTGCCGATCGGCGGACTGCAGTGCAATCCGGCGATCATCTATTTTCTCGAGCACGACATCGCGGAGATGCAGGGTCTCACCGGCGGGCAGCGCCGCTATTTCCAGCAGCGCCTGCGTCTCGCGCTCGCCGCGGGGCCGCAGATCGAGAGCGTGCCGAGCGCGGTCGGCGGCAAGCCGGTCAGCGCGCGGCGCATCGTCGTGCAGCCTTATCTGAACGATCCGAATGCGGAGCGCTTCGCGCAATACACGGGCAAGCGCTACACGTTCCTGCTCGCCGACGGCGTGCCGGGCCAGGTCGTGCAGATTCGCACCGACGTGCCCGGGCCCAACAACGATTTCGCGCATCCGGCGCACACGGAGTCATTGAGCTTTCAGTCCGCACTGAGCAAGTTGCCGACGCCGGGCAAGGCGGTGAAGCCGTCGAATGCGCCGCGCGCCAGTCGTTGAGGCAATCGTTCAATGCAGAACGCGAGTTCCACGGCGAACCGGGTCAAGCTGAATTTCGTTCGCACGCTGACGCTGCGGCAATTGCAGATCTTCGTCGTCGCGAGCCGCTATACGAGCTTTGCGCGCGCGGCCGAGGAGTTGCATCTGACCCAGCCGGCGGTTTCGATGCAGATTCATCAGCTCGAAGATGCGGTCGGCCTGCGTCTGTTCGAGCGGGTTGCGCGCAAGCTCTCGCTGACCGAAGCGGGCGAGGTGCTGACTCATCACGCGAGCCGCATTCTCGGCGAAATCAAGGACGCCGAAGACGCGATGATGTCGCTCAAGCAGGCCGACAGCGGCTCGATCAACGTTGGCATCGTCAGCTCGGCGACCTACTTCGCGCCGAAACTGCTGGCGATGTACTCGCATCTTTATCCGAAGGTCGATGTGCACTTCTCGGTCGGCAATCGCGACGCGTTGCTGCGTCTGTTGCAGGACAATGCGATCGATCTCGCGATCATGGGTCGTCCGCCGCCCGAACTCGACACCACGGCCGAGCCGCTCGCGAGCCATCCACAGGTGGTGATCGCGCCGTTGAATCATCCGCTGCGCGGCGCGCGGCGCTTCGATCTGCAAGAACTCCGCAACGATACCTTCCTGTTGCGCGAACCCGGCTCGGGCACGCGCATGGCCGCCGAGGTGATGTTCCGCCAGCATCTGTTCACGCCGGCGAAGACCATCACGCTCGGCAGCAACGAAACGATCAAGCAGGCGGTGATGGCGGGCATGGGCGTCAGTCTGATTTCGCTGCATACCTTGCAGCTGGAACTGCGCACCGGCGAGATCGCGATGCTCGACGTGAACGGCACGCCGATCGAACGAACATGGCAGGTCGTGCATCTGCGCTCGAAGCAGCTTTCGCCGACCAGCGTGATGTTCCGGCAGTTTCTGCTCGAACATGCGGCCGTCCATCTGGAGCAGGAATATGCGGCGTTGGCGGGCGTGTTCGCGAAACCGCCGGTCGGCGCGGAGCGGTAGCGTCATGCATGGGCTGCGTGCGTGGCTTTCGTTTCGCCTGGCTTTGCTGTGCGTAGGCTGCGCCGGTTTCCTCGTGATCGGCGTCGCTCCGGCGCATGCCGGGCCGGTATCGATCGCGGTGCTGAACTGCGGCCTGCTCGACGACAACGCCGCCTATAACGACGCCGACACCAACCGCGCACAAGCGGCGCGCATCGAGATGGTCAGCAACGCGCTGCGCGCGCAGCTCGAGGCGAGCCAGCGCTACCACGTCGCCGACAACAGCCGCGCAGCCGATCTGATCGCGCGGCTCGGCAGCACGCAAGACCTGACGACCTGCGACGACTGCGCGCGCCAGGTCGGGCGAGCGCTCGGCGTCGAGCAGGTGGGCGTGTGCTGGGTGCAGAAAGTCAGCAACCTGATCCTCAATCTGAACCTGCGCATCGAAGACGTCGCGAGCGGCAAGACCGTGTTCCAGCGCTCGGTCGACATACGCGGCAATACGGACCTGTCATGGCGGCGCGGCGCGACGGCGCTCGTCGGCCTGCTGGTGAACGACGCGTCCTAGCCGATGACACAGTGTGTCCCCGCCTGTCGTGACAGGCTGCCAACTTTTCGCATTCGATTTAACTCTTCCATCAGCCGCGCGCGATCGGCATAAACCGTGCTTGAACGGAAGGCTGGCGAGTCGTGAAGCGCATCGACGTTCGAGCGTCGTGCCAATAAACGCCGGCCACCACGAAAAGGGGATCGCAGCGATGGTTTCTGGCGAGCAGCTTCAGGACTGGCGTTCTCACGCACAGCAGATCGAAGACGAAGTCGCGAGAGTCGTGGTCGGTGAGCAGCAGATCCTGAGGCTCATCAACGTCGCGTTGTTCGCCCGCGGCCACGTGCTGCTAGAAGGCGGCGTCGGCGTCGGCAAGACGACCGTGTTGCGCGCGTTCGCACGCGTGGTTGGCGGCGACTTCGAGCGCGTCGAAGGCACGATCGATCTGATGCCGGGCGACCTCGTCTATCACACCTACGTCGATGGCCAGGGCAAGCCACGCATCGAGCCGGGCCCGCTGCTGCGGCACGGCGAGCAACTGACCACCTTCTTCTTCAACGAGATCAATCGCGCGCGTCCGCAGGTGCAATCGCTGCTGCTGCGCGCGATGGCCGAGCGTTCCGTCTGGGCATTCGACCGCGAGTATCGCTTTCCGCACATGACCGTGTTCGCCGACCGCAACAAGGTCGAGAAGGAGGAGACCTTCGAGCTCGCATCGGCGGCGCGCGACCGCTTCCTGTTCGAGCTGAACATGCCGACGCCAACCGACGCCCAGGCGCGGCGCAGCCTCGTCTTCGACACGAGGTTCCATGACGTCGACGGCCTGCTCGCGCAACTGACGCCGTCGATCGTGCCGTGGGAGCAGTTGAACCGGATCGGCGCGGCGATCCAGCAGGGCGTGCAGGCGAGTGAGACGATCGAGCGCTACGTGCTCGACATCTGGCAGGCGACGGAAACGCCGCTGCAGTTCGGCATCGCGCTCGACGGCGTCGACATGCAGCAGCTGATTCTGGCGGGCGCGAGTCCGCGTGGCATGAGCGCGCTGTTGCGGGCCGCGCGCGTGGTCGCCTGGCTCGCGGGGCGCACGCATCTGATTCCGGAGGATATTCACGAGGTGCTGCTGCCGGCGCTCGGTCATCGCGTGTTCTTCACACCGATCTACGAGCTGCGCCGCCAGGAACTGGCCGAAGCGTTGATCGCGCGAATCGTCGCGAACGTCGCCGTGCCGCGCTGAACG
Organism: Paraburkholderia monticola; assembly: GCF_001580545.1. Lineage (GTDB taxonomy): Bacteria > Pseudomonadota > Gammaproteobacteria > Burkholderiales > Burkholderiaceae > Paraburkholderia > Paraburkholderia monticola. The sequence goes on from NZ_LRBG01000038.1 coordinate 247,699, forward strand.
TCGCCGCACGCACCACGATGAACGGCACCGCCGAATTCCACTATCGTCTGCCCATGCGCGCGGGCGGCGCGCGGCCCGGCTCGCATCCCGGTTCGAGCTTCGGCTCGGGGCAGCAGTTCGCGATGCACGGCCGGCTGTTCGACCATCCGGATCCGCGCCGGCTCGATCTGCGTGCGAGCTTGCGCGCGGCGCGCGACGACGAGTGGCTCGTGCGGGTGCATTTACAGCGCGTCGCGGTGGCGGTGTTCGCGGTCGTCGACGTATCGGCGTCGATGCGATTCGGCTCCCGCCGAACCAAGCTGGAGGTGGCCGCCGATTTCGTCGAAGCGCTGGGCCATAGCGCGTTCCGTGTCGGCGACCGGCTCGGCATGCTGGCCTTCGACAGCGGCGAACGCGACGATCTGTTCATGCCGGCACGCACCGGGCGGGGTACCGGCACGCTGCTCGCGAGCATGTTGCGCGCGTGCGCGAGCGATCTGGCCGAGGGCGCGGCCGATCGTCAGACCGGATCCGCATCCGTAGAAGGATTGCGGCGCTGCGTGAGCCGTGTCGCCGGACGCCAGGCGCTCGTGTTCGTCGTGTCCGATTTCCATTGGCCGCTCGCGCAGCTGTCGCCGGTGCTCGACATGCTGGTGCATGCGTGCGTGGTGCCGATGGTCGTGTGGGACGAGGCCGAGATCACGCCGCCGCGGCACGCCTCGCTGCTGGCCGTCAACGATGCGGAGTCGGGCGAGGAGCGCCGTGTATGGCTCTCCCGCGACGTGCGCGAGCGCTGGCGCGAAGGCGTCGCGCGTCGTCGCGACGAACTCGCCGCGGTGTTCGGCCCGCGCGGCATGCGGCCGTTCTATGTCGAAGGCGGGTTCGATCCGGAAGCGATGTCGCGCTACTTTCTGGAGATGACGGCATGAGCGCGCGCGGCGGGAGCGGTGGCGGTGCGGGTCGGGCGGTGACACGCCGGGCGGCGCCACGCGCGCTGATCGCGGCACTCTGCGCCGCCGCCTGCGCGACGGCCAGCGCCGCCGCGGTGAATGCGCTCGTTCAGGAGCCGCGCGCGTTCGGCTACGTGCTCGGCGATGTGCTGACGCAGCGCGTGCTGCTGGAAGCCAACGGCCGGGATCTCGGCGCGGTGACGCCGCCTTCGGTCGGGCGCACGGGTATGTGGCTCGAACGCCGGCCCGTCACGCTCGAAACCGATGCCAACGGCCGCAAGTGGATGGTGATCGCGTATCAGGTCGTCAACGCGCCGCAGACGCTCACGCAGATCACGCTGCCCGCGTTGACGTTGACCTCGGCGGCGGGCACGCAATTGCAGGTCGCCGAATGGCCGGCCAGCATCGGACCGTTGACACCGCAGACCGCGTTCGCCACCGGCGATCTGCAGCCGCTGCGGCCCGATCGTCAGGCGCCGATGCTGGACACGGCCAGCCTGCGTCGACAGATCGCATGGTCGCTCGGGCTGCTGCTCGCGACCCTGCTTGCATGGGCCACCTGGTGGTGGTCGCGCAACTGGCGCGAGTCGGCGCGGCTGCCGTTCGCGCGCGCATGGCGGCAGATGCAACGGCTGCCGCAAGCGCCAGCCGCGTCATCGAGCGATGCGTGGGTCTGCCTGCATCGCGCGCTGAACGAAACCGCCGGCCAGGTCGTGCACGCGGGTTCGCTATCCGCGTTGCTGGCGCGCGCGCCGTATCTGCAACCGCAGCGCGCGCAGCTCGAACGTTTCTATCAGGTGTCGTCCGAGCGGTTTTTCGCGCCCGCGCCGCAAGCGGCCGCGAACGGTGGCGAACGCGCCGGCGAGCACCCCGGCGAGTTTCCGTTGCACGCGCTATGCCGTGCGTTGTATCGGGCTGAACGGCGCCATCAGCGATGACCATGAACCTCGATTTCGCCTTCCCGTGGATGCTCGCGCTGCTGCCGCTCGCCGCGCTGCCGCTGCTGCGTCGACGCAGCGATACGCTGGTGTTCTCCAGCGTCGCGTGGCTGCCCGCCGACGAGCTCGGGCGCGTCGCCGGTTGGGTCACGCGCGGCGGCGCGGCGCTCGCGATTGCGGCGATCGTCGTCGGGCTGGCGGGGCCGGGGCGCTCGCAGTTGCAGGTGATGCGCACGGGCAGCGGCGCGCAGATCCTGATCCTGATGGACCGCAGCGCGAGCATGGACGAACCGATGGGCAGCAGGGGCGTCGAGACGCCGCGCGGCGACTCCAAGAACCAGGTGGCGCGCGCCGCGTTGACGCACTTCGTCGAGCAGCGGCCGAACGACCGGCTCGCGTTCATGATGTTCGGCACCAGCCCCGTGCTGGCGATGCCGTTCACCTACAACCATCGCGTGATCGAGGCGGCGATCGCGGGCACGGCGACTGGCCGCGGCATGCCGGACACCGAGCTCGATCGCGGCATGCTCGCGGCAATCGCGCAGTTCGAGGGGCGGCTGTCGTCGGGGCGTCGCGCGATCGTGCTCGTCTCCGACGGCGGCGCACTGCTCGACGAACCGATGCAACGACGCATCCGCGAAGGACTGCAACGCAACAAGATCGCGCTGTACTTCATCTACTTGCGCAGCAGCATCTACAGTCCGGATCTGAACGCGACGCTGCCCGCCAGCGCAGACTCGGCCGAAGCGCAACTGCATCGCTACTTTCTGACGCTCGGCACGCCTTACCGGCTGTTTCAGGCCGAGGACCCGAAGGCGATGATGGCGGCGATCGCCGAGATCAACCGGCAGCAGAACGCGACGACGACCTTCATCGAGCATTTGCCTCGCCAGGACCTGAGTCCGTACTGTTTCGCGCTCGCGTTGTTCTGTGCGGCGCTGCTGGTGCTACTGCACCAGTTGCAGGTCAGGAGCTGGGCATGACGCGCACGCTGATCCACACGCTGTTCGGCACCGTCGCGATCTGTTGCGCCGCGTGGGCCGCGTATGGCTTCGTTCGTCTGCAAAATGCGCAGCGCGTCGAGCAAGCCGTTCTCGCGACGAACGCCGCATCGCGCGACGACCCCGCGGGCGACCCCGTGCGCGAGGTTCAGCTGGCCCACGCGATCGCGCTGTCGAAAGCGGGCGCCTACGACGCGGCGGCGCGGCTTTATAACGGCCTGATCCCCGCGGGCGGTCCACCCGACGAAGTGGGCCGCGCGGCCCTGTTCGATCTGGGCAATCTGTACCTGCGCGAAGGCACCGGCGACACCGCGCAGACGGTCCGGTCACTGGCAATGATCGGTGAGGCCAAGGCGCGCTACCGGCTCGCGTTGCGCGCGGCGCCTGACGATTGGGACGCGCGCTACAACCTCGAGCGCGCGCTGTGGCTTGCGCCGGAAACGCAGTCGGCGCTCGCCGGTCCCGATGTGAAAGAGCAGCACAACGTCAAACTGCGCGACGCGCAGAGCCAGGACTTGCCATGAGCGGCGTCTCGCGCGAGCGTGGCTTCACGAGCTTGCGGCACATCTTGACGCCGCTCGCGCTCGTCGCCTTGATCGCGGCGGTCGCGATGCCGGAGATCACGCTGCCGCGCAATACGTTTAACTACATCGTGACGTTCGATATCACCCAAAGCATGGACGTCGAGGACGTGGTGCTCGACGGCGCCCCGGTCAGCCGGCTCAAATTCGCCCAGGCGTCGATGCGCGATGCGCTCGGGCGCTTGCCGTGCGGCTCGAAGGTGGGCTGGAGCGTGTTCACGGGGCAGCGGGTGTTGCTGCTGATGTCGCCGGTCGAGGTGTGCGGCAACTACGACGCGCTGCTGGTGTCGCTCGACGCCATCGACGGACGGATGCGCTGGACCAACTGGAGTCGCATCGCCGAAGGTGGCGTCTATTCGGCCGTGCGCGTCGCGCAGCAGGTTGGCGGCGGCGCGGCGATCGCGTTCGTCACCGATGGACAGGAGGCGCCGCCGGTGTCGGCATCGCGTGCGTTGATGGAAGGCATCAACGCCGCGCGGATCAGGGGCTGGCTGATCGGCGTGGGCGGCGACCAGCCAGCGGCGATTCCGAAGACCGACGTCGCCGGCAACCGGATCGGTTACTGGCAGGCCGACGACGTGATCCAGGCGCCCCCTGCGCCGGGGTCCGGCGTCGAGCCGCAGACCCACGAGGAGTTGTCCGAATTGCGAGGCGAGTACCTGGCGTCGGTGGCGGGGCAGACCGGCCTCGACTACCGGCGCCTGCTGAGCGTGACTTCATTCGGCGATGCGCTGCTCGACCCGCGCTTCGCTCGCCGCGAACCTGTGCCGACCGATCTGCGCTGGGGTCCCGCGCTGCTCGCGTTGCTGCTGCTCGTCGCGCGCTTCGTACCCGATGCCGTTCTCGCCGGGCCGCGCGCCTGGCGCAAGCGCGTTCGAACGATCGTTTTACTCGTTGCGCCGGCATTCAATCGTCGGCCGGTCCGCGTTGACCGAACACCGCGAGCGTGAACGTTGACACTGCAACGGTCTAAGGCGCGGGTTGACTAACGAATGGCGTCGTTGTTTGCCGAGCCTCGCAAGAGTTGCCGGGATCGACCGACTCGAGAGGCTCGCGCCAGAAGCTTTTGCCGCTCTGCGATCTCTGAGAGCGCTTCCAGGAATCATTCTCAGCCCTTCGAACGCGACCTCGACCCAGCATCGAGCCGCGCAGGCGAACGAGCTCGACCTACTCAGACGGCATACCTCACACATTGACCTACCGGTCCGCGAATGACTGACTACAATGACTGAATGCAAGCGACGCTGTGAGGCGCTCGGTTGAGCTGGAGCGCTTTGTCATGTGACGTTTCAGTTCCTTCACCGGAGGGCATGCCGATGACGTGCCAAAACGAAAGGATTGGCGTGGCGCTCTTCATCGTGATGTGCGGCTACGCGTACGCGGGCGGCCCCACCGGTGATGCGTCCGCAGGGATGATGGTTGCCAACATCGTTACCTCGCCCGTCGAAGTCGTGCCGCCGATTCCCGAGCCTCGGCACTACTTCGAGCAACAGCGCTTTGCGATGGAGTACCAGGGGGATCACGGCAAACCGTTCTACGCGCAAATCGATAATTTTTATAGCGTGGACCTGACGCACGATGTCCATCCCGGCGGCGCCCCGAAGTCACTGGCGTCGGCCGGACCGCAGTTCGCACCGGTGTCCGAACCCGGGGCGAACGCTGGCGCGAAGGACGCTTCGAATACGCTGCTTATCGGTCCATACACCGGACCGCAAATATCGATCGTTCAGATGAACGGTTCAGCGTTGTCGATTGGCCAGTCACCGCAGCGACGTCTGTCGTTGACGGTCGACGACTGGGTGTTCTCCGGTACCGCGCGGGTCGCGATTCTGCATTCACACGATACGGGCGCGACGCTCATCGTTAAACGTCGCTTCTGAGCGATGCGCGTCACGTCGACGAAAAACGCTCGCGATACACCTGCGGCGCCACGCGCAACTGCCGCACGAAGCTGCAACGCATGGTTTCCTCGCTGCCGAATCCACAGCGCGCCGCGACCCGTTTGATCGACAACGATGTCTCGCTGAGCAGTCGCTGTGCTGCTTCGATACGCAACTGTTCGACCGTGCGGGCAGGGGTGCGGCCCGTTTGCGCCTTGTAGTGGCGCATGAAGCTGCGCTCGCTCATATGCAGCCGTTGCGCGAGCGCGGGGACCGACAGATCCGCGGTGAGATGCGAGCTCATCCATGCATGCAATTCGCCGAAGCGGTCGTCGGCATCCTGCAAGGACAACATGGCGCTGAACTGCGACTGACCACCCGGCCGCTTCAGAAACACGACGAGCTCGCGCGCGACGTCGAGTGCCAACGCGCGTCCGTGATCTTCTTCGAGCATGGCGAGCGCGAGATCGATGCCGGCGGTGACGCCCGCCGAAGTCCAGATCGTGCCGTCGCGAATGAAGATCGGATCGGCTTCGACGCGCAGTTGCGGATACGCCTGCGCGAGTTCGTCGCAACGCCCCCAATGCGTGGCGACGCGCCGGCCGTCGAGCAGTCCCGCCTCGGCGAGCACGAACGCGCCCGAGCAGACCGACGCGACGCGTCTGCACTGCGGCGCCTGGCGCCGCGTCCAGCGGATCAGACGCTGGTCGGCCGATGCCTCGCGAATCCCCCAGCCGCCCGGCACGATCAGCGTATCGACCGCCCCCTTCACCGAGCGTAGCGAACCGGCCACCACCGCGAGTCCCGACGACGACGTGACAGGTCCGGCAACGGCTGCGACGACGCGCGGCGCGTAGAGTTTGTCGAGGCCGCGCTGCGCGACGAGTTCATTGGCCGACGCGAATACCTGGAGCGGACCGCTGACGTCGAGCAGTTGCATGTTCGGGAAGGCGAGCAACACGATGGAGCGAAGCACGTGGGACATGGCGTGGCGAGCCTGGCAGAAAGCAAGGGGTGAATGGCAGTCTTGCCAAAGACTACGCGCATAGAATCGATCCGTCCACCTGGAAGAATTGGCAGATGGCGCGTTTCGATTTCTCATTCGATAAGGCATCCATATGACTCTGCAAATCGGTTTTCTGGTATTTCCGAAAGTTCAGCAACTCGATCTGACCTGCCCGCACGAGGTGCTCGCGTCGCTGCCGGGCGCCACGACGCATCTGATCTGGAAGACGCGCGAGCCCGTGGTGGCGAGCAACGGGCTCGTGCTGACGCCGGACACCACGTACGAAAGCTGCCCGCCGCTCGACGTGATCTGTGTGCCGGGCGGAAGCGGTGTGACCGATCTGTTGCAGGACGCGCAGACGATCGACTTCGTGCGTCGACAGGCGGCGAGCGCGCGCTACGTGACGTCGGTCTGCACCGGCGCGCTGCTGCTGGGCGCGGCCGGTTTGCTGCGCGGCCGACGCGCGACGACTCACTGGGGGTTCCATTCGTTACTGGAACCGCTCGGCGCGATACCGACGCGCGCGCGCGTGGTTCGCGACGGCAATCTGATTACGGGCGGCGGCGTGACGGCGGGCATCGACTTCGGGCTGACGCTCGCCGCGGAACTCGCGGGGGTCGAGGAGGCGCAGGCGATCCAGCTCGAACTCGAATACGCGCCGGCGCCGCCGTTCGATGCGGGCGATCCCGAGTTGGCGCCGCAAGCGGTGGTGGAGCTGGTCCGGCAGCGCTCGGCCGAAGGATTGGCGAGGCGGCGTCGGGTGGTGATGGAGATTGCGCGCGAGCAGGCTGCGTGATTCTCGCGCCTTGCATGGGGACGCGGGCATTCCATTAAACTGTCTGACTTCAACTGTTCTCGCCAGTCGGTTCGATGCGATGAAGTATCACGATATTGCCCTGGAGCATTCCCCATGCGCGTAGGCAAGCCCGTCAAGGCACTGCCGCAGCCGTCCTGCGACTACTGCGGCAGCCGCGCATTGCTCGCGCGTTATGGCGACGAGGCCTATCCGTATCGCGGCGACCAGGGGCCGCTGTGGATCTGCTCCGCGTGTCAGGCCTGGATCGGCGTTTATGCGCGCAGCAAACACAACCTGCCGCTCGGCCGCCTCGCCGACGCGACCTTGCGCGAGGCGAAAAGCAGGCTGCACGATGCGCTCGAACCGCTCGTCGCCGGCAAGGTGCGCCGCGATGGCGTCAACGCGTTCGAAGCGCGCGCGAAAGCGATCCGTTGGGTCGCGACCGAGCTGGGCTTCGATCCGGTTCCGGCGAGTATTCACGCGTTCACGCCCGAGCAGTGCGAACAGGCACTGCGCTACGTCGAGGCTTTCATCGAGGCTCGGCGGGCGCGATAACGCGATCCGCCCAGCCGTCCGCGTCCTGTCATTGCTGCCGGCAACCCCCGCCGGAGCGCCTTCCCGGCGCCTCTCCAGCCCCACCAAAAAGTGCCATTGAATCTACTTTTTGTGTAGGGACGCTCGTCCCGTCCTCCCCTATTCTTACGCCATCGAGACGCTACGTTGCGCGCTGCGGCCCTTACCCCGCAGCCCGCGACGATCAATCCACAGGAGAGGATGTTGACCAAGAAAGTCCCGCTCAAGATCGCGATCGCTGAGCATCCGCATACGTCGGCCATCCGTAATGGATCCATCCCTATCGAGGGCGTCGACGCCGAGTTCGTCACCGTCAAGCCGCAAATCGGCGCGTTCCGCCGCATGGTGCGCGACGTCGAATTCGACGTTTGCGAACTCGCGCCGACCACCTACATCATCGCGCGTGCCTATGGCGCGCCGTTCGTCGGCCTGCCGATCTTCGTCGTGCGGCGGTTTCATCACGGCGGTCTGCTGGTGCGTCCGGACGCGGGCATCAACACGCCGAAGGATCTCGAAGGCAAGAAGGTCGGCGTGCGCGCCTATTCCGTCACGACCGGCGTGTGGACGCGTCAGGTGCTGATCGACGAGTTCGGTCTCGATTCGTCGAAGGTGACGTGGGTCGTCGACGACGAAGAACACGTGACGCAACTGAAGCTGCCGGCGAACGTCATTCATGCGCCGGAAGGCAGCTCGCTCGCCGAGATGATGGCATCGGGCGAACTGTCGGCGGGTTTTGCCGCGGCTGCGGGCATCGGCCGCACCGGTGCGCCGACGGGCGGCTGGCAGGAAGTCGAGGCCGACTATCCGGATCTGCTGCCGAACGCGACCGAACTCGAAACCGAGTACTACGCGCGCACTGGCGTGTATCCGATGCACGGCACGATCGTCGTCAAGGACTCGGTGCTCGCCGAGCATCCGTGGATCGCGAAGTCGCTGTTCGATGCGTTCGCGCAGGCGAAGAAGGAATGGCTCGAACGGCTCGACGCCGGTGAGGCGACGAGCGCGAGCGACAAGAAGTATCTCGAACTGCGCAAGATCGTCGGTCACGATCCGCTGCCGTACGGTCTGCAGGAAAACCTCAAGACGATCGAAACGCTCGAAGCGACCGCGTTCAAGCAGGGTCTCACGCCGCGCCGCATGTCCATCGACGAGCTGTTCGTCGACCCGCTGGCCCGCTAAGCAACAGAGGCGTTTGACGCCGACCCGACGATTCGAACGGAGACACCATGATTATCGATTGCCACGGTCATTTCACGACCGTCCCGGCTTCCTTTCGCGCCTGGCGCGCCAAACAGGTCGAGTTCGCGAACGACCCGGCCAACGCGCCCGCGCGTGACGGCGCCTTCGTCAGCGACGACGAGATTCGCGAAGCGATCGGCAACGGTCAGCTCAAGCTGCAGCGCGAGCGCGGCAGCGACCTGACGCTGTTCTCGCCGATCGCGGGGCTGATGAGCCACCACCTCGGCAACGAACGCACGAGCCTCGAGTGGGCAGAAGTCTCGAACGACCTCGTGTATCGCGTGACCGAACTCTATCCGGACAACTTCGCGCCGGTCTGCCAGTTGCCGCAATCGCCGGGCGTTGCGCCCGCCAATTCGATCGCCGAATTGCGCCGCTGCGTCGAGCAGCTCGGCTTCGTCGGCTGCAACCTGAACCCGGACCCGAGCGGCGGCTACTGGACCGGCAAGCCGATGACGGACCGCGAGTGGTATCCGCTCTATGAAGCGCTCGTCGATCTCGACGTGCCCGCGATGATTCACGTCGCCGCGTCGTGCAACCCGTGTTTTCACGGCACCGGCGCGCACTATCTGAACGCGGACACGTCGGTGTTCATGCAGATCCTGCAGTCGGACCTGTTCAAGGATTTCCCGACGCTGCGTCTCGTGATTCCGCATGGCGGCGGCGCGGTGCCGTATCACTGGGGCCGTTATCGCGGCATGTCGCTCGAAATGCGCGAGCGTCCGCTGGAAGGATTGCTGGACAACATCTTCTTCGACTCGTGCGTGTATCACCAGCCGGGCGTCGAGCTGTTGACGAAGGTGATTCCCGCCGACAACGTGCTGTTCGGCTCGGAAATGATCGGCGCGGTGCGCGGCAAGGACCCGGCAACCGGTCACTACTTCGACGACACGAAGCGCTATATCGACGGCTGCGCGGCATTGAGCGACGAGGATCGCCACAAGATCTTCGAAGGCAACGCACGGCGTGTCTATCCGCGTCTCGATGCGCGCCTCAAAGCGCGTGGCAAATAAGCCCATGGCAAATAAGCCCATGGCAAACAAGCACGAGGCAAATCACGGCGCGAGCCGCATGTAACGAGCAAGATACCGAGGCCTTGATGACTTCCTCAATCGTTGATATTCACCCGCACATCATTTCCGACGACGAGAACCGCTATCCGCCCGCCCCGTTGTTCGGCAAGCGCTCGGAGTGGTCGAAGGAGCGGCCGACCACGGTCGAGACGCTGATCGCCTCGATGGACGCGGCCGGCGTCGCGAAGGCGGCGGTGGTCCATTCGTCGACCACCTACGGTTTCGACAACAGCTATGTGGTGGACGGCTGCGCGCAATACGCGGACCGTCTGGTCGCGGTCGGTTCGGTCGATGTGCTGGACCCCGATGCACCGGCGCGCATCCGCGCATGGGTCGAGCGCGGCCTCGCGGGCCTGCGTCTTTTCACCGGCGGCAGCACGAAGGAGTTCGACCCGAGCGAGCTCGACGATCCGCGTTCGTTTCCCGCGTGGGAGCTGTGCGGCGAGCTCGGCCTGCCGATGTGCATCCAGACCGGTCCGATCGGCTTGCCGCAGGTCACCGCGCTCGCGAAGCGCTTCCCGAGCGTGCGCATCATCCTCGATCACCTCGGTCGTCCCGAGGTCGCGGACGGCGTACCCTACGCGAAAGCGCAGAGCCTGTTCGATCTGGCGCCGCTCGAGAACATCTATCTGAAGCTCACGCCGCGCATCTTCGGCGACGTGAAGAAAGAGAAGGCCAGCGCCGAGACGTTCTTCCCGCGCGTGGTCGAGACGTTCGGCGCGCAACGATTGGCGTGGGGCTCGAACTATCCGACCTCGCCGGGCACGCTCGCGGAAATTCTCGCGACCGCGCAGGCCGGTCTCGCCTCGCTCGGCGATGCGGACCGGGAGTGGATCTTCGGCAAGACCGCGCAGCAGCTCTATCCGGCGCTCGCCTGAGGTTAGGCGAGGTATCCGGGCGGGCCGCCCACGAACGGCAACATGTTTCGCAGCGGCCTGCACGCAGCATTCAATCAAACTGAAGAGAACAAGCAGATGGAGACAGGCAAACCTGAACGACGAGGAATCGCGAACCGCTGGGCCGTGCTTGCGCTTCTTGCGCTCGGTGTGCTGATTTCGTTTGTCGATCGAACCAGCATTTCGTCGACGCTGGCCGATGCGGATTTCATTCGTCACTTCGCGCTGACGGACATCGATCGCGGCTGGATCAACGCGGCGTTCTTCTGGTCGTATGGCTTGTTTCAGGTGCCGATGGGCTGGGTCGCCGACCGCTACGGCGTGAAATGGCCGTACGCGATCAGCTTCGCGCTGTGGTGCGTCGCGACCGCGTTGATGGGTGCGGTGACCGCGCTCGCGAGTCTGGTCGTGATGCGGCTGATCATCGGCATGGCCGAGGCGATCGTGATTCCCGCGAGCTATCGCTGGATTCGCAATAACTTCGACGAGAAGCACAACGGCCTCGCGGTCGGCATTCTCGCGATGGGCAACAAGTTCGGTCCCGCGCTCGGCGCACCGGTCGGCGCGTGGTTCATCGTCAACTACTCGTGGCAGGTGATGTTCCTCGCGACAGGTCTCGTCGGTCTCATCTGGCTCGCGCCGTGGCTGCTGCTGGTGCGCAACGATCTGCCTTCGAAAGCGGAGCTGGTGGCCGCGAATCGCAGCGCGCGTGTCGTGAGCCTTGGCAGCATTCTCGCGAGCCCGGTCGTGTGGGGCGGCATGATCACGAACTTCTGCTACGGCTACTTCACGTTCTACTGCATGACGTGGATGCCGGCCTATCTGGTCGAGCAACGCGGTCTGTCGATCTCGCGATCGGGACTGTTCACGTTCTTCAGCTTTGCAGGAATCGCGATCGTCGCCGCGCTCGCGGGGTCGGCGGCCGACCTGATCATCGCCCGGGGCAAGGATCCGATCCTGGTCCGCAAGGTCTTCACCGTGACCGGCTTCGTCGGCGGCTGCACGGTATTGCTCGGCGCGTACGCACCGACGCTGCAGATGGCGCTGTTCTGGAATGTCCTGTCGCTCTCGCTGCTGGGTTTCGTCACGGCGAACAATCTGGTTCTGTCGCGCCTGACGTTGATTCCGAGGCAGGCCATCGGCCTCGTCACCGGGGTGCAGCAACTCGCAACCAGTCTCGCGGGCGGCGTGGCGGCGAGCCTGTCGGGCTGGCTGCTGCACGTGAGCGGCAGCTACGACCTGCCGATGATGGTGATCCTCGGATTCCTGGTCGTCGGCGCAATGGCCACGATCTTCCTGTATCGCCCCGAATGGTCGCCGAAGGTGACCGACGCGCCGAGCACATTGCGGCAGGCCTGAACACTGATAGCACGGCCGGCATGGACGGCCTCTGGACACGTTAATTTACTGAGAAACACACATGGCGAAGATCGTATTCGGGATGGCGGTGCCGCACAGCGGCATGCTGGGCCAGGCGCCGGAAGACTGGCTCAAGAACGGGGAACGCGACCGCAACAACCCGGAACTGTGGTATCGCAATCGCACGTGGACGTACCCGGAGCTCGAAGCGCATCGCGAAGCCGCGTTCGAGAAGTACCTGACGCTCGAAGAACGTACCGCGCGTGCCGCGCGCTGCCGTAGCGCGCTCGACGAGATGGCGGCCGCGTATCGCGAGGCGAAGATCGACGTCGCGATCATTCTCGGCAAGGACCAGAAGGAGATCTTCACCGACTTCTCGCCGTCGATCGCGATCTATAGCGGCGCGCAGGTACACAACGGACCGCCGCAGCGTCCGGTCTATGCGCCCGATCATCACGTGACGCACGATTGCCATCCGAAGCTCGCGACTTATCTGATCGAGTACTTCCAGAAAGAGAACTTCGATCTGACCGATCTGTTCGCGTGGCCGGACAACGTATGGATGAAACCGTTGCCCGAATATCCGGTGGTGCCGCATGCGTACAGCTTCGTGTATCACCAGATCATGGGCGACAACCCGCCGCCGCATGTGCCGGTCATCATGAACTGCTTTTATCCGCCGACGCAGCCGTCGATGTCGCGGTGCATCGAATTCGGCCGCGTGCTGCGCGACGCGCTCAACGCATGGCCGGACGATGTACGGGTGGGCATTTTCGCGTCGGGCGGCCTGTCGCATTTCGTCAATGACGAAGAGTTCGATCACCGCATCATGAAGATGCTGGCCGAGTACGACTACGACGGCCTCGCGGCGGTGGACGACCGCTCGTACCAGTCGGGCACGTCCGAAATCAAGCTGTACGTCAGCGTCATGAAGGCGGTGCAGGAAACCGGCGCGGAAATGACGCTGGTCGACTATGTGCCGTGCTGGCGCACGCCCGCCGGCACCGGCGAAGGCATGGGCTTCATGTACTGGAAAGCCGCCGACTGATCCGGCTTCACCCCCTAATTCACGAGAGAAAGACACCATGAGCGAGAATCGTCTCAACGGCATCATTCGCGCGTTCGAATCCGGCAAGCCCGCATTCACCGCATTTTCGAAGCTCGACAAGCAGACCGCGATCGAGATGAGCGATGCGCCCTATGACGGCATCGTGTTCGAAATGGAGCACAACCCGTACGACGTGTCGGCGCTCGGCGACGCATTGCAGTACATGCTCAATCGCAAGGCGATCGTCGAGTCCGGTTCGGTCGCGCCGCGCGTGACGCCGATTGCGCGCATCCCGGCCAATGGCGCCGAGATGAACCAGGCATTCGCGAAGCAGGTGCTCGATCGCGGTGTGTATGGCGTGGTGTGGCCGCACATTGCGACCGTCGAGCAGGCGTACAACGCGGTCGCGTCGTGCCGCTATGCGCGGCCGAAGAACGCGCCGCTGTATGAGCCGAAGGGCGTGCGTGGCGACGGTCCCGCTACCGCGGCGCGCTACTGGGGCTTGAGCACGGCCGACTACTACAGGAAGGCCGACGTCTGGCCGCTCGCGCCGGAAGGCGAAATTCTCGTCGGCCTGATGTGCGAAAGCACCGAGGCGATCGAGAATCTCGACGACATCCTCTCGAACGTGCCCGGCATCGGCTTCATTCTGATCGGCGAGGGCGACCTGAGCCAGCAACTCGGCTTGCCGCGTCAGTACGAGCATCCGGAAGTGCTCGACGCGATGCGCAAGATCGTCGACACCTGCCACAAGCACAACGTGGTGGTCGGCAATCCGCACGTGAGCGCGAAGAACCACGAGCGTCTGATCGAGGAAGGCTACCGCTTCCTGATGTCGGCACCGCAGCGCAGCTATGGCGTGGTCGGCGCGGCGCGCGAGATGGCGGGGTACTAATGAACGGAGCCGAAAGCCTCGTCGACACGCTGACGGATCACGGCGTCGACATCTGTTTCGCGAATCCGGGCACCTCGGAGATGCACTTTCTGAAGGCCCTCGAAAATCCCCGCATGCGCAGCGTGCTGTGTCTTTTCGAAGGCGTCTGCACCGGTGCCGCGGACGGCTACTACCGGATGAAGGACACGCCGGCGTCGACGCTGCTGCATCTCGGCCCGGGTCTCGCGAATGGACTGGCCAATATTCACAATGCCAAACGCGCGTCGTCGGGCATGGTCAATATCGTCGGCGAGCATTCGGCCGCGCATCTGAAATACGATCCGCCGTTGATGTCCGATATCGAAGGGCTCGCGCGTCCGCTCAGTCACTGGGTGCGTCGCGTCGAGTCGTCGCGCGCGGTCGCGTGGGACGTGGCCGCGGCGGTGAGCAAGGCGAGCGAGTATCCGGGGCAAATCGCCACGCTGATTCTGCCCGGCGATGCTTCATGGCAAGACGCGGGCGAACGCGTATCGCTGCCGGCATTGCCCATCGCGCAGCCGGCCACGCCGGACGCGGCACGCGTCGATCACATCGCGCAAGTGCTGCGCTCAGGCGAGCCGACGCTGATCGTGCTGGCCGGGCGTTCGACCCGCGGCCGCGCGCTCGAACTCGCGGGCAAGCTGAAGGCGGCGAGCGGCTGCCGGCTCGCGACGCAGTTCTTTAGCGCGCGGATCGAGCGCGGCGCGGGACGCGTGACGCTCGAACGGATTCCGTACGCGGTGAACGCGGCGGTCGACTACCTGAAGGGCTTTCGCCACATCATCACGGTCGAGACGACCGAGCCGGTCGCTTTCTTCAGCTATCCGGACAAGCCGAGTCTGTTGAAGTCGGCCGGCACGAGCGTGCATGCGCTCGCGGAAGTCGGCGAAGACGGCACGGCCGCGCTGGAGATGCTGGTCGAGGCGCTCGGCGCGACCCGCACGCAGGCGGTGCTGCAACAGCGTGCGGACGCAAGTGCGCCCACTGGCGCGCTGAATCCCGCGAGCATTGCGCAAGCGCTAGCCGCGGCATTGCCGGAAGACTGCATCCTCGTCGACGAGTCGCTGACCACCGGTCGCGAGACGATGGGGCTGACCGTCGGCGCCGCGCGTCATGACCTGATCAACAACATGGGCGGCTCGATCGGCTACGGTACGCCGGTCGCAACCGGTGCCGCGCTCGCTTGCCCGGAGCGCCGCGTGTTCTGCATGGTCGGCGACGGCAGCGCGATGTACACGATCCAGTCGCTGTGGACCCAGGCGCGTGAAGGCCTGAACATCACGACGATCATCTTCGCCAACAACAGCTACGCGATCCTGAAGGCCGAGTACGCGAACATGGGCGCCGGCGCGCCGGGCGAGCGCGCGCTCGCGATGATCGACATCGACCGTCCGCGCATCGACTGGCTCGCGATGGCGAAGAGCATGGGCGTGCCGGCCGTCGCCGTCGACACGGCGGAAGCTTTTCACGAGGCCATGGCCGATTCCGTGCATGCGGTCGGCCCGTGTCTCATCGAGGTGAGACTGTAATTTCATTCCAGCATAAGGATCGACATTCATGACGACAACGCAAACCGCGGTGCCGACGCTGCGCACCAATCTGGCCGTGTATCCGGTGACGAAGGCGTTGAGAGACGGGCGCGTGAGCTCGGATCTCGTCACGCTCGACTTCTGCGGCCCGACGCCCGCGCATAACGGCTTCAAGGCGATGGTGCGCGAGAACCAGTTCGATGCGGGCGAGCTCGCGATCGTTACGTTCCTGCAGGCGAAGGCCTACGGCAAGCCTTATGTGCTGCTGCCGGCGCCGATCTCGGGGCGTTTCCAGCATCACTGCGCGGGCTTCAACATCGACTTCGGGCATCTCGATCCGAAGGATATCGAAGGCAGGAAGGTCGGCGTGCGCACCTATACGCAGACCACCGCGCTGTGGATTCGCGGCATTCTGCGCCACGAATACGGCGTCGATCTCGACAAGGTCACGTGGATGACGCTCGGTGACGGCCACCTTGCCGAGTATCGCGGTCCGAACAACTGCGTGCGCCTGCCGGCCGGTTCGTCGATTCCGGACCTGATGATGAACGGCGAGCTCGCCGCGGCGCTGCTCGGCGAAGACATGCCGAAGGATCCGCGCGTGCGCACACTCGTGCCCGATGCGCAGAACGCGGCCAAAGCGTGGTTCGCGCGCGAAGGCGTGGTGCCGGTCAATCACATGTTCGTCGTGCACCAGGACCTGTCGAAAAAGCACCCGCAGGTCGTGCGCGAGTTGTACCGGATGATCGCCGAAAGCCGCGCGCAAACCGAAGGCGGTACGCCCGCCGTGTTTCCGCCACTCGGTCTAGAGCAGAACCGCAAGGGCCTGCAACTGGCGATCGATTGGGCGCTCGACCAGAAGATCCTGCCGCATCGGCTCTCTGTCGATGAGCTGTTCGACGATGTGACAGGCAGCCTCGGCGAATGATCGTATTCATCGGCCGGAATGCCGGACCGGCCGTTTCAAGCTTGCTGTGACGCTGATAAAAAATGGAGACTAGTATCGTGCGTTCTTCGCTTCTGACAAAAAAGAAAATCCTGGGGTGCCTCACCATCGCGGCCGCCGCCGCATTCGTGCCGGGGGCCGGCGCCGCGACCGCGACCAAGGGCGATCTGTTGATCTATCGCATCGGCCCGTCGACGTCGGAACTGTATGTCGCCAATGCCGACGGCAGCGACGAACACCGCCTGATCCAGTCCGATGGTTTCGACTATCACGGCTCCTTTTCGCCGGACGGTCAATGGATCGTGTTCACCTCGGAGCGCGATGGCCTCGGTCACGCGAGCCTCTACCGCGTGCGCGTCGACGGCACCGGGCTGCAGCGCCTGACCGACTCGATCGGGATCAGCGATGCCGCGGTCTTCAACCCGGCCGATCCGAATCAGATCGCGTTCGTGTCGTCGCGGCGCGGCCAGGACACCTGGGGCACCACGAATATCTGGACGCTGAACCTGAAGACGGGCGCGCTGCATAACGTGACCGGCGATATCAAATTCGACCCGAACAAGCCGCACAGTTTCTTCCGGCCTTCCTGGTCGCCGGATGGCAAGTGGATCGCGCTGTCGTCCGATATCGGCACCGACTGGCGAGGCCATAACCTGCCGGTCGGCTGGGAGCGCACCCAGGAAAGCAGCATCTACGAAATCCATCCGGATGGCACCGGCTTCAAGCAGATCACCGCGCGCGCAGGCTATGCCGAGGGCTCGCCGTCGTGGTCCGCGGACGGCAAGCGCGTGGTGTTCTATGAAACCCCAGTCGAATCGACCTGGGGCGCACACCGGCCCGAGGCGATCGGCAAGGTCAGCACGCAGATCGTGCAGGTCGACGTGAGCACGGGCGCGCGCACGGATCTGACGAATACGCCGGGATTCAAGGTGTTCCCGCAATTCGTGGGCACGACCAACGTCGCCTATCACATCAAGAACGGCGCACAGGAAGGCCTCAATACGACGGACGGTCAATCGCGTGCCACGGCGGGCAGCGGCATCCGCTCGCCGCACTACTCGGCCGACGGCAAGAAGGTCGTCTACGAGAAGGTGGTGTACGGCAGGCCGTTCCATCCGAACGGCACGGCGCTGTTCAATTTCGATCCGCAATGGAACTACCGCTTCGTCGATGTGTTCCCGCAGCTCTCGCGCGACGGCAAGTCGCTCGTGTACACGGAGAAGGCGGTCGCCTCGTCGATCGTGGTGTCGAATACCGACTTCAGCGATGCGCGTCGTATCTACGATCCGCAAACCAGCGGCCTCGATCCGAAGATGATCAAGATGGGGCTGGCCGGTGCGTTCCAGCCGACCTGGTCGCCGGACAAGCAGTGGGTCGCGTTCGGCGTGGGCGGCTGGTTCTTCACGCGAGATCACATGCCGGGCCGCATCATGCGCATCAAGGCCGACGGCAGCATGGACGGCAAGCCGGAGATTCTGACCGACGGCAAGGAGAACGCGGGTTTCCCGAGCTATTCGCCGGACGGTACGAGGATCGTCTACCGCGTGTGGAGCGATAGCGAGAAGGGCCTGCGGATTCTCGACTTGCAGACGCTCAAGACCACGGTCCTGACCGCCGAGCCCGACAACCTGCCGGGCTGGTCGCCGGACGGCAAGAAGATCGTGTTCACGCGCAAGGAGATCAACCCGACCGATCCGAACAAGTTCCACTACGACGTCTACACGATCAATCCGGACGGCACGGATGTGCAGCGCGTGACCCCGCAGGGTTCGAACCAGGCCCACGCGACCTGGACCTGGGACGGCCGCATTGCGTATAGCTCTGGCGAATATGGCTTCCGTGATGAGCTTTCGCTGTACGACGAAACGTTCCAGCCCGATGGCCAGAACTGGGTGATGAACGCGGACGGCAGCGATCGGCATGCGATCACCGATACGGTTTGGGAAGATTCGATGCCGCTTTATATCCCCAGGCAGTAAGCGGGGAGGGTGAGAGAGGCGCTGTGTTTCGGCACAGCGCTTTTTTTTGGGGTTCTTCGCGGATGGGGCGGGAAGGCGTTTGCCGATGGCGCATCACTGTCGCTCAAGGCGGAGGAGGTCGCGGATCGGTGCTGATGGTGCCGTCGGCACGGCCGAGAAAGTACCGGTAAATATCGTCGATGTGCTCGGCAATCAAGGTGTTGTCGCGGTACGCGGGCATCCCACGAGACGGGGCACCGTCAAGGACCCTCCGGACGAACATTTCGCGGCTCTGCGTGCGCGCGTAATCAACGATCGAGGGTGCGGCCAGGCCCTCGTAATCCTTGCCATGGCAACGCGCGCAGTCGACGGTGCGCAGGATACGCCAGGCGCTAACGATGGCGTCATTGGTCAATGGACGGCCAGCAGGCCCGGCGGTCACATCGGCCGGGGCCGGCTTTGCAGCCGCAATCGTGACTATGACTACGACTACAACCGCGCAGCGCCTTGACGACAGCCGTGCACTGTTATGGCCGACCATTGCATCGTCCATTACCGGCGCTACTTTATTTTGTCAGTGATGCGGCCGACGAACTTCCAGCCTTGGTCGCGTATCCACACGTAGGTATAGCCGGTCGGACCGTCGATGAATACCGTTAGCGGACGGGCTGCGATAGCGTCTTCCTTCTGTTGTGACGCGGTGGCTGGTGTAACACGCCCTTCGGTCCACTCGAGACTGGCATCGTGGTCGTCAAGCTTCCAGCCGTCATCCTGGATGTAGGTGAGCCGGAGCGTGCTGCCGCCAGGGGACTGAACAAGCAACGTGAGCGGTGAATGCCCGGTGGTCGTTTCCTGTTCATTTATTGCTGGGGCATCACGCGTCGCTGTACTTTCCACCCGAACGGTATCCGGACTGTCGCCCATGGTGGCTGCCAGCGTGACCTGGTCCAAGGTCATGAGCGTGACGGCCGTCAGCGTCGCAACGAGCAACCGCGCGACAGTATTTGAACGTTTCATTGGTCTACCTCTGCTAGTGAACCGATGGCCGCGGCGCTTCACATGCGCCGCGGCCGCCCCCGGTAATGAACAAACGAAGTCGTCGCGCCCCGATAGTCTTCACAGCTCACGCCATCGGCGGTCCGCTTCGGGATCGCATACCTCAGCGGTCAAATCTCCATCGTGTGCATGCGGCGTTCGAGCTCGCCGATGTCGACGGCGGACGCGAGATACGCGTCGCGGCGACTGTGTTCGGCACGGTCAAGGGCTTTCTCCAACAACTCGTACAGGTAAATGAACAGGCTGAGCACAGCGTCCTCCGATCGGCGTGGTTGATTGCGTTTCGGCCCGAACGGGGCGCGACGCATGGGGTCCAGGCGTGCATTCGGGGCGGGCATCCGGGTTCGATTGATGCGCGGGTCGTGCTACGGCTGGACGCTGTTTAATGCAGCGTCCATGCCACCTTACGGGAAGCTTGCCTGATGCGGGTTTCAGCGGGATCGGCGGGATGCGGACTGGCGAAGTGTTGTCTTGTGGCCGACGAATATCGAATGAAAGTCGGCGTGTGCCAGACACGTGTTCGATACGGTCTCCGTAGTACTTTGCGACCGCCCCAGGATACCGAAGTGCTGAATTGAAGGAGGGTGTCGGTCTGGCACGGATCCTGTTGGATCGTGTATCCCGTGCTATCTCCACGATCTCACCGTTCGATTTGGGCTTCGCCTATCAGGCACGGCGACTGCTGCACCGGCATCGAGTCATCGCCAACTGTCGAGTCATCGCCGAAAAGCACGCCAGAAGGCGACTTCGGCCACCCGTCCAGATCCGCCACAAAGTTGGCGAGCGTTTTCATAGCTCATGGCCTTAGGATAGAAAACCTGGTACACCGCTCCCATTGCCGTAGCGGAACCAGGGGCGAACACGCCGAACCGCAGCTCATTTCGATGAGCACACTGCAAGGGGACGGCACATGAACGTAGCGAATGGAAGGATCAGTCGACACCATCCGAAGCGTGTCGGCATGTTCAGACAGGACGAGCGCACATATTCGGGTGCAGGTAGCCCGAATGCAGACTTCAAGACCGCATCGCCTTCGTGGGGCAGACGTCGCGCGCTTTGGGTCGCGTTGGCAAGCACATTGGCTGTCGGGGCCGTGGGTCTAGTCGAGTATGGGCATCGTGTCGACGATGATCAGGCGATCGGGATCATCGGATCCACATCGTCAGCGCGAAACACGTCCTGGTCGGGACATGTCGCGCAATCATCGCCGCCTCCCGCTCCCGGAACTGCGGATGCAGCGGATGCCAGTGCGGAGCTCGCACCGCCCGTGTCTTCCGCTCCGGCCGATCAACGCGCTGGAGCCACTCCGGATTTTGCTCCGCCGCAGCGATCGGTTACACGACGTCCCGCTCAAGTAAGCCACTCCGCCACGCAGAATCGCAGCCATTCCGCGCCACCCGTGAGAGCAATCACGCGGCAAGCGCCAGAGGTCAGCGGACCCACATCGTCAACGCAACAAGCGTCTTTGCCCGATCACGGGGCGAGTTCATCGTCGCCTGCTGCGCGGGAAACTGCAATTGGCAATGCGGAGCTCGTCCCGCCTGCGCCTTCTGCGCCCGCGCCTTCCGCTTCGTTCGATCACCGCGGTACCCCTTCTCCGAATTCTGCGTCACTCCCGTTGGCTCAAAGGCAGCCTGCTGGCGCTCGCGGCGGAGACGGTTCGGGTACGGGCGGCTCGGGTGCGGGGGCGAGCGGTTCGGGCGCTGGCGCAAGCGGCTCGGGTGCAGGGGCAAGCGGTTCGGGTGCCGGTGCAAACGGCTCGGGTGCAGGCGCGAGTGGCTCGGGCGCAGGCGCAAGCGGTTCGGGTGCCGGTGCGAGTGGCTCGGGTGCCGGTGCGAGTGGCTCGGGCGCCGGTGCGAGTGGCTCGGGCGCAGGCGCAAGCGGTTCGGGTGCCGGTGCAAGCGGCTCGGGCGCAGGCGCAAGCGGCTCGGGTGCCGGCGCAAGCGGCTCGGGTGCCGGCGCAAACGGCTCGGGTGCCGGCGCGAGTGGCTCGGGCGCAGGCGCAAGCGGTTCGGGTGCCGGTGCAAGCGGCTCGGGCGCAGGCGCAAGCGGCTCGGGTGCCGGCGCAAATGGCTCGGGTGCTGGCTCAAGCGGCTCGGGCGCGGGGGCAAGCGGCTCGGGCGCAGGCGCAAACGGCTCGGGCGCGGGCGCAAACGGCTCGGGTGCCGGCGCAAGTGGTTCGGGTGCCGGCGCAAGCGGCTCGGGTGCCGGCGCAAGTGGCTCGGGCGCAGGCGCAAGCGGTTCCGGTGCAGGCAGTTCGGGTGCCGGCGCAAGCGGTTCGGGCGCAGGCGGTCACGGCGCAAGCGGTTCCGGCGCGGGCAGTTCGGGCGCGGGCAGTTCTGGCGCGGGCAGTTCCGGCGCAGGAAGTTCGGGCGCAGGCAGTTCGGGCGCAGGCAGTTCGGGCGCAGGCAGTTCTGGCGCAGGCAGCTCGGGTGCAGGCGCAAACGGTTCGGGCGCGGGCAGTTCCGGCGCAGGCAGTTCGGGCGCGGGCGGTCACGGCGCAAGCGGTTCCGGCGCGGGCAGTTCTGGCGCGGGCAGTTCGGGTGCGGGCAGTTCGGGTGCGGGCAGTTCGGGCGCGGGCAGTTCGGGTCCAGGCAGCTCAGGTGCAGGCAATTCGGGCGCAGGTCCAGGAGGTCACGGCGCGGGCGGCTCGGGCGCTGGCGGTCACGGTGGAGGTGGTTCGGGCGCGGGCGGGTCAAGGTAATCGACCGCCTTGTTTTCAGCGGCCCTTTCAACCAGAGACGAAGGTCATGGCGGCTACCGGACGGGTAATTCCGATTGGATGGGACATCAAGCGTGAGATCCTTCGCACTGTCCATCTTTCCAGCGGAAGCGCCGATGGCTCTATGCAGCCGGGCGCCCTGTTCAGGGGAACACTGCGAGGCGAATGTCAGTTACCGAAGCGCATCGGCCATTTGAGCGTCCATTTGCATAAGTCGAGCAATGACGGGAACTGGCCGTGCGCCGCCCGAGGCGCTCGACCGTGAACGACTCGTCGGAGTCACTTATACGTCACGCGCGACCGTTCGCCGCTAACCAGACACCTGACTTCACACCTTGCCCTGAGTCGCGTAAGTCCGACAGGAGATTCACGCGTTGCATCGCGGATGTTCAATGCCAGGCTGCGGCGTCGGCTAGCGTCTCAACGCGAACCGGCGCCATGTTTTTCTGCCATCACGCGTCGACAATCACTTCGAAGCCGCCATAGATTAGCCGCTGGCCATCAAAAGGCATCGGATCTTTATCGGGTTGCAGCCGCGGGTCGGCCATTACCGCTTTCATTCCTTCGTCTCGCGACTGACGCGACGGCCAGACAACCCAGGAGAACACCACCGTCTCATCATCCTTGCGCTTGATCGCCATTGGAAACGACGTCACCTTGCCCTCCGGCACGTCATCTCCCCAGCATTCGACCACCTTCAACGCGCCGTGCTCCTTGAAGACGGCCGCCGCTCTTTCTGCGAACTGTCTGTAAACTTCGCGGTTGGCTGTAGGCACGGGGATAACAAATCCATCGACGTAAGTCATTCGCAATCTCCTTTTCCCATACGGACTATAGGTGCCGATCGGCAGCGCATCGCAACACGACCGCCCATACACACGACGAGCGGGGAGTCAGGAAATCGACAATAGTCGATCCCCTTGCACCGATAGCCTGCTTTGACCCTAAGCGGCGCTTCGAGCGCATAGCGTCAGCCTGCTCACTTAAGCGGCTGCCCAATGCCGAGGAGGTTGCCCTCACTATCTGGAAACCAGTCAGCCCGTTCTTCCACCGGCTCAAGGCCGAGCTTGCTCGAGCAGAAAGATCTTGCTGGGAAGGATCGTTCCTGGCCGGGCCGGCGAGCGTCCGATTGCCGACAGATATGAGACACTGACTCGCAACATCTCAGGTGGTGGGTGCCTGCTGGATGTCTTGGCGCACGGGGAGGAGCGAAGGACCTGCGGTCGCGCCTGCATCCTCCGACGCTGCGCCTCGGTGCCTCACGCCATGAACGACTTTCCGAGTGGCATGGCAACCGGCATCTCAGCGTGAAGCAAATCGCTGGTAACGGTCCTCGCAGCTGTGTCATGGCCTGGCGTGAACAATGTACTCACACGGATTACGGGGGTACGGAGGACGCTGAAGATGAAACCCTCAACGAAGGACGCGCGGCACCAGTGGATCGATCCGGGCAAGCAGCTGAGAGCGCCCCGCGCTGCCGCCGTCGCCGGCATCTTGTTTTCTCTGTTACTGATTACCGGCCTTCTGATGCTGCGGCGTGCTGTTCCGGTTGGTCCTATAGAAGCGGGCCAGTGGCTTCGAGAAAGTTCGGGTACGGTAACTGTGGCGCTCAATCTGGTGCCCTTTGCTGGCATTGCCTTTCTCTGGTTCATGGGTGTGCTGCGGGATCGTCTCGGAGACTTCGAGGATCGCTTCTTTGCTACGGTGTTCCTGGGGAGTGGCCTGCTGTTCCTGGCGATGTTGTTTATCGCTGCCGCATTCTTCGGAGGGATCGTGGCCGCGTATCGCCTTGGGTTCGAACGACTTCCCGGTTCGGTCACGTTCAC
The DNA here is from genome assembly GCF_001580545.1 of Paraburkholderia monticola. Taxonomy (GTDB): domain Bacteria; phylum Pseudomonadota; class Gammaproteobacteria; order Burkholderiales; family Burkholderiaceae; genus Paraburkholderia; species Paraburkholderia monticola. The sequence goes on from NZ_LRBG01000038.1 coordinate 271,968, forward strand.
CGTCGCTCGAGAGTTTGCCTACGAAGCCATGAATATTTACGCGGTGCGCATGGCGGCAGTATTCACGGCGGCCACCAGTACACTTGCTCTTCATACTGGCTTCGTTTCGCGGTGGATTGCGTATGTTGGATACGCCACGGCGCTCGCGCTGTTGCTGGCTGGCCGCAACATAGATTGGATCGTGTTTGTTTTTCCGATCTGGGTTCTCGTTCTCAGCCTGCACATCCTGATCGACAATTTCGGCGTGTTGCAGACGGTCGACGCGAGTGATTCCGACAGGAAAGGGGACGCTTGAATCGTTGATCCGGGGGCAAACGCCGGCGGCAGACTGATTCCCCTGACTGGGGCGCTCATCGTCGCGACTCGATACTCGTCCACGCATCAGCCTCGCCCTCTCGTCGACGCCTGCGCTTCATGCAAATAGGTCGTGAAGCCATCTCTCGCCGGTGAAACGGCGTTGAGCAACATCAGGGCGCTGACCTGGCCGCGGTGGCCCGTGCCGTGGTTGATGACGTGCATGAGCATTTCCTCCCGGGACATGCGACCCGGGGCACCATCGGTGAACACGAAATCGATCTGTTCCGCGAGGGCGTCGCGATCGAGCCCGGACACGTACTCGATGTATTCCTGGTCGGACCTCCTGATGTCGGCGGCCAGATCGTCCAGCGTCGGCAACTCGCTCAGGTTGGCCGACGTATAGGAATGAGCCTTTCGCTGCAGATGCGCGGCGAAGATCCGGTCGACGACATAGCTGTGGCTCAGGGCCTTGATGGCCAGTCGGGTGAGGGTCAGTCGACGCCAAGCCCCAAGCCTCGCCAGCGCGGTCAGCAGCTCGTCATTCGCCCAGGCCTTGTATCGAAACAGATGTTGCAAGGTGTCGTGCATGTCGTGACTTCCTGAGAGTTTCGCGCGTCGCGCATGTTGCGCAAGGTACTGCCTTGCGTTGCCATGTTGGGTAATGTACGAGCTATCATTCGCTTTTTATACTCGCATTGGCGGCGGGGAAAAATGGCACGCAGACCGCTCATAAAACCCAGGAAAATCGCCACTCAGCACCGATCTCGCGCGACGGTCGACGCACTGGTTGAAGCGGCTGCTCGCATTCTCGTCAAGGAAGGCTTCGACAAGGCCAGCACCAACCGCATCGCGGCGGTGGCAGGAGTGAGCGTTGGTTCGCTCTACCAATATTTCCCCAGCAAGGAGGCACTCGTTGCCGCCGTCATCGAGCGCCACCAGCAGGAGATCATGCAGATGGTCCGGCGCGAGTTGGCAGGGGTTTTGACGGAATCGGTCGACAAGGCGGTGCACAAACTCGTCACGGTCGCGGTCAAGGCTCACCGCGTCGATCCCAAGCTGCATCGCGTACTCGCGGAGCAGATTCCGCGCGTGGGCAAGCTCGAGAAGCTGGAAACGTTCAACCGTGAGAGCTTTACCCTGTTCAGCGCTTATCTGGAGATGCACCGCGACGAACTGTGTATCGACGACCTGGGGCTCGCATCATTCGTATGCGTGACGGCCATAGAGGCGTTGACGCACAACGCCGTGCTGCACTATTCCGACATGCTTTCGGATGAAGCGATGGAGGCACTCGTCGAGGAGGCGACGCGTCTCGTGACCGGATATCTGAAGAGATGAGGACCTGCCGCACTGCGCAGTAAAGTCCCCACCACAGCTAGCCGACTACCCGTTTGGGTGGTGTGCATCGTCAGTCCTTCTGTCATTGTGAGCCCGTCGTCACAAGTAAGTCGTATCGCAATGACTGGAGGCTTGAAATGGAAACCACATCCCAGAGCGGCAATCCCTTAATGGACCTCTCGGACAATCTGGCAGACATTGTCGGCAAGGTGGGGCGCAGCGTCGTGGCAGTACACGGACGGCATCGCATGCCGTCGAGTGGGGTAATCTGGCGAGAGGGCGTCGTCGTGACAGCTGCGCATACGCTGAGACGTGAGGAGGGGGTCGACATCACATTGAGCGACGGCCGTACGGTCGCTACCGTCCTCGCCGGGCTGGATACGGGCACCGACCTCGCCGTGCTGAAACTGGACGGCGTTGACCTGGACGCAGTCGAATCTGGCGATGCCGGCTCATTGAAACCGGGTCATCTGGCGCTCGCCGTCGCGCGTGCGGACCTGCTCGGCATCAGTGCTGATTTTGGCGTAATCGGCAGCGTAGGGGGGCCATGGCGCACGTGGAGAGGTGGGCAGCTCGATGCGTTCGTGCGACTGGACGGCGGCCTGCGCCCGGGTTTCTCCGGGGCGGCCCTTGCGGACATGCGCGGTCAGGTCGTGGGCATCTGCACGTCGGCACTGATGCGCGGCGCCGGCGTGGTGATTCCTGGGACGACCGTGGAGCGCATCACCGATGAACTGTTGGCCAAAGGGCGCGTCTCACGGGGCTACCTTGGCGTCGGCACGCAGCAGGTCACCCTGCTGGACGCGTGGATCCACAAAATGAACCTGCCGTTCAATAGCGGATTGCTGATCAATTCGCTTGCGCCGGGCGGTCCTGCGGAACAGGCGGGCGTGCTCATCGGCGACGTGCTGATCGAACTGGACGGCAAGCCTTGCCGTGACACGGACGACGTGCACGCGGCGCTGGGCTCCGCGAGCACTGGACAGCAGTTGCAACTCGCGTTGATCCGCGGTGGCGAACGCCACGCGTGCTCGGTAACTGTGGGCGAACGTCCTCAACGGAATTCGTGCAGGTGAGGTCCGGGGAGTGGCGAAATGTCGGATGGACAGAGGGTACACATGGGGCCGGTGAGGGTCGCGGTGATTGCGGCATCGTCGCAGGTGCGCTCGAGCCTGCAAACGCTTGTCGAATCGAACCCGGCACTCGTGTTTCTGGGTAGCGCAGCCGACGCCAAAACCCTCGCCGATTGGCTCGCCGGATCGGTGCCGGATGTGGTCTTGACCGACATCGAGCCGGAGGCGAGCGATGCGCTCGGGACGCTATCCGAACTCGGGCACGCGCCACCGGCTTTCGTCCTTTTGATCGATGACCCGGACAGTGACCGGATCCTTGATGCTTTGCCGGCCGATGCGGCGGCGATCCTGCCTCGCAACGCGATGCCGGCCGAAATCGTCGTGTCCATCGAAGCCGTCGCCGCAGGCCTTTGCGTGCTGCCGCCCGATATTCTCGCAAGGCTCGTTGCCGGACGCATACCGTCGCGCCAGACGGCATCCGGCGAACCGTTCGAAGCCTTAACCTCACGCGAGATCGAAGTGCTGGCGATGCTTGCCGATGGACTCGGCAACAAGGAGATCGCGCGGCAACTCGACATCACGGAGAACACGGTGAAATTCCACCTCTCGTCCATCTTCGGCAAACTCGGTGCGACCAACCGTACTGAAGCGGTGATGCTTGGTATGCGGTTCGGATTCGTGATGGTGTAGACGGATCGACGAGTTCGCTGGGCGCATCAACATAGTCCGTAGCGAATTTTCGTCATCGACCCGACGCTAAACGTCAGTTCGATGCAAGGGTTAGGCGTCTCGTGGAAAAAGTTCGACCTCACCCTCGATCTCCACGGGAATGTCGAAGGGAAGCTCGGCCATTCCCACCGCGCTGCGAGCGTGCATTCCGCGCTCCTGGCCAAAGGCAGCAAGAATGAGTTCTGTGAAGCCGTTGATGACCGCGGGCTGTCGGTTGAACCCGGGCGCCGAGTTGACCATGCCGAACACCCTCGTCCAACAGGCGATGCGCTCCAGGCTTCCGAGTTCGCGCTTGAGGCTGCCCAGGATGGCCAGCCCGGCGAGGCGAGCCGCCAAAAACGCTTGATCCTGTGTGACCTCGCCACCAACCTTGCCAAGAGGATCGGCAAGCGAGCCGTCCGCGTTGGTCGGTCCGTGGCCCGAGATGTAAGCCCTATTTCCCACCACCCGTACCCATGGGAACGGAAGCACTAAGCCAGGAGGAAGTCGCAATGGTTCCGGTATGACGTAGCCGAGTGCATGCAGGCGATCTTCAACGGTCGACATGTTCAGACTCCAAGTGGAGGCCTAAGCGTATCTATTCGGGCGCAAGTGGTTGGATAACGGGGTTGACAGTGATGACAGTATTATCGTGCCCCAAGTCTAGGCTTTTCAAGTGCTTTGCCATCCCCCCGGCGGACCAGCGCCCCCCACGCCCTACTTCGGCAGGAGGACCTTCGGTACGTTATCCGCTTGCTTGTCCTCGGGCTCCTTATTGCGTCCATCCAAAAACCGAGTGGCGATGAGCAGTAGAAGGCTGGGTACGCCGATGACCGTGCCGACCCTCGACGGACCTCCAAGTTAGCCAATAGCGGCCGTTAGTGTGGCTAGTCGTTCGGTCGAATGGGACGTTAGTCGTCCTGGCGGAGATCAATGTAGATGTTCCATATGGTTCTCAGGACCCGTTCCAAAGTAACGTTTTGGACCGTAATTCTCTCTTGCGGAATGCGTTCTGAACCATAGTTTCTGACCTTGCCTTTGAGCATCAGTTGAATGCTTGCCCACTCCGCTTGGAGTTGCTTGGTTTTGAAATCATCGGGGACGATGATGAAAAGCATATGGTAGTGCTCTAGCAGTTTTTCTCTGGCAGGCCGGACGTCGCAGAACAGACTTTCGACCAGTTCACTGAGCTTTCCAAATGCATAACCGTCGATTTGTGCGTTGATGCCCACACGAAGCCTCTCGAAGTCGAGTTGATTTTGGCTTGTTAGCCCCGCCGTGCCATTCCACCGACGGTCGCAACGCCTGCAGAGTTTGTCAACAAATTAAATGCTCGCATCGGCCGTCTCTTCTTGGCCGACCACTGTCTCACGCGGTCGGCCGTGCTCCCCAATATCGGCCCTTCTATATATTCAGGGCAGCCTGTGTGACGCAGGAGCAACTCACGACACGCCTACGCATCGTACTAACAGCTGTTGCAGACGAAGAATCGCCTACTGTGGAAACTTGATCATGCTGGAGCGAGTCAGCGTAACGTTTTTGCTCACGCTGGCCGGCGCATTGGCGAGAATCCACGCGGTCGAGAGTTCGCCGAACGGGTCTTTGCTCGACATGCCGTCAGTCGGGACCACTACCTTGAAGCCGCGCCCCGCCGCTGCGCTGGCGGTGTACAACACTGCGCCGTGTGCCATCGTGCCGGTAACGATCACGGTCTGAATGCCCTTGTTCTTCAGAGCCGTTTCGAGATCGGTGTTGAAGAACTTGTCCACGCCGGATTGCACGACCGTCTCGCCACCTTTGGCGGCGATAACCGGCGGCACCGCCGCCAGTGTGCCCGTGCTGGTCAGGCTGTAGACGATCATCAGGTTCGCCTCGCGCGACTTGCTCAACAGATTGGCGACATACGGCAGCGAGGCCGCGCAGGTGGGTCGCTCGTTGCTGTTGCAGGTACTGGTGTCGAAATCGAGCAGCAATAGCGCGGTATGAGCTGGATCGGCAACGGTAAATGTTTTCAACTCCGGCGGCGGAGGCATCGGGACTGACTTCCAGGACGCGACGATGTCGGCTTGCGCCATACCGCAAAAGGGTAAGGCAACCAGCAGTGCGCACAGGGCTCTTCGAACGTTACGCATAGACTCTCCGATATAACCTGCATGATATGGGGCATCCACGGCGCGTCGGCTTTAGGGCGCTCGACCGTCATGCCGTCGTGGTCAAACAATTCTATCGGGCAAACCATTCAAAAACCTGATGGTCGAGTGGCCGCCTACTGACCGGACTCTTCCACCAGCCAGTCAATCAACGCTCGCACTTTCGGCGGCAGGAGCCGGTTCGGCGGATACAGCAGCCACACCGGCCCACTGTAGGCGCGCGGCTCGAATTGCCACTCGGGCAGTACTTGCACCAGCCTGCCGGCCCGCAGGTCGTCGCCTACGGCAAACTCCGGCAGGCTTGCGACCCCCCAATCCTCCAGCGCGGCCTCATGCCGCGCGCTCACATCGTTCGCTATATAGCGGCCTCTGACTTCAACGGTCTGTGCGTGGTTGCCTTGCCGGAAAGTCCAACGGTTGTCGTCTGGCGTATCTCCGAGATATAGACAATCATGCTGCGCGAGATCGTTTGGAGCGACGGGCGTGCCGCGTGCGCGCAGATAGCCTGGCGAGGCGCACGGCAGCCATCGTACGGTGCCGAGCTGTCTTGCTACGAGGCCTTGCGGCGGGGTCGGGGTGGGCCGCACGACGAGATCGACGTGATCGCGGATCGGATCGATTTCCCGGTCGTCGAATACGACCTGCACCGCAACCTCCTGGTAGGTACGCAAGAAGCCTGGAATCTTCGGGTGAATCAGGCTTTTCGCAAGCGAAATCGGAGCGCTGATGCTGACCCGGCCGCGCGGTTGCGCCGTCAGCTGGCTGGCCGCATCGACGGCTCCGGAGGCCGCGTCCAGCATCTCCCGGCAGTGGCGATAGATCTGCATGCCGGACTCCGTCAGCCGGATGCGTCGGGTCGAGCGTTCGAACAGTCGCGTGCCCAATGCCCGTTCGAGCCGCTGCACTTGCCGGCTGATCGTCGAAGGTGTGGTGCCAAGCGGGCGGGCCGCCGACGAGAAGTTACCGGCCTCGACCACCTGCGCGAAGGTCGCGAGATCGGGCAGCAACGGGAGAAGTTCGGTCGGCGTCATGGGCGTATCCGGGCTAGCGTGCGTTTCTGGTCTATTTGTGCGCTGGGTGCACAAAACATATTCTTACAGACCGGATTATCGCTTTCAATGCATTATCGGACAATGAAGGCCTTCGTTACGGGAGGTGCATCATGCGTTTCCGATCCAGCACATCTGCCGACCTGTTACTCCTTGTCGTGGCTTTCATCTGGGGAACGAGCTATGCCGTCGTGAAAAGCGCATTGCTCGTCTATCCGGTGTTGGGACTTCTCGCATTGCGCTTCGGCCTCACGTTCGTGCTGCTGTCGCCATCCCTGTGGTCGATGCGGGGATTGTCGCGTTCCCAGTGGGCCAGGATCGTCGGCGCCGGGTGCGTATTGCTTGGGATTTTTCTGGCCGAAACGTTCGGCGTGCGGATCACGAGCGCGTCGAATGCGGCGTTTCTGATCAGCCTGTGCGTGGTGATGACGCCGCTGGTCGAATGGGCATGGCTCAGACGCGCGCCGCGCGGCGTCGAATGGGTGGCAGCGGGACTTTCCCTGCTGGGCGCTTTCCTGCTCGGGGGCGGCCGCTTCGACTTCACGCCTGGTGATGGGCTGGTGGTGCTCGCCGCACTGTTACGCGCGATCAACGTGTGCGCAACGAAGCGCGTCATGCAGGTCAACGCCGTGTCTCCGCTTGCCATGACGGCCGTGCAATCCGGCGTCGTGTCGTTCGGTTGCGCCGTGCTCGCCCTGACCGTCGCGAGATCGGAATGGCAGCCCTTGCCAGCATTCGCCGGTTACGAGCGTTTCTGGATGATCGTCGTTTATCTGGTCGTGGGCTGCACGCTGTTCGCGTTCTTCGTGCAGAACTACGCGGTCAGCCGTAGCACGCCAACACGCGTCGCGCTGCTGATGGGCAGCGAGCCTGTCTTTGGCGCCTTGTTTGCGAGCGTCTGGCTTGGTGAACGGGTCACTGTGCTTGCGGCGATCGGTGGTGGGTTGATCGTCCTTGCATCCGTGCTCGCATCGATTAAAGGAAAGGATCGGCGCGATCGCGATATCGTCCCGGGTTTTGAAGAGCCGAAACGGGTAGCCATCTGAGGTACGAGCGCCGGGAAGCCGCGCTCATTCGCCTGCGCCACTGCCCATGCCCGCACAGTTTCGAGACTCGATCTGTGCGGGCGAATCATTCGTCGCGTTGACTTTCGGTACCCATTTACGTTGCAACAGAACCAGCGTACTCGTCGCGCCGATCAGCAGAAACGCAAAGATCGCCATCATGGGCCACTTATAGCTGCCGCCAATATGCAGCAGCCACCCCGAAAGACTGGCCGACACGCCACCCGCGAGACTCGCTGCAACCTGCTGCAAGCCGGTATTCAAGCCGACCGCCTGCTTCGGAATCAAGGTCAGCTTGCACAGCGCGAGCGTATTGGCGGTGACGAGCCCGAGCAGCGACAGCGACAACACATTCCAGAACAAGGCCATCTGCAAAGATGGCGCATAGGCGCCGAGCAGAACCGTGGTCCCGCCAATGAAGCCGGCGACGATAAAGCATTTGCGCACGATCACCGCATCGCGACCGCGCGCGATGATACGATCCGCGCCCCATCCTGCCAGTGCCGCGACGATCGCGATGCCGACGAAGCTGAAGAACGTATAGAGCCCGGATTTCTCGAGTGACAAGCCGCGCTGCTCGACCAGATACGCGGGCATCCAGGTCATGCAATAGAACGCGAAATAGCTGTAGCAGAAGTTATTGACGAGTCCGCCCCATACGACCGGGCTCACCAGAAGATTCTTCAGCGGCACCGATGCAGCGCGTCGCTTCGCCACCGCCAACTCCGCGCGCGACGGAAAATCGTTTCTCACCATCGTCAGCCACGGCAGCAGCCAGATCAAACCGATCAGGCCGGTCGCGATGAACATCAACTGCCACGAATGGTTGACGATGATCCACGCGGCGATCGGCGCGCCGAGTGCCGGACCCATCTTGCCGCCGATCGAAAAGATGCCGAGCGCGGTGCCTTTCTGCGTTTCCGCGAAGTGATCGGCGAGATAGCGATAGGTGGCCGGCACGACGACGGACTCGGCGACGCCGATCAGAAGCCGCATGACGATCAGCGCGGCCAGCGTCGTCACCATGCCGGTCGCGGCCGCGGCGATGCACCACAGCACGAAGCAGATCGCATAAGGCCATTTGACGCCGTAGCGATCGACCAACCAGCCCATCGGCATCTGCACGAGACCGTAAGACCAGAACACCGCCGAGTTGAGCCAGCCGCGCTCGACGCTCGTCAGCGCGAACTCGCGCACGAAATGCTGGTCGGCGAGCGCGGCGGACAGACTCGTTCGATCGACAAAGGAGATCAGAAGGCCGAGTGCGAGCAGCACGAGAATGGCCCACGGGTTCTCGGCGGTGGACGCTTGCCGTTGTACGTCTTCCATTGCTTGTTCTCTTCTCGATTGAAAAACGGACCCCTGAAACGAACATCGGCGGCCCGCTATGCCGGGCCGCCGATGCGTTGTTCAAGCCAACCGGAACCGCTGGTCAGAAGTGGATTTCAGCCACGAACATGGGGACGGAAGTCTGGGTCGTCCCGGGTTGCGCGGACGCTGGCGTGCCGTACATGTTGTGCCAGTATTCGTAGCCGAGACCCGTATAGACGGTGCGCGGATGACCGGCGAACGATCCGACGTCCACCAGCAGGTTGAGGCGGGTCAGAAACTCGGTGGTGGTCTGGACGCCGAAACCGTCCTTACCCTTAGGTCCGGTGACGCTTGCAAAGCCTTTGAAGACCAGCGGAACCGGGCCGATCCGGAACGGATAGAGCCACGAACTCTCGAAGTGCACGGCCGGGTTGAAATTCACGTCCACGTTCGCGATGCCATTGTGGTTACTCTCGGTGCGAACGCCGAGCGTCATGTTCCAGAAGCCGTGCGGGATCGAAAACTCGATGGTGGGCCCGGCCACGAACATGCGAGCGCGTTCGCCGAAGGAATCGTTTTTCGCGCCGAATTCATAGCCGACGGTCAGGCCGAAGTCCCGGATGAATCCATACGAAAACGACCTGCCGAACACCTTGCTGGCACTGAGCGAGACCCGACCGACGCTGTAGACCTCCTGCGCGCCACCGGAGCCCGGTGTCGGATAACCGTACTGGTTGGTCGGACCCGCCTCCGGATTCGCCATGCTGGAGACCAGGTAGTCGACGTTGAACGCATAGCTACCGTATTTGAAGCCGCCCGTGGTCGTCAGAAAGCCGATGTTCTGCGTGATTTTGGCGGGTGCCCCGGACTCGGTTCGCACGCCGGGATAGTAGAAATTGGACCCCACGCGATAGCCGATATACGTGTCATTCCATGAGGTCGGTTCGGTGAACGGTGCGGGCGGCGTCAAGAGTGGCGCGGTCAAGGTGCTGACCTGGGACAGCGTGACCGGTGCTGCGGTCGAATTCTGCGGGGCGGTGGCGTTGCTGCTCTGGGCAAGCTGAACTGCCTGAGTGTCTCCCTGTGCCGTCGGCGATGCATCCGCTGCGTGCGCCATGCCAGTGACGCAACCGAAGAAGGCGATACCTAACAGCGGCACACCGATAGCTGTGGTCTTTTTCATGTCTCTTCCATATTTGTTGATACGCAAGATGTGGTCGATGCTCGACTCTCGCTTTTTCGTACCGTCGACGATTGATTCCGGTAGTCAACCCAGTGATACCTGCCGCGGTGGGATGGAATGTATGCGATGCGCGCGCGAATGCCTTTACACAAAAATGAGATTCGCTGGCACTTTTTAATCACGGAGGACCGGATTCGGGTAAGTCTCAGGTCGCGGTTGATTCGAACCTGTGTGGCGACGGCGGATTCAACCGTTGCCCGTTTGCATCGCCAGAAAAAATGCCAGCGAATCTGATTTTTGTGTAAGGACTCGCTGCGACGCATCTCCTATTCTTGGCTTCGGCAGTGGGCTCACCGCTGCTTGGATGTGCCTATAAGCATCGACATTCCGATGCGTATAAAAATGGAGATGTCGCATGAAAAGAATGATCACTCTCGCATCCGGCGCGGCCCTGTCTTGCGCTTCCCCCGTCTTCGCGCAGTCGTCGGTCACACTCTATGGCGTGCTCGATAATGGCCTCGCCTATCAAAGTTCGAGCGGCAACAATTCAGCGCTCAAAGCGGTACCCGGCGGACTCTTCGCGACACGCTTCGGCTTCAAGGGCAGCGAGGATATCGGCGGCGGACTGCACGTCAATTTCCAGTTGGAGCAAGCCTTTTCTGGTCAAACGGGGGCAGCGACAGACCCGACCAAGGCCTTCAATCGTCTCGCGTTCGTCGGCCTGTCCGGTGGATTCGGAGAAGTGCGCTTCGGCTTGCAGAACTCGCCGCAATACGACGTGCTTCAGGCGGCAATGGATCCGTCGTGGGTCAAGAGCATTGCTTCGCCGATGAACAACTTCAACGCGCTGATCATCCGCGCGAACAATGGCATCTCGTACTACACCCCGACGTTTGGTGGGCTGAATGCCAAGTTCATGGTGGCATTGCGCGATCCCGCGAACGGAGGGGCCAACGGCATCGGGTTCTACAACATCGTCGTCCAGTACATCAACGGACCGTTGAACGTCGCGGCCGGCTACGAACGAGGAGACGAGCCCAGTGTCGGAGCGGGTGGCAGTTATTCGCTCGCAGGGGGTGCCGCCGCGGGTCCGGGTGCGGTATTGAACGTGTTCAACGCGGGTGCTTCGTATGAGATCGGGGCCAACCGCATCTGGCTCGCCTATCACACGGAGAATCTGACCAATACGCCGAAATACATGCAGCACGACGTCTATCAGATATCGGACTCCTATCAGTTCGACCCATTTTCTCTTCTCTCGTTGATGTACGGTTACCTGCACGATCGCACCGGCAAGGGCAACAATGCGCAGCAACTGGGCCTGCTGTTCGAGTACTCGCTGTCGAAATCGACCGAACTCTATACGGCGGCCGGCTTCATCCAGAACCGGAATCAGGCCGCCTACACGCTGTCCGGCACCGCGTATTCGGGACTCGCGCTGACGCCCGGCACCAACACGCGCGGCATCGGGGTCGGCCTCGTGCACAAGTTCTGAGGCCACGACGCGAACTGATGCGCGCGGAAACGCTTGGAAAAATTCGTCAGTTTCCGCGAGCCGTTCGACAGTGCTAGGATGATGCCCCGAGGCTGGGGCGCTTCCTTTTTGATCAGGGTAAATACCTCCTCGCGTTTGCCGACGTCGCACGCTATTCGCGAGGGACGTGCGCCATGTTCGAATCGGGTTCGGCGTGGGCAAACCATCGAGGGGACCATCGGTCGAGCCCCGGCGCCATCACAAGCACTGCAAGCCGAGCGCCGCAGCGGTTCTGCCGCGCATCGGCGGCCGCCGATTTCACGCAGCAGCCCGCGCTTGCCATGCAGGCCGCGAGCGCCAAGCGAATCGGCCGTCAAGGAGACTGTATGACACTCAGCGCCGCGGCGAAACATCAGCCCAGAGCGGTCGCGAAGGCGAAGCGGACCACCGTGCCGAAGGTCCGCCTGTACGTCGAGCGCCCCGAAACGAAAAACTGGTTCGTGCACGTCGGACACGTGACCGACCGCGGCCGCTGGCGCACCGAGCCGCACGCGCATCCCGCTTACGGTCAGGTCATTTTTGTGCACAGCGGGCGCGGCGTGATGAATCTGGAGGGCGAGAGCGTTCCGTTCGAAGGCCCTTGCGCGTTGCTGCTGCCCACTGAATGCGTGCATGGCCTCGACTACGAAGTCGACGTCGACCGCTGGGTCGTCACGATCGAGGTCGCGTATTTGACGCAGGTCAACGCGAAGCTGCGCGAATTCATCGCGCTGTGGGAGGCGCCGCGAGTGATTCCGCTCGGCGATGCCGCCGATGCGGGCATGGCGTTCTACAGCCTCATCAACAGCCTGAAGCAGGAAGCCGAATCCGACGCGGTCGGTCACGTGGTCGGCACCGAAGCGCTGCTGACCACGCTGCTGCTGAAGCTCGCGCGCGCCACACCGCTCGAGCAGGCCGCGAGTGAAAGCACGTCGCGCAACGACATGCGCCTCGTGGATCGCTTCCGCAAGCTGATCGAGGAGCACTACCGCGAGAATCTGACGCTGCAGGATTACGCGTCGAAGATGGCCGTGTCGCTCGTGCAGTTGCGTGCGGCCTGTGCGTCCGCGGCCGAGCAGAGTCCGACCAAGATGATTCACGCGCGCCTCATCACCGAAGCCAAGCGCAACCTGATTTTCGGCGACATGTCGGTCGAGCAGATCGCGTTCGGGCTCGGTTTCGCCGATGCCGCGTACTTCACGCGCTTCTTCCGCAGGGAAGTGGGCCAGGCGCCGAGCCAGTTCCGCGTCGCGGCGCGGCAGCAGCCGAACCGGTAGCGCCTGCCGAGCGAAGGCAGTCTTCAATAAGTCCAGGCGAATCGGTGTTTTGTGCAGGGACGGCCAGCGGCGATTCGACTACGCTTGGCCAGATCGTTCCCATCGCTTGCGTCTCTACGTTCATCGAATATGACCCGGTTGTTCCAGCAGAATCGCGCCGCGCGCCATGCGCTGACGGCGACATGCGCCGCGCTGACGTGGTCGGCGGGCATCGTCGGCGTACCGTTGCATGCCGCTGAGTCGCCCGCGGCCGCGCACACCGAATTCGTTTATGTCGGCACGCTGAACAAGCAGATCAGCGCGCTGCGTTTCGATCCCGCGAGCGGCGCGCTGAGCGCGCTCGGACCGGTCGCCGAAGGGGCGAAATCGACGTGGGTCGCGGCCTCGCCGCAAGCGCCGGTGCTCTATGCGGTCGACGACGACAGCGCGAAAGAAGGCAGCATCACGGCCTACGCGGTCGATCACGACAACGGTTCGCTGAGCACGCTCGGCATGGTGCAGACAGGCGGACGCGGCACCACGTTTCTGCGCTTCGACGCACCGTCGATGACCTTGCTCGGCGCGAATTACAACAGCGGCTCGGTGTCGAGCGTCGCGGTCAATGCGGACGGCAGCGTCGGGCCACTCGTCTCGACGCTCGCGGAGACCGGTTCCGGCCCGAACCGCCGTCAGGCGAGCGCGCACGCGCACGGTATCGCGGTCGATCCATCCGGCCGCTACGCGCTCGTTGCGGATCTCGGCGCTGACCGCGTGTTCGTCTATCGCTTCGATCGCGCGACGCATGCGCTCTCGCAGGACGACGCCACGCGCGCGGCCACCTTCGTCGCGCCAGCGGGCAGCGGCCCGCGTCACCTCGAGTTCTCCGCGAACGGGCAGTTCGTCTATCTGCTGACCGAGTTGAGCGCGCAAGTGCTGGTGTTTCGCTGGGACGCCGCGCAAGGCACGCTGACGCACGTGCAATCGCTGCCGATCAGCACGGATGGTTTCGATGGCATGAAAAGCGGCGCCGAAATCGCGCTCGGCCGCGATGGGCGTTTCGTCTATGTCGAGAATCGCGGGGAAAACGCGCTGGTGGTCTATCGCGTGAATGCGCAGACGGGCGAGCTCTCGCTCGTGCAGCGCATCGCATCGGGTGGCGACAAGCCGTGGGGTTTCGGCATCGATGCGTCCGGCCGTTGGTTGCTCGTCGCGAATCAGCGCAGTGGTAAGGTCAACGTGTTCAGCATCGATGCGGCGTCAGGCAGGTTGGCCGATACGGGGCAATCGGCCGATGTCACCGACCCGTCGAGCGTCGCGTTCGTGAAGTAGCCGCCCGCTACATCTCCAGCAGCACATCGCGCAGCGCATTCAACGACGCATCGCGCGGATTCCTCGGCCGCTGCAACGTCACCGGCAGTTCGCGCGCGATGCGGCTCGGGCCACCCGCGCTCGCCGGGGACAACAACAGCACCCGGTCGGACAGACTCAGCGCTTCGTCGAGATCGTGCGTGACGAGCAGCACCGTCGTGCCGCGCGCGTGCTTCAACGCGAGCAGGAGTTGCTGCAGGCGCGCGCGCGTGATCGCATCGACGGCGCTGAACGGTTCGTCGAGCAGCAACAGGTCGGGTTCGCTGAACAGACCGCGTGCGAGCGCCACCCGCTGCGCCATGCCGCCGGACAGTTGCTTGGGCAGTGCGTCGCGCACGCCCGCGAGACCCATTTCGGCGAGCAGCGCATCGACGCGCGGATTATCCCCCGCGTGCGGACCGGCGGCAAACGCAACGTTGTCCGCGACGCTGAGCCAGGGCAGCAGGCGCGGTTCCTGAAAGATCATGCCGACGCGCGACGACGGCGCGAGCAAGGGTATGCCGTCTATCAGCACGGAGCCCGTGGCCGCGCGGTCGAGTCCCGCCACCGCGCGCAGCAGCGTGCTCTTGCCGCAGCCGCTGGGGCCGACCAGACTGACGATTTCACCGCGCGCGAGCGCGAACGAGACCTGTCCAAACACGTTGCGCTCGCCAAAGCGCCGCGTGAGTCCACGTACTTCGAGCAATGGAGCGAGTGGCCGATTCATCGCGCGGCCTCCGAGCCCTCGTGCGCATCGCGCCACGACAGCGCGCGTAGCTCGAGCGCTTTCAGCAGGCCGTCGCTCAGTTTGCCGAGCAGTGCGAGCAGCAGGATCGCGCCGAACACCAGATCCGGGCGGCCGGTTTCGCGACCATCGCTGAGCAGATAGCCGAGCCCGCGCGTCGCCGCGATCAACTCGGCGGCCACCATGAACATCCACGCGAGGCTCAGGCCGGTGCGCAGTCCCGTGAAAATCTGCGGCATCGACGCCGGCAGCAGGATACGCGTGAATAGCGCGCGCCGGCCCAGCCGGTTCAACTGGCCGAATTCGATCAGCTTGCGGTCGACGCCGCGAATGCCCGCCACCACGCTCAGCTGCACCGGAAAAAATGCGCCGATCGCGATCAGCGTGATCTTCGGCGCTTCGTCGATGCCCATCCACAGCAGCAGGATCGGCACCCACGCGAGCGATGGAATCGCGCGCAAGGCCTGGAACGCGGGGTCGAGCACCGCATCGATGCGTCGGCTCACGCCCATTGCCGCGCCGATCAGCAGCGCGAGCGCGGCGCCGATCGCAAAGCCGCCGTACACGCGCATCACGCTCGCGCCGATATGCCGCGCGAGCCGCGCGGCGCCGAGATCCCAGAGCGTTTGCGCGATCGCGCTCGGCGCGGGGACGAGATGCACCGGCAGTATCGACGCGCGTACCAGCACCTCGACGACGCCCAGAAACACGACAGGCAGCGCAAGACCGGCATAGCGCCACCACCGCAACGGGTCGTGCGCAAGCGGCGGCTGTGCGAGTTCGCCGCACGTCGGGCAGGGCGCATCGCGTCGTGCGAGCGTGAAAAGGTCTTTTGCGGCACTCATCGGCGGACTCGCGTCGATCGTGCGGGTTTCATTTGTTGCCATTGCTCGCGGTCGCAATCACCGGTTGAGCGACGCTGGCGTCCACCAGCGCATTGATCACCGCGTTCAGATCGGTGCCGTTCCTGACGAGCTGCTCGTCGATCAGAATCGGCGCGGCGGCTTTGAGCGCGGCAATCTGCCGGGCGCCCGGCTGTGGCTGGCTGAAATCGTTGCGGCTCAGCTGCAGCTTCGCGACCGGTAGAGAGACCCTGGATTCTTCCGCGACGATTTTCGCGGTGTCGTCCGGATGGGCGGCAATCCAGACACGCGCTTTTTCATAGACCTTCAGCACGCGCGCGAGCGCGTCTGGGTGTTCGCGGATGAAGTCTTCGCGTGCGTTCAGGAAGCCCCAGGTATTGAAGTCGACGTTGCGATACAGCAGCCGCGCACCGTCGTCGATCTGCGCGGCCGCCATGTGCGGGTCGAGCCCAGCCCACGCGTCCACCTGGCCGTTGGCGAGCGCGGTACGCCCATCGGGATGCTGCAGATTGACGATCTCGACGTCGTCGCGCGAGAGGCCCGCCGTATGCAGTGCGCGCAACGTGAACAGGAACGGATCGGTGCCCTTGGTGGCCGCGATCTTCTTGCCCTTCAGGTCGGCGAGCGTTTTGATCGGCGAGTCCTTGCGCACCACGAGCGCGGTCCACTCGGGGCGCGAGAAGATGTACACCGCGCGAATCGGATTGCCGTTGGCCTTGCCGAGCACGGCGGCGAGACCCGCGGTCGAGCCGATATCGATGGCGCCGCTGTTCAGGTACTCCAGCGCGCGGTTGCTGCCGAGACTCAGCACCCACTTCACCTGGGTGTGGTCGCTGGCAAATTCCTGTTCGAGCCAGCCATTGCGCTTGATCACGAGGCTTTCCGGCGAATAGTACGCATAGTCGAGCTTCAGCTCGTCGAGCGGTGCGGCGGTGGCGGCGGTGGCGCCGTGGGTCGTGCCGAATAGACCGAGCGCGAGCGCGGCCGCGGCCGTCTTCAGCCAATGACGCCTGCCGCGCTTGCGTTCGCCGCCGGTCGTGTTGGCATGGCGCGCTGTCGCGATCAATGAAAAGCCCCGAGCCGGTTCCATCGTTTTGTCCTTGTCGTCGCATTGGGTGGTCGTCCAATGTAACCAGCGCGGTGGCGCAAGCGAACCAACAAATGCTCAGAATCAAAGCAGTTTTGGCGCTATCGCGGATGGCGGCGACGCGAAAGCAATGCTGAGCGCCAGTGATTAGCTATGCACGATTCATTCGAACCGGCCCGGTCGAAACTGCCTATAGTCGGAAGCCTCTTCGCATCTCAAACCAACGAGCAGGCTTCCGATGAATCACTCTCTCCGTCAAGTGCGGCGTGCGTTGCGCGCCGTCGCCTTCGTCGCGGCATCAGCCGGCATTGCCGCGCTGACGCCGTTCGTGTCGTCCGCGCAGGCGCAAAGCCGCGAAGTCGTGATCGGCTATCAGGACATGGTCGTGCCGTGGCGCTACGCGCAGGCGACCGGCGCCGTCGAAAAGGCGACCGGCTACAAGGTCACCTATCGCAAACTGGGCAGCGGCGCGGACGTGGTGCGCGCGCTGGCGTCCGGCTCGATCCAGTTGGGCGAGGCGGGTTCGAGCCCGATCGCGGCGGGTCTGTCGCAAGGCGTCGATCTGTCGCTGTTCTGGATTCTCGACAACATCAACGATGCCGAAGCGCTGGTCGCGCGCGATGGTTCCGGCGTCGCGAAGATCACCGATCTGAAGGGCAAGACGATCGGCGTGCCGTATGTCTCGACCTCGCACTTCCATGCGCTCGTCGCGTTGCAGCAGGCGGGCGTCGATCCGTCGTCGGTGAAGATACTGAACCTGCGTCCGCCTGAAGTCGCCGCCGCCTGGCAGCGCGGCAACATCGACGCGACCTATATCTGGGACCCGGTGCTCGCGAAGGTCAAGCAGAACGGCAAGGTGCTGATCACGTCGGGCGAAGTCGCGAGGGAAAGCGGCAAGGCGACCTTCGACGGCTTCGTCGCGTCGCGCCAGTTCGAGCGCGACAACGCGGCCTTCATGGCGGGTCTCGTCAAGGTGCTCGCCGATACGGACGCGCTGTATCGCGATCACAAGGCCGACTGGACCGCGAATTCGCAGCAGGTGCAGGCGGTCGCGCAGGAGTCGGGCGCGGCGCCCGCGGACGTGCCCGCGAGTCTCGCGCTGTACGCGTTCCCGAGCGCGGCGGAACAGGCGTCGCCGAGCTGGCTCGGCGGTGGCAAGCAATCCGGCGCGGCGCAATCGCTCGCGGCCACGGCGGCGTTTCTGAAGACGCAGGGCACGATCCAGAACGTGTTGCCCGATTACTCGGCGGCCGTGAATCCGCGCTTCGCGCAGCAGGCCGCGCGATGAGCATGCTCGACATCCGCGGACTGCGCGTGACCTACGACGGCGCGAGCGAGCCCGCGCTCGCGGGTGTCGATCTGCGCATCGAGCGCGGCGAGTTCGTCGTCGCGCTAGGTGCGTCGGGTTGTGGCAAGACCACGTTGCTCAACTGCATCGCCGGCTTCGTCGATCCGGGCGAAGGCGAGGTGCGCCTCAACGGCACGCCGATCGACGGGCCTGGCGTCGAGCGCGGTGTCGTATTCCAGAAGCACGCGCTGATGCCGTGGCTCGACGTGCTCGACAACGTAGCGCTCGGCCTGCGGTTTCGCGGCATCGCGCGTGCCGAGCGGCATGAGATCGCGCGGCGCACGCTCGCACTCGTCGGGCTCGAACGTCATGCGAACGCGAAGATTCATGCGCTCTCTGGCGGCATGCAGCAGCGCGTGGGCATTGCGCGTGCGCTCGCGAGCGATCCGGAAATCCTGCTGATGGACGAGCCGATGGGCGCGCTCGATGCGCTGACGCGCGAGGCCGTGCAGGAGCTCGTGCTCGACGTATGGGCGCGCACGCACAAGACGGTGTTCTTCATCACGCACAGCGTCGAGGAAGCGCTGTTTCTCGCGACGCGTCTCGTGCTGATGACGCCCGGCCCTGGGCGGATCGCCGAAGTTCACGAGCTGCCGTTCGCCCGCGAATATCTGGCGACGCGCGATGCCCGTGCGGTGAAGTCGTCGCCGGCGTTCATCGAGTGGCGCGAGCGCTTGACGCGGCGCTTGCATCAGACCTTGCGGGAGGCCGCCTGATGAGCGTGATCGAATCGTCGCAACAGCGCACGCCGACAGGTGCGGACGTTGCGAAGAACACGACGCGGCCGCGCAACCCGACACAAGGCCGCAAGTCATACCGTGGCATGCCGGGCGAAGGACCGACTGCGTGGCTCAGCGTGCTATGCGTCGCCGCGTTCGCGCTGCTGTGGTGGACCGCGACCCATCTGCACTGGATACCACCGCTGTTTCTACCCACACCTGACGCGGTCTGGCATGCATTCGTCGATGCATGGAACGGCCGCATCCAGGGCGGCTTGCCGTTGTCCGAGCATCTGCTGTGGAGCGCCATACGGGTGTTCGGCGCCTTCGCGCTCGCGAGCGTCACCGCGATACCGGTCGGCATTCTGATGGGGGTGAGCCGCATCGCGCGCGGATTGCTCGATCCGCCGCTCGAGTTCTATCGACCGCTGCCGCCGCTTGCGTATCTGCCGCTCGTCGTGATCTGGTTCGGCATCGACGAGACCGCGAAGATCGTCGTGATCTGGCTCGCGTGTTTCGCGCCGATTGCGATGGCGGCGCGCGCCGGCGTGCGCAGCGCGAGCGTCGAGCAGGTCAACGCGGCGTGGTCGCTCGGCGCGAATTTTCGCCAGGTGGTGCTGCATGTCGTACTGCCCGCCGCGTTGCCCGAAATCCTGACGGGCTTGCGCATTGCGATCGGCTTCGGCTGGACCACGCTGGTCGCGGCCGAAATGGTTGCCGCCACCGCGGGGCTCGGTCAGATGGTGCTCAACGCGTCGAGCTTTCTGCGCACCGATGTGGTCGTGATGGGGATCGTGCTGATCGGCCTGATCGCGTGGCTGTTCGATCTGGTCATGCGCGCGCTCGAACGCAGACTCGTGCCGTGGAAGGGCAAGCAGTAACGGCGCATAGCAGAATCGCCGCTTAGCTCGTGACGATTTGTTGGTTCGCCATTGCGGTGCGCATTGCTACAGTCTGCGCCACGCGGTCGTGATGCAGTCGTGGATCACGTCGCAAGTCAGAACATCCAATACCAAGGCCCAAGCATGAAAATCAAATTCGTTGGCGCAGCAGTCATGGGGTTGCTGCTCGCGTTCTCCGGCGTCGCGCACGCCGATCGTCTCGATGACATCAAGAAAGCGGGTGTGCTGCGCGTCGCCACGTTCGACAGCAATGCGCCGTTCGGTTTCGTCGATGCGAAGACCAACCAGATCGTCGGGCTCGACGTCGACTATGCGCGCGCGCTAGCGAACAAGCTCGGCGTGAAGCTCGAAATCCAGCCGACCAATCCGGCCAACCGCATCGCGTTTCTGAAGTCCGGCAAGGTGGATCTCGTGTTCGCCAACTTCACGATTACCGACGAGCGCAAGAAGGAAGTCGATTTCAGCACGCCGTACTTCGCGTCGGGCACGCAGTTCATCGCGAAGAAGGGCGTGCTGAAGTCGCCGCAACAGCTGAACAGTTTGCGCGTGGGCGCCGACAAGGGCACGACGAACGAGCAGCAGGTACGCGCGCAATTCCCCAACGCGACGATCGTCGCCTACGACGACACGCCGTTCGCGTTCGCCGCGCTGCGCGCCGGCAACGTGCAGGCGATCACGCAAGACGGCCCGAAGCTCGTCGCGCTGCTCGCGAACGTGCCCGACAAGGCGAACTACGAGATCCCGCCGTTCACGATCTCGAACGACTATGAAGGCGTCGGCGTGCCGAAGGGCGAGACGCGTCTGCTGAGCGTGGTCGACGATACGCTGAAGGGCCTCGAAGCGGACGGCACCGCCGCGAAGATCTACGACCACTGGTTCGGACCGGAGAGCCGCGCGCCGCTGCCGCGTCTGTTCAAGATCGGTGATCCGCAGAAGAGCTGATCCTTAAATCGCTTTAGAGAGCCGGCCTGCTGTGTAAAAACGGCGGGCCGCTTGTCATTGCATAACGAAAGCGCTTGTGTAGAAGGGCAGAATGAACGGCTGGCTGGAACCGAAGTACCTGGGATGGATCGCGCATGGCTTTCTGATGACGCTGGTGTTGTCGGTCTGCGCGGGCGCGGCGGCGACGCTTGCCGGTTTCGGCCTCGCGCTCGCGCGTAATGGCCGCAACGGCATGCTCGCACGCGCGGCCGCGCTGTATGTGATGGTGTTTCGCAATTCGCCGTTGCTCGTGCAACTGCTGTTCTGGTATTTCGGTGCGGCGACGCTATTGCCGCAGTCGTGGATGGAATGGCTCAATGCGTCGCACGCCGTTTCACTGTGGGGCTGGACGATTGCGTGGCCGTCGTTCGAATTCGTCGCGGGCTGGATCGGGCTCACGTGCTATACGACCGCTTTTGTCGGCGAGGAATTTCGCGCCGGGATGCGCGGCGTCAAGGACGCGCAGCATCAGGCCGCCGCGGCACTGGGCCTCACGCCGCTCGCCGCTTTCCGTTACGTGATCCTGCCGCAGGCGATCCGTATCGCGACGCCGCCGCTTGGCGGGCAGTACATGAACCTCGTGAAGAATTCATCGCTGGCGATGACGATCGGGCTCGCGGAGTTGTCGTACGTATCGCGTCAGGTCGATACCGAAACGTTCAAGACGTTTCAGGCGTTCGGCGCGGCGACCGTGCTGTATATCGCGATCATCGCGTTTATCGAAGCCGCATTGCTGGTGTTGAAACGTAGCGACGCCCGACGCGTCGGCGCCCGCATCTGGCAAGGAGAGCACTGATGAGCGCGCTCGACTGGCTGCCGTCGCTGCGCTACCTGCTGCTCGGCACGTTCCCCGATGGGCCGCTCGGCGGCGCCGCGTTGACGGTGGCGATGTCCATCGTATCGGCGTTGCTGTCGGCATTGTTCGGCCTCGCCGGCGGGATCGCACTATCGATGACTCGCGGCGCCGTGCATCTCGCCCTGACCGCCGTGGTCGGCTTCTTTCGCGCGATCCCGGTGCTGATGCTGATCTTCTGGACTTTCTTCCTGATGCCGATGTTGCTGCACATCGACGTGCCGGGCCTCGCGACGGTGATCTGTGCGCTCGCGCTGATCGGCGGCGCGTATCTGTCGCATTCGGTGCAGGCGGGCATTGCGGCAGTCGGCGCGGGGCAGGCGCAGGCGGCGGCGTCGCTTGGCATGACGCGCTGGCAAGCGCTGCGCTACGTGCAATTGCCGCAGGCGATACGGATCATGATGCCGTCGTTCGTCAATCAATGGGTCACGTTGATCAAGGACACGTCGCTGGCTTATATCGTCGGCGTGCCCGAGTTTACGTTTCTCGCGAATCAGGTCAATAATCGGCTGATGGTGTACCCGGTGCAGATTTTCCTGTTCGTTGGCGTCGTCTATCTGCTGCTGTGTTCGGCGTTGCAGTATGGTGCGACGCGATTGCTGAAACGCCGCTGGCGCGACGGCCATGGCACGGCGAGTGGCGATGCGAAGATCAAATGGCAGTTTCCGTTTGGCGCCTAGGTGGAGCGGCTAGAACGCCGTTATTTCCGCGAGCGAGGCAATGAGTTCAACCATCACGTCGGCCAATCCGATTCGCAGCGAAATCGACCTGGATGCAGCGGGCAAGCAGACGGGCTATCTGCGGCTGCCGCATTCGGTGCATCGGTCCGCGTATGGCTGGCTGCCGATTCCGATCGCTTCGATACGCAATGGCGCAGGCCCGGTCGTGCTGATCATGGCCGGCAATCACGGCGACGAATACGAAGGGCAGATCCTCGTCTCCACGCTGATCCGCGAACTCGAACCGGCGCACGTTTGCGGCCAACTGATTCTGTTACCGCAAGCCAATGCGCCAGCGGCCGAAGCCGGTCTGCGCACGTCGCCGCTCGACGGCGGCAATCTGAATCGTTCGTTTCCGGGCGATCCGCAAGGGTCTCCGACGCAGGTGATCGCGCATTACATCGAACACGTGTTGCTCGCGCGCGCGGACTATCTGATCGATCTTCACTCCGGCGGCAGCTCGCTGCTCTATCGTGGCAATAACATGCTGGCGATCGATCCGCGCGACGACGGCGAGAACGAGCGGCTGCAACATGCGCTGCGTGCGTTCGGCTTACCGAACGCGTTCCTGCACGCGGAAAACCCGGTGCACGCAGCGACGGCCGCGCGCCGGCAAGGGGCCTTGTCGATCACGGCGGAGTTGGGCGGTGGCGCAACCGTCGACGCGGCGCTGCTGCGCGAAGCCCGCCAGGGGCTGTTGCACTTCCTCGGCGCGATCGGCGTATTGAGCGGTTCGCAGGTGCCCGAGGCGCCGCCTGCCGACACGCGCTTTCTGCGTGTCGCGGGCGCGCGTCATTACGTGTACGCCTACGACAACGGCCTGTTCGAACCGCTGGTCGAACTCGGCGAGCGGGTGGTCGCCGGGCAACCGGCTGCGCGCATCCATTTCCCGGACACGCCGCTGAAAGAGCCGGTGATCTGTCGTTTCTCGAGCGAAGGCGAAGTCGTCTGCAAGCGGGTACCCGCGCTCGTCAGGCGAGGCGATTGCCTGTTCCATCTCGCGGAAGAAGTGGCCAACTGAAGCGACGCTACAGCGCATGTCGCGCGTACGTTTCCACGAGCATCACAACGTGATATTGGCGTTGCTCCACGCAATCGCAGCGCGTTTGTACGCGGTCGCAGCCAATCTCCATACCAGATAAAGATAGCGAAATTGCTTGGTTAGCGGCAACGCGGCTGCACGCTATCGTATGAGCTCCTGAATATCCGCTGACTTATCGTCGATCGTTCATGAGCACTCTCGTCGTTGACACCACGCCACTCGATCCTCGCGCGCAGCCGCTGCTCGACGCGCTGCTGCACGAATATGCGACACGTTACGAAGACTATCGCAAGGACGGCGGCGCGGCCGCCGCGCAGGAAATGGCGCGCTATCCGGCCGAGCTGTTCGCGCCGCCGCAAGGCGCGTTCGTTCTGCTGATTCGCGATGGCGAGACGATCGGCGGTGGCGCGTTCAAGCGCTACGACGCGCGCACGGCCGAACTCAAACGTATCTGGACGCGCGACGATCTGCGCCACCAGGGACTCGCGCGACGGGTCGTGCACGAACTGGAAGCGCGCGCGCTCGCACAGGGTTATGCGCGTGTCTACCTGACGACCGGCTTCATGCAGCCGGAAGCATGGGCGCTTTACGAACGCACCGGCTATACGAAGCTGTTCGATACCGCGTTGCCGCCGGAAGTGCACGTGCATCTTCGCTTCGGCAAGAACCTGCTCGCACCGCAAAACATCGACACGCTCGACGACCTGCGTGCAAAAGACGCCGATCTGGCCGCTCGCTAAACGCCGATTCTTCTTCCCACACTACAACGGACACGTGATGAAAACAGGTCTGCAATTGTCGTCGCTCGTACTGGCGGCCATGGTGTACGTCAGCGGCACCGCGCTCGCCGCAACGGGCTTCGATCTGAGTCCCGATCAACACGGGCGCGTGCGCGCCGAACCGGATACGGCCGCGACGAAGGCGGTGCCCGCGAACTTTCCGTTCGTCGCCAAAGACGCGCTGACCGTCGGCATCGTGGTCGCGCATCCGCCGATCAGCACCTATGCAACCGATGCGAAAACCGTGATCGGCTTCGACCCTGATCTCGCGCAACTCGTCGCGGACAGCCTCGGCCGCAAGCTCAATGTCGTGATCCTCGCGTGGCCGGACTGGCCGCTCGCGCTCGCGTCCGGCAAGGTCGACGCGGTGATTTCGAACGTGACCGTGACGGAAGAGCGCAAGGCCAAGTTCGACTTTTCGACCTATCGGCGCGACGAGGTCGGTTTCTTCGTCAAAACCGACAGCCCGATCAAATCGATCAAGGAACCTAAGGACGTCGCGGGCCTGCGCGTGATTACCGACGCGGGCACCAATCAGGAAAAGATCCTGCTCGAATGGGACAAGGAAAACGTCGCGCACGGACTGAAGCCGATCGAGGTGCAGTACTACGACGACGATGCGGTCAAGTCGGTCGCGCTGCAATCGGGGCGCGCCGACGCGATCTTCAGCGTCAACGCGGCGCTGCTTTACGACGCGGCCACGCATGGCAAGACACGCCAGGTGGGCACGGTCAGCGGCGGCTGGCCGCGCACCGCCGAAGTCGCGGTGACGACGCGCCGGGGCAGCGGCCTCGCCGCGCCGGTGACGATCGCGCTGAACGATCTGATCGGCAAAGGCCAGTATCACGCGGTGCTCGAGCGCTGGAATCTCGGCTCCGAAGCGATCGACAAGGCCGCGACCAATCCGCCGGGGTTGCCGAAAACCTGATCGAGTCAACGCGCTGTCTATCTTTCATCGTCGAACCGCCATCCCATGACCTTTTCGCTTTCGTTGCTGGATAAAAGCCCGATCGCCGCGGGCGCGAGCGCGGCCGAGGCACTGCGCTTCACGGTGTCGCTTGCGAAGCGCGCCGAAGCGCTCGGCTTCAAACGCTTCTGGATCGCCGAGTATCACGGCGCCCCCGGCCTCGCGAGTTCGGCGCCGGAGATCGTGGTCGCGCATGTGCTTGCGCATACGTCGCGGATTCGCGTCGGCTCGGGCGGGGTGATGTTGCAGCACTACAGCCCGTTCAAGGTCGCCGAGTCGTTCAGGCTGCTCGCGGCGCTCGCGCCTGGGCGCGTCGATCTCGGCATCGGCAAGGCGCCTGGCGGTTTGCCGCAGACCACGCGCGCGCTGCAATGGCTGCATGACAAGGCCAACCAACCCGGCTTCGACACACAGCTCGCGCAGCTCGACGCGTTTCTCGGCGCGGGCGTCGAAGACGACCATCCTCTCGCGGGCGCGCTCGCGTTTCCGGTTCCACCCGCGTTGCCTGAGCGCATTCTGCTGGGCGGCAGTCCGGATAGCGCGACACTCGCCGCGCGGCAGGGCTGGCAGTTCTGTTACGCCGGCCACTTCAATGGCGACGAGGCGAACATCGAACGCACGGTGCGCACGTATCGCGAGTTGAGCGGGCGGGCGCCGCTGCTCGCGCTATATGCGGTCGCCGCGGCGACGCGCGATGAAGCGGAGCAGCTCACCGGGCCCCTGCGCATCTTCAGGCTGCAACTGTCCACCGGCCAAAGCCTGAATCTCGCGACGGCCGAAGCCGCCGAAGAATACGCGCGCCAGGCGGGCGCGAGCGGCTACACGATCGAAGAGCGCCATCCGCACGTCGTCAAGGGCACGGCCGAAGACGTGCGCGACCAGCTCGACGCGTTGAGCCGACGCTACGGCATCGGCGAATTCGTCATCGATTCGCCGCTGCAACACTATCCGGCGCGCCTGCGCTCGGTCGAGCTGCTCGGCAGCACGATCGAGCCGGCCTACGCCTGATCTCCGTCACGAACACTCACCGATTAGCGGACTATCCGATGAGCCATCGCAAACTCAATTTCGGCATCATGCTGCAAGGTGCCGGCAGTCATATGAATTCGTGGAAGCACCCGGCCGGTCCCGCCGATGCGAGCGTGAACCTCAGCTTCTTCGTCGATACGGTGCGCAAGGCCGAGGCACACGGCATCGCGTTCGCGTTCGTCGCCGATGGGCTGTACATCAACGAGAAATCGATTCCGCACTTCCTGAACCGCTTCGAACCGATCTCGATCCTCTCGGCACTCGCGACGGCCACGTCGAAGATCGGGCTCGCGGGCACCGTGTCGACGTCGTATAGCGATCCGTTTACCGTCGCGCGCCAGTTCGCCTCGCTCGATCTGATCAGCGGCGGTCGCGCCGGCTGGAATGTCGTCACGACGCCGCTCGAGGGGACCGCGAAGAACTACGGCGGCTCGCATCCCGAGCATGCGCTGCGCTACGAAATCGCCGACGAGTATCTCAGCGTCGCGCAAGGCCTGTGGGATAGCTGGGACGACGACGCGTTCGTGCGCGATCGCGAACGCGGGGTGTTCTTCGAGCGCGACAGGCTGCATACGCTGAATCACGACGGCAAGTTCTTCCAGGTGGCCGGGCCGCTCAATATCCAGCGCTCCGCGCAGGGGCAGCCGGTGATTTTCCAGGCGGGTTCATCCGATGCCGGCATCGCGCTCGCGGGAAAATACGCGGACGCGGTGTTCACGCATTCGGTATCGATCGAAGAGACGCGCAGCTTCGCGCAGCGCGTGAAAGACAGTGCAGAAGAGCATGGCCGAAGCCGCGACGACGTGAAGATCTTCCCGGGCATCAGCCCGATCGTCGGCGCGACGCCCGAAGAAGCGGAAGCGAAATACCGCGCGATTCGCGAGCTTTTGACCATCGACGAAGCGCTCGCCTATCTCGGCCGCTATTTCGATCACCACGACTTTACGCAGTATCCGCTCGACGAACCGTTCCCCGAGCTAGGGGAGATTGGCCGCAACAGTTTCCGCTCCACCACCGACCGCATCAAGGCGGAAGCGCGCAGGAAGGGCTCGACGCTGCGTGAGGTCGCACTCGAAGTTGCGACGCCGCGCACGCATTTTCTCGGCACGCCCGCGCAGATCGCGGACGAGCTGATCCGCTGGCTCGACGCCGGCGCGGCCGACGGTTTCATCCTCGGCTTCGCGGTGCAGGCGCAGGGGCTCGACGATTTCGTGCGCTACGTCGTGCCCGAACTCGAGCGGCGTGGGCGCTACGAGCGCACGCTGACCGGCGCGACACTGCGCGATCATCTCGGCTTGCCGCGCAAGGCGAGCCGCCATGCAGCGGCGGAATCGACCGAGACGGCCGCAGTGGCCGACGCGGCCTGAGCGCGCGGAGCAGACATCCATGAACGACACCGCTGAACTCGCCAATCCGCCACTCGCCGTCGCGCATGCCGACGCGTTGCGCGAGCGCGCCGACTATCGCATCGTGCCCGCGAAGAATCGCGCGCGCATGGCCGGCACCCTCGCGGCCGTGGTGCTGATCGGCATCGTGCTCGAATCGGTCTTGGGCAATCCGCGCTGGGGCTGGAATGTCTTCGCCGAATGGTTCCTGTCCGAGCCGGTGCTGTCCGGGCTCGGCCGCACGCTGCTGTTGACCGCGCTCGGCGCGGTGTTCGGCTTCGCGCTCGGCATCCCGATCGCGCTCGCACGGGTGTCGCGCTCGCCGTTGCTCGCGGGCTGCGCGTGGGCATTCGTGTGGCTGTTCCGCTCGATTCCGCTGATTGTTCTGCTGCTGATCCTGAACAATCTCGGCTATCTGTACGAGACGGTGCACCTCGGCGTGCCGTTCACGAGCATCGTCGTGCTCGACGTGCCGACCACCGAGCTGATCAGCCCGTTCCTCGCCGCGGTGCTCGGGCTGACGCTCAATCACGCGGCGTTTTCGGCCGAAGTGATTCGCGGCGGGATTCAGTCGGTCGATCACGGTCAGCTCGAAGCAGCCGCCGCGCTCGGCTTGCCGCGCGAGCGCCAGGCCTGGCGCATCGTGCTGCCGCAGGCGATGCGCGCGATTCTGCCCACCGCGTTCAACGATCTGATCGCGCTCGCGAAGGGCTCGTCGATGGTCTATGTGCTCGCGATGCCGGAGCTGTTCTACACGGTGCAGATCATCTATCGGCGCAATCTCGAGGTGATTCCACTGCTGATGGTCGCGACGGTCTGGTATCTGATCATTCTGACCGTGCTGTCGGCGATCCAGGTCTATGTGGAGCGGCATTTCTCGCGCGGCGTCAAACGCGCGGCGGCGCCGTCCGCTCTGGGTGCGCTGCTGGAAAGTGTGGGCATTCTGCGCAGCGGCGCCGATCGGCGCGTCGATGCGCGAACCGACGCTACCGGGAGTCCGCGAGCAGGCGCCTCCGCCGCTCAGCGCTGGGCCGATCAACGCGACGGGGCGCGCATCGTGATTCAGCAGGTATCGAAGAGCTTCGGCACGCTGAAGGTGCTCGACAACGTCTCGCTGACGATGCGCCCGGGCAGCGTCACCGTGATTCTCGGCCAGTCGGGCTCCGGCAAATCGACGTTGCTGCGCACGATCAACCATCTGGAGCGCGTCGACGCGGGTCTGATCGATATCGACGGTGAGCTGATCGGTTATCGACGCGACGGCGAGACGCTCTACGAGCTCAAGGAGAAAGAGATCCTGCGCCGCCGCGTCGAGGTCGGCATGGTGTTTCAGAGCTTCAATCTGTTCCCGCATCTGACCGTGCTGGAAAATATCGTCGAGGCACCGGTCGCGTTGGGACGTCTGTCGCGCGCGGAAGCGGAGAGTCTCGCGCTGAGCCTGCTTGCGCGTGTCGGTCTCGAAGCGAAGGC
Source organism: Paraburkholderia monticola (assembly GCF_001580545.1). GTDB lineage: Bacteria > Pseudomonadota > Gammaproteobacteria > Burkholderiales > Burkholderiaceae > Paraburkholderia > Paraburkholderia monticola. The sequence continues at coordinate 301,146 of NZ_LRBG01000038.1, forward strand.
GCATGCGTGGCCGCGTCAGTTGTCGGGCGGCCAGCAGCAGCGCGTGGCGATTGCGCGCGCACTGGCGCTGAAGCCGAAGGTGCTGCTGTTCGACGAGCCGACCTCGGCGCTCGATCCCGAACTCGTCAACGAAGTGCTCGACGTGATCAAGGCGCTCGCGCGTTCCGGCACGACGATGGTGATCGTCACGCACGAAATCGGCTTTGCGCGCGAAGTGGCGGACACGATCGTGTTCATGGATCGCGGACGCGTGATCGAGTCGGGGCCGCCCGCGCAAGTATTGAACGAACCGCGCCACGCGCGCACGCGCGAGTTTCTGTCGCGCGTCCTGTGATTGCAGCCTGAACCAGACAGATGACCAACCGACGTCAATTCATTCTCACCAGCGCGGCGCTTGGGGCGCTGCTTTTACGCGACGCGCTCGCTGCGGCACAAGCAGCGCAAGCGCCCCACGGCGCGGTGGACCTGAGCCCGGAACAACCCGGCCGCCTTCGCGTGCCAAAGAATCCAGCCGCGATTGCGGCGATCGGCAACCACTACCGCTTCGCCAAAGACGGCAACTTCACGGTCGCGATTTCGCCGCACTTGCCGCCGACCGCGACCTATGCGACCGATGCGCGTACCGTCGTCGGTTCCGATGCCGACTACGCGCAACTGATCGCCGACTCGCTCGGGCTGAAGCTGAACCTCGTGCCGATCGCTTGGGCCGACTGGCCGCTCGGGCTCACCTCGGGCAAGTACGACGCGGTGATCTCGAACGTTGGCGTGACTGAGCAGCGCAAGGAGAAGTTCGACTTCACGACGTATCGTCAGGGGCTGCACGGTTTCTACGTGAAAGCCGCAAGCCCGATCAGGAAGATCGCGCAACCACGGGATATCGCGGGGCTGCGGCTCATTACCTCCTCGGGCACGAATCAGGAAAAGATCATCCTCGAATGGGACCGGCAGAACATCGCGAGCGGTTTGAAGGCCGTCGAGTTCCAGTACTTCGACGATGACGCCGCGAGCCGCATCGCCTTGCTATCGGGCCGCGCCGATGTCGTCTTCAATCCGAACGCGCCGCTTGCCTACGATGCGGCCACCACCGGCGCGATCCGCGAAGTGGGCACGCTCAATGCCGGCTGGCCGGCGCGCGCGGATGTGGCGATCGCCACGCGTAGGGGCGGCGGCCTGATGGATGCGTTGACCGTCGCGACGAACGGGCTGATCGCGGACGGCGTCTACCGGCGCTCGCTCGCGCACTGGGGCATCGAATCGGAAGCGTTGGCGCGCTCCGAAAGCAATCCGCCGGGTCTGCCGAAGTTCTGACCTGCCGATGGGCATCGGTAAGGCCAGGTCCCACGCCGCGCGACGTGTTCCAGCGTCGGGTTTATCACTCCAGCAGATAACCGTATCGGATTTGCTTCGTTGGCATCGCGCGCGCGGGCCGGTACATTCGTCGCACTGACCGCGCCGTTAGGCGCCCGCTGAATAGTTTCGACGAAGAGACGCCTGTGACGACTACCGCCGCTGCTTTTGCCCCCGCCGTTCAAGCTTTCGAGATCCGCGCGTTCGACGCGCCGCTCGGCGCCGAAGTGCTCGGCCTCGATCTCGGCCAGCCGCTCGGCGGCGACGATTTCGCGCGCATCCACCGCGCGCATCTGGACCACCACGTGCTCGTGTTTCGCGACCAGCGCATCACGCCGGACCAGCAGATCGCGTTCAGCCGCCGCTTCGGCCCGCTGCAGATTCACGTGCTGCATCAGTTTGGCTTGTCCGGGTATCCCGAGGTGCTGGTCGTCTCGAACATCGTCGAAAACGGCAAGCCGATCGGTCTCGGCGACGCCGGCCACTACTGGCACTCCGACCTGTCGTACAAGGAAAAGCCGAGCCTCGGCTCGTTGCTGCACGCCCAGGAACTGCCCGCCGAGGGCGGCGATACGTTGTTCGCAAACATGCATCTGGCGTGGGATACGTTGCCGGCACATCTGCGCAGCGCCGTGGAGGGACGCAGTGCGGAGCACACGTACCTGGCCAAATACGCGGAGCTGCAAAAGCGCAGCCCGTGGCGGCCGAATCTGTCGGCCGAGCAGATCGCGCAGGTGAAGCCGGTCGCGCATCCGATCGTGCGCACGCATCCGGAGACGGGGCGCAAGGCGCTGTTCGTCAGCGAGCACTTCACGACGCGCGTGATCGGTTTGCCGGAAGACGAGAGCCAAGCGTTGCTCGGCGAGCTGTTCGCGCACAGCGTGCGGCCCGAGCATCTGTACCGGCATCGATGGGCCGCGCACGACATGGTGTTCTGGGACAACCGCTCGTTGATGCATCTCGCCGCCGGCACGCCCGATCATCTGCGCCGCAAGCTGTATCGCACGACGATCGAGGGCGACGTGCCAGTCTGAGCGCGCCGTTTCCATCACAACCCGAACTACCCCACACCGCACGCTGACCGGAGTTGCAATGCTGAGCCGATTTTCCCCGACCGCCGCCGCACGGCCGTCGTTCGTCCGCCGTTTGACGGCGTTACTGCTGAGTCTGTCGATGGGCGCCGTGGGCGTCGGGCTCGCCACGACCGCGCATGCCGAGGGCGAGATCCGCGTGGCCGAGCAGTTCGGCATCGTGTATCTGCTGCTGAACGTGGCGCGCGATCAGCATTTCATCGAAAACGAAGGGCGCAAGCAGGGGCTCGACATCAAGGTCGATTGGGTCAAGCTCTCGGGCGGCGCCGCGGTCAACGATGCGTTGCTGTCGGGCGCGGTCGATATCGCCGGCGCGGGCGTCGGTCCGCTGCTGACGATCTGGGATCGCACGCACGGCAAGCAGAACGTGAAGGGCGTCGCCTCGCTCGGCAATCTGCCGTACTACCTCGTCAGCAACGATCCCGGCGTGAAGACGATCGCGGACTTCACGCAGAAGGACCGCATCGCGGTGCCGGCGGTCAACGTGTCGGTGCAATCGCGCGTGCTGCAATACGCGGCGGCGAAGCGCTGGGGCGACAAGGAATACGACCGGCTCGATAAGTACACGCAGGCATTGCCGCATCCGGACGCGGCCGCGGCGATCATCGCGGGCCACACTGAAATCACCGGGCATTTTGGCAATCCGCCGTTCCAGGAACAGGAACTGGCCGCCAATCCGAAGGCACATATCGTGCTCAATTCGTACGACGTGCTCGGCGGCCCGAGTTCGGCAACGGTTCTTTACGCGACCGAAAAATTCCGCCACGACAATCCGAAAACGTATCGCGCGTTCGTCGATGCGCTCGCCGACTCAGCGAAGTACATCAACGCGAATCCGCAGGGCGCGGCCGATATCTACATCCGCACCAATCAGTCGAAGATCGATCGCAACCTGCTCGTGAAGATCATCACGAACCCGCAGGTGCAGTTCAAGATCGTGCCGCAGAACACGTTCGGCCTCGCGCAGTTCATGTATCGCGTCGGTGCGATCAGGAACGAGCCGACCTCGTGGAAGGACTATTTCTTCGACGATCCGGCGACGGCGGCGGGGAGCTGAACATGACGCAAGCTGACTCACAGGGAGCGCTTTGATGGTGGCCAATCCCACGCTTCTGTTTCCCGATGACACCGCACAGCGCGCCGCCGCAACCAGCGGCAAGCTTCTCGCGGTCGAGAACGTGAACCTCGAATACCGCACGCGCGAGCGCATCGTGCGCGCGACTCACGACGTCAGCTTCGACGTCTACGGGGGCGACCGCTTCGTGCTGCTCGGCCCGTCCGGTTGCGGCAAGTCGACGCTGCTGAAAGCGGTGGCCGGCTTTATCGAGCCGAGCGCGGGCAGCATTTCGCTCGACGGCGAGCGCGTGCGCGGACCAGGCGCCGATCGCATCGTCGTGTTTCAGGAGTTCGATCAGTTGCCGCCGTGGAAGACGGTCGTGCAGAACGTCGCGTTTCCGTTGCGCGTCGCGAAGAAGCTCTCGAAAGCGCACGCTCATGAGCGCGCACTGCATTACCTCGACAAGGTGGGGCTCGCCGCGTTCGCGAATGCGTATCCGCACACGCTGTCGGGCGGCATGAAGCAGCGCGTCGCAATTGCGCGTGCGCTGGCGATGCAGCCGCGCGTGCTGCTGATGGATGAACCGTTCGCCGCGCTCGACGCGCTCACGCGCCGCAAGATGCAGGAAGAGTTGCTGCGACTGTGGGAAGAGGTGAATTTCACGCTGCTGTTCGTCACGCATTCGATCGAGGAAGCACTCGTGGTCGGCAACCGGATTCTGTTGTTGTCGCCGCATCCGGGCCGCGTGCGCGCGGAGCTCAACAGCCATCAGTATTCGCAGGATAGCTTCGGCCGCGCGGATTTTCAGCGTAGCGTCGCGCGGATTCATCACCTGCTGTTCGAACAGACGGAGGCCGTGCAATGAGTACTCCCGTCACCTTGCTGCCGCCGGTTCGCGAAGAATACGAACGCCCGCTCGAAGCGCCCGGCGAGCTCGCGAGCGAAGCGCCGTTACCAGCGGCCAAACGGATTTTCGCGTACGGCTGGCTGCGCAAGACGCTGATCGCATTCGTGCTGATCGTCGTGTGGGAAATCGCCGCGCGCCTGATCGACAACGATCTGCTGCTGCCGACGTTCGGCGCGACCTTCAGCGCATTCGTGCAAGGCGTGTGGTCGGGCGAGCTGCTCGCGAAGACGGCGGTATCGATGTCGGTGCTGCTGCGCGGCTATCTGCTCGGCGCCGCGTTTGCGTTCGTGCTGACTTCGCTCGCGGTTTCGACACGCGTGGGCCGCGACCTGCTGTCGATGCTGACCGCGATGTTCAACCCGCTGCCGTCCATCGCGTTGCTGCCGCTTGCGTTGCTGTGGTTCGGGCTCGGCACCGGCAGCCTGCTGTTCGTGCTCGTGCATGCGGTGCTGTGGCCGCTCGCGCTCAATACCTATTCGGGCTTTCAGTCGGTGCCCGCGACGCTGAAGATGACCGGACGCAATTACGGTCTGACGGGCCTGCGTCATGTGCTGTTGATCCTCGTGCCGGCAGCGTTGCCGTCGATCCTGGCCGGCTTGCGCGTGGGTTGGGCGTTTGCATGGCGCACGCTGATCGCCGCGGAACTCGTGTTCGGCGCGAGCTCGGGCAGCGGCGGGCTCGGCTGGTACATCTTCCAGAATCGCAACGAGCTGTATACGGACCGCGTGTTCGCGGGGCTCGCCGCCGTGATCGTGATCGGCCTGCTGGTCGAGCATCTCGTGTTCGACACGCTCGAACGCGTCACCGTGCGGCGCTGGGGCGTGCAGCAGTAAGCGGCAAATCTCCGGTTGCTTCCGTCGCTGTCGTGAGCTACAAATTTAAGGTTAGGCTTGGCTCAATTTTGGCGGGCCGGGCTTCAGTTCAGAACGGTTCAGAACTGTTCTAAACGACAAGGAGACTGCCGTCATGGGAATGCGCCCCGATCCTACCTTTCATGCATCGCCGAAACTCGCGATGGATGCTCCGGCGGAAGAATACGCGTACACGGTGCTGCTCAGTCCGGATTCCTCGCAGCCCGACGCGCTCGCCGTGATCGACGTGAAGCCCGGTTCGCCGACCTATAGCCAGGTGGTCCACACGGTGCCGGTGCCGAACAAGGGCGACGAATTCCATCACTTCGGCTGGAACGCGTGTTCGTCCGCGCTATCGCCGTTGACGGGCCATGCGTTTCTGGAGCGGCGCTATCTGATCATTCCGGGCATGCGGTCCTCGCGCATCTATATCGTCGATACGAAACCGCATCCGACCCAGGCGAAGATTCACAAGATCATCGAGCCGGAGGAAATCTTCCGCAAGACCGGCTATTCGCGTCCGCACACCGTGCATTGCGGACCGGAAGGCATTTACGTGAGCACGCTCGGCGGCGGGGGCAAGGACGGCACCGACGGGCCTCCCGGCATTTTCATCATGGACTGCCAGACCTTCGATGTGCTGGGCCGCTGGGAGATCGAACGCGGCGCGCAGGAAAAGCATTACGACTTCTGGTGGAATCTGCCGCGCGATTACATGGTGTCGACCGAATGGGCGCTGCCACCGCAATTCGAAAACGGCATCGTGCCGGAAGACCTGCTCGCGAATAAATACGGCCACCGTGTGCACTTCTGGGATCTACGCGCGCGACGCAACGTGCAGACGCTCGACCTCGGCGCGAATCATCAGATGGCGCTCGAAGTGCGGCCCGCGCACGATCCGAGCCGTGAGTACGGCTTTATCGGCGTCGTGGTCGATACGACCAATCTGGAAGGGTCGATCTGGACATGGTGGCGCGAAGGTGGTCACTTCCACATCGAAAAGACCGCGACGATTCCGCCGGAGCCGGCGCACGCCGATGAATTGCCGCCACTGCTGCAAGGTTTCGGCGCGGTGCCGCCGCTCGTCACCGACATCGATCTGTCGATCGACGATAAATTCCTCTACGTGTCCTGCTGGGGTACCGGCGAGATGCGCCAGTACGACGTGAGCGAACCGCGCAAGCCCAAGTTGACGGGCTCGGTGCGCATTGGCGGGATCGAACGGTGCACGCCGCATCCGAACGGCAAAGCTTTCGCCGGCGGTCCGCAGATGGTCGAGATCAGCCGCGACGGCAAACGCGTCTACTGGACCAACTCGCTCTATTCGACGTGGGACGATCAGTTCTACCCGGATGGCATGCCAGGCGTGCAAGTGATGGCGCACGCCGATCCGAACGGCGGCCTGAAGCTCGCCGAGGACTACTTCGTCGAGTTTCCCGCCGGCTATCGCGCGCACCAGATCCGCCTCGAAGGCGGCGACTGCTCGACCGACTCGTTCTGCTATCCGTCGGTGGGCGTTTGAGCAGCGCGGTGTCGCCGCAAGCGGCACTGTGGCTGGCCGTCGTCGTGAGCGGTGTATATCACGGGCTCAATCCCGCGATGGGGTGGCCGCTCGCGGTATCGAACGCGCTGATGCAGCGGCGCGCGCAAGCGCTGCTCGTCGCGCTGCTTTATCTCGCGGCGGGGCACGCGCTCGCCATACTGCTGATGATGCTGCCGTTCGCGACGCTCGCGAGCTTGCTGGCATGGCAGCGGCAGATGCAGATCGGCGCGAGCGTGCTTGTGATCGGCTTCGGTCTGGTGTTGCTGATACGCAGGCGTCATCCGCGCGTGCTGGCGCGGATTCCGCCGTCGCGGCTCGCGCTGTGGTCGTTTGCGGTGGCGCTCGCGCACGGGGCCGCGTTGATGCTGGTGCCGATCTATCTCGGCCTGTGCCGTGCCGACGACATGGACAGTGCCCATCGAGCCGCCCAATCCCTGATCGAAACCAGTCTGCGCATGGCGCTGTCGGTCTCGGTGGTGCATGCCGCCGCGATGACGATGGCCGGCGGCATGCTCGCGTGGCTCGTGTATCGCTACCTCGGGCTCAGGTTCGTATCGCGCAGCTGGTTCAATCTCGATGCGGTGTGGGCGTCGAGTCTGATCCTGGTGGGGGGCGTTGCGCTAGCGTTGAATGCGACGGCGGCGGGCGTTTCCGGGTGACGCCGAGGAGACCGGGCAAGCGCTCGGGATCACGCCGGGCTAATTCGAATTTGCCTCGTCGCTCGCACTGCGCAGCGGCGCGCGGCTTTGATCGTTATTCAGATGAACGAATTTTCTCAGCAGCCTGAGTAGATCGCGCGCATCTTCTTCTCCCATCCCGTCGAGCAGGCCGTGATTGAGCGCGTTGACGCCGGGGATCAATTCATCGAGCAACTGTTCTCCGGCCGGCGTCAGCAAGAGGCGACGCTGACGGCGCGGCAGAACTTCGCGCACGATCCAGCCTTTCGCTTCGAGTCGCACCGCGATGTCGGCGGTGGTCGAGGTGTCGAGGCCGACCCGCTGCGCAAGCGTAACCTGATCGAGTCCCGGCAATTCCTGCAGCATTCTGAGCACCGCATATTGCACGGGCGTCACCTCGCGTCCGACCAGATCATGAAACATGGACACGGAAATCTGATGCGCGCGTCGGATCAGATGGCCAGGGTGGTCGTAGAGATTGATGCTGATCGCAGGAGTGCTGGTATCGGTTGAAGTGGCCATATAAGTTCTGAAAGCCGCGCGCCTTTTCGCTGCGAGTGGAAATGGCGAAACGGCCTGCTTGTTACCTGATTGAAAGTTCGACTAGGGGAAAACCTTCATTTAATCATCAAATAGACATTGAGTACACTGAATGACATTCAGTGTACGGAATGAAGCACGCGAACCAACAAGGAGAGAGACTGGCATGTTTCCCAAGAATGCGTGGTACGTCGCATGTATGCCCGATGAAGTTGCGGATAAGCCACTCGGCCGGCAGATCTGCGGCGAGTCAATGGTTTTCTATCGCAACGCCGAGGGTGCCGTGGTGGCGCTCGAAGACTTCTGTCCGCATCGCGGCGCGCCGCTGTCGCTCGGTTTCGTGCGCGACGGTACGCTCGTGTGCGGCTATCACGGGCTCGAAATGGGTTGTCAGGGCAAGGCGACCGGCATGCCGGGGCAGCGCGTCGGCGGCTTTCCGTCGATTCGCAGCTATCCGGTGATCGAGCGCTATGGCTTCGTGTGGGTGTGGCCCGGCGATGCGGCGCAGGCCGATGCCGGCAAGCTCCACCATCTCGAGTGGGCCGAAAGTGCCGAATGGGCGTATGGCGGCGGCCTCTATCACATTCGCTGCGATTACCGGCTGATGATCGACAACCTGATGGACCTGACGCACGAAACCTATGTGCACGCGAACAGCATCGGGCAAAAGGAAATCGACGAAGCCGCACCGAAAACCGTAGCCGAAGGCGATACCGTGCGCACGAGCCGTTTCATGGAAAACGTCGCGGCGCCGCCGTTCTGGAAGATGGCCTTGCGCGGCAACGGTCTTGCCGACGACGTGCCCGTCGACCGCTGGCAGATCTGCCACTTCACGCCGCCGAGTCATGTGCTGATCGAGGTGGGCGTCGCCCATGCCGGGCATGGCGGCTATCACGCGCCGGCCGAGAAGAAGGCTTCGTCGATCGTGGTGGATTTCATCACGCCGGAAACCGAAACGTCGATCTGGTATTTCTGGGGCATGGCGCGCAATTTCCGTCCCGACGACGCCGAGCTGACGGCCAGCATCCGCGAAGGCCAGGGCAAGATCTTCAGCGAAGATCTGGAGATGCTCGAACGTCAGCAGCAGAACCTGTTGCGCTGGCCCGAGCGTAATCTGCTGAAGCTCAACATCGATGCGGGCGGCGTGATGTCGCGTCGGGTGATCGATCGGCTGGTCGCGCAGGAACGTGCGCAGACTGGCGCGCCCGAAGCTGAAGTGACGCGTGTCATCCCGGTGCGGACGGTCTCATGAATCGTCCCATGTTGAATGTGGTGGTCGCGCGCCGATGCGACGAAGCGCTCGATATCGCAAGCTTCGAGCTCGCGAGCGAAAACGCTGAACCGTTGCCCGCTTTCGATGCGGGTTCGCATGTCGACGTGCATTTGCCCAATGGGCTCGTGCGTCAGTACTCGTTGTGCAACGATCCGCGCGAAACGCATCGCTATCTGATTGCGGTGCTGCGCGACGAAACGGGACGGGGCGGATCGAAGGCGGTGCATGAACTGATCCGCGAAGGCGACCGCCTGCAGATCAGCGCGCCGCGCAATCATTTCGCGCTCGCTGACGATGCGGCACATCATCTGCTGCTCGCGGGCGGTATCGGCGTCACGCCGATCCTTTGCATGGCCGAGCGGCTTGCCGCGACGGGCGCGTCGTTCGAGATGCACTATTGCACGCGTTCGAAGGAACGCACGGCGTTTGTCGAACGTCTTGCGCAGGCGAGCTTTGCGCAGTCGGTCCAGCTTCATCACGATGACCATCCGGGCGGCTCGACGTTCGATATCGAGCAGGTGCTGAGCCGTGCGCCGGCCGGCACGCATCTCTATGTGTGCGGTCCGCGCGGCTTCATGGACTTCGTCCTCGAGACCGCGCGCGCAAAGGGCTGGCCGGATAGCAGGCTGCACTATGAGTTCTTCGGTGCGCCGGCGAATCAGAGCGCTGCGGGCGGCAGCTTCCAGGTGCGCGTCGCGAGCAGCGGCGCGACGATCGATGTGCCTGCGCAATGCACGGTCGTGCAGGCGCTGGCCGCACATGGCGTCGAGGTCATCACGTCGTGCGAGCAGGGCGTGTGCGGCACCTGTCTGACGCGGGTGCTGTCGGGCGAGCCGGATCATCTGGATTCGTATCTGACCGATGAGGAACGCGCGGCAAACGATCAGTTCCTGCCGTGCTGCTCGCGCGCCAAATCACCGCTGCTGGTGCTCGATCTGTGATCTTTTGCGGGCGACGGGCGTGCCGCCCGTCGCGCCGCTCATGGCGCTTTGCCATCGGAATCCGGCGAACTCACCGTTCGCACGCTCAACGCTGGATCGCGCGCAATCGATTCTTCGGAAAACGGCATGAGCATCCAGTGCCGGGCTGCGTAGTCGCGCGTGCCGTCGGCATAATGCGGCGACGCGGGATCGTCCGATTCGGATGGCGCCAGCAGCGTACGTGCGACCACGTGATCGCCAGAGAACGTCACGATCTGCAGGTACGTATCGCCCATTGGCTTGACGTTCATCGAATAGCCGCTCGCATCGAATGGATGCGCGGCACATGCCGCGGTGAAGTAGCCGCCCGCGTCACAGCCGCCGAAAAGCGGAATGCGCTCGTCGTTACGTTGGGCGTAGAGCGCCGCGCTGCGCGGCGCATCGATCGCGATACCGGCGCGTCGCATGGCCGCGAGCGCGTCGTGCAGCGCCGCGGCGAGCTTCGCCGGATCGGCGGCGATGCCCGAGGGCGTGGTCAAGGGCTGCGCGGGATCGAACGGCACCGCGTAGAGCTGCGCGGGCGGAATCGTCAGCAGACGTCGCCACAGTTCGTCCCATAAGGTCGCTCCCACTGCGTCAGCCGTGCCCGTGTCGTCCCATGCGGCGAGTACCCTGCACGCCGCGCGCTGTTCGTCGGCGTTCGGATCGGCGGGCAGCGCCGCGAGCGTTGCGCTGCTGCACAGACGGTCGAGCACCGGCTGCTTGAACAGCAGCGCCGACATCGAGCGGCTGTCGAGCGCCGCGCGGCCGAGCGCATCGGCGGAGACGCCATGCGGATCGCTCTGCAATTGCGCGGCAATCGCATGGCCGAGCCGTGTGCGCAACGACTGCGGCGTGTTGGTCGCACCGATGATCTTCGCGTACCCGGTCAGCGGCGCGGCGGGGTTGCTGAGCCAATAGCTGTCGTTGAAATTGCCGACATAGTCGCGCCGCAGCAGCGACGGCATCTGCGCGACCGGCAACGCTTGATGCTGCACCGCGCCGGGCTCGTCGCGCCAGTCGCAGTCGCTGCGCGAACCGTCGAGGATCGGCACGCCGGGCATCATCTGCGCGAGCGCCTTGCCGACCGGCGGCGTGCAACGCTGCGCGAGATCGTCGGGCACGGCCGGGGTCGCGCCGATATCGGCGTACCAGACGCGCGGATCGTCCCGGCCGATCGCGATCGTGTTGACCCACGGCATCGCCGCGTTGTTCTTCTGGATGCGGATGAAATCATCGAGCGAAGCCGCCTGACCCGCTTCGAGGAAGTTTTCGATCACCCGGAAGTTGTCGGTATTGATATCGCGCAGCGCGAACGCTTGCTGCGTATTCCACGCGAGCGCGGGCGACATCGCGCTGAGATTGACGAGCGCGCCGAAGCGCGAGCGGTACAGCGTGCGTGACACGTCGTGCAGCGAGCCGTCGGCGGCGCGCACGGCGATCTTCACGCGCGTCGGCGTCATGGTTTCGGTCTTGCCGTCGACCTGATACCGGGTCGGCTCGCCAGGCACGAGCGTCAGCTTGAAGAGGCCGAAGCGCTTCGAGGTGGACACGGTATGCGTCCACGCGATGTTGTCGTTGAAGCCGAGCATGATCACCGGCACGCCCAGAAGCGACATGCCGCTGACGTTCAGCTTGCCCGGAATCGTGAGTTGGGCCTGGTAGAAGCGATCGGGGCCGGTCCAGAACCAGTGCGGATTGCCCAGCAGCAACGCGCTGCCGGTGTGCGTCGCATCCGCGCCGAACGCGAGCGCGTTGCTGCCGATGCCCGCGTGGCCGCCGAACTCGGCGAGCGGCAACTCGGCGTAGGCGTCATCGGGCAGCGCGCTTTGCGGCGGCGTGGGTATAGCTTGCGGCGGTTGCGCGGTCGCGATCGCATGGATGAAGCGCGCCGCGCCACCGGCCAGACTCGCCGCGTACTGTCGGCGGTAGACGTCCGCGCTGCTGATCTTGCCGAGCCACGGCGCCGCGCGGCAGGCCGCGTGCGCGCCCGGAAAATCGCCATGCGCGAGATCGGCGACGTAGCGGTTATAGCCGGCGACGAAGCCGTCGATCAGCGCGCGCATGTCGTCGGTCTGGCTTTTCCGGTAACGCGCGATGGCCGCGTCGTCGACGATGAAGCGGAAGGAGAAATCCGAGTCGAGGTTGTTGGGCTGGCCGGACATCGTGGCCGACGTGTGTTGCGCGTCGGCGCCGAAGTAGCGCGAGCGTTCGCCGCGATAGGTGACGAAGCTTTCGGCCATCGTGCACAGATTGTCTTGTGCCTGCGCGTAGCCGTAGCCGTAGCCGAGGCTGCCCCAGTCGTCGGCTTTGACGTGTGGGATGCCGAGCGCGGTGCGGCGGATGTCGGCGCGATAGGGGCCGGGATGCGTGACGCTGTCGGTATCCGGGCTCGCGCAGCCCGGCAGCGCGGCGGCGATGGGCAGTGCGACCAGCAGGGCGGCGAGGCGACGGAGCAGGGAGACGTTCGAACGCATGGCTGTTATGGTTGGGCGGACGTTGAGCGGTGACTGGCGTGGCGCAATCGCGAGCTTAACGGGGAATTGATCGCGGGTCACGGTGGGGACGTGTCCGTGGATGCGGCCCGTCTGCCGGTCTATGCACTGGACATGGTCGACTCGGTGGCGTCGCCCGCGCCGGTCCCGAAACTGACCCTCATCGTGACCGCTTGCGCCTCGTCAGGCCGCGTTCCCGTTCCCGTTGCAGCCGCCGTTGGCGGTGCTGAAAAGCGTCTTCAGCTTGGCATTGACCGCGATCAACTCCTGCACCGGCGCTGCCGCGAGTTGCTGATCGAAGAGCGTGAGAACCTGGCCGAGCAACGCGTACGAGTCGTGATCGACGGCGCAGATGCCGGTTTCGAGTCCCGCCTGCCGGCAGCGCAAAATCACGTCCTCCGCGTCGCGAAACAGCTCGGGCACGGCCGCGCCGTAGCCGCGCTGATGCAGCAGCATCGCCATGTAAATGGCCTGCGCCATGCTGCCGACGTGATATTGATTGGCGACGCCGCTGCGTAATGCCTCGAGCGTCATGTGATAGTCGAGTGAGATTTCGCCTGCCTTGGCAGGCACGATTGGACGCGACATCGCCTTCGGGCGCGTACGTGGTGACTTCGCGTATGTATCGCTGGAAGGGCTCGCTTTTCTGGCCATAAGCTCACTGACTCGACCGGCTCGCGCCGGGTGGCGACACCATCACGGAACCTGAAAACGTCATAACGGAAAACGGCGGCGCCGCGTAGAACGCGGCGCCGTTCCCGTTAGCTCATATGCAGACCGCCGTTCAGCGAGAAATCCGCTCCGGTCGCAAAACCCGCCTCATCCGACGCGATCCATGCGACGATCGACGCGATCTCTTCCGGCGTACCGAGACGCCGTACCGGAATCGTCGCGACGATTTTCTCCAGCACTTCCGGACGGATCGCCTTGACCATGTCGGTGCCGATGTAGCCCGGCGACACGGTGTTGACCGTCACGTTCTTGGTGGCCACTTCCTGTGCGAGCGACATCGTAAAGCCGTGAATGCCGGCTTTGGCGGTGGAGTAGTTGGTTTGCCCGAACTGGCCCTTCTGGCCGTTGACCGACGAGATGTTGATGATGCGCCCGAAGCCCCGGTCGACCATGCCCTCGATGACCTGTTTGGTCACGTTGAACAGGCTCGTGAGATTGGTGTCGATCACCGTTTGCCAGTCTTCGTACGACATCTTGCGGAACATGCCGTCGCGCGTGATGCCCGCGTTGTTGACCAGCACGTCGACTTCGCCGACGTCTTTCCTGACCTTCTCGAATGCTTTTGCCGTGGATTCCCAATCCGCGACATTGCCTTCCGATGCGATGAAGTTATAGCCGAGCGCTTTCTGCTCATCCAGCCATCGGGCCTTGCGCGTCGAGTTCGGACCGCAACCCGCGATGACGGTGTAGTTTTCTTTATGCAGGCGCTGGCAGATGGCGGTTCCGATACCACCCATGCCGCCGGTTACGTAAGCAACGCGATTTGCCATAAGTCCTCCTTCTTGTTTACGGTGAGTTGGAGCCAGTTTGATTGGAGGATGGAGCTATTATTGGCAGCCGCCAACGGGCGGGACGATGGGCATTTTCACCTAGGGGTTAACTGCCGAATGGGTGGTGGAAGCGTTGCTTGACCGGGCAATGATTCATATTGCTTACGGGGTGAACGATTTGCGAACTCCGGGGCCGATCGGCACGACCCGCAGCGGCCCCAACCCTTGCCTGCACGCGCTCTTCCCCTTACTCTTAGCGTTGGCCTTAAGTACCTGCCCCGGACAGACACCGCGCCACAGACTGCCTGCACAGTCATCGATCCGGGGCGCGAAGCCGTTCATCGTTCCTGCGTCTATTCGTGATCAAAGGCACACAGGATGACTGATTATCTGGCAGACATCGACCCCGTCGGGTTGAACCTCCTCGGGATCTTCGGGCTGTTGATCGGCGGCCTCGCGCTGTTTCTGCTCGGCCTGGAGTTCTTGACCGGCGGCCTGAAGGCGATCGCGGGATCGCGACTGCAATCGCTGATCGGCGTGCTGACCGCGAACCGGTTTCGCGGCGTGCTGGCGGGCGCCGCCGTGACCGCGCTGCTCAACTCGTCGACCATCACGACGGTGCTGATGGTCGGCTTCGTGTCCGCCGGCCTCATGACGCTGACCCAGGCGGTGCCGATGATCATGGGCGCGAACATCGGCTCGACCGTCACCGCGCAGATCATCGCGTTCGACGTTTCGCGCCTGACGCCCTACATGCTGGCGATCGGTTTCGTGCTGCACGCGTTCGCCCCGCGCGCGTTGCTGCAGCAGATCGGCCGCGTGGTGCTGGGGCTCGGGCTGCTGTTCATGGGCATCCAGCTGATGGGCGAGTCCACGCATCCGCTGCGCACCTACCAGCCGTTCATCGACGCGATGCAGGACATGCGCAATCCGCTCTTCGGCGTCATCGTGGGGGCGGTCTTCACCGCAATCGTGCAAAGCTCGGCGGCGACACTCGCGGTCGTGATCGCGCTGAGCGGCCAGGGCTTGATGCCGCTCGAAGCCGCCATCACGCTGATTCTCGGCGCGAATGTCGGCACTTGCGGCACGGCCTTGCTCGCCTCGATCGGCAAGACCCCGGAAGCGGTGCAGGTCGGCGTCGTGCATCTGGTGTTCAATGCGCTCGGCGTCGTGATTGCGCTCTTCCTGATTCCGCAGATGGCGGAGTTCGTGCGCTGGGTCTCGCCGTCGCATCCGGAACTGGAAGGCCTCGCGCGCCTAGCGGCCGAGGCGCCGCGCCAGGTCGCCAATGTGCATACGCTGTTCAGCGTGGCGAACACGCTGCTGCTGATCTGGTTTACCGGCCCGATCGCGCGGTTCGCGCAACTGGTCGTGCCGAAGCGCGCGAAGGCCGCCAAAGCCGCGGGCGATCCGCAGTATCTCGACGAGTCGTCGCTGACTGTGCCGTCGCTTGGGCTGCAACGCGTGCGCATCGAGCTGACCCGGCTCGGCGCGCAGGTGCTCGATGTCGTGCAACGCGGCTCGCAGATGGTGTCGACCGGGACGATGGAAGAGATCAATCAGATGCTCGATCAGGACAAGGAAGCCGACCGGCTCGCTCTCGAGATTCTTCAATATCTCGGCCGGCTCTCGGAGGTCGAGCACTCGGCGGACGAAGGTCAGCAGATCGTCGGCTACACGCAGGTCACCAGTCATCTGGAGAGCATCAGCGGCATCGTCGGCACCACGTTGATGACGGTCGGGCAGCAGCGCATGACGCAGCAGATCGATTTGCTGCGGTTGCGCGATGCGGCGACCACGCAGTTTTCGGAAGCGGTGATCCGCAATCTCGAGCAGGCGATTCGCACGATCGAAGCGCCCGATCCGGAAGAAGTCGCGAAGGTCGTCGACGCGAAGGCCAGCATCGACAAGCTCGCCGCGACCGCGCGTCAAGTGGTGCTCGCGAAGCTTCAGCTGGCGGAAAAGACGGATGTGGTCACGTTCCGGCTCGCCATGGATCTGATCGAGCAGGGCCGGCAGATCGCGCAGTTTTCGCGAGCGATTGCGAAAAATGTGGCAGCGCTGCAAGGGATTTAATAGCGCGCCGGTCGAAGTCGACGGTCGATCGAGTCGCGCTGAATTGATCGCCAGCGCACGAACGTTCACGTTGCACGCGCGCTAGACTTTTCGCGTGTCATCCTCGTGACACGCTTTCACGGAGAGTGGGATTCGCCCGCCTTGGCTGCGCGGGCTTTTTTCCGCTTCGCGTGGGTTGTGGTATCAGTAGTGAAACGTGGCGGCCAGTCGATTGTGCGTTGACCCACGTTGGATTGAGCAATAAGCAACGCCTGGCACGAGTTAACACACGCCGCGCCCAGAATTTGATAGCCTGTGTTGCAGCAGAGCATAGAACTCAAGGAGGGCTTCACCATGATGAGGTGGCTTGCTAACTGGGCTTCACAACATGCTCCTACTCCCGAGAAACAGGCCGAGCGTGCGCTGAACAACTTGCGCATGGAACTGTTTCAGGCCGAGCAGCTCGTGCTCGACGCACAGCTGCGTGCCGACTACTATCGGGCTCGCCTGACCTTTCTCGAAGAAGTCACGAGAAAGGGAATCGAACAGGTATCGGACGAACGCAAAGGTCCGCAAGAGCCTTCCCAGCCACTGCGGCCGGGACTCAAGCTCACCGCGGCGCAATAGCCGCGCGTCTTCCATCGCAATGGGTTCGGTCACCCGCGTTCGATACGCGGGGTGACGGCGATCGTGCGGGTGAGTTCGCGTGTCATGCGCGTTCTTGCGAGTCGATTGCGCGAGCATTGATTGCCGCGTGGAAAGGCGGGGGCTGCCCGGGTTGGTGCTTCGACCGGGCAACCGGTCCGAGTGATGGGCTTCTACTGCGGGCTTCTACTGCGGGATTTTTACTGCGGGACCGCTAATGCGCGTCGCTGATTGCGAAACGCATGATTCGTGCTGCTTAGCTCGCCAGATCGGGCGGCAGCTTGCCGCCGTTCGCGGCGAGCGCCTGCATCACTTGCTTGTGCAGCCAGATGTTCATGCTCGCGGAATCGTTCGTGTCCCCGCTGTATTTCAATTCCTGCGCAAGCTGCTTGCGGTGTTCGAGACTGCTGTCGACGCCGAGCGCTTTCATCGTGTCGACGATCGACGTGCGCCAGTTCAGCGTCTGTCCGCTTTCGCTGACGAGTTGATCCATCACGGCGGCCACGTCGACGTCGGTCAGCGGTGCGGGCGCGGCGGGAGCGTCGGGTGCCGCGGCTTGTGCGGCGGCCGGGTCGGGGGTGGGCTCCGTCGCGGGGGGAGGTTGGTCCGGCTTCGCTTTGCCGAACAGCTTGTGCACGATGTCACCGAAAATACTCATTTCCGAAATCTCCGCGGTTGAATGACAAATGCGAGAGGGGGCGCTCGCAGGACACGCCCCCGTTATGCTACGCGACTACCGCGGCGAAAAACGTAATATTTTGTCAGGTCGTAGTCATTCGGCGTGCTCACGGTCGAACTGCCACACCGCGGGAAAGCCCATCAATTTGCACATCTCGCCGAAGGGGTACAGCGTGTTTTCCGTGTGCGTCGTGCCGCGCTGCGCCTTGATTTGACCATAGACGTCTTGCAGCGCTTTCGCGACCGCGAGAAAGCCCGAGGCCGGGTAAATCGCAATCGAAAATCCGAGCTTCTGCAAATCGGCGGGTGCGAGTTGCGGTGTGCGGCCACCCTCTACGATGTTCACGAGCAGCGGCGTATCGAACGTGCGTGCGATGGTCTCGAGTTCTTCGACGGTTTCCGGCGATTCGATGAACAACACATCGGCGCCCGCTTTCGCGAATGCTTCGCCGCGTCGCAACGCTTCGTCGAGTCCGAGCGACGTGCGCGCGTCGGTACGCGCAACGATCTGGAAGTTCGGATCTTCGCGCGTCTCGGCTGCGACCTTGATCTTCTTCACCATGTCGTCGAGCGCGATCACCTTGCGGCCCGGAGTGTGGCCGCATTTCTTCGGAAACTCCTGGTCCTCGAGCTGAATGCCCGCGGCGCCGGCGCGCTCGTAGCCGCGTACCGTGTGCGCGACGTTCAGCAGACCGCCGTAGCCGGTATCGCCGTCGCAGATCAACGGCGTGGTCGTCGCGCCGCAAAACGCGGTGACGCGATTCACCATGTCGGTATAGGTGGCAAGACCCGCATCGGGCAGGCCGAGGTAGGACGCGACGGTGCCGAAGCCCGTCATGTACAGGCAATCGAATTGCATCGAGTCGGCCATCTTCGCGGAGATCAGATCGAAGATGCCGGGCGCCGTGACGATTTCCGGTTGCGCGAGACGTGCCTTCAGTTGCTGACGTTTGTGCTGTGCGTTCATGGGTGTTTCCGTTTGATGACGATGAAGGTGTGTGTCGATTCGATGTCGGGTCAATGACGCGGTTCACGCGCGACCGATGCGCCGGCGAGCGCAGCGTCGATATCGACGGTCGGCGGCGGCGCGATGTCTTCGAGCGAGCGCTGATTCGTTTCGATGCCGAAGACCGCCAGAATCGCGGCCATCGCGACGAGCACGCCGACGATCACCGACAGCACGTCGCGCACCCCGCCCGTCGCATACATGACGACGACCAGTTGCGGCGCGAGAATGCCGGCGATGCGGCCCGCGCAGCCGGCAATGCCGTTCGCGCGCATGCGGTTCTCGGTGGCGAACAGCTCGGGGATATACGTGGCGATGCCGAGCGCGACCATCAGATACGTCAGCGTGAAAAGCAGGAAGCCGAGCACGGTGGCCATCTCGACACTGGTCGAGTGTCCGTATAGCCAGCCGACCCCGGCGGCGATCGCCGCAACCGCAATCAGGCCATTCTTGCGGCCGATCCGGTCCGCGACCAGCACGCCAACGAACGCGCCGGCGGGACCGCCGAGCGACATCAGCGTCGTATAACCGAGCGACGACGCCATGCCGAGGCCCTGCTTGATCAGGAAGGTCGGCACCCAGACGATGAAGCCGTAGATCACGACGTTCACGCCGATCTGCACGCAGATCGCCAGCAAGGTGCGGCGAATCTGCGGACCTTTGAACAATTCGAATAGCGTCGTGGAGCGCGGCACGGCGGAGGCGGAATCGAACGAAGGCGTGAACGGCGGCAGCGGCTGACCGTTGGCCGACTCGGCTTCGGCGGCGCGCAGAATCGCATCGGCTTCGGCGTAGCGTCCCTTCGATTCGAGCCAGCGCGGCGACTCCGGCATCTTCTTGCGGATCACCCACACGATCAGCGCGCCGACGCCGACGATCGCAAACATCGCGCGCCAACCGATCGACGGAATGATCAGATAGCCGATGAACGTCGAGAAGAACAGCGCGGAGTTCGTGATCAACGACAGATACGCCGACCACTTGCCGCGCACGGCCGGCGGAATGAACTCGCCGACCGACCCATAGCCGACGACGATCTCCGCGCCGAGTCCGAGGCCCATGAAGAAACGACAGACGATCAGCCACGTCATGTTCGGCGCGAGCGCGCCGGCGATCGACGCGAGACCGAAGATCGCGAGATTGAACTGATAGGTGAACTTGCGACCTTTCGCGTCGCCGAGCAAACCGGCCGTGAATGCGCCGAATAACATGCCGACGAAGGTCGACGACAGAAACGCCGCATTCAATTGCATCGTCGACCAGCCGCTCTTCGCGAGCGCACCGAGCACGCCGCCGGCGAGGTAGATATCGAACGAATCGAGAAACATGCCTCCGCCGATCAACCAGAGGATGCGCCGGTGAAAACCGGAGAGAGGAAGTCTGTCCAGTCTTGGACCAGCGTTCACGGTGCTCGGCATATCACGTCTCCTGCGTCGTTACGGGACGACTACTCGTGGGTTGCTTCGATGCGTTGTGCTGCGGTGTTCTGCGCGAATGGCCAATAGCGAATGACTACGCCGGAGGGTGCTCTCTTTGATAGCGGTCGAGTACCGCTTTCTCGGCGGCGAGGATATGACAACGGGTAATCGCCTCGGCCCAGGCGACGTTGCGATTCTCGAGCGCCTGGACGATTTCGAAGTGCTGGCGTGCGCTGCTCGCGCGGTGTTCGTCGTTGTAGGAATCGAACGTCCACTTGATCAGCGGCGTTTCCTTCATCGAGGTCAGCGAGCGATCGAGCCGCGCATTGCCCGCCGCGGCGGTGATGATCGAATGAAATTCACCGTTGGCGGCGAACCATGCTTCCGTCGTTTCGGGTGTGGACGCCTGACGCGTGATGGCCGACATCTGCTCGGCGAGTGCGCGCAGCCGTTCGATTTCGGTGGCACCGATATTCAACGCGGCACGCCCGGCGAGAAACGGTTCGATCAGAAGCCGTGCTTCGAAGATTTCGCGTGCGTCCTGCAGCGACCATGCTTTGACCCGCACGCCGTAGTTTGGCCGGATCTCGACCCAGCCCTCAGCGCCGAGACGGCGCAGCGCCTCGCGCACCGGCGTGCGACTGACACCGAGGCTTTTGGCGAGCTGTTCCTCGCGCAGATACTGGCCGGCGCCGAAGCGGTTCTCGGCCAGCGATTGCTTGATGGCGAGATAGACGTCGTCCGGCGATCGGGCCGATGAAGCCTGCATTGTATGCAAAACGTTCTCCTCAACCGCCAGACGAATGAAATTTAGCCAATTGACGTCTACATTGTATGCAAAGTAGAGAATGCCAGGCTCGGTGATTTCCCTGGGCGGTGGGGGAGATAGGGCGCGACAAAAAGAAAATGGCCTGAAGGGCAGGTGTGCCCTTCAGGCCATTCATGAAACCTTCCCGACTCAGAAGTGCGTATGCAAGCCGACGCGTGCGATGGCCTGCGTCTGGCCGCTCGATGCGCCGTCGGCACTGTTCATGCCGTTGATCTGCGCGAAGCCGCCCGAACTCGCGCGCTGATACACACCCATCACATAGACGCTGGTGCGCTTGGACAGCGAGTAATCGACGATCGCCGCGGCCTGGTTCGCGTGATTGTTGTCGACGACCGAATTGCCCTTCATGTACATATACGAGGCGCCCGTCGCGAGTGCCGGCGTGAACCGGTATTGCACGCCGACCGAGCCTTCATAGACCGAGCCGCCGTTTAGCGAATTGTGCACGGTCGTGAAGAGCGCATTGGTGAACCACGCGCCGAATCTGTAGTGCGCGCCGAGACCCCAGTTGCGCACGCTGACCTGCGGCGCACCCGCGGTGTAGTACTTCACGTTCGTATAGGCGGCATTGGCGCCGAACGAGTTCGCCGCATAGTTGAGCCCGAAGCTGGTGGCATTGCCCGCGCCGACGGAGCCCGCGACGTTGCCGAAGCCATACATCGCACCCGCGCTGAAGCCACCGAACACCGGCGAGAGGTATTTGACGGAGTTATTGAGGCTGGCCCCGGCCATGCGGTCCCAGTCGAACGCGCCGGTCGGATTCTGCGGCAGAGCGAGTTTCTGGAACGGACCCGCGCGGAATGCGTAGAAGTGGCCGGATACATCGGCGGGATCGTTGCCGCCGGTGAACAGCGAGTCAGTCATGAAGTCGTACTGGTTACCCAGCGTGAACTTGCCGAGGCGATCGTTGACGAGCCCGACGTACGAAAGACGGCTGAACAGGCTCGAATTGGGCATGAATTGCCCATTGTTCAACTGGTACTGGTTCACGAGCTCGAAGATGGCCTTGGTGCCGCCGCCGAGATCTTCCGCGCCTCTCATGCCCCACAGGTTCGGGCCGTTGACGCCATCGTCCATCTTGACGTTGTGCTTGCCGCCCTGGTTACTCACGTACGTTACGCCTGTATCCATGAGGCCGAATAGCGTGACGCTGCTTTGCGCATGCGCCGCCGTCGACATCAAGGTACCCGCGAGAATGGCGAGCGCGATCTGCGTCTTCTTCATCGAAATGATCTCCTTTGTTATTTAGTCCTGCAAAGCTAAGCCGTCGGGATGTGCCGCGTTGATGAATCGCGGTGACCCCGGGTGGTCCCCGTGATGCGAAACAGGTCGGGTACTGGTGAACGGGGCTCAATATAGTCGGCGCGATGTTCCTGAGGAAGTGGCTCGGACCGCCCGAAAAATGCAATTGATTGAACAGCAGGCTGTCAGACATCGCGGGGTTTACGCGAACTTCTGACGGGGTAATCTGAATGTGCGATTTCCGAGTGTGCGCCGCAGTCCGTTGAAAGATATAACTTTTATGCTCGCGTTGCGGCAGAGGGATGTTTGCTCTTCGTAAACATCAAGACGATCAGATGTAAGAATGCCGGGCATCTCGACAACAGCCTGATAAATAAAACAGAAAGCTCTTCGCGTTAGTTCGCAACGCGGCGATTGGACATAGCGTTGGGTTCACGCCACAACATTGCAATAGCCACGATCGACGTCTCGTTCTTCCGCATACCAGTCAATTAGTGAATAGCGTGGTCGTCGTTGCAATAGAAATAGAAGCGGTACTTTGTGGCTTTCTCGATCTCCTCATTTCGTGGCGGGATTCAAGACTCCTGATTACCGCGACACCCATTTCAATTTCTTTCTTTTCGCATCTAAAAAAATTATTGGGTGCGCTCGCGCAGGACGCCTGCGCGCGAACGAATCGATTCTCGCGGACACCCGCAAGCCCGTTTGCCATAAGGCCCGAGCGTGATGGCGAGGTGAGCGTTGGCGCGTCATCGAGGGCAGTCGATATCGCTGATCCTTGTGGTTAACCCGTGATTTCTTGTCATTCACCGTCTGGTTAACGTCGCGTCAAAACCCGACGAGCCTGTGCGACCGCGCGGCCACGGCCAATAGAACGAAGACTTTCCAAGAGCCGAAGTACCACAAGAGGAGATGTGAACCCATGAAGGTGAAGAAGACATGCGTCGCTCAACGCGAAGGCGCGATGCGCCCCGCGAGCACACGCACGGGTCCCATCGTCGAGCGCGAAATCCACGCAGGAGAACAAGTATGAGAAAAACTCTGCAAGCTCTGAAGTTGCTGGCGCGCATCAAGGCGCGCAGCGTTTCGCTGTTGACGTTCGTCGGCGTTTGCACAACGGCCGCAATCGTCGCCGCGTGCGGCGGCGGTAGCGGCGGTGGCACGCTCACGTACACGCCGCTGGCGGTCGTGCAGTCGACCGTGGATTGTTCGAAGCTCGCTTCGATCGACATCACCGACATCGGCGGCGCGGGTAGCACGATCACGTCGGCAACCGTGCAGAACGCAACGGTCAACGGCAAGACGGTCGCGTTCTGTACCGTGAAGGGCACGCTCGCTCCGTCGAACACGTTCGAAGTCGCGCTGCCGGTCAGTTCGTGGACGCAGCGTTTCGCCGAACTCGGTTGCGGCGGTCTGTGCGGCAACCTGAGCGACCCGACCCAGCAAAGCTCGTTCAGCTTCTCGTATCAATGCCCGCTCGTTCAGGAAGGCGGCTTCGTGACGGCGGCGACCGATATGGGCCACTCGGGACAGGATCAGACGTGGGCCTCCGATCCGCAAAAGCAGGCTGACTTCGCGTATCGCGGCCAGCACATCACGACGCTCGCGGCGAAGAAGCTGATCAAGGCGTACTACGGGCAGACGCAAAAGTACTCGTACTTCATCGGCTGCTCGGACGGTGGCCGCGAAGCGCTGATGGCCGCGCAACGTTACCCGACGGACTACAACGGTATCGTCGCTGGCGCTCCGGCCGCGCACTTCCAGATCCAGAACTCGCTGTATCACGGCTGGAGCGTGAAGTCGCAGAGCACGACCGGCACGAGCGCGGGCAATGCGATTCTGTATGCCGACAAGGCTACGCTGCTGCACAAAGCTGTCGCCGCGGCCTGTGGTGGCGGCAGCGGCGCGGCCGACGGCCTGCTCGCCGATCCGCGTACCTGCCATTTCGATCCGGCGACGATCCAGTGCGCGAGCGGTGCGACGAGCACGAGCACCTGCCTGACCGCTGCGGAAGTCGCGACCGCGAAGGCCATCTACAGCGGTCCGACCGATGCGACGAGCGGCGAGTACATGCTGGCGGGTTCGCCGCAATTCGGTTCGGAAGCGAACTGGATCGGCGTCGAAGTGCCGAGCTCGAACTCGACGGATGCACCGGTTTCGGTGACCAAACTGTTCAGCTACTCGATCGTAACGGGCGCGTACAACCTGATCTTCACGGGTTCGCCGACGATGCCGACCATCGACACCTTCGGCTACACGGACGCGAGCTTCTACCCGACCTATCTGCAGGCGAACCATCCGTTCATCGATGCGACGAGTCCGGACCTGTCGAAATTCAACGCTGCCGGCGGCAAGCTGATCCTGTGGCACGGTTGGGCTGACCAGCACATCTCGCCGCTGTTCACGATCCAGTACTACGAAGCGATGCAGAACACGTTGGGTGCTTCGACCGTCGATCAGTTCGCGCGTCTGTACCTGGTGCCGGGCGTCGGTCACTGCGGCGGCGGCGAAGGCAACCCGAATATCGACCTCGTGACGTCGATCACCAACTGGGTCGAAGAGGCCAAGGTGCCGAGTTCGGTGATGACGTATCAGACCGATACGTCGAACAACGTGACGGCGTCGCGTCCGGTCTATCCGTACCCGGCAGTCGCGAAGTACACCGGATCGGGCGACTGGCACGACGGCGCGAACTACACGCAAGGCGCGCCGCTGTACACCGCGTCTTCGCGCAAGTGGGCCGGCTCGAGTTTCTACACGACTTATACGGCGACGACGCGCGGTGTCGCGGCGCCGTAAGACGGGTAGCGTCCAACGGTAATCGAAGTACCAGCCGGCTCCGCAAGGGCCGGCTCATCCCGATGCGGAATGGCCGTTGCACGGTCATTCCGCTTTTTATTGCGCGCTTTGTTCGCGGGGCAATGGCCATGTCAGCGCGGGGCATTCGCGCCGATCGGCGAAAGCGGAGCGTGTCACGGCCGTTCTATGCGACTTCGTTCCCGCGTCATCTGTTCTGTTTATGACGGTGTGCGCGAAGCGGCCTGTGAGAAGCCCGCTTACAGGGGCCTTGGCCCTGGCTTTAAGGCTTGTCCGGCGAGGCTTTGAGCGAATCAACCGGGTTTCGACGGTGCTATGCGGAACGGTGAAAATCCGGATACTCGCATCGACCATATGGTTAACCCGCGCTTTGGCCCGCGAATGACGAAACGTACCTTCACGCCAGTTGCTTGAGTCAGGCGTGTGAGGCCCCATCGCGCGCGATGAGACCAGTGAAGGAGACAGGAGAGCTTTTATGAGTACTACCAGCGGTAACAGGATTGATATCAAGAAGTTCATCGACGAAAGGCCTATTTCGCTCTACCAGTGGTTACTGGTCGTGCTGTGCTTTCTGATCGTGACCGCCGACGGCATGGACGTCGCGATCATGGGTTTCGTCGCGCCGTCCATCATTCACGCTTGGGCGATTTCGCGTCCCGCATTCGGCCTCGTGATGAGCGCGGCGCCGATCGGTCTCGTGATCGGCGCATTGGCCGCGGGTCCGGCGTCGGACCGCATCGGCCGCAAGTGGGTGCTGATTACTTCGGTGTTTCTGTTTGGCGTGTTCACGATCGCGACCGCGTTCACGCAATCGCCGATGCAGATGGCAGTGCTGCGTCTGTTGACCGGTATCGGCCTCGGCGCCGCGATGCCGAATTCGACGACGCTGCTGTCAGAGTACGCACCGCAACGCAAGCGCGCGTTGCTGATCACCGTGATGTTCACGGGTTTCAATCTCGGCTCGGCATTGATCGGCTTTGCGGCCGGCTGGCTGATTCCGGTTCACGGCTGGCGCGCGGTGCTGATTTTCGGCGGCACGTTGCCGCTCGTGCTGATCCCGTTCCAGATCTGGCTGCTGCCTGAATCGGCTCGTCTGCTCGCGGTGCGCGGCGCGCCTGCGCAGCGGATCGGCAAGGTGCTTGGCCGGGTGTGCGGCGCGCACTTCGCGGGCAATGAAGTATTCGTGTCGAACGAACCGCCGCTGCCGACGCGCAAGCCGATCGGCGTGCTGTTCTCGCAAGGTTATGGCTCGATGACGCTCGCGCTGTGGGTCACGTATTTCATGGGCCTGCTCGTGATCTATCTGCTGACCGGCTGGCTGCCGACGCTGATGAAGGATGCGGGTCTGTCGGTCACGACCGCGGCCAACGTCACGGCGATGTTCCAGATCGGCGGCACGATCGGCGCAATCCTGGTCGGCTGGATCATGGACAAGGCGCGTCCGGCGCCGGTCATCAGCGCCGCGTATATCGGCGGCGCGCTGTGCGTGCTCGGGCTGGGCTATATCGGCGCGTTGTCGTCGTCGCTCGCCTTGCTCGTGTTTGCGGCGGGCTTCTGCATGAGCGGTGCGCAAACCGGACTGAACGCATTTGCGCCCGGCCGCTATCCGACCGTCGCACGTGCCACCGGTGTGAGCTGGATGCTCGGCATGGGCCGCTTCGGCAGCATCTTCGGCTCGGCGATCGGCGGCGCGCTGCTCGGCCTCGGCTGGCAGTTCGGCGCGATCCTGGCGATGCTCGCGATCCCCGCTACACTGGCTGCCATCGCGATCCTGGTGAGCCAGCGCGTGGGCAGCGGCGAACCGGCAGCGCAGCCGAATACCGCGCATTGACGCTCGCAGGAACGCGGCGCGCGAACGTTGAGCGCGCGCCGCTGGTTAAATTCATCTACTGAGGAATCCAGGTGATCATCGACATTCACGGCCACTACACCACCGCGCCCAAAGCGTTGGAGACGTGGCGTAACCGGCAGATCGCAGGCATCAAGAGTTCGTCCGAGATGCCAAAGGTGGCGGAATTGCAGATCAGCGACGACGAGCTGCGCGAGTCGATCGAAAGCAACCAGTTGAAACTGATGCGCGAGCGCGGCCTCGATCTGACGATCTTCAGTCCGCGCGCGAGTTTCATGGCGCACCACATCGGCGACTTCGACATCTCGAGCACGTGGGCCGCGATCTGCAACGAACTGTGCTTTCGCGTGAGCCAGCTGTTTCCCGAGAACTTCGTGCCGGCTGCGATGCTGCCGCAAAGTCCGGGTGTCGATACGGCCACCTGTATTCCTGAACTCGTCAAATGCGTCGAGCAGTACGGCAATGTCGCGATCAACCTGAATCCCGATCCGTCGGGCGGTCACTGGACCAGCCCGCCACTGTCCGATCGTTACTGGTACCCGATCTACGAGAAGATGGTCGAGTACGACATTCCCGCGATGATTCACGTGAGCACGAGCTGCAATGCGTGCTTCCACACCACCGGTTCGCACTACCTGAATGCGGATACCACCGCATTCATGCAATGCCTGACCTCGGACCTGTTCCGCGATTTCCCGACGCTGCGCTTCGTGATTCCGCACGGCGGCGGCGCGGTGCCGTATCACTGGGGGCGTTTCCGCGGTCTCGCGCAGGAGCTGAAAAAGCCCTTGCTGAAGGACCATCTGCTGAACAACGTGTTCTTCGACACCTGCGTCTATCACCAGCCGGGTATCGATCTGCTCACGCGCGTGATTCCCGTCGACAACATTCTGTTCGCGAGCGAGATGATCGGCGCGGTGCGTGGCATCGACCCGGAAACCGGTCACTACTTCGACGACACGAAGCGCTATATCGAAGCGGCGCACGTCGATGTGGAAGAGCGTCAGAAGATCTACGAAGGCAACGCGCGTCGTGTTTATCCGCGTCTCGATACCTTGCTGAAAACGAAGGGGCTGTAATCATGTATGAAATCGGAGTGGTCTATCGCAACATCGAGCGCGCCGGTGCGGACGTGGCCGCGAAACTCGGCGCGCTCGGTTCGGCCACCGTGCACGAAGCCATGGGCCGCACGGGCCTGCTCAAGCCCTATATGCGCCCGATCTATACCGGCGCGCGCGCGAGCGGCACGGCCGTCACGGTGCTGCTGCAACCGGGCGACAACTGGATGCTGCACGTCGCGGCCGAACAGATCCGGCCGGGCGATGTCGTCGTCGCGGGCGTCACCGCCGATAGCACCGACGGTTACTTCGGCGATCTGCTCGCCACGAGCTTCAAGGCGCGCGGCGCGCATGCGCTGATCATCGACGCCGGCGTGCGCGACGTCAGCGTGCTGACCGAGATGAACTTCCCGGTCTGGAGCAAGGCGATCTCGGCGAAAGGCACGGTCAAGGCGACGCTCGGCTCGGTGAACATTCCGGTCGTGTGCGCGGGCGCATGGGTCACGCCGGGCGACGTCGTCGTCGCCGATGACGATGGCGTGGTCGTGGTGCCGGCCGCCGCCGCCCAGGCGGTGCTCGAAAAAGCCGCGGCGCGCGAGGCCAACGAAGCCGCCAAGCGCGCGAAGCTCGCCTCCGGCGTGCTCGGTCTCGACATGTACGACATGCGCGGGCCGCTCGAGCAGGCCGGACTGCGCTACAAGGACTGACCGGCGTGGTCGCAGTGATCAACGCTCAGGCCGCGCCCGTGCCAATTACCGGCATCTCGTCGATGGCCACGCGTCAGGTGCTGGCCGAACTCGTCGCGGCATACGAGCGGCGCACGGGCCAGGCGGT
The DNA here is from genome assembly GCF_001580545.1 of Paraburkholderia monticola. Lineage (GTDB taxonomy): Bacteria > Pseudomonadota > Gammaproteobacteria > Burkholderiales > Burkholderiaceae > Paraburkholderia > Paraburkholderia monticola. Next base: position 329,819 of record NZ_LRBG01000038.1, read on the forward strand.
TGCGATCGAATCGGTTGGCGGCCTCGATGCGGCGCGCCGCATAGAGGACGACGAAGTATTCGACATCGTCGTGCTCGCCGCGGATGCGATCGAGCGGCTCGTGGTAACGGGTTGCGTCGATGCCGCGAGTCGAGTCGCGGTGGCACGTTCGGGCATCGCGGTCGCGGTTGCGTCCGGTGCAACCCGCCCCGACATCGCGACCGAAGCGGCGCTGCGCGACGCGATTCTCGGTGCTCGCAGCATCGGTTACTCGACCGGGCCGAGCGGCACGTATCTGCTGAAGCTGTTCGAACGCTGGGGCATTGCCGAACGGGTTGCGCCGCGTCTCGTGAAGGCGCCGTCGGGTGTGCCGGTCGGCACGCTCGTCGCGCGGGGGGAGGTTGCGCTGGGTTTTCAGCAGTTGAGCGAGCTGATTCACGTGCCGGGCATCGACGTGCTCGGTGAACTTCCGGCCGCCATCCAGTCCACGACGACCTTCACCGCCGCGATCTGCACGTTGGCGCGCCAGCATGAAGCGGCGCAGGCGTTGCTGGCGTTTCTGGCATCGCCCGAGGCGGACAGCGCGAAGCTGCAAAACGGCATGTCGCCCGCTTGACGGCCGGCGGCGGCTGCCGCGGGAGGTTCGTTTCTTCGTATCTATCGAGACGCCGCGAATGAAAGCGTATTTCAGGCCAGCAGCTTGCCCCACTCGTAATCGATCGTGTCGGGCGTGAAAGGCAGCACGCCCGCGCCGGGCGTAAACGTCAGTTCGCCGAAATAAACACGGTCGTCCGGCGCATACAGGTCGACGCGCACGTAGTCGAAGTCTTCGCACAGCCGGGCCGCGACATCGAGCACGTCCTGTAGATGGGGCGGACGCGGAGCGGGCGCCGGGCTGCGCTTGTAGTCGCCGATCGCGATATCGAGGTGATTCCAGTCGATGTCGTAGACGTCGCCGTGCGTCGCGCTACCGAAGCGATCCGAGATCACGAGGATATAGATGATCGGCCGACCGGGCCGGCCGCCGAAGCAGTGCAGCTTGAAATCCGCGGGAATCCGCCCGCGCTGGTCGAGCAGCAGATGCTCGAAGAACACGCGTGGTTCGATGGTCCGATAGTGCCGCTCGCGTGCAACGTAGTAGAACTCAGTGCGCAGCCATTGATCGGCGAGCGTCTTCAGCTTCTCGAACGAGGTCTCAGACTTGCTTCTGACCACTTCGACGAAGGTGCTGCCATGATTGGCTTTCATCACGAAAGCATTGGGCAGCGCATCGAACACTTCCGGTGTGAACGCATCGGGCACTGCAATCAGCGGGATTAAATGCTCGTCGCCGATCTTGCGGGCAACATATTCCCGCACCAGCAGCTTATCGGTCAGTTCGATATAGCGCGGGTCAGGGTGAAGATTGCGTTGCAGGATCTTCTCGTTGAACGTGACCGGCTTGATCAGGTTCGGATAGCGGCCGATGCATTTGTGATGTAAGAGGCTTAGGAAAAGGACATCCGGCAATAGCGTCTTCGCCGCGTCCTTGATCTTTCTCGCGGTGGTTGGCGGTTGCGGGTGCTGTGAATGCGCACCGGCGTGAAACCCCGGCGCTTCGCCAGGCGCGGCGACGGCAGTGTCGCCCGACTGTACGGAGGCCATGCTTTGCGGCGCGACAGCCGCCTCCTCCGCATCCAGCTCGGCGGATTTTCTTATCGTCATGTTCTAATCCTTTGCTTCTAATCCCGTGACGGTCGAGTCGAGAAATCGTCCTCGGAGTGACAGGGGAGTTGAAATCAAAGCGTCAGCGGTGCCTGCCGCAACATCTCGGTCGCGGCGCTCCAGCTTTCCTCCGGTGTCAGCCAGCGTTCTTCCGCGTCCACATGCTGTTGCGCGCGAAATTGCGTCGGCGACATGCCATAGCGCTCCTTGAATAGCCGCCCGAGCCGATTGCCATCGCCCATGCCGCAGCGGCGCGCGATCTTGTCGACCGGCAAATCGGTGTTCTTCAGCATCGAGCGAACGATCTCGAAGCGGGTACGCAGCAGATATTCAAGTGGCGTCATGTTGAATTCGCACTTGAAGCGGCGCTGGAAATTGCGCTTGCTCATTGCCACCGATTCGGCGGCCTGCGCGACCGAAATGGCCTTGCTGTAGTTCTCCTTGATCCAGCGCGCCGATTCGCGAATCTTCTCGGTCGTCGTCGTGATGTTGACATCATCGAGCTCCGGGCGGTTTTTCTCGGCGTAGCCGGTTTGCAGAATGCGGCCGATCTTGCGGGCCGTGTCGGTATTGATGTCGCGTTCGATCTGCGCAAGCGCGAGATCGGTCGGGGTCACATTGCTTTGCGTGCGCGCGGCGTCACCGCTGTCATCGAATAGAAAGATCGGCACGATCGATTGCAGCGGGTCGTTGCAGACGACTGCGAGATTCGCACCCTGCTGCATGCCGAACGATGCGATCGAACCCTGCAACGAGATCCACGACAGAAAGCGGTCGTTGGATTCCGCGACTTCGGTGACGTCGCGACACGCGACGAAGAACGCGTGGAAATCGGCGAGGCAGTAGCGTTCGAGGCCTTGCGTCCAGATCGATATGCCGGAGGAGCTGGTCACGAGGCCACCGCCGTCGGACACCACCGTAAATCGGTATGGCGCCTCTTCGCCAGCCGCTCTCTTGAACTCATTGGCAAGCCGGAACGCGTCGCCGATCGCGCCGGTACTTGCCATCGAACAATCCTGAAAGACGAATAGACCAATATGCTTCATCACGCGAGCTTCTCCAGTCAGGAAAATCTACGCATTGAGATTAGCGCATCGGTTTGGGCGAGACGAGCTTGGCCGGCATGCGCGGGTGTTTTGGCGTAATCGTCCGGATCGCAGAAATTCTTACCTCGCTATTCGCTACAACGCGTGCTAATAATTAACGTTCCACGGAAGTTTTTTCCCATTCAATTAGCGCGATTCTTGCGGACGAGCGCATGGCCACCGTGCGGAATGCGCCGAGTGGCATGGGTTTCGGCGCGATATGAGGGATATGAACGGCATTCTCGGCCCCCGACCCGTTCAATACGGGTTCTGTCGCGATCTGCGGCGCTCGCCGTATAAATCTGTTACAGCAATTTCAGAAAGCAACAAGCTTACCCGCCGTTTGTTTCATTTGTAAAAGGCTCCGCATTATCGGCCAATAACACCCTACTTTGGGCCGGGCGCAGATGCCCCGATCCTTTGCGGACTATGCTTCAGCGCAACATCGAGAGAGAAATTGTCAATCGCGGAGACGTGAATGGCGGGTTTCGCATTCCCGTTTTCGTGAGAAGAGCAATCGGCAATGCCGCGGTGGATAAGCCATAGACGTGTAGCTTTCCGTGCTTCGAGAGGTCCCGAACACGGCTCCCCGACCTAACCCGACACAGCACGTCGCCTCGCCGTGCTGCCAGCCAATAGAGGGCCTATCCGGCCGGCGGCACACATGACGATTTAGCGACGCAAAGCGATCGCCGATTGCTTTGTTGATCAACCTGCAAGGATCAGACCGGTGGATTACTTTCCGCAAAACTCGCTCTATCCCGCTGTTGATACCGAGCGAAGACAACTCAGTGCCAGCGCGATGCTCACGCTAATGCGCGACCACATCTGGGAGATCGTGGTGACGACGGTCGTCGTTCTCACGCTCGCGGTCGCGTACCTGCTCATTGCCACGCCTATCTATTCCGCCGACGTAATCGTCCGGGTGGATCCACCCGAACCGAATGCGCTCGGGCTTGCGCTGCAGAACCAGGATCTGATGCCCCCGCCGGCGCCGTCACCGGTGACCGAAATGGCGGTCATGGAGAGCCGTGCGGTCTTGCAGCCGGTCATCGACCAGTTCCGTTTCGACATTTCGGTGAAGCCGCACAAACTGCCGGTACTCGGCGACATCGCCGAAAAATTCGCGACGCCGGGTCAGCCCGCCGCGCCATGGCTGGGGTTGAAATCGTTCGCATGGGGCGGCGAGCGGGTACAGATCGCTTCGCTCGACGTGCCGCGCGAACTCGAGGAAGAGAAGCTGACGTTGACCGCGCTCGAGAACGGCGCCTACGAATTGCACGGCCCTTCCGGCGAATTGCTGGCGAGCGGCGTGGTGGGCGTGCCGCTCAAGCAGAACGGCGTGTCGATGCTCGTGAAGGAACTCGCGGCGCGGCCGGGCACGAAATTCGAGGTGATCCGCTGGAATGAACTGGATGCGATCAAGCGCTTCGAGAGTCTCGTCAAAATCGGCGATAAGGTGAAGGACTCGGGGCTGCTGCAAATCCAGTATCGGGACAAGAGCCCGGACAAGGCAGCGGCCGTCGCCAATGCATTGGGGCAGCAATACCTCGCATCCGCGGTGGCGAGCCGGCAATCGAACGACACGCAGACGCTCGCATTCATCAACGGCGAACTTCCGCGCCTGCTCGGCGATCTGCGAAAAGCCGAGGAAGCGCTGAAGAATTTCCGCTCGACTTCGCAGTCGATGCAGCCGACCAGCGAGGCGCAAGCCTATTTGCAGGGCGGCCTCGATCTCGACAAACAGATCGCGGCGCTGCAATTGCAACGCACGCAATTGCTCGAGCGCTATACGGAGCAGAGCCGCTGGGTGCAAAACGTCGATGAGCAGCTGACGCAATTGAAACAGGCGAAGGCGCAATTCTCCGGCCATTTCAACGGCATGCCGGCGTCGGAGCGTGAGAGCGTCGATCTGATCCGCGCGCAGAAGGTCGCGGAAACGATCTATCTCGGCATGGTGCAGAAAGCCGAGCAATTGCAGGTGCGCCGCGCCAGCACGACGGGCGGCGCGCACATTCTCGATCAGGCGATCAGGCCGCATATGCCGGTCATGCCGCAGCCGATTCTCGTGCTCGGAGGTGGCCTGGTACTCGGCATCGTGTCCGGCGTCGTACTGGTCTTCATGCGCCGCCACGTGATGATCGGCGTGACGGATCCGCGCTACGTCGAGCGTCAGATGAGCGTGCCGGTGTTCGGCGAGATCCTGTTCAGCCATCAGCAGGTGCAACTCGATCGCGATTCATTGAGCGCGGGGCGCAAATCGCTGCCAGGCGTGGCGGGACGCGCACATCCCCCGATGCAGAAGAGCCTGCACGACTTTCAGTTCGAGCACGGCGACCAGAACCGGATCCTCGCCGCGCGCTTTCCGCACGACACCTCGGTCGAAGCGCTGCGCAGTGTACGGACGGCGGTCACACGCGATCTGGCGCATGCGCGCAACAACATCGTGATGATCATCGGGCCCACGCCGTCCGCCGGCAAGAGTTTCGTCGCCGCGAATCTGGCGAGCCTGCATGCGGAAATCGGTGCGCGCGTGGTTCTGATCGATGCCGATATGCGGCGCGGTCATCTCGCCTCCCTGTTCAGCGAGAGCAATCGCGGCGGTCTTTCGGAAGTACTGGCGGAACGGCTGCCGCTGCGCAATGCACTGCGCGCGACCGGGATCGACGGTTTGACGTTCCTGTCCTGTGGCGTGCGCCCGGAGAATCCCGCCGCGCTATTGATGAAGCCGCGCCTGAAGGATGTGCTCGAACGGCTGTCGAGCCAGTTCGATCTGGTGATCATCGATACGCCGCCGTTCCTCGCGGTTACGGACGCGTCGATCATCGCCAACGAGGCCGGCGCCTCCCTGCTCGTGTTGCGCTCGGGCATGCAAAGCGAGGAGGAAATCGCCGACACGCTGAGAAAGGTGGAGCGCGCGGAAGGGCGCATTGCGGGCGCGGTATTCAACGGCATTCCGCTGCGTCGAAGCACCAAGAATTACGGCTACGAAACCAACTATGCCAGCGATTTCGGCGAGCCCGACGGCGCGGGGCAAGCGCCGCGCGGCGCCTGAGCGCGGAGAGACTTCGACGCGGGAACGAACCGTCGCGATGGCGCAAAACGGAGAATCGGATGGCCTTTGCAATCAACGGAAAGTTTACTTCGCAACCGGTCACGGGGGTTCAGCGCGTTGCCTATGAACTGACGAGGGCCATGCAGATGCGCGTCGCGCCGGGCGACGAACCCGAAGTGTTCGTGCCGGACGACGCGGTCGAGCCAGGGGCGCTGCTCAAGCGGCAGAGGCGCTGTCCGTGGTTGCGCGGCACGTTGTGGGAGCAGATCACGCTGCCGATCGCCGCGCGTGGCATCACGCTGCTGAATCTGTGCAATATGAGTCCGTTGTTCAAGCACGACCAGATCGTGATGGTTCACGACATGGCGGTCTATGACGTGCCGCAAGGCTTCTCGAGAAAATTCCGGCTTTGGTATCGACTCTGTTTCGCACTATTGCCGCGCACGCATCCGATCGTGCTGACGGTGTCCGCGTATTCGAAGGCGCGTATCTGTCACTACCTGAAGATCGACGAATCGCGAGTGCAAGTCGTACCGCCTGGCGCGGATCATCTCGACCGGATCGTTGCCGATCCCTCGGTGCTTCAACGGCTCGAATTGAAAAAGGACGCGTATTGCGTAATCGTCGGCAGTATCGATCCGCGCAAGAATCTGCGAGGCGCACTCGATGCGATTGCGCGGCTCGGACATCTGAGCGACGTCAAGTTCGTCATTGTCGGCAAAAAGAATCCGCGCATTTTCAGCAACGCGGGCCTCGAGCATCCGGTGCATTCGCGCCAGGTCGTGTGGGCGGGTTTCGTGTCGGACGAGGAATTGAAGGGGTTGTATCAGAACGCCGGCTGCCTCGTGTTTCCGTCGTTATACGAAGGATTCGGCTTGCCGCCTCTCGAAGCCATGTACTGCGGCTGCCCGGTGATCGCATCGACGTGCACGTCGATACCGGAGGCGTGCGGGACCGCCGCGATGTATTGCGAAGCGACTTCCGCCGAAGACATCGCCGCGAAGATCACATTGATGATGAGCGACGCGGAGCTTCGTCAACGGTATCGCAGCGCGGGGTTGCTGCATGCGCGCGAGTTTTGCTGGGAGCGCGCGGCGCAAAAAGTGCTCGAAATCCTCTATGTCCAGACCGGCGAGCGGCTGGCCGAACTGACGCCGCGCGCGTCGACGAGCTAGAGATGGATGGGCACGAACATGAATCGCGCGAAGACCCGTACTGGCAGAAGACGTGCCTTACGCACACTCGCCGCGTTGGCGACGGGTGCGGTCGCGCCGTTGTCAACGATCAGGCCCGCTTTGGCGCTGATACCGGACTCGGCGCGCGCGAACGCGCGGCCGCGCATGATGACCGATCTGATCGGCACCAACGGCTGGGCCGGCTCGGCCGCCGACATCGAGGCGTGGCAAGCGATGGGCATCAGCTGGGGGCGCGGCACGGTCGGCCCCGGTCAACCTGATCGGCCCGGCGAGCCGATGCGCATCGACAGAACCAGTTCGGCATTTGATCACGATCTGCCGTCCGCGCTATTGCGAAACGAACGCAATGGAATCGGTTCGCTGCTGCTGCTCGGCTATACGCCCAGGTGGAATGCGAGTGTGCCGGGCGACAGCAATTCGGCACCCGTCGATGTGGACGTGTGGAAGAAGTATGTCGACGCGGTGGTTCGCAAGTATTCGGCGCCGCCTTATAACCTTCGCTATTTCCAGATCTGGAACGAGGCTGCCGGCAAATTGTCCGGCGGCTTGCCGCAGGCAACGTTCTGGCACGGCCCGAATTTCAGCCAGGACGAAAAGCGCTCGAAACCGTATGAGCGCGCGATGCAGGATTACGTCGAGCGAATTCATATCCCGGCCGCACGCATCATTCGCAGTTACCGCGCGTATGTAGTCTATGGCGGCTGGCCGGACCAAGGCGGCCTCGATAACTACCACCGCTGGCTCGAATATCGCAGCCCCGAATTGAAAGAGCGCATGCTCGATTGGGTCGACTACATCGACACGCACTATCTGCCGGTCTCGGATATGGAGACGCTCTACCAGCAGTACGTGAAGAACGGTCCCGCGCGCGGCATCTGGCAAACGGAGATCGGCAACGAGTACATGAAGGATCCGCACTATTTGCCGCGCTATTTCTTCGATTTCGCGGTGTGGGCGCTCGGCAGGGAGTGGGACGATCCCAACAAGTATCTGTCGATGATCTATCACTGGGACGGCTATGAACCGTTTCGTCTCACGCATCCTGGTCCGCCCGAACGAACCTACAACGTTTCGGGTCGAAGCTTGGTCGTATTGCGTCAAACCGTGGGCGGGCATCTGGCGAGCTTTTCGAAACCGGTGCAAGGTGGTCCGGGTGTTGCTGCGAACGCCTTGCTGTCCGGCACCGACCTCGTGATGCAGGTGAGTAGCAATGCGGGCTGGCAGAACATTGCCATCGGCGGGCTGCAGGCGCTGCGCTCACGCGCGGTACAGGTCGATTTCATCGACGCCGTGAGCGGCGAGAAGAGCGCGGCGGGCAGTGTTGCATCGAGTTGGGACAACGATTTGTTGAACGTGCGATTCAAGGTACCCGATCAGGTCAATGGCGCAGGCAATAACCCGCCCAAACATCTGGCGTATCTCGTGGTGCGTCGTGTGACGCAGGGAGTGGCATAGCGATATTTCGCGAGCTTGACGGCCGCCGGGCGCCGGCGGAACGAACCTGACGAATAGCGTTGGCACATGATGAAACAGGTCACCATTGCGATTTGCAATTACAACTACGAGCGCTATCTGGCCGCGGCGATCGACTCGGCGCTCGCGCAGGACTATCCGGCCACCACGGTGATGGTCGTCGACGATGGCTCGACCGACGGTTCGCGCGCGATCCTCGATAGCTATGGCGATCGCGTGCTGGCGCTCTACAAGAGAAACGGCGGACAAGTATCCGCGTACAACCATGCAATCGCCTCGCTCAACAGCGAATATGTGATCTTTCTCGACTCCGACGACGTGCTGTACCCATCCGCGGTCTCCGAAATAATGCGCCTGTTCGACGGCGGCCCATGGGCCAAGGTGCAATTCCGGCTCGACGTGATGGACAGCGAAGGGGCGTTGACGGGCGCCTACGTGCCGAATAGCGAGCCGCCGCACGACTGCGGCAGACTGCTGCGCAGCGGTTGGCTCTATCCGTCGCCGCCCGCGTCGGGCAATGCTTACCGGGTGAGCGCGCTCAAGCAGATTTTCCCGGTCCCTGAAGAGGGCGTGAACCGCTACGGCGCGGACTTTTATGCAATCTATGGTGTCGCGCTGGCTGGGCCGATCGCGACCATCTCCAAGTCGCTGGGCGGTTACCGGGTACACAACGCGGGCAGCGAAACGGTCGCGTTCGCGAACTCGGAGCAACTGACGAAAGCGCCGCGCGCGTTCAACATGCGCTGGGCCATTTTGCGCAATATTGCCAAAGACCGGCTCGAGGTCGAATTGCCGGCGACTTTTCTCGACTTCTCGCACGAGAAGGCGACATTCTGCTCTTCCGTTTATCGCGCAACGTTTTTCAGGCGCTGGCACTGGATGCTGCTCGATTCGGGTAGCTATCTGCATACGATCATCGCGAACCCGTTCTGGAGCCTGAAGAAAAAGCTTGGCACGCTCGTACTGTCGAGCCTGTGTCTCGTGCCTTACTCGCCGCTGTCGGATTTCGCGGTGCGATATATCGCGAACCCGCTGGCGCGCCGTCGCGTTCCCGGTCGCTGAACCATAGGAGGACGCATGGATAGACGAGCGAGCGCCAATGTAATCGCCTTTATGTACGGCGGCTATTTGATGAGGTACGTGTACCTCATCATCGTCGTGCCGTTCTATGGAAGAGTGCTCGGTGTCGCCGAGTACGGGCGGGTGCTCGCGTCGATGTCGTTGATGAACGTGATCTGGATGCTCGTCAGTTTCGGCTTCACGTTCGTCGGCATGCGCGAGGTGTCGAAGGCGCACTCGGCGCAAGAATGCAATGCGATCTACTCGCTCCATGTCAGCGCACGACTGATCCTCGCCGTGCTTGGCGCGGCCATCGGCATCATTGCGACATATAGCTCGCCGGTATTGTCGGAGCGGCCACTGATCGGCCTGCTCGCGACCTTGCTCGGCATCGTGTCGGCACTCAATCTCGGCTGGCTATTTCAGGGGCGGCACCACTTTCGCACGCCGATCATGATCGAGGTGTTCGGCTTCGCGGTGAGCCTCGTGCTGGTGTTGTCGCTCGTCAGAGGGCCCGAAGACTCCGTATGGGTGCTGGCGAGCCTGCTGATTGCGGGTATCGCGTCGACGATCATTTCCTACGGTCTGGCGACGCGCCAACTCGGCTGGCCGCGTTTTACGTTCTCCGGTGTCGTGCCGCTCGTGCGCAACTCGACGATGCTGTTCTGCTATTCGTCGGGCTCGGTCGTGCTCACGGCCTCGTCGACGTATCTGTTGACCTTGCTGTCGACGCCCGCGCAGGTCGGCTATTTCGGTGCGGCCGAGCGTTTCGCGACCATTGGACTCAGCCTGATGAGCCCCGCGGGCCAGGTCTTTATTCCGACGATTACCCGGCAACTCGCGCAAGGCGACAAGGAAGGCGCGCGCACCACCACGCGACGCGGCGCAATGCTGCTGCTCGGCTACGGCTTACTCGTGCTGTGCGGTGCATTGGCGCTTTCGCCTTTTGTCCTGCCGCTGATTCTCGGCGCTGAGTTCGAGCCGAGTGCGCATGTGTTGCAGACGTTTGCATGGATGTTTCCGTTTGCCGCTTTCAATGAGTTGATCGCGTTCTATGTCTTCGTGCCGCGCAAGAAGGACAAGGTACTGGCGATTGCCGGACTCGCGTCGGGGCTGGTCAATCTCGTCGCCGCGCTCGTGCTCGCGCCGCGTTTCGGCGCGATGGGCATGGCGTCTGCTCGGGTGATCGGCGAAGCGGCGCTGTCGGCGGCACTGCTCGGGGTGATGATTCGCCTCGAGCTGGTTGGGTTGTTGCCCGGTGCCGAGCGGGCGCTCGCGCGGGTGCGGGTGGTGTGCGGGCTTCGTACGCAGGCGGGCGGCGCAAAGGATGATTGAAGTAGCGCGTAAGTGTGCGGGGATGGGTTGGATTGTGACAGGGAGGTCGAAGTGAGAGTCGCTATTGTTCACGATTGGCTGGTGGTTTCCGGTGGCGCCGAGAAAGTATTGAAGAACATCATCGAGTGCTTCCCGGATGCGGACGTCTTTTCGATTGTCGATTTTCTCGAAGACCGCGATTGCGTGAAGGGGAAGTCCGTCAACACGTCGTTCATCCAGAAGATGCCATTCGCGCGAAGACGATACCGCGCCTATCTGCCGTTGATGCCGATCGCGATCGAGCAGGTCGATCTGTCCGGCTACGATCTCGTCATTTCGAGCTCGCACGCGGTCGCGAAAGGCGTGCTGACCGGCCCGAACCAGGTGCATATCAGCTACATTCATTCGCCGATCCGCTATGCGTGGGATCTGCAACATCAGTACCTGCGCGAATCCCATCTCGACAGGGGCCTGCGCTCGGCGTTGGCGCGCGTGCTGCTTCATTACATTCGCGGCTGGGATTCGCGCTCCGCCAACGGCGTCGATCATCTCGTGGCGAATTCGCAGTTCATCGCACGGCGCATCAAAAAGGCCTATCAGCGCGACTCGACGGTGATCTATCCGCCCGTCGATCTGGCCAATACATCCATTGGTCCGGAGAAAGAGGATTTCTATGTGACGGCGTCGCGGATGGTGCCTTACAAGCGCATCGACCTGATCGTTCAGGCCTTTTCGCAAACACCCGAGCGCAGGCTGGTTGTGATCGGCGACGGTCCCGAGATGAAGAAGATCAGGTCGGTGGCCGGCGAGAACGTCGAGATTCTCGGGCATCAGCCGTCGGACGTGCTGATCGATTATTTGCGGCGCGCGCGCGCCTTCGTGTTCGCGGCGGAGGAAGACTTCGGCATTTCCGTGGTCGAAGCGCAGGCGTGTGGCACGCCGGTGATCGCATTCGGGCGCGGCGGCGCGCTGGAATCGGTGGTGGGTCTGCCGCTCGAGCGGGCCACCGGGGTGTTCTACGGCGCGCAAACCACTGAGTCGTTGCTCGAAGCCGTCGGCCGGTTCGAGAGCAACGCGGGCTTATTCGACCCGCGCGCGTGCCGCAAGAATGCCGAGCGCTTTTCGTCGGAGAACTTCAAGAAGGCCCTGATGAACTTCGTCGACACGCGGCTGCCGTATGCGTGCGTCGAACAGTTTCTTCCCTATGCACCAAGTCAACCACAGCCGGTCGAAGAACGTCATCTTGCCGACGTGACGCCCTGAGTCGGGCGCTGGGACACGGGCCGCGAAGAGGGCCCGGAAGCGGGCTGCGAAGCTCGCGTGCCCACGATGCCCGCCTTGCGCGCTCCGCGCGGGCCGGGTCTGAATGCGCTAACCGCCAGCGGACGCGCGGCGAGCAGCAACGAGATCACCAGAGTCAGAATCAGCACGTTCGACGGCGAGACCAGCCGATGCTCGGTTGCCGACATCACCAGCAGACAAACCGACGAAATCTCCACGAAGCGGAACGCCGCGAATTGACGGCCCCCATCGACCAGCGCGGAATACGCCGCCCCCTGCTTGCTCCAATCGACCAGTTTCCAGTAAAACGCGATGATCAGCGTCAAGCCGACCACGCCGAGCTCGGCCAGGATATTCAGGTAGGAGTTGTGGGCGTGCGAGTCGCTGTGCTCGATCACGATGTTGGACGGCACGGCGAACAGATTGAAATACGACGCGAGGCTGCCGATATGATCGTCGAAGGAGCCGAAGCCGAGACCGACGATCGGGCTCTGTTCGAAGTACCTGAGCGCTCGAGGCCATAGCCACTCGTAGCGAATGTTGAGGTTGGCGACCTTGGCGTTATTCGCGGTAATCGTGAACGTATAGCCCATATAGTCGACGCTCGGCTCGGTATGGTAGAGCGCGATTGCGACCGAGGCGAGCAGCAGCATGGCGATCAGCGTCCCGAGCATCCAGCGCTTGCGGCCAAAGTATAGATAGGGCAGCACGGCGGCCGCGCCGAGCAGCGAGCCGCGGCTATAGGTCGAGAACAGCATTAGCGCATTGCACACGAGCAGCGCGATCAGCAGCTTGCTGCGTTTTTGCAGGTAGCAGGCTATGCCGAGACAGAAGAGCATCGCGAGGAAGCCGCCGGCTGCGTTCCGTGCAATGAAGAAGCTGCCGAAACTGTCGGCGGGGTGAGCGAAGATGCTGAACAGTCCGTTTTCGGCGATGTAGTAAGCGTACATCGGCAGATTGATCAGGACCGCGAATATGAACAGGGCCCGCAGTATCTTGTTCAGATCCCAGCGGTGCGCATACACGAAACCGGCAAAAATGGGCGTATAGGAGATGAAAAAATTGCCGTCGCGCCGATAGAAATCGAAATCGAGGAACGATTGCGGGTCATAGAGCAGCGTCGAGACGATCGCAAGCACCGTGAAAGCGAGGAGCGGTGTGACGAACGCGGGGTAGCTGCGGCCGTAAAAGCGCCATGCGCACAACAGCATCGGAACAAAGCCAATCGCACTGATGGGGACGAAATTCGTGACCGTCAGGAACAGTGCGAGTAGCGAAATATAGGCCATTGCAACTCCAGAAAAGCGGATCGCGCGCCGGTTGGGGCCGTGCCCATGCGCTGGATGATGGCGAAATTGGAAGAAGCGGAGAACTCACGGCGCTTGCGCGAGGCGACACACCACACCGTTCTTAATCTTTGATATGAATGCCACAGGACATGCCTGAACGGTAGCACCTGTCACAGTTTATTTCCAATGTTGCACTTCCCCTGCAATAGAAGTGCAAGCTCGTTCGCAAGCTTGCTAAATGTAGTCCCCGAGGGTCGCCAAAACTTCCGCGCTTCGCGCCAGATGCGCTGTCTCGCGGTGTTGCCTCCTATGATTGAACTCAACGGGGCAAGACGGCGAACAGATTCGATGCACGTCATTGCCGCATTCGTTCTTTCGTTTCAATCGTTTTCCGGTCGTCGTTGGCGAGCAGACCATTGCGATCCGGCCAGTCAGTTTCCGTACTTCCCGATCGAGCCGGATTTGCCGTCGGCGCATGCATTATTAGTGCGAGCTGAACTACTGGTCTGGTCCGTTTGTCACGGACGCCTGTCGATAAATCACATCAGACGGTATTTGCGTGGATCGCGGCGCACCGCGTTATGCGCTGTCGTCCAGCGAAAGCGTTTCCGTGCCGGAACCACTGCGAAGGAGTTAGCGATGGGCAAGGTTACCGCGGCAGCAGCCGCGACGGATGTCGAAACGATATTGCAGGATTCTGTCGAGACGGATTTTCCGCCCCTCGTGCAGGTGATCCTCGCCGGTGGTTCCGGCACCCGCTTGTGGCCGGTGTCGCGCGAACAGTTTCCCAAGCAGCTGATCGACGTGATCGGCAATCAGACCTTGCTGCAGGCGACCATGGGGCGCATGGCAGGGTTCGATGGCGCATGGGATGTCGCGGCCGATCCCGTGATCGTCTGCGGGACCGAGCATTATTTTGCTACCTACGAACAGGCGCGCGAAATCGGCGTGAATGCGCGAATCGTGGTTGAGCCCGCGCGTCGCGACACCGCGCCGGCCTTGACGCTTGCCGCGCTGAGCGCATGCGCGCAAGACGAAGACGCGATCCTGGTGGCGATGCCCGCCGACCATTCGATCGCGAATCTCGCAGCGCTTCATCACGCGCTCGACATCGCGGCGACGCACGCGCACGACGGCGCGATCGTCACGCTAGGCGTGCCGCCCGAACGCCCTGACACGGGCTTCGGTTATATCCGTCTCGGCGATGCGTTGCGCGATGGCGCACACCGCATCGAACGCTTCGTCGAGAAGCCTGCGGCCGAACTCGCGGCTCAGTACGTCGCGTCGGGCAATTACTGGTGGAACAGCGGCATCTTCGTCGTGCGGGCGTCGGTGTGGCTGGCCATCATCGAGCAGTTTCAGCCGGACATGCATGCGGCCTGCGTCGACGCGTGCCGCGACGCGAAGAAGACCGACGAATGCATCATGCCGAACGCCGACGAGTTTCTGCGCTCTCCCTCCGACTCGATCGACTATGCGGTGATGGAGCAACTCGGCAAGCCGGATTCGGCGTTTTCCGGCGTGGTGGTGCCGCTCGAAGCGGGCTGGTCCGATCTCGGTTCGTGGGACGCGGTTTGGCAAGCGATGGAAAAGGACGATTGCGGTAACGCCGCGAGCGGCCGGGTGCTGTTCGAAGGGGCCACCGCGACTTACGCACGCTCGCAAGGCGGCCGGCTTCTCGCGTGCGTCGGCACCAGCAACATGATCGTGATCGAAACCGACGACGCGGTGCTGGTCGCGGATCGCTCGCATGTGCAGGACATCAAGGGTCTCGTGTCGCGGATCCGGGCTGAGAACTCGCCGGAAGCCGATGCGCACAGAAAGGTCCGCCGGCCATGGGGCTTTTACGACTCGATCGATCACGGCGAGCGCTTTCAGGTGAAGCGCATCGTCGTCATGCCCGGCGGCCGCCTGTCGCTGCAGATGCACCATCATCGCGCCGAGCACTGGGTCGTGGTGTGCGGAACGGCACTCGTCACGCGCGGAGAGGAGCAGTTTCTGCTCGGCGAAAACGAATCGACCTATATCCCGTTGGGCGTTCGCCATCGGCTCGAAAACCCGGGCCGCGTGCCGCTGCAGATCATCGAGGTGCAGTCGGGTACTTATCTCGGCGAAGACGACATCGTCCGTTTCGACGACCAGTACGGGCGTTGTGGCTGATGCGACGGAGTCGACTCGATACGTGCTATGAGGGGGCTGTGATGCGATTGCTGACTGGTCTACTGGCGAGAATATTCGACGTCGCGATGATCGTGGGAGGTGCCTTTGCGGCCTCGCAGATCCGTTTCGACGGCGGCTCGCAACGTAGCTTCTACTTCGCGTTCGTCGCCTTTGCCGCGGCGTTTGCGCTCGCGGTCTTTCCGGTCCTCGGCGTATACGAATCGTGGCGCGGCCGCTCGAAAAGGGCACTGGCGAGCCACGTGGCGTTCGGCTGGCTCGTCGTGCAGGCTTGCGCGATGGTGCTGATGTTCTCGCTGCACCGGATCGACTTCGTGTCGCGGCTCTGGTTCGTGTACTGGACCGGCATGTCGGGCGCGGCGATGATGGCCGGCCGGCTGGTCACGCATGCCCTGCTGGGCCGCATGCGCTATGCGGGCATGAACTTGCAGCAGGTCGCGGTGGCAGCGTGCGGCGATCATTGCGACGAGATCATCCGCAAGATCGAGATGTCGCCCGCCGCCGGCTTTCGTGCGAATGCGTTGTACAACCTGCACCCCGGCTGCTGCAGTCCGTCGAACGCTTCGGTGCAGGTTTTCGAAGAACAGGGTGCGTTCGCGCGCTACGTGCGGGCCCAGCAGATCGGCGAAGTGTGGCTGGCACTGCCGCTCACCGAGGAGCGCGCGATTCTGAAACTGGTCGCCGAGTTTCGCAACGATCTGATCAATGTGCGCTTCATGCCCGACGTGCGCACGCTTGCGCTATTCGAAGGCAGCATGACCCAGTTGCTCGGTTTGCCGACGATCAATCTCGCCGCCTCGCCGCTGCCGCCCAATGCGTTGCTGCAGAAGGAAGCGTTCGACCGTCTGTTCGCGCTCGTCGCGCTGATTGCGATCTCGCCGGTTCTGTTGGGCTGCGCGATTGCCGTCAAACTGAGCTCGCGCGGGCCGGTGTTCTTCAGGCAGCGCCGCAAAGGCGCCGACGGCCGCGTATTCACGATCTACAAATTCCGTACGATGCGCCTGCACGAGCAGAAGCCGGGCATTCTCGAGCAGGCCACGCGCGACGATCCACGCATCACGCCCGTTGGCGCGTTCCTGCGCCGCACGAGTCTCGACGAACTGCCGCAGTTCTTCAACGTGCTGCGCGGCGATATGTCGGTGGTGGGTCCGCGTCCTCATGCGCTCGAACATGACGATCTTTATCAGAACATCGTCTCGGGCTATATCCACCGTTACCGGATCAAGCCTGGCATTACCGGCTGGGCGCAGATCAACGGCTATCGCGGCGAAACCGATCGCCTCGAAAAGATGGAAGGGCGCGTCGCGCACGATCTGTACTACCTGCGCAACTGGTCGTTCTGGCTCGACGTGAAAATTATCCTGGCCACTATTTTCAAGGGGCTTCATCATCCAAACGCGTACTGAGCATGATGCTATCCGGCGTTGAGAAGGTAGTGAGACGATCGGCGAAGAAGGTGTCGCTGTACCGATTCCACCTGGACCACGGCGCGCAGGCGAGAAAAGTATTGCAACTGCTCGAAGACCAACGCGGCAAGACTGATCCGGCGAACCTGCGGCTCGCGGACACCTATGCGCGCGACGTATTCGGCGACCCGGTCTACGCGCCCTGGCTGCGCGTCTATACCGCGTTTCGCGGCAGGTTCGAGGAAGGCTGGATTCCCGACAACTACTACGCCATCGTCGTCGTGCCGCATATGAAAGGGCTGTACGGGAAGATCGGGAATCTGAAGCCGATCTCGCGATTGCTTTTCGACGGCACGGTCTTGCCCGACATCGCGTATTTCGCCAATGGTCTGTTCTTCACCGACGCAAGCGTCGTGGTGCCCGAGCGCGAATTGAAGGACTTCGTATTCGAGCACGCCGAGCGCGTGGTCTTCAAGCTCGATGGCTCGGCGCAGGGCAATGGCGTCCACTTTTTCGACAGGGCGAATTTCGATCCCGCGCTGATCAGGTCGCTCGGCAATGGCGTGATTCAGACATTCATCGTCCAGCACCCGCTTTTCAGGGCGTTTGCTTCGAAGCCGGTGGCGACGCTGCGCTTCACGACCGTGGTGGACGATAGCGGCCGCATCTCCGTGCGAGCCTGTTATTTGAGGCTCGGCCGAGCCGACGACACGCACGTCCAGAGCGATCGCGAAGTCTGCGTGGCGGTCAAGCTCAACACCGGCGAACTGCACGACGAAGGTTATCTGAACGACTGGAGCGCGGTAGACGCGCATCCAGACTCGGGCGTGCGCTTTGCCGGCATCAGGATCCCGCAGTTCGAGCAGTGTATGGAAACCGTGCTGCGGCTGCATCAGAAGCTTCCATTCGCGCGCTGTATCGGCTGGGATCTCACTGTCGATGCGAACGATCGGGTGCAGGTGATGGAGTGGAACGGCGGGCACAACGACGTCAAATTCAGCGAGGCGACGCAAGGCCCGTGCTTTTCGGATCTGAAGTGGGAGCGGCTGAGGCTCGGGCCCTGAGTTTTACGGGAAGTGAAAGCGGCTGAAATAAGCGGGGGAGACACGGCGTGAGCGAACATTTATGGTGCGTCCACATCGTAGGACTGAACGACTTCTTTGCGGTCGATTCGGAGAAATCGGCGCGGCACGAGGCGTCGGAAATCAATGCGTATATCGATCGCGCCGACCGAAGCTCGTTTGCCGCGCGTTTGCATGCGGAGGCGGTCGAATGGCCGTTCGGCGCGGACGGCCACGCGAGAGCGCTCGATAACGACCGTGACGATCTGGCGCGTATGCCGCACCGACAGCAGGCGGAGACTCATTCCTCGGGCGGGGTGCTCTCGAAGCTTGCCCGGGGCGTCAGAAAACTGCTGAGCGCCGCGCGCGCGGGCCAGGACGGCGCATAACGCGACTCGTCATGCCGGCAGCGGCACGTCTTCTATCAACTCGGCGCGCACCGCGCGGATCCTGCGATCGACAAAGTAACCGCCGCCTTCGACGTAGCGCAAGTACAGTCGCCCGCACGACGAGCATTGCCACACGCCGCAGCGGTTGTAGGGGAAATAGCGCGGCGCGATCGGCGCGTCGGCCGACCAGTAGCTCGTTTTATTGGGCAGGTACTCGCTGAAGGTCGGCTCGGGATCGTCTTCCAGCATCAGTGTGCCGATCTCGTCGAACAGCGTTTCGTCGAGCGAGAGCGGTTGCGATTGCCAGCCGTCGAGCGGAGTGCGCGTGCAGTCGCAAGGCGCGCTGGCGCGCTGTTGCGCGGCACGCGCGAGTTCGAGAAGCATTGCGGCGTTCAGGTATTGCGTCATGTGGCCGATAGCGGGAGGTTCATGAACCGTTCATCATGCGGTCGCGTTGCACGTTGACCCAGCCGCGCTCGAACGTGCCGTTGGCAATCGACTCGAGCGCCGCCGTTTCCTTGGCCTGTTGACGCCGCGCGCCTTCGATGACCGCGTCGACATCGGCCGGCGCAATGGCGAGCAGACCGTCTTCATCGCCGACGATGATATCGCCCGGATGCACGACCATGCCACCCACCGTCACCGGCACGTTGATTTCGCCGGGGCCGTTCTTGTACGGGCCGCGATGCGTGACGCCGCGGGCATACACCGGAAAATCGTGCTGCCGCAGCGCGCCGACGTCGCGAATCGCCCCGTCGATCACGAGACCGCGCACGCCGAGGCTCTCCGCGTAGGTGGCCATGATCTCGCCCATCAGCGCCTGGGTGAGGTCGCCCGCGCCATCGATCACGAGCACGTCGCCGGGGCGGCAGAATTCGAACGCGCGATGAATCGCAAGATTGTCGCCGGGGCGCGTATGGATCGTCAATGCGGTGCCGGCCAACGGCTTCGGCCGATGATACGGCCGCAAGCCAAGCGCGCCGCTCGCGCGCGCCATGTTGTCGCTGAGCAGCGACACCGCAAGTTCGAGCAACGCGTCGAGCGTGGCTGGGCTCGCTTGCGGTGCGCACGGAAATTCACGCCATCCCACTGGATTCATACGGTGGCTCCCCCTGCCGCGAATTGTCGATCGAGTTGACGCGACAGCCGTGCGTAGACGCTGCGCGCATTGTCTTCGTAGATACGCCGGCGCTCCGAGTCGCTGAGCCATTCGATCGCGTCGATGTAGCGGCGCGTGTCGTCGTAGTAATGGCCGGTGCGCGGATCGATGCCCTGCACCGCGCCGATCGTCTCCGACGCGAACAGGATGTTCTCGACTGGAATGACCTTCGCGAGCAGTTCGGCGCCGGGCTGGTGATAGACGCAGGTGTCGAAGAACACGTTCTTCAGCAGATGTTCTTCGAGCAGCGGTCGTTTCATGTCCTGGGCGAGGCCGCGATAGCGTCCCCAGTGATACGGTACGGCGCCGCCGCCGTGCGGAATGATGAAGCGCAGGGTCGGGAAGTCGGCGAACAGATCGCCCTGCAACAGTTGCATGAAGGCGGACGTGTCGCCATTGATGTAATGCGCGCCGGTCGCATGGAAGTTCGGGTTGCACGACGACGAGACGTGAATCATGGCCGGCACGTCGAGCTCGACCATCGCTTCATACAGCGGATACCAGCTGCGATCCGTGAGCGGCAAGCCGCTCCAGTGCCCGCCGGAGGGATCGGGATTTAGATTGCAGCCGATAAAGCCGAGCTCTTCGACACAGCGCCGCAATTCGCCGATGCAATTGGTGGGATCGACGCCCGGCGCCTGCGGCAATTGGCACACGCCGACGAAGTTGCGCGGGAACAGTTCGCACACGCGATGCACGAGGTCGTTGCATGCGCTCGACCATTGCGCGTTCGCTTCGGCGCCGGCCAGATGATGGCCCATGCCGGCCGCGCGTGGCGAGAAGATCGTCAGATCGGTGCCGCGTTCGCGCTGCACGCGCAATTGGCCGTTTTCGATGCTGTCGCGGATCTCGTCGTCGCTGATGAAAGGCCGTGGCGGCGCTGCGAGGCCGTCCTGCAGCGCGGCGATCTGTTGTTTGCGCCACGCTTCGTGCTGCGGCGGAGAGGTCGTGTAATGACCGTGGCAATCGATAATCATGGGTGCGTCGATCCTCTGCGGTGACATTCGTTGGTGGCGATGGGGCAGGCTCAGGTTCGCGGCGCGGCATCGCCGGTTGCGAGTCCGGCGGTTTCTTCTTCGGCGGGCGTCACGCGCATCACGAGCGCGATGATCGTGGCGATGACGAGGAATGCGGCGATCGTCAGCAACGCGAGCTTGAAGTTGCCAGTCGCGTTGCGCACGAGCCCGATGCTCCACGGCCCGACGAGGCCGCCGAACTGCGCGATCGTGTTGATCAGCGCGATGGTCGCGGCGCCGGCCGCGCCGGTCCTGAACGACGACGCGAGACTCCAGAACAGCGGATTGCCCGCATAGATGAAGAGGCCCGTGACACACAGCAGCAGATAGGCGATCACCGGGCTCGGCGCGTAGGCACTGCCGGCAATCGCGAGCGCGCTCATGCCGTACACGAAGGCGAGGTGCTTCTTGCGGTCGCCGCTGCGGTCCGAACTGCGGCTGATCAGGAAGGTGCCGAGCACGCCGAGCAGCGGCGGCGCGGCCGACAGAAAGCCCACCTCGATATTGCTCAGATCGCCGAGGCTCTTGACGATCTGCGGCAGCCACAGAAACAGGCCATAAATACCGACCAGCGCGCAGCCGAACAGACAGGCGAGACTCCAGACGCGGATATCGCTCGCCACGCGCAGCAGCGGAAAATGCCGGTTGCCGCCGATCGCTTCGCGCTCGGCGGCGAGGGTCGATTCGAGCCAGTGCTTTTCGTCGGGGGTGAGCCAGTTCGCGTCGGCCGGACGTTCGGTCAGGATGCGCAGCGTGAGCAGACCCAGCAGCATCGCCGGGATGCCTTCGAGGATGAACATCCATTGCCAGCCGGCGAGACCGAGGATGCCGTTCGCGTAGGTCATCAGCGCGGTCGAGATCGGACCGCCGAGCACCGCGGAGAACGAACCCGCGACGATATAGCCGCCGACCGCGCGCGCCCGGTAGCGCACCGGAAACCATTTGGTCAGGTAAACGGCAATGCCGGGCAGAAAGCCCGCTTCCATCACGCCGAGCAGAAAGCGCAGCACGTAGAAGCTGGTGTCGTTGAACACGAACGCGGTGGCCGCGGCGACCGCGCCCCATGTCAGCAAAATGCGCGCGATCCACACGCGGGCACCGACACGATGCAGGATCAAATTACTCGGTACTTCGAGCAGCATGTAGCCGACGAAGAAGATACTACCGGCGAAACCGAATACCGCTGGACTGAAGCCCAGCTGCTTGTTCATGTCGAGCGCGGCGAAGCCGATATTGATCCGGTCCAGATAGTTGATGAACATCATCGCAAAGAGCATGGGCATCAGGCGCCCGTACACTTTGCGCATCGTCGTGGCTTCGTCGAATGCGGTCATGCATGTCTCCGTGCAGCGACGGGCGTGCCCGTCATTGCGTTTTGTCGTATGTGCGCCTGGTGCAGCGGCCAGTCAATGATAGGAACGCACGAACGGGGAGTCCAAGACCGCTTGCTTATGCTTCTATAAGGTTTTGCTTATAGCGCTAGTCGGTGAGCGGCGGTGGCAGGCAGCCGAGGAAAGCACGCAGATGGGGCGAGGCGTCGTCGGTGCGGAAGGTGGCGGCGAGGGTCGTGCGATACGACGAACCCGGGCCCGACAGATGGCGAAACACGACGTCGGCGCGGCCGTGCCGTGCCACCGATTCGCCGACGATCGTGACGCCGAGACCCGCCGCGACGAGCGCGATGGCCGTCTGAATTTCATAAGCCTCGTGGGCGATCATCGGCGTCACGCCTGCATCGCGATAGAGCGTTTGCACCGAGTGTTTGAACTGCGCGTTCTGATGCTTGGGATAGAGAATCAACGGCGTATCGGCGAGATCGGCCATGCGCAGGGTCTTGCGCGCGGCGAGCGGATGACCCGCTTCGAGCGCGACCACGACGCGCTCGCGCAGCAGCGTGAGCGACGTGCAACCTTCCACGGTCAACGGTTGCCGGCCGATGCCGATATGGATGCGCATGTCGCGCAACGCATCGGTCTGCTCTTCGGTCAGCATTTCGAACAGCTTCAGTTCGACCTGGGGATAGGCCTTGTGGAACTTCTTCAGCGCGGGCGGCAGCACGCTGTACATCGACGATCGCGTGAAGCCGATGCTGAGCCAGCCGCGCCGGCCGACGCCGATCTCCTGCGCGGCGAGCGTCATCTGTTCCAGCGAGCCGAGGATCTGACGCGCCTCGGTGCACAGGTAATGGCCGGCCTCGGTCAGCATCAGCGGCCGCCGCGCGCGGTCGACCAGTTGCGTGCCGAGCCGTTCCTCCAGCGAGCGGATCTGCTGACTCAGCGCGGGCTGCGCGATATGCAGCCGCTCCGCGGCGCGGCTGAAGTTCAGTTCCTCTGCGAGTATCACGAAGCACTGTAGGGCCCTGAGGTTCATGGCGGTGTTCCTGATGGGGAAAGCGGAATATCGGCGAAAGCGCCCCGGGCTCTCGGCGCGCGAGGCAACGACAGCGTCTTTTCAGACTCGTATTATTTCAGGTAAGGGTATACCCGCTTACTATCTCTTTAACCCTTGAACATTCCAACGGAGATAGTCATGAGCCCTTTTTCCCTGATCGAAGTATCGGACCTGCATTCCCGCGCAGGCATCACCCGCCATAGCCATTTCAGGCTGAACCCCGCGCGCCTCGTGGCTCTGCTGCGAAAGCTGTTCGGAGCGCGTCGCTCCGCGAGCGGCAGCCGCTGACCCGAGAAATCGGCCGTGACCTACACCCTGGCTCTGCGCGTCTTTGCTGTCATGCTGGCGGTTCTGTGTGTTGCGCTCGCGGCGTTCGTGGTGCAACGCGATCCACTGCCGGTAAGAAGCACGATCCAGATTGATGCCTTGCCGCGCAGACGCTGGCCCACCATTCTCATACGCACTGGCATCGTGTGCCTGCTCGGATCCTTTGTTCTGCTTCTGAAGGCCTCCTACCTGCTGCTCGACTGATCGTCCTTCGTCCGTTCTTCGCACGGCTCCATTCAACCGGCCGGATGAACCTGAGGCGTAATGGCAGTACATGGTTCCCAAAAAGAAGGGCAGTGTCCCTTCCATCCCGACCCTTCCCAGCGATAACCGCCAGTGATCGCTGTATCCAAACAATTCATTAGTCAACTATCACCCGGCTTCTGATAATGTGCCCACAAAACAGACCATAGCGGACGCCAGCGTCGGAACACCGGTGCGGGCTCACGCAACATACCGGAGGAGACGATGCAGCGACCCAAGGTCAGCCGGGCGGTTCTCGCGCTCATGTGCGCGATGTCGTTCATCATGTATCTCGATCGCGTCAACCTGTCGGCGGCGGCCGGACTGATCCGCGACGATCTGCACCTGAGCAACACCAACGTCGGCCTCGTGTTCGCGGCGTTCGCATATACATACGCGCTGTGCCAGGTGATCGGCGGCTGGGTCAGCGACCGCTTCGGCGCGAAGCTCACGCTCGTGACCTGCGCGAGCATCTGGATCGTCGCGACGATCGCGACCGGTCTCGCAGGCGGCCTCGTGTCGCTGTTCGGCGCGCGCCTCTTGCTCGGCATCGGCGAAGGCGCGGCGCTGCCCGCGCAGGCGCGGGCACTGACCAACTGGTTTCCGTCGAACCGGCGCGGCTTCGTGCAAGGTCTCACGCATTCGTTCTCGCGGCTCGGCAATGCGATCACGCCGCCGCTGGTCGCCCTGCTGGTCGCGTATTCGTCGTGGCGCGTGTCGTTTCTCGCGGTCGCCGGGCTGACCTTCGTGTGGGTCGTGATTTACGCCTGGTATTTCACCGACGATCCGCGTAAGCATCGCCATATGACCGCGGAGCAGGAAACCCAATTGCCGCCGCTTCGGCAATCCGCGGTCGAAGCGACACGCGAGCCGACGCCGTGGCGGCGTTTGCTCAAACGCATCGCACCGACGATGCTCGTCTACTTCTGCTACGGCTGGACCGGCTGGCTGTTCTTCACATGGCTGCCGACCTTCTTCATGCACGGTCGGGGCCTCGATCTGAAAAGCTCGGCGATGTTCTCCGCGGGCGTGTTTCTGTCCGGCGTGGTCGGCAATACGGCGGGCGGCGTGCTCAGCGACCGCGTGCTGAAGCGCACCCGCAACGTCGTCGCCGCTCGCCGCAACGTGATCATCTGCGCGTTTCTCGGTGCCCTGGTGTTCCTCGCGCCGGTGATGGTCGTGAAGTCGCTGCCGGTCATGGCGGCGTGCATGAGCCTGTCGTTCTTCTTCCTCGAAATGACGATCGGACCGATCTGGGCCGTGCCGATGGACATCACGCCGCAACACGTTGGAGTAGCAAGCGGACTCGTGAACGCGGGCTCGGCGATCGCGGGGATTTTCACGCCGATCGTGTTCGGCCTGATCGTGGACCACACGGGTAGCTGGACGCTGCCGTTCGCGGGTTCGCTCGGACTGCTCGCGCTCGGCATCGTCGCGACGTTCTTCATGCGCCCGGATATCGCGCTCGATGCGGCGCCCGCTCAGACCGACATCAACGCGAGCGGCGACTTGCGCTTCGCCGAAACCCTCACGCCGCGCGAATCGAATCGATGACCAACTGCATGGCCGGCGTAATGCGCCGGTTCCTGCGCAGAATCAGCCCATACGGTGCGAGCCGTCCGCGCAGCGGCGTCGCGATCGCGGCGATCGCATCGAGCGCGACGTAGTACTTGGCGACCGAACTCGGCAGCACGGCAAGCATGTCCGAATCACGCAGCAACGACAGCGTGGTCAGAATCGACGACGTCTCGACCGTGCTCACCGGGGGCGCGACGCGTGACTCGCGAAACGTTTGATCGATGACCTGGCGCATCGGGCTCGGATGCGGCTGGATGATCCACGGATAGCGTGCGAGGTCCGCGAGCCTGGGCCGCGTGCCCGTTTGTTTGCCGGCCAGCACGGCCGGATGATCGGGTCGCACGACGATCGACAGCGCCTCTTCCGCCAATGTCTCGAAGCTCAGATCGAGCGCCGGAAAACCATCGGGAATGCGGCCGATCACGATATCGAGCTGATCCTGTTGCAGCGCCTGCACGAGCACGTCGCTGGTGTCGATCGTGACCGCCATCTGCAGACGCGGATGCGCTTCCTTCAACTGGACGATCGTGTGCGTCAGCAATTCGGGCGACGGTGCCATCACCGCGCCAATCCGCACCTTGCCGATGTCGCCGGCCTCGATGCCGGCCAACTCCTCGCGCAACTCGTCGAGATCCTCGAACACGACACGCGCATAGCGCATCACGGCCTCGCCGAAGATCGTCGGCTCCATGCCGCGCGCATGCCGCACGAACAGCGACACACCGAGCGTGTCTTCCAGTTCCTGCAAGGCTTTGGTCGCGGCGGGCTGGGTCATCGCCAGATCGTCGGCGGCGCGCCGCAGCGATTCGGTTTCCGACAGCGCGACCATCAGTTGCAGATGACGCAGGCGCAAGCGTTTGCGAATGGCGGAGGCGGGCGGGATCATGAGCGATAACTTTTGCGAATCGGCCGATTCGAAATATTCAGTGGTCAGTTATCGGATAGTTTCGCACACTAGCGCCTATCGCACGACGGCAATCGCAATGCCGTTAGGGGCGACAAGACAACACTGGAGACGACGCATGACGATCACCGCGAGCCCCGCGCTCGACAGCGCAATCAGCAAAGCGCGCACGAGGCTGCTGCCTTTTCTGATCCTGATGTATGTGCTGGCCTTCATCGACCGCGCGAACGTCGGCTTCGCGAAGAACGTGCTGCAGGCCGACACGGGTTTGAGCGATGCGGCGTTCGCGTTCGGCGCCGGCATCTTCTTCGTCGGCTACGCGGTGTTCGAAGTGCCGAGCAATCTGCTGATGTACCGCTTCGGCGCGCGCATCTGGATGAGCCGCATCATGGTCACGTGGGGCATCGTGTCCGCGTGCACCGCCTTCGTCGACAGCGCGACGAGCTTCTATGTGCTGCGCACGCTGCTCGGCATCGCCGAAGCAGGGTTCTTCCCCGGCATCATCCTGTTCCTGTCGAACTGGTTCCCGGCGAAAACGCGCTCGCAGACGATGGGCATGTTCTATTTCGGCTTCCCGCTCGCACTGCTGCTCGGCAGCCCGATCTCGGGCTTGCTGCTCGATGCGGGCAATCCGTTCGGCATGCATCCGTGGCAGTGGCTGTTCGTCGTCGAAGGGCTCGCGGCGTCGGTGGTGGGGGTCGTCGCTTACTTCTATCTGACCGACCGGCCCGCGCAGGCGCGCTGGCTCGATACCGAGGAGCGCGACGCGCTCGACTACGCGCTGCGCCAGGAAGACCGTCAGAAACTCGCGCATGGTCCGGTTTCGGTGCTCGCGGCACTGCGCGATTCGCGCGTGCTGTTCTGCGGCCTGATCTACTTCGCGGTGCAGATGAGCGTCTACGGCGTCGTGTTCTATCTGCCGACGCGCATCGCCGGACTCGCGAGCGGCGGCCATGTCGGCGTCGAGGTCGGGCTGCTGACCGCGATTCCGTGGATCGCGGCGATCATCGGCACGTTCTGCGTGACGCGCTTTGCCGACCGCCACGGACATCATCGTGTGTGGGCCGCGGCGATGCTCGCGCTCGCGGCGTTCGGCATTGCCGCTTCGGCGATGACGTCGTCGGTCACGTTGGCGATTGCCGCGTTCTGTTTCGCCGCCGTCGGTTTCGTCTGCGTGCAGCCGCTGTTCTGGACGCTGCCTACCAATTACCTCGGCGGTGCCGCGGCCGCGGGCGGCATCGCGTTGATCAACTCGATCGGCAACCTCGGCGGTTTCGTCGCGCCGAATCTGAAGGGACTCGCCGAGCGCATGACCGGCTCGTCGCAGGCGGGCATGTTCTCGCTCGCGGTGGTCGGTCTGATCGGCGCATTGCTGCTGCTCACGTACCGCTTCACGTCCGCCTCCCATTCCGTCTCCCATCGCTCCGGCGCGTTCGGCGAACGCACGGGCCACTGACTCTCCGACTCACTGAAGGAAATCGTCGAACATGAAAATCAAGCATATCCGCACGCGTGTTTTCGAATGGAAAGGCAAGGTCGTGCCGCCGCAAGCGCACTTCTGCACGAATGCGGTCGATATTCTCTACGAGCGCGGCGATGCGATGGGCTCGTTCCGCTTTCACGGCTGGCTCGTCGTCGAGGTCGAATGCGACGACGGCACCGTGGGCATCGGCAATTGCGCGCTCGCGCCGCGCATCGCGAAACAGATCATCGACGAATACCTCGCGCCGATCGCGATCGGCGAAGATCCGTTCGACAACGAGTACATCTGGCAGAAGATGTATCGCCGCACGCTGGCATGGGGCCGCAAGGGCATCGGCATGGCGGCGATCTCCGCGATCGATATCGCGCTATGGGACATCATGGGCAAGGCCGTGAAAAAGCCGGTGTTCAAGCTGCTCGGCGGCCGCACGAAAGAAAAGATCTGGTGCTACGCGTCGAAGCTCTATAACAACGACGATCGCGATGCGTTCCTCGGCGAAGCGGAAAGCTATCTGGACAGCGGTTTCACCGCGATGAAGATGCGCTTCGGCTATGGCCCGAAAGACGGCCCGAAAGGTATGGCGAAAAACATCGAACAGGTGCGGCTGTTGCGCGAACTGGTCGGCGACGAAGTCGACATCATGCTCGAATGCTATATGGGCTGGACGCTCGAATACGCGCGCAGGATGCTGCCGCGCCTCGCCGAATTCAATCCGCGCTGGATCGAGGAGCCGGTGATCGGTGACGACATCGAAGGCTATCAGGAGTTGAAGAAGATGAACCTGATGCCGGTGTCGGGCGGCGAGCACGAGTTTACGGTCTATGGTTTCAAGGATCTGCTCGAACGCCGCGCGATCGACGTGATCCAGTACGACACGAATCGCGTCGGCGGCATCACGGCGGCGCGCAAGATCAATGCGATGGCCGAGGCATGGTCGGTGCCGGTGATTCCGCACGCGGGCCAGATGCACAACTATCATCTGACGATGTCGAGCACCGCGAGCCCGATGTCGGAGTTCTTCCCGGTGTTCGACGTCGAAGTGGGCAACGAATTGTTCTACTACATCTTCGAAGGCGAGCCGCAGCCGGAGCGCGGCTATCTGCAACTGTCGGACGACGTGCCGGGCCTTGGCATCAAGCTGAGCGACAAGTATCTTGGCGACTTCAACATCGTCGAATGAGCGCACAGACCCGAGGAATGCACATGAAGCCACGCATCGCAGTACTTCTTGGCGACCCCGCCGGCATCGGTCCTGAGCTGATCGCGCGTCTGTTCGCGCAGCAGGAGAACCGGGCGCGCGCGGAGTTGCTGATCATCGGCGACCGGCGCGAACTCGAAACCGGCATGAAGATCGCGCAGCAGCGCTTCGATTACGACGTGGTCGAAGATGCGCGCGCCGCGTTTGAACACGAGGGCGTGCCGTCGTTGATCGACTTCCGTCTGCCCGGCGATCGGCCGTTCGAGCGTGCGGTGGCGACCGAACGCGGTGGCCGCTACAGTCTCGCCGCGTTCAAGCAGGCGCTCGCGCTGACGCAAAGCAATCTCACGCAAGGCATGTTGTTCGCGCCGGTCAACAAGACCTCGCTGCATCTGGCCGGCATGGAAACTGGCGACGAGATGGAGTGGTTTGCGAAGCAACTCGGCTATACGGGCAGCTTCTGCGAGTTCAACGTGCTCGACGAGCTATGGACTTCGCGCGTGACCTCGCACATGGCGTTGAAGGACGTCAGCGCGAAGCTGTCGGAGGAGCGCATCGTCGGCGCGGTGCGGCTGATTCACGACGGCCTGAAGCGTGCCGGCCATCCGCAACCGCGCATCGCGGTGTGCGGTTTCAATCCGCACAACGGCGATAACGGCGCGTTCGGTCGCGAGGAGATCGATGTGATCGCGCCGGCCGTCGAGGCCGCGCGCAAGCTCGGTTACGACGCGCAGGGACCGTTTCCGGCCGACACGATCTTCGTGCGTGCGCGCGACCAGAAAGCCTTCGACGGCGTCGTCACGATGTATCACGATCAAGGCCAGATCGCGATGAAGCTGATGGGCTTCTGGCGCGGCGTGACCGTGCACGGCGGCTTGCCGATTCCGATCGCGACGCCCGCGCACGGCACCGCGTTCGACATCCACGGGCAGGGCAAGGCCGATGTCGGCGCGACGCAGAAGGCGTTCGACATCGTCACGCGAATGGCGACGGAGCGCGTGGAATAGCGCGGAAGCCAGGATGCGCTCGCCGACAAACGCATCGCACTGGCGCTGACGCCGGCGCGGATTCTTCTCGCGATCATTCACAAAAGGGACGTGAAGAGCCGTGCTGGCGTAGGGATAAACAGGCTACTCGCTCAGAAGGCGTTTCAGTTCGTCAAGAAATGAGGCCGTCGTATGGCCCCACGGCTCGGGAGAAAACTCGTGTCCATACGTCTTATCGAACGCGATGTCCAGATCGTGCGGGTGGCTCCTCTGGAACCTGTCAATTTCCGCGAGCATTCGCTTGTGGTCGGCGATGGGGCTGTCTCTTTTGTAGCAGGCAATGATGGCCGGAATGGTATCACCCCATATGTCAAAGTCCTGATTCAGATAGACCCCGAACAGCTGGCTAAGCTCAGGATATTCAGAATGCTGCATTTGTGAAATCTCAGAATAGGTATGCTGTCATTACATAGTAGGGCATACCGTTATAGGTCTCATATTTCAGAACGATATGCACAACGCTCATGTCCACGAGTCGATCTGTACTTCGTCGTATGCCATAGCCAACGTTTCTTCCCACGTCTCGAGTTAGTTCAAGTGGCTTGGATCGTACTGTAGATCTCGCCCATGTTTGGATGCGAGACGCGTTGTGCAGCATAACGTCTGCAATCGCCCACTCAGCGGATTCGATGTTCCTGAACGATGAAACAGTTGTTCTTTTCGGTTCGCGTTTGAGCCGGTCCCTGAGCCACGTTTCGTCTTTCTCAACGTGCTTGAGGATTGTATGCCCTCCAAGCTGTGGATTAAGGGCCTTCGCTTCGTGATCCATCAGCTTGATCCGGCCCATCGTGATTTCGGACACCCGTGCCGCCTTGATAGACCCAGCAACACCTATTGACACAGCGATGTCGAGCGATAGGCCGATATTGTTGGCCATGTCAGGACTGGCCTTCATTGTTTCGGCCAGCTTCGTCGTGCCCTGCTGGGTCAGTGTTGCGGTGTCCAGGCCTGTCCAGATTTGACGCAAGCCCGCCGACGCCGTATCAGAACCGTGTGCGCCGAACACAATACACCCGGCCTTGCTTGCCATTGTCGGCTCTGGCATCACACACAGAGCTCCCGCTCCGACCATTTCCAGCAGGCCGCCTACGAGCTGCAACCCGCCCCATAGGCGGTTGGAAAGCATTTCGGTGGGGCTGATCGACTGGCGGGTGAGTACTGCAGCGAGTTGCGGCGCACTGAGCACAACGCGCACGCCGTCCGAATGCTGTTGATACGCCATTCCGAGTTCCTCCGTAGCTGTAGGGAGCTACGAGGCTAGCGACCGATTACAGGCTAGGGAATGGGCGCAGGATGATTTTCAGGCTTCCATGGCGAACGACGACGATAAAATGCCAACGGCGGTCCAGGTCGATTAGGACGTCATGACACGGGCATAAACAGACTGCCGACGAGGAGCTGCACCTAGACGATCGCTTCGATAAAAATGTGCATCGCCATGCCTCGTACTAACGCGTCAGCGTTTCTTGCGCGCTCCTGTCGAGGCGCGCACCACCAGCTCGGGCGGCGGCCCGAGCACCATCGACGGCTGCCGCTCCGGCGTCTGGATCAAGCGGATCAGACGGTTGATCGACAACTCCGCGACAGCTGCGGTTTGAATCGCGACTGTCGTCAGCGCGGGATGCACCTGATGCGCGAGCTGAATGTCGGTGATGCCGATCACCGAGACGTCGTCGGGCACCGAGCGGCCGAGCGTGATCAACGCCTGGATCGCGCCGATCGCGAGCAGGTCGTTGGTCGCGAAGATCGCGCTCAGTTGCGGGCGGTTCGCCATCAGCTCCATGCAGGCGGCGAAGCCGGCGTCGATCGAGTCGCGAATCTGCAGCACCGCGGCCGCGTCGGCTTCGATGCCGGCCGCGCGCATCGCCGCGCGAAAACCATTCGAGCGCGCATCCTGCAAACCGCCGCAGCCGTCACCGATCAGCAAGCCGATCTCACGATGACCCAGTCCGAGCAGATGGTTCGCGGCGAGCTCGCCCGCGCGTGCGAAGTCGACCGCGATGCACGGAAGCGCGGGCGGCGACTCGGGGTGCTCCCACATCGCGAGCAGAATCGGCGCGCTGTGCAGCGCCGATGCACATAGGTCGTTGATCGTGATGTCGGTGTTCATCACGAGCACGCCGTCGGCGAGCGTGCCGGCAATCTGGTTCAGATACGCGCGGCCGATCTCGGCATCGTCATCGGTATTGCAAACCATCAGGAAGTGGCCGGTCTTGCGCGCCGCGCGCTCGGCGGCGAGCACGAACTCCGGGTAGAACGGGTTCGAGATGTTCGACAGCATCAGCGCGAGCGTCGACGAACGGCCTTCGGCCAGTGCGCGCGCATTCAGGTTCGGCCGATAGCCTAGCTCGGCGATGGCCTGCAGCACGCGCTCGGCCGTTTCGGGGCGGACTTTCTCGCGATTGCGCAGCACGTTGGAGACGGTGGCGGCGGTAACCTGCGCGCGCTTCGCGACTTCGGACAGCGTGACCATGTTCGGCTTATCCCATATTTGGGGAAGGCAATTCAAATGTTGCAATCGGTCTGCGACCTTGCTAACTTTCTCGAAAATATAGCGGAGACACTCACCATGACTTTTCCCGTCGAACTCGAATTTAAGCGATTAAATGCTCCCCGCACAAGGCCCGGGCGCTTTATTTCGGCGAAAATTTAAGCGGTTAAATCAAGGCGGAGACAGCATGGCGACGATTCGTTTGAGCGATGTGCACAAGGCCTACGGCGATCATCCGCCGGTGATCCGGCGAGTCAATCTCGAAATCGCGCAGCATGAGTTCTGCGTGTTTCTCGGTCCATCGGGCTGTGGCAAGTCCACTTTGCTGCGCATGATCGCCGGCCTCGAAGATCTCAGCGAAGGCGAACTGCATATCGGCGGGCGACTCGTCAACGACGTGCCGGCCGCCGAGCGTGGCGTGGCGATGGTGTTCCAGAGCTACGCGCTGTTTCCGCACATGACCGTGTTCGACAACATGGCGTTCGGGCTCAAGCTCGCGAAGCAGCCGAAGGACGTGATCGAGCGCAAGGTGCGCGAAGCCGCGCGGATTCTGCAACTCGACAGCCTGCTCGAGCGTCATCCGAAAGCGCTGTCGGGCGGGCAGCGCCAGCGCGTCGCGATCGGCCGTGCCATCGTGCGCGAGCCGGGCGTGTTTCTGTTCGACGAGCCGCTCTCGAATCTGGATGCCGCGCTGCGCGGTCAGACGCGCGTCGAGATCGCGCGACTGCATCAGCGCTTCGCGAATGCGAGCGTCGTCTACGTGACACACGATCAGGTCGAAGCGATGACGCTCGCCGATCGCATCGTGCTGCTGCATGCGGGCGCGGATGCCGAGCGCTTTGGCAGCATCGCGCAAAGTGGTGCGCCGCTGGAGTTGTATCACCACCCGAAGTCGCTTTTTGTCGCGGGCTTTATCGGCTCGCCGCGCATGAACTTCTTCGATGCGACGGTCGAGTCGATCGAGCCGGGCCGCGTCACGGTGGCGCTGGCGGCCGGCGCGGGAAAGCTGCTCGCGCACGTCGATGGCGAAAGACTGCAACGCGGCCAGCGCGTCACGCTCGGCGTGCGCCCCGAACATCTGCGCCTCACCGGCGACGAACAGTTCATCCAGTGCGCGACCGTGCTGTCGGAGCGGCTCGGCGAGCACAGCTATATTCACGCGGACCACGCGAGCGGCACGCTGATCGCAAAGGCGCCCGGCGATACGCCGCTCGGCGCGGGCGAGCGCATCCGCGTTCACGTGCCGCCCGCCGCGTGTCATCTGTTCGACGAACAGGGACTCGCGTTGCGGCGTAGCACGTTCGAACCGGAGCGCGCGGCCGCCTGAATGGTTCGCCATACTGAATTCCGCCATAGAGCGGGTTACATCGCCGGCCACGCTGCGTAGCCGGTCAACAAGGTAGACAAGGAGACAAAGATGATTGCTCTTCGCCTTCGCCGTTTTGCACAGGTGTCGATCGCCGCCGCCGTGGTGGCCGGCGCACTCGGCAGCGCCGCGGTCGACGCGGCCACGCTGAACGTCAACGTTTCTGCGCGTGGTAACCAGCGCTCGACCTGGCAGGACGCATTCGACCAGTTCAAGAAAGCCAATCCCGACGTCGATCTGAAAATCACCTACGTGACCGAGGAAACGTACAAGGTGCAGATGGGCGGCTGGCTCGCGACCGATCCGCCCGATGTCGTGTCGTGGCACGACGGCGAACGGATGGCCTATTACGCGCAACGCGGTCTGCTCGAAGATCTGAGCTCCGATTGGGCGAAGAACGGCTGGTCGCAGCAGTACGCATCGGTCAAGGAAGCCTCGACGTACAAGGGCAAGCAGTACGCGGCGCCGCTCGGTTATGACGCGTACGGCTTCTTCTATCGCAAGGATCTGTTCGAGAAGGCTGGCATCAAGAGCGAGCCGAAAACGTGGGACGAACTGCTCGAAGCGAACAAAAAGCTGAGAGCGATCGGCGTTGCGCCGATCGCGGTGGCCGCGCGCGATAGCTGGACCCTTGCCGCGTGGTTCGACTATCTCGATCTGCGCATCAAC
Source organism: Paraburkholderia monticola (assembly GCF_001580545.1). Lineage (GTDB taxonomy): Bacteria > Pseudomonadota > Gammaproteobacteria > Burkholderiales > Burkholderiaceae > Paraburkholderia > Paraburkholderia monticola. Next base: position 364,159 of record NZ_LRBG01000038.1, read on the forward strand.
GGCAACGAGTTCCATCAGAAGCTGATGGCTGGCGAAATTCCGTACACCGATCCGCGCGTGAAGAAGGTCTACACGACGTGGAAGACGCTGCTCGACAATCACGATTTCATCGAAAACGCGCTTTCTTACGACGTCGATTCGATCGGGCCGATCCTGAACAACGGCAAGGCCGCGATGATGCTGATGGGCACCTTCTTCTCGGCGAGCTTCCCGCCGTCGGTCAAGGATCAGATCGGCTTCTTCCGCTTCCCGGTCATCGACCCGAACGTGCCGATGGCCGAGGACGGTCCCGTCAACGTGCTGCTGATTCCGGCAAAGGCGAAGAACAAGGCCGACGCGCGCAAGCTGCTCGCGTTCATGGAGACGCCGAAGATCAACTCCGAGCTTGCGAAGGGCTGGGGACAGTTGCCGTCGAACAGCCAGGCGGTGCCGCCTGAAGACGCGATCTCGAAGGTCGGCTTCCAGACCCTCGCGAACACGAAGGGCGGTATCGCGCAGTTCTACGATCGCGACATGCAAAAGGAAATGGCCGACGAAGGCATGAAGGCCATGCAGCAGTTCTATAGCGATCCGTCGCAACTCGACAGCGTGCTCGCTCATCTCGAAGCGACGCGCAAGCGCATCTACCAGAAGTAAGTCCCGCCACGCCGGCCGCGCGTTCGCGGCCGGTTTTCAGGGCGCCCATCCGCCTTCGCTTTCCGACGAGGCCGTTCCATGTCTCATACCGCAGCGCGCCGCCTGCCCGCGGCGCGGCACCGTCGCGTCTCGACGACGCGCCGTCACCAGCATCGCGCCGCGTTTTTCTTTCTGCTGCCGGGTTGCGCGTTGTTCACGCTGTGCGTGATCTATCCGATCATCAGCAGCATTTCGCTGAGCTTCTACAACTGGGACGGCATGACGCCGAAGACCTTCGCGGGTCTCGCCAATTACGTCGAGCTGTTCCAGTCCGATACGTTTTACACGGCGCTGAAGAACAACCTGATCTGGCTCGCGCTGTTTCTGCTTGCGCCGCCGCTGGGTCTGCTGTTCGCGCTGTATCTGAACCAGCACGTGCGCGGCATGCGGGTCGTGAAGTCGCTGTTTTTCGCACCGTTCGTGCTATCGGGCGTCGTGGTCGGCCTCGTCTTCAGCTGGTTCTACGATCCGACGTTCGGGTTGCTGCGGTTGATCGTCGGTCGTGGCATTCCGGTGCTCGGCGATCCGCACACGGCCACGTTCGGCATCATCTTCGCCGCGCTGTGGCCGCAGGCGCCGTTCTGCATGATCCTGTACCTGACCGGACTCACCGGTATCAATCCCGAGGTGGTCGAGGCGGCGCGCATGGAAGGCGCGCAAGGGCTGCGTCTGCTGTGGCACGTGATCCTGCCGCAATTGCGTCCCGCCACCTTCATGGCGGTGGTGCTGACCGTCATCGGCGCGCTGCGCAGCTTCGATCTGATCGCGGTGATGAGTGGCGGCGGTCCGTTCGACAGCTCCACCGTGCTTGCCTATTTCATGTATGACCAGGCGATCAAGTACTACCGCGAAGGTTATTCCGCGGCGATCGCCGTGGTGCTGTTCGCGATCATGCTCGTCTATATCGTGTTCCATCTGCGCCGCATGCTGCGCGAGGAACACTGATTCTCTGAACGTCAGGAGTGCCAGCTCATGTATCCGCTTCCCGTCGACCGCTGGAAACCGCTGAATCGCACGCTTTACAAGGCGTCGCTGCCGCTTGCGTTGTTCATCTGGTTGCTGCCGATGCTCGCCGTTCTGTTGACATCGATCCGCTCGACGGATGAGTTGTCGCAAGGCGAGTACTGGACGTGGCCCAAACACTTCGCGCTGCTGGAAAACTACGGCACTGCGCTCACGCAAACGCCGATGCTGCACTACTTCGCCAACAGCGTGTTGATCACGGTGCCGTCGGTGATCGGCGCGATCGTGCTGGCCTCGATGGCGGGCTTCGCATTGGCCACGTATCGCTTTCCGGGCAATACGGCCGTGCTGTTCGCGTTCGTCGCCGGCAATTTCGTGCCGATCCAGATCCTGATGATTCCGGTGCGCGACATGGCGCTGAAGTTCGGCCTGTTCAACACCGTGTGGGCGCTGGTGATCTTTCACGTGTCGTTCCAGACCGGCTTTTGCACCTTGTTTTTGCGCAACTTCATCAAGCAGTTGCCGTTCGAGATGATCGAGGCCGCGCGCGTCGAAGGGGCGGGCGAGTGGACGATCTATCTGCGTATCGTGTTGCCGCTGATCCGGCCCGCGCTCGCCGCGCTCGCGATTCTCGTGTTCACGTTCGTGTGGAACGACTACTTCTGGGCGCTGTGTCTCACGCAAGGCGACGATGCCGCGCCGATCACGGTCGGCGTCGCCGCGCTCAAAGGGCAATGGACGACCGCGTGGAACCTGGTCGCGGCGGGCTCGGTGCTGGCCGCATTGCCTTCGGTGCTGATGTTCTTCGCGATGCAAAGGCACTTCGTCGCCGGACTCACGTTCGGGGCGAGCAAGGGATAAATGACGCTTGAAACCTGGCGCCTGAAACACGATTGAAACGACGGTTCGACGTCACCTCACCACCACGAGACTTTCACATGCAACTTGGTGTCTGCTACTACCCGGAACAATGGCCACGCGCGATGTGGGCCGACGACGCGCAACGCATGGTCGAACTCGGTATCACGCACGTGCGGATCGCCGAATTCGCGTGGAGCCGCATGGAGCCGCGCGCCGGCGAATTCGACTGGCAATGGCTCGACGAAGCCGTCGAGACGCTCGCGAAAGCGGGGCTGAAACTCGTGCTCGGCACGCCGACCGCTTCGCCGCCGAAGTGGCTCGTCGACGCGCATCCGGACGTGTTGCCGGTGCGTGCGGACGGCACGCGCTGGAATTTCGGCTCGCGGCGTCACTACGACGTTTCGAGCGACACCTATCGGCGCGAATGCGTGCGCATCGTCACCGCGATGGCGAAGCGCTACGGGCGGCATCCGTCGATCGTCGCGTGGCAGACCGATAACGAACTCGGCTGCCACGACACGGTGCCCAGTTATTCGGTCGCGGCGTTGCAGCGTTTTCACGCATGGCTGCTGCGGCGCCATGAAACGATCGACGCGTTGAACGACGCGTGGGGCAACGTGTTCTGGAGCATGGAGTATCCGTCGTTCGACGCGATCGGCCTGCCGACGCTGACCCCCACCGACGCCAACCCGATCCATCTGCTCGAGTTCCGCCGCTTCATGTCCGACGAGGTGGCGAGCTTCCATCGCGAGCAGATCGACGTGCTGCGCGAGCATGCGCCGAGCGCGGATCTGCTGCACAACTTCATGGGCTTTTTCACGACCTTCGATCACTATCGCTTCGCCGCCGACAATGCGATCGACGTCGCCGCATGGGACAGCTATCCGATCGCGCGCACCGAATCGATCGCGTTGCCGGAGGAGCAGAAGGCGCGCTTCGCGCGAACCGGACACCCCGACGTATCTGCGTTCGATCACGACCGTTACCGGAGCATTGGCCGCGGCCGCTTCTGGGTGATGGAGCAGCAGGCGGGGCCGGTGAACTGGGCGCCGTGGAATCCGGTGCCCGCGCCGGGCATGGTGCGGTTGTGGGCATACGAGGCGTTCGCGCACGGCGCGGAGCTGGTGTCGTATTTCCGCTGGCGCCAGTGCCCGTATGCGCAGGAGCAGATGCATTCCGGGCTCAATCTGCCGAACAACGAGCTGTCGCCGGGCGGTCTCGAGGTGCAACAGGCCGCGCGTGAGATCGCGGGCAGCACGCTGCTCTCGACGCTCGCCGCGCCCGCGCGCGCGGCCACCGCGCTGGTATTCGACTACGAGACGCAGTGGATGTTCGAAATCCAGCGTCATGGCAAGGGCTTCGACTACCAGACGCTCGTGTTCGACTACTACGAGTCGCTGCGCGAACTCGGGCTCGATGTCGATATCGTGTCGAGCCGTGCCGATCTCTCAGGCTATCAGTTGGTCGTCGTGCCGAGTCTCGCGGTGATCGACTCCACGCTCGTCGAACAGATCGCGCGTTCGAACGCGCAATGGGTGTTCGGCCCGCGCAGCGGCTCGAAAACCGACGCGTTCGCGATTCCGGGCAATCTGCCGCCCGGCGCGTTGCAGCAGGTGCTGCCGATCCAGGTGCTCGAAGTCGAAACGCTGCGCTCGACGCTTGCACCGGCACTGTCGATCGACGGCACTCAGGGCCGCGCGCTGCACTGGCGCGAGCATGTGCGCGCCAACGGCGAGACTCGCATTGCCGCACGCTTCGACGACGCGTGGCCCGCGCTGCTGACGCACGGCAAGCTGCGCTACGTCGCCGGCTGGCTGTCGCATGAACTGCATCGCACGGTGTTGCAGCAGGCCGCTCACGACGCGGGCCTCGCTACGCAAGTGCTGGCCGACGGGCTGCGTCTGCGTCGCCGCGGCGGCCTGATCTTCGCATTCAATTTCGGCGCGCAACCGGTGCAGGCGCCGGCGCCGCGCAATGCGACGTTCGTGCTCGGCGAGTCGCGCCTGAAAACCGGCGACGTTTGCGTATGGAAAGACGCGTGACGCAGTGCGGTCCGCTTGGAAAAATCAGCAAAGCAGTGGGCGGTAAAAGCAGTCTGAAGCTCGAAGGTTGCAATACGGACGCATCAAACCAGATCAGGCGGCCCGTCAGGAGCCGCCATTCAATCGATGGAGGATGACGGATGAACCGAAGAGAAATGCTGGGATGGCTGGCGGGCGCCGCTGCGGCGGCCGGTGTCGGCGCGACGGTGAGCGTGCCTGCTGTCGCGGCCGGGAATGGCCGGCAGACAGGCGATGATGATGCGCAACAGAGCGCCGCCGCGCGCGCCAACCGCTTCGCGATGGGCGCGGACGTCTCGACCTTGCTCGAACTCGAAGCGAACGGCGCGAAGTACTACGAGCATGGCAAGGCGCACGACTGTCTGCAGATCCTGAAGCATCACGGCGTCGATTCGATCCGGATCAAGGTGTGGAACGACCCTGGCAATCCCGACTTCTTTCCGGCCAATCAGAGTCCCGCGGCAGGCTGGAACAATGCCGAGCACGCGCGGATCCTCGCGCGTCGCGCCGCCGCGCTCGGCCTGCGCGTGCTGATCGACTTTCATTACAGCGACTGGTGGGCCGATCCGGGCAAGCAGTACCCGCCGCACGACTGGGTCGGCAAGGACATCACCGAGACCTGTGCGCTGCTCTCGGCGTACACGTCGAACGTGTTGCGGATGCTCGAGCACGACGGCGTGCGTCCCGAGTGGGTGCAGATCGGCAACGAGATCACCGGCGGCATGTTGTGGCCGCTCGGCAAGTACGATCAGCTCGACAATCTCGCGGCGCTGCTGAAGGCCGGGCACGACGCGGTCAAATCCGTCGACGCGCGCATCAAGGTGATGCTGCATATCGACAGCGGCGGCAACAACGCGACGAGCCGCTGGTGGTTCGACAGCATGACGCAGCGTGGCGTCACGTTCGACCTGATCGGCCTGTCGTATTACCCGCAATGGCAGGGCTCGTTCAGCGACCTGCAGGGCAACGTGAACGACCTCGCGACACGCTACGACAAGGACGTGATCGTCGTCGAGACCGCGTATCCGTGGACGACCAGCGACGGCGATTCGGAACCGGACTCGATGACCAACGTCGGGACGTCGCCGTACCCGCAGACGCCCGCTGGCCAGGCGCAGTTTCTCGGCGCGGTGACCGACATCGTCAAGGCGATCCCCGACGGCCACGGCAAGGGTGTGTTCTGGTGGGAGCCTGAGTGGATTCCGACGCCGAACGTCGGCTGGAAGGTCGGTGCCGGCGATCAGTGGGACAACAACACGCTGTTCGATTTCCACGGCAATGCGTTGTCGTCGCTCGATGCGTTTCGCAAACGTTAGCGTGCGCGGCTGAAGGCGGCCCGGCGTATCCCGGGCATCACGGCGCCGGCGCTGCCTGCCCCTTGTGCCGGTTCACACAGTCCGACGTGATCGCCATGCTCGCCTGATCGGGCGTCATGTGCGGCGCGTCGGGGCTGTAGATCTTTTCGATGATCGCGTCGACGGCTGCGCGATCGGACGGATCTTTGTAGTAGTGGGCGGCCTGTTCGAGCGCCTGGGCTTGGGTCTTCTTGTGCGCGCGCCACGACGCGACCTGGCCGGCGATATCGCCGAGCGCGAAACATTGATCGCTGACGGTCTGCGCGACGGCCTGAGCGGCCGGCTGTGCGATGCACAGCGCGACGAGCGCGGATACGACTACGCGTTTCATTACCGGAATCCTGAGATGAGACGGCGGCGGCGCGGCAGCGGCGATGGTCGCCGTGCCGGGCTGCGCGCGCGTAAATAGCTGCGTAGTGTATCGGGAAGTGAGGCGTGGCGCTTTTTGCTGCTGTGGATCACGATGCCGCAGGCGGGAGGGGGCGGCGTCGATGCGTCACAACGGCAGCGGCCGATCTTCGAGAATGCTTTTCATGACCAACGTCGACGACAGCCGCAGCACGCAGGGCAGCGTCAACAGATAGCGGTCGTAGAGGATCTGGAACGCCTTCAGATCGCGCGTGACGACGTGCAGCATGTAATCGGGATCGCCGAACAGGCGCTCCGCCCGGGTGATCTCGGGGATGTCCGCCAGCGCGTGTTCGAACGACTGGATGTTCTTGCTGCTGCCTTCCCGTAGCGTCGCGAAGACGATCGCCGAGAAGTTCAGGCCGATCGTTGCCGGATCGATGATGGCCCGATAGCCGCTGATGACCCCGGCTTTCTCCAAGGCCCGCAGGCGCCGCTGGCACGGCGAGAGGCTCAGGCCAATGCGCTCACTGAGCTCGGTGACGGTGAGTCTGCCATCTTGCTGCAATTCGGCAAGAATCTTGCGATCGATATCGTCCATACGAAAAATTCTAGCGCAGGCGGCTCTGCTGCAGCAAGAAAGAGGGAGCACCTTCGACAGCCAACTCCGTAACATTCACTCCATCCAGAACATGCCTTTGGCGAGGAATCCCGGCGGTGGAAGTGAGTTTGTTGACGGCCTTTTGGCTTTTATCGTTTTCGTTGGTCATGGTGCCCGGCGCCGACTGGGCCTATGCGATCTCGGCTGGATTGCGCGAGCGGGCGATTGCGCCCGCCATTACCGGCATGCTGCTCGGGTATCTCGCGATCACCGTGGTGGTGGCGGCAGGCGTCGGCGCGCTAGTCGCCAAGGCGCCGGCCGTCATGGCCGTGCTGACTTTCGTCGGTGCGGCTTATCTGTTGTGGATCGGCGGCAATATTCTTGCTCGCCCGGCAGTGCCGACGGTCGCGGCCGAGCGCGCACCCGACGCGGCGCTGGACTGGTCCGTGCGAGGTTTCGCGGTGAGCGGCCTCAATCCCAAAGCGCTGCTGCTGTTTCTCGCGTTGCTGCCGCAGTTCACACGTGCCACTGATGCATGGTCGATTCCGATGCAGATCGGCGCGTTGGGCCTGCTGCACATGATCAATTGCGCGGTGGTCTATTCGGTGGTCGGTCTCGGCTCGAAGATGGTGCTGCGCACGCGTCCGAGCGTCGCGCGCAGAGTCAGCCAGGTTTCAGGCGCGGCGATGGTTCTGATTGCCGTGCTGCTGTGTGTCGAGCAGCTTCTCTCGTTCAGGTAAGCGCGAGACTTCACTCGTTCGGTCACAAAAAAAGCCGCCCTGCGAATTGCAGGGCGGCTTCAGCATTACCGGTCGATCGAACCGCTAGCGGTCCGTCAGAGGGCAGATGTCATCGCACGCTCAATGCCCGAACGACTCGGCCTTCGGCGCACCGGCTTCCGCCACCTGCGGCCGTGCCGCCTGCTTGATCAGCAGCGCGACGCACGACAGCACACCGGCAATCGCGATGGTCGCGAAGATGCCGCCGAACGAGAAGTGACGGCGCGTCAGCTCAGCCACGAGGAACGAGCCCGCGATGCCGCCGAAGCGGCCGACGCCGAGCATCCACGCGACGCCCGTGCCGCGGCCGACGGTCGGGTAGAACGCGGCGGCGAGCGCCGGCATCGACGATTGCGCGGTGTTCATCAGCACGCCGGCGACGAACACGATCAGCACGAGCGCGCCCACGTTACCAGCCGCCTGGCCGATGAAGTACACGCTGACGGCGGTCAGCGCGTAGCAGACCGCGATCACGCGATTCGCGTTGAAGCGGTCCATCAGCACGCCGGCCAGCACCGCGCCGACGCCGCCGAGCGGGAACAGCGCCGAGATCAGCGTCGCGCGTTCCGGCGTGAGGCCGGCATCCTTCAGCAGGATCGGCATCCAGTTGATCGACGCGTAGAAGATCACGAGGCCCATGAAGTAGGCGACCCACAACATCACCGAACCGACGATGTACGAACGCGACAACACCAGGCCGAGACCCTTGCCGCCGGTTTGCGGCGCGGTTTCGGTCATCGTGAACCCGGCGGCCTGCGACGCGTCGGCGGAAATGCGCGCGAGCGCCGCGCGAATCCGCTCGGCCGGCTTGTTGTTCGCGACCATGTAGCGGACCGATTCGGGCATCTTGACGACCAACAGCAGCAACAGCAGCAGGGGCGTGACGCCGCCGAGGATCAGCACGCTGCGCCAGCCCAGATGCGGAATCATCCACGCGGCGAGGAAACCGCCGCACGCGGCGCCGAGCGGAAAGCCACAGAACATCAGGTTGATCATGGTGGCGCGGCGGTTGTCCGGGCAGTACTCGCCCATCATCGTCACCGCGTTCGGCATTGCGGCGCCGAGGCCGACGCCGGTGATGAAGCGCAGCACGGTCAACTGGTCGATACCGGTCGAGAACGCCGATGCGAGGCAGGCGACGCCGAACAGCAGCACCGAGCCGATCAGCATCGAGCGACGCCCGAGGCGGTCGGACAGCGGACCCGAACCGAGCGCGCCGCACGCGAGGCCGAAGAGCGCGGCGCTCAGCACCGGCGCGAGCGCGGGTTTGGCGATACCCCATTCGGTGATCAGCGAAGGCGCGATGAAGCCGATCGCGGCAGTGTCAAAACCGTCCAGCAGGACGATGATGAAGCACATGAAAAAGATCAGCCACTGGAACGGCGAAAACGGATGTTCGTTGATGAACGTTTGAACGTTCACAGCGGGGCTGCGGTTCATGATGGTCTCCTGACTGCGAAAGGCCCGACACGACGGGCCATTCTTCTAAAGACTGTACGCCGTCTGGAAGCGGCGCACGACGCCTGCGCCTGGGCAAATCGACCGTGCTTCGGCAATGAATCATACCCGGACGGATCGGCTTGACGGAGCCGCGTCGGGCGAGGAAATTTGTTCGAATAGAGAACGACGATTCTTCACGCGAACGCGCGCCACTGTAAGTAATGAAATGAAGCGGGTCAACGGGGGATTACCCGAGATACGCAAAGCAGGCGCGACCCCGCTTTGCGTCGATGGGCGATGCGCCTGATAGGGCCGGTCAAGGAGACGGGCGCGTCAGGCTCAACGCGACGAAATTAACGGCCAACGGCTTCGGACGGTTATCCCGTCATCTCAGAATTGGTCACCGTTCGCTCGATTCGCCCGAGCCGCACCACGGTTACCCCCGGACGCAACTGGCGCAGCGACGGCATCACCAGCACGCAGTTGTCGTAGGGCGTGCGCACCGCCTCGCCGTTCGACCAGCCGATCACGGCGCCCGCCTCGGCGAAAACCTCGAGGCCGGTGTAGGCCGCGGCGAAGCGGAAGTCCATGCTGGTCGCGACGACCGGCTGCGTCACGCGCACGATCTGCTGCTCGGGCGGCAACGGCGCAAGCCAACCCGGCGGCAGATCCGTTTCGTCGATCACGCCGGAGAGCAGCAGGAAGCGCGCGGTCGTGTCGCGCGCGACCGCCACCGCACCGCGCTCCCAATGCTGGCCGCATTCGATCAGCAGCGCGTTCTTCGCGCTCGCGGCGTCGCCGAAGCCTTCGTAGTCGCGCATGCGGCGGCCTTCGGGATGTCCTTCGTCGGAGATCACCGTGGCGGGCGTGCCGAGCCGCACCGCGAGGTCGATGCCTTTTTGCAGCGGTCCCGCGACGATCAGCGGCTTGCACCGTTCGTGCATCGAATGCAGGTCGAGCAGCGCGTCGACGGTGTCGATCACCGGGCGCATCGCCCGCGCGCGCTCGAGTTCGCTCGACGTGCGCGACGCGTCGTCGAGCACCGTGGCGGTCCACACGCGGTTGAAGTCCTGATCGACGAAGCGCGCGGCATCCGGATTCGCGGGATCGAAGCGCCGGTACGCGGCAACGTTCGCGAACGCGAGCGTGAGGCGCCCGCGCCGCGGCCGCAGCGCGCGGCGCAGCAGTTCATCGACGACGATCGCGCCGCACACTTCGTTGCCGTGCGTAAGCGCGTTGATCATCACGTGCGGACCCGGAAGGCCGGAATCGAACGTGTGAACATAGGCAATGCCCGACGGCGATTGCTCGTGCTGCGCGATATCGGGGAACTCGACTTCGATCGGATAGGCTTCCCTGCTCATTGCTGTGTCCTTGTGAATGGCTTCGATCATCTCTTCGTAAGACGTTGTTCATGTCAACGCCCGCGCAAGAGATAGTAACGGCTCCTCCGATCTGTGCTCACCGTATCGCGCAACGTCGACAAAATCGTGAACAAATGTCACTGACGCGCGGAGCGGATGCGCACCATCAGCGTGCGCGTTCGCGCATCGCCCAATACCGGTTGCCGAGAAAGCCCACGATCACGTAGACGGGAATGCCGCACAGTTGCGCGAGGTAGGGTGCGTGCGTGAGATGCAACACCGACACCATCGTCGCGAGATTGGCCAGATACGAGATCAGCACGACGATCAGAAAGCGGATGGCGGTGTGCCGCGTTGCCGCTGTCCTGAACGTGAACTTGCTGTTGAGCGCGAAGCTCAGTCCCACGCCCATCGCGTAGCCGACGATGTTGGCGACCACGGGGAGGGCGCCCGCCGCCTGCACGGCGAAGATGATAACGGCCGAGATCGCCGTATTGAGGCCGCCAACCAGCAGGTACTTGATGAACTGGCGAAGAGGTTCGCCACGTGGCGCGGTGGTGCGCAGGCCGGTCATTGAATGGCCGCCTTCATGCGGCGCTCGCGTAGACGGAGTATTGGGCGCCGAGTGGGACATGGGTCAGATATTTTTCGAGCGGACGAAGTGTGGCCAGCATGTGAGGAAAGAAGATCCGGAAGCGCACGACGACATCGGAAAAGCCAGCATCGAGGCACGCCTGCTTCATATTGCGCGCGCTGATCAGTTTGGCGTTCACATCGAACTCGCAGGTGTTGACCGCCCTGACGGTCAGCGGGTTCAACGGATTGTGCTCGAATACGACGACCGTGCCCCGCGGACCCACGACGCGCCTCAGTTCGCCCAGCAGATGAACATGCTCGGCGTGATCGATATGGTGGAACACGCACATGGCATAAGCGAGATTGAATTCGCCCTGCTCGAAAGGCAGCGTATGGCCGTCGAAGTGAACGAAGCGCGAAGAATCGGGGAAGCGGCTTTGCGCGACCTCCAGTGAGCGCTCCGATACATCCGCGCAGGTGAGCTGCGCGTTCGGCAAGTAGCGCTTCACCCAGGGGATCGACGTGCCGACGCCCGAGCCGAAATCGAGCAGGCGCGCGGGCAGCGCATTGCGTCGCGCCATCTCCTCGGCGATGTCGCGAATCTTGTACTCGGCGAAATACTCTGGGCCTTCTCCCGATACTGCAATGTTGCGGGCGTGCAGCGAAAGATACTCGTCAGCAAAGCTGTCGAACTCGGCTTTGTCCATGCTATTCATCCTCAATTGTCGCCATGACCCAATGATACGGGACTGCGTGAGTCATCGCATTTCATTGCGCATACCGACATTGATCGTCGACGATGTATCAGTAAAAAGCGCTTATTCGTATTCCGATGTGGTAATTCCGTTGCGGTTCTAATTCGACCTTTTTTCCGATGGCTTAGTGATTTTCAGACAAAGAGGTCCGCATGCTTGCCTCGGATCGCTGATGCGTACTAATGTCGAAACAGGTTAAACGCCGGACTCTGCGCCTGACTCTAGGTCGAGCCAGCTTCAGAATGGGGATTTGCCTATGACGACGACGATGAATCTCGTCGTGCCGTGCTACAACGAAGAAGAGGTTCTTGCCGAGACGAGTAAGCGGCTTCTCGCACTTCTGGAGCGATTGATCGAAGCCGGCGAACTCAGCCACGAAAGCCGCATCACTTTCATTGACGACGGTTCCCGCGACCATACATGGTCGATTATTGAAGCGCTGCACGCGCAGAATGCCCGCTACGGCGGCATCAAACTCTCGCGCAATCGCGGCCACCAGAACGCGCTGCTTGCCGGCCTGATGACGGCTCAAGGCGATGTGCTAGTGAGTCTCGACGCCGATCTTCAGGACGATATCGAAGCCATTCCGCGCATGCTCGCGGAATATCGGCAGGGTGCGGAAATTGTTTTCGGTGTACGTCACAAACGGACCACGGACACCTTCTTCAAGCGCGTCACCGCGCGCAACTACTACAAGCTGCTCAAGACGTTCGGCGTCGATATCCTGCCGGGCCACGCGGACTTTCGCCTGATGAGCCGCAAGACCGTGGAAGCGTTGCGCCAGTTTCAGGAGGTCAATCTGTTCCTGCGCGGCATCATTCCGCTGCTCGGGTTCAAAACCGCGGTCGTCGAATACGAGCGCGCGCCGCGCTTTGCGGGCGAGAGCAAATACCCGCTCAGCAAAATGCTCATTCTCGCGTTCGACGGCATCACGTCGTTCTCCGCCGTGCCCTTGCAATGGAGTACGCGCATCGGCGCATTGCTGGCGATCGGTTCGCTCGGCTTCGGCGCATGGGCCGCCTATGCGCGCATCTTCACGCACCTCACCGTGCCCGGCTGGGCGTCGACGGTGATCCCAATGTACTTTCTCGGCGGTATCCAGTTGCTCTTTCTCGGTGTGATCGGCGGCTACATCTCGAAGACGTACGCCGAAACCAAGCAGCGTCCTCGTTTCATCATTGAGCAAACCTTATGAACTCTCCCGTCGATCGCTCGACGCCGACGAATGCCGGCGTCGAGGCGGCGGCTGGAGACGCGTTGTTGGCGCGCTCCGGCCGGCTCGCCGCTATTGTTCCTCGCGTGCTTCTCGTCGTCACCGTGTTGTATGGCGGAGCCTTGTTCTGGATCGCGCCGCGTCCGCCGTGGGCCGACTTGCCGCAACACGCGGGACAGGTGATGTTGCTGCGCGATCTGCTCGAGCATACGTCGCCGTGGCAAAACCTCGTGCAGCTCAACCTGCTCACGCCGTATCTCGTCGGCTACGGCGTCGCGTTGCCGCTGACTTATCTGATGCCGATCGGCGCCGCGCTCAAGTGCGTGCTGATGCTCGCGTACTTCGCATTCGTGGCCTCGTGCGTGGGCTTTCGTCGCTATCTGGGCGGCGATCCACGGCTCGACTGGCTGTTCGTGCCGGGATTTTTCGGCTTCGCTTTCATGTGGGGCTTCTATACGTTTCTGGTCGCGACGCCGCTGGGCATTCTGTTCATGTGGCTCGCGCACGACTATGCGACAGCGACCTCCGCGAGAAAGGGTGTCTGGATGTTCGTGGCGGGCACCGCGCTGTTCTTCTGTCACGGGCTCGTGTTTCTGTTCGCGATGGTGGTAGGCGTCGGCTACGTGCTAATCAAACAGAAGACGTTCGCGCGCAAGATACTCGCGCTCGCGCCGTTCGTGCCGCTCGGCGTGCTGTGCATCGCCTATATGTTGTGGAGCCGCGCGACCGATCCGCTGCTCGGCCACCCGTTGGCGGGTGTGGCCGTATTCCAGTGGGGCTTCGACTGGCAGCGTGTGCTGTCGCTGCCGGTCTACGTGTGGGGCTTGAACAAGAGCGCGGCCGTGTATTTGCCGCTCTTCGCGCTGATGGTCGCCGCGCCATGGCTGTGGCGCAACCGGATCAATCCCGATCGCTCGGTCATCGTGCCGATGCTCGCCGTGGCGTTCGTGTGGTTCCTCGTACCGGGCACGGCGCTGAAGACGGCGTACCTGTATCACCGTTTCGCGGTGTTTCTGCTGCCCGCCTATGCGCTGATGTTCCGCGCGCCGCCAATGCCGGCGAGCGGCACGCGCCGTGCGTCGTCCGGCTCGACCTCGGGCACGCTGCGTGGCTTCGGCGTGCAGGCGTTGATCGTCGCCGGATGCTGGATCTTCTTCACGGATCAGGCGATTCGCCTGCATCGTTTCGCCGTCGAGAATGCGCCGCTCGGAGAGTTGCTCGAGCAGGCCGAGCCGGGTCAACGCGCGCTGAGCCTCATCTTCGATCGCGCGAGTCCCGCCTATAAAAGCCCGTTCGCGTACGAGCACCAGCCGCTGTGGTATCAGGCGGAGAAACACGGTTTCGTCGATCTGAACTTCGCGACTTTCGTGCCGCAGATCGCGCGCTTCAGGCCGGGCATGATGCCCGTCGCTCCTCCGGTGCTCGAACACGATCCGGGAAGTTTCGAATGGAACAAGGACATCGGCCGTCAGTACCGCTATTTCTTCGTTCGCAAGGAAGGGCCGTTGCCGAACAATTTCTTCGCCAATAACGAATGCGATGTCGCACTCGTGACGCACGAGGGCGAATGGTCGCTCTACGAGCGGCGTAACTGTCGATGACGGCGTAGATGGCCGGGCATTCGCAGCGCGGGTAGCTGCGCCCGGCGCTTCGTTCACGTCACGCGAGTTTGGCCGCAATGGCCTTGCCGACATCGCTCGTGCTCGCGTTGCCGCCGAGGTCGCCGGTGTGCGGACCTTCGATCAGCGTAGCCTCGATCGCTTTCAGGATCGCGTCGTGCGCGTCGCGCTCCTTGCCGCTCGAATGGCCGAGGAAGTCGAGCATCATCGCGGCGGACCAGATCATCGCGATCGGATTCGCGATGTGCTTGCCGGCGATGTCGGGTGCGGAGCCGTGCACCGGCTCGAACAGCGACGGAAACTTGCGGTCCGGATTGAGGTTGCCCGATGGTGCCAGGCCGATCGTGCCCGTGCATGCGGGGCCGAGATCGGACAGGATGTCGCCGAACAGATTGGTCGCGACGACCACGTCGAAACGGTCCGGGTTCAGTACGAAGCGCGCGCACAGGATGTCGATGTGCTGCTTGTCCCATGTGACATCCGGATACTGCGCGGCGACACCGGAAGCGCATTTGTCCCACCACGGCATGCTGATCGCGATGCCGTTGCTCTTCGTCGCGACGGTGATTTTCTTGCGCGCGCGGCGCTGCGCGAGATCGAACGCGAACTTCAGCACGCGCTCGCTACCGTACCGCGTGAACACCGACTCCTGCAGCACGAATTCGCGCTCGGTGCCTTCGAACATCAAGCCGCCCACCGACGAGTACTCGCCCTCGGTGTTCTCGCGCACGATCCAGAAATCGATGTCGCCGGCCTTGCGTCCCGCGAGCGGCGACGGCACGCCCGCAAAGAGCCGCGCGGGCCGCAGGTTCACGTACTGGTCGAATTCGCGGCGAAACTTCAGGAGCGATCCCCACAGCGAGATGTGATCGGGCACGGTGTCGGGCCAGCCGACCGCGCCGAACAGGATCGCATCGGCCGATTGCAGTTGCGCTTTCCAGTCGTCCGGCATCATCTTGCCGTGCTTCGCGTAGTAGTCGCAGCTTGCCCACTCGATGTGCTGATACTCGAGCTCGATGCCGAAGCGTTGGGTCGCCACTTCGAGTACGCGCAACGCTTCGGGCATCACCTCGACGCCGATGCCGTCGCCGGGGATGACGGCGATCCGGTATTTGTTCGACATGCTGGGCTCCTGATTGGAAAATGGGTTGGGGATGCGGCGGCGGTCATTTTATGCGCGCGAGGCCTAACGCCCCGCGTTCAGCTTGCGCCACAACGTCGTCTTGCTGATGCCCAACGCGGCGCACGCCGCATCGCGATCGCCTTCGTGAGCCGCGAGCACCGCGCGGATTTCGTCGGCTTCGACATGACGACTGCGTTCGCGCAACGTCAGCGCGGCGGGTTTCGCGCGCGCGACCGGCTCGACGACTTCCGGCGCGATCGCGCGCAGCATGTCGCGCGTGACGAGCTCCGTGCTCGCCTCGGTGTCGGCGTCGCTATCGGCGAGTTCGACCACGATCCGCTCGATCACGTTCTGCAACTCGCGCACGTTGCCGGGCCACGCATAGCGCCGCAACGCCACACCCAGTCCTTCGAGCATGCGCGCGGCGGTGTCCGCGTCGGGCACGCGCGCCGCCAGTCTCGGCTCGCGCGCGGCCGCCTGGCGCAACAGTTCTGCGGCGAGCGGCAGCAGGTCGTTCGGCCGCTCGCGAAGCGGCGGCAACGCGATGCTGAGGATGTTGAGCCGGTAGTACAGATCGGCGCGGAAACTGCCGGCCGCGACGCCGTCGGTCAGCGCGCGATGCGTCGCCGCGACGACGCGGATATCGACGCGCATCGGCTCCGTCGAACCGAGCCGCACCACCTCGCGCTCCTGCAAGACGCGCAACAGGCGGCTCTGCAACGGCAACGGCATTTCGCCGATCTCGTCGAGAAACAGCGTGCCGCGATGCGCGACCTCGATCAGCCCCGCCTTGCCACCCTTGCGCGCGCCGGTAAAGGCGCCTTCCTCGTAGCCGAACAGCTCGCTTTCGAGCAGCGCCTCCGGAAACGCGCCGCAATTGATCGCGACGAACGCGAAGTCGCGTCGCGCGCTCAGCTGATGCATGCTCTGCGCGACCATCTCCTTGCCGGTGCCGCTCTCGCCGAGTATCAGCACGGTCGCATCCGACCTCGCATAACGCGCGACCAGCGCGCGCACGCGTTCGATCGATTCCGACGCGCCGACGATATCGTCGAGCCGGTAGCGCGCGGTGAACTGCTGCACGCGTTGGCGCGCACGCAGCGTGCGATCGAGCCGCTCGACCGCGCGCGATTCCTGAAACGTCAGCACGGTGCCCGGCGCCGCGCCGCTGCTCGCGAGCGGCCCGCGATGCACGACATAGCTCGCGCCGCGCACGGTGCAGAAGCTGTCGCCGTCCGTATCGGGCAGACTGCCCGCGAGGTCCGGCGCGAGATCGTGCAGCGCGCGGCCTACGGCCTTCGCGGCATCGATGCCGAGCACGCTCGCAAGACGCTGGTTCATCACTTCGACGCGGCCTTGCGCATCGAGCGCGACCACGCCGTCGCGCAGGTGCTGCAGCAGCGTGTCGAGCCGCTGACGCCGCACGGTTTCGCGGCGCGTCGCCTGCGCGACTTCGAGCGCGGTGTCGAAGCCGGCGCGCACCGACGCGCGCGAGTACAGAAACACCGCGCCCATGCCCGCGCTCGCGGCGAGATCGGTGACGAGGCCCGGGCCGACCACGACCTCGATGCCGCGATCGCTGAGATCGAGCACGACGCTCTCCGCGTCCTGGGCGGACTGGTACGACGCGAACGTGACATCGAGCGCGTATGCGGCGGTGAAGCGGCGCAGTTCGTCGGGGGTGTCGCCGTGGGTGACGAGCGCGACGCGCGCGCCTTCGCGACGCGCGCGCGCGAGCGCATGCATCACGTCGTAGCCGGTCGGGCTGATACGCACGACCGGCACCGACACGCGGGTTTTCAGATACGCGCCGTTCGAGCCGCCCGCGAGCACGACGTCGGGACGCCCGGCGCCCGCGCCTTCGATTTCGCGGACCGCGTCTTCGAACGCGTGCGACACGATGCGTATATCCGCGCGTTCAACGTATTCGCCGGCGATGTCGAAGAACAGATCGCGCAGGCGGCTGATACTGAGTGCCCAGACGCGCGGACGCTGCGGCGGTTCGTACAGAGGCGTGCTCAAGGTCGGCGGCTCGTGGCGGGGTGAGTTGGATCTCTATTATGCGAGCATTCATTGCCGATATGAAATCTGAAGTTTCAATAATGAAATCGCGCGTGCGGCGGGTCGCGGCATCGGTTGACAGGGACTCTCACTAAATCAGGCACTTAGCTGAGGGCGCGCGACCTGGCCCGTTCTTTGCTGTTAAGGCAGCCAGTCGAGGCAATGGCCCAAATTCCAACCCTTTCTGGAGACAATCAATGAGCGAAGCAGACAACAGCACGCCGAACGCAGGCGCGTTCAAGCCGAAAAAATCCGTCGCGCTGTCCGGCGTGACCGCGGGCAACACTGCGCTGTGCACGGTCGGCAAGACCGGCAACGATCTGCACTATCGCGGCTACGACATTCTCGACATCGCCAGCGCGTGCGAATTCGAAGAGATCGCCCATCTGCTGGTCCATGGCAAGCTGCCGACCCAGGCCGAACTGACCGCGTACAAGACCAAACTGAAATCGATGCGCGGCCTGCCCGCGAACGTGAAGGCCGCGCTCGAATGGATTCCGGCCGCCGCGCATCCGATGGACGTGATGCGCACCGGCGTATCGGTGCTCGGCACCGTGCTGCCCGAAAAGGACGACCACAACCTGCCCGGCGCGCGCGACATCGCCGACAAGCTGATGGCTTCGCTCGGCTCGATGCTGCTGTACTGGTATCACTACTCGCACAACGGCAAGCGCATCGAGGTCGAAACCGACGACGATTCGATCGGCGGCCATTTCCTGCATCTGCTGCACGGCGTCGAGCCGTCGAAGGCGTGGGTCGACGCGATGCACGTGTCGCTGAACCTGTACGCGGAGCACGAGTTCAACGCCTCGACGTTCACCGGCCGCGTGATCGCGGGCACGGGCTCGGACATCTACTCGGCGATCACCGGCGCGATCGGCGCGCTGCGCGGCCCGAAGCACGGCGGCGCCAATGAAGTCGCGTTCGAGATCCAGTCGCGCTACCAGACGCCGGACGAAGCGGAAGCCGACATCCGCCGCCGCGTCGAGAACAAGGAAGTCGTGATCGGCTTCGGCCATCCGGTCTACACGATCTCGGACCCGCGCAACAAGGTCATCAAGGAAGTCGCGAAGAACCTCTCGAACAAGGCGGGCAACACCAAGCTGTTCTCGATCGCCGAGCGGCTCGAATCGGTCATGTGGGATGCGAAGAAGATGTTCCCGAACCTCGACTGGTTCAGCGCGGTGTCGTATCACATGATGGGCGTGCCGACCGCGATGTTCACGCCGCTGTTCGTGATCTCGCGTACGGCCGGCTGGAGCGCGCACATCATCGAGCAGCGCGTCGACAACAAGATCATTCGGCCGAGCGCGAACTACACCGGTCCGGACGATCTGCCGTTCGTGCCGCTGGCCAAGCGCGTCTAACGTGAGCCCGGAGCGGCACGCATGACGCCGCCGCTCCGCAAACAGCGCGCAACAACTGTCGTTCAGCATCACGCCAGCAGCGCGCTAAACTACCTGCACCCTCCGACCGTCCGCGCGAGCGAAGTATCGCCGCAGCCGCCGGACGCCGCCGGCATCCGGTCCGGCGGCCGCTAACAGTCCTGTCCCTACGTCATGAATACTGCCAACCGCAAACGCCTTCCCGGCACCGAGCTCGACTTCTTCGATACGCGCGCCGCGGTCGACGCGATCGAGCCCGGCGCCTACGACAAGCTGCCGTACACGTCGCGCGTGCTCGCCGAAAACCTGGTGCGCCGCTGCGATCCGGTGACGCTCACCGCTTCGCTGAAACAGATCATCGAGCGCAAGCGCGAGCTGGATTTTCCGTGGTTCCCGGCGCGTGTCGTCTGTCACGACATTCTCGGCCAGACCGCGCTCGTCGATCTGGCGGGCCTGCGCGATGCGATCGCCGCGCAAGGCGGCGATCCGGCGCTGGTGAATCCGGTGGTGCCGACGCAGCTCGTCGTCGATCACTCGCTGGCCGTCGAATGCGGCGGTTTCGATCCGGATGCGTTCGCGAAGAATCGCGCGATCGAAGACCGACGCAACGAAGACCGCTTCGATTTCATCAACTGGACCAAGCGCGCGTTCCGCAACGTCGACGTGATTCCGCCGGGCAACGGCATCCTGCATCAGATCAATCTCGAACGCATGAGCCCGGTCGTGCAGGTGAAGGACGGCGTCGCGTTTCCCGACACGCTGGTCGGCACCGACTCGCATACGCCGATGGTCGATGCGCTCGGCGTGATCGCGATCGGCGTCGGCGGCCTCGAAGCGGAGAGCGTGATGCTCGGTCGCGCGTCGTATATGCGGCTGCCCGATATCGTCGGCGTGGAGCTCTCCGGCAAGCCGGGCGAGGGGATCACCGCGACCGACGTGGTGTTGTCGTTGACCGAGTTCCTGCGCAAGGAGAAGGTGGTCGGCGCGTACCTGGAGTTCTACGGCGAAGGCGCGGCGAACCTGACCCTGGGCGATCGCGCGACGATCGCGAACATGGCGCCCGAGTTCGGCGCGACCGCCGCGATGTTCTATATCGACGAGCAGACGATCCGCTATCTGAAGCTGACCGGCCGCGACGACGAACTCGTCCGACTCGTCGAAACGTATGCGAAGCACACCGGCTTGTGGGCCGATACGCTTGAGCACGCCGAGTACGAGCGCGTGCTGAAGTTCGATCTGTCGAGCGTGGTGCGTACGCTCGCGGGGCCGTCGAATCCGCATCGCCGCTTGCCGGTGTCGGAGCTGGCCGCGCGCGGCGTGAGCGGCAAGGTCGAGAACGAGCCCGGTCTGATGCCCGACGGCGCGGTGATCATCGCCGCGATCACGAGCTGCACGAACACGAACAATCCGCGCAACATGATCGCCGCGGGTCTGGTCGCACGCAACGCGAACCGGCGCGGTCTCGTGCGCAAGCCGTGGGTCAAGAGCTCGCTCGCGCCAGGCTCGAAGGCGGTCACGCTGTATCTGGAAGAGGCAGGGCTGTTGCCTGAGCTCGAACAGCTCGGCTTCGGCGTTGTCGCGTATGCGTGCACGTCGTGCAACGGCATGTCCGGGGCCCTGGACCCGGTGATCCAGAAGGAAGTGATCGAGCGCGACCTGTATGCGACCGCCGTGCTGTCCGGCAACCGCAACTTCGACGGCCGGATCCATCCGTACGCGAAGCAGGCGTTCCTCGCCTCGCCGCCGCTCGTCGTCGCGTATGCGATCGCGGGCACGATCCGCTTCGACATCGAGAAGGACGTGCTCGGCGTCGACGCCGACGGTCATGCCGTCACGCTGAAAGACCTCTGGCCGTCGGATGCGGAGATCGATGCGATCGTCGAGGCGAGCGTGAAGCCGGAGCAGTTCCGCAAGGTGTATGAACCGATGTTCGCGGTGCACGCCGACACCGGCGCGAAAGCCGACCCGCTGTACGACTGGCGCGAGCACAGCACCTATATTCGCCGTCCGCCGTACTGGGAAGGCGCACTGGCCGGCGCGCGCACGCTGCAGGGCATGCGTGCATTGGCCGTGCTCGGAGACA
Source organism: Paraburkholderia monticola (assembly GCF_001580545.1). GTDB lineage: Bacteria > Pseudomonadota > Gammaproteobacteria > Burkholderiales > Burkholderiaceae > Paraburkholderia > Paraburkholderia monticola. Next base: position 385,420 of record NZ_LRBG01000038.1, read on the forward strand.
ACATCACGACGGACCATCTGTCGCCGTCGAATGCGATTCTGTCGGACAGCGCGGCAGGTGAGTACCTGACGAAAATGGGCTTGCCCGAAGAGGACTTCAACTCGTACGCGACGCACCGCGGCGATCACCTGACCGCGCAGCGCGCGACCTTCGCGAACCCGACGCTGAAGAACGAGATGGTGCTCGAAGACGGCAAGGTGAAGGCCGGTTCGCTCGCGCGTATCGAGCCCGAGGGCAAGGTCACGCGCATGTGGGAAGCGATCGAAACGTATATGGAGCGCAAGCAGCCGCTGATCGTGATCGCGGGTGCCGACTATGGCCAGGGTTCGTCGCGCGACTGGGCCGCCAAGGGCGTGCGGCTCGCGGGGACCGAAGCGATCGTCGCGGAAGGCTTCGAGCGGATTCACCGCACGAACCTCGTCGGCATGGGTGTGTTGCCGCTCGAATTCAAGCCTGGCGTGAATCGCCTGACGCTCGGCATCGACGGCACCGAGACCTTCGACGTGATCGGCGAGCGCAAGCCGCGCGCCGATCTGACGCTGGTGATTCATCGTCGCAATGGCGAGCGCGTCGAAGTGCCGGTGACGTGCCGGCTCGATACGGCCGAAGAGGTGTCGATCTACGAAGCCGGCGGCGTGCTGCAGCGTTTCGCGCAAGACTTTCTCGAGTCGGCCAAAGCGGCGGCTTGATCGGTTGAGGCGCGTTTTGCACTGAACGTCACGACAAAACAGGGCGATGCGGCTTGACGTGCCGCATCGCCCTTTATCAAAGATCACGTCACCTCAGGACACTTTCATGCACTTACCCCAGATCAGGATTCCGGCCACCTATATGCGCGGCGGTACCAGCAAGGGCGTGTTTTTCCGTCTGCAGGATTTGCCCGAGGCCGCGCAAACACCGGGCGCCGCGCGTGACGCGCTGCTGATGCGCGTGATCGGCAGTCCCGATCCGTACGGCAAGCAGATCGACGGCATGGGCGGCGCCACGTCGAGCACGAGCAAGACCGTGATCATTTCGCGCAGCGGCCGGCCCGATCACGACGTCGACTATCTGTTCGGTCAGGTGTCGATCGACAAGGCGTTCGTCGACTGGAGCGGTAATTGCGGCAACCTGTCCGCCGCGGTCGGGCCGTTCGCGATCAGCGCGGGCCTCGTCGAGGCGAGCCGCGTGCCGCGCGATGGCGTCGCCATCGTGCGCATCTGGCAGGCCAATATCGGCAAGACGATCATCGCGCACGTGCCGATGACGGGCGGCGCGGTGCAGGAAACCGGCGACTTCGAACTCGACGGCGTGACCTTTCCGGCCGCCGAAGTGCCGCTCGAATTCATGGACCCGGCCGCCGATGAAGACGGCGCGGGCGGCGCGATGTTCCCGACCGGCAACCTCGTCGACGACCTGGACGTGCCCGGCGTCGGTACGTTGAAGGCGACGATGATCAATGCGGGCATTCCGACGATCTTCGTCGAGGCCGAAGCGATCGGCTACAAGGGCACCGAGTTGCAGGACGCGATCAACAGCGACGCGAAGGCGCTCGCGATGTTCGAGACGATTCGCGCGCACGGCGCGCTGCGCATGGGGCTCATCAAGCATCTCGACGAGATCGCGACGCGCCAGCACACGCCGAAGGTCGCGTTCGTCGCGAAGCCCGCGGATTATGTCGCGTCGAGCGGCAAGCCGGTGCGCGCGGGCGACGTCGACTTGCTGGTGCGCGCGATGTCGATGGGCAAGCTGCATCACGCGATGATGGGCACGGCGGCGGTGGCGATCGGCACCGCGGCGGCGATCGCGGGCACGCTCGTCAATCAGGCGGCGGGCGGCGGCGAACGCGAGGCAGTGCGCTTCGGGCATCCGTCCGGCACGTTGCGCGTCGGCGCGCAGGCGAGTCTGAAGGACGGCGAGTGGGTCGTCACGAAGGCGATCATGAGCCGCAGCGCCCGCGTGTTGATGGAGGGCTGGGTTCGGGTGCCGCAGCAGGGTTGAGGCAGCGTCGATGTCGGCCCACGTCAGCGGCACGGAAGGCTATGCGCAAGAGGCCGAAGCGCTGATCGAACGATGGCGGACGCTGTCGTTCGAAGACCGGCATCGGCCGATTCTCGACTGGATACCGGCGGCGCCGTCGCGGATCGTCGATATCGGCGCGGGCATCGGCACGGATGCGGCCGCGCTTGCCGCGATCGGGCATACGGTGCTCGCCGTCGAACCGGTCGACGCCTTGCGCGACGCGGGGCGCGAGTTGCATCGGTCGGCGCGCATCGAATGGCTCGACGACAGCCTGCCGGATCTCGCTCTGGTGACGGCGAAGCGCATGAGCTTCGACGTGGTGATGCTCACCGCCGTCTGGATGCATCTCGACGCGCGCCAGCGCGAACGCGCGATGCCGCGCCTTGCGGCGTTACTGCGCGACGGCGGCGTGTTGATCATGTCGCTGCGGCACGGACCAGTCCCCGTCGGCCGCCGCATGTTCGACGTCACGGCCGATGAAACGATCGGGCTTGCGAGCGAGCATGGCCTACGACTCCTGCGCGAGCTGCGCACCTCCTCGGTTCAACAGGCCAACCGCGAAAGCGGCGTGACGTGGACCCGGCTCATGTTCGGGTAATTCGACGCGTCGTCTACAATGGCCGCTCGAAACGGGCCGCTCCCAACTACCACTCCCAGCGGCCGACTCAGAATCGACGCGGAGGAGGCACGATGCAAAACAGGCTGGACGCCGACGCAACGAATTCCGGCGACGCGGCGCGCGAGCTTGCGCGCGCGAAACGCGCGGTGCTCGTGATCGCGATTGCGCAATTGCTCGGTACGTCGTTGTGGTTCAGCGCGAACGGCGCGATGCGCGATCTGCAGGTCGCGTGGCATCTAAGCGCATCCGACATCGGCTGGCTGACGAATGCCGTGCAGGCCGGCTTTATCGTCGGGACCTTGCTGTCGGCGATCACCGGACTCGCGGATCGCGTGTCGGCGAGCAAGGTGTTCGCTGTCTGCGGCGTGCTCGGCGCGCTCTTGAATGCGCTGTTCGCGCTGTGCAGCAGCGGCCTTGCGTCCGCGCTCGTGTTCCGCTTTGGCGTGGGCGTTGCGCTCGCGGGCATCTATCCGCTCGGCATGAAACTGCTCGTCACGTGGGACCCGCGCCGCGCCGCGCAGACGCTCGCGCTGCTCGTCGCGATGCTGACGCTCGGGACGGCGTCGGTGCATGCGATTCGCGCGTTGCTGTCGGGCGTGCCGTGGCAAACCGTGGTGCTGACTTCATCGGGGCTCGCGGTGATCGGCGCGGTGCTGGTGTTCGTGCTCGGCGAGGGGCCGCACGCGCGGCGCGCCGGCAACCGCCGTTTCGGCTTGTCGGCCGGCGTGGGGCAGGTGGTGCGCATCAGCGAGTTTCGCTCGGCCGCGCTGGGCTATTTCGGTCACATGTGGGAGTTGTACGCGTTCTGGACGCTGACTCCGCTCCTCGTGCAGCGCGCGTTCGCGAGCGGCGCACCGGCCACGCCAGGCACCGTCGCGTTGTGGTCGTTCCTGATCATCGCGATCGGTGCGCTCGGCTGTCTGTTCGGCGGCAGGCTCAGCAAGTCGGTCGGCAGCGCGCGTACCGCCGCGCTGGCGCTGACGATATCGGGCACCCTGTGCGCCATTTATCCGCTGACCACCGCGCTCGGCACCGCCGCGCAGCTCGCGTTGCTGCTCGTGTGGGGCATCAGCGTGATCGCCGATTCGCCGCAGTTTTCGGCGCTGTCCGTGAAGGCCTGTCCGGCCGACAAGATCGGCGGCGCGTTGACGCTGCAGAACAGCTTCGGCTTCTTCCTGTCCGCCTGCTCGATCCTGTGGTCGACCAGCGTCTTTCATGCGCTCGACGTGCGCGTCGCGTGGCTGCTGTTGCCTGGGCCGATCATCGGCTTGATCGCGATGACGCCGCTATTGCGCAAGCAGCCGCGCTGGTGATGCCAGCAGTGCGTTACTTGCCGCCGTGCTTGTCCTGCCAGCGCTGCATGAACGCGATCTCATCGTGCTGCGCCTTGATGATGTTGCGCGCGAGCCGCTTGATCTCCGGGTCCTTGCCGTATTTCAACTCTGCCTGGGCCATCTCGATCGCACCCTGATGATGCGGGATCATGTGCGCGACGAAATCCCTGTCGGCGTCGCCGGTGTATTCGGGGGCGCTCATGTCGTGCATCATGCGCGCGTCGGCGGCCTTGAAGGCTTCCGTCGATGCGTCCGCGTCCGTATGCGCCGAACCCGACATGTCCATGCCGGGCATCGCCTGATGTTGCGCGTGAGCGGGCAGCGCCGCCGCCGCGAAGGCAAAACCGCCGAACACACAAAGAGCGCGCAACGCGCGAAGGTTTTTCATTTTGGTTTTCCGTTGATGAAGAGAGTGCCCGATTCGACTGGCGCGATTCTAACGGGCGCAGAACGAGTACGTCACGGGCACGTCGAACATCGTGGAGCTTCCTACCGTGGTAAGGTCAAGCGAATCCAGACCGATCGCGCGCCTATAATGAAACGCGACCGGATCACTGATCCCGCATCCTCATCAGCATCACTTACGCAACGAGGCTGACAGCATGTACATCGCGATGAATCGCTTCAAAGTGGCGCCCGGCTCCGAGGCCGCCTTCGAACATCTGTGGACCACCCGCGACACCCATCTGAAAGAGGTGCCGGGCTTCGTCGAATTTCATTTGCTGAAGGGACCGCGCAAAGACGATCACGTGCTCTATTCGAGTCATACGATCTGGCGTGACTATGCCTCGTTCGAAGCGTGGACGAAGTCCGACGCGTTTCGCGCCGCCCATCGCAGCGCCGGCAACGAAAACCGCGTGCTGTATCTCGGTCACCCCGAATTCGAAGGCTTCGAAGTCATCCAGACCGTCAAATAGCCATTCACCAGGGAACGAAAACATGAAAGCAGTCAGAATCGGTTCGCCCGCCACCGTCGACAGTTTGCAGGTCGTCGATCTCGCCGATCCCGGTCAGCCCGCTGCCGGGCAGGTTCGCGTGCGCATTCATGCGAGCTCGCTGAATTACCACGACTACGGCGTCGTTAGCGGCAATCTGCCCGCCGAAGCGGGCCGCATCCCGATGGCCGATGGTGCGGGCGTCGTCGAGGCAGTCGGCGCGGGCGTGCGCGAATTCAAGGCCGGCGATCACGTCGTGTCGTGCTTCTTCCCGCTGTGGGAAAACGGCTCGCCCGCGATCGGCGATTTTTCGACCACCCCCGGCGACGGCGTCGACGGCTACGCGCGCGAAGTCGTCGTGCTGCCGAGCCACTACTTCACGCATGCGCCGGCCGGCTACAGCCACGCCGAAGCGGCGACGCTGACCACGGCCGGCTTGACCGCGTGGCGTGCGCTCGTCGTCGATGGTCAGTTGAAGGCGGGCAGCACGGTACTCGTGCTCGGTACCGGCGGCGTGTCGATCTTCGGTCTGCAGATGGCGAAGGCGATGGGAGCGTCGGTGATCGCGACGTCGTCGTCGGACGCGAAGCTCGCGAAGCTGCGCGAACTCGGCGCCGACCATACGATCAACTATCGCGACAATCCCGAGTGGGGCAAAGAGGTGCGTCGCCTTACCAACGGGCGCGGCGTCGATCATGTGATCGAAGTGGGCGGTCCCGGCACCTTGCCGCAGTCGATCACCGCTTGCCGCATCGGCGGGCATATCGCGCTGATCGGCGTGCTGACCGGCCGCGCCGGTCCGGTGCCGACCGCGCATCTGATGGCGCGGCAGCAGCGGCTGCAAGGGCTGATCGTCGGCAGCCGGCAGGATCAGATCGACATGGTGCGCGCGTTGGAGACGACCGGCATCAAGCCCGTGATCGACAGCACGTTCGCGCTGGACAAGCTCGCCGATGCGTTCCGGCACGAGGCATCGGGCGCGCACTTCGGCAAGATTTGCGTGGCGATCTGAAGCGTGGGGATCTAAGTCAGGCGCTTCTCGCAAGGTCGGCGAAACAGATACTCGTCGCCTCGCAGGCCTGCGTGAATCCTTCGTCGTAGCTCGTGAAAAACAGCGTGCGCGTTTTGCCGAGCGTTCTGAACAGCTCGGCGAGCACCGCGCGCGCGGACGCGTCGAGTCCGCCGGCCGGTTCGTCGGCGATTAGCACGCGGGTTTCACCGAGCGTGGCAGCCGTCAGAAACACCTTCTTGCGGCTGCCGTACGACATCTGCTCGAAACGCTTGTCCAGATGCGGCGCCAGGCCGAAGCGTTCGGCGAGCGCGAGCACGTCGTCGGTCAGCGCGGTTCGTCGCGCCGATGCGACCTGTTGCAGATACTCGCGGCCGGTCTGATCCGGCCAGTTCATGCTGTCTTCCGGCACATACGTGAGCACCGCTTGCGCCGCATGCGGGGCGGCACGCAGTGAATGGCCGCCGAGCCATATGTCGCCGGTATCGGCTTCGAGCGCGCCGGCGAGGATGCCGAGCAGCGTCGATTTCCCGCTGCCGGATTCATCGTTTAACGCGACGCATCCGCACGTCGCGTCGAAGTGCAGTCCTTCGAACAGGACGCGGTCGCTATAGCGTTTGCTGAGGTTGTCGAATCGAAGCATCGTGTAGCGTGCAAAAGACGATAGGAACGCGGCGCAAGATTGCCCCGCGTCTCTTATATGCCGTGCGAGAAATCTTCAGCACGGCAATTTGGCGCCAGTGTAGCAGCGCGCGCCGGCTCCTTTTACGCCGTTACGCCGACGGCGCCGTCTCCAGCAAAAACTCCACCATCCGGTCGCACACGCGCTCGAACATCTGCGTGCCCGTCACGGTCGGGCAGCCGCGCGCGCGTGCCGCTTCGATCAGCGGCGTGAGCGGCGGCTTCGTCACGACGTCGCCGACAAAGGTCGTTGCGGCCAGGCGCGCGACGTCGACCGGCAACGGATCGCCCGCGCGCATGCCGAGCGGCGACGCGTTGACGACCACATCGTACGTACTCAAATCGGGTTCGGCCGCGACCCCGCGCGCGTTGCCGCGGCCGAGCGCATTGAGCCGCCCGGTCAGCGAGCCGGTGCGGTCGACGTCGTTGTCGCGCACATCGAGCGAGCCGACCCCGCGCTGAATCAGCGCATGACCGATCGCCGAGCCCGCGCCGCCCGCGCCGACCAGCAGCGCGCGTTTGCCCTGTAGCTCGCAGCCCGCGGCCACGAGGGCCGCGACAAATCCCGTGCCGTCGAACATGCCGCCATGCCAGCCGCCGTCGGCGTTGCGCCGCAGCGTGTTGACCGCGCCGAGGAACGCGGCTTCCTCGGCGAGGGTCGCGCAATAACTCGCGGCGCTGAATTTGTGCGGCACGGTGATGATCACGCCGTCGACGTTGCGCATCGGCGCGATGCCGGCGAAGAACGCAGGCAGATCGGCGGGCGCGACGTGCGCGGGCACCACCAGCGCGTCGCGGCCTGCCGCGCGCAACGCGGCGGTCACGCCCGACGGCGAACGCACCTGCGCAATCGGATCGCCGACGATGAAATAAACGCGCGTCGCGCCGCTCAGACCCGCGTCGAGCGATGCCGCGAACGAAGGGTTTTCAGCCTGCTGCATGGTCGAATCTCCTGAAGTAGGTGCCCGTTTGCATCGTGCCCGATGCGGGGCGTGATGCGTGGCCTGTTGTGTTGCCCGATGTGTTGCCCGTTCCCAGGCGTGTGTTCAGAAAACTTTGCTTTTTTGTGATTGTGGAATAGTATTCCAATAACAAAGCAAATTCTAGATCTTGCGAAAAATCCGGAACAGCCTCCCAAGCCGGACCGAACGCACGAGCACACAAGGAGCAGCAGATGGTGGAGACACTGAGCGGTTTGCAGCAGAACGAGGCGTTCGACGTCGTGGTGATCGGCGCGGGCGGGGCGGGCATGTCGGCAGCGCTGTTCGCGGCGATCGACGGTGCGCGCGTGCTGCTGGTCGAAAGCACCGAATATGTGGGCGGCACGACCGCGTACTCGGCCGGCACGACGTGGATACCGAACTCGTCGCACGGCCCGTCGATCAACCCCGACGACAGCAGCGCCAACGCCGAGGGCTTTCTGCGCCGCGCGGTCGGCGAGCGCAGCAGCGCAGCGTTGCGCCGCGCGTTCCTGCAGGCGGGCCCGCGGGCGGTCGCGCATCTCGAAGCGAATTCGGACGTCAAATACAGGGCGCGGCCGTTTCATCCGGACTATCTGTCGGAGCTCGAAGGCTCGACGCTGCGCGGCCGCGCGCTCGAACCGCTCGCCTTCGACGGCCGCCAGCTCGGCCGTCACTTCGCGCTGATCCGTCCGCCGATTCCCGAATTCACGGTGCTCGGCGGCATGATGGTCGATCGCGACGACGTCGGGCATCTGCTGAACATGACGAAGTCGTTCAAGTCACTGCGCCATGCGGTCAAACTGCTCGCGCGGCATGCGCGCGCCCGCATCAGCTGGCCGCGCGGCACGCGCCTCGTGATGGGCAATGCGCTGATCGGCCGGCTGCTGCATTCGCTGCTCGCGCGCGACGTCACGGTGCTCGTGAGCACGAAGCTCGAAGCGTTGCGCACGAATGCGAGTCGCGCGATCGACGGCATCACGCTGAGCCAGAACGGGCAGCGTCGTCAAATCTCGGTCACAGGTGGCGTGATTCTCGCGAGCGGTGGTTTCAACCGGCATCCGCAGCGGCGTCGCGCGATGCTGCCGGGCGCGGACCCCGCGTGGTGCCCGGGTGCGCCGGGTCATACCGGCAGCGCGCAGGATCTCGCGCTCGCGGCAGGCGCGCGCTATGGCGAAGGCGCACTCAGCAACGCGTTCTGGGCCCCGGTGTCGATTCGCAAGCGCGCGGACGGCACGACCGCGGTGTTCCCGCACTTCATCATGGATCGCGGCAAGCCCGGCATGATCGTCGTCAATAGCCAAGGGCGGCGCTTTCTCAACGAAAACACCTCGTACCACCTGTTCGGAATCGCGATGCAGGAAGCGCATCGCACGACGCCGTCGGTGCCCGCGTTTCTCGTCACCGACGCGGACGGCCTGCGCAAATACGGGCTCGGCATGGTGCGGCCGGGCGGCAAGGGCCTCGCGCCGTTTCTCGCCGACGGCTATCTGACGCAAGCCGCAACGCTCGACGAACTCGCGGCGAAGCTCGGCATCGACGCGGCCGGTCTCGCCGATAGCGTCGCGCGCATCAACGACTACGCGAAGACCGGCGTCGATCCGGACTTCCGTCGCGGCACGACCGACTATCAGCGCGCCAACGGCGACGCCAACTGGCCGGGCCCGAACCCGTGCCTCGGTCCGATTGCACGCGGGCCCTTCTACGCGGTGCGACTCTATCCCGGCGATATCGGCGCGGCGACCGGCCTCGTCAGCGATGACAACGCTCGCGTGCTGAACCGCGACGATCGGCCGATCGGCGGCCTGTACGCATGCGGCAACGACATGCAATCGGTGATGGGCGGCGTTTATCCGGCGCCCGGCATCACGCTGGGGCCGGGGCTCGCGTTCGCGTATCTGGCGGCGCGCGATGCGCTCGCACGCGCCAAAGCCGCGAGCGCCGGCGCGACGCACGCACAGCCTGCCACGGCGCCGGTTGCGCATGGAGCGACGCAGGCCGCCAACGAAAAGATCGCCTGACGGACCAGGGTGAGGCCGGATTTGAAAAGCGTTGTTTAGTGGAATAGTATTCAACAAATTCAGTTAACCCGGATTTCTAACCGACGAAGCGAATGGCAATGAAGCGCGAACCGATTCTCGAATGCGATGTGCTGGTGCTGGGTTCCGGCGCGGCTGGACTCTCTGCCGCGGTAACGGCCGCCACCCACGGTCTGCGCGTGGTGGTGGCGGAGAAGGCCGAGGTGTTCGGCGGCACGAGCGCATGGTCGGGCGGCTGGCTGTGGATTCCGCGCAATCCGCTCGCGACGCGCGCGGGGATCGTCGAGGAGTCCGACGCAGCGCGCACCTATCTGCGCAACGAACTCGGCGCGCACTACGATGCCGCGAAGGTCGATGCGCTGCTCGATCAGGGTCCGGAGATGATCGAATTCTTCGAGCGCGAGACGGCGGTGCGTTTTATCGACGGCAATCGCATTCCCGACTTTCATACGACGCCCGGCGCGATGACGGGCGGCCGCTCGGTCTGCGCGATGCCGTTCGACGGCCGCGAGCTCGGTGCGCTGATCGACCGCTTGCGTGCTCCGCTCGACGTCGTGACGTTAAAGGGCATGGCGATCGCGTCGGGCCAGGATCTCGCGCATTTCTTCAACGCGACGCGCTCGCCGCGTTCGGCCATGTACGTGCTGCGCCGGCTCGCCGCGTTCGCCAGAGACAAGCTCCGCCATGGCCGGTCGATGCATCTGGTGAACGGCAACGCCCTGGTCGCGCGTCTGCTGAAGTCGGCGCATGACCGCGCGGTGGATCTGCGCACGAACGCCAAGGCGGTCGCGCTGCTGCGCGACGGCGACACCGCAACCGGCCGCATCGTCGGTGCGCGCGTCGAGATCGACGGTGTCGCTCACGAGGTGCGCGCGGCGCGTGGTGTCGTGCTCGCGTGCGGCGGCTATCCGCACGACCTCGCGCGCCGCGCCCAAACCTTCGCTTATACGCCGTCGGGGCGCGAGCACTGGTCCGCCGCGCCGCTCACCAATACCGGCGACGGCATTCGTCTCGGCGAAGCGGTCGGCGCGCATTTCGACGCGTCGCTGGAAACGCCGGCGGCATGGGCGCCGGTCTCGCTGGTGCCGCGCAAACGAGGCGAGGCGGCAGTCGCGTTTCCGCATCTGATCGAGCGCGCGAAGCCGGGCGTGATCGCGGTCACGCGCGCGGGGCGGCGCTTCGTCAACGAGGCGTCGTCGTATCACGACTTCATCAATGCGCTGATCGGCACGACGCCGGCGGGCGAGGAAGTCTGCGCATGGCTGATCTGCGATCACCGCTTCCAGCGCCGCTACGGGCTCGGCTTTTCGAAGCCGTTTCCGTTTCCGACCGGGCCGTATCGCCGTTCCGGCTATCTGCAACGCGCGGATAGCCTCGCCGAATTGGCGGTGCAATGCGGCATCGATCCTGAAGGACTTCAAACGACGGTCACCGCCTACAACAGCTACGCGAAAGACGGCTTCGATCCGCAGTTCCACAAGGGCTCGACACCGTACAACCGCGTGCAGGGCGACGCACGGCATCAGCCGAACCCCTGCAACGCGCCGCTCGAACACGGTCCGTTCTATGCCGTGAAGCTGCTGCCCGGCAGTCTCGGCACGTTCGCGGGCCTCGCCACCGATGCCGCCGCGCGCGTGCTCGACGACGCGGGCCAGCCGGTGCCGGGTCTCTACGCCGTCGGCAACGACAGCGCGAGCATGATGGGCGGCTGCTATCCGAGCGGCGGCATCACGCTCGGACCCGCGATGACCTTCGGGTATCTGGCGGGACTGTCGCTAGCCGGTGCAAAGCAGGCCGATCGCGCGAGCTATACCGCGAGCGCCGAACCCATTCCGAATCCCTCCATTCCGTCACAAGGACGCATCTGATGACCCTCTACGACCTCGTCACGCTCAGCGTGAAAATCGGCACCAACGCACAGGTGTTCGAAAGCATCCAGTCCCACCGCGACGCACCCGGTTCGAAGTTGCTCGGCTGCTGGTACTCCGATATCGGCACGCTCGGGCAAGTGCTCGTGCTGCGCGGCTTCGATTCCGAAGCGTCACTGATCGCCGAGCGCAAGCGTATGCTGCTCGAAGGCAATCCGTTCGGTTGCGGCGAATGCGTCACCGACGTGAAGATCGACAGCTATGCGCTGTTCCCGTTTCTGCCGCCGATCGAGCCGGCCGTGCACGGCGGCATCTACGAGATGCGCGTGTACGGCACGAAGCTCGCGAGCCTGCAGCACACGATCGACGCCTGGGAAAAGGCGGTGCCCGAGCGCACCCGGCGCTCGCCGCTGGTCGGCGCGATGTATGCGCTCGACGGCGCCGTGCCGCGTTTCCTGAACATCTGGCCGTATGCGAGCGTCGATGAACGTTCGCGGATTCGCGCCGAGGCGGTGAAGGACGGCATCTGGCCGCCGAAGGGCGGGCCGGCCCATCTGACGACGATGGAGTCGACGATCTGTGTGCCGGCGCCGTTCTCGCCGCTGCGCTGAGCGCAATAACGAACTCCAGGAGACGACATGACCCAGCACCACTCGCGCGCGCTGTCGCTATCGGCGTTGACCGTGCTCGAACTGAGCCCGCCGCAGATGGTCGAGTGCGCCGCGCAGGCCGGCTACGACTACGTCGGTCTGCGCCTCGTGCCCGCCACCGATCACGAAGTGCGCCACGACATCATTAGTGCGGGCGCACTGAAACGCGAAACGCTTGCGCGCGTGCGCGACACCGGCGTCAAGGTGCTCGACGTCGAGATTCTGCGACTGAAGCCCGACACCGACGTCAACGCATGCTTGCCGATGCTCGACGCCGCCGCCGAATTGGGCGCGCGCTACGTGCTGGTCGCGGGCAACGATCCCGACGAAGCGCGCACCGCGGAGCGGCTCGCCCAACTCTGCGAACTGGCCGAACCGCGCGGCCTCGCGCCATCGCTCGAACCGATGCCATGGACCGACGTGAAGGACGTCACGCAGGGCGCGCGCATCGTCAAGGCGGCCGCGCGGCGCAATACCGGACTGATCGTCGATCCGATTCATTTCGATCGCGCGGGAACGTCGACGGAAACCTTGCGCGCGTTGCCGCGCGAGTACTTCGGCTACGTGCAGTTCTGCGACGCGCCGGCCGAACGGCCGACCGATCTCGACACGCTGCTCTATCAGGCGCGTTGCGAACGGATGATTCCCGGCGAGGGCGGCCTCGATCTCGCCGGCATTCTGCGCGCGCTGCCCGAGCATCTGCCGATCAGCGTCGAAGTGCCGATGCAGCGGTGGGCGAAAACCGCGTCCGCGCTCGAACGCGCGCGCAGGCTGCGCGAGGCGACGCTCGCCGTGCTCGAACGGACTTACGCGGCGACGCCGTCGTCGATCGCGTCATGACCTGAGTTTCACCCCGCAGTTCATCCCCCTGGCGGGTCCTTCACGAAAGCGCACGGCAAAGAGGCGCGAGGGACCGGCTTGCCCCATCGCTCACGATAAAAGATCTGGAGACAGCAGGAATGGAACCTTCAAGCAAGGCGCCGCGGCACGACACGTCCGCGTCGCGCGCACTCGACGTACAGCAGTGGCTCGACGACCGCCCCATCGGGCGTTTTCAGATACTCGTCTTGCTGATGTGCATGTTCATCGTCACGCTCGATGGACTCGACACCGTGATGGTCGGCTTCATCGCGCCGGCGTTGTCGAGCGCATGGGCGATTCCGCGCGATGCGCTCGGCCCCGTGATGAGCGGCGGCCTGCTCGGTCTCGCATTCGGCGCGCTGTGCGCGGGGCCGCTCGCGGACCGCTTCGGCCGCAAGACCGTGATGACCTGCGCGGTGTTGTTCTTCGGCGTGTGGAGTTTCGGTTCCGCGTTCGCGACGAACATCGGCGAGCTGACCGTGCTGCGCTTTCTGACCGGCCTCGGGCTCGGTGCATCGATGCCGAACGCCGCGACCTTGATGGCCGAATACGCGCCGCAGCGCTGCCGCGCATTGATGGTGACGACGGTGTTCTGCGGCTTCACACTCGGCGCGGCGGGCGGCGGCTTCGTCAGCGCATGGCTGATCGCCGCGCACGGCTGGCACTCGGTGCTGATGCTCGGCGGCGTGCTGCCGGTCCTATACGTGCCGTTGATGATTCGCTGGTTGCCCGAATCGGCGCGTTTTCTCGCGCTGAAGGACACGCGGCGCGCGCGGCTCGTCGCGGTGCTGAACCGCATCGAGCGCGGTATCGTCGACGAGGCGACGCGCTTCGTCGCGCCCGCCGTGACGCATGCGCCGAACAGCGAGCGCAGCCCGGTGCGCCTGATCCTGTCGCGCGATTACGCGTTCGGCACCGTGATGCTGTGGATCTGCTACTTCGCGGGACTGCTCACGGTCTACCTGCTCGGCAGCTGGCTGCCGACGCTGATTCGCGGCGCGGGCTTCACGCTCGGCGAGGCGGCGCTGGTCGGCGCGCTGTTCCAGGCGGGCGGCACGATCGGCTCGCTCGCGATCGGCTGGCTCATGGACCGCTTCAATGCGCACCGCGCGCTCGGTGCGACCGTGTTCGCGGGCGGCGTGCTCGCCTGGGCGATGGGTCTGCCGGGCCACGGGATCACGATGATGGCGGTGCTCGCGTTCTTCATGGGCTACTGCATGAACGGCTCCAACACCGGGTTCTGCGCGCTGGCCGCAAGCTCGTATCCGACGCGGATGCGCGCGACCGGCACCAGCTGGATGCTCGGCATCGGCCGCTTCGGCGGGATCGCGGGCGCGATGCTCGGCGCCGGCATGCTGCACGCGAACTGGGGCTTCAGCCAGGTGTTCACGTCGCTGGCGTTGCCCGCGGCGGTCGGTGCCGCGGCCGTGTTGCTCAAGGGTGCGCGGCATCGCGGGCCGTTGCTGCCCGTAAGCGCGGGCATCGGGCATTGACTGAGCGGAACCCGCGCCCGCCGCGCCCTTGAATTCCGATGTGGAATCATGTTCTCATGTGGGATTCGAATCGAATGAGAGTGGATCATGGCGGGGAATCTCGAGCGGGCGCTGGCCATCATCGAATTGCTGGCGAAGCAGGGCGGCAGCATGCAGCTGGCCGCGATCGCCGACACGCTGAACATCCCGCGCAGCGGCACGCATCGGCTGCTCGCGGAGCTGAGCGACGAAGGCTATGTGCGTCAGGATGAGCACGGCGAGTACGTGCTCGCGCTGAAGCTGGTGTCGCTCGGGCTGATGTGGCTGTCCACCGCCGGCGTGCTCGATATCTCGCAGCCGGTGCTGGATCGGCTCGCGAGCGCATCGGGCGAGCTCGCGCGGCTCGGTGTGATCGAGGACGATCACATCACGTTCGTCGGCAAGGCGCAGGGCGCGCGCTCCGGGCTGCGGTACGACCCGGACATGGGCAGCAGCCCGCCGCTGCACTGCACCGCGAGCGGCCAGGCGTGGCTCGCGACCATGAGCGACGAGGAAGCGCTCGAACTCGTGTCGCGCCAGGGCGGCATCGGCAAGGCGGGGCCGCGCGGGCCGAAGGCGCCGAAGACGATCCAGCAGTTTCTGCAGGACCTGGGCGGTGCGCGCAAGCGCGGCTACGGTATCGCGAGCGAAACCTACGAGGCGGGCATGACGTCGATGGCGGCCGCGATCCGTCATCCGGTGACGGGGCTCGTGGTCGGCACCGTGAGCCTCGCGGGGCCGACGAGCCGTCTGCCGGACGCGCGGCTCAAGGAACTCGCGCCGGCGCTGCTCGAAGCCGCGTCGGACATGAGCGCGGCCACGCTCAGTTCGCCGTATTTCAAGCGCACTCCGCGCGTCGTGCCGGCGGCGGCTTCGGTCGTTCAGCCGGTCGAGCCGCGGCGCAAGGGGCGGCCGCGCGCGTCGTGACTGGCTTGGAACGCGTTCAATAAGAGAACTTACTCACGATGGTCAGCGATTTTCGCGTAACGCTCTCGTCCGCCAGGCGCCTTCGTCCGATCGTCATTGCTACGTCCCTGGTCAGTTGTCTGGAGATTTTTGGCTTCACGGTTTTTGCGCTCTTTGCAGGATGGATCGGCGGTCAATTTTTTCCGGCCACCGATCCGATGGTGTCGCTGTTGCTCGCGGTCAGCACATTCGGTGTCGGCTTCCTGTTTCGCCCGCTAGGCGCGCTGCTGATCGGTGCGTACGCCGACCGCGTCGGGCGCCGGGCAGCGTTGAGCCTGTCCATCTGGCTGATGGTGGCGGGCATGGTGACGGTGGCAGCGTGTCCGCCGTACTCGGTGATGGGCCTGATGGCGCCGGTCACGATTCTCGTCGGCCGCCTGCTTCAGGGACTGGCCGCGGGCGGTGAGATCGGCGCCGCGGCGGCTTACGTGATGGAAGCGGGGCCCGTCTCGCGGCGTGGCTATCTGCTGAGCTGGCAACTGGTCAGCCAGGCCGGGGCCGTGCTGATAGGGGCGCTGCTGGGGGCGCTTCTGTCAAGGAGCCTGTCAGCCGAAAGCCTCGCCACCTGGGGTTGGCGCATTCCCTTCGTGATTGGCCTGCTGATCGCACCGCTGGGTTGGTATGTCCGTCGGCGCTTACCCGAGGACGCGGTTCGAGCAACCTCGGCGGGCCGTCATCGCGTTCCGCTCGTCGAACTGTGCGGGAAACACGGCAAGACGCTCGCGTTGGCGACGCTCACGATTGCGGTGCGCACGGTGCCGGCCTATACCATCAGCTACTTCATGCCGACTTACCTGACGCATGTGATGCATTTGCCCGCCGTGACGGGATTTCTCGCTTCGGCCGTGTCCGCCCTGGTGCTGATGCTGGTTGCCCCGCTCGCCGGTCGGCTGGCCGACCGTCTGCCACGCCGCAAGCCGCTGTTGCTGCTGGCTTCGGGTATGACGACGCTGCTGGTTTATCCGGTATTCCATGTCCTGACGCATGCGCCGGATACGGTCACGGTGCTGGCGGCTGTTGCGTTGATGAGCGTGTTCGTTGCGCCGTGCAGCGGCGTCGGCACCGTGCTGGTACTCGAGGCTCTGCCGGCCCAGGTGCGCGCCAGCGGGGTGGCGGTTTCATTTGCGTTGGGGGTGGCGGTGTTCGGAGGAACAGCTCAGCCGATCGTCACTTCGCTGATCAAATGGACCGGCGATCCGATGGCGGTAGCCTGGTATGTCGCGCCGGCGTGCCTCGTCAGTTTCTGCGCACTGCTTTTCTTTCCTGAACGGCGCCGGCAACTCGAACTGACGCCGGAAACTTCGGTACGCTGAAAAGCTTCGCTATTCGCATCCGTCTTCCGACGTTGTTCACGCCAACGCATTTAGATCTTCGGCCGGCAGGTTCGACTGCATGCGAAATTCCTGCGGCGACATGCCGAAGCTGCGTCGAAATGCACGCGTGAAATCGGAGGGGCTTTTGAAGCCGAGACCATAGGCAATCTGCGCCACCGGAATGGCCGTGTACCGTTTCAGCTCGTCGGCTGCACAGCGCAGCTTGGCGTGACGGATGTACGCGTTCAGCCCGCCCTCATGCTCGAACAGCCGATACAGCGAGCGGCGCGGAAGACTCAACGCGGCGCACACCTTTTCGGGAAGCAGATCGGTTTCGTGCACGTGTGCCTGCACGTATCGTCGAGCCTGCCGCAGCATGGCCGCCCGGGCTGCCGCGCGCGCATTGCCATGCAGGCCTGCCTGCTTGCCAAACGCCGCGGTCAGCAGGCTGGCTCCGTCGCGAATGGCCGAGGCGGCATCGTCGTGCGTCATTGTTTCGATCGAGCCGGCGAGCGTCGCGAGGTCGGCGATGAGCAGACGGGTGAGCGGCGAGTCGTCCTCGATGATGCGGCCGTGCAGCGCTTCCGGATCGGCTAGCGTGTGCTTCAGCAACTCGACCGGAACGAAAAGGCTGAACACCCGGCACGCGTGACGATGCATGCGAAAAGGCCGGTTCAGGTCGAGAACCATCAGCTTTCCCGAGGTGGGCTTGCTGCGCCGGGCCTGCGCGCAGGTCACGACGTCGTCGACGCCGCCTTCGAGAAAGACATGAAAAACAAAATCGCGATTCCTGTCCCGTGAGATACGGGTCAGCGAACGCTCGAGCCGCAACGAATCCGACTGGCAATCGGTGAACATCAGATCGCCGACCTGATAACGGTCGATCGAGCCGCTGAATGCTTGCTTCAGATTGGACCGCGAAGGCAGCACGTCGACGACGTGGCCAACCCGGTCTCGCCACGCGAGCAATTGCTGGTGAGGCGCGAAGGCCTGGACATCGAAATGATGACGGTGAATAACCGATTCCGGGGCGGCCAGATCATCAGCAAAGGCAATGCCGTGGCCCATGAAGAGTGTTCCGTGATGGTTTCGAGGCTGGAGTGTGACGCGATGATAGCACCGTGTTACGGGCAGCCAATTCGACAGGGCATTTCCTTCTACCACCGGCGCCCGGTCGATACGGTAGGCGCGGGAAGACCTGAGTGACACGTGGCGCCTCTGCCGTGCAACAGCAGCTGATATCGAGCGATGTGTTGCATTGCGTCCAAATTGGCACGCACGGTCAAGCCGCGGACAGGAAGTGCGCTATCGTCAAAGGGTTAGATTGCAGATCGCTTTCAGAAGCGGCAATCGATGCGACATACGACGCGGCATACGCGTACGGCCGGCAGGAAACGCACGGGGCAAGCGCACGGGACAGGTGACTATGAACGGGGCTAGCAGACAAGCGGCCGCGCAACGCGGCGAGCGGCGTCCGACGGGTCTCGCGGATAACGAATTGCGGCATCTGGAGAACATGGCTACCCAGGTGACGCGTATAAACGCCGCGCAGCCCGGGTTCGACCACGGCTATTGGGAGAGGCGCATTCGCGCGGTCGAGGATGCGCATGAACTGATTGCGACTCAACGCGTCCGTATCGCGAGACTGCGTGAGCGGCTGACGGCGAGCGCGCGCATTGACCTGGCGCGGCGCCCGGCCGCCTGAGCCGGATCAGAGATCAGATCGAGTCAAAACAACGAGTCAAATGCAGGGACGGAGTTGAACGCGAGGGCCGGGGTAGCAAAGCGAGAGGGAAAGCCGATGCGGGCCGGCATCGGCAATCAAAACTGTAGGACCTGAGAGAAGTGGCGACGATGCGAACGGGCCCATTAGAGGCCCGTCGCTCGTCAGTCCGATAAAAATTCCAATTCTGAATGGCCGGTTCGAATTGGCCCAGGATAATCCCTGGTCATTTCTCATATTAATCGCCTGCCTGTTTCCACTATTTAGACCGCCAATTTGTCAGTAATTGTGACCGGTTTTAAATGGGGTGCGGTTAAATATAACCATCCGAAATACACAAGAAATTCGGCGCTGCTAAACTGTGCGCCGGAGCCATGCGGCAAGCGCGTGTCGAGCGCCCATCCCTGTGCTGACTCCAGCGGCCTGAAAGGCCGGACAGACGGCAGAAATAGGTTTTCTTCGTGAAATGGCGGGCGCGCTGACGCGGCATACTGAATCGGGTGGCGTACTCAAAAGGGACGCATACCGGATTGAAGCTGCTGCCTGCTGTCTTCCATCTACGCATGGTTTTTCACATCAGCCGATTTTCCCGCCAGCCTTCACCTTTTGATTTTGACGAATATCGGGCTTGTGCCAAGCCCGCTTTTGGATGTGACTTATGAAGCCGGGAAATAATTCGCTTGAGAAAAGACGCGCACGCAAAATCGCGATGGCCGCGGTGGCGGTGCTGCTCGCGGTGGCGGTCGGTTGCGGCGCCTGGTATGTCCAGCATCGCGCCGAGCCGCAAGCGTCCGCGCTCGGCGGCGTCGCGAGCCAGATGCGTCAGGATGCCTCCGCGTGGACGCACGAGGAGAAAGACGCCTCGACGATGCTGCGCGACATTCACGACGCGAACGTCGCGGCAATCGGCGTGAGTCCCAACGCGATTCTCGTGTCGCGGCACGACGGCTCGAAGTACTTCGTCACCGATCACAACGCGACCTTCTCGCACGCGCTGCTGTTGGGCGAGCGCTCCGATGCCGCCAACTATCAGCTCGTGTGGCTGCCCGACGTCGACATCCATAGCGACGGCGCGCGCTGGACCCAGCTGTTCGAGCAGTTGCGCGACGCGCTGAGCGTGCTGCTGCCGCTCGTGCTGATCGGCGGCATGGCGTGGTTCATGCGGCGCGAGATGAAGGGCGGCGCGAAGCTGCTCAGCGAAACGCCGACGCTGCGTTTCGACGACGTGATCGGCGCGAACGAAGCGAAGGCCGCGCTCGCCGACATTCGGGGCTATCTGTCCGATCCGAAGCAGTTCTCGTCGATGGGCGTGCGCGCGCCGTGCGGCATTCTGATGGTCGGCGCGCCCGGGGTCGGCAAGACGCGGCTCGCGCAGGCGCTGGCCGGCGAATGCGGCGCGAACTTCATTTCGATCACCGGCAGCTACTTCAGCGCGAAGTACTACGGTGTCGGTATCCAGAAGGTGCGGCACCTGTTCGAGCTCGCACGCAAGAACGCGCCGACGGTCGTCTTCATCGACGAAGCGGACGGTCTCGCGAAACGCACCGACACCGGCGGTGGCCCGGTCGAAGCCGAAAGCAACCGGATCATCAACCAGCTGCTCGCGGAGATGGACGGCTTCGAATCGAACGAGGGCGTGATCGTCGTGGCGGCGACCAACCACCCGGACAATCTCGACGAAGCATTGCGCCGCCCCGGCCGCTTCGATCGCACGGTGCAGGTGCGTCTGCCGGATCGCGAAGACCGCGCGAAGATTTTCCGTTTCTACGCGCAGCGGCTGAAGTCGAAAGCCGCCGATATCGACTACGACCAGCTCGCCCGTTTGACCACCGGATTGTCGCCGGCCACCGTCGCGATGGTCGTGAATCAGGCGGGGTTGATCGCGCGCAAGGCGGGCGATCACGAAATCGCCGCGAAGCACTTCCTCGAAGCGATCAAGATCGCGCGCATCGGCGACGTGAGCGGCGCCGAGCGCGCGCTCACCGAGGACGAGCGCAAGCGCATCGCGGTGCACGAGGCGGGGCACGGTCTGGTCGCCGCGCTGCTTGGCACCGGTGTGCTCGAGGAAGTGACGATCCTGCCGCGCGGCGGCGCGCTCGGCGTCGCGCTGATCACGAAGGCGCAGGACAAGCACCTGTACCGCGAAACGGAAATCCGCAACGAAATCCAGGTGCTGCTCGGCGGACGCAACGCGGAGATTCTTGTGTTCAGCGAAGCATCGAGCGGTGCCGCGTCGGACTTGCAGGAGGCCTCGCGTATCGGCCTCGACATGGTGTCGAAGTTCGGTTTCAACAGCGACGGCGATCTGTTCAGCCTCGCCGCGCTGCCCTCGCAGTATGCGGGCTTGCAAATGAAGAGCGCCATCGAGCATGCGAACGTCCTGCTCAAGGAGCTCAACGAGCTTTGCTATGGGCTGCTGCATGCATACGAGCCGGTCCTGCGCGACATCGCGGACCAGTTGCTCGAACATGAGACCGTGCCTGGCGACACGGTTTACCGGCTGATCGCCGAGCACAAGAGCACGCTGAAGATCGTGCATGAGCCCGAGGCGGCTTGACGGAACGAGCTCGCTGAACCGGCCCTAGGCGAAGTCGGACGGTCCCGGGTCGGGCACGCCCGGCGGCGGGTCGCTATCGCCTAACGGGTCACCCCCGCTTTGGCTGGGCTTCTGGCTGGATTTATTCGGGTCCGGCTCCGGGGTTTCGCCCTTTTTCGGCAAAGGCTGATCGAGACCCGGTTCGACCGGCGTGGGGATGGCATCGCCGATGGGTTTCGAAACCTCGGTGGGCGGCCTGCCGGGATCCTCTTCGGCTGGGCGATCAGGCTCATTCGGGGAGTTCGCCTTGTTCGACACATTGCTCTCCTGTGGATGAAGGTCATTCCTCAGGCAGCAATGCGTGTACCACGGTCCCCTGGCGGGGGATTGAAGCGCATGCCCGCGTCACAGCGAAGGCGCGCCGAACAGCGTCTGCACCACCCCGGATTTCCAGATCATCTGCGCGGCGGCGACCAGCACGAACAGCAGCACGACCATACGAAACACCGCGGGCGGCAGACGATCGCGCAACGGCCGCACGAGCAGGATGCCCGCGATCACGGGCACGCTCGCGCACACCGAGATCGCCAGATCGGTCCAGCTCGCATGCGCGCCGCCACTGAACGCGGCGACCAGCGTGATGATCGAGACGACCAGAATGATCGCGATCTGCTTCGTGAACGCCTTGCCGGTTGCACCCGTCGCGATCAGATACATCGCGAGCAACGGGCCGGGCACCGACGCGATGCTTTCCATCAGCGCGGCGCCGAAGCCGAGCACGAGACCCGCGGGCTTCGCCCAGTTCGGCGACAGCGTGAGCCGTGGCGCGGCGAGCAGCAGCAAGGCCGCGATCATCAGCAGCACGCCGGCCGCTGCTTGCGCGCGATGAGGCGCCAGCGAGATCAGCACCGACACCCCGACGATATTGCCGATTACCGTGCCGACGAGCGGCGCCGCGATGCGCTTCATGGTCGGCAGCAGTTCGCCGCCTTCGAGCGCCTGCGGAATATTGCCGAGGATGATCGGCATCGACAGCAGCAGGACGGCCGCCTTGATCGGCAGAAAGTGGCTCAGGATCGGCATCGCGACGAGGGGCACGCCGATGCTGACCACGCCCTTGACCATGCCGCCGAGCAGCAGTGCGGCCACGATGCCGATGAGCGCGTAGAGATCGAGCATCTGCAGGCTGGAGCCGAGAATGCCGTGGGCGAAAGGGAAATCAGACATGGTGGAGTGTCGCGGATCGGTGAAGCGGGCGGCCGGGTGGCGAGGCCGAATGATAGCGTGATCCGCGCAGCCGGATAGAACGGCGATTTGCTTCGATCGTTCAGGCGACGTCGGAAGCTACGCGCTCGGCCGCCGGCAATTCCGCTGCGCCCCGAGCCTTGAGCCGCAAAATCGGCTCCTCGATCAACCGCCACGACAGCCACGCAATGCCAAGCGACATCGCCAATGACGCGACGATACCAAGCGCATGCGCCCACATCGGCACGGTGCCGCCAAACCATGCTTCGGCGTGACGGTTGCGCATCGGATCGGGGATCAGGTTGTGATACAGATAAAAGCCGTAGCTGATGCGCCCGAGACCGGCGAGCCAACGTGTCTGCAGCAGACCCATCACGGCCGCGTTGCGGCAACACGCAATCGAAGCCACGAGCGCCGCAATGCCCATTCCGTAGGCGGCGCTGATCGCGGTAAACAGCAGTGGATCGTCGAGCCTGTTCCACCTCGGCTCGGCCGCGCACAAACCGATCACGACGAGACTCAGGATGAACAGCGTCAGGCCATGACCGAGCCAAGCACGCACGCAGCCGCGATCGTCCGCGATCAGCAGACCAGCGACGCCGCCTGACGCAAGCAACCAGACATTGCTCAACGGATGCGTGTAGATCGTGATCTCATCCCAATGCGCGGCGCGCATCGCGAACAACCCCGCGAGGCCGAACGCGACGATCGCCCAACATGCCGCTCGATGCCGTCGCGTCGCGAGCAGCAGCAAAAGCGGCGCGACCACGAGATAGAACTGCTCCTCGATCGCAAGGCTCCATAAGTGCGAATAGCGGCCGGGCCAGTAGCGCAGCACCGAGCCGATCCAGAAGTTCGACAGATACGCGAAGTGAAACGGCATGCCGCCCGCGAGTTCCGGATTCGCGAAGCCGAACGTCATCAGCACGCACATCACGACGAGCATCAGGTAATAGATCGGAAAGATGCGCACTGTCCGACGCCACAGGAAACGCCTGAGCTCGACACCAAAGCGACTCTCGCCCGATTCGATGCGCACGCGCTGCGACGACAGAATGCCGATGATCAGAAAGCCGCTCAGCGCAAAGAAGATCCACACGCCGAGATGACCGATCTCGCCGATATCGCCGAATAGCCGGTGCTGCAGAAATACCATCAGCACGGCGATCGCGCGAAGTCCATCGAAACCGGCAATTCTGTTTTTCATAAACCCGTATACGCGAAGCGGCGGAAAGCATGAAAACATCGTACGGAGAAAAAAAGCGAAAAAAATCGCGACGCGTGTTTGCCGATTTATTTTCGAGTCCCGTTTCCGCGCATCAATACGGATGTACCTGTTTCCTGCGTGAGAAGCCGCAAATGTTTCCGCGTTTTCGGTAAAGACGCACCCAGTATTACCAGTCGCCAACACCCTCATTTCAGAATGCCGTGGTGAAAGCGGAGATCAAAGGCAGCTTGTCAGCGCCAGCGTGCCGCCCGCGCGCATTCTTCGAGAAGCCGAATGGAAACCCCAGGACGCGGTCGTGGACGATCGGTCGAAGTCGATTTTTTCCGCGGTGTCGTGCTGATCGTCATCGTGCTCGATCACATTCCCGGCAGCACGCTATCGCATCTGATGCTGCACGCGTACGCCTTGTGCGATTCGGCTGAGGTATTCGTGTTTCTCGGCGGCTATGCATCGGCGGCGGCGTACACGGCGGTGCTCGCGCATCGCGGCGAAAGCGCGGCGAAGCTGCGTTTTCTGAAGCGCTGTTGGGAGATCTATCGCGCGTATCTGTTGACCGCGATGCTGACGCTCCTGTCCGGCGCGATCCTCGCGCTGCTCGATCTGAATCGGCCGATGGTAGAAATGACCGGCTGGCCGCCGTTCGCCTTGCAGCCATGGCGCGAGGCATTCGATATCGCGCTGTTGCGCCGGCAGCCGTATCTGTCGAGCGTGCTGCCGATGTACGTGATCTTCGCGCTCTGCGTGCCGCTGATGGTGCCGCTCGCGCGCCGCTCGGCTTCGCTCGCGCTCGTCGTGAGCCTTGCGGTCTGGGCCCTCGCGCAGCCGCTTGCCGCGTTATTCAGCATTGACGATGTCGCCGACTGGGCTTTTAATCCGTTTGCGTGGCAGCTGATGTTCGTGCTCGGCATGCTGTGCCGCGTGCAGCCGATCAGCGAACGCTTTCATGCGAGCCACGCCGCGCAGTGGTTCACGCGCGTCGCGGTGGTCGCGGTGCTTGGCTTCGCGATCGTCAAACTATTCGTGCTCACGCAACCTCTACCCGGCTCGCACAAGCAGAACCTTTCCGTGGAACGTGTGATCAACTTCATCGTCATCGCCTGGCTCGCCGCCCAGTTCGTGCGGATGGGCAGCATCGCGTGGCTCGCGAGGCGGCTGCCCGCTGTCGTGACGGTCGGGCGTACCGGGCTCGTCTGCTTCGTCGCCGGCACGCTGGTGTCGTTGATCGTCGACACGGCGACGCCGCACACGTTTCACGGTTTTCGCGGCGTGCTGGTGGGGCTCGGCGGCGATCTCGCCGCGATCGGCGCGCTGCTGATGATCGCGCGCGGCTGGAACGGCTGGAAAGGGCAGCAGTCGGGCGCGCAGGCGAATGGCGCGGGTTACGGATGACGCAGGGCGAGCGCCGCGTGCGCATCACGACCACGATGCGCGCGACGCGCAAGTTCGTTGGACTTGCAACCGTGATGAGCGTCATCGTGCTCGCGTGGCTCGCGATCCATCGCACGGCCGCGGTGGCCAAAGAATCACCGCTCGCGATGCACTGCGCGGAGTTCGCGGGCACGGTGCTGTCACCGGAACTGATCGCGATGCCGACCGCCGGCGCGCTGATCGAAAGCGCGTCGATGATCGGCGCAACCGCGCCGGGCAATCAGCAAGGCGACGAGTATTGCCGTATCACCGGCCGTATCAAGGCGCTCAATGCGAGCACGCCCGACATCCGCTTCGATCTGAATCTGCCGCGCCGCTGGAACGGGCGCGCGTTGCAGATCGGCGGTGGCGGCTACAACGGGGTGGTCGTCAGCGGCACCGGGGTGATGCCGTTTTCGCCGGATCGCGCGCCGCTCGCGCAAGGCTACGCGACCTTCGGCGACGACTCGGGACATGTCGGCGATTCGTCGCTCGCGGAGTTTGGTCTCGTCGATGACGCGGTGACGAACTTCGGCTACGCGCATCTGAAGAAGACGCACGACGTCGCGCTCGCATTGATCGCGCGCGCGTACGGCAGGCCGCCGCAGCGCATGTATTTCGCCGGTGGCTCGACGGGCGGCCGGGAAGGCTACACGGTGATGCAGCGCTTTCCCGACGATTACGACGGCGTGATCGCCAATTCGCCCGCGCTGAATTTTTCCGGCGTGCGCCTGATCGGCGTCAAGCTCGGCCAGGCCGAGTACGGCGGAGCGGGCGGCTTCGTGCCGCCGGCCTTGCTCGAGCGCGTCTATCAACGCACGCTCGAGGTATGCGACCGGCTCGACGCCGTGGCGGACGGCATCGTCAGCGACGTCGAAGCGTGCCGCGCGCATGAAGCGCAAATCATCGACTCGCTGCGTTGCGCGCTCCACACCTCAACGCACGATGCCTGTTTGACCGACGCGCAAGTGGCCACCTTGCTGGTGATGCGCGACGGGCTGTCGCTGCCTTATCGGCTGGCATGGGACGTGGGCGGCTATCACGGCTACAACGTGTTCGAGGGCACGCAACTGACGGGCGCGCTCGGGCTTGCGCATCAGGCACAGCGTCAGCCGGTGCCGACCTTCTATGCGAACGGCTATCTGTTCGCGCAAGGCGACGGCTATTTGCGCTACTTCGTCGCGCGCGATGCGGACTTCGATTCACTGTCGTTCGATCCGCAACGGCCGGGCAAGTATCGCGCGCAACTGATCGCACTGTCGGGCACGATCGGGTCGATGAGCACGGACCTGTCGGGCTATATCGCGCACGGCGGCAAGCTGATCACGCTGCAAGGTCTCGCCGACGAAGTGATCAGCCCGAATCAGACGATCGCGTATCACGACGCGCTGGTTGCGCGCTTCGGCAAGGACGAGGTCGATCGTTTCATGCGGCTCTATATGGTGCCGGGCTTTCAGCATGGCAGCGGCGTGTTCATTCCATCGGTCGATCTGCTCGGCGCGCTCGACGCGTGGGTCACGCGCGGTGTCGCCCCCGAAACGCTGACGGCCACCGATCTCGCCGCGGCGACGAACGGACGCTCGCGGCCACTGTGCCGCTATCCAGGCTTTCCGCGCTATGTCGGCAAAGGCAATGTCAACATGGCGAGTAGTTTTGTCTGTGCGCAGCCGTGAGGCTGACACCTCTGGGACAGTGTGCTGCACGCTTTCGTACTTTCCATTACATTGCGGAAGCGGCGCACCCGTGCGCGCCGTTTTCTCCAATCTAACAGCGGTGTCGGCCATCCTAGAGTCCATGCAGCCAATCGTTTCGGTCACGAATCTGTCGAAAACCTATGCCAGCGGTTTTCAGGCACTGAAGAACATCAATCTGGCGATCGACCGTGGAGAGATCTTCGCCTTGCTCGGGCCGAACGGCGCGGGCAAGACCACGCTGATCAGCATCGTCTGCGGCATCGTCAACGCGAGCGAAGGCAGCGTGACGGTGGACGGCCACGACATCGGCACCGACTATCGCGCGGCCCGCTCGCTGATCGGCCTCGTGCCGCAGGAGCTGACCACCGACGCCTTCGAAACCGTCTGGGCCACCGTGTCGTTCAGCCGCGGCCTGTTCGGCAAGCCGAAGAGCCCCGCTTACATCGAGAAGGTGCTGCGCGACCTGTCGCTCTGGGAGAAGCGCAACAACAAGATCATCACGCTGTCGGGCGGCATGAAGCGGCGCGTGCTGATCGCGAAGGCGCTGTCGCACGAGCCGCGCGTGCTGTTTCTCGACGAACCGACCGCCGGAGTCGACGTCGAGCTGCGGCGTGACATGTGGAAGCTCGTGCGCTCGCTCGCGGCGAGCGGCGTGACGATCATCCTGACCACGCATTACATCGACGAAGCCGAGGAGATGGCCGACCGCATCGGCGTGATCAACGCGGGCCAGATCATGCTCGTCGAGGAGAAGACCGAGCTGATGCGCAAGCTCGGCAAGAAGCAGTTGACGCTGCAGCTGGAGAGCCCGCTCGACGAGGTGCCCGCAACGCTTGCCGGCTACGGGCTCGCGGTCGCCAACGGCGGCAACGAACTGACCTACACCTATGAGGGCGAGGGCGGCCGCACCGACATCATCGCGCTGCTGAAATCGCTCGACGACGCCGGCATCCGCTTCAAGGACCTGCACACCACGCAGAGTTCGCTCGAAGACATTTTCGTCAGCCTGCTGCGGGGAAACCAATGAACATTTACGCAATGCGCGCGATCTACCGATTCGAAATGGCGCGAACGGGGCGCACGCTGATGCAAAGCATCATCGCGCCGGTGATTTCCACGTCGCTGTACTTCGTCGTGTTCGGCTCGGCGATCGGCTCGCGCATCAAGGAAGTGGAGGGCATCAGCTACGGCGCGTTCATCGTGCCGGGGCTGATCATGCTGTCGCTGCTGTCGCAAAGCATCGCGAACGCGTCGTTCGGGATTTACTTTCCGCGTTTCACCGGCACGATCTACGAGCTGCTGTCGGCGCCCGTGTCGTATCTGGAGATCGTCGTCAGCTATGTGGGCGCGGCGGCGACCAAGTCGATCCTGCTCGGGCTCATCATTCTCGCGACCGCCGCGCTGTTCGTGCCGTTGCAGATCATGCATCCATTCTGGATGGTGCTGTTTCTGGTGCTGACAGCGGTCACGTTCAGTCTGCTCGGCTTCATCATCGGCATCTGGGCCGACAACTTCGAGAAGCTGCAACTGGTGCCGCTCCTGATCGTCACGCCGCTCACGTTCCTCGGCGGCAGCTTCTATTCGGTGAACATGCTGCCGCCGTTCTGGCGCGGTGTCACGCTGTTCAATCCGATCGTCTATCTGGTCAGCGGATTTCGCTGGAGCTTCTTCGAGTTGGGCGACGTCGACGTGCGCCTGAGTCTTGGCATGACGCTGCTGTTTCTCGCGGTGTTTCTCGTGATCGTCGGCTGGATCTTCAGGACCGGCTACCGGTTGAAAAGCTGACAGGCAACGAGAGAGGGCGCGACGGCGAAAAGCCGTCACGCCCTTTTCATCGATACCCGCCGACACCCGCTACGACACATACGCCTGCGCGACGTTGATCAACTGCACACGGTTGCGCACGTTGAACAATTGCCGCAAACGCCGCAGATGATAGTCGACGTTATGCGGCGACAGCCCGAGGAAATACGCGATTTCCTTGTCGCGCTGCCCCTCGACGACCGCCTTCAGCACCGCGTGCTGCAGCTTGCTCAGCGCGACGCGCTGCTGCTGCGCGGGCTCGATGCCGATCACGCATTTCGCGTGCGTCCAGATGAACTCGTGAATCGTGTGCGCGAACATCAGCGTTTCCGCGACGATCGATTCGGTCATCCAGCGCGGGTTGCCGATCTCCGAGTTGAAGCACAGGCTCGCGCTGAGCTCCGGCTCGGGCAGCGGCATCTGCGTGAGGATGCCGCTCTTGCGACCGGTCGCCTCCAGCATGTCGATCAGCGCGCCGAGCCGCTCGCTGCGCAACTGCGCGCGCGGCAGATCGGCGCGCAGATCGGCGGTATTCCACAGATACGGCATGCCGGTCGGCGACGCGAGCGCGACGCGCGGATCGAGCTCGAAATAGCGCTCGCGGAAATAGCGCGTGAGCCACGCCGACGACTCGTAGCTCGTCAGCACGAACATCGTCTTGTGATGCGACGAGGTGCGCGTGGCGGTATAGCTGAACGAGTCGAAGCCTAGCTGCCTGATGCGCTGGCGCACGAACTCCATGCGGTCCTGGGCGCTGCCGAACCGTCCCAGCGGACTGATCAGCGGCGCGGCCCGGCGCGCCGCGGGCGACGGCGTGCCGATCTCCTCCTCGGTAAACAGAGTCAGAAAGCCACCGCGCGTCGCGCCGTTCGCGGCGCGGGGAGACGTCTTCGATGCTTCAGCCGCGTGGGCTGATGTCGCGGCGTTCCGCGCGCCGGCCGGGTAAGCCGGTTGGGCGGATGCCGCTCTCGGGTCTGCTGCCGACGCGTGCCCGGCTTCGCCTTGCGGCGAGCCGGTCAGCCACTGCGGCAGCGTATCGCATTCATGTTCCATGAAACGGTAGCTCCGGCGTTCTAAACGCGTGAAAGACGAACCTCAATGATTAGCGATTTCGTGAAATATCGGTAGCCGGTTCCTTGCTATCATTTTTGTGATCTTGCGCTGACAGTGGACCGGCACTACGAGTACGGCGGCGCTTCTCCTTCCATACGGCACCTCCTTTGAAGGGATGTGATGGCACGAATTCCCCAACTCACGACGACGCTCGCCTACGACCGCTACATGGCCGGCCAGCGACTCGTGTCGAGCGTGGATCGCGAGTGGCGGCATCTGGTGCTGCGCTCGTATCTCGAGCCGGTGCGGCAGGACCTGCTCGAAGCGCCCGGTCTGCGCGACCTGACGCTGATGACGCTCGCGAGCGGCGCCGAGCATCTCGAACGCAAACTCGGCGGACGCTGGGAAAGCGCCGACCTGCGCGTGAACGATCTGTGGTTCGTGCCGCCCGCGCCGGTTTCGTGGCGCTGGCAGTCGATCAGCGACGAGCCGCTGTCGACCTTGCACGTGCACATCGAGCGCGGTTTGATCGACAGCGTCGCGCAACAGATGGGGCTCGACTCGTCGCGCGAATTGTCGCTCGGCGACGCCATGAGCTTCAACGATCCGTTGATCGCCGCGATGCTTGCCGCGCTGCACCGCGCCGCCCGCGATCCGGCCGACTCGCGTCTGTATGTCGATACGCTGGTTCACGCGCTCGCCGCGCACCTGCTGCAGCACTATTCGAGCGGCCACGACGCGCGGCGCGGCAACCCGGTGCGGCCCGAACGGCTGGTGCCGCGCCGGATCCGGCGGGTAACCGACTTCATTCGCGCCAATCTCGCCGAAGATCTGGCGATCGCCGAACTGGCCGAGCAGGCCGGGTTAAGCAGTTTTCATTTTGCCCGGGTGTTTCGCCGCGAGACGGGTGAGACCCCGCATCAGTTCGTCACGCGTTTGCGGCTCGAGGAAGCGGCGAGACTGCTGCGCGCCACGAATCGAACCGTGCTGCAAATCGCACTCGAAGTCGGCTTCGAAAATGCCAGTCATTTCTCCGTGCAGTTCAAGCGTGGCTATGGCGCGACGCCGCTCGCCTACCGGCTGCGCGCCTGACGCCTTTCACCGCCGAAATCCAGCACCTGCGCAGTGTGCGTTGCATTGCGCAGCTTGCAAACTACGAACTTTCGTGGCGGCGCGCGATGAAAACTGGCATGCCCGATCGCACAAGGCTTTGCTGCTCGTGCGGACGAACGCGGTCATGGGTGGTCTAACTGGCCTGACCGCGTTGCGGATAACTGTATCTGTCTAAACCTTGCATCGGACGACAGAATCGAATCACCTTTCAACCTCACCCACCGGATGACCCGCCATGACCCGACTCAAAATGACCGCCTGCGGCCACACGTTTATCGCTGAAACGCATCCGGATGCGCCGCAGACCGTGGCCGCGTTTCTGAAGCTGCTGCCTTACCGGCAAAAGCTGATCCACGTGCGCTGGAGCGGCGAGGGCTGCTGGGTGCCGCTCGGCGAGTTCAAGCTCGAGAACGACAGCGTCGCGGTCGGCTTCGAGAATCACACGAGCCATCCGTCGGTCGGCGACATCCTGTTCTATCCGGGCGGCTATAGCGAGACCGAGATCATCCTCGCGTACGGCTCGTGCTGCTTCGCAAGCAAAATGGGGCAGCTCGCGGGCAATCATTTTCTGACGATCGTCGAAGGCAAGGAGAAATTGCGCGAGCTCGGCACGAAAGTACTGTGGGAAGGCGCGCAGGAAGTGGTGTTCGAGAGGGCCTGAGGGGTCCCTCTCTTTGCTGGGCATACGCGATGCTAGTTAGAGGTGCCGCGTGCGGTGCGATCAGGCAGCCAAACATGCACCCTTCGCACCCGAGGCACTCGGCACCGATTGACCTGCCCGGCGAGGAGAAGCCAATGCGAGGCATCAATGACAAGGTCCGCGCTGTAGTTTTTGCCATGTCGACGGTACTGCTCGCGTCCTGTGGCGGGGGCGGCAACGGCGGCGGCTCGAGTAGCGGCAGCAGTACGCCGGCCGGGCCGGCCGGCGGGGTCACGCTGCAGGTGGTGTCGTTCGGCGACAGCCTGTCGGACGTCGGGACTTATGCGCCGCTCGCGAGCGCGGTGGGCGGCGGGCGCTTCACGACCAATCCCGGCCAGGTGTGGGCCCAGGATGTCGCGCAATACTACGGCGGTACGCTCACCGCCGCATTCACGATCGATTTCACCCACAAGCTGAGCGCGCAGAACGGCTTCGGCTATGCCGAAGGCGGCTCGACCGTGGCGACGCCGGCCAACCAGTACGACTTTCTGAGCGATGTCATCGGTAATATCGAAATGCCTGTCAACCAGCAGGTGTCGAGCTATCTGAGCGCTCACGGCAGCTTCAACGCCAATCAGCTCGTGCTGGTTTGGGCGGGATCGAACGATGTGCTGCGCGCCGGCAACCTGCCCGCCGCGGCCCCGGTCGTGCAGGCGGCGGCCACTACGCTCGCTCAGCTCGTCGGGCAGATCGTGCAGAACGGCGGCGCGCACGTCGTGGTGATCAATCTGCCGAATATCGGGCTCTCGCCGAAGGGGATCGGTTCGGCCGATGGCGGCGCGAACCTCACGCAGTTGTCGCAGCTTTTCAACGACACGCTGAATACCGCGCTGCAAACCGCTGGGTTGCAGTCGAAGGTGATCGAGGTCGATTCGTACACGTGGACCAATCAGGTCATCGCGAACTTTCAGGCGAACGGGTTCACGGTGTCGAATACGGGGCAGGCCTGCGATCCGAACAAAACGCCCGACGACACGTCGCTGCTATGTTCGCCGGCGACCTATGTGAGCGCCAATGCGGATCAGACTTACATGTTCGCCGATGATCTTCATCCGGCGACGCATATGCATGCGTTGTTCGCGCAGTTTGTCGAGCAGCAGATCGCGCGTAGCGGGTTGGGGCGGTGAGCGGGACCGCTTGGAGGCGGCACGCTATCGGTTAGCGGTTAGCGGTTAGCGGCACCCCGCCCTTCGACGAGGGCGGGGTGCGTACCACGTCACGTCATCACTTGAACAACTTGGTCGCCTGCGTCAGCGTATTGATCACGCCCCACGCCAGCGGAATCATCACATACAGCCAGAACACCACCAGCATCACCTTGTTGGTCGGATGTGCGGTTTGAACGGTCGACATATGGATCTCCTCACGCGCCCTTGGCGACTTGTGCATCGGTCATGTGGTGCTTCGCATCCACGCGCTTGACCAGCAGGTTGCAGATAAAGCCGATCACGAGCAGCACGGCCATGATGTGCACGGTCATCGTGTACGCGTCCGCTTTCGCGACGCCGTTCGCGACTTCGTACGCGCGAATGTAATTGACGAGCACCGGACCCGCGACACCGGCCGCGGCCCACGCGGTCAACAGACGTCCATGAATGCCGCCGACGAACGTCGTGCCGAACATGTCGGCGAGATAGGCGGGCACCGTCGCGAAGCCGCCGCCGTACATCGACAGGATCACGCAGTACGTCAGCACGAACAGGGCGATCTGTCCGTTCGCGGCAAAGCTCGGCACGAGGTAGTAGAGCACCGCGCCGAGCGCGAAGAAGATGAAGTAGGTGTTCTTGCGGCCGATCCAGTCCGACGCCGACGCCCATACGAAGCGCCCACCCATGTTGAACAGCGACAGGAGCCCGACGAAGCCGGCCGCCGCCGCCGCCGTCACCGTGTTCTTGAAGCTCTCCTGGATCATCACCGAAGCCTGGCCGAGAATCCCGATGCCAGCCGTCACGTTCAGGAACAGCACGAGCCAGATCAGATAGAACTGCGGGGTCTTCAGCGCCTGATCGATATGCACGTGATTGTTCGAGATCAGCCGCTTCTGCGTGGTGGCGGGCGCCGTCCAGCCGGCCGGCTTCCAGTCCTTCGGCGGCACGCGGATCGCGAGCGCGCCGATCGTCATGGAGATGAAATAGACGATGCCGAGCACGACGAAGGTCTCCGCGACGCCAACGCTCGTCGCGCTTTTGAAGTGGTTCATCAGCGCGACCGACAACGGCGCCGCGATCATCGCGCCGCCGCCGAAGCCCATGATCGCCATGCCGGTCGCCATGCCGCGGCGGTCCGGAAACCAGCGGATCAGCGTCGACACCGGCGACACATAACCGAGCCCGAGCCCGATGCCGCCGATCACGCCGTAGCCGAGATACAGCAGCACGATCTGATGCAGATACACGCCGAGCGCGGACACCAGAAAGCCGCCGCCGAAACAGCACGCGGCCGTAAACATGGTGCGGCGCGGGCCGACGTGTTCGAGCCATTTGCCCGCGAATGCCGCCGACAAGCCGAGGCACACGATCGCCAGCGAAAAGATCCAGCCGAGCGTGGTCAGCGACCAGTCGTTGGGCGCGGACTGCGTGATGCCGATCACTTTGGTCAGCGGTCCGTTGAACACGGAGAATGCGTAAGCCTGGCCGATGCACAGATGCACGGCGAGCGCGGCGGGCGGCACCATCCAGCGCGAAAAGCCGGGTTGTGCGATCGTGGCCTGTTTGGAAAAGAATGGGGCGGAATTTCGTTGGCCGCCCGGTTCGCTGATGCTGCTCATAGTCGGTCTCCTTCCAGTTGTTCTGTTATCGGCGCGTGGTCAATTTTTCTGAAGCGGCGCAGTGTAACGCGCGCCTGCCGTCTCGTCATCGCTATATGTACTTTTATTTCATATGACACGTGCTTGCGCACTCGGCTTTGCGCGTGGCTCGACAATAGGACGTGCTCAATGGCTTCGCAATATGAAGCCCGCTGACATAAGGGACGATCCTGGTGAAACGCGGGCGTTTTCCAGGCGAGCGCCGGCCGTCCAACTCGAAGCCCATACGACGCAGCATAAAACGGGCCGCGCAATGCGCGCGGCACCAATACAAACGGGCCGGCGCGGCATCTTCGCCGCGCCGGCCCGTCGTGTGTCGACGGCGCGTTCCGCGCTCGTCAGTCGATCGTGCGTCCGGTCTTCATGCGCGCCGCGACGAGCACCGAGATCAGGCAGCCGATCGCCAGATACGCGGCCACCGGATGCCACGAGCCGCCCGCGAAGCTGACCAGCGCGACCGCGATGAACGGCGTGAAGCCGCCGCCGACCACGCTCGCCACCTGATAGCCGACGCCCGCGCCGCTATAGCGGTACTCGGTGCCGAACAGTTCGGTGAACATCGGCTGCTGCACGCTGACGACCATGTCGTGGGCGATGTTCGCGAGCATCACCGCGAACACGACGATCCACACCGTCGAACGCGCATCGAGCGCGAGGAAGAACGGCACCGCGCTGAACACGCCGACCAGCGCGCCGATCATATAAATGCGACGGCGGCCGAAGCGATCGGCGAGCCACGCGAAGCACGGAATCGTCACGCAGCTGAGCGCGCCGACCACGAGGCCGATCGTCAGGAAGAACTCGCGCGGCATGTGCAGGTTGGTGGTCGAGTAGCTCAGCGCGAATGCGGTCACGATGTACATCGTGAACAACTCGGCGAGGCGCAGCGCGATGATCAGCAGAAATGCTTTCGGATGACGCAGCAGCGCTTCGACGATCGGCAGGCGCACGCGGCGCTCGCCATGCTGGCCGACCTTCTCGACGAACTCCTGCGACTCCTCCATGCTCGAGCGGATCCACAGCGCGATCAGCACCAGCACGACGCTGAACAGGAACGGCAGACGCCAGCCCCAGCTGAGGAACGCGGCGTTGTCCATCGAGCGGCTGATCAGCGTGACGAGACCCGTCGACAGCACCAGCCCGACGCCGTAGCCGACCTGCACGCCGCTGCTGTAAAAGGCCTTCTTTTTCTCCGGCGCGCTTTCGACTGCCATCAGCGCCGCGCCGCCCCATTCGCCGCCGACCGCGAAGCCCTGGATCGCGCGCAGCGTGACGAGCAGCACCGGCGCCAACCAGCCGATCGTCGCAAACGACGGTAAGAGCCCGATCGCCGCCGTCGACAGACCCATCATCATCACGGTGAGCACGAGCATGCGCTTGCGGCCGAGCCGGTCGCCGTAGTGGCCGAACACGAAACCGCCGAGCGGGCGAAACAGGAAGCCGACGCCGAAGGTCGCGAACGCGGCGAGCGTGCCCATCGCCGGGCCGACGTTCGGGAAGAACTCGGCGTTGAACACGAGCGCGGCGACGATGCCGTACAGCAGAAAATCGTACCAGTCGACCACGGCGCCGATAAAGCTGCCGAGCGCCGCCTTGCGAGCCTGACTGCGCGCATTGCGGCGAGTGGCCACTGCGGCTTGCGGATGGGTAGTGCTCATATGTCTCCTTGGTCGTGCGGGGGCTGGATCGATCGCGCCGCGCCGGCAGGGCGTTTGAGCCGATCGATCCGTGGCAGGATGTCCCGAAGGTTAATGACGCGATGCGGATTGCACAATCCACGCGATCGCGAAAATGCGCGATCATCGCACGCTGGTGCGCGCATAGCGCGCGTTTTGCGCGTTTACACGGAGCGTCTCGAGGATCGTCGGGAGTCGTGATGTGGGCACACCACGGAGGCCACGGCGTGCTAACGTGAAACTAATCGTGAAACTAATCTTAAAAACAACAAGCATTGATATACTACATACCGAATATTGAAAAATGCGGCGTTGCAGCATATGATTGAGAAATCCTTCTTCTCAATCGTCCGGAGTTACACGTGGAATTCGTGCATCTCGCGCTGTTCGCCATGGCTGTCGTAGGGTTGGGCTGTGCCGCCACCGTTCTGTTGACCGACTCGATTCCCGCATCGGTCGCCGCGTTTGGATCGCAACATGGCCGCTTCGTGGGGCTGGGCGAGCAGCGCGACAAAGCGGCGGCGCCGTTTCGCACGCATGTCCAGGCAGAGGCGATGAATGTCGTCAGAACTTCCAACTGAAACAGTGGCCACCCCGTTGACCCTGTCGTTGCAGCCGATCGGCGCGAGCGCGAGCTTGCGCGATCAGGCCTATGCGATGCTGCGTCAGGCCATCGCCGACGCGGATATATACCAGAATCGCGAAGAAATCCGCCTCGACGAACGCGTGCTCAGCGAATCGCTCGGCGTGAGCCGCACGCCGGTGCGCGAGGCGATGACGCTGCTCGAGCAGGAGGGCTTCCTGCGCATGGTGCCGCGGCGCGGCATCTACATCGTGCGCAAGAGCAAGCGCGAAATCGTCGAGATGATCCAGATGTGGGCCGCGCTCGAAAGCATGGCCGCGCGGCTTGCCACGCTGCACGCGAGCGACGAGGAAATCGGCCGCCTGCGCCATATGTTCGACAATTTCCGCGACACGACGCCGGCCGAACACATCGCCGAGTATTCGGACGCGAACATCGCTTTCCATCAGGCGATCGTCGAGCTGTCGAAGTCGCGGATCATTCTCGACACGATCAAGAACATCTTCATTCACGTGCGCGCGATCCGGCGCATGACCATCTCGCAGAGCGACCGGGCGGCGCGTTCGATCGTCGATCATCTGCGCATCATCGAGGCGCTCGAGAAGCGCGATACCGAACTCGCGGAGCGGCTCACGCGCCAGCATTCGCTCGATCTGGCGGCGTTCGTCGAAGCCAATTGCGATTTTCTCGATTGATGGCGGCGTAGCCGTCTGATTGCTCGCTGATTTCGAAAGAAAGGCCCGCGGTGTGCAAGCACCGCGGGCTTTTTTTGCGTGCGCGCGCTACGCGCGGGTGCAGTTCGAACAAGGCTTGCGCCGCGCTGCGGGATAAACCTTGCTTGACGGTCTTAAAAATATGGTATGTGATATATCAACAGAGACCGCCGTGAACCGCGGCTCAGTGTTTTCCCTTTGAACCGACTGCCTCCAGCCGCGCGAATCCGACGCAAAGCCCGCAGCCGACAAGCTTCAGCAGCACAAGATGGCGCCGAACGTGTCTCAAAATTGGCCTTGAATGAATGTGATATATCACATACGGTATCTTCGAGGCCGTGAGACGTCGGTGCAGCCGGACGTAGATCGAAGCGGACGCGTCCGTCGATAACCGTTGCACTTCCGATAGATGAGGAGATGACTATGTCTGCAGTTGTTTCATCCCTGAGTCCGGCCACGGCCACCACCACGACCGCCGACGACACGCTCAAGCAGAAGACCCGTGACGCGGGCGTCGTGTCGGGCGGCCATCTGGTCGCGAGAGCGCTGAAAAACGAGGGGGTCGACACGATCTTCACGCTGTGCGGCGGCCACATCATCGATATTTACGACGGCTGCGTCGACGAAGGCATCCGCATCATCGACGTGCGCCACGAGCAGGTCGCCGCGCACGCAGCCGACGGCTACGCGCGGCAGACCGGCAAGCTGGGCTGCGTCGTGACGACCGCCGGCCCCGGCTGCACGAACGCGGTGACCGGTATCGCCACCGCGTTCCGCTCGGAAAGCCCGATCCTGCACATCGGCGGACAGGGCGCGCTCACGCAGCACAAGATGGGCTCGTTGCAGGACCTGCCGCACGTCGACATCATGGCGCCGATCACGAAGTTCGCCGCCAGCGTGTCGAGCACCGAGCGCGTCGCGGACATGATCTCGATGGCCGCGCGCGAATGCTTCAACGGCGCGCCCGGCCCGGCCTACCTGGAGATTCCACGCGACGTGCTCGACCGCGAAGTCGATGCGACGCGAGCGGTCGTGCCGCAGCCGGGCCACTATCGGGCGTCGACGAAATCGATCGGCGACCCGCGCGACATCGAGAGACTCGCGGACATCCTCGTCGATGCCGAGCGTCCGGCGATCCTGTACGGCCAGCAGGTGTGGACCGCGCGCGGTCACGAGGAAGCGATCGCGCTGCTGCGCGGCGTCGAGATTCCCGGCTATTTCAACGGTGCGAGCCGTGGACTGCTGCCGCCGGGCGATCCGCATCATTTCGATCGCACGCGTTCGCAGGCTTTTGCGAATGCCGACGTGTTGATCGTGGTCGGCACGCCGTTCGATTTCCGCATGGGCTATGGCCGACGCATCAGCAAGGAATTGACGCTCGTGCAGATCGACATGGACTACCGGACAGTCGGCAAGAATCGCGACATCGATCTGGGGCTCGTCGGCGATCCGGGCGCGATACTCGCCGCGGTACTGCAAGCGGCGAGCGGTCGCCTGAAAGACGACAAGCGTCAGGCTCGCCGCAAATGGATGGCGCAGTTGCGCGACGCCGAAGCCACCGCCACCGAAAAACTGATGCCGCTGTTTCGCTCGAACAGCACGCCGATTCATCCGTATCGCGTGGCGTACGAACTCAACGAGTTCCTCTCCGAGGACACGGTCTACATCGGCGACGGCGGCGACGTCGTGACGATCTCAGCGCAAGCGGTGCGCCCGCGCCGGCCCGGTCAATGGATGGACCCCGGCGCGCTCGGCTCGCTCGGCGTCGGCACCGGCTTCGCGCTCGCGGCGAAGCTCGCGCGTCCGCACAAGGAAGTGCTCTGCTACTACGGCGACGGCTCGTTCGGCATGACCGCGTTCGACATGGAAACCGCGAACCGCTTCGGCGCGCCGTATCTCGCGGTGATCGGCAACAACTCGGCGATGAATCAGATCCGCTACGGCCAGCTCGCGAAATACGGCCCGGAACGCGGCAACGTCGGCAATCTGCTCGGCGACGTGCCGTTCAGCAAGTTCGCCGAAATGCTCGGCGGCCATGGCGAGGAAGTGCGCGATCCCGCGCAGATCGCGAGCGCGTTGCAGCGTGCGCGCGAAGCGATTCATCGCACCGGCCGCTCGGCGGTGGTCAACATCTGGGTCGACCCGCGCGAATACGCACCGGGCACGAAGAACCAGACCATGTACAAATAACCCTCATCGTTCAGGAGATACGACATGGCCAAGGCACTCGACGGTGTGCGCATTCTCGATTTCACGCATGTGCAATCGGGTCCGACCTGCACGCAATTGCTCGCATGGTTCGGCGCGGACGTGATCAAGGTGGAGCGGGCAGGCGCGGGCGACATCACGCGCGAGCAACTGCGCGACATCCCCGACGTGGACAGCCTCTACTTCACGATGCTCAATCACAACAAGCGTTCGGTCACGATCGACACCAAGCATCCGGAAGGCAAGCAGGTACTCGAAGCGCTGATCCAGAAATGCGATGTACTGGTCGAAAACTTCGCACCGGGCGCGCTCGATCGGATGGGTTTCACCTGGGAGCGGATTCAGGAGTTGAATCCGCGCATGATCGTCGCGTCGGTGAAGGGCTTCGGCCCCGGTCCTTACGAGGACTGCAAAGTCTATGAGAACGTCGCGCAATGCGCGGGCGGCGCGGCGTCGACCACCGGCTTCGACGATGGCCCGCCGGTCGTGACCGGCGCGCAGATCGGCGATAGCGGCACGGGTCTGCATCTCGCGCTCGGCATCGTCACCGCGCTCTATCAACGCACGCATACCGGGCGCGGCCAGCGCGTGCTCGCGGCGATGCAGGACGGCGTGCTGAATCTGTGCCGTGTCAAATTGCGCGATCAGCAGCGGCTCGATCGTACCGGCGTGATGAAAGAGTATCCGCAGTACCCGAACGGCACGTTCGGCGAGGCGGTGCCGCGCTCGGGCAATGCGTCGGGCGGCGGGCAGCCGGGATGGATTCTGAAGTGCAAGGGCTGGGAGACCGATCCGAACGCGTATATCTACTTCATCACGCAGGCGCCGGTGTGGGCGAAGATCTGCAACGTGATCGGCAAGGAGGAGTGGGCCACGCACCCCGACTATGCGACGGCGCCCGCGCGCTTGCCGCGACTGAAGGAGATCTTCGCCGAGATCGAACGCTGGACGATGACGAAGTCCAAGTTCGAGGCGATGCAGATCCTGAACAAGTACGACATTCCGTGCGGCCCGATCCTGTCGATGAAGGAGATCGCCGCGGAACCGTCGCTGCGCAAAACCGGCACCATCGTCGAAGTCGATCATCCGCAGCGCGGCAAGTATCTGACCGTCGGCAATCCGATCAAACTGTCCGACAGCCCGACCGACGTCAGACGCTCGCCGCTGCTGGGCGAACATACCGATGAGGTGATGGCCGAGCTCGGCTATTCGGCCGAGCAGATCACGGCGCTGCGTACGGCTGGCGCGATCTAGGAGCGAAGCATGCAGACGTGGATGCGGTTCAGGTCGGGCGACGGCGGCATCGTGTTCGGCCGCGTCGAAGGCGCCTATCTGCACGAGTACGAAAGTCTCGCGCAGCCGGTGCCGACCGGCGCGGTACTGTCGCTGCGCGCATTGACGCCGCTGGCGCCGTGCGCGCCCGGCAAGATCGTCGCGCTGTGGAACAACTATCACGCGCTTGCGGCGAAGCTCGACAAACCGGTGCCCACGCATCCGCTGTTTCTGCTGAAACCGGCGGCGTCGGTGATCGGGACGGGCGAGCCGATCCGCCGGCCGCGTCACTACGCGGGCAAGATCGTCTACGAAGGCGAGCTTGGCATCGTGATCGGCAAGCAGTGCCGCGATGTGGATGTGCAGGAGGCGCAGGAGGCGATCTTCGGCTACACGCTGGTCAACGACGTCACCGCCGCCGATCTGCTCAACGAGAATCCGCATTTTCCACAGTGGTGTCGCGCGAAAGGCTTCGATACGTTCTGCTGTATCGGGCCGGCCATCGTCTCCGGCTTCGACTGGCGGCCAGCGCATTTGCTGACGACGCTCGACGGCGTCGAGCGTCAGAACTATCCGCTCGCCGATATGGTGTTTTCGCCGGCCGAGCAGGTGAGTCTGATTTCGCAGGATCTGACGCTCGAACCCGGTGATGTGATTGCGTGCGGCACCTCGGTCGGCGTGGGGTCGATCAAGGACGGCGCAACGGTGTCGATCACGATCGATGGGATCGGCACGCTGACCAATACCTTGAACGCAGCGGAGCGCGACGAGCCGCGACGCCTGGGCGATACCGCGAACGTCGTTTGATGGTGCCGGGGCCGCGCGGTCGTGCGGCCAGTGTCTGTTCATCGCATCACGGAGGAGCGCGCGTGCCGCCAGCCTGTGGGAGTACCGTGTGGATGGATCTGGCGATGCTGCTCGCCGTGACCGTCGTCGCCGCATTGGTCGCGGTGCTGACGGTGGCCCTGGCCGAGCTAGGGCGACGACTGTCCGGATGGAATTCGACGCATCGACACGCATCGGTGCGCGAACGTGATCCGACCCGCAGGTCCCGCAGCGTTGCATTGATGGGCAGCGGCATCGGCTTGGCGGCCGCGTCGATCGGCGTTGCGCGCTATCTCCTGGCTGCGTCGCGCGAGAACACCGAACGCATCGAACTATTTGCAGCCGTATTGATCGGCGCGCTGATTTTCGCAACCTGCACGATTTCGTTCTGCAAGCTGCGTGGCGCCCTGCAACTCGAGGCGGTCGAGCGGCCAGGTCATCACGTCGTCAATCTGTTTGCGCTGCTGTTGTGCGGATGGCTCGGCTACAGTTTCGTCACCGAACAGGCACAGCCTTTCGGACTCGCGGCATTGCTCGCGACGGGCGCGCTGGCGGTGGCCATGGGCGCGCATCTGATG
This sequence comes from Paraburkholderia monticola, assembly GCF_001580545.1. Taxonomy (GTDB): domain Bacteria; phylum Pseudomonadota; class Gammaproteobacteria; order Burkholderiales; family Burkholderiaceae; genus Paraburkholderia; species Paraburkholderia monticola. The sequence goes on from NZ_LRBG01000038.1 coordinate 427,329, forward strand.
CTCAGCCGCGAATACTCGGACCATTGCTCTCACGCGGATAGTCGCGATGCTTGCGCACTGCGCATGCATCGCTTCGCCGGGCGCAGCGAGGGTGTCGTGACCGGCAAGCCGGGCCTGCTCGCGAACATCGAGTGGCATGGTGGGGACGAGCAGATGTGGGCGCTTCGCGATGTCGTGCCGGCGATGATGCGCGTGAGTGCTTATGCCGATCGCCGAGGTGGGCGCGACGCTCGACACGGCAGCGGCCGCCACGGCACTGGCCGCCAACGCGACTGTGCACGCAACGGTACGCACGCGCGTCCGGTTCATTTCACGACGCGCCGCTAATCGATGATGCGCACGCCGCCAATAGAACCGATCGCCAATTGGGAAGACGGCGAGACGATGATCCCGCCGCCTGAGGCTTTCTCGTGGTTTCTATTCGCTAGTCGCCGCCCCGAATTCACTGTAGTACTGCGTCTTTCTTTGCAGAATCAGTTGCGCGAGAAAGTCGGCATCGTAAGCGCGATGCAGATGATTGTGATAGCGCTCGATATAAGCGGTGATTCGCGCCAGCTCGCCATTGAACTCTTTCAGTATGTCGAGCGTCGCATGGTCCCAACGAAACCGCAGTCCAAGGTCGCTGAACGCGGCGTTGTAGGCGCTCAGGTGTGCATCGTCGGGATGGTGGTCGCGATCCGCCGTCGCTGTGCGAGCGGTGCGGGTGCTGATATGGGATTCAACCGGAGCGTGGTTCATGATCGGCCTCCTCGGCTCGCAAGTGAAAGAACTCGCTTGCAGAATAGGAGCCGCGATCGATTTGCAATAGTTAAACTTTTATTGGCTTTCCATAGCTTAGGGTTTATGCACGCTCAATTCCTTCACGCGCGTGATCTTCTCGATCAGATCCGCGCCTTCTTCCATCAGGAAACGTTTGAAGGCGACGGCAACGGGCGGCAGACGTTTGTTCTTCCGATGCACGACGTACCAGTTGAGCATGACCGGAAAGCTCTCGACGTCGAGCACGACCAGATGACCCAATTGCAATTCGAGGCTGATCGTGTGGGCGGACAGAAACGCGATGCCCATTCCGGCGATGACCGCCTGCTTGATCGTCTCGGTGCTCTTGATCTCCATGGCGATCTTCAGATTGGACAGACGGCCGGCAAAGCCTTCTTCCATCGAATTCCATGTATCCGAGCCGCGTTCGCGCACGATGAACGCTTCGTTCGCGAGTTGACTGAAGCGGATATTGCGCTTGTGCGCAAGCGGATGAGTGGGCGCCGCGACGATCACATAGGGATGCGGCGCAAACGGTTCATTGGTCGCGTCGGTTTCGTGCGGCGGGCGCACCATTACCGCGAGGTCGGTCTGATTGGTGGCCAATTGATGCAGCAGTTCTTCACGGTTGTGCACCGCGAGGTTCAGATCGACACCGGAATAGCGACGCGTGAATTCGGCGAGAAGCCGCGGAAAGAAATAGTCGCCGGCGCTGATCACCGCGACATTGAGCTTGCCGCCGGAGACGCCCTTCAACTGACTCATCGCTTCGTCGACTTCATGGAACTGCTGGATGATCGCGCGGCTGTAGTGGAGCATTTCAGTGCCGGCCGGCGTCAGATAGATCTTTTTGCCGAGCTGCTCGAACAGCGGCAACCCCGCATGCTCTTCGAGTTGCCGGACCTGGGTGGAGACGGCCGGCTGAGTCAGATGCAATTCCTCGGCGGCGCGCGAAAAACTCAAATGGCGCGCCACTGTTTCAAAGACCTTCAGTTGCCGCAGAGTTGCATTGCGCATCGTCATGGTCGATGTATAAGGGATCGTGAATCAACATAATAACAAACTTTAATTATGAGTAATTCAGCAATGACCCTAGCATGCAACGTATAAGAAGCCGAATTGCCCCTGCTGAAATGCGAGGGTTAACGCAAAGATATGTGGTGTAACGGACTCAATAGTGGGAAATAAGCTGTAATGCTTACCGCCTGAAGCTGGGTTCTGGTCGGAATAAAGAAAGAACTTATATCGAAAGGCGAGTTCGGGGGAACTGCGAAACACGCATCAAAACAGCATCGAATTCAATTTTTCCCGAATAGTGAAGTTCTCGGGCCATAACGATAAGGCGGGACGTATCCAGCGCGGCGCGTAAGCCGGCTGCACTAAATAAATAGTGGAGACGAGGCTCATGAACAATATCACCCAGCAATCGACGACCCGCATGTCCTGGCGTAACCGATGGTGGCAACTCGTCATCGGTATGGTGTGCATGGCACTGGTGGCGAATCTGCAATATGCGTGGACGTTGTTCGTGGCCCCGATGCATGCGCGGCATCACTGGAGTGAAGCGTCTATCCAGCTCGCGTTCTCGATCTTCATTTTGACCGAGACGTGGCTCGTGCCGTTCGAGGGCTGGCTCGTCGATCGCTTCGGGCCGCGTCCGGTGGTGGCGGCCGGTGCCGTATGCGCGGGCTTGTCGTGGATTCTCAATTCGTATGCGACGACGCTCGGCATGTTGTACTTCGCGGCGGTGATCGGCGGCATCGGCGCGGGCGGCGTGTATGGAACGTGCGTCGGCAATGCGCTCAAATGGTTTCCCGACCGGCGCGGTCTCGCCGCGGGTCTGACGGCCGCGGGATTCGGCGCGGGCGCAGCGCTGACGGTGATTCCGATTGCAAACATGATTACGCGCCGCGGCTATGAAGAAACGTTCCTGTTCTTCGGCATCGTGCAAGGCGTCAGCATTCTGCTTCTCGCGATGCTATTGACGCGGCCGAACTTGCGCCAGCAAGGCATACGCAAGAGCCGTTTCGCGGTGTCGAAAGTCGATTTCACCTCGCGCCAGATGATCAGAACGCCGGTGTTCTGGGTGATGTATCTGTCGTTCGTCGCGGTCGCGGCGGGTGGCTTGATGGCGACCGCGCAGCTCGGCCCGATCGCGAAAGACTGGGGCATAGCAAGCATTCCGATGCAGTTCTTCGGGATGACGTTGCCGCTCCTGACCGTCACGCTGTCGATCGACAACGTCTTCAATGGCTTGACGCGTCCACTGTGCGGCTTCATCTCCGACAAGATCGGCCGTGAAAACACGATGTTCGTGATCTTCATCGGCGAAGGGCTCGCGTTGCTCGGCATGATGCAGTTCGGCAGCAATCCCTATGCGTTCATGGTCTTTGCCGCGCTGATCTTCCTGTTCTGGGGCGAGATCTTCTCGATCTTCCCGGCGACCTGTGCCGATACGTTCGGCAGCAAGTACGCGGCGGCCAATGCCGGCACGTTGTACACCGCCAAGGGCACGGCCTCGTTGGTGGTGCCGATCGCATCGGTACTGGCGGCGACCGGCGGCTGGAATCTGGTCTTCATCGTCTCCGCCGTCATCACGATCGCGGCCGGTATCTCCGCGAAGTTCATCCTCGAGCCGATGCGCACGCGTTGGATCGAATCGCACAATGAACCGCAGGGCGTGCTGGCCGTCGCGGGGCACGGCAATGGCAACGCGTCGCGCATGAGCCACTGGCCCGAGCAGAGCGGTGAATAGGGTGAGCGTCGCGCGCCCGGGGCCGACGTCATGAACGTGTCATTGCAGCAGCTGAAGGTCTTCGTCGCGGTCGCGCGTGAGCGGAGTTTCACGCGCGCGGCGCGCGAGTTCGATCTGACGCAGTCGGCCGTGAGCCGTTGCGTGCGTGAGCTGGAAGATGCGGTCGAATTGAAACTATTCGACCGCACGACACGCCAGGTTGAACTGACGAATGCGGGCGCGAGTCTCGAGAGAAGAATCGGCCGGCTGCTCGACGAAATCGAACTGACGTTGCTCGAAGAACGCGCCGCGTACGACGGACATACGGGCGTCGTCGTAGTCGCGAGTAATCCGGCGTTGTCATCCGGCTGGGCGCCGCAGGCTTTGGCGCAGTGCGCAGCGGCTTTTCCCGAGCTCGTCGTGTCGCTCAGGGATCAGCCTCAAAGCAGCGTGCTGGTCAGCGTAGAGCATGGCGAGGTGGATTTCGGCGCCGTCTGCGTGGCCGAACCCATCGATAGTGCTCTATTGCATGCTGAAGTACTTTTCACCACGCCGCTGCACGCGGTGATTCCATCCACGCATCCGCTGGCGCGGCACGACGTTATCGGCTGGCGTGCGTTGCGCGAATGGCCGCTGATCACGCTGAATGCCGATACCGGTGTGCGCGCCGCGCTCGAACCGGCACTTGTCGCGAACGAAGTGAAACGCCGGCCGCTGCAGGAACTCGGACACGTCGCGGCGGTGGCGCGCATGGTCGAATTGGGGCTTGGTGTGGGCGTGCTGCCTGTCGATTCGTATTGGCCGGCGACGGGTGTTTCGCTGGTAAGTCGCCCACTGGTACCCGAAACGACCGTGACGACGGTGCTCGTGCAGCGCAGGAATCGCTCGCTGCGTCCCAATGCCGCTGCTGCGTGGGCGCAGTTCGTCGCATCGGCGAGCGGGCATGCGCGGATCGCGGACGCAGTGCCGATGGCGGGCGCGACGCGCACGTCCAGGCCGTCGGTGACGCGAAGAATGCTGGAAGAACTCTAGACAACTCAAGGAGCTTCATCATGGAAATCCAGACCGACCTCAGGCACCATGATCTGCTGATCGACGGCAAGCGCGTGCCGCCCGGCACCGGGGAATACTCCGTCGATATCAACCCCGCGACCGAGGAGCCGATCGCACTGGTCGCGCAAGGCAGCGCCGCCGACGTCGATGCCGCGGTGCGTGCCGCGCGCAGCGCATTGAAAGTGTGGAATTCGATCCGGGCCGCGGAGCGCGGCCGCATCCTGCAACGGCTCGCAGGCCTGATGCGCGAGAACATCGAGGAACTGAGCGCGCTCGAAAGCCTCGACGGCGGCAAACCGATCGCCGCGGTGAAGCGTCAGGACGTACCCGCCGCCATCGATACCGTCGAATACTACGCAGGCTGGTGCGACAAGATCAACGGCCAGGTGGTGCCGACGCGTCCCGATGCATTGACCTATACGTTGCGCGAACCGGTCGGCGTGGTCGCCGCAATCGTGCCCTGGAATTTTCCGCTGATGATCGGCATGTGGAAGATCGCGCCCGCGCTCGCCTGCGGTTGCACGCTGATCGTCAAGCCCGCCGAGATCACGCCGCTCACGGCGCTGCGCATCGGCGAACTGGCGCTCGAAGCGGGCGTGCCGCCCGGCGTGCTCAATATCGTCACCGGCAAAGGCAGTGTGGTGGGCGATGCGCTGGTCTCGCATCCCGGTATCGACAAGGTTACGTTCACCGGTTCGCCATCGGTCGGACGAGGCATTCTGCAAGGCGCGGCAGGCAACTTCAAACGCGTGACGCTCGAGCTCGGCGGCAAGTCGGCGAACGTGATCTTTGCCGACGCGAATCTCGACAATGCCGTGCGAGCTGCAGCGTCCGGCATTTTCTTCAACACCGGACAGGTCTGCTCCGCTGGGTCACGGATCCTCGCGCATCGTGACGTGTATGACGACGTGGTCGAACGTCTGGCCGCGCGTGCGAAGTCGATCAAGGTCGGCGATCCGTCGCTGCGCGAAACGTCGATGGGGCCGCTGATTTCCGCCGCGCAGATGAAGACCGTCCTGAGCTATGTCGAGACAGGACGGTCGGAAGGCGCATCGCTCGTGACCGGCGGCGCGCGCGTGGGCAATCGCGGCTTTTTCGTCGAACCGACCGTGTTCGCGAACGTCGAGCACGAGATGCGCATTTCGCAGGAAGAGATCTTCGGGCCCGTGGCGAGCGTGATCCGTTTCGACGACGAAGCGGACGCGATCCGAATCGCCAATGGCACGTCGTACAGTCTCGCGGCCGGTGTGTGGAGCGCGGACCTGAGCCGCGTGCATCGCATGGCGCGCGACCTGAAAGCGGGCACGGTGTGGATCAATACCTATGGCTACACGGACGTGCGTTTGCCGTGGGGTGGTGGTGGCGATTCGGGCTTCGGTCGCGAGCACGGCGATGTCGCGATCGAGAACTTCACGGAACCGAAGGCGGTGTGGGTGGCGATCGATCAATAAGCGCTAGTGTGAAAAAGGATCGGCTGCATGGCAGCCGATCCTTCGATGATGTTGCAAGACGAAGCAGAAGCGTGCGAGTACCCGCTTAATCGCCTTGCAAAGCGATCTTCTCGCGCAGTTTGATCAGGGCCAGCACCACGTCGATGGTGGGAGTCGGTTCAGCCACGAGCCGGCCCATTTCCTGCACGACGGTCAACAGAGGATCGATTTCCATCGGCCGACGGTTCTCGAGATCGACGAGCGTCGATGTCTTGTGCGCACCGACCGCACCCGCGCCATCAATTCGCCTTTCCACATCGACGCGAAAGTGCACGCCGAATTGCTCCGCGATGCGCTTCGCCTCGAGCATCATCGTGCGCGAGACCGCGCGCGTGCCCGGGTCGCTCGTGAGGATATCGAGCGTGGCGTGCGTCAAGGCGCTGATCGGGTTGAAGCACAGATTGCCCCAGAGCTTGAGCCAGATCTCGTCACGGATGTTCTCGCGGATCGGCGCTTCGAATCCGGCCGCCTGCATGATCTCGTGCAATTGCTGAATGCGCGGCGTACGCTCGCCGCTCGGCTCGCCAATCGGAAACTTCTTGCCGTACACGTGTTTGATGACCCCCGGCTCGACGATTTCCGCCGCCGGATAGAGTACGCAGCCAATCGCGCGCTCGGGGCCGAGCTTGGTCCATTGCGAGCCATCGGGGTCGACGCTCGTGAGGCGAGTGCCGGCAAAGCGTCCGCCGTGCTGATAGAAGTACCAATAGGGAATTCCGTTGACGCCGGTGACGATCGCCGTGTGCTTGCCGAGCAGCGGCTGCATCGTATCGACGACGCCAGGCAGCGAATGCGCCTTGAGCGTGATGATGACGAAGTCCTGAACGCCGAGCTCGCGCGGGTCGGACGTGCAGCGCACCGGTGCGCTGAAGGTTTCGCCATCCATGATCAGGCGCGCGCCGTGTTCACGCATGGCCGCGAGATGCGGGCCGCGCGCAATGAAGCTCACGTCCGCGCCTGCGCGCGCCAGTTGCACGCCCAGCAAACCGCCAATCGCTCCCGCTCCGAAGATGCAGATCTTCATGATGTCGCTCCCTGACGATGAAAAAGCCGTTCGCCCAAGGCCGCTTCGCAATGCTGCGCGGCCGGTCACGGTTCGAGCATAAGGGGGAGCGACGAATGCTGATAGTTAAAGTTTCTCGGCCGATGTATTAGCTATTGGTTATGACAAGGCCGCGTGCCCCCGATCCCTCAGCCGCGCTGAACCAGCAGAAAACTCACGCCGATCGCCGCCAGGAATCCCCCGCAGCAGCGATTGAACCAGCGGCGGATCTTCGCGCGCATCAGCCATTTGCCGAGATACATGCCGGCCCACGAATACACGGCAATCGCGACGCATTCGAGGACCAGAAAGCTCGCGCCGAGCGTGGCGAACTGCGGCAGGATCGGCCGCGCGACGTCGACGAATTGTGGCAGGAACGCGGTGAAAACCAGAATCGCCTTCGGATTGCCCGCCGCCACGAAGAACTCGTGCCGTGCGATTCGCGCGAGCGCGGCGTCCTGGGGTTGCGAGGTATCGATGGCGGGGGCGTCGCTGCGCCACAACTGGATCGCGAGCCAGATCAGATAGGCGGCGCCCGCGAGTTTGATCGCGAGGAAGATCCATTCGGACGCATGCAGCACGACGGCGAGGCCGGTCGCGGCGAGCGCGAGCATCAGCGCGAAGGCGAGCAGACGGCCGGTGCCGCCGACGAAGGCCTTCATGAAGCCATGACGCGCGGCCACGTTGATCGACAGCAGGTTATTGGGCCCGGGTGCGAGATTGATGGCGAAGCAGGCGGGTAAAAAGAACAGCCAGGCGGTCAGGGACATGATGGGGCGCATTCCGGACAGGAGATCACGATGCGGCGCGCGGCGGCTTGCACGCGACGCGTTACCCCGAATTGTAGCGAAACCGCGCCGCGCGCCGGCTGATCGCGCGTTCAGTTCACCGCCTTGATAAAGCCGGGGTCGTCGATCAAAGCATCGACGCTGAGCTTGACCGTGTCGTCGATCGCGATCGTATTGTTGGTGAATTTCGGCGACTTCTGCTTCACGGTGCGCGTGGTCGAGAACATCACTTTCTGGCTCGCCGCGTCGGTGACCACGTAGTGCATCTTCAGCGTCCACAGTGCCGGCGAGCGCGTATCGTCGACCGTGAAGGTTTCGATGGTGCCGCTCAGCACGCGTTTGTTGTCGTCGATCCGAAAACCAGCCACCCGCAGGCTATTGGCGACGTCATCTCGCACGACGACGCTGATGTCGTCCTTCAACACGAGCCCGGTCATGCCGGTGTTTTCGATGCGGTTCGGTGAGATGTGACCGTCGCGCGCGGGCAGGTACGCGAAGTCGCGCGCAGGGGCGACGCTGAGCGACCCGGTGCCGTGGGCTCTCGCGTGCGTCGTGCCGGCGTGGCTATTGAGGCCGAACCACGACCACGAGCAGGCGGACAGCAGCATGGGCAGCAGTGCCGCGCCGCAGCCCTTGAGCACGAGGGACCTCAACGGCGGGCGCGCGGCAGTCCTGCGGGAGAAAGCGGCGGTCGAATTCAGAGGAATTGCCCTTTTAAGTGGAATCGTCGCGGCGGAGAACAGCATGGTAGCAGCGAACCGGGGCGTCAACCTTCGGCCGGGGGCGAGAATTACTTGCCGATCGAGGCGGCGAGGCGCGCATCGCTAGTGGAAATACCGTGCATGTGAGGAGCGCGTCGGCATTTGTCGTGGTCGTAACCCCGGTCGGCGTAGACGCCGCCAGGACTGCTCAAAGGCTGTCCGCGCCGGCCGCCGATCGGCACGATGTCCTCAGCTCGATCAGCGTCCACGGTTCGTCGTCGATGATTGGCTTGCCCAACTCCTCGGACGGCTGGTCGAAGCTGCTCAATAGCTGAACTCAGAAGGCTTAAGGTTTGTTGGACACCTGCTCTTGTCTGTTGCTGCGCGGCGCAGCACTACGACAAGTAGGATTGGCAGAAGCGCCGTAGACCATGGTCTTGACCACGTAAGTACGGTGAGAAACGCCAGAAATGGCAAGAGCCAAACAAGGGAGATGATCAAGCCCTCGAAACTCGTCCATACGACTGGTCGTTCATGATCGCGGCAAAGGTAAAAGATGGGCAATATCAGCCATGCCAGATCGTAGTACATGAGGTAGGGCTGGGCGAGCAACGCCGTGACCACGAATGCCGAAGAACGTACCTCGATGCTTGCCCGACGAGCCCATAGCATTGCGGTTATCAGCACCGCGGGAACGGCAACCGCAAAATGCGCCACGTAGGCGAAAGGCAGGCTAGCGCCCAGTGTGCGCGCGAGAGCGAATACGGTGGGCATGCCTCGCCACAGGTCCATTCCGCCGTTTTCCACAGCAACTGTATTGAAGTGCGGCAGCGTTTCAAAAAACTTCAGCCATAGCGGCACGCCCAGGACAAGCAGACTGACGCCGCAGAACAGCGCTCCGGTCACGACCATCATTCCTAGCGCGCGGAAATGCCGACCACAAAGAAACATCAATGGGAACAGTATCGCCAGTTGCGGTTTGATCGCCAGCAATCCAGCACATACGCCGGCCAGCAACGGGCGCCGTTCAAGGAGACCCAGTGCACCAGCGGCCAGGGAGAGCGTCAGAAGAGAGTTTTGGCCAGCAACTGCGGCAACCCAGACGCCCGGGAATGCAATGACGGAAATCAAAGGCAGCGCCTTCGATTGCAGGGTTCGTGCACAGACAAACGAGTAGCAAGCGATGCTTACGCACAAGAACCCTGCATATGACAAGGGGTAAGGCAGCCATGCCAGCGGATAGATCAACAACTGGAATGTTGGCGGATAAACCCACGGCGAATACGGAGCCGAGGACGACAAAGAGGTCTCTGCCGCGAATAACTTGTTTGGATTGAAAACCTCGATGGCACTGTCATGCAGCGAGACGTACGAGGCACTCCAGTAGACCCGGAAATCGAGGCCTAGCGGCGGCGCGCCGCGGACATGAAGCGCCCACCTCAACGCCCAGATTCCAAGCAATATGAGCTGCAAGGCCAGCAGCGCCGCGCAGTAAACCACAACTCTTTCGCGAGTGACCCAGCGCTTTTCGCGTTGAGGCGCCCCGTCGCTGGCCTTATCAGTCGTTAGTGACATAACGTTATTTGATCATTGTGGCGCGATCATGCCATGACCTGTCCTCGTTGTGCAGGACCGACACCAGAGCCGCTCAGAAAAAGCCCGCCTTTCCCTGCGTGATATCGATCAGCGTTCGTTTGGATGCGTCGAGCGCGTTGGCGGGCAAGCGCATCGTCATCTTCACCAGCATGCCGTAGGCGCTGTCCACGAGCGCATAGCCTTCGGCGTCCATCCAGCGGCGAATTTTGGCTTCGTCGGCATAACTGACTTCCACGCCCAGCGAAACCTGAGCAATCCGCTCGACGCGCGGTGCGTCGAGCAGCGCGGACGCGATCGCATCGGTGTACGCGCGCACCAGCCCCCCCGCGCCGAGCTTCACGCCGCCGTAATAGCGCACGACCGCGCCGAGTACACCCTCCAGATCGTGATGCCGCAGCACTTCGAGAATCGGCCGGCCCGCGGTACCGGACGGCTCGCCGTCGTCCGACATGCCGGACTGGCCACCCGCGAGCAGCGCCCAGCACACATGCGTCGCGGCGGGATGTTCATGCCGCAGACGCTGCAATTCGGCCATCGCGGCATCGCGATCGGCGACCGGGATGGCATAGGCGATGAAGCGGCTCTTGCGAATCTCGAGTTCTGCGGAAACGGTGGTTGAGACGGTGTGACTCACGTTGGTCGAGATCCGTTATGTCAATGAAATCAATGGATTGATGGGGGCTTCGTCAGCCTGCGTCGACTGACCGGCAGGGGCCGGGTACGACAGGGCGGCGGGCTCGAATGGGGCAATTATGCGTGGACATCGGCTGATCGGCCATTGATCCGTTTCTATCACATTTTTCGCCCATTATTCCAACAACGTGGATGGCGCAAACGTTTGAATGCCGAGTATTGGACTAAAAAGGGCGCTTTCTGAAATTACGGATAACTTCACGCATTCGGAGTTGCGTTGATAAATCCGTTTTTACCAATTCTTCCGTCAATGATTTAGCACCGCATTCGCGCAAACGTTTGATCGTTAATCATTGGGCGAAAAATCGCGCTTCAGGAAATCAAATATTACTTCGTACGAATTGGTAAGGCACCCCTGTGCGCTTTTGCCTTGTGTTTGTTCCCCTTTTTACGCGCCAAACCGGGCAAACGTTTGGCATTCGATCGTCATACAAATATTAGCGTTTGATCGAATCGATTAAAAAATCTCCCGCAATCCGGGAAAGCACTAGCGATTATTTCAGTAAAGTATTCAGCGTCTCTGCCGTTAATCGGTAAGACGGGGATGGCTCTTACTCTGGCAGGCTGTGTTGCATGAGCCGAATAGAGCGGGCTTTTACCGTCTTTTCGGCCCGGGGGTATCCAGTTCGCGCGGCTACGATAAATGCTGGTCCGCAACGACCGGAAAAAAACCTGGCTATCGACCAACAGTGTTTATGAGGGGGTTACATGAAAATTCGTCAGTTCTTCAATAAGTTCGTGCGTGACGAGCGCGGCGTGACCGCGCTGGAGTACGCAATTCTGGCGGGGATCATCGTGGCAGCAGTCGTTTCGGCTGTCGGGCTTCTTTCGACCGGGCTCTCGACGGGCTTCTCGAATCTGGCCTCCACGATCACCAGCGCCACCAGCTAATAACTTGCGGTTCCCCGAGCTCTTTCGCCAGTTGAATGAGAGGTGGCAATGTCGATGCTTTCACTCGTGGTCCGGCTGGCGACGGTGGGGACGCTGGGGTGGCTTGCAGTGATGGACGTACGCGACCGCCGTTTGCCCAACAAGGGCGTGCTGGCGGTCGCCATTCTGTTCTTTGCCGATGCGGTACTCGCGCAAAAGTCGTTGTCCGTGACCGGGGAGCATGTGCTGGTCGCGGCAGTAGTTGGTGTGCTGTGCGTTGGGCTCTACCTGATGAACATGCTGGGAGGAGGGGACGTCAAGCTGGTTGCAGCTGTCGGCCTGTGGGTCGGTAGCAATCTGCTGGTTGCGACGTCGACTCTGATGCTAGTTGCCATCACTGGTTTGCTCGTTGCACTGCTTGGTCTCGCGACACGTCGGCTCGATCCCGCCGCGTGCTTCGGACCAATGCGCGCTCTTGCATTCTTTTCCTGCCGGCGCGGGGTGCCGTACGGGGTCGCGCTTGCGACGGGTGGTAGCACGGCAATTCTGTTACCGCTCTGGTTGCCTTGGGCGATAACGCACTTTGTGAAGCACTAGAAAACGACTTCGGCCTCTGCCCATATGTCCAAGATCATAAAACTGGCAGTTCTTCTGGTAGGCGCACTGCTCGTGGCGGTGATCGTGCGTTTCGTCGTCCAGACCGCGACGGCGCAGCACGTTCAAGCTCCTACCATGAAACGGGTCCGCGTCGCGGCCGCCGATCTTCCCGCCGGCCTGCTGCTGCGGGAAGCCGATCTCACCTGGAAGGACACGCCGGCGGCGAGCGTGCCGGCCGGTGCGGTGATCGACGGCGATCCGGCGACTGCGGCGGGTGCGCCGAATACGCCGAATGCGCCGAATGCGCCGAATACGGTCGAACTGAAAGGCGCGCTGTTGCGCCAGGCCGTGTCGGCTGGCCAGGCGGTCCTGTCCGATGAGGTCATTCTGCCGGGCGCCCCGGGCTTTCTGGCCGCGACGCTGAAGCCGGGCATGCGGGCGGTGTCGGTTGCGATCGACGATGTCTCGGGCAACGCCGGTCTGATCGAGCCGGGCGACTACGTGGACCTGTTGCTGACCCAGCAGATGAGCAACCGTACCGACGAGCCGGTGCTGGCGGTGGCGAGCGAAACCATCGTCCAGCATGTGCGCGTGCTGGCCGTCGGCTCGGTCATCCAGCGTCCGAAGGCAGACGGCACTGCGCCCGATTCGGGCAACCGGGCGCGCACCGTCACATTGGAGGTCTCGCCGGAGAGGGCCGAGGTGGTGTCCGTGGCGGCTCGGCTCGGCAGCTTGTCGCTTGCCCTGCGCAGCTTTGCCGTGGCCAGCCGCGATGCCGGCGCCGAATCCGCCGACGCGGCTTCCGCACCGCCCAAACCCGTCTGGGCCGGCGATATTTCGCGTGCCGTGCGCGAGCTGCCACGACCGGCGAGCAATAAGCCGCAGAGCGCCATCGCGGGGCATAACGTGATGGTTTATCGCGGTTCGCAAAAAAACCTGGCTGAGGATTCGACCGTGCCGTTAGCCGCGGGTGGCCGTGTACCTCCGCTTCCGACCCAGCCCATGCCGCAATAAGAATATGAAACCAATTGATCTGACCGGGGTAGCGCGAGGGAAACGGCCGATGGTCGCACGCGCGGTGGCGTTCGCCGTCGGGCTGGGACTGGCTGTTGGAGCGCAAGCGCAGGCGACAAAGCTTCCACCAACGTATATGGCCCGTAAGCCCGTACCCGTGCGCGCGGCGATGCCTGCCGACGTCGGCGGTAGCGTGAGCGTGACAGCGGGTCAGGAGGTGCTCGTGCGCCTCAATCAGGATGCCAGTTCGGTATTCGTGGCCGATCCGGACGTGGCCGACGTGCACATGCCGACTCCGCGCGTCCTGGTGCTGCTCGGCAAGAAGGCCGGTACGACGACGCTGTTCGCGCTGACGGCGAACGGCGTGCAGTTGCTCAAGCGCAGCGTTCTGGTCGGCGCCGACCTGGACACGCTGCGCCGCATGATCGCGGCGCGCTTTCCGGGAGCTAATCTGCGCCTCGACGTCGGGCCTGGATCGCTGCAGGTCTCGGGCGAAGTACCGGGATCGGATGTCGCAGATGCCGTGGTGCAGATGATGACGCCGTACCTCGCGGAAAAGCAGGTGCTCGTCAATCGCATGACGATCGCGCATCCGTTGCAGGTGCAACTGCGTGTGCGCATTACCGAAGTCGATCGTAACGTCACGCAGCAACTGGGCGTGAACTGGCAATCGCTCGGGCTCCCGGGCAATTGGCAGACGGGGCTGTTCAACGGTCGCGGGATTTTGAATACGACTGGCTCGAGCAGCAATGGCGGTTCGGCGGTCAATCTGGCTACGAACGGCGCGTTTTCTCTGCTGACCGGTTTCGCGACGAGCCACTGGAACATCCAGATGCTGCTGGACGCGCTCCATCAGGAAGGATTGCTGACGATGCTGGCCGAGCCGAATCTCGTGGCGTTGTCCGGCCAGACAGCCAGTTTTCTCGCGGGCGGGGAGTTCCCGATTCCGGTGTCGCAGACCAACGGCGCGATCGACGTCGAATTCAAGCAGTTCGGCGTGAAGCTGGATTTCACGCCGACCGTGCTCAACGACAACCGCATCAGCCTCAAGGTCCGGCCTGAAGTGAGCCAGATCGACTCGTCGGTCAGCGTGACCACCGGCGGCATCACGGTTCCGGGCTTGAGCGTGCGCAGCGCGAATACGACGGTCGAGCTCGGCAGCGGTCAGAGCTTCGCCGTCGCGGGTTTGCTGCAGAACAATACGAGCAACACCATCTCGCAGATACCTGGCCTCGGCTCGATCCCGGTGCTCGGCAAGCTGTTTTCGTCGAGCAACTACCAGAACAACAAGACCGAACTGGTCATCATCGTGACGCCGTATCTGGTCGACCCGGTCAGTCCGGACAAACTGCGTACCCCGCTGGATTCGGTGATGCAGCCGGTGGGTGACCTCGAGTACAGCTTCCAGCACACCCATGGTTCGACGGGCGCGAGAGCGTCCGTCGAAGACGCCGACACCCAGCCGCGTCTGGTGGGCCGGGCCGGCTACATCTATTGATCGGAGCGACCATGACAATGCGATTCAGGATCCTGTTTGCTCCGCTCGGCCTGCTCGTCACGCTGCTGGGCGGGTGTTTCCAGCCGCCGTTCAACATGCCCGACGCCTCGGTGATCCACAGCGACGGTGGCCAGATGCTGGCGCCGGACTGCAGGCAGCTCGTCGTGCCGTCCGGGCTGACCGACGGCGGCTTGCGGCAGCCCTCGGTGGCATGGGGGTGCGCGACTTTCACGAATCTGGCCGCGCAGGTCTCGAATCCACGCGATCTGGAGCAGCCTCGACCCATTGGGCCGGCCGATGCCGCCGTGGCCGCCGATGCGATGCGCCGCTACGAGCAGAACAAGGTCACGCCGCTCGACCAGCACACCTCGCGAAATACGAAATAACGACAGGACCCAACCCACTTCGCCCCCGGATTGAACATGAGCATGATTGGAACCCTCATCAAGCCCGCCAGGTCCGACGGGGTCGCCGCCGACTTCGTCGCCTTCGTCGCGGACCGCGAGTCCGAGCAGGTGCTCAAAAGCTTCGTTCTGGACGAGGCCCTGCCGCATACCTACATCGCGGAGGGCGGCATCGACGAAGCCATCGCGCGCCTGTCCAGTATGGAGCACTCGCCGAAGCTGCTGCTCGTCGATCTGCAGACTTCCGAAATGCCGCTGTCGGATCTGGCCCGGCTTGCCAGCGTCTGCGAGCCGTCGGTGCAGGTGATCGCGCTCGGCGAGCGCAACGATGTCGGCCTGTACCGCAGCTTGCTCGGCATCGGCGTGGGCGAATATCTGGTCAAACCGCTGACGGTCGGACTGCTCAAGCGCACGCTGAATCTGCGCGATGGCCGCGCGATGCCGGTGTCGCAAGCGCGCGCGGGCAAGGTCCTCACGTTCGTCGGCGCACGCGGTGGGGTCGGCACGACCACGATCGCGATCAACCTCGCCCGCAACCTGGCCAATTCGCGGCGTCGCGTGGTGTATCTGGACCTGAACCTGCACGGTGGGGGCGCCCCGAGCATGGTCGGCCTGAAGACCAACAACGGTCTGGTCGACGTGCTGCAGAACGTCAATCGGCTCGACCCCGCCTATCTCGAGCGTGCGATGCAGTCCGTGGACGGTTCGCGGCTACTGATGTTGTCGGCGCAAATGGGATGGCACGACGAGCGTCCGTTCGGGGAGGGCGCGCTGGAGAAAGTGCTGGATGTACTGGTGTCGAGTTTCCACTACGTGTTCCTCGATATCGGCGAGCGCGCAGATCCGCTGACCCAGGAGGCGTTCCGCTGCGCCGGGCGAAGCTACGTAGTGGCGGACCGGTCGGTCCATGCGGTCCATGAGACCGGCAGGCTGATCCGATATATCGAAACGTGCAGTAGCGATAGTCCCGTTACGTCCGTTCTGCTAAACAATCCGAACATGGCGACAGCGGGCAAGGTCGAGCCGGGCGACTTCGAGGCGTCGATTGGGCGCCCCGTGCTGGCCGAGATGCCGTTCGAACGCCGCGCGCTCGCGATTGCCGAGAATGTCGGCGCGCCGATAGCAGCCGGCAAGACCGAGGCGTTCGAGCAGGTCATCATGCACCTGTCCGGCGATCTGACCGGTAACAACCAGAACACGGTTGTGCAATCCAGCCTGTGGCAACGACTCATGGCGAGGAAGTGATGCAATTCGGTCAAAAACGCGTCGTTGAACTGGCCCCCGCGTCCACCGGGGGCGATACCGAAACGCTCGACCCCAAGGCGCAGATCGACGAGAAGTCGTTGCGGTCGTCTCTCGGCGTAGTGGTTCAGAACGACACGAATGCCGCTTCCGATGCGTCGCTCGTGCGCTCGGACACGTACAGGACGGTGCGCAACGCCGTGCTGTCGACCATGAATGCCTCTTTGGTGCTCACCTACAGCCGCGAGCAACTGAAGCCCGAACTCGAGCCGTTGGTCTCCGCGATCATCGAGCGCGAGCGCCTGAACATTCCGCTTTCCGAACAAGGGCTGATCGTCGAGGAACTGCTCAACGACATGTTCGGGCTGGGGCCGATCGAGCCGCTGTTCGCCGATGAGACGGTGACCGATATCCTCGTCAACGGCCCCGATCAGGTTTACATGGAACGGCGCGGCAAGCTCGAACTTACACCGTACCGGTTCCGCGACAACGCGCACGTGACCACTGTGGCGCAGCGCATCGCGGCGGGGGTCGGCCGGCGCGTCGACGAGAGCAGCCCGATGGTGGATGCCCGACTGCCGGACGGCAGCCGGGTCAACGTGGTACTGCCGCCGCTCGCATTGCGCGGGCCCGCGATCTCCATTCGTAAATTTTCCAAGCGCAAGCTCACCCTTCAGCACATGGTCAATCAGGGCAATATGTCCCTCGACATGGCGCACGTGCTGAAGATCGCGGTCACCTGCCGCCTGAACGTGCTGGTCTCGGGCGGTACGGGTTCCGGCAAGACCACCTTGCTCAATGCGCTCTCGCATTTCATCAATAACGGCGAGCGCATCGTCACGATCGAGGATGCGGCGGAACTTCAATTGCAGCAGCCTCACGTCGTCAGCCTCGAAACACGCCCCGAAAACACCGAGGGCATGGGGGGTGTCAATCAGCGCGATCTGGTCAAGAATGCGCTGCGGATGCGTCCCGACCGCATCATCCTCGGCGAAACGCGCGGCGAGGAAGCGTTCGATGTGCTGCAGGCGATGAACACGGGCCACGACGGCTCGATGACCACGATCCACGCCAATACGCCGCGCGATAGCTTGACCCGGCTCGAAAGCATGGTGTCGATGGCCAACGGCAATCTGCCGTTGATGTCGATCCGGCGGCAGATCGCAAGCGCGCTGCACCTGATCGTCCAGGTCGAGCGGATGCGCGACGGTATCCGCCGGCTGACCCGCGTGACCGAGGTGGCGGGTATGGAGGGCGACGTGATCATCACTCAGGATCTGTTCGCCTTCCGTTACGACGTGACGTCCTACGACGCCGAGGTGAAGGGCGGCTTCGAAAACGGCCACCTGCGGCCGGCATTCACCGAGCGGGCCTCGTACTACGGCCTCGAGGAAGCCTTGCTGGAGGCCGTTGCGTGAGCGCGATCGTCAACCTCGCCACGATCGCCGCTTTCCTCTGCGCGGTGATCGTCGGCATCATGCATTTGGTCTGGCAGGACTTGCGCAATCAGCGTCCCGACGCATTGATTCGCGCACGGATCGCGGCGATGCCTGGAGAAACGGGGTTGGCCGCTACGACTTCGAGCGACGTGCAAGCGATCATCAAAGGGCGCGCGCTGGGCCACCCTGACGAGACGAATATCGTGTTCGGCTGGCTTCGCGCGCGGCGCGACCGCTTGCGCACGGTCGCGCCGCGCGGGCTGCCGGTCGTGATAGCCGGCGGCCTCGTCGCATTCGGTGTGGCACTGGCGATCCCGCGCTTCACGTCGGTACCCGGCATTGTCCAGATCCTGCTGGCACTCGCGTTACCTGTGTTGACCGTGCAACGCATCTATCAGATGTTCGTCGACCGTTTCCGCGCAAGCTTTCTGGCAGCGTTGCCGGATGCGATCGACATGATCGTGCGTGCGGTGCGCGCCGGGGTTCCCGTGGTCAAAGTATTGCCCATGGTGGCCCAGGAGTCCCCACAGCCACTAGCCGGCGAGTTCAAGCGCATAGGCGATTCGCTCCAGCTCGGCATGGATCTGGAGGAAGTGCTGAGCTCGGCGGCACTACGCGTTCACGTGGCCGATTTTTCCTTTTTTTGCGTGTGCCTGCTGCTGCAACGAGAAACGGGCGGACAACTGGGCGAAACGCTCGAGAACCTGGCCGGGATCGTGCGAGCCCGCCGCGAAATTCGTCAGAAGACCAAAGCGTTGACGGCGGAGACGCGGATCACGGTCAAGATCCTCGCAGCCATTCCGGTTCTGATCGTGGGTACGCTGTACATGTCGAATCGCGCCTACATCATGCTGCTGTTCACCACGCCGACGGGCCACTCGATCCTGACGTTCGCCGTTTCGGCGATCGTCGCGGGCGTTGTCGTCATCAACAAGATCGCCAACCTGGATACCTCGCGATGAGCACGATGCGCATTGATCTGCTGATCAATCTGTTGATGCTGCTGATGCTGCTAGGTGCGCTCGTGCTCTGGTGGGCGTTTAACCGGGGCGGGTATCGAGGCCGGATTGCGGAACGCGTACGCGAGGCGAGTGCGAATGCCACGGGAGCCGCTTCCTTGAGCAAAGACACGTCGATCAATCGCTTCGCGTTCGTCCGCCGTGTCATGGAGCCGTTGATCCGGTTCGGTGAACGCATGCCGCTCTTCACCTCCGATCAGCGGCTGAAGCTGGCAAACGATCTGGTCAAGGCGGGCTTCCGCGGCCCCGCCGCCGTGCCGACCCTGATTGCGCTGAAATTCGTCTCCGGCGTGCTGTGGGCCGCGTTGGTCGTGCTGTGGGTCGCCGACCTGTTCTCGCTCGGCCACGTTCTGGCGATTCGCATGCTGATGATGCTGGCCGCATTCATGTTCGGGATGATCGTGCCGGAATATGCGCTGGACTTTTACGCGCGCCGGCGGCGAAAGAAGATCCTTGCTTATTTTCCTGACGCGCTCGATCTGTTCGTCATTTGCACCAATGCGGGTAACAGCCTTGGTGTTGGGCTGCGCCGCGTCGCCCAGGAGATGGCGCTGATCTGCCCGGCGCTGGCATCGGAACTCGCGCTGACCGCCGACGAACTGCATCTTTCCGGCGACGGAGCGCGCGCGCTGCAAGCCATGGCCGAACGTGTCGACGTGCCGCCGGTACGCGCGCTGATCACGACGCTGACCCAATCGATGCGCTATGGCACGCCCATTTCGCAGGCACTGCGCACGCTCTCGCGTATCGAACGGACCGCCCATATCGTGCGGATCGAGGAAACCGCAGCCAAGCTCGCGCCAAAGATGGTCGTGCCGATGATGCTGTTCATCCTGCCGGCCGTCGTCGCGATTTCCGCCGGACCGGCCATTATGCAACTCGCGGCCTCACTGAAGCACATGACATGAAAATCACTCGCTCACTTCTCGCCCCTCGGGTTTGCGCCGCAGCGGCGTGCCGGCTCGGCGTCGCCGTGTCGTTGCTGACACTGGCGGCCTGCACGACCACGGTCAAGCAAAGCTACGGGCCTGTGTCGCCGGTGTCGAACCCGGCTACGCTGAGCCTCAAAGGCGAACTGCACGTGGCGGAGGCCGCGCTGGAGTCAGGCAATGTCGATCTGGCCACCACCATTTACATGCAGATCGTCCAGTCCAATCCGGATTCCGTGCCGGGCCTGACGGGCCTGGGCGACACGCTGTATGTCCAGGGCGACTACACGCGAGCGAATGTCTACTACAACAAGGCGTTGTCGCTCGATCCGAACGCGCTGCCGGCGATGACAGGCAATGCTCGCGTGGCCATCCGGCAACGCCGGCTGGACGACGCCGTCGCCCAATACCGGCGCGTGCTGGCGATGTCGCCGAGCGACGCGATGGCTGCCGCGGGGCTCGGCACCGCGCTCGACATGCAAGGACACCACGACGAGGCCCAGGCGGTCTTGCGCAACGCACTGCTCGAAAATCCAGGCGACCCGCGACTGGAGACCGATCTGGGGCTCTCGCTGGTGGTGTCGGGCAAACCGCGCGAGGGGGCGAACGTGCTGCTCGACGTCACACGTTTTCCGGCCGCGCCGGCCGAGGCGCGCCAGAATCTCGCGATGGCCTACGGCATGCTCGGCAACAACGAAGCGGCCGAAAAAATTCTGGACGCCGATCTGCCGAAAAAATCGACACAGGACAACCTCCGCTATTACGCGACGCAGCGCATGCGGCTGGCCGCCGTGCAAGGCAATCCGTCGGGCCCGGGCAAAGCCTCTTTCGCGACGGAGAAAAAGACCCAATGAAGCGATCTGTCCGCTCCTGGCCCTGCCTCTCTGTCTGGCGGCGTCTGCGGACCTTGCCGGGGGACGAGCGCGGTGCGAGCGCGATCGAATTCGCGCTCGCCTCGCTGCCGGTGTTCTTTCTGATCATCATGACGATCGAGTTCGCGCTCGATATGACCGTCGACGTGACCGTGCAGATCGCGGCCCAGGCGGCTTCGCGAGCCGGATTGACGATGTCCTTACCCGCCGACGGCACCTCGCGCGCGGATCAGGCGGAGAAGATCGCGAAGCAGTACCTGGGGAACTGGGTGAATGCTGGCGGAACCTTGACGGTCACACAACTCGACTATGTGTCCTTCAGCAACTTCGGTGTGTCCGGCTATAACGCGGGCAGCGGGCCGGGCAACTGCGGCGACGTGGAGATGTACACGATTCAGCTCACCATGCCGTCCTTTACGGGGCTGTCCAAGTGGCTCGGCCGGCCCACGCTGAATTACCAGCGCAACTACATTGTCCAGAACGAAGAATGCGCAAGTTGACGAGTGCCCGGAAAGCCGGGCTGGCACGGCGCCGCTCACGCGGGGTGGCGGCGCTTGAAGTGGTCATCATCGTGCCGGTGATGATCTTCATGCTATTCGGTTTCACCGAGGTGTATCTGTACCTGCGCGCGGTGAGCATGGTGGAGCATGCGGCTTTCGCGCTGGCGAATTCGCTCGGGCAGATGCAGAACGTGATAGATCAATCCGGCACGGCCAGTGCGAACAGCCTCGGCTCGTTGTGGGCGGATGCGAACCTGCTCGCCAGTCCCAATACATTGACGGCGAATGGCAATGTCATCGTCACTTCCATTTGTGACAAGTCGTCCTCGGAAAATAACTGCGGCTTGAACGTGGTCGGCACGCCGTCGCTGAGCAACGGTAAGGCGACCATCTGCTGGCAGGCCGCGGCCAACTCGAGCGCGGGCATGAAAACCCAGATCACGACCACCAACGTTCTGCCGTCCTCCTGGCCGTTCTATCAAGGCGACGCCGCGCTCGTCGTCGAGGTGTTCTACCGCTACACCCCGCTTCCTCTGCTCGCCTCGTTCTGGCCCGGCGCTCCGGGTTCGACCGTGCTCTATCGGCGCGTCTATGCGCGGCAGCGCGTGCTGAACTGGACCTCGATGCCGTTGCTCAACACGACCGGCGCGGGTCTCGCAGCGGGAAGCGGTTTGTCGGCAGGCTGTCCGGGCTCGACGACTATCGTTGGGTCCTGACAGGTGCCACGGTCTATAAAAGCCAGCGCTCGCGTGATGTACCGGGGACAATCATGAATCTAGCTACCGCTGTTCGTACCGCTCGCCGGCGCGATGCCGCCGTGCTCACGCGATGCCGCGAATACCTTGCCGGCGGAGATCGCGGAGCGGTCTCGCTGATATTCGCCGTCAGCGCGAGCGTGATGCTCGGTGCGTTGTCGATGACGATCGACCTGGGACGATATGCGATCTCGCAGGCTCGCATGCAGTCCGCACTCGACGTGGCGAACCTTACGGCATCGATGGACATGGGCCACTATGCGAGCACGACGTGTCCCACGAGCCTCACCGCGTGGCAGAAAGATGCGCTCGCGTATTACAACACCAACATGCCGAACGGCTATCTCGACATCCTGCTGTCGAGCAACAATTTCAATGCGACCTGCACGAATAACCCGGGCGGTGGCCAATACGTGCAGCTTTCCGCGGCGGGCGAATTGCCGTTGATGATGCCGGCGTTCCTCGGATCGAAGGGCAGCAGCACCAGCACCGGGTCGACCGGTGGCAACGACATGCAGGTCGCCGCTTCGAACCAGGTGGCGCGTAATCCGCAAACCCAACTGGAACTGGCGCTGGTGCTGGACAACACGGGGTCGATGGCCCAGACGCTGAGCGGCAGTAGCGCGAGCAAGATCGTTGGACTGCAGAACGCGGCCAATAATCTGTTGGGGCAATTGTTCGCCCAGTCGGGATCGGCGCAGTACTACATTGGAATCGTGCCTTTTGCCAGCACCGTTAACGTCGGCATGACACCGTCATGGCTGGATGGGAACAACGCGACAGTTTCCGCATCGCTAAGTGCGGGGACGGGGACGTGGCTCAAGCAGTCCTTCAGCTACAACTCGAGCGGCGTGTCGATGAGCGGCACGCCGAAGGTTAGCCTGTCAGGTACGTCATGGGCGTGGACTGGCAGCGGGTGGGGCGGGTGCGTGGTGGAGCCGCACGATAGCAGCGGTAATCTGGCCGCGCTGGCCTATTCGCCGTCTTCGGCGACGGCGACACCGACTTCACCCTATTTGCAGTTCACGCCTTACTACTACAACGTGCCGTCCGCGGGGCTCACGCTCTATACGCAAACGGGTTCGGGAAAGAAGGCAACCTGCACGACCAAGACGGTGTCGCAGTTTCCCACGACCATCGGATCCGGGAAAAACGGCACGTGCACCACGACCAGTTCGACACTGCCGATCAGTCAATGGGATCTGGACCAGCCGTCGACCGCCACTTATACGTTGAACCAGAACAATCTGTGCATTGGTACGCCAGTGACGTTCCTGACCAACGACCAGACGCAATTGGGCCATGCAATCAGCGCGATGCAGCCAGCGGGCAATACGATCATTCCGCTCGGCTTGTTGTGGGGATGGCGCATGCTGTCTTCGAGCTGGGCCGGCACATGGATTCAGCGTTCGACCATCACCACCCCTCTGCCGATACCGGAGAGCTCGATGGGGCTGCAGCGCGTGTTGATTCTAATGACGGACGGGCAGAACGATGTCAGTTCGAGCAGTATTCCGGGCCAGGAGGTCACGTATTTCAATGGCCTGTCCGGCGTCGGCACGAACAATCTGCATGCTCCCTCCGTGTCGAGCACGCTGGCGAGCGGCTCGATCGTCCTGAACGACATCAACACCTATCAGGCAGCGGTCTGCACTGCGATCAAGAACGCGGGCATCACGATCTATACGATCGCTTTCGGAGCGGGCGCCGCCGGTACGAGCTTGCAGTCGTGTGCGTCGCCAGGCGATTACTACGTCGCCTCCAACAACTCGTCGCTGAATACGGTCTTCCAGCAGATCGCATCGCAGATCGCCGTGTTGAGGCTCACGCAATGACGATATCGGACAATGCATCGATCGAAGATCTTGCAGTCCCGAAAGGAAGTGCAAGTGACGGCGCGAGCCCGCGGCCGCATTGGATGACACGGCAACGTCTGTACCTCTACTCAGGCGCATTGCTGCTCGTGTACATCCTTACGCCGGGAGTGAAAATACTTCGCGACAGTTGGGGGCACCCGTTTTCTTTCGGCAACAATGCACGAGATTACATCGCTTTCTGGAGTGCTTCACATCTGGCGCTGCATGGACACGCTGCCCATGCGTACAGCACGAAGGTGCTGGGTGCGCTGGAAAAAACTGTGCTGCCTGATCTCAAAGGAACCTTGCCCTGGTTGTATCCGCCGACGTTCCTGTTGTTTGTCTACCCTGCTGCGCTGCTTCCTTTTGAGCCTTCGGCCTGGCTCTTCTTTGGTCTGACGCTCGTAGCGTTCGTCGTCGCGATCAACGCTATCGTGCCGGGCAGGATTTCGACCTTGCTCGCACTGGCCTTCCCGGGGGTGGCTCTTTCGGCACTGACGGGACAGAACGGCCTGCTGACTGCGGCCATGATGGGATTGGGGCTTGCCTTACTGCCACGGCGTCCGGTCTGGGCAGGCGTGTCGCTAGGATTACTGTGCATCAAGCCGCATCTCGCCGTACTGATTCCGCTTGCACTGATCTGCTCGCGCTCGTGGAGAACGCTGGTGGTAACCGGATCGATCGCATTCGTGCTGAGCGCGATATCGACCGGATTGTTCGGTGTGGAAACACTCGCCGCTTTCCTGCGCAGCATGGGGGAAATCCAGAGCGTCGTCACTTCCGACAACAAGTCGCTGCTTCGCATCCCCACGTTTTTTGCGCTGGCGAGACAAATGTCCATCCCAGCGGCCGGGGCCTATGCCTTGCAGGCGGTGTCGGCGTGCGTGGCTGTGGCTTCGGTCGTCTACGTTTGGTCACGGCCGGCCGCCCACGAATTGCGCGCGGCGACGCTCGTCTGCGCGACGCTGGCCTTTAGTCCCTATCTCTACGATTACGACCTGACCTGGTATGGCCTCGTGATTGCGTGGTATGCCCGGTTCGGGTTGGCTCACGGCTTCCGGCGTTACGAGCGGGAGGGGCTGATACTGCTCGGGTTCGCTCCGCTAATGGGGTTAGTCGTCGTACCCCACGTTCATTTTCAGTTCCTGCCCATTCTCACGTTGCTCACCCTCGCGGTGCTCGTCACGCGCGTAAGGACTGAGAGGCACGGCGTGAAAGGGGGCAATAGTGTTGCGTTCGCCAAGGGGATCCCCCGATGAACATGATGCCCTCCGCTAACATCCGGGATCTGTCGAAGCGACCGCCGGTTCCGCTGATTTCGATCGTCGCGCCGTTTCATAACGAGCACGATGCGGTCCATCTGTTCTTCACGGAAATACGGAAGGTCATCGACCCACTTCAAGCGCTTCGTTTCGAGATCGTTTGCGTCAACGACGGCAGCCAGGACGGCACGCTCGACCAGTTGCTCGCGGCTGCCGCCGAGGATGCGCGCATCCGCGTGCTCGACCTGACACGCAATTTCGGCAAGGAAGCGGCACTGACCGCCGGTCTCGACGAGGCGCGAGGCGATGCCGTGATCGTCATCGATGCCGATCTGCAGGATCCGCCGGAGTTGATTCCCGACATGATCCAATGCTGGCGGGACGGCGCGCCGGTCGTACTGGCGCATCGCGCCAACCGCAGTACCGATTCGCTTTCAAAACGCGTGACCGCCGGTCTCTTCTATCGCGTTCACAATGCCCTGTCGAGCGTGAAGATCCCGCCCAATGTCGGCGACTTCAGGTTGATGGACCGGGAGGTCGTCGAAGCCCTGCGCCGGTTGCCGGAGCGGCGTCGCTTCATGAAAGGGCTGTTCGCGTGGGTCGGTTTTCCCGCCGTCACGCTCCACTACGAGAGGGCACAACGCAGTGCGGGCCATTCGAGCTTTTCGGGCTGGCGCCTGTGGAATTACGCGATCGAAGGCATTACCGGTTTCAGTACGATTCCGCTACGTGCCTGGACTTATGTCGGCGCCTTGATTGCGATGCTCGCGTTCTTGTACGGCGGATTCATGGTCGTGCGAACGTTGCTGTTCGGTAATCCCGTACCCGGTTATGCATCGCTGTTTTCGGCAGTGCTGTTCATAGGTGGAATCCAGCTCGTCGGTATCGGCGTGATCGGTGAATACATCGGCCGGATTTACGACGAGTCGAAACATCGGCCGATTTACCTCGTTCGCCAACGTTATGGCGCCGCCGAAACTGTGCGTGACGCGCGTCTCGCCGAGGGCGTACACGGGTTCCAACGGAGAAACCGGATCAGCCGCACGCTTCGGCGAGACGGTCGGAGCGTTCATCCGCCGGCCCGGCAAGATCTTGCATGGGCCGATGCGAGGTCCGATGCCGTCGCACGATCGCCGTCAGCATCAGAATCATTACGACGGGTGCCAGATGAAATGGCAAATGAGCTGTAGCGCCAGTCAATTCGGAGACCGGCATTACCCATGCCGCGCCAAGCGCGAGCCGGTCCAGGCGCGTGAGCCTGGCCGCTGCCGCGTCGCGGATTAGAAACGCCGCCGGAAAGCCGAGCCAGGCGAGATCGTAGGTCATCAAATAGGGTTGCACGAGCAGGGTGGCGACGAGCAAGGCCGCGGCCCTCAATTCGTGCCGTGCGTTCACGAGCCAAAGATAGGCGACGGCAAGCGCGGCGGGAATGGCGGCTAGCGCCTGAACCGCGTAAGCCACCGCGACGGGCGCACCAAGGAGTCTGGCGGTGGCGAATAACGTTGGCATGCCGAACCAATGATCCCGGCCATCCAGCAAGGCGGCTTGTCTGAAGGCGGGGAGATAAGAGAAAAACGAGGACCACGCCTCACTTCCTAGTATCGCAATACTCGACAGCAGAAATGCCGAGCAAAAGATCATCGTGGCGAGCAACATCTTCCAGCGGCGTCCGCATACGAGGGCGATAGGGAAGAGCACACCCAGTTGGGGCTTGATGAGGAGCACGGCAAGGCAAGCACCCGCGCAAATCGGCGCACTCTCCATCAGCACGAGCGCTGCGGCAGCGGCTGCGGCGGTAAAGAGCGAATTTTGTCCCTCGAAGATTGCCAACGGCATGCCGGCAAGCGCAACGATCAGGATGAACTGGCGCTGTGTCTGTGGCAGACGGTGGCCGATGCGTAATGCGACCGTGCAATAGACGCCGATGCCGAGTGCCAGGAACAGGAAGAGCGCCCACGGATAACTCAAATAGCCCAGTGGCCGAATGGCGAGCAGGAAAGTCGGCGGATAAGGGCAGGGATCATAGCGCGGCGAGGAGCGCACGATGGCTTCCAGCGGTTGCATCCAGCGAGGCGAGAATACCGCTGCCGCGCCGTGCGCCAGCTCGACACGGGCCGCAGCCCAGAAAATCCCGAAGTCGAAGCCGATGCCCGGCATGGTGCGGATGCCGAGTACGTAGTGCGCGACGAAGCAGATGACGAGGGGGATGAATTGTAAGATGAGCAGGAAGCTCGGCACGAAAACGAGCAGGAAATGAAAAGTGGACGTTGCCTTTCTGCTCGTCTCTTGTGTAGTCATGGTTGTTGTGTAACGTTCGGGTGCTGTGCGCAGATCGGTCCGCCAATGACTACCGAGTCAGCCTTCCGCTCGATAGGTCCACCGCGCGTGCGCGATGTATGAGCATACCGGAATGCAACAGACGACGATGAGCGTGGGCGCCCAAAGATGCTGTCGACCTACTAGCAGCGGCACGAGTGCCGAAATACCGAAGCCTGCGGAGGAGACGACGGAGAAGCGGGAAAAATTCGAGAACGTTGGCCTGCTGGAAAAACTCCAAAGTGTTTGCAGCAGAAACGAGACGACATTAGCAAGGACAAATCCGGCGAGGTTGGCAATTGCTGAATCTGCAATGAGCCGATTGAAGACCAGCCAGGCGACGGACAGATGCGTGCAGGTGGCGACGACGCCGGCTATGGCGAAGCGGATGATCCTGGGCATTTAGGGGAACGCGCTAATGTATGGATACGTCATTATCGCATCGTTGGAGCGACTCTCAAGCCACGTTTCAGAAAAGGCTTTTGCCGTGGAGTGCGCGATGGCGGACAGAACGCGACTCGCGTTCTGAATCATGCAGAGCGCGACGCGCCTCAGGCAGTCCGAAGGAATCGGAGGGGTGGAGCGGCACTCAGGTTAGCGCTATAGAAGCGGTTCGCGGTGTTCAGTCCAGCGAATCTCGAGTTCCGCGCCCAGCGGCGCGCTCAGAAGAGGTTCGCGCGTTCGTCTACAATGATCCGCTGAACGCGCACCGTGAGCTTCGATCCCGCGCGTCACAAGGAGACGACATGCTTGACCTATCCACGTTGGGGACCTTCGTAGCCGTCGTGCTCGGGCTCTTTCTGATTCCGGGCCCGGCCGTGCTGCTGGTTTTGACGCGCACCATGCACGGCGGACGCAAGGTCGGCATTCTGACCGGCCTCGGTATCGCAGCCGGCGATTTCATGCACACCCTGGGCGCCGCGGTTGGCCTCTCCGCGCTGCTGATGACGTCCGCGCTGGCCTTCAACGCGGTGAAATTCGTCGGTGCCGCGTATCTCGTGTACCTGGGCATTCGCGCGTTACGCGAGAAGCAGGCGAGTGCGCATCTGCCGGTCGTCGCGCCGGTATCGGGTTCGAAAGCGTTCTTGCAGGCGATTCCCGCCGAAGTGCTGAACCCGAAGACCGCCCTGTTCTTCCTCGCGTTTCTGCCGCAGTTCGTGCGCCCCGAACATGGCTCGACCTTTCTGCAGTTCGCGACGCTCGGGCTGATTTTCGTCGCCATGAGCGCGCTTTATACGACGTTGCTCGTCCTGGCGATGCGACCGTTGGGCAAGCTCGTGAAGCGCCTGACGTGGTTGACGCGCTGGCAGAACAAGTTCATCGGCGTGCTGTTCATTTCGCTCGGCCTGCGCGTGGCCGTGCAGACACGCTGAGTCATCGAGGCAGACAGCGATGAATGACGACCCCGGTTCGACCGCCCGCGCAATCGAGTTCTGGTTCGACTTCGGCAGCAACTATAGCTATCTGAGCATGATGCGTATCGAAGCGTTGGCGGCGGCGCGCAATGTGAAGATCGTCTGGCGGCCGTTTCTGCTCGGTCCGGTATTTCGCCAGCTCGGTTTCGAGAACTCGCCCTTCGTACTGCAGAAAGAAAAAGGCGCGTACGTGTGGAAAGACATGGAGCGTCAATGCGGCAAATACGGCATTGCGCTCACACGTCCGAGCACGTTTCCGCGCGCGGCGCTGCTCGCGATGCGCGTCGCGGTGCTCGGTGCGAACGAGCCGTGGATTGGCGACTGGTGCCGCAAGATCATGCAGCTGAATTTCGTCGACGACCGCGAGATCGGGTCGATCGATGTCGTGCGCGATGCGCTCGACTCGCTCGGCTTACCCGCGCAGAACCTGATCGATGCCGCGCAAAGCGACGCGAACAAGCTCAGCTTGCGCGAGCAGACCGAACAGGCCGTGAACAAGGGGATTTTCGGCGCGCCGACGTTTTTCGTCGGCGGCGAGATGTTCTGGGGAAACGACAGGCTGGAGGATGCGTTGGACTACTGCGACGCGATCGCGGCGCGCCAATGAACGGGGAATGCAGCGCTCAGTCGGCTTGCTGACAGAAGCGCCGGCCCGGCACATGGGAGACCACGGCCTGGGCGATTTCAAGTGGAGTACTTTCGGCGGGAACGACGCGACGGCTCGATTCTGGCGCGTGCTTCATCGTCCATTCGACGAGCCGGTAAGAGCGGCCCCAGGGCGGTTGCAGCGGATCGGAGACCTTGCAGGAGTGAATCTGGCGAGTCCATTCATGGTCGGGCATCGCACGCAGGTGTTCGACTACCATCTCTTCAACCATGATTTGCTCCCTTCTTCTCGTGCGCGTGACCGTTTTTCAGCAGCGTTTTTCGCGGCCCTGGAGAAAAAGCGCCGCCGATGTTCCGGCGGCTCAACAGGGGATGAGCGACATGGTTGCAGGGAACAATTAAGCGAAACTTAAAGCGCCACGACCACTACGCGAACGGTTCTGACGGCTTGTAAGCGAGTGCAAGCAAATGCAAGCGCGTGCCGATCAGCCCACCGCGATGTCGCCCTCAAGACCTCGATGAATCGGCCGTTATCAGTAGAGTTGGGGCGTCGACCCCGCTTCGCCTTCGGGCCCGCCTTGCTGATACCGTGACGAATCTCGCCCAAACGCCGCTTTCCGAGCGCCTTCGTTCGCTCGTCGACACCGTGCAGCACAATGAGCGCACATTGCGCCGCTTCCAGAACGTCGAGTTGCGTTTGATCGGCGCGCAGGATTTCGCGGCGTTTCTCGATACGTTGTTCAGCCATCTGCCGCAGGAGTTCGCGCTCGCGAACGTGACGCTGTGGCTCGACGATCACGCGCCCATGCTGCTCGAACTGCTCGAGCCGTTTGCACTGCGCGCGCACGATCACGCGCATCTGAAGACGTCGCGCGAGGCTGGTCTCGTCGCGCAATCTCTGTGCGAGGGCAATCGGCCGTGGCTCGGCCGCCCCGGCGGACTCGACGAGAACGCGCGCCACGCGTTCTTCGGTGCCGCGCCGGCCGACGTGCCGGCCAGCGCAATTCTGCTGCCGCTCACCGCGGGCACGAGCGTCAGCGGCTATCTATGCCTCGGCAGCGACGACCCCACTCGCTTCGGCGCGGGCATGGCCACCGACATTCTCGAGCGCTTCGCGAGCATCGTCGCCGCGAGTCTCGACAACGTCGCGCATCGCGAGCGGCTCAAGCAGCTCGGCATGACCGATGCGCTGACGAGCCTCGCGAATCGCCGTTATTTCGACGAGCGTCTGCGGGAAGAGTTGATGCGCGCGGCGCGTTATCACACGCCCGTCGCGTGCCTTTTCATCGATATCGACGGTTTCAAGCACATCAACGATAGCCACGGCCATCAGACCGGCGACCGCGCGCTCGTGGCGGTGGCGGCCTGCGTGCGCCAGCAGGTGCGGCTCGGCGACACCGTCGCGCGATATGGCGGCGAGGAATTCGCCGCGCTGCTGCAAGGCGATCGCGCCGATGCAATGGTCGTCGCCGAGCGTGTGCGGCTCGCAGTCGAGAAACTCGAGGTGCGCGACGAGCGCGGCGAGCGCCTTGCATTGACCGTGTCGATCGGCGTGGCTGCGCGCGCGGTCGGGGGCACCGCGGACGAGGCGATGTCGCTCGGTCAGGCGATGATGGAGGAGGCCGATCGCGCGATGTACCGGGCCAAGCGCGGCGGCCGCAATCGTATCGAGGCGCAGGTCGAGCCGGGCGACCAAGCGGGCTGAGCGCTCGCAGCGGATCCTGGCCGTCACACCTCTGCCGCATCGGGCGGCACCCCAAGCAACTGCAACGCACCGCCCATCACGCCGCTGAACACCGGCCCAGCGACCGTGCCGCCGTAGAATGCCTTGCCGGCCGGGTCGTCGATCATCACGGCGACGATCAGGCGCGGATCGCTCATCGGCGCCATGCCGACGAACAGCGCGCGGTAGTGGTTCTTCGCGTAGCCCGCGCCGATCTGCTTGCGCGCGGTGCCGGTCTTGCCGCCGACGCGATAGCCCGCCACCGTCGCCGCGCGTCCCGTGCCGCCATCGCCGGTCGCCATTTCGAGCATGTTGCGGATCGCGCGCGCGGTGCCGGGTGTCGTGACCGGCTCGCTGCGAGCGACGAATGACTCAGGGGCGTCCACATCGAGCGGCTCGCGCAGCAGGCTCACGCGCTGCATCGCGCCGTCGCCCGCATACGCGGTGTAGACCTGCGCGATCTGCAGCAACGAAACCGACAGCCCATAGCCATACGCCATCGTCGCCTGCTCGATCGGGCGCCAGCGTTTGTACGGCCGCAGCTTGCCCGCAGCGACGCCCGGGAAGGGCAGCTCGGGCTTCATGCCGAGCCCGTATTGGCGATACTTGGTCCAGATCGTCTCGGCCGGCAGGTTCAGCGCGAGCTTCGCGAGCGCGATATTGCTCGACTTCTGCACCGCCTCGGCGACCGTCATCGTGCCGTGATTCGACGTGTCGTGAATCACGGCCGGCCCGATCCGATACCAGCCAGGCGCGGTATCGATGATGCTTTGCGGCCGTACCTTGCCTTCGTCGATCGAGAGGGCGACCACGACTGGCTTGATCGTCGAGCCCGGTTCGAACGTATCGATCACCGCACGGTTGCGCAACTGCCGGCCTGAGAGCCGCGTGCGGTCGTTCGGATCGAAGCTCGGATAGTTGGCGAGCGCGAGGATTTCGCCGTTGCGTGCATCGAGCACGACCACGCTGCCTGCTTCGGCGCGGTGCTGCGCGATCGCCGCCTTCAGTTGCGCGTACGCCAGTTGCTGGATGCGCCGGTCGATCGTCAACTCGATCGTCGCGCCGTTGCGCGCGGGCACGAGCGGTCGCGTCTCCGAGATCACGCGGCCGAGCCGGTCGCGGATCACTTCGCGCTGGCCGGGCACGCCTTGCAGCTGCGCGTCGGCGGCGAGCTCGACGCCTTCCTGGCCGTCGTCCTCGATGTCGGTGAAGCCGACCACGTGCGCCGCCGACTCGCCTTCGGGATAGAAGCGTTTACTGTCGGCGATCTGCGTGATGCCGGCGAGACCGAGGCGCGACAGATGCGCGGCGGTGTCGGCATCGACCTGGCGCTTGAGCAGCACGAAGCTGCGCTCGCCGGCGAGACGCCGGCGCAACTCCGCGAGCGGCAGATCGAGCAGCTTCGCGAGCGGCGCGAACGCGCTTTCGTCGAGGTCCTTCGGCGTGGCCCAGATTTCATAGGTCGCGAGGCTGACCGCGAGTATCGAACCATGGCGATCGACGATCCGGCCGCGCGTCGCGTCGAGTTCAAGCAGGCGCTGATAGCGCTTTTGCCCCTGGTCGACGTAGAAGTCCTGGTTCACGACCTGCACCCAGAAGGCGCGGACCGCGAGCGTCGCGAACGCGGCGAACATCAGCAGCACGACGAACTTCGAGCGCCACGCGGGCAGGCGCGCGTCGAGCAGCGGGTTCTTCGCGGCTGAGGCGTACGGATCGTGCGACGGCGGTTTTTTCTGGTGGATCATGGGCGCGGGCGGCGAACGTTGCGGAGGGTACGACTTCGCGATTGAACGATGCCGCCGGAACCACGAGGCGCGGCGGCAACGACTGTCGCCCGGCCGATTGTAAATAAAACGTAATGTAAATGCGAGGAATGTGAAAGACGTCTAAAAACGAAAAGCCGCGCGGACTTGAAAAATCCGCGCGGCTGGTTCGTTCGATTAATGCGTCGACTCCGACGCGGCGTGTTGAAGAGGCGCTCCTGCCTGTGGAGCGCCTTCTTTTTTGCGCACCCGTCGAGGGCGCGCTGCGGCTACCTCAAGCAGGCAACGCGAAACTCGCGATCGCGTCGCGCAACACGCCGACCTGGTCCTTCAGCGAATGCGCGGCGGCCGCCGCCTGTTCGACCAGTGCCGCGTTCTGCTGCGTGACCTGATCCATCTCGCCGACCGCGCGATTGACCTGCTCGATGCCCGCGCTCTGCTCACGCGAGGCATGGCTGATCTCTTCGAGAATCTCGTTGACGCGCCGCACCGACTGCACGATCTCGCCCATCGTCGCGCCCGCGTTGGCGACCAGCGACGCGCCGGTCTCGACGGTATCGGTCGAGCTTTCGATCAGCGCCTTGATCTCCTTGGCGGCCGTCGCCGAGCGCTGCGCGAGGCTGCGCACTTCGGCCGCGACCACCGCGAAACCGCGGCCCTGTTCGCCGGCGCGCGCCGCCTCGACGGCCGCGTTCAGCGCGAGGATATTCGTTTGGAACGCGATGCCGTCGATCACGCCGATGATGTCGCCGATCTGCCGCGAGCTCGCGGTGATCTCGCCCATCGTGCGCACCACGTCGTCGACCACGCGGCTGCCGCGCGTCGCGACGTTCGCCGCATCGCCCGCCAGTTGCGCGGCCTGGGTTGCGCTGTCGGCGTTCTGCTTCACGTTGACCGTCATCTGATCCATGCTCGACGCGGTTTGCACGAGTGCCGCCGCCTGCTCTTCGGTCCTCTGCGACAGGTCGGTGTTGCCCGCTGCGATTTCGTTCGCGCCGACGTTGATGTTCTCGGTGCCCTGGCGCACGCGCGAGACCGTGTCGACGAGTCCCGCCTGCATCGTGTGCAGCGCGTGCAGCAGGCTGCCGTTGTCGCGCGGATCGATCGGTACCCGTGTCGCGAGGTTGCCTTGCGCCATCAGCCGCGCATGCTCGAGCGCCACTTCCAGATCGCCGCCGAGCGAGCGGCGGATGCTGCGCAGCACGAGCAGCATCACGGCCGTGGCGAGCGCGCCGAGCGTCACCGTGATCGCGAGCCAGCGCAACAGGTTGCGGTAGAACGCGCTTTGCACGTCGTCCATGTACATGCCGGTCACGAGGTACCAGTCCCACGGCGCGAAGTGCATCGAGTAGCTGGTCTTCGCGACGGGCTGCTCGCTGCCCGGCTTGGCCCACAGATAATCGACGAAGCCGCCGCCGTCGTGATTGCCCGCGGTGACGATATCGACGAACAGATGATTGCCCGCCGGATCGGTGAACTGCGCGAGGTTCTTGCCGTTGAGCTCGGGCTTGATCGGATGCATCAGCATGACGGGCTGCGAGTCGTTGATCGACAGATAGCCGTCCTTGCCATAGCGCATCGCGCCAAGCGTCGCGAGCGCCTGCTTTTTCGCGTCGTCCTCGGACAGCGCATGTTGCTGCGCGAGCGTGTAGTAGTGGCCAACGACGTGGTTCGCCTCGTCGATCAGCGAGTGCAATTGTTCGCGCCGGTCCGAGATCATCGACGCGCGGTTTTGCCACGCGCCGAACCCGCCGATCAGGATCAGGCCGACCCACAGAACGGCAATCATCGACGCCAGTTTTCGGTTCAAAGTCATAGCGATGGGAATAGGCTTTTGGCCAGTAGGGTCCATTGAATCGCGGTCGAATGCCGCTCGCTGTGTTTACGGCGCGAAACGGCATTGATTGAGGCGGGGGAAACCCGTTGTTTGGTAACCCCATTCATCTGATCAATCAGCAGATTTATTAGCTGTTTCAACAACCCGTCTGAGTTCGTAATTCGAAAAAGACCTTGTTCAATATTTGAGAATCAAAATTAAATGGTTATTTTTCGGTAAATCAGGTTGATTAATAAATGCTCCTCTCGAACAGTGAACGCACGCGAACCCGCTTTCGTATCCCAGTCCCGCAGCGCGCGGCTTCGTGATTTATGCGGGGCAGGACGGACTGTCGGCTGAGCTGTTCCGCATCTCGACGATGGGCAACATTCACCCGGCCGATATCGACCGCCTGCTGCGGGGCTTCAGCGAGTTGGCCGGCTGATTCGGCCTCAGGGCAGCGCGCCGCGGCCGCGCCGCCGCCGGCTTCCCTACACCGGATCCTTGTCCGGCGGCCCATCGGGCCGCTGCGGTTCCTCGACATGATGCCCCGGCGACGGCGGCACGAGCGGGTCGGCTTCCGGGTCGCGGTTCGGGTCGGCGTTCGGGTCGGGAATCGGGCTGGTGTGCATGTCGTAGCTCATGGCGTCACCTTTGCGGTTGAAATGCGCAGGTCCGGCGTAGGCGGCCTTACCGCCGAACTACGCCGCCGCGTTGGATCTCTGTCTTCAAGCGTAGGCGTTCGCCGCGCTTCCTGCTCGCTCCATTTTGCTACTTTCTCGCGCGTTTTCGGCCGACGCTCAGTTGCCAGTAGCGCTCGGTCGCGAACACGTCCTCGTAATTGCCGGCGCCGAACGCGCGCAACTGGCTCGCGTACGCGTTGACCGCTTCGCGCTTCAGATGCGCCTGGCGCTGCACGTCGATCGTGTGGCCCGCGCTCGGCGTCGCCGGCGTTGCGACGATGCCGCGCTGCGCCAGATCGGCGAGCCGCGCCTGCACCGCACCGGGCGTGCGCCGGTGAATCGCTTCCTCGTAGCCGAACCAGTCCAGATGCGTGAGCCGCGGCAGGATTTCGCAGCACGCTTCGAACACCCGCGCGTGATCGTCGTGAGAGAGGCCGAGCGGCATCAGCAGCGTGTTCGCGGTCGTGCGGTAAATGGTTTCCTCCAGGGCGGCCGCCATCTGGCCGATCGACGGCGAATCGCCGTACTGGCTGTCGCGAAACGGCATGCGCAGCGGAATCGCGTCGAGTATTTCGAGCGCGTGGTCGTCTTCGATCGTGCGTTCGTGGACCGCCTGATGGGCGGACGAGAAGCCCGCTCGCTGGTCCCACTCCGTATGCATGTCGTGTTCGGGGGGCGCCGCGAACACGGTGCAGACGGCGGCGTCGGGGTGGGCGGCTAGCAACGCGCCGCAGCTGAAGACGGCGTCGTCGAAATGGGGTGAGACGATGAAAAGGCGTGGGCTGGTTTCGCTCATGGGCTTGCGTGTGGGGTTCGAGGCGTGGCGCATGGGGCGTCGAAGCTGCCGCCTGCCGGGGGCGGTGCGCGCCGATAAACGTGGCGTCACCTCAGCTTAGGCGCAATCGGCGCGGCTTGCGCGCGAATCTTGCGGTGCGCAAATCGCGTGCCTGCAAGGTCGTGGAGCGCACTTTTTTCGTGTTTCGCGAATTCTCCGGCCACGCTCCTCCCATCTCCCTCCCGCGGCTCCCCCTTTCAGGGGATGTTCCCCCAGCGCCGGCCCGCCGATCATTTCGTCTATCGGGAAGACACCGCGGGACGAGACTGTCGGCCACGCAGCCATGAAGCCGTGTTTGCCCTCCATCCATCCAGTTCAGGACTCAAGGAGATTCAGATGCCGGACAACGCCACGGCCGCCACGCCCTCTGCCTACGCCTATCCACTGCTGATCAAGCAACTGCTGCACACGCCGTTCGTTCAGGCGCCGAATCAGGAGATCGTGTATCGCGGCCAGGTCCGCATGACCTACACGACGCTGCGCGAGCGCATCGCGCGGCTCGCGAATGGCCTGAGCCGGCTCGGCGCGCGGCACGGCAGCACCGTCGCGGTGATGGACTGGGACAGTCACCGTTACCTCGAATGCTATTTCGCGGTGCCGATGATGGGCGCCGTGCTGCAGACGGTCAACGTGCGCCTGTCGCCGGACGAGATCGCGTACACGATCAATCATGCCGGCGCGGAGATCCTGTTCGTTCACACCGATTTCCTGCCGCTCGTCGAGTCGATCAAAGGTCAGCTCGAAACGGTGCGCGAGTTCGTCTGGATCGACGAAGAGGGCAGCGAAGCCGAGACCCATTCGATTCCGTTCGCAGCCGAATACGAAGCGATGCTCGCAGCAAGTTCGGACCACTACGACTTTCCCGACTTCGACGAGAACACGCGCGCCAC
The DNA here is from genome assembly GCF_001580545.1 of Paraburkholderia monticola. Classification (GTDB taxonomy): domain Bacteria; phylum Pseudomonadota; class Gammaproteobacteria; order Burkholderiales; family Burkholderiaceae; genus Paraburkholderia; species Paraburkholderia monticola. Next base: position 464,489 of record NZ_LRBG01000038.1, read on the forward strand.
GACCTTTTACACGACCGGCACGACTGGTCTGCCCAAGGGCGTCTACTTTTCGCATCGCCAGCTGGTGCTGCACACCCTCACCGGGATGGCGGCGTTGGCGAGCCCCGAAGCGGGTCAGCGCTTTCACCGTGGCGATGTCTATATGCCGCTCACGCCGATGTTCCACGTGCACGCCTGGGGCATGCCCTACATCGCGACCGTGCTCGGCGTGAAACAGGTCTATCCGGGCCGCTATATCCCAAACCGCCTCGTCGAGCTCGTGCGCGACGAAGGCGTGACGTTCTCGCATTGCGTGAGCACGGTTTTGCACATGATGCTCGGCTGTGAACAGGCGCGCGCCGCCGACTTCAGCAAATGGAAGATCGTCATTGGCGGCAGCGCGCTGCCGCACGGGCTGGCGCGCGCGGCGCTCGAGCGCGGCATCGACATCTTTGCGGGCTACGGCATGTCCGAGACGTGCCCGCTGCTCAGTCTCGCGCAACTGCCGCCCGGCGCCGAGGCGCTCGACGACGAAGAACAGCTGCGTCTGCGTTGCACGACGGGACGGCCGGTCCCGCTCGTCGATCTGCGCATCGTCAACGAAAACATGGAGGAGGCGGCCCGCGACGGCAACGCGTATGGAGAAATCGTCGTGCGCGCGCCCTGGGTCACGCAAGGCTATCTGAACAACCCCGAGGCTTCCGTGCAACTGTGGGGCGGCGGCTACCTGCACACGCAGGACATCGCGACGATCGACCCGACCGGCAACATCCAGATCACGGACCGTCTGAAGGACGTGATCAAGTCGGGCGGCGAATGGATTTCGTCGCTGGAAATCGAGAGCCTGATCTCGCTGTACCCGGGCGTATCCGAAGTCGCGGTCATCGGCATCAAGGACGAGAAATGGGGCGAGCGGCCGGTTGCGTTGGTGGTGCTCAGCGAAGGCTTCGTGGTGAGCGAGGACGACATCAAGCGTCACGTGTTGACCTTCAGTGAGTCGGGACGGATCTCGAAGTACGCGGTGCCGCAGATCGTCAAGTTCGTCGACTCGCTCGAAAAGACCAGCGTCGGCAAGCTGAACAAGAAGTGGCTGCGCGCGCAGTTCGCCTGATACGTCACGAGGAACACGGAGGAGCAGGAACGATGAACAGCAATGAATACAGCATGGCGGCGCTCGAGAGCTTCGTCGGTCGCGAACTGGGTGTGTCGGACTGGGTGGTCGTCGATCAGGCGCGCATCGATGCGTTCGCGCAATGCACGGGCGACACGCAGTGGATTCACGTCGACGTCGAACGCGCGAAACGCGAGAGCCCATTCGGCGGAACGATTGCCCACGGCTATCTGACGTTGTCGCTGCTGGCGGCGCTCGCGATCGAGGTCGGTGTGATTCCCGGCGACGCGTCCGCCGGCCTCAACTACGGGCTCGACAAGGTGCGCTTCATGACGCCCGTGAAAGCCGGCGCGCGCGTGCGAAACCGCGCGACGTTGCTGGCGGTCGAGCGCAAGAGCGGCGGCCGGGCGATCGTCAAGATGGCGAACGAATTGCAGATCGAGGGCGAGGACAAGCCGGCGCTGATCGCCGAGACATTGGCGATGCTGGTCGCGTGAGCGGACATGTTTGACAGGACTGAACAAATCGTTCGAGGAGCAGGAAAAATGGCGGTAAGTACTGAAAACGTGGCGCGCAGCGAACAGCCGGACGATCTCACGGCGTCCGCCACCGAAGGCATGTTGGGCCCCAACCCGTTTGTCGGATTGCGCGCGTGCGACGTTCTCGCCACCGCGCAGCAGATCGGCGCCCAGGCGTTGCGGCAACCGGCGCTCGTCGTCGAGCAGGAAGCGAAGCTCGCTCGCGAACTGATCGCGGTGCTGAGCGGCAACGGACAAGCCGCGCCGCCGCCGGGAGACAAGCGCTTCGGCGATTCGGCGTGGCAGGACAACTCGCTGTATCGCATGACGCTGCAAGGCTATTTCGCGTGGCGTGATGCGCTCACCGGCTTCGTCGATCGCTCGGCGCTCGACCCGAAGACCAAGGAGCGCGCCCAGTTCGTGCTGTCGTTGTACACGGACGCGTTGTCGCCGACCAACACGCTGCTCGGCAATCCGGCGGCCATCAAGAAGATCGTCGATTCCGGCGGCGCGAGCCTGCTGGGCGGGATCAAGAACATCGTGACGGACCTGCTGAAGAACCAGGGCATGCCGGCCCAGGTCGACAAGACCGCGTTCGAGGTCGGCAAGAACCTCGGCACGTCGCGCGGCGCCGTGGTGTTTCGCAACGAGGTGCTGGAGCTGATCCAGTACGCGCCGGCGACCACGCAGGTCTACGGCCGCCCGCAATTGATCGTGCCGCCGCAGATCAACAAGTTCTACGTGTTCGATCTGTCGGAAGGCAAGAGCATCGTCGACTATCTGGTGAAGAACGAGCTGCAGGTCTTCGTGGTGAGCTGGCGCAATCCGACCGCGGCCCAGTCTCATTGGGACCTCGACACCTACGTGTCGGCGCTTCTCGAAGCGATCGCGGCGGTGCGCGATATCACCGGCAGCGACGACGTCAATCTGCACGGCGCGTGTTCCGGCGCGATGACGATCTCGGCCCTGCTCGGCCTCCTGGCGAGCCGCGGCGACAAATCCGTGCACGCAGCCTCGCTGATGGTGGCCGTGCTCGACAACACGGCGGATTCGCAGCTCGGTCTGTTCGCGACGCCCGAGGCCGTCGCGGCGGCCAAGCAGGCCAGCACGTCGCGCGGCGTGCTCGCCGGCGAAGAGATGGGCCGCGTGTTCGCCTGGATGAGACCCAACGATCTGGTGTGGAACTACTGGGTCAACAATTACCTGCTCGGCAAGACGCCGCCCGCGTTCGACATCCTGTACTGGAACAACGATACGACGCGTTTGCCGGCCGCGCTGCATGGCCAGTTGCTCGACATTTTCATGGGCAACCTGTTCACGAAGCCTGGCGCGCTGAAGGTGCTCGATACGCCGGTCGACCTGTCGGAAGTGAAATGCGACAAGTACGTGGTGGCGGGTATCACCGATCACATCACGCCGTGGAAGGGCGTCTACGACACCGCCCGGCTGTTCGGCGGCGGCACGCGGTTCGTGCTGAGTTCGAGCGGCCACATCCAGAGTCTGATCAATCCGCCGGACAATCCGAAATCGAAGTTTTACCTGAATGCCGAACTGCCTTCGCAGGCCGACGCGTGGCTCGCGAATGCGCAGACGCACAAGGATTCGTGGTGGAGCGACTGGCGCGACTGGCTGTCAGCGCGCTCCGGCGAGAAGCGCGCGGCGCCGGCTGCGCTCGGCAACGAGCGGCATCCGTCGCTCGCCGCCTCACCCGGCACCTATGTCATGGAAGCGTGACGCACATAGCGTGGCGGCGATTCTCGTCGCCATCGATTCAACCCGTTTTATTCGGAGAACCAACCATGGAAACAACCCAGAACAATAGCTTTTTCGCTGAGTACCTGAAGCTCTTCAAACCGTTCAAGCTGGCCGCCTTCGACACGAGCGCCGTACTGGAGTCGCGCCGCAAGGACTTCGAGGCGCTCGCAACCGCCAACACGACCGCGCTGCAAGGTTTGCAGGCGCTCGGCCAGAAGCAGACGGAGATCGTGAACGCGGCGATGACCCGACTGCAGTCGCTGGTCGCGCAGCAGCAGGCGGCAGCGGCCAAGCCGGCATCGGCCGCGGCCGCCGGAGAAGCGACGCAGCAAGCGTCGAAAGCGTGGCAGAAGGCGCTGGGCGACGTGCGCGAACTCGCCGAAACGGCGTACCGTGTCCATGCCGACAGCTTTGCGGTGATCTCGCGCCGCGTCGCCGAGAACGTCGAGGAGTTGAAGTCGCTGGTGCGGCCGGCCCGTTAAGTTGTGACAACGGCGTCCGCGGACGCCGATACGACGGGCAATGATGTTGCGCAGAGGTTTTATACGGATGAAAGAAATGAATACCACGACCGAGTCTGTCAGCAGCATGCAAATCCGGATGATCGATCTCGACGGCCAACTGCTGCGTGTCGGCGTCCGGGAGGGTAGCGATGCCTCGCCGCCGCTCGTCATCTTCAACGGGATTGGCGCCAATCTGGAATTGGTCGAGCCTTTCGTCGAAGCACTCGGGGATGTCGGCGTCGTCATTTTCGACGTTCCCGGTGTCGGCGGCTCGCCGGCGCCTCTGGCGCCATACCGCTTTTCGACCCTCGCCGTGCTGACCGACAAACTGCTGCAACGGCTTGGTCACGACGGGCCGGTCGACGTGCTCGGCGTATCGTGGGGCGGCGCGCTCGCGCAGCAGTTCGCGAGGAGTTATCCGCAGCGCTGCCGCCGGCTGATTCTCGCCGCGACGTCGCCGGGTGTGCTGATGGTGCCGGCCAAGCTCTCCGTTCTCACGAAGCTGATCGGGCCGCGACGCTATACCGATCCCGCCTATCTGCAACGGGTCGGCGCGGAGATCTACGGTGGCGCTTACCGGCGCGATCCGGACCTGCTCAGCGAGCACAGCCGCCATATCCAGCCGCCGCGTGGACGCGGCTATCTGTATCAACTGACGGCCGCATGGGGCTGGACCAGTCTGCTGTGGCTCTGTACGTTGCGCCAGACGACGCTCGTCATGCATGGCAACGACGATCCGATCGTGCCGCTGTCCAACGCGAAAATTCTTGCCGCGCGTATCCCCCATGCCACGCTGTATGTGATCGACGACGGTCATCTGTTCCTGATCACGCGCGCGCGGGAAATCGCGCCGGTCGTGCGCAAGTTTCTGCGCGCGGAGCAAGGTTGAGCTTGCGCCGCATGCGGGTGGCCGCCACCTGTCTGCTCGGCGGCACGCTCGCGCTGTTGCTCGTGTGCATCGTCTACGAGGCACGGTATCCGTGGCTTGGCTGGGTGCGAGCCTTTGCCGAGGCGGGGACGGCCGGCGCGATCGCGGACTGGTACGCGGTGGTCGCGCTGTTCCGGCATCCGTTGGGTGTGCCGATCCCGCATACGGCGATCATCCCGCGCAATCAGCAACGGATCGCCGAGAGCCTCGGGCAGTTCGTCGAAGATAACTTCCTGGCGCCGGAACTGATCACGGCGAGGCTGCAGCAACACAACGCTTCGCAAGCCCTGGCGCAGTGGCTCGCCGACAGGGCCAACAGCGAGGCCGTCGCGGATGTCGTCGTCGGGTCTCTGCCCGGCCTGCTGAACGCGATCGACGAAGACGACATGGCGCGCTTCATCGACCGCATCGTGATACCGCGCTTGCGCACGCTCGACGTATCGCGCGCCGCCGGGCAGATGCTGCGGATTCTCGCCGAAGGCGAGCGCCATCAACCGTTCGTCGAGCGCGGACTGAGGGCGTTGGAGCAGTGGCTCGTCGACAACGCGGGCTTGCTGAAGGCGAAATTCAGCGAAGCGTCGCGCTACACGCCCGCGCGATTCGACGGGTATATCGTCGACCGGTTCGTCGAGGGCATCGTCACGCTGGTACACGAGGTGGTCGAGAACCCGGAGCACGCGCTGCGCCGTCAGTTCGACGGCGCGTTGCGGGATCTTGCCGTGCAGTTGCAGATGTCGAGCAGCTACCGCCGCCTGGGCAAGTCGCTGATGCGGGACTGCATCCGGTACTTCAGACAGACCGGCTATTCGCGCGTGCTGCTCGACCACGCGCGCTCACACGTGATGGCCGACCTCGGCGCGACGCGCCCGGCCGCGCACGGTATCGCGACCGCATTGCTGGTCTCGCTCGGCCACGCAATCGCGGGTGCGCCCGCGATTCAGCACAAGTTGAACGCATGGTGGCTGGAGCTTGCCCACACGCTGGTCGTGCGCTATCGCGGGCAACTGTCGGCGCTGATCGTCGAGGTCGTCAAAAGCTGGAACGCGCGGGAGGTCAGTCGCAAGATCGAAGCGCAGATCGGCCGCGATCTGCAATACGTGCGGATCAACGGCACGCTGGTCGGCGGCACGGTGGGCGTGCTGCTGCATGCCGCGGCATTCGCAGTAGCGAGGTGACGACGCGCCGGGTGACCCGGCGATGCCCCGCTCGTTAGGCGTGGCGCAGCAGCCCCAACGCTTGCGCGCGCGACACCGCATGCGCGCGTTTGTCGACCTCGAGCTTCACGAAGATACTCTTCACGTGCGATTTGACCGTCTCGGGCGCAATGCCGAGACTGCGCGCGATTTCCTTGTTCGACTGCCCCTGCGCGATCAGGCCGACTATTTCGCTCTCCCGGGTGCTCAGCGCTTCGCGTTCGGCGTCGCGCGCGGCGTGGCTGCCGGGCTGATACAGTGCACGCCAGCCGTCGCAAAGACGCTCGATGTAGTTCGCCGTCTCCTTCGCTCGCGCGGGGTTGGCCGCGATACTGCGGGTATCGTCGCGCATCGCTTGCAGCAGCGTTCCGATGCTGGGACCCTGGTCGAGAATCGACTGATAGATGCCGGCGGGACCGGCCACTTTGACGACTTCACTGAACGTCCCGATTGCTTCGCCCACCTGGCCCGCGCTCATCCACGCGAGCGCGAGCGTGGTGCGCAAGCGTAGCGCGAGGTAGTCGCCGTGACGGCTTTCAACGCTGCGCAGCGCCTCGCTCAGATGGTCGACGGCTTCGCGCGTGCGGCTCTGAGCCATCGCCACGCAGCCCGCGGCGAGTGCGCGATAGTTGTCGATTTCCGCCGACACCGGCGTCGACGAGTGCGGCTCGCGCGCCGCGAGTCCGTCGAGTTGATACACGCACGCGGTGGCTTCGGCCATTCTTCCTTCGCTGATATGCAAGCGCGTGCGCTCGACCAGCGCCGCGGCGACGAGCCGCGGCCAGCCTCGCTGGTGGCCGAGGTCCTGCGCGTGGTCGAGCAGCGCGTAGGCGTGCGCGGAATTCGAGCGCGCGATCGCAATCCGGATCAGCAGACGATAGGCGATCAGCACGCTATCGAGCAGCACGGCCGCATCGACGATCGGCATCAGATCGAGCAGAAGCGCTTCGGCTTCATCGAGGCGGCCTTGCTCGTAGCGGATTTGCGCGAGCATCGGCGCGCACAGCGCGGCGGAGATCGACTGCGGGCCCGAGTAACGTTCGGCCAGATGCATCGATCGGATGAAATATCGCTCAGCCAGCACGAAGTGCAACTGCTGCATTTCCGCATGGCCGAGCAGGCACAGCCGGTACGCCGACGAGAACACGTTGCGCTGGTCGTCTTCGATCGAATAGGGAATCCACGGCGTCGCATAGAGCGCTTCGAGGCGGCCCGCTTTCCAGTGCGCGAAGCGCACGACGTTGGACACGACGTTGGTGGTCCAGGCATCTTCCGACGGCCGATCGAGACAGGCCTGCGCGATCGGCAGCGCGCGTTGAGGGTCGTCCTGCAAGCCCGCGAGGACCGCATGGATGGCCTGACACTCCCAGCGCATGCGCGCGGTTTCGGCGCCCGTGTCGACAGCGGTGTCGCGCTCGAGCGCATCGAGCATCGTCAGCGCGTCGTCAAAGCGCAGTGCCAGCGCCATCCCCCAGGCGATCGCGAGGCGCACCTGCAACTGGCCCCGCATCAGGTGCGCCGGGAACTGGCGCTGCCAGCCGAGCAGCGTGAGCAGATCGCCCTTCGTGACGAGCGACATCGCACAGCGGCCCATCAGCGCGATCGCCTCGTCGGTCGCGCCGGCCGCGATCGCGTGGCGCACCGCGTCCGTCCACTGCTCCTGCTGCGCGTACCACTGATACGCACGGCGATGCACGTCCGCGACTTCGTGGCGGTACTGCGTTTCGAGCCGTTGGCACAGGTAGTCGCGCATCAGATGGTGATAGCGGAACGCGCGCCCTTCGAGGTCCATCGGTTCGAGCAGAAGCTGGCGCGCGGCGATCGCCTCCAGCATGCGCTGACTGTCCTCGACGCCCGTGACCGCCTCGCACAGCGGGGCGGTCAGCCGGTCGAGTATCGACGTGCGCAGCATGAAGTCGACCTTCTGCGCCGGCAGATGCTTGAGCATGTCTTCGAGGTAGGCGGCGAACGGCCTCGACGCGCCCGACGGCGTGCCTGCCCCGGCACCGCGAGCCGGATCCTCGCGTGCCAGCACCGAGGCCGAAATCCGTAGCGCCGCGGCCCAGCCCTCGGTGCTCGCGTACAGCGACTTGACGGTGGACACGCCCATGCCGGGACACTCGCGCTCGATGAAGTACTGCGTTTCGTCGAAGTTGAAGCGCAGCGCCGCCGCGTCGATTTCGAGCAGTTCGTTGCTGGCCCGCAGGCGCGCGAGCGGCAGCGCGGAATCGTCCCGTGTACAGACCACCAGATGCACGTGCGACGGCATGTGCTCGATAAAGAACGCGACGACCTCGTGAATGACGGGCAGGCAGATCAGGTGATAGTCGTCGAGGAACAGATAGACCTCGTCATCGACTTCGAGCAACTCGTTGATCAGGGTCGCCACGATCGACTGCGCGGGCACGAGCGAGGCCTCGGCCGTCAGTCCGATCGCCGATGCGCCGACGCCGCCGCAGGTGTGGCGCAAGGCCTGCGCGAGATAGTGGAGGAACCGGGCTGGCTCGTCGTCGTCGGGGTCGAGCGAGAGCCACGCCACGTGCGCGCCGCTCGCTTTCAGCCGCTCGAGCCATACGAGCGCGAGCGAGGTCTTGCCGAAGCCCGCGGGCGCCTTGATGACGATGAGCCGTTTGTTTTCGGCCTGGGCCGTCAGCTCGATCAGTCGCGGCCGCTCGATCAGGCCGGACGGCAAGCGCGGTGGCACGAGCTTCGTGGCCAGAAGCAGGGAGGGCATGCCGCGCGCCGTGACGTCGATCATTTGCATGGGTGGTTCGCAGATTCGGGGCAAGCCTGACGATCCCCCGCCCATCCGGGCGCAGTCCCCTATACGGGGGATATTGCACAACGCCTCACGCCGTCAACATGCATGGCATTGCGGAGATCGACGTGCAGCCCGGCAACGGTCCGGGGACCTCGCCCGATGATACCGCCAACGGCCTCGCAGGAGGAGACGCGTCCGCCGTGCTTCGCCGCGCTACGTCGTGCTGCGACGCACAAGCGAGGACGCTTCGGCCGGGTCCGTCACTGCCCCCATCCCATGCCTATGAACCCAAGGAGTGAGTCGCCCATGAAAGTACTTGTACCGGTCAAGCGCGTCGCGGACGCGAACGTCCGCGTTCGCGTGAAGGCGGACGGCAGCGCCGTCGATATCGCCAACGTGAAGATGTCGATGAACCCGTTCGACGAAATCAGCGTGGAAGAAGCCGTGCGCATGAAGGAAGCCGGTGCCGTGAGCGAGGTGGTGGCGGTGTCGTGCGGAGTGCCAGCCTGCCAGGAAACGCTGCGCACCGCGCTGGCGATCGGCGCGGACCGCGCGGTGCTGGTCGAGACCGACGCCGAGCTGCAGCCGCTCGCGGTCGCGAAGCTGCTGAAGGCGCTGGTCGAGAAGGAGCAACCGCAACTGGTCGTGCTCGGCAAGCAGGCCATCGACGACGACGCCAATCAGGTCGGTCAGATGCTCGCGGCGCTGCTCAGCTGGCCGCAGGCGACGTTTGCCTCGCAGGTGACGCTCGCAGCGGGCAAGGCCACGGTGACGCGCGAGATCGACGGTGGACTGGAAACGCTCGAAGTCGATCTGCCGGCCGTCATCACCGCCGATCTGCGCCTGAACACGCCGCGCTACGCGACGCTGCCCAACATCATGAAGGCGAAGAAGAAGCCGCTCGAGGTCGTGACGCCGGCCGCGCTCGACGTCGACGTGACGCCGCGGCTCACCACGCTGACGCTCGCGGAACCCGCGAAGCGCGCCGCGGGCGTGCGCGTGGCCGACGCCGCCGAACTGGTCAGCAAGCTGAAAAACGTTGCACAAGTCATTGGATAAGGGGAGACACATGCCGGTACTCGTTATTGCAGAGCACGACAATCAGGCGCTCAAGACGGCCACGCTGAATGCCGTCGCGGCCGCCGCGCAACTCGGCGGCGAAATTCATGTGCTCGTCGCCGGATCGCAATGCGCGACGGTGTGCGAGCAGGCGGCTCAGGTCGCGGGCGTCGCGCGCGTACTCGCCGTCGACGCCCCGCACTACGCTCATGCGTTGGCCGAAAACCTCGCCGCGCTGATCGTGAAGGTGGGCGGCCCCTACAGCCACATCGTCGCGCCGGCCACCACGACCGCGAAGAACGTGATGCCGCGCGTGGCCGCGTTGCTCGACGTCGCGCAGATCTCCGACATCGTCGCGGTCCAGTCCGCCGATACGTTCGTGCGCCCCATCTATGCGGGCAACGTGCTTGCGACCGTGCGCAGCGCGGATGCCGTCAAGGTCGTCACCGTTCGCACGACGGCTTTCGCGGCGGCCGCGCCGCAAGGCGCGTCGGCCGCGATCGAAGCGCTCGAAGCCGCCGCCGAAGTGCGGGGCGCGCGCTTCGTGAGCCAGCAACTGACGCGCTCGGAGCGCCCGGATCTGACCTCCGCGCAGCGCGTGATCTCGGGCGGCCGGGGGATGGGCTCCGCGGAGAACTTCGCCTTGCTCGATGAACTCGCCGACAAGCTCGGCGCGGCCGTCGGCGCATCGCGCGCGGCCGTGGACGCCGGCTTCGTGCCGAACGACTACCAGGTCGGCCAGACCGGCAAGGTCATCGCGCCGCAGTTGTATATCGCCGTCGGCATTTCGGGGGCGATCCAGCATCTGGCCGGCATGAAGGATTCGAAGGTGATCGTCGCGATCAACAAGGATGAGGAGGCGCCGATTTTCCAGGTCGCCGACTACTGGATCGTCGGTGATCTCTTCAAGGTCTTGCCGGAGCTGTCCGGCGAGCTCGACAAACTGCAGCAGAACTGATTCGGGACGAAACGATGAGCACCTATATTGCACCGCTGCGCGACATGCGCTTCGCGATGACGGAACTGGCGGATCTCGGCGCGCTGGCGTCGTTGCCGGGCTTCGAGGAAGTGTCGCCGGAACTGGCGGAAGCCGTCCTCGAAGAAGCCTCGAAACTCGCGGCGGAAGTGCTGGCGCCGCTGAACAGGACCGGCGACGAAACGGGCGCGCGTCTCGCCGCGGACGGCGTGATCGCCTCCGATGGTTTCGCGCAGGCGTACCACCAATTCGCCGCGGGAGGATGGAACGGCCTGAGCGGCGACCCCGCGTTCGGCGGCCAGGGGCTGCCCGAACTGCTGCAGGCGGCGACCGTGGAGATGTGGAATTCGTCGAACATGGCGTTCGCGTTGTGTCCGCTGTTGACGGCCGGCGCGACCGAGGCTTTGCGCCAGCACGGCTCCGACGAACTGAAGCAACGTTATCTGCCCAAAATGATCGGCGGCGCGTGGACGGCCACGATGAACCTGACCGAGCCGCAAGCCGGCTCGGACCTGGCCGCGGTGCGCACGAAGGCGGTGCCGGAGGGCGATCACTATCGCCTGTCTGGTCAGAAGATCTTCATCACGTGGGGCGACCACGATATGACGGACAACGTCGTCCATCTCGTGCTCGCGCGCACGCCGGACGCGCCGGAAGGCGTGCGCGGCATTTCGCTGTTTCTCGTGCCGAAGTTCCTGCTCAACGCCGACGGTTCGCTGGGCGCGCACAACGACGTCCATTGCGTATCGCTCGAACACAAGCTCGGTATCCATGCGAGTCCGACCTGCGTGATGAGCTTCGGCGACAAGGACGGCGCGATCGGCTACCTCGTCGGCCACGAGAACAAAGGTCTCGCGCATATGTTCACGATGATGAACGAAGCGCGCCAGAAGGTCGGCATTCAGGGGCTCGCGATGGCCGAACGCGCGTACCAGCAAGCTCGCGAGTATGCGAAGGAGCGGGTGCAGGGGCGCGCCGCGGGAAGCCGCTCGGCCGGCGCGGTCGCGATCATTCACCACCCCGACGTGCGGCGCATGTTGCTGACGATGAAGTCGCAGATCGAGGCCATGCGCGCGTTCGCCTATGTGATGGCCGCCGACATGGATCGCTCGCACCGGGACGCGGACGATGCCGCGCGAGCGCGCGCTCAGGCGCGTGTCGACCTGCTGATTCCGGTGCTGAAGGGATGGTGCACCGAGCTTGGCGTCGAGCTTGCGTCGCTCGGTGTGCAGGTGCATGGCGGGATGGGCTATATCGAGGAAACCGGTGCGTGCCAGTTTCTGCGCGACGCGCGAATCGCGACGATCTACGAGGGCACGACAGGCATTCAGGCCGCCGATCTGGTGGGACGCAAGCTCGCGTCGGACGGCGGGGCCGCGCTGTTCGAACTGGTCGCGCAAATGCGCGGCGTCGCGCTCGAACTCGAACGCAGCACGGATGCGCAGCTTGCTTCGATCGGCAGCGCGTTCGCGGCCAGCGTGCAGGCGCTCGAAGACGCGACGCGGTGGCTGCTGCGCGCCTTGACGACCGACGTCGATGCGGCGCTGGCCAGCTCGGTCGAATACCTGATGATGCTGGGCTACGTCTGCGGCGGTTGGCAGATGGCGCGTGCGGCGCTCGTCGCGGCCCGAAAACTTGCCGCCGACGAAGATCCGGAATTTCACCGGACCAAGCTCGCCACTGCGCGGTTCTACACGGAAAAGATTCTGCCGAAAGCGCACGCATTCAAAGAGACGATTCTGCACGGCGCTTCCGGGGCCTTCGATATCTCGAACGAGCAGTTCTGAGGCGATTCCGTCGGAGCATATCCGGAATGAAAGGCCGAAGCACCAGGCCATTCATTCCGGAGAACGAATGAATAATGGAAGGAGAGCATGAAACCAAAAAGGAAGCTGAGATCGAAACGCAAACGGGTCGCCTGTCTCGCGTTGATCCCCGGCTTGATGTGTGGCGGCGCGATGGCACAGAGCGCGGGCAGCTTGATCACGACGGTCGGCGGCACATGGATGGACTTCGGCGGGTCGTCGGCAACGGCGTTGCAGAGTAGTTCGGCGGTGGGCACGTTTACGTCGCCGGGAACCGGTGGTCAGATTCACAATACGTTCACCGCCGAACTCGCGTTCACGTATTTCGTCACGGACCATATCGCGCTGGACCTGGCGACGGGTGTGCCGCCCGAGCTCAAACTCTACGCGCAGGGGACGGCGGCGCCGTTCGGTCCGCACGGCCCGACGCTCGACTTCGGCAAGCTGCAACCGCTCGCGACGACCCGGTCCTGGCCACCCATTCTGTTCTTCAAGTACTACTTCGGCGAGCCGCAGACGCGCTTGCGTCCGTTCCTCGGTGTGGGCGTCAATTACACGTGGTATTCGCACAGCGAGCTGAATTCGAGTTTCAGCAGCGCATTGCAGCAGGTCGCGGGACCCGGCGGTCAGGCCAGGGTGGAGCTGAGCTCCTCATGGAATCCCGCCTTCAATGCCGGTGCGTCCTACAACATCAGCAAGAACTGGTACGCCAACGTGTCGGTGACCTATCTGCCGCTGAAGACCAATGCGACGGTCTCGGCCATTGCGGCCAACGGCCAGCCCGTGCTGACCAACAAGACGCATATCACCGCGAATCCGTGGATCACGTTCGTCGGGGTGGGGTACCGGTTCTAGCATTTGCGCGGTGCCGGGGCTTCAGACCGCGTTGCGCGGTGTCACGGTATCGACCGCGACGGCCTGTGCCGCGGCCCGCAACTCGGCCAGCAGCGCTTCACCCGACCACGCAGGCCGCACGTCGGCCCGCTCGGCTTGCCGGACCAGCTCACAGAGTCGCGCGTTGACGGGCGCGGTTTGTCCGAGGCGCTCGGCGAGGCGCACGACCTCGCCATTGATCCAGTCGATTTCCGTGGCGCGGCCCGCTGCCAGATCGTCGGACATCGACGAGCGCGCGAGCGGATCGATCGTCAGCATCGCGCGGCCGAGCCGTTCGAACCACGCATCGGGTACGCCGAGCACGTGGGGTATCCATGGGGTCGGCAGCGGCGTCACTCTGGCCGGCCGGATCGCGGCCCGCTTCAGCAGCGCGAGCGCTTCCTTTTGCGCCAGGGCGAGGCAGAGACGGTACGCGTGTTGCGACAGCTCCTCCTTCAAAGGCCGGCTCGCCAGCGCGTTGATGGCGTTGTTCAGGTTCAGCAACAGCTTGGCCCACTGCACCGACACCATGTCCTTGTGCTGGATCAGCGGCAGCCCCGCGCGCCTGAACGCGTCGACGAACGGCTGCATGGCCGGCGTCAGCCGGATCTCGAGGTCGCCCGCCGAACCCTGGTGAAAGGCGCCGGGACCACGTTCGACCACGTTGAACGGCACCATCCCTTCCAGCACCGTGTGCCGAGGCAGTGCGGCACGCAGGACGTCCGCATTGCCGACACCGTTCTGGAAACTCACGACGACCGCGCCGGGGCGCAGCACACTCGCCAGTTCCGCGCCGGCCGTCGCCGTCGCGGCGGATTTGACCGTGACCAGCACGAGGTCGGCGTCGGCCGCGGCGGAGGCGTCGGTCGACACGACGGCCCGTTCGGCAGGCACATGCCAGCGGCTATCGTCGTGCCGCGACAGCGTGATGCCGTGGCTGCGCAACTGCCCGGCAATCCGCGCACGCCCGATGAATCGCACGTCGCTGCCGCCCGCCAGCAGTCGTCCGCCGACGTAGCAGCCAATCGAACCGGCGCCATAGATATAGATCTTTGCCATACGGATTCTCACCTCGCTTACCGATTGCAGCCGCGTTGCGTCGCCTCGGCAACGCGGTCCTTGATGCTTTGCGTGACCGCCGGGCCGTTAGTCGGCAAAGCCAGGGTTGCGGCGATCGAGCCGGCGCAGCAGGCCGGGCCACACGAGCGCGCCTGGCGTGGCGCCCCGCGTCGCGACCTTGATCTGCTCCTTGATGTTGTCGAGAATCGGCTGCGCGATAGGGATGAGCTTGCCGCCGCCTGCCTGCGCGCGCACCTGGATCATGCAGGCCGCCTCGAAGAAGTACATGGCGACGAACGCGTCCGCCGGCGTTTTGCCGACCGTCAGCAGGCCATGGTTGCGCAGCATCAGATTGGTGTTGTGTCCGAGGTCCTGAACGAGACGCGGCTTTTCGGCTTCGTTGAGCGCGATGCCCTCGTAGTCGTGATAGCCGAGCGAGGCGAGCACCCCGAGCGATTGCTGCGAGAGCGGCAACAAGCCTTCCTGCTGAGCCGACACGGCCACACCGTTGACCGAGTGCGTGTGCATCACGCAAAGCGCGTCTTCGCGCGCCGCATGAATCGCGCTATGGATCGTGAAACCAGCCGGATTGACGTCATACGGCGACTCGCTGACCTTGCGGCCGTCGAGATCGATCTTGACCAGCGAAGACGCGGTGATCTCGTCGAACATCATGCCGTACGGGTTGATCAGAAAGTGATGCTCGGGGCCCGGCACGCGCGCCGAGATGTGGGTGAACACCAGATCGTCCCACCCGAACAGCGCGGTGAGACGGTAGGCGGCCGCGAGATTGACGCGCGCCTCCCATTCGGCCGGCGAAACGTCGTTCTTCAGACTGATTGCGGATGAGCTCACGTCGGTACTCCTTGTTTGAGGATGCGAGTCCCTATGATGAGCGCGAAGCCGCCTAAAATCTGTCAGATACACGACAGGTCGATATGCCAATGGAATCCAGCCTGCAGCGCTACCGCTCGCAACTCGAAACGACGCCGTGGTTCCGGAGTTTGCCCGTCGAGTTGCGCGACGACCTGGTCAGTCGCGCTGTGTTGCTTACGATCGAGAAAGGTCAGGCGCTGTATCGGCGCGGCGACCGCTTCGATGGTCTGTATGCGGTGCTGGGCGGCACGCTCGCCTTCGGTTCGGTCGGCCTGGACGGCAAAGAGGCCTTGCTCGCGGAGCTCGGACCGACCGCGTGGATCGGCGAAATCTCGCTGTTCGACGGGCTGCCGCGTCCGAACGATGCGACCGCCGTCAGCCGAACGCTGTTGTTGCACGTGCCCGAAGCCGCGCTACGGGATCTGCTCGAAGCCACGCCGGCCTATTGGCGCGAGTTCGCGTTGTTGATGGCGCATCGACTGCGGGTGTCGTTCGAGAACACCGAGGCGATCACGCTATTGCCCGCGGCGCAGCGTGTGGCGAACCGCTTGCTGGTGATCGCCGGCGGATATGGCGGTCTGAATGCGCCGCAGACGAGGATCCGCGTCTCGCAGGACAGCCTGGCTTCGATGGTGTCGCTGTCGCGGCAGACCACCAATCAGTTGCTCAGGAGTCTCGAGAGTCAAGGCATCGTGAGCCTGAAATTCGGGGAAATCGTCATTCTCGATTTCGACCGGCTGCGGGCGGCCAGTCTCGGCGAGCCGGATTCGACCCGTTAGAGCGCGCGCAAATCGTCCGGCGTATCGACGTCGCGCAAGATGCCCGGGTCGTCGACGTCGATGCGCGTCACCGCTTGCGACATCAGCAGCGCTTTGGCGCCGGTGTCGCCGTCGAGCGCGAGCAACGCGTCGCGATGCTCGATGCCGAAGCCGACCGGATGGCCGCGCTGGCCGTCGTAGAACGGCGCGACGAGCGGCGCGCCGTTGTCGAGCGCGCGGGCGACCGCTTCGATGCTGGGAAGGGCGATGCGCGGCATGTCGGCGAGCGCGACGATCCAGCCGTCGGCGTCGTCGCTCGCCGCGATGCCCGCCGCGAGGCTCGCGCCCATGCCGCGCTCGGCGCCCTGCGCGAACACGACATCGCAGCCGGCGTCGTTCAGCACGCGGGCGAGCGCGTCGGAGCCCGGCCGCACCACGGCGAGCACCTTCGTCACGACGCGCAGCAGCCGATGCGCGGCTTCATGCGCGACCGGCGTGCCGTCGGGCATGCGCGCCAGCAGCTTGTTGTGCAGCCCGTGCGGGTCGAAGCGCGAGCCGAAGCCGGCAGCGAGCAACACGCCAGTGGCGGCCGAGGCGTAGGCCATCGGTGGATACCGGTAATCACGAATGCCCTCGATTGTGCGATGCAACGCGGTGCGAGGCAAGCGGCAATGCGGGCCGCCCGCCGCGCGGCGACCCGTGCCATCCGCCGCTCACCGTCGCCCGTTCAGGTGCGCACCACCTTGTCCAGCGTGATCGGCAGGTCGCGCACTCGCACGCCGGTCGCGTGATACACCGCATTCGCGATCGCCGCCGCCACGGCCGTGATGCCGATCTCGCCGACACCGCGCACGCCGAGCGAGTTGATATACGGATCGGGGCGGTCGAGGAACGTGATGTCGAGCGTGCCGATATCGGCGTTCACCGGCACGTGATACTCGGCGAGGTTCGCGTTCGTGAAGCGCCCGTAGCGCGTATCGAGCGTGCTTTCCTCCTGCAGCGCCGCGCCGATGCCCCACACGATGCCGCCCAGCATCTGGCTGCGCGCGGTCTTGTGGTTCAGCACGCGGCCGACGTCGTACACCGCGACCACGCGCGGCACGCGGATCGTGCCGAGTTCGGCATCGACGTGGACTTCGACGAATACCGCGCCGAACGAGTGGAACGAGTACTTCTGCTTCTCGTCGCCGGGCTTCGCGGTCGCGCTCGCCTCGATCATCTTGCCGCCCGAGCGCGCGATGATCGCCGCGGCCGGATCGCGTTTGGCGGGTTGCGAGCGGCTCACGACCCAGCCGCCCTCGACGGT
This sequence comes from Paraburkholderia monticola, assembly GCF_001580545.1. GTDB lineage: Bacteria > Pseudomonadota > Gammaproteobacteria > Burkholderiales > Burkholderiaceae > Paraburkholderia > Paraburkholderia monticola. Next base: position 481,949 of record NZ_LRBG01000038.1, read on the forward strand.
GACGTCGTCGAGCGGCAGGCCATGCACGGGCGAGGCCGCGTCGGCGAGCGCCAGCGCAATCAGCTGGCTGCGCGCCTGGCTCGCCGCGTCGCGCACCGCGGGCGACACGCTCGCCGCCGACTGCGAGCCGCCCGAGACCGGCGCGCGCGGCAGCGTCGAATCGCCGAGCGCGAAGCGGATCTGCTCGGGCGTGAAGCCGAGCGCATCGGCGGCGACCTGGGTCATCACGGTGTAGGTGCCGGTGCCGAGATCCTGCGTGCCCGATGCGACCACCGCGGTGCCATCGGGAAGAATCTGCGCCAGCGCCGACGCCTCGCTGCGATTGGCCGGATAGGTTGCGGTCGCCATGCCGTAGCCGATCAGCGTGTCGCCTTCGCGCATCGAACGCGGCGCATGCGCACGACGCGACCAGCCGAACTTCTCGGCGCCGATCTGGTAGCACTCGCGCAGCGACTTGCCCGACCACGGCTTGAGCTCCTGCGGATCGCTGTCCGCGTAGTTCTTCAGGCGCAGCGCGAGCGGGTCCATCTTCAGCGCTACGGCGAGTTCGTCCATCGCCGATTCGAGCGCGAACGAGCCGGTGGTTTCACCGGGCGCGCGCATGAAGGTCGGCGTGCCGACATTCAGTTGCACGAGGCGGTGCGTCGTCACCTGGTTGGGCACCGCGTACAGCATGCGCGTGACCATGCAGCAGGTCTCGGTCCAATCTTCGATCATCGATGTGTTCGAGAAGCTGTCGTGACGCATCGCGGTCAGCGTACCGTCGCGCCGCGCGGCGATCACGAAGTGCTGCTCGGTGCGCGGCCGAGCGCCGACCGGGCCGAACATCTGCGGACGTTCGAGCGCGAGCCGCACCGGCCGCCCGGTTTGCCGCGCGGCCATCGCGCACAGCGACACGTGCGACCACGACGAGCCCTTGCAGCCGAAACCGCCGCCGATCAGCGGCGAGATCACGCGCACGTCGGTGGCCGGGATGCCGAACGTCTTCGCGAGCACCTGGGCGGCGCCGCTCACGCCCTGGGTCGAGTCGTAGACCGTCAGTTGCGGGCCGTCCCAGTGCGCCATCGTCGCGTGCGGCTCCATCGGGTTGTGATGCTCGATCGGCGTGGTGTAGGTCGCGTCGATATGCACCTCGCCGCTTTGCATGCCGTCCTCGAAGCTGCCGCGCTGGGTGTCGGTCTGGCGGCCCTGCGGCTTGTCCGGCGCGTGCGCGTGCGCCTTCGCCTGCGCGAAGTCGAGTGCCGCGGTGCCCGGCTGATAGACGATGCGCAACTGGCGCGCGGCATCGGCCGCATGTTCGAGCGTATCGGCGACGACCACCGCGACCGGCTCGTTGCTGTAATGCACCGCGTTGTCCTGCAGCAGCGACAGGTGCCTGCCCGCCGGCGGCGCGAGTGGGGGCTTGCCGCCGTTCGGCAGGCGTGGCGCGTTCTGGTAGGTCATCACGAGCAGCACGCCCGGTAGCGACTCGGCGCGGCTCGCATCGATCGACGCGATCGTGCCGGCTGCGATCGTGCTCGTCACGAGCACGGCATGCGCGAGTCGCGCCTCGGGGAATTCGGCTGCATAACGGGCGTCGCCGGTCACCTTCAACAGACCGTCGACGCGATCGAGCGGTTGTCCGATCAGATTCATGCGACACCTCCCGCGTGACCGGCGGCCTGATTGACCGCGCGCACGATCGCGCGTTGCGCGAGCTGGACCTTGAACGCGTTGTCGTGGCGCGGCTGCGCGCCGCTCAACGCGGCCGCGGCGGCGTTCTTCAGCGTGGCCTGGCTGAGCGGCTGGCCGCTCAGCATCTGCTCGGCCGCGTTCGCGCGCCATGGTTTGTGCGCGACGCCGCCGAGCGCGATGCGCGCACTCTGCACGCGCTCGCCGTCCATCTGCAGCGCGGCCGCGACCGATACCAGCGCAAACGCGTAGCTGGCGCGGTCACGCACCTTCAGATAGTGCGAATGCGCGCTGAAAAGCGGCGGCGGCAGATCGACGGCGGTGATCAGCTCGCCCGGCTGCAAGGTCGTGTCGACGTCGGGCCGGTCGCCCGGTAGACGGTGGAAATCGGCGATGGCGATCGTGCGCTCGCCGTTCGGGCCGCTCACGCGCACCAGCGCATCGAGCGCGGCGAGCGCCACGCTCATGTCCGACGGATTGACCGCGATGCATTGCGGGCTCGCACCGAGGATCGCGTGCATGCGGTTGTGGCCGTCGAGCGCCGCGCAGCCGCTGCCGGGCACGCGCTTGTTGCATTGCGTGAACGCGGTGTCGTAGAAGTAGCCGCAGCGCGTGCGTTGCAGCAGATTGCCGCCGACCGTCGCCATGTTGCGCAACTGCGCGGACGCGCCCGCGAGCAGCGCCTGCGACAGCAGCGGGTACTGCTCGCGCACCAGCGCATGATTGGCCGCGTCGCTGTTGCGCACCAGCGCGCCGATGCGGATGCCGCCGCCGGGCAGCGTCGTGACCGAGTCGAGGCCGCCGATGTGCGTGATATCGATCAGCCGCACCGGCCGTGCGACGCCGCCTTTCATCAGATCGAGCAGATTCGTGCCGCCGCCGATAAATACCGCGCCCGGCTGCTGCGCGGCGCGCACCGCGCCGGCGACGTCGCTCGCGCGTTCGTAGGAGATCGCATCCATGTCGGTCTCCCTCAGGCGTTGTCGTGCGCGGCGCGCACCGCGGCGACGATGTTCGCGTAGGCGCCGCAGCGGCAGATGTTGCCGCTCATGCGCTCGCGGATTTCATCGTCGGTGAGGGCGGCAGGACGCGCGCGCACGTCGGCGGTCACGGTGCTCGCCGCGCCGTTGCGGAACTCGTTGAGAAGAGCGGTCGCCGAGCACAACTGCCCGGGCGTACAGTAGCCGCACTGGAACGCATCGTGTTCGATGAACGCGCTCTGCAGCGGACTCAACGCGCCGTTGCTCGCGAGACCCTCGACCGTCGTGATGGTCTCGCCTTCGTGCATGACCGCGAGCGTCAGACACGAGTTGATGCGGCGGCCGTCGACGAGCACCGTGCAAGCGCCGCATTGCCCGCGGTCGCAGCCTTTCTTCGTGCCCATCAGTCCCGCGTATTCGCGCAACGCGTCGAGCAGCGTCACGCGCGGTTCGAGTTGCAGCGTGTAGGCGCGGCCGTTGACGGTCAACGTGACGGGGCGCGGCGGTACGACGGGGTTGCTTTGCGGCGGCGGTGAAGCTGGGGTCTGCGGCTGGGTTTGCGCGTGCAGATGGGGCACCGCACCGATCGTCGCCGCAGCCGCCGCCGATTGCAGGAAGCGGCGGCGCGCCGGTTGTAAAGGCGTTGCGGTGGGCTCAGCGGTGGACTCTGAAGCGGCGGCGTCCCCGGAATCCTGACATTCTGTATGCGTGGTCATGACGATCTGTTGACTCCAGTGAAAGGTCAATGCAGGCTGACGACGCGTCGATGCCCAACGCATCGCGTTGACACAAAACCATTGCGCAGCAATTTCAATGCCGTTGCAGGTTCAACGTTATTAAAAACTCGCTGCAAGCGCAAAGCCATTCTGCGCAATAACGGCAATCTAATATGCGCAATGAACGCCGGGCGCGAGCCTGGCGGGACGGGTATGGGCACTGCTACCGCCGTTGATGGCCAAGGCTTGCACACCGATCGGAGAGCTCATGCAATTCGACTACAGGCACTTCCATATCGATTGCCGCGCGCGTCACGCGGAAGAGGGCGTCTATTACGCGCGCGCGAAGATCACGCGCGCGCCACGGCGCAACGAGGCTTTCCTGTCGCACGATTCGGGCGATATCGACAGCTTCGAGAACGAAGCCGATGCGATCTGCTGCGCGCGTTCGTGGGCGATCGAATGGTGCGACGTCGCGGCGCAATAGACGAGGGAGCCCGATCATGGCGAAGCTGCGCATTGCGACGTTCAACATCAACGGGATCCGCTCGCGTCAGGCGGCGCTCCTGCAATGGCTCGAACGCGAGGCGCCGGACGTCGTCTGCCTGCAGGAACTGAAGGCGGTGGACAGCGCGTTTCCGGTCGATGCTTTGCGCGAGGCCGGTTATGGCGCCGTGTGGCAAGGCCAGAGCGCGTGGAACGGCGTGGCGATTCTCGCGAAGGGCGATACGCCGCTGGAACGGCGGCGCGGCGTGCCCGGTTTCGAAGACGACACGCACAGTCGCTATATCGAGGCCGCGGTCGGCGGCGTGCTGATTGCGTGTCTGTATCTGCCGAACGGCAATCCGCAGCCCGGTCCCAAGTTCGACTACAAGCTCGCGTGGTTCGATCATCTGATCGCGCACGCGGCGCACCTCTACAAGAGCGGCCACCCGGTCGTGCTCGCGGGCGACTTCAACGTCGTGCCGACCGACGCAGATATCTACAACCCGCGCTCATGGCTAAAGGACGCGCTGCTGCAGCCGGAGAGCCGCGAGCGTTATCGCAAGCTGCTCGCGCAAGGCTGGACCGACGCGCTGCGCACGCATTTCGGCGACGAGCGCGTCTACACGTTCTGGGATTATTTTCGCCGCCATTGGGATACGAATTCGGGCCTGCGCATCGATCATCTGCTGCTGAGCGCCGATCTCGCGCCGCGTCTGCGCGACGCCGGTGTGGACCGCTGGGTGCGGGGCGAGCCGCATGCGAGCGACCACGCGCCGACGTGGATCGAACTGGACATGGGCGCGGCCCGCAAAAAGAAGAGTGGCTAACAAGGCAGCGGGCGATCCGCTTTGCGTCGGGTCGCCCGCTTTGCGCATCGATTCTGCGCTGGGGATCGGCGCCTTCGAACGGCGCCATGTGTTGATTAGTCGTAGTCGCGAGCGCCGCGCGACCACAGCGCGCCCATCACGAACCCGGCGAGGGCGACGACGGCCAGCGTCGTGAATGGGTTTTCGGCCGTGGCGTCGCGCACGAGGCTCGTCGTATTCGCGCACAGCTGCTGCGCCTTGCCACTCAACTCGCGCGCCTTGCCTGCCATTTGCTCGCTGGTGTCGCCTAGTGCTTCGCCGACCGCGCTTTGCACCTTGCCTGCGACTTCCTTTACCTTGCCTTCCGCTGAATTCGTATCCATCTGCATCGCTCCTGTTGTCATATTTACGTGCGAGCGCGCTGCGATTGCAACGCGTTCGCACAAGGGCGTCACGCAAGCCGCGCCGGTGCGGCGTCAGCCCGCGTCAGTGAGCAAGGGGCGCAAGAAGTGCGCCCGCCTGCCGAGCGCTGAGCTTGCGACCCCAACAGAACGCGCCGCAAGCTCAGCGTCGTCGCCGGAAATTGATCCCCACGAAGATGGCCAGCAGCATCACGAAACCGCCGAACAGCAGCGCGGAATTGACGAGCACCTGGCGCAGCCCGAGCGTTTCGACGTCGATGAACGGATACGGATAAAAGTCCGACAGGCTGCCGCGCCAGAACGTGATGCCGAGGTAGGCGAGCGGGTAGACGAGCCACAGCAGACCGTGGCGCAAGCGCAGATGAAAGCGCGGCACGAACAGCACCCAGTAGAGCGCGGCGAGCATCGGCAGCACGCTGTGCAGCGACTCGTTGAGCAGGCGCCGGTAAGGCGACAGCGGCCACAGGCCGCGCAACAGCACGTTGTAGGCGATGCCGACGAACACCATGTACGCGACCACCGCGGTCACGACGGTGGGCTGCCGGAAAAAGCGCACGAGCGGCGAGCGGTGCTTCCACAGCGCGACGCAGGTGAAGCAGAGCGCGCAGGCGAGCACCGTCAGATTGGTCAGGTAGCTGCTCATGCGCGCGAGCGCATCGAATACGGTCAGCCCGCGCGCTAGCGTGCGATCGATCGTCAGATCGGCTTGCGCGAGAATCGCGATCCAAGCGATCAGGGCAATCATCGCCGCCAACGTCAGCGACGACACACTGGGTGTATGCAGCGGCAACTCGGGCTCGCGCTGCGGAATAGAGGTAGAGCGCATGCGCTCGATTCTACGCGCGGCCGTATCGGCTTTCGCGCGCCGGCGAGCCGGCGTTGGGAAAATGCTACGGGGTACTACGCGACCCGGTGGCGGGTTGTGAGGTGGGCTGTACAGCGGGTTGCAATCCAGATGGTCGCCATGATCGTCGACGTTCCGTTCCGACCCGTTATGATGGCGAAAGCAGCTCTCGGTTAAATACGACGCCATGCGCGGCAAGCAGTCTCTGTCATCGCCGGTTCAAGACTCGCAAAACGGAGAAAAGCATGAAAGCCAGCACCATTGCCGAACGGGAAGCGCGCGGCCGCGCCGCGCGTGAGCATTCGAAGCGCTCGAGCCATCGCGCGGTCGGCGAATTGCACCGCGATCCAATCGAACTGCTGAGACAGAGCAGCGCGGAGCGCGTCCAGAATCTGGTGCCGCTGCGCTATGGGCGCATGGCCGTGTCGCCGTTCACGTTCTTTCGAGGCAGCGCGATTCTGCAGGCGCACGATCTGAGCAAGGTGCGCGACTCCGGTCTCAGCATGCCGATCTGCGGCGACGGCCATCTGATGAATTTCGGCGGCTTCGCGACACCCGAGCGGCAACTGGTCTTCGATCTGAACGACTTCGACGAAGTCTCGATCGGGCCCTTCGAATGGGATCTGAAACGGCTGTGCGCGAGCTTCGTCGTGGCCGCCCGCCATATGCGCCTGAGCCGCGGCACCGCCGAGAGCCTCGTGATGACCGCGGTCCGCTCGTATCGCGATCGCATCACGCAATACGCGGAGTTCGGCGCGCTCGACCTGTGGTACGACCGCATCACGTTCGACCGCATGGCCGAGATTGCCTTGACGCCCGAGGGCCGCCGTGCCGTGCGCCGTGGTATGGAGAAGGCCGCGACCCGCACGCACGAAGCCCTGCTCGAAAAAATGGCCTCGTTCGACGGCGGCCGTTGGAAGATCCACGACGCGCCGCCCGCGCTGTTTCACGTGCTCGGTGCGAACACGCTGTTTACGGCTGAGGAAACCGAAACCTACCGGACCGGCAACGTCGACAAGATGGTCCAGCACGTGTGGGACGAGTACCTTAAGACGTTGTCGCACGACCGGCGCGAACTGCTCGATCACTTCACGAGACAGGACATCGTCTTCAAGGTGGTCGGCGTCGGCAGCGTCGGCACGCGTTGTCTCGTCGTGCTGCTCGTCGATCACACGGGCAAGCCGTTGTTCGTCCAGGTGAAGGAGGCGCGGCCGTCGGTCATCGCGCAGTTCTACAAGTCGCCGACGGTCAAGCATCAGGGCGAGCGAGTCGTACAAGGACAGCGCATGCTGCAGGCCGCGAGCGATATTTTCCTTGGCTGGGCGACGGGAACGTTAGGGCGGCACTTCTATTTCCGCCAGCTGCGCGACATGAAACTGTCCGCGAATATCGAGCTGTTCGACAGCGAACTGCTCGACGGCTACGCGCGACTATGCGGCTGGGTCATGGCGCGCGCGCATGCGAAGGCGAGCGGCCAGGCGATCGAGATCAGCTCGTACATCGGCCGCGGCGATCAGTTCGCCGAAGCCTTGAGCGGCTACTCGAGCGCCTACGCGGATCAGGTCGAACGCGACTACGACGTGTTCCTCAAAGCATGCCGCAGCGGCAAGCTCGAAGCACGCACCGACGAGGACATGGCAGCGGATTTCGGCGTGTAGCGTTGCGTGCGCGCGGTGCTACGTCACCCGCTACGTCACCCGTTTCGTCACGCATCGAGGCGCGCTTCACGCAGCGTGACGAAGCGCAGATGCCGTTCGCGCGCCGCTTCGATCACGCTCGGCAGCACCGCGAGAATCAGCGGCTGGCCTTCGATCGTCAGCGCGGCGTTGCCATCGTGCAGCAACAGGATGTCGCGCGCAGCGAGGCCGTCGAGCAGGCGCTTGGCGACCACGTGAGGGTTGCGCTCGCGCGTGTCGTAGCCGCGCCGCGTCCATGCCGCGAGACGCAGATCGAGCTTGCGCAGCACCGGCTCCAGAAACAGGTTGCGCAGACCCGCGGGCGCGCGGAAGAACATCGGCCGCGCGCCGCTGACGGTTTCGAGCGTGCGTTGCGCGGTGGCGATCTCGCGCGTCAACGCGCGCGGAAACGTGACCGAGAAAGTGTGCCGGTGCACCTGCGAATGATTTTCGAGCGCATGGCCGCGCGCCACGATCTCGCGCGCGAGCTGCGGGTAACGCTCGACCTGGGTGCCGATACAGAAGAACGTCGCGCGCACGCCGAACGCGTCGAGCAGATCGAGTACTTGCGGCGTGACCACGGGGTCGGGGCCGTCGTCGATGGTCAGCGCGATTGCATTCGCGTTGCGCGGGCTCGCGGGCAGGCGGGTCCAGTTGGGTCCGAGCAGCGTCGTGCGCGGCAACAGGCCGGTGATCGTGAAGAGCGCGTGGTTCGCGAAGATCGCGGCGAGCCACCATGGCCACGCGGCGGGCGCGAGCGCCACGCCGATCAGCACGAACACGTGCCAGCCGATCGTGGCGTTCACTAGTGCGGAGTTGCCGGTACGCGGCCAGCGACGCGGCGGGTTCGGGCATTCATTCATCAAACGTGCTTCCATTGCGCCTTCCTTCGTCCCAGGAAGGCTGTGAATCGTGCGCGATGCGCAACCGCGAACGATACCATTGTTGCGCTCTGCGACGTGGCGTGCTGGTTCGCTGCGGGCACGGTGAAAGCGCGCTGAAAGACGCCGCGCGGTTTGCATTTTGCCGATTCGCTGAGGTATGGTGCGGGGCGAAAAGAGGCGCACGTGTCGAGGGCGAAACGCATCGATCGCTGCGAACAGCGTGCGCTGCAAGCCAACACAACAGGAGAAACGCGATGTCGGAAGCAGGCAACGGAAAAGTGGCGCTGGTGACGGGCGCGGGCAGCGGCATCGGCCGCGCGTGCGCGCTCAAGCTCGCGGAGCATGGCTATCGCGTGGTGCTCGCGGGTCGCCGTCAGGCCGCGCTCGATGCGGTCGCCCAGGAAGCCCAGGCGCTGCGCGGCGAAGCGCTCGCGGTGTCGTGCGACGTGACCGACGCCGCCAGCGTCGCCGCGCTGTTCGACACGATCCGCGCGCGCTTCGGCCGGCTCGACGTGCTGTTCAACAACGCGGGACGCAACGGCACGCCGGTCGATCTCGACGAAGTGAGCATCGACGAATGGCGCTCGATCGTCGACACCAATCTGAACGGCGTGTTCCTGTGCACTCGCGCGGCGTTCGGCCTGATGAAGACGCAGAATCCGCGCGGTGGCCGCATCATCAACAACGGCTCGATTTCCGCGCACGCGCCGCGCCCGAACAGCGCCGCGTACACGGCGACCAAGCACGCCATCACAGGCCTGACGAAAGCGGTGTCGCTCGATGGCCGCAAATACGACATCGTGTGCGGGCAGATCGACATCGGCAACGCGGGGACCGAGATGGCCGCGCGGATGGCGCGCGGTGTGCCGCAGGCGAACGGCGAGATCGCGGTCGAGCCGCTGATGGATGTGCAGCACGTCGCCGACGCGGTGCTGCATATGGCGAGCCTGCCGTTGTCGGCGAACGTGCAGTTCATGACGATCATGGCGAGCAAGATGCCGTTCGTCGGGCGTGGCTGAGCGGCGCGCCACAGCTTCGAGCCACCGGGGGCGGGGAGCGGGGCGTACGGGTTCAACTTATACTGAGCGCTCCGTCGTTTTCCACGCCAAAGCCACGCGCCGTGCCCCGAGCCACACCCAGCGACGACCCGCCGCCGCGGCCCCCCATGCGGCCCGATCTCGACGACTGCTGTCATAGCGGCTGCACGCAGTGCGTGTTCGATCTGTACGATGAAGCGCTCGAGCGCTACGAGGTCGCGCTGGCCGGGTGGCGGAAGCGGCAGGCACGGCACCCGGATAAGCAGGGCGCGAAGTCGAAGCCGCAAGCCGACGCGCCTCGCTCGACACCTTCGCGCGGCACACCGCGGCCACGCCGCTGATTCGCGCAGGCATTTCCACCGTCTCCCGTCATGACCGACCTTCAGCTCACGCCAACCGAACCCTTCGCCGACTCGCACACGCTCCACGATCTGCATCGCTTCGTGCAGCGCTATCCGCGTCTTTTCGTGCTGACCGGTGCGGGCATCAGCACCGACTCCGGCATCCCCGGCTATCGCGACGACAACGGCGCATGGAAGCGCTCGCCGCCGATCACGCTGCAGGAGTTTCTCGGCACGCTCGCGATGCGGCAGCGCTACTGGGCGCGCAGCATGGTCGGCTGGCCGCTCGTTGCGCGCGCGCAGCCGAATGCCGCGCACGTCGCGCTCGCACGGCTCGAAGCGGCCGGTCACGTGCCCACGCTGGTCACGCAGAACGTCGACGGATTGCATCAGCGTGCGGGCAGCCGCGACGTGATCGAGCTGCACGGCGGCATCGACGGCGTGAGCTGTCTCGACTGCGGCATGCAGCATTCACGCGCCGCGATCCAGCAAACGCTCGAAGCCGATAACCCCGCGCTGCTCGACGTCACGGCCGAAGCCGCCGCCGATGGCGACGCGCATCTCGAGTGGCACGATCTCGGCGGCTTTCGCGTGCCGGCGTGCTCGAATTGCGGCGGGTTGCTGAAGCCCTCGGTGGTGTTCTTCGGCGAGAACGTGCCGAAGGTACGTGTCGAAGCCGCGTCGCATGCGCTCGATGCGGCCGACGCGGTGCTGGTGGCTGGCTCGTCGCTGATGGTCTATTCCGGCTACCGCTTCTGCGTGTGGGCACAGCGCCAGGGCAAGCCGATCGCGGCGATCAACCTCGGCCGCACGCGCGCCGATCCGCTGCTGTCGCTGAAGGTGGCCGCGCCGTGCGGCGATACCTTGAGCGCGCTCGCCGGGCTGCTGGCCGGCGATTGAATTCCCCAAAGCGTAAGGAACGTCCATGCTGACGACGATCGAACAGCTCGAAGCCCTCTACGCGCAGCCAGGCGAGCGCGCGCTGCGCAAGGAGATCCCGTATGTCAACGACGACTATCGCGCGTTCATCGCCGCCGCGCCGTTCGCGGTGCTCGCGACGAGCGGCCCCGACGGCCTCGACTGCTCGCCGCGCGGCGACGCGCCGGGCTTCGTGCGCGTCGTCGACGAACGCACGCTCGCGCTGCCGGACCGCCCCGGCAACAACCGGCTCGACAGCCTGCGCAACGTCATCGTCGATCCTCGGCTGGCCTTGCTGTTCGTGATCCCGGGCGTCGGCGAGACCTTGCGCGTGAACGGCCGCGGCCGCATCTCGGCCGAGGCGGCGCTACTGGACAGTTTCGCCGTCGACGGTAAACTGCCGCGCACCGTGCTACTGATCGACGTCGATGCCGTCTACTTTCATTGCTCGAAGGCGCTCGTGCGCTCGCAGCTGTGGGACCCGGCGCGTCACGTCGAGCGCTCGCAGCTACCGAGCACGGGCGAGATCCTGCAACGCATCATCGCCGCGAACGACGGCGAGCCATTCGACGCGGCCGCCTACGATCGCGAACTGCCCGAGCGCGTGCGCGCCACGCTGTACTAACCTGAAACGCCAAGCCCATCCATGACCGACGCCCGGCAACATTCGCCCTCCGCCGAACGCAATCGCGAACCGATCCTCGCCGTGCTGCGCGATGTGCTGCCCGCCAGCGGCCGGGTGCTCGAAATCGCCAGCGGCACCGGCGAGCACGCGATCTGGTTTGCCGGTGCGCTACCCGACCTTGACTGGCAGCCGAGCGATGCCGATGCGGAAGCACGCGAGTCGATTGCCGCGTGGAGCGCGCACGCGGGACTCGCGAACCTGCGCGCGCCGCTCGCGCTCGACGTGCATCAGCCGGACTGGGGTATCGATGCGTTCGACGCGCTGGTCTGCATCAACATGATCCACATCTCGCCGTGGAGCGCGGCGCAGGCCTTGTTCGACGGCGCGCGGCGGCGGCTCGTTGCGGGCGGCGTGCTGTTTCTGTACGGACCTTACCGGCGCGGCGGCGCGCATACGGCGCCGAGCAACGAAGCGTTCGATCAGTGGTTGAAGAGTCGCGATCCCGACTGGGGCGTGCGCGATATGGAAGCGGTCGTCGCGCTCGGCGACGCGGCGGGGCTCACGTGCGAGCGCGTCGTCGAGATGCCCGCGAACAACTTCAGTCTGGTGTTCACGAAGCGGGCAGCGTAGCGGGCGCATCGCCCGGCCGTGCATTCGTTCACGGCTTCCGCCAAACCTCAGTCCGATCCAAAACCGGACCCGCCGGCGAGGCGCGGACGCGCGCACAATACCTGTCGTCATGTGCGAACAGGAACCCGGCGCGAGCACGAACAGCTGGCGTCCTTGCCCGCCACCAAGCGGCAAGCGCGCATTTCTTTTATCCTTTCACCCTCGACGCCGCGCCGCTGTTTCGATGGCGCGGCGCCACGACATTTTTTGGACTCTGGAGAATTCAAATGGGCAAACAGGCAATCGGCGTGGTGGGGCTGGCGGTCATGGGCCGCAATCTGGCGCTCAACATCGAGAGCCGCGGCCATGCGGTGTCGGTCTACAACCGTAGCCGCACGAAAACCGACGAACTCATCGCCGAATTTCCGGACCGCAAACTGGTGCCGGCTTTCACGCTGGAAGAGTTCGTCGAGTCGCTCGAAAAGCCGCGCCGCATTCTGCTGATGGTCAAGGCCGGCGAGCCGACCGACGATACCATTGCCTCGCTCAAGCCGCTGCTCGACAAGGGCGACATCCTGATCGACGGCGGCAACACGCACTTCACCGACACGATCCGCCGCAATCAGGAACTCGCGAAGGCGGGGCTGCATTTCATCGGCACCGGCGTGTCGGGCGGCGAAGAAGGCGCGCTGAAAGGTCCGTCGATCATGCCGGGCGGCCAGCGCGACGCGTACGACCTCGTCGCGCCGATCCTCACCGAGATCGCCGCGAAGGCACCGGACGGCGAGCCCTGCGTCGCGTATATGGGACCGGACGGCGCGGGCCACTTCGTGAAGATGGTGCACAACGGCATCGAGTACGGCGACATGCAACTGATCGCCGAAAGCTACGCGGTGTTGAAGCAGGTGGTCGGCTTGTCGAACGAGCAGCTCGGCAAGGTCTACACCGAGTGGAACCAGGGCGAGCTCGACAGCTATCTGATCGAAATCACCTCGAAGATCTTCAGCAAGAAAGACGACGAAACCGGCAAGGACCTCGTCGACGTGATTCTCGACCGTGCCGCGCAGAAGGGCACCGGCAAGTGGACCAGCCAGAACGCGCTCGATCTCGGCGCGCCGCTGCCGTTGATCACCGAGGCGGTGTTCGCGCGCGTGCTGTCGTCGCTGAAGACCCAGCGCGTGGCCGCGAGCAAGGTGCTCGAAGGTCCGCAGAGCAAGCCGCTCGAAGGCGCGAAGGACGCGTTCATCGAGTCGGTGCGCCGCGCGTTGTACTTCAGCAAGGTGATCTCGTACGCGCAGGGTTTCGCGCAGCTGCGCGCGGCCTCGGAAGAGTACAAGTGGGATCTCGACTACGGCACGATCGCGAAGATTTTCCGCGCGGGCTGCATCATCCGCGCGCGCTTCCTGCAGAAGATCACCGACGCCTACTCGAAGGACAAGGCGCTCGCGAACCTGCTGCTCGATCCGTATTTCCGCGACATCGCGAAGAACTACCAGGCCGCGCTGCGCGAAGTCGTGGTGGCCGCGGTCAACGCGGGTGTGCCGGTGCCGGCGTTCGCCTCGGCGATCGCATATTTCGACGCGTACCGCTCGGAACGTCTGCCCGCGAACCTCGTGCAGGCGCAACGCGACTTCTTCGGTGCGCATACGTTCGAACGCATCGACAAGCCGGCCAGCTTCCACGCCCAGTGGAGCTGAGCGTTTGAAAACAGCCCGGCGCGCGGTGGTGATAAGGCGCGCCGGGTCGTTGGTCCGTATTGTTACTGAATATAACGTGGGTTAAGTACGGACGTGCGAAAATGCGAAACAATTGTTGCGTACTTGGCAATAGACTTTACCTGTCATAGGTATTTACCCTAGGTCTCGACACCTCTAAACTTGTTTTCAACCGCTGAGGGAGAAGCAGAAACCCCGAAGCGCAGCAAACAACAAGTCCTTTGGAGGTTAATCATGAAGACCCTGATTTCCGCAGTTGCTATCGCCGCCGCCCTTGCTCTTCCGGTCGCTTCTTTCGCTCAAGCCAGCCAGCCGGTGACCCGTGCTCAGGTTCGCGCTGAACTGGTTCAACTCGAAAAGGCCGGCTACAACCCGACCAACGACTACGCGGACTACCCGGCCAGCATCCAGGCCGCTGAAGCGCGCGTCGCCGCGCAAAACGGCACGGCCGTCGCGGCCAACACCGCGGAGGCCAGCGGTTACGGCGCTCCGGCTGTCGGTACGTCGCAAGCCGGCCACGCTGCCCTTCCGGCGAAGGCCGACCGTAACTCGGTGTACTTCGGCAACTAATTGCAGTAGAAGTGCGCAGGTGTAGTGGGTAGTTGCAGTCTGCAGTAGACGCCGTGTCGTGGCATCGCGCGAATACGGCGGGCAAGAAAAAACGCCATCCAGTTCGTTTCGGATGGCGTTTTGTCGTTTACACGGCGGCGGTGTGGCGGGTGCGCGTCAATGCAGTGTGCGATGTCGCCGGCCGATGTCGTCGAACAGCGCGCGGCTCGGCTCCAGTGCGAGCAGCCATGATTCGTCGTAGCCGCTGAGATTCTCGAGCGCCTCGCGCAGCCGCTCGATCGCCACCGCGGGTAGCTCGACGCTCGCCTCGACCCCGCTCGACAACTTCGCGATGCTCGCCAGTTGCACGAGCGCATCGGCGGCCTCGGCGACGTCGGCGGCGAAGATCAGATGCGTGTTCAGCAGTTCGACGAGGCCAGCAGAGGCCGCCACATCGTCGACATTGAGTTGCACGGCCAGAAAGGTGGCTTTGTTCATCCTCGATTCCTCCCAGAATCCCGACGTTCGTGAGCTGCCCCGCGCGGCTTGACTGAGTATAGGCGATGGCCAATCGCCCGCAATGATCGTACGAAACGGCAGGGGCGCCCAGCTTGCGAGGTGGCGCGGAGCGTGAGACCTATAATAGGGCCAGCCGCGCAAGCGTCGTCGGCCGTTGGCGGACGGCGCTGAACGCGTGGTTCGCGCGCTGGCTCATCGCTCATCGACCATGAAGATCATCCGCAGCAGAAGCTTTACCGCGTCGCGTGCCTGGGGCGCGCTCGACATCGCGAACATGAACGGCATCACCACGCGTCTGCATTGGACCGACCAGCCGTACCGCTGGCACGTCAACGACGGCGAGGAGGTGTTCGCCGTGCTCGACGGACGCGTCGAGATGCGCTATCGCGAAGATGGTGTCGAGCGCTCGACGGTGCTGGAAACGGGCGATGTGTTCTACGCGTCGGTGGGCACCGAGCACGTCGCGCATCCGCTCGGCGCCGCGCGCGTGCTGGTCGTCGAAACGCAGGGCAGCGTCTGAAGAAAACGGCAGTTTGACGGCGCCGCCGTGGCGGCTCGCCGGTGCCGCTCGCGCATAATATCCGGGCGACGGCGGGCGACGGCGACACCTGCTCGAGCATGGCGGCATGGCAATTGCTACGGCGTCGATTGAATCGGTTTGAGATACACGTCGAGGAAAATCAGATGACAAAACAATGGCAACCGACGGGGATCCGCGTCCTGATGACGGCGGCGCTTGGCGTCATGGTCGCCGGCTGCACGACGATGCCGTGGGAAAGCACGCCGTTCTACAACAGCGCGCCGTCCAGTCCGACCAGCCTCGCGACGGTTCCGGTGCCCGCCGGCTACTACCGCGTCAATCCAGGCGATACGCTGTTGGGCATCGCCTCGGCATATGGACGCAAACCACAGGAAATTGCGGCGTGGAACGGCTTGCCGGTCAACGCGGCGGTCGCGCCCGGCCAGGTGCTGCGCGTGTCGCCGCCTATGTCTTCGGGCAGCGTGGTCGCGCCGCCGGTTGCGGTGGCCCCCGGTGCGCCAGGAGCGCCAGCCGCGCCGGGCGCGACGGCGAATGTGCCGCCGGGTGCCGTGCCCGGTGCGCCGGCCGCCGCGGCCGGGCCGCAGCAGGGCGTGCTGCAATGGCCGTTGCGCGGACCGATCCTGCGTACCTTCGCGCCGGGCAAATCCAACGGCATCGTGATCGGCGGACAGCCCGGCGATCCGGTCAAGGCCGCGGCGACCGGCCGCGTGGTCTACGCGGGTACCGGCATCGAAGCCTACGGGCCGCTCATCATCATCAAGCACAACGACTCGCTGATCACCGCGTACGGTCAGAACAGCCAGTTGCTCGTCAAGGAAGGCGACGCGGTCGCGCAAGGGCAGACGATCGGCGAGGTCGGTGTCGATAGCCGCGGCACTGCGGCGATCCAGTTCGAAGTGCGCCAGAACGGCCAGCCGGTCGATCCGCTTCAGTGGCTGCCGAAGCCGGGCGGCTAGGTGTGCCCGTATCGTGCGTAACTCATCGCGGCCGGAGCTGTGCGGCTCCCGCCGATGCGCCGATTTTCAGCGCCGCATGAAATTGAATACACTCTATGGCTGGATTGCTGGCGCGTGAGCGTTCCTTACGGAATGCAAGCGCGACCGGCTGCCGTAGGCTGTCATTCATGGACGCACAGGGACACACAATGATCGATTTGCGCAGCGATACCGTTACCCGTCCGACTCCGCCGATGCTCGCGGCGATGTCGGCGGCCGAAGTTGGCGACGACGTCTGGGGCGACGACCCCACCGTACTGCGTCTGCAAGCCACGCTGGCCGAGCGCACCGGCAAGGAAGCGGGGCTGTTCTTTCCGAGCGGCACGCAAAGCAACCTCGCCGCGTTGATGGCGCACTGCGCACGCGGCGACGAATACATCGTCGGTCAGCTCGCGCACACCTACAAATACGAAGGCGGTGGCGCGGCGGTGCTCGGCAGCATCCAGCCGCAACCGCTCGAAAATGCCGCCGACGGCTCGATCCCCCTCGAAAAAATCGCCGCCGCGATCAAGCCGATCGACGATCACTTCGCGCGCACGCGGCTGCTCGCGCTGGAAAACACGATCGGCGGCAAGGTACTGCCGGCGCAGTACGTCGCCGAGGCGACGCAACTCGCGCGCGAGCGCGGTCTCGCGACCCACCTCGACGGCGCGCGCGTGTTCAACGCGGCGGTCGCGTCGGGCAAGCCGGTTGCGGTGCTCGCCGAAGCGTTCGATTCGGTGTCGATCTGCTTTTCGAAGGGCCTGGGCGCGCCGGTCGGCTCGGTGCTGGTCGGCAGCCGCGCGCTGATCGATGTCGCGCATCGCTGGCGCAAGGTGCTGGGCGGCGGCATGCGCCAGGCCGGCGTGCTCGCGGCGGCGTGCCTGTATGCGCTCGATCACAACGTCGAACGTCTCGCCGACGACCATGCGAACGCCGCGCATCTGGCAGCGGGACTGGAATCGATCGAGCAGGTGAAGGTGCAGTCGGTCGCGACGAACATGGTGTTCGCGCAGTTTCCGCAGCAGCATTGCGCGCCGCTCGAGGCGTGGCTCAAGGAACGCGGCATCCTCACGCAGATGCTGTATGCGTCGCGCTTCGTCACGCACAAGGACGTGTCGCGCGACGATATCGATACGTTTATTGCCGCGGTGAAGGGGTATTTCGCGGCGCGTTGATCGTCATCAGGCGAGGCGGCTCACATCGTTGCCGCCTCGTTTTGCCGTTTTGGTCCCGTCCGTGCGCGCTCGTTCGAGCCGCACTTCGTTCTTCAGGCCTGATCCCGCCTCACGCGCCGCGCGGCGCATCGCTCACTTGATCGCCGCCTTCGTCTGCCCGCCCGCGCGGTGCGACGGCGCGAGCAAACGCAAGCCGCTCGCAAGGCTCGCCGCGCCGGCGAAGAACGCGCCGAGGCCGAGCGCGAGCGTCGGCCCATGCTGGCGGCCGGCGATGCCGAAACACAGCGCGACGAGCGCCGCGCCGGTCGCCTGTCCCAGCAGCCGCGCGGTCGCGACGATGCCGCTCGCGCCGCCGCTGCGCTCCGGCGGCGCGCTCGCCATCAACGCCTTCAGATTCGGTGACTGGAAAAAGCCAAAGCCCGCGCCGCAGATCGCCATGCGAATGCCGATGTCGAGCACGTGCGGGTGCGCAGGCAGCATCGCCAGCGATGCCATCCCCGCCGATAGCACCGCCAGCCCGATCGCGCCGAGCAGCCCCGGCGGATAACGGTCCGACAGGCCGCCCGCGAGCGGCGCGGCGAGCGCGACCACGACGGGCCACGGCGTCATCAGGAAGCCGGTTTCGACCTGGCTGCGCAGCAGGACGTCCTCGAAATAGAACGGCAGCGACACGAACGCGAGGCCCTGCGCCGCGAACGAGCACACGGCCGTCACCGCCGACAGCGCGAACACCGGCCGCTTGAACAGATCGACAGGCAGCATCGGCGCGGGATGGCCCGCTTCGCGGCGGATCAGCAGCAGCCCGAACACGACGGCGACAGCCGCGGCGCTGAGCACGATCTGCATCGATGCGCGTTGCGCCGCCTCGCCGAGCGCGAAGATCAGCGCCGCGAACGTGACCACGTTGAGCAGCGCCGCGACCGGATCGAGCTGATGTTTGCCCTGGGCGGTGTGCGGCAGCGCCGGCATCGCGAAGCTCAGCGCCAGCACGCCGAGCGGCACGTTGACCGCGAACAGCCACGGCCATGTTGCGACCGACAGAATCAGCGAGGCCACCGTCGGCCCGACCGCGAACGACACGCCGACGATCAGCGCGTTGGTGCCGAGCCCGCGCCCGAGCCGATGCGGTGGATACAGATAGCGGATCAGCGCGGTGTTCACGCTCATGATCGCGCTCGCGCCGAGCCCCTGCACGATGCGCGCGGCGGCGAGCAGCGGCAGCGTCGGCGCCATCGCGCAGCCGAGCGAGCTGAGCGTGAACAGCGCAATACCGCCGATATAGATACGCCGATGCCCGACGATATCGCCGAGCGCGGCAAGCGGCAGCAGCGTCGCGACCATCGCGAGCTGATACGCGTTGATGATCCAGACCGACGCGGCCGGCGCCGCGTGCAGGTCGGCGGCGATCGCGGGCAGCGCGGTGTTGGCGATCGCGGTGTCGAGCGTCGCGAGCGCGACGGCGAGCATGATCGCGGCCATCGCGCGACGATTGGCGGCGGACATCGGGCCGTCGGCGGGAAGGGGCGGCGCGGGGGCGTCGATGGAACGGCTGAGCTTGTCGGACAAGGCGTGGCTCGTGGGGTCGGGCGTGCCGGCGCGTCGGCGGCCTGCGGGGACGCGTGCGCGGACGGCGGTTTCGTTGGGGGTCATGCGTATGCGCTGTCGGGGCCACGGCGGGTGAACGTAGCGGTTCGTGCGGCGCAACCTCGCGATTGTTGCAGAGACGGCGCGATCGTGCAGGGAGCCGGGCTGTGAGGGGGAGAGGTTTACGGCGAGGCGCTTCGATCTCTCTATAAGGCAACTAACTGTCAGCCCCGCCTGCCATCCCCAAGTCGGCTCGCGTCTGGCGGCAAATCCAACACGCATACGCCAGAAGCCGCTTCGCAGAACGGGCCGCCCGATTCGACCACGCCATAACGAAATGCGGCGCTTCATCGGCGCGTCATGCATCGAAAAAATAATCGATGTGCAGCACGCGACCGCTCGGGCGCACCCCAGTCGCCAACCCGCCGACGTCGACGCCATGCATCCGCCGATGCACACCCCGAGTGCCGCCACCACGCGGCTTTGCACCGCATCCGGGCGCATGCCGCGGCGCTATCCCGTGGCACCGGCTCGGCGCGCCGGGCACGGCATGTGCGTGAAAGTCCGCTCGCGCGCCGGTGTGCGCGATCCCCAAAATGTTCTACTCTGTTTTTTTAAACCGCTCCGACAGGCACGCGCCTCCCGTCCGTCCCCCGTGCGGTTCGCGTCTGCCATGTCGAACTTCCCGGAGGCTTCGATGACGACCGTCGATCTGGAATTCGACCAGCTCCACAGTACCGTCGACGCGCTACGGCGCTCAATTTCGAATCGCATGATGTACGGCGTCGGCAAGGACGCCATCACCGCTCACCCGCACGACTGGCTGCACGCGGCCGCGCTGGCCGTGCGCGACCGGCTCGTCGCGCGCTGGATGAAGACCACCCGCCTGCAATACGAGCAGGACGTGAAGCGGGTCTACTACCTGTCGATGGAGTTTCTGATCGGCAGGACCTTTACCAACGCGCTGCTCGCGCTCGGCATTCACGATCAGATGAAGGAGGCGCTCGCGAGCCTCGGTGTCGACATGGATGCGCTGATCGATATCGAACCCGACGCGGCGCTCGGCAATGGCGGCCTCGGCCGGCTCGCCGCGTGCTTTCTCGACTCGATGGCGACGCTCGGCATTCCGGGCTTCGGCTACGGCATCCGTTACCAGTACGGGATGTTCCGTCAGGAAATCGTCAACGGCGAGCAGGTCGAGGCGCCCGATTATTGGCTGCGCGCCGGCAATCCGTGGGAATTTCCGCGGCCCGAAATCAAATACATGGTGCACTTCGGCGGCCGCACGGTGCAGCGCGGCGACAAGACCGACTGGATCGACACCGAGCACGTGAACGCGACCGCGTATGACACGGTGATTCCCGGATATGCGACCGACGCGACCAACACGCTGCGTCTATGGTCCGCGCGCGCGACCGAGGAACTCGACCTCGGCGCGTTCAATCGCGGCGACTACCGCAATGCGGTCGATACGAAGAACATGTCGGAGAACGTGTCGCGGCTGCTCTATCCG
Organism: Paraburkholderia monticola; assembly: GCF_001580545.1. Lineage (GTDB taxonomy): Bacteria > Pseudomonadota > Gammaproteobacteria > Burkholderiales > Burkholderiaceae > Paraburkholderia > Paraburkholderia monticola. Next base: position 502,537 of record NZ_LRBG01000038.1, read on the forward strand.
GACGACTCGACGCCAGCCGGCCGCGAGTTGCGGCTGCGCCAGGAGTACTTCTTCGTGTCGGCGACGATGCAGGATCTGATCCGCCGCTATCAACGCACGCACAGCACGTTCGGCCGCTTCGCGGAGAAGGTCGCGGTGCACCTGAACGACACACACCCGGTGCTGGCGATTCCCGAGCTGATGCGCCTGCTCGTCGATGTGCATCATCTGCCGTGGGACAAGGCGTGGAAGCATGTGACGCAGATCTTCTCGTACACGAATCACACGCTGATGCCCGAGGCGCTCGAAACCTGGGATGTCGAAATGTTGTCGCGCCTGCTGCCGCGCCATCTCGAGATCATCTTCGAAATCAACGCGCAGTTTCTGAAGCACGTCGGCGAGCATTCGGGGCACGACGTCGAGATGATCCGCCGCATTTCGCTCGTCGACGAATATGGGCAGCGGCGCGTGCGCATGGCGTATCTGGCGATCGTCGCGAGTCACAAGGTGAACGGCGTGTCGAAGCTGCATTCGCAACTGATGACACGCGACATCTTCGCCGACTTCGCGCGCATCTATCCGGACCGCTTCACCAATGTGACGAACGGCATCACGCCGCGCCGCTGGCTCGCCCAGGCGAGTCCGTCGCTGTCGTCGCTGATCGACTCGCGCATCGGCAAGCATTGGCGCGGCAATCTGTTCGAGCTCGAGCAATTGCGTAATCTGCGCAAGGACGACGAGTTCGTCGAAGCGTTCCGCGAGGCCAAACGACAGAGCAAGCTGCGGCTCGTGCACCGGCTCGCGCAGCATACCAAGCTGCACTTCAATCCGGATGCGCTGTTCGATCTGCAGGTCAAGCGCATTCACGAATACAAGCGCCAGTTGCTGAACGTGCTGCACGTGATCGTTCGCTACAACGAGATTCGCGCGAATCCGGAGCGCGACTGGGTGCCGCGCGTCGTGCTGTTCGCGGGCAAGGCCGCGTCCGCGTACCGGATGGCGAAGACGATCATCAAGCTGATCGGCGACGTGAGCGAGAAGGTCAACCATGATCCGCTGATCGGCGATCGGCTGAAGGTCGTGTTCGTGCCGAACTACGGCGTGAGCGTGGCCGAACTGATCATTCCGGCGGCGGATCTGTCGGAGCAGATCTCGATGGCCGGCACCGAGGCGTCGGGCACCGGCAATATGAAGCTCGCGCTCAATGGCGCATTGACGATCGGCACGATGGACGGCGCGAACATCGAGATCTGCGAGGCGGTGGGGCGCGAGAACATCTTCATCTTCGGCCACACCGCCGACGAGGTGGACGACCTGCGCGCGACCGGCTATCGGCCGCGGCGGATCTACGAGGAGAACGAAGCACTACGCGCCGCGCTCGATCAGATTCGCTCGGGCTACTTCTCACCGGACGATCCGCTGCGCTTCTCGGATATCTTCCACACGCTGGTCGACTGGGGCGATCACTACATGGTGCTGGCCGATTTCGACGCCTTCGCGAAGGCGCAGAACGAAGTGGATGCGCGCTTCGTGGACCGGCACGGGTGGGCCGAAAGCGCGATCGAGAACGTTGCGGGCATGGGGCAGTTTTCGTCGGATCGCACGATTGGCGAATATGCTCGCAATATCTGGCGCGTGAGTCCGCTCAATATCGAGTGAGCGTGAGGGGGGTTAAACCTTGGGCGCGGCTGCCGCAGCCGCGGCTGCCGCCTTCGCCCGATGCACGGCCTCGCCGACGCGTGCGACGAACTCGCGGTCCGTGCTCATCAGCGCCTCGCGCTCGCCGTCGGCCGTCTTGACCATCAGCCGATGCGTGACGTCCTGGCTCACCCAGGTGAGCCAACCGACCACGATCAGCATGACCCCGCATACGATTCCCGGCGCCGACTGCAGCACGCCGCCGACGATCGCGCCGATCAACCCGGCCACCGAGATCGTGAGCGGCACAACCCTGTTCTTCTGCACGGTGACGACCTGCACGTCGACGATGTCGCGAAGCGGGAAGACCTGACCCGCGGACGAGAGGGCGTTGCGCGTGACCGACACGCCGCGATCGTTGAAAGGGGTTTCCATCGGTTCAATGCGAGGGTGGTGAAGGGCGCAGCGTAGCAGACTTTTTCAAATCCGAAAAAGACTTCAACACTCAACCAGCCGATACGGATGATCACATCACCAGTGGATCGGCATGCAGCAAGTCATGGATGCTGTAGTCACCATCCAGAACTTGCATGACGGCTGCGACACGACGAGATACTTTTAACCCGGTCGAATATTTCAATATTAACGAACGACATCAAAGGTGTTCTAGAGCCGGAGCACGTCAAAAACAGAGCATGCATAGACATGCCGTCCTGGATATGAAATCCGCAGTTAGCCTCGACGGCTTGGTTTGATCGCTATTGGTAGATCACCTCCTTCACTCGCCGCAAGCGCAATCTTCCGCAACCCACTCAAAGCAGCTCTGTTCGTTCGACTCAGCGCCAAGCAAACTGAGGATCAGCAAAATAACGGTCCGATTCTCCGGTGCTATCGTGATTCCGACCACTTCGGTCAACCATCGACCAATCTTGGTTGCCGCAAAATCCGCTGGGCGTGCGGACTTTTTGAGCGTGACACCAAGCTTCACCGCTCGATAGTGATAGGAAGGCACGCGATGACGCTCCGCTATTCCCGATAGCCCACCCTTGAGACCGGAACCCCATCCCAGCGAACCTGCCAGCACGACTCTCTCGTGATGATCAAGGCTATTGATGAATTCCCGCGCAAGACGACGCACACATGGTTCGTCGAGTCCGTATTGCATCAATACTGATTGAACCGGGTCGTCAAGCGCCTGCGCGTGTTGATCGACCTCCTGCCCAATTCCTTCCACCTCGATGGACACGTCGTGCTGGTGGCTGGCGCTTCGCAGGCAATCGATCAAATAGCGCCGGAAGTATGCGCAGACTGCATAATTACTTGAAGGTGCGCTTTCGGGGCAGGCGTTCGAATAGTTATGGCCGGGTTCGAGCCGAAGCACTTTGGTAAAGATGAATTGCGCAACGAGTTCTTCCTTGTCTTCTCTGAGCGATTGCAATTCAAGCGGGTGATATGGGCGTAGTGCGCCGATCACAAGGCTGTACATCGTGGCCATTTCTTCGCCCGTAAGATGCATTCGTCTTCGCCACAAATCCGGAAGAATGGACGCCTCCTGTCCTCGACTTGTCGCGTTTCTTGCTGTTATTTCCATAGCAAGTCTCCTCGGAAGTTTCGTGGATGTTGTGAGAGAAGTATTGTCGTAAGAGACGGCTTTTTCTAGATCAATCAGCGGATAGTTTCAAAAAGAGTTGCGCGAATGCAAAAGAGGTTCGCGACCGATCGGTCGGAGGGTCTGCTTAAGAAACGCTATATTGATTTCGATGCGCTGATCGACGCGTAGGCGTGTACAGCGGCGTCGATGAAGCGTGCAAATGGCGCAACGCTACGGTGATTCGCCACGCGTTCGGGCTGGGATCGACTTCGGATCTTTTTGCAACGTCCTGGTGAAAGTTCAGCGGGCAAACCGCGCCGGCGCAATTCGCCGATATCTAACCGACATTGCCGCGCAAGGTCAGCGCCCGCAAGTATTGGCCGGCCACTTCCGATGCACCATAGTGCACTACGGTCTGATCGACTAGCGCCCAAATGGCGCAACCGCCAAGACGTGCGCGACGGCAGAAGGAAAGATCCTCCGAAAGATACGCGCCGTGTTCCTCGATCGAATCGAAGAAGCCATAAAAGTTGCCGCTGGGGAGGACTGACCTGTATTGCTCCGGCGGTCCGAAACGGGTAGCGAAAGGCCGCGCCGCCTCGAATGCATCGCGCTGCACGAGCAGAATGCCAGTGCCGATATGTTCGGCTTCGACAAAGCCGTCGACGACCTGAGCGCTGCCGTCCTGATTGCTTTTGACCTGCACGGTATAGTCGGCGTGCTTTTCCAGCCAGTCACGCATCGAGAGGCCGCTGTCCGCCGGTGCGATGCGCCGGTTCAGATCGACGCGCCGGTAGGGATATGCCACTCCCGCGACGCTTCGGTTAGCTATCAGAAGTTTCATTATGGCGTGCGCCGGGAAGTGCATGTCGGCGTCGAGAAATAGCAAGTGAGTGAATTGCCCGTGGTCCATAAAATAGTTGGCGAAAAGATTCCGAGCACGGGTGATGTGAGATGAGCCAACATGCATTAGCCGATATTGCGCGCCTGCTTCAGACAGGGCTCGCGTCGTGTCGACGAGCGAGAAAGCAAAGTTGACATGCACCTCGTCGCGGGAGGTCGGCACGGCAATCAGGACATTCTGTTGACCCATACAAAAGTGGGCTCACAAATTCACACGCGTGAAAGGACAGACCTGCGCGACCCATCGCCTACGCGCGGCACTACTGGCCGTTTTCGACGCACAGGTCGGGGTCGCTCACGACACAATCGAGCGTTGTTGCAACCGCTGCGCCGCGCACGCGTACACGTGAGTCCTTGGCGGCGATCTTGAGTCCGTTGGGTAGCAACACCCACATTTGTGCGGGTTGCCGGGTTTTGCTGGCCTGCACCTGTGCCTGAGGCCCGGAGCCAAAAAAGTAGTCGACGCGCACGGGCCCACGGATCGCCCCGCCTGCATCCTGGGCCATCATGAGGCGCGTGATCGGCGGACCGGCTGGCGTCGCTTCTGAAGTGCTGACGAACACGGGTGCGCCGAGCGGCGTCGTGCGTGGATCGATCGCGGCCGACCGGCCAGCCGAGAGTGGCACTCCAAGCGCGCCGATGGGACCGTTCGTCGAATCCGGAATCGTTTTGAAAAAGACGTAGCTCGGATCCGAGGTTGCGAACAGATAGTCGATGGGCTTGCCGGATAGTGCCTGACTACTGCCACCGTCCGGCGGGACTTGCGCGCCTTGCTGGACCTGCGGGGCTTTCGGCTGGCCCGTCCTGCCAGGCATGCTCGCACGCTCAGGGTGGACCGCGGGCGCGGCCCCATTGATGAGGTTGAAGCCGCGCAGAAGCGGCGAGGCCGGTCCACTATCGGCTGCACCATCGCCTGTGCCGTCCGTTCCGGCGGCGTTCGGGCTCCCGCCTGGCCCCCCGTTGCGTAGCAGCGGCGATTGCGGCACATCGTCCATTGGGGCGCTGCCACTTCCCGACGCCTGCGCATTCAGCTCGCCTTCTTCCATGTCGATCTCGACGCCGCGTACGAGAATCTTCCGTCCCTTCGTGCTCGCGCTCGCCAGGGGAGGATTGAACGCGAAGCCGTTCTGCTCGGCATAGGAGAGGCGCAAAATCGACCCGTCAGGCAAGCGGATTCGTCCGGCCCCCTGCAGCTGCATCGAATAGAGCATCGCGGGGTCGTCGACATACGCGAGGACCGGCGCGTTCAAGTGAGCACGCTCGATCTCGGCGCGCGAATAGTACGGCACGATGCGATTGCCTGCTAGCCGCAGGCGAAGCTTCTTGTCGCGAATGTCGGGAACGCTGTTGCCTAATTCCAGCGCATAGACGCCTTTCAGATTGCCGCTCGACATTGAGGAGAGCGGAATGACGTTGCGTTCTTCGATGCGTGCGGCGATCGCCGAGTCCCGGGCGTTCGGCGGCAGACGTCGCTGATCGAGAAACAGCATATCGCGCGGCACGCCATACACCGGGTACACGTAGGAGCCCTCACGCTTTCGGCTGCCGTTGAGTGTCGGTTCGTAGTAGCCGGTGAGCAAGCCGTTCGCGCTCCTGTCGACGTTGAGGATTTGATAGACGGTGAAATTCTCCTCGAAGAAGCGCCGCACCGATGCGGCGTTGCGTGCATCGACGCTGCGCGCGGCCGTGCAGGGCGCCGACCACCCTGGCTTGCTGGCGAGCGCGGCGCAACTGCGCTTGAACGCCTCCCACGACTGCTCGACGTCATCGTTGCGCCAGCCTGGCAAGTCGCTGAAACGCACGGGTTGATAGACGGCGTTACGGGTCGCGAAGACCGATGCGGTGCCCGCAAGGGCCGATGACGGGGAACTCGCGAGTGGGTAGGCGACGCCCGCGTCGGTGCCGACGGCGGGCGCCAGTTGCGTTGTGTTCGCGGCGGCGCCCGGTACGGGCTGCCCGGAGATCTGCGCCGGCTCGGTGCCGCAGCCAATCAGGGCGGCGCACACCAGGCCGACGAGTGTGGCATGGCAGGTCCGTGTGGTAACCATGATTGTCCTCGTCCTGCAGCGATCCGTTTGGTGCCCGGGCGGGCCGCGCCTGCACCTGAGACAGTCCCGCCTACTTAGACGATCTCACCGCATCGATTTTGAAGGTGATCGCGCCAAACTGTTGCGGGCATGGCGAGTTGCCTTCGCTGCATTGCGCCGTGCCGGCGAACGGCGATGAGGTTGGGGTGCGCTTCTCGGCGGCGGCTTCCTGAGCGGAGTGTGGCAGGCTCGCAAACACTGAATCGTGCGTCATGCCAAGCGCGGAAAAGTCGCGCGGCGCGAGCGAGACGATCGCAAGGAAATGGTTATCCCCTGGCGGATCTCCCGCGAGCATCTGCCAGCTCGGGCGCGGCAGAACGAGCCGCTTGCCGGGGGCGATCTGGTTGTCGTGGTCGAGTTCGTTGGGAAAGAGCTGCAGGTACTGACCGGCGGGGTCGACCACAAACACATAAACGTATCCCGCGCGGTTACTCGTCAGCGAGAAGCGCAGCTTGTCGCGATTGATGACTGCGCGTGGCACCGGGAGATCGACAGTGATCTGGACGCCGCTGGCGCCGAGAGCCGCGACGCGGGCGAGTTCGCCAGGCGCGGTGAAGGGCGGCAGCGGCGGTAGTGATGAATCATGTTGCGACGTATCGGACGACGCCGATGGGTTCGCCGCCGCGCCGGTCGCCGGCGGCGGCTCGACTTGACGAGGCGCCGCGGCTTTCGGCACAGCCGGCACGGTCAGGCTCGACGCGCTGGGCACCGCTGCGGATTGCGCGGCGCCACGGCCAGAGCCCGGCGCACGTCCAGACATCAACCACGTCCCCACGCCCGCAGCCGCGAACACCACCACACCCACGCCGAGCCACACGGCACGCCGTTTCGACGAAACGATCGTCACATCGTCACGCGAGCGCGATCCCCCGTCGCCGCGTTCCGGCGGCCGCCCGGTATGCTGCGGCGATCCTTCGGGCGCGATGCCGAGTTCCGCGGCGAACTCGCGCGCGGTCTGCGGACGGTCGGCGGGCATTACCGCGAGCGCGTGATCGACGGCCCGCAAAAAACGCTCCGAGTACCGCCCGGCCGCGAGCTTGACGAGCGGTTGGTAGTTGTCGCTCACCATGCGGCCGACCGAAGGCGGCGGGGTCCTGCCGGTGATCGCGAAGTACACGAGCGCCGCGAGCGCATACTGATCGCTCCACGCACCTTGTTTGAGCGACGGCACTTCGGCGTACTGTTCGATCGGCGCATAGCCCGGCTTGAGGATCACCGTGAGCGCCTGCGTCATATCGCCAATGACGCGCCGTGCCGCGCCGAAATCCAGCAGCACGGGACGCTCGCTGCCTTCGAGCAGGATGATGTTGTCCGGCGCAATGTCGCGGTGATAGCAGTTCGCCGCGTGCAGTACCGTCAGCGCATCGAGCAGGGGCGCGAGAAGGTTCTTCAGCCAGCGCTCGTCGGGCGGTTTGCCCATCGCCTTGAGCGTGTCCTTGAGCGTTTCGCCCTTGTAGTACGGCATCACCATGTACGCCGTGCCATTCGCTTCCCAAAAGCGATACACCTTGACGAGCGAGTGATGATCGAATTGTGCGAGGATGCGCGCTTCGTTAATGAAGCTCTTCAAACCTGCGCGAAAAGTGCCTTCGTGCCGCTCGGATTTCACCCGCACCTCGGTGGCGCTCACACGCGATGCGAGTGCCGACGGCATGTACTCCTTGAGCGCGACGTGCCGGCCGAGCGAGGTGTCGAACGCGAGATAGACGATGCCGAAGCCGCCTTCCCCGATCAGGCCGGCGATTTCGAATTCACCGAGTCGCGTGCCGGGCGGCAAGGTGTTGTGCCCGCCTGCAGCCGCCGTCGATGTCGCCGCGGAAGATGGATTCGCGCTGCCTCGCGCCGCGCTGACGATGACCGTCCGGTCACTCTCAGGTGGCGCCTGGCCGGCTGGGTCAGGGACTTCGCCAGGCTCGGTCATGGTTCGTGACTCAGCAGCATGTTGGTGAAGAGCGCGTCGTCCGGCATGGCACGGGTTGGCCAGATCGTGAATTTGCGCTCCACCGGTTCGACACTCGGCTCTGCTGGCGCGCGTTGCTCGATGCACCAGAGGCTCGTGCTCTCGATGCCCGCTTGCCAGAGCGGCGCGATTTCCGTGGCCAGTTGCCCGCAAAACTCCGCGCAAGACGACGCGCTCCACGGCGTGCCGAACACCGGCTGCGGTTCGCGGCACGGCACGGTGGGCACCGGCAAGCCGGCGAGTTGCGCATCGAACTGCTCGATCGAGTAGTCGAAATCGAGTGCGGCGAGCGCCACTTCCTCGATCCCGCCGAGCCATCGCCAGATCTCGTCAACCTCGCTGCGGAGCGCGGGCGCACCAGCCAGGGGCGCCGCGATCGTAAGCGGGAAATGCCGCCCGACGCGATCGACCGATGCCATCAGTACGCCGGTCCAGCACTCACGCAGTTCGGGGGCGATCGCGCCGGGCATCGCGAAGAAGTGCCAGACGGGGCAGGTCAGATACACGGAGAGCCAGCGCTCGCCTAGCCGCAATTTCGTTTCGGCGATACGTTCGCAAAGCCACGTGTCCCACGCCTTGACGAATACACTCGAGAGGCGCCGCGTGGCGAAGTCGCCGAGCGAGGGCAGCTTGCCGTACCAGCCCGCGACGGCGGCATCGGCAACATTTGCCGGTGAGGGCTCGGGTTCAAGCGGGTCGTTCATAGCTGCGCCGGACAGGAGAATGCGCGCAGGTCCGCAAGCCGGAACGGATTCTCCACGCTATTCGCGGTGACCTCGAAGCGCGCCTTGCGGCCTTCGACATTGAAGGTCACGAAGAAGCGCTCCGGTTGCGACGTGGGTTCGATGTCCAGTTGGTCGAACATGCGAAACAGCGCCCATGGTCCTTCGAACATGAGGTTGCCTGCGCCGCTCGTCGGCGGTGGCGTAAGTTGCAGGCTCACGCGTCCACTGCCGCGCGTGCCGGGCCACTGAATCGTCGTCGCAACCTGCGGGCCATGTGCGTACGTCAGCACCTGACCGTCCACGTCGAGCGAGAACTGCAGGATCGATGTGTCCATCTCGACCGGCTTGAACTGCAGCGTCAGCGACGCCGCCTTGCCGCCGCCGTGAAAGAACACGTCGCGGATCGTTGCGGCTCGCTCGAACTGCGCGAGGCCGGCCGGACTGATCTGCGCCTGCGAATCGTCGACCTTCTTGAAGGCCCACGGCTTGGTGGACATATCGACCTCGGCCGCGAGGTGCTTCTGGAAGAAATCGTCGAATTTGCCGCCGGGTGCGAAGAGCGCGCCGAAGTCTTCGGGAAGCACGTCGCTGGCCGACGATTGCTTGAACGGATAGCGTCCCGTCACGGCGCGATTGCAGAATGCGGAGATCGATTCTTTCAGATCGGCGGAGAGGTTCGCGCGCCGCGCGTCCTGAGACTCGACCGCGCCTGCGCTACCGAGATCCACGAGCGCCGCGCGGATCGGTTCGGGCATGCGCTCGGCCTGGGCCCGCAGCTTTGACGGCACGTCGGACGCGGGTGGCGCGGTTTTCTGCTGCAATGCCTGGTCGGTGGTATTCAGGTACACATACATATCGTTGATGAGCCCGATGGTCTGTGTGATGGGCGCCGGCTGCCCCTCCCCGGGGCTCGTCACCAACGCACGCAGGCCGATGAAGCGGTCGTCGACGATGCTCTCCAGGCGGTTGCCGGAAGCCACTGGAGCGATCTTCGTCGGGTCGGACTCGCCGATGATCTTCAGCAGCTTGTCGCGCGCGGCGCTGAGCTTGTCGTTGGCCTTGTCGACCACGTTCGCTTCGCCTTCGGGCTTGGCGCCGAGCGTGGTTTCGCGAGAGGCGGCGCGCGCGAGCGCGGCGAGCGGCGAATCCGGCGCTGAGAGGATGCGCGCGATCTGCACGGCCTGGGTGAGGCTCGTCGCCCGGACAATGCGGATGTCATCGAGAAACGCGCTCCAGATGCGCGCGTAATCCTGCAGGTAGAGCAGACGCACGTCTTCGATCAGGCGTTGCATCGTGGCCGGATCGCCGCGCGGCAGGCCACTCTGGTCGCGAATGCCGAGCACCCATGGCTCTTCGGACGCCAGTTGCACGGCGACCTGATCGATCGCCTTGAGGAACGCCTGGTGGTAGCCGTCGAACGAGTAGAGGCCGGGTACGCCTTGCGTGAGCGGCGCGCCGCTGGCGCGGACGAACACGATCGACGCGTTCGGGCCGCCCGCGCGCGCCACCGTGAACTCGGGATAGTCCGCGCCGACTCCCTGCTGCCGCAGGCGTCCGTAGACCCGCTGGGCGAGCGGATTCGACGCGAGCATGGTGCGCAATTGCCTGACGAGGCTTTCATCGAAAGGCAGGTTCGAATGCACTGCGCCGCGCGCGAGCAGCGCGTCGAGATGGGCCTGCAACTGGGCACGCTGTTCGATGCTGACCTCGCGAGGCAGCGTACGATCCCAGTCGGTCACGATCCAGGCCTTGAGGGCATCGGCATCCTGATGCTCGGGCTGGTTGAGCATCAGATAGGCCTTCAACGCTTCGTACGCGTACCCGGTGTTGGCCGCATTGGCGCTGCGCGCCTGCTCCTCGATCCGTGCCGCGAGCTTGGGCAAGAACAGATCGTTCAACAGACGCTGATAGGCTTGTTCGGATGCGGCGTCGAGCTTGCGTCCTTGCCAGAGACCCCATTGCATCGAGAGGGGCGGACGCTGCGCATCGACCTGCGCGGTCGTTGCAAGATTGCGCACCGAGGAAAGCAGGGGCAGCAGCGCCACCAGGCTCGCATTCGCGGAGGTCGTGCCCGCAGCGTTGGCTTGCGCCGCGCGCGCCGCCTGATCGACGCTGGCCACATAGGCGCGATTGCGCAGGTAACTCATGCCCCACAGCGTCAGCACGCCGACCGCGGCGACCGTGATGACGGCATACGCGGCTAGCCGCCGCAGATGCCGTCGCCTTGCCCACTTGAGATTCGAACCGGCGAGCCCCTGCTCGGCAAACACGACCTCACCGAGCAGTTTCTCGATGAAGAAGCTGCGCCCGCTCGCCTGGCGCGGCGACGGCACGCTGCGTTCGACACCGAACGCGCGCGCAATCGATCCCATCACACGGTCGATCGGCGTGCCTTCCTGCGTGCCGCTCGTGAAGTAGACGCCGCGCACGAACGGCGCATCGTCGTGACGCGACTGCACGAAGGTCGCACGCAGGAACTCCGTGAGGACCGGCTTGAGCGCCGCAAACTGTGGCGGAAAGCCGAAGATGGCCGCGCGCTGCGGCAGGCCCGTTTCCGCGTGAAGCCTCTCGGGCATGCGCGCGACGAGCCGCGCTTCCAGCGCGTCGAGTTCCTCGGCGATGCGCGCATCGAAGGTCTTTGCCGCATCGGTGGCACCGGGTTGATACGGCAGCGTGAAGCCGAAGACCTGCGCGCGCTCCTCTCGGGTCATGTCGGCGAAAAACTCGGTGAAGCCGGCGAGCAGATCAGTCTTGGTCACCAGCACGTAGATCGGAAAGCGTGCGCCGAATTGCTCGGTCAACTCGTGAACGCGCGCGCGCATCGCGGCACCCATTTCCTCCATGCTCGCGGGTGTCGAAGCAAGCAGGTCGGACACGCTCACCGTGAGCAGCACGCCGTTGATCGGCTGGCGGGGGCGCGTCTTTTTGAGCAGAGCCAGAAACCCCTGCCACGCGGCGCGGTCCGCATCGCGATCGCTCTCGTGCGTCGTATAGCGGCCGGCCGTGTCGATCAACACGGCCTCCTCGGTAAACCACCAGTCGCAATTCCGTGTGCCGCCGACACCCCTGATCCGGTCGGTCCCGAAACGGTCCGCGAGCGGAAAGCGCAGGCCCGACTGGATCAATGCCGTGGTCTTGCCCGAGCCGGGCGCGCCGATGAACATATACCAAGGCAGCTGATACAGATATTGTCGGGACGACAGCGCCAGCCACTCCCGCCAGCCGGGTTTGCCGCCTGCCGCCGTGACGTGCGCTTCGCGCAGGATCGACAACGCTTCGGCAAAGCGTTCGTTCAGTGTCGCGACCTCGGCATCGCCGGGCGCGGTTGGCGCCTGCGCAGCAGGTGCGGCGTGCACGGCGAGCCCGTCGGCGAGCGCGGCCTGGGTACGTTTGGCGCGCCACGCCGCGAGCAGTCGCCGCAAGATCAGAAGCAGCGCCACACAGCCGATCGCGATGAATCGCGCGGTCTCCGATTCGAGCGGGTAGGTGTGAGCGATCGACACGAGCGGACCGAAGAGCCAGATCACGGCCGCGATCAGCAACAGGCCCACGATCAGCAGCAGGATCGGATGGAACACGATCGACAGGATTTTCTTCATGTCGTGGTCCGCTGTCGTGGGCGATGGCCGGCTTACGCGCCAGGCCTCGCGAATAGCGTGACTTCCACGCGCCGGTTCAGCGCGCGGCCGGCCGGCGTGTCGTTCGGCGCGAGCGGGTCGGCGTCGCCCTTGCCCTCGGCTTTCAGCCGGGCGGGCGCGACGCTCGCCGCGAGCAGGTCACGCACGTTCGCCGCGCGGTCCTGCGAGAGCTCCCAGTTCGACGGATAGCGCGCCGAGCGAATCGGCTGATCGTCCGTGTGGCCCGTGACGAGCACGTTGCCGGGCACGGCATTGAGCGCCGCTGCGATGCGCTGGATCAGCGGCTTCACCCGGTCGGAGACGGCCGCGCTGCCGGCCTTGAAAATGCCGTCGCCATGAATCGTGATGACCGAGCGATCGACCTGATCGCTGACCGTCACGAGACCGTCGCGGATTTCCGGTGCGAGGAACTCCGCCAGCCTTGGTTTCGCGGCCGGCGCAATGACGATGGGACGGGTCGCGCCAGCGCGGATCGATGCGATCGTATCGAACGCGGGGTCCGACAGACGCCCGAGGCTGAAGCTCATCGCCAGATACGCGACGGCGAGCACCAGCAGCGCGAAGGCGCCGACAACCCAGACCGGCAGCATCTCGGTGACCCGTTTGCGCGTCGCCGCGACGCCGCGCCAATGAGGCGACAGCGCACGCTCCGGTTCGCCGCGCTCGTTGCGGATCAACTGGTGGAGACGTTCACGCACCGCATCGAGTTTCTGGCGGCCTTCGCCGGAAATCCGATAGCGGCCCTCGAAGCCGAGCGCCAGCACGACGCTGATCAGTTCGAGCAGTTGCAGGTATTGCGCGGGTTTCTGGGCGAGCCGAGCGAGCAACTGGAACACCTTCTCGCCGCCCCAGTTTTCGTTGTGAAACGTCACCAGAAGACTCTGGCGCGCCCACACGCCCGCACCCCACGGTGTGCCTGATGCCGCCTCGTCGAGCATCGTGCAGAGGATGTAGCGCGCCGCCGTGACATGCTCCGTGACGACGCCGCTTGCGCGCGCCTGTGCCTCGAAGCGCCGGATGCCGCGTGCGAGCGCGTCGCGCAGCGCGGTGGAGTCGGCGCACGAGGTCATCGCGCGAATCTGTGCGGCCACGCGCAGCAGTGGTGCGCACGCGGCGATCAGCGGATTCGCCGAGCCGCCTTGCACGGACGCGGCGAACACGGCGTCGAGCGTGGGTTCCGCGCCGCCGCTCGCGGAGGTGTCGCCCGCCTCGCCAGGGAAAGCCATGCCGGCACCGTCGGGACGGCGTCGCGCGCCCGGGTTCGGCTTGATCATGGTCTGATCGGACTCAAAGCCTGCAAACGGATCGTCGCTCGTCATGGCGGTCACTGGCGAATCGCCCAGAATTCCAGTTCGATCCCGGGAAACTCACCGGCGATATACATCGCCAGGTTGCCCGTCTGTTCGAGTTCCTTCCACAGATCGCAGCCGCGATCGAGCTCGAAATAGCTGAAGCCCGCGTGAAACGGAATTTGCCGGGGCGCCACTGGCATCGCCCGCAGGCCGATGCCGGGCATCGCGAGATTGACGAGATCGCGAAGACGGTCGGCGGGCGCGAGCTTGGCCTGGGTCGGGAAGCGCACGCGCAGCGCTTCTCCCGGCATCTGCGCGTTGACCGCGAGCACGAAGCCGGCTTTCTTCACGAGTTCGAGATCGTTGATGGTCGCCACGCGCACGCCGGACTTGTGCAGCTGCAACTCGATCGCGATGGCGTCCGGTTCGGGCACCTGCGAAAGAAGCTGCCGCAATTCCCGCATCACCGGCTCGAACGACGCTTCGAGATCGTCATGGCGATACGGCGGGAAAGCGAGCGCGCGGCGGCGTTCGTCGAAGGTGGCGAGGTCGCCCGCGAGCGCGAGGCAGAGCTGATAGGCCCGCTCGGGGTGCAGCAGCGGCACGTTCAGCAGGTGTGCGAACTGCGGTTCGAAGCGGTTCAAGGTTTGCAGCAGCAGGAAGCCGGCGACTTCGGCGACGCCGCCGCGTCCCGGCTTGGACAGACGCGCGGCGAGCCGCTCGGCATGCTGATGCACGAGGCCCGTGAGTTCCTGCACGTAGCCGAGCAGGCGCGGCTGTGCGAGCGCATGGAGCATCGGCGGAATGTAGCGGGCGTCGAGCAGCACGTGATTATCCGCGCGCCGTTCGGCGACGCGGGCGATGCCGATCGTGGCATAGGCATCGGTGGCCTCGTGCGCGAGCATGAGACGCAGATTCGGCATGCCGACGCGCATCTCGGCGACGCGGTCGGTGCTCGTGGTGATGTCGACCGCGGTGGTATCGGCTGCCACATAGCGCAGGCCGTCGGCGGGACCGCCTTCCACGTCGACTTCCTTCGCGCCGTTGCGCGCGAGCGGCAACGCGAGCAGCACCACTTCGTCGCGCGTGCTGGCGGGGATATCGAGCGACGGCGGCGCGGGCGCTTCGTCGGGAAACGAGAACGACGTGCCGTCGGGCAGCACGCCGAACGCCGATGTCAACGCAATTTTGCCGAGACTTAGCGCGACTTCGTCGAGCGCGTAGGCGACCCAGCCCCACGACCACGCTTCGGTCGCCCGGCCATGCGAGCGGACCAGATGTTCGACGAAGCGGTCGTGCTGCTGAAAATGCTGGGGTTCGAGGAACAACCCCTCGGACCAGATCATTCGTTGGTGCCAGGTCATGATGGCTCGTAGTGGCAGGCAACGCCTCGCACGGCGCGCCCATCCTTAAAAACGATTGATCCGCACGAAATTTGCAAGCGCGCGTGCTGCGCGGTCCGCCAGCCGCTGCCCTTGATGGCCCTTGATGGTGCCGCTCGATGGCGCCGCCTGATGGTACTCAAGGCGGCCCGATCACTACGTCAGCGGCGCCGACCTTAACGGCGAACGGCGTCGTCCGGTTCAGCGGCACCACAGCAGTGGCGCGCCAGCGCGTGCGTTCAATGTCGCGATACGCCGCGACGACCCCAATGAATTTCGTGCCTTGCTGGACGGTCAGTTCGACGCTCCGGCTTTCACCGGGGCGCAGCAGGAACTCGTTCCTGGCGTTCAGATCGGCGCCGAGCGTCGCCTGATCCTTGCCGTACAGCGTGAAGAAATCGGCGCTGTCGAATGCGGCAGTCGATTTCAGTTCATAGACTCGCACCAGAACCGGTGACGGACGTCCGCTGCTATCGGGATTCGCGGAGGCATGCACGACGACGCTGATCTTGACGATGGTTGGCGGCGGCGGCGACGGGGACTTGCACGCCACGCTCAGCATGAGCATCAGCATGAGCATCGGCGTCAGCGCGAAGAGGCGCGATGTTCGTGCACGGCGGCCGGCAGTCGAATCAACACTTGGCATGGCGTTTTCCGTCCCGGTCAGATCCGCCAATACGCGGTCGATGTTCAGGGACATTTGGCGGACCTCGAACATCTCAGACACGCAGGGCCACGAGCTTCGAGTCGTTCGTATACGTCGTGACAGGTTTGGCTAGGAGACGAATCGGTGGACGGGATTTTTAAATTTGGCCAACTGATTCGTCTATCGGAACAGCAGCACGGTCGAATCCGGGCGGCTGGGAAATACGGTGTCTCGTGGCCGGGCGGCATGCGCATGTCCGACGGCTGTCGTTCCACTATTTCCGACGGAAATGCTCGTGAGTCCTTTCCAGCTTGTCCGGGTGGCTCGACGCTGTTCCCCTGCCGCCATCCTGCATTCATGCACGTCGACGACGGGGTGCACGATGGTCGCGAGTTTGCGCGTGATCGTCGGCGTGCTTGCTGCGCTCGCCATTGTCCCAGTCGCGTGGTCCCAGGATGTGCCGCTTACGCCCGCTGCAAGAGAGGCGGAAGCCAGGGCGCGCGACGCCGAAACGATCCAGTCACTATCGAAGGAAGGTCGCCTGCTGCTCGAACGAGATCAGGTCAAGCTCGACGGCTACGCCTATTGCAGCATGGCGGTTGCGGCCGCGGAACGCGGCGAATTCAGGGCAAGCATCGAGGCGGCGTCACGTGCATTGCTGGTCGCGCAACGCACCGACAACGTGGATCTGCTCGCACTGTCGAAGCGCGACCTTGCGATCGCCTACAGCTACGCGGGCGATCTCGACGATGCGCAACGCTATGCGAACGAAGCGCTCGCGGTCGGAGTGAACAATCCCGTGCAGGTCCTCGCGCCCGTGCACAAAGTGCTGGGCGACATCGCCGCGCGCAAGTCGGATTCCGCCACGGCGATCAGCGAATATCGCGCCGCGCTCGCCACGGCGTCGCCGCGTTATCGCCCCCTCGTGCTGCTGTCGCTGACCAACGCGCAGATCGAAGCCAACGACCCCGCAGCCGCGCGAGCCACCTTCGAGCAAGCGAACGAGGCGCGCGATTCCGTGCTTGCGCCGTTCTATCGGCGTATCGAGGGCAATCTTCTGCTCGCCGAGGGCAAGCCGCAGGAGGCGCTCGCCGCGTTCGCAGCCGGGCTCACCAAGAGCGAAGGCGGCGACGCGAGCTACGAGAACCTCTGGGCGCACGAGGGCATGGGCCGCGCCTATCTCGCGCTCGGCGAGCGTGCGCAGGCACGCGCGGCCTGGATGCAGGCGCTCGACGACTCCGAGACGATCCGCGCGCGCTTTCGCAGCGACGAGTTCAAGACGGGACTGTTTGCCGATACGCAGACCGTGTTCGAGGAAACCATCGCCCTCGTGGTCGAAGACGGCGATTACGCGACCGCGTGGGCCTTATCCGAACGCAGTCGCGCACGTGCGCTGCTCGACGTGGTGCGCAATCGTCTCGCTGTCGGCGTCGATGCGCAGCAGTTGAACGGTCGTGTGGTATTGCTCGACGAAGTGCGCGCGACGCTGCGGCAGGACGAGGCGATCGTCGAATTCCACATCCTGCCGCGCGAGATGATCGTGTGGGTCGTGCGCGCAGATGGTCTGAAAGGCATGACCCTGCCGATCTCCCGCAACGACATGGCGCTGGCGGTCAGCGATTTCCGCAACGCGATCATTCGCGGACGTCCCCAGGCGCTTACCTACGGAACACGGCTCGACACGCTGCTGATCGAGCCGCTCGGCTTGCGGCCGAACGAGCGGCTCATCATCGTCCCCAACGGGGCGCTGCACTACATGCCGTTTCAGGCATTGCGCAACGACCAGGGTTTCCTGATCGAGCGGCATCCGATTGCGCTTGCGCCTTCCGCGAGCGTGGCCGTGCAACTCGTGCACCGGCAGCAAAGCGTGGCGAGCAATCTCGTCGCGTTCGGCAATCCGCGTATCGCACCCGAGTTCGACCTGCCCGGCGCCGAGGCCGAAGTGCGCAGCATCGCACCGCTGTTCGGCAAGGAAGAGACGTTTTTGCGCAGCGCGGTGACCCGTACCGCTTTCAGCGACAACGCGCCGACCGGCCGCGTCGTGCACGTCGCGACGCATGCGGAAGCCGACACCATCGATCCGCTGCATTCGCGCATTCTGCTGGCGCCCGCGTCACAACCCGCCGACGGTCCCGACTCCCTGCTCGCCGAGGATATCTATAACCTCAAGTTCGACGCCGTCGCACTGGTCACGCTGTCGGCTTGCGAGACGGCGCTCGGGCGGGTCGAACGCGGCGACGAAATCATGGGCTTCACGCGGGCGTTTTTCTATGCGGGCGCATCGGCGCTGATCGTGTCGATGTGGCCGGTATCGGACGAATCGACGGCGCTCACCATGCACACTTTTTATGCGTCGCTGACACGCGGGGACGAAGCGATCGACGCGATGCGCAAAGCGCAGCTTGCCGTGCTCGCCGACAAGAGGTTCTCGCACCCGTTCTACTGGGCCCCCTTCGACCTGATGGGTGGCTGGCGCCTCTCCGTCGCGCACTGAGAACGCTGCCGTGAACCAGCCCCAGCCCCTCAAGCCCCGTTCGATCGGGCGTCGGCGCGTTGCGCGAGGTCGAGCGCTGACGTGCGCGGCACGATGCCTGCCGATTACGCTGGCGACACTGGCCTGCGCGACGGGCACCGCGGCCTGGGCGCAACAGCCGCCCGGCGTCGGCACGCAACAATTCCCGAATGCCGGAACGCTGCTCAATCAGCAGGCGCGACCGGAACCGTCCGCGCCACCGACCGGAGCCGCGGGAGCGCTTCCGGCGCCGCCCGCCGCGGCGCCGCCGATTCCCGACGGCAAGACCTTCGAACTGCATAGCATCCATCTGACGGGCAACGATACGCTGTCATCCGAGATCCTGTTGCCGCTCGTGAGCGGCAAGATCGGCCAGCAAGTTTCGCTCAATGACCTGAACGCGTTGGCGGCGCGTCTCGCGCAGGCCTATCACGAGCGTGGATATGCACTCGCGCAGGTCGTGATTCCGCCGCAGGACGTGACCAGCGGCGACGTGACCTTCACCGTGCTCGAAGGCCGGATCGGCCGCGTAAACCTCGAGATGGCGCCGGGCACGCCGATCCGCGAGGACCTCGTGCGTGCGCGGCTTGCAGCGATCCAACCGGGCAAGCCGCTGCTTCAGCGCGACCTCGAACGCACGATGCTGCTGCTGTCGGACCTGCCCGGCGTGCATGTGACTTCGTCGCTCGAAGCGGGCAGCGTGCCCGGCACTGTCGATCTGACCATCAACCTCTCGCCAGAAAGACGCTGGGAACTCGGCGTCGCGGCGGACAACTATGGCGCTCCGCCAGCCGGCACCGGACGCGTCGGTCTGGTCGGGCGGCTCGCGTCGCCACTGATGCGCGGCGATAACCTTGACGCGAACCTGCTTGCCGCCGAACGCGCCGACACGGTGTACGGCCGCATTGGATATGACATGCCGATCGACAGCAACGGTACCCGCGCGGGCGTTGCGTATTCGCATCTGTACTACTACCTCGGTCAGGAGTTCGCGGCGCTCAATGCGCAAGGCATCGCCGATGTCGTCACCGCGTCGATCTCGCATCCGCTGATCCGCTCGCGCAGCGAGAACCTGCTGCTGCGCGGTGCACTCGAATATCGCTCGCTCAACGACAAGATCGGCATCGCCAGCTTCGAGAATCCGCAGAAGCTTTCGCTCGCGAGTATCGGGCTGTCCTATGAAAGTCGCGATGCGTTTCTCGGCGGGGGCTTCAACAGTGCGGACGTGGAGCTCTCGGTCGCGCATCTGAATATCGATTCGGAACTTGGCCGCGCGCTCGACGAAGGGCCAGGCGGGCGCAACACGCAAGGCAACAGCGTGCGCATGACGATGCTCGCGAACCGGTTGAACGCAGTGACAGAGAAGTCGAGCGTGTTTATCGGCATTTCGGGGCAGTGGGCCAACCGGAATCTCGACAGTTCGTCGCGCATCGCCCTCGGCGGTCCGCATGCGGTGCGCGCTTACTCGCCGTCGGAAGCGATCGTCGACGAAGGATTGATCGGCACGGTGTCGTATCGCTACGCCGTGATTCCCGCGCTCACGCTGTCGATGTTCTTCGATATCGGGGTGGGGCGTCCCAACGCGGACTACATTTCGGGCCAGGGCGCCAAAACCGTCACGCGCAGCGGGCCCGGCCTCGGACTCTACTGGGTCGGACCGGCCGGCGTCACCATCGACGCGAGCCTCGCCTGGCGCACGACGCGACCCGACACGACGGGCGACGACAAGCTGCCACGCCTCTATGTGCAGTTGTCGAAGGCGTTCTGAAGGAGCTGACATGAACGACACCTCCTGCGTCCCGGGCCGGCTTCGTCGCCGGGCCGAGGAACGTGCGCGTCGCAAAGAGGCGCGGCGGGCCCGGCGTGACGGCAGCGCGGCGCGCGAGTCGTTCGTGCGGCCGCTCATGCCACTTGTGCCGCTGATGATCCTGCTGGTCGCGCCCGGGGCGATCGCCCTGCCGGTGGGCGGGCAGGTCGTCAACGGCAGCGTCGCGATCGGCCCGTCGGCCAACAACACGCTGCCGATCACGCAGACCACGGGCCAGGCGATCGTCAACTGGCAATCGTTTTCGATTGGCGGCAACGAGACGGTCAATATCCAGCAACCGAACGCAAGTGCGGTGATGCTTAATCGGGTGATGGGCGTCGGCGGGAGCGACATCGCGGGTCATCTGAACGCAAACGGCAAGGTGTTTCTTGTCAATACGGCGGGCGTGGTGTTTTCGCCGGGGGCATCGGTCAATGTCGGATCGCTGGTGGTGTCCACGCTGAACATTGCTGACGCGGATTTTCTCGCGGGTAACTATCACTTCGTCGGGCAGACGGGCGCGCTGGGGGGCAGTATCGCCAACCAGGGTTCGATTCAGGCGGGGACGGGCGGCATCGTGGCGATGCTGGGCGGACGAGTCGGCAACAGCGGCACGGTCAGCGCGAAACTCGGCACGGTCGCGTTGGGAGCCGGCAGCGATATCACGCTCGATTTCGCTGGCGACGGCCTCACGGTGCTGAAGATCAACAGTCCGGCGGGACGGGCGCTGGTCGAGAACACCGGCACGCTTTCGGCCGACGGCGGGCAGGTGCTGATGTCGGTGCAGAACGCGGGAGATCTCGCGACCACCGTGCTCAACCAGGAAGGGGTGGTGCGGGCGCAGAGTATCGCGGAGCGCAATGGGCGGATCGTGCTGGACGGTGGCTCGACCGGCGTGACGCAGGTGTCGGGCAGCGTGGATGCGACGGGTGGCGCGGGGCTCGCTGGCGGCCAGATCGACGTGACCGGGACAAACGTTGCGCTGCTGAGCGGCGCGCTGCTCGACGCTAGCGGCGCGACGGGCGGCGGCCGGGTGCGCTTCGGTGGCGGCCCGGCAGGCGCGGATGGGGACATTCGCAATGCCCAGGCGATCTGGATGGACCCGTCCGCGCAGATGAGGGCGGATGCGCTCGTGAGCGGGCCGGGCGGACAGCTCGCCGCGTATGGCACGAACACGGCACGGATTTACGGCACGCTCTCGGCGCTGGGCGGCCCGCAGGGCGGCAATGGCGGGACGATCGATACGTCGGGGAATTTCCTCGATGTGACAAACGCGCGGATCAATGCGTCGGCGCCGATGGGGGTGGCGGGGACGTGGAAGGTCGATCCGTTCGACATCCAGATTGTCAACGCCACGGGCCCGATCGATACGTCATCCACTGACATGTTCATTGCGGCGACCGGGCCGACGCAGATCGCGGCCGGCACCATCGACAGCGTGCTCAACCAGGGGGGCAACGTCACGATCTCGACCTTGCAGAGCGTGGCGAGTGGAACCGATGCTGGCAACATAACGCTGAGCGCGCCGATCGAGAAGACGACGGGGAGCGCCCCGGTTACGCTCACGTTGCAGGCGAGCGGATCGATCGTCATGAACTCGACCGCCAATGGGATTCCTTCGATCACGGATCAGCCGATTGGGGCGCAGACGCCCGGTCCGCTGAACATCGTTCTGCAGGCAAGAGGTGATCAAACGCAGCCATCCGCCGGTATCGACCTGACGGGATTCAGCAGCAACCAGCTCCTCGACCTGTGGACCAATGGTGGCAACATCGAAATCGGGACACCGATCAGCGCGGGACAAATCAGTCCCTACGTCGCGCTCACAGGAGTCGAGCTCGATGCGCGTAGGCGCACGCCGGGGCCTGCGACCGGCAATCTCGACGTGCTGCCAATTTCGACCGCCAGCGACACAGCTACGAGCGGCTCCGTGACGATTCAGGGCGTGGCATTGACGAGTCCGAATTCGGATCATTTCGCTATTCGTGACGGAGTCAGTGTTCTCGGCTCCAGGATCAAGACAACGAACGGTGCAATCAGCATCACCGGGTCAGGCCCGGTGGTGAGCGACGCCACAGAGGTGTTAGGCGACGGCGTGCTCGTCGCCAGTACGACGCTCCCCCCAGACCCCACGACCATTAACTCGAGCATCGCCTCGATGACAGGACCGATCACGATCCAGGGCACCTCGGCCACCTCGACCGGGGCCACGGCGCGCCCGACCAATCTGGTGCAGGGCGAGGGCATTGCGATCCTGGATGCGTCGATCACTTCGAGTACGGGCCCGATGAGCCTGCTGGGCACGTCCAGCTCATCGAAGGGCACGTCCACGGTACCTGTGGGGAGCGTCACCGGTGACGCTGTGATCATCGAGCAGGCGACGATCCAGAGCACTTCGGGCGCGATTACGATTCAGGGCTCGGGCGCGACTTCCACGACCCGCGTCCAGACGCTTGATACGAGCGGCGCCCTTATCGACGGGACGACGATAACTTCGGCGGCGGGCCCGATCACCGTCCAAGGCTCCGCTGGGGCAGCGACCGGCGCGGTCGGCCAGTCTTTTTTGGGCGACGGCGTCGACATTGGCGTAGAAAGCCCAGTGTCCATTACCGGCACCCAGGTCAGCATCATGGGCTCCGCACCGTCCGGCAATGCTTTAGGCACAGGGGTGGCGATATTCGGTCCGGTCACCATTGCCGCGACCCAGGGTAGCGCCCAGATCTTTGGCAGCGGCAACGGCTATGAGGGCGTGTCGATTCGTGCGGATTCCCCAGGACAGGTCAGCGTGTCGGCGCACAACGGTATCGTCGACATACGCGGCGTCACGACAGGTGTCGGAGTATCGGGTTCGAGCGCCGATCAGATCCAGTTTTATCCCGGCGTCTTGCTCGACAACGCGCGAATTTCCGCGACCGGTACCCCGAGCGGCGTCTCCATCACGGGCTCGACGCCTTCGACGGCGCCCGGGTTTGAACTGATCGGCACGGCCGTCTCGACGGACCCCGGCGGCACCGTCATCCTGCGGGCGGCGAGCGGCAGCACGAACTCGTCGTCAATTTCGATCGATCCCACCTCGTCGATCAATGCACCGGGCGGCGTGGTGGTCTTCGCACCGGCCTCGGTCGAGACGAACTTCACCGTAACGCCTCAAGACAACGTGCCGATTACGCTATTCGGACCCACCACCACCGCGGGGCTCAATATCGACCCGGCGACCTACGAGACGATCGCTCCGACGCTGAACACGCTCGTGCTCGGCTCTTCGACGCAGACCGGTCACATCACGGTCGAGGGCACCTGTGCCGGCAATGCCGCCACGTGTGCGCAGCCGCAACGCCCGACGGTCCTGAGCAACCTGACGCTCGAGAATCCGGGGGCAGGCAGCCAGGGCGACGCGTTGCCATTCGGTGCCTCGATGCCGGGACACACGTTGACGATCTCGTCGGCCGGCCCTGTGACCGACCCGAACGGCATCGACGCAGCCGGCCTGCTGCTCGCCGGCAATACGAGCTACACGCTGACCGATCCGGGCAACAACGTCGGCAGACTCGCGATAGTCGGTGCGCAGGACGTGACCTTCACGAATCCGGGCAGCTTCGACATCGGCCCCTTGATCGCGCAAACCTACGATTCGGCAACTGGAACCGTGACGACCATCGATGGCACGAACTCGTCACTGAGCGGGAGTCTCCTGGCGAGATCGACGATTGGCGGAATATCGCTCGGCATTCCGGGCACGCCAACGAGCATCAATGCAGGCCGCACGATCGACCTCCTGGCGGAAAACAGCGAGTTCGACAACGCGGGCGGCGGCAAGCTCACCGCGGGCAACGCCTGGCATATCTGGGAAGCAAGCTGGCAGGGCGAGACGCGCGGCGGCCTCGATCCGGGTGGTACGCAGCCGAATTTCTATGGCTGCGTCTTTCCCGGCACCTGTAGCTGGGGCGGCAGCGTCACGCTCGGCAGCAACCATTTCGTTTATGCCGCGCAGCCGACGCTGACGGTCACCATCAGTAACGGTAGCCGCTTCTTTGGCGCCGCGAATCCCCCATTCACGTTTACGGTGACGGGCCTGATCAACGGCGACACGGCGAGCGGGGCCGTCCTGGTCGGTCAGCTCACTACACCGGCCAACGCGACCTCGCCGGTCGGTCAGTATCCGATTACGGGCACGTTCACTTCTCTGGTCGGCTACAAGGTCACGGAAGTGCCCGGCACGCTGACGGTCACACCGCTGCCACTCGACAACGGCCAGGTCTTCGATCGCACCGGCTTGCAGCCGCTCTTTACCGCGCAGGAGCAGAGCTTCGTCTATGAAAGCAATCTGGGCGGCATCCATGTTTGCGTCGGCTCCGACCAACCGATTCTGGCGCTCCAGCAACCCGAAGGCGCCGCCGACAAGCTCGCAGTCGAATGGAAGCGGGTGCGCACGCGGCCGAATCTGAACAGTTGCGTCATCGTCAACGGCCAGCACGGCTGCGACGAATTCTAGCGGCGGAGATGGTCGATGCTCGACGTGGAACCCTTGCTCGCCGAAACCAGGTCGATGCCGCCGTGCGGCGTCGATCTGGAATACGACGCCGAATTCCTCGAACTCGAAGCACTCGCGAGCGACAAGCCGAAGCGGCTGTTCGAGGGGGCGGACGAGGAACCGCCGTGGGGCGACATCATGCAGCGCGCCGCCGCGCTGCTCGACCGGTCGAAAGATCTGCGCATTGCGCTCATCTACACGCGGGCCGCCTCGCGGGTGATCGGACTCGGCGGCTTTCACGCAGGGCTGCGCGTGCTACTCGGCATGCACGAACGCTACTGGGAGAATCTGTATCCGCCACTCGACGCGGAAGATGCCGACCACCCCACCGTCTTGCGTGGGACCGCGCTCGCGGCGCTGGGCGATCCCTTTACACCGTTCGACGATCACTCGACGCTGCTGCACGATCTGCGCGTCGCCGAAGTCTGCCGTGTACCGGGCGAGCGGCTCACGGTACGCGACATTTTGATCGCGACGGGCAAGCTGGACGCACCCGAAGGTGAGTCGAAACTGACGCCTCAGACTGTGCAGAGCGTGCTGGCCAAGGCGGTCAAGGACGAACCGGCGGCGCTCGAGGACGCATTGGCCTTACCCGAAACCGTCGAAAAACTGGCCAACCGGATGAGCGCATGCTTCGGCGCCCAGGACGCACCGAGCATCACCATGATGATGGGTGCGGCGCAGAACATCGCGAGCGCGTGCCGTTCTGTGGCGGCGGAGCACGCCGTGGCGGCGCAACCCGACGCGTTCACGCAGCCCGCCGCGGCCCTTGCCACAGCTAGCGCAGCGGTGGCCCGGGTGGGGCAGCCAGTGGACGCCCAGGGCCCGACCCGGCTTGCGACTCGCGCCGACGCCATCGCGATGCTCGATGCTGTCTGTGCCTTTCTCGAACGCACCGAGCCGACCAATCCGGCGCCCCTGCTGATCCGCCGCGCGCGGACGCTGATGGAGATGGATTTCATCGCGATCATGCAGGATCTTGCGCCGGACAGCCTTGCGCAGATCCAGCAGATTCTCGGCAAGGAGCCCAAATGAGGTGCGCTGAAGAAGGTCCGTGCAGTGTGGTTTTTCAATCGATCGCTGTCCGATCGTCTTAGAAAGAGGTGCGTCTCGAACACGCAGGGAGGGGTTATGGCAACGAGCAGTCAGAAGTTCATCGGCCGCAACCGGGCGCCGCGCGTACAGATCGAATACGACGTCGAGACGTACGGCAGCGAACGCAAGATCCAGCTTCCGTTCGTGATGGCGGTGCTGGCCGATCTATCGGGCAAACCCGCCGACCCGTTGCCGCCGGTCGGCGAGCGAAAATTCCAGGAAATCGACATCGACAATTTCGACAGCCGGATGAAGGCGATGAACCCGCGCGTCGCTTTCCAGGTGCCGAACACGTTGACCGGCGAGGGCAATCTCAGCGTCGACATCACCTTCGAGAACATGGACGATTTTTCGCCCGGCGCCGTCGCCAGAAAGGTCGACGCGCTGAACAAGCTGCTCGAAGCGCGCACGCAGCTCGCCAATCTCGTCACCTATATGGACGGCAAGACGGGAGCGGAAGAGCTGATCGCGCGTGTGCTCGAAGACCCGGCACTGCTCCAGACGCTCGCTAGCACTCCGCAAAAACCGGCAACCGAGGCCGAATGAGCCCCAACTATGCCGGCGGCGTCCCACTAAAGGGAAACGACCATGTCTGACATTCCGAAGTCCACTGAAACGCCGGCTGAGCAGCAGGGCGCGGCACTCGAAAGCAGCGATCTCGCCGCACTCCTGAACAAGGAATTTCGTCCGAAGAGCGATGAGGCGATGAACGCCGTGCAGACGGCGGTGCAGACGCTCGCACAGCAGGCGCTGTCGAAAACCCAGCTCATTTCCGGCGATGCGATCCGCACGATCCAGAGCCTGATTGCGGAAATCGACGCGAAGCTCACGGGACAGGTCAATGAGATCCTGCATCATCCTGATTTCCAGAAACTCGAAGGCTCATGGCGTGGTTTGCACTACCTGATCAACAACACCGAAACGGACGAGATGCTCAAGGTCCGCGTGATGAATATTTCAAAGAAGGATCTGGGCAAGACGCTCAAGCGTTTCAAGGGCGTCGCGTGGGACCAGAGCCCGCTCTTCAAGCGCGTGTACGAAGAGGAATACGGCCAGTTCGGCGGCGAACCGATTGGCGTGATGGTCGGTGACTTTTACTTCAACCAGGGTCCACCGGATGTCGAACTGCTCGGTGAAATGTCCAAGATCGCCGCGGCGGCGCACGCGCCGTTCATTGCCGCTGCCGACCCGAGCCTTCTGCAGATGGACTCATGGCAGGAACTGGCCAATCCGCGCGATCTGACCAAGATCTTCGGCACACCGGAATATGCGAGCTGGCGTTCGCTGCGCGAATCGGAAGACGCGCGCTACCTTGGCCTTGCGATGCCGCGCTTTCTCGCGCGGGTACCCTATGGCGCGCGCACGGCGCCCGTGGATGAATTCGATTTCGAGGAAGAGACCGGTCTGGCCGACCACAGCAAGTACGCGTGGGCCAATTCTGCGTATGCGATGGCGGTCAACATCAACCGCTCGTTCAAACTCTACGGCTGGTGCTCGCGGATTCGCGGGGTGGAGTCGGGCGGTTCGGTCGAAGGGTTGCCGGTGCACACGTTTCCGACCGACGACGGCGGCGTCGACATGAAATGCCCGACCGAGATCGCGATTTCCGACCGTCGCGAGGCCGAGCTTGCGAAGAACGGCTTCATGCCGCTGATTCACCGCAAGAATTCGGATTTCGCGGCCTTTATCGGTGCGCAATCGCTGCAAAAACCCTTCATATACGAAGACCCCGACGCCACGGCGAACGCGGCGCTCGCCGCACGCCTGCCGTATCTGTTCGCCTGCAACCGTTTTGCGCACTACCTGAAGTGCATCGTGCGCGACAAGATCGGGACGTTCAAGGAACGCGACGACATGGAGAACTGGCTGAACCGATGGATCACGCAATACGTCGATGGCGATCCGGCCAACTCGTCCGAGATCACCAAGTCGCAAAAGCCGCTCGCGGCGGCCGAAGTCAAGGTGCAGGAAGTGGAGGGGGCGCCGGGATACTACACGTCGACCTTCTATCTGCGCCCTCACTATCAGCTCGAAGGGCTGACGGTATCGTTGCGGCTCGTGTCGCGATTGCCGTCGGCGAAGGCGGCTGCCTGACGCGCGGCCTCCGTTTGCGTCAGCGACCCGCGGTCCTGCGCCGGCGCGCTAGCGCTTGTGCAGGACCGTCGTCTGTTGCGGTTCGCCGATCCACACCGCCGTTGCGGTGAAGTTGTCCTGTCCTGACCGGGCGTTGTCCCGGACCCGTGCAGCGAGCCGTTCGAGCCATGCCGACGGCGACGCCGCGTGACTGATCGCGTCGATCATCGTCGCTTCGTCCACGTACTCCCAGAAACCGTCCGTGCAAAGAAGGAACGCATCGCCGTCGGCGAGCGGAAAAGGTTCGCCCGACGTCGCGATCGGAAATTCATCGGTGGTACCCAGCGCTGAGAACAGCACGTTGCGGCGCGGGTGATGACGCACGTCCTGGTTCTCCAGCAGATTCGCATCGAGCATGCTTTGCACGAGACTATGGTCCTGCGTCTGGACCAGGGTTGCGCCGTTGCGAAAGCAATAGAGACGGGTATCGCCGCAATGTGCCCAGGCGGCCGATTGCGAGAGTTCATCGATGGCGAGCAGCACCGCCGTCGAACGCATGTGCTCGAGTGTGCCGCCGGCTTCCTGCGCGTCGATGATTGCGTCGTTCGCGCGCAGCAGGATCCGCATCAGGTTCGGTGCACTCAGCGCGATATCCGCGGCGGCCACCCGCTCGAGTTCGGCACGGACCGTGTCGACGACGATGCGCGACGCCGTATCGCCGCCGCCATGCCCGCCTGCGCCATCGGCGACGACGCAGCCGAGCAGGTGAGCCCGCCGCCATTCACCGTAGGCGTCCTCGTTGCGGCTTCGACCACCCACATCGCTCACGCTTGCGGTTTGTAGTTGCACGATGTCCTCCAGCGAGCGCAGTGTTTCTGGATGCGAATCGGGTTCAGGGCGTGCCTTGCTTCAGGCGGTCGATCTGCGCCTCGTATGCCGCCACGAAGGCCTTGCCGAAAAGCGCGTGGAAGTCGTCGGCGGCTTCGCGCGAAAGCTGGTCGTACAGTTCGTTGAACAGATCCCAGCAGCGTGCGCGACGGTTCAACTGCGGCAGCAGCGTGTCGAGCAGCGAGTGCTGCGTGAGGCGCGCTTCGATTTTCGCGGGCTCGAAGCGCTCGAACACGCCGTCGAGTGCGGCGCGCATGCCCGCGACAAAGCCGACCTGATGCGCGCGCAGGTCGGCGTAGGCGTCCGACAAGGCCTCGGTGCCCGGCATGAAGCCTCGGGACGGTGGATTCAGCAGATGGGCTAGCGCGCTTTCAACGTCTGGCGAGAACTTGAGCGGGTTGTTGCCGGTGGCGACGATCAGCGTCGCGTCGGTGCGCATTTCGCGCTTCATCGTCGCACGCGCGCCCAGCAGGTCGAGCGTGCCTTGCGTCGCTTCGCGCAACAGCGCGCCGACCAGTTGCATGACGGGCGGCGTGAGCGCGTCGAGGCGCACACCTGGCGCATCGAGTCCGCGCAGGAAGGCGTCGAGCAGCGCGCGCTCGTCTGCGGGACGTGGCGCGGACGGCGCGACGGTCGCGGGCGGCGCATCAGGCGGCGGACACGGCTCATCCCGCTGTGCTTCCGGCGGCTGCGCTCGCATGCGCGGCAACGGAAACGCGCTGTGCAGTTCGGAGCCCTGATCGGGCTGCGTGGGCGGCGGCGCAACGGGCCGCGCCGGCGAGGTCAGGCTCGCGAACGGATCGCTCGACTGAGCGGTGTTCGGCGCGCTGAGCGGGTCGTCGATCGGCGACTCACCGAAGGGCGGCGAGCGTCGCGGATCGGCACGTTCTCCAGTTGGCAGATCGGCAGCGGGACCTAGGTCGAACAGTTCATCGATCGAGCGGTTCGCAGCGGGATCGTCGAGGCCCAGATCGAAGTCGTCGGGCAAACCGGAGCGCGTCTCGCGGGGCTGGGCGGACGGCTCGCCGCGCGCGCTCGCCGGCCGCAGCAGGTCGTCCAGGCCGCCCGATTCGGGCCCGCCGCGCGGGCCCGGCGACGGCGTGCCGAAGATGTCCGCGAAAGGATCGTTGCCGGGATCCGGCGGCGCGGTGGGCGTGGTGGGTACGGTCGGCGGATCATCGTCCTTGACCGCGCAGCGCAACTGATAGCCGCCGATCTGCACTTCGTCGCCATCCCGGACGATGATTTCCTGACCGGGCTCCAGCGGCATGCCGTTGACGAGCGCCGGATTGCTGCCACGATCGATCAGTCGATAGAGTCCATCGCGCCAGACGATCTGCGCATGCACGCGCGATACCGTGCGCTCCGGGTCTTCGAGCACGAGGTGGTTGGAGTCCGCCCGGCCGATCGTGCCGCCCGACGTATCGAAGGTGGCGCAGGGAGGTTGCGCACGGGGCTGGCCGTTGAAGGTGGTCACGGTGAGCGTCAGCATCGGATGAACTCCCGTCCGGCCCCGTTTCAGTCGAACTGGTAGTGGAAGTCGCCCGCCGTGGTCGACAAACGAATGCGTGCGAGCGTCCGGCCCTCGGTCAGCCTCGTCAGATATTCCGTGGAGATGCGCGGCAGCACCGTGTTGGTGAGCAGCGCGTCGATCACGCGGCCGCCCGATTCGGCTTCGGTGCAGCGCGACACGATAAGCTTGACCGCCTCATCGTCGAACTCGAACGGCACGCCGTGATTGTCCGCGATGCGGCGGCGAATGCGCTCCAGTTGCAGGCGCACGATGTTCGCCATCATGGTGTCGGACAGCGGGTAATAGGGCACGGTGACGACGCGGCCGAGAAGCGCGGCCGGGAACACCTGGAGCAGCGGCTCGCGCAAGGCGGCGGCGAGCGCCGTGGGCTCGGGAGGGCTGGCCGGGTCGCGGCACATGCGCATGATGACTTCCGAGCCGACATTCGACGTGAGCAGGATGATCGTGTTCTTGAAGTCGATATAGCGGCCTTCGCCGTCCTCCATCCAGCCTTTGTCGAAGACCTGAAAGAAGATCTCGTGCACGTCGGGGTGAGCCTTTTCGACCTCATCGAGCAAGACGACGCTATACGGGCGGCGCCGCACGGCCTCGGTCAGCACACCACCTTCTCCGTAACCGACATAGCCCGGCGGCGCTCCCTTGAGGGTCGAGACGGTATGCGCCTCCTGAAACTCGCTCATGTTGATCGTGATGACGTTTTGCTCGCCGCCGTAGAGCGCCTCGGCGAGCGCGAGCGCAGTCTCGGTTTTGCCCACGCCCGATGTGCCGCACAACATGAAGACGCCGATCGGCTTGTCCGGATTGTCGAGGCGTGCACGCGAAGTCTGAATCCGCTTCGCGATCATGTCGAGCGCATGGCGCTGGCCGATCACGCGCCGATCGAGCGCGTCGGCGAGATTCAGGATCGCCGCCATTTCGTTCCTGACCATGCGGCCGACGGGAATGCCGGTCCAGTCGGCGACCACCGAAGCGACGACCGAGGCATCGACGCCTGGCATGATCAGTGGGGCTTCTCCCTGCAAGTCGGCGAGACGGGTTTGCAGCTCGCCGAGTCGGGCAAGGAGTGAGGCGCGGTCGTTGGCGTGCGGGGTAATGGTTTCGGTCGCGTCGGCTTCGATCGTTTCGGCGGCGCGCGCAGTGCTGGTGCTTTCGCTACGCTCGGCGCCCGTGCCGACGGCGCTCGCGGCCGAGTCGACCGGCTCGCCACCCGCGCGCAGCGCGGCGCGCACCGACAGCAAAGCGTCGACCACGGCCTTTTCTTCGTTCCAGCGCGCTTCCAGTCCTGCGAGCGCCTGATGCTCGCGCGCGAGACTGTCGGCGACGTCCGTCGCCCGCGAGCCGGTCTCGATGCCCATGCTCGCTTCGCGCGCGACGATGGCCGCTTCGATGTCGAGCGCGTCGATCCGGCGGCGGCAGTCGTCGAGTTGCGGCGGCGTGGCGTGCTGGCTGACCGCGACGCGTGCGCAAGCGGTATCCAGCAGACTGACGGCCTTATCTGGCAATTGCCGCGCGGGAATGTAGCGGTGCGAGAGCCGTACGGCCGCTTCGATCGCTTCGTCGAGCAATAGCACCCGGTGATGCGATTCCAGAGCGGATGCGACGCCGCGCAGCATGCGCACGGCCTTCGCCTCGTCTGGTTCATGCACTTGCACGACCTGAAAGCGCCGCGTGAGCGCCGGGTCCTTCTCGACGTATTTCTTGTACTCGGCCCAGGTCGTTGCGCCGATCGTGCGCAGGTCGCCGCGTGCGAGCGCTGGCTTGAGCAGATTGGCCGCGTCGCCGGTGCCCGCCGCACCGCCTGCTCCGATCAGCGTGTGAATCTCGTCGATGAACAGGATGATCGGTGAAGCACTGGCCTGCACTTCTTCGACGACCTGCCGCAGCCGCTGTTCGAACTCGCCCTTCATGCTCGCGCCGGCCTGCAACAGGCCGAGATCGAGCGACCACAACGCGACGCCTCGCAGCAAGGGCGGAACGTCGCCGCGCACGAGACGCTGGGCGAAGCCTTCGACCACCGCCGTCTTGCCGACGCCTGCCTCGCCGGTCAGCAGTGGATTGTTTTGCCGACGCCGCATCAGGATATCGACGATCTGGCGGATCTCGTC
This sequence comes from Paraburkholderia monticola, assembly GCF_001580545.1. Taxonomy (GTDB): domain Bacteria; phylum Pseudomonadota; class Gammaproteobacteria; order Burkholderiales; family Burkholderiaceae; genus Paraburkholderia; species Paraburkholderia monticola. Next base: position 534,923 of record NZ_LRBG01000038.1, read on the forward strand.
ATCGCGTCCGCTGACCGGGTCGAGCTTGCCGGTGCGCGCACGTTCGGTGAGATCCGTCGCGTACTTACTGAGCGCCTCCTGCTTGCCCAGCGCCGCGGGCGCTGGAGCGTGCGGCGTGCTGGACTGCGGGTCGCCGGCGCTGGTCTGGTCCGGCGCGTTTTCCGCGGAGGACGCGAGGATGCTCGAGAAGTTGTCCGAAAGATCGTCGAGCTTGATGCGCTCGAACTGGCGGGAGATGGCGAGAAGGATGTTGCGCAGCCGGGGTGTCTTGAGGATGCCGACCATCAGGTGGCCGGTGCGAACTTTCGTCGCGCCGAACATCAGCGTGCCGTAGACCCAGCCGCGTTCGATCGCGTCGGTGATGTGCTCGGAGATATCGGAGATCGAGGTTGCGCCGCGCGGTAGACGATCGATCGACGCGGTCATGTCGCGGGCCAGCACGGCAGTATCGATGTGGTAGTGGGCAATCAGCCGTTGCAGGTCGGAGCCGGGCGTCTCCACGATCTGCATCAGCCAGTGTTCCAGCTCAACATACGGATTGCCGCGCAATTTGCACAGCACGGTGGCGCTTTCAACGGACTTGTACCCGAGCGGGTCGAGCTTGCCGAACAAGGCGACACGACTGATTTCCGCCATCGTGAAAGCTCCTTTGAGCAAGGGACGAGCGCTGCCGTGACGCGCCGTCGTCTAATAAGACGGCTTTGCGAGCGGTATTTTTGAAAGCGGGGGTTAATCGCGACTTCAAAGCGGCACGTGCGTATCCGCGTCGAGCGCGAGGTCGGCTGCATCGTGCCGCCGATCGCGCTGCGCGAGCCATGCGCAGTAGCCGAGACGTCCGTAGCGGCCGAGCCTCGATACCGGCACTTCCTCCGCTCGCAGGATCAGTTTTGCGTCCCATGCCAGTTCGCGGTTCAGATGCTGCCGCACGATGGCGACGAGTGGTGCGAGCGCGCCGCCGCCGGGTAGTAGCGCCTCATATTGTGCGAGCGATAGCGGGCCGATAGCGAGACGAAACTTGTGCTGCCGGTCCCAGACCTGTGCGCCGAGCACCGCGCCGCCGCCAAGGCGCGCAATGTTCGAGCGTGCCCGGCTTGGCGCCGCATGCGTGCCGCGCGTCCGTAAGACGGTGCGTTCGGCACGCTCGAGGGTCATCCAGTGTCCGCAAAACGGCTCGACCCGCACCGTCACGCGCAGTACGGCACCGGCGATTGCTTCCAGCGCCTCGAACGGGCGCGTCTGCATGTTGACCAGTCCCGCAAAATGAAGCCTCGCGAAATCTGACGCCGAGTCGCGCCGACGGCTCGCCTCGTCCGCAAAGCCGATCAGGGAGCCGACATAGAACGCGAAGCGGTCGTCAGGACGATCCAGGTTGCTGGCGGGACGCCCCAGCGAAGAGGCGCGGTAGAACAGCAGCAGGAAGCGGTGCAGGAGCATGTCGAGCATGTGCGCGAACGCGGCATCGCCGTGATGCATGATGCGCTCGCGGGCGAAGTCGGTCAGATGCAGCGGCAATGGACCGTTTGGCCCGAGCAGGCCGAAAAAGCGCTGTGACAGTCGTGGCGCGTTGGTTCGACCCCGTTCGTCCGCGCGGGTCAGCGCGGCTAGCGCGGCGGGGGCGAAGGCGAGGGAGACGTCCTGCGCGAGCCGGATGGGTTCTTCGGCGGGGCGTGAAGCTGTGCCAAGGCGCGGCAAATGCGCGGCGAGCGCCTCGATCTGGCGCATCAACTGAAAAAAGTCGTACTGGTGCGGCGCGGCGGCGACTTGCTCGAAAAGCACATCGAGCGCGTGCAGCCGCCCGGCTGTGTCGTCGGCGGCGGCAGGGGAGGAGGGCGGCGCGTCGGCGGCCGCGCTCAAAAGATCGGCCGGATTCCGCATCGCGGGGGCAGGTGCAGGATTTCGCCGCGGGTCGTCGTGCGCAGGACCGTTTGGACGAACGTGTTGATCGAGACATAGCGCGCGAAAAAGCGGTCCAGCACGCAGCCGAGCAGGTAAGCGCTGCCGCCCTGGAACGCCATCTCCTCGACGTCCACTTCGATCTGTAGACCACGCCCGAACGCGATGGGCCCCGGCATCGGCAAGCGCCGTACCACGGGCGTCGCGCGCACCGAGAGAACACCCGCTATCTGCCGATGGCTGGCTTCGTCGTTGCCGCGCACGTGCAGCGTCAACAGCGCGCGCAACGCTGCCGCGCCTGCCTGCGCGTCGCCATCGTAGAGCGACAGGTAGTGCAGCGATAGCTGGTCCACGAGCCGCCAGCCGTGACCGAAATCCAGACCTGGCGCGGCGGGCGGCGAGGGCCGCGTGATACAGCGAACCGACGCTACAGGCGCCGCAATGTCGAGTGCGAAGTCGCTTTGGGTGCCGCCATACGGCATGAACAGCGGCAAGTCGCGGTTCGTGCAAAGGGTGTCGAACGACAGTTGCCGCAGATCGCCACGAAAGGGCGCCTCGCGCGGATCGACGATCGACACGAACACCTCGCTGCCCACGTATTCAGTGCGATAGCCGCTGCGCTTGCGTTCGGCGGGCACGACGCGCGGCTCGCGGCGCGCAGTGAAATAAGCCGCGTCCTCGGGGCGGTCGGCGAGAAAGTCTGCGTAGAACGGATGAAACGCCTGCTCGCGGTCGTCGCCCGCGCTGTAGCCCGACACGGCCGTGACTGTATGCACTTCGTAGTCGAGCGGACGCGTGCGGTCCGGCACCACATGAAACTCCGCGACGCTATCCGACACGAATGCGCGGTCCGCATGTTTCGAAAACAGGTTGATCGCGGGCACGCAGTCGAGCAGGAGATGCTCGCGCGAGACCACGCGTTCGAGCGCCGCGTCGCCGTTCGCGAGCAGGATGGTCAGCTGGATTTCACGCGACGCGAACGAGGGCAGCACGGCGGACAGGCCATCGATGACCGCGAAGCGAAAGCGTTCGGCAAACGCGAAATATTCGTGCAACAGCCGGTATCCCTGGAACGCGTTTGGCGTGACGGGCAGCAGCGCTTCGGCGTCGTCAAAGCCCGCGCTGCCGACAAAGTCACCGGCTAGCGTCTCGACTTGCGAGACGGGCCGCTGCGGAGTCGAGACCACGACCGCGAGTGCGCTGCCGGTGACGAATTCGAAGAGCTTCCACGCGGTATCGTCGCTGCCCGCAAAGTAGAGGCGCAAGCTGTCGAGACTGAGCATGTTGAAGCTCAATCCCTCCGCCACCGATAGGCGCAGGCGCAGCGCGCCCTTCACGCTCCGCGCGAGCGAACGCGTTTCCGGCAGTGTCATGAGCGGCAGATCGGTGACCTGCGCCAGATATCTCGCGTCGGTCAGTTCGAGCGGCCAGAGGGTCAGGTCGGCGCTCGTTCTGAACTGGCACGGCACGGCGTCGCCTGAAGCGTGACTGGCAATCAGCGTCGTGTGGCGCGGCACTGTGAAACCCGTGACGAGATTGGGATTGGCGAGATCGGGTGCGAGCCGCGCGATCAGCATCGACGGTGTCGGACACGCCGATTGTGGCAACACGACCTGGGTCAGATGCTGGGTGAAGCGCGGAAATTCTTCTTCGAGTTTCAGTTGCACGCGGGCAGCCAGAAATGCGCATCCTTCTAGCAGCCGCTCGACATAGGGATCCGCGACCTCGAAGCTGTTCATGCCGAGGCGCGCCGCAATCTTCGGGAACTGCTGCGCGAATTCCGCGCCCATTTCGCGCAGGTGCGTCAGTTCGGTGTTGTAGTGCTTGAGCAGACGGGGGTCCATGGCGGGTGTATGGAGCAATCAGCGGGGCAGTTCGGTCACCGTGATGCCGCCCTCTTCGAGGTCGATCTCGGTTTGCAGCGCGAATTCCAGCGGCGCGGGCTGTGCCCACAGCAGTCCCCGGATCACGAGTGAAATCTGGTTGTGCATGTCGAGCACCGGGCGGTCGAGCACGGGCTCGATTTCGATCGACTCGGGCGCGATGCGTGGCTCGAAGCGCACGATTGCCTCGCGAATCGCCTGTTCGAGCGCGACCGCATCGACCGTCGACGCAAAGCCGCCGGACAGGCTGGGCAAGCCGAAGTTCAGCACGGACGTGTACGCGGCCGGATAGTGTTCGGCCGAAATCTCGTTGGAGAGATTGGTCGTGTTGAACAGCCAGGAGAGGTCCCGCAGAACGCCGGCGCGCAAAGTCCGCCTGGTCAGGAAGCGCGCTTCGTCCACCCCGGCGAGGCTTTGCGGGTTGTCGTCGATCAGCCGGTCGAGCAGCGACGGTTGCAGATGATCAGTGGCTTTCGGTTCGGCCATGAGCGCTCCTCGAATACGCCGCGCCGGGCCCGGTCACGTCACCCGCCGTGCGGCGACGTCGAGCGTGTATTTCACTTCAGCGCCGCGGCTGCCGGTCTTCGTTTGCGGTGCGCAGGTCATGGTCAGCGTGCGGGCCGAGATCTCGAATATTTCGCACGCTCGCATCAGGCGGGGACTCGTGTAGACATGGTAGTTGCGGATATACGCGTCCTCAAGCTTCATCGACAGGAATTCGATCTGCACGCCGTCGTCGGGTCCGCCGGACTTGAAGCACTTGATATGCGCGAGCGCGAGCGACTCGGCCTGCGCGCACAGCTTCGCGATAGCGGGCGAAGCTGCATCGACCACCTTGATCACGGAGAGATCGGTCACGCGCATGTCGTTCGCGTTGAGCGCCTGGCCAGGAGGGCAAGCGTCGTAGCCCTGGGCCCAGCGCCAGCCATGAATCTGCATCGGCGTGTCCCAGTCTCCGCGCGGCGGGGCTTCGCCCTTCAGCGGCGTGTTGCTGCGCTTTGGGATGATCTGGAGAAACATGTCGTCAGACGCGACGAGCGCGAGCGAGTCGAACTGGTGCAGATATTCCAGCGTCAGACGGCTCGCGGCCTGCTTCGGCAAAGCATCGGAGTTCGGCATCGCCAAGGCCCTCGACGTGGGGTGGTCACTTGCGTGGCCGCTCGACCGGTATCGAAGCAAAGACGGTCGAGCGCATACGTTTTTGAATACCTGCCGTTTCAAAAATGCGTCGGACGTTTCGTTTACCTAGCAGCGTCGCCACGGAACCTCAGGTCGTCGGCGTATCACCGGGAGCGAGCCATGCGGACACACGATAGTTTTTTGAAGCTAAAAAACATCAAGGGCCAATCGAAACACAAGAAAGCCGAAGACCAGATCGAACTGGTGGGCTGGCGGTGGGGTGTTCAGAACGCGAGTAGTTCATCGACGGCGGCAGGCCTGTCGGTCGGCAAGGCGGTGCCCGACGAACTGACCTTCGTCCACGACTACGACACGGCGTCAACGGCGCTGATGATGGCGTGCGCAAAAGGAACCCACATTGACGATGGCAAGCTGACGGTCTTCGTAGCCGGCGAGGGGCAACAGGAATACCTCACCGTTACCTTGAAGGGGGTGATGGTGACGTCGGTGAAGCACAGCACGACGGAAGAAGGACTCCTGCAGGAGACCGTGACGCTTGCGTTCCACGACATCGAATTCGAGCACAAGGCGCTGGACGACAAGGGCAAGCCGCAAGCATCGAGCAAGTGTGGCTGGAACGTCAAGAGCACGGAAGTCCGTTGAGCGCGGCACAGGTGCGCCGCCGGAGACACCGATCATGGCCCAGCCTGGGCTCGTCACGATCGACACGCCGCTTGGCGACGATCTGCTGTTCCTGAGCATGCGCGCCACGGCGGAACTGGGGCGCATGTTCAGTTGCGAACTGACGCTGCTGTCGAAGCGCCCGGACATCGATTTCCGGCGCATCCTCGGAAAGCGCGTCACGGTGTCGCTGCATGTGCCGAAGCTCAAGCCGCGGATTTTCCCGGGTTATGTCGTCGCATTCAGGCAGACTGGCATGCGCGGCCGCATGCATGTGTATGAGGCCGCGGTCAGGCCGTGGCTCTGGTTGCTCACGCGGCGCAGTAATTGCCGGATCTTCCAGAACAAGAGCGTCGAGGATATCGTCAAGGCCATTTTCGCGGACCCGGTCTACAAGGGCGTGGACTTCGGCGAGATCAAATGGAAGGCGAACTCGCGCAAGCATCCCGCGCGCGAGTATTGCGTGCAGTATCGCGAGTCCGACTTCAATTTCGTGAGCCGACTACTGGAGGATGAAGGGATCTATTACTGGTATCAGGATCGCGACGGCAAGGAGTCGCTGCTCCTCACCGACACGCTCGCAACCCATGAAAGCGTGCCGGGTTGCGAGTCGCTTCCCTACGGCGCGGTACTCGGCGCAGCGCCGGGCGCCGAATATGTGAGCGAGTGGCAGACCCGTCGCGAGATCGAGACACATCACTGGGTCGTGACCGACTACGACTTCAAGCATCCTTCGCGGCCGCTGCAGAAAAAGGCGGTCAAGAACATGCCAGGCTTCGATGCGTTCGGGGATCTCGAGCACTACGACTATCCCGGTGGATATGTCGATCCCGATCATGGCGAAAGCCGGGCAAGGACGCGCGCCGAGGAGTGGTGGGCCGAGCCCTCATCGCCGGGCGAGGCCGAGGGGATCAACTGGCACCAGGTGGACGCGCGCACCAACAGCATGAGCGTGCGCGTTGGGAGCCTGTTGAAGCTGGAGCGCCATCCGCGCTCCGATCAGAACACCCAGTATCTGGTAACGCGCACGCGTTACGAAATCGACCTGGCCGATTACGAAGCGTTCGAAGGCAGCCAGTCAAATCGATGCGAATGCTGGTTTTCGGCGATCGACGCGAAACAGCCGTTCGCGCCGGCGCGAACCACGCGCAAACCGTTCGTGCAGGGGCCGCAGACCGCGGCCGTGGTCGGACCTGGCGGCGATGAGATATACACCGACAGCTATGGCCGCGTGAAAGTGCAGTTCTTCTGGGACCGCCTCGGCAAGCGCGACGAGAACAGTTCGTGCTGGATACGCGTGTCGCACCTTTGGGCGGGCAAGGGCTGGGGCGCCGTCGCGATCCCACGGATCGGACAGGAAGTGATCGTCGATTTTCTGGAGGGTGATCCCGACCGGCCGATCATTACCGGGCGGGTCTACAACGCTGAGCAGATGCCGCCTTATGAACTGCCCGCGAATATGACGCAATCGGGCATTAAGAGCCGCTCGAGCAAGGGCGGCAGCGGCGCGAACTGCAACGAACTGCGTTTCGAGGACAAGAAGGGCGCCGAGCAGGTGTTGCTCCATGCTGAGAAGAATCAGGACATGGAAGTGGAGCACGACGAGACGCATTGGGTCGGGCACGATCGCAAGAGAACCGTGGATCACGACGAGACCACCCAGGTGAAGCATGACTGCTCGAGGACAGTGGGGAACAACGAAACGACTTCGATTGGCGTCAACCGCACTGAGACGGTTGGGGCCAATGAAAAAATCACGATCATGGCTAACCGCACGAAGACAGTCGAGGCCAGCGAGACTTCAACCGTCGCGTTGCAACGGACCCATACCGTGGGAGTCAACGAAACCATTACCGTGGGCGGCGCGCGACAGGTATCGGTGGGGATATTTCAGGCGTTGACTGTCGGCACGTATCTGGTGGAGACCATTGGGGCACATCACATCATGACGGTAGGGACTAGTCAGACGACGAATGTCGGCGGAGATCAGAAGTTCGTCACCGGCGGGAATCAGTCGACTAGCGTTGCGGGCGATCGGTCGATCGATGTCGCCGGAGGTCAAACCACGACCGTGGCGGCCGACGCGAGCGAAGCCATTAGCGGCGCCCAGACGAGCACGGTCAGCAAAGGACGCACCACTTCGGTGAGTGAGGATGATGGCCTTAAGGTCGGCAAGAACATCACCATGGATGCGGGCGAATCGTTCACGATTACCACCGGCAGCGCCAGCATCAGCATGAAGAAGGATGGGACGATCGTGATCAAGGGCAAGGACATTACCGTCGATGGCAGCGGCAAGATCAACGCCAAGGCGAGCAGCGATATCGTGATGAAAGGATCGAAGATCTTGCAGAATTGACGAGACTACGCTGATGGAGGGTTGCAATGAGTGGTCGAGACCGGATGGAGTATGACGAGTTAGCGCCAGCTAACGAGCGTCGCGAAGACTCTGTACGCAGCACGCGGACACGGCCGACCCGCAAACCCCGCTCGTCCGGCGCGTTTGCCAAGCTGGTGATCGGCGAACTCCTGGCCATCGCCGAAGAGGGACATACGCCGCTGGTTCGTCATGCCGCTCAGGAAGGAACGGCCGCGCTCGCGGCGCAGACGCTCGTTGATCTGCATGAACCGCATATCGGATGCCGGGTCGCGCTGATGTTCGAGGACGCGGATCCTCAGCGGCCGGTGATCATCGGCGTGTTGCACGAAGGTGGGGTTGCGCCGTCCAGTACCGCAGTGGGAAACGTTGAAGTCGATGTAGACGGCGAGCGATTGATCGTGAGCGCACGCGAACAGCTGGTGCTTCGTTGCGGTAGCGCTTCGATCACGCTCACCAAGGCGGGGAAAGTGCTGATCAAGGGTACGTATGTGTCGAGTCGTTCGTCTGGAGCGAATCGCATTACGGGCGGCTCGGTGCAGCTGAACTGAGGTCCGCGGCCAGTCGGTAGGTGTGCTTCGAGGACGCTTCCAGAGGAGCCTCGAGTACTGTTAGCTCAACCGCCAAGGCTGCGAGCCTCGGCCGTTGCGAAGGCGGACCGACGAGATGGGCAAGGCAATCATCGATGACGAACTGTGGGCGTTGATCGAGCCGCTTCTACCGGCGGCCAAACCTAGGCGCTTCCGGTACCCTGGTCGGAAACCCGTGGGGGATCGGGCCGCGCTGACCGGGATTCTGTTCGTGCTGAAGAGCGGCATTCGCTGGAGCGATCTGCCCGCCGAAATGGGTTGTGGATCGGGTATCAGTTGCTGGCGACGCTTGCGCGAATGGCAACGGGCCGGAGTGTGGGGTCCGCTGCACGGGATCCTGCTCGTGAAGTTGCGTGCGGCTGACCGGATCGATTTTTCTCGCGTGGCTGTCGATGCTATTCCTGTTCGCTCGGTGGCGCCGAGAAAGCTGGGGCGGAAGTCGCGGGTTGCTCACGGGCCGGATGGGCCTGGTGAGCCGGCGAGGGCACCGCCTGCGCGCCGCGCGCGGTCGTGCTGATGGCGTGAGGCGCGGCGGGATCGTGTAATGGTTTTCGATTTCTAATCTGGCGGGGAAGGTTGACGATGACAACGCCGATCCTCCCGATCGTGTCGAGGCACGTCGAGGACGCGGCGGACCTATGGAGCACGCGCTCGATGCTGGTGCGAGCGCCTCATGTGAAGATCCGCCATATAGGCCGTTTCGATGAACGGATCGCCGCGCACCTCGACGGCATTGCGGTGGCAGGCGAGGTGGGTTGGAAACTATGCGAGGAAGCCTTGGCGACGGCGAGCGCGGGCGCGATATTCACGGCTACTGTGCGCGCTATCGAGGATGCGAACGAGCCTGCGGTCGAAAAGCTCTTGTCGATCGCTGAGGCGCTTCCTGCTGCCCGGAATGGTTTGATTGCCGCTTTTGGATGGGTCAGCGGCCAGCGACTGGTCGGTCTCGTGAGCCGGATGTTGCGATCCTCCAACCCGTTCCGGCGCATGGTGGGCATGGCTGCTTGCGCGATGCATCGTGTCGATCCAGGCAAGTCTCTCGAAACGGCGATCGTCGACCCTGAGCCGGTCGTTCGTGCGAAGGCATTGCAAGTGGCGGGCGACTTGGGGCGGGACGATCTTCTGCCGTTCTGTGTGAGCTCGCTTGACGATGCCGATGCGCGATGCCGTTTTTGGGCGGCGTGGTCAGGCGTGCTGCTCGGTGACCGTCATGTCGCGCTGGCGAAGCTCGTCGAGTCGAATGAGGAGCCGGTATCGCTTACCCGCAGTCCTCTGCAACTCGCGCTGATGGCTATGGACCTTCGTGCTGCGCAGGCTTTGCTTGCCAGGATTGCGAAGGAACGTGGCCATGGACGTGACCTGATACGGTGCGTCGCGGCAGCCTGTGACCCCAGCTATGTGCCCTGGCTGATCGGCTTGATGTCGGACTTGCGGTTGACGCGCCTCGCGGGCGAGGCGTTCAGCTGGATTACCGGAGCCGACCTTGCTTGGCTCGATCTTGAGCGGAAGCCTTCAGAGAACGTTGAAGTAGGTCCGAGTGATGATCCTCAGGACAATCTTGTTGCGCTTGACGAGGATTCTGGGCTGCCGTGGCCGGACTCTGAGAAAGTGGCGAGATGGTGGCGCGAGAATGCGCAACAGACAGCTCCAGTACGCCGTGGCGATTCGCTGCCGTTGATATCCATCTTGCAGGCGCGACGACCTACGGGACAGCAAGTCCGGGCAAACATGCGTTCTTGCGTGAACGCCGCCTGAATCATGCAATCGACTACACCCGTGGCGACTGGAGAGCGGAACTCATGCGGTTGACCTCTGGCACTGGAGTCGAATTGATCATCGGCTCCAACGACGGTTCATGGGGCCTTGTCGAGCCAGCGCTTCTGTCGCCAAGCCGGCGCCGAGGTCGGAAACAACCCGGTGCCCGGTTGCAACAATGAAAGAAACAACGCCGCCGCCATCCGCCGGCGTTGGTTGCCCTGGAGTAATACCTTTTGGCAATGCCCGATGCTGACATGCTCGCCCGCGAAATAGCGGACACCAAGCTGAAAGCGATGTTTTTCAGCGTGCCACCATGCTTCTATCGCTTTAGGCTTAGGCCATGGGAGGTCGGCATCGAGATCGATACCTGGAACGTCTACGTCGAGGTCGTGGCTCGGGCTGGATTCCATCCCTTGGGGCGGTGCACCGTCCAAGTGATGCGTTATAAGGTCGGACCCGGTGATCAGACTGAATGATTCGCCGGCGAGCCGTGCAACCGCGGGTACTGACATTCGCTCGATGAGCCATGGGATGTATGACGGATCGCCCACGATTCCGATGCTCCGAACGAGTTCCCTGAGGCACGCTGAATCACTGGCAAGTGCACGAAGCATTTTATGGCCTTCGGCCAACGAGGCCGCCCGCAATACGAGTGCCAGCGCTGCATCGCGAAGCGGACCGGAGCATCGGGAAAATTCCTTGAGAAACGCGAAGGCGTGCTGTCGCTCGCCCAGCAACACCGCCGACCATGCGCCCCAGAACTCAGAGTGCTCATCTTTCTTAGCATCGAAGGCGAGGTTTGCTGCGTCTATATCTCCGAATTCACCGGCAAGGCGTGCCAAATCAGAGCTGAGGAGCGACCCCGCCGCTGTCAATTCCTTGATAAGTGGCTCGCCCGGGTGCACTCGGTGAGCTGCGCAGGCGGTGAAGCCAACGAGACGGTGAAACAGAGACGGCGAAGCGAGGAGAAACTTGACGACTCCGTAGAGTACTCTGCCAGATACCCAGCCGAATGCGGCATGGAGTCCGGCCCTCGTTTCCGTAATCGCCTCGGCAACGGCGCAGAGCTTTTTGATTTTGTCGTTGTCCCGCGCCTCGAGAGCGAACACCGTCGCCACGAACATCTCTCCCGAGCTGTCGAGGGCTAGCCCGCTCTCAAATCGCGCCCATGCGCCTGCGCCCCCCGCGAGCAATGCGTCGAGGTACGCCTCCATGCGATCGTCGAGTTCGGTCAGGTCAGCAAGCCCGTAGCGAACCGAAATGGCAGCCATGGTGCGACGATTCCAGAGTTCCGGGATTGCCGCGCTCAGCTGATCGACGACTGCTGGAACGAAGGCCGGATTCATATCCATGTCATCCTCGGTGCTCCCGCCTTTTCTTTACGGCGAGTCACGGCCTAACCACGCGGAGGACCCACCAGGCATGCGCCGCGAAGACCTTCTTCGGAAGAGCACTCGCACATGCCCCATTGAGCCGGCGCATACCCTCGAGAGATTCCGGTCGCCGCTAGGACTAGGGCGAGCGCGCCTGTCGCGGCCCCCACGTCGCCTGCCGAGGCAGTGAAATACCATGATGGAAGGTGGGCTCGCCATGTTCGGTAGAATCGGGCTTGAACGAATAACGCTTCCCATACACGATACCGATCCCCGTTCATGTCGCTGACACGGAAGCCGACGATCGACTCGGGCATCCGCGCCTCTTCCAGGGCACTGGAAAGCGCTGCTTCCAACCCACGTCCTTGTGAGTATTTCGAGCTCAGTACCGAGTGAGGTTCAAAGGAAAGACCGATCCCGTAAATTCGGGCCAAGGGACGCTCGGTCTGTCCAGGAGTGCCCACGAGGACAGCCGCGGCCGCTTCCCCTGGGATCACCCCGTTCGGATTCCCCCGGTCATAAAGACGCTCGGCCCCAGCTAGCCTTTGAACATCGGACCGATTGAGGAGGGAGTCAACGCCGCAAAGAATGCAGACATCTATCCTGCCTTTAGATATCGACCCTGCCGCGAGCCTCACGCCACTGAGCACTCCCGCATGCCCCTCGCGAATGAAACACAAAGGGTGGCCGCGTCGATGGTGCCAGTCCTCTTTCAGTAGCGTGGCAAGGCTACCCTGTATGCCGTCGGCCAAGGCCGGATGCGCTCGATATTCCTCCGGAATGTTGATGATGATTCCCACCCGGTTCGCCTGGTTGCCTGGGACCAGGCATTCGGAAATGGCCCTGCTGGCAAGGTTGGTCAGCCACTCGGCTTCGTTGCACCTAGCGTTCCGCGACGCAGCTACCTTCGCGCCGCGAACTGGCTCTTGGGGGGGTAATCGGGGAAAGGCATCGCTAAAGGCTGCGATCTTCGCTCGGACCGCTGCGCAGGTCTGGGCCGAATCGAGGCCGACTGCGGTGACGGCACCGCAAGCAAAGATGTCAAGCGGAAGGTTCAAAGCCAACCTCGGCTCGCAGGGTTGACGCCGCCCGTGCCCGCGAAATCCAGATATTGCTTGCCCAAGGGGTAGGCCCTGAGCCAACCGCCGCTCATGTCGCCAATCACGATCTCTTTGAGCGCAGGACGGTCTCGGCGCACCGGAATGCGAAGACGGTGCGAGAGCATTACCTTGCGGTCATCCGGCTCCAATATGACGGTATCCACCCGCAGGACCGGTCGCTCTACGTGGTCGCTAAAAAAAAGCCGTACCGGTACGTTCACTCTGGGGAGTTTTAGGTGCCAATCACCTTGAGGCAGCATGTTCCGCAGCAAAACGTCTTCTCCACCGACGATCTGCCGGCTCTGCTGGTCGACTGGTGCGGCTTGATAGTGCAGAGACTGGAAGTCCTTCGGCAAGAGTGGCCATTGCTGTGCCAACCATTTTTCGTCATAGGTTCCGGCGAGTTGGAGTCGGGGACTCCATCCGCGACCACAGGTGCCAAACCCTGCCGGTATGCCAAATTCAGGACCGACAGGTCCGTCAGCAAACTCAATGTTGGGAAATTCCGTTGCTATCGACGGATCGGAGGCGCGCACGTTTCTAAACCCGAGCCCCACCGGATTTTGTGGATAGAGCCTGTGCCTGGCTGGATCGGCGTCGTGTCGGTCGTATCCGCCATAGGCTCTCTCATACGTAATCGGCATCTGAATAAACGGCTCCGGCTTCGAAGGACGACCTCCGAGTCGGCGCATTCGATCACCATAGACGACGAGCAGCTTATGTATATCACCCACTTGCAACTCCACTGGCACCGAGCTTACAGGCCGCCCGCCAGGCGAGTAGGCAGTGCCATTGACGATGACGTCGACGTTCTGCTTTTCGAGTGCCACGTCGGCTTCGAAGCGCACGCTGGTACACGTGGGATCACCGTAGTGCTCATCTGCCACGCGAACTGGCGGCTGAGGAGAGACAACGATCATACGTTGTTCGCGATCGCAGACGAAAGTCGCAGCAAGGACGAACAGCAACACTTCCTGGCCGTCAAGGTCGGGAAACGAGAAAAGCTCTGCAGCAAACGGAGACCTATTGTTGATCGAAACCATGATGTCCCCGCTTGCGCGAATGAACTAAACCCAGTTTCCGTTCTCATCCAAACCTATCGGCCAATAAGGCATTCCGGTGACGACCGAGAGCTCACGATCCATCCTTCTGTCGACTAGCCACGCGATCAGAAAGATCTGTGGAGGGACGCGCGGATGAAAGAGCTCGTTCATTTCGTCGCAGGCCAACCAGTAGTGGCGGATGACCGCGACCACCGAGGGGTGCGACGCCGGACCGGCCGGTCTTATGCCATATAGACCTCGCACAGCCTGTGAGGTCGATGCGCCGCGACTTTCAGCTTTTAACAACATGCCAGCCCACCATTCTTCTGCTTTAGCAACCGCCGCGGTCAACTCCGCGCAGTATTCGCCGAAGATCTGGCGATGTTCGACCGATGCGGCACCGATTTCGACCCGCTCCCGCAGTTGATGTCGATGAGGCAGATCAAGAGGCATCGACAACAGCCGCTTGACTCCGGCATCTACGTTGTGAAGGGTGGGAAGCATCGGCGCGTTTTCTCCGCAGCTTCAAACGACGCGCCCGGACGCGTCGTGGCCAATGGGAATGAAGACAAAGAAACGCATAAAACGGCCCAGCTCCTCGTCAGCGGATATCAGATGCTCGATCAATAGTTGGCGCGGTTCGGACGGCAGAGACTCGTTCGTGTTGTCGTCCTCGACTCCCCAATCCGATTCGCTACACGGCTCCTTTCCCAACGTAGCAACTGGCGGCTCGAGCGCTTCACACTCGAGAAAGTACTGGCGAAATACTGCAACGACGCGCGGGAAAGAAACAGGTCCGCAGGGCCAACGCTGTTTGAGATTGCATTCGACGGTGGCTGCGTCGCCGGTTATTGCCAACTCGCGGTTGGCAAGCTGTTGCCACCACTCGAGCGCGTCTTCCCGCGCGTCGCGCATGTCTCGCACATATCGCTCGAAAAGCTGTGCATAAGGATCCATAGGAACGGCTATGGCCACGCCATCATCATCGTCTTCAGGAAGCTGTTGCATTCTGCATTGCTCATGGTACCGCCCTGGTGCGGGGAGCAAGTCGAACAGTGCGGTAGCACACTGTCCCGGTGGGTCACGTAATCGTAGAAATCGTCTGGCTGGTGACAGCCTCCCATATCCCACAGTGCCCCTTGGGGCGGCTGGTGGTCAGGGGTATATCTCATAGGGTCTTTGCGGCCTGAAACTCCACTCGGGTTGGGGCAAGACCAGCACGGACCGCCGCGAACTCTCGCGTATTGTTCCTCGGTAGGAGGCTTGTATTTCCGCGCCGGCTTGTCCGGACACGGCTTGCCGATGTTTTCGGGCTTGAGCCAGCTAAGCACTCGTGTCACTGCCGAAGGATCAACACAGCCAACGGTACTGCTACCGGAGTTCTGTCCCATAGTGTCGCTGTGCCGACAGACGCCCTTGCCTTCGACTTTTACGGTCTCCGACCAGCTCTTGAAATAGCCCTTGCCCTTTGTCTTGTGCGTGACAACATTGCCTCCTTGCGTGCCGCCTTCGTCACCCGTGCTGGTCGAGATGTAGGAACTGTCTTCCAATGCCGTCGGTTCGCCGTCGATCTTCACTGTCTTGCTGCCATTGGAAAGATCCGAAGCCGACAGCGAGTTTACGTAAGGGATGGGTGCTGGCCCTGTCGGCGGGGGCGGTGGACTTAAACAGGTGTCACCGGGCGCGACGCCTGTACCGCCACTGCCTTTATGGAAGAAACCGAGGCCTTCAGCGTAAACAGTTAATCCCATTCAATGCTCCTTCAGCGACTCCTCAAGGCGCCAGCCTTCAGTTGATTTCCACGATACCGCCCTTGACCAAATTGGCGCCGGACGATCGGCTGACGACGTGAGTGCCGCGAATCAACACCTTGCCGGCGCGGGTAAGGGTAAGGCTTGCCTTGCCGCACCGAAGCATGATCTCGTCCTTCGCAGAAACGACCAGCGAACGCCCGTCGGCATCGATTTCAACTTGTCGAATCTCCGTGCCGATCGGCCGGGCTCGATCGTCAACGAGGCAGCCCATGATGATTGGTTGATCCAGCGACCCGTCGGCGAAAGACAGGACAACCGCCTTGCCAATGTCCTTCGCTGAAAGACTCGGAATGGTCCTCGCGCGGATGGCTGCCGTGCCCGGCTGACCGGGGAAGACCACCAGCGGGACAAAGTTATCCTGAATCGCCACTAATTCACCGATGCGCACACCGTCGCTGCGCTCTGCCAACGTCGCCGACGGCGGTTGTGGAAGTGGTTTCGTTCCGCGTGCCTCAGCTTCGGCAAAGGATGAGACGTTGCTATCAAAAGCCTTCATTCCACTCTTCCCTGTCCGGTTTTGCCTGTCTAGTTGTCGCTAACGGAGCAGTTTGTCAATTTGACGTCTCGCGAGACCTAGAATTAATCTTGCCGTCGCCCTCGGCCTTGCCCTCTTGTCTCCTATGGTCGTCCGGGTTCGTGATCGTGATGGCGAGATTGCTAACCACGGTTGTCATTTCGTCGCCGGCATTGACGACCGGCTACTTGTCGACCATCAGGGAATCATCGCATCGAGAGTAGCACTCTCACTGGCTGTTAAGGTTAGGAGGTTCAAACGTTCTTTTCAAGGCCCGGGAGTCCGCCATGGACCTGCCCTCGACGCTCTGATTGCGCATTCGGCGCCGACGATTGGCACGAGACATTGTTCGATGCGTACCTTGAACACCTATGCAAAGCAATTGGACACGGTGATCGTCATACCGGTCTGGTGGGCTATTGCCCGGGGTTGATGCTCCCGATTTCGCGTTAAAGTGTCGAGCCGCTGGCAGCCCATCTCGAGTCGCATCGCATGAGTGCGCCGCGCCAGTCGCTACATCACTTCGTTTCAAAGTCCGAATGGTCGGACGCCGCCTTAATTGAACAGGTTCGGTGCTGGGTATTACCACACATGGATCCGTCCAACGGGCTGTACTGGATCATTGACGACGCGGGCTTTCCGAGGAAGGGAAAGCATTCGTTGGGCGTGGTGCGGCAATATTGCGGGAAGTTGGGTCAGCAGGATAATTGCCAGGTAGCCGTGAGCCTGTCGGTAGCCACCACGGAAGCGAGGCTGCCCGTCGCTTTTCACTTTACTTGCCACCGGAGTGGGCGACCGATCCGGCAAGACGGCTGTTGGACGGGTGCCCGAGGAATTTGGGTTTGCAACCAAGCCGCAGATCGCTATCGCCCAGCTGCCTGAGGAAAGGCAAGGTGGTGCTCCAAACGGAGTGATGCTGGCTGATGCGGATTGTGGAAACGATACCGCGTTTCACGACGGCGTTTGTGAACTCGGACTGCGATACGCGGTGGGCATCCAGTCGAGCACCCGCGTCTGGCCACCGGGCCTTATCACGCTCATATACATCGAGTTGACACATCGCATCCGCAAAGGCCAATTCAATCTCGCGAAGCTCGACCTCAAAGATGCCACCGCGCCTGCTGTCTGGACTGCTGTCGTGCCTGATTGACAAGAAATCCTTTACAAATCACCCATGTTTTGCAGCCCGCCTATCTACACCACAGCCGCAATCCATCCGCGAAGGTGATGGCACTTAAACGGTTGGCGACCTAGACGGCAGTCGATTTTTTACCGACGACACCCCCTCAATCCAACCCACCCACCAACCCCGTCGACTCCCTAACCATCAACACCGGCTGCACAACACCCGACTCCAAGCTCTCCTTCCCATCAAGCACATCAAGCAGATACTGCGCCGCACACCGCCCGATTTCCGCAGTATCGACATACATCGTCGTGAGCGACGGATGAATCTGCTGCGCGATGGCGACATCATCGAAACCCGTCACCGACAACTGCTGCGGCACCTCGATCCCCAACTCAGCCGCTTCCAGCAATACGCCAATCGCCAGCTGATCGTTACCGCAAATAATCGCGGTAGGGCGCTTGTCCACACCCTGCCAGATCGCCCGCAAGCTCTGACGCCCGAACGCAATCGTCGCCGGCCCTTCATGCATATGCGAAGGGCGCACCGCGATCCCATGCCGCGCCAGCGCTTCCCGAACACCGGCCACCCGCGCCTGAACGCGATCGTTGTCACGCGACGGTTGAAAGACGGCGGCAAACGTTCGATGCCCCAGCTCGATCAGATGCTCGGCGATCTCGACGAACGCCGCCCGATTGTCGAAGCCGATGCAGTGATGCGGACTGTCCTCGCGATACGCGTAAGTGATCGCATACGGTACGCGTGCCTGTCTGAGCGCATCGAAGAGTTCAGGCGGATGCGCTTCGCCGACGATCGCAATCACTTCGACGCCGCGCGCCAGCATCGCCCGCACCTGGGTCAAAGCCTGCGCCGGATCGTAGTTCGAGCAGCCGAGAAACAGCGTGATGCCACGCTCGGCCAACACCGCCTGCATGCCGGAGACTTGCGAGGCAAAGACCTGATCGTCGAGTGTCGGAATGATCGCGCCGGCGATATGCGTGCGCGTCGATGCGAGCGCGCGGCCCGCCGCATTCGGAATCCAGTTGAGTGTGGTGGCTGCCGCCAGCACGCGTTCGCGCACGCTGGGCGAGACCTTGTCGGGCTCGTTATAGACCCGCGATACGGTGGCGGTCGACACATCCGCAAGCCGCGCCACGTCGCTGAGAACCGCGCGCCCGCTCTTGCGGCGCGTGCGGACGGCGGCCGTCTCGGGGGGCGCGGAAGAGTGTGAACTGCTCATGATCGTTGCGTGTGCCGTGGATGAAATGCTGCGCGAGGCGTGGGTCGCCGCCATCTTACCAGGCGATGAGACCGGGCGTTTACCCTTGGCCTTCATCATCCTGCTTGCAATTTTCGCGCAATTCGATCGAAAATGTAAGCGCTAACACGATGCATCAACGGCATCTGTGGCCGGAAGCCTGCATGAATTTCGCTGCAATATCGGTATCGAAATGAAGGCATGTCGTAATGTCTGCGCTAAATGTAAGCGCTAACACTCACGCCGTGAACAGCGTGCGCAATAACCGCCCGTCAATGGAAAACATCGCATCAACCATGAGTTCATCTGCCGCCGCACCTCTCGTCGTCGTTGTTGGAAGCGCCAACATGGATCTCGTGGTCCACGCGCCGCGTCTGCCGTCGCCAGGCGAGACACTGCTCGGTGACCGCTTCGAGACGGTCAACGGCGGCAAGGGCGCGAACCAGGCCGTCGCGGCGGCGCGGCTCGGCGCGAACGTCGCGAACGTTGCGATGGTCGGCTGTGTCGGAACCGATGCGTTCGGCGCATCGCTGTACGACGCGTTGTCCTGCGAGCGCATCGACCTTGCTCACGTGCATAGGATCGCGGACCAGCCGAGCGGCATCGCCTCGATCACGGTGGGCAGCGATGGCGCGAACAGCATCGTCGTTGCACCGGGTGCGAATGCTCAGTTGAGCACGGCACATGTCGACGCAGCGGCTGAGCTGATCGCGCGCGCCGACATGCTGATCTGCCAGCTGGAGGTGCCGCTGGCGAGCGTCGAGCGCGCGATCGGCATCGCCGCGCGCAACGGCACGCCGGTCCTGCTCAATCCCGCGCCCGCGCAGCCCCTGGACGACGCGCTATACCGACAGATCGATTATTTGCTCGTCAACGAAACGGAAGCCGCGCTGCTGACCGGAATTCCCGTGAACAGCGTGCCGTGCGCCCGCTCCGCCGCGGAAGCCTTGCTCGCCAAAGGCGTGCGCAACGTGCTCGTGACGCTCGGCGCGCAAGGTGTCATCTGGGCTGGCGCGCACGGCAGCGGGCAGATGGCGGCGCCGAGCGTGCGCGTCGTCGATACCACAGCGGCAGGCGACACCTTTGCCGGCGGCTTTACGGTCGAACGCGCAAGCGGCGCATCGATGCAGCAATCTATCGCTTTCGGTCAGCGCGCGGCGGCGTTGAGCGTGACCCGCGCTGGAGCGCAGAGCTCCATTCCGTTTCGCACGGAGCTGGAAGCAACGAGCGTCAGCCTGGCCTGATGCGCGGCTGCGAAGCCCGAGCGTCGAACGAGTGATGAAAGGGCATTGCAACAGGCAGTCAACCACCACAGCATTCATACAACAGACGGAGACAGCAAACGTGGACACGACTTCGGAACGCCCGAGCGCACCACCGCGCATTCGACGCGCGCAGACCATCGCACTGACGCTGCTGATGGCCAGCGGGATCGTCAACTATCTGGACCGCGGCACGCTCGCGGTCGCGAATCAGCTGATCCGCGAAGACCTCGGTCTCTCGCTGGGGCAGATGGGACTGTTGCTGTCCGCCTTCTCGTGGAGCTATGCGCTGTGTCAGTTGCCGGTGGGCGCCCTCGTCGACCGGATCGGGCCGCGCCGCCTGCTCGGCGCCGGGCTGATCATTTGGTCGCTCGCGCAGATCGCGGGCGGCCTCGTCGCGACGTTCGGCTTCTTCGTGCTCGCGCGCATCGTGCTGGGTATCGGCGAGGCGCCGCAGTTTCCGTCGGCGGCGCGCGTCGTGAGCAACTGGTTTCCGCTGAAGTCGCGTGGCACGCCGACGGGCATCTTCAACTCGGCATCGCCGCTCGGCAGCGCGCTGGCGCCGCTGTGCCTGTCGGTGCTGATCGTCTCGTTCAGCTGGCGCTGGGCGTTCATCGTGACGGGCGCGCTCGGGCTCGTGATGGCCGTCGTCTGGTTCGCGCTCTATCGCGACCCGGACCGGCAGGCGTTGAGCCGCGAAGAACGCGACTATCTCGAAGCCGATGCCGAACCGGCGGTCGGCCCCGCGCCGAAGCTCACGTTCGCCGAATGGCGCGCGCTGTTTTCCTATGGCACGACGTGGGGCATGCTGATCGGCTTCTTCGGTTCCGTGTACCTGAACTGGGTTTATCTGACCTGGCTGCCCGGCTATCTGACGATGGAGCGCCATATGAGCCTCTCGCGCACGGGCATCGCCGCGTCGGTGCCGTTCCTGTGCGGCTTCGTCGGTGCGCTGCTCGCGGGCTGGTTCTCCGATCTGATCACGAGGCGCAGCAATTCACCCGTCGTGAGCCGCCGCAATGCCGTCGTGATTGCGATGCTCGGCATGGTCGCGTTCACGATTCCCGCCGCGCTCGTAGAAAGCAATACGATCGCGATCGCGTGCATCTCCGTGGTGATCTTTCTGGCGAATGCCGCGTCCGCCGCGTCGTGGGCGTTGGCGACGGCAGCCGCACCGCCCAGCCGGATCGCATCGCTCGGCGCGCTGCAGAACTTCGGCGGCTTTCTGGGTGGTGCGCTCGCGCCGATCGTGACGGGCTTCATCGCGCAGGCGACCTCGTTCGTCCCGGCGCTACTGACGGCGGCGGGCATTGCGTTCGTCGGCGCGATGGCCTATCTGCTGCTGGTCAAGAAACCCATTCCCGAGCATGACACGTCGAGCGTGCCTGCCCAGCTTCCCGTCTGACGGATCTCGGGCGAGCGCGCCCGTGCCGTGCAGAGATGCGTATTCAAGGAGAACTCAATGACCGACAAAGCGAAAACGACCGGCCCGATCGAGGGCATCGTGCCCGTGATGCTGACCCCGTTCCATGACGACGGCTCGATCGATTATGCGGGCCTCGAAAGACTGATCGAGTGGTATCTGGCGAAAGGCTCGGACGCGCTGTTCGCCGTCGCGCAGTCGAGTGAGATGCAGTTTCTGAGTCTCGCCGAGCGCGGCGCGCTGGCGCGCTTCGTGGTCGAGAAGGTGGCGGGGCGTGTGCCCGTCGTCGCATCCGGTCATATCAGTGACGACCTCGATGCGCAGGCCGAAGAGCTGCGTGTTGCGGCGGATTCAGGCGCGCAGGGCGTCGTGCTGGTGACGAATCACCTCGACCCTCGGCGCGAAGGCTCGCAGACGTTTCTCGAGAATCTGCATCGGCTGTTGTCGAAGCTGCCGTCGGATCTGCCGCTGGGCTTGTATGAATGCCCCGCGCCGTATCGGCGCCTGCTCAGCGACGACGAGCTGAAGGCCTGCATCGATACCGGCCGCTTCGTGATGCTCAAGGACGTGAGCTGCGATCTCGCGACCGTGAAGCGCCGTGTCGCGCTGGCTCAAGGCTCGCCGCTGAAAATTCTGAACGCGAACGCGGCGATCGCATGGGATGCGATGAAAGCGGGCTCGGCGGGCTTCAACGGTGTGTTCACGAATTTTCACCCCGATCTGTATCAGTGGCTGCGCAGCCGTAGCGCGGAAGATCCGGTGTTGGCCGAGGAACTGTCGACGTTTCTCGTCGTCGCGGCCGTGTCCGAAGCGCTCGGCTATCCGGCGCTCGCGAAGATGTACCACCAGCGTATCGGCACCTTCGATTCGATTCGCTGCCGCGCGATCGACTATGACGTGCGCGAACGGTTCTGGGCGCTCGATGCCGTGCTGGACAAGATCGTGGCGGGAACCGAGCGGTTCCGGGAGCGGATCGCGGCGCTTTGAGACTGGCGGACGCTCCAGCATGACGGCCGACTAAATTCATCCCTTGCCCGGGACGGATTGGCTAAGATGTTGCAGGGTTGCGCGCGCCTCTGATCTTTTCAAAGCCTTGCCCCGAAAACAGCCCACGTCGTCGCGCGCCCGCCAGGAGGTCATTCATGACTATCGGCGTATATGCCACGCTGGTCGCGACATCGCTCGTGCTGCTGCTAGGCGAAAAGCTCGTGCAATGGATCGGCGTGCTGCGGACCTATTCGATTCCCGCGCCGGTGGCGGGCGGGCTCATCGTCGCGATCGTCGTGCTGATCACGCGCCTCACCCTGCACGTTCAGATCAGGTTCGACTCGACGATGCAGGCGCCGCTGATGCTCGCGTTCTTCTCGACGATCGGTCTGAACGCGCATCTGTCGAGCCTGAAGGCGGGCGGCCCGGTGCTGGTGCGCTTTCTCGCGCTGGTCAGCGGGCTGCTGATCCTGCAGAACGTGCTCGGCCTGGCGCTCGCGTTCGCGCTTGGCGTCGATCCGCTGCTCGGCATTCTCGGCGGCTCGGTCACGATGTCGGGCGGTCACGGCACGGGCGCCGCGTGGAGCCAGGTCTTCACCGAGCGTCACGGGCTGGAGTCGGCGACCGAGATCGCGATCGGCTGCGCGACGTTCGGGCTCGTGATAGGTGGCGTGCTCGGCGGCCCGCTGGCACGGCTGCTGATGCGGCGAATCAGCGCCGACGAATTGCGCCGCGTCGAGCAGCGCGACGATGAAACGCTGGTCTTCGAAGAACCCAAAGCGCAGCAAGCGACCACGCCCGCCGCGATCATCACGACGCTCGCGCTGATTTCGATCTGCCTCGCAGGCGGCGAACTGTTCGCCGACTGGATCGCGAACACCCCGTTCGAGTTGCCGACTTTCGTTTGCGTGCTGTTCATCGGCGTAATCCTGAACAACGTGCTCTCGCTCGTGCGTGTGCAAATCGACCAGCACGCGGTCGCGCTCGTCGGCAACGTCGCGCTCGCGCTGTTTCTCGCCATGGCGCTGATGCGTCTCGATCTATGGGAGCTGGCCGCGCTCGCGGTGCCGATCATCTCGATCCTCATCGGGCAGACCATACTGACGGTGCTCTTCGTGAGCTTCATCACGTTCCCGGTGATGGGCCGCAGCTACGACGCGGTCGTGTTGTGCGCGGCACAATGCGGCCTCGGCATGGGCGCCACACCGACCGCGATCGCGAACATGCAGGCGATCACGAACCGCTTCGGCCACTCCCATATCGCGTTCCTGATCGTCCCAATGACGGGCGCGTTTTTCATGGACATCGTCAACGCGGTGGTCATCAAGCTGTTTCTTGCGCTACCGTTCTTTCATTGAGCGCCACTGAACGAACAGGATTGAGACAGACATGAACGAACCCCGACAGGCCGCACCCGACAGCACCGCCGCGCGCGTCGCGTTATGGCGTGCGCTGCACGTGCAGGCCGACCCGCCGCCTCACGTGCTCGAAGACGAAGTCGGCTTGCAGTTGCTGGCCCCCGCCGAAGACTGGCGCAGCCGCGGCGACATGGATCTGCAATTCACGCGGCCGTTTCGCGCATCGATCGTCGCGCGCGCACGCTTTATCGAGGATCTGGTCGTCGAGCAGGCCGGGCGCGGGGTGGCTCAATACGTGATTCTCGGCGCGGGTCTCGACAGCTTCGCGCAACGCCGGCCCGACCTCGCGTCGCGGCTCACGGTGTTCGAGGTCGATCCGCCGGAGCCCCAGGCGTGGAAGCGTCAACGGCTCGGCGAGCTCGGTTTCGGCGTGCCGGACTGGCTGCGGTTCGTGCCGGTCGACTTCGAAGCGGGCGATAGCTGGCGGCAGCGTCTCGTCGCCGAAGGTTTCGATGAAAGCAGGCCGGCCGTCGTCGTCTCGACCGGCGTCAGCATGTATCTGACGAAGGACGCGAACGCGGCGACGCTGCGCGAAGTCGCCGGGCTTGCGCGTGCCTCGACGTTCGCAATGACATTTCTGTTGCCGCTGGAGATGGCGGACCCGGCCGTGCGCCCCGGCCTCGAAATGGCGCAGAAGGGCGCGCGTGCGAGTGGCACGCCGTTCATCAGTTTCTTCACGCCACAGCAGATGATCGCCATGGCGCACGAAGCGGGATTCGACGACGCGCGGCAGGTGTCGGCGGCCGATCTGACGCAGCGTTACTTCGCGGGGAGGACGGATGGGCTGCGTCCGCCGGGCAATGCGGAGGAATTGCTGGTGGCGAACACATAGTGGTTGTGAAGGTGTCGTCGTGAACGCGCGAGCGCTGCTCCCACACGGCTATAATCGCGCTCGAACATGGCCTCCGAAGTCCACTCATGAAAAAGATCGCTGCCGTTGCACTCGTCGCCTGCGCACTCGCTGCCTGCTCGTCCCCGGAAAAGCAGGAGCAGCGCGCCCAGCAGGACATCCTCCATAGCGAACCGAACCTCCTCGCCGCGCAACGCGGTGCGGTGATCGATTGCACGCCGGCGAATTGCGATGCCGCGTGGGCGGCGACGAAGCGCTATATCGAGCAGCATTCCGAGACCCATGTGATCCGCGCCGATGCGATCGCGATCGACACCGACGTGCCCGACGATACGGGCAAGGCCGCTTTTTCAGCGACCCGCGCGAACAAGAGCACCGGCGGCGCGACGCTCACGCTGTTCGCGCAGTGCCGCGGCATGTACGGGCCAGACAGCGAGAAAGGCTCGGACTATGACGAGTGTGCCGACAAGATCCTGAAGACGCAGAACGGCTACGTGCCGTATCTGCGCTCGCACGCTTCGGCGCAGTAGAGGCGAGGCTACCCGAACCGCTGCAACCCAGGCGCGGTTCTGACGCCGCGCCCCCGCTGAATCATCGCCACGCCGCGACGGGAGGCGCTATGCTGATGCGTCTTCGCCTCGCGGAACCTTCTCATGCATGCTCCTGGCGCAACCGTACCGATCTCGCTCGTCAATGGTTTCCTCGGCAGCGTCGGGACGCAGCCGGAGATCGTCGACCGGCACCTGGCGGGCGCGAACATCCCTCGCGTGCTGCTGGACCGACCCGGCGCGCGCGTCACCGAGGAGCAATTCTCGACGCTCTACCGCTCGCTCGCGATCGAACTCGACGATGAAATGCCCGGAGTTTTCTCGCGCCCGCTGCGCAGCGGCGCGCTGAAGTTTCTCTGCCTGAGCCTGCTCGATGCGCCGAATCTCGAAACCGCGATGCACCGGTTCGGCCAGTTCTTCCATCTCGTGCTGGACGATTTTCGCTTCGAGTCGCGCCGCAGCGACCTCGTCGCGAGTCTGGTGGTGCGCCCGGGAAGCGCGGGCGCCTATCCCGGCGTATTGGGCCAGGAACTGATGCTGAAACTGGCGCACGGGATTGCGTCCTGGCTCATCGGCCAGCGAATTCCGTTGTTGCAGGTGCAGTTCGCGTTTCCGCGTCCGGCTCACGCGCTCGAGTATCTCTATCTGTTTCCCGGTCCGGCGAAGTTCGGCTGCGCTCAGACCTCGATGCAGTTCAGCAGTGCCTATTTCGACATGCCGGTTCGTCAGCGCAAAGCGAACCTGCGCAGGTTTCTCGCGCGCGCGCCGGAAGACTGGATCTTCGTGTCGTTCAACGAGCAGCTTTTCAGCCATCGTGTGCGGGAATATCTCGCGTCGAGGTTGCCCGACGTCCCGACCATCGAAGAGTCGGCGGAAGGCTTGCACTGCTCGGTCAGAACGCTGTGCCGTCATCTTGCCGCCGAGAGCACCACGTTCCAGGTGCTCAAGGACGAACTGCGCCGTGACATCGCGATCCAGCGCCTGACAGGCTCGCGCGAACCCATCGCCATCATCGCGGGCGATGTCGGCTTCGGCGACCCCACCGCCTTCCACAGAGCGTTCCGTCACTGGACCGGCAGCACCCCCGCGGCCTATCGCCGGGGTGGCTAAACTCGTCATCCTGAAGCGTTGACTACACAGGCCGATGCCGCTGCGACGCGGCATCCGGCCGCAGGGGCATGGCCAGGGATGTCAATAGATCGTCCGGTTTGGACAACCGGGCAGGGCCTGTCCGGCGCTACGATTCAGCCATACGTTACCCGGGCCGCAGCGCCGCCAGATGGGTGACATTCCCTACGGACTATCTGATCGGAAGAATGGCAATGAGCTACGTCGCGCCTCTCAAGGACATGTTGTTTGCAATCACGGAACTGGCCGGTATCGACCGCCTGTCGGCCCTGCCCGGCTGCGAGGACGCGACCGCCGATACGGCGCGCGCCGTGCTCGAAGAGGCCGCGCGGCTGCACGAGGGCGTGCTTGCGCCGTTGAACTTCGACGGCGATCGCAACCCGAGCACCTGGAAGGACGGCGTCGTCACTGCGACGCCCGGTTTCAAGGACGCGTTCCGCCAGTTCGCCGAAGGCGGCTGGCAGGGTCTGCAACATCCGGCCGACTACGGCGGCCAGGACCTGCCGAAGCTGCTGTCCACTCCTTCCATCGAAATGCTCAATGCCGCGAACCTGTCGCTGGGGCTGTGCCCGCTGCTGACCGACGGCGCGATCGAAGCGCTCCTGACCGCGGGTAGCGAAGAGCTGAAACAACGTTACGTGCCGAAGCTGATCTCCGGTGAATGGACCGGCACGATGAATCTGACCGAGCCGCAAGCGGGCTCCGATCTCGCACTCGTGCGCACCCGCGCCGAAGCGCAGGCCGACGGCTCGCACCGGATCTTCGGCACGAAGATCTTCATCACCTGGGGCGAGCACGACATGACCGAGAACATCGTGCATCTGGTGCTCGCACGCACGCCGAACGCGCCTGAAGGCGTGAAAGGCATTTCGCTGTTCGTCGTGCCGAAGTTCCTCGTCAACGAAGACGGTTCGCTCGGCGAGCGTAACGACGTGCATTGCGTGTCCATCGAACACAAGCTCGGCATCAAGGCGAGCCCGACCGCCGTGCTGCAGTTCGGCGATCACGGCGGCGCGATTGGTCAGCTCGTCGGCGAGGAGAACCGCGGCCTCGAGTACATGTTCATCATGATGAACGCCGCGCGCTTCGCCGTGGGCGTACAGGGCGTCGCGATCTCGGATCGCGCCTACCAGCACGCCGTCGCCTATGCGAAGGAGCGGGTGCAAAGCCGTCCTGTCGATGGCTCGGCGAAGCAGTCGGTCACGATCATCCAGCATCCCGACGTACGGCGCATGCTCTCGACCATGCGCGCGCTGACCGAAGGCGCACGCGCGCTGAGCTATGTGGCGGCCTCGCATTGCGACCTCGCGCATCGTCATCCGGACGAGGCGACGCGTGCCCAGCATCAGGCCATCTACGAATACCTGGTGCCGATCGTGAAGGGCTGGAGCACCGAGATGTCGCTGGAGGTGACGAGTCTCGGCGTGCAGGTGCATGGCGGCATGGGCTTCATCGAGGAAACCGGCGCCGCGCAATACTACCGCGACGCGCGCATTCTGCCGATCTACGAAGGCACGACCGCGATCCAGTCGAACGACCTCGTCGGCCGCAAGACCATGCGCGACAACGGCGAAGTGGCTGTGATGATGCTCACGCAAATCGACGCGACCCTGGCCGCGCTGCGCTCGCACGCGTCGTATCGGACGAGCCCGGCTTTTCAGGCGATGGTCCGGCATCTTTCGGCCGGCCGCGACTCGCTCTACAGCGCGGTGCGCTACGTCGTCGAGCGGGTCAAAAGCGATCCGAATGCGGTGTTCGCGGGCAGTGTTTCCTATCTGATGCTTGCCGGAATCGTGCTCTCGGGTTGGCAACTCGCACGCTCGCTGGTGCTCGCAACCGACAAGCGCGACGAAGATCCGGCGTTCTTCGACGCGAAGATCGCGACCGCGCACAGCTACGCGACCCAGGTGCTGCCTCGCGCAGTCGCGCTCGAAGCGGCGATTCGCGGCGCTTGCGATGGCGAAGGCGCGCTGGCGCTGCGCGAAGACCAGTTTTGATGCAATCAATCAACGTGACATGTGATTCGAAACGATAGGGCGCGGCCTTATCGGTGCGGGAAGGAGAGTGTTGTGAGAGTTCTTGTAGCAGTGAAGCGGGTGGTCGACTACAACGTGAAGGTACGTGCGAAGTCGGACGGCACGGGCGTCGATATCGCCAACGTGAAGATGTCGATGAACCCGTTCGACGAGATCGCGGTTGAAGAAGCCGTGCGTTTGAAGGAAGCGGGTGTCGTAACCGAAGTGATCGCCGTGTCGGCGGGTGTGGCGCAGGCGCAGGAAACGCTGCGCACCGCGCTGGCGATCGGCGCGGATCGCGCGATCCTGATCGAATCGGGTGAAGACCTGCAGCCGCTGGCTGTGGCGAAGCTGCTGAAAGCGCTGGTCGACAAGGAACAGCCGCAGTTGGTGATCCTCGGCAAGCAGGCCATCGACGACGACTCCAATCAGACCGGCCAGATGCTCGCCGCTTTGGCTAACCTGCCGCAGGCGACGTTCGCGTCGAAGGTCGTTGTTGCTGACGGCAAGGCGACGGTGTCGCGTGAAGTGGACGGCGGCGCGGAAACGCTGTCGCTGACGCTGCCGGCTGTCGTCACGACCGATCTGCGCCTCAATGAGCCGCGCTATGTGACGCTGCCGAACATCATGAAGGCCAAGAAAAAGCCGCTGGAAACGATCAAGCCCGAAGACCTCGGCGTCGATGTCACGCCGCGTCTGAAGACGCTGAAAGTGGTCGAGCCGCCGAAGCGCTCCGCCGGTGTGAAGGTACCGGACGTGAAGACGCTGGTCGAGAAGCTGAAGACCGAAGCCAAGGTGCTGTGAGGAGACTGAAGAAATGACGAACCTGGTTAATCTGGTATTGGCAGAACACGATAACGCCTCGATCAAGGCCGCGACGCTGAACACGATCGCAGCGGCACAGAAGATCGGCGGTGACATTCACGTGCTGGTCGCGGGGCACAACGCGCAGGCCGCGGCCGATGCCGCAGCGAAGATCGCAGGCGTGAGTAAGGTGCTGCTCGCCGACGCGCCGCAACTCGAAGCGGGCCTCGCGGAAAACGTCGAAGCGACGGTGCTGACGCTTGTGCAAGATGCGGCGAAGAACTACACGCACATCCTCGCGCCGGCGACCGCCTACGGCAAGAACATCGCGCCGCGTATCGCCGCGAAGCTCGACGTCGCGCAGATCAGCGACATCACCGCAGTGGACAGCGCCGACACATTCGAGCGCCCGATCTACGCGGGCAACGCGATCGCGACGGTTCAATCTCAAGATCCGATCAAGGTCATCACGGTGCGCTCGACAGGCTTCGACGCAGTCGCAGCCGAAGGCGGCAGCGCAGCGGTCGAAAAGATCGAAGCTGCAGCCGATGCCGGCATCTCGCAGTTCGTGAGCCGCGAAGTGACGAAACTGGACCGTCCGGAACTGACGAGCGCGAAGGTCATCGTCTCGGGTGGCCGTGGTCTCGGCAATGGCGAAAACTACACGAAGGTGCTCGAGCCTTTGGCGGACAAGCTCGGCGCGGCGCTGGGCGCATCGCGCGCAGCCGTCGACGCGGGCTTCGTGCCGAACGACTATCAGGTCGGCCAGACCGGCAAGATCGTCGCACCGCAACTATATGTCGCGGTCGGCATTTCCGGCGCGATCCAGCACCTCGCCGGCATGAAGGACTCGAAGGTCATCGTCGCGATCAACAAGGATCCGGAAGCGCCGATTTTCAGCGTGGCGGATTACGGCCTCGTCGGTGATCTGTTCACCGTCGTGCCGGAACTCGAACAGGCGCTGGGCTAACCGCATCGAGCGGTTCGCACCCCTCCCGGCGCATAGTGGGCAGCCAGCCCAGGGCAAACGCTGCCTACCAAGTGGAACAATCATGAATGAGCTTAACGGATACGATTTCGAAGACCTGCGACTGGGCATGAACGCCCAGTTCGCCAAGACCATCACGGAGGCGGACATTCTGCTGTTCGCGGGTGCGTCGGGAGACATGAACGCAGTCCATATCAACGAGCAATTTGCACAAACGACTCCGTTCAAGGGGCGCATCGCTCACGGGATGCTCAGCGCGAGCATCATCTCCGCGGCAATCGCGGGGCGGCTGCCCGGGCCGGGCACGATCTACCTCGGCCAGAACCTGCGCTTCAAGGCGCCGGTTCGACCCGGCGACACGGTGCAAGCCGAAGTGACGGTCAAGGAACTGATTCACGAAAAGCGCCGCGTGGTGCTGTCCACCGTCTGCACGGTGAATGGCAAAGTGGTGATCGACGGCGACGCAGTCGTCATGCCGACATCGTCCGCGAATCGTGTCGCCGCCGACGCGGATTGCGCGGTCAGCAACGCATGATAGCGAGCCACGCCATGAAAATGCCATTCAGCATGCCGCACGAGTTTTCCACCGGCTGGATCAAAGCCGGCTTCGATTTCTGGAGTACTTCGCCCGTCATGGGTGGACTCGCCGCAGCGGAGTCCGACGCTGACGGCACGGACGTCGATGCCTTCGCGCCTTCCCCGCGACGCAGCCTGACGCACGCGGGCGCCCAGTACCTGCAACAGCAGACGCAACTGTGGGGCGACACCGTAGCCGGCCTGATCGGCGCGCAGCCGGGGTCGAAGCCGGTCGCCGAGCCCGGGCAGGGAGACCGCCGCTTTCACGCGGCGGACTGGTCCAGCAACGGCTGGTACAGCCTTCTGAAACAGAGCTATCTGATCAATGCGCGGGCGCTCGAAGAGCTCGTCGAGGCGAGCACGCTCGATGAAAAAGACAAGCACAAGCTGCGCTTTTACATGCGTCAGTTCATCGACTTCGCCAGCCCCGCGAATTTCGCCGTGACGAATCCCGAGGTCATCCGGACCGCGGTGGAATCGGGCGGGTCGAGTCTGCTCAGCGGCTTCACGCAACTGCTCGACGATCTGGGCAGCGGCTCGATTTCGATCACCGATCAAAGCGCGTTCGAAGTGGGCAAAAGCGTCGCTACATCGAGCGGCGCGGTGGTCTTCGAAAACGATCTGCTTCAGCTGATCCAGTACACGCCGCTCACGCCGAAGGTCGCCGCGCGACCGCTCGTGATCGTTCCGCCGTGTATCAACAAGTTCTACATTCTCGATCTTCAGCCCGAGAATTCGTTCGTGCGCTTCGCCTGCGAACAGGGCCTGACGGTGTTCGTCGTGTCGTGGCGCAATCCGCAGCAGGACATGGCGCAAACGACCTGGGACGCTTACCTCCAACAGGGCGTCATGGAGGCGCTCAGCGTCGCGCGTACGATCAGCCGGGCCGACAAGGTCAATGCGTTGGGCTGGTGCGTGGGCGGCACGATGCTTTCGTCGGCGCTCGCGGTCATGCGGGCGAACGGCGACGAGTCCGTGGCGAGCCTGACGCTGTTGACGGCCTTGCTCGACTTCAGCGACCCGGGCGATCTCGGCGTGTTCATCGACGAGCAGGGTGTGCAGATGCGCGAGCAAACGATCGGTCGCGGCGGGCTCTATCCCGGACGCGAACTCGGTTTCGTGTTCCAGGCGCTGCGGGCCAACGACCTGATCTGGCCGTATGTCGTGAACAACTACCTGAAAGGCAAGACGCCGGCCGCGTTCGACCTGCTGTACTGGAACGCGGACACGACCAATCTGCCCGGCCCGATGTACAGCTTCTATCTGCGCAACATGTACCTCGAGAACAGTCTGTGCGTGCCGAACAAGCTGACGTTCTGCGAGACGCCCGTCGATCTCGGCAACATCGATATCCCGAGCTATCTGATGGCGGCCGAAGAGGATCACATCGTGCCGTGGCAATCCGCCTATCGATCGACGCAGTTACTGGGCGGACAAACCGAGTTCGTGCTGGGCGCGAGCGGCCATATCGCCGGCGTGATCAATCCTGCGTCGAAGAACAAGCGCAGCTACCGGACCAACGACGCTTGCGACGAGAACGCCGAAGACTGGCTCGCTACGTCGGTTCAGCAGCGCGGCAGCTGGTGGAATCACTGGATCGAGTGGGTCAAGCAGCATTCCGGCGAACAGGTCGCGGCGCGCACGAAACTCGGCAATAAAAAGTACAAGGAAATCGAGAGCGCCCCGGGCCGGTACGTGCAGGTTCGCGCCGAATAAGCGCAGAGCGGAGAGCGGTTACCGCATAAACGGAGGGTGATGTTCAGAGCATCACCCTCCGTTTTTTTTTCGTCTTCAATGCCGCCGCACCCATCACTTCGAATGGTTCGCTCGCCAGTCGCGCGGGGTCATGTGAAATCGCGACACGAACCAGTTCGTGAACGATCCCTGTTGCGCGTAGCCGAGCAGCGCCGAGACGCGCCCGATCGGATAGGTGGGGTTGCTCATGTAGCGCACGGCGAGTTCGCCGCGGACTTCCTCGACCTGATCCGAGAAGCTGGTGCCGGCTGACTTCAACTGGCGTTGCATCGTGCGCATGCTCAGATGCAAATGACGCGCAACCAGCTCGGCGTTCGCCCGTTCGAGCGGCAGCAACAGGTAGATTGCCTTGCGCACTTCCAGCGTGGCGGATTCCTCTGCGGTCGCGTTCAGCGGAGAGGCGAGGCTTTCCGCGTAGCGCACGAGCTCAGGGTCGGCCAGCGGATTCGGGTAGTCGAGATCGGCGCTCGCGCAGACGAACCCGTTGAAGTCGCTGCCGAACTCCAGCGGACAGTTGAAGAAGCGTCGATGAAACGTCGGGTCCGGAGGCGCCGGATGGGTGAAGTGGATCTCGCGCGGTTTCCAGAACTTGCCGAGCAGCGCGCTGGAGTGCCGCGCGAGAACTCCGAGCGCGAGTTCGATGGCCTGCCTCGTCGGGGTCCCCGGTGCGACGACGAGTTCCTCCCGGATGGTGACCGTCTGGTCCGCGTCCTCGACGTAGATCGCGAGCGCCTCGTTGAGCAGATGACGGTATTCGGCCGCGGCCAGCAGCACTTCGCGCAGCGTGCGTTTGTGCGCGAGCAGGACATTGACCACGCCGCTGCCGAAGGTCTGCCGCGTTTCCGCCATTTGCAGCGCGAAGGTCGGGCACGACGCTTTTACCGCCGCCATTTCCAGTAGCCGGCAGCAGGCGGCGGCCGGGACGCGATCGTCCGGATTGGCGAGCGCGCCGGCGTCGATGCCGGCCTGCTTCGCGAGTTCGACCGGATTCAGTCCGAGGCGTCGCGCAACGTCGAAATAGCCGCTCATGGCTACCGACGTCAGCATCGTTTCCATCGTAGTTTCTCCGGACGAATCAATACGCAGGCTAATTTTTTACTCATTAAACGCTTGCTTCCCGCAATTATTGGTGTTAACGCGCAGTGGCACGAATGACTAAAACGATGGCGCCCAATCATAAAAGTGTAGCGCGTGATTGCCGTATCGTGAGCACACTGACGTTAGAAATGTTCCAGAAAGGTTTCCACGCGATTGCGCGAGATCGGAACAGCGTCACCCCAATGTGATGGAGGCAGACAAATGCAGTTTCTCGACGATTCGTTGCACCCTGAGAACCAGGACAAGGTAGTCATCACCACCGCACCGTACGGCCCGGAATGGATGCCCGAGGACTTCCCGGAAGACATCCCCGTGACCATGGACGAGCAGATCCAGAAGGCCGTCGATTGCTACAACGCCGGCGCGACGGTGCTGCACCTGCACGTGCGCGAACTGGACGGCAAGGGCTCGAAGCGCCTGTCGAAGTTCAATGAACTGATCGCCGGTGTGCGCGCGGCAGTGCCCGACATGATCATCCAGGTCGGCGGCTCGATTTCGTTCGCCCCGGAAAATGATGGACAGGCTGCGAAGTGGCTGTCCGACGACACGCGCCATATGCTGGCCGATCTCGATCCGAAGCCCGATCAGGTGACGGTCGCGATCAACACCACGCAGATGAACATCATGGAGTTGCTCTATCCGGAGTATCTGGCCGGCACCTCTTTGTCCAACCCTGCGTTCATGGCCGCCTATAGTGAAATGACGGTTCCGGCCGGTCCCGCGTGGGTCGAGGAGCACCTGCGCCGCCTGCAGGCTTCGGGCATCCAGCCGCACTTCCAGCTCACGGGCATTCACGCGCTCGAAACGCTCGAGCGCCTCGTGCGCAAGGGCGTCTACAAGGGACCGCTGAATCTGACGTGGATCGGCATCGGTGGCGGCTTCGACGGCCCGAATCCGTTCAACTTCTTCAACTTCGTGCATCGCGCGCCGGATGGCTGCACGCTCACCGCCGAGTCGCTGCTGAAGAACGTGCTGCCGTTCAACATGATGGCGATGTCGATGGGTTTGCATCCGCGCTGCGGCATCGAGGACACGATCATCGACCAGCACGGCCAGCGCTTCACGTCGGTGCAACAGATCGAGCAGTGCGTGCGCGTCGCGCGTGAACTGGGGCGCGACATTGCCACCGGCAAGGAAGCGCGCGAGATCTATCGCATTGGTGTGCAGTACGAGACGGTCGACGAGACGCTCGTCGCCAACGGCATGGCGCCGAATCGCCAGGCCGGCGTCAGGAATCTGCCGCTGCGCGCGGCGTGATCGCCAGGAGCCCGGTCGACGCGTCAGCCGAGGCCGGGCTTCACGGATCGAGCGACTCGCCGCATATCGGGGAGAGGGAAGCGGAATCCATAACAGGTCGTTGGCCCAGACGGGCAGGACGGCCGCCAGGAATGAGAATGGAAGGAGACAAAACAATGCTCGTACAACATGCTGGGCCCGCGACGGGCGATGTGACGGCAACTCAGACGGACATACGCGCTTATGCGTGGGTGGTGTTTGCGCTGACGGTCGGATTGCTGCTTTCCGACTATATGTCGCGGCAGGTGTTGAATGCCGTGTTTCCGCCGCTGAAGGCCGCATGGCATCTGTCGGACGCGCAACTGGGTTCGCTCAGCAGCGTGGTCGCGCTGATGGTCGGTGTGCTCACGTTTCCGCTGTCGGTGCTGGCCGATCGCTGGGGCCGCGTGAAGAGCATCGTGCTGATGGCGGCGATGTGGAGTCTCGCAACGGCGGGCTGCGCGATCTCGACGAAGTATGGCGAGATGCTGCTTGCGCGTGCCTTCGTCGGGATCGGCGAAGCGGCCTACGGCAGTGTCGGCATCGCGGTCGTTCTGAGCATCTTTCCGGTGCGGCTGCGCTCCACGCTGACCGGCACGTTCATGGCGGGCGGCGCGTTCGGCTCGGTGCTGGGCATGGCGTTCGGCGGCGCGGTGGCGGCTCACCTCGGCTGGCGTTCGGCATTCGGCGCGATGGCGGTGATGGGGATCGTGCTGGTCGTGATCTACCGTCTCGTCGTCACCGAAAAGCGTCTTGCGTCGTTGCAGCCGGCGGGCGTGGCGAAGCAATCGCGCGGCATGCGCATGAGCTTGCGCGCGCTGATGAAGGGACTGTTCTCGACGAAGTCGGTGGTGTGCGCCTATGTGGGCAGCGGCCTGCATCTGATGGTTCCCGCGGCAGTGTGGGCGTGGATGCCGAGCTTCCTGAATCGCTACTACGGCATGCCCACCGGCAAGGCCGCGATGTGCGCGGCGCTGTTCGTGCTGGTGACGGGCGTGGGCATGGTGGTGTGCGGAAACCTCGCCGACCGGCTCAGCAAGAACGCGCGGGAACGCAAGTGGAGTGCTGCGATCGGTTTCTGCCTCGCCTGCTTCGTTCTGCTCGGGATTGGCTTCCAGATGCCCGCGGGGCCGTGGCAGCTGGTCGTGATCGGCGTGGGCATGTTCTTCTGCGCCGGCGCGAGTGGCCCGTCGGGTGCGATGGTGGCGAACCTCACCCCGCCGTCGATTCACGCCTCGGCGTTTGCGACCCTCACACTCGCGAACAACCTGCTGGGCCTCGCGCCGGCGGCTGTTCTCACGGGCATCATCGCCGACCGGATCGGGCTCTCGGGCGCGCTGCAACTCGTGCCGCTCGCACCGCTCGTCGCGGCTGCCGCATTCACGATCGGCAAACGTAACTACTCGGGCGATCTGGATCGTCTGAACACCCTGCGTGAGCAGGCCGCAGGCTGAGATCGCGCCGCGCCGTGCCAACGGCGCGGAACACGGAACCTGTAATTGATTGCGCCGCGGGCGCAACGAATTCTGCAACGCGCAGATTCAGTAAAGAATTGGAGATTCGACATGGCAAAGGCAGTTCGCTTTCATGAAACCGGTGGTCCTGAAGTCTTGCGCTACGAAGACGTCGAAGTGGGCAACCCCGGCCCCGGCCAGGTGCGCTTGCGCCACGAGGCTGTCGGCCTGAATTTCGCCGACACCTACTTTCGCAGTGGCCTGTACCCGGTTCCGCTGCCCGCGGGGATGGGCGTGGAGGCCGCGGGCGTGGTCGAAGCCGTCGGCCCGGACGTGACGAACGTCGCGGTGGGCGATCGGGTGACCTACACGGGCTTCATCAACACGCTCGGCGCCTACAGCACCGAACGTCTGATTCCGGCCGCGCCGCTGATCCGCCTGCCCGATGCGATCGACTGCGAAACGGCCGCCGGCATGACGATGCGCGGCCTGACCTCCGCGTATCTGATGCGCCGCATTCACGACTTCAAGGCGGGCGACACGATCCTGCTGCATGCCGCCGCCGGCGGTGTGGGCCTGATCGTTTCGCAATGGGCGAAGCTGCTGGGTCTGACCGTGATCGGCACCGTCTCGAACGAGGCCAAGGCCGAGGTGGCGCGCGCGCACGGCTGCGACCACATCATCAACTACAGCCGCGAAGACGTCGCGAAGCGCGTGCGTGAATTGACCGATGGCGTCGGCGTGAACGTGGTGTTCGACAGCGTCGGCAAGGATACCTTCGAGGCCTCGCTCGATTCGCTGAAGCGCCGCGGTCTGATGGTTTGCGTCGGCACGGCCTCCGGCCCGATTCCGCCGTTCAATCCGCAGTTGCTGGCGATGAAGGGCTCGCTGTATATGACCCGCCCGGCGCTCGCCGACTACATCGCCGACCCGGCCGAGAAGAACGAACTGGCCGGCGAGATCTTCGGGCATATCGCGGCGGGACGCATCAAGATCGAGCTCAATCAGCGTTATGCGCTCGAGGATGCGGCGCAGGCCCATCGCGATCTGGAGTCGCGCAAGACGACGGGTTCGTCGGTCTTCGTCATCTAAGGAGACAGCCATGCAAATCGAACAATTGACCTACTCGATCGGCGCCGAACTGACGGGCGTGAATCTCGCTCACGCGATCCACGACGACGGCCTGTTCGCCGAGATCCGCTCGGCGCTGCTGAAGCACCGGGTTCTGTTCCTGCGCGACCAGGACATCACGCGCGCCGAGCACGTGGCGTTCGCGCGCCGCTTCGGTGAACTCGAAGACCATCCGGTCGCGGGCAGCGACCCGGAGAATCCGGGCCTCGTGCGCATCTACAAGACGCCGGATCAGCCGAACGACCGCTACGAAAACGCCTGGCACGCCGACGCCACCTGGCGCGAAGCGCCGCAGTTCGGCGCCGTGCTGCGCTGCGTGGAATGTCCGCCGGTCGGCGGCGACACGATGTGGGCGAACATGGTGCTCGCCTACGAAAATCTGCCGGCGCACGTGAAGACGCAGATCGCGGATCTGCGCGCGCGCCACAGCATCGAGGCGAGCTTCGGTGCCGTGATGCCGATCGAAAAGCGTCTGGCGCTGAAGGCGCAGTTTCCGGACGCCGAGCATCCGGTCGTGCGCACGCATCCGGAGACGGGCGAAAAGGTGCTGTTCGTGAGTGCCTTTGCGACGCACTTCACCAACTATCACACGCCGGAGCGCGTGCGGTTCGGGCAGGACGCGAATCCGGGCGCGGGCGATCTGCTGCGTTATCTGATCAGCCAGGCGTACATCCCCGAGTACCAGGTGCGTTGGCGCTGGAAGAAAAACAGCATCGCGATCTGGGACAACCGCAGCACGCAGCACTATGCGGTGATGGACTACCCGCCGTGCCATCGCAAGATGGAACGCGCCGGGATTATCGGCGACAAGCCGTACTGATCTAGCAAGTAGCTTCCGATGAACTACGAATTGAAACCGACCATTCTGATGGTCCCGGGTCTGCGCGACCATGTCGCGGAGCATTGGCAAACCCTGTTGCAGCAACGGCTGCCGAACGCGCGCTCGGTTGCGCCGCTCGAGCACGACAAGCTCAGCTGCGCGGCACGGGTTGCGGCACTCGACGCCGCCCTCGCGCAAATCGACGGCCCGGTCATTCTGGTCGCGCACAGCGCGGGCGTGATGATCACCATGCATTGGGCGGCGCAGCACCAGCGCCAGATTCACGGTGCGCTGCTGGCGGCGCCCGCCGACCTCGAAACGCCGATGCCGGCGGGCTATCCGGAGCTGGCGACGCTCGAGGCAAACGGCTGGCTGCCGATTCCGCGCAAGCCGCTGCCGTTTCCGAGCATCGTCGGCGCGAGCCGCAACGATCCGCTCGCGCGCTTCGAGCGGGTGCAGGAGATGGCTCAGGACTGGGGCGGCAGCTTCGTCGATCTCGGCGAAGTGGGGCACCTCAACCCTGCAGCGGGCTTTGGCGAATGGCCGATGGCCGAGACGCTGATTCGCCGCCTGGTACTGATGTGACGCAGCAAGCGCAGGATCGCGAGGAGACCGGGATGTCGCGTGAGGTCGTGGTGGGTGTCGCCGGTGAGCTGGCGCCTGGCCAGCGCAAGCTGGCCTTCATCGATGGCCGCAGCATCGTGCTGTTCAACCTCGACGGCACGCTCCACGCGATCGATAACGCGTGTCCGCACAACGGGTCCGCGCTCGCGAGCGGTCAGCTGGAAGGCTGCCTGCTGCGCTGCCCGGCGCACGGTCTGCGTTTCGACGTGCGTACGGGCTGCATGCCGGGAACAGCTGGATTGAAAGTGACGACCTTTCCGGTCGGCATAGTGGATTCAAAGGTGGTGGTGAGTCTCGATGAGCCGCACGCGCCGACGCAGGCCGAGGCACGAGACGCCGCCACCAATCAGGAGATGGAAAGATGCAAGGCTTGATGATGCAGCAGCCGCTGCTGGTCGCTGCGCTGCTCACGCACGCGGAACGCCATCACGGCGAACAGGAAATCGTGTCGCGACGCGTGGAAGGGGACATCCATCGCTATTCGTATCGGCACCTCGCACAGCGCGCGCGCCGCATGGCCAACGCGCTGTCGACGCTCGGCGTCGCTCAGGGCGAGCGCGTCGCGACGCTGGCGTGGAACGGCTATCGCCACATGGAGCTGTATTTCGCGGTGTCGGGCTCCGGGGCCGTGCTGCATACGCTGAACCCGCGTCTGCACGTCGACCAGCTGGCGTACATCATCGAGCACGCTGAAGACCGCGTGGTGTTCTTCGACCTGACGTTCCTGCCGCTGATCGAGAGCGTCGCGCCGCGGGTGAAGAGCCCCAAGGTGTTCGTGGCGATGACCGATCGCGCGCACATGCCGCAAGGCCACGATCTGAACGGCATGCTGATGTGCTACGAGGACCTGCTCGAACTTCACGACGACGTGTTCGAGTGGCCGCTGCTCGACGAGAACAGCGCTTCGTCGCTGTGCTACACGTCGGGTACCACCGGCAATCCGAAAGGCGTGCTGTATAGCCATCGCTCGACCGTGCTGCACACCTATGCGGCGGCGCTGCCCGATTCGCTGAACTGCTCCGCACGCGACGTGATCCTGCCGGTCGTGCCGATGTTCCATGTGAACGCGTGGGGCCTGCCGTACGTGGCCTGCATGGTCGGCGCGAAGCTGGTGTTTCCGGGCCCGGCGCTCGACGGCAAGTCGCTCTACGAACTGATCGAAACCGAACACGTGACGCTGTCGGCCGGTGTGCCGACCGTGTGGCAAGGACTGCTTGCGCATGTCGATGCCATGGGCGAGACCTTCTCGTCGATGCGGCGCACGGTGATCGGCGGCGCGCCGTGTCCGACCGCGATGACCGAGGCGTTCCAGAAACGCCATCGGGTCGAGGTCCTGCACGCGTGGGGCATGACCGAATTGAGCCCGATCGGCACGGTATGCAGCTTCAAGACTCACCAGCAGTCGCTGCCGATCGCGGAGCAGTACGCGGTTCAGGCGAAGCAGGGACGTGCGCTGTTCGGCATCGATATGAGAATCGTCGGCCCGCAAGGCCATGAATTGCCGTGGGACGGCGAGACGGCCGGCGATCTGCAGGTGCGCGGCCACTGGGTCACGCAGGAGTACTTCGGCGGTGACGATGCGTCGCCGCTCGCCGACGGCTGGTTTCCGACCGGCGACATCGCCACGATCGACCGGCACGGCTTCATGCAGATCACCGATCGCAGCAAGGACGTGATCAAGTCCGGCGGCGAATGGATCAGTTCGGCGGCCATCGAAAACGTCGCGTATCTGCATCCGGAAGTCTCGACGGCCGTCTGTATCGCCGCGCGGCACCCGAAGTGGGACGAACGGCCGCTGCTGCTGGTCGTGAAGAAGCCCGGCAGCGAGCTGGCGAGCGACGAACTGCTGTCGTTCTTCAACGGCCGCGTCGCGCGCTGGTGGACACCCGATGCCGTGGTGTTCGTCGACACGGTTCCGCTCGGTGCAACGGGCAAGGTACTCAAGAACCAGTTACGCGATCAGTTCGGGCGCTACTACCTGCCGGCCTGATCCAACGCTTTCGCAGCAACGTAGTTTGATTCACGCAACACGGCGTTCGGGGGAGTCCGGCGCTCACATAACCACCAACCATCTTGAAGCGACCGCAGCAAGGGCTTTTGCGCCAACGCCGGTACGCGTAGGAGACACCATGAAGTTGAAGTCAAGCAGTGCCATCGTGTTGGCAATTTTCGCCACCGCGGCTCATGCGCAATCATCAGTAACGCTGTATGGCGTTGTCGATTCCGGTGTGCTGTATCAAAGCACCAACGCGGCCAATTTCTCGGGTACCGCGAAAAACCTGGGCAGTGTCTGGCAACTCAAGGATGGCGGCATCTATTCCAGCATCTGGGGTATGAAGGGGTCCGAGGACATCGGCGGCGGCTACAAGATCAATTTCAAGCTGCAAGGGTCGTTCACCTCGAACAACGGCAAGACGGGTCTGGCCGACACGCCGGGCGCGTCCGCGGTCTTCAACCAGTTCACCACCATTGGTGGATCGGGTCCGTTCGGTTCGATCGACATGGGCCGGCAGATCATCCCGATGATCTACGCGATGTCGGACACCGATGTGCGCGGCGCGCAGTACTTCGGCAGTATCCTGACCGCGTGGCTGGGTCTGAATCAGGCGGCAGGCTGGCCGGGCACCAGCACGAACGCGCCGATCGGCGCGCTCTATGACAGCAATGCGATCGTCTATAACTCGCCGAAATTCTATGGCGTGTCACTGGCGCTCGAGTACGCGCCGGGCGGCGTGCCGGGGCAGTTCCAGGGCGGCACGCGCGAGTCGGCCGTGCTCAAGTACTCGAACTACGGCCTGAACCTGGCCGGGGTCTACTACAACGGCCACGACACCAACCCGTTCCCGGGCAACTATCCGGCCGCTCCGGCCGCGCCGGCAACCGGTCGCAACAACAACAACTTCTACTATGTCGGCGGGATGTACACGATCAGCGGATTCTCGTTTTCCGCCTCGTTCGCCTCGGCCAACTCGCAGAGCCTGCTGAGCAAGGCGACCTACAACTTCGAAATGATCTCGGGCGGCATCGGCTACCAGTTCACGCCGGCTTTCAAGATCACCTCGGGCTATTACTATCTGAAGGATCGCAACAATTCGGCGAATCACTCGGATGAAGTCGCCGTGGGAGCGGAATACAACATCTCCAAGGCGACCAAGGCCTACGCGCAAGTGGGCTATGTCGCCAACAAGGGGACCATGAACCAGACGATCATCTATGGCGCGCCCGTTGCACCGGGCATGTCGACCACGGCAGCGATGGTCGGCCTCCGTCACGCCTTCTAATTACGTCACCTATAACGACTGGAGTATTCGATGAAAAACATTCAGGCACGCGCATTGGTGATCGCCACCTTGATTCTCGCCGCGTCCAGCGGCGCATGGGCGCAGCCGGGCCAGACGGCCAGTGCGGCTTCCGGCGCCCCGGGTGCCACCGGGATGGAAGCTAGCGCAGCTGCACCCGCCAACACGAGAAAAGCCAATCGCGCGTTGCGCCGGCAGATCTATGCCGCGATCGGCAAGCACAAGGAGATCGACGCCGGCAATATCGGCATCACCGCGAGAGGCGGCGCGGTGACGTTGAACGGCACGGTCACGGACGCTTCGCAGATCAACCTGGTCGCGGAGATCGCGAAGGGTGTTCCGGGGGTGACCTCGGTGACCAACAAGCTGACCGTGCAGAAGCCGTTTGGCGGGATGTAAAAAGCTCACGCATCGGGGAAGTCAGCGCGAGGAGACCACGATAACAACGGGCTACCTGTCGAACAGCGCCGTGTAACGGCGCTGCATCTCGTCAGGGGTGAGCGCCTCGATCTGCGCGCCGAGCATCCATTCGTGGCCGAACGGATCGCGCACGGTCGCCGAGCGCTCGCCATAGAAATGATCGGTGAGCGGGCGGACCACGGTCGCGCCCGCTTTGACCGCTTGCGCGAAGAGCTGGTCGACATCGTCGCAGTGGATGTGCAGCAGCACGCCCGGCCGATTGTCGCCGGTCGGTCCGAGCATGCCGTGCTCGGGATATTCGTCGGACAGCATCACGGTCGCTGGACCGATCTTCACTTCGGCATGGCCGATGCGCCCGCCTGGCTCGGTCAGGCGGAACTGCTCGACGCCGCCGAATGCCTGCGCGTAGAACTCGATGGCCTGTGCGGCGTTGCTCACGCGCAGATACGGAAAGACCTCATGAATGGCGTTCATCGTCAGCTCCTGGCGGTGGGCGAATCATTGGCGCAAAACGCGCTGATTCGCGAGGTTTTCATATTTTCAGCTTGCCGCCAAGGTGTGACACGCCGGCGAACGCGAGCAAACTCTTCAGGTGCCTGGTGGTTCGACCGTGCGCCAGCCGCGAATCCGAAGCGAGACTACAATGGCCGCATTGCTACGTCATCCTATCGGTTCGACCCCACCCCATGAACGCATCCGAACGTATCGATGAACTGATCGCAGGACTCACCGACTGGCGTGGCGCGACCTTTGCTCGCATTCGTCAATGCGTGCTCGCGGCGGACCCGGACATCGTCGAGGAATTCAAGTGGATGGGTAGCCCGGTCTGGTCGCGCGACGGCATGATCGCGGTTGCCAACGCGCACAAGGGCAAGGTCAAGCTGACCTTCGCGCATGGGGCGGGCTTGAGCGACCCGGACGGCCTGTTCAACGCGGGCCTCGAAGGCAACGCGCGGCGGGCGATCGACTTTCTCGAAGGCGACAAGGTCGACCAGCGCGCACTGAAAGCGTTGGTGCGCGCCGCGATCGACTACAACCGGAACCATCTGAAGAAGAATGCGCGCGGTGCGCAACCGAAGGCAAACGGTAAGAAGGCGGCCGGCCAGGCGAATAGCGGTGACGCATGAAGCCAGCACGGTCCGCTCGCCAGGCCATCGTGCAAAGCCCGCCGCAGCGCTACACCGTCGGCCCCGGCGGCTCGATACCAGAACTGATATCGATATCGCCAAAAATATAATTGGAAAGATATCAACCCGGTCCGTACACTTCACCATCCCTGGACACTGAGCGGCCGCCCGCGCCGTAGCGCCGGGCACGCCGCTTCAGTCAAATTGGCCGGTGAGGGCCCCGGCACATGCATCAAGGACCTAGCATGTCGGAAAAAAAGCGGAAATTGCGCTCGGCCGAGTGGTTCGGCACAGCTGACAAGAACGGCTTCATGTATCGAAGCTGGATGAAGAATCAGGGCATTCCCGATCACGAATTCGACGGGCGTCCGGTGATCGGCATCTGCAATACGTGGTCCGAGCTGACGCCGTGCAACGCTCACTTTCGCAAGCTCGCCGAGCACGTGAAGCGCGGTGTCTACGAGGCGGGCGGCTTCCCGGTCGAGTTCCCGGTGTTTTCGAACGGCGAATCGAACCTGCGGCCGACCGCGATGCTCACGCGCAATCTCGCGGCGATGGACGTCGAGGAGGCGATCCGCGGCAATCCGATCGACGCGGTCGTGCTGCTGACTGGTTGCGACAAGACGACCCCGGCGCTACTGATGGGCGCGGCGAGCTGCGACGTGCCGGCGATCGTCGTGACCGGCGGCCCGATGCTGAACGGCAAGCTCGACGGCAAGAACATCGGCTCGGGCACCGCGGTCTGGCAGCTGCACGAATCGCTGAAGGCGGGCGAGATCGATCTGCATCAGTTTCTGTCGGCCGAAGCGGGCATGTCGCGCTCGGCGGGCACCTGCAACACGATGGGCACCGCCTCGACGATGGCCTGCATGGCCGAGGCGCTCGGCACCTCGCTGCCGCACAACGCGGCGATTCCGGCGGTCGACTCGCGCCGCTACGTGCTCGCGCATATGTCGGGCATCCGGATCGTCGAGATGGCGCTCGAAGACCTGAAGCTGTCGAAGATCCTCACGCGCGAAGCGTTCACGAACGCGATTCGCGTCAATGCGGCGATTGGCGGCTCGACCAATGCGGTGATTCATCTGAAGGCGATCGCGGGGCGCATCGGTGTCGATCTCGAACTCGAGGACTGGGTGCGCATCGGCCGCGATACGCCGA
The DNA here is from genome assembly GCF_001580545.1 of Paraburkholderia monticola. Classification (GTDB taxonomy): domain Bacteria; phylum Pseudomonadota; class Gammaproteobacteria; order Burkholderiales; family Burkholderiaceae; genus Paraburkholderia; species Paraburkholderia monticola. Next base: position 579,612 of record NZ_LRBG01000038.1, read on the forward strand.
CGATCGTCGACCTGATGCCGTCGGGCCGCTTCCTGATGGAAGAGTTTTACTACGCGGGCGGCTTGCCGGCCGTGCTGCGCCGGCTCGGCGAAGCGAACCTGCTGCCGCACCCGGACGCGTTGACGGTCAACGGCAGATCGCTGTGGGACAACGTGAAGGATGCGCCCAACACCAACGACGAAGTGATTCGTCCGCTCGACAAGCCGCTCGTCGCCGATGGCGGCATCCGCGTGCTGCGCGGCAATCTCGCGCCGCGGGGCGCGGTGCTGAAGCCGTCGGCGGCGACGGCTGAGTTGCTCAAACATCGCGGACGCGCGGTCGTGTTCGAGAACTTCGAGCACTACAAGGCGCGCATCGTCGACGAAACGCTCGACGTCGACGCGAATTCGGTTCTCGTGATGAAGAACTGCGGCCCGAAGGGTTATCCCGGCATGGCCGAGGTCGGCAACATGGGCTTGCCGCCGAAGCTGCTGAAGCAGGGCGTCAAGGACATGGTGCGCATTTCCGATGCGCGCATGAGCGGCACTGCGTACGGCACCGTGGTGCTGCACGTGACACCGGAAGCGGCGGCCGGCGGCCCGCTCGCCGCGGTGCAGGACGGCGACTGGATCGAGCTCGATTGCGACGCGGGCACGCTGCACCTCGACATCAGCGACGCGGAACTCGAGCGCCGTCTCGCGCAGCATGTGCCGCCGCAGCCGCCGGAAGGTGGCGGCTACCGGCGACTGTATATCGATCACGTGCTGCAGGCCGATGAGGGTTGCGACCTCGACTTCCTGGTGGGATGCCGAGGTTCCGCGGTGCCGCGACACTCGCACTGATCCGCCGTTGCTACGGCAACCGCCTGAGCGATAACGATGCGGGCGATGCATTCATGCATCGCCCGCATTTTTTGTGGCCTCGCTTATCGGCTCGGCTTGTCGAGCGCGTCGAGCACGAGCCCGAAGAACTCGTTGGCCGCGGCCGGATTCAGCCAGCGCACGATCACCGTCATACGCCGCTCCGGTTCGATCCACGTGAACGAGCTGCCCGCGCCGACGCCGAAATAGCTCGACTCCGGCACGTTCGGAAACACCTTGCGACCGGTATTGAGCCACACGAGATAGCCATAGAACGGCGCGATCGCGCACGGCGTGCGCATGCGCGCGATCCATTCGGACGACAGCACGCGCTGGCCGTTCGCGACGCCGTCATTGAGCAGCATCTGCGCGACCTTCAACTGATCGTTCGCGCTGACCGACATGCCGCCGCCCCAGTGCGTGCCGCCCGGCACCGACTGCATGCGGCGGCCGTCGATCTCGACCCAGGCATTGTCGTAGCCGACCCATTGCCAGTTTTCGCTCGCGCCCGCAGGCCGCATGATCGCTTCGCGAAACACCTCGGGCAGCGGCCGGCGGAATAGATGCAGCAGCGCGAGCGAGAGCTGGTTGATGCGTACGTCGTTGTATTCCCAGTAGGTGCCCGGCCGTTGCAGCGGACGCAGGTCGCCCTTCCTGCCATCGGGCGGCGCGGCGAAATTGACCGCGCGGTAGTGATCCGCCTGATCCGATAGACCGAAGTACGAGCCTTGCCATTCGCTCGTTTGCTGCAGCAGATGCGCCCAGGTGATCGGCGCATTGTGTTCGTCGTCGAAGCCGATGTCGGGTACGCGCACGCGCACCGGCTCGTCGACGTCGGGCAAGAGGCCACGATCGTGCGCGACACCGGCGACGAGCGCGAGGTACATCTTCGCGACGCTGAAGGTCAGATCGGCGCGATCCGGTTCGCCCCAACTCGTCAGCACGCGGCCGTCGACGGCGATCGCGCCGGACACCGGCCCACGATCGTGAACGGGACCGAGCAGCTTGTTCCATGGCGGCGGGTCATTGACGTGCACACCCCACGCGCCACCCACGTGGCGGTCCCAAAGCGATTCATGATCCACCGCGAACTGCACGGCTTGCTGCAAACGGTCTTGCATGGATAAGGTCCTGTCGGTTTCAACGAGGTCCGTGAGGCAGAGGCTTAGCGTACATGCAGTCGCACGCGCGCCCACATCACGGTGAAAAGGCTGAGCACGGCCGCGAGCATCAGATAGAGGCCGGGTGCGAGATTATTGCCGGTCGCCGCGATCAGCGCGGCGACGGCGAGCGGCGTGAAGCCGCCGAATATCGTGGTGCCGATGTTGTAGCCGAACGCCATGCCGGTCGTGCGCGTGCGGGTCGGGAACAGCTCGGACATCATGGCCGGAATCGGCGCGAAGTAGGTTGCCTTCAACAACGCGACCCACGTGACCGCGGCCAGCAACGAGCCGAGCGACGGATGCGCGTTCATCAGCATGAAGGCCGGATAGACGGTCGCGAAGAACAGCACGCCGGCGCCGAGCATGATGCGCACGCGGCCCACCTTGTCGGACAGATGACCGACGATCGGCGTGAGCACCATCATGATCAGACCGGCCGCGAGCGTCGCGATGAAGCCCGACGACGGCGCAAGCCCGAGCTGCCGCGCCGCGTAGGTCGGCATGTAGAGCAGCATGTAGTTGGCCGTGGTGGTCAGCACGAGCGCGCCGATCGACACGAGCACCTGCTCCTTTTGCGTGGCGAGCAGTTCGCGCACCGGCGCGGCGGATTTTTCGGCGCGCTCGAACTCGGGCGTTTCGTCGATACGGCGGCGAATGTAGAACCCCACCGGACCGATCAGCATGCCGAACAGGAACGGAATGCGCCAGCCCCAGCCTTCGAGTTGCTCGGCCGTCAGCGTGCTCGTCAACACCGCGCCGAACAGCGAGGCGAGCAGCGTGCTCGCACCCTGGCTCGAGAACTGCCAGCTCGCCATGAAGCCTTTGCGCTCCGGCGCATGTTCGATCAGAAACGCGGTCGAGCTGCCAAACTCGCCGCCCGCCGAAAATCCCTGCAACAACCGCGACGCGAAGACGCCGATCGGCGCGAGCACGCCGATCGCCGCATACGACGGCATCAGCGCGATCATGCCGGTGCCGAGCGTCATCATGGCGATCGATAAAGTCAGTGACGCCTTACGCCCCTTGCGGTCGCTGAACGAGCCGAGCGCGAGCGCGCCGATCGGGCGCGCGAGATACGACAGCGCGAAGGTGCCGAGCGTGAGCAGCAGCGATACGGTGCGGTCGTGCACCGGAAAGAACGTGCGCGACAGCACGGCCGCGAAGTAGCCGTACACGACCAGATCGTAGAACTCCAACGCATTGCCGATCGAGGTCGCGAGTATCAGCCGCGATACGCTCGAACTCGAGGCGGGCTGCGCGAGCGCGTCGGCGGTGGTGGTGGAGTTCATGCTCATGACGAAGTCCTCTGACGGCGTGTGGGGGCGCAGTGCGGGCGCGGGAATCGAAGCCTGTGTCGCGATCTTGGGGTCGACGATATTTATAGACAATTACAATATTTGGCAGATATCGTTGCCGAAACGGCAAAGCAGAATGGCAATGACCCAGATCGATAACACAGCACTGCGCTATTTCCTCGAGGTCGTGCGCAGCGGCTCGCTCAGCAAGGCGTCGGGGAATCTGTATGTCGCGGTGTCGGCCCTGAGCCGGCAGATCGCGAAGCTGGAAGAGGAGGTCGGCGCGGCCCTGTTCGAGCGGCGTCCGCGCGGGATGGTGCTCAGCGACGCGGGGCGCCTATTGGCCGATTACGCGCGCCGCAGCCTGCTCGATGCGGAACGCGTGACCGAGGAGATTCGCGGCTTGAGCAACGGCGGTCGCGCGACCATTCGCGTCGCGAGCTCGGAGGGTGTCGCGCCGCATTTTCTGCCGCGGGTATTCGCACGTTTTCTGTCCACCCACCCGGCCACGCATTTTCAGCTCGACGTGTCCGCGCCGTCGGTCGCGACGCAGCGCGTGCGCGACGGCAGCGTCGATATCGCGGTGTGCTTCAGCATGGCGCCCGAGCGGGATATCAACGTGGTGCATTCGCAGCGCGCGCCGATCTTCGCGCTGGTGCGGCGCGATCATCCGCTGGCGACACGCGAATCGGTCGCGCTCGCCGATCTGCAACCGTGGCCGCTCGCGATCAATGGCCCGGGCGTCACCATTCGGCAACTGTTCGATATCGCGTGCAGTCTCGAAGGCCTCGTGTTCGATCCGGTGTTCGTCAGCAACTATCACGCGGCGCTGCACAGTTTCGTGCTGCAAACCGATGCGGTCACGATCACCGGCTTGCTGACCGTGCGGGGCAGGCTCGCGGCGGATGGCTTTGCCGCGATCCCGATCAGCAATCCCGAGCTTCATCAGCGCTCGTTGCAGGTGCAGACGATGGCAGGGCGCACGTTGCCGCGCGTGATGCAGGCATTCGTCGAATTGCTGACGGGTGCGATCGAGAATCCGGCGTTGCTCGACTGATTGCGCGGCGCAAAAGAAAAAACGCCCACGTGGGGCGTTTTCCATCGATTCAAGCCGGCGGGGAACGCACGTGCTCCCCGCCGCGAACCGTCTGCTTAGAACTTGTGACGCAGACCGACGCGGAACGCGAGCTGGTTGTCGGCACCGACGCCCGACGTGCTGAAGTAGCTCGTGCTCGAACCGATCTGTGCCTGCAGATCCTGCGTGCCGTTGCGGCCCGACGCGATCTGATAGATGCCCAGCACGTACACGTCCGTGCGCTTCGACAACGCGTAGTCGCCGCTCAGGTTCACCTGGTTCCAGTGACCGACGTTCGCGCCGCTCAGGTGCATGTACGTGTAGCCCGCGCCTGCCGTGATAGCCGGCGTGAACGCGTACTTCGCGCCTGCTTCGTACGCGGCGAACGTGGTCGACTCACCCGAGATCGGTGCGAGGCGCGTGTTCGTGTACAGGGCCCACAGCGTCGCCGCGCCGAATGCGTAGCGGCCGCCAACGCCGACCGTGCGCAGATCCTGGATCTGGCCGTTGCCGACCGTCGGGAAGCTCACGTTGGCCAGCGAGGTCGAGAAGGCCGGCGAGGCCTGACCCGGGTAACGGATGTCCGTGTACGCTGCGCCGATACCGAACGGACCGTTCGCGTAGTTCGCGCCGAAGCTGTACGCGCGCGACGAACCCGCCACCGGGGCAGCCGTCGTGCCCGTGCCCGGCGTGCCGGCGAAGCCGCCCGCCGTGTTCGAGAAGCCGTACATCGCGCCGAAGGTCAGGCCGGCGAAGTTCGCGCTGCTGTACTTGACCGAGTTGTTGATACGGCTCGACGTGAGCTGGTCGACGTCGTTGATGTGATAGGCGTAGTTACCCGCGACGGTCTGGCCGCCGGTCGCGTAGTTGGAGCCGAGGTAGTCGGTCGAGAACGAGTACTGGCGGCCGAACGTCAGCGAGCCGATGTTGTTCTGCGACAGACCAACGAAAGCCTGGCGGCCGAACATCGCGCCACCCTGGCCGGCGGTGCCGTTCGCGCTGCTGAAGCCGTTTTCCAACAGGAAGATCGCCTTCAGGCCGTTGCCGAGATCTTCCGAGCCACGCAGGCCCCAACGGCTGCCGTTCGCGACGCCGTCATCGTACTTGGTCAGGCTGCTGTGGCCGGTGGCCGTTTTCGAGTTGTTCACGTAGCTGATACCGGCGTCGATCAGGCCATACAGCGTGACGCTGCTTTGTGCGTGAGCGGCGGAGGCGAAGACGGCAAAAGTAGCGGCGGTCAGGATTTTTTTGTTCAAGGAACTTCTCCGGTTAGCAAAATTAAGCGATCGCGACGCGCTGCTCTACGGCAATGTCGCGCGATGGCCGGCAATTTAAGGGAACGCTGAGTAAGGTCTGTGACAGTGAAAATCTTTTTTCACGGTGTCGTGCCGGCGCGACACTTTCAGGGCGTGTCGGTGGCGGAGGGCGGTGGCGGGGTGGGTCGGCCGACCCTGGGAGAGGCGTGGGAACGCACGATAGCGGATCGCCCGCCGGGCGGCGGGCGATCGATTACTTCAGCGCGTGCGTGAAAATGCAGTTACATGGCCGGCCGCAACACGGGGTCGCGGCGGTTTTGAAGGTCAGTTGCTGAGCAACGAGCCACTACGGAACGGCGTCGCGCCGGCGATGCGCGCGAACTCGAGTCCGGCCGTCGCGAAGCGCGCCTGATGCCGCGCGTACAGCACGCCGGCCACGGTGTTTTTGATCGTGACGACGCGGTCGGTCAGCGGATCGATGATGTCCGCGATTTCGTGGCCCACGTCCACCCACGTGCCGACTTCACAGCGATACACGAGCACGCCGCTGAGCGGCGCGACGAGCGGCTCGGCGCCCGCGAGCGGCGTCGCCGCGAATTCGAGCGGCGGCAGCGGCGCCGGCTCGCCCTCGACCACGCCGCGCGAGGTCAGATATTCGATGATCGCCTGTGCGTCCTTTTCCGCGTACTCGTACGACACGTCGCGTTGGCCGCGCAGCTCGATCGTGACCGAGATGCCGCCGTTCGGAATCGGGAAGCGCTCGCCGAAACGGCCGCGCAGATCCGACCAGCAGAAGCTGTGAATCTCGTCGAACGGATTGCCGACCGAGTTCAGCGCGAGCAGCGACGCCTTCGCGTCCAGGTAGCGCGCGAGCGGTTCGACCTCGGGCCACAGGTCCGGATTGGTGTAAAGGTGCATCGCGGCTTCCCAGTCGCAATGCAGATCGAGCACGACGTCCGCGTCGTAGGAGAGCTTTTGCAGCGCAAGGCGTTGCGAACCGAGCTCGGTGGTCGGATGCTGCGCCTCGAGCGCTTCACGCATCGCCGTGCGGATGGCCGCGCGGTTCGCGTCGATGTCGCCGGACAGGCGCGACTCGATGACCGGCAGCACGAGCTCGGCGAGGTCGTAGAAGTTGCGGTTGAAGTTCTGCGCGCTGCCGGTTTCGAAGCGGCCGAGCATCTGGCCGAGCAGATGCTGGTTCAGGCCGATCGGATTCGGCACCGGCACGATCACGACTTCGCCGCGCAGCTTGCCCGCGGCTTCGAGCGCGGCCAGCTTGCCGCGCAGCGACCATGACACCAGCATGCCGGGCAACTCGTCCGCATGCAGCGACGACTGGATATAGATCTTCTGTCCGCCGCCGGGACCGTAGTGGAAACTCGTCAGTTCGCGGGCGGTGCCAAGCGACGGGGCAATCAGCGGATGGGTTTGGGTTTGCATGGTTTTGACTTCGCGGTCCGCTCGAGCGAGCCGCGCTAGGTAGTTGATTGCAAGGGGGAAAATGCGCGGCGCTGCGCGCGGGGTCCACGTGCGCGGACTGCGGCCACCTGTCTCACGGAAGCCGCGTATCGCACGATCTTAGCCGATCTGTCACGCGATGTGGCTTGATGTGGCTCGATGTGGCGGCGCAAAAGAAAACGGGCTCCGCGTTGCGGAGCCCGTTTCGGCTACGACCGGCCAGCGCGGCGTGCGGCGCGCGTGGGCGGTTTAGCTGCCGTACACGTCGAAGTCGAAGTACTTCTTCTCGATCTTCTTGTAGGTGCCGTCCTTGATCATGTCGGCGATTGCCTTGTCGACCTTCACCTTCAGATCCGTGTCTTCCTTGCGCATGCCGATGCCGGCGCCGTTGCCGAGGATCTTCGGATCGTTGATGTCTTTGCCGACGAACGCGAAGCCCTTGCCGCGCGGGGTCTTCAGGAAGCCGATTTCAGCCTGCACCGCGTCCTGCAGTGCTGCGTCCAGACGGCCCGAAATCAGGTCGGCGTAGACCTGGTCCTGGTTCTGGTACGGCACGACTTTCGCGCCTGCCGGTTCCCAGTAGGTCTTTGCGTAGGTTTCCTGGATCGTGCCCTGTTCGACGCCCACCGTCTTGCCCTTCAGCGATTCGGCGGTCGGCAGGATCCCCGAGCCTTCCTTGGCGACGAGGCGCGTCGGCGTGTTGAACAGCTTCGCCGAGAAGGCGATCTGTTCAGCACGTTGCGGCGTCATCGACATCGACGACAGCACGCCGTCGAACTTCTTCGCCTTCAGTGCCGGGATCATGCCGTCGAAGTCGTTTTCCACCCACACGCACTTCGCACCCACGCGCTTGCAGATTTCGTTGCCGAGGTCGATATCGAAGCCAACGAGCTTGCCGTCCGTGCCTTTCGACTCGAACGGGGGATAGCTGGCATCAACGCCAAAACGGATCGTCGACCAATCTTTAGCGTGTGCGCCGATCGAGACGGTGGCAATCAGAGCAACCGTCAAAGCCGCTAGCAGTTTTTTCACTGTTTATACTCCTCGGTGTAGTTCAATACGTCCCGCGGCGGTTGTGCCGCCTTGGGACGCCCGGCGCGACTCGCGGCCGGGCTTCTGGTCAGGCTGCAAGCCGGGGTGGCCTGCAACGCGCGCCAAGCTTATCAGTTCAAAAATATCGGGAAGCTAGTAAAACACCGGATGGCGCAGGAGGCGCTCCTCTAGAGCAACGCCGGCGCGCAAGCCAGTGTGACTGGATCGTACTCCGTTGGTGGGGGTGGCGTAATCTGCGTGTAATGAAACGACGCTATCGAATCGCATTTACAGCGGTTTTCTCGCGAGTTTGCCGAACGGGTTTGAAACGCGGACCGAGCGTTAAAGATCTCGCCTGCATTTGCCGTTAATTGAAAGCACCGTCGCGAGAACCACGCATTACACGTTATTACCCGCCCCCGATATTTTTTCGCCCTCGTTTCGATCCGGTGCAAAAACGAAGGCTTTGGCGCTATCATCGATGCTCCCTGCGTCGGAAGCCGACCACCGCGCAGGCGGGGATCGCTGTGTAGCAGTCGCCGGACAGCCGTCAAGATTTAAATGCCGCGCGTTTTGCGCTCGCTCAAAGGCCTTTCTGCTCAACGGTGTTATTCATGCACACGATGTTCACAGCGGATCAAACAGGCTGTTGTAAACAGACTTTTAAGCGACATATCGCGGGCGTTGTCGCGGGAGCTCGCGCGGCTTTATTGCAGCGCCGTTTTTGCGGCGGGTTTTTGTCGAGCGTTTCATCGAGATTTTCGGCACCTGGCGCAGCGGGATTCTGGTCCGCCGTTGTTTCCGGTTTTCTGCCTTTTCTGATTGGCGCATTCCTGTGCGCGGGGTTCGGCGCGACGACGCCCGCCTCGGCCGCCGACAAAGTGCTGCGGGTGCTCGCGTGGCCCGGCTACGCGGACCCGGACGTCGTGAAGGCGTTCGAAACGCGTTACGACGCGAAGGTCGAGGTGACGCTCGTCGATTCCGACGAGGCGTTGTGGGCACAGATGCACAGTACGGACACGCCGCCGTTCGACGTGCTCGCCGCCAACACCGCCGAAATCCGCCGCTATACGCAGGCGAATCTGCTTGCGCCGCTCGATCTTGCGAGTCTGCCGAACACGAAGAAGCAGTTGCCGCGCTTCCAGGCGCTCGGCTCGATCGAAGGCCTCACGTCGGCGCGCAAGGTGTACGCGATTCCGTTTACGTACTCGTCGATGGGGCTCATCTACGATCGCCAGCAGATTCCCGTCGCGCCGCATTCGATGCTCGAACTGTGGAACCCGCGCTATCGCGGCAAGGTGCTCGACTTCAATAGCGCGCAGCACAACTTCTCGTTCACCGCGCTCGCGCTGGGCTATCCGCATCCGTTTCAACTCGACGCCGCGCAGATGCGCACGATCGCGCACAAGCTCGTCGATCTGCGCCGCAACCTGCTGACCTATTACACGCTGCCCGAGGAGGCGACCGCGTTCTTCATCCAGCACAAGGTCGCGCTGATGTTCGGCAACTACGGCACGCAGCAGGTGCAGTTGCTGCGCCGCGCGGGCGCCGACGTCGGCTACGTGGTGCCGGACGAAGGCGCGCTCGCGTGGCTCGATTGCTGGTCGATGACGCGCGCGGCGAGCGACAAGCCGCTCGCGCTGGCGTGGATCAACTACATGCTCGAACCCAGTGTGAGCGCGTTGCTCACGCAGCGCCAGGGGCTCGCGAATACGCTCTCCGAGCCCGCGGAAGGCAACCCCAACGCGCACATCGTCTGGATCAGCCCGGTCGAGGATATCGACAGGCGCGAGCAGCTGTGGGCGCGGATCGTCTCGGGCGACCGGTCGGAGCGCTTCTGATGCTGCACCGCGGCCTGACCTTCAAGCTATCCGTGCTGCTCGCGTGCATCGGCGTGCTGGCGTCGGGCGCGACCGGCTATTACGCGTATCGCGCGAATCGCACGATGCTCGTCAACGAAGCGGAGCACAGCCTGCAGACGTCGACGGAGCTGCTCGGCCAGCGCATCGCCGTGTCGATCGACGACGTGGCGGCCGACGCGCTCGTGCTCGCGACGATGCCGTCGTCGGTGAGCGTCGCGCAGAGCGATGACGGCATCGGCACGAACCTCGGCCGCGAGCGGCTCGCGCAGGTGTATGCGAGCTTCATGCTGCATCACCCGGAGTATCTGCAGGTACGGCTGATCACGCGACAGCATCACGGCCTGGAGCTGATCCGTTTCGATCGCGACAGCGACGGCCTCGTGCGCGTTCAGGGCGACGATCTGCAGGAAAAAGCTCAGTTTCCCTATGTATTCGAAACGCTCGCGTTTTCGCCGGGCCGCATCTACACGTCGCCGATCGCGGTCAATCACGAGTACGGCACACACGCGGCCCAGGGCAAACCGACGCTGCGCCTCGGCACGCCGATCGCGGACGTGCGCGGCGCGGTGGTGGGCGTCGTCGTGATCGATATCGATCTGGCCGGCATGTTGCGGCGTTTGCAGAGCGATTTGCCAAGCGACTATCAGGTCTATCTGGCAAACGAGTGGGGCGACTTCCTGGTTCATCCCGACCCGTCCAAGACCTTCGGCTTCGACCGCGGCCGGCGCGTGCTGATGCAGGACAGCTTCCCGGTCACGAAGCCGCTGTTCGAGCAACGGCAAAGCGAGGCGCTCGTCAACGGTCTCGCGGGCTCCGGCGAGGCGGCCGGCCGCGTGCTGGCATTCGTGCGGCGGCCGTTCGGCGGCTCGGAGGGCAACCGCTTCATCGTGCTCGGTCTCGCGAAGCCGCTCGAAGACGTGCTGGCCGGCGCGAACCAGCTCGGCACCCGGATCATTCGCATGGTGCTGGTGTTCAGCGCCTTGTCGGTCTTGCTGGCGATTCTGTTCGCGCGGGCGCTGACCAAGCCGCTGCATCTGCTCGCGCATGCGGCCACCCATCTGTTCGCCGAGCACGCGATGCATACGCTGCCGCTCAAGCGCACCGACGAGATCGGCGTGCTCGCACGCTGCTTCGAGCGTTTGCGCCGCGAGATCCGCGCGCAGATGGATGCGCTGCACAGCAAGCAGAGCGAACTCGTGCATCTGGCCTCGCACGATGTGCTGACGAGCCTGCCGAACCGCATGCTGTTCATGCAGAAGCTCGAAATCGCGATCGAGGAGGCGAAGTTCCGCAAGGAAGGGCTCGCCGTGCTGTTCGTCGACCTCGACCGCTTCAAGCAGATCAACGATCAGTTCGGCCACTCGGTCGGCGACAAGGTGCTGGTCGCCGTCGCGCGCCGCCTGAAGGACGTGCTGTATGCCGGCGACGTGGTCGCGCGGCTCGGCGGCGACGAATTCATCGTGCTGATCGAAGGCGCGCGCGCGGCCGAGGTCACACCCACGATTGCCGCACGCATCATGGATGCGCTGAACGAAACGCTGACCATCGACGGCAATAGCCTGACGGTTGGCGCGAGCATCGGCATCAGCGAATTCCCGCACGACAGCGGCAATGCCGAGGAACTGTTGCTGAACGCCGACGCCGCGATGTATGCGGCGAAATCGGGCGGACGTTGCGCGTATCTGCGCTACCGGGATCTGCTCGCGGCGCGGCTCGAGGAGCAGGCCGAGAGGGCGAGGGAGCTTGCCAATGCCCAGCTCGAGCAGACCCGCGCTCCGCGCGATGCGATCGAGGGGCGTGAGGCGGAGCCCACTGCGTGACGCGGTGTTAGCCGTGTCGCTGACCCGCCTCAAGCACCCCCCTCAAACGATCCGCACTCCGCCGCGATACGTCGCGCGCGGCACCGGCAGCTTGTCGAGCATCGTCACGCGCACGAGGTCCGCGCGCAGCCCCGGCTCGATCGCGCCGCGGTCCGTGAGGCCCGCGGTGCGCGCCGGTTCGGCCGAGACCGTCGCCATCGCGCGCGGCAGCGTCCAGCCCGCTTTTTCGACCAGATCGAACACCGCGGTCAGCAAGCTCGACGGCACGTAATCCGACGAGAGGATGTCGAGCAGATCCGCGCGCGCGAGGTCCAGCGCCGACACGTTGCCCGAATGCGAGCCGCCGCGCACGATGTTCGGCGCGCCCATGATCGTCGCGATGCCGTGTTCGCGCGCGGCTTGCGCGGCGACGCGCGTGGTCGGGAATTCGGCGAGCACGATGCCCTCGGCCTTGGCCTGCTCGACGTGCTCGATCAGCGTGTCGTCGTGACTCGCGACCGGAATGCCGAGCCGGCCGCAACGCTCGACGATCTCGCGGCGGTGCGCATCCGCGTAACGTTCCTGTTCGACCGCGAGCTCGGCGAGCGCGGTCGCGACGCGCTCGTCGCTCATCTTGCCGTTGCGCTCCTGGAAGCGGCGCCATTGCTCGCGGTCATGCCATTGGCGCTGGCCCGGTGTATGGTCCATCACCGACGCGAGCCGCAGCAGCGGATGCGCGCAGAGCGAATCGAATACCTCGAGCACGTCGGCGGTCGCGATCTCGCAGCGCAGATGCAGAAAGTGCTCGGCGCGCAGCAGTCGGCGCGTGGACAGCCGCAACAGCGACTCCGCGCATTGCGTCTGCAGCGCGCGGCCGCGCAGTCCGGCGTTGACGCGCGAGCCGATCGCGAGCGCGTCGAACACCGTCGTGATGCCGGCGGCGGCGACCTGCGCGTCGTGGATCACGAAGGCCGCGTCGGTATTCCATTCGACGCCGGGGCGCGGCACGAGGTGCTTCTCCAGGTTATCGGTATGCAGTTCGATCAGACCGGGCAGCAGATAATCGCCGTCCCAGTCTTCGGCGTCGCGCGCCGAACTCGCGCCGCGTTCGACGTCGCGAATCACACCGTCTTCGACGCGCACGGCGCCAATGAATACTTCGTCTCGCGTCACGACGCGAGCGTTGCTGATCAACATCGACTTGCTCCGTAGTCAGTCGGGACTTGTTCCAGTTTAATGCCGCAGCGGCGGGCGCAGTTCCAGGCGGCGCGTCGCGACCTTGTTGCGGGTCTCTTCATCATGAAAGATACCCACGATCGCCGCGCCGCGCTCGCGCGCCTCGACGATCAGATCGGCCACAACGTCGCGGTTTTCCGCATCGAGCGACGCCGTGGGTTCGTCGAGCAGCAGCAGCGGATGCTCGGCGATCAAACCGCGCGCGATGTTGACACGCTGCTGCTCGCCGCCCGAAAACGTCGCCGGCGCGAGCGACCACAGACGCTCCGGCACGTTCAGCCGCGCGAGCAGTTCGGCCGCGCGCGCACTGGCCTCGTGTTCGGCGACGCCGTGCAGCACCAGCGGCTCGGCGACGAGCGCGAGCGTGGGCACGCGCGGAATCACGCGCAAAAACTGGCTCACGTAGCCGACCACGCCGCGGCGCAGACGCAGCACGTCGCGCGGCTCGGCGCCGGTGATCGTGATGGGCTGGCCCCGAGCGCTGGTGTCGCGAATCGCGATCGAGCCGGTGCTCGCCAGATAGTTGCCGTACAGACAGCGCAGCAGCGTACTCTTGCCCGCGCCCGACGGTCCCACCAGCACCACGCATTCGCCGCGCTCGACCTCGAGCGAAACATCCGCGAGCGCTTCGATTTGCACGCCGCCCTGGCCGTGCAGCGTGAAGGTTTTGCCGATGCCGGCGGCGCGCAGCATCAGCGCCGCGTTGTCGGCGAAAGCGCGCTCGCCCTGGCGTGCATCGCTACCTGCGTCAATTGCTACCTCAGTGGATCGCATCGTGAACCTCAAACCGGCAGAACCGAGGAAACCAGCGTTTGCGTATAGGGGTGCTGCGGATCGTCGAGCACCTGATCGGTCAGGCCGGCCTCGACGACTTCGCCCGCCTGCATCACCATCAGCCGATGCGCGAGCAGACGCGCGACGCCGATATCGTGCGTGACGATCAGCAGCGACAGATGCAGCGTCGAGGTCAGCGTGCGCAGCAGATCGAGCAGACGCGCCTGCACGGACACGTCGAGTCCGGCGGTCGGTTCGTCCATGAACACGAGACGCGGACCGGTGACGAGATTGCGCGCGATCTGCAGACGCTGCTGCATGCCGCCCGAAAACGCGGCAGGGAATTCGTCGATGCGCGTGGCGTCGAGTTCGACGCGCTCCATCCATTGCGTGGCCGTGCGACGAATCTCGCCGTAGTGGCGCGCACCGACCGCCATCAACGGCTCGCCGATGTTGGCGCCGGCCGATACGCCGCTGCGCAGGCCGTCGCGCGGATTCTGCTGCACGAAGCCCCACTCGGTGCGCATCAGCAATCGGCGGCGCGGCTCGGACAGCGCGAGCAGATCGAGCGAATCGCCATGCGAGGCGGTGTAGTGCAGCGAGCCGCTATCGGCCTCGGTCTTCAGCGCCAGCGTGTTGAGCAGGGTGGTCTTGCCGGAGCCCGATTCGCCGACGATGCACAGCACCTCGCCCGGATACAGATCGAAGCTCACGTTACGGCAACCGTTGCGGCCGCCATACTGTTTGGTGAGCGCGCGTGCGCTCAGAAGCGGCGTCATACGGATTCTCCTTCGCGCGTGGCGCGCGTCAGCGGCGCTGGCGGTTCGATGTCGCCGTCGCCGCGCCGCTCGTGGCAGTAGTCGCTATCGGAGCAGACGAACATGCGCGTGCCCGCATCGTCGACGATCATCTCGTCGAGAAAGCTCTCCTTCGATCCGCACAGCGCGCAGGCGTGCTGCCACTTCTGCACTTCGAACGGATGATCGTCGAAGTCGAGGCTGCGCACCGGCGTATAAGGCGGGATCGCATGAATGCGGCGCTCGCGGCCGGCGCCGAACAGTTGCAGCGCGGCGTTCATATGCATCTTCGGATTGTCGAACTTCGGGATCGGCGAGGGCGAGCTCAGATAGCGATGGTTGACGATCACCGGGTAGTCGTACGTGGTCGCGATGCTGCCGTGATGCACGATGTCCTCGTACAGCTTCACGCTGATCAGCCCGTAATCGGCGAGCGCATGCAGCTTTTTGCATTCGGCGACGCGCGGTTCGAGCCGGTACAGCGGCTCGGGCATCGGCACCTGATAGACGAGGATCTGGCGCTCGGTCAGCGGCGTTTCGGGAATCCGGTGCCGGGTCTGGATGATCGTCGCTTCGCTGGTGTGCCGCGTGGTCGCGACACCCGTGGTGCGCGCGAAGAAGCGCCGGATGTTGACCGCGTTGGTGGTTTCGTCTGAGCCCTGGTCGATGACTTTCAGCGTATCGGTTTTGCCGATGATCGCGGCCGTCACCTGGATGCCGCCGGTGCCCCAGCCATACGGCAACGGCATTTCGCGCGACGCGAACGGCACCTGATAGCCCGGTACGGCGACCGCCTTCAGCAAGGCGCGGCGCAGCATGCGCTTGGTCTGCTCGTCGAGATACGCGAAGTTGTAGCCGTGCGCGGCGCTGTCGTATGACGCGTTTGCAACCGCGGTGTCGGGCGCGTTCATGCTGCTTGCTCCTTGTCGGTGGCGTGGCGGGTTTCATCGTTGCTTCGATGCTGTGCGCGCAGACGCCGCACCAGTTCCAGCTCCGCCTGGAAGTCGACGTAATGCGGCAGCTTCAGGTGCTGCACGAAGCCCGACGCCTCGACGTTATCGCTGTGCGACAGCATGAACTCGATGTCCTGCGTCGGTGACGCGAGCGTCTCGCCGAGTTCTTCCGCGCGCAACGCGCGGTCGACGAGCGCCATCGCCATCGCCTTGCGCTCGGAGTGGCCGAATGCCAGACCGTAGCCTTGCGTGAAGGTGGGCGGCACCTCGCCGCTGCCGGCGAACTGGTTGATCATCTGACATTCGGTGATGTCGATGTCGCCGATATCGACCGCTTCGCCGAGTTCGTCGAGGTCCATCTCGATCGCGATGGTGCCGAAGCGGATCTCGCCCGCGAACGGATGCGAGTGCGCGTAGCCGCGTTGTGTCGCGTAGCCCATCGCGAGCAGAAAACCTTCGTCGCCGCGCGCGAGATTCTGCAGACGTGTCGCGCGGCTCGCCGGAAACGCGAGCGGCTCGCGCGACAGATCGCCGGGTTCCTCGCCGTGCGGTGTGGGGCGTTCCTGCTCGATCAGTCCTTCCTTGTCGAGCAGGGACACGACGCGCGGCATCGGTTCCGGCGCGGGAGGTTCTTGCGAAGCCGGCCTGCCGATTCGCGTTGCGTCCTCGCGTGCGCTATCGCCATCACCTTCGGCGAGCAACGCGAAATCGAGCAGACGCTGGGTGTAGTCATAGGTCGCGCCGAGCAGCTGGCCGCCGGGCAAGTCCTTGAAGGTCGCCGAGATACGGCGCTCGACCTGCATCGTTTCGGTATCGATGGCGCGCGTATAGCCAAAGCGCGGCAGCGTGGTGCGATACGCGCGCAGCAGGAAGATCGCTTCGACCAGATCGCCGGCCGCCTGCTTGATCGCGAGCGCGGCGAGCTCTTCGTCGTAGACCGAGCCTTCGGTCATCACGCGCGCGACCGCGAGCCGCAATTGCTCGCGAATCTGCGGGACGCTCAGTTCGGCGATCTGTGTATCGCCGCGGCGCGCTTTGTCGAGCAGACGCCACGACGCTTCGATCGCGCGTTCTCCACCTTTGACGGCAACGTACATCAGTTCACCTTCGCTTCAGTTGTACGCGGCAGGCCGATCACGCGCGGGCCGCAGACCAGATAACAATCGATGCCGCAAGGAAACAGCGGCGCGAGCAGCGCGCGTTCGTGCCAGAACCGCGCGGGCAGACCGACTGGCGAAATTGTTTCGGCGTCCAGAATGCCGGGACCGCTCAGCGTGACCGGCGCGCCGCCCGTCAGCGCGTCGACGCGGATCAGCAGCGTGGCCGACTGTTCGGGCGACTCGGCGCTGCCGGGGGCGAAGCTTTCGAGCGGCGGCAGGGCGTCGGCATCGTGCAGATACACGAATGCGGCCTCGCCGGGCGCATCGACGAGCGGCGCGCCAGTATGAAAACGCAACGCCGACCCGAGCGCGATATCGGGCTGCGCGAGCCAGACCGGCGTCGCGTAATCGCAGAGCGTCAGCAGCGCGGCGAACGCGGCGGGTTCGACCGGCGTGTTGCGCAACTCGGGCAGCACGTCGCCGATCACGCCGATCGTGCCGGGCCGCGACAACGCGTCGAGCAGCGTGCGAAACACGGCCTGGGTATCGTGGACCGGATCCGCGAAACCTGGCGTCAGCGTCGCCAACGCAAGCGGTGGATGTTCCATCAGTCGCCTCGCACCATCGTGAAGAATTCGACCCGCGTCGCCGCGGTGTCCTGTCGTTGTTGCGCGCGCCGGGCTTGCTGCTGCGCGGCGAACGGCTCGATCAGCAAGCGCTGCAGGCTGTCGTGATGCTCGGGCATTTGCAGCAGCGCATCGGCGAGCGCGGCGAGTTCGGCGCGCCGGCGGTCGCGTCCCAGATGACAGGCGACACCGACGGTGGCTTCGGCGTCGCCGCTGGCGTGCAGACGCAGCGTGGCGCGCGTGACCGTCGCTTCGCCGAGATTGAACGGATCGCCGCTGCCGCCGATGCGCCCGCGCACCATCGCGAGGCCGATTTCAGGAGGGCGCAGCCAGTCGTAGGCGGGCGAGGGGCGGCCTTGCAGCGCGCGCTGCAGCGCGGCTTCGAGGTCGGCGCGCGGGGTGCGCGCCAGCACGGCCATCCAGGCGCGCCGTGCCGCCGCCGACACGGCCGGCAACGGCGAAGAGGGTGGAGTGGAACTCGGGCTCATCGGATTTCCTGTCGATCCAGCGAGTGGACATTGGAGCATCTATTCATCTAAACGTCTAGACGTTTACAAGCGTAGTCGTCTGGACTCTCGTGCGCGGCGGACGTTTCATATTTCCATCACGGCTCGCGCACTACAATGCACGTCATGGCGATCATTTGAACCGAAGGGAATGACAGCACCATGACATCGAACGACAGCGCGGCGCCGACCACGACGCTCGAACGCGGCGCGGGCGTGGCGGTCTGGAGACAGATCGAACAGATTCTAGCCGCCGAGATCGCGGCGAGTGGATTCGGGGAAGAAGGGCGGCTGCCGAGCGAGGGCGAGCTGGCGAAACGCTTCGACGTCAACCGACACACGGTGCGTCGCGCGATGCTCGGCCTCGCCGCGCTCGGCCTCGTCAGCGTCGAGCAGGGACGCGGCACGTTCGTGCAACCGGGCGCGATCGACTATTCGATCGGCCGCCGTACGCGCTTCACCGAGAACCTGCGTCAGCAGCATCACTCGCCCGCGGGCACGATGCTGTCGGCCGCGCGCGTGAAGGCCGAGCCCAGTGTTTCGAAGGCGTTGGGTCTGCGCGCGGGCGCGGCGGTGTATCGCATCGAGTCGCTGAACGCGTCCGACGGCGTGCCGCTCACGTTCGCGCGTAGCTGGTATCCGGCCGCGCGTTTCCCGGAGCTGCCGGAGGTGGTGCAGCGCCTCGGCGGCACGACGAAGGCGCTGGCCGAATTCGGCGTCGACGATTATCTGCGCAAGTGGAGCCGCATCGGCAGCGTGCTGCCCGAGCCGGAGGTCGCGCGGCGGCTGAACATCAACCGTCAGCAGCCGGTGCTGTGGGTCGAGAACGTCGACGTCGATTTGCAAGGCACGCCGGTCAAATACGGCTTCACGCATTTCGCGGCCGACCGCGTGCAACTGCTCGTGGAGCATGACCTGTGAGCGGCGCCGCATGGAGTGCCGAAGCGCGCTTTGCGCTCTACTACGCGCCGTCGCGTGAATCCGCGTGGTGGCAGGCCGGCTCGACATGGCTCGGCCGCGATGCGCAAAGCGGCGAGCGCTGCGCGCAACCGCAGCCGCCGGGTCTCGCGCGCCCGCTCGCGGCCTTGACCGACGCGCCGCGCCGCTACGGCTGGCATGGCACGCTGGTCGCGCCGTTCCGGCTCGGCGCCGGCCTCACGCAGCACGACCTGCTCGCGGCCGCGCGCGCCTGGGCGCTCGCGCAGCAGGCGTTCGCGCTACCGGTGGAAGCGGCCACGCTGGGCGATTTCGTCGCGTTGCGTCCCGCCGATGCAGAGGGCGAGGCGCGCATCCGCGAGCTGGCGTCGAGCGCGCTGCAGTCGCTCGATGGGCTGCGCACGCAACCGTCGGCGGCCGATCTCGAGCGCCGGCTCGCCGCGCCGCTCAGCGAGCGGCAACGTGCGTTGCTGCTGCAATGGGGCTATCCGTACGTGTTCGACGAATTCCGTTTTCATATGACGTTGTCCAGTTCGCTCGCCGATGCCGACGAGCGCGCGACGCTGCTCGCATGGTGGCGTGAACGCGCGCCCGCGCTCGGGCCGCTCGCGATCGATCGGGCCGCGCTCTTCGTCGAGCCGGCGCCGGGCGAGCCGTTCGTGCTGTGGCAGGCGCTGCCGTTCAGCCACGGCACGCCATGCGGCGATCGCAAGGACACGCAGCATGACGAAGTGAGCAGCCAATGACAGGGCGTTTGATCTATGTGATGGGGCCGTCGGGCGCAGGTAAGGATTCGCTGCTGCAATTCGCGCGCAAGCGGCTCGCGGGTGAGCCGGTCGTGTTCGCGCATCGTTACATCACGCGGCCGAGCGGCCATGGCGAGGTGCATGTCGCATTGAGCGTCGAGGAGTTCGCCGCGCGTTCGGTGCTGGGCCTGTTCGCGCTCGAATGGTCGAGCCATTCACTGCGCTATGGCATCGGCATCGAACTCGATGCGTGGCTCGCGCGCGGCTGCACGGTGGTCGTCAATGGCTCCCGGCAATACCTGCAGCATGCGCTCTTGCGCTATCCGCGTGCCGAAGTGGTGCACGTGAGCGCCGCGCCGCATATTCTCGAAGCGCGGCTCGGCGCGCGGGCGCGCGAATCGGCGGAGCAGGTCGCGGCACGGCTCGCGCGGCGCGCGCCGTTTGCGCTGCCGGCCGGCGTGCGCTGCACGACGATCGACAACTCCGGCACGCTCGAAGAAGCTGGGCACGCGTTGATCGCGGCGCTCACGGAGCACGCGAGCGCGTAGCGCCAGCGGCTTATTGCACGGCCCCCATCCGCTCCCGCGTGACCTGACGCAAACAGGCGACGAACTGCTGCACGGCCGGGGTCGGCAGCAGATCGCGGCGCGAGATGATGCTCAGATCGTAGTTCGGCAGCGCGTCTTCGATCTGCGCGACACGAATGCCGAGCGGCGCGACCTTCTGCGCGAGCGGCCGCGTGAAGCAGCTGATCACGTCGGTTTGCGACACCAACCCGAGCGTCACCGCAAACGACGACGGCGCGCGCAGCAAGCGCTTCGGCACCGGCAGGCCGTGCGCGTTGAACATCGCCATCATCACGCTATGCGGGAAGTGATCGGCGCCGACCGTCACGATCCACTCGGCGTCGAGCAGTTCAGAGAGCCGCGTCACGTTCGCGAGCGGATGCCCGGCGCGCATCGTGACGACGAACTGCGTCGAGTACAGCGGGACCTGCACCAGATCGCTATCGAGAGCCTGCACGTGATGGATCGCCGCGAGATCGAGCGCGCCGTTGCGCAGACGCGCGAGCGCATCGGGCACCGTCACTTCCTCCAGATGCAGATTCACGAGCGGCATCTTCTCGCGAAAGCTCGACACCGCATGCGGCAGCACCGTCAGCGCGAGCGACGGCATCGTGCCGATGCTGACCTTGCCGGCCAGTTCTCCCTTCACCTGTTCGACGGCCTCGACGGTGCGGCGCATGTCGCCCAGCAACTGCTCGGCGCGCGGCAGCAGCGCGAGCCCGCACGCGGTCAGCTCGATGCCGCGCACGCTGCGCACCATCAACTCCGCATTCAGCGCGCTTTCCAGTTCGCGAATCGTGTGCGTGACGGCCGGCTGCGTGACGCCAAGCTCGCGCGCGGCGGCGCGCAAACTGCGGTGATGCGCGGCGGCGACGAAGGCCTGCAACTGCTGCAGCTTCATAAGGGTAACCCCGTATATAAGGCGCGTTAATCAGGGTGAAAAAAATAGCATCTTATTCGAACAAAACGGCATGGCTATAGTGCGAGGCTACCCACTGGAGCCACACAGACTATGAACGAGACCACGCGTTTGACCGAAGTGTCCGATCTGGAGCCCGCCACCGCGAGCCTGCGCGAGATTCGCCATCACATTCACCACCATCCCGAACTCGCGTACGAAGAAGTGCAGACCTCGGCGCTCGTGGCCGACAAGCTCGAACAGTGGGGCTGGCAGGTCACGCGCGGGGTCGGCAAGACCGGCGTGGTCGGTACGCTGAGCGTGGGCGACGGCAAGCGCAGCATCGGCATTCGCGCGGACATGGACGCGCTGCCGATCATCGAGCAAACCGGTCTGCCGTACGCGAGCGGCACGCACGGCAAGATGCACGCGTGCGGCCATGATGGCCACACGACGATCCTGCTCGGCGCCGCGCAGCGGCTCGCGGCCACGCGCAATTTCTCGGGCACCGTGCATCTGTATTTCCAGCCGGCCGAGGAAAGCGGCATCGACAGCGGCGCGCTGAAGATGATCAACGACGGTCTGTTCGAGCGCTTCCCGTGCGATGCCGTGTTCGGCCTGCACAACCATCCGGGCGCGGAGCCGGGCGTGCTGCTGTTCCGCAAGGGGCCGTTCATGTCGGCGGGCGACAAGGCGATCATCACGATCGAAGGCGTCGGCGGCCATGCGGCGCGTCCACACCTGACCGTCGATCCGGTCGTGGTCGCCGCGAGCATCGTGATGGCGCTGCAGACGATCGTCGCGCGCAACGTCGATCCGTCGCAGCCGGCCGTGGTGACCGTCGGCTCGATGCACGCGGGCACCGCTAACAATGTGATTTCGAGCAGCGCGCGACTCGAGCTGAGCGTGCGCTCGTTCAGCCCGGAGGTACGCGCGTTGCTGAAGAAGCGCATCACCGAGCTGGCCGAGACGCAGGCCGCGAGTTATGGCGGCAAGGCGAAGGTCGAGTACATCGAAGGCTATCCGGTCGTCATCAATACGGATGCGGAAACGGATTTCGCGGTGCAGGTCGCGCGCGAGCTGGTCGGTGACGACAAGGTGGTCGAGCAGACCGAGATCCTGATGGGCAGCGAAGACTTCGCGTTCATGCTGCAGAAGCGGCCGGGCACGTTCCTGCGGATCGGCAACGGCGTCGGCGAGGATGGCTGCATGGTCCACAACCCGCACTACGATTTCAACGACCATAGCCTGCCGATCGGCGCGGCATTCTGGGCGCGGCTGGTGGAGCGTTATCTCGCGCAGTGAGCGTGGTTTCGCGCGCCCGCGCTGGGCGCGCGTACGTTAGCCGCGCCGGGCGACCATCTCCGAGACCGTCTGCGCGGCTTGCTGCAGCGGTTCCAGAAACGCCTTCACCATCTGTTTGGCCGAATTGCGCTGCGCGTTGCCGCTGATGTTCATCGCGGCGATCACCCGACCCTGGCGATTGCGAATCGGCGCGGACAACGAAATCAAGCCGCCTTCGAGCTCCTGATCGACGATCGCCCACCCCTGGCGGCGCACCTGCTCGATCAGCTTTTTCAACTCGTCCTTGTCGGTGACGGTGCGTGGCGTGTGCGCGTAAAGCGGCGTCGAGTTCAGCGTCGCGTCGAGCGTTTCGTCGTCGAGCGAGGCGAGCAGCACGCGGCCCATCGACGTGCAGTAAGCAGGCAGGCGGCTGCCGATCGACAGGTTGATCGTCATGATCTTGTGGGTCGGCACGCGCAGCACATAAACGATCTCGGTGCGATCGAGCACGGCCGCCGAGCAGCTTTCGTGCACTTGCGCCGACAGACTTTCCATCACCGGTTCGGCGAGATTCCAGAACGGCATCGAGGTCAGGTACGCGAAGCCGAGGTCGAGAATCTTCGGCGTCAGACGGAACAGGCGCCCCTCGGCTTCCACGTAGCCGAGCGTTTGCAGCGTCAGCAGAATCCGGCGCGCGCCGGCGCGCGTCAGACCGGTCGCCGCCGCAACGTCGGTGAGCGTCTGTTCGGGGCGCTTCGCGTCGAACGCGCGGATGACCGCGAGACCGCGCGCGAACGACTGCACGTACGAGTCGCCCGGTTTTTCCGGGGGCGGTTCAACGGTGGCGGGCGCGACGGAAGACGGCGGCAGGGCTTTGCTCATGGACCTTGATCGTGGTTTCGGAAAAGTGCGCAGGCGGGACGCACGACGGGCGTTCGTGTCGACGCGCCGCCGCGTTTCGCGTTGCGGCACAAAGGCGAGACGATAGCTTAAGCCTTCTGTTTCGCCAAATGACGCCGCGCCGTTCAAAAAAGCCAGGGTTTGCGTGGATGCGATCTGTGGTTCAAATTTGTATGATGACCCGATAACCCGATCACCTCGCGGCATCCGACCCAACCGATACGCCATGTTCGACAAGATCCCCGCTCGCGCATTGAGTGACACCGTCGCGCAGCAACTGCTGAAGCAGATCGACAAGGGCACCTTCGCGCGCGGTGCCAAGCTACCGACCGAGGCTGTGCTCGCGGAACAATTCGGCGTGAGCCGTACGGTGATTCGCGAAGCGCTGTCGCGGCTGAAGAACGAGGGCGTGGTCGAGCCGCGCCAGGGCAGCGGCGTGTTCGTCGCCGGGCACGGGGCGATCCGGCCGCTGCGGATCGATTACGCGGAAGCCGTCGAGCCGGGCTCGGTCGTGCAGATCCTCGCGCTGCGCCGCGCGATCGAGGCGGAGGTCGCGTCGGAAGCCGCGATGCGCCGCAGCGATGCCGACATGGCCGCGATCGACGCCGCGCTCGCGCGCATCGCGCAGGCGGTCGCCGACGGCGAAGACGGCGTCGCCGAAGACGTCGCGTTTCATCGCGCGATCGCGGCGGCGACCGGCAATCCGTATTTCCTGAAGACGCTGACATTCCTCAATCAATACCTCGAAGCGGGCACGGTCGTCACACGCCGCAACGAGGCGCTGCGCGAGGACTTCTCGCGGCAGGTGCGCGAGGAGCACGCGGCGATTGCCGCGGCGATTCGCGCGGGCGATCCGATGGCGGCGCGCAACGCCGCGCAGACGCATCTGTATAACGCGGCGCGGCGGCTTGCCGAGGCGGGCATCAGCTGATACGCGCGATGCACAAACGCAGCACCCATCCTTAGAGGTCATGCATGTCGAGAAATGTCGGTGTGATTGGTTTGGGGGCCATGGGGCTCGGCGTCGCACGCTCGCTGTTGCGCGCGGGCTTCAAGGTCCACGCGTGCGACTTGCGGCGCGAGGTGCTGCAGGCGTTCGTCGCTGAAGGCGGGGTTGGCTGCGCGACGCCCGCCGAGCTCGGCGCGCACTGCGAGGTCGTGATCACGCTGGTCGTGAATGCCGCGCAAACCGAGACCGTCCTGTTCGGCGAGCGAGGCGACGATGGCGCGCTCGCGGCGATGAAGCCGGGCGGCGTCGTGATCGCGAGTGCCACGGTCGCGCCGGAGTTCGCAGTCGAACTCGGCAAGCGTGTCGAGGCGGCCGGTTTGAAGATGCTCGATGCGCCGGTGTCGGGTGGCGCGGCGCGCGCGGCGTCGGGCGAGATGACGATGATGACCTCCGGTCCCGCGGCCGCTTACGCCGCTTGCGAGGACGTGCTCGCCGCGATCGCCGGCAAGGTCTACCGGCTCGGCGCGACGCACGGCGTGGGCTCGAAGGTGAAGATCATCAACCAGTTGCTGGCGGGCGTGCACATCGCGGCGGCCGCCGAGGCGCTGGCGCTCGGCTTGCGCGAAGGCGTCGAGCCCAACGCGCTGTACGAGGTGATCACGCACAGCGCGGGCAATTCGTGGATGTTCGAGAACCGCGTGCCGCATATTCTCGCGGGCGACTACACGCCGCTGTCGGCGGTCGATATTTTCGTCAAGGATTTGGGGCTCGTGCTCGATACCGCGCGTCGCACGAAGTTTCCGTTGCCGCTGTCAGCGGCCGCGCATCAGATGTTCATGATGGCGTCGACGGCAGGCCACGGCGGCGAAGACGACTCGGCCGTCGTGAAGATTTTCCCCGGCATCGAATTGCCGGCGAAACAATAAGCGAGGGGCAGCTCATGACGGCTCAATCGAAACCCGCGCTGCTCGGCTGCATCGCCGACGATTTTACCGGCGCCACCGATCTCGCCAACATGCTCGTGCGCGGCGGCATGCGCACGGTGCAGACGATCGGCGTGCCCGCATCCAGCGAGTCACTCGACGCCGACGCGCTCGTCGTCGCACTGAAGTCGCGCACGATCCCCGCGGCCGATGCGGTCGCGCAATCGCTCGCCGCGCTCGACTGGCTGCGCGCCCAAGGCTGCCGGCAATTCTTCTTCAAGTACTGTTCGACCTTCGATTCGACCGATGCGGGCAACATCGGCCCGGTGACCGACGCGTTGCTCGATGCGCTGTCCCCCGCGTTCGCCGAGGGCGCGTCGTTCACGATCGCATGCCCCGCGTTTCCCGAGAACGGCCGCACGATCTTCCGCGGTCATCTGTTCGTCGGCGACACGCTGCTCAACGAGTCGGGCATGGAGAACCATCCGCTCACGCCGATGCGCGACGCGAATCTCGTGCGCGTGTTGCAGCGGCAAACTCGCTCGAAGGTCGGGCTCGTGCGTTACGACACGCTTGCGCAAGGCGACGCGGCCGTGCGCGCAGCGTTCGGCGCGTTGCGCGCCGACGGCGTGCGGATCGCGATTGCCGATGCGGTGTCCGACGCCGATCTGCACACGCTCGGCGCGGCCTGCTCGGACCTCGCGCTGATCACCGGCGGCTCCGGCGTCGCGCTCGGCTTGCCGGCCAACTTCCGGCGCGCGGGCCTGCTCGGCGAGCAGGCCGATGCCGCGCAATTGCCGCGTGTCGAAGGTTTATCGGCGGTGCTTGCGGGCAGCGCGTCCAAAGCGACCAACGCGCAGGTCGCCGCCTGGTGCGCGACGCGGCCCGCGTTCCGCATCGATCCGCTCGCGGCGGCACGCGGCGAGGACGTCATCGGCGAGGCGCTCGAGTTCGCGCAACAGCGCTTCGTGCACGCGGAGCCGGCGCTGATCTATGCGACCGCATCGCCCGACGACGTGAAGGCCGTGCAGCGCGAACTCGGCGTCAACGAGGCCGGGCATCTGGTGGAGAAGACGTTGGCATCGATTGCACGCGGCTTGCGTGAGCGCGGCGTGCGCAAGTTCGTCGTCGCCGGCGGCGAGACCTCGGGCGCGGTCGTGCAGGCGCTCGACGTGCGCACGCTGCGCATCGGCGCGCAGATCGATCCGGGCGTGCCGGCCACCGCGACGACCGATGCCGACCCGCTCGCGCTCGCGTTGAAGTCGGGCAACTTCGGTACGACCGATTTCTTCGACAAGGCGCTGCGCCATCTCGACGGAGCCGCGCGATGAGTCACACGCCGGCACTTCACACCTCCACCGAAGCGCGAGTGCGCGAAGAAATCTGCACGGTCGGCGCGAGTCTCTATCAGCGCGGCTATACGGTCGGCAGCGCCGGCAACATCAGCGCGCGGCTCGACGACGGCTGGCTGATCACGCCGACCGACGCGTGCCTCGGCCGCCTCGATCCCGCCGACATCGCGAAGGTCGACGCGGAGGGTCGCGCGGTGTCGGGCGGCAAGCCGTCGAAAACGCTCGCGCTGCATCGCGGCATCTACGCGCGCAACGGCGACGCGCGCGGCATCGTTCATACCCATTCGACGCATCTGGTCGCGCTGACGCTCGCGGGCGTGTGGACCGAAGCGGACGTCTTGCCGCCGATCACCCCGTACTACGTGATGAAAGTGGGACATGTACCGCTGATTCGCTATCGACGCCCAGGCGACCCGCAAGTGGCCGCGCAGATCGCCGCGCTGGCCGATCGCGTGCGCGCGGTGCTGCTCGAACGTCTGGGGCCGGTGGTATGGGAGCGCTCGGTCGCGCAGGCCTCGTATGTGCTGGAAGAACTCGAAGAAACCGCGCGCCTGTGGCTGATGACGAATCCGCGGCCCGCACCGCTCGACGCCGCCGCCATCGAAGAACTGTGCGCCGCGTTCGGCGCGCGGTGGTAGCGGGGCGCATGATTCTCGAACGCCGGTCACCCTATCGCATTGTCTTGAAGGAGCTGTCGCCATGCCTCGCTTCGCCGCCAATCTGACGATGATGTACAACGAGCACGGGTTCCTCGATCGATTCGCCGCCGCCGCGCGCGACGGCTTCAACGCGGTCGAGTTCCTGTTTCCCTACGAGTTCCGCGCGGGCGAGCTGAAGGCGCGGCTCGACGCGCACGGCCTCACGCAGGTGCTATTCAATGCGCCGCCGGGCGACTGGAGCGGCGGCGAGCGTGGCCTGGCTTCCTTGCCGGGACGCGAGGACGAGTTCCGCCGCAGTATCGACACGGCGCTCGAGTACGTGCGCGTGCTCGGCAATCGCAAGCTGCATGTGATGGCGGGTTTGCTCGCCGGCGATCAACCCGGCCAACCGGGTGACAAGCAGCGTAAAGCCCAACGCGACGTGTACCTGAACAATCTCGCTTATGCCGCGCGGGCCGCGCAAGCCGAACAGATCACGATCGTCATCGAGCCGATCAACACACGCGACATGCCCGGCTATTTCCTCAATCGACAGGACGACGCGCAGGCGATCTGCGCCGAAGTCGGCGCGCCGAATCTGAAGGTGCAGTTCGATTGCTATCACTGCCAGATCGTCGAGGGCGATCTCGCGACGAAGCTCAAACGCGATATGGCCGGCATCGGCCACATCCAGGTCGCGGGTGTGCCGGAGCGGCACGAGCCCGACATCGGCGAGCTGAACTACCCGTACCTGTTCGATCTGATCGATGCGCTCGGCTACGACGGCTACATCGGCTGCGAATACCGGCCGCGCGCGGGGACGACGGCGGGGCTCGGCTGGCTGAAGCCTTACCTCGGCGCGGGGCGCTGAGTTTTTCGACATCCACTGACGGACACGCAACCATGAAAGTACTGATCACCGGCGGCGCGGGTTTTCTCGGCCAGCGCCTCGCGCGCGAACTGCTTGTGCGTGGCGCGCTGAAGGACGCGCATGGCGCACCGCAAGCGGTCACCGAATTGATTCTGCTCGACGTCGCGCGCGCCCACGATTTCGGCGATGCGCGCGTGCGCACCGAAGTCGGCGATATCGCGGAGCGCGGCGTGCTCGAGCGCGTCATCGACGGGGAAACCTCGGCGATCTTTCATCTGGCCGCGATCGTCAGCGGCCAGGCCGAGGCGGACTTCGAGCTCGGCATGCGCATCAATCTCGATGCGTCGCGGCTGCTGCTCGAGATCTGCCGCGAGCGCGGACACCAGCCGCGCGTCGTGTTCACCAGTTCGGTCGCGGTCTATGGCGGTGATCTGCCCGCGCTCGTGCGGGACGATACCGCGCTCAATCCGCAGTCGTCGTATGGCGCGCAGAAGGCGATCGCGGAATTGCTGCTCAATGACTATTCGCGGCGCGGTTTCGTCGACGGCCGCGTGCTGCGGCTGCCTACCATCAGCGTACGGCCGGGGCGGCCGAACGCGGCGGCGTCGTCGTTTGCGAGCGGCATCATCCGTGAGCCGCTCAATGGCGAAGAGGCCCTGTGCCCGGTTGCCGGTTCGACGCGGCTGTGGCTGCTGTCGCCGCGCAAGGCGATCGAAAGCCTGATCGCGGGCCTCGAACTCGATGGCGCCGCGCTCGGCAAGCAGCGCGTGCTGAACCTACCGGGTCTGTCAGTCAGCGTCGACGAAATGATCGCGGCCCTGCGCGAGGTCGCGGGCGACGCGGTCGCCGACCGCATCGTGCGGCAGCCCGACGAGCGTATCGAGAAGATCGTCGGCAGCTGGCCGGGCGCGTGGGATACCTCGCGTGCCGAACGGCTGGGGCTCGCAGCCGAGCACAGCTTTGCCGACGTGATCCGCGCCTACATCGCCGATGAAGGCATCGAAGTTCGCTGAAGTCCCTCCGCGTATTCCCTGATCTCCCCTGGCACGGCTGCGGCCGTGCTTGACACGCTTTCGCGCCCACGCCTATTATCGAGTCTGTTTTGTTCGATATATGACCGTGTGTTCGTATATAGAACATATGGCCGGGCTAGAAAGGCGCAGCAGCCGTATCCGTCGTCGATCCCAAGCCCATCGTTCACGATCCTGCGCTAAGCTGCTCCGACGTGACGGCCGCCGCGCCGTCGCTGATCTGCAGCTTCTCGTCCGTGGCCGTCGATTGCCGATGCCTCGGCACATCGAACCGGCGTTACCGGAGCAAAACCGGCCGCGGCGCAGCGCACGCAGCATCTCAACTGGAGACATCACATGACCGAAGCATTCCTGTGCGACGCGATTCGCACCCCCATTGGCCGCTATGCGGGTTCGCTGTCGTCGGTGCGCGCCGACGACCTGGGCGCGGTGCCGCTCAAGGCGCTGATGGAGCGCAACAAGAACGTCGACTGGACCGCGATCGACGACGTGATCTACGGCTGCGCGAACCAGGCCGGTGACGACAACCGCAACGTCGCGCGTATGTCGCTGCTGCTCGCGGGTCTGCCCAAGGACGTGCCGGGCTCGACGGTCAACCGTCTGTGCGGCTCGGGCATGGACGCGGTCGGTATCGCCGCGCGCGCGATCAAGTCGGGCGAGGCTGCGCTGATGGTGGCGGGCGGCGTCGAAAGCATGAGCCGCGCGCCGTTCGTGATGCCCAAGGCGACCAGCGCGTTCTCGCGTCAGAACGAGGTCTACGACACGACGATCGGCTGGCGCTTCGTGAACCCGCTGATGAAGAAGCTATACGGTGTCGACTCGATGCCGGAAACCGGCGAAAACGTGGCGACCGACTACAACATCAGCCGCGCCGACCAGGACGCGTTCGCGCTGCGCAGCCAGCAGAAGGCCGCGCGCGCGCAACGCGACGGCACGCTCGCGCAGGAAATCGTCGGCGTGACGATCGCGCAGAAGAAGGGCGATCCGATCACGGTCACGCAAGACGAGCATCCGCGCGAAACGAGCCTCGAAACGCTCGCGAAGCTGAAGGGCGTCGTGCGTCCGGACGGCACGGTCACGGCCGGTAACGCATCGGGCGTGAACGACGGCGCGGCCGCGTTGCTGCTCGCCAACGAAGAAACCGCGAGGCGCTTCGGCCTCACGCCGCGCGCCCGCGTGCTCGGCGTGGCGACCGCCGGCGTCGATCCGCGCGTCATGGGCATCGGCCCGGCGCCCGCCACCCAGAAGCTGCTCGCGCGTCTGGGCATGACGATCGACCAGTTCGACGTGATCGAGCTGAACGAAGCGTTCGCGTCGCAAGGCATCGCGGTGCTGCGCGCGCTCGGCGTCGCCGACGACGATCCCCGCGTGAACCCGAACGGCGGCGCGATCGCGCTGGGCCACCCGCTCGGCATGAGCGGCGCGCGTCTGGTGACAACGGCGACGTATCAGCTGCAACGCACGCAGGGCCGCTTCGCGCTGTGCACGATGTGTATCGGCGTCGGCCAGGGTATCGCGATCGCGATCGAGCGCGTGTAAGACGTTAGCTGATCTGGCGAAGAGTAAAAGCAGAAGGGCCGGCGTGTCGTCGAGACACGCCGGCCCTTTGTTTTGATTGCGCCTTGCTTCGCCGGGCGCGGATGTTACGACGCCGCTTCGACGGTCAGATGCATGACCTCATGCACCGGCGCGAGCCGCGCGCGAATGGTCTCGGCCGAGACGCCGCCGCGCGTGCGCACGCTGACGATCGCCGCTCGTGCCTGCGGGCCGATCTGCCAGACGTGCAGGTCGGCGATCTCGGCGTCGCCGTGCGCATCCAGGATTTCGCGGATTTCGTCGGCCACATGCTCGTCGGTTTTATCGAGCAGCACGCCGCCGGTGTCGCGCATCAGCGTCCAGGCCCAGCGCGCGATGACGATCGAACCGACGATGCCCATCAGCGGGTCCAGCCAGATCCACCCGAGATAGCGGCCGGCTAGCAGGGCCACGATCGCCAGCACCGAGGTCAGCGCATCGGCGAGCACGTGCACATAGGCGGAGC
This sequence comes from Paraburkholderia monticola, assembly GCF_001580545.1. Taxonomy (GTDB): domain Bacteria; phylum Pseudomonadota; class Gammaproteobacteria; order Burkholderiales; family Burkholderiaceae; genus Paraburkholderia; species Paraburkholderia monticola. Next base: position 610,518 of record NZ_LRBG01000038.1, read on the forward strand.
GCAGGTTGTTGTCGGACCCGTGCGCATGGCCGTGATGATGGTGATGATGATGATGGCCGTGATCGTGATGCCCATGCTCCGCATGACCGCCCGACAGCAGCAGCGCGCTGACGACGTTCACGACGAGCCCGATCGCGGCAATCACTGCTGCCTGCCCGAACGCCACGCCGGTAGGATGAACGAGCCGGAACGCCGACTCGATGCCGATGCCGAGCGACACCAGCGCGAGAATCAACGCCGAAGCAAAGCCGGCGAGTTCGCCCACTTTTCCGGTTCCGAAGCTGAAAGCGCGGTTGCCCGAGTTGCGTTTCGCGAAGCCATACGCGAGCGCCGCAATCCCCAGCGCGCCGGCGTGCGTCGCCATGTGGAAGCCGTCGGCGAGCAGCGCCATCGAGCCGGTGATATAACCGGCCGCGATCTCGCCGACCATCATCACCAGGGTCAGTGCGACGACGGAACGGGTCCGGCGCGCGTTTTCGTCGTGCGAGCTGCCGAGGAACGAGTGCTCGTGTGTGCGAATCATGTTGTCAGTCATAGGAAATCTACTTCGAATAGCGGCGGATCGCGCCGAGTAATGCGTCCACTCCCTTCTTGCGCTGGTTGGCCGTCAGGTCGGGGTGCGCCACGTGTTCGCGCGCGTGCGCCTCGACGATCTCCTCGAGCAGGCCGTTCATCGCGCCGCGTGTCGCGGCAACCAGATGCAGAACTTTTTCGCAATCGGCGTCCGACTCCAAGGAACGCTCGATAGCCTGAACCTGCCCCGCGATGCGGCGAACGCGCTTCAATAACTCATCTTTGTGTGTGCTTAGATGTGACATAGCTATACCCCCTATGGGTATGCATGATAGCACGGCAATGACATGGCGCTTTGCCGGCGAGCGGCAGGGCACGTCCGATGCGTGCGCCGCCAGATCGTTCGCGTCATACTGTTTGCCGTGGTTGTCCGTTGCGTCGGGCATGGATGCTGCGTAGCACGAAGCGATCTCGCCGCAAACATGACCGATCGTCCAGACGTATTTCAACCTTGCTCGAGGAGAATGCGAATGAAGACAGCGAAGCTAGCCGCAGCGTTGATGCTCGCGGCCGTGGCCACAACGCAGCCGGCGCACGCGCAGGACGATATGGCGAGCACCGCCCAGGCGGTGCTCAGCGCGGCGCAGCCGGTGCATATGACGGCGGAGATCGTCGGCATCGACGCGGGCAACCGTGCGCTGACGCTGAAGGGATCGGGCGGCAACATCGCGATCGTGCTCGTCAGCCAGCAGGTCGCCACCTTCGATCAACTGAAGATCGGCGACCACGTCGACGTGCTCTACAAGAATGCGCTGCTCACGAAGGCCGAAAAGGTCAGCGGGGCGGGCAAGGGGATTCGGGAGCGGGTCGACAAGCAGAGCTATACGCCCGCGTCGGGCGGCTACGAATCGGCGCGACAGACCGAGGTGCTCGCGACCGTGATGAAGATCGATCGCAAGCAGCGCCTCGTGACGCTGCGCGGCGCGTATCAGACGCAGACGTTCGAAGCCGCGCCCGATGTCGACCTCAGCGACGTGAACGTCGGCGATACCTTGCATGCGGTCTTCGTGTCGGCCGCCGCGGTGCAGGTGACGCCGGTCGGGCAGTGAGCGGCTGGGATTGCGGCCTCGTTTCCGAGGCCGCATTTGTTTCGCAAACTATGTCGAATTATGTCGCGCTGCCGGCCGGATGCCCGCAAACCCTTGTCTGGCGGGCCTGCGCCGTGGTGAAACAGCGCGACATATCTTCCGTGATGATTTCCGCGGTGTGTCCTTCTATAGTCCGTTCGTCGCCACACGGCAGTGACGCAAGTGGCCCGAATCCAGCAAGGACATACCGTGAAAAATCGTTCATTCGCAGGTTCCGACCAACTCGCCGCCAACGTCGCGCGCGGCGCGTTGCGCAAAGTCGTGCTCGGCGCGGCCGCCGCCGTATTCGCGCTCGGTAGCGCATCGGCGTTCGCGTGGTCGGGGCACGGCACCGCGTACACGTCGCGCGGCGTCTATAACGGCTCGCACTACGGCTCGTGTGGCGGCGGCAGTTGCTCGCATGCGGGCGGCGTCTCTGGCCCGTATGGCGGTTTCGCCAGCAACACCGGCACGGTCACGCGCACGGCGCCCGGCCAGTTCTCGAACTCGGGTACCGCGACCGGCCGCTACGGCAACACGGTGCAGCACTCGGGCGACACCAGCTGCGCGGGCGGCTCCTGCTCGCACACCGGCACGCTGACCGGCTCGGACGGCAAAACCGCGACGACCTCGGGCAACGTGACGCGCACCGCGCCGGGCCAGTATTCGTCGTCGGGCACGATCACGGGTTCGAACGGCAATACCGTCAATCATTCGGCGTCGACGAATTGCGCCGGTTCGACCTGTGCGCGCTCTGGCACGGTGACGGGTCCGGACAACAACAGCGTCTACCACTCGGGCACCGCGACGCAGGTCGCGCCCGGGGTCGTGACGACCTCGACGAGCGTGACCGGCACGCAGGGCCACACGGTGACCACGAGCGGCACGGTGGTGACCGGTGGCGTGGTGGTCGCCGGTGGGACGACGACCACTGGTACGACTGTGGTCGTCGCGCCGAAGCCGGTGGTGGTCGCGCCGCCGCCCCCGCCAGTGGTGGTCGCGCCGGCGCCCCAGCCGGTGGTCGTCGTGCCGCCGCCGGCGGTCTACGTGCCGCCCAAGCCGGTCGTGGTGGTGCCGCCGCCGGCCTATGTCCCGCCCCCGCGCGTCGTGTACGTGGCGCCGCCCCCGCCGCCGGCCGTGTACGTCGCGCCGCGTCCCGTGTATGTCGCGCCGCGGGCTGCCGTGTGGGTGCCGGGCCATTGGATCGGGCGCGTGTGGGTGCCGGCCCATTGGGCCTGACGATGAACGCGGCGATGCGAATCAAAGCCCGCGGTCCGCTGTGCAAAGCAGCCGCGCTCGCGACGATCGTCGTAGGGACGTTGCTGGCGCTCAATGCGGTGATCGATGCCAGCGACGCCAGCGACCAGCTTCGCGCCCATCCCGCCGCGAGCGCGGCGAAAGACTGTTCCGCGCGCTACGCCGCGTTGCTCGACCTCGCGGAACTCGCGCGGCGCGACGGCAAATCGTCCGAGGTGGTCGTGCGTGGCTTGAGCGAGCAGAACGGCGCGATGAGCGCGTGCCTGCCGGTCAGCCGCGCCAGGGCCGCACCGTCATTACATTGAAGGCCGCCGCGTCAGATCGCATTCGAGATAGATTGCCCCGGGGATCGGATTGAACACGTAGGCGTCGATCGGCTCGAAACCCAGCGATGCATACAGGCCGAGCGCTGCCTGCATCGTCGGCAATGTGTCGAGACGGATCCGGTGATAGCCCGCTTCTTTCGCCGTCGCGCAGATCCGCGTGGCGAGCTGCCGTCCCACCTGCAGGCCGCGTGCCGCCGGGCGCACATATAGGCGCTTCATTTCACAGGTGGTGTCGTCGATCGGACGCATCGCGACGCAGCCGACGATGCTGCCGGCCCCGTCGCCCCCGTCGTCACCCCGACCATTGCTCGCGAGCAGCACGCTGCCGCGCGGCGCCGCGAATTTGCCTGGCAGGCTGGCGAGTTCGTCATCGAATTGCTGGAAGCAAAGATCGATGCCGAGACTGTCCGCGTATTCGCGGAAGAGGGTTCGTACGACCTGGAGCTGTTCGGGAAAGCGGGCAGTGTGCAGATGGATCATGCGAAAGATCAGGTTATTGGACGCGCAGCGGAAAGCGGATCTCGAAGGTCGTCCCCACGCCCTCGCGCGACGCAAATTCTATCTGCCCATCGAGCACGCGGCATAGCTCCCTGACGATCGCTAGGCCGAGCCCCGTGCCCGGAATATCGTCGCCGGCCGCGCGCTCGAACTCGTCGAACACGCGATCCGCATCGGCCGGCGCGATCCCGACACCGGTATCGGACACGCGCATCGTCCAGTGCCCGGCGTCTAGCGTCGCGAAGCGGAGTTCGACCTGTCCCGACTTCGTGTACTTGATCGCGTTGGTCAGCAGATTGACCGCGATCTGCTTGAGCTTCAGCCGGTTCGACGTGACGACCGGCAGCGCCGCGTCGAACACGCTGCGCAATGCCAGCCCCTTCGCCTCGATCGACGGTCCCGTCGACGCGACGAGCTCGTCGAACAGCTCGCGCAGATCGACGGGTTCGAGCACGAGCGGCGCCGAGTCGCCAAGCACGACCGAGTACTCGACCATCTGGTCGACCAGTTGCTTCATGTCGGCGGCCTGGCGGTTCGCGAGCGCCAACGCGGTATCGGTTTTCGACGGTGCTCGCTCGATCAGTTGCAGCGCGATCGAAAACGCATTGAGAAAATTGCGCAGATCGTGCACGACGCTGCGCGTGATCTGCATCCGCGATTCGTGCAGATCGCCGACCAGCCGGTGCTCGCGCGTCAACTCCTGATTCGCGCTTTCGAGCCGCCCCGTGTATTCGTCGATCGTGCGATCGCGTTCGGCGACCACTTCCTTGATCGACGCATACGTGACCACGCTGAATGCCTCGGCGATCAGCCGCCGCGCGCGGCTCTCGTGGCGGCGCGTGCAGGTCTTGTCGCGCTCGATGAACTCTTCGAGCGCCTCGACGAGCACCTGCTGAAAGAGGTCCAGTTCGCGCACCAGCTCTTCGATCCGGTAGCCCTGGCGCCAACGGACATTGCCGTGTTTCTTCGCGTCGCGTTCGATCGACGTTTCGACGCGCTCCAGATCTTCCGCATCGAGCGCGACGCACAGCTCGTCGAGAATTTCCGGCAGATGGTCGACCAGTTGCTGATAGGTAAGCTTGTCCGCTTCCACGAGATCGGCCTCGATGGAGACGGCATGCATCCATTGGCGCGTCAGGCGGCCCCGTTCAGCTCGGATGAAGTTGGCGAAATTACGCAGTGGGCTCACACGTCTGTCGGTCATGATGGATACCGGAATGAAGTTTCTACAACATGCAAACCTGCGAACGGGCCCGATTACCTCGATTTGTGCAGCCCCTGCGGACCTGTTTCGCTGTCGATCGGCCAGGCGACCCGATGCGCACCGGCAATCCGCGTCATTATCCGCGTAATTGCCGCTGGTGGAACACGGCTTGCGGGTATCTCGTCAGACAAAGAAGCGAATTTCGTCTGGGAACCAAGATGTATTCGATCCTCCTGATAGACGACGAGCCGGAAATTCTGGCAGCGTGGCGGCTGATTCTGGAAAGCGAAGGGTATGAGGTGACTTGCGCGAGCAATGGCGCCGAAGCACTCAAGTGTGTCGGCGCGCATGTTCCCGACCTGATTATTACCGACTGGATGATGCCGGTCATGGGCGGCGCCGAGCTGTGCCGCCGGTTGAAGTCGACCCCTGATCTCGTCGACGTACCGATTCTGGTGCATACCGCGGTGCCACCCTCGAACAGTGACGCGCACTACTGGAACCAGTGCCTGATGAAGCCGATCGACGCCGACCTCTTTCTGACGACGATCGCGCAACTGTGCGCGGCGCGGTGCTGATACCTGATACCTGATACGGTGCGAGTCGTCGCCATTGCATTAGCGGGATGTCACGTCATCGTTCAGGAGGCCTGCCGAATCGGCCTTGAGGAAATCGACGAACGCGCGCAGTGGCGCAGGTACATGACGATGGCCGGGATAGTACAGAAATGGCCCTGAAAAGCGCTGCCACCACGGTTCGAGAATCGCTTTGAGGGCGCCGCTGTGCAGATGCGGGCGCAGCATGTCTTCGAACAGATGAACGATGCCGAGGCCCGCGATCGCGCCGCTGACCGCGAGGTCGATCGCGGCGCCGGGCCGCACCAGCAGTGGGCCGGTCGGATTCAATTGCAGCAGTTCGCCATCGCGCTCGAAGTACCACGTCGGCATCGCGCCGCTCGCGAATTGCCCGCGCAGGCACGCATGCGTCAGCAGTTCGCCGGGATGCTCGGGGCGTCCGTGCGCGTCGAGATAGGCGGGTGACGCGGCGGTCGCGAAGCGCTGCACGCGCGCGCCGATCGGCACCGCGATCATGTCCTGTTCGAGGCGTTCGTCGTAGCGGATGCCCGCATCGCAGCCGATCGACAGCACATCGACGAAACCATCCTCGACCACCACTTCGACGCGAATATCCGGGTACTGCTTCAGAAAGCGCGCGAGCACGTCGGGCAGCACGATGCGCGCGACGCTCGACGGCACGTTCAGCTTCAGCGTGCCGGTCGGCTTGTCGCGAAAGCCGTTCAGCACATCGAGCGCCGCCTCCATTTCGCCGAACAGCGGCGTCAGCTTCTCGATCAGACGCAGCCCGGCTTCGGTCGGCGCGACGCTGCGCGTGGTGCGGTTCAGGAGCCGCAGGCCGAGCTTCATTTCGAGGCGCCGCACCGCGACGCTCAAACTCGACGCCGACACGCCGCTCACGCGCGCCGCGTCGCGAAAGCCGCCCGCGCGAGCGACCGAAACGAAGGCGGCCAGATCGTTCAGTTCCATAGGATTGTGCAGATTTTTGAACAACCCGTACACGTTAGACCGGTTTATTCAACAACGCAATTCCGGCGATACTGCCGCTCATCACTTCACAAGGAGATCGTGATGCCGAACTTCAGCTCCATCGACACTTTCGCGCTCGCCGGCCGCCCGGTGCGGCGCATGGGTTATGGCGCGATGCAACTGGCCGGACCCGGCGTGTTCGGTCCGCCGAAAGACCGCGACGCGGCGCTCGCGGTGTTGCGCGAGGCGATCGCAGAGGGCGTCGATCACATCGATACCAGCGATTTTTACGGGCCGCACGTGACCAACCAGATCATCCGCGAGGCGCTGCACCCGTATCCGCACGATCTGACGATCGTCACGAAGGTGGGCGCGGTGCGCGATAGCGCTGGCGCGTGGCTGCCGGCGCAGGAGCCCGCCGATCTCGAGCGCGCGGTGCACGACAATCTGCGCAACCTCGGGCTCGACGCGCTCGAGGTGGTCAACATGCGTGTGATGGGCAACGTGCACGCGCCGAGCGAAGGCTCGATCGAAAAGCAGGTCACGGCGCTCGCCGAACTGCAGCGGCGCGGGCTTGTGCGTCATGTCGGCCTGAGCAACGTGACGGCCACGCAGATTGCCGAGGCGCAGCGCATCACGAAGGTCGTCTGCGTACAGAACCACTACAACCTCGTGCATCGCGACGACGATGCGTTGATCGACGCGCTCGCGGAGCAGGGCATTGCCTACGTGCCGTTTTTTCCGTTGGGCGGCTTCACGCCGATTCAATCGTCGGCGCTGTCGGACCTGGCGGGCAAGCTCGGTGCGACGCCGATGCAGGTCGCGCTCGCGTGGTTGTTGCATCGGGCGCCCAACATTCTGCTGATTCCGGGCACGTCGTCGGTGGGACATCTGCGCGAAAACCTGCAGGCGGCGCACTTGAAGCTGAGCGACGAGGTGCTCGATCAGTTGAATGCGATCGGCGCTGAGATGGGCTGAGGCTCGGCATCACGGCACGCGCTGCTTGCCGCGGCTTATGGCCGATAACGCAGCGCGTCGATCAACACCGCGAGCGCGCGCGACGATTGTCGCCGGCTCGCGTAATACAGGTGATAGCCCGGAAACGTCGGGCACCAGTCTCTGAGCACCTGCTTCAACTGTCCAGCCGCGATATACGGCCGCGCCAGATCTTCGGGCACGTACGCAAGACCGCCACCCGCGAGCGCCGCGGTCAGCATCTGTCCGGTGCCATTGAACACGAGCTGACCTTCGACGCGCACGTTCAGCTCGTGTCCATCTTTCTCGAACTCCCAGGCGAACAGACCGCCGTGAGTCGGCAGGCGCAGATTGATGCAGTTGTGCCCCGTCAGGTCCTGCGGCAAGCGCGGGCGCTTCTGCTTCGCAAAATATCCCGGTGCGCCGACCACCGCCATGCGCAGGTCCGGCGCAATGCGCACCGCGATCATGTCTTTCGCGACCTGATCGCCGAGACGAATGCCGACGTCATAGCGTTGCGCGACGATATCGATCAGACCGAAATCGACGACGACTTCGACCTTGATGTCCGGGTACTCGGGCAGCAGTTGCGCGAGCTTCGGCTGCAGGATCGTGTTCGCCGCATGTTCGTCGGTCGTGATGCGGATCGTGCCGGCGGGTTTGTCGCGTAGCTCGCTCAGCGCCGCGAGCTCTTCCTCGATTTCATTGAAGCGCGGTGCGACGCTGTTCAGCAGGCGCTCGCCGGCTGGCGTGGGCGATACGCTGCGCGTGGTGCGCGTGAGCAGACGGATGCCGAGCCGCGTTTCGAGACCGCGCATCGTATGGCTCAGCGCCGATTGCGACACGCCGAGCTGCGCGGCCGCTTTCGTGAAGCTGCGTTCGCGGGCGACCGCGATGAACGCGAGCAGGTCGTTGAAGTTTTCGCGCGGCATTCATGAATCTCACTCATGGGTGTTTGCCGATTCTACCGTCTAGTCGCATCAGCGCGCAGCGATTAAATTCGACTGCTCGCAGAGTAGATCAAGTAGGAGAGAGGCCATGACGAATCAAGCGGAAACAAACTCGAAAGCACAGGCGGAGCCCACCGTCGCGCGCAACGCATTCGGCGATGTCGCACCGGCACTTGCCGACTACACCGACCGGATTCTGTTCGGCGAAGTATGGGCGCGCCCCGGGCTGTCGCCGCGCGAGCGCAGCCTGATTACGGTAGCGAGCCTCGTCGCGCTCTATCGCGGCAACGAGTTGCCGTTTCATCTCGGCAAGGCGCTCGACAACGGTGTATCGCGCGACGAGCTGATCGAGCTGATTACGCACCTCGCGTTTTATTCGGGCTGGCCGACCGCGAGTACCGCGCTCGCAGTGGCGCGCCAGGTTTTTGCAAGCCGCGATGCCTGAGTAGGTAAAGGAGACTCACGAATGGATTACCGCTATCTGGGCCAAAGCGCCCTCAAAGTGTCGCCGTTGTGCCTCGGCGCGATGATGTTCGGCGGCGAGACCGATGAGGCGACGTCGGCTCGCATCATCGACAAGGCCTACGATCAGGGCATCAATTTCATCGACACCGCCGACGTCTATCACGCGGGCCGCTCCGAAGAAATCGTCGGACGCGCGATCGCGCCGCGCCGCGACGATTGGGTCGTCGCGACGAAGTTCGGCTTTCCGGCCACACCGGGACCGAACCGGCAGGGGCAGTCGCGCAAATGGATCATGCAGTCCGTCGAGGCGAGCTTGAAGCGCCTCGGCACCGACTATCTCGACATCCTGTACTTTCACCGCGCGCTCGACGATGCGCCGCTCGAAGAGGGTGTGCGCGCGATCGCCGATCTGATCCGCCAGGGCAAGGTCCGTTATTTCGGCGTATCGAATTTTCGCGGCTGGCGCATCGCCGAGATCGCCCATCTGGCCGATCAGTGCGGGATCGACAGACCCGTCGCGAGCGAGCCGCTGTACAACCTCGTCGACCGTACCGCCGAAGTCGAACAATTGCCGGCCGCGCGGCACTACGGGCTCGGCGTGGTGTCGTATAGCCCGCTCGCGCGTGGCGTGCTGAGCGGCAAATACGCGCTCGATGCGCCGCCGCCCGCCGACTCGCGCGCCGGCCGCGGCGACAAGCGCATTCAGCAAACGGAGTGGCGTCCCGAGTCGCTGCGGATCGCGCGGACCATCGCCGACCATGCGGCGCGGCGCGGCACCAACTCGATCGCGTTCGCGCTGGCGTGGGTGCTGCACAACCGCCTCGTGAGCAGCACGATTGCCGGGCCGCGGACGGAAGCGCAGTGGAACAGCTACATGGAAGCGTTGCAGTTGCAGCTCGGTCCGGACGACGAGAACCTCGTCGACGGTCTCGTTGCGCCAGGTCATGCCTCGACGCATGGTTATACCGATCCGGGCTATCCGGTAACGGGGCGTCGCGTCGCGTGAAACCCGCGCGCCACGATGAACGGGGCCATTGCGGCAACGCCTCAAACCGATGCCGCGATGAACTCCCGCAACCATTGATGCGCGGGATCGCGATGCACGCGCTCGTGCCATAGCATCGCCATCTCGTAGCCTGGCACCTCGACGGGTGGCTCGACCATCCGCAACGCGTCCGAGCCGCGCACGAGGCGCGCGGGCAGCATCCCCACGAGGTCGGTGCTCGCGAGCACTGATTGCACAAGCGGTCGCGCTGTCTCATGCCTCGACACGCATTCCTGCGACAACGCCACGCTCCTCATCACTGCGCTGCGTGATCGCGAACAGCAGAGCTGGCCTTTTCCCGCGCTGGATCCACTTCCGCCGCCTGTGCGCCACCAGGCGATCTGCGCCGGCTATCACCTAACTCCATCCCAAAAAATGATAGGAATCCAGATTTGTCGCTATTTGACAAATACGTTGGACTTTCCAGACGCCGGTTAGCCAGGCCGATTGACCTGTTTGCGTTGCGGCCCTAGATTGTTCCGCTCGCGGCAGTTTCAATCGCGACGACAATGATTCCGCTTCGTTTCAGTCAGGCGGACAGGGAGAGGGATGGTGTATGAACGCGCTGACAAAGAACTTCACAGATGTGCTGCGCCACCCGAGCGCGCGACTCACCCAGCATCTCAGGATCTGGATCGGCAAGCGGGCGCTTGATCTCGATGTGCTTGACTTCAGGGTGCGCGGCGGGCTCTGCAAGGACTACAAGGTCGATATCACGGTCACTTCTTCGTGCCTGGATCTCGACGGCAAGGACTATGTGGGCCGGCGCGCCGGCCTGCAAGTCGACGAGCGGGCATCGGTGCCCTCGGCGAGCTGGACCAGTCCCGTCGACCATGCGGCGGCCACCTTCAATGGCGTGGCGACGCGCTGGAAGCGAGTCCGCACGAGCCGCGACGAGGCTGCTTACCAGCTGCGTATCGAGCCGCGCTTTGCCGCCCTGTGCAAGCGGATCATCAGATCCGACGTGATGAAGAATGTCACGTTCGAGGAGATGGTCCGCCAGCTGATGGTCGACGGCCAGAACTTCGACGCCTTCGACATTGAGTTCAATCTCGAAGGGCCGCAGGAGAAGATGGAGCAGGTCGTGATGTACGAGGAGTCCGTGTGGAACCTCATCACCCGGCATGCGAAACGCAAGGGCATTTTCTGGTTCTACCGGCAAGAGCGCGGCGAGAACGGACTGCTCGACATCCTCGTTTTCGCGGACAACCCGCGTGCCTACATCCGGTCGGTCAACCTGCCGCTGCTGGCTGAGTCGGGCCTGCACAGCAGCTCGCACGAGGCGGCGCAGGCGGTCCACGAGCAGCGCGAACTGGTGGCGGCAACCATCGAGGTATGGGAGCGCAACTACCGCACGCCGGAGGATCCGCTGCGGGCTACGGCAAACGTCTCCGACGAGGCGGATGACCGCTCGGTGTTTGGCCAGATCAGTTGCAGCACGGAGTTTCACCTGACGCAGGCGCAGGGCGAGGCGCTCGCGCAGACGCGGCGTGACGGGCAGATCGCCCGTCAGGTGACGCTCGCGGGCGAGACCGACGCGAAAGGGATTGCTTCGGGCGTGGTGGTCAAGCTGACCAACACGACGATGCCCAGCGCGGAATATGGGTTCGTGGTGACCTCGTTCAGGATGGAGGGCAGTCGCACGAAGCCTGCCTATACACGGTTCAAGGCGATGCCCGCGCACCTGACCTACCGGCCCCGCTTTGACTTCGAGCGCGATTGGCGTTTTCTGGGTGGCCCCGTCGTTGGTGTCGTTGGTACCTTGGACTCGACGCCGTATGCCTACCTGGATGAATTTGGTCGCTACCCGGTTCTGCCGAAGTTCCTGCAGGGCTCGGGCAACGCCGATAACAGGCTGCTGAACCTGCGCCTGCTGCGTCCTTCGTCATCGTACCAGGGCGGCTTCCATTCGCCCCTGCTGCCGGGAACCGAAGTGATGCTCGAGGCGGCCCATGGAGACGTGGATCGCCTGCATATCAGCGGTGCGCTGCACGACTATTCCCATCAGGATCTGGTGCGTGGCTCGGATTCGTTGTTCAGTTACTCGATCTGGCGCGCGCCGCTGCTCGGCGCAGAGGTCGTGTTCAACGATCTGCAGGGCAAGGAAAGCGCGCGCATCGCGACGGTGTACAGCCAGACTGCGTTCAATCAGGGCTATCTGCTCAACAGCAAAAAGCTCCCTCGCGGAGAGGGCTTCGAGGCGACCACGAAATCGTGGGGGACGATGCGCGCGGCGAAGGGTCTGTTCTTCTCGGCGGACGCCGCAGCCGGAGGCGATACGCCACATCTCGAGATGCCTGCCGCCGTCGCACAGCTCAAGGCGGCATTGCAGCGCGTGACGGACCTCGCGGCGGCGACGACGCAGGCCGGGGTCGACCCTGCCGACCGCGCAACGCAGGCGGCACTTCTCGACGGGCTGAACCAGCTACGCGACGCGGGGCTGCTGGCGAGCGCGCCGGGCGGCATGGCATTCGCCACGCCGAAGTCGGTACAGCATTCGGCGGGTGAAAACGTGATCGTCACCGCAGGCCAGAACATGGACGTCAGCATTACCAGGCGGTTACGCATGGTAGCAGGCGAGCTGATTTCGCTATGCGCGCACAAACTTGGCATCAACCTCAGCGCGGCGAAGGGAAAAGTCTCGGTTGCAGCGTTGACGGACGGCATGGACCTGTTCGCACAGAAGCAGTTGCGTGTCGCGAGCGAAAGCGCGGACGTGCAGGTTGCAGCGAAGTCGAAGATAACGCTCAACAGTGGCGGGGCTTCGCTCGTGATCGAGAACGGCAACATGACATTCCACTGTCCCGGCGTGTTCACCATCAAGGCGGCATCGTTCTCGTTCCAGGGCCCGGACAACGCTCCTACGCCGCTGCCGTCGTTGCCGAAGGCTAGTCTGAAGATCTCCGACCAATACTCTTCGTCTCATTAAAGTCATGATTATCAGCCCCCCGTTCCTGCCCGAATCAGGCCTCACGTCTGACGACCCGACAAAACCGGACCCCATGACGGATGCTGTCGATCAGTTCGAGATCGGTCATCACGGAGTCTGGCCGGTCACCTTCGATCGGCGTTCTCATTGTGGCATCCATCTGAACCCGGGCGAGCAGCCGGAGCCTGTTCGCGCAATCGCCGATGGGGACGTTGTCGTGTACCGGGTCTGTAAAAACGCAATTTCGGACGGCACGCCCGATTCGACGACCGGGCAACCTGCGCTGAATTCAAATGCCGGTTTTGTCCTGCTCAAACATACAACTGACACTGGTGACGGGCGGACCATCACGTATTATTCGCTCTATATGCATCTGCTGGACATGACGAATCAGGAGCACATTGCCCCTCAGTCTGCCCCTCAGTCAAACGGCCAGCCGCAGACCGGCTCGGCGAATGCGCTGCCCGCGTGGCTGCTCAATACGGGGGACGGCAATGACGGCAAAGTTCAACAAGGCGGCGGGAAGAAGGTGTATCGCAAGGACATCCTCGGGTACGTCGGCCAGCATCAGGGCGTGGCGCATCTGCACTTCGAAATATTCATGTCGAGCAAGGACTTTACGGCCTGGTTTGATCAGGCCGGCCACAAGGTTCAGCTAGGCGAGAAAAGCCCTGTTCAGCCTAAATCGAGTGACTATTGGGGGCATACCTATTTCGTCATCCAGGGCCCCATGACCTTTGTAAAGCAGCCGGCAGGGAAGCCGGCAGCATGGTTTCCCCAGGTTCCGGGCGGATCAATAGCTACGGGCGACACACTTTATGTCGAGGCCTGGTTTAATCTGGGGCGACGCTATACACGTGCGTGGATTGATCGCGGTAACAGCGGTAAGGTGACACTGCTTACACGTGATGCCATCGCAGACCCCTATGACAACCTCAACGACAGCCGCAACAGGCCAAAGCGTTATGAATACGATCTGTATGATCGTGCGATGGCGCTCTATCCAACATGCCCGAGCGACGGCTATGAGATGCTGCGGTTTGGGCGCATTCTCTCGGCTAACCCTACGTTGGCAGGTACGGATCGCGCTACCTGGGTTGCTGTACCGTTCGACGAGAACGGAACGCTAGGCTATGTTGACATCGCCCCGGACGCGATCATCAAGCTGTCCGACGCTGACTTTCCGTTCTTTACGGGGTGGCAAAACGTGGGTGACGACAACACGCCGTTTACCGACGCCGGACGATGCGACTACGCCAGTCTTTGTGGGTTAACCGGAATTCAGGATTCGCTGCCACCGGCACAGCCGCTCGAAGCTGATCCAAACAACAACGACGACGCCAATCTACAGCTGGCCAGCTATATACAGAATACGGATGGCGTGGGTGAGAAGCTTAAGGGAATGGTGTTCAAGGCGCTAAGCGAGTGGGACCCGTCGACCAATAAAGACCGGTACAAGGACCTGAACGACCCTTATGGCTTCTTTGGTCAGCAAAAGGATACGAACCCTGACGGGTATACCAATTTCACCAATTTTCTGAGCAAGTTCCAATTTCTGGACCAGACTCCGCTTTCCGGGCAGGAGCTATGGTTTTTCCATCCGCTGGCGTTTATTCGCCACTTCAGGAAGTGCGAGTGGCTGTCCGCAACTGAAATTGCGCAATGTGTTCCCCGTAAGATGCTTTCGCTGCATGGTACTCAATTCCGTCAGGTCACTCATCCGTGGACTGATGCTGCTCCACAAGGGAGTGCTTGGGAGTCGGATCTCAACGCGGCGTTACGAAAGTACCGAATCAGCTCGACAAAAGAAAGAGCCACCCATTTTCTTGCTCAATTGATGGAGGAGTCTGGATGGCTTACGGCCGTGCGTGAATTTCACGGAGAGCTGGCGACATACAATCCATGGTTTGGGCGCGGTTTGATTCAGCTCACAAAAAAGCCAAATTACGATGCATATGGACGTTTCAAAAAATTTCCGATCGATCCTGCTGTTCCTGCAAGATTCGGCGATCTCACGTGGAATCCCGAGGTGCAGTTGGCGAACACAAACTCGGTGTTCAATCGGCACAACTGTGCCGATAGTGCAGGTATGTATTGGCAATGTAGAGTAATGACCGCTGTAGGGACAAATACCCTTAAGGCGACCGACGAAGGTGGGTTGAAAATTGAAACGGCAATCATGGCGTCAAAATCCACTAATGGCAACGTGGTTAATCAAAATATAAATGGATTGGAGCATCGGTTGCAATCATTTGTATATATAAAATATATCTTGCTCGATTTGATTGAAAAGGGATCATCGGAAGAACTTTCGTTTGTTTGGCGCCGAAATACGGCACAGGAACCGGTGCTTGACCCGAATGGTCAGCCTGTGTTAAATCCGCATACGCACCATCCAAAAAAGGCGTATATGCCGACTACTCACGTTATTCAGGTATCTTTGGAGAAGCAGTATCCATGAAAAAAATATTTATTTTGGTTGTGTTGTTTATTTTTTCTGGGCTGACGTTCGCTTGTGGATCTGATATTCAGCGTGAAAAAATGGCTGAGAAGTTGTACGCAGATGATGATATGCGGAAATTTGCTTGCGCTGCCGATTCATGTTCAAAACAAGAATTCGAACAGGCATTGCAGTTTAATCGGTATGAACAATCGTTTCATGGGAAGAAGTTGCAGGTGTGTTTGGTTGAGCCAACTTTGAGTGCTACTAATTCGTATACCGGAGTATTTGTGACTCAGGGTAATGACTTTGAATTTCAGTTTATCTCCTATGGGACTGGTGTCAAGGTCGGCGTTAATAAGGTCGGGGTGCCTATGATTATTGAGGGGGGCTTTAGTGATCCGGATAATCCGGATAATTCTGTAAATCAATATCTATGGAATGGATCGGCATTTATTTTTTCTCGCAATGTGCCGCGACGTAATTAAAAATTAGTGAGGATTTAGGCTGATCTATGCAATCCCCCATCCGCAAAGGCGACAAACTGGAGCACGGCGGAGAAGTCACCGGCGGCTCCCCGTGGACCGAATTCATGGGCCGGCCACTCGCCCGCAAGGGCGACGATGCAATCTGCGACCTGCACGGACCAACCACGATTGACGAGGGCTACGACAAGTTTCCCGACCGTGATGGCAAGCCGGTCGCCATGCATCACTACCACTGCGCCTGCGGTTGCCGGATGATCTCGTCGCTTGAAAACGTCGACATCGCATAATGCCCATCGACCTTTCTCCCGCAGGACGCCCCAGCGCGTATCCCCGGCGGATGCGTTTCTGGCCGTGGGCGTTGACCCGGTTCGTCTGTAATGTGTTCGGTCCTTTGATCGTTCTGTGCCTGGCCGAAAGGTCAGCCGGCAAGTGGCCTCAATTTCTGGAGTTGGATTGTCGGGACACCGAACTTCTGGACAAGACGTCGCTCGGCGGCCAGAAGCTCTGGTATTTCCACCCGCTGGCGTTTATCCGACATTTCAGGAGGTGTGGATGGTTAAGCGCGAAAGAACTGGCCCGATGTTTGCCTCGGTCATCTGCGTCCGTGAGTCTTTCATGGGAACTTGCACAACAGAGGGCATTGACACACTATCGATTCATAAGTCGTGTCAATCTCAAATATTTGAATAGCAGACCACTTCGCTTGCTCCATTTTCTTGCGCAAACGTATATTGAAACAGGCGGTCTTCGAACGATCACGGAGGACTCGCTTGGTCATGGTCACGCGTATGGACCATTTTACGGACGTGGATATCTTCAATTGACTTGGCCGAAGAACTACGAAGCTTATAAGAATTACCAACACATTCCGGACCACGGTTTTTCTCCGTACACCGACCCTCGCATAACGTCGACCTCGACGCATCCGTGGGCGGATGGAGACGATGCAAAGCGTTGGGCACCACTTTACGATCCAGAAGTTATCGCCAGAGACCTTGTCCACGCTGCCGAATCGTCGGGAATGTATTGGCTGGCCAAATCATTTCGAGGAACCTACAACATTAACCGCGCGGCAGACCTCGGCGCATCGCCCGCCCTGGTCGGGTTCATCAGTTGGCTCATCAACGGGGGGGCAACGGTTACGCCGATCGGCAGCAGTTCGCGGTATTACTTGATCACGCACTACTGGATGGAGTGGGGTATGTTTCTCATGAAATACTGAGATATCCGCCACTGTCGCCTCCCTCACATCCAACGCTGTGTGTGACTTTCCCTCCGGCAACTATTCCGTTCTCTCAAAGTGTAACGATCAACTATGTACCACAAGTTCCTTAGTCTTTTTTGCGCAGCTATCTTAAGTCCAGCGTTTGCCAGCGAGGTTTCGGGATTGCCTGATGCATGGATCGGCACGCACTATGGAACGTGCTATGGCTCAGTTGAAGAAGGAATGTCTGATTCTTATGGGCCTGACTACGACACTGACGACAATATCGGCACAAAGCATTTGACCTATGGTGCAGACGAGATGGTCGTTTCGGTTGATCGTACATCGGGTACCAATGCACCTCGAACCATCTTCGAAAAACGTGCGGGAGGCAAGTGGTGTGTCGTCCTGACATCTCCGCCGGTCGCGAGCTTGGCTCCGATCATACAAGACGGGATTGATTCTAAACCGCTGCAATGGGTCACGCTTACTCAAGCTGCTCCGGGCTATTCCGAGACGAAAATTGTTTATACGTGGAACAAGCAGGAATTTATATATTTTCCAAGCCATTGCTATCACCTTGGCAGGCAGGGGGTGAAAGAGTTTGATTGCAAAAATGCCTATAAGGAATAGCTGTGCAATCTATCTTTCCCCAGTGCCGCTTTGTCATCAACAATCAGTCGGCATAAGCGCGTTATCACGCTTGGCTTGGGTCTAAAACTACATTGGGGTTGGAAATGCAATCTCCCATCCGCAAAGGTGACAAACTGGAGCGCGGTGCCGAAGTCACGGGCGGCTCCCCATGGACTGAATTCATGGGCAGGCCGCTCGCCCGCAAGGGCGACGACGCGATCTGCGATCTGCACGGACCGACCACGATTGACGAGGGCTACGACAAGTTTCCCGACCGTGATGGCAAGCCGGTCGCCATGCGTCACTACCACTGCGCCTGCGGTTGCCGGCTGATCTCGTCGCTTGAAAACGTCGACATCGCATAATGCCCGTCGACCTTTCTCCCGCAGGACGCCCCAGCGCGTATCCCCGGCGGATGCGTTTCTGGCCGTGGGCGTTTACCTGGTTCGTCTGCAATGTGTTCGGTCCTGTGATCGTTCTGCTTGTCTGGCCGAAAGGTCAGCCGGCAAGTGGCCTCAAATTCTGGAGCTGGATTGTCGGGACACCGAACGGGCTGTTCCTGGTCCTGCTTGGGTTTGCCCGCGCGGGGTACGAGGTGCTGTGGTATCGCGCGTATTGGCGCAACCATCATCGTGACCGCTGGCTTGGGGAGAAAGTCCGGTTCGCGCAGCGACCGCTGCACGTACTCGACGCAGGTTGTTGTCTGCCGCTTGGAGGTAAATCCCTGGCCGACGTTCTGGAAGGCAAAAGGTCGATCCTGAAGGCGCAGGCACCGCGGCACGGTCCGGGGAAGGTTTTGTGCAACCGCTTTGAGGACGATGACCCGTTACTGGCAGGGTTGCCCATGGCCGGTGAAGAGGAAAGCGAGGGCGACGACGCAGACGTGCTGTCGGAGGCCGCTCCCGCTGTCCAGATGATCCGTGTTGCGCTTGAACCGCTGGCCGGAACCATCCACGCGCTGACCCGATACGAAAAGACGTACTGGCCGCAGGTGCGAGTACTCGTCGGGCCGGAAGCTTCAGACCTGCGTGTTGCGCAGGTGCGGGAGGCGTTGCAAGTGGCGGCGCTGCCGCCACTTGAGGTTCAGGCCGTCCCCGCCGCCGAAGGGCTGCTGGTGGTTGATGGCTGGCTCGATGCACGCGAGCACCGCCCGCTTCTCGCCGTCGCCGCGACGTGGTACGACGATGCCATCGACGAAGGCTGTACCGAAGGATGCGCTGCTGTGCTGTTCGACGCAGGCTACTTCAGGCTCCCGCAGGAAGTCAGCCACAAGGCTGCGCTGCACCGGCCCGTCCAGGGCAGCGACGGTGAGGCCGAGTACGGCTTCGCGAATGCTGCGATCTGGGGCAAGGTCAAAGCCGCGGCGGTGACGCGCGCGTGGATCACTCGACCGGTCGAGTACTGCGACCGAGCCCTGGTCGCCGCCGGATTTCAGGCAGCGTCGAAGGACGCCGCACAGTGCCGGCTCGATCGTATCGTCGGCAACGCGGGCGCGGCAAACGGCCTGCTGGCGATTGCTGCTGCCGTCGAGGCCGGTGCGGCAGACGGTCCCCAACTGATTGTCGATGGCCTGCGGTCGGCCATCCTCCATGTCATACCCGCAAAACAGACAAACGCTTCCACGCATGACGACTCCTAAAAATAACCTGCAGAACATGGAGCCTGAAGCCGTCGCCAGCAGACCGGCTCCAGGCCGCGCGGTGATCTGGGGCATGCCCCTTGCCGCGCTCGTCCTGGCCACTGCCGCACTTGTGCTGGTCTGGTTCGGGAACAATCGTCTCGATATCCCGGATGGCGCACCCCGGACGCAGCTTTTGATCGGCATCCCGATCGTGCTGGTCATCGTCGTGATCGCTCACCTGTTCGCAGTATCGACCGGCGCATATGGTGGTGCGGCGAGACTGTTCCGTTTCGAAACCGGCGAGCGTAACAAGGCGGCGAAACCACTCAAGCGCGACGCTCGTCTGCAACGCATCTACGAGGAGCTGCGCGTCTCGCACGGCTGGTTCTGGCGTCGCCGCCTGCGCTGGCTGCTGGTGAACGGTACGGACGAACGCATTGATCAGGTCGCGCCCGGGCTCAAGCAGGCGGGCGTCATGCACGTAGGCGAAACCGTCCTCGTGCACGCATCGCCAGACGGCATCGACGCGGCGAAATGGCTCGGTCAGCTGCGGCAGTTGCGCCGCCGCTGCCCGGTTGATGGCGTCGTTCACGTCGCGCGCGCGGACGATACGGATACCGAACTGCCTCGCGCACTCTCGGGCATTGCAACCACGCTCGGCTGGGCCGCGCCCGTTACCTTCCTGCACCCAGTCGAGGCGAAGGATAGCCCGTCCGAACGCTTCGATGCGGTCGGCGCGTTCATGCCGAACGATTCGCGCAGGCAGGCGCAGGAGGCCGTCGCCAGACTGCCGGATCTGCTGAACGAAGTCGAACAGAGGTCTGCGGATGAGGGCGTGCACCTTTGCACCGGGAATAACCTTCGGGTGACCTGGCTGATGGAAATCTCGAAGTATGTTGGCGACCATTGCGGGCGGATGGTCGATGGCCTGCGGACGCTGGCTGAGTCGAACTGGCTGCGCTCGCCGCTCGCGGGCGTCATGTTCGCGCCGGTCTTTCCGGGGCCGACCGTCGTGCCGGTGCCGGTCACCAACGGCGACGGGATGCCCGGCGAGCCTGTCGACACGCCACCGGCTGTAACGGTCACGCGCGTGCAGCCCGCTGCGCTGCTGCCGGTGTGGCGCGAGATCGCGGCGGGGTCGCCCAACTACCGGGGCAGGCGCGTCGGCTTCTACTGGCCCAATGCGCTCGCCACGCTCGTGATCGCCGCGGCGATCGCCTGGTGTGTGTGGATGACGGTCTCCTTCATCGGCAACCGGCAACTGGTGCGCGAGGCAGACCAGACCGCGCAGACCGCCGTCGAGACAAAACCGCAAACGGCCGAATCCTGGCCGTTATCCGTTCTTCGACACGCAGGCCGATGCATCCTTCGCCGAACTTGGGCGCTTCGTGCGCCCCGACACCGGCCTGATCGCACGCTTCATGTCGACGCAACTGGCGGGCATGCTGAAGCTCGAAGGCGATCACTGGACGCCGAACGAACTCGCGCCGCAGGCATTGCAGTTCGATCCGAAATTCCTTGCCGGCCTGCGCCAGCTGTCGACCGTTGGCGCGCAACTCTATCTCAAGGGCGATGCAGACGAACGCTTCGAGATGATGGCGTTGCCGACGCCGGACGTGACGCGCTCGGAACTGTCGGTCGATGGCAAACAGATCGTCTACTTCAACCAGCAGGAAAGCTGGACGCCGCTGGCATGGCCCGGCGATGGCCTGAACGGCCATGCGGGTCTGACGTGGCAGACGCTCAACGCGGGCTTGCGGCAGGCGTTCGATTCGACGGGCGACTGGGCGTTCCTGCGGCTGCTGGCGAAAGCCGATGTGAAGCAGCTCGACAGTACCCGCTACCAGCTCACGTGGAGCGCGGAGAACGGCGAGCCGTTGCGCTACGTGCTGCGCACCCAGGTCGGTGCCGGTCCGCTCGAACTGCTGAAGCTGCGTGGTTTCCAGATGCCCGAACGTATCTTCGTCGTCGGCAAGGGTGGCGCCGCACCGATGCTTCCGCCCCTGCCACCGGAGTTAATGCCATGACGGCACCGTGGAAAGAGTTCCAGCAGGACGGCGGCAATCCGTTCCTGCGATATTTCGACGCCGAGATGCGCTACCTGCGCGAGGCTGGCCGCGAGTTCGTACGCGACCAGCCCGAGGCCGCGCGGCGCCTGAGCATGCAGTATGGCCAGGAGAACGATCAGGTCCGGGCGGTCAACGAAGCCTTTGCGTTCCTCATGGCACGGCTGCGCATGAAGCTCGACGACGCCATGCCGGAGGTGACCGAGGGCCTGCTCGACAACCTCTATGAGCACATGGCACGGGCGATCCCGTCGCTGTCGGTCATCGAATGCACGCCCCTGAACCGCAGGAATACGGCGACGGCGCAGATTCCCGCAGGGGCCGTGGTGCGCTCGGCGCCCATCGGTCCCGATGGGGTGCAGTGCCCATTCCGCACGACGCAGGCGGTCGACCTGCTGCCGCTGTCGGTCGAGGACGCGGAGGTGGCGGTGCGCGCAGACGGGCGCACGGTCATCCGCCTGACGTTCGGCCTCTGGTTCGGGGACCAGCGCGAGCACGTGGACCTGTCGCGCATCCGCCTGTACCTGGATGGCGAGCGGCCCGCAGCCGCCGCCCTGTATGCGGCGCTCACGCGCCAGATTGCGGGAATCAATCTTCGCCTGCCGTCGGTGCGCAACGGCGAACTGCGGCGGCTCGAAGACGTGCGTTTCGAGACGGCGGGGTTCGGTCCGTCGACACGGCTATGGCCGGTGACGAACCCGGAGCGCAACCAGCAGCTCGACCGCGAGCAGACGCTGCTGGAATATTTCGTGTTCCCGCAGAAGTTCCACTTCGTCGACCTGTGCGGCTTCGATAGCACGCTGGTGCCGGCGGGGGAAACGCGGATGACCTTCGAGATTGAGCTGCATGGGCGCATGCCCGGTGACCAGCCGGTGGGGCGGGAGAGCTTTCGCCTCTTCTGCACGCCCGTGATCAACCTGTTCGAGGTCGACGCACTGCCGCTGCAGCCTGCGGACTGGCACGATACAGAGCACCGCGTGCGGGTGCAGGCCGCTGTGGAGGATCACGTCGAGCCCTACGACATGCTTTCGGTGACCGCTGCCGATCCGGAGGGCAGCGCACGGCATCCCTACCAGGCGTTCACGAGCTTCCGGCATCGCGGCTGGATGCTGCGCTACGAGAAGCCGGAGCGGTATTTCCATACCGCGATGCGCTACGGGGTGCTCGGCCGGGAGGTGTGGGTGACGCTCGCGGGGCAACTCTGGGCGGGGACATATCGCTATGCCGGGGATGACGAGGACCGCCCGCAGCCGGACCGTCATGTGACGGTCCGTGCCCTCGCGAACAACGGACGCCTGCCGCGCCTGGCGCTCTCGGAGGCGACGATTACCGAGGCGGTATCGGGCTTCACCGGCATTGCGTCGGTGCGCAACCTGACGGGGCCGAGCCTGCCGCAGTATCCGCCGCGTTATTTCCCGGGCTACGAGTGGCGCTCGCTGGGCCATTTCACCGCGAACGGCATGAACGAATTCAACCAGGTGCTCGTGGAAGGCGCGTCGGCACTGCGCGAGGTGCTCGAACTCTACGACTGGACGGTGGACGACGCGGTGCCCCAGCGCATCGACGCGATCCAGACGGTGCACTTCTCCGAGGACCAGGTCCTGCTGCGAGGCTACGTGCTGCGGGTCGTGCGTATCCACGTCGGACTCGACGCGGACGGCTTCAGCGGGCCGGGAGACGCCGTGCTGTTCGGCGACGTGCTGAACCACTTCCTGGGGCGCTACGCGGGCACGCAGGTTTCGATGCAGTTGGTACTGGACATCGATGGCCAGGAGATGGTCTATCCGCGTACCGATTTCACGGGAGCGCCATTCTGATGCGTACCGGAATCATGCGGGGTGCGGCAGGCGTCGCCCTCGCGCTGACGCTCAGCGCGTGCGGCACGTGGCAATCGGTGAAGGACGGCACCGTGAGCGCAACGAAAGCGGTGTTCGAGACCAAGGTCAAGGAGATGAACCTCTCGATCACCGCACGCGCAGCACTGAACCAGGATGCGCAAGGTGCATCGCTTCCGGTCGTGCTGCGCATCTACCAGCTCAGGGAGGATAAGCCCTTCGCGACGGCGACCTATGCGCAACTGCTCGAGGGCAGTGATGCGCTGAAGGCGGCGACCCTCTGGAGCCAGGAGGTGACGCTGGGGCCGGGGCAGACGCTGAAGATCTCGGAGCCGATCGATGACGCAGCGAACTACGTGGGCGTGGCGGCGTTCTTCCACGATACGGCCAATAGCGAATGGTCGGTGCTCGTGCCGAAATCACAGTGGAAGAAGACTGATCCGGTGAGGCTGGTGGCAGCCGATCGCACGCTGGAAATCGATCTGGATCACAAATGAACATGAAGAGACGATTCTCGTGTCTGGTAGCGGCAGCGGCAGCGCTGATTGCCGGCCCGCGGACGGAAGCGCAGTGGGACAGCTACATGGAAGCGTTGCAGTTGCAGCTCGGTCCCGATGACGAAAAACTCGTCGACGCTCTCGTTGCGCCAGGTCACGCCTCGACGCATGGTTATACCGATCCGGGCTATCCGGTAACGGGGCGTCGCGTCGCGTGACGCGCGCGCGAAGCGATGAACGCAGCCATTGCGGCAACGCCTCAAACCGAAGCCGCGATGAACTCCCGCAACCATTGATGCGCGGGATCGCGATGCACGCGCTCGTGCCATAGCATCGCCATCTCGTAGCCCGGCACCTCGACGGGCGGCTCGACCATGCGCAGCGCGTCCGAGCCGCGCGCGAGGCGCGCGGGCAGCATCCCCACGAGGTCGGTGCTCGCGAGCACTGATTGCATGAACAGAAAGTGCGGCACCGACAGCACCACCTTGCGCGCGAGTCCCACCTTCGCGAGGGTTTCGTCGGTGACGCCGAAAAACCCGCCGCCATCCGGCGACACGATCACGTGTTCGAGCTTGCAGAACTGCGCGAGGGTGGGCCGGCGCTTGAGCTTCGGATGACCCGCGCGACCGACCAGCACATAGCGCTCGGCAAACAGCACGCGGCGGCGCAAACCCTCCGGCGCGCCTTCGCTGGTGTGAAAGCCGATATCGATGTCGCCCTGTTCGGCCTGGCGCGCGAGCCGCGGAGGCACCGCCTCGACGATCGCGAGACGCGTGCCGGGCGCCGCCGCGCGCAGACCGGCCAGCATCGGCAGGATGATCGTCGACTCCGCGTAGTCCGTTGCGGCGATGCGCCAGGTGTGCGTCGCCGCGGCTGGATCGAACGGGCTCGCGGGTGCGACCGCGCGCTGCAGCGCGTCGAGCGCTTCGCGCAACGGCTCGCGCAGTGCCTGTGCTTTCGCGGTGGGCCGCATGCCGCGCGGTCCGGGCAGCAGCAGCGGATCGCCGAATATGTCGCGCAGTTTCGCCAGATGCACGCTGACCGACGGTTGCGAGAAGTTCAGCCGCTCGGCGGCGCGGGTCACGTTGTGCTTTTCGAGCAGCACGTCGAGCGTGACCAGCAGGTTGAGGTCGAGTCTTCTGAGATTAACCACGGCAATACCTGACATATTGGGAATTCATTTCCAATATACCTCGGCGACACCTATCGTGACTGTTTTCAGCCACGAAGGTCCCATCATGAACGTTCTTATCGTCTATGCGCATCCCGAACCGAAATCGTTGAACGGTTCGCTGAAGGACTTTACTGTCCGGCATCTCGAACGCGCCGGTCATACCGTGCAGGTTTCCGATCTGTACGCGATGAACTGGAAAGCGTCGCTCGATGCCGATGACAGCCGCGAGCGCCACAGCAGCGAGCGCTTCTTTGCGTCGCTCGAATCGAAACACGCGTTCGAGAATGGCTTGCAGAGCGAGGACATCGCGCGCGAGCAGGACAAGCTGAAGTGGGCCGATGCCGTGATCCTGCAGTTTCCGCTGTGGTGGTTCTCGATGCCGGCGATCATGAAGGGCTGGGTGGAGCGCGTCTATGCGTACGGTCTCGCCTACGGCGTCGGCGAGCATTCCGACGCGCGCTGGGGCGAGCGCTACGGCGAGGGCCGTTTCGCGGGCAAGCGCGCGATGCTGGTCGTCACGACCGGTGGCTGGGAGTCGCACTACAGCGCACGCGGCGTCAATGGTCCGATCGACGACGTACTGTTCCCGATCCAGCATGGCGTGTTGTATTACCCCGGCTTCGAGGTGCTGCCGCCGTTCGTCGTCTATCGCACGAGCCGCGTCGACGAGGCGAAATACGCGGAGGTGAGCCAGGCGCTCGGGCGACGTCTCGACGCGCTGTGGACCACCGCGCCGATCGCGTTCCGGCCGCAGAACGGCGGTGCATACACGATTCCGGCGCTCACCTTGCGGGACGATGTCGCGCCGGGACAAGTTGGCTTTGCCGCGCACGTCGAAGAGCCGGGAGCGCAAACATCGACTGAAGCGGCCGAAGCCGCCGAAGCCTGACGGTGCGGATATCGCGCTGAAATATGGTTGTAAGTCGCCATTGCTAGAGTCGTCCACGACATAGACCGAGGCATGTCGTGGCGCTTCCCTTCGGATGCCTGACGAAGGTAAGCAGCCGCACGAATGCGCAAGCAAACGGGAGGGCGACCCACCATGAATGCAATGCGTACGTTCTGGCTCGTTTTGATGCTGATTGGATCGCCGGCGTGGGCGTTCCAGTCGCGCGTCGTCACGATTCCGAGCGCGGCGATGCATCGCTCGTTCGATGCAACCGTCGTGCTGCCCGATCAGTATGTGCACGGCGACCCGACGAAGCGTTTTCCGGTCGTCTACGTGCTGCACGGCTCGGGCGGCGACTACACGGACTGGACCGCGAATTCGCATATCGGCAAGCTCGCCGACCGTTATCACGTGATTCTCGTGATGCCCGACGGCGGCCACGAGAGCTGGTACATCGACAGTCCCGTCGATCCGCGCAGCCGCTACGAAACCTATGTGGGCACCGAAGTGGTGGGCTATATCGACAGCCGGTTCCGCACGATCGCGACGAAGCAGGCGCGCGCGATCACCGGCTTGAGCATGGGCGGGTTCGGCGCGCTGCGCATTGCGCTCGACCGGCCCGACGCGTTCGGCGCGGCGGGCAGCATCAGCGGCGCGGTGGACCCGCGCGGCAGCGAGGACGAGCCGGGCATCGAGCGGGTGTTCGGCGACCCGTCGCAACACGCGGAGTTCTGGAATAGCGAAGCGATCGTCGCCAGTGCGGAGGATTTCGGCCGCGACCATATCGCGCTGACGATCGATTGCGGCGTGAACGACTCGCTCGTGCAGTCGAACCGGCTACTGCACGAGCGGCTCGTCGAACTCGGCGTGCCGCACGATTACGCCGAGCGGCCCGGCGGCCATACGTGGAAGTACTGGTCGAACGCGGTCAAATATCAAGTGCTGTTCTTTGCCGGCACGTTCAGGCAGGCGGCGCGCGAAATGCGTGACGGGCGCGCCGCGGTCTGATTCGCGGAAAACGCTCCGCCTCAGTCGATCCCGTGAAACACCGCGTCGTCCGGGCCGAGGTAGACGGGCGGGCGCCATGCGGCGTCGCGCATCGAATGCTGGACCAGTTTGTCGACGCCGAGCAGCACCGCGAAAATCGCCATGCGCACCGGAATGCCGTTGTCGGTCTGGCGGAAAATCGCGAGCCGCGAATCGTGATTGAGGTCGGTGCTCAGGTCGTTCGCGCCGGGGCGGCTGTCGCGCGGCAGCGGGTGCATGATCAGCGTGTCGGTGCCGCACACGCTATCGACGAGCGCCTGGTTGATCTGAAAGTCGGGCGTGTAGCCCTCGAACGATTCGTCGGCGAAGCGCTCCTTCTGAATGCGCGTCGCGTACACGACGTCGGCGCCAGCGAGGCCGGTGCGCAGGTCGTGCGTCTGTTCGATCACGTGATCGTTGCGCGCGATCTGCTCGATGATATAGCCCGGCATTTCGAGCATCGGCGGCGAAATCAGCGTGAACTTGATGCCGCGATACAGCGCCAGCAGCTTCACGAGCGAATGCACGGTACGCCCGTACTTGAGGTCGCCGACCAGCGCGATGTGCGCACCGTCGACGATCTTGCCGAGGCGCGAGAACTCGCGCTGGATCGTGTACAGATCGAGCAGCGCCTGGCTCGGGTGCTCGCCGGGGCCGTCGCCGCCGTTGATCACCGGCACGTTGGTCGCGCGCGCGAATTCGGCCACCGAGCCTTGCTCGGGATGGCGGATCACCAGCGCGTCGACGTAGCCGCTCATCACGCGGCTCGTGTCGTAGATCGATTCACCCTTGGCCATCGACGAAAACGTGAAGCCGGTGGTGTCGCACACCGAACCGCCGAGCCGGCAGAACGCCGCGCCGAAGCTCACGCGGGTCCGCGTGCTCGCCTCGAAGAACAGATTGCCGAGCACCGCGCCTTCGAGCACGCGCGAGATTTTGCGGCGCCGGGCGATCGGCTGCATGATGTCCGCGACGCGAAAGAGCGCCTCGACCGAGTCGCGCGAAAACTGGTCGACCGACAGCAGTTGCGGCTTGCCCTCGAACAGAATCTGGCTCGCGAGCGATTGCGAGTCTACGCTTTGCGTATATCCTTCACCCGGCTCGGTATTCGCGACGATCTCCGACACGAAACGCTCGACGATTTCCGGCATCGCCCGCGATTCCTGCGAGTCGTCCGGCAGCAGCCACGTGTCGAGCGCCCGGCGCGACACGCCGATGCGGTTTGCGAACGTATCGCGCGTCATGTTCAGGCGACGCATCGCATCGCGTAGGAAGGCTTGTTGCGGAACGCTCATGAGGGCACCTGTCGCAAAAGAGGGGTCGGCGGGGAGTGAGGCAGCGAAACGCGTAGATGTACGCGGTGCGTATATTAGTTTCCCGGGCGTAGAAGTCAAGCGTTTTTCTCCGCGAGCGGTTTCGCGAAGCGCGCAAGGCTGCCCGCGGCGCGGGTTTCGCGGTTACACTGCGGTCCATGCACTCCGGCCCCACGTTCCGACTCCGTTCGTCGCTCATCGTCCGCATCGCTCAGTCGAGCGCGGCGTTTGCGCGCGCGAACGGTGGTTCGCGCAACGTCGGCGCCAAAGCCAAAAAACAGCCGCTCATCTGACCGGAGCACGCTGTTCCGTCGTCAGATGTGCGACGGAACGACCGGTCGACCGCCCGCCTGCGGCCTTCTCCTGTGTTCTCCCTCGCACCGCTGACCCGGAATCGATACGGTCGTCATCGAGGTAGAAAACATGTCTGATTTCTCGGGTATCTGGATTCCACTGATCACGCCGTTCGCCGACGGCGCCGTCGATCACGCCGCCTTGCGCGCGCTGGTGAATCGCTACGCGGACGCCGGCGTGGCCGGGCTGGTCGCGCTCGGCACGACCGGCGAGCCGGCCACGCTCGACGCCGCCGAACAGAACGCCGTGCTCGCGACGATTCTCGACGCGGTGCAAGCCGCCGCCGGCGCGTCACCGCAGCGGCGCGCGCTACCCGTGCTGGTCGGCGTGTCGGGCAATCACACGGCGAGCATGCGCGAGCGGATCGCGCAGCTCAATCGGTTGCCGATTGCCGGCATGCTGATCGCCGCGCCGTACTACACGCGGCCCGCGCAGGAGGGCATCGTCGCGCATTTCAGCGCGCTCGCCGACGCCAGCGCGCATCCGGTCGTGCTCTACGACATTCCGCAGCGGACCGGCGTGCGGCTCGAACTCGACACGCTGCTGACGCTCGCCGCGCATCCGCGGATTCAGGCGATCAAGGATTGCGCCGGTTCGCTCGACACGACGCTCGCGCTGATTCGCGACGGCCGTTTGCAGGTGCTCGCGGGCAACGACCTCGAGATCTTCACGACGGTGTGCGCAGGCGGGAGCGGGGCGATCGCGGCCTCGGCGCATTGGCGGCCCGAGCGGTTCGTCGCGCTGTATCGCGCGTTGACGGAAGGCAGGCTCGAAGAAGGACGGCGCATTTTTCACGCGCTCGCGCCGCAGATCCAGCTCGCGTTCGCGGAACCGAATCCCGCGCCGATCAAGGCGTTGCTGGCGGGCAGCGGATGGGTGCGCAACGAATTGCGTCTGCCGATGACGCGCGCGAGCGAGGCGTTGACCGAACGGCTCGCGGCGCTAGGGGAGGCGCGTTAGGGGGAGGGCTGCAAGGCGCGCGTGGCTCACGCGGCCATCATTCTGCCGCGGAGCATTTTGCCGAAGTCGTCGGCGTTGACCGGTCTGCCGAGCAGGAAGCCCTGCATTTCGTCGCACATCATCGAGCGCAGCTTGTCGAGTTGCGATTGCGTTTCGACGCCTTCGGCGACCACGTCCATTTCGAGCGAGTGCGCGAGCGCGATGATCGCCGAGACGATCGCGCTGCCCGCCGCGCCGTTCGCGTCGAGACCGTTGGTGAAGAAGCGGTCGATCTTCAGTTGCTTCACCTGAAAGCGTTGCAGATAGGCGAGGCTCGAATAGCCGGTGCCGAAGTCGTCGATCGAGATGTCGAAGCCGCTCGCCTGGAACGTGCGGATCACTTCGACCGTGCGCGCGGCGTCCTGCATCGCGACGGTTTCGGTGATCTCGAACATGATCTGCTCGCACGCGACGCCCTCGGTCCTGACGATGTCGAGCATCGTTTCGACGAGGTCCGGCTGCAGCAGTTGACGCGGTGACAGGTTGATCGCCACCTTGGTCGCCGGCAGGCCCTGTTCGATCCAGCCGCGAATGCGCCGGCAGGTTTCGCGCACGACCCAGTAGCCGATCTGCACGATCTGCCCGGAGCGCTCGGCGACCGGGATGAATTCGAGCGGCGTCAGCGCGCCCATCTGCGGATCCTGCAGACGGATCAGCGCTTCGGCGCCCGCGAGCGCGTCGCCGCTGCCCTGAAACTTCGGCTGGAACTCGAGCGAGAAGCGATCGTTCAGGAAGGCCTCGTGCAGCGCCTGCTGGATCTGCAGCGTGCGGGTGGCGGCCTCGTTCATGCTGCGCTCGAAGAAGCGGTAGGTGCCGCGGCCCGCGCGCTTCGCTTCGTACATCGCGGCGTCCGCGTGCTTGAGCAGCGTCTCGACGCTGTCGCCATCGCGCGGATAGAGCGCAATGCCGATGCTCGGCATCACCTGCAGCGGTTGCTCGTCGCTCCAGGTGCCGAGGCGCATCCGGTCGAGCACGCCGTCGGCGAGCGTGGCCGCGTCGTCGCCGCTCGCGAGGTGTTCCGCGAGCACCACGAACTCGTCGCCGCCGAGCCGCGCCACGGTGTCGTTCGAACGCACGCATTGCTGCAGACGCTGCGCGAACGCCGACAGCACCGCATCGCCGGCCGAGTGGCCCAGCGAATCGTTGATCGTCTTGAAGCCGTCGAGATCCATGAACAGCACCGCGAACGACGTGCGGTGGCGGCGCGCGCCGCTGATCGCGCGTTCGATCCGCTCGGTCAGCGTCGCGCGGTTCGGCAGGCCCGTCAGTGCGTCGATCGTCGCGAGTCGAACGATCTGGCTGTTCAGCTTCGACACCGCGCCGAGCAGGAACGTGGTGCGCACGTCGAAGCGCGACAGCATCAGCGTGACGATCAGGACCGCGAACGTGAGCACGATCACCGAGGTGGCGAGCCATGTCGCGTCGACGTCGTTGGCCGCGCCGCAGATCGCGTTGGGTGCGAAGCCGGCGGCGCCCATCGCCGTGTAGTGCATGCCGCTGATCGCGACGGCCATCACCAGCGCCGCGGCGAGACGTTTGCCCGCGACGTGGCGCGCGTGTTCGTCGCTGAGTGCGCGCGCCATCCACAGCGCGGCGCTCGACGCGCCGATCGCGATCGCGAGCGAGGCCGCGAACCACAGCGGCTGGTACTGGATCGCGGGCGTCATGCGCAGCGCCGCCATCCCGGTGTAATGCATGCCGGCGATACCGATTCCCATCAGTACGCCGCCCGCGAGCAGCCGGCCCGGCGTCAGGCGCTCCTGGGTCGTCATGGACAGCGCCAGATACGATGCGCCGATCGCGAGCGCGAGCGAGCAGGCGGTGGTCGCGAGATCGTAGCCGAGCGGGATCGGCAGCGAGAACGCGAGCATCGCGACGAAGTGCATCGACCAGATGCCGACCCCGAGCGCCAGCGCGCCGCCGAGCCGCCATACCTGCCGCCGGCGCGCCGAGGCGAGCAGGAAGATGCGGCCGGTCAGGTCGAGCGCGGTGTACGACGCGAGCGTCGCGACCGCGAACGAAATCGCCACGAGCCAGAAATTGTATGAACTCTGCATATTGGGTCCGCCGCGAGGAAGGCGGCTGGACTTGTTATCGGCACTTTGCCGACTTTATTTAGCTTATTTTCGGGTGGCTTACGGTGCTGGAAGTGTCATGGCGGCTCAGCGCGAAGCCCTCGTCGAGCCAGCCGGTGAGCCCGCCCGCCATCAGCTTGACCGGCCGACCAAGCTGGGCGAGCCGCAGCGCCCCGCGCGCCGCGCCATTGCAGTGCGGGCCCGCGCAGTAAGTGACGAACAGCGTGTCCGGCGCATAGGCCGCGAGCTTCGACGCGACGATCTTGCCGTGCGGTAGATTCAGCGCGCCCGGCACATGGCCCTGCGCGAACAGCGTGGGACTGCGCACGTCGAGCAGCACGAAGCCGGGCGCGCCGCTCGCGAGCGCGGCGTGGACGTCGGCGCAATCGGTTTCGAAGCGCAGCGACGCGTGGAAGTGCTCGAGCGCGGCGGCGCTGTCGGCGGCGGGAATCGCGGTGACGGCATTGGGGGCAGCGGCGGTGAGGTGGTCGTGGGTCATGGCGTTGAATTAGACGAGTTGATCGGGTTGTCCTGTCGCGTGCTTGTCAGGCGCTTCAGGCACGGTCGATTGTGCCCGGCGCCGGGTCACCGGATAAGTGGCGTGATCGTCAATCTCCGGTAACATCGCGCCATGCACAATCATCTCGTCGTCGCGCTGGCCTACGACCGGCTCTGTACCTTCGAATTCGGCTGCGTGACCGAACTGTTCGCGCTCGAGCGTCCGGAACTCGGCGTGCCGTGGTATCGCTTCGCGGTCTGCGCGGGCGAGCCCGGTCCGATCCGCGCGGCGGGGGGCATCACGCTGGCCGCGCCGTACACGCTGAAGCTGCTCGCGAGCGCGGACACGATCGTGATTCCCGGTTGGCGCGATGCCGACGAAGTGCCGCCGGCCGCGCTGCTGCGCCGGATTCGCGCGGCCTACGAGCGCGGTGCGCGGCTCTGCTCGATCTGCTCGGGCGTGTTCGTGCTCGCGGCGGCTGGCGTGCTCGACGGCAAGACCGTGACCACCCACTGGCGCTACGCGGACAAGTTGCAGCAACGCTATCCGCAGCTGCGCGTGCAGCCCGACGCGCTGTATGTCGACGAAGGGCAGGTGATCACCTCGGCGGGATCGGCCGCCGGGCTCGACATGCTGCTGCATCTGGTGC
This sequence comes from Paraburkholderia monticola, assembly GCF_001580545.1. Lineage (GTDB taxonomy): Bacteria > Pseudomonadota > Gammaproteobacteria > Burkholderiales > Burkholderiaceae > Paraburkholderia > Paraburkholderia monticola. Next base: position 643,113 of record NZ_LRBG01000038.1, read on the forward strand.
GGCGCGATCATGGCGGCGCGGTCGCCAATCGCGTCGCGCAACGGCTGGTGGTGCCGCCGCATCGCGAGGGCGGCCAGGCGCAATTCGTACCGCGTCCGATGCCGCAAGACGAAAGCGGCCGCATCGCGAAGCTGATGGACTGGCTGCGCAGCCATGCGGCCGAGCCGCATACGCTGCGCTCGCTCGCCGCACGCGCGGCGATGAGCCCGCGCACGCTGCAACGGCAGTTCCACGATGCGACCGGCATGGCGCCTTACGAGTGGCTCCTCAGGGAACGCGTCGCGATCGCGCGTGAGTTGCTCGAAGCCTCGACGCCGCTGCCGATGGCACGCGTCGCCGACCTGGCGGGGTTCGGGTCGGAGGAGTCGTTGCGGCGGCATTTTCGGCGTATCGCATTGACGAGTCCGGCGGCCTATCGGCGCAGGTTCGGGGGCGAGGGGTAAGCGTAATCCGCGTTTTTCTGTCAGCATCACGACGCAGTGCCGTTGCAGGCGAGTCATGCCGTCCATGCTTCGCCACACTCGATCGTCCTGGGTTCATGAACATCAAACTGTCTGCCGTCCTTGCCGCGTCAGTCGTCTCCCTTGCCGTGCCGCTGGTTGCCGTGCTGCCGAGCCCATCGGCCGATGCGCAGACGGCGACCCCGGCCCAGCAGTCGCACACCGACTCGCGCGCCGAACTCTATCGACGCCAACTGCTCGCCGGCAAAGACGTGCCGTGCCGCACGAATGCATCGTGCGCGGCGCTCGGCGTGGCTGCGCTCGAGGCCGGGCGCGTCGAGGACGCACAAACGCTGGTCGCGACCGAGTCGGCGCTCGCCGAGGCGAACGCGTTGCAGGCCGATGAAAGCGATTCGCCGAAAGCAGCGAGTTCGGCGCGCTCGCGCATGGCAATGGCGCTCGTGCATCAAGGCGACGTGCAGTTGAAGCTCGGGGCGTGGTCGAACGCGCGCGCGTATTACCGCACCGCGATCGCGCGCGGCGACGACTATCCGCACGACGCGCTGCTCGGGCGCGCGGTGGCCGCCGCGCGCGAACGGCTCGAATCGATCGCGCACAAGGAGGTGGTGACTGGCTTGCCGGCCGAAGGCGCGCGGTTTCGCCGTCACATGTTTTTCGGCGCATGGGAGAGCGTCGACGTGAAGCCGGTGAAAGGGCGCCACGGCGTCTACCGCATCGACGGCGACTTCGTCTATCCGATGATCGATGCGCACGGCGAGCCGAGCGCGAACCTCGGCGAGCTGTCCGCGACCGTGCGTTTCTTCGACGGCGTCGCTCGCGTGCCGATGACCCACCCCAGCGGCGCTACGAGCGGCGCTGCCCCAATCGACGCCACCACGAAGATCAGCAATCTCGCGCCCTACGATCAGCACGATGACCAGTGCCTGATCGAGTTCAGTCTCGTCGCACCGGAAACGCTGGACGTGCGCACGCACGGCTCGCCGCAGGCCTGCGGCTTCGGCCACAACGTCAGCGCCGACGGACGTTACTTTCTGATGACGGGTTCCTGACGCGAAGCTGGCGACCCGGCCACGCACCTTCGACGTCCCGGGTTGCCCCGCCTGGCCGCGAGCGGCCCGCGCCCCTTATCATGCGGGCGGTGACGGATTGATTGCCGCCACCATCCGTCAGCGTTCCCGTCCATCACCAGAAGAAAAACCGCGCCCCATGCCAAACATTCTCAATCATGCCGAGCTCGTGTTCGTCCTGTCGTTCGTATTGATGTGGCTGGCGGCGCGCATCGGCGCGACGCTCCTGCGGCGCTTCAGAAAAATCGCCGACGATGCCCACGACGACTTCAGCGTGATACAGACCGCGACGCTGACGCTGCTCGCGCTGATCATCGGCTTTACGTTTTCGATGGCGGTCGGCCGCTACGACTTGCGCGAGCATTACGAGGAAGAAGAGGCGAGCGCGATCAGTACCGCCTACGTGCGCGCCGACCTGCTGCCCGCCGCCGAGGCGGCCGTGGTCCGCAGATTGCTCGTCGACTATCTCGACGTGCGCATGCTGTTCTACACGACGCGCGATACGCGCGAACTCGATCGGGTCAACGCGGACACCTCACGCCTGCAGCAGGACATGTGGACGGCCGTCAGGAATTCGGCGGCCGCGCAGCCGACGCCGATCGCGGCGCTCGTCGTCACCGCGGTCAACGACGTGCTCAACGCGCAGGGTTATGCGCAGGCCGCGTGGTGGAACCGCATCCCGTACCCGGCGTGGGGCTTGATGGCCGTGATGGCGATCTGCGCGAATCTGCTGGTCGGCTATGGCGCGCGGGCGCTGAAGGCTGGCACGGGCTTGTTGCTGGTCGTGCCGCTCGTGGTGGCGCTGGCCTTTGCGCTGATCGCGGATATCGACAGCCCGCGTGGCGGCATGATTCATGTGCGCCCGTTCAATCTGCAGGCGCTGGTGACTTCTCTGCATCCGGGTTGACGCAGCATTGAATTCACGGCGCACACCGAGGTCACACCAGGCTGTGAACTCACCGCGCGCTTGCGCTCATACAACGGAACCGCTATGTCCGACATCGCCAGCATCATCGCCAGTTTCAATGCCGGCCGCGACCCCGAACGGCTCGCTATGAAATACCGCGCCATGCGCGGCTCGCCGTTCGTGTTTCTGCGTGGCACCTGTCATCTGTTCTACCAGCGTCTGCCGCGCGCGAAGGTGCTCGACGACGCGCCGCATGGGTGGATCTGCGGCGACATGCATCTGGAAAATTTCGGCAGCTACAAGGCCGACAATCGCCTCGTCTACTTCGACAACAACGATTTCGACGAAGCCTGTCTTGCGCCGGTGCCTTATGAACTCGTGCGTCTGTTGACGAGCGTGCTGGTCGGCGCGGCCGACCTGAAGCTGAGCCGCGCCCAGGCACTCGCGCTGTGTCACACCGCGCTCGATGCCTACGGCGCCGCGCTCGCTTTCGGCAAGTCGCGCTGGATCGAAGCGGAGACCGCGACGGGCATGGTGCGCGATCTGTTCGACGCGCTCGCGAGCCGCACGCGCGCGGCGCATCTGGACCGGCGCACGGTGCTCAAGGGCAAGACGCGCACGCTGAAGGTGGACGGCAAGAAAGCGCTGCCCGCGAGCGACGAACAGCGTGCGGCCGTCACGCAATTCATGCAGCGCTTCGCCGCGACAGAGCCGAATCCCGCGTTCTACCGCACGCTCGATGTCGCGCGGCGGATTGCGGGGACGGGCAGCCTCGGGGTCGATCGCTACGTGATTCTGGTCGAGGGCAAGGGCTCGCCGGATGGCAACTATCTGATCGATCTGAAAGAGGCGCTGCCGTCGTCGGTCAGTGCGCACGTGAGCGCGGCGCAGCCGACGTGGCAGACCGAGGCGCAGCGTGTCGTCGAAGTGCAACGGCGCAATCAGGCGGTCTCGCAGGCGTTTTTGCACGCGGTCGACTTCAACGATCGCTCCTATGTGCTGCGCAGTTTGCAGCCGTCGGAAGATCGCGTCGCGCTCGCCGCCTGGGACGGCAAGCTGCCGCGGCTCGAGGCCGTGATCAACAGCATGGCCGAGTTGAGTGCCTGGGCGCATCTGCGCAGCGGCGGGCGCCAGAAGTCGGCGATTGCGGATGATCTGATCGCGTTTGGGAATCGGCGCGATTGGCAACTGCCGTTGATCGATCTCGCGACGCAGTGCGAGGCGCAGGTCGCGGCGGATTGGAAGGCCTTTTGTGAAGCCTATGATCGAGGCGTGTTCGAGGCGAGCGGCTCGGATCGATGAGGCGTTGAATCAACCAGCCCCTTCAGGCAGGCGATAAGCATTGCGTCGTTGGTCGAAACCTTGCGCGTCGGGTTGTCGTCGCGCGAGGACACCTTCAAGGTTGAGCAGCAGGGAACGGGTTGCGGCCGGAGTAGTGCTGAGGCCGGGCATCGACAGCGCCGGTCTGGCGACGCCGCCCGCTGCGATCGCGCCGAGTAGCCAAGGCAGCTCGGCGACCTGAATCCATGGAAGTATGTGTGCGGCGTTGGTGGACTATCGCGTCAATGTGATGAAAAGATAGCCCAGATAGAGCAATCCGTTCATCAACAAAGCCCGGACCGCCAGGCCGCCTGCTCTCACGTTCAAGCGCAGCCAGGCAGCAGCAATCAGCGTGATGATGACGCCCGTCAGCACCTCCACACGCGGCTCCCACGGTGTGAGCATGATGCCGATGGCGGGTAACAGAGTGCCCTGAAACACCATGGCCCCGGTGATGTTGCCGAAGGCGAGCGTGTCCTTTCTGCGCCGAATCCACAGGATGCTGTTCACCTTCTCAGGCAGTTCCGTCGCAATCGGAATGATGATGAGCGACAGCAGCAGAGCCGAGATACCAAGGGCATGTGACACGCCTTCCACGCCGTGAATGAAGCCTTTTGCGCCGCCGACAAGCAACGCCACGCCGACTGCCAGTTGCACGATGATGGTCAGGAGATTTGTCGGAACTCCCAGTCGCGACAGAAACATGGTGCCCAGCGCTTCAGTGCCATGTCCGCTTTCGACAAGCTTCTCCGACGCCCGGAATGTCATCACCACATAAAGCGCGTAGATACCGACCAGTCCGACGCTGAATAGCGCGCGCACGTACCACTGGTTGTGCGGCACGAACATCGCCAGAGCCGCGAGGCCAAATGCCGCAAGAAAATAGTTCATGTCGCGCACGAACCCGGTTCGCTCCGGCGCAATGGTCCCGTGCACACCGCGCGTACGAACGACGGCAAGCGTCATCAGGAACGTCGTCAGTGTGGCCAGCATCAGCGGTGCGCCGAGGATGGCGCCAACGCCGATTTCTTCGTTGACGCTTTGGCTCGATGTGCCACCCGCCAGGGCCAGCAGCGGCACCATCGTCTCGGGCAGTGCGGTCCCCACGGCAGCAAAGAGCGAACCGGTCACGCCTTCGGAGATTTTGAGGCGTTCGCCCAGATGTTCCAGCGCGTTCGTGAATACCTCGGCTGCGACCAGGATGACGGCCAGCATGAGTGCCAGTTCTAAAAACAGCTGGGTCATGCGGTACCTCCGCCTGAGCGGTTAGGCGCGAGCGCAAGTCGGGTTGGCTTGAAGCGGGAAGTTGAGAAGCACATGGGCCCTCCGTGGTCGGACGTCGACGAACCATGGCGCATCCGCCGCCGTCCGACCAGGAACGACGCAATGCACCCATGGTCTCGCCAAACCGAACCGGTCGAGCGCGCCACGGCCAGAGGCCGAGTATGTTGACGCGCTCTCCTTCCGCGGCGGAAGGAAGGCTACTCCCCAAAAGACGAAGCCGAGTCTAACGCAATCGCATTCTTTCAACAATCTTTCCATTGCGATGAATCGCTGTATACCCACGGGACCTCGGAGGTCATCAATGAACCACACCATTACGGTACGCCGGCAAGGGAACGCAAAAATTCCTGGAAACTGGCTAAAATAGCCTCGCTATATAATCCCAGCCATGAAATTTCTTCGGACCTTGCTCCTCCTGTTGCTCTGCGCTGCGCTTCCCATCAGTGGGCTGGCGGCGAGCGGCTTGACTGGAGAATGTCCGATGCAGATGAGCATGGGCTACGACGACAGTAGCGCGATGTCTTCGGACATGCCTGGCTGTGAAACGATGCAATCCTCGCAACCGGGAAAAGCCAAAGGCTTCTTCTGCAAGGTGACGGCGCAATGCCAGCTTGGTAGCCTGTATCACCCGGTATCCAGTACTGAAGTAACGCGTCCCGCCGGGCTGTCTACTCCCATCGTATTCCACTACGCACAGTCGCTCACCGTCCGTGAACCGGCCAGTCTCTGGCGACCTCCTCGCGCCATCTAATCCCTTTCTGACAGGTTCACCGCGTCTGCGGTGAGGTCGTCCTGCGTCCAGGACGTGGATTCCCTATGGAGTCCGCCGTTGGGGTTAGAACATGCCTTTAACTATTGGCACGCCGTCATGCCGGCGTGCACCACTGTGCGCGCATTCATTTTTTGCCGCGCTAATTGTCGCGAGCGTCGCTGCGCACGCTCAGGAAGCACCCGTCACGCTTGATGCGGCGCTCCAATCCGCTACCGACCGCTCCGCTGCCATGGGGGCTGCGCAGGCATCAGTGCGTGCCAGTTCAGAAGCTTCGATCCGCGCAGGGCAGTTGCCCGACCCGATGCTCAAGGCCGGCGTCGACAACCTGCCTGTTACCGGGCCGCAGAAATTCACTATCGGCCAGGATTTCATGACGATGCGCCGTATCGGCATCGAGCAGGAATGGGTGTCGGGTGACAAGCGGCGGCTGCGGTCCGCATTGGCGAACGACGTTGTAGACCGCGAGCGGGCCGGCTACCTCGCCCAGCTCGCGAATACGCGTCAGCAAACGGCCACCGCGTGGCTGAACGCGGTCTATGCGAAAAAAGCTGTCTCGTTGCAGCAGGAGCTCGTTGGCCACATGACCCATGAGCTGGACGCGACGAAAGCCTCATATCGCGGAGCGAAAGCGACTGCGGCCGATGTGATGCAGGCCCAGGCGATGCTGGCGCAGACCCAGGACCAGTTGCTCAAGTCCCAGCAGACGTTGCAGACCGCGCTTATCGGCCTGTCCCGCTGGACGGCAACACCCGTTTCTGATGTGACGGGCGAGCCGCCGGCGCCTCAGTCGTATGTGTCATCGCTGCCGCCGGAGGAACTGAGTCAAGTGCAGCCGGTGCTCGTCGCAGCATCGCGGGACATCGCCGTCGCCGACGCCGATACCGCCGTCGCGAACAGTAACCGCAGTCCCAATTGGACATGGGAGGTCGCCTACCAGCAGCGCGGAGGCGGATTCTCGAACATGGTTTCGGTTGGTGTCAGCATCCCGCTGCCCATCCATCGCAAGGACTCTCAGGACCGGGACGCGGCGGAAAAAGCTGAACTGGGCACCAGGGCGCGCCTGATGTACGAGGACGCGCAGCGTCAGGTCGAAGCGGATATCCGTACGCAGTCAGCCACCCTCGCAAGCGGTCGCGAGCGCATTACCAATCTCACTCACTCGCTGCTGCCAGCAGCCGACCAGCGCGTGCAACTGGCGGCTGCCGCATACAGGGCAGGCACGGGCTCGCTCGCCGATACGTTCGCGGCCAGGCGTGCGCAGCTCGACGCGGAACTTCAGGTTCTCGACCTTCAGCGCGATGTGTCACAAACCTGGGCCCAACTGGAATACCAGGTGGTGCCCGCCTCGATGTCCGCGAGTCAGTGAGGGAGAACAACATGCAGAAGAAACAACTGGCACGCGCGGCTCTTATGGTGTTTGCCGCAGCGGCATTGCTGGGTGCCGGCTACGTCGCCGGTATGCATCGTTCAACGATGGGCAACGAGGGCATTGTTGCGGCGACACCGTCCACCGACAGAACCGACCCGAAGAACGGCCGGAAGGTGCTGTACTGGCACGACCCGATGGTGCCGAACCAGCATTTCGACAAGCCGGGCAAGTCGCCTTTCATGAACATGCAGCTGGAGCCGGTCTACGCCGATGAAGGCGGCTCGAACGGCATCAAGATCGATCCCGGGTTGCAGCAGAACCTGGGGATTCGATACGCAACGGTACGTCGACAGGAGACATCGGAAGGATTCGACGCGGTAGGCACGACGCAGTTCGATGAGTCGAAAGCGGATGTCGTCCAGTCGCGGGTGACCGGCTATATCGACCATCTTTACGCCAGCGCCCCGATGCAACGCGTAACGAAGGGCGCGCCGATTGCGTCCCTGTTCGTTCCAGATTGGCTTGCGCCGCAGGAAGAGTATCTGGCACTGAAACGTGGCGGCATGGATGACGGCATGCTTGCGGCATCGCGTGCGCGCATGCGGGCGATGTCCATTCCGGACGCTGTGATTGCAAGTCTCGACCGCACCGGCAAGGCGCAGACACACATCACGCTATCCGCGCCGGAAACGGGTGTGCTGACCGAACTGAACGTTCGTGATGGCGCGATGGTGTCGCCCGGTCAGACGCTTGCGAAGGTTTCCGGGCTCGACAGGCTTTGGCTCGTGGTCGAGGTGCCCGAAGCACTGGCGCTTCAGGTCCGACCGGGTATGAGCGTGGACGCCGTGTTTGCCGGTGACCCCGCGCAACATTTCACGGGACACATCCGCGAAATCCTGCCGGGCATCAGCACGACCAGCCGCACGCTTCAGGCTCGCCTCGAAATCGACAACGCGGACTTCAGGTTGACGCCGGGGATGCTGATGCGGGCGCGCGTTGGTGCCGCGAAAAAAGTATCGCGGTTGCTGGTTCCCTCGGAAGCCGTTATCACGACGGGTAAGCGGTCGGTGGTCATCGTCAAGAATCCGGACGGCAGGTTACAACCCGTCCCGGTCACCGTTGGCAACGATGCCGGTGACGATACGGAGGTGACCAACGGGCTGACCGAAGGCCAGCAGGTCGTCGCATCCGGCCAGTTCCTGATTGACTCGGAAGCGAGCCTCAAATCCGTTCTGCCAAAGCTCGAAGCAACCGCACCGGCAGGTCCGAGCGCGGCTGCTCCAGCACCTGCCGCAGCCGCACCGCAGACCTACGACACCACAGGTAAGGTCGAACAGGTAACGGCCGGAGACATTACGTTTTCACATCAGCCCGTTCCAGCGCTAGGCTGGGGCGCGATGACAATGTCATTCGGCAAACCGTCGCCGACGGCGTTTCCGGACGTGAAGCCCGGCCAGACAGTCCACTTCGTCTTCAAACAGTCGGACGACGGGTACCAACTGACAAAGGTCGAACCAGTAGGAGACGCCAAATGATTGCGCGTCTTATCCGCTGGTCCATTCATAACCGGTTCCTGGTATTGCTTGCGACCGTGCTCGTCACGGCATGGGGCGTCTACTCGCTCAAGGAGACACCACTCGACGCGCTACCGGACCTCTCCGACACGCAAGTCATCATCAAGGCGTCGTATCCGGGCAAGGCACCCCAGGTCGTTGAGGACCAGGTGACGTATCCGCTGACGACGACATTGCTTGGTGTCCCGGGGGCGAAGACTATCCGGGCGTACTCGTCGTTTGGCGACGCGTTTGTCTATGTGTTGTTCGATGACAAGACCGACCAATACTGGGCCCGCTCGCGGGTACTCGAATACCTGAACCAGGTCCAGAGTCGCCTTCCACAAGGCGCGACGGTTTCGCTCGGCCCCGACGCGACGGGAGTGGGCTGGGTCTATGAGTACGCGCTGGTCGACAAAACCGGGCAGCACGACCTCGGGCAGTTGCGCGCGCTTAATGACTGGCTCCTGAAGTTCGAACTGAAGTCAGTGCCAGACGTCTCCGAAGTCGCAAGCATCGGCGGGATGGTGCGCCAGTATCAGGTCGTGCTCGACCCGGACAAACTGCGCGCGTTCGGTATGACCCAGGCGGTGGTGGCTGACGCGCTGGGCAAGGCCAACCAAGAATCGGGCGGTTCAGTGGTTGAGATGGCCGAGTCCGAATATATGGTCCGGTCGTCCGGCTATCTGCATTCCCTCGATGACTTTCGCAACGTCGTGCTACGGACCAACGACACAGGCACGCCCGTGCTACTGGGTGATGTCGCGCGCATTCAGATTGGACCTGAGATGCGGCGGGGTATCGCCGAGCTGAACGGCCAGGGCGAAGTCGCGGGTGGTGTCATCGTCATGCGGTCCGGCAAGAATGCGCTGACGACTATCGATGCAGTCAAAGCGAAACTGGCTGACCTGAAGCGTTCACTGCCGGCCGGTGTGGAGGTCGTGACGACCTACGACCGCTCGCAGCTCATCGAACGCGCCGTGGACAACCTCAAGGACAAGCTCATCGAGGAATTCATCATCGTTGGGCTGGTCTGTGCGGTGTTCCTGTTTCATCTGCGCAGCGCGTTCGTGGCGATTCTGTCACTGCCGCTGGGCGTGCTGGCCGCCTTCATTGTCATGCGCTATCAGGGGGTGAACGCAAATCTGATGTCGCTCGGCGGCATCGCCATTGCAATCGGGGCGATGATTGACGCAGCCATCGTGATGATCGAGAACGCTCACAAGCATCTCGAAGCGTACGACCACGAGCATCCGGGCGAACCCATCACGACGGCACAGCGCTGGGAACTGATCGCGACATCCGCAGCCGAGGTGGGACCGGCGCTGTTCTTCTCGCTTCTCATCATCACGCTGTCGTTCATCCCCGTGTTCTCGCTCGAGGGTCAGGAGGGGAAGCTGTTCTCACCGCTGGCCTTCACCAAGACTTACACGATTGCCGCTGCTGCCGGATTGTCGGTGACGCTCGTCCCGGTATTGATGGGCTATCTGATTCGAGGTCGCATTCCTCATGAAAGCTCGAACCCCATCAATCGCGTGCTGATTCGAGTTTATCGACCGTTGCTGGAAGCGACGCTGCGGCGGCCATGGGTTGCCATTGGTCTGGCGGTCATTGCACTGGCCGCTTCGGTGATTCCACTGTCTCAGCTCGGCGGCGAATTCATGCCACCACTCGATGAAGGTGACCTGCTGTATATGCCGACCGCGCTTCCGGGAATTTCGGCCGAGAAAGCCAGCGAGCTGCTGCAGCAGACGGACCGGCTCATCAAGACGGTTCCGGAGGTGCAGACTGTGTTCGGCAAATCGGGCCGGGCCGACACCGCCACAGACCCAGCACCGCTCGAAATGTTCGAGACCACGATTCAGTTCAAGCCACGCAGCCAGTGGCGGCCGGGCATAACACCGGAGAAGCTGGTCGACGAACTGGACCAGACGGTCAAGGTGCCGGGGCTATCGAACGTGTGGGTACCGCCCATCCGTAATCGTCTGGATATGCTGTCTACCGGCATCAAGACGCCGGTCGGCGTCAAGATATCGGGCAGCGACCTCTCGCAAATCGACCGGATTGCGGCGCAGGTCGAAACAGCGGTCAGGAATGTGCCGGGCGTCATGTCTGCGCTGGCCGAGCGCCTGAACGGCGGCCGGTACATCGACATCGACATCGACCGTCAGGCGGCGGCACGGTACGGGCTTTCCGTCGGCGATGTCCAGTCTGTCATTTCTTCGGCTGTCGGCGGGGAAAACGTGGGCGAAGTGATTGCTGGCCGCGAGCGATTTCCCATCAACATCCGCTATCCGCGCGAAATCCGCGATTCGCTCGAGAAGCTGCGACAGTTGCCTGTCGTCACGGACCGTGGTGCGCAAATCCAGCTCGGCGATGTTGCGCACGTCACGATTGCCGATGGTCCCCCGATGATCCGCAGCGAGAACGCGCGCCTCTCCGGCTACGTCTATGTCGATATCCGCAATACGGACCTTCAGTCAGCGGTCGAGGCAATGCAGCGCGTGGTAGCGGAGAAGGTGACGCTGCCGCCGGGCTATTCGATTGCCTGGTCCGGGCAGTTCGAATATCTCGAGCGTGCAGCGGCAAAGTTACGCACGGTCATTCCGGTGACGCTCGTTGTTATCTTCGTGCTGCTCTTCCTGACCTTCAACTCCGCGGCCGATGCACTGCTGCTGATGTCGACGGTGCCATTCGCTCTGGTCGGCGGGTTCTGGCTCATCTGGATTCTGGGTCACGCGGTGTCTGTCGCAACCGCAGTCGGATTTATCGCCCTCGCTGGTGTCGCAGCCGAATTCGGCGTCGTGATGCTGCTCTACCTGAAGGGGGCGCTCAATCGCCGGCTGGAAGAGGGCGAACCACTAACCGAGGCGCTTCTGTTCGATGCGATTCGCGAAGGTGCCGTGTTGCGCGTGCGACCGAAAGCGATGACGGTTGCTGTCGTGCTGGCTGGTCTCATCCCCATCATGGTCGGACATGGTGCCGGGTCGGAAGTCATGCAGCGCATTGCCGCGCCCATGGTAGGCGGCATGGTCACGGCGCCAATTCTCTCGATGTTCGTTATTCCTGCCGCCTGGTTTCTGCTGCAACGCCGCCGTGCGCGCAAGCAGGCAGGCGCAGGATTCCCCCGCGCAGTACCTTCCGGCATGAAAGTGCCATCTACTCAACCTGGAGAAGTTCAATGAAGAAGTTGATTGTTGCGTCTGTTGCTCTTGCAGCCATCGTTGCTGCGCCCGCGTTCGCTGGTGATGACATGGCCGGCATGAACATGTCCAAGCCGTCGGCATCGAAGACGTCATCGAACACCGCGCTCACCGATGCGGAGGTCAGGAAGGTGGACGCTGCGACCGGCATGGTGACGCTGAAGCACGGCGCGCTGGAGAACGTCGGGATGCCGCCGATGACGATGGCGTTCAAGGCGAAGGATGCTGCGATGGTCAAGCAGGTTCACGAGGGCGACAAGGTCAAGGTCCGTGTCGAAAACGTCAACGGCACCCTGACCATCGTGAAGCTGGAAAAGCAGTCGTGATGGGAGGTTGACATCGCGCTCGCAGGCTCGCCGCTTGACAGCGGGCCTGCGAGCGCGTCTATGCTCACATCTTGTGAGTAGAGGCACTGCAACGAAAATTGGGCGCCGCTCACATCCATGGCGTGACGGTTACCACAGTGCGAGGATTCGGCGTGCGTCCGAATGCGACGCTGGAGCACCACGACGACGCGCCTGAAGCCGCGACGCTTCAGGCGACCGAATAGCCCCCGTCGGCGACCAGAGCGTGACCGGAAACGTAGCTCGAATCGTCGGAAGCGAGAAACGCCACGATCGTCGCCATCTCTTCGGCCGAGCCCCAGCGGCCGGCCGGCGTGCCCGTGACGAACTGCTGTTGCGCTTCGACCGACGGCCAGATGCCACGATGATGGAACGGCGTCTCGATCAAACCCGGACACAGCGCGTTCACGCGCACGCCTTTCCTGAACCATTCGATCGATGCCGTTTTCGTCATGCCCACCACCGCGTGCTTGCTGGCGATATACACCGACGCGTTCTCAAAGCCGATCAGGCCGCCCATCGAGGCGTTGTTGATGATGCTTCCGGAGCCCTGCTTAAGCATCACTTCGGCTTCGTACTTCATCGAGTTCAGCACGCCCCGCACATTCGGATCGAAGACCTTGTCGAAGCTCTCATCGTTCTGCTCGAGGAGCGGCGCGAACATGCCCTCGGTTCCGGCATTGTTGAAGGCGATGTCGAGGCGTCCATAGGTCTTGACCGTGTAGTCGACGAGACCCCTGATGTCGGCTTCCTTCGAAACGTCGGCGGCGAATGCCGATGCGTCGCCACCCCCGGCGGCGATCTGCTGCACGAGCTGGTCGAGCTCGTCCTTGCGACGGGCCGCTACGACCACCTTCGCGCCGCGGCGTGCAAGTTCAATGGCCGAAGCGCGGCCGATACCGGAGCTCGCGCCGGTTACCAGCGCAATCTTGCCTTCGAGCTGTCGTGGTGTGCTGATCGTGTTCATGATGTCGTCCTTTGGATCGGTGGCAATGCTGCCGGGTGGATGATCTGGCGTGCTGCGCACAGCCTGGTTGCCTCACGTCTCGAACCCAGTATGGAGATTCGCCCCGCGCAAGTGAATGGAATAGTCACGCATTCACAATTCCTGTTTTAGGAATAGTCAAGCGCGGGTCGAAATGGAATACTCAAGCATTCGTCATGCTCGATGCGGGAATAATCGTGCTCAACCGACTCGACCTCCTGAAGATCTTCCTCGCCGCGGCGTCGAGTGCGAGCTTTCGCGAAGCCGCCACGCGACTCGGTGTTTCGCCCCAAGTGGTCACGCGCGCGGTTCGCGAGCTGGAAGAGCAACTGAAAGAGACCCTGTTTCATCGCAACACGCGGCGCGTGCTGATCACGACCTTCGGCCAGTCGCTGGTTGTCAACGCGCAGGCGGCATTGGCCGAGGTCGACGCCCTGTTCGGGCTGGCATCCACGCGCGACGACGCAACGGGCGTCGTGCGCATTACCGCGCCGTCGGGGCTTGGTCGCCACTATGTACAGCCGATCCTGCTGGAATTGATGGCGCGTCACCCCGGTCTCATTCCCGATCTCAGACTGGCGGATGCGCCCTCGGCGGTGGTGGACGAGCAGATCGACATCGGCGTGCGGGTGGGGGCCATTGGCGACAACCGGTTCGTCGCGCGCGCGATCGGTCCACTACCCATCTGGACAGTCGCTTCACCGGCATTGATCGAAAGGGTGGGAGAGCCGCGCAATCTGAAGGAGCTCGAAGCTCGGCCTGTGACCTGCCTGATCGATCCCGCGAGCGGTCGTCCGTGGCCATGGGTGTTTCGCGGAGAGCGTCACTTTCAGCCCGCGTCGCCGGCGTTCGTGACCAATGACACATCGGTGGAAATCGAGGCCGCGTGCGCGGGCGTTGGATTCAGCCAGTCCACGGAATATCTGATCCGCGCTTACGTTCAGCGCGGCCAACTCGTGCGGGTCTTACCTCGACTCGATCCCGAGCCGTGGAAACTCTACGTTTACCGTCCGCAACGCGGACCGGTAGCGAGGCGAGTTCGCGTCGTCTTCGACGAGCTGGTTGCAAAACTCCCCATGGCAACACTGCGGACATAGTCGGCGCGCCGGCGCCGAGTCGCTCACACATGCCCCAGCACCTTCCACCAGAGCGGCGCGACGACCAGCCAGACGAGCATGTAAAAGAGGCTCATCAAAAAGCCCGCCTTCCACCATTCGCCCTGGGTCACGTAGCCGGCGCCGAACATGACCGGCCCCGAGCCGATGCCGTATTGCGTGAGGCAGCCGTTGATATTGCTCAGAATCCCGAGGGCGACCGCGGCGACGAAGGGCGGTACGCCGGAGGCGACCATCAGCGCCATCGAGAGCGGAAACAGCGCGCTGATATGCGCGGTGGCGCTGGCGAAAAAGTAGTGGATATAAACGTAGACCACCGCCACCAGCATATAGACCGCCAGCATCGGAAAGCCCACGAGGTGCTGGCCGAATTCCTTGCCGAACCAGGTCACCATGCCGTATTCGTTGAGCTTGGAGGCCAGCATGATCAGCAGGCCGATCCAGATCATGGTGTCCCACGCGGATTTCTCGTTCAGTGCGTCCTGCCAGGTCAGCACGCCGCTGATGAACAGCAACGACACGCCGATCGCGGCCGCGAGCGTGGCACCCACGCCGAGATCGTCGCCGAACACCCAGAGCACCAGCAAGCCGATGAAAATGCCCGCCATGATGATTTCTTTTGCCGAGATGGGGCCCATGGTGTTGAGCTCTCTCTGCGCGAGGTCGGTGGCATCGGGGGTTCGTTTGACTTGCGGCGGGACGATCCACAACATCGCGATCGGAATGACGGCGAGACACAGCAGACCGGGAACGGACGCCGCCAGCGCCCATTCGAGCCAGCTGATCGAGACGCCCTGGTCCGCGGCCAGCCTGACCGCAAGCGGATTGCCCGCCATCGCCGTGATGAACATGCCCGCCGTGATGATGTTCGCGTGAAAAGCACAGAGAATCAGGTAGCGTCCCACCTTCTTGCGCGATTCCGGGTCGTCGGCATGACTGCCCAGCACTTCGGAAATCGCTCGCGTGATCGGCAGCATTACGCCGCCCGCGCGCGCGGTGATGCTCGGCATGGCGGGGGAGATCACGAGTTCGGTCAGCACGAGACCGTAGCCGAGTCCCGTGGTTCGCTTGCCCAGCAAGCGCATGAACAGCAGCGCGATGCGACGGCCCAGGCCGGTCTTGATCACGCCGCGCGAAATGAAGAACGCCAGCATCACGAGCCATACCAGGTCGGTGCCGGTGGATTTCGTGACGTCGGCAAAGGAGATCACGCCGACGAGCACGCCCACGGTCGAGCCGATGAGGGCAACCGCCGACATCGGCAGCGGGGCGGTCATGATCCCGGCGATCGTGGCGACGAACACGGCGAACACATGCCACGCCTTCATCTGAAGGCCGGCGGGCGCGGGCACGAACCACAGCGCGACGCCGATGGCGACCGGTACGAGATATTTCCAGAGGCTGGCCGGCAGCCCGACCGAGGGCTTGGGCGTGGTCGGTGGGGAACTGGTGGGCGGTGAAGCCTTGGCAGGTGTGGGCGCCATGAGGGACCTCCTCGTGCCGGCGTTGCAGGGTAGTTTGGGCGTGCGCGGGAAAGCGTCACCGTCCGGGAAGCACGCTTTGCGTCGTCTCCTTGACGGTGCGCGCGCTGCTTCGCAGTGCTTCGCGCTCGCCAGGGTCCAGTTCAGGATAGGCGATCAGGCGCGCGCCCGCGCCATTGACGACCATCGGCAGCGACACGCACACGTCCGGCACGCCTTCCACTTCGCCGTGGACGATGCCGACGGTGAGGATCAGATCGGTGTCGTGGACGATGGCCTCGCAGATTCTTCCTATCGCGCTGGCGATGCCGTAATGGGTGGCGCCTTTGCCTTCCTTGATCAGCTTCGCCGCCTCGTGTACCGAGCGCAGGATCAGATCCCTGCTGGCAGGGCCCAGCTCCTTGCCGTTCCTCGTCAGGAAGGTTTCGAGCGGCATGCCGCAGACCGTCGCGCCAGACCACTGGATCAAGGCCGATTCGCCGTGCTCGCCGAGCACATAGGCGTGAATCGCGGACGCCACCACGCCGAGCCGCTCGGATAGCAGCGAGCGCAGCCGGCCGGTGTCGAGCGAGGTGCCGGTGCTGATCACGCGCTCGCGCGCGCCACGCAGATGGTCGTAGACGGAGCCGGTCAGCACGTCACAGGGATTGGTCGCGATCAGATAGATCGCTTCGGGCGCGAGCGGCGCGATGCGCCCGACAATGCCGACAGCGATGTCCGTATTGGTCTTCGCAAGGTGCAGGCGAGTCTCGCCGGGTTTGACACCGGCCCCAGCCGTGATCACGACGATGTCGGCGTCGCGCGCGTCTTCGAAATCGCCCGCCTTGAAACGGCTGTGCCCCCAGAATGCCGCGGCATGGGCCAGATCCAGAACCTGTCCTTCGGCGCGCACCCGCGCGACGTCGATGATGACGACCTTCGCGCTCGGAATGGCCTGCGCCACGAATAGCGCCGCCGATCCCCCAACCAGTCCCGCCCCGACGATAACGATCTTGACCTGCCGCATCGCAAACCCCGGTCAGTTCGGACTTCAGCCCTCGGCGTCATGGTCGCACGCGCGCATTTCGCAACAATCGGACCTTGGTCTTACACGGCCGCGGCGCGTTTTTTACGTCATCGGCTCGACCCACTGACGCCGCCAATCCGGTGCCTCGAACGGGTCCGCAAAATACTGAGTCTCGTGGACGACCTTGCCGTCGCGGAACTCCATCACGCTGATCGTGTAAGCGATGCGCCCCTGATAGCTGATGGTGTACTCGGTGATCCACAGATTGCCATTGCCTTGAATCCGCCTGATATCGAAGCCGGATGGCTTGCCGGGATGATGACCGCGCAATGCCTGCAAATTGGCTCGGCCGTGGATTCGCTCTCCGGATTGGGGGTAGTCGCAGATCGCATCGTCAGCGTAGATAGCGTGCTCGGCGTCGAGATCGCCGGCCGCCGACGCCCGCCAGTGTGCGTCCAGGGCTTCTCGTAAGGCTGCTTCGTTCATGGCGTGCCTCCAGGTCCGGGGGTTTCGGTCGACCCGTCGCGCGGTCGTCGCGATCACATTGTCGCCTCGAGCGACACCGTTTGCGACACAAAGATACCGGGTTCGATACTTGCTACATGTTCTGCCCCAAGCGTGTAAAAATGGCCGCCGGTGACACGAGCGCACACACTCGACTCGGTCCCGAAAGCCGGGAAGCGACCCTTGAAACGTGGACGGGAGGGCCGGGATGGACCTGAATGTGGAAAGCGAGAACAACGACAGCTCGATGACACGGCTAGTCAGTGAGTTTGACTGGTCTTCTACCGATTTAGGCTCTCCGTCGAACTGGTCAGCCAGCCTGAGCATGATCGTACGCTTCGTGCTCGCGAACCGGATTCCCATGCTTCTTTGGTGGGGACCGGATTACATCCAGATTTACAACGATGCTTACGCGCCCATTCTCGGCGTCAAGCATCCGCGCCAGGCGCTCGGGCAACCGTTCAGGGAATGCTGGAACGAAGTGTTCGACGTGCTGGGGCCGCTGGTCGACGTGCCGTTCAACGGCGGCGAGGCCACCTACATCGACGACATCGAGCTGGTGGTCCATCGTCATGGCTTCGACGAGGAAAGTCATTTCACGATCGCGTACAGCCCGGTACCTGACGATAGCGCGCCGCGCGGCATCGGCGGTGTCCTCGCGACCGTCCTGGAGATCACGGAAAAGGTGTTCAGCGAGCGCCGGCTCAAGATTCTGAGCGATCTCGGCTCGCATGCGACCGAGGCCAAAACAGCCGTCGAAGCATGCCGGCGCGCCGCGGACATTCTCGCGGCACACGCGAAGGACATTCCGTACGCACTGTTCTACCTGTGCGACGAGGCGGCAGGCGTGATGCGCGTCGCTGGATCGAGCGGATTGGATGGGCAGGCCGAGCCTCCCGCGGAAATCAGTATCGCGTCACCGCCGGATGGATTCGGCGCACTGCTGGCCGAGGCCATGCACACCGGCAGGATCGCGTTGCACGACGGCTTGAAGGGCATGTCGCGCTGGATCTCGCCGAGCGCCGCGCATAGCTCCGCGGATCGGCTGGCCATCGTGCCGATGAGGTCGAACCTGGTCAATCGCTGCGCGGGTGTCCTCGTGGTCGGCATCAGCGCTTACATCCGCCCCGATGCGGCGTACGTCAGCTTCCTCGAACTCGTCGCGAGCCAGGTTGCCTCCGCGGTGACGAGCGCCCACGCGTACGAGGAGGAGCGCAGGCGGGCGGAGGCATTGGCCCAGATCGACCGGGCGAAGACGGCTTTCTTCTCCAATGTCAGCCATGAATTTCGTACGCCCTTGACGCTGATGCTGGGCCCATTAGCCGATGCGCTCGCCTCGGTGGGGGTGCCCGCGCCGGTGCTGACGCAGCTCGACGTTGCCCAGCGCAATGCGCAGCGTCTGCTGAAGCTCGTCAACTCGCTGCTCGATTTCGCCCGCATCGAGGCGGGTCGCGCCGAAGCGTCCTACGCACCGGTCGATCTGGCCGCGCTCACGCGAGATCTCGCGAGTTCGTTCCGTTCCGCGCTGGAGCGCGCCGGCCTTTCTTTCGAGGTCGACTGCGACCCGCTCGACGGGCCGGTCTACGTCGATCGCACGCTCTGGGAAAAGATCGTCCTGAATCTGATCTCCAACGCGTTCAAGTTCACCTTCGACGGCGGGGTGCGCGTGACCCTCAGGCAAGACGACGACCATGCCGTTCTCGAAGTCAGCGACACCGGCGTGGGGGTGCCGCCCCAGGAGTTGCCGAAGCTGTTCGACCGATTCCACCGCGTCGAGGGAGCGCGCTCGCGAACGGAAGAGGGCTCGGGCATCGGCCTCGCGCTCGTGCAGGAGAGCGTGCGGCTTCATGGCGGAACGATCGAGGTCGAAAGCAAACTGGGCGTCGGCAGCACCTTCCGCGTTTCGATTCCTTTCGGCACCGCGCACATTCCGGCGCAGCATCTGCGGGCATCGAACGGGACGCCGCCGGCCATGAGCGCAACGCAAGCTTACGTCGACGAAGCGTTGCGCTGGCTGCCTGACGAGGAGGAGTGGCAGGGCACACCGGCACGTGCCGATACGCCGCCGGTTCAGGTGCCCGGTATCAACGGCCGGTTCGCCCGCACCTACGGCTCGCGCATCCTGCTCGCGGACGACAACGCCGACATGCGTTCGTATCTGCGCAATCTGCTGGAGCCGTACTACGTCGTGGATCTGGTCCGCGACGGTCAGGATGCGCTGTCGCGGGCCGCCGAAGTCCGGCCGGACCTGGTGCTGACGGATGTCATGATGCCGCGGCTCGACGGCTTCGAACTGATCGCGCGGCTGCGTGAGGACGCCGGCTTGCGCGATGTTCCCGTGATCCTGATCTCCGCGCGTGCCGGAGACGAGTCGCGCATCGAGGGACTCGCGGCCGGCGCGGACGACTACATCGTCAAGCCGTTCATTGCACGCGAACTGCTGACCCGCGTCGGCTCGCTGCTCGAGCTCGTGCATTTGCGGCGCGAAGGCGAGGCGCGCTTTCGCGCCTATGTGCAGGCAACGAACGACGCGGTCTATCGCATGAGCCCGGACTGGCGCGAGATGCGCCAGCTCCAGGGGCGTAACTTCATTCCGGACGAAGCGGGTCCGAACCAGACGTGGCTGGACAAATATGTCCGTCCCGAAGACCAGCCGCGCGTGCTGGCGGCGATCGAACACGCGGTCCGTACCCGCACTCCATTCGAACTCGAGCACCCGGTGATCCGCGTCGATGGCACGCTCGGATGGACGTCTTCGCGGGCGGTCCCGTTGTTCGACGAGCACGAGAACATCGTCGAATGGTTTGGCGCGGCGACGGACATCACCGAGCGGCGCGAGTCGCAAGAAGCGTTGCAACGCCAGAGGCTCGCGCTCGTCGAAGCGGATCGGCAGAAGAACGAATTCCTCGCGATGCTCGCGCACGAGTTGCGCAATCCGCTCGCGCCGCTGCGCAGCGCCGCCGAGTTGCTGCAGCGCCTGCTCGCGGAGCCGACGAAGGCGCGGCGGGCCGTGGACATCGTCGAGCGTCAGGTCACCCTGCTCACCCGGCTCGTCGACGATCTGCTCGATATCTCCCGCATCACGCAGGGCAAAATCGAACTGCGACGCGCGCCGCAGCGGCTCGACCATCTGATCAGCAACTCGCTCGAGACCGCGGAAATCCTGCTGCGCGAAAAGGGCCACTCGATCGTGATCCACCCCGGCCCCGGCACGTTGACGGTGATGGGCGATCCGCAGCGTCTCGTGCAATGCTTTGGCAACGTGCTCGCCAATGCCGCGAAGTACACGCCGCCAGGGGGCGAGATCCGCGTCAGAACGCGCCGCGAAGGCAACGAGGCAGTCGTGACGATCAGCGACAACGGCAGCGGCATCTCGGCCGAGATGTTGCCCAGGGTGTTCGATCTGTTTGCGCAGGGCGAGCGTCTGCTCGACCGCTCACAAGGCGGCCTCGGGATCGGCCTCGCGGTCGTCAAGCGTCTGGTCGAGATGCACGGCGGTTCGGTCGCGGTTCATAGCGATGGCGCCGATCAGGGCGCTTCCTTTGAAATCAGGCTGCCGCTGGCGGATCGCGACACGACGCTCGGCGCGCCCGAAAAGCCCATTCCGGTGGCCGCGCGTCGGATTCTCGTCGTCGATGACAATCGCGATGCCGCCGATGTGTTGTCGACGCTCCTGCAAGACGACGGCCACGAGGTCGAGACCGCCTATTCGAGCCGGGACGCGCTTGCGTTGCTGCAACGCTTTGAACCGGACGTCGTTCTGCTCGATATCGGTCTGCCGGAAATCGACGGATTCGAACTGGCGCGACGCATCCGCGAAAAGGCGGCCCTGCAGCATGTGCGTCTGATCGCGCTGACAGGCTACGGTCAGGAAGAGATCAAGGCACGCGCCAGTTCAGTCGGGTTTGCCGCGCACCTTCTGAAGCCGGTGGAATTCTCGCGCCTGCAGAAATTGCTGGCCGAGTAAGTCGGTCATGCGGAGCGCGGGCCCGCGCGTGAAGGTTGAGACGACCGCTTGCCGTCTGCTTCTTTGCGGCGTCGCTGAAGAGAAGGCGAGCGTTCGGTGAGTGCCGGCGACATCTCGTCTTCCGCACGCCGCGCGAGCGCGAACTGCTGCCTGAATTCGACCGGTGTCATGTCCTTGGCGGCTTTGAACTGGCGATTGAAATTCGCCACGTTCGGAAATCCGGAGCGCGTCGCAATGACGGAAATCGGCGCGTGCGTATCCGTCAACATCCGACACGCGTGACCGATTCGCACACGCGTCACGTAATGCCCGACGCTTTCGCCGAGATGCTGCGTGAAATGCCGCGTCAACGAGCGCTCGGACAACCCCGACGCCTTGGCCAGCGCGGAAAGCCGAAGCGGATGCGCGAACTGTGTCTCGATCAACGCGAGCACGCGATTGATCCGGTCGGGTTCGTGGCCAGTCGGCGCACCGGCCCGCGCAGCGAATGCGCTGGGGGAGGCGAGCGGCGTGGCGGGCAGTTCCGACAGCAGGTCCAGCACGTCGAGCGCGGCCTGCAAGCGTTCGCGCGGCTTGTCGGACAGCAGGCGGTCGAGGTGTTCGCGCATGCGGCTGCCGGCACCGTGTTCGAACGCGAGGCCGCAGGCCGCTCGGCGCAACAGGTCGCATAGGCCGTTGTATTCGGGGCAGACGTCGGCGAGCCGCCGCAGCCACGCGCCGTCGAACCATACGACGATCGCGACTTGCGGATGCGCCGCGTCGATCGACCGGTTCGAGGCCCACGTGTGCGGCAGATGCGGAGGAACCAGCACCAGATCGTCCGCGCCGTAACTCGCGACGCAGTCTCCGATGTACCGCTTGCCCTGACTGTTCATCGTCAGCGTCAGCTCGTACTCGGGATGGTGGTGCCACTCGAAAGGGATGCGCGCCAGCCGGCGGTGGTAAACCCTGACCGAACAGTCCCGGCCAAAATCCACATGTTCGAAAGCGGCTTTCATGTCCTGAATCGTCAAATCTTTGACCGGATAGTATCACTCAGGGAAGGTTCGTTCACGTACGCTGCATGCATCGGAAAACCCATGGAGACGATGCAATGGCTTTGCAAATCGACGATCTGCCGGCAGCCATCCGTAACGCGAAGCGCGAGCTGCGCGAGAGGCTGCCGAACTACCGCGAAGTGTTCGCCGACGTCGAAGCGGCGATGACGAAGGAGGCGGAACACATCGCCACGCTGCGTGAGCGCGGCGAGCCGGTGATTCCGGAAATCCCGTTCGCGGACATCGTGACGAATCGCGTCACCGACGAGCAGATCGCGCTCGTCAAGTCTCGCGGCGCCTGCGTGATCCGCAAGGTGTTCGAGCAGTCGCTCGTCGAGCAATGGGATAGCGACATCGCCGCTTATGTCGAGCGCAACGACCTCGACGCCAGGCTGCAGAACCGCGCCGAGGACAAGTACTTCGGTCAGCTCGCCTCGAGCAAGCCGCAAATCTACGGTGTGTACTGGTCGAAACCGCAAGTGCTCGCGCGCCAGTCGAGCGAACTCACGCAGGCCCGCGTGTTTCTGAACCGGCTGTGGCGCAGCGAAAGCGAAGGGCGCGTGCACTTCGATCCGAACCAGGTGCCGGTGTATGCGGACCGCCTGCGTCGCCGGCCGCCGGGCTCGGAATCGCTCGGCTTGTCGGCGCATTGCGATGGCGGTTCGGTCGAGCGCTGGATCGAGTCGAACTTCCGCAAGGTCTATCGCCATGTGTTTTCGGGCCACTGGCGCGACTACGATCCGTTCGACGCCGCATGGCGAACCGAGGTCGAGGAGATCGCCTCGCCCGCTGTCTGCTCGATGTTCCGCACGTTTCAAGGCTGGACCGCGCTGACGCCGCAAGGCCCCGGCGACGGCACGCTGCAATTGGTGCCGATGGCGAATTCGATGGCCTACATCCTGTTGCGCGCGCTGCAGGACGATGTCGCCGACGACGATCTGTGCGGCGCGATGCCAGGTCGCGCGCTGTCGATCAAAGCCGAATATCACGCGCCGCTGTTCCATGCGCTGTCGTCGATTCCGTTGATGCAAGCGGGCGACACGGTCTTCTGGCATAGCGACGTCATTCACGCGGTCGAGGACGCGCATCGCGGCAAGGGCTATAGCAACGTGATGTATATCGCCTCGCTGCCAGCCTGCGCGAAGAACGATGCCTACCTGAAGCGGCAACTGCCGAGCTTCCTCGAAGGCGCGAGCCCGCCGGATTTTCCGGCGGATCATTTCGAAGTGGATTTCGTCGGCCGCGCGACGGCGGACGATCTCACTGCGCTGGGCCGGTCGCAACTGGGCTTTGATTTGTGAGTGGGTAGTGGAGGGCAAGCCTTCGCCCGATCAGACGCGGCAGGCCGATGAGCGCTCCACCCGCGCGCATGCCGATGCGGTCGCGGGGCAGGCGGCGGTGCGCGCATCGGTGGCAAGCATCGAGCGCATCGAGCAACGTTCAATACGAATCCTCGGGGTCGCGGATACCTAGCGCCTGCGATGTGTACAACCATGCGCGCATCTGGGCCTCTGTCCACTCATAGGGGTATGGGTGGACATAGCGAACTGAAAGAAGAAACAACCCGATAAACAGCGCGACCTTGAACAGCCTACGGACAAGTGTTGCCATAAGTGATGACCTCAATTGTTCCGTATGCCTTTTTTGCGCTGGTAGTGCCGCCATAGCCCCATGATCACCACATAGGCGAGCGTCGCCACAAGCAGATCAGCCAACAGCATCAGCGGGATGTACAAATCATCCGGGTCACGAATGCCGAGCCGATTTGCAGCATGTAACCACGCACGCGCCTGACTTTCTGGCATCGGTATCGGGTACGTGTGGACGTACGGCACAGCGAGACAGAACAGGCCGACGAACAGTGCGACCTTGAACAGCCTACGGACAAGTGTTGCCATACGTGATGACCTCGATTGTTCCGTAGGCGCGAAGCCCCGAACTTCCGGCAGGAATTGTCATGGTGTGTAGCAGCGCGTTACGGATTCTCAGGAAATCTGTGCGGCTTGGCAGCGTAATGCAACCGAGCGAGACGCCCTGGCCACCTGCCGGATGCAACCGGAATTGTCCACGCTTCACGCCATTCACCCATGTTGTGTCGTCAATCGCGCCATCATCCCGATACAGCGCGAACCATTCGCCATGATTTACCGCGCTCCCGATCGCTGAATTAACCGTGTCCTTTATAGACGCCCACGCTTGAGACCCGATACCGCCTTTGGGACGATCTACGATCCAGTATTTACCGGCAGGAATCGGCCCATTGTCAGGCACCGCCGTGCAGCCGCCACGATTGCGAAATTGCTCGTTACCCGAATACGCGTCGAACGTTCCCAAGCCATTAATGGAAAGGGGTGAGAGGAATTTGTTATCCACCAGAAATCTACCGAAATAAGGCATTGTGACTCCCGTCTATCCGCGTTCATTCCATGAATCGGTGTATTTGATATTGCCATCAAGGTAGTGCCATGTGATGCGGTCATACATCATGGAGACCGATTCAACATGATTGAGCGTGGATGCCTGCGCGAGCTTGCTATTAGCCATGCCGGGATTAATGCCGCAGACCTTTACGCCTTCCAGCAACATCACGAAATACACTTCCTCCTTTCCTGCATCGTTGATGCGATACCACTTGATTTCGGCCGATTGCAACGTTTGGCCCTTCGCCACGGCTTTATAAAGATAGGGCGTTGCGGAATCAAACTCCTTTTCGAACGAGACCGGCGAGTGCGCGCGCGCCGGTAATCTTCCCGTTGGCAGCATCGACCGGCAGATTCACCGCGTGACCGAAACTGATAATTTCAATGCTTCCCTCGCGATCCTGAACGGTTGACGAACCCTTGATGTCTGCGCCGCCATCATCTTTCAGCCACATATGTGCAGGAATAGGCATTTCTAACTTGTCCTTGATTGGCTGAACGAGCGCTGCATAGTGGCGACCTTGCTTTTAATGAGATACGCAATATGCGAACGGACAATTTTTTTACCCGATAAACCAATAGTTAGCAATCCTTGGACTATGCGGCATTCATAATTTGACGTTCCTTTGCAAAGTACACACGCGAAAAAGACTTGCTCGATGCGGGTCCGGTGGGATGCCGATGCGAAAGGCGGAAGCCAAAAAGGAGATTGACGAATGACTACCACCGAACTTCAGGAAGTGCAGTCCGAGCGCTTCATCATCACGCCGACGCTGCTTCAGCAGGTCGATCATCTGGCTGACATGATGAGCAACGGCGGCGTCGCGGTGCCGGATCATCTGCGCGGGAAGAAAGGCGCATGTTTCGCGCTGGTGATGCAGGCTCTGCAAGCGGCTGATTCGGTGGACTTGCTGGACGTCGCCGCTGATCTGATCCGCGCCGTTCCCGAGCAGGGCCAACGTGACGAGCTGGAGGAATTCTACGTTGACAAGCGCCGCAAGCTGGAACGGAACCAGTCATGAACGAACTGACGCATCCTTGATGCGTGGACCGACTTCGCGGCCAGAATCATTCCGCTTGATGCGTCAGAGGTGCAACCGATTGAAATGCGGCGTGCGTTCTACTTTGGCGCGGTCACGATCCTGCACTACACCGAGGCAATAGCGGACATGCCGGATGACTTCGCAGGCATCCGCCTGAGCATGCCCACGCTTGACCCAGTCAGCGAAGTGGCCGTGTTGCTGCGCGACGTCGCGCGTTCGAGCAGCGAGCAAACCGCCGGGCTGCAGGAGATCGCTCAGGCGGTCGAGGTGCTGGATGGCATCACCCAGCGCAACGGCCAGATGGTCGGCGGCGCGGTGGAAACGGCGAGCCTGATGCAGGCCCGTGCCGATCGGCTCAGCGATGGGGTGAAAACGATCCGGCTGCGCCAGGGCTGCGCCGAGGAAGCCAGGGCCATGGCCGAGCGTGCGGCTCGAGTGGCCGACACCGAAGGGCCGGAGAGCGCGGTGCGCCGGTTTCACCACCCGAACGGCGAGTTTCGCTATCGCGATCTGTACATCGTCGTGGCCGACCGCAACGACTATTTCCGGGCCTTCGGCTCCGATCCGGGCAAGGCGGGCAAGCTGCGCCAGGAAGCCTTGCCGGGCGACGACCAGTCCGCGATCCGTGAAGCCAACTGGCGCGCAGTCGATCAAGGCGGCGGCTGGATCGAATTCAACGGACGGCATCCCGTCACGAAGCAACTGGTGGAAAAGATCGGCTACATTGCGCCCGCGCTCGGTGGCCGCTGGGCCGTTCAGTGCAGCGTCAATCGTGGCGACGGGCTGATGCCTTCGCGAAGCGCATGAGTGCGGCGCGCGCGTGCGCCGCTACAACTGCCTCTCGATCGCGGCCTTATCGATGACCGACCAGACCCGCTGAATCTTGTCGCCGCCGAACTCGTAGAACACGTTTTCGGAAAACGCGACCTGCTGTCCGTGCACGGGCAGGCCGAGAAAAGTGCCGATAGGCGTGCAGTCGAAATGCAAGCGGCTCGCTATATGCGGCGGCTCGCAAACGAGCAACTGGATCTCGAAGCGCAGGTCCGGAATTTCGCGGAAATCTCTCTCCAGCATCGCGCGATAGCCCGACAAGCCAATGCGTCGGCCGTTGTAGGTCACGTCCTCGCCGACGAAATCGCGCAGCTTCGGCCAGTCCTGCCGGTTCAGACAGGCGATATAGCCGCGGTACAGATCCGAAAGATTGAATTCGCTCATCGCAATCGTCGTCCATGTTTCGGCGGATGAGGTGATTGTCGGCCAACTGCGAGTTTGCGTCGAACCGCTGCTGCGCCACCAGCATGCAACTCGCATCACCGTCGCAAGCGTGCCAGAAGCCCCTCCAGACAAACCCGGATTGCTGTAGCGATCTGCGCGCTCTATCTTTCGCTGGACAGTGTGGAAGCGCTTCCACTTCAGCGTTCGACTCAAGCTCGAACGGCGGCGCCTCAAGTTCCACCACACCCGGTTCAACGACCTCATGGCAGGAGAGAATCCGTGGAAAACGACGCATCCGCAGTCATCGACGCCGCCCATCCATCCGCGCACGGCGACCCGCACACCGACCCGTTCACGCCGCCGGCCGATTCGTCGCTATGGCGCCAGGACTTTCTGCTCGGCGCGGCCACCGCGTCGTATCAGATCGAAGGCGCGGTCAACGAAGACGGCCGTCTGCCGTCGATCTGGGACACGTTCTCGGCCACGCCGGGCAAGGTGCTGGCGGGCGACACCGGCGCCGTCGCGTGCGATCACTACCATCGCTGGGAACAGGACGTCGATCTGCTCGCCGGGCTTGGCCTCGAAGCTTACCGGCTCTCGACCGCGTGGCCGCGCGTGATGGACGAAAACGGCGCGCCGAACCGCAAGGGGCTCGACTTCTACAAGCGCCTGCTCGGTCGGCTCAAAGAGAAGAACATCACGACCTTCGTCACGCTGTATCACTGGGATCTGCCGCAGCATCTCGAGGATCGCGGCGGCTGGCTCAATCGCGACACCGCGTACCGTTTCGCCGATTACGCGGACCTGATGAGCCGCGAGCTGCATGGCCTCGTCGATGCCTGGGCGACGCTGAACGAGCCGTGGTGTTCGGCCTATCTCGGCTACGGCAATGGCCATCACGCGCCGGGACTGTCGAACGTGCGTTTCGCCACCCAGGCGATGCATCATCTGCTGCTCGCGCATGGTCTGGCGGTTCCGGTGCTGCGCGCGAACGATCCGCGCTCGCACAAGGGCATCGTCGCGAACGTCGGACGCGGCACGCCCAATAGCGACAGCGCCGCCGACCGTCGCGCGGCCGAGCTGTTCGAAGTGCAGCACAACGCGTGGATTCTCGATCCACTGTTCAAGGGCGAGTATCCGCAAGACCTGTTCGAGCTGTGGCCGGGCAGCGAGCCGCTCGTGCTCGACGGCGACCTGCAGACGATCAATACGCCGCTCGATTTCCTCGGCATCAACTATTATTTCCGCACGAATGTAGCGAGCGACGGCGGCCACGGCTTCAGGGACGTGCCGCTCGCGGGTGTGGAGCGCACGCAGATGGGCTGGGAGGTTTACCCGGACGGTCTGCGCGATCTGCTGACCGGTTTCAAGGACACCTATGTCAATCTGCCGCCGATCTACATCACCGAGAACGGCATGGCATCGAACGACAAGGTGGTCGACGGCCGCGTCGAGGACACGCAGCGCATCTCGTTCCTGAAGCGCCATCTCGCCGCGGTCGATCAGGCGATCAAGGCGGGTGTCGATGTACGCGGCTATTTCCTGTGGTCGCTGATGGACAACTTCGAGTGGGCATTCGGCTACGAGCGGCGTTTCGGCATCGTGCATGTCGACTACGACACGCAGCAGCGCACGATCAAGCGCAGCGCCGAACTGGTGTCGAAATTCCTCAAAGATCGCAACACGCAGGTGCAATAAACACAATTAAAAACGACGCAACAACGATGTAGAACCGGGTGGAGCTGGGTGGTATTTCGACTTGACACACGGGCGCGGAGCCCGGAGGAGACGGAATGAACAGCAACAGAATGGTCTTGCGAGGCGTAGTTGCGGCACTGGCGCTGTATGGCGTCGTCGCCCACGCTGAGCCGCTCAAGGCCAACGTGATTCACTGGTGGACCTCGGGCGGCGAATCGGCCGCGATTCGCCAGTTTGCCGACGCGTACGACAAGGCCGGCGGCCAATGGGTCGACAACGCGGTCGCCGGCGCCGATCAGGCGCGCTCCACCGCGATCAACCGGATCGTCGGCGGTGATCCACCCACCGCCGCCCAGTTCAATACGTCGAAGCAGTTCCACGATCTGATCGACCAGGGACTCCTGAATAACGTTGACGACGTCGCCTCGAAAGAAAACTGGAGCGGCATTTTCCCGCAATCGATTCTCGACAGCATCCGCGTGAAGGGCCATTACTACGCGGCGCCGGTCGACATCCACATGCCGGCCTGGTTCTTCTACTCGAAGCCGGTGTTCCAGAAAGCCGGCATCGCGAGCGAGCCGAAAAGCTACGACGAGTTCATCGCCGATCTCGGCAAGCTGAAGAGCGCGGGCGTGATTCCGCTCGCGTTCGGCGGCCAGCCGTGGCAGGAGAAGATCACGTTCGACGCGGTGCTCGCCGACGTGGGCGGCGCGGACCTGTATATGAAGGTCTATCGCGATCACGATCAGAACGCGGTGAAATCGGATGCGTTCAAGAAGGTGCTCGTGTCGTTCAAGCGGCTGCACGATTTCGTCGATCCGGGCTCGCCTGGGCGCAACTGGAACGACGCCACGGCACTCGTAACCTCGGGCAAGGCCGGCGTGCAGATCATGGGCGACTGGGCCAAGGGCGAGTTCGTCGCGGCGAATCAGACCGCGGGCAAGGACTTCGGCTGCTTCCCGGGCTTCGGTCCGCGCTCGCCGTATCTGGTCGCGGGCGACGTGTTCGTGTTCCCGAAGACCGACAACGCATCGGCGATCAAGGCGCAGAATCTGCTCGCCACGGTGATGACCTCGCCGTCCGCGCAGGTCGCCTTCAGCGCGAAGAAGGGCTCGATTCCGATCCGGCCCGACGTGGACGGCAGCAGTCTCGACGTCTGTGCGAAGGAGGGCATCGCGATCATGAAGGACAAGTCGCGCCAGTTGCCGAATCCGGAAATGCTGCTGTCGCCGGATGAGCAGGGCGCGCTGACCGACGTCGTGACGAACTTCTGGAACAAGAACGAGTCCGTCGACGATGCGCAGAAAGCGTTCGCCAGCGCGTTGAAGGGCTAGGCCTCGCCATGCACGCGCTCAAGCTGCCAGCCGAGGGTTCGAAGCCACGCGGCGGGTCTCATCCGAACTCGCAACCCAGGCCGCGACATAAACCGCTGAAACGGCGGTTTTCGATCGCGGTCTGGCTGGCCTTGCTGCCGATGCTCCTGACCGTCGTGTTCGCGTACCTGGGCACGATGGTCTGGACCGCGCGCGTGTCGCTCAGCAATTCGCACACGTTCCCGTCGAACGACTTCGCGGGCCTCACGCAGTACGTGCGGCTGTTCCACAACGACCGCTGGCTCGGGTCGCTGCAGAACATCGTGATCTACGGCGCGTGCTTTATCGTCGCGTGCATGGTGATCGGTCTGCTGCTCGCGATCTTCATCGATCAGCGCGTGGTCGCGGAAGGCGCGTTGCGCACGGTGTTTCTGTATCCGTACGCGATGTCGTTCGTCGCTACCGGGCTCGTGTGGCAGTGGATCCTGAATCCCTCGCTCGGCGCGCAGGAAGTGCTGCACAGGATCGGCTTCACGCATGCCCGCTTCGACTGGATCGTCGATCAGGACTATGTCATCTACACGATCGTGATCGCGACCGTGTGGCAGGCCTCGGGGCTCGTGATGGCGCTGATGCTGGCGGGCCTGCGCGGCATCGACGAGGAGCTGTGGAAGGCCGCGCGCATCGACGGTATTCCGCGCTGGCGCGTCTACGCGAGCATCGTGGTGCCGATGCTCGGCCCGTCGATCTCGACCGCGTTCGTGCTGCTGTTCGTGATGGTCGTGAAGCTGTACGACGCGGTCGTCGCGATGACCCAGGGCGGTCCCGGCACAGCGAGCGAAGTGCCGGCCAAATTCATCATGGACTATCTGTTCGGACGCGCCAACATCGGCCTCGCGTCGGCGGCATCGATCGTGCTGCTCGCGACGGTGCTCGCGATTCTCGCGCCGTTCTTCTATGCACGCAGCCGCGCGGCGCTGCGCGGGGAGAGAGGATGAACACGCTCGATTCCACGCTCAAAGGCGGCATGCCGCCGCGCGCGCACGCGCGGCCGCGCCGCTCGGCATTCTCGCCGGCCCGGCTCGGCATCTACGCGTTCCTGCTCACCGCGGCGGCGTTTTTCCTGCTGCCGCTGTACGTGATGCTGGTGACCTCGGTGAAGCCGATGAGCGAGATCCGCCTCGGCAATCTGCTCGGCTTGCCGATGCATTTCACACTCGCCGCGTGGGGCGATGCGTGGCAGTCGGCCTGCACCGGGCTCGATTGCAACGGCATTCGCGTCGGCTTCTGGAACTCGGTGCGCATCGTCGTGCCGAGCACGGTGCTGTCGATCATGGTCGGCGCGGTGAACGGCTACGCGTTGAGTTTCTGGCGGCCGCGCGGCGCGGGGCTGCTGTTCGGCGTGCTGCTGGTCGGCGCGTTCATTCCGATTCAGGTGATGGTCTATCCGCTCGTGCGCGTGCTCGCCAGCGTGCATCTGTTCAGCTCGCTGCCCGGCATCGTGCTGATCCATACGATCTTCGGCATGCCGGTGATGACGCTGCTGTTCCGCAACTACTACGCGTCGATTCCGCAGGAGCTGTTCAAGGCCGCGCGCATCGACGGCGGCAGCTTCTGGCGCATCTTCCTTCAACTGATGCTGCCGATGTCGACACCGATCATCGTCGTCGCGCTGATCATGCAGGTCACGAACATCTGGAACGACTACATTCTGGGCCTCGTGTTCGCCGGCACGAAGAATCTGCCGATGACGGTGCAACTGAACAACATCATCAACACGACGACCGGCGAGCGGCTCTACAACGTCAACATGGCGGCGACCATTCTGACCTCGATGGTGCCGCTCGCGGTCTATTTCGTTTCGGGCCGCTGGTTCGTGCGCGGCATTGCGTCGGGCGCCGTCAAGGGGTAGGGCATGACAAACATGGCAAATACGATCGACGCGGCCGGCGTGCCGGGCGCAAGCGCGGACGCCAACTCGGACGCTGACCTGGACACTGCGGCGCTCACGCATCCCGCCAACGTGGCGATCCGCAATCTGACGATTCGCCTCGGCGCGAACACGGTGATCGAAAACCTCGATCTCGACGTGCTCGCCGGCGAGTTCGTCGTGCTGCTCGGGCCGTCGGGCTGCGGCAAGTCCACGCTGCTGCACAGCATCGCGGGCTTGATCGACGTCA
Organism: Paraburkholderia monticola; assembly: GCF_001580545.1. GTDB lineage: Bacteria > Pseudomonadota > Gammaproteobacteria > Burkholderiales > Burkholderiaceae > Paraburkholderia > Paraburkholderia monticola. Next base: position 675,357 of record NZ_LRBG01000038.1, read on the forward strand.
GCGACGGCAGCATCGAGATCGCGGGCGAAGACATGACGTGGGCTGATCCGAAGGATCGTCGCATCGCGCTCGTGTTCCAGTCGTACGCGCTGTATCCGACGATGAGCGTCGAGCGCAACCTGTCGTTCGCGTTGCGCATCAACGGCACGCCGAAGGCGGAAATCGCGCGGCGCGTCGGGCGCGCCTCGGAGATGCTGCAACTCGGGCCGCTGCTCAAGCGCAAGCCCTCGCAGCTGTCGGGTGGGCAGCGGCAGCGTGTCGCGATCGGCCGCGCGATCGTGCGCGAAGCCGACGTGTTCCTGTTCGACGAACCGCTGTCGAACCTCGACGCCAAGCTGCGCACCGAGCTGCGCCGCGAACTGAAGCAACTGCATCAGCGCCTCGGCGCGACGATGATCTACGTGACGCACGACCAGGTCGAGGCGATGACGCTCGCCACGCGCATGGCCGTGATGCGCGGCGGCGTGATCCAGCAGTTCGGTACACCGGCCGAAGTCTATGCGCGGCCGAACAATCTGTTCGTCGCGACCTTCCTCGGCTCGCCGGCGATGAATCTGCTGAAGGGCACGCTCGAGACGCGCGACGGCGCGCGCTTCTTTTGCACCGCGCAGGTGCGGCTCGACGTCTCGGCGTACCCGTTCAAGGAAGCGCCCTCGCACGGCGCGCCCTGCGTGCTCGGCGTGCGGGCCGAAGACGTGCATATCACGGAAAGCGCGAGCGAGCACGCAAAAGTTTCGCTGATGGAGCCGATGGGCAACCACCGCGTGATTTGGCTCGACTATCATGGCGAACAGATCGCGTCGATCGATCAGACAAAAGCGCCATTTTCGGAGGGTGACACCGTGGCGTTCTCGTTCGACGCCGCGCATGTCTCGCTGTTCGACGAAGCGAGCGGCGCGCGCTTATAACGCCGCAGCGCGTCACGCGCGAAGCGGCTCGTCGAGACAGGCTTGATGGAGAACCGCGTGGCAACACTCAAGGACGTCGCGGAACTGGCCGGCGTGGGCATGTCGACCGCCTCACGAGCCATTTCCGGCAAGGGACCGATTTCCGCCGACGCCGCGGCGCGCGTGAAGGCGGCGATCGAGGCGCTGAACTTCCGCCCGTCGTCGATCGGCCGGGCGATGGCGACGCAGCAGCTCGGCATCATCGGCATCTTCGTGCCGACCTTTTTCGGCTCCTACTACGGCACGATTCTGAAGCAGACCGACACCGAGCTGCGCGCGGTAGGGCGGCATGTCGTGGTCGCGACCGGCTGCGGAGATTTATCGCCGCGCGACCAGGCGATTGAGGCGGTGCGCTTTCTGATCGGCCGCGATTGCGATGGCGTGGTCGTGATCAGCCACGATCTGCACGACGAAGACCTGATCATGCTGCATGGCATGCATCCGAAGATGGTGTTCCTCAATCGCGCGTTCGAGCGCTTGCCGGAAGCGTCGTTCAGCGCCGATCACCGGCGCGGCGGCGAACTCGCGGCGCGCACGCTGCTCGATCACGGGCATCGCGACATCGCGGTGATTTCCGGGCCCGCTACCGCGTCGGACAACGTGATGCGGATCGAAGGCTTTTTCGCTGAACTCGCGCAAGCCGGCATCGCGCGCGACGACGTCACGCTGATCGAATCCGATTTCTCGCCCGAAGGCGGCTACGCGGCCGCGCAGAAGCTGCTCGACACGAAGCGGCACGTAACAGGCCTCTTTTGCGCGAACGACACGATGGCGGTCAGCGTGCTCGCGCGCTTTCACCACGCGGGCATTTCGGTGCCGAACGATATTTCCGTGATCAGCTACGACGACGACTACTCGGCCGCGTATGCGGCACCGGGGCTCACGTCGGTGCATATCCCGACTGCGGAGCTGACGCAAAACGCGGTGCGCTGGCTGATCAACCAGTGTTACGGCACCGCTTGGGAGATCTTCCGCGAGTTTCCGGTCAGCGTGACGGTGCGCGAATCGGTCGGGCCGGCGCCGATGGTGAAGAACAAGGCACGCTGAGGGCGGACTAGAAGGGTTTGCCTAATTGCGTGGCGTGACTGACGCCTGAGGTGAGCGCGGGTCTGCGATCACGCTCGGACGCAGCATTCGCGGGGTTTTTCACTCGCCAGAGCTTCCGTAGATTCGCGTTTTCACTTACATATGCGAGGGTCGTTTTAAGACCTTAGTAATACTTCGCAATAGAGCTTTGCGGTTTTCCCTCATAAAACTTACTGCAAATTTCTCTAAACTTGCCGGTAACAATTTGTTACGGGGTGAGTGCGATGTTGGCCATCTTTCTGATCGCCTGTCCGATCTGCATCGCCGCGCTGTTTGGTTTTGCGCGCCATGTGGATCCGGAGACAGGGCATTTCAAACGTTAATTCTTCAGGCGTTTTTACCGCGGTGGGGCCGTGGTGATTTTCGCTTGGCGACTATTGTTTTGTTAGTTCGTTGTCAGTTTGAAATCGGCAATCGTTTGCTGTCTTTCGGATTGCTTTCTCTTTTTCGTTTGCCTCAATAGCCCGTTACACCTTTCATCAAGTCTTGCCTTTGTGTGCCGGTTCGCGGCACGATGCGCGATTACCTTCGGTTTGGGGCGGCATCGCGTATGCAAGAATCTCTGCAAAAAATGGCGGCACGTGCCAGCGTGCTGAAGGGCGTTCTTCCTTTGAGCCGGATCGCGGCGGCGCGTGATGCGCTGGCCGGTGTGCAGCTTGCGTCGATGGATATCCCGCAGGTGCTCGGCTACGCGCGCATTGCCGGCATGCCGGCCGTGACCGGGCTCTATACGGTGTTCCTGCCGCTCGTCGCGTTCGCGTTTTTCGGCGCGTCGCGGCATCTGGTCGTCGCGGCCGATTCGGCCACCGCAACGATCTTCGCGAGCCGTCTGTCGACGATGGCGCCGGCATCGAGCGCCGAATACGCGGCGCTCGCGGCGATGGTCGCGTTGCTGACGGCGGCGTTGCTGCTCGTCGCGCGCATCTTCAAGCTCGGCTTTCTCGCCGATTTCCTCTCGCGCACGGTGCTGGTGGGCTTTCTCGCCGGCGTCGGCGTGCAGGTCGGCATCGCGATGCTCGGCGACATGTTCGGCGTGCCCGGACATGCGGCGACCAGCGTGAATCAACTGCTGCTCGTCCTGCGCGAGGCCGCGCAGATCAACCGGCCGACGCTCGCGATCTCGGTGCTCGTGGTGGCCGCGATTCTCGTCTGCAAACGTTTCTGGCCGCGCTTGCCGGTGCCGTTGATCGTGGTCGTCGCCGGCATTGCCGCGAGCGACGTGTTCGGCTTCGCCGCACACGGTATCTCGATCCTCGGACCGGTGGAGGGCGGATTGCCGCCGCTGCGGATTCCGTCGGTGACGTGGCAGCAGATGCTCGATCTGGTGCCGGTCGCCGCGTCGTGCTTCGTGATGATCGTCGCGCAAAGCGCCGCCGCGAGCCGCGTGTACGCCGAGCAATATCACGAGCCGGTCGATAACAACGCGGACCTGCTCGGCATCGCGGCCGCCAACGCGGCGGCGGCGTTTACCGGCGCGTTCGTCGTCAACGGCAGCCCGACGCAGACCGCGATGGGCGATCGCGCCGGCACGCGCAGCCAGTTCGCGCAGCTCGTGTTCGCGGCGGTCGTGGTGGTCGTGCTGCTGTTTTTCAGCCGCTATCTGCAGTATCTGCCGCACTGCATTCTCGCGAGCATCGTGTTTACGATCGCGGTCGGGCTGGTCAACGTGCAGTCGCTGTTTTCGATTCGTCGCGAAAGTCCCGGCGAATTCAGGCTGGCGGTGTTCACGGCGGCGGCGGTCGTCCTGATCGGCGTCGAGCACGGCATTCTGGTCGCGGTCGCGGTGTCGTTGCTGCGTCACGTGCGACACAGCTATCGCCCGCACACGATGATGCTCGCGCCCAACGGCGACGGCCAGTGGGTGCCGGTGCCGGCGGTGCCCGGCATGGAGACCGTGCCCGGGCTGATCGTCTATCGCTTCGGCGCCGATCTGTTCTACGCGAACGATCATTTTTTCGTCGACGATACGCGCCGCCTGGTCGATCACGCACCGAACCCGGTGCGCTGGTTCGTCGTGGATGCGAGCGCGATTACGGATGTCGATTATTCGGCGGCGCGCTCGGTCGGCGAGCTGTGCGCGGCGCTCAAGAGTAGCGGGATCGAAGTGATCTTCGCGCGCGTGAATCGCTATTTGCGTTCGGATATGGATCGGCATGGCATCACGCCGATCGTCGAGGAGCGCTGCATATTCGGCACGCTGCACGAGGCGCTGACGATGGCGGGCGTGGAGAAGCCGCATGAGCAGGTGAAGGGGGCGCTGTAACGGGTCATGCCCGGCGCAAGGCGATCAGCGACGGCCGGCGGACCCTAGCGGCCGGAATCCGCCGGAGCGCACACCTTGCTTTTGCGTTTGGCGACCGCGACCGCAAAGTCCTCGGAGAACGCCCGCTGCGCGAAGCAGGGCGCCGAGCTCGCGAGCAGTGCATCGACTTGCGCGAACTGTTTGTCGACTACCCATGGTCGGCGTGCGAGCGTGCGGTCGTTGAGCCAGTAGGGACTCCAGTCCCGGGTCGTTTCGATGACCTCGCGCGCGAATTGCGGCCCGTATTCGAGCGCGCCCTCGATCACGACATCGATGTACGACTCGACGAGCGGATATTTCGCGTCGGGCAGCGGAAGCCCTTCGCCCGGCGCCTTGCCTTCGACCTTCGGCACGTAGACCCAGACTGTTCCCTGCGCCGGCAGCGGCTGCCACGACACCGCCTCGATCAACGCGCGCGGCACCTCGACGCGCACATAGCCCTTCTCACGCTGGTCGAACGCGGACATGTCATTGCCGGCAACGGGATAGATCACCCCGTTGATCGTCATCGGTGCCTCGCCCTCGAATGGATGCCGCAGGCCGAGCGCCGTGAACCCCGAGGTCGCACGGTCGTTCCAGCTGCGCACATAGCCGAACGCCGCCGCGACGCGCACCGGAATCGCCGGAACCGGCTTGCCCGCCGTGTCGGCGCGCGATGGCGAGTTGATCAGCGAGCCGTAGCCGAAAATGAACTGCGTCGGCTGATCGGGAAGACGCGTTCCCCAGTAGTCGGCGGTTTGCGCGTGCGCCGCCGGGCCAACGAGCGCGAACGCCACGATCAAGGTTCGAATCTTTGCCATTGCCGCCATCGTCGGATCTCCGTCCTATGTATTGCCGCAGATGATCGCCTCAGCCGGGGCGCCTTGCAACTGCGCGCGCAGTGGGGTTTTGCTCCTGCGGCCCGATTCCATTGCCTAAGATCAAGTTACGCGAAACCCGTTCTCGCGCGACTTTTCCACCAGGAGGTGACGATGAAAGCAGACGACAAGGGCGACGTGCGCGCTTTCGTGCAAACGGCCGAGCAGGGTGGCGAGCATGTCTGGGTCATCACGCTGGTCGACTTCGCGGCTCGCGAGGTCAAACGCTCCCTCGTTTCCGACGAGACCTATGCGACCCACGCCGCTGCCAAAGATGCCGGGGAGGCCCATCTGAAGGCGCTGGCGGAGGATCGCTAGACGCGCTCACTTGTGCCTTGGTTTCGCAGGCGAACGTACTAACGTTGCACTATAGATAAATGGGCGGCAAACGGGGCGGAAGAGGCAAGGTGATGGCCAGTACGCAAGGAACCACCGGATCGCCGTTTGCGGCGTCCGTCGAGCCGGGCAGCTTTCGCGTCACGCGCCCGCAGAACGCGAGCGATGTGACCGACCTGCTGCGACAGCACGATATTCAGATCGTCGATCTGAAGTTCACCGATCTGCCCGGCCTCTGGCAGCACTTCTCGATCACGCTCCCCGAAGTTCACGATGACCTGTTCAACGCCGGCATCGGCTTCGACGGTTCATCGATCCGCGGCTTTCAGGAGATCCACGAGTCGGACATGCTGCTCAGGCCCGACCCGACAACGGCCTTCGTCGACCCGGCTTGCGACACACCGACCCTGTCGATGATTTGCGACGTCGTCGATCCGGTGCTGCGGCAGCCGTACTCGCGCGATCCGCGCTACGTGGCGAAAAAAGCCGAGAACTATCTGCGCCAGACGGGCATCGCGACGACGTGTTATTTCGGCCCGGAATTGGAATTCTTCATCTTCGACTCGATCCGCTATGGTCAGGATCAGCATTGCGGCTACTACTACGTCGAGTCGGGCGAGGGCGACTGGACCAGCGGTCGGGACGAGGGCGCATACGGCGGCGGCAACCTTGGCTACAAGCAGCGCTACAAGGAAGGCTATTTCCCGGTGCCGCCCCATGACACGTTGCAGGAAATCCGCTCGGAAATCGTGCTGAGGCTTCAGCAGGCAGGCGTACAGATCGAAGTGCATCACCACGAAGTCGCGACGGCGGGACAGAACGAGATCGATATGCGCTTTGCGACGCTCACCCGCATGGCCGACAACGTGATGATCTACAAGTACATCTGCAAGAACGTCGCACGCCGGCACGGCAAGGTGGCAACTTTCATGCCGAAACCGCTCTTCGCCGACAACGCGAGCGGCATGCACTGTCACCAGAGCCTGTGGAACGACGACCAGAACCTCTTTTACGACGCGGGCGGCTGGGCGCTGACTTCCGATATGTGCCGCTGGTACATCGGCGGATTGCTTCAGCATGCGCCCGCGCTGATGGCGTTCTGCGCGCCGACGACGAATTCCTACAAACGCCTGGTGCCGGGCTATGAGGCGCCCGTCAATCTGGCCATGTCACAGCGGAACCGTTCGGCCGCGGCGCGCATCCCGATGTATTCCGATTCGCCCAATGCGCGGCGCGTCGAATTCCGCTGTCCCGACCCGTCGGCCAATGCCTATCTTGCTTTCGCGGCGATGCTGATGGCCGGCCTCGACGGCATCGAAAACAAGACCGATCCTGGCGCGCCGCTCGACCGCAACATCTACGATCTGCCACCCGAAGAAGCCCGCAACGTGCGCCAGGTGCCGGGTTCCCTCGACGAGGCGCTGGCCGCGCTCGAAACCGATAACACGTTCCTGCGCAAAGGCGATGTCTTCACCGACGACGTCATCGAAACCTGGATCGACTACAAGCGCACACGCGAGATCGACACGATCAAACTGCGTCCGCATCCCTGGGAGTTTTATCTGTACTTCGATACCTAGAAAGCAGGGGACGACAGGCCCCGCGAGCTCAAAGCAGGATAGGCGCGCAAATCAGAAGAAACACCGCGATGTAGACGACGCCGAAGATCAGCCCGAGTCTCCAGAAGTCGCCCGCGGGCAGATACCCGCTGCCGAAGTACACCGGGCTCGGACCCGATCCATAAGGCGTCAGGATCCCCATGATCCCCAACGTCAATGACAGCATCAGCGCGAACGCCTCCATCGGCATGCCTGGAACGGTCGAGCCCACCGCCAGCATGACCGGCAGCATCGCCGTCGCATGGGCGGTCACGCTCGCGAACATGTAATGCGTGAAGAAAAAGATCAGCACGAGTACGATCGCCGCCGTCGTCGGTGGAAAGCCGCTCATATGCGTCGAGATCGTCGCGGCGAACCATTTGACGAAGCCAGTCCTGCTGAGTCCATCGGCGAGGGTGACGAGCGTCGCGAACCACGCAAGGGTATTCCAGGCCTGTTTGTTGGCGAGCATGTCGTCCCAGCTCACCACGCCCGTGACCAGCATCAGCGCGATCACCATCAGCGCCGCGGTCGTGGCGTTGACGTAGTCGTCCGCAAAGACCCACAGCGCCAGCGCGATCACGACCAGCACGGCGAGCGTGATTTCCCGCCGGCTGAGCGGCCCCATCTCCTTGAGCTGCTGGGCGGCCCAGGCTGGCACTTCGGCGCTCTGCTTCACCTGCGGCGGATAGATCACATAAGTGAGCAGCGGCACGGCCAGCAGCAGCAGGATGCCCGCGGGCGCGAAGGCGAGAAACCACTGCGTCCATTCAAGGTCGACGTTGACCATTTTCTTGACGAGTTCGACGGCGAGCAGATTGGGCGCGAGCCCGGTGAGGAACATCGAACTCGTCACGCAGGTCGTGGCGATCGCGATCCACATGATGTACGAACCGATGCGCCGTGCCGACGGATCGTTCGGCTTCGAGTCGTACAGCGGCGGCAAACTGCGAATCACCGGGAAGATCGTGCCGCCGCTGCGGGCCGTGTTGGAAGGGGTGAAGGGCGCGAGCACGGCGTCCGCCACCATCACCGCATAGCCGAGCGTCAGAGTGCGGCGGCCCAGCGCCCGCACGAGCATCAGTGCAATGCGCCGGCCGAGCCCGGTTTTCTCGTAGCCGAGCGCGAACATGAAGGCGCCGAAGATCAGCCACACGGTGCCGTTGGAGAAACCGGAAAGGGCCCAGCTGAGCCCCGCATTCGCCACATTGAAGCCGGGTTTGGCGAGTTGTTCGGGACTGAAGAACACCCACTCGCTGAACACGGCGACGAGCGTCACGGCGATCAGACCGATCGCGGCGCCTGGAATGGGCTCCAGCATCAACCCGACGATCACGCCCACGAAAATCGCGAAGTAATACCACGTGTGCTGCTCCAGGCCGGCGGGAGTGGGAATCAGTGCGATCACGATCGCCACGATCAGCGGGGCGACGGCCTTCCAGAAAGTTTTCATACGATGCCCCTTCCCATAACCTTTCGTGTGCTAAGGTTTATATGACCTTTTTCACGCGTTCGCCAGTGCAGTGTTTGCGGCGCGCAAGGAGAGTGCGAGGCTATGGTTCGCGTGAGTATCGAAGGGCGCGAGATTCAGGCGCCGGCCAACTGCTCGATCCTGCAGGCCATGGGGCATGCGGGGCAGACGCTCGTCGAGGGTGTCGGCTGCATGTCCCAGGGTGTGTGCGGCTCATGCCGTGTGATGGTGCGGCGTAGCGGCGAGCAGGAAGTCAAAACTGCGCTCGCCTGCGAGACCCTCGTCGAAGACGGCATGCAGGTCGCCTTCCTCGATTACTTCACCGAATCGGTACGTCACTTCTATCGCATCGAGGAGATCGGCGATAGCTGGCAGACGCTGCGCCAGATCGCCGAGATCTTCCCGGAAGCATCGCATTGCCGGCATTGCAGCGGCTGCGACCGGGCCTGTCCAAAGGGGCTCGAAGTGCAGCGCGGCGTGAACCTGGCGGTGGAGGGGAGTCTGGCCGCGGCGGGCCAGGTCTTCGACGAATGCGTGATGTGCAATCTGTGTACGCTCGCATGCCCCGAGCATATCCGGCCCAACCATCTAGGGGTATTCGTGCGCCGCATGATCGCATCGCTTTCGCTGCGTCCGGCCAATCTGATGCGACGGCTGCAGCAGATCGAGAGCGGCGAAATGACGATCGACTTCGATGCGCCCGGCGCGCAACCGCCGCGCTGAGCGGAGGGAAACATCATGTCCGCCGGCATACCTTACGATGACGCGCGCCAGCGCTACCGCCCCGGGATGGCGGCGACGGTCCGCAGCGATGACGTCCCGGTCGATGAACTCCTGAAGGCTTATCACCCTGACCACGGGCCGCATGCGCGCGTCGCGCTGAGCGTCGGGGTCAATCGCGGCGAACCCTGCCAGCCCGATCTCGCGCGCCATCTGCAGGCCAACGCGCTGATCGACGATGTCGATATCGCCGGAGCGCAGTTGATGACGACCGATGTGCTGGTGATCGGCGGCGGCGGTGGCGGATGTGCCGCGGCGCTCACGGCGGCGAAGCAGGGCGCGCGGGTGATCCTCGCCACCAAGCTGCGCCTCGGCGACAGCAATACCGTGATGGCCGAAGGCGGAATCCAGGCAGCCGTCGGCGAAGATGACAGTCCGCAACTGCACTTCGAAGACACGCTGCGCGCCGGGCACTTCTGCGGCGAACCCGAACTCGTGGCGCAGATGGTGATGGACGGCCCCGATGTGATTCGCTGGCTGATCCAGCTCGGCATGATGTTCGATCTGGAGGAGGACCAGCCGATCGGCGGCAATCTGCTGCGCAAGAAACCCGGTGGCGCATCGGCCGCGCGCATTCTGTCGTATCGGGACTATACCGGCCTCGAAATGATGCGCGTGCTGCGCGAAGCGGTGGACCTCGACCCCGGCATCGAGCTGTGGAATCGCTGCCCGCTGGTCGAGCTGCTGTCCGACGAGCGCGGCGGCTGCGCCGGCGCCGTGATCTACAACCTCGAATGGCGCACCTTCGTACTGGTGCGCGCGCGTGCCGTGATCCTTGCCACGGGCGGCGCCGGGCGTTTGCACCTGAATGCTTTCCCGACTTCCAACCACTACGGCGCCACCGCCGACGGCCTCGTTCTCGCCTACCGGATCGGCGCGCGTCTGCGCGAGCTCGACTCGTTCCAGTACCATCCGACCGGCATCGCCCACCCGCACCATCTGGCGGGCGGCCTGATTTCGGAGGCGGCGCGATCCGCGGGGGCGAGACTGCTGAACGGCGAAGGCGAACGTTTCGTCGACGAGCTCAAGCCGCGCGACGTGGTCGCCTCGGCGATCCTGCGCGAATGCGCGCAGGGGCGCGGCATCGAGCGCGACGGCCAGATCGGTGTGTTCCTCGATACACCGACGCTCGAAATCGAGCATCCCGGCATCCTGGAGAAGCGTCTCGTCACGCTGCGTCATCTCGCGCACAAGTGCGGCATCGATGCCGCGCAGGAGCCGTTCCTCGTGTATCCGACGCTGCACTATCAGAACGGCGGCGTCGCCATCGACAAGGACGGCGCCACCAACGTCCCAGGCCTTTTCTGTGTCGGCGAGGTGACGGGCGGCATCCACGGTCGCAACCGGTTGATGGGCAACGCGCTGCTCGACATTCTCAGCATGGGGCGCCGTGCCGGCGCGAAGGCGGCGCAATCGAGGGAGTGGGTCATGGCGAGCCGCGCCGGAATCGGTCACGTGCACGCGTGGCAGAGAGAGCTGACACTGGCGGGACTGCCGCTTCACGTGAAGGCGCCGCAGCTCTTTCCCGCTTATGCCCATTTCGATCTGCGCGTCGACGCGGGCTTGCGCTCGGGCGCGCGCGGGCGCGTGATGGGCGGCATCCGCTGAGGCGAACCACGGAGCACGCGATGCAAACGCTGAATCAGTGCTTGATGAGGGACGATTTCCGTGTCGGCGCCGACCTCGATGCGTGGTTCGCGCGCGGCGGTGGGGAGGGGCTCGCCAAGGCGCTCGACGACCCGGCAGCGATCATCGCCGAAATTGCCCAGGCCGATTTGCGCGGGATGGGCGGTGCCGGCTTTCCCGCGCATCGAAAGTGGGCGCCGGTCGCGGCCGCCCCCGACGGCGACAAGTACGTCATCTGCAATGGCAACGAAGACGAGCCCGGCACCTTCAAGGATCGCTTTCTGCTCGAACACACACCGCACCAGGTGATCGAGGGCGCGCTGATTGCCGCGCTGGCGACGCGCGCCAACCATGTCGTTCTGTATGTCAATCCGCACCAGAGCGTGTCCCTCGCGGTGGCTCGCGAGGCGGTGAAGCAGTGGTCGGGTCACGCGCAAGTTGCCGCGATCGAAAAGTGGATTGGCGCACCCTTGTCGCTTGGTGTCGTCCCTAGCTCGGGGCTGTACATTGGCGGAGAGGAAACGGCGGTGATCGCGAGCGTCGAAGGTGGTTTTCCGTTTCCGCGGCGCAAACCGCCTTTCCCGGCCGAGCACGGTGTGCATGGCGCGCCGACCATCGTCAACAACATCGAAACATTGGCACACGTACCGGGGATTTTGCGCCACGGCGCGCAGTGGTACCGCGATCTGGGTTTAGGGAACGCGGCCGGCACCAAGCTTTATTCGCTTTCCGGCGATGTACTGCGTCCCGGTCTGTACGAACTGCCGATGGGCACGACGCTGGAGACGCTGGTGTTCCAGCACGGCGCCGGCATGCTGCAGGGCAAGGAATTCAAGGCGGTCTTTACGGGCGGACCCTCCAACACGCTCCTGACGAAGCGCGACCTCGACGTCGCACTCGACTTCGACTCGGTGCGCCAACGCCGCTCGCGTCTGGGGACGGGTGCGATGATCGTGGTCTCGGAAGGCACGAGCATCGTGCGCAAGGTCGCGGACTACGTGAGCTTCTTCGCACAGGGTTCGTGCGGGCAGTGTCCGCCGTGCAAGGGCGGAACGTTTCAGATGATGCGGCTTCTGAACCGGCTCGACACAGGGCGCGGTGTGCCGGCCGATCTGGAAGCACTGGAGAACCTGTGCTCGGTTCTTCCCGGCAGCGGGCGGTGCGGTTTGATCGACGGTGCGGTGACGGTGGTGGAGAGTTCGATCAATCAGTTCCGCGAGGAATATGAGGCGCTGTTGATGGCGTAGGTCTTATATCTCCACCCGCGCCCCCACTTCGATCACGCGATTGGCCGGCAGCTTGAAAAACGCCGCGATATTGCCCACGTTGTGCAGCATCACCGCGAAGAGCCGTTCGCGCCACAACGCCATGCCGTGCCCGCGTTTGGGCACGACGGCCGCGCGGCTCAGGAACCACGATGCGTCGTTCGGATCGAACGCAAAATCTGCCGATTTGTAGTCGGCCAGCGTCCGCGGCAAGTCCACTTCGTCCTTGAATCCGTAGTTCACCGTTGCGTGCCAACAGCCCGAGCACAGCGGCTTGATCTGCACGCGCTCGCTTTCGGCCACCCACGGCACGCTTTTCGTCATCACGCTCAGGAAAACCGTGCGCTCATGTAGCACGCGGTTGTGCCGCAGGTTGTTGACGAGCGCGTGCGGCACCGCGTTGGCATCCGGCGTGAGGAAGATCGCCGTGCCGCCCACGCGCGTCGGCGATTTTTCGAGCAGCGTAGTGAGGTATTGTTTGAGCGGCGTCTTGCCCGCCCGTACGCGCGCTTCGGCCATCATCATTTCCCAGCCGCGTCCCCACGTCGCCATGATCGTGAACATGATCCCGCCGACCACGAGCGGGAACCAGCCGCCATCCACGATCTTCAGCAGGTTCGCCGAAAAGAACAGCGCGTCGATCACGAAGAAGAACGAGGTGGAGAGCACGCACAGCAGCCAGTTGTAGTGCCACGCGTAACGCACGACGAAGAACGTGAGGAAGGTGGTGATCAGCATCGTGCCGGTCACGGCGATGCCATACGCGGAGCCGAGGGCAGTGGACGAGCGGAAGCCCACCACCGCCGCGACGACCGCGACGAGCAGAATCCAGTTGATGCCGGGCACGTAGATCTGCCCGATCTCGCGCTCCGACGTATGCACGATGTTCATGCGCGGCAGGAAGGAGAGCTGCATGGCCTGCATCGTCATCGAATAGGTCCCCGAAATAACGGCCTGCGAGGCGATCACGGTGGCGACGGTCGCCAGCACGATCATCGGCACGACGGTCCATTGCGGGAACAGCCGGTAGAACGGGTTTTGCACTGCGCCGGGATTCGTCAGCAGCAGCGCGCCCTGGCCGAGATAGTTGAGCGCTAGTGCGGGAAAGACGATGCCGAACCACGTTAGACGAATGGGCCGCTTGCCGAAATGCCCCATGTCGGCGTAGAGCGCCTCGGCGCCCGTGAGAGAGAGCACGACCGCGCCGAGCGCGACGAACGCGAGCCAGTGATGATGCGCGCAGAACCGGAGTCCTTCCAGCGGATTCAGCGCGTAAAGCACGACCGGCGCGTTCAGGATGTTCGCGATGCCCGCCGCGGCGATCACGAAGAACCAGAGCACCATCACCGGCCCGAACACGGCGCCGATGCCGCTGGTACCGTGTTTTTGCGTGACGAAGAGGACGATGATCGCGGCGAGCGTGATCGGAATCACATAGGTCTTGAGGCCGGGCTCGACGACTTCGAGCCCCTCCACGGCGCTGAGCACGGAGATGGCGGGCGTGATCACGCTGTCGCCGAAGAACAGCGCCGCGCCCATCACGCCGACCACCAGCAGCGTACGACGCAAACGCGGCCGCGATTTGACCGACGACGCCGCGAGCGCGAGCAGCGCCATGATGCCGCCTTCGCCGTGATTATTCGCCCGCAGGATCAGCACGACGTACTTGAGCGACACGACGATCATCAGCGACCAGAAGATCAGCGAGACGATGCCGACGATATTGAAAGCATTGACCGCGAGACCGTTGATGGGATCGAACACGGTGGCGAGCGTGTAGAGGGGGCTCGTGCCGATGTCGCCATACACCACGCCGAGCGCGGCCAGCGCGAGCGCTGGCAGAGCCGGCGCGGCTTCGCCGTGGCCTTCCGCCGGCGCGTCCGTTGCGGGATGTCCCATGTCTCCCTCCTCATACGAATCGCGCGCCGGCCCTGATAGGCGAGCGCGGGTTCGCTTCGATTCTTTCGTTTTGTTGACGTGGATTCGTTCGGTTTTGTACGGGCCGCTTCCTGCTCGTTGTGCGCTAGAGGAAGTATAGAAATTTCCGGCGAAATTGCGCTTCGCGTCACCATTTCGCGCGGGTGTCGTCGTGCATTCGCAATACGGTCGGAGTCAGGCGCATTCGCCCGATCAATCGGGCGCGGCCGCTACGTCACTCACTCATCCGCGAAAAAATGGCCGATGAAGACACACCCGGCCGCGAGCGCGGCGCCCAGCACGGCGACCGTATAAGCGAGCCTGGAACCGTGCCACAGGTTATCGAACCATTGATGCAACTGCGCCATCAGCACCGCCGCGTTGCCGCCGATTTGCTGTAGCTCGATCTGATAGCGCGGATCGACCATGCCATACATCGCGACCGCGGGATCCGGCGGCGGCGTGCTGACGTAAATGAGTATCGCGGCGATCAGGCTGAGGACGAGGATCGCCGCGCCGGTGAAATAGAGCCGCCTTTGCAGCGGCGAACGTTGGGTTGAGGAGACTGCGTCGTGATCGTTGCCGTTCATCGTTTCGTGGGTGGGTGCGCTAGCAGCCGTCGTTCATGGAGCCGAACCGCCAGTATCGCAGAGCGCGGCCCGCAGGCGGCCGGGCGACCCCAGCAGGCCTCAACTCTTCGACGTCAACAACTTGATTCCCGCAATCCCGAACATCACCGCGAGCGATCCATCGAGCCAGCGGCGGATCGCCGTATAGATGCGCCGCGCGGACGCCGTCGAAAACAGCACCGCATAGCTGCTGAACACCGTCGCGCCGATCACCATGCAGCCAAGCACGACCGGCATCACGTGCGCGGCGCCGTGCACCGGCGACATCGCGAGCGAGACGATCGACAGCCACACGAGCACCGCCTTCGGATTGGTGAGGTGCAGCAAAAGACCGCGCAGATAGAGGCGCCCAAGCGGTTCGTCGAGGCGCGCCGCCCGGGCGGCCGGCTTGTCGGCGCTCAATGCCGAGCGCGCGGACTTGAAGCCGAGCCATAGCAGATATAGCCCGCCCGCAATGCGGATCGCGACGAGGCATTGCGAGTACGTGGCGAGCACCGCCGACAAGCCAAGCGAGGCGAGCAGCGCCCACGAAAACGAACCCGACACCACGCCGAGCGCGAACACCAGCGCGGCGCGCCGGCCCGCGCTCATCGCGAGCGACATGATCGCGAGATTGCTCGGCCCTGGGCTCGCGGTGCCGACGAAATAGGCGCTGTAGGCGATCAGGACATCGGCGGTGAGCAGAGGGCTGGCGATCATATCGGGCAGGGAGTAAGGGCAGGGCGCGTGACGGGCAATGCAGCGCAATGCAGCGCAATGCAACGCGGCGTGGCTCGCGCGCCATCCAGGCGGTTGAACGAAGCAACGATTCTGCGCGCCGCCGCGCGCAACTCACAGATACAGTTGCGCGTTCGTAGGGCAGGACACTCGAGTCGAACGCGCGTCGAGCGCACCGCCCGAACCGCTCACCCCTGCGCCGCGCCCGCAATACATTCCGCCAACGCATCCGCGACCACCGGCCGGCTATGCCGCGGCCGCAACACGAGCCCGATCTCACGCGTGAAGGTCGCGTCGCCGAGTTCGAGCGCCACGACGCTCGCCGGCCATTTGCCGAGCCCGGCCGTATCGGGAATCAACGCGACACCCATGCCGCGCGCGACCAGTTGCACGATCGCCTGCAATTCGTCGAGCTCGACCGCGTCGCGCACGGTCAGGCGCGCGCGCCGCAGAAAACGGTCGACGAGCCGGCCGCCGAACGACGCGCGGTCGTAGCGGATGAACGGCTCGCTGCGCAGCAACTCGCGCCACGAGCGGCCGCCGCGCGCGAGCTTTTTCGGCGCGAGCAGCACGAACGGTTCGGCGACGAGGGTGCGCCATTCGAGCTCCGAGGGCAGCGCGAACGGCGGCTTGATGATGACGGCCAGATCGAGTTCGCCGGAATCCACCTGGCCGAGCAGCCCCAGCGACACCCCCGGCACCACGCGAATGCGCCAGCCGGGGCGGTCGACGCGAAAGCGCGCGAGCGCGTCGGCGAGCAGCGACACCTGCGCGGACGCGATCGCGCCGACCCGCAGCATGCCGCTTTCGGCGGCGCCGCCGCTGCGCTCGGAGAGCCGCGCGTAGAGCGTCATCATTTCCTCGGCGAGCGCGAGCGTTTCGCGGCCCGCTTCGTTGAGCGTCGCCGAGCGCCCGGTGCGGTCGAACAACTGGAAGCCCAGTTCCTCCTCGAGCCGCTGCATCTGCGCGCTGACGGCGGATTGCGTGAGCCCGATGCGCGCGCCCGCGCCGGAAAATGTGCCGTACTGGCTGACGGCGATGAAGGTTTTCAACTCGCTGAGCATGATCGATCAATCGATTTTGGTGATGGTCAGATCAAATATATATCGTTTCTCAGCATTTTTATTCATGGTTAAACTTGCCTTCAATTGACCGGTCGTTAGTCGAACCGCCCGTCACGAGCCACCCCCCCACACCCACCCAGCGAGTCTTACCATCATGAGCGTTGCCGAAAACGTTTTGCCGCCATTCCATCTGGCGTTTCCTGTTCATAGCCTCGCCGCCGCGCGCGAGTTTTACGGTGAATTGCTCGGCTGTCCGGAAGGGCGCAGCTCCGACGCGTGGGTCGATTTCAATTTCTACGGCCATCAGATCGTCGCGCATCTGGCGCCGGACGAAATCGGTCATCGTCATACGAGCGCGGTCGACGGCGACGCGGTGCCGGTGCGCCACTTCGGCGCGGTGCTGTCGATGGAGCAGTGGCAGGCCGCCGCGGACAAACTGCAAAAGGCCGGCATCGAATTCATCATCGAGCCGCATGTGCGCTTCAAAGGCGAAGTCGGCGAGCAGGCGACGATGTTCTTCCTCGATCCGTCGGGTAATGCGCTCGAGTTCAAGGCGTTCGCCGATATGTCGTCGCTGTTCGCCAGGTAAGTGTCGCGGGCGTTGACGCCCGCAGGCGGATAGTTGTAAATCAGAAGGCCGGTCGACCCTGTAGGTCGACCGGCCTTTTGCATTGAGGAGCACGCTCGCGCGGAGCAAAATACCGTGTTGGGCGAATCAATCTGAAAGCATGTTTCATAATATTTCCAATGAAAGCCGTGTCGCGTCTCAGCAAACGTTCCATTAACTACGCTTAAATTTATTCAATAAACGTTTGCTTGTCGCGAAATTGGACGCATCTCCGGCGCGGGTACGGCGCCCTCAAAAATCGCGCTTAGGCTTTCAACAAGCTTCCTGACAATCTCGCCATTTTCACGCCATGCAGGCGTTGGTGCTACCGATCTAGCATAAGCGCAGATTCAATCCCTCCCTCCACCCGCATTTTCTCTGGCCCGTTTCAATGTGGATCGTCAACGTAGCGCTTAAGCGGCCATACACGTTCATCGTGATGGCGATTCTGATCGTGCTGGCGACGCCCTTCGTGCTGTTCACCACGCCCGTCGACGTGTTGCCGGAAATCAACATTCCGGTCGTCAGTATCATCTGGACGTATACGGGGCTGTCGGCCGAGGACATGGCCAACCGCATCACGTCGGTCAACGAGCGCAGTCTGACCACGACGGTCAACGACATCCAGCACATCGAATCGCAATCGCTGCAAGGCATCACGATTCTGAAGGTGTTCCTGCAACCGAACGCGAACATCCAGACCGCGATCGCGCAGACCGTCGCCGTCGAGCAGGCGCAGTTAAAGCAGATGCCGCCCGGCGCGACGCCGCCGCTCGTGATCAGCTATTCGGCGTCGAGCATTCCGGTGATCCAGCTCGGCCTGTCGAGCCCGAAGCTCTCCGAGCAGGCGCTCAACGACACCGCGCTGAACTTCCTGCGACCGCAGCTGGTGACGATTCCGGGCGCGGCCGTGCCGTATCCGTACGGCGGCAAGTCGCGCCTGATCTCGGTCGACCTCGACACGCGCGCGCTGCTCGCGAAAGGCCTGACGCCCTCGGACGTGGTCAGCGCGTTCAACGCGCAGAACCTGATCCTGCCGACCGGCACCGCGAAGATCGGCCCGAAGGAATACACGATCAACATGAACGGCTCGCCGCCGACGGTGGACGGGCTCAACGACATTCCGGTGCGCACCATCAACGGCGCGACGACCTATCTGCGTGAAGTCGCGCACGTGCGCGACGGCTTCTCGCCGCAGACCAACATCGTGCGGCAGAACGGCCATCGCGGTGTGCTGATATCGGTGCTGAAGAACGGCAACGCGTCGACGCTGTCGATCGTCGATACGCTGAAAGACCTGTTGCCCGGCGCGCGCGCGGCGCTGCCGCCGGACCTGCAGATCACCGCGCTGTTCGACCAGTCGGTGTTCGTGAAGGCGGCGGTGGCGGGCGTGGTGCGCGAGGCGCTGGTGGCCGCCGCGCTGACCGCCGCGATGATCCTGCTGTTCCTCGGCAACTGGCGCAGCACCTGCATCATCGCGATCTCGATTCCGCTGTCGATTCTGTCGTCGCTGATCGTGCTGCATGCGCTCGGGCAGACCATCAACATCATGACCTTGGGCGGGCTCGCGCTCGCGGTCGGGATCTTGGTGGACGACGCGACGGTGACGATCGAGAACATCGAGCGGCACTTGCACATGGGCACGAATCTGCACGACGCGATTCTCGACGGCGCCGGCGAAATCGCGGTGCCGGCACTCGTGTCGACGCTGTGTATCTGTATCGTGTTCGTGCCGATGTTCTTCCTGACCGGCGTCGCGCGCTATCTGTTCGTGCCGCTCGCGGAAGCGGTCGTGTTCGCGATGCTCGCGTCGTACATCCTGTCGCGTACGCTCGTGCCGACGCTCGCGATGCTGTTGATGGGCCACGCGCACAAGCCGAAGGCGGGCGCGAAGCCGAATCTGTTCATGCGTCTGTATCACCGCTTCGACGCCGGCTTCGAGCGCATGCGCGCGGCTTACATCATGATCCTGAGCAGCCTGCTCGTGCGTCGCAAGATGTTCGGCACGCTGTTCCTCGGCTTCTGCGTGCTGTCGATGGGCCTGTTCTTTACGCTCGGCGAAGACTTCTTCCCGAGCGTCGACGCGGGCGATATCCGCTTGCACATGCGCGCGCCGACCGGCACGCGCATCGAGGAAACCGCCCGGCTCGCCGACGAAGTGGAAAAGGTGATCCGCGAAGTCGTGCCGCCGAAGGACCTCGGCACGATTCTCGACAACCTCGGCCTGCCATATAGCGGTATCAACCTGTCGTACAGCAATGCGGGCACGATCGGCACGCTCGACGGCGAGATCCAGATCGCGCTGAACGAAGGGCACAAGCCGTCGCAGATGTATATGGACAAGCTGCGCACGATCCTGCCGCAGCGTTTCCCGGGCGTCGAGTTCTTCTTTCAGCCGGCCGACATCGTCACGCAGATCCTGAACTTCGGCCTGCCCGCCGCGGTCGACGTGCAGATTTCCGGCGCGGACCAGGAAGGCAATCTGGAGGCCGCGCGCAAGCTGCTCAAACAGGTGCGGCTGATCCCCGGCACCGTCGACACTCACATCCAGCAGAAGCTCGACGAACCCGCGATCAATCTGCAGATGGACCGCACGCGGCTGCAACAGCTGAACCTGAGCGCGAGCAACGTCGCGCAGAACGTGCTGATCTCGCTGTCGGGCAGCTCGCAGACCTCGCCGGGCTTCTGGTTCAACAACCGCAACGGCGTCGAATACAACGTCGCGGTGCAGACGCCGCAGTACCAGGTGTCGTCGATCGACGAACTGCTGCGCACGCCGGTGTCGGGTGCGGCCAACGGGCCGACGCAACTGCTCGGCAACCTCGTACGCGTGTCGCCGCACGCGCAGTTCGCGGTCGTCTCGCACTACAACATTCGTCCGGTGATCGATCTTTATGTGAGCGTTGAAAAGCGCGATCTCGGCAGCGTGGCGAATCAGGTCGACAAGATCGTCAACGAGGTGCGCGGCTCGCTGCCGCGCGGCAGCCAGATCACGGTGCGCGGGCAGGTGGAGACGATGCGCAGTTCGTTCTTCGGGCTCGGCATCGGTGTCGCGATGGCGATCGTGCTCGTGTATCTGCTGATCGTCGTGAACTTCCAGTCGTGGATCGATCCGCTGATCATCGTCAGCGCGCTGCCGGCGGCACTCGCGGGCATCATGTGGATGCTGTTCCTGACCGGCACCCATCTGAGCGTGCCGGCGCTGACCGGCGCGATCATGACAATGGGCGTCGCGACCGCGAACAGTATTCTGATGGTCTCGTTCGCGCGCCAGCGGCTCGCCGCCGGTGCGCCGGCGCTGACCGCCGCGCTCGAAGCGGGCGCGAGCCGGATCCGTCCGGTGCTGATGACCGCGTTCGCGATGATCATCGGCATGATCCCGATGGCCCTCGGCCTCGGCGAAGGCGCCGAGCAGAATGCGCCGCTCGGCCGCGCGGTGATCGGCGGCCTGCTGTTCGCGACCGTCTCGACGCTGTTTTTCGTGCCGCTCGTGTTCGCCGGGATTCATTCGTGGCTCGCGCGCCGGCACAGGAACGGCGGCGGCGACGACAACGGCGGTGGCGACGATGGCGGCAACGGCGGTGGCAACGGCGGTGGTACTGGCAGTGGCGGCCATACCCGCAGCCCTGCGCCGGAACACAGCAGTGCGGCAACGCCCGCGTAAAAGTTAAACGATGGTTGACTGAGATGACCGAAAAAACTCATGCATCGCTAGCGATCCCCGCGCGGGAAACCGAACAGGGAGAGCACCAGCTGCCGCCGCGCCAGCGCGAATGGAAGCGCGCGAAGATCGCGGTTGTGATCGTGTTCGTGCTGCTCGTGGTCGGCACGCTGCGCACCGTGATCGCGAACGTGATGCAAAACCGCGAAGTCACGGCGACCGCGCAGCAGAACGCCACGCAGTACGTGAACATCGTCACGCCGACGCAGACCGACGGCAGCGGCAACACGTTGCTGCCGGGCACGTTGCGCGGCTATGTCGAGTCGCCGATCTATGCGCGCGCCACCGGCTATCTGTTGCACTGGTACGCCGATATCGGCGCCCGTGTGAAGCAGGGGCAATTGCTCGCTGAACTCGATACGCCGGAAATCGATCAGGAACTCGCGCAGGCCCTCGCGCAACGTCAGCAGATCAATTCGAGCCTCGCGCTTGCGAAGAGCTCGCTGGAGCGCTGGCAGCAGTTGCGCCAACGCGATGCGGTCTCGCAACAGGAACTCGACGAACGGCAAAGCACGTACACCCAGGATCTCGCGAACCTGGCCGCCGCCGATGCGAACGTCAAGCGGCTGCAGCAGCTCGAATCGTTCAAGCGGATCGTGGCGCCCTTCACCGGCGTGGTCACGCAGCGCAATGTCGACGTCGGCGATCTGATCGATGCGGGCAGCGGCACGAGCCGGGCCCTGTTCGCGCTCGCGCAGTCGGACCCGTTGCGCGTCTATGTGCAATTGCCGCAGGCGTATGCGCAGAACGTCACGGTCGGGCAGAAGGTCGTCGTCACGCAGGCCGAGTTGCCCGGCCAGCAGTTCAACGGCACGATCACGCACATGTCCGGCGCGATCGACGTGCCCACCCGTTCGTTGCAGATCGAAGTGACGCTGCCGAATCCCGACGACAAGCTGCGCCCCGGCGCCTACGTGCAGGTCGCGGTGCCGGCCGCCGCGCATGCGCGCCTCACGGTGCCCGGCAACGCGCTGCTGTTCCGCGCCGAGGGGCCGCGCCTCGCGGTCGTCGATGCGAAGGGCGTCGTGAGCCTCCACAAGGTCGTGATCGCGCAGGACCTCGGTCAGCAGCTCGAAATCGAAAGCGGTATCGACCCGACCGATCGCGTCATCATCAACCCGAGCGATTCGATCGCCGATGGCGATCACGTGAAGGTGCAGCCTCAGTCCCAGCAGAAGAACGGCAAGGGGGCGTCGTGATGTTCGCGGCTTCACGCCAGGCACTGACGCGTGGCACCGTCTTCACCGCGCTAACCGCTTGCGCGGGCGCGGCGCTGCTCGCCGCCTGCACGGTCGGCCCGGACTATCAGCGGCCGCAGGCCGAGGTGCCGCCCGAATGGCACACCGATTCGTTCTGGCGCGTCGCGACCCCGTCGCACGCGCCGATCGCGCCGGACTGGTGGACGGGCTTTGCCGATCCGACGCTCGCGACGCTCGAAACCCAGGCGCTCGCGCAGAACCAGACGCTCGTCGCGGCGAGCGCGCACTACGAGCAGGCGAAGGCGACGCTCGCGAACACCAGCGCGCAGCGTGTGCCGGAAGTCGATTTCAACGCCCAGGGGTCGCGCTTCCGTATTTCGCACGACCGGCCGCTGACGAACTACGGGACGCCGACCCAATCGACGGTGCAGAACAACATCCAGCTCGGGCCGACGATCAACTACGACACCGATCTGTTCGGCCGCATCCGTCGTCAGGTCGAAGGGGCGAAGGCATCGGCCGAGCAGTCCGCGGACGATCTCGCGAACGCGCGCCTCGTGCTGACGACCGACCTCGCCACCGACTACTTCTCGCTGCGCGAGCTCGACAACGAGATCGACGTGCTGAACCAGTCGGTGAAGCTGCAGCAGAAGGCGCTCGATTACGTGAACACCGAGCACGATCTGGGCTCGGTATCGGGCCTCGACGTGCTACAGCAGAAGTCGCAGCTCGATGCCACGCGCGTGCAGGCGCAACTGCTGCTCAATCAGCGCGCGCAGTTCGAGCATGCGATCGCCGCGCTGGTCGGCGTGCCGGCCCCGCAGTTCGCGATCGAGCCGAAGGTGCTCGACATCAGGCCACCGACCGTGCCGCTCGGCTTGCCGAGCGACGTGCTGCAACGGCGCCCCGACGTCGCGTCGGCGGAACGCGCGATGGCGGCCGCCAACGCGCAGATCGGCGTGGCCAAGGCGGCGTACTTCCCGAGCCTCACGCTGACGCCGGGCATCGGCTGGGAGAGCACCGAGTTCGCCAATCTGCTGAGCGCGCCGACGCTGATGTGGACGCTCGGCGCGGCGGTCAGTCAGGTGATCTTCGACGGCGGGCGGCGCGCGGCCAACGTCAAGTTCGCGAGCGAGGGCTACACGGCCACCGAGGCGAACTATCGGCAAACGGTGTTGACCGCGTTCCAGCAGGTGCAGGACGGCATCACCGGGCTGTCGGTGCTCGACGGCGCGGCGAAGCAGTCGCGCGAGGCGGTCGAGGATGCGCAGCGGCTGCTGTCGCTCGCGAACGATCGATATTCGGGCGGGCTCGTCGCGTATCTGAACGTGATCGACGCGCAGGAGTCGCTGCTGACGAGCGAGCGGACCGACGTGCAGATTCACGGCCAGCAGTTGACGCTGTCGGTGGCGCTCGTGAAGGCGCTCGGTGGCGGCTGGGATGGCGGTGCGCAAGGCGGTGCAATGGCCGCGAACGAGGCCAACGTGCCGCAGACGGAGGCGCCGGCTCCAGCACGCTGAAGCGCTAGCCGAGCTTCCATGCCGAGGTAATGGGATCGACGCGAGGAGTTAGGGGCGTTTCGTATAATGCAGAGGCACAGGGGACAAGGATGAAATTGCTGATAGTTGAAGACGAGCACAAGGTAGTGGACTACCTGCGCTCCGGTTTGACAGAGCAGGGCTGGGTCGTCGACGTCGCGCTCGACGGCGAGGAAGGCATGCATCTGGCCACCGAATTCGACTATGACGTGATCGTCCTCGACGTGATGCTGCCCAAGCGTGACGGCTTCAGCGTGCTGAAGGCGCTGCGCATGCGCAAGTCGACGCCGGTCATCATGCTGACCGCGCGCGATCACGTGAACGACCGCGTGCGCGGTCTGCGCGAAGGCGCCGACGACTACCTGACCAAACCGTTCTCGTTCCTCGAACTCGTCGAGCGTCTGCATGCGCTCGCGCGCCGCACGCGTTCGCAGGAGTCCACCCTGATTTCCGTCGGCGATCTGTTCGTCGATCTGATCGGCCGCCGCGCGACGCGCGACGGCGTGCGCCTCGACCTCACCGCGAAAGAGTTTCAACTGTTGAGCGTGCTCGCGCGCCGTCAGGGCGACATCCTGTCGAAGACCGCGATTACCGAGCTCGTGTGGGACGTCAATTTCGACAGCCACACGAACGTCGTCGAAACCGCGATCAAGCGGCTGCGCGCGAAGCTCGACGGTCCGTTTCCGTCGAAGCTGCTGCACACGGTGCGCGGCATGGGCTACGTGCTCGAAGTGCGCGAAGAGGCTGAAGCATCATGAACCGCTCGATTGCCCGCCGTCTTGCGTCGATGTTCGCGCTGGTGGCGCTGTTCGTGTTTACGCTGGTCGGCAGCGGGCTCTTTCTGGTGCTGCGCACGCAGCTCGAACATCATCTGCGCGAGTCGCTCGACGATCGCACGCAGATCGCGCGCATCCTGGTCTATCACGCGGTGACGCCCGAGAAATGGCGAATGGCCCGCGAAAAGCTCACCGTCATGACGCCGCACGACAGCAGCACCGTGTACTCGGTGACGAGCGAGGACCCGAGCTATCACTTCGGCACGCCGGTCGAGGGCACCGTCACGAAGAGCTGGTCCGGCGGCTACGCGCGCATTACGCCGGCGGGCGGCGGCCCCGATATGCTGACCTCGACGGTGACGTTGCCCGCCAACGCCGGGCGGCCGCCCGTGCAGTTGCAGGTCGCGGCGAGCTATTCGCCGAACCTGCGCACGATGCGCGTGTTCGGCTCCGCGCTCGCGGCGCTGTCCGCGCTCGGCTCTCTCGCGGTGCTGCTGCTCAGCTACTCGGTCACGCGCATCGGTCTCGCACCGCTCACACGCCTGACGCGCGACGCCTCGGCGGTCAGTCCGAACAATCGCTCGCAGCGCCTGAACACCGCGTCGTTGCCGCACGAGCTGAACGATCTGGCGAACTCGTTCAACGGCGCGCTCGAACGGCTCGACGGCGCTTACGGGCGCCTCGAATCGTTCAATGCGGACGTCGCGCACGAACTGCGCACGCCGGTCACGATCCTGATCGGCCAGACCGAGGTCGCGCTCACGCGCAATCGCTCGGTCGAGGATCTGCGCCACACGCTGCAATCGAATCTGGAAGAGTTCGAGCGGATGCGCGCGATCATCAACGACATGCTGTTCCTCGCGCGCGCCGATCAGGGCGAACGCGCGACGGGGCTCATCGAGGTGTCGCTCGCGGCGGAAGTCGCGCATACGCTGGAATTTCTGGAGATCCCGCTCGAAGAGGCGCGCGTGCATGCGCACCTGGAGGGCGATGCCCTTGCGCGCGTGAACCGGTCGCTGTTCGGCCGCGCGTGCACGAACCTGCTGATGAACGCGATCCAGCATTGCGAGCCGGGCGCGTCGATCAGCGTGACGATCGCGCGCGGAGAGGGGCCGTTGCGTGACCAGTTGCGCGTGGCCGTGGCGAATCCGGGCGAGCCGATCGCGCCGGACGTCCTCGAACATCTGTTCGACCGCTTCTATCGCGCGGAAGTCTCGCGCACCAATAGCCGTGAAAACCACGGGCTCGGGCTCGCGATCGTGAAGGCGATCGCGGAGATGCATCGCGGCACCGTGTCCGCGCACAGCGCCAACGGCGTCAACACGTTCTCGTTTTCGGTGGCGGCGTCGGCGCTGTCCACTTCGGGCGGCGCGCCGGCCATGCGCGCGAGCGCGAATGCGACCGGTGTCAGCAGCGATACCGCTTATTCGTCGCTCGCAAAAGGCAAGTCGGCCTGAACCGGCAGGCGCGGTTTCAGTGCCTGTTCGCTCGCCGAGCTCAGCGCGCTGATGCGCACGCCCAATAACCGCAGCTTGCGGTTCAACTCCACGCGTCGCAAACATTCGGTCGCCGCGCGACGGATTTCGGTCGCGTCGGCGGTCGGTTCGTCGAGCGTCAGGTCGCGCGTGACGGTGCGGAAATCGTCGTAACGCAGCTTGATGCCGATCGTGCGGCCCACATAGCCCTTGCGCACGAGATCGTCGGCGACGCGCACGCACAACCCGGTAAACGCGCTCGATAACGCGGGCCGATCATGACGCGGATGCAGATCGCGCTCGAACGTGGTCTCGCGGCTGATCGACTTCGGCTCCGATTCGACCACCACCGGCCGCTCGTCGTGACCCTGCGCGACCTGCATCAGCCACGCGGAATAGCTGCGCCCGAAGTTGTCCTGCAACAGGCCGGCATCGGCGGCGGCCAGATCGCCGACCGTCGCGAGGCCGAGCGCGGTCAGCTTCTCCGCGGCCTTCGGGCCGATGCCGTTGACCTTGCGCACCGGCAGCGGCCACACGCGCAGCGGTATGTCGGCCGGTGTCAGGATCGTCAGGCCGTCGGGCTTGTCCAGTTCGGAGCCGATCTTCGCGAGCAGCTTGTTCGGCGCGACGCAGATCGAGCACGTGAGACCGGTGGCCTGATGCACGGCTTCCTTGATGCGTCGTCCGATGTCGGCCGCTTCTCCCGGCACCTCGGTCAGATCGATATAGATCTCGTCGATGCCGCGGTCTTCGATGCGCTCCGTGAAGGCCCTGACCGCCGCCTTGAAGAGGCGCGAGTAGTGGCGGTACGAATCGAAGTCGGTCGGCAGCAGGATCGCGTCGGGCGCGAGCGCGGCGGCCTTCATCATGCCCATCGCCGAAAACACGCCGAGCGCGCGCGCCTCGTAGGTCGAGGTGGTCACGACGCCGCGGCCCGCGTAATCGCGCAGCTTCGCAAAGCGTTTGCTGCCGTCTTCGAGCACCTGCGGCACGCTGTTGCGCCCGCCGCCGATCACCACCGCGCGGCCGCGCAGCTCCGGATAGCGCAGCAGTTCGACGGACGCATAAAACGCGTCCATGTCGAGGTGCGCGATGCGGCGGAGTGGCGAATTCATGGGGTTGACGCGGGCGATGGCGATGAGCGAGGGCTAGGGCTTGGGCGGCGCGCGCTGCAACGGCGCCAGCCCGTCATGGTACCTTGCCGCGCGCGCGGCGGGTCAGGGGCGCCTGCGGCGATCGCACGCGTGGCGTTCAACGCAAAGTTGAAAAAGCGGGTCCAGAAACTATCCTTGACACTGGCATCCGTCGCACGCGCGCCGGGTCCATGGCGGGCCGCGGCCGCTCCCGGCCGGTTTCGCCGCGACCGTTCATCACTGGGCTCGACAGATGATCAAGCGAGTGTCGCTGATTTCGGCGTATATCGCACTCGGCTGCGCCGCAACGGTGCTGCCGGTACTGATCAGCATCTATATCGCGAGCGATTACGTCATGCGCCGCGAGCAGGACAGTTTGCGGGAATTTGCGGCGAAGGCCCTGATGCGCGCCGATCTCGTCACCTATCAGGCCGTCGCCGCAATCGCGGAGCTGCACTCCGTGCGCGCGCCGCCGTGTTCGCCCGAATACCTGCAACGGGCTGCCCACGTGGTTTTCAACTACCGCTACGTTCGCGATGCCGGCGCCTACACCGACGGGCGCTATCTTTGCTCGCCGCTGTTCGGCGACGTTCGGACTCAGGACATCGTTTTGCCGCCGCCGCGTTGGCGCAGCAACGACGGCTTTCTGATCTGGTTCCAGCACAGGAATCCGCTCAGCGAGGTGCGCGAGGATATCCAGGTCGGGCGCGACGGCCAGTACGTGTCGATCGATCCGCAGTCGTTCGTCGATGTGATCGATCCGGCGGGAAGGCCGATCGCGACGATCAACACCAGACTGAACACGATCGTCGCGCTGTCGCCCGGGGCGGATCCCGACGATATGCTCAATGCATGGCGGCGGGCGGGGCGCGTCGAAAGCGACGAGTGGAACTACGTGGTGGCGGTTTCGGCGCCCCGCTCGTTGGGCGTCGTCGTCAAGGGCCGGCGCACCAGCCTGCTGAGGGACTGGCCCGGTCTGCTGGCGCTGTGGCTGTCGGTCGGCGTCGCCACGGGCGCCGCGCTGGGCTGGTTCGCGTTCAAACGGATCTCGCGGCAAGTGTCGTTCCAGGCCTCGCTCGAATGGGCGATTGCGCAGAAAGACATCGATGTCGTCTATCAACCGATCGTCCGTCTCGCGAACGGCGAATGCGTCGGCGTCGAAGCGCTGTCCCGATGGAAGCTGAACGGACGCGACATTTCGCCGAATATCTTCATTGCGTTGGCCGAGCAGCATGGCCTGATCCAGCCGTTGACCGACCTCGTGCTGGACAAACTCCTCGACGAGTTGACTGGGCTATTGCTTGCGCGGCCGTCGTTCTATGTCTCGATGAACGTGAGCGGTGACGACCTGTGCACGTCGCGCTTGCTGGAGCGGATCACCGCGAAACTGGCTGGGACGGGCATACGTCCTGCCCAGATCAGGATCGAAGCGACGGAGCGCAGCTTCCTGAATGCCGATGCAACCCGCAAGACGCTGGCGGCCTTCAGGAGCGCCGGCCACCCGATCTATATCGACGATTTCGGCACCGGCTATTCGAGCCTCGCCTATTTGCACACCTTCATGATCGACGTTCTGAAGATCGACAAATCGTTCGTCGACACCATCGCACAGGAGGCGGCGTCGAGCATCGTTGCGCCGCATATCATCGATATGGCGCACGAACTGGGTGTGGAAATCGTGGCGGAAGGGATCGAACGCACCGAGCAGGCCGAGTATCTGGTGCGCCGGGGTGTTCAGTACGGGCAGGGCTGGCTGTTTGCGAAGGCCATGCGTCGCGCGGAGCTGATCGCGTGGCTCGAGGCGCGCCACGCGTCGCACGCGCCGGCGCAGCCCGCGATCCAGTAGTTCGTCACCCGGCCATGCCGGCCGGGTGCGGGCGAGGCAGTTACTGCTTGATGCCTTCGGCCTGGATATTCAGCGTGGTCTTCATGTTGAAGCCGTACGCCTTGCCGAAGTCGATGCCGAAATCGTCGCGGTTGAACGTGGCGGTCGATTCGGTGCCGCACACTTCGCGCTTCAGCACCGGGTGCTGGATGCACTTGAACGATTCGATCTTCAGGTTCACCGGCTTCGTGATGCCGTGCATCGTCAGCGTGCCGATCACTTCGACCGGCTTGTCGCCTTCGAAGCGGACCTGCGTGCCCTTGTAGACTGCGGTCGGGTACTTCGCGGTGTCGAAGAACTTGTCGCCGACCAGTTCCTCGTTGAGCTTGTCGTTGCCGATGCCGACCGAGCTCAGGTCGATCGTCGCGTCGACCGTGCCGGTCTTCGCCGCGCGATCGAGCACGACCGTGCCGGTGGCTTTCTTGAACTTGCCGCGCCAGATCGACAGGCCGCCGAAGTGGTCGGCCTCGAAACTCGGCGACGTGTGCGTCGGATCGAGCTGGTAGGTTTCGGCGGCGGCCATCGCGTTAAACGACAATGCAGCGGCGAGCGCGCCGGCGGCGAGCAGGAAGGATTTCTTCAAGGTGGACTCCAGAGGTCGATAAGTAAAGCGGTGCGGCCGCGTTGTGCGTTATTTCTTCGCCGCGACCAGATGAAATTTGATGACGACTTCGTCGGCGACGACCGACGTGTCTTTCCATTCGCCGGTGCCGACGTCGAACTGCGTGCGCTTGATCGGCAGCGCGCCGTCGAAGGTTTGCGTGGCGCCCTGGCTCGCGATCACGACCGGCACGACGACCGTTTGCGATTTGCCCTTGATCGTCAGCTTGCCGGTCACCTTGTACTGGTTGCCGCCGGCCGGCGCGATCGAGCTCGACACGAAGGTCGCGGACGGGAAGGCGCCGCTGTCGAACCATTCCTTGCCTTGCGCCTGCTTGTTGTAGTCGTCGGCGCCGAGGTCGTAGCTCGCGGTGTCGATCGACACGTTCGCGCTGCCCGCGGCCGGCTTCGCCGGATCGAAATTCAGTTGCGCGGAGAACTTTTTGAACTTGCCGTCGACGGGCACGTTCATCTGTTTGGTCGTCGCGATGACGCTGCTTTTCGCGAGGTCGACGTCGGCGTGCGCGAGGTTCGCGCCGAAGAGCGCGAGTGCCGCGAGAGAGGCGAGCGTTGCGCGATGAGCGGAGTGATAAAAGGGTGTCTTCATGATGGTACGCATCCTATCCGAGCCACGCGGTCTGATTGCACACCGCGAAGAATTAGATTGCCAACCAGTCGTAGCCAATCGGCGGGGGGGCTTTCCTGAAGCCGTCATATCGCTATGCGCGGGTCTTCAGAAACGGCACCATGCGCGCGAGCAATCCATCGCGATCGACGAACTGATGCTTGAGCGCCGCGAGCACGTGCATGATCACGAGCGCGAGCAAGGTGTAGTTGAGCAGCACGTGCAGCGTGCGCAGCGTGGCCTTCAGCGCCTGATCGGGACCGATGATAGTCGGCAGCGGCACGATGCCCAGATACACGACCTGAATGCCGGCCGCCGAGCTATAGAAGTAGCCGGACAGCGGGATCGCGAGCATCAGCAGATACAGCAGACCGTGCACCAGATGCGCGGCGGCCTTCTGCCATCTCGGTGTGGCGGTATCGAGTGCGGGCGCGCGGTGGGTCGCGCGCCACAGCACGCGCACCAGCGCGAGTGCGAACACGGTGACGCCGATCCATTTGTGCCACGAGAAGTACCTGAGCTTCGTCGGCGTGAAGCCGGGGATATCGGTCATGATCCAGCCGATATAGAAGCCGCAGATCATCAGTGCCGCGACCAGCCAGTGCAGCGCGATGGCCGCGCCGTGGTAGCGCGCGGGAACAAAAGCCTGTCTCTGCATTGTGTTCTCTATCCGTTGCTCGCGAGAAGCCGCGTGGAAATGCGGATAGTAGGGATGTCAATTGAAAGTGAATAGGCGGGTGCGCGAGAACAGATTGTTGTCAGCGTGACGTTAATCGAGTCGAAAGGCAGGGGGCGCTGTGGTAACTTGTGGCCCCGAACAAGCCGCTTGCGCGCGCCTCGCGCAATCATCAACTTAACTCATTATCCGGGCTTGAGCCGTGAATTCCGTTTTTCTTTCCTGGGGCATCGCCGCGCTCGCCACCGCCGGCGTCATCACGCGGCCGTTCAAATGGCCCGAAGCCGTGTGGGCCGTCGCCGGTGCGCTGCTGCTCGTCGCGCTCGGCCTGTTGCCCTTGCATCTCGCGTTCGAAGCGATCGGTAAGGGTACCGACGTCTATCTGTTCCTGTTCGGCATGATGCTGCTGTCCGAAGTGGGCCGCCGCGAAGGACTGTTCGACTGGGTCGCGGTGCTCGCCGTCAATCATGCGCGCAGCTCGCCCCGCAAGCTGTTCGTGCTCGTGTATCTGTTCGGCGTCGTCATCACCGCGTTCCTTTCCAACGACGCCACCGCCGTGGTGCTGACACCCGCCGTGTTCGCGGCGGCGAAAAAAGCGAAGACGCCGCCGCTGCCGCTGCTGTTCGTCTGCGCGTTCGTCGCCAATGCGGCGAGCTTCGTGCTGCCGATTTCGAATCCGGCCAACATCGTGCTGTATGGCAATCACACGCCGCCGCTGGGACCGTGGATGTTGCGCTTTACGTTACCTTCGGTGCTGTCGATCGCCGCGACCTTCGTGATGCTGCGCTGGACGCAGCGCGAGGCGCTCTCCGGCGTTTGCGCGGCGAACCTCGAAGCGGTCGAGCTGTCGGCGAGCGGGCGCGTCGCGCTCGCGGGCATCGCGGTGACGGCCGGCGCGTTGCTGACGGTCTCCGCCTACGACATCCAGCTCGGTTTGCCGACCGCGATCCTCGGCACCTTGACCGCGCTCGTCGTGCTGATCAAGGAGCGCAAATCGCCGCTGCCGATGATCCGCGAGATTTCGTGGAGCGTGCTGCCGCTCGTCGCCGGGCTGTTCGTGCTGGTCGAGATGCTCGATCACACCGGCGTGATCAGCACGTTCGCGGGCGAGCTGCGGCGCGCGACCGAACACAACGAAATGGCCGCGGCCGGATGGGCCGGCACGAGCATCGCGTTCCTCAGCAATCTGATCAACAACCTGCCGGCCGGGCTGATCGCGAGCTCGACCGTGATGCAGGCGCATAGCCCCGAGCGCGTGGTCGATGCGCTGCTGATCGGCGTCGACCTCGGGCCGAACCTGTCGATCACCGGCTCGCTCGCGACGATCCTGTGGCTCAACGCGATCCGCCGCGAAGGCGAAGACGTCAGCTTCATGAAGTTCCTGAAGGTCGGCGTGCTCGTGATGGTGCCCGCGCTCGTGCTGGCGCTGGGGGCACGGGTTCTGACGGGCTGAGCGGCGGTTCGACGCCGCCGTTATCAGCGCGGGCTGGCAGCTCCGAGGCGCGTCGCGCCGGCCTTGTCGAGCCGCGCGCCGACCGAGCGCAGCGTCGCTTCGAGGTGGGCGACCCGTTCGCGTTGCACGGGCACCATCGACGAAAGATTCAGCGCATGCAGCCGGCGCTGCCAGTACGACAGCGGAAAACGGTCGCGCGCGGACAGCACGTGGAAGACGGCTTCGAGGTGGGCAATTTCCCTGTCGATATCTAGGTAGCTCATCGCAAAGGTCCAGGAAAAGAGAAGAGACGGAATCGGCGCGCGGACCCCAGAGCGGGAGCAATCTCCGTTCCATCCCGCCTATATGTAGTCGATATCAGCCGTCATGGCGCATAGGGCCGCATGGTGCGCGCCCCCGGGCGCGGTCCGGGATGGTAAGAAACGGCAGTTCCATGCAAGCTTTACGCGCGGCTCCCGGCTTTCAACGGGACAACGGGAATTCACCAGGCGTGCGCGAGAAACTCATGTCCTATGCTGAGTCAACGGTGTGCCTGGCCGGCCTTGGCGCGCAGTCAACGCGGTGCGGCGACGATGGTCGAGGCGGCCACCGGCACGGTGAGCGGTGGCGCCGAGACATACATGGGATTGATCTGCACCGGGTAGTAGATCGGTCGCGGCGGCGGCGCGTACACCACGTTGGCCGGCAGATACACGACCACTCGGGCGTAGGCGGCGGAAGAACAGGCAAGACCGATGGCGGTGAAAGTCGAGGCGCAGGCGAGACGGATGGTCATTTGGGACTCCTGAGACGTTGAGGGCCGACAGGCGGCAGACCGAACGATACGCAGCAGGCTCGCAAAACGGAAACGCAAACTCATTTCATTCGATGTCACGATGCCGTGGCGCGCTCGGCGCCGTGACATCGGCCGACATGATTCTTGAATTGCGATTGCGCGGCGTCTGACCAAGAATTCGGCCTGTCATCGAAACGGATCGCGGCACCCAGGCAGGCGACGGACGATGGCCCAACCGAAGGAGTCAGTCATGAAGAAGTTGCTCGCCACCGTGGTGCTGTGCTGCGCGTCCACCGTCACGTTCGCTCAGGCCGCCGCGCCGCAAGGTATCAGCCAGCAGCGCATGGCGCAGATGGAGCAGCAGCTGCAAACGCGCTTTGCCAACGCGAACGCCACACACGACGGCAAGCTCACCCGCGAGCAGGCGGCTGCCATGCCGATGGTCGCGCGTCATTTCGACGAAATCGACACGCAGAAAGCCGGCTACATCACGCTGCCGCAGATCGAGGCGTTCATGCAGGAACGCGCGGCCGCGCACTGAGCGGCGCAATATCGAGGAGCTTTCGCATGGAACGCCCGGCCAGGATCATCGTGCTCGACGACGAAGCCGAGTTGCGCAACATGCTGCTGCGCTTTCTGCGCGGTCATGGTTTCGACGTGCGCGCGGCCGAAGACAGCAAGCGTCTCAATCGTTATCTCGAACGCGAGCCGTTCGATCTGCTGATACTCGATCTGATGATCGGCGAAGAGAACGGCCTCGAAATCTGCGCGAAGCTGCGCGCGCAAGGGCAGACCTTGCCGATCCTGATGCTGACCGCGAAGGGCGATCCGCTCGACCGCGTGACCGGGCTCGAGACCGGCGCCGACGATTACCTGGCGAAGCCGTTCCTGCCGCGCGAACTGGTGGCGCGCATCAACGCGCTGCTGCGCCGCCAGAAGATGGCCGCGGGCGACCCCACGGTCACTTCGCAACGCGTGCGCTTCGGCGACTTCACGCTCGACGTCGGCAAGCAGGAGCTATCGCGCGCGGGCGAGCCGCTCGAGATTCATTCGGCGCAGATGCTGCTGCTGGTGGCGCTCGCCTCGTCGCCGAATCGCGCGGTGAGCCGCGACAATCTGCTCGCGCGTGCGCGCGGCCGCGATCACGACGCGCTCGATCGCAGTATCGACGTGCAGGTGCTGCGGCTGCGGCAGATCGTCGAGGACGATCCCACCAAGCCGCGTTTCATTCGCACGGTGTGGGGCGTCGGCTATATGCTCGCCGCCGACGTCGAGTCATGACGCGCTCGCTGTCGCGCATCCTGCTGCCGCGCACGCTGCTCGCGCGCAACATCGCGCTGTTGATCGCGCTCGTGATGCTGAGCCAGATCTGCTCGATCATCGTGCTGCTGCACTATGTGCAGCGGCCCCGCGTCGAGCGCGCGGCGGCCGTGTTCGCGACCTACGTCACCACGCTCGACAACCTGCTCGCGACGACCCCGCCCGCCTCGCGCGCGGCGCTGAGCGCGCGTCTCGACGCGCGCGAGCAGTTGCCGCCCGAAGCGACCGACAGGCCGCCGCGTGATCTGTTGCATTCGTATAGCGCCTACCAGCGCGGCGTGTTTCTCGACAGCCTGCAAAAACACCTGCCCGCCGATATGCCCGCGCGCTGGCAGACCGAGGGCGGGCAGCGCCTGTGGATTCGCATGCACGCGCCGGCCGCCGGCCCCGACCCGGCGGCGCAATCCACTCCGGGCGCGCCCTACTGGATCGCGTTGCCGGTTCCCGAGGACGCGCAGGGCAGCGGCCTCGAAGCGGCGATCTTTCTGTCGTTGGGTCTCGGCGTGCTTGCCGCGCTTGCCGGCTACGCGATCCAGCTGCATCTGAACGAGCCGTTGCACGAGCTGACCCAGGCGGCACGCCGCGTCAGTGCCGGCGAGATGCCCGCGCCGCTGCCGACCGACGGCCCCGCCGAAATCGCCGCGGTGGGCAGCGCTTTCAATCAGATGACGCAGGCGTTACAGGAGGCTGAATCGACGCGCGCGTTGATGCTCGCGGGCATCTCGCACGACATCCGCACGCCGCTGACGAAGCTGCGCCTGTCGATGGCCATGGCCATGCCGCAGGGTGCCGACAGCAGCTTCGTGATCGCCGCCGAATCGTATCTCGATCAGATCGAGACGATCCTGCAGCAGTTCATGGATTACGCGGGCAGCGGCGAGCGCGAGGAGGCGCAGCCCGGCGATCTGAACGCGCTGATCGAGCGGCTCGCGGGCGACTTCGCGGGGCTCGGGCACGAGTTCGAGTTGTCGCTCGGCAGCTTGCCGGCCGTGCGTTACCGGCCGATCAGCATGATGCGGCTGCTGATGAACCTGATGCAGAACGCGATCGTCTATGGCGGCAGCGGGCTGGCGGTGCGCACGTGGGCGACGCAGGACGCGGTGACGGTCGCGGTCGGCGATCGCGGCAAGGGCTTGACGGCCGTGGAGTTGGAGAAGCTGAAGGCGCCGTTCCAGCGCGGCCGCAATGCGCGTGCGCACAGCGGCGGCACGGGGCTGGGCCTGTCGATCGTCGAGCGGATCGCGCGGCTGCACGGCGGCGGCCTGCAGTTTCATGCGCGCGACGGCGGCGGCCTCGAAGTGTGGGTCGTGTTGCCGCTCAAGGCGGCTTAATGACGTAATGACGTAATGACGTGAGGGCGTGCCGTTCCTGCCGCTCACTCCCGATCGAGCCACGCGTCGAGTCCGACGCGAAACGCGACGCCCGCGATCACCGGCACCGTCAGCATCAGGATGATGCCGAAGTTCGGGATCTCGTCGCCGTACATGATCGGGTTGTAAAGCACGACGCCCGCCACGATCGCGAACATCACGACGCCAATGGCGACCATCAGGAGATTGCGCACCGAAAGGGACAGCGTCTTGCGCTTCGGCTTGTGCGTCGCGTCGTGAGCGCCGGGGGCTTCGTCGTGTTGGACAGGCATGATGGTTCTCGTGGCAAGTAAGGCGGCATCGAAAGCGGTCGCGGCAGGTGCCACGCCCGGCATCTTACCCGCACCCGCGCGGCTCGTGCAGATCGAGCCGCGCCGTTGCGGGTACCCCTCCTTACCAACAATATATGCCATTCCAGGCCGCGCAATTTCTGCTTGGCGCTCAGGTCGCGAATCCAGGCACCGTGCGGCGGGCCGCCGACGGCAATACCAGCACGCCGATGATGCCGATCACCACGCTCGCCTGCACGTAGTAGATCGGCGCGAGATTGCTGCCGCTCACGTGCACGAGCCACGTGTTCACGAACGGCGCGAGGCCGCCGAAAATCAGCACCGCGAGGTTGTACGTGACGGCGGCGCCGGTCGAACGAACGCTGACGGGGAACACTTCGGTCAGCACGATCGGCGTCGGGCCCCAGAAGAAGCTCATCAGGCACGACACGCCGATCTGCACCGCGAGCAGCGAGCCGAACGTCGGCACCTCGACGAGTTGCCTGAACAGCACGTACGAGGCGATGCCGTACGCGACGATCGCGGGCAGCAGCACGGCCTTGCGGCCAAAGCGGTCCGACAGATAGCCGGCGAGCGGGCAGAACACGAGAATGATCGCGGTGCCGATGAAGGTGCTCAGGTTCACGTCGGCGGCCGACATGCCGAGTTGCTTCTTCGCGAAGATCGGCAGGAAGAACACGAACACGTAGGCCGAGACGGTGCCGACCACCGACATGCCGATGCTGCCGAGCACCGCGCGCGGATAGTCGCGGAACACCGTGCGCAATGGCGTATTCACCGGCTTGATCTTGCCGCGCCGTACCTCGCTCGCGTAGGCGAGAAATTCCGGCGATTCGTCGACGGTCGAGCGGATCAGCCAGCCGACCGGCCCGATCAGGATGCCGAGCAGGAACGGCAGACGCCAGCCCCACGACTCGAGATCGTGCGGCGCGAGGTTGACGGTGAGCAGGTAGGCGACCAGCGCGCCGAGCGAAAACGCGAGCGCCTGCGAGCACATCTGGAAGCTGCCGTAAAAGCCACGCCGGTTCGCGGGCGCGAACTCGACCAGCATCGTCGTCGCGCCGCTGAATTCGCCGCCGACCGAGAAGCCCTGGATCAGCCGCGCGAGCACCATCAGGATCGGCGCCGCAATGCCGATCGCCGCATAGGTCGGCAACAGACCGATCATGCCGGTGCCGATCGACATCAGCACGATCGTCATCGACAGCGCCTTCTTGCGGCCCACGCGATCGCCATACAAACCGAGCAGCACGCCACCGAGCGGACGTACCGCGAAACCGACGCCGAACGTCGCGAGCGTGAGCAGCATCGACGCGAAGTCGTTGCCGCCCGGGAAAAACAGCTTCGCGATCAGCACGGCGAAGAGGCCGTAAATCGCGAAGTCGAACCATTCGAACGCATTGCCGAGTACCGAGGCAATCACGACTTTTCGCACCATCGCCGGCGAGGGCGTCGGGTTTCCGTTCATTGCTGCTCCCCTCTGATCGATTGCCTGAATGTGGATTAACCGAGCCGCTGCCGGACGATTTCGATGAACACGGTCGCGCCGGTGGGGGCGGTGTCGTCGTCGAAGTCGAACTCCGGGTGGTGGCAGGTGAGCCCATCGTGGCCGAGGAAAAAGTACGAGCCCGGGCGTTGCTGCAGCATGAACGCGAAGTCTTCCGAGGCCATCAGCGGCGCGACGTCGACGATCACGTTGTCCGCGCCGAGCACGCGCTCGGCGGCGCGCCGCACGGTGTCGGTTTCGGCGGGCGTGTTGAGCGTCGGCGGCGAGGTTTGCAGATGTTCGAAGCTGACTTCGCAGCCGTACATCGTGGCCGCGCCTTCGCAGATCGCGCGCAGCCGCGCGAGCGTGGTTTCCTGGGCCTTGACCGAGAGCGTGCGCACGGTGCCTTCGAGCACCGCGGTGTCGGGGATCACGTTGATCGCGGTGCCCGACAGGAACTTGCAGACGCTGACCACGGCGGTGTCGAGCGGATCGATGTTGCGGCTCACGATGCTCTGGATCGACTGCACGAGCGTCGTGCCGACGATCAGCGGATCGATCGACTTGTGCGGCATCGCCGCATGGCTGCCGATGCCCTTGACGGTGATGCGGAACAGGTCGCAGGCCGACAGGATCGCGCCGCTGCGCACGCCGATCTTGCCGGCCGGTAGCTGGTTGTTGTTGTGCAGCGCGTAGATTTCGTCGCAGTGGAAGCGCTCGAACAGGCCATCGCTGATCATCGCCGAACCGCCGCGCAGCGTTTCCTCGGCCGGCTGGAAGATCAGATGGACGGTGCCGCGAAAGTCGCGATGCGCGGCCAGGTGTTGGGCGACGCCGAGCAGGATCGCGGTGTGGCCGTCGTGGCCGCAGCCGTGGAACACGTTGTCGTGCATCGAGCGGTGCGCGGGGGTGCCTTTTTCGCTCATCGGCAGCGCGTCCATGTCGGCGCGCAAACCGATCGACGGGCCGTCGCCGCGCGTGCCGCGAATCGTGCCCACTACGCCCGTGCCGCCGATGCCGGTCTGCACCTCGATCGCCCAGTCGGCCAGCAGCTTCGCGACCAGCCCGGCCGTGCGATGCTCGTGAAAGCCGAGCTCGGGATGCTGGTGGATATCCCTGCGCCATGCGCGCATCTGTTCGCCGAGCGCGTTCAACTGATTGTCCGTCTGCATACCGCCAAGCCTCGCTGTGATGGGTGGGAATGCGGTCCGTCCGCGCGATGCGCAGTCGGCCGGTGCGTATCGAAGAATAATTCATTAGTTGATATTTTCAACTAATGCTTTTCCCTGATAATCGGATCGCGGACGGTTGGCTGGGCTATCATCGCTGGTATCAAGGGGCGCGCGGCATCGCAGCGGCGCAACGCGCTTCATATCAGGCACAGTCTTCAGACAGGACGCGAACAGATGCGAGCAGGCAGGCCAGCGGCGGGACAGAAGGCTCAGACGAAGCGCCGCGCGAACGATCCGGGCGACGCGCCGCACGACACCGCGAACGGCGCGGCGCAAGAAGCCGCGCAACCAGCAGCGCAAGAAGCGATTCAACAAGCGACGCAACAAGCGGAGGACGGCGCGCCGGACGCGCTCGCCTCGACGCGCGGCGTGTCGTATTTCCTGACCTTCAAGCTCGATCTGATCAAGAGCGAAATGATCAGCCGCGCGAATGCGGCCTACCGGCCCGCCGTCGGGCTCGACGTTCGTTCGCTGCGGGTGCTGCGGATCATCTGCGATGCGCCGGGGATTACGGCGACCACGTTGAAGGAACTGACGCTAATCGAGAAGACGCTGCTGTCGAAGCTCGTCGCGGACCTGATCGAACGCAAGCTGGTGCGGCGCTCGATCCATCCGGACGACGCGCGCCACTTCCAGCTATGGCCGACCGCGGCCGGCAAGCGGACCCGCACGTCCAGCGACGAACTGGGGCACACGCTGGAGACGGAGATCCTGTCGGTGCTGTCGGCCGACGAGCGCGGCCAGCTGAACCGTATCGTCGACAAGCTGGTCGACGAGTTTCGCAAAACGGGGAAGGGGCAGGGCTGATCAGGCGAGGCGTCCGGCCACCGCTTGCCTACACCCGCAGCCCGCGGCTCTTCAGCCGATAAACCAGCTGCGGCCGCGTAATCCCCAACGTGCGCGCGGCCGCCGACAGATTGCCCTGCGCGCGTTGCACCGCGCTTTTCAGCAGCGCGGTTTCGATATCGTCGAGCGAGGTCGGGTCGATCTCGCCGCTCGCGCCCATCAGCAGATCGTTCACCTTTCTGACCACCCGTTCCGCCTCGCCGTCGCCGGCGGCCTGCTGATCGAGCAGCGAACCCGACGGCATCAGCGAGCCGTTGGTGCCGAGGCCGAACATCTGCGCGTCGATCGTTTCGCCGCTCGTAAACAGATGGCCGATATCGATCGCCCCGCCGTCCGGCGCGAGAATCACGCCGCGCTCGACGAGGTTCTCCATCTCGCGGATATTGCCGGGCCAGCCGTAGTTCAGCAGCGCGTCGAGCGCGCGGCCGGTGAAGCCGGTCACGTCGCGCGCATGACGTTCGCGGTATTTGTGCAGCATGTGATTGAGCAGCACCGGCAAGTCCTCACGCCGCTCGCGCAGTGACGGCACGCGAATCGGGAACACGTTGAGCCGGAAATACAGGTCTTCCCTGAAGCGTCCCGCGCGAATCTCGTCCTTCAGATCGAGGTTCGTCGCGGCGATTACGCGTACGTTGACGCGGCGCGTCTGCGTGTCGCCGATCCGTTCGATCTCGCCTTCCTGCAGCGCGCGCAGCAGCTTGCCCTGGGCGGTCAGGCTCAGAACGCCGATCTCGTCGAGAAACAGCGTGCCGCCGTCGGCGCGCTCGAAGCGGCCCGCGCGGCTGTGCGTCGCATCGGTAAAGCCGCCACGCTCGACGCCGAACAGTTCCGATTCGACCAGCGCCTCCGGAATCGCCGCGCAATTGACCGCGACGAACGGACCGTCGCTGCATGCGCTGATCCGATGCAGCGTGCGCGCGCACACTTCCTTGCCGACGCCGCTTTCGCCGAGAAACAGCACGGTTGCGCGTGTGTTCGCGACGCGCCGGATCATGTGGCAGACCGCGTTGAAGCCGGGCGACGCGCCGACCATGTTGTCGTCACCGAATGCGGTGGGCGTGGGCGGCCGGGTGTCGCCGAGCAGGGCGACGCTCGCGTCCGGTTTGACGTCGCGCTTTACCGCCGCCGCCGAGAGCCCTTGCGTGAACGACTGTGCCTGCATGAAGCGCAGATCGTCGGCGGCTTCGTCGCCCCATTCCTCGACCGGCTTGCCGACGATCCGGCATTGCGACTGCCCGAGCGCGCGGCACTCGACCTCGCGATAGACGATCGGGCGTCCCATGAACACGCTCGTATAACCCGAGGCATAACCGATCTGCGTCCAGCACACCGGCTCCGCGCCGATGCCGTAGATGCGCACATGCTCCTCGTCTTCCGCGCAGTTCTTCCAGACGAACTCGCCGTAGTAATGGCCTTTTTCGACGTCGATCTCGAGCCGCACCGGCTCGACCACGGTCATGCCTTCGAGCATGTGCAATTGCGGGCCGACCGCGAACATTTCGGTAATCGAACTATCGGGACGCACCTTGCGCGCAAGCTCGGCGTCGCGCGCACCCGAGTTGTAGCCCATGCGCGTGAGCAGGCCGCGCGCCGCGTCGATGCCGAGACTATCGATCAGCTCGCGGCGCATCACGCCGACCGAGCCCGTATGCACGAGCAGCATGCGCTGATCGCCGAGCCAGATGCGCCCGTCGCCGGGCGAGAAGTGCAGCCTCGACATCAGGTCCGCGATGTCCGGATAGCGCAGGCTGTCCACGCAGTCGCCCTTGGGCGAGACCATCGACATGCGCGGGTTCGCGGCGGGCTTGATTCGGTTGGCCATCGGAATTCGTCTCCAACTACCTGTCTGTGTTTTTCGTCGGCGTATGCCGGCCGACAGTATGCAATGCGGCGCGCGCGGCTCGCCCTCGGGTGTTCCCTGATGACGATTTGATCGGCTGCGCAACGCGTGCAAGTGGGTGGTTTCGATCATTTGATCTAGCGCGAGCACGCATGCGTCTCGCGGCGAATCCGCCGCGCGAAATTTCGATTGCTGTTTGGTGGTTGATTCACAAGGGATTGTGCGCTTTTCGCCGCGCGGCGCGCGGCCTCTCCTGGTCCGTTGGCATAGCGGTTGCATTAATAGGCGCGCTGCCGCCAGTTTCGACGAAAGCGTGCAGTGACGGATAACGCCAAAACATCTGGAGACCGTGATGCCCTCGCAATCACCCCACGCCGAACCGCCGTCGCGAACGTTCGATGTCACGCGGCGCTATGTCCGCGTGCGCGAATGCCGCGACGACGGCTTCGTCGAGTTCGATTTCTCGATCGGCGATCCGGGCCTGAGCGTCGAGCTCGTGATGAGCGCCAGGGACTACGCGTCCTTCTGCGCGACTCATCACGTGTGCCAGTTGAGCGACGACGAAGCCGCCGCGTTGGATCTGGAGCAACTGAAGTGGCGCTACGGCACGCCGGGCGTCGCCGAGTGAAGCGCCCCCCATAAGAGACATAGGAGAGACCCCATGCAGATCGACATCAAGACGTCCTCGGTCCAGCAGATCCGCCAGACCTTCTCGCATGTCGCGAGACGGCTCGGCGCGGACAAGCCGGCGTCGCGCTATCAGGAAGCGACGCTGGAGCTGCAGCCCGAAGACAACTTCCATTACCGGCCGCTGTGGCAGCCCGGCTTCGCGCTCTACGACAAGGGCCGCACGGCGATCCGCATGAACGACTGGTACGCGTTCAAGGATC
This sequence comes from Paraburkholderia monticola, assembly GCF_001580545.1. Classification (GTDB taxonomy): domain Bacteria; phylum Pseudomonadota; class Gammaproteobacteria; order Burkholderiales; family Burkholderiaceae; genus Paraburkholderia; species Paraburkholderia monticola. The sequence goes on from NZ_LRBG01000038.1 coordinate 717,689, forward strand.
CGCGCCAGTACTACTACGGCGCGTACACGATCGCGCGGGCGAGGCAGCAGGACACGATGGAGAAGAACATCGAGTTCGTCACGCGACGGCGTCTGCTCGCCGATCTGCCCGATGACGCGAGAGCGCGCATCGCCGCGCTGATGGTGCCGCTGCGCCACCTCGAATGGGCGGCCAACACGAACAACTGCTTCGTGACCGGCTACGGCTGGGGCACCGCGATCACGCAGGCGACGATGTTCCACGCGATGGACCGCCTCGGCATCGCGCAGTACCTGTCGCGTATCGGTCTGCTGCTCGACGGCAATTCGGGCGCCTCGCTGGTCGAGGGAAAACAGCGCTGGCTCGATGATCCGATGTGGCAGGGCCTGCGTCGCGTGGTCGAGGACACGATGGTCGTGCAGGACTGGTTCGAAACCTATGTCGCGCAAAACGTCGTGCTCGATGGTTTGTTGTATCCGCTCGTCTACCGGCATATCGACCAGCGTTTGTCGCGCGAGCACGGCGCGGCGCTCGGCATGTTGAACGAGTTCGCGAGCGGCTGGTACGACGAAACGAGCCGCTGGGTCGATGCGACGTTGAAGACCGCGGCGGTGGAGTCGGCGCAGAACGCCGCATTGCTCGGGCGCTGGATCGCGCAGTGGCAGCCCCGCGTGCTAGAGGCGTTGCGCCCGCTTGCCGTCGAAGCGCTGGGCGCTGACGAGGCCGATGCGGCACTGCGCGAGATCACCCAGGCGTTCGATGCGCGCATCCAGAAGCAGGGCGTGCCGCTCGCGGCGCAGCCCACAGCACAGCCCACCCAGGAGACCCAACATGGCTGATTCCGTATTCATCGCGTTTCAGACCAACGACGACTCGCGCCCGATCATCGAGGCGATCGAGGCGGACAACCCGCACGCCGTCGTCAACGCGTTTCCGGCGATGGTCAAGATCGATGCGGTCGGGCGGCTCGTGATCCGGCGCGAGTCGATCGAGGAGCGCATCGGGCGCGACTTCGATCTGCGCGAGCTGCAACTCAATCTGATTTCGCTCGGCGGCAACATCGACGAGACCGACGACGAATTCATTCTCGAATGGAAGGCCTGAGTGGCCGCGACCAATCGCATGGGAGACGCACGATGAGCACCACGAACACGACGCCGAAGAAGCTGAGCATCAAGGAAAACTACGCGATGCTGACGCGCGGCCTCGGCTGGGAGACGACCTATCAGCCGATGGATGAGGTCTTTCCGTACGACCGCTTCGAAGGCATCAAGGTCCACGACTGGGACAAATGGGAAGACCCGTTCCGCCTGACGATGGACGCCTACTGGAAATATCAGGGCGAAAAGGAACGCAAGCTGTACGCGATCATCGACGCGTTCCAGCAGAACAACGGCCAGTTCAACGTGACCGACCCGCGCTATATCAACGCGCTGAAGCTGTTCCTGACCGGCGTGAGTCCGCTCGAATACGCGGCGCATCGCGGCTTCGCGCTCGCCGGCCGGAACTTTCGCGGCGCCGGCGCACGCATCGCCTGCCAGATGCAGGCGATCGACGAATTGCGGCACGCGCAGACGCAGGTTCATACGATCAGCCACTACAACAAGTTCTTCAACGGCTTTCACGACTTCAAGCATATGCACGACCGGGTCTGGTATCTGTCGGTGCCGAAGTCGTACTTCGAAGACGCGATGAGCGCCGGCCCGTTCGAGTTCGTCACCGCGATCTCGTTCTCGTTCGAATACGTGCTGACCAATCTGCTGTTCATGCCGTTCATGTCGGGCGCCGCATTCAACGGCGACATGGCGACGGTGACGTTCGGCTTCTCCGCGCAGTCCGACGAATCGCGCCATATGACGCTCGGTCTCGAAGTCGTGAAGTTCCTGCTCGAACAGGACCCGGGCAACGTGCCGATCATCCAGAAGTGGATCGACAAATGGTTCTGGCGCGGCTACCGGCTCTTGACGCTCGTCGCGATGATGATGGACTACATGCTGCCGAAGCGGATCATGTCGTGGCAGGAAGCGTGGGAAACCTACTTCGAGAAGAACGGCGGCGCGCTGTTTCATGATCTCGAACGCTACGGCATTCGCATGCCGAAGTATCACGAGGTCGCCTCGAAAGAGAAGGACCGCCTTTCGCACGAAGCGTGGGGCATCTTCTACAACTACACGCACGCGGCGGCGATGCATACGTGGATTCCGTCGGACGACGAAATGAACTGGCTCGCCGACAAGTATCCGGCGACGTTCGACAAGCTGTATCGTCCACGCTTCGAGTACTGGCGCGAGCAGCAGAAAGCGGGCAAGCGCTTCTACAACAACACGCTGCCGATGCTGTGCCAGATCTGCCAGATCCCGATGGCCTTCACCGAGCCCGACGATCCGACCAAAACCTGCTACCGCGAAAGCGATTATCTCGGCAACAAGTACCACTTCTGCTCGGACGGCTGCAAGGACATCTTCGACAACGAGCCGGAGAAATACGTCCAGGCGTGGTTGCCGGTGCATCAGATCTACCAGGGCAACTGCTTCGAGAAAGACGCGGACCCGTCCGCCGCCGATTTCGATCCGCTCGCCGAAGTGCTGCGCTATTACCACATCAACGTCGGCGCGGACGGTCACGAGTTCGAGGATTCACCCGACAGAAAGAACTGGCTGCGCTGGACCGGCAAGCCGAGCCACGGCGGCGAGGGCACCACGGAAAACGTCACCGAAGCCACGGGCCCAGGAACACCCGCCGCGCAAGCCGCGTGACGCTCACCCACGCCAACCGGATACGAAGGAGACACACCATGTCAGTTATCGCGCTCAAAGAAGGCTACACGGGCGAAGTGAAAGACCGCGAGGAAAACTTCCACGGCAACCGCCTGCTGTTTATCGGCTGGGAAGATCATTTGATGTTCTGCGCGCCGCATTGCATTCCGGTGGCGCCGTCGATGACGTTCGCGACGCTCGCGAACGACGTGCTGCCCGGCATCTACGCCGCGCATCCCGACTGGGAGCGCGTGAAGCAGGACGAGATCGAATGGTTCCGCTCGAACGAGCGCTTCACGCCCGCATTCGATCGGACGCTCGAAGAAAACGGCCTGCTTCACAAGGCACTGATCCGTTTTCGCACGCCGGGTTTGACCGGCATTCGCGGCTCGTGCAGCTAGGCCGCGCGCTCTCGTGACCAGAAAGAGGAGACGCTGACATGAGCTACCAGCTAACCATCGAGCCGATCGGCCACACGATCGAGATCGGTGACGAACAGACCATTCTCGACGCGTGCCTGCGCGCCGGCGTATGGCTACCGCACGCGTGCTGCCACGGGTTGTGCGCGACCTGCAAGGTGCAGGTCGTCGACGGCGAGATCGAGCACGGCAACGCGTCGCCGTTCGCGCTGATGGATTTCGAACGCGACGAACGCAAGTGCCTCGCGTGCTGCGCGACCGCGCAATCGGATCTGACGATCGAAGCCGATATCGACGAGGATGTCGACGCGCGTCACTTCCCGGTCCGCGATTTCACGGGCCGCGTGAAGGACAGCATCGATCTGACGCCGACCATCAAGGGCATCTTCGTCGAGTTGGACGGCGAGGGCATCGAGTTTCAGGCGGGGCAGTACGTGAACGTGCAGATTCCCGGCGAAGACACGCCGCGCGCGTTTTCGCTCGCCGGCAAGCCGGGGTCATCGACGCTGATCGAGCTGAACGTGAGGCGCGTGCCGGGCGGCAAGGGCACCGGCTATCTGCACGAAGCGCTGAAGCCCGGCGACGCGCTGCGCTTTACCGGTCCGTTCGGCCGGTTCTTCGTGCGCGCGTCGGACCCACAACCGGTGATCCTGATCGCGGGCGGCTCGGGATTGTCGAGCCCGCGTTCGATGCTGCTCGATCTGCTCGACGAGGGCGACACGCGGCCGATCACGCTCGTGTACGGCGCGCGCGATCGCGCGGAGCTGTATTACCACGACGAGTTCGTCGCGCTCGCCGAGCGGCACGCGAATTTCACCTATGTGCCGGCGCTGTCGAACGAGGCCGAGGGTAGTGCATGGGAGGGGTTTCGCGGCTTCGTCCACGAGGCCGCGAAGGCGCACTTCGGCGGCGATTTTCGCGGCCACAAGGCGTATCTGTGCGGACCGCCGGTGATGATCGAAGCGTCGATCCGCGCGCTGATGCAAGGGCAGTTGTTCGAGCGTGACATCTACACGGAGAAATTCCTCAGCAACGCGGACGGTGCCGAGGCGCTCGCGAAGAGTCCGTTATTCAGGTCGATCTGAAGCACGGCTGTCATGCAGAAGCCAGGAAGGCACGCTGGCTCACGCTCCGACGTTGGACCAGGACGCCGCCTCGGTATGGTCGAGCCATGGCGCGAGCTCGGTTCGCAATTGCGCCATATCGAGCGGTTTGCCGAGCAGCCGCGCGCCCGGAATCGCTGCTCCGATCTCGGCGCTGTGACCGTAGCCCGACACCAGCAGCACGCGTATCTCCGGCTGCAAGCGCCGTACGGCGCGGGCGAGTTCGTCGCCGGACATGCCAGGCAGCGTGAGGTCGGTCAACAGCACGTCGTAGTGTTGCGTGTTGGCGAGCGGCAGCGCTGCCTCCGCGCTCGCGACCGCGGTACAGGCGACGCCTAGCGCCGCGAGCAGTTCGCCGAGCGCCTCGCGCGATTCGGTGTCGTCCTCGACCAACAGCACGCGCGCGGCTTGCTGGGCGGCGCGCGGCTGGCGATGCTTCGGCGACGTCTTCCTCGACCTGTCGCGCGGCGCTTTGGCCGCGCCGTGCGGGTGCGCGCTTTCGTACGCGGTGGGCGGCACGCACGCGGCGATGCGCGCCTCGCGGATGTCGGCTGTCTGGTCCGCGCTCGCGGCGCCCGCGCGCAGAACGTTGCGCACGAGGCGCGCAAGATCGTCGCGCCGGTAGGGCTTGGACAGCAGCGTGATACCGGCGTCGAGCTTGCCGTGGTGGACCATTTCGTCGCGCGTATAGCCTGATGTGAATAGCGTGGGCAGCGGCGGCGTGCGCGCGGCCGCGCGCTCTGCGAGCTCGACGCTCTTCAGCTTGCCGGGCATCACGACGTCGGTGAACAGCAGATCGATCGGCACGTCGCTGTCGATGAACTCGAGCGCCGCGTCGCCGTTCGACGCGGTCAGCACCTTATAGCCGAGCTGCGCGAGCATTTCGACCGCGGTCAGCCGCACGTCGGCATCGTCCTCGACGACGAGGATCGTTTCGCCGCCGCCGATCGATGCGGCGGTGCCGTCGACGGTCTCCAGCGTCTCCGTCTCGCAGCAGCGCGGAAAGAACAGCGACACCGTGGTGCCGTGTCCCACTTCGCTTTCTATCGTGACATGCCCGCCGCTTTGCCGCGCGAAGCCGAACACCATCGACAGGCCAAGGCCGGTGCCGTGGCCATCGGGCTTGGTCGTGAAGAACGGCTCGAACACGTGTTGCAGCACCTCGGGCGGCATACCCGAACCGGTGTCGGCGACCGAAAACTCCACGTATTCGCCGGGCGACAGCTCCGGCTTGTCGCGACAGAAGGCGGCGTCGAGCGTGCGGTTGGTCGCGCGAACCGTGAGCACGCCGTCGGCGCGCATCGCGTCGCGCGCATTGATCGCCAGATTGAGCAGCGCGTTTTCGAGCTGATTGCGGTCGACCTGCACGTTCCACAGATCGTCGCTGAGCACCGTGTCGATCCGCACCGTTTCGCCGAGCGCGCGGTGCAGCATCTCGCTCATGCCGGTCAGCAGGCGGCGCGGATTCAGCACGGTCGGTGAGAGCGGCTGACGGCGCGCGAACGCGAGCAGGTGCGCGGCCAGCTTCGCGCCGCGTCTGACGGCGTCGGTCGCGGCGGACAGACGTCGCTGCGTGACGGGATCGTCGTCGGCGTCGGCGGCGAGCATCTGCAGATTGCCGTTGATCACCTGCAGCACGTTGTTGAAGTCGTGCGCGACGCCGCCCGTCAGGCTGCCGATCGCTTCCATCTTCTGCGCCTGGCGCAGCTGCTCCTCGGCGAGCGCGCGCGCCGCGATCGAGTCGGCGACACGCTGCTCGAGCGTTTCGGTCAACTGAACGAGCTGCTGTTCTGCGATCTTGCGCTCGTGAATATCGATCAGCACGCCCGGAAAGCGCGTCGGCTCGCCGTGTTCGTCGAACTGGCAGCGGCCGTTCGCCTGCACCCATATATATTCGCCGTCGGCGCGCCGGATTCGGTACTCGACGCGAAACGGGCCGCCGCTGCGGATGGCTTCGGCGATCTGGTTGTCGTTGAGCACCCGGTCGTCGGGGTGGATCATCTGCGTCGCCGCCTCGCGCGGCACGCCTTTCGACGCTTTGTCGCGCGCAAACGAGAAAGTGCGCGCGAAACGCTCGTCGCCGCTGACCTCGCCCGTGCGCACGTCGAGCACCCAGGTGCCGAGCACGGCGCCGGTGTTCAGCGCGAGCTGCAAGCGTTCGTTGGTCTCGTGCAGTTCGATTTCGGCTTGCTGGCGCAGGCGCTCGGTCAGCACGCGCCCGGTCGTCTCGACGACCATCGCGATGACGCCGGCAGGGGCGCCCGTGTCGCCCGCGACCGGGCTGTAGTACAGATCCATCCAGACGTCTTCGGGCTTGCCGTCGCGCAGCAGCACGAGCGCCTTGTCGCGATACGACAGCGTGCCGCCCGCGAGGCAGGTGCGCATGACCTGACGATTGAAGTCGGCGACCTCGGGCCAGCCGGCTTCGACCGGACAGCCGAGCAGATATGGATGCCGACCGCCCGCGAAAACCGCGTAGGCGTCGTTGTAGATCATGTGGCCGGGCTCGCCCCACAACAGGACGAGCGGCACCGGCGAGGCGAGCATCAACTGGACCGTCGAGGTCAGACTGCGCTGCCAGTTTTCGATCGCGCCGAGGCTGGTCGCGCGCCAGTCGAATTCGCTGATGCGTTGCGCCATCTCGCCGCGCCAGCCGGCGCAGCCGTAGTCTTGTGCCGGAAAAGGCATGCCGTGCTCCACGAGAGATCACGTCGAAATGGTGGGCGCGTTGACGAAGCTTCGTGGGCTTCGCGCGCTCTGATTATTGTAGGGCAAGCCATCGTCTCGCTGACGCATTGCGCGTGCTGTTCGGGGGGGGTGCCGGACCTGCAGGGTCGCCGAAAGCATCCGTTAAGGGACATCGTTCGATGCAGGTGCAACACTTACCGCGAGACGCGTTGGTTGCGGCGCTGGAATCGGAAGAAGCGCCCGCATCGGCGCTGGGGATCGTGTCAGGCGCGAATCGTCCGGACACCTGCGCCGGCTTCGAACCGTACGGTGGCGCAGCAAAACATCACACGATATCCGCGAAGTGAGGAACGGGTGAAACCAACGCTCGCGATTCGTCGAGCGTGGGTCTCACCCAGCGAGCGCATCCGTCAGTTGGACAGCGACAGATACTGCGACGTCAGCGGCACCGGCGGGAATGGCTGCAAGCCGGTCTGCTTGTTGAAGCTGTAGCGCACGTACACGGCCGCGAGCCACTCGCGATATTCGTAGGCGTTGCCGAGCGACGCGGTGGCCCCGACCGCGAGTTGCGGCGCGAGCTGATATTCGCCGACCGCGCTGATCGAATACGACACGCCGGTCTTGCTCTGGCCGGGGTAGACCTGGTTGCTCTGGAGGCCGTCAGGCGCGTTGTTGCTGCTCGCGAACGCCGCCGCGTTGGTTTGCCGGTTCGGGTCGGTCGGGAAGTAGTTGGACGGATCTTCGCGGTAATGCTGCACGCCGATCGAACCCTTCACGTCGTACGTGAACAGCTCGTAGCGGCCGGACCATTCGACCGGCAGGTTCAGGATCACGTACTGCTGTGGGCTGAAATAGCCGCCCTGGCCGTACGTGAAGTACGACAGATTGCGGTTGTAGCCCATGATCGTCGTGTTGACGCCGAGCGTCAGCGTCATGTCGGCGTCCTTCAACAGACGCGTGTAGACGCCGCCGCCGCCCTTGACCGCGTTGTTGCTCGGCACGTTGTAGCCCATGTAGTGCTGGTACGCCGCGTTCACGTACAGACCGCTCGTGCCGTCGTCCCAACTGAGCGCGGCGCGCGCGCCGTTCGACGTCACGCCACCCCATTCGAGCCCGGCGCCCTGATCGCGCGCGCCCGCGTACGACAGCAGGCTGTCGGTCACCGCGCGGCGTGCGACCGCCAGCGAATACGACACCTTGTCGGTGATGCCGCCGTCGTACTCGGCGCCGCCGACGATGTTGGTCTCGCGGAAACCGATCGGCGTGACGCCGATATCGCCGTTGATGCTGCGGCTCTCGTAACCGACCGACAATCCCACGCCACTGGCCGTCTGGCTGCCGTAGTTGTTGTTGCCGGCGGTCACGTTCGATTGCCCCGCGGGCGTCGACACGCCCCCGCCGAAGCGCGCCAGCGTCGTGGCGCTGTTCGAGGCGGTACCGGCGTCGAGCGTGACCGGCGTCGCGGTCACGACCACATGACCGTTGCCGGCCTTGATGCGTCCCTGGATCGGCGCCTCGATGTCGGTGAGCGACGACAGGCCGTCCTCGCCCACGCGATTGCGGAAGATCAGGCCCCCCGACACGGTGCTCGACTGCTCGCGATTGACTTGCGCAAGCTCTTCGGCGACGCCGAGCGTCTGCGCATTCGCGACGTTGGCCTGCGGGTTGTTCGGCGCGTTGGTGCCGGGCGGGTAGTACGGCTGCGCATAGCCGGCGGGCGGCTGCGGGATGTACGGCTGCTGCGCGTAGTAGCCCTGGTTCGGGTAGGGCTGATAAGGCTGCTGCTGCGGCGGGTACGGCTGGTAGGGCTGATACGGCTGATATGGCTGCGCGTAACCCTGCTGCTGCGGATAGGGCGGCTGCTGCTGCGCGTAGACCGGCGCGGCCTGGCTCGTTTTCGCGGTGCTCTTCTTCGTGCTCTTTTTCGTGGTCGTGCGGGTCGAGCCGTATGGCAGCGGCGTCGTCGATGCGGCGTTGGCCTGCGCCTCGCGGGCGGCCGGCGACATCGGCCACGGGGTCGCCGCATAGCCGTCCTGCGCGCCGTACGGCTGCTGTGCATACGCTGGCTGCTGCGGATAAGGCTGCTGCGGGTAGGCTTGCTGCTGCGGGTAGGCTTGCTGTTGCGCATAGGGCTGCGCCTGCGCGTAGCCCGCGTTGTACTGCTGCTGCGGCTGCATCTGCTGCATCGGCGCCTGGCCTTGCGCCGGGTAAGGCTGCAACGGCGCGCCCGATTGGCTCGAACCGTAAGATTCCTGCCCGTAGCCACCGAGGTTGGCGTCGGAGCGCGGCGCCGCATTCGGATAGGCCTGCATCGGCGCCGTATAGGGCGCGGGCGGCGCGGCAGGCGCGTTATAAGGCGCGACGTACGGCGCGGGCGGCGGGGGCGGCGGATAGTTCGGCACGGTCTGCGTCGGCAAAGGAGACTGCGTATTCAGGAACGGTTGCGCGGGGTGCGCGGCGTTGTCGGCGTCGCTCGAAGTCGCGATCGCCGTTTTGCCTTCGAATGGATTGGTGCCCGGCAGCGGCGTCGCGCCGATCTGGCTCATCGCGGCTTCCCAGCCGCGCGGCACGTTGGGCCCCGCGTTGCGGGGCGCGTTCGCCATCAGCGGCGTATTGGCCGCGACGAGCGAGCGTTGCAGATAGGTCGCCGCGAGCGACAGCTTGCCCTCGGCGCGGTACATGCGGCCCACGGTCGCGAGCACGCCCGGATCGTTGGGCGCGAGCGCGAGCGCCTGTTGCGCGAGCGTATCGGCGTAGCTGAACTGCCTCGAGCCGGCCGCGGCCGAGATCGCCGCCTGCAGCAGGCTCAGGTCGTCCGGGCGGCGTTGCAGCGCGACGCGAAAGCTCGTGAGCGCGTTGCGGTCGTCGCCCGCGCTCGCATACATGCGGCCGAGCGCGGCCTGCAGATCGGGGTTGTCGGGCATCGCGGCGAGCCACGGCGCGATCACGTCGTAGGCGCTCGCGAGATCGCCGCGCTGGCGCACCGCATCGGCCTGGCGCACGACGATGCCGATGTTCAGGTTGTTGAAGTCGGTGCGCTGCTGCGGCGTCAGCTGCATGCCCTGCAACTGGCGCATCACGGTGCCGAGTTCGGCCTGCTGGTTGGCCGCCGACAGAATGCCCGCGTATTGCAGCAGCAGGTCGGTGTTGCCGGGCGCCGCGCTCATCGCGCCGCGCACGAGGCTGAGCGCGCGGGTCGGGTCGCCGGCCTGCTGGTACGCGGCGGCGATCACGCCGATCAGCTCGGGGCTGTTGCCGGCCACCGGCTCGGCGGCGCGCAGGGTCGCGATGGCCTGCTGGGCCTGGCCGTTGTGCGCCATGCGCGTCGCGAGCTCGGCCTGCTGATGCACCCACAGCCGATGCTGCAGCGTCGTCATCGCGTCGGTGCGGTCGGCGGGTGCAATGCGGTCGAGCTGTGCGAGACCGGTCGACCAGTCCTGCGTTTCCGCCGACAGCAGCGCGCTCGCGTAGAGGGCATCGGTCATGTTCGGATGCGTGGCGAGCAGGCCGTCCATCATGCTGCGGGCATTCGCGACCGCGCCCTGGCGCACGTAGATGCGCGCGAGGTCGAGCCGCAGCCAAGGGTCGTCGGGCTTGTTCAGCAGCGCGTCCTCGAACAGGCTGCGTGCGGTGCCGAGATCGCCGCGCGCTTCGGCCGCGCGGGCCTGCGCCGCCTGCGCCTCGCCGCGCAAACGGTCGATACCGCCGACCTTCGCCTGTTGCTCCGCGTTCAGTTGATTGGCGAACTGCAGCGCCTCATCGGCACGGCCCTGGGCGGCCAGCGCGCCGACCAGGCCGCGAATCGCGTCGGGATTGTCGGCCTGGCGGCGCAGCGCCATCCGGTACGCCTGCTCGGCGCCGGCCGGGTCGCCGTTGGCGAGCAGCATTTCGCCGAGCAGCACCTGCGCAGTCACGTCGGACGGATTCAGCGCGATCGCGCGCTCGAACAGCGACTTCGCCTTCGCGAACTCGCCGTTGCTGCGCGCGCCGATCGCGTCGCTCGTGTAGGTCCAGTAGGTCGCGCTGTCGAGCGCGGATTTCCAGCGTGCCGGATTGGGGCCGCGCGACGCGCGCTCGAGGTAGTTGCGCGCTTCGGAGAAGTGTTCCTGCTTCAGCGCGGCGATGCCCATGCCGCCGAGCGCGTCGGTGTCGTTGGGACTCGTCGCCAGCACCGACGAGAATTTCGCTTGCGCGGTCACGAGGTCGTCGCGATCGAGCGCGGCGAAGCCGTCGGCGATCACGCGGCCGCGCGCGTCGGCGGCGGCGTTTTGCTGCGCGCGGGCGCGCGCCGCGCTGTCCTGCTGCACCATCGATTCGTAGCGCGCCCTCACGGCGGCGTCGTCGCCGGCGGTCTGGAAATACGACTCGTAGAGCGCGGCGTCGGAGGGCCGCGCATCGAGCCATAGCAGCGCCTGGCGCCAGCTCTTTTTCGCCGCCGCGCCGACCGAGCTGTCGCCCGCGAGCTTTTGCAGACGCGCGATGCCGTCGCGCCGCGTGACGTCGCGATAGGTCAGATGCTGCGCGTACGCGAGCGTGTAGCGCGGGTCGTTCGGGTTGTCGCGCGCGAGCTGTTCGAGGCCGCGGCGCGCTTCGTCCCAGCCTTGGGGCGTCGCCGACAGCGCCTGGTAGTACTCCAGCTGCAGTTGGGGCGTGCCCGGCTTGCCGGCCAGCGCCTGCTGATACTGCTGCACCGCGCTCGCGGCCTGGCCCGCTTGCGCGAGCCGGCGCGCGTCGTTGATTGTCTGGTCGCGCGGGCTCGTTTCGCCGAGGCGGCGGCCGAGCTCATCGAGATTCGGATAGTTCGGCGCGACGGCCTTCAGGCGCGCGAGGTATTGCTGCGCGCCGGCGCCGTCCTTGCGGTCGGCGAGCACCATGCCCATGCCGAACAGGGCGTCGGGCTGCTTCGGATCGATACTGAGCACCTTCTGCCACGCCTGCTCGGCGAGGTCGCCGCGCTGATGCGACTGCCAGTACTTGCCCTGATCGATCAGCGCGGTCAGGGGATCTTTGGTCGCCTGCGCGAGCGCATCGGCCGCGGGCGTGGCCGCGCAGAAAACCGCGCCGACCGACAGCGCGATGCGCAGCGACACGGCGAGAGCGGTCAATCGCATGCGGTCCTCCAGGCGGGCACGAGACGGCCGGCTTCATCGAAGTGATAGCGGCCATCGATGAACCCCGTGCCGAACAGACCCAGCACACGATCGTAATACACCGGTTCGCGACCCGGCACGCTCGCGTCGAGCGCGGCGAGCCGCGTGCGCGCGAGGCCGAGGCCGTGCTCGTCGCCTAGCGTCTTGAAGTAAGGCGCGAGCGCGCCCCAGTAGCTGAGCGGGCCTTCGCCGCTCGACTCGCCGGTCGTCGACGAGACCTTCTCGGGCGGGAAGCCGTTCTGCGCGACCTTCGCGCGCATGCCGCCGAGCGCGGCGAGCCACGGTTTGGCGAGCGGATCGGCGGGCGAGGCGAGGCCGGCCCACAGATAGACACGGATCGCGTCGTAGCTGCCGACGTCGCCGGTCTTAGGATCGACGACGAAGCGGCCGTTCTGCCAGGCCGCCCAGTCGGGCGCGAAGCCTTGCGGCGAGACGGTCTTGACGAACTGAAAGGCGTTGTCGGCGAGCTTGGCCCACGGGCCGTTTGGCAACTCATGCGCGAGCGCGCGCAGCACCGGCAGCGGCAGATAGCTCGGATTCAGGCGCGTCACGCTGCCGGTTTGGAAACCCTGTGGCCCCGGCAGCAGCATCGGCCCGAGGCCGGGCAGGCTCACGACTTCGTCGCGCGCGATGCGCCCGGCGAGCGCTTCGCCGAGTTGCGTGTAGCCGGTGTCGTGCCACAGGCGCCCGGCCTCCAGCAGGTCGTAGGCGATCCACAGATCGGAATCCGCCGCCGAATTCGGATCGAGCACGCCGTACGAGCCGTCGGGCTTCTTGCCCCATTGCCATGCCGGCAGCCGCAGATTCTGCGGGTCGAACTGACCGCCCGCGAGATTCGCGCGGGTCCAGCCGAGTACTTTGTCGAAGCTCGCGCGGTCGTTGGCGACCAGCGCGAAAAAGAGCGCGTAGGACTGGCCTTCCGAAGTGGTCTGCTGGGCCGCCGTCGAGTAATCGATGACACGGCCGTCGGCCTGCACGAAGCGCGCGACGAAGCTGCGCCAGGCGCTCCAGTCGCCGCAGGCGGCGCCGTTCTGCGCGGCCTGGGCGGCGCCGCTCCAAGCCGCAAGACTCGCCGACGCCGCCAGGCCGATGCCAAGCGCCAGCGCAAAAGAGGTCCTTCTGTTGATCCGAAACCGCATACGAGTCATATCCGTTCCATCATTCCTTCAGTCGACGCGCGGCGAGCGCGCGCAGCGTCCGGTAGCACAGGCCCGCGATGATCAGCGCGGCGAGCACGCCGCCGAACAGCAGCAGGAGCGGGTGCGACGACAGCGCCCAGCGCAGGTACTCCTGCGGCGACAGACGGCCGACATAGTATGCGGTGCCGTTCGACGTGATGGTGACGTCGCGGCCGTGGATCACGGCCATCGCGCCTTGAATCTTCGGCAGCACGTCGGCGTCGAGCAGCGCGGCGGACAGATCGGCGTCCGACTGGCCGGCCGCGCTGACCAGCGCGACCGCGCTGCGGCCTCGCTGCAGCGGCGACTCGAAGCCGGTCAGGAGCGCCGCGCCGTTCGAACTGACCATCGTCAGATCGGCGCGCGCGGGCGCGCGCTCGACGCCGCGCTCGCCGTGCCACCAGTCCTCCAGCTTGAACACGAGGTCGGTCAGCTGGAACGTGTGCGCGGCGCCGTCGCTGGAGAACGGCATCGACTTCGCCCAGGTCTGCAGCAACGGCTGCTTGCCGGGCGCGCCGAACACCAGCAGGTCCTTGTCCGCGAAGTGATCGACGTCGGCCGCATGCGTGACGGTGACGCCGGTGACCGGATAGCCGGTCGATTCGCCCATGCGGCCCATCGTCAGCAGATACAGGCTGAAGTCGCTCGGGTCGGCGTCGTCGGGCAGCACGGCGGCGGTCTCGGAGAGGTCCGCCATCCGCGTGAACGGGAAGCCGCTATTGGCGAACGCGGCCAGATCGGGCAGCGCCATGAAGTGCGGGAACGACGACAGGTCGATGGTCGAGTTCGGATCGATCGCGCCGACCACGTTTTGCAGCAGGCGGCCCGCGCATTCGCCGGTGTTCGGGATGTCGTAGTAGAAGTGCAGGCGCAGTTGGGTGCGCGGCGTCAGCAGCAGCGGCGGGATGCGGATGTTGCGGCGCGCCTCGGCGGTGCCGTCGGACGCCACGAGGTTGAAGTAGCGGCTCAACTCGAAGATCGAGGCCGCGCGCGACGGAATCGGCAGCGCCTGCACGAAGCCGTTGTTCACGCTGATGTTCAGCGACGAGCGGTCGCGTGCCGGCCGCACCGTGTAGCGGTAGCGCAGATCGATCGGCGCGCCGCGCGTGTGCCACATGAACAGATCGGGCGGCACGCGCATGTTGATGCGCACCGCGTCGGCGTCGTAGCCGAACACGGTCAGGTCTTTCGGATCGGCGAGCTCGCCGAAGCGCACGGCACGGTCGGTCGGCAGCCAGTTCGGCGCGTCGTACGGCACGCGCGGCGTGATCTCGTTGAGTGCCGTAATCGTCGCGCTCGGGCCGGACAGCGTGCTATGGCCGATCCCGAGCGACTTCGCGGCAGTCTTCAGCTCGGCTTCGGTGCGCCCGAGCACGAGCAGCAGCTTGCCGCGCGCGTTCGCGTCGCGCTCGACCACGGTGACGGTCGGGCCGGTGATCTCGGGAATCGTCACGCCGGCCGGATGCTGATCGCTCGTCGCGAACACGACTGCGTTGCCTGACAGCGGCACGTTGTCGAGCTGCGCGGGAAACACCGCGCCGCGATAGCCGGCGAGCGAGCCGAACCACGACGCGACGATGCCGGCCGCTTCGAGCGTGCCGTTGCCCGGCTTCTGCGCGAACACGAACGGCAGTTCGAGGCGGCGCACGTCGCGGCGGTCGAAGAACGGTTGCGGCAGCGCGGCCAGCTCCGGCTTGGTCGCGAGCGACGAGTAGGTCAGGTCGAGCGAGCTCGCGTTGCTGATCGTCGCCCACAGCGACGAGTGCGCGGGGTCTTCGCAGGCGGTCGTGTAATGGCCGATCAGCTGCAGGTTCAGGTGGTTGAAGTCGGTGATGAAGCGCGGATCGATCGAGACGTCGCGCGCGACCAGCATGCCGGCCTGCTCGTGCGGCAGCGGTAGCGTGGCCGCGACTTCGCCGTTGAGCAGCACCTTCAGCTGCGACAGGTTCGCCAGCAGCGCGGGCGAGTAGCTGTAGATCAGATGCAGCGTCGCGCCGGTCACGACCTCGTCGGCACGCACCGAGAACGCGATGCCGTTCTGGCCGTCGACGCCGCGCAACTGCAGCGGATCGAGCGCGCCGAAGTCGGCGAACGTCAGCGTCTGGCGGCGCCCGCCCGGCACCAGCGTGCCCGGCTCGGCGGTGGTGGGCGTGCGCATGCCGAGCGCCTTCACCGACGACGCCCCGAGCGCGGGCGTCGGCGTGGCGAGCGCGCCCTGGGCGATCGCGTTCGGATCGAACGGCACGGCGGGGCCCGGCGCGGGCACGTTGCCGACGCCGGTCGCGACCTGCGCCACGCCAGCGGTCGCCACCGCGGCCGAGGCCGGCTTGGCCGCCGCGGTGGCCGCCGCGGTCGCCGCTTCAGCCAGCGGCACGAACGACACCAGCGCAGTCTGCAGCGCGAGCCAGCAGGCGATGCCACGCATGACTCGCCGCGAGCGCGGGGAGCCCTGGCGGGCAAAAAAGCGCGATTGGGCTCCAGTGCTGTTGCGCCCGTGAGCCGGACGTTCGAGATTGTCCTTCGCTATCCTGTTGCCCATAGATCAGTCTTTGGTTTTTAGCTTCTTGACGTCCGTTGGACGGCGTTTGATCGAACTGCGCAAGTCGTCGTACAGATGCTCGAACAGACCCGCGATGCCGCGCACGCCGACCTGCAGCACGTGCGACAGGCCGCGCAGCGGCGTGTCCGTCTCGCGACCCTCGGCCCAGCCGGTCCACGCATCCGCGCGGGCGAAGGTGGTTTTCACGAATTCGTACTCCTGTTCGCGCGACATCGACGCGAAGCGCAGCCCCACGCGTCCCGGTTCGGTAAAGCTGACGGTGGCCGGGAACGCATATTCCTCGTCGCCACGGAACAGCGACACGCTCACGCGCTCCTGCATCGGTACTTCGATGCTGTTGGGCAGCGCGACGCCGACGCCGCCTTCCGAGTAGTCGATCGTTTCGCACGCGAGCGTGCGGCCGGTCGAGAACTTCAGCATCACGGGGATTTTCATCGCGACGCGGGGCACCGCGCGGATCTGGCGGCGCTCGCTCGCGGCGGCCACGCTCGCGCCGAGGATCAGCATGTTGTAGCCGGTCCACGCGAGATTGAGCAGCGTGGTCTCGACGATGCTGCGCACATGCCAGTTCACGTAGATGTGCACGAGCCCCGCGAGGAAACCGAGCAGGTTCAGGAGCAGCAGGAACAGATACGGCCGCGAAATCGACCAGTCGAAGTAGCTCTTCTCGATCACGCCGCCCTTGGCCGTCACGTTGAACTTTCCAAGCTTCGGATTGATCAGCGCGAGCAGCGTCGGCGCGGTGATGTACGACGCGAGCACCGACTCGTACACCTCGGCCCAGAACGAATGGCGGAACAGGCGCTGCATGCGCGAGTTCGTGATGCTCGCATGCATCATGTGCGGTAGCGCGTAGATCGCGATCGTGCTGGCCGCCGCTTCGATCACATGCGCGCCGAAGAACAGATACGACAGCGGCGCGGTCAGGAACACGAGACGCGGCACGCCGTAGAAGAAGTGCATCATCGCGTTCAGGTAACACAGCCGCTGGCCGATTTTCAGCCCCTTGCCGGAGAGCGGATTATCGATGCGGAAGATCTGCGTCATGCCGCGCGCCCAGCGGATGCGCTGGCCGATGTGGCCCGACAGGCTTTCGGTCGCG
Source organism: Paraburkholderia monticola (assembly GCF_001580545.1). Taxonomy (GTDB): domain Bacteria; phylum Pseudomonadota; class Gammaproteobacteria; order Burkholderiales; family Burkholderiaceae; genus Paraburkholderia; species Paraburkholderia monticola. The sequence continues at coordinate 734,624 of NZ_LRBG01000038.1, forward strand.
AGACCGGCGGCCTGCGGAATCGCCAGATACGCGGTGGTGTAGCCGAGGCGGTGCAGCTTCAGCGCGGTGTGCGCGTCCTCGGTGACGGTCTCCACCGCGATGCCGCCAATCTCTTCAACCATGTTCCGGCGCAAGAGCGCGCACGAGCCGCAGAAGAACGTCGCGTTCCACAGATCGTTGCCGTCCTGCACGAGGCCGTAGAACAGCTCGCCTTCGTTCGGCACCTTGCGGAAGGTGCCGAGGTTGCGCTCGAACGGGTCGGCGGAGAAGAAGTGGTGCGGCGTTTGCAGCATCGACAGCAGCTTGTCGCGCAGGAACCAGCCGAGGCCGATCTGCAGGAACGAGCGGGTCGGGATGTGATCGCAGTCGAAGATCGCGAGGTACTCGCCGCTGGTGATCTTCAGTGCTTCGTTGATGTTGCCGGCCTTCGCGTGACGATTGTGCGTGCGGATCGTCCAGTTGACGCCGACTTCCTCGCAGAACGCCTTGAACTCGGGGCGCCGGCCGTCGTCGAGCACGTGGATCGCCATCTTGTCGGCCGGGTAGTCGAGCGCCAGCGCCGCGTAGATGGTCGGTTTGACGACGCTGAGCGGCTCGTTGTAGGTCGGGATGAACACGTCGACGCTCGGCCACTCGTCGCGATTGGCCGGCAGCGGCAGCGGCTTGCGCTTGAGCGGCCATGCGGTCTGAAAGTAGCCGAGCATCAGCACGAGCGTCGCGTAGACCTCGGCGGACACGAGCAGCAGACCCCAGATTGCGTCGAGCGGCTGTTCCCATGAGGTCGTTTCGGTCAGGCGCCAGTACATGTAGCGGCCCGATGCGACGACCGACAGCATGATCATCACCATCGTCGCGTAGCGGCCGGGCAGACGGCGAAACAGCAGCGCGAGCACGAAGCAGAGGGTCGCGAAGGTCAGCTGCTGGTAGAACTCGAGCGGCACCGTGAACACGAAGTACAGCATGTACAGCGCGAGCAGCGTGACGAGCCCGGTGACGATGCGGCTGTTCCAGAAGTTCGCGTCGACGAAGCGTCCGAACCGCGACGGCTCGCCGCCTTCGGGCTCGCGCGAGGAGGCTGGGCTGCTCATGCGACGTTCCTTGGCTGGGCGGCGATCGCGTCGAGCGCCGCCATGAGCCAGGCGCCGCACGCGCGGAAGTCGGCGGCGGCCTGGCTCAGGGGGTCGTAATGGATCAGCGTGGTGTCGCAGGCGAGCGCTTCGCTGACGCCTTCGTCGAGATGGATCACGCCGGGGAACACCTTGTTGCCGAGCATCTGGCGCAGCACCTTCAGCACGTCTTTGGTCAACTGGCGAGACTGGTCGATCTGATTGATCACGTAGCCAGCGCCGCCGAAGTCCGCGCGCGGTGCCGCGTAGGTGTCGATCAGCCGCTCCATCTGCGGGATCGCCGCGTACGACGCGGCGTCGGCGAGCACGACGTTCACGACGAAGTTGGCTGCGCACAGCGCGGTGCGCACGTAGGTGGACGAGCCGGGCGGGGTGTCGACGATCACGATGTCGGACGGGTCTAGCCGCAGGTTCTGCAGCGACTGCGCGAGCCACTGCGGATGCTGGTCGACCTGTGCCTCGAAGCGCCGGCGGTCGTCCTCGAGCAAGACGCCGTACGGCAGCACGGTCACGCCGTCGATGCCGTCGAACATCACCGTTTGCCACGGGTTGCCGGACAGCGTCGCGCGCGACAGGCCGTCGATGCTGTCGAGCGGCACGCCGAAATGCAGACGCAGCGCGTTCTGCGGATCGAGATCGAGCGCGATCACGCGCCGGCCGCTGTTGGCGAGCACGGAGGCGAGATTGGCGGCGAGGGTGGTTTTACCGACCCCGCCTTTGGCGGACACCACGGCAATGACTTTCATGGGCGACGCGGACCGTTGGTGAGCCAGGAGGGGACGGCGCCGCGCGAATTGTCGGCGGGCGCCTGAGTGCCTTGAGCGGGGGTGCCGCGCAGACGGTCGAAGACCGAGTTCAGCGACGTGGCCTGGGGTGCGGGCGCGGCGGCTTGCGGCGGCGCTGGGCGGGTCTGCTGCGTGGCGAACACCTTGCCGAGGATCGACGGCGGCTGGGCCGCATGGGCAGGTTGCGGCGCGGGTGGCGGTTGCATCGACGGTGCCGGTGCTGGTGCCGTGTTCGCGCTGCCATAAGCGGGCGCGGCGGGGCGCGCCCAGCTCGGCGCGCCAGGCGCGGCCGGCGTGACCGCTTGCGCGGCCGGCGCGCCGAACCTGAAGGTGGATGGGGGGCTCACGGGCTCCACGGCGGGCGGGGTGGGCGATGCGCTCGAGGTGAACCATGCGGGAGCGGTCGGCGGAACTGACGTTTGTGCCTGCGTTTGCGCCGGTGACGGTGCGGGTGCCGCGATCGGCGGGACCGGTGCTGACGCGGCAGCACCCGGCGCAACCGGAGCACTCGGCGCGGCAGCCGTGCCCGCCGCCGCGCGCGCAGCCGCCTCATCGGGTTCCTCGGCCGAAGCGAAGCGCGACGCGCCGCTCGGCGCCGCCGGCTTGGCGGGCGCCAGCGGCACCGGCGGAATGTCACGCCGGTGCGAGCGCGTGAACAGCGGCGCCTTCGCGCGCGTCACCGACGCCACGTCCTTCGGTGTCGTGTCCTCATGGGCTGCGGCCCGCGGCGCCACGCTCACTGGCGGCTGCGGTCTGGCCTCGCGAAGCGGGCCGATTGCGGGAATGGCCGGTTGCGTCAGATCGAGTGTTACGAGCAGGGGCCAACGGGTGCGCGCGGTGCGCGCGTCGTTTTCGCGGCCGATCTCCTGGTACGCGGTGGCGTCGCCGCCGAATTGCTCGAACAGTTTGTCGATGTCGCTCGATGAACTCATGATGCCGTCGTCTGTAACATGCCGTGCATTGCCCCGAACCGACTCCCCGGGGTGCTGTTTTATTTGAAACTTCCCTGACCGCGCGTGGCGGTTGCATCGCTGCCCCACACGTTCTTATCGATGCGTGCGGACCCGCCGTCGCTCAGGCCGGATGACGGCCGAGGCGGAATTCGAGGGAGCTGTCCTCGCCGAACGCGCTCGTCTGCACGACCGACAAACCCTGCGCGCCCAACGCGCTCAACCACGTCTGATAGACGCCTTCGAGAAACGCCGGCGTCCAGGCGAGTGCCGAATCGCCGAACGCGGGCAGCGGCGCGCAGTAGTGAACGATGCGCAGCGACTCCGCCTCGTCGGCGAGCGCGACGTAACCCCAATCCATCGGATGCCAGTAAGAATTCAAGGCCTGCTCGAGCTCGGCCGTCGACGAGCAGGCGGGCAGCGGATGCGCGAGCGCGAAACGGCTGCCGACGCGATGCATCAGCTGACGCAACTCGTCACGGCCGATCTGCGCTTCGAACTCGCTTGCCAGTGCGCTCAGCATGCCGCGCCATTGCGGCGAGATTTGGCGTTCCAGCAGATAGTCGAGGATGGGGGCCATGGTTTCAGGTTGTGGTCGCTGCCCGTTGCCTATCCGCGAACGTGACAGCCATTGAATATCAGAGTAGTTCGGCAATTGCGCGGCGCGCGTCGTTTACGTCATTTCTACCGGGCCGTCTAGTGTGCCCGGCACACATCGTGAGAAGTCTACTTAAGACGCTAACTTTTAGCCACTTTCGAATGATCGCTCTATGCATATATTGACGCGCATTGGAGACACGGCAATTGCGTAATTTTTGCTGTTTCATGCTAATTGAAACGTTTGCTTTTGCTTGATGCAACAAAAAGCTTAAGCGGTCTGAGATGCAATAACCGGCAATTCGGGCATGCTTTGAGCTTTGCTTTTTAAACATGCACGCAACGGGTAGCGTATCGTTCGAAATTTTGCACGGCCAATTTGTCAAAATGACCTTGCAAAATCTATCGCGAGTCATCGCCGCGGCGCCAAACAATATGCAATGCTCAATCCACTCACTATCCTGCTGGTCACGGTTCTAGCGGACGCAATGGCGATGGCCGTGCTCTGCTCGCTCAGGCGCGCGGCGATTCCGGGTGTCAGCTACTGGATCGCGGCCAACGCGATGGCAGTCGTCTCGCTGCTTGGCGTGTCCCTGCAGGGACATGCGTCACCGTGGCTGACGATCGTCGCGGCCAACGTGCTGTTGGCGCTCGGGCTGCTGCTCCTGCTCGAAGGCTGCCTGCGCTTTCTCGACCGCCGCACGCGGCCCTGGCCCGCTTATGTGGGGCTCCTGCTCGTGCTGGCCGGCATGATCTACTGGTCCTTCGTCGCACCGAACTTCAATGCGCGCGTGGCGCTGGTGTCCGCGTATCACGCGAGCCTCTATGCGCTGATCGGTCTGTCGATGCTGAACGGACGCCCCGCCAACCGGCCACGCTACAGCTTCCACTTTGTCGCGACCGCGGCGTTGCTGCTGTGCGTGGGCCACGCGACGCGCGGCATCATGTACGGCTTCCACCTGCTCGAGCAGACGAACCTGATGCAGGTGTCGATACCCAACATCGTGTTCCTCGCACTCGGCATCCTCGCGCCGCCGTTCCTGTCGATCGGCGTCGTGATGCTCGCGCACGACCGCCTCGCCGAGCGCCTCGAACGGCTCGCCAACGTCGACGACCTGACCGGCTCGCTGTCGCGCCGCGCGTTCCTCGAAATCGGCGGCGCATTGCTGAACGCGTCGTTGCGCACGGGCTTGCCGGTCGCGATCGCGATCGTCGACATCGATTCGTTCAAAGCCGTCAACGATACCCACGGCCATGCGGCCGGCGACCAGGTGCTCGCGCACTTCGCGGCGTTCGTCGCGCGCGAGCTGCGAATCGGCGATGTGTTCGGACGACTCGGCGGCGAGGAGTTCGGCGTGCTGTGTCCGGCGACCACGGCCGCCGAGGCGGTCGTGCTGCTCGAGCGGCTGCGCGCGCGGCTTGCGGCCACCGCACCGGACGACTTGCCGGGCGGGCTGCGCTACACGTTCAGCGTCGGCGTCGATCAGCAGCGGCCCGGTGAATCGCTGGCGCAGATGATGGCGCGCGCCGACCGCGCGTTATATGCGGCGAAAGCGGCAGGGCGCGATCGGGTGATGGCGGCGGTATAGGGGAAAGGGGCGCAGCGGGCATGCCCCAGCGCATGCCGCCTCGCGCCTCTGACCGCATAGTGGGACGGTAGTCGATGAATTTATACGTCGTCGTACGTTAGCCATAAATGTTTGCCGGACGTTTGCCGATAACCATAGGTGGGGTGACCGGAACCCCAGCCTGATCATCCCTCTATGTCTGCCATCCCGACGCAGCACCCGCCCGAGCCGAGCTTGCGCGAGCGCTTTCACCAGCGCTCGCTCGAGCATCAGCGGCCGCTTTCCATCGTGACGATGGCCTTCACGGTCGTCACGTTCCTGTGCATGGTGGCGGCGCGCGAACTGGTCGGCATCCCTGCTGTGCCACTCGGCTACCGGATGCTGTGCGCGCTCGTACTCGCGCTGCTGGTGCTGGCGATTCCCAGCACGAAGTCGACGGCGCTGTTCGGCGCGATCGGTGTCGTGTATGAACTGGTGCTGATCGGCGGGCTCGTGCTGAATGCGAGCGGCGTCGCGCATCCGTTGGCGTGGTTGCTGCCCGCGCTCGTCGTGATACCGATCTGCGCGGCGCCGCTGTGGCTCACGCCGGTGCATTTCTTCACCGGCAACGCGCTGTTCTATGCGGTGGCCATCGCGCTGCTGCTCGGCGAAACGCATCCGCGCGAGGTCGACGCGGCCGTATGGACGTGGGTCATCGCGATCGGTGCACCGACGGCAGCAGTGTTTCATTTCGGCTTCTACCGTTTCCGGCGCAATCACTATTTGCTGGAGAGTCAGCTTGCGCAACTCGCCGCGACCGATCCGCTGACCGGTCTGCAAAACCGCCGTGCCTTCGTCAAGCATGCGGAGGCGCGCCTCGCGGCACTTGCGCCGGGTGCGCGGCTCAGTGCGATCTTTCTCGACATCGACAGCTTCAAGTCGCTCAACGACCGCTACGGCCATGCGGTCGGCGACCATGCGCTGTTCGAGGTCGCTCAGGTGCTGAAGGACGAAGTCGCGCTTTACCATAGCGTGAGCCGTCTCGGTGGCGAGGAGTTCGCGGTGCTGCTCGACGACGAGCTCAGCCGCGCGCTGCAACTCGCCGAGCGGATGCGCGTTGGCATCACCGCGATCGAACGGCCCGACGGCCATCTGACCGCGAGCTTCGGCGTCGCCGAGCACCGCCGCGGCGAGAGCTTCATGGCGCTGCTCGATCGCGCGGACGAGGCGTTGCTGCGCGCGAAGCACTTGGGCCGCAACCGGGTGTGCGCCGAGCGCGCGCCGCCGTTCGATGCGCTGCAGCCGCCTTTCGAAGCTGTCTTCGCGCCGCGCGCTGCGGGCACCGAAGCGGGCGCGTCGCGTTATCGCTGGGAAGACTTTTATCTGATCTCGCACTTCCAGCCGCTCTACAGCCTGTCGCATCAGAAGCAGGTCGGCTTCGAGGCGCTGCTGCGCGGCGAGCAGGACGACGGCACGCTGGTGCCGCCGGTCGTGATGTTCGCGCCGAAGCCGACGAGCGACGAAGGCGCGCTCGACCGCGCGAGCCACGCGGTGCATCTCGGCAATGCGCGCCGCGCGCTGCCCGGCGATGCGTGGCTGTTCCTGAACATTCTGCCGGCCACGTTCGTCGCCGACGGCTACGCCGATCAGTTGACGAAGATCGTGCGCGCCGCGGGGCTCGAACCCGAGCGCGTGATTCTGGAGATTCTCGAATCGCATGGCGGCAGCGTCGACGAGATGTCGCGCGCGGCGGCGCGATATCGCCAGCACGGCTTCCTGATCGCCGTCGACGACTTCGGCGCGGGCCAATCGAATCTGGACCGGCTGCTACGCATCCGCCCGGACCTCGTGAAGCTCGACGGCGAGCTGATTCGCGCGACGACGCATGGCACGCAGCAGCCGATCCTGCCGAAGCTCGTGTCGCTGCTGCACCAGGCGGGCATGCTGGTGGTCGTCGAAGGCGTCGAGACGGCCGAGGAGCTGATCCTCGCGGTGGAATCGAATGTCGATTTCGCGCAGGGCTATCTGCTCGGCCGGCCTGCGAGCGAGATCGCGCCGCCCGAGTCGGTGCACCGCCAGATCGACGATGCGTTCGACGTGATCGCGCAAGGCCGCGCACATCAGCATGCGCTGTTCGAATCCGAGGTGGAGCCGTACCGGCGCGAACTGCGCCGCGCGGCCGACGGCTTGCGCGCGGGCGCCGTGATGGACGACGCGTTCGCGCTGCTCGCCACCTTCGAGCGATGCATCAGCTGCTTCATTCTCGACGACACGGGCCGGCAGATCGGTCACGAGGTGCCGGGGCCGTCGTGGAGCAAGGATGCCGCGTCGCTGCAACCGGTCGCCAATCCGCGCGATGCGCGCTGGGATCATCGGCCGTACTTCCGCAATGCGGTGCTGCTGCCCGGCGAGGCGATCACCAGCAATCCTTATCTTTCACTGGCGAGCGGGCGGCCGTGCATTGCAGTGACGGTGGCGGTGCAACTGGCGAGCGGGCGCTGTGTGGTTGGGGTCGAGCTGGATTGGTCGGCGCGAGGCTTGCCTTGGCCGGCGGGGGAGTAGGGGGAGGCGCCTCGGGCCGATGTGCGCGCCAAAGTTGCGGCAAATCGACCAGCGCAGAACAGATGTTTTTCCTAACATTCTGTTAGGCAGCCGCCTTCAGGAGATAAACCGTGGCCAGCATTGCAGAGTGGTTGGCATCACTCGGCTTGACCGAGTATGTCCAGCTCTTTGCCGAGAACGGTATCGATCCCTCTGTCCTGCGCGATCTGACGGACCAGGATCTGAAGGATCTTGGCGTCCTGCTTGGGCATCGCCGCAAAATCCTGCGTGCAATCAACCAGCTTGGCGACGGCGCCGCTGCCATATCTCCAACCCTGACCACGCCCCAGTCACGCGATGACGCGGACCGGCGCCAGCTCACTGTCATGTTCTGCGATCTGGTCGGCTCGACCGCTCTCTCGAAGCGGCTCGATCCAGAAGACATGCGCAAGGTCCTCGCTGTTTATTACCGCGGATGCGCGGATGTCATCGCCAGCGCAGGCGGCTTCATTGCCCAGTACATGGGCGATGGTGTGATGGTCTATTTTGGTTATCCTCAGGCGCATGAGGACGATGCCGAGCGGGCCGTACGTGCTGGACTGACACTGGTGCGAACCATCGGCAAGCTCGATTCCGGAATCGACGCAAGTTTGCGGGTGCGGATCGGCATTGCTACCGGCGTCGTGGTAGTCGGCGATCGGAGGGATCAGGGCGAATCCCGGGAGCCCGGCGTCGTCGGTGAGACGCCCAATCTCGCTGCCCGGCTGCAGACGTTGGCCGAAGCCGGGACAGTGGTGATTGCTGCCAGCACGCAGCGGCTTACGGCCGGGTTGTTTGACTACCGTGACATGGGTTTCGTGACGGTGAAGGGTTTTGACGAAGCGGTGCGGGTTTGGCAAGTGCTCGGCCCCAGCGGAGTCGAAAGCCACTCCGAGGCGCTGCACGCGACCACCTTGACGCCGATTGTCGGACGCGACGAAGAGATCGGCTTGTTGCTTCGCCGATGGCAGCGGGCGAAAAATGGCGAGGGGCAGGTCGTGCTCCTTTCCGGCGAGGCGGGTATCGGGAAATCGCGGCTGACCACCTCTCTCGAAGAGCGGCTTCAATTCGAGCCGCACGAGCGCCTGCGGTATTTCTGCTCGCGGCGGCATCAGGACAGTGCCTACTACCCGTTCATTTCCCAGCTCGAACGTGCCGCCGGTCTGCGGAGGGACGATACGGCTGAACAACGCCTCGATAAACTGGAGGCGGTGCTCGCGTTCGCCGCCGACACTCGGCGCGAAGCTGCGCCGCTGGTGGCGGCATTGCTGTCGATTCCAACGGAGGGTCGATACCCGACGCTTAACCTCACGCCGCAGCAGTACAAGGACAGGACGCTTAGCACGATAATTGCGCAGATCAAGGACCGGGCAATGCGCCGGCCGCTGCTGATATTGTTCGAAGATGCGCATTGGGCCGACCCGAGTTCGCTCGAAGCGCTGGACCATCTTGTCGATCTCATTGCAACCCTGCCTGCCCTGCTGATCGTCAGCTTCCGGCCCGAGTTCAAATCTCGTTGGATCGGCCGTTCAGAAGTGATGCTTCTGACTCTCAATCGTCTGACCCCTCGGCAACGAGCCGAGATGATCGAACGGATAACGCTTGGCAAGGCACTGCCCAATGAGGTCACGGACCGGATCATTGAGCGTACTGACGGAGTACCACTATTTGTCGAAGAACTGACCAGAATGTTGCTGGAGAGCGGCGCATTGCGCGAGCAGGACGGGCGCTACGTGCTCGACAGACCGCTGCCACCGCTGGCGATCCCGATGACGCTGCACGCTTCGCTGATGGCGCGTCTCGATCGCCTGGCCCCAGTGCGGGATGTCGCACAGGTCGCCGCCGCAATCGGCCGGCGATTTTCTTATGAGCTCATCAGTGCGGTCGCGTCGATGCCGAAGGCGCGTCTGGACGATGCATTGGATCATCTCGTCAGTGCCGAACTGGTTTTCCGGCGCGGGGTGCCACCGAATGCGGAATACACCTTCAAGCACGCCCTGGTGCAAGACGCCGCGTACAGTTCCATGCTGCGAGACAGGCGACAGCAACTGCATGCCCGGATCGCGATGGAGCTCGAGAATCATTTTGCCGACGTAACGGAGCAACGACCGGAAATCCTGGCCGAACACTGCGCCCAGGCTGGATTGACGGAAAAGGCGGTCCGGCTGTGGCGGCGTGCTGGTCAGAACTCTGCGGAACGCGCTGCTCATCGGGAGGCGTCGGTCCTGTTCGAGAAAGCCCTGACTGCCTATGCGGCGCTGCCGTCCTCCGCCGAAATACTTGGCGAAATCATCGACGTTCGATGGGAACTCAACCACTCCCTTTATCCGCTCGGAGAATTGGCGCGGGACCGGGAGAATCTGGAAAGCGCGAAACGTCTGGCCGAAGGACTCGGCGACGAGGTGCGCCTATCACGCGTTCTATCAAGGCTGGCTTTCACGCTCGGTTCGCTAGGCGATCTGGTCGGCGCCGTCGAGGCAGGCGAACGTGCTCTGGCGTTGGCGGAGCGGCGAAGCGACCCCGATGCGAAGGCGTGGGCAGCCATGATGCTGGCAAGGTCACGTTATGGCCGCGGAGACTATGAACGCGCGATGGAACATGCTCGACAGGCGCTAGATCTGCTCCATGAAGGCCAAGGCCGCGGGCCCCATGAGTCTTACGCGAAATTCACGCGCGTCAACGCTCGGATCTGGTTGGTGCTGTGTCTGGCTGAACTCGGCCGATTCGACGAGGCTGCCGTCCTTGGACAGAAGGCGACCGACATGGCCCGAGAGATGAATGAGCCAGAGGAACTGATTTTTGCCGGCCACGGTGTCGGACGGATGCACCTTATTCGAGGCAATCCCGACGTTGCTGTCGAGGTACTTGAGCCAGCACTGGCCATGTGCAGGAGCGCTGAGTTTCCGATCTACGTTCCTCGGATCGCCTCCTGTCTCGGTGCCGCGTATGCCGCACTGGGACGCACCGATGAGGCACGGGTCGTGCTCGAAGAGGCGGTCCGCCAGGCAGCGGCGAGTAGTTTAACGTTCGGCCACTCGCTAGTGCTCTCAATTTCGGGTCGAGTGTGTCAGCTCGCTGGTCGACAAGATGAAGCCCTCACTCACGCACGTGACGCCATTGATCTTGCTCGAGCCTCCGGCGAACGAGGCAACGAGGCCTGGGCCTGGTGCCTGTTGGGAGATCTGGTCTCGGATGGCAACGCGGGCGCATCCAGGATTGAGGAAGCTCACGAGCACTATCGCATGGCTTCGATGATCGGCCGCGAACTTGAAATGCGGCCCTTGCAAGCACAGTGCCTATACGGACTATCCCGGCTGCAAAAGATGGGCGGAGATAAAGCATTGAGCGAGAAAAGTGCGGCAGACGCCGCGTCGCTTTGCCGGGAAATGGGCATCAAGCCACTACATCACTGAACAGACCACAGTCCCATTACTTTCCTAGTGCCCGGTTTGCCTTTTCGGCTGCCGCATTCAATGCCGCGGCGGGTTGTGTCTTTCCCAGGTAGACGGCTTGCATGGCATCCGACACGGCCTTCCCGGTGTCTTCCCATCCAGTGACGGTCGGTGCGAACCGCGCGTTCGGCAACAATGCAATGAACGCCCTGGTGTCCGGGTTATTGAACGCCGGATCGCTGGCTTCGGCCTTCGTTGTGGGCAGGAAGCCTTCCGTCTTCGAGAATTCGACACGCGGGCCCTCCGTGAAGAGGAAGTCGAGAAACTTCCAGGCACTCTTTTTGACCTTGGAGTTCTTGAACATCATGATTGAATCCGTCACTGCATAGGTGGCCTGAGTCGTTCCCGTCGGAATCGGATCGATACCGTACTGGAGGTTCGGCGCCTCCCTCGCGATCTGTTTCGACAGGACAGGCAAGGAGATAACCATCGCCACGCGGCCCTGCTTGAACAGGTTCTGGATGCCCTCACGGTTATACCCCGTGACCGCCGCTTCGGTCAGACCTTCGTCGATCATCGTTTTGTACAGCGTGGCGGCCTGCACGCCAGCCTGCGAGTTGAAAGCCGCCTTGCCGTCCGTGCCGATCACATCTCCGCCGTAACTCCAGAGTCCATAGTAAAAATAGACATCCGTCTCGATCTCTTTGCCTTGCAGACCAAAGCCGGCGATTCCCATCGCTTTCAACTTCCTCGACGCATCGATTACATCGTTCCAGGTCTTCGGACCATTCGAATAACCCGCTTTCGCCAGCAGGTCCTTGTTGTAGTACAGCGCGCGTGTTGAGGCTGTGAGCGGCAAGCCATACACCTTGCCTTTGATTTCACCTGGGGCCAGGATCTGGCCAATGAATCGGTCCCTGAAGCTGGCGTCCATGTAGCCATCGAGGGGCTCGGCGACATCGTCGTGAACGAAGTCCAGCAACCAACGGGTAGCGACAATCGCCAGGTCCGAGTTCGCGCCGCCCATGATGTCAGTCTGGAGCTTCTGTTGCAGCACGTCCCAGTTTGCTTCTTCGATCTTGATTGTCGTACCAGGGGTCGCTTTCTCGAACTCTCGAGCCATCCTGTTGAAATACGGGCCAGTCGCGTCACTGTAGTGCGAAACGGTGATCCGGACCGTGTCGGGGTGTGCCGTTACTGCAATACCTGCAAACGCAAGCCCTGCGACGATCCTGGCCAGCGAGAGAGGCGCAGGTACATGCTTGCGCCGCAGATTCAGCCTGCTCATGAGTTCGCTCCTGCTTGCGCACGAGCACTGCGTTGGCTCGCAGTACGGTGTCGTAGCCAATCACGCATTGCGCGCTGTTTTGATGGTATCCGTGATGTTCGATTGTGAAAGCGGACGGCGTGTTGGAGCTTCATTTTGGCGTGCAGGCCCTCATCCGCCATGATATTTGCGCATAAGCTCTCCGCTGACGCGCCCCGATATCGCGGCGGCAATCGCACTACTCGATATGCTTATCATCCTGATCGCACCGGCCGGTTTGTTCCGCGAAGGTATTGCACGGCTCGTCCGCGACTTCGAGCCGGGCACCGAGGTGAGATGTGCGGACTATCGGACGAGCACCTTCGAAGGCGCGACGAACGCAGACCTGCTGATCGTGGATGGCGACCCTCAAAGGGAAGCACTCGATACGCTGAGCGCGTTACGTCGCATCTTTCTGCATGTGCCGGTGCTCGCGTTGCTGACCGGGATCGATCAGGCGACTACCGATCCTTTCATGGCTGCCGGTGTGGCACGGTGCCTGAGCAAGTCGCAGTCCGCCCAGGCGTTGCGCGATGCGCTGCATGAGATGCGGGCTGCCGCCTCGCACTTGCCGCCCACGTTGCCCACAATCGTCCACACGCTAGCCGCACCTGGCGCATCTGAACAGACACGCGCTACGACCGAGGCCGCCATTAATAGCCGGATGCTGACGCCACGCCAGATCGAAGTGTTGGCGCTCGTGGCTCGAGGTGAGTCGAACAAGTCGATCGCGCGGCAACTCAATATCGCGGAAGGTACGGTGAAAGTACATCTCTATACGGTGTACAAAGCACTCAATGTCGAGAGCCGCAGGCAGGCAAGTATCGCGGCAGCGCGCCTCGACAAGGTTGGCGATGCACAGCTTCATCAGGCGCTCGATGCGCAGCTCGCCATCAAGCGGCTCCTTTCCGATTTGCCTCCGCGCCGCTTCAAACGCGGGGACGTGCTGTTCCGCAAGGATGCACCGAGTGACGCGCTCTACTATGTATTGCGCGGGACGGTCACGCTTCAGGAGATCGGAGTCGATGTGGGCGCTGGCACGTTAGTGGGAGAGATTGGACTGTTCTCTCCGGACCATCGCCGCACTTGCACGGCCTTTTGCGGGAGCGATTGCGAGTTGCTGATGGTCTCCGCGACTGAAGCAATGCGGATGTACTATCAGGACCCCGAATTTGCGATTTACCTGATCCATCTCGTCACGCGCAGACTGGAGGCCGATAAACTGCGCGCGAAGCAGGAAAGCGCGCGACGTTCCCGTGTTTGATCATCACGCGAGATTGCTGATGTGCGGTGGTTCAGCGAGCCCAGACGCAGCGGGCCGGCGGGCCCCCTGCGCTGTGCGCGCGTAAGTCGCGGCGGCGCCGACTCACTTGTGACCTTTGAAGAGTGCCTGCAACTGCGCTGCTTCGCCGTTCTGCTGTGAGCGCACGAGGTCTTGATAGACTTCGGCACGGGTCTTTCCGTACGTCATGCTACGCCCGCCGGACATGGAGCTTCCAGAAGGGTCCGGGCCTTCCGAACTCATCGCGTCAGGCTGTGCTACGGCCTGTGCTGTGGTCGTTGGATTTGCGGTGGTGTTTTGCGCGTAGACGTGCGAGGCGCACACGCAGATCAATCCACCGGCAACAAATAACGCTGTTTTCATGGGACCCTCCGTCAGGAAACGTGGACGCAATGCCTCGCGACGGCGGTCGGGGCTAAGCGCTAGCACCGCGCGTGGCTGAGGCTGCCGGACGAATTGGCTCGCAAGCCAGAAGGGCACCGGATAATGTGCACGAAAGTTGGTCTGTGCGGCAGCCTGAATTCAGTATGGTTTCCGAGCCCGACTTCGGCCATATCACTTTAGTAGTAGACGGCAATGAGAAAACGGACACACCGGTGCGTGTGTCCGTCAGATCCGCTCTTATCAACGCCGAGTTCCTCGCCCATGTGCCGCGTCGGGCTTGTTCGTCAGGAGCGAGTGGCACTTACGCTGGCGTGCTGCGAGGGTGTTTGGGTGTGTCGGCTCGCGGCCTTTTTCGGTTTTACTTTCTAATACCCACCTTTGACCTGCGCCCCCATCGCCGGGGTGTTCTTGTACGACGCGGCGAGATCCGCCGCCGCGCGGCTCAGCAACCCCGTATCCGTACCCACCGCGACGAAGCTCGCGCCCGCCGCCAGATAGTCAGCGGCGAGTGCCGGATCGGGGGCGAGCACGCCGGCCGCCTTGCCCGCGTCTCGCACGGTGGCGATGCCATGCCGAATCGCGTCGCGCACGCGCGCGTCCCCCGGTTTGCCGAGCAAGCCCATCGACGCGCTCAGATCCGACGGCCCGAAAAACACGCCGTCGACACCCTCCACGCGCGCGATGTCCGCGAGATTGTCGAGGCTCTGCACGGTCTCCGCCTGCACGATCACGCACAGCTCGTCAGCGGCAGTGTTCAGATAGTCGGGCACCCGATTCCAGCGCGACGCACGCGCGAGCGCGCTGCCCACGCCGCGAATGCCCTGAGGCGGATAGCGCGTGGCCGCGACCGCATCGCGTGCTTGCGCGGCGGTGTCGATCATCGGCAGCAGCAGCGTTTGTGCGCCGATGTCGAGCAACTGCTTGATCAGCGCGGCATCGCTCTTCACCGGCCGCACGACCGGATGCGACGCATACGCGGCGACCGCCTGCAATTGCGACAGCGTGCTGCGCACGTCGTTCGGCGCGTGCTCGTTGTCGATTAGCAGCCAGTCGAAGCCGGCGGTGGCGAGCAACTCGGTAACGTAGGCATCGGCAAGCGCGGCCCACAGGCCGAACTGCGGCCGGCCTTCGGCGAGGGCGCGTTTGAAGGGATTGGTGGGCAAGGACATGTCGATGCTCTCAGATGAAGTTCAAACCGATGCCGCCTAGCGGGCCATAGTCGACGTGGAACGTGTCGCCCGCGCGTGCCGGAATCGGGCTCGTGAACGAGCCGCTCAGGATCACGTCGTTCGCGTTCAATGATTCGTCGTACGGAGCAATCTTGTTCGCGAGCCATGCGACGCCGGTCGCCGGGTGATTGAGCACGGCCGCCCCGAGCCCGCTTTCTTCGACCACGCCGTTCTTGTACAGCAGCGCGCCGACCCAGCGCAGGTCGACATCGAGCGGCCGCACCGGCCGGCCGCCGAGCACGACGCCCGCGTTCGCGGCGAAGTCGGAGATCGTGTCGTAGACCTTGCGCGGCGCGCGCGTGTCGCGGTCGAACTGCTCGATGCGCGCGTCGATGATCTCGACGGCCGGGCTCACGTAGGCGGTCGCGTCGAGCACATCGAATAGCGTGACGCCGGGACCCTTCAGCGGTTTGCTCAGCACGAACGCGAGTTCCACTTCGACGCGCGGCGCGATGAAGCGATCGGCGCGAATGTCCTGACCGCTGTCGATGAACATGCTGTCGAGCAGCGGCGCGTAGTCGGGTTCGTCGATCTGCGACGCGCGCTGCATCGCGCGCGACGTGAGGCCGATTTTACGGCCCTTGATCACGTGGCCTTCGGCGAGCTTCAGCTTGACCCACTCGCGTTGAATCGCGTAGCCATCCTGAACGGTCATCTCTGGATACTGCGCGGAAAAATGGCGCAGTTGCGTGCGGGTCTTCTCCGCGTGATCGAGTTGCGCCGCGAGGTCGCGAATGGTTTGTTCGTCTAGCATGGTGTGATCGTCAGCCCTTGAGCCGCGCGTGCAGATTGTTGTGCTTCCAGGTGCCCGCTTCGCTGAACTCGTTGATTTCGAGCGACAACGCGAGCCCCTGACGTTCGAACTCCTCGGCGAAGCGCTGCTTGATCAGCGCGAACAGCGCGTCGCCGGTCGCTTTTTTGACCGCCTCCTGTCGCCCCGCGCCGATCTTCAGGTTCGCATGCAGGAACGCGGCGTCGGGGCGTCCATCGGCGATGCAGTACAGCTCGCAACGCAGCGCGCGCACGCGGATGCCGCCAAGCGGGTAGACGCGCTCGCCGTTCTCGCGCTGCGCGTCGAGGCATTGCGCGAGTTCTTTGCACAGTTCGCCGAGGCGTTGGGGGTCCGCGAGATTGGCGCTGTATTCGAGTGTCAGGTGGGGCATGGCGATTCCTTCACGAGTATCAGACGGGTAGCGGCGTGACCGGGAAGATCGCATTGATCTGGCCGGTGCCCGAACTGCCGAAATAAGGCGTGACGACTTCGGCCTTGCCGTCGTAACGATCCCAGCCGAGCGCGCCGAGCAGCATCGCGGTGTCGTGCATGCCGCCTTCGCCCCAGCATTTCTCGTTGTAGAGCGGCAGCATCTCGCAGAAGGTCTTCCAGTCGCCGGCTTCCCATAGGCGTACCACGCTGCGGTCCATCTGTTCGAGGAACGGGCTCCAGACCTTGTGCATGAACTGCTCGGCGGTGCCGTTGTTCGCGAAGTGATGGGACAGCGAGCCGCTCGCGAGAATCGCGACCGTGCCGTCGTAGCGTTCTTCGATGGCCTTGCGCACCGCCAGACCGAAGCGCGCGCTGGTTGCAAGGTCGTGCCACATGCACCAGCCCGCCACCGACACCGCCTTGAAGTGCTGATCGCCGTTCATATAGCGCATCGGTACCAGCGTGCCGTATTCGAGCTCGAGCGTGGTCTCGCTGTGCGCACGGCTTTTCACGCCCATTTCGTTGGCGACGTCCGCGATCAGCTGACCGAGCCCTACGTTGCCCGGATACGCGTACGGCATGTTCCTGATGAAATGCGGCAGCTCGTTGCTCGTGTACACGCCTTCGAATTTCGGCGCGCAATTGATGTGGTATTCGCTATTCACCAGCCAGTGCACGTCGAACACGACGATCGTATCGACGCCGAGTTCGCGGCAGCGTCGGCCGATCTCATGGTGTCCGTCGATCGCGGACTGACGGCAACCTTTGTGCGGACCGTCCAGTTCGGACAGATACAACGACGGCACGTGTGTGACTTTTGCTGCCAACGCGAGTTTGCCCATCGCGGTCTCCAATGTTCGCCAGGCGGTTGGCCTGCGGTCTAGACGCCCCAGTGCGGAATGTGATGCGAACCGAGCGACACGCAGACGTTCTTCGGTTCGAGAAACACTTCATAGCTCCACGTTCCGCCTTCGCGGCCCACGCCCGACGCCTTCGTGCCACCGAACGGCTGACGCAGATCGCGCACGTTCTGGCTGTTCACGAAGCACATGCCCGCTTCGACGGCGGCCGCCACGCGCAACGCGCGGCCGGTGTTCTCGGTCCAGATGTAGCTCGACAGACCATACGAAATATCGTTGGCGAGACGGATCGCCTCGGCTTCGTCGTCGAATGGAATCAGGCACGCGACCGGGCCGAAGATCTCTTCCTGCGCGATACGCATGCGGTTGTCGACGTCGACGAAGACGGTCGGCGTGACGAAGTTGCCGCGGCGCAATGCGTCGGGCAACTCGGGCGTATCGAGCCCGCCGCACGCGAGCGTCGCGCCTTCCTTCGGGCCCAGTTCGATGTAGCTGCGCACTTTCGCGAGATGCCCCTGGCTGATCATCGGGCCGACGATGGTGCTGTCCGCAAGCGGATCGCCGACCGTCAGACGCTTCGCACGCTCGATGAAGCGCTCGGCAAAGCGCGCGTAGATGGAGCGCTGCACGAGGATGCGCGAGCCCGCGGTGCAGCGCTCGCCATTGTTCGAGAAGATCATGAACACCGCGGCGTCGAGCGCGCGTTCAAAGTCGGCGTCGTCGAAGATCACGAACGGCGACTTGCCGCCGAGTTCCATCGAGAACTTCTTCAGGCCCGCGGTCTGCACGATGCGATTGCCGGTCGCGGTCGAACCGGTGAACGACACCGCGTGCACGTCGCGATGCGCGACGAGCGGTTCGCCCGCTTCCTTGCCATAGCCATGCACGACGTTCAGCACGCCTGCTGGAATACCCGCTTCGAGCGCGAGCTTGCCTAGCATCGATGCGGTGAGCGGCGACAGCTCGCTCATCTTCAGCACGGCCGTGTTGCCGAACGCGAGACAGGGCGCGACCTTCCAGGTGGCCGTCATGAACGGCACGTTCCACGGCGAGATCAGCGCGCACACGCCGACCGGATGAAACAGCGTGTAGTTCAGATGCGAGTCGGTCGGGTACGTGTGACCGTCGACGCGCATGCACATTTCGGCGAAATAGCTGAAGTTGTCGGCCGCGCGCGGCACCAGTTGCTTGCGCGTCTGCGAGATCGTCTGGCCGGTGTCCTGCGTTTCGACTTCCGAAATCTCCGGCACATGTTTCGTGATCAGCTCGCCGAGTTTGCGGATCAGCTTCGCGCGTTCTGCGGCGGGCTTCGCGGCCCAGGCGGGGAACGCCTCTTTGGCCGCGCGCACGGCCGCATCGACTTCCTTCACGCCGCCGCGCGCGACTTCATCGAGCACTTCCTGCGTGGCCGGGTTGACGGTTTCGAAGTAGTCGCTCGAGGTACACGCCTCGCCGTTGATCAGATGGTCGATCGGCATTGTCAGGTCCTTTCCGTGTTCGCTGGATGTGTGCTGTCCATCAGGCGCGGTCGAAGTCCGCGTCGGATGCGATCGTGTTGACGAGACGGCCGAGGCCGTCGATTTCGCAGACGACTTCGTCGCCCGCGTTGACGTTGACGATGCCTTCGGGCGTGCCGGTCAGGATCACGTCGCCCGGCGCGAGCGTCATGAAGCCGCTCAGGTATTCGATCAGTGCGGGGATATCGGTGACGAGATCGCGCGTATTGCCGCATTGCTGGCGCGTGCCGTTGACGAACGTGCGCAGTTCGAGCTGGGTGACGTCGGCGATGTCCGCCGCGTCGACGAACCAGGGGCCGAGCACCGTGCCGCCGTCGCGATTCTTCACACGCAGATTCGGGCGATAGTAGTTTTCGAGGTAATCGCGAATCGCGTAGTCGTTCGCGATCGTGTAGCCGGCCACGTGCTGCATGGCGTTTTCACGCTTGACGTTCTGCGCGG
The DNA here is from genome assembly GCF_001580545.1 of Paraburkholderia monticola. Classification (GTDB taxonomy): domain Bacteria; phylum Pseudomonadota; class Gammaproteobacteria; order Burkholderiales; family Burkholderiaceae; genus Paraburkholderia; species Paraburkholderia monticola. The sequence continues at coordinate 753,825 of NZ_LRBG01000038.1, forward strand.
TTCGCCCGATCACGACCGCGAGCTCGCACTCGTAGTGCATGAACGTGACGTCGGCGGGACGGCGCGTGACGCCGCGATGGCCCAGCACCGTGCCCGGCCCCTTCAGAAACACCAGCGGTTCTTCCTGCTTGTTGAACTGCAATTCTTTGGCGTGCGCCGCGTAATTCAGACCGAGCGCGAAGATCGTGCCGACTTCGATCGGCGCGAGCCAGACCACTTCATCCTCGCGACGCACGCGGCCATCGGCCAGACGTACGCCATGCTCGTGCGGATACGCTTCGTGAATCGCTCCCGCATAGGCGACGCGGCCGCGCATCATGATTGGTCTCCGTTGTGTCGATTCGCGCCGATGAACGAGATGCTCAACGGCGGCAGCGTGCCGATCGACAGCGTGGCCGTATCGCCGATATGCGCGACCGGCGAGCCGTGCCGTACGCCGAGCGTCAGCACGTCGCCCGCGTTCAGCGTCATGAAGTCGGTGACGTCGGCGAGCAATTGCGCGACGTTGCGCACCGAGGTGGCGGTGCTTGCCGCGAACGGTTCGGCGCCGTTCAGCGAGACCGCGATGTCGAGCCGATCCGGTGCGGCGACGTGGTGGGCGGCGACGAGCGCCGGTCCGATGACGCAGAAGCCGTCGCGTGCGCGCAGCCGCACGTTCGGGCGATAGACGTTGGTATGCGGCACGCTCAGATCGCCAACGAGCGTATAGCCGGCGATATAGTCCGCCGCGCGCTCGGCGCTCACGCGCGTCGCGGTGCGGCCGATCACGATGCCGAGCGATGCGCCGACCTCGACGCCGAGAGCGTCATCTGGCACGACCACACGAGCCCGATGGCCTGCCAGCGTATTGCGCGGCTTCAGATACAGCACGGGCGCTTTCGGCGGCGCCTTGTACGGCGCCGCATGGACCGCGTCGCCCAACGCATCCAGGGCGGCGCGGTCGTTCAGCAGCGTGCCGTACACGGCGCCGCCGACCGGCGCGCGACACGCGATGCCGCTCGCCAGCAAGGCGGCCGCGGTGGGCGCGTCGACATCGCGTGGCAGTGCTTCGCCTTCGGGATGCAGCAGATGATCGGCAAGGGCAAACATGAGTGTGCGGCCTCGTGGCGAAAGTCGAGCGAAAACACTAAGATGTTAGTAGTATCATGCTTGATATGATCGACGGTCAATAGACTGTTGGTTGATCGCGGGTTTTCCCGTAAGCTCCGACAGCTGTTTTATTCATTCCTTGCCAACATGTCCGCTGCGTCCACCCGAGTTTTGCACCGCAATCTGCCGATGCTGTTGTTACGCGCCCGCGAAAAAATGATGGAGCGCTTCCGTCCGTTGATCACCGCGCATGGACTCACCGAGCAGCAATGGCGCGTGATTCGCGCGCTCAACGAGCACGGCCCGATGGAGCCGCGCCACATCTCCGACATCTGCACGATTTCGAGCCCGAGCATGGCCGGCGTGCTCGCGCGCATGGAGAGCATGGAACTGGTGACGAAGGAGCGTTTCGCGGAGGATCAGCGGCGCGTGCTCGTGTCGCTGACGGAGACGAGCCTCGAACTGGTGCGCGTGATTTCGAAGGATCTCGAGGCGCACTATCGCGAACTCGAGCGCAAGGTGGGACCGGAGATCGTCGAGCGCGTCTATCGGGCGGTCGACGATCTGCTGGCGGGGTTGTCGGAAGAGGATGAGTGAGCGACGTTTCGCGGCAGGCTTGGAGCTACCTACTCTCTAAGCAGCCGTTTCACCCCTTCGAGAAAAGAGGCGGTCGTGTGGCCCCACGGTTCGGGATCCACGTAGAGGCCATAGATTTCCTGAAAATATCCGTCGAGGTTGGCGGAATGATCGCGCACAAAACGATCGATTTCATCGACGACTAACTTATGAAGGGTTTTGTCGCTCTCTTTCTTGAAGCACGAGACGATTTCCTCTACGTTATCGCCCGATAAATCGAAATCTTCATTGAAATAGCTATGAATCAAAAAATCCAGATTCGGGTAAGGTGATTCGTCTTCCACAGTAAGCTCAACGCATCAGGTAGGCGGTCAGGACGTAGTATGGCATGCCGTTATATTCCTTTCGTATCAAGAGCATGTGAACGTTGCTCAGATAATGGCGTGTCGAAGCGCGTTTCCAACGGGCGATGAGCCTGAAGTGGGGGCGTACCGACTCGAGGATGCGCTCGCTGATATACGCAAAGTACTGACGCAGACGGCGGCGCGTGAATGAACTGCGGTGCGTGTGCCGACAGCGGGTGGGAAATCCATAGATTGGTGGCACAAATCCTTCTCACGAACATTCCCAATGCGGACGCGAAGACTCGAAACTTCGGGTCGCTAAGGGCCCGTGAAGGTGTCCGCGTTGCGCGGGGTTCGCATCCGTTCCGGGCCGACTGATTCCAGTGCGTACCGGTTTCGAAGGTAGACAATGCGAACCCTCATGCAGATGTCTTGGGACAAACGCGAACATCGCCGCGCGTGCATGCGCCGGACGGGATGGAACCGTCCGGAAGCCCGCTACTCGCTCAGGAGACGTTTCAACTCGTCCAGGAAAGATGCGGTCGTGTAACCCCATAATTCCGGGTCAAAATCTTGTCCATAATCCTTTTCGAACGCTGAATCCAAATCGTCCGGGTGTTCGCTCATGAACGAATTTATTTCATGAATCATTTCAAGGTGACTCTCCCGTGGGCAGTCCCTTTTATAGCAGGAGACAATTTCTGGAATCGTATCTCCCCATAAATCAAAATCCTGATTAAGGTATGCGCCGAACAACTGGTACATTTTGGGGTAGCGACTTGACAGCATGAATTTTTCCTTCATCCAACGTAAGCAGTAAGAATGTAATATGGCATTCCATTATATGTTTGATATTTTAGAACGACTACAACCTCATTCATCTGTGTCAATTTTCCTGCATCCCTCGTTATTCCATAGCCGACATCACCCGCCACGCGCTGCATCAGTGTGAGGGGGCCACCACTACCTGAAGACTTCGCCCAATTCTGAATTTGTGCCGTATTGGTGCGCATTACTTCCGATATCGCCCATTCTGCCCGTTCAAGGTTAGTGAATGACGATACTCTTTTTCGATTCGGCTCAAGTCTAAGTCTTTCGCGCAACTGCGCTTCATTACGCCCCACATGCTTTTCTACTGTGTGCCCTCCAAGCTTTGGATTAAGGGCCTTCGCCTCATGCATTTGCAGGTTGATCCGGCCCATCGTGATACCGACAACGCGCGCGGCCTTGATCGAGCCGGCGAAGCCGAACGGCACGACCATATCAAGCGACAGGCCGATATTGTTGGCCATGTCAGGATCGGCTTTCATCGCCTCAGCCAGCTTCGTCGTGCCCCGCTGGGTCAGCGTGGAGGTATCCCGGCCCGTCCAGACCTGACGCAGGCCAGCCGCAGCCGTGTCAGAACCATGTGCGCCGAACACAATGCACCCGGCCTTGCTTGCCATCGTCGGTTCCGGCATTACACATAGTGCCCCGGCTCCGACCATTTCCAGCAAACCGCCGACGAGTTGCAACCCACCCCATAGCCGGTTGGAAAGCATCTCGGTCTGACTGATCGACTGGCGGGTCAGCATCGCCGCCAGTTGCGGGGCGCTCAGTACGACGCGCACGCCGTCCGGTTCATTCAATTCTGTCATGTAAAAATCCTCTGTACTCCTGTCTGGATTTTCACGCTAACAGATAGATTCACCGTCGGGCTATGGGCGATGGATGATTCTGGCAGGCGGCGACGGCTTTCCTTGAGTGTTGAGTGTGCCGTGCGTATGTTGAAGCAGCTGACTTACCACCCGTAAAACCGCTGCCACTCGACGCTGCTACCATCCGGAGCCACCGCGAGATATTCGGGAAACTGAGCGCCGGTTGCGCAAGCGTGGTTCGGCAGGATGCGCAGTTTCATGCCGATGGGGAAGCGGTCGGCGATATCGTCGGCCTGCGCGTCGGCTGACGTATCCGCCGGAACCGCCGCGAGAATCCCATGCTCCTGGTTGGCGCCGCTCACGACATAGCCCGGCAGCAAGGTGCCATTGAGCAAACACGGCTGCCCATAGCCGAAATCGTGCGACTGCCGCGACGTGCCGCGGTCGCGGCTGAGCGCCATCCAGCCCGCGTCGAGAATCGCCCAGCCTTTGTCTTCCTGATGACCGATCACGGTCGTGAGTATGCTGAGCGCGATGTCGTCGAGGGTGCAGACCCCCACGTTGTGCATGACCAGATCGAATAGCACGTAGACGCCGGCGCGCACCTCGGTAACGCCTTCGAGATGCCGCGCGGCGAGCGCGGTCGGCGTCGAGCCGACGCTGACCGCCGGGCATGCGATGCCCGCTTCACGCAAGCGCTCGGCGGCGCGCACGCAGCCCGCGCGTTCCTGCTCCGCGAGCGCGGCGAGCGCTTCGGGCGTATTCAACTCGTAGCTCGAACCCGCATGGGTCATGACGCCGCCGACCCTCACGCCGTTCTCGTGCAGAATCCGCCCGACGTCGAGCAGCGTTTGCTGTTCGGGCTGGATGCCCGAACGATGTCCGTCCGTGTCGACCTCGATCCAGACCTCGAAGGTTTCGCCGTGCTGGTCGCCGAACGCGGCAATCGCGGCGGCGGCGGTCGGATTGTCGACCACGAGCTTCAGATCGCAACCCTGGCGGCGCAGGGCAAGCGCGCGCGGCAACTTCGATGGAACCATGCTGACCGCGTACAGGATGTCGTCGATGCCGGCCGCGAAGAACGCTTCCGCTTCCTTCAGCGTCGACACCGTGATCCCGCGCGCGCCGGCGGCGATCTGCGCGCGCACGACGTCGATGCACTTGGTGGTCTTCACATGCGGCCGGAACGCGACGCCGAGCGCATTCATCCGCCCCTGCATCCGCGCGATGTTCTTCTGCATGCGCGCGACGTCGATCAACGCGGCCGGGGTTTCGATCTGTTCGAGTTTCATGCTTGCACCTGAGGAGCGAGGTGATGGTGGAGAGTCAGTGCCGACGATCGCCGCCGAAGCCCGCGAGCCACGGCTCCAGCCGGTCGAGCGAGGCCGCTTCGATCTCGGGTGCGGGCGCGCCGTCGACGGGCGGCAGCCCGATGTGGTTGTGCCAGTAGGTCCGCAAACCGACGGCCGCGGTGCCGAACATGTCGTAGCTCGAACCGGCGACGAACGCCGCGCGCCCTGGCTCGACGCCGAGCTTGTCGAGCGCGAGGCGGTACGGTTGCGGGTCCGGCTTGTAGACGCCGGCTTCCTCGGCGGTCACGATCGCGTCCCACTGCACGGGCAACAGCGCGGCCGCCTGCGAGCCGAGCCGCGTCGAGCAGTTGGTGACGACCGCGAGCTTGCAATGCGGCGCGAGCGCGCGCAACGCGTCGAGCGCGCCGGGCCATGGCGTCAGGTTCAGCCAGTCCGCTTCGAGCGCATTCGCGGCCGATTCCGGCAGACCCACTTGCGCGGCGGCCTCGCGCACCAGCTGTTCGTAGGGAACGTAGCGGCCGCAGCCGTACGTCAGACGCAGATACGCGGCACGCCACGCGCGGCCCGCCGCGTCGGAGCCCGCCGCGCGGTTCCATGAGGACCACGAGTCGAGCAGGGCGGTGAGCAGGTCGAACAGCACCGCGTCGGGATAGGCGGCAGCAGTCATGATTGCATGTGAGCCGGCTGTTGAGGATGAATCGATTATAGGTACGTCGGCATTCAGACGGATCGAGTCTTAGATTCAGATGAACTGAATCATCGCCGCCACGGTGGCGACGGCCTGAAGCGGCTTTGCAGATACTGCATGAAATGGCGCGTGCGCGCGGGCAGCCCCGCGCGCTGGTGCGTGAGCGCGATCACGTTCGCGTCCGGCGCTTTCCAGCCCGGCAGCAGGCGCACGAGTTTGCCCTTCGCCAGGTCCTCGGCGACGTCCCATTCGGAGCGCAGAATCACGCCGCGGCCTTCGCAGGCCCATTGGCGAATCACGTCGCCGTCGTTGCAGCTCAGGTGCGCGGTCACGCGTACGCTGCGGCGCGTGCGGCCCTTGCTGAACTGCCATAGCGATACGTCCTCGTCGTTTTCGCGCAGGACGAGGCACGGCAGCCGGCTCAACGCATCCGGCGATTCCGGTTCGCCGATGCGCCTGACGAGCGCGGGCGCCGCGCAGACGAAGCGCGCATTCGGTGCGATCGTATAGCCGACCAGGTTCGATAGCGGCAGCTCGCCGATATGCACGACGATATCGAAGCGATCGAGCGTTTCGGTCAACGGCCGGTCGGATAGCGTCAGCGCGACGTCGATATCGGGGTTCTGCTGCTGGAACTCGCCGATCAGCGGCGCCAGGTGGCGTCGCCCGAAACCGAGCGGCGCATTGATCTTCAGTGTGCCGACGAGCCCGCCGCGGCGCGTTTGCAGATCGTCGAACAACGCGTCGAACTGCTCGATCAGCTCGGCGCCGCGCTCGCACAACAGCAGGCCTTCGTCGGTGAATTGCAGGCGGCGCGCGCTGCGGTTCACGAGCTGCGCACCGAGCTTCTTCTCGAGTTGCTGTAGACGCTGCGTGATGGCCGACGGCGACAGCGCGAGCCTGCGCGCAGCGGCGATCAGGCTGCCGCTGGCGCGCAACGTGAGCAGGAAGCGGATATCGGCCGAATCGTTCATGGGGGCGATGTGAAAGCGCGGAATCTCGCAGCATAATGCGTCTGGAGCGCTCACAGGGTAAAGTGGCGCTTCCGGTTGATTGACTCGAACATCAGAAGAGAAGTGCCATGCCGTTGCCCCATGAATCGTCCGCACACGACGCCCCCAACAGTCCGCTGAAACAGGCGGTTTTTCTGCATACGGGTTGGCGCAGCGCGGGTACGTGGGTCTGGTCCCGGCTGCGCGAACTCGAACGCGCGGACGGTTTCTACGAACCGCTCAGCAATGTGCTCGCTGATCTGAAGCTCGCCGACGTGCCCGCCTCGCGTCCGACCTTGACCTCGGGCCACCCGCCGCTCGCCGCGCCGTACTTCGACGAATACCGGCCGTTTCTGCGCGAAGACGCGCGCGGCGTGGCCGGTTACGACAGGCGTTTCAGCATCGATCGCTTTACGCGCGAGCCCGATGCGACGTTCCCGTCGCTACAGGCCTATCTGCGCGCGTTGAGCGAGCACACGACCGGGCAGGGCCGCGTGCCCGTCTTCAAGTTTTGCCGCACGGGCGGTCGTCTGCCATGGCTGAAGCGCGCGTTCGCCGATGCGCTGCACGTGGGCGTGCTGCGTAATCCGGCGTCGCAGTTCGCGTCGGGTTGGCTGCTGCGGCAGCAATGGAGCAATGCGTTTTTTGTCGCCGCGCCGTTTCGCGTCCTCGGCCTGAATCAGGTGGACCCGCTAGTGCGCGAAGCGATCGGCGTGTGCGAGGTGCGCCTGCCGCCGCTGCCGTCGATGCCCGATGACGCGTATGCAATCGCGTGCGAACAATTCGCGCGCACGGTGGACAGCGACAACGCGTATCGCGCGTTCATGGCGTTGTGGATCCTCTGCGCCGTGCGCATGGGCGAGGGCGTCGATCTGCTGATCGACATGGACCGGCTCGGTGAGTCGCGCGACTACGCGAGTGGTGTGGGCGCCAGGTTCGACGCGCAATGCGGCTTGTTGCCCGACTTCACGAGCGCCCGCGATCTGATCGTGGAAACGCGGCGCAGCGCGGCGCGTATGACCGGGATCGACGGCGGCGCGCTGCGTGTCGTGCACTCCGCCGCGCTGAAATTCCTGAAGGCTCAGCCGGGCATCGACGCGGCCTTCGTCGAAGTGGTCCGCCAGAAGATGGTACTGGCCAACGAGCTGACCGAAACCTGGCGCTAGCCGTGCGCCGCCGCCACCGCGCGGCGCACGCTCAGGACTAGCCGGCCGCCGACACCGCCGCGCGCAGCCCGAGCAGATAGCTGTCCACACCGAAACCGCAAATCTGTCCTTTGACGATCTCTGCGAACACGGACAGATGCCGGAACGCTTCGCGCGCATGAATGTTCGACATGTGGATCTCGACCACCGGCACGGTCAGGATCGCGAGTGCATCGCGAATGCCGTAGCTGTAATGCGTCCACGCGCCGGCGTTGATCAGCACGCCGTCGGCGTTGTCGGTGAACGCCTGGTGAATGCGCTCGCACATCGCCGCTTCGCTATTGGTCTGAAAACTCTCGACCCGCACGCCGAGCTCGTCGCCGAGCGCGCGCAGGCGTGCGTCGATTTCGTCGAGCGTGATCGTGCCGTATTGCGCGGGGTCGCGCTTGCCGAACATGTTGTGGTTGATGCCATGCAGCATCACGAAGGTCTTCATCTAGTGATCCTTAGTAATCGATTGGGTGGTATCGACGCGACTTCAGCGTGTTTCAGTGGACAGCCGCCGCGACGGCGCGCGCCGTATCGACGACCGCGCCGGTGCGTGCCGCCTCGACGATCGCCTCGGTGATGCGCAGATTCTGCAAGCCGTCCTGCGCGCTGACGAGCGGCGGCTCCTCGCCGTGAATGACGCGCACGAAATGCTCGATCTGCAGCTTCAGCGGATCGTCGCGCGTCATGTCGGCGACGCTGACGTCGAACGGCTTCCACCACGAGCGGTCCGCCGCGTTTGCGTAGGTCTTCAGGCGCATCGTCGGGACCGCGAGCGAGCCGAACGTTCCCGCGATCACGTAGCAGTCTTCATCCGGATACGACGGATAGGCCTTGTTTTCCTGCGAGGTCTGCTCCCAGCTGCGCGCGCTCGCGGCGGTATCGGACAGCATGAAGCTGCCGAGTGCGCCGTTCGCGAAACGCAAGTTGATCGCGACCGTATCCTCGACCGGAAAGCCGCGCGTCGCACGCGACGAAAAAGCCTGCACGGCCACGATGTCGCCGCACAGCATGCGCAGGTTGTGGACCTCGTGAATCATGTTCAGCAGGATCGGACCGCCGCCAGGCTGACGCCGCCAGTCCGCGTCGGCGAAGTACTCGTCGGGTTTGAAGAACACCGCGCTGCCCATCACCGCGACGAGCTTGCCGAGCCGGCCCTCGTCGATCAGCTGCCGCGCGCGCGCCATGATCGGGCTATGCGCGCGGTGATGGCCGATCAGAAGCGGCACGCCGCTGTGCTCGGCTTGCCCGGCGAGCGTTTCCGCTTCGTCGACGCTCGGTGCGATCGGCTTTTCGAGCAACGTCGGCACGCGCGCCGCGAGGCAACGCGATGCGTGTTCGACGTGCAGCTGGTTCGGCGTCGCGAGAATCACGCCGTCCGGTCGATCGCGTTCGAGCAGTTCGTCGAGCGTGCGATAGAGCGGCACGCCCGCCTCGGCGGCGAGCGCGGCGGCCGCCGGCGACGGATCGACGATCGCCGACAGCGTGCACGCCTCGCTTTGCCGTGCGACCGCCATGTGGGCGCGGCCGATATAGCCCGCGCCGGCGACGGCGATCCGGGTGCTGTTCATGAGCGGGTTCCTTGGGGTTCCTGATGAAAGTGGGTTGGGAGGAAAGCCGGCTTACGCAACGGCCTTTTTCGCGTCGGCCATGGTCTGCGCGCGCAGTGTGTCGTAGCTGAGCTTGTCCATCGGCATGACGTTCCTGTCGCCGAGGTCGCTGAGCCGCACGCGGAAGTTTTCACGCGCGCTCCATGCGGCGATCGCGCAGACGATCGTGATGGCGAACGTGATCGTGCCAATCATCAGCGGTATGTTCTGCGATCCCGGTGGCGCGACGTAGGCGAACAGCGCCGGCAGCAGCGCGGTGATCGTCGTGCCGATGTTCTGGCCGATCGCCATCGCAGAGACGCGCGAACGCGTCGGGAACAGTTCCGGAAAGAAGCTCGGGAAGATCGCGTTGTAGCCCTGATAGATGATGCCCCACATCAGGATCGACATCACCATCGCAAGCGGCACATTGCGGATGCTGATCGCGTACAGGTACCCGAACGACATCAACCCGGCGCCGAGCGAGCCGACGATGATCGGCAGACGCCGCCCGATCTGGTCGGACAGATTGCCCACGTACGGAATCACGAGCACGGCGACGATGTTGCCGATCACCGGAATCCACAGATACAGGCTCTTCGAGAAGCCGATGCCATACGCCGGCTGCACCGCGTACGCCGCGCCGAAAATCGTCGCGACGACCGGGATCACGTTCATCAGCGAGCACAGCACGACGCGCAGCATGTCGTCCCAGTTGTACTTGAACGCTTCGACGATCGGCGAGCGCGGCACGCCGCCGCTCGAGTCTTCCTTCACGAACGCGGGCGTTTCGTGAACTTCGCGGCGGATGATGTAGCCGGCGACCAGCACGCCCGAGCTGAGCAGGAACGGAATGCGCCAGCCCCACGCGTTGAACGCGGCGTCGTTCATGAAGTAGGCGAGCGGCAGGAAGATCGCGGCGGCGAGAATCTGGCCGGCCTGCACGCCTTGCAACGTGAAGCTCGCGTAAAAGCCGCGTCGCCCGAATGGTGCGTGTTCGAGGATCATCGAGCTGGCGCCAGAGATTTCACCGGCGACCGCGAAGCCCTGGATCAGCCGCAGCACGACGAGCAGCAGCGGCGCGAGAAAGCCGACCTGCTGATAGGTCGGCAGCAGACCGACGGCCATCGTCGATAGACCCATCAGGAACATGCAGACGAGCAACACGTTCTTGCGTCCGTGCGTATCGCCCCAGTGCCCGAGCACGATCGCGCCGATCGGCCGCGCGACGTAGCCGACGCCGTAGGTGGCGAGCGATGCGACGATCGCGATTTTCGGGTTGCCGGAAGGGAAGAACAACTGAGGAAAGATCAGCGCGGCGGCCTGCGCGTAGATGAAGAAGTCGTAGTACTCGAGTGCCGAGCCGATCCAGCCGCTGGCGGTTGCCTTGCGAGCCTGCGAGCCACGCTCGCTGCTTGCCGATGCGTTCGATTCCATGTCGTCTCCTGAACGGGAAATGTTTTTGTCAGCTTCTACGGCTGAGTCATTGGCGCCCTTAAACGGGCATCGCGCAAGCCAGGATTTTCCTGGTTTCGTTGCCGCGGTGCGGCATAACGGTATGGATCGAAGCTGCGGGCGAACTGCTGCGGCGCACTACGGGTTAACGCGGGCCTGTATGTGCCGCTCATGGCATTCAAACCCGCATTCAATCGACTGCTTCTTGCTCAACCAATCCGTTGGAGCTAGGGTAATAGCGTTATGCGCCGACACAATGCGTCCAGATGCAAAATCAGAATGCGCTCACAGCCACGAATGAATCCTTCCTGCGCGATCTGCAGCTGTTCTGTCATATCGCGCGGCGCGGCAGCTTTGTCGCGGCGTCGACGGAGATGGGGCTGTCGCCGTCGCATGTGAGCAAGCGCATCGCAATGCTCGAAGTCGGCCTCGGCGTCAAACTGTTTCAGCGCACCACGCGCCGCGTCAGCGTGACGAGCGACGGCGAAGCCGCCCTGCAATGGGCGCAACGCATCCTCGACGACGTGCAGGGCATGGCCGATGCGTTCGCCGATCGCCGCACCGAGCTCAGCGGTCTCTTGCGTATCAGCACGAGCTTGCGGCTCGGCCGCAAGCATGTATCGCCGATTCTCGCGATGCTGCGCGAGCGCCACCCGAACCTCGAAATCTGGCTCGAACTGCTGGATCGGCGCGCGGATGTCGTCGGCGAGAACTTCGACATCGACGTGCGCGTCGGCGAAGTGCAGGAACCGCATCTGATCGCGCACAAGATGGTGGAGAGCGCGCGCATCCTGTGCGCGTCGCCGGCTTACGTCGAGCGCCACGGCGCGCCGGTCGAACCCAACGATCTGACCGCTCACGACTGCCTGCTGTTTCGCGGCCGCGACGACCGCTTCGGCGTCTGGCGTCTCACCGGGCCGGATGGAGAAAAAAGCGTGAAGGTGACGGGCTCGGTCGCGTCGAATCTGAGCGACATCGTCGTGCAGTGGGCGAAGCAAGGCTACGGGATCGTGATGGTGTCGATCTGGGACGTGGCCGAGAGCCTGCGCGCGGGTGAACTGGTGCGCGTGCTGCCCGACTATCAGCAATCGGCCGATGTGTGGGCGGTGACCGCCGAGCGCCTGTCGTCGTCGGCGCGGATTCAGGTGTGCATCGAGTTTCTCAGGGAGCAACTGACGCGCGGACCTTATGCGCTGGTGACGCGCGGCGTGGGCGGATTCTGAGCGGCGCCTGCCTTTGCGGTGCTCGCGCAGATGGGCTTTTACACGCTCGACGCCGTATCCTCTTCCGCCTCGTCCAGCTCGCTGCGCTGAACCGTCGTGACGGAGTCGGGAATGACCGTCGCCGTGACTGGCCGCGGGTCTTCGATGCTGTAACGCAGACGCCAGCCTTCGCGATAGAAGCGCAGCTGCCGGTATCGCATCAGATAGATGAGGCCGACGAGCGCCGCGCCAAAGCCCGACGCCGCGCCGACGCCTAGCGCCCAGCGCGGGCCGAAACGGTCGGCGACCCAGCCGACCACTGGCGCGCCGAGCGGGGTGCCACCGAGCGCGATCGCAAGCAGAATCGCGATCACGCGGCCGCGCATCGCGGGCTCGGTGGTCAGTTGCACGAGGCTATTGGTCGAGGTGGTGAAGGTTTGCGTCGATACGCCGATCACGATCAGCACGATCCCGAACAGCAGGTAGTTCGGCATCAGCGCGGCCGCCGTGCAGCCGACGCCGAACATCGCGCCGGCGCCGAGCAGCAGGCCCATCGTGGGCCGCGCGCGGCGCGCGGCGAGCAGCGCGCCGGTGACCGAGCCGATCGCCATCGTCGAACTGAGCACGCCGTACTCGCTCGCGCCCGCATGGAATGCGGTGACGGACATCGTCGAAATGAAGATCGGGAAATTCAGGCCGAAGGTGCCGATCAGGAACAGCATCAGGAGCGCGGCCTTCAGATCGGGGCGCGTCCAGACATATTTGAAGCCTTCGAGGAAGCTGCCCCGCGAGCGCACATTGCGCGGCTTGATATGTAACTGGTCGAGCCGCAGCATGCGCAGCGCGCCGAGCACCGCGACGAATGACAGCGCGTTGATCAGAAACACCCAGCCAGTACCGACCGACGCAATCAGCAAGCCGGCGACCGCCGGCCCGAGCATGCGCGCGGCGTTGAACGACGTGGAGTTGAGCCCGACCGCGTTGGCGAGATCCTTCTCGCCGACGAGGTCGGACACGAAGGTCTGGCGCACGGGGGAATCGAACGCGGTGACGCAGCCGAGCAGCCCCGCGAACACGTAGACCTCCCATAGCCGCACGAGCCCGGTGACGGTAAGCAGACCGAGCGCCAGCGCCAGCGTGCCCATTGCTGCCTGGGTCGCGAACAGCATCTTGCGGCGATCGAAGTGATCGGCCGCGTAGCCGGTGAGCGGCAGCAACAGCATCTGCGGCCCGAACTGCAGCGACATCACGATGCCCACCGCGGTCGCGTTGTGATGCGTGAGTTCGGTGAGCACGAGCCAGTCCTGCGCCGTTCGCTGCATCCACGTGCCGATGTTCGAGACGATTGCACCGCTCGCCCAGACACGGTAGTTGAAAATGCGCAGCGAACGGAACGTGGTGCTCACGGCAGGGTTTTCCTCAGCGCGGGGTGGGCCGTATGTGGGCAGGGGCTCGCTTCAGTGCGAATTCAGGCGCGCGTGCTGTCGAGCAGATCGAGCACTTCCTGCGTCGTGCCGGTTTCGCCGAGGCGCGGGAAGATGCGCGTGATGCTGTTGGCGTGCGCGTCGGCGTTCAGGTCGGTCATCGCGTCGAGGACGAGCGTGACGTTCAGGCCCAGTTCGCTCGCGAAGCGCGCGGTCGATTCGACGCCGATGCTGGTCGCGATACCGGCGAGCACGACTTGCGTAACGCCTTGCTGCTGCAGATACGCGGCTAGATCGGTGTTCGTGAAGGCGCCCCACGTGCGCTTCGTGACCAGATGGTCCGACGGCTGCTGCTTCAGCTCCGGCAGCAGATCCGCGAAGCCGGCCGGGAAGTCGCCGGTGTGGCGGCCCTGGTCGGTGCGGCCCGGCGCGCCGGCGGCGACGTTCACGAGGACGACGGGCAAGCCGTGACGGCGAAACGCGTCGAGCAGCGTGACCGAGCGCTCGACGATTTCGTTGCTGGGATGGGGGGCGGTGGGCAGCGCGACGATGCCGCGCTGCAGATCGACGACCACCAGTGCGGTCTTTGCGTCGAGAGTGGTGAGTGCCATGGTGTGCTCCTGCGAGTGGTGAGACGCGTGTGTGCGAATCGCGAGTTACAAATCGACGAGGCGTTTCAAGAGATCGACGCCCGTCGCGAGTTGTTGCTGTTCGGCTGCCGTGAAGCTGGTTTGAATGGTGCGGTACAGCCAGTCTTCGCGCACCGCACGGCTCGCCTTGACCTTTTTGCGGAAGGAGGGCGTGAGCGACAGCACCGTTTGCCGTCCATCGTTGGGATCGGGCGCGCCGCTGACGAGCCCCGCCGCTTTCAATGGCGCGAGCGTTTCTCCCATCGATTGCGGACGCATGCCGTGCGCGCGGGCGAGCGCGGTGACCGTGGCCGGCCCTTCGCGTTCCAGCAAAGTCAGCACCTGTGCCTGCGACGACGTGAAGTCGCCGATATGCGACTCTTCACGCAGACGCCGGCGCAGCTTGACCGCCAGCACGCGCAGATCTTCGGCCAGCGTATGCAGTTCTTCCGGTGTAACGGGGGGAGGGGATTTGCTCATGCGGTGAACCCGCGCGATGACATGACGTGATGTGAAGGTATCCTGCTAAGGTTACCTTCGTATCTCGTTCGGGTCAAGTCTTGATGTGACGAGCGGCCAGGTGCGCACGCCTCGACACGCTGGACTCAGCGTGCCCGCATCCGCCGGTTGAAAAAGCGCCATGCCGCGCCGCCGGCCAGCATCGCGCCGCCGAGCGCGAGGCCCAGCAGCACCAGCGTGCTGAGATGCTCCCGCACCACCGGCACGTTACCGAACAGATAGCCGGCCCCGATCAGCGACACGACCCACAGCGCCGCGCCCGCGGTGACGTACTCGACGAAGCGCAAGAACGTCATGCGCGACACTCCCGCGGCAAATGGCGCGAACGTGCGCACCACGGCGATGAACGGCGACAGCAGGAAGGTCAGCCGGCCACGCGCCTCGCTGAACGCGTGCGCCCGGCGCAGCGCATTGCGGTTGAGCCAGTAGTAGTTGCGGGTGTAGGCCTTCTCGCCGACCGCGTGGCCGATCGCATACCCGACGACGCTGCCGCCCACCGTCCCGACGAACAGCACCGGCGCCACGATCCAGACATTCAGGGTGCCGGTGGCCGCGAGCGCGCCGCAGATGAAGATCAGCGGATCGCCGGGCAGAAAGAACAGCGGCAGAAAACCGTATTCGACGAAGACGACGACAAACAGCAGTGCGTAGATTGCCGTGCCGAATTGCACGCTCAGCGCGCTCAGATGCTGATCGAGGTGCAGCGCGATCTGCAGCACATTCATCAAGTTCATATTGGCGTCGGGCTCGAATAGCGTTCGGATGTCACGAGTGTAGTCCCGCGAGCGTGCGTGCAGGGAGCCCGCGTGAGTTTATGTCGTTTGTCGCTTGTCGAGGTTGCGGCGCCGATGTCAAACTCGCACGGTCCTGATCAGATGCAAGGCCATGCCGAACGACTGCACCATCACCTTCCGTTTTGCCGCGCCGCACGATGTCGAAACGATTCGTGCCATCGAATTCGAAGCGGGTCTGCGCTTCGTCAGCGTCGGCATGACCGGCATCGCCGACGCGCCGCCGATGGCGCGCGAGGTCGTCGAGCGCAAGATCGAGGCGGGCGAGATCATCGTCGCGCTCGACCAGCAGGCGACCTGCGCGGGCTTCGTGATGTTCGAGCCGCAGCCCATGCGCATCTACGTTCAGGAGCTCGACGTGCTGAGCTCGCACGCGGGCAGGCGGATCGGCGCGGCATTGCTCGAAGAGGTCGCGCGAGTCGCGCGCGAGCGGCAATTGACGCAGCTCGTGCTGTCGACGTATCGCGACGTGCCGTGGAATGCGCCGTACTACCGGCGGCTCGGGTTTCGCGACCTCGCGCTGTCGGAGCTCGACGCGGCCTTGCTCGCGCGGCGTGACGCCCATATCGCGCGCGGGCTCGATGAATCGAAGCGGGTGTTCATGCGGCGCGATCTCGTCTAGCGCACAAAAAGCAGCGGGCGTGACCGAAATTCAGTCACGCCCGCCGCCTGGCTTCGTCATTCCATGTAGCGGGCATGAGCCCGCCGCAACGACCGGTCGACCGGTTACACCGTTTCCAGCGCCGGATAGTCGGTGTAGCCGACTTCGCCACGCGCATAGTAAGTCGCCGGAACCGGCTTGTTCAGCGGCGCATCTTCAGCGAAGCGGCGCACCAGATCCGGATTCGCGATGTACAGCTGGCCCCAGGCCACCGCATCGGCTTCGCCGGCGTTAAGCACCTGCTGCGCCGATTCCTTCGTGAACTTTTCGTTCGCGATGTACGGGCCGCCGAACGCTTCCTTCAGCTGCGGGCCGAGGCGGTCGTCGCCGAGCGCTTCACGTGCCGCGATGAAGGCGATCTTGCGCTTGCCGAGTTCGCGCGCGACATAGCCGAACGTTGCGGCCGGATCGGAGTCGCCCATCGTGTGTGCGTCGCGGCGCGGTGCCAGATGCACGCCGACGCGGTTCGCGCCCCACACGCTGATGCACGCGTCGGTGACTTCGAGCAGCAGACGCGCGCGGTTTTCGATCGGGCCGCCGTAGGCATCGGTACGCTTGTTGGTGCTGTCCTGCAGGAACTGGTCGAGCAGATAGCCGTTCGCGCCGTGCACTTCGACGCCGTCGAAACCCGCGGCCTTGGCGTTTTCCGCGCCTTTGCGGAAGGCTTCGACGACACCGGCGATTTCATCGAGTTCGAGCGCGCGCGGCGTCACGAACGGACGCTCGGGGCGCACGAGGCTCACATGACCGCCTGCCGCGATCGCGCTCGGTGCAACCGGCAGCTCGCCGTTCAGGAACACCGGATCCGAAATGCGGCCGACGTGCCACAGTTGCAGGAAGATCTTGCCGCCCGCTTCGTGCACGGCCTGGGTGACGAGCTTCCAGCCTTCGACCTGCTCCTGCGACCAGATGCCCGGCGTTTCGGCGTAGCCGACGCCTTGCGGCGTGACCGACGTCGCTTCGCTGAGGATCAGACCGGCGCTTGCGCGCTCGGCGTAGTAGCGCGCCATCAGCGCGTTCGGCACGCGGATTTCCTCGGCGCGCTGACGCGTGAGCGGCGCCATGATGATGCGGTTCGGCAGCGTGATATCGCCAATTTGCAGCGGATCGAACAGAGTCGGCATATGAGTTCACCTTTGGCGGCGGGCAGGGCCCGAGCCTCAAAAGACTGCGTGAAAAAGGAAGCGCGGCGATGCGAATGCGGCGCTCAGAGCTTGGCGTTCATGTATTCGAGGAACGCCTGAATGACCGGCTCATTGCGTTTGAAAAACACCCATTGACCGACCCGTTTCGACGTGACGAGCCCCGCGCGCTGCAAGGCGGCGAGGTGCGCCGACACGGTGGACTGCGACAGGCCGCAGCGCGCGTCGATCTTGCCCGCGCACACGCCGTGGTCGAGCGGCAACTCCTGATCGGCGAAATGCACGTACGGCTCGCGCAGCCAGCCGAGAATCTCCCGGCGGACCGGGTTGGCCAGCGCTTTGTGGATCGCGTCGAAATCGGGCGTCATGTGGGTGGTTTCAGGTGATTCGACAACCGGCACGCCGAATGGCGTACGCGTAATTGCATCGCTACAGGACGAATCTTATATCGGAATCTGACGATATGTGCCAAGGCACTACTGGCAATGGGGCAATAGACGATCACCAGATGGGCGGTTGCACTTCGTGCAAAGCTGCGTATAATTGAGCGCGTACTCACTCTATATACTGATTCAGATGGCGCGCCCCTTGAGCCCGGAAAAACGTCAAGCCCTGTTATTGTCCGCAACCCAGGCGGTTGCCGAGCAGGGCGTGCAGGCGAGCACGTCGAGCATCGCCCGGGGCGCCGGCGTGGCCGAGGGCACCTTGTTCACGTACTTCGAGAACAAGGAGATGCTGTTCCAGGAGCTTTATCTGCATCTCAAGCGCAGTCTCGCGGAAACCGTGTTGCCCGACTATCCGCACGACGCGGACTACCAAGAGCGCATGGAGCACGTTTTCCAGCGCTATGTGAGTTGGGGCCTCGCTAATGCCGCTGGGCGGTTCGCCATCGCGCGGCTCTCGACTTCGGGCCATATATCGGACGAGACCAAAATGCAGGGTATGCAGGCGTTTCTGGAAGTGTCCCGAATGATGACGGACGGAGTGCGCGATGGCGTGCTGGTGGATGCGCCGATTGCCTTTCTTGCATCGCTGATCGAGCACATCGCCGATTCGATCATCGAGTACGTGCAGGCGAATCCGATGGACGCCGAACGTCACCGGCAACTGGGGTTTTGCGTGCTGTGGCGGGCGATTACGCGGTAAAAATTTTTGTTCTTTATTGAGTGCGTACGCGCTCATTGTTAAAGGAGGTTGGCATCATGTCCATCCAGAAGTGGTTCATTACCGGTGCGTCCGGCGGGCTGGGACTCGCTCTCACGGAAAAGGTGCTCGCCGAGGGGCATTCCGTCGTGGCGGCCGTGCGGCGGGTCGACGCGATGCAGGCGCTCAAACAGAAATACCCGGCGCTGCTCGCGTTGGAGGCGGTCGATTTGATGAACCCCGAGCAGATTCAGGCCGCGGCGGCGCGTCATCCCGATGTCGACGTGGTCGTCAACAACGCGGGAGGCGCGGTGATCGGTGCCATGGAGGAGATGAGCGAAGCCGATATCCAGCAGCAGATCGGACTGAATCTGCTCGCGCCTGTTCATGTCACACGCGCCTTCCTCCCGGCGTTGAGGGCAAGAAAGCATGGCACGTTCATCCACGTCAGCAGCGTCGGCGGACGTGGCGCCTTCCCGAGCGGCGCGTTGTACCACGCCGCGAAGTTCGGCCTCGAAGGTTTCGCGGAGGCGGTGAGCCAGGAAATCGCCGAGTTCGGCATCAAGACCATCATCATCGAACCGGGCTCCATCAAGACCGGCTTCGTGGCCAACATCCGCTGGACCGATGAACTCGATGCCTACAAGGACGGTGCAGTCGGCAAACTGCGCCGTCAGGTCAAGGAAGTCGGCGACGAATACGCTTCGGGCGACCCCGTGAAAATGGCCGACGCTATCTATACGATCAGTCAGATGCCTGAGCCCCCGTTGCGCACCGTCCTCGGCGGAGACGCCTATGCGGTGCTGGAGGCCGGCTACACCCGCAGTCTCTCCGAGTTGCGGGCGCAAAAGGAACTCGCCGAATCCGTGATGTTCGCGGGCAAGGCCGGATTCAATCCGCTGTGAACATAGCGAGGTCTGCAGGGTTGGCGCGCGGCCCCGCATGGTGCGAAGGGCGCTCGCATCTCCGGCACAAGTCATCACTGTCGATGCATTTCAAAGGCTAACTATCATGTCCAAAGTCTGGTTGATTACCGGAGCGTCCCGAGGTTTAGGCCGCTCCCTGCTCGAGGCCGCGTTGCAGGACGGCGCTCAGGTCGTGGCAACGGCGCGCGATACAGCGCGGTTCGCAGATTTGCAGGCACGCTATGGCGAGCGCCTCGCGACGTTCGAACTCGATGTCACGAACGAACAGCAGGCGCAGGAGGCCGTTGCCGAAGCAGTGCGTCGCTTCGGCCGCCTGGACGTGCTGATCAACAATGCCGGCTACGGCCACATTCAGCCATTCGAACACGTACATGCCGAAGATTTTCGTGCGCAGATCGAGACCAATCTCTTTGGCGTGGTGAACCTGACCCGTGCGGCCATCCCGGTGATGCGCGCGCAAGGCGGTGGGCACATTTTTCAGATTTCATCGGCGGGCGGTCGCATCAGCACGCCCGGACTTTCGGCTTACCAGGCTGCAAAATGGGCGGTGGGGGGATTCAGCGATGTGGTGGGCAAGGAAGTCGCGCCCTTCGGAATCCGCATCTGCACGCTCGAGCCAGGCGGCATGCGCACCGACTGGGGCCATGAAGCCCGCGCGACGCTGCAGCATCTGCCGCCGGACTACGCGGCATCGCTGGGTGACTTCAAGGCACTGATGGATGCCTACGTCGGCCATGAAGTTGGTGATCCTGAGCGTATCGCGAAGCTGATCGTGGCGCTCGCCTCGCGTAGCACGGTCCCCGCGCGCCTCGTGCTCGGCTCGGACGCCTGGCAGGTCGTCGAAGCCGAAGAACTGGCGCGCCGCGAGACGATGCAGTCCTGGAAACCGGTCACCCTCGCTGCCGACTTCGGTGCGGCATCGCCCGCGTGGCCATCGGAGTGACGCTATGCGAGTTGTCCTGATCGGCGCAACGGGGATGGTTGGCCAGGGCGTATTGCGGGCATGTCTCAAAGCACGCGACGTCACCGAAATCATCGTGGTGGGCCGGCGCGCGCCGCCTGGCTACGAGGACCCGCGCCTACGGGTCTTCGTCGTCCCCGACCTGAGTCGCTTCGATGCGGCAGACGACGCATTCGCCAAGGTCGACGCATGTTTTTTCTGCGTGGGCGTCTCGTCTTTCCGGATGTCCGAGCCGGCATATCGCGTGGTGACCTACGACCTCACGCTTCATCTCGCGCAACAACTGCTTGCCCGCAGTCCGGGCATGGCCATGGTGTATGTCTCGGGGGCCGGCGCGGATAGCAGCGAGCGGGGCAAGACGATGTGGGCCCGAGTCCGGGGAGAAACGGAGAACGCGTTACAGCGGTTGCCGTTTCGGCGGGTGGCGATTTTCCGTCCCGCCGCGATCGTTCCCGAAGATGGCATCCAGTCGCGCACCGCCCTTTACCGGTGGATGTATGTCGTGCTCAACCCGGTGCTGGTGCTGCTGCGGCGCATCTCGCCCGCCAGCATACTGACCACCGGAATCATCGGTGATGCCATGCTGAATGTCGTGCGTGTGGGCGTGCCGCAACCGATCCTCGAGTCGGCGGATATTTATCGATTGGGCGTCGCGGGCACGTGAGCTGGGGCGTTGGATACTGCACGCGGTTCTCTACGGTTCGAGCAGGCGCAACAGGCGTAGTTCTTCGAGATCGAGTTCCGACTCGATACGATGCAGCACCTCGTCATCGACCTTGCCGTCCTGGTGCAGGTTGAGCAGCGTCTCGCGCGACACGCCCACCAGCTTCAGCTCGATCCGTAGAAAGCGCGCGCGGTCTTCGATCCGCTCTGCGCCCAGCGCATGCGCGTTTTCGTTCGCCGAGACGCGGATGCGGTATTCGGCTTGCAGGCGCTCGAAGGTCGCCCGTTCGACAGCGGGTGCATGCTTGCTCGTCTTCTCGAGTTCAGCGAGCGAAGCGCCGAACGTCCGCGCACGCGCTTCGTGCTCCGACATGGTCTGGCGTGCGTGTGGGCGCAGATTGAGCACGTGGATGAGTGGCGCAAGACTGCCGCCCTGCACGACGAGCGTCGCGATGATGAGCAGGAAGGTGCTGAATATGATCAGGTCGCGGCCCGGAAAATTGCCGGGCAACGCAAGCGCGGCCGCGAGACTGACCACGCCACGCATACCGGCCCATCCGAGCACGACCGCCTCGCCTGCCGACCACGGCTGGCTGCCCAGGCGCTTCGCAAGCAAGCGGCTCGGCAGCCAGATCGCGGCAAACACCCATACGAGGCGGGCGGCAATCGCCGCCGCTGTTGCGGGCAGCGCAACGTGCAAACCCGCCATCAGGACGCCGACGTCGTAGTTCACCCGAGCCATGATGCCGCTTAGCGCCAGGCCGATCAGGATGAAAACGAGCGCGTCGAGCGCGAACACGATGGCTTCCCAGGTGGCCTTGGACTTGATGCGCATGCCGGCGTCGAACACCCGGTGCTGGCGCACACCGAGCACGAGGCCGCAGGTCACGACGGCGAGCACGCCTGAGCCGCGAATCGCGTCCGCGATGCCGTAGCTTGCCCAGGCCATCACGAAGGTCAGCACGATGCCGAGCATCGCGTCGCCGAGGCGCGGCAGGACCCAGCAGAGGGTCTGGCCGCAGATGAGGCCGACCGCGATGCCGATTAGCGAAAGCGTGAAGAAAAGCCCCGTTCCGCTCGCGATCGTGATCGTTGCTGCGAGTGCCGCCGCAACCGCGATCTGATAGAGCAACAGGCCCGACGCGTCATTGACGAGACTTTCCCCTTCGAGCACGGTCACGAGCCGCGTGGGGAGCGGGTGGCGTTGCAGGATCGCCTTCGCCGCGACGGCGTCGGGAGGCGAGACGATCGCACCGAGCGTGAAGCAGGCGGCCCATGGCAGACCAGGATTGAATGCATGCACGAGAACGCCAACCGCGACGGTCGTGAAGGTCACCGCACCGAGTACGAGCGAAGCGATCGTGCCAAGTTCGCGGCGGAAGTCCTTCCAGGCCGTGTAGAACGAGCTCGACATCAGCAGCGGCGGAAGCACGGCCGCGAGCAGCAGATTCGGGTCCATCCCGGGCACGCGCTTGCCGGTGGCCGCGATGACGCAGCCGCCTAGCAACAGCACGACGGCGGGCGGGATGGCGATGCGCTCCGCAAGCCACGTCAGCGCGCCCGCACCACAGATCAACAACAACAGGTAGTGAAAGATCTCGACGTTGTTCATCCGGGTGCCGGCAGACGATGCAGCACGCGATGGTGTGAATGTCGACGCGTCACGATGATCGCGGGTCCTTGGCGGCTGCCTCGGGGGCCCGCGCGCCCGGCAGTGAGCCGAACATGTGCTGGCTGCATTTCGCTTCGCGCCAGGCCACATTCAGCTTGAGGCCGGAGAACATGCGGCGCACGACGGGAAGTATCTGCTCGCCGGCCAGAATACCAAGCAGGCCCACGAGCGCAACCGTGGGCGGAGCCGGCGACTGCACGCCGATTGCGTAGTAGACGACCCCGACAAGCACACCTGCGAGGAAAGAGAAAAGATACGCTTTCATGATGCGAGTCCCGTAGATGGCCGATCGGCGAGAGGCACTGCGCAGCGAATGTTTCGAAAGCGTATCGGGTTTGCGGAAATAAGGAAAGCGAAGATGCGGCAACCGGAGGATGCAATTTTGCGAATCGAATTAATTCCATTTCCTGGGTGTTCTTTCGGCGCGATTGCGTATTAAATGTCTAGGGCTGGATGCCGTACCCCGGCGCGCGGAACATTTAATTCCTCCCGGTCATGCCGACGAGGCGGGTTTTTTCCAACGATTAGAGGAGATGTACGTCATGAGCAATCCGAAGCTTGAAGTACTCACTCCGCAAAACAGTCAGCTCATCATCATCGATCAGCAGCCTCAAATGGCGTTCGGCGTGCAGTCCATGGACCGCCAGGCGCTCAAGAACAACGTCGTCGGGCTGGCCAAGGCGGCCAAGGCGTTCAAGATCCCGACCACGATCACGACCGTCGAGTCGGAGAGCTTCTCGGGGTTCACGTACCCGGAACTGCTCGACGTGTTTCCAGGCCAGAAGCTGCTCGAGCGTACCTCGATGAACTCATGGGACGACCAGAAAGTCCGTGACGCGCTTGCCGCGAATGGCCGCAAGAAGGTGGTCGTGTCGGGGCTGTGGACGGAAGTCTGCAATACCACGTTCGCACTCTGCGCCATGCTCGAAGGCAACTACGAGATCTACATGGTGGCGGACGCCTCGGGCGGCACGTCGAAAGACGCGCACGACTTCGCGATGCAGCGCATGGTTCAGGCGGGTGTCGTGCCGGTCACCTGGCAGCAGGTCATGCTCGAATGGCAGCGCGACTGGGCGCGCCGCGATACCTACGACGAAATCATGGCGATCGCGAAGGAGCACTCGGGCGCCTACGGCATGGGCATCGACTACGCGTACACCATGGTCCACAAGGCCGCGCAGCGCACGGCGACACCGCACGAGGCGCTGCCGGCCGTACCGGCGAAATGATCGCGCGTCGCGATGGTCGCAACGGGCATGGCGCGTTCCCGGCGAATGCGCCGCACCGGTGAGCGCGCAGGCGTAATCGAGACTGCCGTTTCGCGGTCAACTCTCGGCCATCGCCCATGGAGCGTGCGCCAGATGCGTGACGAGAAGATCGAGCAACGCGGTCACGCGCGGGACGCGCACGACGCTCGGTGGCGTAATGAGGTTGACATCGATGTCGGCGATTCTCCAGTCGCACATCACTTGCTCGAGCTCACCACGCTGCAATGCGTCCCACACCAGGAACTCGGGTTGAAAGGCGAGACCATGTCCCGCGATCAACGATGGAAGGAGCACGTCGGCGTTGTTGCTGCGCACGCGACCGCGCACGGGCACCGCATATTCGTCGTCCGAAGTCGTGGAGCGGAAGCGCCAGTATTCGGGAGTCGGCAGGCTCGTGTCGGTCAAGGTGGCATGCCGTTCGAGATCGCGCGGGTGCACGGGGCGTCCGTGCCGCTCGAGATAGGCGGGCGACGCCACCAGCTGGCGGCGCACCGCGCAGATGCGGCGCGAGCTGACCGAGGAATCGCTCATGTCGGCAAGGCGGATGGCCACGTCGAAGCCGCCCAGCACGATATCGATGGGATGATCGGTGAGCACGAGGTCGACATCGACGCTCGGATGATGCTCGAGAAAGGCCGGAAGCAGCGGCGCGACATGGAGCAGGCCAAACGAGGTCGGCGCATTGACGCGCACGACACCATGAGGTTCGAGCGCGAGAGCGGACGCCTCGCTTTCGAAGACCTCGGCGTTGGCGAGCAGTTGAACCGCCCGGTTGCGCAACAGTTCGCCGGTCGGGGTGAGCGAGAGCTTGCGTGTCGTGCGGTACAGCAGCATGGTGCCGAGCCGTTGCTCGAGACGGGCAATGGCTTTGGAGACGGTCGGCTGGGAGATGCCGAACAGGTCGGCAGCCTTCGCGAAGGAGCCGGTCTCCGCCACACGCGCGAAGATGGCCCAGGCTTCAAGATCAGGAAGGTTTTGCATGTTGGCGCGTATTGGCAGTGGAATCGACGAGCGTCTGCGGCGCACGCTTATTGCGCTGAGGGCGGCCCGATGCAACCGGGGGACGGGCAACGCAACCCGGCGGGTCGGACCGGGATGTAATCATCTGCATTCTATGCTGTCGGAGAGGGCGATCATATGAAACCGTATCTCGTTTCACTGGGGGCAGGGCTGCTGGTAGGCGTGATCTACAGCGCGATCAAGGTCCGTTCGCCCGCGCCGCCGCTGGTTGCCCTGATCGGCTTGCTGGGCATGGTGATCGGCGTGCAAGCCATCCCCGCCCTCCGGCAGTTGTTCGGACTTTGATTGAACTGAGCATAGTGAGCGAAGCGAGGAGCGCACATGAGCACAACCGGCAATCAACCCGACCTGATTCTTCATAACGGGCGATTCACCACGCTGGACCCGACGAACCCCACCGCGACGGCAGCGGCAATCGCCGATGGCCGCTTCGTGGCGGTCGGCAGCGATGCCGAGGTCATGCCGCTTGCCGGCCGCTCGACCCGGGTCGTCGATTTGGGTAATCGGCCCGTGTTGCCGGGCCTGATCGACAACCATTTGCACCTGATCCGCGGCGGCCTCAACTACAACATGGAGCTGCGCTGGGACGGTGTACCCTCGCTCGCCGTTGCCATGGAGATGCTCAGGCAGCAGGTCGCGATCACGCCCGCGCCGCAATGGGTGCGGGTGGTCGGCGGCTTCACCGAGCACCAGTTCACGGAAAAGCGCTTGCCGACCATCGAGGAGCTCAATGCGGCCGCGCCCGATACGCCGGTGTTCATCCTGCATCTGTATGACCGCGCGCTGCTCAATGCCGCCGCGCTGCGTGTGGTCGGCTATACGAAAGACACGCCGGAGCCGCCGGGAGGCAAGATCCTGCGTGACGACGCGGGCCATCCCACCGGCTTGCTGCTCGCCAATCCGAATGCCGCGATTCTCTACGCCACGCTGGCGAAAGGCCCGAAGCTGCCCTCCGAGTATCAGTACAACTCGACGCGACATTTCATGCGCGAACTCAATCGGCTCGGCGTGACCGGCGCGATCGACGCGGGCGGCGGCTCGCAGAACTTCCCCGACGATTACGAAGTCATCCGCAAGCTGCACGACGCGGGCGAGATGACCATTCGCATCGCGTACAACCTCTTCACGCAAAAGCCGAAGGCCGAGAAGGAAGACTTCGTGAACTGGACCAGCACGGTCAAGTATCACGACGGCACGGACTACTTCCGCCACAACGGCGGCGGCGAAATGCTGGTGTTTTCCGCAGCCGACTTCGAGGACTTTCGGGTGGCGCGTCCGGAGTTGGCGCCCGAGATGGAAGGCGAACTCGAAGGCGTGGTGCGCGTGCTCGCGCAGAACCGCTGGCCCTGGCGGCTGCACGCCACTTACGACGAAACCATCAGCCGCGCGCTCGACGTGTTCGAGAAGGTGAACAAGGAGATCCCGCTCCAAGGCCTGAACTGGTTCTTCGATCACGCGGAAACGGTTTCCGAGCGATCGATGGATCGGATTGCGGCGTTGGGCGGCGGCATCGCGGTGCAGCACCGCATGGCCTACCAGGGCGAGTACTTCGTCGAGCGCTACGGTGCGCAAGCAGCGGAAGCCACGCCGCCGGTCGCGAAGATGCTCGCCAAGGGCATCAAGGTTTCGGCCGGCACCGACGCGACCCGCGTCGCTTCGTACAACCCGTGGGTGTCGCTCGCGTGGCTCGTCAGCGGCAAGACGGTCGCGGGCTTGCGTATGTATCCGCGACGCAACCTGCTCGATCGCGAAACGGCGCTGCGCATGTGGACGGAATATGTGACCTGGTTCTCGAACGAGGAGGGCCGCAAAGGCCGCATCGCGGTCGGGCAACTGGCGGATCTGATGGTGCCGGACCGCGACTTCTTCGCCTGCGCCGAAGACGATATCGCCGCCACCACGGCCTTGTTGACGGTGGTCGGCGGCCGGATCGTCTGGGGCGCGGGGCCGTTCTCGCAATACGACGCGCCGATTCCGCCGGCGATGCCGGACTGGTCGCCGGTGCGACGCTACGGCGGTTACGGTGCATGGGGCGCGGCGCAGAACGGCAGCGCCCCGCTGCAACGTGCCGCGGCGGCTGCGGCGTGCGGCTGTGCGCGCGCATGCAACGTGCACGGTCATGGGCACGCGGGCGCATGGGGCGGCGCGCTGCCCGCCGCAGATGCACAGGCGTTCTGGGGCGCGTTTGGTTGCTCCTGCTGGGCAATCTGAGATGACGGCGCTGAGCGGCAGCAGCAGTCCGATATGGATCCGGGGGATCCTTGCGCAACCGTGGGTGGCGCCGCTCGTGCGCCTCGCTCTCGTCTCGGCCTACCTGATAGGCGGCGTGAACAAGGCGCTGAACTTCGACAGCGCGATCGCGGAGCAGGCGCATTTCGGCCTGCATCCGCCCGCGCTCTGGGCTGCGCTCGCGGTGGCGGTCGAGATCGTTGGTTCGCTGTGCGTGGTATTTCGGCGCTATACATGGCTCGGCGCCGGCGGACTCGCCGTGCTGACCGTCGTCGCGATGGTCGTGGCCAACGATTTCTGGAATCAGACCGGCACCGCGCGCTTCATGGCGCTCAACAGCTTCTTCGAGCACGTAGGGCTGATCGCTGCGCTCGTGCTCGCGACCATGCTTGGCGATGTCAAGCATGCGGCTGACGGCGACCGCGACTGATCTGATCGATTCGAAAGTCAGCTGAAACAACAGGGGAACCCCGTCATGAGAACGATTCGCTCCGCATTGCTTGGCCTGACGATCGCGGCCGCTCTCGCCGCCGCGCCAGTCTCGTTCGCGAAGCCGCCCGTCCCGACCGCCGCAACGCCGACGCTTGCCGTCGGTCCGCAATACGACACGACGCACGTGTACGTCGCACCCGAAGATTTCGACCGGTTCACCGACAGCTTCGTCGCGACGTTCGGCGGCAGCAAGTCGAAGCAGGGCGTATTTCAGGTCACGCCCACACCGAGCCAGACGATGTCGCAACTCGTCTTCACGCCGTCGGGCACGATTTCGGTGTTCGGCTTCAAGACGCCGATTCCCTGGCCGTTCGGCGCGGAGCGCACGGGCTACCTCGTGACCAACATGGACACGGCCATGAAAGTGGCGCGCGACCACGGCGCGGATGTGATCGTCGACACGTTCCCCGACCCGATCGGCCGCGACGCGGTCATCCGCTGGGGGGGCGGCGTGAACATGCAGCTCTACTGGCATACCCAGGCGCCGAACTACGAACCGTTGGAGAGGATTCCGGAGAATCGGGTCTACGTTTCGCCGTACAGCTTGCATAAGTTCGTTCACGATTTCGTCAAGTTCTCGAACGGCAAGGTGGTGTCCGACGTGGCTAACGCGCCGGGCATCGAAGTGGGACAGCCGGACGGTACCTATCGACGCGTGCGCATCGAGTCCGGCTTCGGCAAGATCACCGTGCTCGTGACCAACGGCCATCTGCCTTACCCCTATGGCCGGGAAACGACGGGCTATGAAGTGGCCGATCTAGCCGCGACGCTGGAGAAGGCGAAGGCCGCAGGCGTCAGCGTGCTCGTGCCTCCGTTCACTTCGGACGGGCGCAACGCCGCGATGGTCCAGTTCCCCGGCGGATACATCGCCGAGATCCACGCCAACGCTGCGAAATGAAATCCGAGGACACGATTCTTTCCGCGATTGCCGGCTTCGTCGATACGCTGAGCTTCGTTGCCCTGTTCGGACTTTTCACCGCGCACGTGACGGGCAACTTCGTGCTGATCGGGGCCGGCGTGGCCGGCTTCGGCCGCGGCATATTGCTCAAGCTGATCGTGTTTCCCGCCTTCGTCGGCGGCGTGGTCGTGAGTAGCCTGCTGGTGCGATCGCTGTCCGAGCGGCACGCACGCCAGGGCTCGCGCCTGCTTCATGCGGTGCAGGCCGTGCTCATGTTCGGCTACTGCCTGGCTGGCGTCTGGGCGACGCCCGTCACGCAGCCCGACAGCCTCGCGGTCACGGTGGCGGGTATCGTCGGCGCGTTTGCGATGGGTGTACAGAATGCGCATCCCAAGCTCGTCAAGCGCCCCAGCGTGCCGAATACCGTGATGACGGGCAACGTCACGCAAGCCATCCTCGATGTGGTCGACCTGCTCTCGGCGGACACGTCCGGGAGCGTGCGCGAGATCGCACGCGCACGCTTCGCGACGATGCTGCCGGCTATCGTCGCATTCGCAATCGGGGCGATCGCCGGAGCGTTGGGTTACCGCCATATGGGATTCTGGGCGTTGCTCGCACCGGCGTGCGTGCTCGTGGTGCTCGCCTTGACCACGGGGGAGCACGAGCGCGCGGCCACACCGGGCCACACCTGAGTTTCAAGCGCAGGGAGAATGGCCTCGATTCCGCCCGCCGCGCGTACAGGCGGGCGCATATCAACACAAGCGGACAATGGCGAGGGAGACCATGGTGTCGACTGCAAGGCGCGGGCGTCGATTCGAAAAGGCCGCGAGCGTCACGGTCTGCGCGGGTCTGCTGCTGGTGTTTGCCGCTGCGGCATGCGCCGATGCGCCCGCACAGCCGGCCGCCAACATGAGCCTCGCGGCCGATACGGATTCAGGTGCGACGGCGGCCGCCAGGACGCCGAGCGCCACATGCGATGCCAAACGTCCTGTCGTCATGTTCAATCGCTGGCAGGAAGACTGGTCGGTGCTCGCGAATCCTTGCGTGCCGCGCAAGCCGCTCGACAGCCTCAAGTACATCCCGCTCGGCGCCGACCCTTCGTCCTATCTGTCGCTCGGGATGAACCTGCGCGAGCGCATCGAAAGCAATAACGCAACGCTATTCGGCATTGGCACGCAGTCGGATACGTATCTGCTCCAGCGTCTTCAGGTTCACGCAGATATGCATCTCGCCGACCATTGGCAGTTCTTCGTGCAACTCGAAGACGCGCGCCCGTTTGGCAAGAACGTGGTCACGCCGGTCGACAAGAACCCGCTCGACCTCGAACAGGCATTCGTGACCTACACGGGCGCGCTCGGCGGCGGCACGTTCAAGTTTCGCGTTGGTCGCCAGGAAATGGCATTCGACCTGCAGCGGTTCATCTCCGTGCGCGACGGCCCCAATGTGCGCCAGGCCTACGACGCGATCTGGGCCGACTACGAATACCAGCAGTGGCGCTTCATCGCCTACGCGACGCAACCGGTGCAATACCGCGACGTCACCGTGTTCGACGACGTGTCGAACCGCAACCTCACGTTCAGCGGGGTGCGTTTCGAGCGCAAGTCGGCGGGCCCGGGGGACCTGTCCGGCTACTGGTCGCTCTACAGCCGCAGCAACGCGCAATACCTCGACGCGAGCGGGCCCGAACGGCGCGATGTCTGGGACACGCGTTACTCCGGCTCGTACGGACGCTTCAATTGGGACATCGAAGGAATGCTGCAGACGGGGACGGTTGGCAACGACACGATCCTCGCGTGGGCAATCGGCTCGATCGCGGGCTACAAGCTCGACATGCCGTGGTCGCCGCAAGTTTCCGTGCAGGTCGACGCGGCTTCGGGCGACCGTCATCCGCACGGCGGCCGGCTCGAGACGTTCAATCCATTGTTTCCGAACGGCTATTACTTCACGCTCGCGGGCTATACGAGCTATGCGAATCTGATCCATATCAAGCCGTCCATCACGCTCAAACCAACGACCAGTCTCGCGCTGCTCGGAGCACTGGGCTTTCAGTGGCGCCAAACGACCGCGGACGCCGTGTATCAGCAGCCGCTTCAACCGGTGCCGGGCACTGCGGGCAAGGGCAGCCTGTGGACGGGCATGTATCTGCAACTGCGTGCCGACTGGACGATTGCCGCCAATCTGATCGGTTCCATCGAAGCCGTGCACTTCCAGGTGGGCAACTCGATCAGGCAGGCCGGCGGGCGCAACGCGGACTATGCCGGCATCGAACTGAAGTACGGGTGGTAGCGGGAGATACACGCCGCATTCTCGCCCGCGTCCGGGCGGCGCGCGCTCGCAGCGCTCCATGGCGGGCGACCGCGGCCGCCCGCTCAATCGCTCAGCGCGTCCCGATGATCGCGCTCGCCTTTCGCCGCCGCGTGATAGCGCTGCAATGCGTCGGTCGAGCGCGCGCCCAGCGCGTGGATCTGTACGAGCCAGTCGGTTTCCGCTGGCCACTCGCCGTCGATCACGCGCGGATAGATCTGCCGCGTGTAACCGTGCAATGCCTTCGCGCCGATGTTGCCGCTGACGCCAAGCAGCGCGTGCAAGTCCACGTGGGTCGCCTTGATATCGTCGGCTGCGCTGTGGACCGCGAGCCGCGCGACGAGCGAGCGTATCGTTTCGATGCCGTTCAGGAACGATTCGTCGAGCAGATCGAGCGAGGCCAGTTCCTCGAGGTGCGGCTCGTCGAGCAGGTTTTCTTCGGCGATGACCGGGGCGGGGTGCGCCGGAACCGGTGCGCTCACCGCCTCGGCCGACGCCACCGGCATGGCCGCAGAATCCGTTGGCGCAGTGGCGCCCACTTTCTGGGCGATTTCCTCTGTTGCGTCCGCGAGCCGCGCGCCGCGCTTGCCGAACTGCCGCGCGAGGCACGCGTACAACGAGCCGGGCTGCACCGGCTTGATCAGCACTTCGTTCATCCCGGCGGCGAGGCAGGTCTGCACGGCTTCGAGCTCGGAATGACTGGTCAGCGCGATGACCGGCAGCGTTGCATAGGCATCGGTGCGCGCGCGGATCGACTTCGTCGTGTCGATGCCGCTCATGCCCAGCATGTTCACGTCCATCAGGATCGCGTCGATAAAGCCGTCTTCCTGCAGTTTCCTGAGCACCGCCTGACCGTGGTCGGCCTCGATCACGCTGGCACCGCAGCGCTCCAGATAAGCCTTCGCGACGAGCCGGCTGTAGGTGTCGTCGTCGGCGATCACGAAGGTTCTGCCGGCGAAGCCCTCGGGTAGCTCGCCCGGGTGATGCCGCGCGCCGTTATCGAACAGCGCCTGCACCGCGGTGATCAGTTCCTGCACGTTCGACGTCTTGCCGATGATCTCGTCCATGCCGGCGCGCCGCGCGCGCAGCCGCACCGCGTTGCCAGGCTCGGCGGTGTAGGCGACGATCAGCACGTTGCGGTTCGGGCAGTCGCGTTCCGCGCGGATGCGCTCGGTCGTCGTGTAGCCGTCCATCCCGGGCATGCTGATGTCCATCAGCACGAGGTCGTACAGCGCCGCGCGCCGCAACGTGGCGAGCGCGAGTTCGCCGCCCGAGGCCTCGCTGACATACGCGCCGGCCTTCGTCAGCACGCGGCGGGTGCGGGCGCGCAGCGTGTCGTCGTCGTCGACGACGAGCACGCGCTTGCCCTTGAACGCGGGCATCGCGCGTTCGAACAGGCGCCGCTCGTGCTCAGCGACTTCGTCGGCGGCCACCGGTGGAAAGCGCAGCGTGAACGCGGTGAACTTGCCGACTTCGGATTGGCAGTCGATGCTGCCGCCGAATGCGCGCATCGCACGCTGGCAGTAAGCGAGTCCGAGCCCGGTGCCGCCCGCGTTGCCGGCCGTGCGAAACGGCTCGAACAGGTGCTGCAGGATTTCCGGTGCGATGCCGGGGCCGGTGTCGCGCACGATCACCGCGTCGCGGTCGACGATCAGCGTCAGCGTCGCCTGCGGATACGCGACGATATGATGCAGCGCGTTCTTGATGAGATTGAAAAGCGTGAACAGATAGACCGTCTCGTCGACCTTGAACACGAAGTCGCGCTTGACGACGAGACTCACCTTCGCGCGTTCCGTGTCGTTTTCGAAGCCGTATTCGGCGAGCGCTTTGCGTGTGGTCGCCCCTGCTTGCAGATAAGCGAGGCTGTCGGGGCGGATCGATTTCGCGCTGACTTCATCGAGCGTCATCGCGATGATGCGCAGGCCGCGCTCGATCGACAATTGCCCCTGCGCGAGATGGTTGTACATCAGCGAGGCCATGCCGTCCGTCAGCGTGGGCACCGCACCCCTATCGGTCGACGAGGGCAGCGCTTCCTCGACGCGATCGAGCACGTGCCGCAACTGGCTCAGCGGATTGCGCATCTCGTGCGCAATGGAACCCGCGAGCGCCTGCAACGCACGGTTCTTTTCGACGAAGATGCGTCCTTTGCTGATCGCGTGACTGAACGCCATGCTGCACAGCACGACCACCGGCAGCAGCGCGAGATTGGACTTGTCCTGGGCGCTGAGGACGATCGGCTCCGGCGCGCTGAGCACGCCGGCGAGGCCGCCGGAAAACACGCCGATGCCGATGCAGGTCATCAGCAGCAGGGGGTTGTCGATGCACAGCGCCAGAATGAAGATCATCATGACCTCGGTCATCATCCACATCGTGGAGAAACCGTTTCTGACGGTCAGGAACGTGCAGACGAACGGCAGCACGTAGATCAGGCAGCAATGCCAGTAGATCAGCAGCGCGGGGTTGTAGCGCTTCGGCCAGCGCGCCTGGAACAGCAGCGGAACGCACACGGCTGCCGCGCTGAGGCGCAGCAGCAGGTTGTCGTAGGGCTGCGGAAGGATGTAGGTCCAGACGACGTAATAGATGGGGTGACACAGGAGGCCGAGTGCGCCTCCCCATCGAATCGCGAATCTGCTTCTTTCCAGCATATCCCGCATGCTGTCACGCGGTATTGCCATCAGGCCTCCAGGTGCATTAGGACCCCATCAATTCATGCGTATTGCATTGATCTGCTTCGACGCCTTCGGGGAGCGAATCGCCGTTCTTGCCGTGGAACGGTCCGACCGAAAAGCCGTACTTCTTGAGCAGACCATGAGTATAAGAGACCGACCACACAGGCGGGCTACCAATGATGAAATCCGATGCGATACCTTCCTGCCACGCCGAATATCCTTCGGCGAAACAGGTGTAGCAGTCGCGGGTCGACGGCAGCCTGAACGGGAAGGCGGTGTCGAGTCCGGCGGGGCCACGTGCGAAGCATTCAATATAGAGCGTCTGGCCGCGAGACGCGAGTTCCGCTTCGACGCTTGCCGCGCGCGGATGGGAGTCGTCGATCCAGAACTGCGCGCGTTTGAGATCGGCCGCGGTGAGGTAGGGCACACTCGTGCTGCTCGCGAGGATCGCGCCGTCGAAGTCCGGCAGCGGCGTGTCCGGGCAGAACGTATGCACCGACACTTTCGATTTGCCGAGCAGGTCCGACGCGAGCAGCTCCTTCGCCTGATCGATCAGCAGGTTGAGTTTGTCCGGCAGATCGATCAGCACCAGTTCCTTCGGCGCATCCTTGTAGAGCAGATACTTCGCGACTGTCGTGCCGAGCCGGCCGGCCGCGCCGAACAGCGCGAGCTTCGTGTTGCCGAGCTCGAGGTCGAGCTGCTCGCAGCAATGCATCGCCCAGTCCTTCAGCATCGCCGCGGTCGCCGCATGGCCGGTGGTGATGTGCGGTGGTTTGACCGGGCGCGGCAGGGCGCCGTAGTTGCACGCGTAGGGCGTCGATGCGCCCATCGCGACCATGTTCAAGCCCGCCTTTCTGGCGAGCTCCAGCGCCGGAAAGAATTGCGTCTCGCGAAAGCGCTTGATGCCGCGCGGGCTGCCGAGCCACATTTCGAGCGGCACCGGGCAGGCGATATTCGCGCCGATCACCTGCGAACCCGAATAGATCGGCGATGCGATGAAGGGCTTCGTATTCCACAGCTCCTCTTCGAATGATTCGCTGCGTTCACGAACATGGTGAAAAGAAAACGAAAGGGTTTCCCAGTCGGTCGCATGAAACAGGAAACCAACTCCCCCTTGACGGGCCGGCAGGCTATCCCGGATCTGTTCCGGGTGAATTTCGTGCTTGAGCACAAGCGGTGCACTATTCCGATGCAAAAGAAGTCCGGGTGGCTCGTGTGAAACGGTCGACACGTCTTTAAGGAGAGCGGTTTTCATTGGTTTTTCCTTGGTCTTGAATAAACGCTGTAAAAATCAGCGCGGCGTGGGCAGCCGGTTGGACCGGCGACCCATCAACTCTAGAGAAATCCGCGCCGATATGCCCGTCTGTTCGTTCACACAGAATTGACGGGCGGTTCAAGAAGGGCTGCCCACCGGCTGGGACGCGGTTTTGGGCGGACTTCCAAAGAATTGGGGTAGAGCTTTCGATCTATTACGGCGCGTCGCGCGCCGTCATCGAATGGCAAAAGGGCCGCTCGGCGGCCCTTTCGCTTGCATATCAGTCGACTTCCCGATTAGCGCGTGAGGCTATAGCCGATTCGCGCAATCCAGTGATGCTGGTTGTAGCCGAGCAGGTCCTCGCCATAGCCGGAAAAGAAGCCGAGCCACAGGTACCCGCCCCAGCGGCTGTTGATCAGCTTCGCCATTGGATAGGTGAACTGGGTTTCGATGCTGCCTTTGCCGCCCTGCGTTCCTTTGCGCAATGTCGTGTCCAATTGCGCGCCCTCCGGGGCGCCGTAGATGAAGCGCAGATCCACGTAGCCGCGATAGTCGGTGATATCGTGGTTCTCTCCGGCGATGTGCGTATAGATATAAATCTTGGGCGCGACGGTCAGATGGTAGCCGGTGATGTCGCCGAAATCCCAGATCGGCTTGACGTAGAAATAGTCGAGCCCGCGCGATTCGGGACCGTCCTGGCCATTCGAGTCGTGTTCGTAGCCGGTCTCGATACCCATCCTGCTCCACAATTTGCTCTTCCAGCCGGTGTCCTCGAGGTAGTAGAACAGTGCCGGCATATAGCTGGTGTCGCGGAACGGCGCCGAGTACTCGCGGATATCCCACAGCGAGGTTTGCGTGTAGGCGAAGTACAGATTGTCCACAAATTTGCGAGAGCGCGGGTCGTCCGGGATGACGAGGCGGAACTTGGCGCTCAACTGGAATTTCGCGAGGTTCTCGCCATTCGAGCCATCGGCGAAGTACGTCGGCTGGTAGGCAGAGAAGCGGCTCAGAAACGTGTTGATCAGCGGCACCGGCGCATCGGGGCGCGACGGTGCGGGCGACGATGCGATCAGATTCGTCGACGACGGCTCGCCGCTTGCCGTGCCCGCCGTTGATCCCGTGGCTGTTCCCGCGGCTGTTCCACTGGTGCCGCCGGCCGACGCGAGCGCCGCGTCCTTGCCGGAGTGTGGCGCTCGCCTGAGCAGCACGTACGAGGGCGACACGTCGAGTTGGGGTACGTCGATCTGCATCGCGCCGCGCGCCCATTCGGGCCAGGTGCCGGTATAGCGGACCGACTTCAGTTCGCCGGCGGCGAGCTTCAGATGGTCGGGCGCGCCGCTTTCGCGGGTCAGCGTCAACGGTTTCGGCGTCACGTCGGTATTGCTGACAGTGATGGTCAATTGGGCCGGCACGTCGACCTCGGTGCCGCCGGGCTGATCGCCGGCATAGACCACCGTTACTTCGAGTGGGCTGCTCGATATCGCTTCTCGCGGCGGACGCAATACCGAAACGCCCGCGACGCTATAGGCGGAGTAGCTGCAGAGCACCAGCGCACTCATGCAAAGCGAAAGGCGCGGCAGGAGCCTGGAAAATGGACTGGAAAGCGGACTTGAAGATAATTGGGAAACACGCGAGCAGTAGCTGCGTTCGGCGGACTGGCGGTCTTTCTTCACGCGAGACATCAATCGATTCCGCACACGGAGCTCCTATTGGTCTACGAGTTCAGGTCGCAATGAGACGATAGCGTTAAAGCATGCAATTGGGTGGAAAATCAGGGCCGGCGAGTTTCATTGCGGAAGCGGCAATACATGCCGGTTCCCGCTAGTGGGTTTTTCGCCCATTCTGCCAGTGCCATTACGCATTGCGCGAGTGGAAAAAGAATTAGAAGCGGTATGGGTGCGGACCTGTCGTTGCATTTGCGCAACGAAGGTTTAAATGTCAAATCGAGTGTCACTTTCGGCCTGGTATATCCCCGGAGTGACATCGGCCATTTCCGTTATGGCAATTGCACGCGAATGGGCGATTCGCTTTACGTCAATTACGCGTTGTCGAGTCGATCGGAACGCGGCCCATCAATTGTCTTTTTATCGACGCGTTAAAGGGGAATGCCGGGCCGTGGCATTCATTCCATCGGCGAGACGAGCAGGGACACCGGCACGCCGTGACAATCGACTTCCGCCAGGACCATCGCGCCGAGCCCGGCGGCGGCCTTGGCGCGCGCGTCGAACGGTCCCGCGTCGCGGTCGATGCGCAGAATGTTCAGCGGCCAGGAAGGCCGCGTCAGCCGCTCGTGCGCGAAAGTGCCGACCCATAGCGGCACGGCGGACGTGCCGTTGTCGACCGCGTAGCCGCTCGGCCAGAAGCGCAACACGTAGCGTTCCTCGCGCGATTCTCCCGCGCGCATGAAGACCAGCGACGACGGCACGCCGTTGTTCAGCTTGGGCAGCACCGGCAGCGACACCGCCGAGACGTCGGGCGAGGCGAGCGAGAGCAGGCTGTGCGCCGACACGTCGGTGCCCTCGACCCAGCCCTGCGCGCGCAACTGCTCGCGTAACGAAGCGGGCTCCGACACCCATTGCAGCGTCAGCGGCTCCTTGTGATCGCCGCCCATGTCGGAGCGAAAGCACGGCAGGCGTTTCCAGTCGGAGAGCTTCCACTGCGCCTCGGTGAGTTGCACGGGCGGCGGCTGCGGCGCGCTGTCCGGCGGGGTCGGCATCGCGACGCCAAGTTGCAGGCCG
Source organism: Paraburkholderia monticola (assembly GCF_001580545.1). Lineage (GTDB taxonomy): Bacteria > Pseudomonadota > Gammaproteobacteria > Burkholderiales > Burkholderiaceae > Paraburkholderia > Paraburkholderia monticola. Next base: position 791,307 of record NZ_LRBG01000038.1, read on the forward strand.
ACGCTGAGCACGATGATCGCGAGCACCGCGAGCGGCATGAACGGGCGCTGCGCGGGCGGGTGCGGATGCCGCCACATCGCGGTCAACGCGATCAGCGCGACCCACACGTACGCGAGTGCCGCGCCGCCGATCGCGTCGGACACCCAGTAGCGGCCGAAGTAGACCCCCGAGAGCGCGACCACGATCACGACGATGGTGCTCGCGCCCGCGACCAGCACGCCTTCGACCTTGCCGACCCGGCGCGCGAGCAGAAACGCGAGAAAGCCGTAGACGATCACCGTCGCGGCGACGTGATTGCTCGGAAATACGTACTGGCTCGTCATCAGTTCATTCGGTGGCGCGCGGTGCATCGCGAGCTGCAGGCCGAGAATCAGCAACTGCGAAAACACGACCGCCGCGAGCCAGTAGGTGATCGTGCGCCAGCGCCGCTCCAGCAGCATCCACAGGGCGACCGTGACAGTCAGCACGATCAGCGTGACGCTGCTGCCGAGTGTCCCGAGCGCCGCGAGAACCGTGTCGCCCCACGGCGTGCGCACCGATTGCAGGAAGTGGTAGACGGACAGGTCGATGGTGGTCAGCGGATCGCCGCTGACGACATCGTCAAGGACCCCGAAGAAAAGCGCGCCGGCCACCAGCACGATCAGCGAGGTCAGCAGGAGGTGGGTCGCATCGGGCGTCTCGGGGTCGAGCATGCGACGCGCCGCGCGGCCGAGCGGACCCGGATGGCGGCATGCCCAACTGCCGAGATGACGGCCCGCCGCGCTCGACCAGGCGTTCGCGTGCGACACCAGAAATCCCGCGCCGCGAAAGCTGAGCCACACGATGCACACCAGCATCGCGAGGATCACGACGAGCCGGAACGACACCGCGCCCGCGAGCAGCACCGACGCGCCGAACACGACGCCGGGCAGGATATGCGCGGGCGCCCAGAGCAGCGCGGAGAGGATGTTGATCGCGAGGAAGCGCAGCGGCGGCATGTTCATCATGCCCGCGACGACCGGCACGATCGCGCGCAACGGGCCGATGAAGCGAGCGAGCACGACGCTCTTCGCGCCATGCTTCAGAAAGAAGCGCTGACCCGCGTCGAGCACTTCGGGATGCGTGCGGAACGGCCACAGGAGGACGATGCGCTCCTTGTAGCGATCGCCGACCCAGAAGCTGAAGCCGTCGCCGGCGATGGCGCCGACGATCGCCCATACGAATACCCAGGCAAGGCTCAGCGAGCCGGTGCCGGTCAGCGCGCCCGCGAGGAACATCGCCGTGCTGCCGGGGATGAAGGTGCCGATGACCGCGATCGCTTCGAGAAATGCGGCGAGAAACACGACCGCGAGCATCCACGTCGAGTGGCCGGCGAGCAGATGCAAAAGGTGGATGTAGGCGTGCTCCATCGTGCGCGATCGGCCGTTCTGGCGTAACGATCGATCATAACGCGCGCGGACACGCCGTGTGCGCGGGCGGCAGCGGCGCCGCTGCAGCGCTCGGGCGATCGGCTCAGAATAGATGTCGTGGCCCGGTGGCTCGATGCAGTGGGAGGTGGGTATGAACAGAGCAACAGATGGGAGGGTGCGCTCGGCGTTGCTTGCGGCGCTGTTGACGTTTGGGAGCGCGGGAGCGGTTCTCGCCCAACAACTGGGCAATCCGGCCGGCGGCAAAGCCGGCACCACTGCGCCTACCACCACCACCGGCAATACGGCGGTCGGGGGCGTGACGGGTATCGGGACCGGCGTCAGTCCAAGTGCGATGCAGGCGCCCGGCATGTCGGCAGGCGGCTCGTATGGGCTCGGCTCTGGCGGCGAGACGGGTTCGGGTGCCGCGCTCAACAACATGCGCGCGAACGGCACGGCGCTCTACATGAACCCCGACCCGCGCGCGCCGAACGTGACCGGCCGCGCGGCGCCCCCGCGCTAGTGCGGCGCGGATAGAATGCAGGTCCGATCCGACAACAGGGGAAGCGAATGGCGCACGGCGAGCACAAGTACCACGTATCGGTGCAATGGACCGGCAACCGCGGCAGCGGCACGTCCGGCTACCGCGACTACGGCCGCGATCACGTGATTTCTTCCGACGGCAAGCCCGACATTCCGGGCTCGTCGGATCCGGCGTTTCTCGGCGACGCGACGCGCTGGAATCCCGAGGACCTGCTGGTCGCCTCGGCGAGCGCGTGTCACAAGCTGTGGTACCTGCATCTGTGCTCGGACGCGGGCATCGTCGTGCTCGGCTATCGCGACGATGCCGAAGGCACGATGCTCGATAGCGCCCAGCCAGGCCGCTTCTCGCAGATCGTGCTGCGACCGCGGGTGATGATTCGCGCGGGCGGTGACGTCGAACAGGCCACGCATCTGCATCACGTCGCGCATCAGAAGTGCTACATCGCCAACTCGGTCAACTTTCCGATTCTGTGCGAACCGGTGGTGGTGGCGGACGCGGGCTGACGCGTAACCGGCGGCGCGAAGCGTGTGAACTGGCTGGTTGGCTGGCTGGAGGATGGGGCGCCGGCCAGCCGCTCACGGGTGTTCAACGATTGCCGTCGAGCAGATCGCCGAGCAGTTCGTCGAACGCGGCCTGGGCGTCTTCGAGTTCCTGCAGCGCGGCGTCGAACGTCTGCAACGCAAATTGCGAGGGCTTGCCGCTGCCGGCCGGCGGGAATTGCGATTGCAGCGACGCGAACGCCGTCTGCACCCGCTTGGTCGCGGTCAATACGCGTTCCATCGCGGCGGTTTCTTCGGCTCGCGCCTGGTCGTGATCCATGGGAACTCCGGGGGTGTCGATTTGCGTCGGAACGGCTCGCGCCGCTTCAAACAGGGAATAAAGGCGTGACTATGCCACGTTCGTGCTCAGGAGAGCGGCAGGCCGCCATACGCTTTCACCTCGCGCAACGATAACGCCGATTCCACCGACGTCACGCCAGGCAGGCCGCGCAGTTCGTCGCGCATGAACGTGCCGTAGTCGTCGAGATCACGCGCGACGATCTGCAGGATGTAGTCGGCGCTGCCCGACACGTTGTGGCACGACAGGATGCGCGGGATCGCCTGCACCTCGCGCTCGAAGCGCGTCGCCACCACGCGGTCGTGCACGGCGAAGCGCACCAGCACGAACGCGACCACCCCCAGACCCAGCGCGCCGCGCGACAGCACTGCGCGGTAGCGGTCGATATAGCCGTCGTTCTCCAACCGTTTCAGGCGCCGCGCGCAGGGCGTCTCGCTGAGGCCGACCGTCTCGGCGAGGCGCGCATTCGACATGCGGCCGTCGTTTTGCAGCGCGGCAAGAATCGCGCGGTCGGTTTTGTCGAGGTCGTCGGCGGGCATGGTTGGGGGCATTTTGGGGATTGGTGGAAGGCGCTACGGTCTATGAGAATATTAGCGTATTCCGCTACATCCGGCGCCGTGATGACGGAAATTCGCCAGCAAACCCTCCTCCTCCGATAGCAATATGGAGCCTCCAACAACAAGGCGGCTCCCATGATTTCCGCTCACCTGCTGGCCGTCTATATGGCGGCGTTAGTCGTCGTGTATGCGGTGCCAGGACCGGACATGGCGCTGATCCTGCAAACCAGCATTGCGCGCGGCGTGCGAAGTGGCTTCGCGGCCGCGGCGGGGCTGGGGGTGTCGCGCGCCACGCACGTGACGCTATCGGCGTGCGGCATGGCGGCGCTGCTGCGCAACGCGCCGTGGCTGTACGATGCGGTGCGCTATGCCGGCGCGATCTATCTCGCGTGGATCGGGATTCAGATCTTCCGCTCGCCTGGCTTTGCGTTGCCCGCCGCTTCGCGCGACCCGCAAGCGGCCGACGCGCCGCGCGCTGCAACCACGGCGTCGAGCGATGTGGGCAATTCGGCGCGGCCGTTGCGGACCGCGTTCGTCAAAGGTCTGCTGACGAATCTGCTCAACCCGAAGGCGCTGCTGTTCTGCTCGGTGCTGTTGCCGCAATTCATACGGCCGGAAGCGGGACCCGTGGCGTGGCAGATGATCGAGCTCGGTGTCGTGCTGCTCGTGATCGGCGCGTGCTTCGACGCCTTGTATGCGATCGGCGCCGCCCGGATCGCGCACTGGATGCGCGCCCATCCGCTCGCGCAGACGGTGCAGCGCTGGACCTTTTCGGCTGCGCTGATCGGTTTTGCGCTACGGCTTTCGCTGGATTGATGCGCGCAGTTGGCGCGACGCGGCATGAATCGGTGAGCATTCGCAAGCGGCGACGCCGGCCGCTCACTTCTTCAATTTGCGCTCGCGCCGCGGCCGGTCCTCGATGATCTTCCTGCGATGCTTGTGCTTCATTTTCTTCCAGCTTTTGCATTCGTCGCGGGTGCGCATGCAGCCGATGCAAAAGCCGGTTTTGTCGTCGAACTTGCAGATGTCGACGCAGGGTGACTCGATGCTCATGACCGGTGGCCGTCGGAGTTGAAGTAGCGCGACTGTCGCACGCGCGGCGCGCAAGATGCCAAGTGATTGTGTTAATAAAGCCGATAGAGCACCGGCCGCGCGCCCGCGCGGCGACACCATCACACACCATCACTTTCGCACGTTCGTCGATGAAAACCTTCCTGCTGTATGTCGTGACCGCCGTCGCCGAGATTCTCGGCTGCTACCTGCCGTGGCGCTGGCTGAAGGAGGGCGGCTCCGCATGGCTGTTGCTGCCCGGCGCGGCAAGCCTCGCGCTGTTCGCCTGGTTGCTGACGCTGCACGGCACCGCCGCGGGCCGCGTCTATGCGGCCTACGGTGGCGTGTACGTGGCGGTCGCGATAGCGTGGCTGTGGATCGTGGACGAGGTTCGGCCCACGCTGTGGGACGTGGCAGGCGCCGCGTTGACGCTAGCCGGCATGGCGGTGATCGCATTCCAGCCGCGCCTGCACGCGTGAGCAGGGCGCCGCACGATCGACGACGCGCCCGCTCTCTTTACTGCTGCAACCCGCCCAGATAGTCGAGCTTGCCGAGTTCGACACCGTTGTGACGCAGGATGTCGTATGCGGTCGTCACGTGGAAAAAGAAATTGGGCAGCACGAAACCGAACAGATATGACAGTCCGGTGAACTCGATCGGGCCCGGCCGCATTTTCAGCGTGATCGCGCGGCTTTCCGAGCCGTCAATCTGCGCCGCATTGAATTCCTTCAGGTAATCGATCGTCTTCTGGATACGGGCCTGCAGTTCGTCGAACGTCTGCTCGACGTCCTCGAACTTCGGCGGCTCGACGCCAGCGAGACGCGCCGCGCAACCCTTCGCGGTATCGCTCGCGATATACACCTGGCGCACAAGCGGCAGCATGTCCGGCGCGAGCCGGGCATTCGTGAACACCGACGGCTCGATCTGCTTCGCGGCGGCGTGCGCCTCGGCTTTGCCCAGGATGGCCTGCAGGTTCGTGAGGCCGCGAATCAGCACAGGCAGTGATGCTTGATACATCGAAATTGACATGGGTTCCTCTGATTACTCGATCGTGCGCGCGGGCGGCGCGCGAGGCAATGGAACGGCGGGAATGCCGCTCCAGCATCATAGCGTGTCGCATCCACGCCGCGCATCAGCCGTTCGGACGACTGCCGCGCGGGCCGGAACTGTGTTCGAATGCCCTGGTCGGACGGTTGGATGAAGTTCTTGAACAACCCCTGCCGCGTATCGCGTCGAACGATGTGCCTCGCGCAGGCGCGTGGTGTGCTTGCCCGCCGCCGGGCCGCACGGCGAGTGGTCGTGTGCGCCGCCACGCTAACAGGAGAGTCGACACCATGGTCACCAAGCATGCATTGCCGGGCAGCGAGCGTAAGGTCGAGCAGGGGGCGACGGTCATCGGGCAATGCGATCCCGCCGAGCAGATCGAGGTCATCGTGATACTGCGCCGCCAGCAACAGGCGCAGTTCGACGCATTGATGAAACGCATCGAAGCGGGCGACCCGAGCGTGAAGCCGCTCTCGCGCGAAGCGCTCGCCAAAGACTACGGCGCCGCGCCCGAAGATATTGCCAAGGTCCACACGTTCGCGGCCGCGCATGGGCTCACCGTCGCGCGCGAAGATCCGGCGGCGCGCTCGGTGGTGCTGAGCGGCACCATCGCGCAATTCCAGAGCGCGTTCGAGGTCAAGCTCGAGCGCTACCAGCACCACTCGGCCGGCCAGTTCCGTGGCCGCACCGGCATGATCAGCGTGCCCGACGATCTGCATGGCGTGGTCGAGGCGGTGCTGGGGCTCGACAACCGGCCGCAGGCGCGGCCGCACTTCCGCATTCGCCCACCGTTCGTGGCGGCGCGTGCCCAGCAGGTTTCGTTCACCCCGCCGCAGCTCGCGTCGCTCTACCAGTTTCCTCAAGGCGACGGCAGTGGCCAGTGCGTCGGCATCATCGAGCTTGGCGGAGGCTACAACACGTCGGACCTGAAAACCTATTTCTCCAACCTCGGCGTCAGCGAGCCGAAGGTGACATCGGTGGGGGTCGATCAGGGCGGCAACCACCCCAGCGGGGACCCGAACGGGCCCGACGGCGAGGTCACGCTCGACATCGAGATCGTCGGCGCGATCGTGCCGGGCGCGGCCATCGCCGTGTACTTCACCCAGAACAGCGACGCCGGCTTCCTCGACGCGGTGAGCCGCGCGGTGCACGACACGACCAACAAGCCGTCGGTGATCTCGATCAGCTGGGGCGCGCCAGAGTCGGTCTGGACCAGCCAGTCGATGCAGGCGTTCAACAGCCTGCTGCAGTCGGCGGCGGCGCTCGGCGTGACGATCTGCGCGGCCTCGGGCGACAGCGGGTCGAGCGACGGCTCGGGCGGCGGCGACCAGGTCGACTTTCCGGCGTCGAGCCCGTACGTGCTCGCTTGCGGTGGCACGCACCTGAGCGCGTCCGGTTCGTCGATCACGCATGAGGTCGTGTGGAATGACGGCGAGCAGGGCGGGGCGAGCGGCGGCGGTGTCAGTACCGCGTTTCCGGTGCCGGCGTGGCAGCAGGGTTTGTCGGCCACCTCGACGGGCGGCGCCAGCAAGCCGCTCAGCGGGCGCGGCGTGCCCGATGTCGCCGGCGATGCATCGCCGATGACCGGCTACAGCGTCCTCATCGACGGCACCGAAACCGTAGTGGGCGGCACTAGCGCGGTCGCGCCGCTGTGGGCGGCGCTGATCACCCGGATCAACGCGGCGAAGGGACAGCCGGCCGGCTTCGTCAACGCGAAGCTGTACAAGGCGTCGGGGGTGTGTCGCGACATCACGCAGGGCAACAACGGCAGCTTCGCGGCGGCGAAGGGATGGGACGCCTGCACGGGACTTGGTAGTCCCAATGGCGGGAAGGTGGCGGCCGCACTATAGTCTGCAACACGGCGCACAACAAACAACTACGAGAAGTCAGAACGAAGACGCACGGCACGTAAAACGAACCCTTGGAGCGATCATGACGAATACAGAATCAGCTTCCGGCAGTCAGCCTTCGCCGCACAACACGCATGCCGCGGCAGGCGCGGCCACCACCACGAGCACGGCGCACAAGGGCGGCGACCAGCCTTTCTTCGATCCGGTCGCCTACGGCAACGGCCCGGACGATTCCGTCACCGAGACAGCGGAAACGGCCGCGATCACGCACCATTCGATCTCCATCGGCGGGCACACGATCAACTACACGGCGACCGCGGGTCATCTGATGATCGTCGATCCGAGCAGTTCGCAGCCGACGGCGAGGATGTTCTACGTCGCGTTCACGCAGGACAACCAGAAGGAAGAAACGCGGCCGGTCACGTTTTTCTACAACGGTGGTCCGGGGTCGTCGGCGGTTTTCGTGCTGCTCGGCTCGTTCGCGCCGCGCCGCATCAAGACGTCGATGCCCGGCTTCACGCCGCCCGCACCGTATTCGCTCGAAGACAATCCGGACAGTCTGCTCGACAAGAGCGACCTCGTGTTCATCAACCCGGTCGGCACCGGCTATTCGGCGGCGATCGCGCCGAAGAAGAATCGGGACTTCTGGGGCGTCGATCAGGACGCGGATTCGATCAAGCAATTCATCAAGCGTTTCCTGACCAAAAACAACCGCTGGAATTCGCCGAAGTATCTGTTCGGCGAGTCCTACGGCACGGCGCGTAGCTGCGTGCTCGCGTACCGGCTGCACGAGGATGGCGTCGACCTGAACGGCGTGACGCTGCAATCGTCGATTCTCGATTACACGCAATCGGGCAATCCGGTCGGCGCGCTGCCCACGGCGGCCGCGGACGCGTGGTATCACAAGAAGCTCGGCGTCGCGCCGCGCCCGACCGATCTCGGCACCTTCGCGGAAGAGGTCGCGCAGTTCGCGCGCACCGACTACCTGGCCGCGCTGCGCAAGTTTCCGACCACCGACTCCGCGACCGTCGAAAAACTCAGCGAATACACCGGTATCGACAAAACGACGCTGCTCGCGTGGAGCCTCGATATCGCGGGCTACGACAGCCGCGGCAATTCGCTGTTCCTGACGACGCTGCTGAAATCGCAAGGCCTCGCACTCGGCGCCTACGACGGCCGCGTGACCGCGATCGACACCGGCATCGCCGGCAAGATCGATCCGAACTCCGGCGGCAACGATCCAACCATGACCGCTGTCACCGGCGTCTACACGACGATGTGGAACGTGTATCTGAACGAGCAGTTGAAGTACACCTCGAACTCGTCGTTCACGGACCTCAACGATCAGGCGTTCAAGTACTGGGATTTCAGCCATATCGATCCGACCGGCGCGCAAAAGGGCCTCGACTCGAAAGGCAACATCATTCTGTACACGGCCGGCGACCTCGCGGCCGTGATGGCGCTCAATCCCGATCTCAAGGTGCTGTCGGCGAACGGCTTCTACGATTTCGTCACGCCTTTCTATCAGACCGTGCTCGATCTTCAGCAGATGCCGCTCGTCAGTCAGCAGGTGCGGCAGAACCTGTCTGCGCGGTTCTATCCGTCGGGGCATATGGTGTATCTCGACGGTGGTTCGCGCACCGCGCTGAAGGCCGATCTTGCGAAGATGTACGAACAGACGGTGTCGGACACGCAGGCGCTCGGGCGGATCCGCGCGTTGCAGGCACGCGTGGCGAAGTAACGGCGGCAAGCCGCGAGCGGGCCTCGTCGCATCAGTCGGGGCTCGCGCGCAACCATGTCCGGGTTTCGTACCTATCCATATTGAATGTGTTTTAATTGCCTCGCGAATTGAACTACCGCGTGCCGCCGCCGGCGCGCCGACGAATGAACGCAGGCAACGCAGACACGCATCGGCGCGGGCTTTCCCGTGCTACAACCTGCAGCAATGACGCGGCCAATGCGCCGTGGTCCGGGCGCCAGCGCGTGTTGCCCCGGCACGGGCGCGCGCGACAGCGGGCGCTGCTGCTCACCGTCGGCGCGCTGCTCGCGCTGCGCATCGGTAGTGCCGCCGCGCAACAGAGCGTCATGCTCGACGAGCGCGTGACCCAGCAGTCGATCGGCGAAACGATTTGCCGCCCCGGTTATGCGGAAACCGTCGCGCCACCGTTCGACGAACTGATGGCGCACAAGGATCGCATGCTTGCCGCGCGCGGCCTCGATGCGCGTCAGGGCGCCGCGTTCGCGCTCGACCGGCGCGTGCCGATCGTGCTCGGCGGATCGCCGGCTGCACCGGCCAATCTCGACCTTTTGCCGTGGGCCGGCCCGCAGGGCGAGCGGCGCAAGGCACGCGCGGCGGTCATGCTGAAACGCTGCGTGTGCGAAGGCAAGCTGAGTCTCGCGCAGGCGCAAGCGGCGATCATCGGCAACTGGTCGGCGGTGTATGCGGGCTTTGGCCAGGCGTCCTGCGACGTGAGCCGGCTCGACGTAGCAACGGGCGACGACGGCGTCGACAGCGAGGACAGCCGGCGCGACGATCAGCAGGAACGCGCGCCTTGAGCGCGTCGTGCCGTCGCGCATCTGCCTGTTGACCCGTTCCCCGCGGAACGACGGTTCGCTGCCTCTTTCATTTTTTTCGGAGAAACACGATGTCCCATTCCCGTCTCGCCGCGCTTGCGCTGACCATCGGCTGCATGAGCGTCAGCGCCGCCGCGTTTGCCGCCGCGCCCGCGCATTGCGAGCGTACCGACGCACTCGAGATTCGCGGCGACGTGCCGGCGGCGCTGAGCTTCGACGTGTATCGGCAATTGCAGCCGCTGAACGCGAAACGCGTCGCGCTGTTCGAGGCCGCTGGTGAAGTGAAGCGTCTGCCCGACGGTCTGCCGGTGTGCCAGATCGCCGACGACGGCGTCGACGATCCTTCCGCCGTGCTGGTCCGTCTGCCGCAGGGCAAGAATGCGTGGTGGGTGAGCGCCGCGAACGTGCAAGCGGCGGACTGATCGGCTCGATCAGTCCGCCTTTGCCCGCGCTCCCCGTAGGATGCCGTCGGCGACACGTCTTTGTGCCGGGCCGATTCGCGCTTGCCGCCGCCATCGACGGTGGGCGCGCCGGCCGGGCATGCAAGGTGCTGAAGCAGCCGATGTGTTTTTCTAGGGTTGGCGCGACTGATTCAGGTACAGTGCATCGACGACGATGTTTCGCCGTTGCCCACGACACTGCGTCGCAGTGTGTCAGGTGTCGAAGTTGGCTATCCTGAAAACAGGACGAAATTCGCACGGGAGATTTGAACGATGACCTTCTACTTGTCATGGCTCGCTTTGGGATTGGCCGGCGCGAGCGGCCTCGTGGCGCTACGCGCACTGGCTGCCGCTCAGGCAAAGCAGCGTGCCGCGCTGCGACCGGTGCGTATCGCAAGGCCGCAGCGTCGGACCGACCGCGAAGCGCGGCGAGGGTAGGCCGCATGAACCTGACCGTGCGTAATATCGCCGAATCGTGTAGCGAGCAGGAAGTGCGGGAGTTTTTGCAGCGTGAACTCGGGCATTACGCGAAACACGTCGAGGTGGTCGACGCCGGCAAGCCCAGCGCCTATGCGACGGTCGAGCTCGATGCCAGCGTGCCCTATGTCGGCGACGTGATCGCGCGGCAGATTCACGGCAAGCATCTGTGCGGCCAGCAGCTCGAAGCGAGCGCCGATCTGTTCAGCGACGAACCGCCGGCCGCGCAGTAAGCGGCGCGATAAGCTGGACGCCTTCGAAGGCGGCGTGCCTGCGCGATGAAGCGTGCAGGCACGCCGCCTTGATTCGTTTCAGAGCGCCGTCAGCGGCCTCTTTATTGCCCGTCGTCCGACGGTGCGGGCCAGTCGAACGGCGTGTACGGCAGCGCCCGCTTGTGACGCGTTGCGTTGTAAAACTGCAGGATCACGTCGCGCGCGGAATCGCTGACCGGCTTGCCTTCGAGGAAATCGTCGATCGCGTCGTACGGGATGCCGTACGCGTCTTCGTCGGGACGAAGCGGCCGCAACATCTCGAGGTCGGCGGTCGGCACCTTGTGCGCCAGCGCCTCCGGCGCGCCGAGCGTCTTCGCGAGCGCGCGCACGCGACGCTTGCTGAGCCCGGCGAGGGGCAGCACGTCGGCGCCGCCGTCGCCGAATTTCGTGAAAAAGCCCATCACCGATTCCGCCGCGTGGTCCGTGCCGATCACGACGCCCGAGCGTGCGCCAGCCGCCGCGTATTGCGCGATCATCCGCTGGCGCGCCTTGATATTGCCGTGTACGAAATCCCGTTGCGATTCGTCCCTGAACGAGACGCCGCTTTTATCGAGCGACTCCAGCATCGCATCGGCGGCGGGTTTGATATCGATAGTCAGATTTTCGTCGGCGCGAATGAAAGCTAATGCCTGGAGCGCATCCGCTTCATCGCGTTGTTTGCCGTAAGGTAGACGGACCGCGACGAAACGCGCGTCGTAATGGCTCGCTCGCAGACGCTCGACCGCAAGTTGCGCGAGACGTCCGGCCGTCGTCGAATCGACGCCGCCGCTAATGCCGAGCACATAAGTTTTCAGATGGCTGGTGCGCAGATAGTTCGCCAGAAAATCGACCCGTCGCTCGATTTCGCGGTTCGCGTCGAATTCGGCGGCCACGTGCATTTCTGCCGCGATGCTGGCCTGGCGGGCGGCTGGATCGGATTGAGCCATGATCGTTGGTGTCCTCGCGAGAGAAAAGAGATTGAAGCGGGTTAAAGCAGATTGAAAGCGGCTCGAAAAGCGGTTTGAGTATCGTGGCGGCGTGCGGCTTTCGTTGGAGCTTTCGTCGAATGAAATGGCGTTTCGCTTTTCGTGGTTTGAATTGCCGGCGGTGGTTTTTAATCGCGTATTAATTGCGCTTTCGCCGATACGTCGATTGCCGAAAATACTCCATCATTAAAAATAGGTGGGGCGCTCGACGCTATTTTCATCGACACGCCGCAATTCGCTGAGTAATATCGATCGTTCCGAACGCCGCAGAGACCCGGCGTGCAATCAATAATAATCATGTTTGCTCCAAGACGCGATGACATACCCGGATCGGCCTGGCCAGCCTGGATTGACCCGCTTGACTTGCACCTCGGTCGTTCGTGGGCGCGGCATGTTGGGGATGCGGTTCTCGAGCGCGGCGCCGCGCGCGGTTCTCGGCGCGAGGGCTTGTCGTAGCCTGACGCGCGTGCTCGGCGTGGCTGTGTGCGCGTGGCTTTGCGCAGGCGTCGTGTCGAGTGGCGGCGCGATGGCGGCGAGCCGGGTTGCCGCGCAGTCGCCCGCCTCCGCGACATCGGCGTTGCATGCGCCAAATCTGCCCAATCCGGCCAGCGTATGGAATGGCGCGAGCCGGCCGTTGGCCGCGATCGATGCGGCCACCGTCGCCGCGCCCGACGCGGCCGGCATCGTCGATCCGCGCCGCGCGTTCCTGTTACGCGACGTGTTCGCGCAGGACGTGACGCGCCGGCTCAAGTTGCCCGGCGCGGAACAGCGCGCGTATGCCGACCGTCTGGAGGCGGCGCTCAATGCGGACGAGCTCGGCAATCTGTCGGGCGAGTACGTGGTGCTCGTCGATCGCAATCCGAACGTGCAGGCGCTCCTCATCTATTTCCGCCCCGCGCCGGCCGACAACTGGCAGATGATCGGCGCAGCGCCGGTATCCACCGGACGACCCGGCGAGTACGACCATTTCATCACGCCACTCGGCGTGTTCGAACATACGCCCGACAACATGGATTTCCGCTCCGAGGGCACACAGAACGAGAACCACATTCGCGGCTATGGCCAGCGCGACATGCGCATCTTCGACCTCGGCTGGGCGCAGGCCGAGCGCGGCTGGGGCAAGGACGGCATGTCGCAGATGCGCTTGCAGATGCACGCGACCGACCCCGATCGGCTCGAACCGCTGCTCGGCATTCGTCATTCGAAGGGCTGCGTGCGGATTCCCGCGTCGTTGAACGCGTTCCTCGATCACTATGGGATTCTCGACGCGGAGTATGCGCAGCTGATCGATTCCGGCCAGGCGCTGTGGGTGTTGAAGAGCGATCGGCAGATCATGCCGTGGGCGGGGCGTTTCATCGTCGTCGTCGATTCGCAGCGCAAGAGTCGGCCGGCGTGGTCGCCGGCGCCCGGCGCGATGGCACGCGCGAAAATGCCCGCGCGCAAGGACACGGCCGACTGACGGGCGGTTTTGTCGCCACGCCGCCGCCCGGCGCTTCTCACGACCGCGCCAGCAACACCCCCGCCAATGCGACTGCAAAGCCGGCGATCTGCAGCGGCAACAGCGTCTCGCCGAAACCTAGATAGCCTTCCAGCGCGGCGAGCGGCGGCGCGAGAAACATCAGCGCGGTCGCGCGCGCCGCGTCGCCGCGCCGGACCATCCAGACGAGCAACGTCACACTGATGCCGGACAGCATCACGACGCCCCATGCGAGCGACGCCCACAGTGTCGGCGACGCGATCCAGCGATGCTCGCCGAGCGCCAGCGCCAGCCCGGCCGCGACGATCGCCGCACCGATGTTCTGCACGGCGCTGGCGCTGCGAATATCGGCCTTCGCGAGCGAGGTCTTCTGGAATAGCGTGCCCGCCGTAATCGCGGCCACCGCGAGGATCGACACCAGCACGACCAGCCACGCGGGCGCGTTGCCATGCGTGGGCGGGGTCGCGGCCGCGAGCTTCGGCGCGAGCACCAGCACGACGCCCGCGAGGCCGAGCGCCATGCCGCTCCAGCCGCGCCGCGACAGGCGTTCGCCGAACAGCGGCGCGGCGACGGCGGCTGTCGCGAGTGGTTGCAACGCGCCGAGCAAGGCCATCACGCCGGCGCTCAGACCCTGCGCGACCGCCCAGTAGCCGGCCCCGAGATAAACGCCCTGCAGCAGCGCGCCCGCGGCCAGATGCTTGCCTAAGTCGCGGCCCGTGGGCCAGCTCGCGCGCGCGACGAGAGCGGCCAGCGCAAAGATCAGCGCGGTGCCGCCGAAGCGGGCGAGCAGAAACAGATTGGGATCGGCGTAAGGCGTGATCGCGCGGGCGACGACGAAACCGGTCGACCACAGCACGACGAAGACGGCGGCAAGAAAAGAGGCGAGCATCGGGGCGGGCGTTGAAGCAGGTGACGTGAAAAAGCCGCCATGTTGGCGTCACCGGCGGCGCGCGTCTTGTTCGAAGCTGCAACGCACGAGCGGGACCGTCACCACGCGAGCAGCATCATCCCGGCGCCGAGCACGCCGCCACAGACGACGCACCCCCACAACAGCCAGCGCGTGCGCCGGTATTCGCGGACGAGATCCGCGAGCAGTTGCGCGTTCTGCTGCGGCGTGCCGGTACGCTCGTGCTGCTGCAGATAGCGCACCGCCAGTTGCGGCACGCGCGGCAGCATATGCGCGAGATGCGGCAACTCGTGCGATAGACGCTTGAGCCAGCCGCGATGATCGAGGTCGCGTCGCGCGATATCGGCCAGCACACCGCGCGCGATGTTCCATGTATCGACGCCCGGATGCAGCGCCCGCGCGAGCATCTCGGCCTGCTGGAACGAGCGCTGCGCGGTCGCGAGCCGGCCGGACACCTGGCCGTCGAACGGTTGCACGCCGTGCAGCAGATGATGAAACAGCGAACCCGCCGAGCGATCCTGCGGCGCCGCCGCGAAGTGCGCTTCGGCGCGCGTGCGCAGCTCGGCTTCGAGCACTTCTGCACGCGTGTCGGGCGGTACGTGGCCGGCGTCGCGATGCATGTCCGCGAGCCGCCCGTAGTCCTGGTCGAACAGAGCGGTCGCGCCGTGCACGAAGAACTCGCGCTCGCCGCTCGACAGCGTCGCCATGATCGAGAACTCCGCGAGCACGAGGCGTCCGCACGTGTCCGGCTCGATGCTGACCCGCACGCGGCGCGCATCGAGCGTCGCGTGAAAGAAGCCATGCTCGAACGCCTGCTCGGTGACCACCTCGACGATGTGCGCGGCGAGCGGCGCGAGTTTGATGCCGTGCGCGTGCAGGCCGGGCAGGTCGCTCGCGGGCAACGTGTTGATGCGCTGCATCGTCAGCGTGTGGTCGGTGCACAGTTCCCAGATCACATCGGGCACGACGATGCGCTTGTCGCGGTCGAAATGGTGGCCGGTCTGACTCAGGTTTGCGGCTTCGGCACGCAGGTCGAAGCGGCGCAGGATGTCGTCGGTGAAGGTTTGCGCGAGCGCTCGCAACTTCATCCTGCGCGCGACGCGCGAGAGCTTTTCGAGCCAGCGCGCGACCCAGCGCAGCAGCGCGAGTTCATCGCCGATCTGTTGCAATTGCTGCACGCGCACGAGCTTGATCGCGACTTCGTGATGACCTTTGACCGGCGTCGCGAGCCGTGCGAAATGGGTCTGCTCGGCGAAGCCGCTGCGTACCGGCGCGAGATCGACCGCGCTGAACAGCTCGGTGAGCGGCCGACCGAATGCGCGCGTCAGGGCCTGCGCCGAGTCGTCGGGTGGCAGCGGCACTTCCATATGATCGACCGCATCGAGCGCGTCGTGCAGCGTGCCGGTCGCGAGCTCGGGACGCTCGGCGAGCGTCTGCGCGAAACGGCTCGCGAGCGGACCGAGCGCCGGCAGCAGACCATGCAGCTGCGCGCCGCTGCGCTCCGACGCATGCACGCGGCCGATCAGCTCGATCATCCAGTGCAGTTTGTGGTCGGGCGGCGCAGCGAGCCAGATCAGGCGCGCGCCGTAACGCAGCGCATGGAACAGCAGCAGTAGACGGCGAAACAGTGGCGGCATCGGCGGTTCGATTGACTTGCGAGGCGGTGTGCGTGGGATGCGGCCGGACCGCGGCGTTGCGTTCGCTGTCCGGTCCACGGGCCCAGCCGTCAAGGTTAGCAGGTCGGCGCGATGGCTGGCGTGTTCGCGCGCAAGGGCGGCTCGGTGCTAGCTCGGCGGCAACCGAACACCACCCGGGCGTGTCCTGAGCGTTAGCGCCATCAACGCGCAGTACAAGTAATACAATACGGCGGCTTTCCTCAACCACAGCGAAACCCAAGCGTGCCGGCTTCCGGCCTCCACAGATGCTCGCAGAACAACGTCATCAATACATCCTCGCGCAAGTGGCAAAGACCGGCGCGCTGTCGGTCGCCGAGCTGGTGCGCGAACTGAACGTATCGCGCGAAACGATCCGTCGCGACCTCAATGCGCTGGCCGGCCGCGGGCTTCTCGTGACGACGCACGGCGGCGCGTTGTCGAACGATCGGCGCGAGCCCGATCTCGACACGCGCGAAGCCGAGAACGCCAGCGCGAAGCGCGCGATCGGCGAGCGCGCGGCCGAGTTCGTGCCGGACGGCGCGTCGTTGATCATCGATTCGGGCAGCACCACGCAAGCGGTCGCGCGGGCGCTGCTCGACCGTCATCGGCTGACGGTGTACACCAACGACTGGCGCATCGCGCTGCTGCTCGGCCGGCGCAACGACAATCGCGTGACGCTGCTCGGCGGCGAGCTGTCCGATATCGAGGACGCGACCTTCGGCCTCGACACGGTCCAGCAGGTCAGTCAGTACCACGCCGATTTCGCCTTCATCGGCGCGGGCGGTATTTCGCCGGACGGCTATCTGACTGACTACAGCCGCATGGCGGCCGAAGTGCGCAGCCGCATGATTGCCGCGGCCGACACGGTGCTCGTCGTCGCCGATCATTCGAAGTTCGGACGCGTGACGCCGGTGCGCATCAACGGCATCGAGTCGGCGCGCTATCTGGTCACCGAACTGGCGCCCGAACGCGCGCTCGGCAGGGCGATCACGGCGCATGGTCCGGAGATTCTGATCGCGTGAGACGGCGCCACGGTGCGATCTCGCGCCGCGCCGCCACGTCACTCGCTCGATGCCCCATTCCGCACCCGCCAAAATCTCAATTAAAAGAGCCAGCGGTTTCGCTGCACGATCGGAAGCGGCCGGGCACAATACGCGCGGTTGTCAGAACCCCGTCCACCGCGAGCGAGAGCAGGTGCGGCGAATGTCACGAGCATGGCCGGCGCGCCGCGCGAGTCTTGCGTTCGCGAGCACCGTCGCCACCGCCGACGTGCCCCGCAATTTTTCCGACCCACCGTGCATACATCGTCATTTTTGCCATGTACGATCCACACGGGACCGGCGCGCGACGCTTCGCTTTCGGGTCGCGCGCCGCATTCCATCGGTTGGCTTGAATTGGCAAATTGTGTCTTTTTTTGGAATTCGGCAAAATCGTCATGGCCTTGTCATCGAAACCTGTGATTCTTGCCGTGCCCGCTCAGGCGCGGCAGGCGGCGCGAGTGTCGTAGACGGGCTGTCAGTCAGGCTGGGCGAGAAGCGGCAAAGTTGTCGGCAATCTGCAATCCACGGAGACCGGCGCGGCAACCGCAGCGGGCAACACGCAAGCGGCGAGTGCCGCCGTTCAATCACTACAGGTATGGGTTATCCCGACCGTCTGGTTTTTTGCCTTTCGGAGAGAGCGACATGAAAAAGACGAATTCCCTTCACGCTGCGACCGGCCTCGCGCGCAAACTGCTGCCGGCGCTCGTCGCCGCGGCCGCGTTCGGTGCCACGATAGAGGCTCACGCGGCCGACGCCGTCGTGCTGTACACGGCCGACGGCCTCGAAAATCTGTACAAGGATGTGCTGCCGGCCTTCGAAAAGAAGGAAGGCGTGAAGGTCAATATCGTCACGGCGGGTAGCGGCGAAGTCGTGAACCGCGCGACCATCGAGAAGGATCAGCCGAAGGCCGACGTGATCGTCACGCTGCCGCCGTTCATCCAGCAGGCCGACCAGAGCGGTTTGCTGCAGGCGTATCAGAGCGCCAACTACAAGAACGTGCCGGCCATCGCGAAAGCGCCGAACGGCGCGTGGGCGACCTTCGTGAACAACTACTTCTCGTTCGCGATCAACCCCGAAGTCACGAAGACCCAGCCGAAGACGTTCGCGGACCTGCTGCACCCGGACTTCAGCGGCAAGGTTGCCTATTCGAATCCGGCGACCGCCGGCGACGGCATGGCCGTGATCATCCTGACCTCGTCGCTGATGGGCGAAGACAAGGCGTTCGATTATCTGAAGAAGCTCGAGCAGAGCGCCAAGTTCCACACCAAGGGCACGGGCTATCTCGACGTGCTGCTCTCGCGTAACG
Organism: Paraburkholderia monticola; assembly: GCF_001580545.1. Lineage (GTDB taxonomy): Bacteria > Pseudomonadota > Gammaproteobacteria > Burkholderiales > Burkholderiaceae > Paraburkholderia > Paraburkholderia monticola. The sequence continues at coordinate 809,687 of NZ_LRBG01000038.1, forward strand.
AAATCGCGGTCGCCAACGGCGACCTGCAGATGGACCTCGACGACGCGGCCAACGGCGGCCTGTCGCTCAAGCCGGTGTTCCTCGCCGCCACGCCTGGCGGCCAGCCGACCACGTTCCAGCTGCCGTACGCGATCGGTCTGATCAAGAACGGCCCGAACCAGGCCGAGGGCAAGAAGCTGATCGACTATCTGATGTCGACGGAAGTGCAGTCGAAGGTGCCGGACATCTTCGGCATCCCGGGTCGCAGCGACGTGCCGCTCGCGGGCAAGAACGGCGAAACGGTCAAGCAGTCGATCGCCGGCGTGAAGCTGATTCCGGTCGACTGGAACCAGGTGATGGCGAAGAAAGCGGACTGGACCGCACGCTGGAAGAGCGAAGTCATCGGTTCGTCGGGCAAAGAGACCGAAGTGGTCAAGCCGAAGTAACTCGGTGATCCAGGCAGCCAGCGTTTGACGTTGTCGATTCAGGCGGCGCATCGCGTGTACCGCGCGGCGCCGCATCTGCATTAATTCTGTTGGAGGACGACCCCGGTGACTACGGCCAGTCTCGCTCACCCCACCGCGCCTGGCGCTCCGCTGGATGCGCTCGACGCCGCGCGCTCCGACGCGCCGGGCGGCGTGCAGATCGATCACCTGACGGTGCGCTTCGGCGCACGCACGGTGCTCGACGATCTGTCGTTGACCATCCAGCGCGGCGAGTTGCTGACCGTGCTCGGCCGCAGCGGCTGCGGCAAGACGACCTTACTGCGCTTCATCGCGGGCTTCATCGAGGCGGACGGTCTGGCCGGCACGCTGACGGTGGCCGGCCGCGATCTGACGCACATGCCGCCGCACAAGCGCAATCTCGGTTTGCTGTTCCAGAGCTACGCGCTGTTTCCGCATCTGACGGTGTTCGAGAACGTCGCGTTCGGTTTGCGCGCGCGACGCACGCCGGCGCGCGATGTCGCGCGCCGCGTCGCCGAGGTGCTGAAGCTCGTGCAACTCGGCGATGCCGGTCACGTGATGCCGGCGCAACTGTCGGGCGGCATGCAGCAGCGCGTGGCGCTGGCTCGCGCGCTCGTGATCGAGCCCGACGTGCTGCTGCTCGACGAGCCGCTGTCCGCGCTCGACGCCAATCTGCGCGCGTCGGTGCGCTCCGAATTGAAGTCGCTACACGACCGACTGCCGAACCTGACGATCGTCTGCGTGACGCACGATCAGGACGACGCGCTCGTGCTGTCCGATCGCACGCTGCTGATGCGCGATGGCCAAATCGCGCAGCTCGGCACGCCGCAGCAGTTGTACGACACGCCGGTCGACGGCTTCGTCGCGCGTTACCTCGGCGCGGCCAATCTGCTGCCGCCGCAGGTCGCGTTCGGCATGGACGACTCGCGCTACAACGAGCGTGAGCGCGTCGCCTGTCTGCGTCCGGAGGCGTTGCGCATCGTGCCGCTCGGCGAGGGGCAACTGCACGGCGCGATCGCCTCGGTCGAATGGTATGGCGCGGCCTTGTCGGTGTCGGTCGTGCTCGATGCGCTGCCGAACGACCCCGTGCTCGTCACGATGCAGCGCGGTCACGGCATGACGCCGGAGAAGGGCGCGCGTGTTTCCCTGCGTTACGAGGCTGGCGATGTCGTCCTTATCAAGCCCTGATACGCCCAATCCACTCGGGCTCGACAGCGAGGCCGCCGCGCGCCGAATTGCCAGTGCCGCGGCACACTCGGCCGCGGTGAAGCGGCGCGAGCGCATGGCGCAATGGCATCTGCTGTTCATTGCGATCGTGGTGCTCGGGCCGCTCGTCATTTATCCGCTCGTCCGGCTCGTCATGCTGAGTCTGACCGGCGCGCATGGCCTCTCGGGCGAGGCGTACGTGACGTTCTTCGGCAACCCCGAGACGCGCGGCGTGATCGGCACGACGCTCGGCATCCTGTTCGCGAGCGCGAGCCTCGCGTCCCTGCTCGGCGTGGCGATCGCGTCGATCCTGTTTTTCAAGCCGTTTCCGGGCGCGCGCCTGGTCACGCGGTTTCTCGAGCTGTTCGTCGCGTTTCCGTCGTTTCTGGTCGCGTTCACGCTGATCTTTCTCTACGGCTCGCAGGGCTCGGTCAGCATCGCGCTGCAGCGGCTGTTCAATCTGCAGGCGCCGCCGCTCAATTTCCTGTTCGGCATCGGCGGCGTGATTCTCGCGGAAGTCGTGTTCTATACGCCGTTCGTCGTGCGTCCGACCCTGGCATCGTTCGCGCTGCTCGACCAGCGCCTGATCGAAGCCGCTCGCAGCCTCGGTGCGAACGGCCTGATGGTCGCGTTCAAGGTGATCCTGCCGCTCGCGTGGCCCGGCATCGCGGCGGGCACGATTCTGTGCTTTCTGCTGACGCTGAACGAGTTCGGCATTCTGCTGGTGCTGGGCAGCGCGCATCTGGTCACGCTGCCGGTCGCGATCTACAGCGCCGCGACCGTCGATCTCGATCTGCCGACCGCCGCCGCCGGGGCGGTCGTGATGTTGCTGATGTCGTTGTCGTTGTACGCGTTGTACCGGCGCGTCAATAGTCGCAAGGTGAAAGGAGCCGGTCATGGCCGTTGATCTCGATCCGACCGTGCTGCCGGTCATGCACAAGCGGGGCCGGCCGGTGCGGCACAGTCTCGTGGTGCGACTGTTCGGCGCTCTGTTTCTCGGTTTTGCCGCGCTGCTGTGCTTCTGGCTGTTCGTGCTGCCGGTGCTGGTGGTTGCGCTGTCGAGTGTCGCGTCGCACTGGTCCGGCACGATCCTGCCCGACGGTTTCAGCATGCGCTGGTTCGAGCGCCTCAGTTCGAGCGACTTCGACGCGCTGACGACCAGCCTCGAAGTCGGCATGGGTGTCGCGGTGCTCGGCACGATCCTCGGCTTGTGGCTCGCGCTCGCGCTCGAAGGACGCGACCGCCGCGGCCTCGGCGCCATGGTCGACACGATCGCGATGATGCCCAATGGTGTGCCGAGCGTGGTGCTCGGGCTTGCGGTGCTGATCGCGTATCACAAGCGGCCGCTCGACCTGTCGAGCTCGGCGGCGATCGTCGTGTTCGTGCAGCTCGCGCTGGTGTTGCCGTTCTGCTACCGCTGCGCGGCTGCCGCGCTGCGCCCGGAACTGACCGTGCTGCGCGAAGCGGCCGCGAGCCTCGGCGCGCCGCCGTCGATGGTGCTGCGCCGGATCGTGCTGCCGCAACTGGTGCCGGCGATCCGCGCGAGTCTCGCGCTCGGTTTTGCGCTGTCGCTCGGTGAACTCGGCGCGACACTGACCGTTTATCCGCCAGGCTTCGCGACGGTGCCGATCGTCGTGGTCGGGCAGGTGGAACGTGGCTACTATCTGCCGGCTTCGGCGCTGTCGCTGATTCTGCTGCTGGTTTCACTGATTGCGCTGATGCTGATCGCGGCGCGCGCTCCGCGCCGCCGGATCGACTGACCCGATTGCCCGCTTGCCCGACCGACCGGCGGGCGATTTCCTTGATCTGGAACAGGCGCGCCAACCGGAAAGCATCGATGTCGATGTGGCAATTTTTGTCAAAATGACCGAATATATGCACTCTGCTTCCGTCGATCCGATCGAGGTCGTGCGCCGCCATTCGCTGACGGCGCTGGTGCGCGACGAGATCGAGCGGCATATCGTCGACGGCACGCTCGCGCCGGGCGACAAGCTCAACGAAGCCGACTGGGCTGCGCGCTTGCAGGTGTCGCGTGGACCGGTGCGCGAGGCATTTCGCGCGCTCGAGCAGGCGGGGCTCGTGCGCACCGAGAAAAATCGCGGCGTGTTCGTGCGGACGGTGTCGCTCGCGGAGGCGGACGAGATATACGCGGTGCGCGCGGTGCTCGAAGAGGCGGCGTGCCGGATGCTGGCCGCGCGCATCGACGCGGGCAAGCTCGCGGTGCTGCGCGACTGGGTCGATGCGATGCGCGCTGCGCTCGCGTCGCACGATCACGATGGGTATGCGCGCGCGAACGTTGCGTTTCACGATGCGCTCGTTGCAGCGGCGGGTAACACGAAGTTGTACGAGACGTATCGTGGCCTCGTCAGCGAGCTGAACCTGTTTCGACGAGCGGCGCTGGTCGTGCAGGGCGACGCGATGGAGCGCTCGCTCGCCGAGCATCGGGCGATTCTGAAGGCGCTCGCGTCGCGCGATGCGCAGCAGGCCGCGGAGTTGATGCGCGCGCATGTGCAGGGCGGGTTGCAGCGCGCGCATGCGGCATGCGCGGTGGTGGGTGACGCTTAGGCGGAACACTGAGGCAACACCACCCCCGAACCGACAACGAGGCGATGAAGCCTTTGCAATGACAATCCCGGCAATGGAAAACCACGCCATGACACACCCCGAACAACGCACGATCGAAGTCAACGGCCGGAGCTACCGGCTGCCATCGCAACCGACGGTCGTCGTGTGCATCGACGGCTGCGAGTTTGCGTATCTGGAAGCGGCGGTCGCGGCCGGTGTTGCGCCGTTCATCGGCTCGATGCTCGAGGGTGGTGCGGCGTTTCGCGGCGACTGCGTGATTCCGTCGTTCACGAACCCGAACAACCTGTCGATCGTGACGGGCGTGCTGCCGGCCGTGCACGGCATCTGCGGCAATTACTTCTGGGACACGAACGCGAACGATGGCGCGGGCGCGGCCGTGATGATGAACGACCCCGTCTACCTGCGCGCACCCACGCTGCTCGCCGCCGCAGCCGACGCGGGCGCCGCGGTCGCCGTCGTCACCGCGAAGGACAAGCTGCGCGGCTTGCTCGGCTGGCAGTTGAAGGGCATCTGCTTCTCGGCGGAAAAGGCCGACAAGGTGACGCGCGAAGAAAACGGCATCGACGGCGTGCTCGATCTGGTTGGTCTGCCTTTGCCGGACGTGTATAGCGCGGGGCTGTCGGAATTCGTGTTCGCGGCCGGCGTACGGCTCGCGCAGACGCGCAAGCTCGACCTCATGTATCTGTCGACGACCGACTACATCCAGCACAAATGGGCGCCCGGCACCGAAGGCGCGAACGCGTTCTACGCGATGATGGACGGCTATCTCGCGCAGCTCGACGCGCTCGGCTGGGTGATCGGCCTCACCGCCGACCACGGCATGAATGCAAAGCACGATCCACATACCGGCGAGCCGAACGTGATCTATCTGCAGGACGTGCTCGACGACTGGCTCGAGGCATCGACCGCGCGCGTGATTCTGCCGATCACCGATCCGTATGTCGTCCATCACGGCGCACTGGGCTCGTTCGCGACGGTCTATTTGCCGCGCGATGTCGACGCTGTGTCCGTGATCGCGCGGATCAGTCGCCTGCCGGGAATCGAAGTCGTGCTCGACCGACACGCCGCGTGTGCGCGCTTCGGCCTGCCTGAGGATCGCGTCGGCGATCTGGTCGTGATCGGCACGAAGCATGTTGTGCTCGGCACGCGGCGCGATGAGCATGACCTGTCCGGACTGACGGTGCCGCTGCGCTCGCATGGCGGGATTTCCGAGCAGGAAGTGCCGCTGCTGTTCAATCGACACATTCAGCCTGCGGCCATCGGCAGCGCAGGCCAACGGCTGCGCAACTTCGACATCTTCGAGCTCGCGCTCAATCGCGTGTCGGCATCATGAACACGGTGCTGCGGGACCATCCGGCGTTCCGCACCGAAGCGCTGCGGCTTCGCGGCGAGCGTGCCACCCGCCCCCGTACGTTCGACGTGTTCGATCCTTATACCGGCATGCGCGTCGGCACGGTGCCGCTCGCCAGCATCGACGATGTGCGCGCCGCGTTCGACTATGCGCTCGCGTATCAGCCGGTTCTATCGCGCTACGAGCGATCGCAGATTCTCGAACGGGCGGCGGGGCTGCTGCGCGAGCGCACCGAACCGGCGTCGGATCTGATCTCGCTCGAGTCGGGGCTGTCGAAGCAGGACTCGCGCTACGAGGTCGGCCGCGTTGCCGACGTGTTGCGGTTCGCGTCGATCGAGGCGTTGCGCGACGACGCTCAGAGTTTTTCGTGCGATCTGACGCCACACGGCAGGAAGCGCCGCGTGTTCTCGCAGCGCGAGCCGCTCGCGGGCGTGATCGTCGCGATCACGCCGTTCAATCATCCGATGAACCAGGTCGCGCACAAGATCGCGCCCGCCATCGCGACGAATAATCGCGTGGTGCTGAAGCCGTCGGAAAAGGTGCCGCTGTCGGCGCTTTATCTGGCCGATCTGTTGTATGAAGCGGGCCTGCCGGCGCCGATGCTGCAGGTGCTGACCGGCGATCCGCGCGAAATCGCCGACGAGCTGATCACGCATGCGTCGGTCGAGCTGGTCACGTTTACGGGTGGTGTCGCGATCGGCAAATCCATTGCGACGCGAGCCGGGTATCGACGCATCGTGCTGGAGCTGGGTGGCAACGATCCGCTGATCGTGCTCGACGACGCCGATCTCGAACGCGCGGCGACGCTCGCCGTGCAGGGTTCGTACAAGAACTCGGGGCAGCGCTGCACGGCGGTCAAGCGGATGCTCGTGCAACGGCGCGTCGCGGCGGAGTTCGCGGAGCGGGTCGTCGAGAAGACGCGTGCGTGGACGTACGGCGATCCGTTCGATGCGTCGAACCAGATGGGCACCGTGATCGACGCCGCCGCCGCGCAGCTGTTCGAGGCGCGTGTGAACGAGGCGGTGGCTGCGGGGGCGCGGCTGCGCATCGGCAACGAACGCAGCGGCGCGCTGTACGTGCCGACGGTGCTCGACAACGTCGATCCGTCGATGACGCTCGTGCGTGAGGAAACCTTCGGGCCCGTTTCGCCGATCATCGCGTTCGATACCCTCGACGACGCGATCCGCATCAGCAACGGGACGCCGTTCGGGCTGTCGTCGGGCGTGTGTACGAACCGGCAGGATGCGATCACGCGCCTGATTAACGAGCTGCGCGTGGGCACGGTCAACGTGTGGGAAGTGCCGGGCTACCGGATCGAGCTGACGCCGTTCGGCGGCATCAAGGATTCGGGGCTCGGCTATAAGGAAGGGGTTCAGGAAGCGATGAAGAGCTTTACCAATCTGAAGACGTTTTCATTACCTTGGGAGTGACAGGTGGCACTGACTCTTGACGATATCCGTGTGCTCTTCGAGCGACACGGCAGCATCGCGTACAGCGGCGAACCGGTGACGCAGCTGGAGCATGCGTTGCAGAGCGGCGCGCTGGCCGAAGCGGAGGGCGCGAGCGACGAGCTGGTTGCGGCGGCGTTTTTGCACGACCTCGGGCATCTGCTGAACTTGCAAGGGGAGACGCCGACGGAACGGGGCGTCGATGATCTGCATCAGTATTTCGCGTTGCCGTTTTTGCGGCCCGTGTTGTCGGATGCGGTGCTGGAGCCGATTCGTCTGCACGTCGACGCAAAGCGCTGCCTGTGCGCGGTCGACGCTACCTATTTCGGCCAGCTTTCCGCCGATTCGGTGCGCAGCCTGCAATTGCAGGGTGGGATCTTTAGCGAGGAAGAGGCGCGGGCGTTTATGGAGAAGCCCTACGCGGAGGACGCGATGCGCTTGCGTCGCTGGGACGATCGCGCGAAAGAGAAGGATCGCCCGACCCCGGATATTGATCATTATCTGGGCGTGGTCGAACGGGCGATGCGCACGCATGCGGCTGCGTGAGTCGGGGCGCATTGAGTCGCGCCAGGGTGCGCCTTACGCTTGTCAAAATACCGCTTGCAAGTCCCGATGCCGGCGACTAGAATCTCGCTCTTTCGTGCAACGGATACCGGGGCACGGGGGAGCGGGAAGCCAGTAATGGCGGGGGCTTCAGCGGCGTGGGCAGGTTAAGCGAGTGATAAAAACCTGTTGACGATCCGATAGAAGTTCTTCATAATCTCGTTTCTCTGCTGCAGACGCAGCGACGCAAACGAAGCAGTGCCGGGTAGTCAGGTACTGCGCAGTGCGCGGATCGATCTTTAAAAACTAACAGCCGATAAGTGTGGGCGCTTGATGCGGAATGCAGCGCGCGACTGTGCCGGGTCCGTCGTACATCAAAAGTATCAAAAAGAA
>NZ_LRBG01000039.1 GCF_001580545.1 Paraburkholderia monticola
TACTTCTTCCAGATTGGCTGTGGCGCACACCCTGCGACGCAGCAACCCCTCATGCCTGATGACCATAGCGAGTCGGTCCCACCCCTTCCCATCCCGAACAGGACCGTGAAACGACTCCACGCCGATGATAGTGCGGATTGCCCGTGTGAAAGTAGGTAATCGTCAGGCTCCTTACCCCGTCAGAAACCCCACCCCCTACAGGGTGGGGTTTTTGCGTTTACGCGCCGATTTTGCGCGCTCCATCACTTTCCAGTCCGCAGCGCACCGGCGTAACCCGTCAGTTCCAGATAGGCGCGTCCTACATCCGCATTCTGTCGACTCACCCGCACTGCGCCTTCCCAATACACCGCGCCAGCCGACTGCCGTGAGTCGAGTTCCTGATCATCCATCAACGGATCGAGTCGCCACGTCTCGGAACCCGTTCTCACCGTCATCGAGACGGGATACAAAGCACTCGTGCGCGGTGAGCGCCATGTGCGACGCGGCGTGAATTCGACGTCGGCGGGGCCGAAGTTCGTGACCTGCCCGTCGGGCCTGCGAAGCGTCGCGTGGGCCCATAGTGCCTGTCCATCGCGGCTGCGAATCCTGAATGCCATCAGCGCCGAGCCGTCCGTCAGATTGGCGCCGAGCCAGTCCCATCCGACCGCATTGGGGTCGAGCAGCGTGCTCGACCATTCGTGATCCAGCCACGCCGCGCCCGACACCGCAGTATCGCGCGTCGAGTGGTTGCCTCCCGCGGCCGGGCGGACCACCGAGCCCGTCACGTGCAGTTGCGGTTCGCTGTAGTAATAGCTCGCCTGTTCGGGCCGCGGTCCTTTGCGCGAGTAGCCGCGCTCGCCCTGAAGCAGCGCGGGCTGCGTCGGCGTGAGTTTGAGATGTAGCGAGAATCCGCTCGCGTCGGCGGTGACGTCGTAATGGCCGTCCGCGCCGCGAATCATTTTCCATCCGTCGAGTTTGACGTCGGTGTTGGCGGCCTTCGCATAGGCCAGCTCGAATCCCTGGCGAGCGACGTGCTGATCGTGAACGAGGTGTCCGACGGCAGGATCGCTCAACGCGGCATGCGCGATGATCAGTTGCGAGGGAGCGAAGGCGCTGGGATCGGCGGCGTCGTGACCGGTCGCCGAACGGAAAAACGTGATTTGGAAGCCGAGCGGCTGCTTGTCGGGCGTCGTGAGCCAGCCCGTCGCGTACCACCATTCGGTGCGGAAAGCCGGATGGGCACCGCCGTCCTGCGGCAACGAGATAGGATGGTCCGGCGTGACTGTCGCGAAGGCGGCGGACGTCGACGTGGAGAAGTCGTTATTCGCCGCGAACGAGTGTGTCGCAGCGGCTATGCCAACGCAAAGCAGGCCCGGAAAAAGCAGGCGAGGGCGTCTCATCGATGACCCGCTGCGCCCGCGCGCAATTGCAATCGGAATCAGGGACTGCACTTCAAGCAGCCTTGCGCGCGCAGTCATCCTGAACCTGGTCACACCCATTCGCAGCGAAACGCTCGACCTCCGAACCATCCAAGTCGCGCATCGCCACAGCGAGGAGCAAACCTCGCCAATAGCGACGTGATCCGAGATCGACCGCATTCCCCGGGCATACCGCACAACTCGCATCACCAGTCCTCCTTCACCGCGCGCACCGCATCCACGGACACCGCGCCGCGCCCCGCGACCACCGCCGTCGAGCACGACAGCACCAGCATCACCAACGCGACTGTACCCAGCACGAACCACGGCACATGGAGCGACATGCTCCAGTGAAACGACTGCGGATTGACGACGAACACGAGAATCAGGCTGATCGCGAAACCCAGCGCGAAACCGAGCGCAATACCGCATGCGGTGAGCAGGCCACCCTCTGAAGCGAGAATCGAAAGAATTTGCGCGCGCGTCACGCCGACGTGGCGCAACATCCCGAACTCGCGGGCGCGCGCGAGCGTCTGCGCGGAAAACGTGGCGGCGACCCCGAACAATCCGATCACGATCGCCACCGCCTCGAGAAGATAAGTGACGGCAAAACTGCGATCGAAAATCACGAGCGTGCGCGCGCGAATCTCACCCGGTTGCGACAACTCGAGCGACGCGCCGAACGGCAACGCCTTCAATCCTGCGACGACGCGTTCGACACTCACGCCCGGCTCGACGGTCACGGCGACATCGGTTGCGCTCGACTCGCCGGTCAGCCGCCGGTAATCGGCGAGCCGCATCTGGATCGCGCCGCTTTGCCGCGCGTAATCGCGCCAGACGCCGGCCACGACGAACATCTGTCCATGCTCGCCAAGCGGCAACTGCAGTCGCTGACCCAGCTGATAGCCATACAGGTCGACCATTGCTTCGGAGACCCAAACAGGCACGTCACCGGCGTGAAATGCGGACGGCGGCAGCACCGCGCCGGTGATCTGCAGGTTCGCGCCGGGATCTGCCGCATCGATTTCGCGCGCGAGCAGCGCGACGTCCGGGCGCGCGGGATCGAGCGTCAGATGGCTGATGCGCGCAAACGCGGCGCGGCGGATGCCGGGCACCGCTGCAATGCGCGCCTGTTCGTCGGGCCGCAAACCGCCACTGTCGCCGCTGTTGCCGCCCGACGCCACGCGCACGTACAGATCGGCGGACAGCAGATGCGTGACCCAGTCGTCGACGGAGACACGGAAGCTCGCCACCATGATCGCCATCGCGACGATCAGCGCGAAGCTCGACAGCACGCCGCCCATCGCGATCGATGCCTGCCCCGGCGCATTCGCGAGACGCGCGATTGCGAGCGTGCCCGTCGCGCCCGCCCGGCGTCGCGTTGCGTGCATGCGGCTTGCCGCGCCGAATATCAGCGCGGTCACGCGCGGCATCAGTGCAATGCCGCCGACGAGCGATAACCCAACCGCCAGATAGCCGGCGATCGGCGCGTCGAACCACGGCGGCACGCGCGTCAACACGGCGGCCAGCAGCAAACAGCCGAGCGCGGGCCAGGGTGTCGCGAGCCGCGCCAACGCATTTTCCTCGGCGCCGGCTTTCAGTGCGGCGGCAGGCCGTGCGCGAGCCGCGTCGATGGCGGGCGCGACGCTGCCCAACACCGACACCGCGACCCCGAGCGCCAGAAACACCGCGCTCGCGAACGGCTCGAAGCTGACGCGCGGTTGCACGCCCGGAAAATAGCCGCCACCGAGATCGCTGCCGAAAAAGCGCAACGCACCGCTGGCCATCGCGTAGCCGAGCGCAAGTCCGCACAGCGAGCCGAGCAGCCCGAGCAACGCGCCTTCGAGCAGGATCTGCCGTAACAGCTGCGCGCGCGTGAGTCCGAGCACGCGCAGCATGGCGAATTGCGAGCGGCGTCGCACGACACCCAGCGCCTGCGTCGAAAACACGAGGAACGCGCCTGTGAACAACGCGACCAGTGCGAGCACGTTCATGTTGATCCGATAAGCACGCGACAGCCGATCGGTGCGGCTTTCGGTGTCGCTCGTCTCGGCGACCACCCACGCGTTGCCGAGCCGCTGCTGCAGATCGCGTTTGAAGCGTTGCCGATCGACGCCGCGTTCGAGTTGCACGTCGACGCGCGTTAGCTTGCCCACCTTGTCGAACTTCCACTGCGCGGCGGCGATGTCCATCGCCGCTAGCCGTTGACCCGGCCGGGTCCGCACGAGGCCTCCAGCGACACGCAGAGGCAAGTTCGCCGTACCACTGCGCAGTGTTATCAGGTCGCCGGTCTTGACGTTCAGCCATTGCTGCGCGGCCGGAGACAGAAATATCGCATCGGAGGCGAGCGAGTCGAACGGCTTCTCCTGCGAGGGCACGCCGATCAGATCAGGCGTGATCCGGCTCGCCTTGAACACGTCGATGCCGAGGACGGGCAGCGCACCGTAGTGTCCCGGTACCGCGACGTCGAGCGCGAGCACGGGACTCGCCAGCGCCACCGCCGGGTCGTTGGCGAGTCGCGGATAAAGGGACTCGTCGACGAAAGGCTGCGCGCCGCGCACCTGCAGGTCCGCTTCACCGGACAGGCTGCGCGCGGCTGCCGAGAATTCGTTGAACGCCGCGCTGTTGATCAATTGCACCGCATAGCCGAGCGCGACGCCGAGCGCGATCGTCGCGATGGCGACGAGTGCGCGCCCACGATGACTGCGCCATTCGGCTGCCAATAGCCAGCGCGCAAGCACGCGATATCCGGGCGTGCGCGGCAGTGGGCGAAGGTCAGCGGCCATCGTCGGTCGAACGGGCCGCGGCGTGCGCGGCGACGTTCGCGGTCTTATCGCGGGCGGCATGCAGGCCGCCGTCGCTGAGGATCAGCACCCGATCGGCCACGGCGGCCGCGGCCTCCGAATGCGTGACCATGATCGTCGCCGCGCCGGTTGCCTTGCTTTGCGCGCGGAACAGGGCGAGCACATCGTGCGCGGTGGTGGGGTCGAGGTTGCCGGTTGGCTCGTCGGCGAGAAGCAGTGTCGGACGATGCACGAGCGCACGCGCAATCGCGACGCGCTGCAGCTCACCGCCGGATAGCTGGCGCGGAAAGTCATCGCCGCGTCCGCCGAGGCCGACCTCCGCGAGCATGTCGAGCGCGGCCGCTATCGGCAGATCGTTCAGCAGCAGAGGCAGCGAAACGTTCTGTGCGAGCGTCAGATGCGGCAGCACATGAAACGCCTGAAAGACGAAGCCGAGCTTCTGGCGGCGCAGACGTGTCGCGGCGTTATCGTCGAGTTGCTCGACGGCGCGTCCGTCGATTAACACGCAGCCGCTATCGGCGCGGTCGAGTCCGGCGATCAGGTTGAGCAGCGTCGATTTGCCGACGCCCGAGTCGCCCATGATCGCGACGAACTCGCCTGCCGCAAGTGTGAAGTCGAGCTGATCGAGCACGATGCGGCCGGTGCCGTACCGCTTGCTGAGACCGCGGCATTCGAGTGCGGGTACGACGATGTCGTTACGAAGCGCCATGCGAAGATCCGGGAAAGAAACCGGGCGAGGGGAGCCGGTCGGGCGAAATGAGTGTGCCTCGCCGCGAGAATTTCCGCAGCAGGTAGCTTGGCACATCGCATTATCTGTAAGGAAATTGGAAGTTAGGCGTATCGGAAGCGCGCGGCTTCGGCGTTCGGTCATCGAAGCGATTGGCATGGTTGCCGCCGCGCTTGCGATTGGTTTTTAGAGCGCCGGCCCAAAAAATTTTTTATCTTCGGAAGGGCAAATTTTCGTTTCATTACCGACCGACCATGCGGGTCACAGAGCACTAGACAGCACGATCCGTTCCAGCCGAATCGACCCCATAAGAAGCGAACGCTTAAAAGTTGTCAAACTACGGGTAATTGCTAGCTTTTTCTGTCAAATTTGTGAGGTCGCCCGAGCCCTTTGTAACAATGTGCAAACGCACATTTCGATGCGATTTGCAAGCGCCCAAGTCGCAACAATGTATTGTGGTGCGGATTCTGCCGCTGTTGCGCTGCAAAAATATTCTTATCTTGGTAATCTCCCACCCTTGGTCAGTCGGCTGCGGGTAAACGTGTAGCAGGAAACCCCTTCGCACGTCAGTTTCAGCACACTCCAACTTACATTTCCATTTCAATGCCTGCTGTTTCGGGGGCGTTGATGCGGCGTTTTGTACTTCAAGTTTTGACAGAGCACATGCCATTGCCTCTCCTAAGTCTTCTCATCTGGATTCCCATCGTCGCCGGGTTCGTGGTCCTGCGCGCCGGGTCCGACGCGGCGCGTAATCGCACGCGCTGGCTCGCGCTGATCGGCGCGGTGGCGGGTTTCCTGCCGGTGATCCCGCTCGTGGCGAATTTCCGTAACGACGTGACCTCGATGCAGTTCGTCGAGAACGTCCGCTGGTCGCCGACGTTCGATATCGCATGGCATGTGGGGATCGACGGGATTTCGCTGTGGCTCGTCGCGCTGACCGCGCTGACGACGATCATCATCGTGATCGCGTCGTGGGAGTCGATCACGCAACGTACCGCACAGTACTTCGGCGCGTTCCTGATGCTGTCGGGCTTCATGCAGGGCGTGTTCACGTCGCTCGACGGCATGATGTTCTTCGTCGCGTTCGAGGCGACGCTGATTCCGCTGTATCTGCTGATCGGCACGTACGGTCACAAGAACCGCACGTACGCGGCGGTCAAGTTCTTCTTCGTGTCGTTCCTCGGCTCGCTGATGATGCTGATGTCGATGCTCTATCTGTATAGCCAGACGCACAGTTTCGACCTCGCCGTGTGGCGCGAAGCGCATCTCGACATGGTGCCGCAGGCGCTCATTTTCCTCGGCTTCCTCGCCGCATTCGGCGTGAAGGTACCGATGTGGCCGCTGCATACGTGGCTGCCCGACGTGCACCTCGACGGCCCGACCGGCGCCGCGGTGATGATCGGCATGCTGAAGATCGGCGGCTACGGTCTGCTGCGTTTCGCGTTGCCGATCGCGCCACAAGCGAGCCACTTCTTCGCGCCGATGATGATCACGCTGTCGCTCGTCGCGGTGATCTACTCGAGCCTGCTCGCGCTCGTGCAAACCGACATGCGCCGCCTGCTCGCGTATTCGACCGTCGCGCACATGGGCCTCGTCACGCTCGGCCTGTTCGTCTTCAACCGCTTCGGCCAGTCCGGCGCGATCGTGCAAATGATCTCGTACGGTGTAGTTTCCGGCGCGATGCTGTTGTGCACCGGCATGCTCTACGACCGCACGAAGAGCGCCTCGATCGCCGAATACGGCGGCGTCGCCAACACGATGCCGAACTTTGCCGCGTTCGTGATGCTGTTCTCGATGGCCAACATCGGTCTGCCGGGCACGTCGGGCTTCGTCGGCGAATTCATGGTGCTGATGGGCGCGATCCGCTTCAACTTCTGGATCGGTGCGATTGCCGCGACCACGCTGATTCTCAGCGCGGCCTACACGCTGTGGATGTACAAGCGGGTGATTTTCGGCGCGATCGCCAACGCGCGCGTCGCGAAACTAAAGGACCTCGGCAAGCGCGAATTCGTGCTGCTTGGTGCGATGGCGCTGCTCGTGCTCGCGATCGGTCTCGATCCGAAGCCGTTCACCGACGCGATCGATCCGTCGGTCGGCACGCTGCTCGCGCAATCGGAGCGCTCGGCGCTTCCTTCTGACGCCGCGCCGGGCGAAGGCAGTGAGCATCTGCAGGCAGCGGCGCCGGGACCGGCTCCCGTCGCCGCGCACACTCCGGGTTAAAAGAAAAGAGCGCAAGAGTCGTTGTCGCATCCGCGCGTCAGGATGCGGCGACGTTCTTGCGCTTTCGCGCGTCGCAACCAATCCCTTCGTTAATGAAGCCGCTGCCTGTCCAGCGATTTTTAGCGCCTATTTCAAGGGACTTTGCGATGCGTCAACTTTTCGATGCTTCGTTTTGAAGCATTGCAAACGACGCTGGTGAATAGGGTGTGCGGGGAAATGCGGCAACGTGTCGCACTGCGTCACGGCGCAATAGATCGTTGCGAAATCGAGTGTTTATCGGCATTCGATGCCCCCCTATTATGCGAGCGCTTATTAAGGAGAGCCGTCGAATGACGTTCGTTGAAGTCAAAAAAACGAGGCAGTGGATATGAAAGGACGGACGCTGAGAAGGCCGGCAAGTTTCATTTCCGCCAGCCTCATGTTGCTGCTCTCGGGTTGCAGCAACCTCGATATTCTGAATCCGAAAGGGAGTGTGGGGCTCGCGGAGCGTGATCTGATCGCGACTTCGACCTGGGCCATGCTGATCGTCGTGGTGCCGGTGATCGCGTTGACGCTCTGGTTTGCATGGCGTTATCGCGCGTCGAATAAAAACGCCGAATACAAACCGGGCTGGACCCATTCGACCGGTATCGAAATCGCCGTCTGGACGATTCCGACGCTGATCATTCTGTTCCTGGCCGTGTTGACGTGGAAGAGCACGCATGAGCTCGATCCGTATCGTCCGCTCGAGTCGCAGGTCAAGCCGATCAACGTCGAAGTCGTCGCGCTGGACTGGAAGTGGCTGTTCATTTATCCGGACCTCGGCATTGCATCGGTGAACCAGCTGGCGATTCCGGTCGGCACGCCGGTGAACTTCCGCATCACGTCGGACACGGTGATGAACTCGTTCTTCATCCCGCAGTTGGGCGGCCAGATCTACGCGATGGCGGGCATGCAAACGCGCCTGCACCTGATCGCCGATCACAGCGGCGACTACGCGGGTCTCGCGGCGAACTTCAGCGGCAAGGGCTTCTCGGACATGAAGTTCCGCACGCTCGCCACCTCGCCTGAAGACTTCAACGCGTGGGTTGCGAAGGTGCGCGCTTCGTCGGACCGCCTCGACATGGACCGCTACCACGCGGTGTCGGAGCCGAGCGAAAAGGACCCGGTGCGCTACTTCTCGACCGTCGATCCGAAGCTCTTCAACAACATCATTGCCCGATACAACAACGGCAACGTCATCGACAACATGAAGGACGCCAACTGTGCGCCTAAGGGGTAACGCATGTTCGGAAAACTAACGCTCGATGCGATTCCGTATCACGAGCCAATCATCGTCGTGGCCGGCGCCGGCATGGTGCTCGCAGCGCTGGCGGTGCTCGGCGGAATCACGTATTTCGGCAAATGGCGCTACCTGTGGAGCGAATGGCTGACGTCCGTCGATCATAAGAAGATCGGCGTGATGTACATCGTCGTTGCGTTCATCATGCTGCTGCGCGGCTTCGCCGACGCGATCATGATGCGTATGCAGCTGGCGCTGTCGTACCTGAGCCCAGGCTTCCTGCCGCCGCATCACTACGACCAGATCTTCACCGCGCACGGCGTCATCATGATTTTCTTCATGGCGATGACGTTCATGGTCGGCCTGATGAACCTCGTCGTGCCGCTGCAGATCGGTGCGCGCGACGTCGCGTTCCCGTTCATCAACTCGCTGAGCTTCTGGATGACGGCGGTCAGCGCGATTCTGATCAACATCTCGCTGGTGATCGGTGAATTCGGCCAGACCGGCTGGCTCGCTTATCCGCCGCTGTCCGAACTGCAGTTCAGCCCCGGTGTCGGCGTCGACTATTACCTGTGGAGCTTGCAGCTCTCCGGTATCGGCACGTTGCTGACCGGTGTGAACTTCTTCGTGACGATCGTGAAGATGCGCGCGCCTGGCATGTCGTTCATGAAGATGCCGGTGTTCACGTGGACCGCGCTGTGCACGAACGTGCTGATCATGGCGTCGTTCCCGATCCTGACCGTCACGCTCGCGCTGCTCGGTCTGGACCGTTACCTCGGCATGCACTTCTTCACGAACGAAGCCGGCGGCAACGCGATGCTGTACCTGAACCTGATCTGGGCCTGGGGTCACCCCGAGGTGTACATCCTAATCCTGCCGGCGTTCGGTATTTTCTCGGAAGTCGTCGCGACCTTCGCGAAGAAGCCGCTGTTCGGCTATAAGACGATGGTGTGGGCGACCTGCGCGATCATGGTGCTGTCGTTCCTCGTGTGGCTGCATCACTTCTTCACGATGGGTTCGGGCGCTGACGTCAATGCGTTCTTCGGCATTGCGACGATGGTGATTGCGATCCCGACCGGCGTCAAAGTGTTCAACTGGCTGTTCACGATCTACAAGGGCCGTCTGCAATTCACGACGCCGATCCTGTGGACCCTCGGCTTCATGGTCACCTTCACGATCGGCGGTATGACCGGCGTGATGATGGCAATTCCGGGCGCAGACTTCGTGCTGCACAACAGCCTGTTCCTGATCGCTCACTTCCATAACGTGATTATCGGTGGCGTGCTGTTCGGCTATCTGGCCGGCTTCAACTACTGGTTCCCGAAGGCGTTCGGCTTCAAGCTGAACGAGAAGATCGGCAAGGCCGCGTTCTGGTTCTGGCAAGTCGGCTTCTGGGTCGCGTTCACGCCGCTGTACGTGCTCGGCTTCATGGGCATGACGCGTCGTCTGAATCATTACGACAACCCGGCATGGCATCCGTGGCTGATCGCCGCCGCGTTCGGCGCGGTGCTGATCGCGATCGGTATCGCTTGCCAGTTGCTGCAGCTGTTCGTCAGCATCCGCGACCGCAATCTGCCGGAAAACCGCGACCTCACGGGCGATCCGTGGGACGGCCATACGCTGGAATGGGCGACGAGCTCGCCGCCGCCGGCTTATAACTTCGCGCACATCCCGACGGTTCGCTCGCTCGACGCGTTCACCGAAATGAAGTCGCGCAAGGGTGCCCAGAAGGTGCCGGTGTATCGCGACATTCACATGCCGTCGAATACGTCCGCGGGTCTGCTGGTGGGTCTGTTCTCGCTGGTGCTCGGTTTTGCAGGCGTGTGGCACATCTGGTGGCTTGCGATCGTCGGCTTCGTCGGCGCGATCGTCACCGTGATCGTCCACAGCTTCCAGGACAACGAGGGCTATTACATTCCGGCCGACACTGTCGCGCTGATTGAAGAGAAACGCAGCGGCGGTGCTGCCGTAGCCGGTGTTGGCGCAGGTGCTCGCGCCGATGCGCAGGTCGCGCTGGAGGTGGACTGATGTTACAGAAGACTATTGCGGTTGAACCGCAACTCGCGCCGGACCACGTGCCGTCGCACTCGGTGTTCGGTTTCTGGCTGTATCTGATGACCGACTGCATCATCTTCGCGGCGCTGTTCGCGGTGTTCGCGGTGATGAGCCACCAGTTCGCGGGCGGTCCGAGCGGCAAGGACCTGTTCGAGATCCCGGGCGTCGCGCTCGAAACGGCGATGCTGCTGCTCTCGAGTATCACGTACGGCTTCGCGATGCTCGGCGCGCACAAGAATCGCAAGGGCCAACTGCTCGGCTGGCTCGGCGTGACGTTCCTGCTGGGCCTCGCGTTTCTCGTGCTGGAAATGCGCGAGTTCTCGCATCTGATCGCCGAAGGCGCAGGTCCGAGCCGCAGCGCTTTCCTGTCGTCGTTCTTCACGCTGGTCGGCACGCACGGTCTGCACGTGACGTTCGGCCTGATCTGGATGGTGGTGCTGGCGCTGCAGGTGATGCGTCATCGCGACCTGACCGAACGCGACATGATCCGTCTGACGTGCCTGAGCCTTTTCTGGCACTTCCTCGACGTCGTGTGGATCGGCGTTTTCACCTTTGTCTATCTTGCGAGCGTGATCTAAATGGACCATAGTCATAGCGCCCATGGCGCACACTCGGAAGGCGGCCACGGCAGCTTCGGTAGCTATACGGCGGGCTTCGTGCTCTCCGTCATTCTGACCGTCGCGGCATTCGCGATCGTGATGACCGGCACGTTGACGGGCCAGAACGCGTTGCTCGCAATCGCCGGCCTCGCGTTCGTGCAGATCCTCGTGCATCTGGTGTTCTTCCTGCATATGAACACGTCGTCGTCGCAGCGCTGGAACGTGACGGCGTTTGCGTTCACCGTGCTGACTGCGGTGATCGTGGTTGGCGGCACGTTGTGGGTGATGCATAACGTCAGCATGAATATGATGTCGCGGTAAGCGGATAACGCTTTAGCGATAGGCTGAAAAAAGCCCCGCAAGATTTCGGTCTTGCGGGGCTTTTGTTTTGTGCGGCCGGTTTGTTCCTATTGAATCCGTGAGCCGTGCTTCTGCTGAATACGCCACGCCGATTCATTCGCCGCGTGCCCGAACATTTCCGTCGACCACGCCGAGGTGCAGTCGGGCGCGTATCTCGGCGGGGACGACATCGTGCGGTTCGAGGATACGAATGGGCGTGTGGCGAAGGTTTAAGGCGCTCGACCATTAGTCTCGGCGATGCGTTTCAAAGGCCACCGGTCGAAAGACCGGTGGCCTTTTTTCATGGCCGCACAGAGCGTCAGGCGGCAGTGCACAATAGCCTGAGGTACCTACCCAACCGCCGCCAAGGAGCCCGCATGAGCCAGCCCAAACCCATCGAATACGCCGACGCGCCGCCCGAAGTCAAAGCCGTCTTCGACGACATCAAGGCGACCCGCCAGGTCGACGACGTGAACAACTTCTGGAAATACATCGCGCAGCATCCACCGACACTCGCGCGTACATGGGACAGCCTGAAGGAAGTGATGGCGCCGGGCGCGCTCGATCCGCTCGTCAAGGAGCTGCTGTACGTGGCGGTCAGCGTGACGAACAACTGCGGCTATTGCGTCGCGAGCCACACGGCAGCGGCGCGCCGCGCCGGCATGACCGACGAGATGTTCGGCGAGCTATTGGCAATCGTCGGGATGGCTAATGAAACGAACCGGCTCGCGGTCGGTTATCGTGTGCCGATCGATCCGGCTTTCGAGTAAAGCGCATGAAACGCGCGATGCGGCCCAGTCGTACCGACCCGGGCCGCATGCATGATCGCGCCGTCCCACGCGACGGCGCGAGACCTCGTGCTTACAGCGGCACGATCTTGACCGGACCCGGATGGCAGACCGGGGTGTAGACCGGCTCGCAACCGTAATGGACCGGGTGGCAGGGGTTGTAGGAGGGCGGGCTGTAGTGCGGCGGGCTGCAAACCGGCGGCTTGTAGCACGAAGGTGGGTACTCGGGCGTGTAGCACGAGTGGCCGCCGCGCACGGACTGTGCATCGGCATGGTCGAGATCGTCGCAGCGCGACAGGTCGGCAAGGGTCAAGAGGGACATGATGTATCTCCGGCAACGTTGAGTGGGCATCGAGCGCGCGAATACTCTGCGCTCGGGTGTTCCCGTTGCACGCACCATGCCATGCGGCGCGATTCACCGTCCGTGCTGGCGCGAGCGCCGATCGACGGCCTCTCTACACCCGCAAACTGATCGCCGTCGGCCAACTTGCGACAGGCCGGTGTCGTTCAGCCGCCAACACGTAGGACACGTCGCACGATCAGCGTTCGACCCATGCCGCGAGCAAGGCCGGCAACTCGGCCATCTTCCTGAACACGTGCACCGCGCCCGCGCCATGCAATGCGGTCGCGCTGCTGTGGCCGAGGTGAGTGGGGCAATAGCCGAACACGGTCGCGCCGGCCGCGACGCCCGCGGTCGCGCCCGTCACCGTATCCTCGATCACCGCGCAGCGCGCCGGATCGACACCGAGTCCTGCGGCCGCGGCGAGGTAGACATCGGGAAACGGCTTGCTGCGCGGCATTTCGTGGCCGCTGAAGATGCGTCCGCCGAAGCAGTCGAGGATGCCCGCTTTCGCGAGCTGCAATTCGATCTTCACGCGATCCGCGCCCGATGCCACCGCAATGCGTCCGTTCAGCGTCTGCTGTAGCGCGCGCACCGCCTCAGGTGCGCCTTCGATGGCGCTCAGTTCGTTGTCGAGCGCCTCGTTGCGGCGCGCGCGGAAGTGCGTCAGCCACTCGGGCGTGATCGCAAAGCCGGTGCGCGCCTCGATCAGCGCGGCCTCGTCCTTGACCATCTTGCCGACGAAAATGCGCATCGTCTCTTCGACGCTCAAATGCCAGCCAAGCTCGCCGAGCATCTCGGTGAGCACGCGGTTCGTGATGGGTTCTGAGTCGACCAGCACACCGTCGCAGTCGAAGAGCACGGCGTCGAAAGGGAAATTGGCCATCGGGCAGGGTACAGATCAGGTTCGCGAAGCGAGAGAGCATACCGCATCGGACTCGCGCGTCGTCGGGTGCACGGCGAAGCGTTCGTCCGCGAATTTTTTCGCCGATCCAGCGACGGATTTTTCTCGCTGCCGCGTTCAAGTAGAAACGGAGCCGATCGAGGCTCCGACCTGTTCCGGCTTTGAAGGGAGAAACCGACATGAACACCAACCGCATGATCCGTCTGCTGGGTTCCACGTTCGCCGCCGCGCTGTGCTGCGCGGCCACGCTGACGGCCGTACCCGCATCCGCCGAAGTCATCATCGCGCCGCTGGCGCCGCCGCCGCCCCGCGTCGAAGTCGTCCCCGCGCAGCGAGACGGCTATGTGTGGGATCAAGGGCGCTGGCGCTGGGATCACGGCCGCTACGTGTGGGCGCCGGGCCACTGGCAGCCGGTGCGCGTCGGCTATCACTGGGTGCCAGGGCACTGGGCGCAACGCGGGCCGCATTGGCGCTGGATCGAAGGACATTGGGCCTGAGCGAGGTTCATGATGAAAACACTCGTGATGATTCTGCTGGCGGCCTCGCTCGCCGGCTGCGTGGTCTATCCGGCACGCCCAGCCGTTTATCGGCCAGCGGTCGTCGTATATTGATCGCGTACGTGATACCAGACCGGGTCGCGCCATAGCGGCGTAGCGGCATGGCGACAGAGCGGCACCAAACCATAACGACACCACGGCTTAAGGAGCGGCGGCAAGTGAACGAGGTAGATCCCGTGATGCGGTCTTCACGCGCGCGCGTGATGTCGCGACGGAGCCGTGCGCCTTGAGCGACGTGCCACCCGATCCGGACGCCGAGCTGATCGCGCGGGTGGGCCGCGAGGAGCCCGGTGCGGTTCGTTCGCTGGTCGCGCGCAAGCTGCCGCGCCTGCTCGCGCTCGCCACGCGCATGCTCGGCGATCGCATGGAGGCCGAGGACGTCGCGCAGGAGGTGTTCGTGCGAATCTGGAAACAGGCTGCGCGCTGGCGTGAAGGCGAAGCGAAGTTCGACACGTGGATGCATCGCGTCGCGCTCAATCTTTGTTATGACCGTCTGCGCGGCCAGCGCGAAGACCCGAGCGACGAGCCTCCCGATTCGATCGATCCCGCCGCGCTACCCGAGGCGCGGCTAGAAGCGCGCGCCGACGAGGCGCGCCTACGCGCGGCGCTGGCCGCGCTGCCGGCGCGACAGCGCGAAGCGCTCGTGCTGACCTACTACCAGGAAATGTCGAACCTCGACGCTGCCGCCTTGATGGGCGTCAGCGTCGATGCGCTGGAGAGTCTGCTGACCCGCGCGCGCCGCAATCTGCGCGCTCAACTGGCCGGCAGCGGCCTTAGCAAGGACAAGTCATGACGCCCGAAAGATTCCATCAGATCGTCGCAGCGTACGGCGCCGATGCGCGCCGCTGGCCGGAGCGCGAACGCGAAGCCGCGCAGGCGTGGGCGCGCGCGCATCGCAGCGAAGCCGACGCGGCGTTGCGCGACGCGGCCGGTCTCGACGCATGGCTCGCCGCCGATCAGCTCGAGCCGCCGAGCCTCGAATTGCAGCGCCGCATCATCGACGCCGCGCCGTCGCGGCGCCCGGCCGCGCGCTGGCGTCTGTGGTGGTCGGGCGCGGCGGTGGCCGGCGTCGGGCTGCTGGGCGGCGTGGCCGGCGCGTTCGCGGTGTCGTTCTTCGTACTCACCGAGAACACGCCGCTCGTGCATGAATCCTCTTATCTGACTTCGAGCTTCGGCGGTACCACCGCCGATTGGAGCGGCGAATGAAAGGGTGCTCGTGGAAATTTGCGCTGCTGGGCTCCGTGGTGCTCAACGTGTTCCTGCTCGGCGCGATTGCAGGCGGCGCCTATCAATGGTTCGCCGCGCACGGGGCGAATGTGCCGGCGGCGGCCCAGGACCAGCGCGCGCTGCGTTTCGCCGCCGAGCCTCTGTCGGCCGAACAGCGGCAGGCGTTTCTGGACGGCCTGAAGAACGCGCGTCGCGAGGGGCGGCAGTATGCGCGCGATGGACGTGACGGGCGTCGCGAGGTGCTGCGTCTGCTCGCCGCGCCGCAGTTCGATCGCGCGGCGCTCGATGCCGCGCTCGCGCGCACGCGCGCCGCCGACAGCAGCCTGCGCGCGATGGTCGAGGCGAGCGTCGCCGATTTCGCGGCGACGCTGACGCCCGAGGAGCGCGTCGAGTTCGCCGAAAGTCTGAAGTTGCGCGGGCAATGGCGCGAAGCGCAGCCGGCGCCGAACGCGAACAAGCCGGCGACGAATGGCGCATCGGGAGGATAAAAAAATGCGCTTGTTCGCGACGGGTTTCGGCGTGCCGGCCGTTTAAGGGATATGCAGGCGTCGTACCTGCCGACGAGGATCGTATGGCCAACTCACCGAATCTGAATGCCGCGGCGATCGCACTGAATCGCTTCGGCCTCGGCGCGCGCGCCGATGAAGCGCCGCCCGCCGATCCGAAGGGCTGGCTGCTCGCGCAGTTCGAGCAATATCAGCCTCGGCCGGACGCGTGGGCGAACCAGCCCGATTCGATCGCGTTGTCGAAGGAACTCTTGCAGCAGCGCATGGAGATCGAGCAGCAGCGCAAACAGAAGCCGGGCGAGGAGACCAATGCAAGCCCGAGCGCGATCAACAACGCGACCAACTCCGCGAGCAGCAACACCCCAGCCGCCAGCCAGTCCGACCCGCAATCCGCGCGGCAAGCACAACGAAAAGCCCTGCGCTTCGAAGTCCTCGACCTATACCGCTCCTCGGTCAATGCGCGGGTTGCGAGCGCGCTGAACACGCCGACCCCGTTCATCGAACGGCTCGTGCATTTCTGGGCGAATCACTTCGCGGTGTCGAGCGAAAAGCCCGGCGTCGCGGCGCTGGCCGGCTCGTTCGAAGCGGAGGCGATCCGCCCGCACGTGCTCGGCCGTTTCGAGGACATGCTGGTGGCCGTCGAGCGTCATCCGGCCATGCAACTGTTCCTCGACCAGGCCCGCTCGGTCGGACCCGACAGCATGGCCGCGCTGCGCGCCGCGCAACGCAATCCGGACAACAAGCGCGGACTCAACGAGAACCTCGCGCGCGAGATCATGGAGCTGCATACGCTCGGCGTGCGCAGCGGCTATAGCCAGGACGACGTGACCGAGTTCGCGCGCGCGTTGACCGGCTGGAGCCTCGTCGGCAATCCGGGCAATGGCGGCGCCAACGCGAACCCTCGCGCATTGGCGCAGAACGGCGAACCCGGCAGCTTCGTGTTTCGCCCCGCGCTGCACGAGCCCGGCTCACGCACGATCATGGGACGCCGCTACGACGAAGCAGGCGAACAGCAGGCGCTCGCGATCCTGCACGACCTCGCGCACGCGCCGGCCACCGCGCAGCATATCGGCACCAAGCTCGCCCGTCATTTCGTCGGCGACAATCCGCCCGCGGGCGTCAGCGATCGTCTCGCCGACGCGTTCGCGCGCAGCGACGGCGATCTGCCGACCGTCTATCGCGCGTTGATCGATAGCCGCCAAGCGTGGTCGCCGAACGCGGTGAAGTTCAAGACGCCGTGGGAGTGGACCATTTCGTCGATGCGCGGACTCGGTTGGCACGACCTCGGCAATCTGCAGAGCGCGCCGATTCTCACGCAGCTCGGCCAGCCGGTGTGGCGCCCCGGTTCGCCCGCCGGCTACGACGATATCGCCGCGAGCTGGGCCGCGCCCGATGCGCTCGTGCGTCGCGTCGAAGTCGCGCAACGTTTTGCCGCGCACGTCGGCGACCGGCTCGATGCGCGCTCGCTCGGCCAAACCTTGCTGGCTGGCTCGCTCAGCGAGCCGACGGCCACGGCGGTGGCGCGCGCGGAAAGCGCGTCGACCGCGATCGCGCTGCTGCTCGTATCGCCCGATTTTCAACGGAGATGAATGCCATGCTGTCACGTCGCCAGTTTCTGAGCGTCGCCGCCGCCGGTGCCGGCGCGCTGCTCGTGTCGCCGCGCCTCGCGTTCGCACATGTCGCGACCGACCGGCGCTTCGTGTTCGTGATCCAGCGTGGCGCGGCGGACGGCCTGAACATCGTCGTGCCGTACGCGGACCCCGCATACGCGACGCTGCGCGGACCGCTCGCGATCGATGCGTCGAACGCACCGCATCTGGACGGCACGTTCGCCTTGCATCCGGCGCTCACGCAGATGGCAAAGCTCTACGCGGACCGCGAGGCGCTGTTCGTGCACGCGGTCGCCTCGCCGTATCGCGACCGCTCGCATTTCGACGGACAGAACGTGCTGGAAACGGGCGGCACCTCGCCCTATCAGACGAAGGACGGTTGGCTCAACCGGCTCGCCGCGCAATTGCCCGCCGCCCGCGAAAACGCGATCGCGTTCGCGCCGACGGTGCCGATGGCGCTGCGCGGTTCGGCCTCGGTGACCTCGTATGCGCCGTCGGCGCTGCCGCAGGCGCCCGACGATCTGCTCGCACGCGTTTCGCAGTTGTACGAGCAGGACGCGCAGTTGCGGCCGCTGTGGGAATCGGCGATGGCGGCGCGCGGCCTCGCAGGCGATGCCGGCGCGCGCCAGGACCCGGCGAGCCTCGGCAAGCTCGCGGCGAGTTTTCTCTCGCGCGACGACGGTCCGCGCATCGCGATGATCGAGACCGGCGGATGGGACACGCACAGCGCGCAGAACGCGCGGCTCGCGAATCAGTTGAAGGCGCTCGACACGATGCTCGCCGCGTTGCGCGACGGCATGGGGCCGTCGTGGAACAAGACCACGGTGCTGGTCGCAACCGAGTTCGGCAGGACCGCGGCCGCGAACGGCACGGGCGGCACCGATCACGGCACCGGCTCGGTCGCGATGGTGCTAGGCGGGGCGGTGCAGGGCGGACGCGTGATTGCCGATTGGCCGGGCCTCGCGCCGCATCAGCTGTATCAGTCGCGTGACCTGCGGCCGACCGCTTCGCTCGATGCGTTGATTGCCGGCACCGCGAGTGAAAGTCTCGGGCTCGATCCCGAGCGCACCGCGGCCGCGTTGTTTGGCCGGACCGTGGCGGCCAGACCCATGACGGGCATCGTGAGAGCGTGAGGCGTCGATGGCATGACAGCGTCGAATAACGATGGCACGGAGGCGTGATGGGCGATCGAGGGTTCGGTGGGCGAGCGGCGCGGGATCGTGGCGGACGGGGGTTCGGCTCATATCGGCGCGGGGAGTCGCAGGAGTTGACGTTGACAGCCTTGCTCGACGCGTTGATCGTCGGCGCGGCGAGCGAGAGTATCGCGCTCGATCTGGAGCGCACGGCGGCCGCGCTATTCGACCTGACAATCGTGGCGCGGCCGTTGACGGGGGTGGTGAGGAGCTGGTGAAGCGGCGGACGTCACGGTGACGTCCGCCCTGATCCTGCGGTGCGAACTCAACGTGCGCGGACAGCGGCGTCGCATTGACTCGCCGCGAGCGCATGCGTCGCGTGCACCGAGCGCTCGCCGACGCGATGATAGCGGCGTCCGTAGTAGATCAGCGCATCGCCCGCGCCTTGCGTGCGCGCGGCCTTCACCGCGCAGAAGAACACCGTGTGCGTGCCGACTTCGGTCACCGACTCGATCTCGCAGTCGAGCGACGCGAGCGCGTCCTGCAACACCGGTGCGCCGGTCGCGAGGCGGTCCCATTGCGCGGCGGCGAAACGCTCTTCGATTGCGAGCGCGCTCGTCGCGAAGTGTGCGGCCAGCGCCTGTTGCTCGGCGCTCAGCACGTTCACGCACAGCTTGCCGTTGGTGCGAAACGCCGCGTTGTTACGGCTGCCGCGATTGATGCAGACGAGCAGGGTGGGGGGCTCATCGGTCACGCCGCAGACCGCCGACGCGGTGCAGCCCGCGAGGCCGGCTTCCCCGTCGCTGGTGATGATGTTGACGGCCGCGCCAAGGCCAGCCATCGCGTCGCGGAACGTGCTCTTGTCAACCATGGGGGCCTCTTCCTGGAAATCGGGTGCCGTCGCACGGCGCGCGCGATGGCATTCGTTGAAACGACGCTGCTCGTGTCAGTCGTGCGCCGCGTCGGCCGGTGCCCCCGCGCAAGCGGGCGAACGAAAGCGCGCCGCCGTGTGACTCTCGGGCAGCCGTGCATGGCCGAACAGCTTTTCGCGCAGCGTGCCGTCGCGATACCCCCGCTTGTACGCGCCACGTTCCTGCAGCAGCGGCACCACCAGCTCGATGAAATCGTCGAAGCACTCGGGCACGACGGTGCGCGACAGATTGAATCCATCGACGCCGGTTTCCTCGGTCCACGCGATCAGCTCGTTGGCGATTTTCTCGGCCGAGCCGACGAGCGGTTGCTGGCGGCTGCCGAGCACCATCTGTTCGAGCAGCTTGCGGCGGGTCCACTGCGGACCGGCCGCGCGCGTCATCGCTTCGACATTCGACACGATCGCCTGACTCTTGCCGGTCTCGATCGGCTCGTCGAGGTCGTAGCGCGCGAAGTCGATGCCGAGCGAGGCGGCCGCATGCACGAGCGCTGCTTCCGAGCTGACATAGCGGCGGTACTCGTCGAATTTCTCCTGCGCTTCCTGATCGGTGCGGCCCGTAATGACGGTCTGGCCGAGCAGCACCTTGATGTCGTCGGCGCGACGGCCGCCGGCGAGCGCATGCGCGCGAATGTCGTCGACGATCGACTTGACCGCCGGCTTCGCCTGGCCGTTGACGAACACGCACTCCGCGTGGGCCGCCGCAAACTGCTTGCCGCGCGCCGACGACCCGGCCTGATACAGCACCGGCGTGCGCTGCGGCGACGGCTCGGCGAGATGCATCGCATCGACGCGATACTGCTTGCCGTGGTGATGGATCACATGGACCTTCGACGCGTCCGCATAGACGCCTTGCGTCCTGTCGCGCAGCACCGCGCCGTCTTCCCAGCTGCATTCCCACAGCTTGTAGACGAGCTCCATGTACTCGTCGGCGAGATCGTAGCGGTCGTCGTGCGCCATCTGGCCGGTCAAACCGATCGCGCGCGATGCGCTGTCCAGATAGCCGGTCACGATGTTCCAGCCGACCCGGCCGCGCGTCAGGTGATCGAGCGTCGACATGCGGCGCGCGAACAGATACGGCTGCTCGACCGACAGATTCGACGTGACGCCGAACGACAGATGCCGGGTGACCGCGGCCATCGCCGGAATCAGCAGCGTCGGATCGTTGACGGGTACCTGCACGGCGCCGCGGATCGCCGCGTCGGGATTGCCGCCGTAGACGTCGTAGACGCCCACCACGTCCGCGAAAAAGATGCCGTCGAACAGACCCGCTTCGAGCTTGCGCGCGTAGTCGGTCCAGTACTGCAGATCGGTGTAGCGGCTGGACTGGTCGCGCGGATGGGTCCACAGCCCTTGCTGGATGTGGCCTACGCAATTCATGTCAAACGCGTTGAGAACGATTTCCTTCGGCATGGCGGATTCCGGCGGGTAAGCGGGTTCGGACGATGACGTTTCGTTTAATATAGTGGACGAAAAATCACTATGCAAGACTTTATTCGGTGACGGTACGGATGCCCGGTCGAACGCCGCTTGCCCGCCCGCTACCGCCACGCATCGATATAATTTCGCGGTACTCACTTGCGCACCGACGACCCCGCCATGTCCGAAACCTCCGCCATCGATCTGACCCAGGCGATCTCCGCGCGCGTGAAGACCGAGCGGGAGGCGCGCAACTGGTCGCTTGCCGAGCTGGCCGAGCGCTCGGGCGTGTCGAAGGCGATGATCAGCAAGATCGAGCGCGGCGAAGCGAGTCCGACCGCGACGGTGCTCGGGCGGCTGTCGGGTGCGTTCGGATTGACGCTGTCGACGTTGCTCGCGCTCGCCGAGCAGACCGGCGAGCGGCTCGTGCGTCATGCGGACCAGTCGCTGTGGGAAGACCCCGAGACCGGCTACACGCGGCGGCGCATTTCACCGCCGACCGGCGGCGTGCTGGAGTTGCTCGAAATCGAATTGCCGGTTGGCGTGAGGGTGCCTTATCCGTCGGATGCGTTCGTGTTCCAGCATCAGCAGATCTGGGTCACCCAAGGGGTGTTGACGTTTCGCGAAGGCACGCTGACGTACCGGCTCGAAGCGGGGGATTGTCTGCAACTCGGTGCGCCGGTCGAATGCGAGTTCTTCAATGCGGGTGCCGAGGTCTGCAGCTATGTGGTGGGGTTGGTGCGGCGTTGAGGTGGATTGGCGGGAGACGCCGCATGCATCGCATGGTCGCGGCGCCCCCTTCGCGAGTCGAAGGCCGACGCTCAGCCTCCGCCACCACTTCCGCGGGATGGCAGGCCGAGCGTGAGCCTGTTGTTCACCGAGGTCACGCCCGGAACGCCTTTTGCGACATCGCCAGCCTGCTGGATCATGCTGCCATCGGGCACCGAACCCGACAACGTCACTGCGCCGCTGCGCGCCCGTACGAACACATTCGACACGTTGAAGCCCTGCGTTCTACCGAGCGCGCGCCGCACGTCGCGGCCGAGCTTGCGATCGGCCGTACGTGTCGATGTGGCAGGCGCGGCTGCCGTGGCGGCGGGTGCCTGGGCGTCGCTCGCCTGGGCATAGGCGCTGGATGCGGTCGCCACGCACAGGACAAGACCGAGCGCCTTCAAGAGATTGAGTGTTTTCACGTTTTCACCACCCTCGAAAAGTTGATGTCGCTTCGTTGCATGTTAGAAACGCTGCGCGCTGTCGAGCTGGTCTGGACTCTGGGAAGCGCCCGTCTTATAGAAGAGTTGAGGTTGTGGCGCTCCCGGCGCGCTTAAACGATACTCCAGCAAGGGCCGGGATGCTGAAAAAAACTGGCAGAGGTGTGGCCGCGCCTGATCGATGTCGTGACCCAACTGGAAATCGCGCTGTCGCATTGAGCGGCAGCGCGATTCATTGCTGGCGCGCGCGCCCGCTCAGAACCACTGCGGCGCCATGCTGAGCGTCGTATCGTCGAGCGTGCGCAGCGGCGCCAGCATCGACGCGACGCGCGGCAACTCGCAGCGGAAGAACCACTGGCACGCGTGCAGCTTGCCGCGATAGAAGTCCTGATCCGCCGCGCCGCTCGCACCCGGCAACGCGGCGTTGGCCACCAGCGCCTGCCTCAGCCACGTCCACGCCATCACGATGTGACCAAAAGCTTCGAGGAACGCGTTCGCATTGGCAAGCGCGCGGTCGGTATCGGTTGCGAGCGCGGGCAGCAGCGCTTCGAGCGTGCCGTTCAGATCACGCCATGCGGCGCCGAGCGCATCGGCGTGGGCCTGAAGCGTGGCATGCTCGCGCGCGGCGTCGATGCTTCGCTGGAGTTCGCGGGCGAGCAGCTTCAGCGCCGCGCCCTGTTTCATCGTGACCTTGCGGCCCAGCAGGTCGATCGCCTGAATGCCGTGCGTGCCCTCGTGAATCATGTTCAGTCGATTGTCGCGATAGAACTGCTCGACCGGATATTCGCGCGTGTAGCCGTAGCCGCCGTGGATCTGGATCGCGAGGCTGTTCGCTTCGAGGCACCATTGCGACGGCCACGACTTGACGATCGGCGTCAGCAGATCGAGCAGCAGCGCCGCCTCGGCGCGCGCGTCGTCGCTCTCGCCGGTGTTCTGTTCATCGACGAGCCGCGCCGCGTACAGGCTCAGCGCGTAAGCCCCTTCTACGTAGGCCTTTTGCGCGAGCAGCATGCGGCGCACGTCCGCATGTTCGATCAACGGCACTTGCGGATCGAGCGGATTCTTGCTGGTCGGATGACGTCCTTGCGGCCGTTCGCGCGCGTATTCGAGCGAGGCCAGATAGCCGCGATAGCCGAGCATCACCGCGCCGAGACCGACGCCGATACGCGCCTCGTTCATCATATGGAACATATAGGCGAGCCCATGATGCGGCTCGCCGACCAGTTCGCCGACGCACTCGCCATGCTCGCCGAACGACAGCATCGTCGAGGTCGTGCCACGCCAGCCCATCTTGTGAATCAGGCCCGCGAGCGCGACGTCGTTGCGTGCGCCGAGGCTGCCGTCCTCGTTGACGCGAAACTTCGGCACGGTGAACAGCGAGATGCCTTTGACCCCCGGCGGCCCGCCCGGAATGCGCGCGAGCACCAGATGCACGATGTTCTCGCTCAACTCGTGATCGCCGCCCGAAATGAAGATCTTGTTGCCGCGAATCGAGTAAGTGCCGTCCGGGTTCGGCGTGGCCGTGGTCGTCAGATCGGACAGGCTCGAACCCGCCTGCGGCTCGGTCAGTGCCATCGTGCCGAACGCCCGGCCTTCGAATAGCGCGCCCAGGTACTTGCGCTTCTGCGCGTCGGAGCCAAACCGTTCGATCACGTTCGCATTGGCGCTCGTCAACATCGCATAGGACGACGTCGCAATGTTCGCGCTCTTGAACAGCGATAGACACGCAAACGAGATCACCGCCGGCAACTGCATGCCGCCCCATTCGTAGTCCTTGCTCGCGGCGAGAAAGCCGGTCGCGCGCAATGCGTCGAGCGCGTCCTTGACCTCGTGCGGCATCGTCACGCGCTGGCCGTCGAACTGCGGCTCGTGCTCATCAGAGAGCCGGTTGTGCGGCGCGAATTTCTCGACCGCCACCGCATGCGCGGTGTCGAGCGCCGCGTTGAAGGTCTCGCGGCTGTGATCGGCGTGACGCGCGCGCTGCGTCAGCGTCTCGGCGTCGAGTACTTCGAATAGCTGGAATTCCAGATCCCGCGTGTTGATGATCAGCGCATCTTGCATCGGTGAAAGCCCGTTTAAAGGTAAGCCGCTGTGCGGAACCGCATCGCGAGGCGCCTGGTTCGGTGCTCGCTGATACGTGCCGCTTCCATGGCGTGGAGCGTTTGAAAAACGCGCTATGCGGGTAAGTCCCGAGGAACTGCGCGCTGCCGATGCACGTCAGTTTATAACGAAAAAGAATGAGCGTGCTTTTATTTACACGCCGAATTTCGGCACGTATGATGGTCCGAAATCGCGGAATACAAATCTGCATGGCAGAACAACTGGAGGAGCGACGCATGTCAGTGAAGGACCTGTTTCAACTCGACGGCAAGGTTGCCTTGATCACCGGCGGTTCGCGCGGGCTCGGGCTGCAAATGGCCGAAGCGCTCGGCGAAATGGGCTGCCGCGTGGCGATTACCGCGCGCAAAGCCAACGAACTCGACGAAGCGAAAGCACATCTGCAAGGCCGCGGCATCGAAGTGCGGACCATCGTCAACGACTTGCAGCGCTTCGAAGGTATTCCCGCGCTCGTCGATGAAGTGATCGGCGCGCATGGGCACATCGATATCCTGATCAACAACGCGGGGGCCACGTGGGGCGCGCCCGCCGAAGAGTATCCCGACGAAGCGTGGCACAAGGTGATGAACCTGAACGTCAACGCGCCGTTCTTTCTCGCGCGCGAAGTCGGCAAGCGCAGCATGATTCCGCGGCGCGCGGGCAAGATCATCAACGTCGCGTCGGTGGCCGGGTTGAAGGGCTCGCCGCCGGGCATGAACACGATTGCCTACAACACGTCGAAGGCCGCGGCGATCAATTTCACGCGTGCGCTCGCGGGCGAGTGGGGCAAGTACAACATCAACGTCAACGCGATTTGCCCCGGCTTCTTCCCGTCGAAGATGTCGGCGGGACTGCTCGACACGCTCGAAGACGCAATCGTTGCAAGCACGCCGTTGCGGCGGCTCGGCGGCGAGGAGGATCTGAAGGGTCCCGTGGTGTTTCTCGCGAGCGAGGCATCGCGGCATATCACCGGTCAGTATCTGGCGGTGGATGGCGGGGCGATCATCGTCTGAGTCTGCAACGTTCTGGCGCCGCAAGCCGCGCGAGCGGCTGAACGACCACCTGGGAGACGTTGCATGAATGTCGAGTACTCGGACCAGGTCAATATCGAACATCCCGTGTGACGGATCACGCGCAACGCGCGTAAGCACGCGTGCACAGAAAAAGCTGGAGACACCCATGAACGACCGCCATTTTCCGCATTGGCCGCCGAAAGTACCGCTGCATCTGACGCTGCCGCACACGAATCTTTTCTACAACGTCGAAGTTTCGGCGACGCGTTTTCCCGACAAGCCGTTCATCATCTACTACGACACGCCGATCACGTTCGCCGGGTTCAGGGACGAGACCGAGCGCCTCGCCGGTTTTCTGCAACAGGAGTGCGGCGTGAAGGCCGGCGATCGCGTGTTGCTCTACATGCAGAACAGTCCGCAGTGGATCGTCGCGTACTACGGCATTCTGCGCGCGAACGCGGTGGTGGTGCCGGTCAATCCGATGAACATGAGCGCGGAGCTCGCGCACTATGTCGAGGATAGCGGCGCGACGACGATCATCGCGCCGCAGTGTCTGTTCGACAACGTCGAGCCGTTGCTCGGCGAGGGACCGGGGCAAGGGCTCGAGCATGTGATCGTCGCGACGTATAGCGATTATCTGAAACGGCCGTCGCCGATCGCGGTGCCGGAGTTCGTCGCGGCGCCACGCAAGAGCTTCGATCGGGCGGGTGTCACGGCGTGGCAGGACGCGCTCGATCGACGCATCGCGCCCGGACCGCTGACCACCGGTCCCGACGATCTGTGCGTGATGCCGTACACCTCGGGCACCACGGGCCGGCCGAAGGGCTGCATGCATACGCATCGCAGCGTGATGAGCACGCTGCTCGGCGGCTGCGTGTGGTTCGGCTCGGCCTCGGATGGCGTGCATCTGTCGGTGCTGCCGTTTTTTCACGTGACGGGTATGCAGGGCGGCATGAACAGCGCGCTGTATTCGGCCGCCACGATCGTCGTGATGTCGCGCTGGGATCGCGATGCCGCCGCGCTCTGCATGCAGCGATACCGGATCACCGCATGGCAGTCGATCTCCACGATGATGGTCGATTTCCTGTCGAACCCGCGGCTCGGCGAATACGATCTGTCGAGCCTGTCCGGCACGCGCGGCGGCGGCGCGGCGATGCCCGAGGCGATCGCGAAGAAGCTGAAGACGCTGACCGGCCTGGATTACGTCGAGGGCTACGGCATGTCGGAGACGATCGCGGGCACGCACATCAATCCGCCCCATCGTCCGAAGCCGCAATGTCTCGGCATTCCGGTGTTCGACGTCGATTCGCGCGTGATCGATCCGGTTACGCGGCAGGAGTTGCCGCCAGGCGAGACCGGCGAGATCGTCGTCAACGCGCCGCAGGTGATGCGCGGCTACTGGCGCGACCAGAAGGCCACCGACGAAGCGTTCATCGAACTCGACGGCAAGCGTTTTCTGCGCACGGGCGACCTCGGGCATATCGACGAGGACGGCTATTTCTTCATGACCGACCGTCTCAAACGCATGATCAACGCGTCGGGCTACAAGGTCTGGCCGGCCGAGGTCGAGGCGCTGATGTACCGGCATCCCGCGATCCACGAAGTCTGCGTGATCGGCGTGAAGGACGAGAAGCGCGGCGAGACCGTGAAGGCGCTGGTCGTGCCGACGGCGGCGCAGGCGGGCAGAATCGGCGCGCAGGAGATCATCGACTGGGCGCGTGATCAGATGGCCGCCTACAAGGCGCCGCGTATCGTCGAGATCGTCGCGTCGTTGCCGAAATCGGGCACCGGCAAGATTCTGTGGCGCAAGCTGCAGGAGGAGGATGCAGCGGCGAGGGCGGCGAGGGCAGCTGACCAGGCGGGCAACGGAGGCGCGCCGCGATGAACCGGCTCGATCTATCGTGGCCACCCGTATCCCGCTATTTGCCTGTAAGCTTCCCTTGACGGGTTCGCGTGGAGGCTGCGTGACTCGCCCTGATGAATCAGGATTTGCAGACGGACTCGTACGTTCTTGCCAATTTTTTTGAGGGGATATCAGTCATGAAGAGCTTCGCCATCAAACGAATCATGCTTGGGGTTTCGGTCATCGCACTGGTGACCGGCACGGTCCCGGCCGCGCTCGCGCAAGGCTCGACGGACGCCGCAGCGCAGGAAGGCACGGCTGCGACCACCCCGAAGCCAACCAAGGCCGAGCGCAAGGCAGAGCGCAAACAGGCTCGCGCGAAAAAGAACGCCGAACTGAAGAAGCTCGAAGACGCTGGCTACCAGCCGGCGCAGAACGATCCGAACTATCCGGACAAGCTGCAGGCGGCCCAGAAGAAGGCCGGCATCGGTGCGCCCGCCAGCCAGTAACGAACAGGCGGAGGCCCGGCGCGATATTCATCGTGATGACGCGCCGGGCGTTTTCGCGGTTTTCGAAGTTTCAAGCCCTAAATCGATTTCATCCGCGGAAATAATTGCTGGCCCGCGCGGCTCAATGCAAAATTTTCTGATAGCCGGGCGGTGGCGGCGCTGTGCGTCGGCTAAATAATCCAGGTAATCGGGAATTACAAATAAATTCAAGGCGCTAACTAGAATGCGCCGAGATTAATAAAACACGGGCATGTTGAATAGTATTAAAGAAGATTTTGAACAGAACGGTTTTGCCATTCTTTCGGGGTTTTATTCTTTTGGTTGAGCGGAAGGCCGTCGCGTTTGAACTCCATTCACGGGCGGAAAGAGGTGGGCAGTGTGCCGCCCCAATTCCGCCCATGAAAAAAACCGGCGCACTTTCGCCTTCGAATGCAGAAAGAAGCAGTATTGCTTCTCGCTCACCCCACGCTTTAGGGCCTTTCCTGCCGCTGTGACCGAATCGGTTACGCTTTGCCGTAAACAACGCGACCGGCGGGGCATGTGATCATGGCCACGAAGCACGAAGTCAGGCGCTACAAGTCGAATTTCTTCGACGAACTGCACAGCGCCGCGCTCTATGAAACGCTCGCGAGCGTCGAGCAGGACGAGACCCGCAAGCAGGTCTATCAGGATCTCGCGCAATCCGAACACAGTCACGCGCAAGTCTGGGCCGACAAGCTCAGGGCCAATGGCGTCGAACCGAAAGGCCGTGGACACGCGGTCAAAACACGACTGATGAAGGGGCTCGTGCGCACGTTCGGCGCGAACTTCGTGCTGCCGACTCTCGCCGCCGCCGAATACGCGGACCGCAACAAATATCAAGGCCAACGCGACGCGGGCCGCATGTCGGCCGACGAACATCATCACGCGGCCGTCGTGCAGACGCTCGCGGGTAACGGCGACGCGAACCTCGTGCCCGGCGCGCGCATCGCCGCGGCCGAGTCCTGGCATAGGGGGGCGGCGTCGGGCAACGATTTGCGCGCGGCCGTCCTCGGCGCGAACGACGGCCTCGTGTCCAACTTCTGCCTGATCATGGGCGTCGCCGGCGCGGGCACCGGCAACAAGGCGATCCTGTTGACCGGCCTCGCCGGGCTGATCGCCGGTGCCTGTTCGATGGCGCTCGGCGAATGGCTGTCGGTCACCAATGCGCGCGAACTCGCGAGCACGCAGATCGCCAAGGAAGCCGAGGAGATCGCCGATCAGCCCGAGGCGGAGGAGCACGAGCTTGCGCTGATCTACCGCGCGAAAGGGCTCGACGCGATCGAGGCGAAACGCGTGGCCGCGCAGATGATGCGCGACAAGGACAAGGCGCTCGACACCCTCACGCGCGAGGAACTCGGTCTCGATCCGGCGGAGCTCGGCGGCAATCCGTGGTCGGCGGCCGGCGTGTCGTTCTGTCTGTTCTCGCTCGGCGCGATTTTCCCGGTCATGCCATTTCTCTGGACGCACGGCGTCGCCGCGATCCTGCAGTGCGTGGTGCTGAGCATGCTGGCACTCGCGTCGATCGGCGTGTTCACGTCGTTGTTCAACGGCCGCAGCGCGGGGTTTTCGGCGCTGCGCCAGATCGTCATCGGGCTTATCGCAGCGGGGTTTACGTTCGGTGTCGGGCGCTTGCTGGGCGTGTCGATTTCCTGAGCGCGGCGTCTCACCACGGCAACCCGGCCGCCGCCGTCGTGATGGCCGGGTGTCGCATTTCCTCATGTGCCTGTCGGAATTAGTCGGCTCGCCGCACTTTTTTCTGGCAACTATGTAGGCACAGCGCGGACGCATGTCCGCACGCGAGGAGAGCATTCGATGAATTCCCCCAAGGTCGTGGTCGAAGGGCTGTGCAAGGTGTTCGGCACCAACCCGAAACAGGCGCTAGCGATGCTGGCCGGCGGCGCCACGAAAGAGGAGGTGTTTGCCCGCACCGGCCAGATCGTCGGCGTTCACAACGCGTCGTTCGAGGTTCGGGAGGGCGAGATCTTCGTGCTGATGGGCCTGTCCGGCTCCGGCAAGTCGACGCTGATTCGCCTGATCAATCGGCTGGTCGAGCCGAGCGCGGGCAAGGTGCTGATCGACGGCCGCGATGTCGCCAGCGTGCCGCGCGCCGAACTGATCGCGCTGCGCCGCAAGGACATGAGCATGGTGTTCCAGTCCTTCGCGCTGATGCCGCAACGCAACGTGCTGTCCAACGCGGCATTCGGACTCGAGGTGGCGGGGGTCGGGCGCAAGGAACGCGAGGCGAGGGCGCTGACGGTGCTCGAACAGGTCGGACTCGCGCCGTTCGCGCACAAACTGCCTGCCGAGCTGTCGGGCGGCATGCAGCAGCGCGTCGGGCTCGCGCGGGCGCTCACGGTCAACCCGTCGCTGATGATCATGGACGAGGCGTTCTCCGCGCTCGATCCGCTCAAGCGCAAGGAAATGCAGAACGTGCTGCTCGAGCTGCAACGCGAGCAGCAGCGCACGATCCTGTTCGTGTCGCACGATCTGGAGGAGGCGATGCGCATCGGCACGCGGATCGCGATCATGGAGGGCGGGCGCGTCGTGCAGATCGGCACGCCGCAGGAAATCATCAAGAACCCGGCCGACGACTACGTGCGCGCGTTCTTCGAAGGCATCGACACGAGCCGCTATCTGACGGCCGGCGATCTGATGCAGACCGACGCTGTGCCACTGATGCACGCGCCGCAGATCGACGCGTCGAGCGTCGCCGCGACGCTCAACGGCAGCGCCGACTACGCGTTCGTGCTGGACGGCGAGCGCCGGATCCGCGGCTTCGTGTGCCGCGATGCGACCGGCAGCGCGTCGCCGCAGCTGAACCAGATCGAATGCATCCGCCGCAGCACGCCGCTCAACGACGTGGTCGAGCGCGTGGTGGCTAGCCGCGCGCCGCTGCCGGTCGTCGAGGCGGACGGCTCCTACTGCGGTTCGGTCAACAAGACGAACGTGCTGAACGTTCTCACGCGCCATCGAGGTTCCCATGTCTGAAGTCATTCCTGTTGGCGCCTGGGTCGATCACGGCGTTCACTATCTGCTCGATCACGATGCGAAGACCTTCGACACGATCGGCAAAGTCATCGAGAGTTTTGCCGCGACGGTCGAGCACGGCTTGCAGGCCGTGCCGATGTGGGCGCTGATGGCGTTTTTCGTCGGTATCGGCTTGTGGCGCGTCGGCTGGCGCTTCGCGCTGTTCACGCTGGCCGCGCTGCTCCTGATCTACGGCACCGGTTTCTGGGATCAGATGGTGATCACGCTCGGCCTCACGTTGTCTTCGACGGTGATCAGTCTCGTGCTCGGCGTGCCGCTCGGCATCTGGATGGCGAAGAGCCGCACCGTCGAGATGGTCGTACGCCCAGTGCTCGATCTGATGCAGACGATGCCCGCCTTCGTCTACCTTATTCCGGCCGCGATGCTGTTCGGCCTCGGCCGCGTGCCGGGCATCCTGTCGACCGTGATATTCGCGATGCCGCCCGCGGTGCGTCTGACCGCGCTCGGCATCAAGCATGTCAATCACGAGATCGTCGAAGCGGGCCAGGCGTTCGGCTGCACGCCGTGGCAACTGCTGTACAAGGTGCAGTTTCCGAACGCGCTGCCGTCGATCATGACCGGCGTGAACCAGACCATCATGATGGCGCTGTCGATGGTGATCATTGCGTCGATGGTCGGCGCCGGCGGCCTCGGCAATGACGTGCTCGCCAGCATCCAGCGGCTCGATATCGGACTCGGCTTCGAAAGCGGGATGTCGGTCGTGATGCTGGCGATCATTCTGGACCGCATCACCGAGAGCTTCGGCCGCGCGCCGGGCAAGGCACGCGCGCCGCTGTTCGCGGGCTTGCGCCAGGCGATAAGAGTGCGCCGCGAGCCGGCGGCGCAGCACGGTTGATCGATCGGCCCATGAAGCGCGACGCCATCGCCACTGCCGAAGCCGATGCACGGCTGTCCGCCGTCGCGCACGTCGGCTTCCTGACGTTGCCGAATTTTTCGATGATCGCGTTCACGAGCGCGGTCGAGGTGCTGCGCATGGCGAACTACGTGGGCCGCGCGCAGCACTACCGGTGGTCGGTGATCAGCCCGGACGGGGAGCCCGCGCGCGCGAGCAACGGCATCACGGTGAAGCCCACCACCACGCTCGCCGAGGCCGGCATGCCGGACCTGCTGTTCGTATGCGCGGGCTGGCACGTGCGCGACTACGTGAACGACGAGGTGATCGCGCTGCTGCGCGAGGTGGCCGCGCAACGCGTGCCGCTCGGCGGCATCTGCACGGGGCCGTACGCGCTGCTCGCGGCCGGGCTCCTCGACGGCTATCGCGCGACCGTGCATTGGGAAGACATGTCGCCGTTGCACCAGCGCTATCCGCACGTGCATTTCGACGACGAACTGTTCGTGATCGATCGCGATCGGCTCACCTGCACCGGCGGCACCGCGCCGCTCGATCTGATGCTGCATCTGGTCGGCATGCGGCTCGGGTCCGCGGTGGCTGCGCAGGTGTCGGAGCAGTTCATCGTCGAGCGGATTCGCGGCTCGACCGATTACCAGCACATTCCGGTCGACGCGCGGGTCGGCTTGTCGCGCGCCGAGCTGATCGAAGTCGTGCGGCTGATGGAAGCGAATATCGAGGAACCGCTGTCGCTCGACGAACTTGCGCGGCTCGTCAATCTGTCGCAGCGTCATTTGCAGCGAATGTTCAAGCTGTTCCTGAACGTGTCGCCGACGCATTACTACCTGAGCTTGCGGCTGCGCCGCGCGCGCGACCTGTTGCGCAATACCGACGCGTCGATCGCGCGCGTGACCACGGTGTGCGGCTTTCATTCGCCGTGCCATTTCAGCAAGGCATATCGGGCGCAGTTCGGGCATGCGCCGAGCGTCGAGCGGCGGTTGTCGGCTTAGCGGCGCAATTCAGATTGCCTGGGCGCGGCCGGGAAAGGTTTCGTCGTAGCACGAGCCATCGTCGGCTTGCGGCGCGGTGCCGCGTTGCTCGCGATACATCACCGGCGGCAGGCCGAACTGTTTGCGAAATTCGCGTCCCAGGTGCGACGCGTCCGAAAAGCCGCAGCTCGATGCGATATCGGCGACGGTCTTGTCCGAACTCGTCAACAGCCACGCGGCAGTGCGCAGGCGCACCTGCTTCGCGTAGGCCTGCGGCGCCTTGCCGGTCTGCGCCTTGAACAGCCGCTCGAGCTGACGCGGCGACAGATCGAGCTTGCGCGCCAGTTCGTCGAGCGACAGCGCGCGGCCGACGTGTTGCTCCATCAGCAGGATCGCGCGCTTGACCTTCGGATGCGAGGCCGGTGCGAGCCCGGGCGGGTGCGGTTGGGGCGCATTGCCTTTCTGCAGATCGTCGACGAGCAGGATGCGCAGCGCCTTTTGCACCGTTGCGGTTTCGAAATGACGCAGCAGGATCGCGGCGGCGACGTCGATCGATGCACGCCCGCCGGAACACGTAATGCGCCGCCGGTCGATCACGAACAGCCGGTCGGCGACCAGCATCTCTTCGTCGACCGACGGAAAGCGCTCGATGAAATCCCAGTAGTGAAACCAGCTCACGCAGATGCGATGGCCGGCGAGCACCCCCGCGCGCATCAGCGAGAACACGCCGGTGCACATGCCGACCAGCGTGGCGTCGTCAGCGGCGGCGCGGCGGATGAACGCGAGCGTCGCCTCGCTTGCGGTCGGCCCGGAGTGCAGCAGTCCGCCGACCACCACCACGTAATCGAACGGCTCGGCGGTCTCGAAGGTTTCCCACGGCGTGATCTGGATGCCGCAACTCGCGCGCACGGGAGCGAGGGTTTCCCCGATGACGCTCCACGAACAGCGCACCGGCTTGCTGAAGTCGCCTTCGTCGGCCGACAGACGCAGCAGGTCGACGAAACCCGAGAACGCGGTCAGCGTGAAGTTCGGCAGCAGGATGATGCCGAAGCGGATGCGCTGCTTCGAGGCGGTGTCGAGCGTTGGAGAGGGAAGCGTTTCAGCGGAATTCA
The DNA here is from genome assembly GCF_001580545.1 of Paraburkholderia monticola. GTDB lineage: Bacteria > Pseudomonadota > Gammaproteobacteria > Burkholderiales > Burkholderiaceae > Paraburkholderia > Paraburkholderia monticola. Next base: position 33,487 of record NZ_LRBG01000039.1, read on the forward strand.
TGCGCGCGGCGGGTCGGCGAAAAGAACGGCGAAGGAGGAAGGAACATTAACCGCAAGGGTGAAAGCAAGCATAGCACCGCGGACCTTCAGCATCGCGGGCCGCAATCGAGGCGCCTGTCGCAAATGCGTCGGAAGTCATCGCAAATGCGTCGTGACGCTTGCCGGCCGGGCCGCCCGATGGCTCACTTGACGAGGCCATCCCACCGCGATGCCGTTTTTGTTCTATCGATCGGGCCCGGTGTGCGGTGCAATAGGCGCACATTCCATCCGGCCATCGCAACTCGCAGCGCACAACGCACAGGGCACGCCATGAACGTCAGCGTCTTCGATCTGTTCAAGATCGGCATCGGTCCATCGAGTTCGCACACGGTCGGGCCGATGATCGCCGCGTGCCGTTTCGCCTCGCATATCGAGGACGCGAATCTGCTCGGCTTCGTGCAGCGCGTGCGGGTTGAGCTGTTCGGCTCGCTCGGCGCGACCGGCAAGGGCCACGGCACCGACAAGGCGGTGCTGCTCGGCCTCGAAGGCAATCTGCCCGACCGGCTCGACCCGGACCTGATCGAGCCGCGGCTGTGCGCGATCCGCGAGAGCAAACAGCTCGTGCTGCTCGGCAAGCATCCGGTCGCGTTCGACGCGCGCGAACATCTCGGCTTCTTTCGCAAGCTGATGCCGGGCGCGCCGGGCTCGGGCGTCGTGCATCCGAACGGCATGCGTTTTCAGGCCTTCGACGAAAACGCTCAGTTGCTGGTCGAGAAGGAGTATTACTCGATCGGCGGCGGCTTCGTCGTCAATCGCGAAGGGGATCGCGTGAATGGCCGGGGTGCGAGCGCCCAGGTGCCGTATCCGTTTCGCACCGGCGACGATCTGATGCGCGTATGCCGCGAAAATGGACTGTCGATCGCGGAGGTGACATTGCGCAACGAGTGCACGACCCGGCCCGAGCACGAAGTGCGCGAAGGCTTGCTGGCGATCTGGCGCACGATGGCCGCGTGCGTCGAACGGGGCTGCAAGGTGCGCGGCGAGTTGCCCGGCCCGATGCACGTGAAGCGCCGCGCGGCCGAACTGTGCGAGCGTCTGCGCGCGCGCTCGGAGGAGTCGCTGCGCGACCCGCTGTCGATGCTCGACTGGGTCAACCTGTACGCGATGGCGGTCAACGAGGAAAACGCCGCGGGCGGCCGCGTCGTCACCGCGCCGACCAACGGCGCGGCCGGTGTGATCCCGGCAGTGCTGCATTACTACGTGAAGTTCATGCACGCGGCGAGCGACGCGGGCATCGTCGATTTTCTGCTGACCGCCGCGGCGATCGGCATCATCTACAAGGAAACCGCGTCGATTTCCGGTGCCGAAGTGGGCTGCCAGGGGGAAGTCGGCGTGGCCTGCTCGATGGCCGCCGCGGCGCTCGCGGCCGTGATGGGTGGCACCCCTGCCCAGGTCGAGAACGCCGCCGAAATCGGCATGGAGCACAACCTCGGCATGACGTGCGACCCGGTCGGCGGGCTCGTGCAGATTCCGTGCATCGAGCGCAACGCAATGGGCGCGATCAAGGCGATCAACGCGGCGCGCCTCGCGATGAAAGGCGACGGCAAGCACGTGGTGTCGCTCGACAGCGTAATCCGGACGATGCGCGAAACCGGCGCCGACATGAAGACGAAATACAAGGAGACGTCGCGCGGCGGTCTGGCCGTGAACGTCATCGAGTGTTGAACCTCCAGCAGTATCAGCAAAACCGCAAAGGACCGACGATGAGCCGCTATTCGATATTCAGCCTGCTGCGCAACGGGATGTCGTATCACGAGAACTGGGAGCGGCAATGGCGCAGCGCCGAGCCCAAGCGTGAGTACGACGTCGTGATCGTCGGCGGCGGCGGGCATGGTCTCGCGACCGCGTACTACCTCGCGAAAGAACACGGCGTGCGCAACGTCGCGGTGCTCGAGAAGGGCTGGATCGGCGGCGGCAATACTGCGCGCAATACGACGATCGTGCGTTCGAACTACCTGTGGGACGAATCCGCCGCGCTCTACGAAAAGGCGATGAAGCTGTGGGAAGGGCTTGCCCAGGACCTTAACTACAACGTGATGTTCAGCCAGCGCGGCGTGATGAATCTCGCCCACACGCTACAGGATGTGCGCGATACCGAACGCCGCGTGAACGCGAACCGCCTGAACGGCGTCGACGCCGAATTCCTCACGCCCGCGCAGATCAAGGAACTCGAGCCGACCATCAATCTGAATAGCCGCTACCCGGTGCTCGGCGCGTCGATCCAGCGGCGCGGCGGCGTGGCCCGGCACGATGCGGTGGCCTGGGGTTTCGCGCGCGGCGCGGATCAGGCGGGTGTCGATATCGTGCAGAACTGCCAGGTCGTCGGCATTCGCCGCGACGGCAATCAGGTGACGGGCGTCGACACGACCAGGGGCTTCATCAAGGCGAACAAGGTCGCGGTGGTCGCGGCCGGCAACACCTCGACACTCGCCGATATGGCCGGCGTGCGGCTGCCGCTCGAAAGCCATCCGCTGCAGGCGCTGGTGTCGGAGCCGATCAAGCCGGTCGTCAACACGGTCGTGATGTCGAACGCGGTGCACGCGTATATCAGCCAGTCCGACAAGGGCGATCTCGTGATCGGCGCCGGCATCGATCAGTACACGGGCTTCGGGCAGCGTGGCAGCTTCCAGATCATCGAGAGCACGCTGGAGGCGATCGTCGAAATGTTCCCGGTGTTTTCGCGGGTGCGGATGAACCGGCAGTGGGGCGGCATCGTCGATGTGTCGCCGGACGCGTGCCCGATCATCAGCAAGACCGATGTGAAGGGCCTCTATTTCAATTGCGGTTGGGGCACGGGCGGCTTCAAGGCGACGCCCGGCTCGGGGTGGGTCTATGCGCACACGATCGCGCGGGACGAACCGCATCCGTTGAACGCGCCGTTTTCGCTGGATCGGTTCTACACCGGTCATCTGATCGATGAGCATGGCGCTGCCGCCGTGGCCCACTAGTCGAAGGAGACGCACATGTTGCTGATCGAATGCCCGTGGTGCGGTCCCCGCGCCGAAACCGAATTCACCTGCGGCGGCGAAGCGGATATCGCCCGGCCGCTCGACACCGAATCGCTCACCGACAAGGAATGGGGCGACTACCTGTTCATGCGCAAGAACCCGCGCGGCGTGCATCGCGAACAATGGCTGCACGCGCAAGGCTGCCGCCGCTGGTTCAAGGCGCAGCGCGATACAGTCAGCTATGCGTTCCAGGGCTACGAGACGTTCGAGCGCCCGTTGCTGGCGCTCGACAGCCGCGACGCGCAGACAAAGGCACAAGAGGGCAACGCATCATGAGCCAGAAAGACCGACTCCCAACCGGCGGGCGCATCAACCGCGCGATCGCGCTGACTTTCACATTCAACGGCGTCCAATATCAGGGTTATCAGGGCGATACGCTCGCGTCCGCGTTGCTCGCCAACGGCGTGCATTTCGTCGCGCGTAGCTGGAAATATCATCGACCGCGCGGCATCGTGACGGCGGGTGTCGAAGAGCCGAACGCGGTCGTGCAACTCGAGACCGGCGCCTACACGGTGCCGAACGCGCGGGCCACCGAAGTCGAGCTGTACCAGGGGCTCGTCGCGACCAGCGTGAACGCGAAACCCAGCATCGAAAACGACCGCATGGCGATCAACCAGAAGATCGCGCGCTTCATTCCGGCGGGCTTCTACTACAAGACCTTCATGTGGCCGCGCAGATTCTGGCCGAAGTACGAGGAAGCGATTCGCGACGCGGCCGGCCTCGGCACCGCGCCGCAACAGCGCGACGCGGACCGCTACGACAAGTGCTTCGCGCATTGCGACGTGCTGGTGGTCGGCGGCGGCCCGACCGGGCTCGCGGCCGCACACGCGGCGGCTTTGTCCGGCGCGCGCGTGACGCTCGTCGACGATCAGCCCGAGCTCGGCGGCTCGCTGCTGTCTTGTCGCGCGCAGATCGACGGCAAGCCCGCACTGCAATGGGTGCAGAAAATCGAGGACGCATTGCGGCGCTTGCCCGACGTGAAGATCCTGAGCCGCAGCACCGCATTTGGCTATCAGGACCACAATCTCGTCACGGTCACGCAGCGCCTGACCGATCACCTCCCGGTGTCGCAACGCAAGGGCACGCGCGAACTGCTGTGGAAGATCCGCGCCAAACGCGTGATTCTGGCGACCGGCGCGCACGAACGGCCGATCGTGTTCGGCAATAACGATCTACCCGGCGTGATGCTCGCGTCGGCGGTGTCGACCTATCTGCATCGTTATGCGGTCCTGCCGGGGCGCAACGCGGTCGTGTTCACGAACAACGACGACGGCTATCAATGCGCGCTCGATCTGAAAGCGGCCGGCGCGCAGGTCACCGTGATCGACCCGCGCGCGGGTGAATCGAAGGGCACGCTACCCGCGCTCGCGCGGCGCGGCGGCATCAAGCTGCTGAACGGCACGGTCGTCACGGCGGCGCACGGCAAGCTGCGCGTTGCCTCGGTGTCGATCGCCTCGTATGCGAACGGGCAGGTCGCCGCGCAGCAGGGCGAACTGCCGTGCGATCTGCTCGCGATGTCCGGCGGCTGGAGTCCGGTGCTGCATCTGTTCGCGCAGTCGGGCGGCAAAGCGCATTGGCATGACGACAAGGCCTGCTTCGTGCCGGGCAAGGCGGTCCAGCCGGAGACCAGCGTCGGCGCGTGCGCGGGCGACTTCATGCTCGGCCGGGGCATCCGCTTCGCGCTCGATGCCGGTGTCGAAGCGGCGCGCGCGGCCGGGCACATCGTCGCGCGGCCGAATCCGGTGCAGGTCGCCGACTTGAACGAAGCGAAGCTGGAGCCGCTGTGGCTCGTCGGCGGACGCGAACTGGCCACGCGCGGACCGAAACAGTTCGTCGATTTCCAGAACGACGTCGCGGCCGCCGATATCTTCCTCGCCGCGCGCGAAGGCTTCGAATCGGTCGAACACGTGAAGCGCTACACGGCGATGGGCTTCGGCACCGACCAGGGCAAGCTCGGCAATATCAACGGCATGGCGATTCTCGCGCAGGCGCTTGGCAAGACGATTCCCGAGACCGGCACGACGACGTTCCGGCCGAACTACACGCCGGTCACGTTCGGCACGTTCGCCGGCCGCGAGCTCGGCGAATGGCTCGACCCGGTGCGCAAGACCGCGGTGCACGAATGGCACGTGGAACACGGCGCGGCGTTCGAGGACGTCGGCAACTGGAAGCGTCCGTGGTACTACCCGAAGGCGGGCGAGGAGATGCATGCGGCGGTCGCCCGCGAAGCGCTCGCGGTGCGCACCAGCGTCGGCATGCTCGATGCGTCGACGCTCGGCAAGATCGACATTCAGGGCCCCGATGCGGCGAAACTGTTGAACTGGGTCTACACGAATCCGTGGGGCAAGCTCGAAGTCGGCAAGTGCCGCTACGGCCTGATGCTCGACGAAAACGGCATAATCTTCGACGACGGCGTGACCGTGCGCCTCGCCGAGCATCACTACATGATGACGACCACGACGGGCGGCGCGGCGCGTGTGCTCACATGGCTCGAACGCTGGCTGCAAACCGAATGGCCCGACCTGCGCGTGCGGCTCGCGTCGGTTACCGACCACTGGGCGACGTTCGCGGTGGTCGGTCCGATGAGCCGCAAGGTGCTGCAACAGGTTTGCGGCGACATCGACTTCGCCAACGCGGCGTTCCCGTTCATGACGTATCGCGAAGGCACGGTAGCGGGCGCGGCGGCGCGCGTGATGCGCATCAGCTTCTCGGGCGAACTCGCGTACGAGGTGAACGTGCCGGCCAACGTCGGGCGCGCGGTGTGGGAAGCGTTGATGGCCGCGGGCGCGCAGTTCGACATCACGCCGTACGGCACCGAGACGATGCACGTGCTGCGCGCCGAGAAGGGCTACATCATCGTCGGCCAGGATACCGATGGCTCGATGACGCCGCACGACGTCGGCATGGGCGGGCTCGTCGCGAAGTCGAAGGACTTTCTCGGCAAGCGCTCGCTCGCCCGCTCGGACACCGCGAAGGCCGGGCGCAAGCAACTGGTCGGACTGCTCTCGGACGATGCGTCGTTCGTGATACCCGAAGGCTCGCAGATCGTCGCCGGGCCGTTCCAGGGCGACACCGCGCCGATGCTCGGGCACGTCACGTCGAGCTACTACAGCCCGATCCTGCGGCGCTCGATCGCGATGGCGGTCGTCAAGGGCGGTCTCGACAAGATCGGCACGAGTGTCACGATTCCACTCGCGAACGGCAAACAGATCGCGGCGAAGATCGCGAGCCCGGTGTTCTACGACAGCGAAGGAGCACGTCAACATGTGGAATGAAACAGGCGGCACGGTGTCGATCGTGGATCGCACGATCGGGCGGCAAGGCGGCGTGTGGCAGGAGTCGCCGCTGGTCGGCGCGCAGGCGCTGCTCAAGCACCATCAGGCCAACGCAACGGCCGCGTTCCGGCTCGGCGAGCGGCCGTTTCTCGAACTCGTCAACGTGCGCGGCGATACGCGCGACGCGGCGTTCATGCGCGCGGTGGAAGAGGCGATCGGCTGCAAGCCGCCGCAGACGCCGAACACGGTCGCGCGCGGCAACGGCTACGACATGCTGTGGCTCGGCCCGGACGAATGGCTCGTGCGCTCGGAGGCCGCCCACGACGCGACGCGCACGGCGCCCTTGCAGGCGAAGCTCGGCCCGGCGTTCGCTGGCGTGTTCGCCTCGGCGGTCGATGTCGGCAGCGGCTATACGGTGCTGGAAATCAGCGGCACGCGGGTGCGCGATGTGCTCGCGCGCGGCTGTCCGCTCGATCTGCATCCCGGGCTATTCGGTGTCGGGCAGTGCGCGCAGAGCCATTATTTCAAAGCGTCGATTGCTTTGCTGCCGACTGGTGCGGACAGCTTCGATATCGTCGTGCGCCGCAGCTTCGCGGATTATTTCGTCAGGATCATGCTCGACGCCGCCGAGCCACTGATGTCCTGAGCGATGTGCGGTTCGCTTCGCTGATTTCGCCATGACGTCGACACGCGCGGCCACCGCTCGTCTCACGGCGCGCGCGTGCGACGAGCACGATGCCGGCGCCGCGCTCGCTCTGCTCGACCAAAGCATCGCGCTGCGTCACCGACGCATTGCGCTGATCCGTTATCTGCTGGCGCGGCAGCTCGGCGCGCCGCTCGAAGCACGGCATCACGCGTACGTCGAAAAAATCGCGGCCCGCCTCAGCCCGGATGCGCTTGCGTGCATCGCCGGCGCCGCGCGTGCACGGCTGCGCGCGTAACTACGCGTGCCTCTCAATGGCCGCCGCCGTCCAACACCGAGAGAATCTGATGCGCTGCGCTCACGCGCGCTTCGTTCGGGAAATTGCGGTTGGCGAGCATCACGATGCCGATCCGCTTTTGCGGCACGAACGCGACATACGCACCGAAGCCGTTCGTCGAACCGGTCTTGTTGATCCAGACGTTCTGCTGCGGCGGCAGCGGCGGCTTGATCTCCGTCGACGGCGTCCCGTTGAGCACCATCTCCGGCGAATTACCCGCCTGCAACGTGCGCAACTCGACCGGATACGGGTACTGCTCCCAGATCAGATCCTGAGTCAGCACGCCGGCCTGGAAGTAGCCGGTATGGGTGTCCGTGATCGCGCGCTGGAACTGGCTGTCGAGCGGAATCAGGTTCATGTTCGCCTGCACGAAACGCAGCATGTCGGCGGCGGTCGACTTCACCCCGTAGGCTTCGGCGGAAATCACGCCGCCCGTCAGGCGGATCGGCGCGCCGTCTTTCGTATAGCCCTGCGCGTAGTCCGCCATTTTCGCCGCGGGGACGTGCAGGTAGGTGCTCTTCATGCCGAGCGCCGGAAACACGCGTTGCTGCATCAGCGCGGTGAAGTCCTCTCCCATGCTCTTCGCGGTGATCAGGCCGAGCGTGCCGATGCCGGGGTTGGAGTAGGTGCGGAACGTGCCGGGCGCATGGGCCGGCTGCCAGTCGTAGAAGTACTGCAGCAATTGCGCGTCGTTATGGATGTCGTCCGGCACTTGCAACGGCAGGCCGCCAGGCGTGTGCGTGCCGAGGTTCAACAGGCTGACTTTGCCGAACGGACGGCCGCGCAAGCTCGGCAGATAGCGTTCGGTGCCGTCCGACAACGACAGCTTCCCGTCGACCTGCGCATACGACGCGAGCGTCGCCGTAAAGGTCTTGCTGATCGAGCCGAGTTCGAACAGCGTGTCGCGGTTGACCGGCTTGCCGGTTTGCGTCGAGGCGACGCCGTAGTTGTACACGTAGGGCTTGCCGTCCTCGATCACGCCGACCGCCATCCCGGCGATATGGTATTTCGCCATCAGCGGCCGGATCGCGGCATCGACGGTGGGTTGGAGTTGCGCGGCGACGGGCTCGGCCGCGTGGCTGGCCGCTGAGGTCGCGCACAGGGTGAACAGTGCAAAGGTTGCGGTCGAGATGAGATTGAACGCGCGGGTCTTCATGGCAGACGGTTCCTGGGTCGTGGATCGACGATTCGCTTGAGGTCGCCACTATCGGGCTTTTGCGAACCGCTGGCAAACGAGGATAAGTTGGGCGAGGGTAAAGAAAAAGTTGTGGGCGTCAATTCACGTGACGCCGGCGTTGTCGGTTCAGGCCAAACGCGTGTCGCGTTCGGCACAGGTGTCGCCGCGGGCGAACGCTACGCTCGTGGAACGGTGCGCCGCGCGGCGTGCATGGCGTGCCGCTCACGGACATGGAGACGAGACAATGAGCAGCAATCGCGGCGTCGTGTATCTGGGGCAGGGCAAGGTCGAAGTGCAGTCCATCGATTATCCGAAGATGGTCGATCCACGTGGCCGTTCGATCGGCCACGGCGTGATCCTGAAGGTGCTGAGCACGAATATTTGCGGCTCCGATCAGCACATGGTGCGCGGCCGCACGACCGCCGAGGTCGGCCTCGTGCTCGGCCACGAGATTACGGGAGAAGTGATCGAGGTGGGGCGCGACGTCGAGACGCTGCGGATCGGCGATCTGGTGTCGGTGCCGTTCAACGTCGCCTGCGGACGCTGCCCGACCTGCAAGGCGCAGCACACGGGAGTCTGTCTGAACGTTAATCCGTCGCGCGCGGGCGGCGCGTATGGCTATGTCGACATGGGTGGCTGGATCGGCGGCCAGGCCGAATACGTGATGGTGCCGTATGCGGACTTCAATCTGCTGAAATTTCCGGACCGTGCGCAGGCGATGTCGAAGATCCGCGACCTGACCTGCCTGTCCGACATTCTGCCGACCGGCTATCACGGTGCCGTGATGGCCGGCGTGAAGCCTGGCGCGACCGTCTATATCGCGGGCGCGGGACCGGTCGGCATGGCGGCGGCCGCTTCGGCGCGTCTGCTCGGCGCGGCCTGCACGATCGTCGGCGACATGAACGAGGCGCGCCTCGCGCACGCGCGCAAGATGGGCTTCCAGACCATCGATCTGTCGAAAGACGCGACGCTCGGCGAGCAGATCGAACAGATCCTCGGCAAGCCCGAAGTGGATTGCGCGGTGGATTGCGTCGGCTTCGAGGCACACGGTCATGGCAGCAGCGGCTCGCACGAGGAGGCCCCCGCCGCCGTGCTCAATTCGCTGATGGAAATTACCCGCGCGGCCGGCGCGATCGGCATTCCCGGCCTCTACGTGACCGACGATCCAGGCGCGGCCGAGGCCGCCGCGCGCAAAGGCAGCCTCAGTTTGCGTTTCGGGCTCGGGTGGGCCAAGTCGCATTCGTTCCACACGGGCCAGACGCCGGTCATGAAGTACAACCGCAATCTGATGCAGGCGATTCTGTGGGATCGCTTGCCGATCGCCGACATCGTCAACGTGACGGTGGTGTCACTCGACGATGCGCCCGAGGGGTACCGGCAATTCGATGGGGGCGCGCCAAGGAAGTTCGTGATCGACCCGCACGGGTCGTTGAAAGCGGCTTGAGGTTCGTGGGCCGCTGAAGCGCTGCGTGGCCCTTCGCGCACGCAGCGTGTGTGTCCGATGATCAAGCCACCAGGATCGGCGTGCCCGACAATGAAGGCGCCTGCTTTCGCCGCTCGCGCGTCGGCGCGGTGCCGAACGCGTCGCGATAGCTCTTCGAGAAGTGGCAGGCCGACTGAAAGCCGCACGCCATCGTGATGTGCATGATCGACATGTCGGTCTGCAACAGCAGTTCGCGCGCGCGCCGCAAGCGCAGCGTCAGATAGTAGTGCGTGGGCGTCATGCCCAGATGCTCGCGGAACAGTCGTTGCAACTGCCGTTGCGACATGCCGGCGAGCCGCGCGAGCTCTTCGCGCGAGAGCGGCTCTTCGATGTTGTTCTCCATCAGCGAGATCACTTCGAACAGCGACTTGTTGGCCGAGCCGAGCCGCGCGACGAGCGGCATCTTCTGCTGCGCGCTGGTGTCGCGCACGTGTTCGACGATGAACTGCTCGGCGATCTGCGTGACACGCGCGGTACCGACGCGCGGCGCGATCAGGTTCAGCATCATGTCGAGCGGCGCGACGCCGCCGGTACAGGTCACGCGATCGCGATCGATCACGAACAGCTCTTTCAGAAAACGCGTGTCGGGAAACTCCTCTTTCAGCGCCGACATGTTTTCCCAATGAATCGCACACGCATAGCCGGCCAGCAGACCGGCGCGCGCGAGCGCATAGGTGCCCGTGCACAGACTGCCGAGCACGCAGCCCATGCGCGCGAAACGGCGCAAGGCGGACAGATGCTCGACGGTGGTGGAGCGCTGCACGTCGATGCCGCCGATCACGAACACGATATCCGGTTGCCCGAGGCATTCGACCGGACCCGTATCGACGGATAACCCGTTGCTCGCCATGACCGGGCCGCCGGCCGGACTCACGATCGACCAGCGGTAAAGCGGCTGCCCCGACAGATAGTTCGCCATGCGCAACACTTCGATCGCGTTGGAGAAGGCGATCATCGTGAAGTTGGGAACCGGCATGAACGCGAAATGCGACAGCGACGCCGTGCGATCGGTGGACATGGGAACGGTCATTCCTGAGGTGAATGTCGCGTCGCCGTGGGGAGGGGCGACTACCTGGATTCTGAGTATCAGGGCAACTACCGTGCCATCAGGCTAAACCCTTGGATCCTGCAAAAGAAAGCCTGGAATGACTAAGCAATCGACTGAAGAAACGACACCACGCGGCACCAGAACGGCGCCGCGACGCTCGTACGGCGCACCCGATCGGCGCAGCAAACACCACTTTCCAGTGCAGCCCTGCGCGGGCGAACCGCGCCGACTTGTGGAAAAAGGACGCGCATGGCGGAAAAGGCAAAGAACACGTCTGAATTCATAAATCGGCGCGCAGGCCGACCGTCAAGAATAGACCCAAGGCGAAGCGGTGGCGCTACCCCGCCGGCAAGCCGCAGCGGCTTTCCCGTCAACGATCTCACGGACCTTCCATGTCGAACCCGAATCCCTTTTTCGAAGACTCGCTAGCGGCGCGCGATCCGGCCGTGCGCGGCGCCATTCTGAAAGAACTCGAGCGTCAGCAGTCGCAAGTCGAGCTGATCGCGTCGGAAAACATCGTGTCGCGCGCGGTGCTCGACGCGCAGGGCTCGGTGCTGACCAACAAGTACGCGGAAGGGTATCCGGGCAAGCGTTACTACGGCGGTTGCGAATATGTCGATGCGATCGAGACGCTCGCGCTCGATCGCATCAAACAGCTCTTCGATGCGAAGTTCGCCAATGTGCAGCCGCATTCCGGTGCGCAGGCGAACGGCGCGGTGATGCTCGCGCTGACGAAGCCGGGCGACACGGTGCTCGGCATGTCACTCGACGCGGGCGGCCATCTGACCCACGGCGCGAAGCCGGCATTGTCGGGCAAGTGGTTCAACGCGGTGCAGTACGGCGTGCGGCGCGACACGCTGCTGATCGACTATCAGCAGATCGAAGAGCTGGCGCAACAGCACAAGCCCGCGCTGCTGATCGCTGGTTTCTCCGCCTATCCACGTGCGCTGGACTTCGCGCGGCTGCGGGCGATCGCCGATGGCGTCGGCGCGAAGCTGATGGTGGACATGGCGCATATCGCCGGCGTGATCGCGGCGGGCCGTCATGACAATCCGGTTCCGCATGCGCACGTGGTCACCTCGACCACCCACAAAACCTTGCGCGGTCCGCGCGGCGGCTTCGTGCTGACGAACGACGAGGAGATTGCGAAGAAGATCAACTCGGCGGTGTTCCCGGGCTTGCAGGGCGGCCCGCTGATGCATGTGATCGCCGGCAAGGCGGTCGCATTCGGCGAGGCGCTGCAGCCAGGCTTCAGAACTTATATCGACAGCGTGCTCGCGAACGCGCGGGCGCTCGGTGAAGTGCTGAAAGGAGGCGGCGTCGATCTCGTGACTGGCGGCACCGACAACCATCTGCTGCTGGTCGACCTGCGGCCCAAGGGGCTCAAGGGCAATCAGGTCGAACAGGCGCTGGAGCGTGCGGGCATCACCTGCAACAAGAACGGCATTCCGTTCGACACGGAAAAGCCGACGATCACCTCCGGTATCCGTCTCGGCACGCCGGCGGCGACGACCCGCGGCTTCGGCGTCAGCGAATTTCGCGAAGTCGGGCGGCTGGTCGTCGAGGTGCTCGATGCGCTGCGCGCGTCCCCCGAAGGCGATGCTGCCACCGAAAAACGCGTGCGCCGCGAGATTTTCGCGCTGTGCGAGCGCTTTCCCATCTACTGAGTACGCGTGGAGCAAACGATGAGTCAACTGCACGAGAACAGCATCATCATCGACGGACTGAACATTTCGAAGTTCGAGCGCTCGGTGTTCGAGGACATGCGCAAGGGCGGCGTGACCGCGGTGAACTGCACGGTATCGGTCTGGGAGAGCTTTCAGAAGACCGTCGACAACATCGCCGCAATGAAGCAGCAGATCCGCCAGTACAGCGAGATTCTGACGCTGGTGCGCACCACCTACGACATCTTCCGCGCGAAGAAAGAGAACAAAACCGGCATCATCTTCGGCTTCCAGAACGCGCATGCATTCGAGGACAACCTCGGCTACATCGAAGCATTCAAGGATCTCGGCGTCAACGTCGTGCAGCTTTGCTACAACACGCAGAACCTCGTCGGCACCGGTTGCTACGAGCGCGACGGCGGCCTGTCCGGCTACGGGCGCGAAGTGATTCAGGAGATGAACCGCGTCGGCATCATGGTCGACCTCTCGCATGTGGGCGGCAACACGTCGTCGGAGGCGATCGCGGCGTCGAAAAAGCCGGTCTGCTATTCGCATTGCTGCCCATCCGGGCTCAAGGAGCATCCGCGCAACAAGAGCGACGAGCAGTTGAAGGAAATCGCCGATGCGGGCGGCTTCGTCGGCGTGACGATGTTCGCGCCGTTTCTGAAGCGCGGCCCCGATGCGACCGTAGACGACTACATCGAGGCGATCGAGTACGTGGTGAACCTGATCGGCGAGGACCAGGTGGGGATCGGCACGGATTTCACCCAGGGCTATAGCACCGAGTTCTTCGACTGGATCACCCACGACAAGGGCCGTTACCGCCAACTGACGAACTTCGGCAAGGTCGTCAATCCCGAAGGCATTCGCACCATCGGCGAGTTTCCGAACCTGACGGCCGCGATGGAGCGTGCCGGCTGGAGCGAGACGCGCATTCGCAAGATCATGGGCGAAAACTGGGTGCGGGTGTTCGGCGAAGTCTGGAAGGTGTGAGCCTCACCCCTTCTTCTCATAGCGGATCAAAGCGGAGCCTGCACATGCAACCCCAACTGCCCATCGACGTCGATCCCGATACCGGCGTCTGGACCACCGACGCGCTGCCGATGCTGTACGTGCCGCGTCATTTCTTCACCAACAACCACGTCGCCGTCGAGGAAGCGCTCGGGCGCGATACGTACGCACAGATTCTCTACAAAGCCGGCTACAAGTCCGCGTATTTCTGGTGCGACAAGGAAGCGAAACAGCATGGCCTCGCCGGCATGGCGGTGTTCGAGCATTACCTGAATCGCCTGTCGCAGCGGGGCTGGGGCCTGTTCAGGATCGTCGAAGCCGATCCGGCGAGCTCGCATGCGCGAATCGAATTGCGTCACTCGTCGTTCGTGCTCGCGCAACCGGGCAAGGCCGGCAAGCTTTGCTACATGTTCGCCGGCTGGTTCGCGGGCGCGATGGACTGGGTCAACGACACCGCGCCCGACGGCGCGCGCAAGGGGCCGCCGTCGCAATCGCAGGAAGCGCGTTGCGCGGCGGAAGGACACGAGCACTGCGTGTTCGAAGTCGCGCCACGCGCGTCAATCTAATCCGAGCATTCCGAGGTCGATCGCAATGCGTTACCCGAACCTTTTCAAGCCGCTCACCTTGAACCAGTTGACGCTGCGCAACCGCATCGTCAGTACCGCGCACGCGGAGGTCTATGCGGAGCCAGGCGGCCTTCCCGGCGACCGTTATATCCGCTACTACGAGGAAAAGGCGAAGGGCGGGGTCGGACTTGCCGTGTGCGGCGGCTCGAGCCCGGTGTCGATCGATAGCCCGCAAGGCTGGTGGAAATCGGTGAATCTTGCCACCGACAAAATCGTCGAGCCGCTCGCGCGGCTTGCCGAAGCGATGCACGCGCACGGCGCGAAAATCATGATACAGGCCACTCATATGGGACGGCGCTCGGCGTTTCACGGCGAGCACTGGCCGCATCTGATGTCGCCGTCCGGGGTGCGCGAACCGGTGCACCGCGGCAACGCGAAGATCATCGAGGTCGAAGAGATCCGCCGCATCATTTGCGATTTCGCGGCGGCAGCGAAGCGCGTGAAGGATGCGGGCATGGACGGCATCGAAATTTCGGCCGCGCATCAGCATCTGATCGATCAGTTCTGGAGCCCGCGCACCAACTTTCGCACCGACGAATGGGGCGGCTCGCTCGAGAATCGCCTGCGTTTCGGCGTAGAAGTGTTACAGGCCGTGCGCGCGGCGGTGGGTACCGATTTCTGCGTGGGCCTGCGCATGTGCGGTGACGAATTCCACGAAGACGGACTCGATCACGAACAGCTGAAGGAAATCGCCCAGGCAATGAGCGAGAGCGGCCTGATCGACTATCTCGGCGTGATCGGTTCCGGCGCCGACACGCACAACACGCTCGCCAACTGCATGCCGCCGATGGCCCTGCCACCCGAGCCGTTCGTGCATCTCGCGGCCGGCATCAAGCAGGTCGTGACGGTGCCGGTGATGCACGCGCAAAGCATCCGCGACGCGGGCCAGGCCGAACGGCTGCTGGCGAGCGGCATGGTCGACCTCGTCGGCATGACCCGCGCGCAGATCGCCGACCCGCACATGGTCATCAAGATCCGCGATGGGCGCGAGGACGAAATCAAGCAGTGCGTCGGCGCGAACTACTGTATCGACCGGCAGTACAACGGGCTCGACGTGCTTTGCGTGCAGAATGCCGCGACCTCGCGCGAAGCGACGATGCCGCACGTGATCGCGAAGTCGCGCGGGCCGAAGCGCAAGGTCGTGGTGGTCGGCGCGGGGCCGGCGGGGCTTGAAGCGGCGCGCGTCGCGAAGTCGCGTGGGCACGACGTCGTGCTATTCGAGAAGAACGATCATGTAGGCGGCCAGATCATGCTGGCAGCGAAGGCGCCGCAACGCGAGCAGATGGCGGGCATCGTGCGCTGGTTCGACATGGAGACGAAGCGCCTCGGCGTGGACCGGCGCCTCGGTGTCGCCGCCGACGAGCTGACCATCATGGCCGAGAAGCCCGACATCGTCGTGCTCGCGACCGGCGGTTCCGCGTTCACGTCGCAGGTCGCCGCGTGGGGTGTCGAGACAGGGCTCGCGGTCAGTTCGTGGGACGTGCTCGCCGGCAAAGTCGAGCCGGGCCGCAACGTGCTCGTCTACGACGGCGTCAGCACGCATGCGGGTGCTGGCGTGGCGGACTATCTCGCGAGCCGCGGCGCGAACGTGGAGATCGTCACGCCCGACGTGAAGGTTGCCGACGACGTCGGCGGTACCACGTTCCCGATCTTCTACCGCCGCCTTTACGCGCAGGGCGTGATCCACACGCCGAATTACTGGCTCGACAGGGTGTACGAGGAGGACGGCAAAAAGATCGCCGTGATCCGCAACGAGTACACCGAGGAACAGGAAGAGCGCGCGGTCGATCAGGTGGTGATCGAAAACGGCAGTACGCCGAACGACCAGCTTTACTGGCGGCTGAAACCGGAGTCGGTCAACCGCGGCCAGCTCGACGTGCACAAGCTGTTCGCGGCCGAACCACAGCCGTGCCTCGACGAGCCGCTCGGCAATGGCCGCTTTCTGTTGTTTCGGGTCGGCGACTGCATCTCGATGCACAACATTCACGGCGCGATCTACGACGCGCTGCGCCTTTGCAAGGATTTCTGACGATGAGCCCCGTGTTTGTCATCACCGTCCTGCTGTGGGTGTCGCTTGCCGGTCTCGCGTTCGCGCTCGCGCGCCGCGCCGCCTACTGGCGCGCAGGCCGCGCGAGCGCCGCGGGCGCGTATGGCTGGACCAATCTACTCGCGATCCCGAAGCGTTACTTCGTCGATCTGCATCATGTGGTCGCGCGCGATCCGTATATCGCCCGCACGCACGTCGCCACGGCGGGCGGCGCGCTCGTCGCGATGGCGCTCGTGTTCGTCAACTACGGCCTCGCGATCTACTCGCCGTGGCTCGACAAGCTGATCTTTCTCGCCGCGCTGGCGATGCTGACCGGCACGGCGTTCGTGTGGCATCGCCGGCATGGCGCGAAGGCCGTTCCGGCGCGGCTCTCGCGCGGACCATGGGATCAGTTGCCGCTGCTGCTCGGCTCGTTCGCGCTCGGCCTTGCGTTGTTCGTTGCGCTGCCCGCGACGGCGATGTCCGGCGCGCTCGCCGTGATCGTCGCGCTGCTGATTGCGGCAGGCGCGTTCGCGATGACGTTCGGCGCGGCACGTGGCGGTCCGATGAAACATGCGGTGGCAGGCTTGCTGCACCTCGCGTTTCATCCGCGTCAGGAGCGCTTTGCCGATTTCACCGCGGCGCGCGACGCAGTGCCGCCCACCGCACTGAAAACACCGCAGCTCGATGCGAAGGAGTATGGCGTCGGCCGACCGGTCGAGTTCCGCTGGAACCAGTTGCTGAGCTTCGACGCCTGCGTGCAATGCGGCAAATGCGAAGCCGCATGCCCCGCCTTCGCGGCCGGTCAGCCGCTCAATCCGAAGAAGCTGATTCAGGATCTGGTGACCGGCATGGTCGGCGGCACCGACGCGTCCTACGCAGGCAGCCCCACCCCGGGCATTCCAGTCGGCAAGCACGGGGGCACGCCAGACAAGCCGCTGATTTCGACGCTGATCGAAGCGGACACGCTGTGGTCCTGCACGACCTGCCGCGCCTGCGTGCAGGAGTGTCCGATGCTGATCGAGCACGTCGACGCGATCGTCGACATGCGCCGCAATCAGACCCTCGTCGAAGGCAGCGTGCCGGGCAAGGGGCCGGCGACGCTCGCCAATCTGCGCGAAACCGGGAGCCTCAACGGCTACGACATCGGTGCGCGCTACGACTGGGCCGTCGATCTGCAGGTGCAGGTCGCTCAGCCGGGACGTCGCGTCGATGTGCTTCTGATCGCCGGCGAAGGCGCGTTCGACATGCGCTATCAGCGCACGCTGCGCGCGCTCGTCAAGGTGCTGAACCGTGCGGGCGTCGACTACGCGGTGCTGGGCGGTGTCGAAACCGATACCGGCGACACCGCGCGGCGGCTCGGCGATGAAGCGACGTTCCAGCAACTGGCCCGCGCGCTGATCGGCACACTCGCCCAGTACTCGTTCACGCGCATCGTCACGGCCGATCCCCATGTGCTGCATAGCCTGCGTAATGAATATCGCGCGCTCGGCGGCTTCTATCAGGTGCAGCATCACACGGCCCTGATCGACGAGCTGATCGCGAGCGGCAAGCTGTCGCCGCGCGCAGGTGCAGCCATCACGGAGCGCGGCATCACGTATCACGACCCCTGCTATCTAGGCCGCTACAACGGTGAGACCGAAGCGCCGCGCCGGGTGCTGAAGAGCATCGGCATCAAGGTGGTCGAGATGGAGCGTCACGGCCTGCGCGGGCGCTGCTGCGGTGGCGGCGGCGGCGCACCTTTGACGGACATTCCCGGCAAACGGCGGATTTCCGACATCCGTATCGACGACGCGCGTGCGAGCGGCGCTCAGATCGTCGCGGTGGGCTGCCCGAATTGCACGGCGATGCTCGAAGGCGTCGTGGGACCGCGTCCGGAAGTGCTGGACGTGGCCGAACTGGTCGCCGCGGCGCTGGAGTAAGGCGATGACGAATACGCTCAAACGGATCGACCCGCGCCGCCCATTCACCCTGACGGCACAGGGACTCAGGCGCATCACGCTCGGCGCGGTTGGCGTGGCGGATGCCGGCGCTGCCGCGCTATCGGGCGCGCGTCACCCCGCGCATCAGGAGCAGCCGAAGCCACGCCGCACGACGGCCACGCCGCAGCATGTGCTGTTGGTCGCCGCCCATGCGGACCGCGGCGCGCTCGATGAGCACGCGCGCCAGACGCTCGCCGGCGCCGCGCTGATCGCGGACGCATCCACCGAGGTCGTGCTGCTCGTGTTCGGCGAATTCAGCGGCGATGCCGCCGCGCTCGGCGCCGACAAGCTGATCGAATTGCCGATGTTCGATCGCCGCACGTACGCGCCCACCGATGAACTGAACGCGTTGGCGGCTTGCGTCGCCGCCTACGCGCCAGCCCACGTCCTGCTACCCGACAACGCGACGGGCGATGGCGAACTCGGCCGCCGTTATGCGGCGGCTGTCAATGCAAGCGTCGCGACGCATGTCGTCGAGATCGATGCCGGGCACGTGTCCACCTATATTCGTGCGAACACGGCGCTCGCGAGTCGGAGGCTGCCCGAGGTCGTGCTGCTCGCGCCGAATGCGGTCGAACCGAACCTGCCGTTCGTCGGCGCAGGCGAGCGGATCGCGTGGCGCTTCGACCGTGAAGCGCGGGACACGGCCGCGCATCCCCTGATCCGCGATCTCGGCATCGACGAGATCGACGCCGCGCAAGTCTCACTCGAAGAGGCGGACTTCATCGTGTCGGCCGGCAACGGCGTGCGCGACGTGCCCGCGTTCGAGCGGCTCGCGGCGACTCTCGGCGCGGCGATCGGCGCGAGCCGGGTCGCCGTCGACGACGGCCGGTTCACCCGCGACAAGCAGATTGGCGCAACCGGCAAGACCGTCGAGGCCAGCGTCTATATCGCGTTCGGCATCTCCGGCGCGGTGCAGCATCTGCAGGGCATCAAGGATTGCCGTCATGTCATCGCGGTGAATCTCGACGCGAGCGCGCCGATCGCGAAGCGCGCGAATCTGACCGTGATCGCGGACGCCGAGGCAACCATCGTGGCGCTCAACGAGGCAGCGGCCGCGGCGCGCGGCGCGCGTGCCACCTCGACCGCGCTGCTGCAGCCGGGCAAGCTCGCCGAAGGAGTGCTCGCATGAAGATCGCCGTGCTGGTTTCAGTCGGACGTCATCCGGTCAGCGGCGTGGCGCGCTACAGCCGCAACGACGCCGCCGCGTTGACGTTGGCGCTGTCGCTCGCCAGGACCAACGGCGCGACGCTCGACGTGTTGCACGCGGGCGACCCGTCGAACGCCGCGTTGAAAGAATACCTGGCGCTCGGCGCGCGCTCGGTCGAAGTACTCGAGATGCCGCCCGAGGCCGATCCGGCGCCGCCACTCGCCGCGCGTTTGCGTGGCTACGAACTGGTGCTGACCGGCACGTGTGCCGAAGGCGGCTTCGATAGCGGCATGCTGCCGTACCGCGTCGCGCATGCGCTGGCGGTACCGCTCGTCGGTGCCGCCGTCGAGCTGGCTCTGCACGATGGTTGCGCGCAGGTGCGGCAGTTCATGCCGAAAGGTGTGCGACGGCGCGTGGAGGTGCGGCTGCCCGCGTTGATCGCCGTGCATCCGCTCGCGAACGCGGCGACGTCGTACGCGTATGCGCGGCTGCGCGAAGGCACGATCGGGTGCGCCGCAGCGCCGGCCGCAGACGCTGCGCGAGCTTGCGACGCCGACCGCGCCGCATGGACCATCCGCGCCGCGTCCGCAAAACCGGTGCGACTCGCCGCGGCCGAAAAGCGCTCGGGCCACGCCCGCATGCTGTCGGCGACGACGACCGAGAGCCGTGGCGGCAGCGTCGTAATTGAAGGGAGTTCCGTCGAAAAAGCACAAGTGATCCTCGCGTATTTGCGCGAGCATCAACTGGTGGATTACTAGGGTTCGGGCCAGCATGCGACCAGGAGGGCCTGGCGCAGCGCCAGACGTGACACGCAACGGAGCACACAATGAAAGTTTCCGCAGACGTTCGCGCAATGATCGAACGCCGCAAGCAGAATCACACGCTGGAAGCGCCGTTCTATACGAGCGAGGACATCTTCGCGCTCGACATCGACGCGATTTTCCGGCAGCACTGGATTCAGGTCGCGGTCGATCCCGACGTGCCCGAGCCGGGCGACTACGTGACGGTGGAAATCGGCGACGATTCGATTCTGATCGTGCGCGACGACGACATGCGGGTGCGCGCGTTTCATAACGTGTGCCGCCATCGCGGCGCGCGTCTGTGCAATTCAAGCAAGGGCTCGCTCGGCAATATCGTCTGTCCTTATCACAGCTGGACCTATAGCCTGAACGGCGAGCTGATGTTCGCCGAGCACATGGGCGAACGGTTCGACCGCTGCAAACACAGTCTGAAAGCGGTGCATGTCGAGAATCTTGCCGGGCTGATCTTCATTTGCCTCGCGCCGCAGCCGCCCGCCGATTTCGCCGTGATGCGCGCCGCGATGGAGCCGTACCTGTTGCCGCACGATCTGGCCGGCTGCAAGATCGCCGCGTCGATCGACCTCATCGAGGAGGGCAACTGGAAGCTCACGATGGAGAACAATCGCGAGTGCTATCACTGCGTCGCGAACCATCCCGAGCTGACCATCTCGCTGTACGAGTACGGCTTCGGCTATCAGCGCACGCCGGCGAACGAGGAGGGCATGGCCGCGTTCGAGGCGACGGTCGCACGTCGCACCGCGCAATGGGAGGCGATGCAGTTGCCATCGGCGGAAATCGACCGGCTCGCCGATCTCGTCACTGGATTTCGAACGCAACGTCTGCCGCTCGATCGCGACGGCGAATCGCAGACACTCGACGCCAGGGTCGCGTCGAAGAAACTGCTCGGCGGCTTCGACTCGCCCGATCTTGGTGGACTGTCGTTCTGGACCCAGCCGAATTCGTGGCATCACTTCATGAGCGATCACATCGTCACGTTCTCGGTGATTCCGCTCTCGGCCGGCAAGACGCTGGTGCGCACCAAGTGGCTCGTGCACAAGGACGCGCGCGAGGGCATCGATTACGACGTCGACAACCTGACCGCCGTGTGGCGGGCGACGAACGACCAGGATCGCGCGCTCGTCGAATATTCGCAACGCGGCGCGATGAGCAGCGCGTACGAGCCGGGTCCGTACTCGCCGTTCACCGAAGGGCTCGTCGAAAAGTTCTGCGAGTGGTACATCGGCCGCCTCGCCGATTACGACGCGAACCCGCAGGCGTCACACGGCGAGCGAGTCGTGTCGTTCGTGCGCTGAGCGCAACACCGCAACGAGGAGCGGGGACAATCATGATGCGCGATCAAGCCATGTTTCAACCGGGCATCGATCAGACTTCAGCCGAGGCGCCGAGCCGTGTCACGCAGCCGCGCTTCTGGGACGCGCTGCCCGCGCGCTGGAGCAGCGACGCCGACGACACGCTGGTGTGCTGCCAGGTCCGCAACGAAACGCATGACGTGAAGAGCTTTTTCTTCCGCGCACCATCCGGGCGCGCGTTCGTGTTCGAGCCGGGGCAGTTCATCACGCTGGAGTTGGAGATAGACGGCGAGTGCATCAATCGCTGCTACACGATCTCGTCGCCGCCCACGCGGCCGCACACGATTTCGATCACCGTGAAGCGCGTGCCGGGCGGCACGGTGTCCAACTGGCTGCACGACCATCTGCATGCGGGCATGCAAGTGCGCGTGTTGGGACCGGCCGGCGAATTCACCTGCGCGCGGCACCCGGCGCACAAGTTCCTGTTTTTGTCGGCGGGCTCCGGCATTACACCGTTGATGTCGATGAGCCGCACGCATCATGAACTCGGCGAGGACAGCGATATCGTGTTCGTGCATAGCGCGCGCACACCGGACGACATCATCTTCGCGCGCGAACTCGATCTGATCGCGTCGAATCAGGCGCATTTCCGCACCGCGTTCGTGTGCGAGCGCGTCGGAGCGCGCACCAATTGGCCTGGCGTCACGGGCTTTCTGACGCTGCCACTGCTGAAGCTGATCGCGCCGGACTTTCTGGAGCGCGAGATTTTTACGTGCGGCCCTGCGCCGTATATGCAGGCCGTTCGCAAACTGCTCGACGAAGGCGGCTTCGATCGCCGGCACTACCACGAGGAAAGCTTTTCGTTCGAGACCGTCAGCGAGGTGGCCGCGCAGTTGGCCGAGGCGCCTGTCGCTGACGCGCCTCGCGATGCGCCCACCCTGGCCGAAACCGCCGCGCGTTTCAAGGTGAGCTTTACGCGCAGTCATCGCGAGATCGAGTGCGGCGGTGGCCAGCATGTGCTCGATGCCGCGAAGCAGGCGGGACTGCGACTACCCGCGTCGTGTACGCAAGGCATGTGCGGCACCTGCAAGGTGAAGCTCGTGTCGGGCGAAGTGGCGATGAAGCACGCAGGCGGCATCCGTCAGCGCGAGATCGATCAGGGCATGGTGCTGCTGTGCTGCAGCAAGCCGCTGACCGATCTCGTCGTCGACAAGTGACACGACGACAACACGGCAAGCGATGGAGCGAATGTGCGTGGAAGTCGCGTGCGGACAATTGCATGTCGCAAAACGACGCTACCCGGCAATTCTGGTTGGCGATTCTAACTACACGATGGGCGGTTCGATGACAAGCGCGTCAATGGGCAATGGGATCAATGGGAGAACGTCGATGAGACTGATCGGAAAGATGGTGGTGGCAAGCGCGTTGGGAGCGATGCTGGCGGCGGCCAGTGTAAGCGTGTCGGCCGATTCGAAGCCGACCATCAAGATCGGCTACGTGGAGGGCTGGGACGACAGCGTCGCGACGTCGAACGTGGCCGCCCAGGTGATCGAAAAACGCCTCGGTTATCAGGTGCAACTGGTGCCGGTCGCGGCCGGCGTGATGTGGCAAGGCGTGGCGCGCGGCGATCTCGACGCGACGCTGTCCGCGTGGCTGCCGGTCACGCACGGGGCGTACTGGAACAACTTCAAGGACAAGGTGGTCGACCTCGGGCCGAATTTCACCGATGCGAAGATCGGTCTGATCGTGCCGGACAACGCGGACGTGAAGACCGTCGGCGATCTGGAGGCGAAGAAGGCGGAATTCGGCGCCCGCATCGTCGGCATCGATGCCGGCGCGGGCGTGATGCAGAAAACCAGCGAAGCGATCAAGGCCTACGGGCTCGATTATCAGCTGATGCCGAGCTCCGGCAGCGCGATGACCGCGGAACTCGCGCGCTCGGAGGCGGCCAGCAAACCGATCATCGTGACGGGTTGGAAGCCCCACTGGATGTTCGCGAAGTACAAGCTGAAATTCCTCGACGATCCGAAGAAGGTATTTGGCGAAGCGGAGCACGTGGATAGCGTCGTGAATCCCGAGCTCGAGAAAAAAGCGCCGACGGTGGTCGCGTTCCTGAAGAAGTTTCAATGGAAGCCCGGTGAGATCGATACGGTGATGCTTGCGACCCAGAATGGCGAAAAGCCGACCGCGGCCGCCGATGCATGGATCAGCGCGCATTCGGATCGCGTGGATGGTTGGGTGAAGTGAGTCGGCCAGCCTGAACGCAGCGCGCCAAAAAACGCCGCTTGTCAGCGGCGTTTTTCTGTTTACCGCAGCACGACGGTGCGCTCGCCGTTGATGAATACGCGCCGCTCGACGAACGCCTTCACGGCGCGCGCGAGCGTAATGCATTCGACATCGCGCCCGGTCGTCAGCAGCCTTTCCGGGCCGTACGAGTGATCGACCCGCTCGACTTCCTGCTCGATGATCGGTCCTTCGTCGAGATCGTCGGTGACGAAATGCGCGGTCGCGCCGATCACTTTGACGCCGCGCGCGTGGGCCTGATGATAGGGTCTGGCGCCCTTGAAACCGGGCAGAAACGAATGGTGGATATTGATCGCGCGCGCGGCGAGCGCGCGGCTCGTTTCCGCGGACAGGATCTGCATGTAGCGCGCGAGAATCAGCAGCTCCGCGCCGGACGTGTCGAATAGTTCGAGCAGCCGGGCTTCCTGTTGCGGCTTCGTGTCGGCGGTGATCGGCAGATGATGGAATGGCAATCCGTGCTGCCGCGCTAGCGGTTCGAGGTCGCCATGATTCGAGCCGATGCCCACGATGTCCATCTTCAGCTCGCCCATGCGCCACCGAAACAGCAGATCGGCGAGACAGTGTTCGAGTTTGGACACCATGATCAGGACTTTCGGCCGGCTCGCGAGATCGTGGATGGCCCAAGTCATCCGGAAGCGCTCCGCGATCGGCGCGAACTCCTGCTTCAGCGTGGCGATCTGCAGCGCGTCGTCGCGTTCGACGTGGTGAAACACGCAGCGCACGAAAAAGCGTTCGCTGAGCTCGTCGTCGAAGACGGTGAGTTCGTCGACATAGCAACGATGCCGCTCGAGAAAGCCCGCGACGGCGGCGACCTGGCCCGCCGCGCTCGGACATGCGAGGGTGAGAACCAGTTGAGCAGGGCGGGAAATGGCGGACATATCTTCTCCACAGGGACGATCGGGCGATGCCGCGGGACGCGGCGCGCATCGTCGCAGTAGAGCAAATGGCGTGACCGAGCGGATAGAAGCTAACCGCCGTTGCGCTGGAACGGGAACGCCAGGCGGATCGGCAGGCCCGATCCGTCCTAGTCCGCGGGTGTCGCCGCTAATCTGCGTTTGAGCGTCTCGATCAACGCGCGTACTTTCGCCGGCGGGTGACTGGTCGGCGGAAACACGGCCTGAATGCTGGCCGGCGCGGTCGCCCAGTCGGGCAGCAGCCGGATCAGTCTTCCCGCGGCGACGTCGTCGCTGATCGAAAAATCCGTCAATAGACCGAAGCCGCCGCCGGCAAGCGTGGCGGCGCGGCAGGCATCGGCGGTGTTGACGCGCAAGGCCGACGCGCCGCGCACGCTGGCCGTATCGCCATCGATCTGTCGCAGATCGAGCGTCAACGGATGCGGCAGCACCGACAACGCGCAATAGGGCAGCGATTCCAACGCGGCGGGCGTGCGCGGCACGCCCCACGTCTGAACGAACCCGGGACTCGCGACGATCCATTTGACGAAGCTGCCGAGCTTCACCGCGCGATAGTTCGAATCCGCGAGACGTCCGAGCCGGATCGCGATGTCGATACCGTCGGCAATCAGATCGACGTACCGGTCACTGCTGAGCAGTTCGATGTCGAGTTGTGGATGCGTGCGGCGCAATTCGACCAGCGCGGGAGCGACCACGAGCGTGCCGTAGTCGTTCGGCGCACTGACGCGCAAGGTGCCGCTGACTGGCGACGTTTCTCCGCCGAGCGCGTTCAGCGCGTCTTCCGTGGCGCGCAGGATCTTCACGCTCGCCTCGTAGAAGGCCCGGCCCGCTTCGGTGACGCCGAGCCGCCGCGTGGTGCGCACGAGCAGGCTCGCGCCGACCTCGGCCTCGAGCCGCTGCATGTGCGTACTGACCATCGTCTTGGCGAGTCCGAGCCGCGTGGCCGCGGCGCTCAGCGAGCCCGCGTCGATGACCGCGACGAAGATCGCGAGGCGGTTCAGGTTCACGTTGCGCACGTCGGCCATGTTCGATTGTCCATCTTCGCTTGACTGTGTTTCCCGGATTATCGGGCTTCCGCGCAGTGCCGCCTACGCCTTATTCTCGGCCTGTCACTCATCGCAAACGGAGCCCGCCATGCCCACCGCCAGACCCGCCGAGCCTATCAAGCTGTATACGACGCTGCTGTCAGGCCACGGTCATCGCGTGAAGCTGTTTCTCACCCTGCTGGATCTGCCGTTCGAAGTCATCGAGTTGGACATGCAGGCCGGAGAGAACCGCAAGCCCGAGTATCTCGCGCTGAACCCGTTCGGCCAGGTGCCGACGATCCAGGACGGCGAACTGACGCTGTTCGATTCGAATGCGATTCTGGTCTATCTGGCGAAGCGCTATGGCGATGCGTCGTGGTGCCCGGACGATCCGCTCGGCGCGGCGGCGGTGCAGCGCTGGCTGTCGCTCGCGGCTGGCCAGATCGCCTACGGTCCGTGCGCGGCGCGGCTCGTCACGGTGTTCGGCGCGCCGCTCGATCACGAGCAAGCCAGGAAGATCGCCGTCAAGCTGTTCGACGTGATCGACGAGGAACTGGCCGGCAAGCCGTTCGTGGCCGGCGCGCACGTGACGATCGCCGATATCGCAGCGCACACGTATATCGCTCACGCGCCCGAGGGCGGCGTGTCGTTGCAGCCTTATCCGAACATTCGGGCCTGGCTCCGTCGCGTGGAGGCATTGCCGCGTTTCATCGCGATGCCGTCGACGAAGGTTGGCTTGCTGGCAGCGTGATTCGAGTTTGAAGCTGCCAGATTTTGCATTGGAGTCCGATCATGTCCGAGTTCGTTTTACTGAACAGTTGGGGGACCGACGTCTCGCCGTTTCACGCCGGCGAGCAGGCCGTGCAGCAGCGCGCGGGTGTGCGTGACGTGGCGGAATCGATGGGGCGTCGCGGGATTCGCCGCTTCATGCCGGAGCAGCATCGCGAATTTTTCTCGGCGCAGCCGTTCGTCGTGATCGGCGGCGTCGATGCGAGCGGTCAGCCGTGGGCGACGCTGCGCGCGGGTGCGCCGGGTTTTGTCTCGTCACCGGATGCCCGAACGCTGCGCATCGCAGGCGGCGCATTGGCCGGCGATCCGCTCGCCGCCGCGTGGCATGAAGGCTCGCTGCTCGGCGGGCTGGGAATCGAGCCGCGCACACGGCGTCGCAATCGGGTCAACGGCGTCGTGCGGTCCGTGGAGGGCGAGACGTTGCAGGTCGAAGTCATGCAGAGCTTCGGCAATTGCCCGAAGTACATCCAGAGCCGCACGCCGTCTTTCGTCGAGCGGGATGGGGACGCGGCGCGCGCGCAGCCCGAGATCGCCGCGCAACTGAGCAGTGCCGATCGCGAATTGCTCGCGAGCGCGGACACCTTCTTTATCGCCAGTGCGAATCTCAGCGAGGAGGCGGGGGTGGGGAAGGGCGTCGACGTCTCGCATCGCGGCGGCGCGCCGGGCTTCGTGCGCGTGGACGACGCGACTACGCTGACCACACCCGACTACAGCGGCAACCGTCTTTTCAACACGCTCGGCAACCTCACGCATGATCCACGCGCGGGTCTGCTGTTCATCGACTTCGCAAACGGCGATCTGCTTTATCTTGCGGTGCGAGCGGAGATCATCTGGGAAGGCGATGAACTCGCGTCGTTCGCCGGCGCGCAACGGCTCGTGCGATTTCACGTACATGAAGTGCGGCGCGGCCGGGGCGCGCTGCCGTTCCGCTGGTCGGACGCCGAACTGGCGCCGCAGTTTCTGCCGAAGCTTCGCGAAAGCGCATGAGCCGATGCGCATGCGTGCGATTTAGCGGGTTACGGGCGCCGCGCTACTGCGCATTCCTGCCGAGCCGATAAGACACACCGAGCCGGGTGGCCAACTGCCACACATACACGCGGGAGTAAGAAATGCCGAACTGACGGCTGATCAGCTCGCGCATGCGAGTGTTGCTCCAGCCGTCGGCGTCAAAGCCGTAATCGCGTGGCGAGGCCTTCAGCGCCTGCGCGAGCCAGTCCAGATCCGCCACCGCCAGCGCGGAATGGCGGCCGCCGACGCTCATGTTTCTGAGCGCTTCGAGCCCGCCTTGCTCCAGCAACTTGCGATATCGCTCGACCGTGGTCTTGGCCATACCCATCTCTTTCGCGACTTCGGCCGCCGCGGCGCCGTCGAGCAGCTTCTTTCCGGCCGCGAGACGGCGGGCGACGGTCGGTAAATCGTCATTGGGTCGATGCATCGCAGAACTCCGCCGTTGGCCTGGCTCACCGGATTGCAATCGGTCACTGGGGTAGACACAGAAAGAGGGCGTGCTACTTACAAATAATCGAAAAATCGCCGTCTGTGTCCAAAAGAATAAAAAATCAATCGCGTCTTTCCTCTGATAGAAACGACGTGACCGTGCCTAAGTCCGTCTCTCGTCCTTCCGTTTCTAAAAAATCAAAGTTCTCCTTGCGATTGAATTTAACGTTTGCTAACCTGATTGAACTGATTTAAACATAAGTATCAATCGACCGGCCGGTGCTACGATGACCCGGCAGGACCCCGCCAGAGCGCGCGTGTCAAGGCGTCTGGCGCTTTCCAGCGTGGCATTCCTGATCGTTTAAAAGCACGGTTTCCTGTTTTGCGAATGTTATTCGAATGCATTTTTCGATGCAGGGTGACATATTCTCCGGCAACCTGCGAAAACGGTGCGGACGCTTGAAAACCATTTCAGTACGGGTTTTTATCGCGATTATAGGTAATCCGGGCCTTTGTGCAGGAGGTGGCTGTGAATGCCCAGTCCAGTAATCGTCCGCTTAATTTGGCTGTGCCGTTCATCAATATCCTGAATTGCTTTACACCGAGCATGTTTTTGATCCGATACGCATAAATCAATAAAAGTGAGAGCGCTTGCATTCCCTGCAATGGGCCCGCGTGGGAGATGCAAGCGGACGGTAGGGAGAACGACATGAACACGGATAGGACCCACGATATTGCCACGATGCTGTTGCGTGCCGCGAGGCGCAAACGGCTCGTGTCCTATCAGGAACTGCACGCGCTTTTCGGTCGCGACGAACCGTTGCACAGCCGCTATCGCGCGTTGGAGGACGCGGCGCGCTCGTTGAGCGATTGCGCGTCGCTCGACTATGGCTGCCTGATGAGCCTCGATAACGGGCTGCCGGGCGATGACTTCTTTAATCGCTTCAGGCACGGCAGACCGCGTGAATACGAAAAAGTGATGGGCTTCGGCTCGGCGGGACGCTCGACGACCAAGAAACGACTGATCGCGGATGCGGAGCGTCGCCGCGTGTTCGAGCACGCCTCGCAGATGACCGTAAGCGTGAACGCAAATGGTTCGTCGGGCGCCTATGCCGCGTCGAAATGCACCTAGCCGATGCACGGTCGCTCGACGACGATACATTCGCCGCTCCGCGGAAGTGCGAGAGAAAATCGGCGCAGATCGGTAATAACGATATCGACGTTTGTCACAAAGCTTTTTCGTACCGGACCGAAGAGAGATTTACCAATTAGCTAATTTCGGCATGTCACGTACATGAATAAGCGGATATGCTCAATGGATCTAATTTCCAGGTCTTTCGATCGAGGACTTCATAAAAACGGAATGAAAATGAAAGCTTGTTTTTTATCATTGAAGCTGGCAGCACCAGTGTCAGCTGCCACCGCGAAAAGAAGCGACTTCCGGCAATGCGCGACCGCGATCGGGAATCGTCGGGCGTCGCCGGTGGCAGGCGGCTGGCGCGCCGCAGGCTGGACCGTGGCGGACGGTGAGACCCACAGCAGGGGCCGATTTTGACGAATTCATCATTTGACATAATACAAATTATCACCAAATCTGATGGGCTTCGAGATCGGCCGAGATTGCCGCTTTGCGTATAACTCGAGCCAAATCGACACCGCGCGCAGCGTACTTCGATCGGCCCAAAAATATCGATCGAACCGGTCTTAAAAAATCAGCGTAAGATTTGTTGATCCCGCTCAATCCCCTGATCGCTGTTCGTACGCTGGCGCACATTGCTTGCGGGCCGTAAAGCATATTTTTCATTGTGGTTGTGTAACAAAAAACAAATGGAAAATCGGGCTATGGACACCCTGTCAGACGTGCGTGGGAATACTGAAGCGAAGCGAATTCGACTCGACAAGAGCGTCGCTTTGAAATCTTTTGATGACGTCATTCCACTGGAGACGATCGCCGAAATCAATCAGTCACTCGACCAGTTGTTCGCCAGCGGGCCGCAGCGTTCGCAGTCCGGCGAGAAGATCGCTGAGATACTGCGTCGCGGTCAGGCCTTTCGCGAACTCGAGCAGTCGATCTGCGCCAATACGCGGGCGATGGCCGCGAACATTGGCCTGACAAATCTGCCGAAGGAGCCGTTCCACGTACTGCGCTGCGCGAGCAAGGGGACGCTGGCGGAGAGCCACTGCCGCCATTTCGACTCGCATCTGCTGACGCTGCTGATTCCGCTTCAGCTCGCCCCCGACGGCGTGCACAACGGCGACCTCGTGATGTATCGGAAGAAGCGCCTGTCCGTGAGCACGACGTCCAACCTGATCTGCAAGATGCGTCACGGCTTCCTGCACAGCCTGCCGCTCAGTTGGCGCAGTTGGCATACCTTGCACGATCTGCGGGTCGGCAATTGCAAGCGCATTCCGGTCAAACCCGGCAGCGTGTACGAATTCAACGGCTTTGCCATTCAGCATGGCAACCTCGACGTACAGAACGGGCAACGGCGCACCCTGCTGATTCACTACTACGACCCCGGTCACTCGCTCGGTCTGAGCGACGTGCTGCGACGCGGACGCATCGGCTGAAGTCCGCCTCGCAAGCCTGAAGCCGCCCGTTCTCCACCGGCGGTTCCGCAGACGCACATGGCAAGGCCTCCTGACACGAACAGGAGGCCTTGTTTTCTATCGCCATGCACCATGTCATCCGGATTTCACTTTGCTTTTGATCCGGCATAGACTGAATTCAGACTTTTTCCGTTAGCCGCTTTCTCCGCACTTGCCATGGGCGTTGCCGTGCGGGGCGACGGATGTCGTTTGTCGTGCTCCGCGAGCCGAGGTCAGCCGAGCCGGTTCGCGCCTGATCACCATTCGAAAGGAACAACTCATCATGGCGACTACCGGTTACATGGCACGCAAAAGCATTGCCGATATCGTCGGCAGCGCTGACGTCGACGAAGGTCACAGGCTGTCGAAAACGCTCGGCGCGACGAGTATCACCGCGATGGGCATCGGCGCGATCATCGGCGCCGGCATCTTCGTGCTGACGGGCACCGCCGCCGCGCAGTTCGCGGGACCGGCCATCACGCTGTCGTTCGTGCTCGGCGGCATTGCGTGCGCTTTCGTCGGCCTGTGCTATTCGGAGCTGGCGGCGATGCTGCCCGTGTGCGGCAGCAGCTACACCTACACCTATGCGACCCTCGGCGAGATCTTCGCGTGGATCATCGGCTGGGACCTGATCCTCGAATACGCGATGGGCGCGGCGACGGTCGCGGTCGGCTGGTCCGGCTACATCGTGAGCCTGTTGCGCAACGTCGGCATCGAGATTCCCCCCACCCTCTCCGCCGCACCCGGCACCGTCGTCAAACTGGCCGACGGCTCGACGGTCACGGGCGTCGTCAACCTGCCAGCAATTCTGATCATCGCGATCCTGACCACCTTGCTCGTGATGGGCACGAAAGAATCGGCGCGGCTCAACAACATCATGGTCGCGGTCAAGCTGATCGTGGTCGTCGCGTTCATCGCCATCGGCGTCTTTTTCCTCAAGCCGGAACACTGGCATCCGTTCATTCCCGCGAACACGGGCCAGTTCGGCAGTTTCGGCATGAGCGGCATCCTGCGCGGCTCGGCCGTGGTGTTCTTCGCGTTCATCGGCTTCGATGCGGTGTCGACCGCCGCGCAGGAAGCGCGAAAGCCGCAGCGCGACATGCCGATCGGCATTCTCGGCTCGCTGATTATCTGTACCGTGCTGTATATCCTCGTCGCGGGCGTGCTGACCGGACTCGTGCCCTACGGCGAGTTGAATGTTCCCGATCCGATCGCCAAGGGCGTCGACGCGATCGGGATGACCTGGTTCTCGGTCCTGATCAAAATCGGCGCGCTGACGGGGCTGACCACCGTGATCCTCGTGCTGCTCTATGGACAAAGCCGCATCTTCTTCACGATGTCGCAGGACGGCCTGTTGCCGCCGATGTTCGCGCGCGTGCATACGCGTCTGCACACGCCGTATCTGAGCCAGATGCTGATCGGCACCGTGGTTGCGATCGTCGCCGCGCTGACGCCGATCGGCGTGCTCGGCGAGATGGTCAGCATCGGCACCTTGTTCGCGTTCATCCTCGTGTGCGGCGCCGTGATCTATCTGCGGCGCAGCGACTCCGACGCGTCGCGTCCGTTCCGCGCGCCCGGCGTGCCGGTCGTGCCGATCCTCGGCATCCTGTTCTGCCTGCTACTGATGGTCGGCTTGCCGCTCGTCACATGGCTGCGGCTCGTCGTGTGGCTCGTGATCGGCATGACGATTTATCTCTCGTACGGACGCAATCATTCGACGTTGCGGCATCCGGAGTTGCGCAAGCGGTGAACGATCGGGGCCGGGCGCTTGATGGATTCCAGCGCCCCGCCCTTTCATTTCGCGCTTGCGGCATCGCTTGCCCGTTGCGTTTATTCACTCAGAACTCGCCCGCCAGACACGGCACCAGATTCCGATCCGGCAGTTCGCCAATTCCCTTCAAGCGCTGCGCCATGAATTCGCGCAGCACCCGCACCTTCGTCGAGAAGCGCCGGTTCGGCAGATAGGCCATATAAATCTGCCGCCCGGTCAGCGCGTTCTCGAGCCGATGGTCGGGCAGTACGACTTCGAGCTCGCCGCTCACGAGCAGATCGCGAATCAGCCAGATCTCGAACTCCGCGATCCCCAGCCCCGCGCGCGTCGTTTCGAGCAGCAGCTCCGAGTGATCGGATTGCAGATTGCCCGACGGCAGAAGCGATTGCACGCCCTGCCCGTTGCTCAGATGCCAACGCGGATCGCCCTCCGGATGCAGATAACGCAGGCAGTTGTGCTGCGCGAGATCGGCCGGCGTCCGCGGCCGGCCGCGTCGCGCGAGATAGGACGGCGCCGCGCACAGGATGCTGTCGTTGCGCGACAGCGGCTGCACGATCAGGTTGTCCAGATAGTTCTCGCCCTCATGGATGTCGAGATCGAACCCGCCCATCACCATGTCGTTGTGGTTGTCGGTCAGCCGCAGATCGAGCTGCACGGCCGGATAGAGCTCGAGGAACGGCGCCACGAGCGGCGCCAGATAGCGGCGGCCGAACGCGACCGGCGCGGTCAGCTTGAGCGGTCCGCTCGGCGCCGAGTCGAGTTCCGCGACAACGCGCAGCGTGTCGTCGAGGTCCGCGATCATCGACACAGCGCGCGCGTGATACAGGCTGCCCGCTTCGGTCAACCCGACATGATGGGTCGAGCGATGCAGCAACGGCACGCCCAGCATGGTTTCCAACGCGGTGATCTTGCGCGCGATCGTCGAGGTCGCCACCTTCAGCTCGCGCGCGGCGGCCGAAAAACTGCCCAGCTCGACGATCCGCACCAGCGCGCGCATGGCGCTCAGATGGTCGAGCCCGGTTTCCTGTGCGTTCTTTGAGGGCATCTTGTGTTGCGTCCAGTGCAAAACCATTTTCGAAATTACGGCTAAATGCTTTTTTTTGCAATAATTAAACTCGCCTTTGTCCGATCCAATTCAAAACGAATGCAATGACCCTCCCATCGCACGTCCCGCTCGTCGTCGCCACCCGTAATGCTCATGTCGAGCGGATCCACTGGGGCTCGGTGGCGGTGGTCGATGCCGCCGGCGCGCTGCTGGCCCACGCCGGCCACCCGCACGCGTGGGTGTTTTCCCGCTCGACGTTGAAGCCGTTCCAGGCGCTGCCCTTCGTGCGCGACGGCGGCCCCGGGCATTTCGGCTTCACCGATGCCGAGCTCGCGCTGACCTGTGCAAGCCACGGCGGCGAAGACATCCATGTCGACACGGTCACGGCGATGCTGGCAAAAATCGGCATGGCCGAGTCCGACCTGCGTTGCGGCGTGCACATGCCGGACCACTACGGCGAGAACGATCTGCCGCCGCGCGGCAGCGTGTTCGATCAGCGTCATCACAACTGTTCGGGCAAACACGCGGGCTTTCTCGGCTATTGCTGCATGCATGGCTATGCGCGCGCCAGCTATCTGGAGCGCGAACATGAGTTGCAGCAGGAGATCGGCCGCGAAGTCGCGCGGCTCGCCGACCTGTCCGCGTCCGAGCTGTGGTTCGGCATCGACGGCTGCAGCGCGCCGAACATCGGCATGCCGCTGTCGCGTCTCGCGATGATGTGGGGCAAGCTCGCCACCGGCGCATCGGGCGCGGGCGCCGCCACCGATGCGGCGCTCTCGCGCGTGTTCGCGGCCATGGCCGCGCATCCGCAAATGGTGTCGGGCACGGGCCGCTGCGATCTCGCGCTCGCCGACGCATCGAACGGCGACTGGGTCGCGAAAGTCGGCGCCGACGGCGTACACACCGTGGGCGTGCGCAGCCTCGGCATCGGCGTCGCGGTGAAGATGGCCGACGGCGACTTCAGCGCGGTCTACGCGACCACGATCGCGGTCCTGCGACAACTCGGCCTGCCGCTCGAAACCGAAGGCACGCCGCTCGCGAAATGGGCCGATCCGGTGCTGCGCAACGTGCGCGGCACGGCGGTCGGCCAACTGAAGGCCACGGTGCAACTGACATGGGCGTGAACGACAGCGCGCAGCTCGCTCGGCCCGCGGCGCTCGTCTCGCTGCGCGGCGTGAACAAATCATTCGGCGCGCAACAGGTGCTGTTCGACGTCGATCTCGACGTCGCGCCGGGGGAAGTGGTCGTCGTCATCGGGCCGTCGGGCTCGGGCAAGTCCACGTTATGCCGTTGCATCAACCGCCTGGAGACGATCGATTCGGGCGAGATCCTGCTCGCGGGCGAACGTCTGCCCGAAGAAGGCCGCGCGCTCGCGGCGATGCGCGCGCAGATCGGCATGGTGTTCCAGTCGTTCAATCTGTTCTCGCATCGCACGGTGCTGCAGAACGTCGCGATGGGGCCGCGCAAGGTGCTGCGCCAGTCGCGCAATGAAGCCGAGGCGCTCGCGCGTCGACTGCTCGCGCGCGTCGGTCTCGCGCACAAGGCCGATGCGGTGCCCGCGGAGCTATCCGGTGGCCAGCAACAGCGCGTCGCCCTCGCTCGCGCGCTGGCGATGCAGCCGAAGGTCATGCTGTTCGACGAACCCACCTCCGCGCTCGATCCCGAGATGGTCAGCGAAGTACTCGCGGTGATGCTCGAACTCGCGCAAAGCGGCATGACGATGGTCGTCGTCACGCATGAAATGGGCTTTGCGCGCCAGGCGGCGGACCGGATCGTGTTCATGGACGGCGGCCGCATCGTCGAAATCGCCGAGCCCGACGCATTTTTTAGCGCGCCTCGCTCGGAACGGGCGCGCGATTTTCTCTCCAGGATACTGGAGCACTGATTCTTATCGCTCGACCCGGCAGGGCCACCCTGCCTCGTATAACAGAGGAGATACCACCATGCGTTTGAAATCGATTGCAGTGCTCGCTTCGTGCCTCGCCGGCACCTTCTTTGCGGCGCTCGCGCCGGCCCACGCGGATACTTTTCCGGCCGACTCGACGATGGCGAAGATCCAGAAGAAAGGCAAGCTCGTGGTGGGCACGTCGCTCAATACCCTGATGTTCTCGGTGCGCAATCCGATGACGGGCCAGACCGAAGGCTTCGAAGGCGACCTCGCGCGGCTGCTCGCGAAGAAGCTGACGGGTTCCGAGGACAACGTCGAATGGGTGAAGACCACCACCGAGAACCGTCTGCCGTTCGTGCAGAACGGCCGCGTCGACGTGGTGATCGCGACGCTGACGATCAACGACGCGCGCAAGAAAGTGATCGGCTTCGCGGGTCCGTACTATGTCGCGGGACAGGACATTTTGACGAAGCGCGCTGATACGTCGATCCACAGCGTGACGGATCTGAACGGCAAGACCGCCTGCGTACTGAACGGCACGACCGTTGAAGACAACGTCAGGAAGCTCGCGCCTCAAGCGAAGTTCGTCACGTTCAACGACACGGCCGCGTGTGTCGAAGGCGTCGCCGACGGCCGCTTCGATGCGTACGTCGACGACGGCGCGACGCTCGCGGGCGAATCGCTGCGTCAGCCGAACAAATTCCGCATCGTCGGCAAGCCGTTCACGCAGGAGCCGTACGGCATGGGCGTCGCGAAGGACGACGCGGCGTTCCGTCAATGGATCGACACGCAACTCGAACAGTCGATCAAGGACGGCACGTGGAACAAGCTGTATGCGAAGAATCTCGAAGGCACGCTCGGCAAGCCGCAAGTGCCGACGATCGAGCGTTGATCTCCTGTTGATTGCATAGCCACTGCCTGCATGGACTTTCTGCATCCCCTGCTGCCGTTCGCGTGGCGCTTCATCGAAGCGATGGGCGTCACGATCGAGCTGACCGCGCTGTCGTTCGCGATGGCATTCGCGCTCGGCATCGCACTGACCGTGATGGCCGTGTGCCCGCTCACGCCATTGCGCTGGTTCGCCGCGACGTACGTCGAAATCATGCGCATGACGCCGCTGCTCGCGCTCCTGCTGCTGTTCGTGTTCGGCTTGCCGAAGCTCGGCTTCATGTACTCGTTGACCGCGTCGTCGGTGCTGGTGCTCGGCTTCTATACCGCGGCGTGGGTCGCGGAAGTCCTCAAGGCGGGGGTCAACGCGGTGCCGGCCGGTCAGGTCGAGGCGGCGCGCAGCATCGGCATGCGATTCGGCCAGGTGCTGGCGAACGTGGTGATTCCGCAGGCGATGCGCACCGTCATTCCGCCGCTCGGCAATCTGTTCGTCAATCAGATCAAGGCGTCGTCGATCGCCGCGGCGATCGGCGTGTTCGACATCACCTATACGGCGCAGCGCATCAACTTCGAAACCGCGCAGGCGGTGCCGACGTTCGCGGCCGCGATGGTCGCGTATATGGCGCTGACGATTCCCCTCGGCCTCATGATGCGACGGCTCGAACGAAAAATGGCGGTGGCCCGATGAGTCGTACACCTACGTTGTACGAACCGGCCGGGCCGCTTGGCCGCAAGCGGCAGCGGATCTTTTCGAGCGTCAGTGCGCTGGCCGTGGTCGGCCTGCTGATCGCGATCGGCATGCGCCTGCAAACGAGCGGACAGTTCGACGCCGACAAGTGGGCGATCTTCCTGCATTGGGGCACCGCGAAGTTTCTGTTCGACGGACTGGTCTCGACGATCATGGCGGCGGCCTGCTCGGCGCTGGCCGCGTTCGCGCTGGCGCTGCCGCTCGCGCTAGGGCGGCTGTCGACGCGTGCATGGCTTAGCCGGCTCGCGGGTGCCTACATCGAATTTTTCCGCGCGATTCCGCTGCTGCTGCTGATCCTGTTCATGGTGATCGAACTGCCGGCGCTTGGCTTCGACTGGCCGGCGCTCGGTTTCCTCGTGTTCGCGATGGCGCTGCATCATTCGGCGCTGACGGCCGAGGTCGTGCGCGCCGGCATTCTGTCACTGCCGCGCGGACAGCGCGAGGCGGCGCTCGCGCTCGGCATGCGGCCGTCGCAGGCGATGCTGCACGTGGTGCTGCCGCAGGCGCTGCGCAGCATGCTGCCGGCGCTGATCAGCTCGTTGCTCGCAATCGTGCAGGACACCTCGCTCGGCTATGTGATCCCCTATGACGAGTTGCTGCATCGCTCTCAGGACGTGTCGAGTTACGCGCCGCAGTCGCTGCTGCAGGCAGCCTTTATCGTCACGATGATGTATGGCGTGATCAGCGCGGTGCTGCTTTATCTGAAGCGCTGGGTGGTGCGGCGGCAGCGGCGGGCTGTAGCACGCAGCGCGGCGAAGCGTGCTGGCGCCGGTTCTGCTGATGCCGCGGAAGATTTGCGTCGTTCACAATTAGTTGTAAAAACAGACAGACTGAATTGATGGCGACGGCGAGTCCATTACACTCGCCGCGGCCAAGAATAAATTGACAAGCCACCCAGACGCGGTAGGATCAACGGAAATCTTTTCCGCGCCTTAACGCGCCCACGCGTTCCAAATAGTTAAATCGACAGCAAACCGTTAAACCGACCACCGATCTCACGCGCAAAAAAGACTGCCTTTATCAAAGGAGTTTCTCTTGCTTTGCTCCGCATTCCGCCTGCGTAGTCGTGCCGTATCGCTTCTGATCACCGGTTTGCCCCTCCTGCTTGCCGCCTGCAACGACCGGCAGGCAACCCCCACCGCCGCGTCGATGCCACCGGTACCCGTGCTGGTCGAAACGGTTTCCACCACCCCTGTCGCCGATGTCGTCGAGTTGCCGGGCCGCATCGAGGCCGTGCGCACCGCTGAGATTCGCGCGCGTGTCGATGGCATCGTCCAGCGCACGCTGTATCAGGAAGGCACGGACCTGCCGGCCAACGCCCCGCTCTTCCAGATCGACGCGAGCGACTATCGCGCGCAGTTGCAGCAGGCGCAGGCCGCGCTCTCGCGCGCGACCGCCGTGCGCGACAACGCGGCGTCGGTCGTGGATCGATTCAAGCCGCTGGTCGGCCGTCACGCGGTCAGCGCGCAGGAATACGACGCCGCGCTCGCCACCATGCAGCAGGCCCAGGCCAACGTCTCCGATGCGCAGGCCGCCGTGTCGCTCGCGCAACTGCGGCTCGATCGTTGCATCGTGCGCACGCCGATCGCCGGGCGCGCGGGCCGCGCGCTCGTCACCGAAGGCGCGCTCGTCAGCGCGGGCGCGGCCACCCTGCTCACCCAGGTCAACCAGTTGACACCGATCAACGCGGTGTTCACGCAGTCGAACACCGCGATGCTCGACGTCGAGCAGCAGATCCAGTCGGGCGCGCGCAAGCCGACCAGCATGAAGCACGTCGAGGTGCAATTGATCCTCGCGAACGGCCAGCTCTACAACGAGCCCGGCTTTCTGGACTTCGCCGATCTGGTCGTCGATCCGTCCACCGGTACGCAGACGGTGCGCGCGCAGTTCGCGAACCCGGACCGCACGCTATTGCCGGGGCAGTTCGTGCGCGGGCGCATCATCGCGGCGGGCAATCTGCAAGGCATCCGCATTCCCGAGCGCGCGGTGCAGCTCGATAACGGCATCGCGAGCGTCGCGCTGGTCGCCGACGACGGCACCGTGATCCGTCGCAACATCGATCTCGGTGAACAGGGCGAAGGACGCTGGACCGTGCGCGATGGCCTGAAGCCGGGCGAGCGGCTGATCGTCGATGGATGGCAGAAGGTGCAGCCGGGTCAGCGTGTCGACCCGCAGCCCGCGCCCGCTGCGTCGCCGACGGCGCAGTCGAACGCGTCGCCCGCCCCCGCTTCGACCGCGCACTGACGGGCTCGCCGATGAATCGATTCTTCGTTGCACGGCCGGTTTTCGCGTGGGTCATCGCCCTTTTCATCGTGCTGTTCGGCGCGATCGCGCTCGCGCTGCTGCCGGTCGAGCAGTACCCCGACGTCGCGCCGCCGTCGCTCAGCATCACCGCGGCCTTTAGCGGCGCCGACGCGAGCACGCTCGAGCGCACCGTCACCTCGATCATCGAAGACGAGATGAACGGCATCGAGAATTTTCTCTACATGTCGTCGGTCAGCCGCTCGAACGGCACGATGCAGATCACCGTGGTGCTGAAGCCCGGCACCAATCTCGACATCGCGCGCACCCAGGTGCAGGACCGTCTGAGCCGCGTCGAGCCGCGCCTGCCGCTCGAAGTCCGGCAGGTCGGCGTGCGCGTGACGAAGGCATCGTCGGGCTTTCTGATGCTGCTCGCGCTGCAGGCGACCGACGGCACCACCAGCGCCGTCGCGATGGGCAACTTCGCGTCGAACAACATCGTCAACGAGTTGCGCCGGATCGACGGCGTCGGCGACGTGCAGTTGTTCGGCTCGTCGTACGCGATGCGGATCTGGCTCGATCCGCGCAAGCTTGCGGGCTTCGGCCTGTCGGCCAGCGAGGTGCTGCAGGCGATCCAGGAGCAGAACAGCCAGACCGCGGGCGGCGGCCTCGGTGACCAGCCGATCGCGCCACACTCCGAATTCAGCGCGCAAATCGTCACGCAAAGCCGTTTCTCGACGCCCGAGCAGTTCCGCGAAATCATCGTGCGCGCGAATCCGGATGGCTCGACGGTGCGGGTGGGCGACGTCGCGCGCGTCGAGCTCGGCAACGACAGCTATGGCAATCGCCTGAGCGTCAACGGCAAGGCGTCGGCCGGTATCGCGATCCAGCTCGCGAGCGGTGCGAACGCGCTCGCGGTCGCCAACGCCGTGCGCCAGCGCATGACCGAATTGCAGCCGATCTTCCCGCGCGGCGTGACGTGGGCCGTGCCATTCGACACCACGCCGTTCATCACGACCTCGGTACACGGCGTGATCCGCACGATGGTCGAGGCGCTGCTGCTCGTGACCGTCGTGGTGTTCCTGTTCCTGCAGGACTGGCGCGCGACCGTGATCCCGACGATCGTCGTGCCGATCGCGCTGATCGGCACCTGCGCGGGGCTCTATCTGTTCGGGCTGTCGATCAACATTCTGTCGCTGTTCGGCATGGTGGTCGCGATCGGTATCCTCAACGACGACGCGATCGTCGTCGTCGAAAACGTCGCGCGCATCATGCGCGAGGAAGGGCTCAGCGCGCCGCGCGCGACCGTGAAAGCGGTCGGGCAGATATCGGGCGCGGCGATCGCGAGTACGCTCGTGCTCGTCGCGGTGTTCATTCCGATGGCGTTTTTTCCGGGCTCGACGGGCGGCATCTACCGGCAGTTCTCGGTCACGCTCGCGGTGTCGATCTTGCTGTCGACGCTGCTGGCGCTGACGCTCGGCGCCGCGTTGTGCGCGGCCTTGTTGCGCAGAGAGGCGGCCGCCAATGAGCGGCCGAAGAATGCGGCGTCGCGACTATTGCACCGCGTGTTCGACGGCTTCAATCGCGGGCTCGACGCGGGCACCACGCGCTACATCGGCGGTGTCGACTCGATGTTGCGCTCGCCTTTGCGCTGGATCCTGGTGTTCGTCGCGGCCTGCGCGATCACCGTGTTTTTCTTCATGCGGCTGCCAACCGGTTTTCTGCCGACCGAGGACCAGGGGCATATTTTCATCACGTACACCGGTGCGCCGGGTTCGACCGAGCAGCGCACGCAACATGCGATCGACCAGGTCGAGGCGTTCTTGCGGCAGCAGCCGCAGGTGCGCAACGTCGCGTCTGTGACGGGTTTCAGCTTCTTCGGCCAGGGGCAATCGGCGGCACTGTCGTTCGTCGATCTGAAGCCCTGGGACGAGCGCTCGGGCGAGGCGAATTCGGCGAGCGCGCTGGTGCGTCGCGCGAATGGCGCGTTCCGGCAGATTCCCGAAGCGATCATCTTCGCGCTCGACCCACCGCCGATCCCGTCGCTCGGCAATGCGACCGGCTTCACGATGAAGATCCAGGATCGCAGCGGCGTCGGCGGCGAAGCGCTGCAACAGGCGGCTCGGCGCATGATGATCGAGGCGTCGCAGAGTCCTGTGCTCGCGGGCGTGCGCGCCGAGGGCATGCCGGAGGCGCCGCAACTCTACGTCGAAATCGACCGCGTGAAGGCGCGCGCGCTGGGTCTGCAGATCGGTCAGGTCAACCAGGCGCTCGCGCTGACGTTCGGCTCGAACTACGTGAACGACTTCGTGTTCGAGGGCAATGTGCTGCGCGTGCTGTTGCAGGCGGACGCCGAGCAACGGATGCGCGCCGAGGATGTGACCTCGCTGCGCTTGCGCAACAACCGCGGCGAGATGGTGCCGTTCTCGTCGTTCACCCGCGTGCGCTGGATTTCCGGGCCGCAGCAGCTCGAACGCTATAACGGCTTTCCGTCGGCGACACTGTCGGGTCAGGCCGCGCCCGGCCGTTCGAGCGGCGCGGCGATCGCCGAGATGGAGCGCATCGCCTCGCACGTGTTGACCGGCAACCTGACCTACGAATGGACCGGCACCGCGTTCGAGGAAAAACAGGCGGCCGGCCAGATCGGCATGCTGCTGGGCTTGTCGCTCGTGGTCGTGTTCCTGCTGCTCGCGGCGCTGTACGAAAGCTGGGCGATTCCGGTGGCGGTGTTGCTGATCATCCCGTTCGGCGTGATCGGCGCGGTGGTGCTGACGATGCTGCGTGGACTGTCCGCGGACGTGTACTTCAACATCGGCCTCGTGACGATCATCGGCCTCGCCGCGAAGAACGCGATTCTGATCGTCGAGTTCGCGATCAAGGAGGAATCCGAAGGAAAAGACGCGCTGGCGGCTGCGAAAAACGGCGCGCAGCAGCGCCTGCGCCCTATTCTGATGACGAGCGTCACGTTCGTGCTGGGGATGCTGCCGCTCGTGCTCGCGACCGGCGCGGGCGCGGCGAGCCGGCGCGCGGTCGGCACCGGCGTGATGGGCAGCATGCTGACCGCGACGATGTTCGGCATCTTCTTTACGCCGCTATTCTATGTGGCCGCGCGCCGCTGGCTGAGCCGCAAGAAACGCAGCATCGATCTCGACGATGACGATCTGCCGACGGAGCTGGGTGGAGGACAGCGCGATGCCTAAGTGCCTTCATCAGTGCCTTCATCAGCGCCTGCTGTTACCCCTGCTCTGCTGCTCGCTCGCCGCGTGCAATTTCGCGCCGAAGTATCAGCAGCCCTCTCTGCCGATCGCCGATCACTTCGACATGACCGAGGCAGCCACGTC
The DNA here is from genome assembly GCF_001580545.1 of Paraburkholderia monticola. Classification (GTDB taxonomy): domain Bacteria; phylum Pseudomonadota; class Gammaproteobacteria; order Burkholderiales; family Burkholderiaceae; genus Paraburkholderia; species Paraburkholderia monticola. The sequence continues at coordinate 76,046 of NZ_LRBG01000039.1, forward strand.
GGGCACCGCGCATCTGGCAGGCGAAGTCGACTGGCAGACGTTCTTCGCCGATCCGCAACTGAAGCTGCTGATCGAGACGGCGCTCGAGCGCAACCGCGATCTCGCCGCGTCGATCGCACGGATCGAGCAGGCGCGTGCGTTCTATCGCATCCAGAATGCCGCGCGTTTGCCGCAGGTCAATGCGAACGGCAGCGCGACCCGCACCAAGGCGCCGCTCGGTTCGTTCGATCCCGAGTTCGACAACACCGACATCTCGGTCCAGTTCAACCAGTACAACGTGCAGGCCGCGGTGACGTCGTTCGAACTCGACTTCTGGGGGCGCGTACGCAACTCCAGCGAAGCGGCACGGCGCCGGTATCTGGCGAGCGTCGAGGCACAGCACGCGTTCCGCTTGTCGCTGATCGGCAATGTCGCGTCGAACTACTACGCGATCCGCTCGGGCGAGGAAGGAATCGAGCTGGCGCAACAGACGCTCGAGAGCCGCCGCTACGCGCTCGACGTCGCGAAGCTGCGGCTCGACGCGGGCGTCACCTCGTCGGTCGACTACGACCAGGCCGCCATTCTCGTCACGCAGGCGCAGACGCAACTGGCGGAACTGCAACGGACCACCGCGCAGCAGCGTCATCTGCTCGAGGTGCTGATTGGCGGGCCGCTTGCCGAGTCGCTACCGCACGCGCCGCCGATCGCCGACGCCGCGCAGTTCCGCGAGCTCGATGCGGGCTTGCCGTCCGCGTTGCTGATCGACCGGCCGGACATCCAGCAGGCCGAGCAGCAGCTGCGCGCGGCCGATGCCGACATCGGCGTCGCGCGCGCGGACTTCTTTCCGCGCATCGCGTTGACGGGTAGCTTCGGGTATGTGTCGCCGGAACTGAGCGATCTGTTCGTACCGGCCAAGCAGGCGTGGTCGTTCGGCGCGCTGGTCGGCATGCCGATCTTCGACGCGGGACAGCGCCAGGCGCAACTATCGGCGGCGCGAGCGCGGCGCGACGAGCTGGTCGCGGATTATCAGCGCACCGTGCAGAACGCGTTCCGTGAGGTGTCCGATGCGTTGGTCGCGCGGCAACGCTACAAGGAGCAGATTGCGGCGCAGGAAGATGCGGTGCAAGCGCAGCGGCTACTCGCCGAAACGGCTCAGTTGCGCTACGACAATGGAATCTCGATCTATCTCGAGGTAGTGGATGCGCGACGCAATCAATTTGCCGCCGAGCAGCAACTGATCCAGCTTCGGGCGACGGCGTTGCAGAATGGGGTGTCGCTCTACGTCGCGTTGGGAGGCGGACCCGACGAGCCGCCGAACGTATCGCACAGCACGTCTCACGCGGATGGGGTCCAGCCGTCCAACTGAGGCACGCGCGCTACTTCAGCGCGCCGTGCCCGCCGCCGGCATTGCACCGGCGGGGTCTACTCATCAGCCGAGCGTCACTTCTACCGACGCTTCCGCCCCGTCGCGCACCACGGTGACGGACACGCTGTCGTCCGCCTGAGCGATCATGCGGCGCAGTTGCTCGACGCCGCGGACCACTTTGCCGTCGACGGCAACGATGATGTCGCCTGCCTGAATGCCGGCTTCCGCGGCCGGACCGGTGGCCTGCTGCACCACCACGCCGCCGGGCAACTGCGCTTCCTGCTGCTCGTCCTGGGTCAGCGGACGCACGGCGACGCCAAGACGCGGACGGTTTTGCTGCTGCGGCTGTTCCTGCTGCTGTTCGCGCGGCTCGGCCGACGCCAGGTCCGACGCCTGCTGCGTGCCCACCGTCACCGACAGCTTGCGTTCGCCGCCGTTGCGCCACACGCTGATCGTCGCTGCGCTGCCAGGCGACAGCTGGGCGACCTGCCCGACCAACTCCATGGCATTACCGATGTGCTTGCCGTTCACGCCGACGATCACGTCGCCCTTGCGCAGGCCAGCCGCCTGGGCGGGGCCATTCGGATCGACCGAACCGACCAGTGCGCCGCCCGTCGAGTCGAGGCCGAGCGCCTTCGCCTTGTCGGCGCTGAGCGGCTGTACGCCCACGCCGATGCGGCCGCGGGTCACGTGACCGGTGCTCACGAGCTGGTCTTTCACATGCATCGCTGCGTCGATCGGAATCGCGAACGACAGGCCCTGGAAGCCGCCGGTGCGCGAGTAGATCATCGAGTTGATGCCGATCACTTCGCCGTTCAGATTGAACAGCGGACCACCCGAGTTGCCTGGATTGACGGGCACGTCGGTCTGGATGAACGGGATCGGGCTGTCGTCGGACATCGAGCGCGATTTCGCGCTGATGATCCCCGAGGTCACCGTGCTGTCGAAACCGTACGGCGAGCCGATCGCCACGACCCATTCGCCGACCTTGCTGCTGTCCGGGTTGCCGATCTTCACGGTCGGCAGATTCGTCGCGTCGATCTTCACGACGGCCACGTCGGTCGCCTTGTCCTTGCCGATCACGCGCGCGTGGAATTCGCGGCCGTCGGTCAGCTTCACGCTCACGCTGGTCGCGCCGTCGACGACGTGATTGTTGGTCAGGATGTAACCGTCCTGGCTGATGATGAAGCCCGAGCCCAGCGCTTCGCCGCCGCTCTTGCGTTGACCGTTTTCGTCGACGGTCGCGGCTTCTTTCACGCCGATATGCACGACCGCCGGACCATAGCGCGACACGATGCCCGAGAAGTCCGGTGCCGACGAGCGCGAGCCGACGATATCGGCCGCCGCGTGCAGCGACGACGTCGGGCCCTGCGTGGTGTTCACGGACGCATCGGCAGTGCGATGGCTGAGCGCATATGCGCCGCCGAATGCGAGGACGACGCAGATCGCAGCGCTACCGCGCCAATAATTTTTGGTGGTCATAGTCAGGGAATGTTGCGGAGGGTTACGTGGTGGATGCGTAATTTAGGCGCCTCCACTTAAAGCAGGCTTAAAGATGGTGTTCGATCGGAATCAGCGCGCGAGCCTTGATTTATGGACCAGTTGCGCGTATTGAGCGCTTGGCGAGTATTGCGCGATTGACGCGATCGTTGCACAGGCATCGTTCGTACTTTCAGCGGCGGCGGCGCGGCGCAATGTCGTGCCGGACCAGTAATTTCCCCAGGATTGACCCCGCCGAAACCGGTTCCGATAATAGCCATATGGTGGACTTCGTATCCACAATGTGGACATGAAGTTTTTTCAGCACACTTCGCGAGGAACTTCCCCATGCCCGACGCCGATCAATCCGCCCTGACGCCTTACCAGTTGCCGTTCCCGAAGGAAGCGCAAAAGGAAATCGTCGTGCCTTTCGCGATTCCGACCGACGAACGCGTCTGGGTTCCGCAGGCCGAAAACGTGTCGTTTCGCCCGCTGTGCCTGAATGCGTCGCAGGGATACTGGATGAATCTGCTGCGTGTACGCCGCTCGGGCGTGCTGAGCCGGCATCGTCATCCGCAGGGCGTGCACGGCATGGTGCTCAAGGGCCGCTGGCGTTATCTCGAACACGACTGGGTCGCCACCGAAGGCAGCTACGTCTACGAGCCGCCGGGCGAAACGCATACGCTCTTCGTGCCCGAGGACGTCGAGGAAATGATCACGTACTTCCAGGTCAACGGCGTGATGTTCTATTGCGATCCGTACGGCAACTACACCGGCTACGAAGACGTCTTCACGAAGATCGACATGTGCCGCAAGCACTACGCGACGGTCGGCCTCGGGGAAGACTACGTCGACCAGTTCATCCGCTAGACGAGCGCGCGTGCGCACCAACAGAACAACAACGGCAGCACCATTCCCCATCAGCAGGACACCTTGCGCAGGAGACAAACATGCCTCAGAAGTCGCAGCGTCTGAAACGTATTCAGGTGGTCGCCGTCGTCTTTCTGACGGTTGCTGGCATCGTCAACTATCTCGACCGCAGCACGTTGTCGATCGCGAATCATCTGATCAGCGATGAATTGCATCTGTCCGCTTCGCAGATGGGGCTGCTGCTGTCCGCGTTCTCATTGTCGTATGCGTTCGCGCAACTGCCGGTCGGCGCGCTGCTCGACCGTTTCGGTTCGCGCGTGATGCTCGGGCTCGGCATGCTCGTGTGGTCGGTTGCACAGGTCGCCGGCGGCTTCATCCAGACGCTCAATCACTTTCTGGGCGCGCGCGTCGTGCTCGGTATCGCCGAGGCACCGCTGTTTCCGGCCGGCGCGAAAGTCGTCAGCGAATGGTTCGCGGTGCGCGAGCGCGGCACGCCGATCGGCACGTTCATCTCGTCATCGACCATTGCGCCGATGATCGCACCGCCGCTGCTCACCGTGCTGATGCTTTCCTTCGGATGGCGAACGATGTTCGTGATCATGGGGGTGGTCGGCATCATCGTCGCGCTCGCCTGGTACGTCGTCTATCGCAATCGCAGCGAAATCGCGCTGACCACGGAAGAGACCGCGCACCTGAACGAAGGTTCGACGACCCAGGACAACCCGCAGGGCTTGAGCTGGTCCGAATGGGGCGCCCTCTTCAAGCTGCGCAATACGTGGGGCATGATCTTCGGCTTCATGGGCGTGATCTACATGGTGTGGCTCTATCTGACGTGGCTGCCCGGCTATCTGGAGCGCGAGCGTCATCTGAGCATCGCGCACACCGGCTGGGTCGTCGCGATTCCGTATGTGTTCGGGACGATCGGCATGGCGAGCAGCGGCCTGATCGCCGACTACCTGCTCAAGCGCGGCATGGCGCCGATCCGCAGCCGCAAGTGGCCGCTGTGCATCGGCCTCGTCGGAGCGGCTGCGTTTACGGTGCCGGCCGCGTATACGCCGAGCACGACGCTCGCGGTCGTCTACGTGTCGCTCGCGATGCTGTTCGTGAACCTGTCGAGCGGCAGTGCATGGGCGCTCGTCAGCGTCGCGGCGCCGCGACACCTGGTGGCCTCGCTCGGCAGCATGCAGAACTTCGGCGGCTATCTGGGCGGCTCGTTCGCGCCGGTGATCACCGGCATCGTCGTCGATCGGACGCATTCGTTCGTCAATGCGCTGCTGATCAGCGCGGCCGTCGCGTTCGCGGCGGCGCTGGTCTATCTGTTCGTCGTCAAGGAAGTGGCGCCCGTGCCGCTCGCGAGCGCGATCGAAACCCAACCCACCTGAGGCGGCGTTTCACATGACCTTTCAGAACCAGCTACTCGAAGGCAAAACCGCGCTCGTGACCGGCGGCTTGTCCGGCATCGGCGCGGCGATCGCCAACGCGCTCGCGCAACTCGGCGCGCACACGGTCGCGGCCGGCCTGCCGCTGCCTGAAGGCGCGCCCGATACGCTGAATTGCGAGATCGCCCGCGTCACGCTCGACGTACGCTCGACAGAGGCCGTCACCGCCGCGGTAAGCGCGTTCGAGCGTCTCGACATCGTGATCAATTGCGCGGGTGTGATCAGCCGCGGCGAGGAGCATCGCCTCGACGTGTTCGAACGTGTGATGGATATCAACCTGAACGGCACGATGCGCGTGTGCGCGGCCGCGCGCGACTTGCTGAAGGCATCCACCGGCTGCATCGTCAATACGGCATCGATGCTCAGTTTTTTCGGCGGCGGGCTCGTGCCGGCCTATAGCGCGAGCAAGGGCGCGGTCGCGCAACTGACGAAGTCGCTCGCGCTCGCTTACGCCGCCGACGGCATTCGCGTCAACGCGATCGCGCCGGGCTGGATCGCGACGCCGCTCACCCAGGCGTTGCAGGACGATGACGGCCGCTCGCAGGCCATCATCGAGCGCACGCCGCTGCGTCGCTGGGGCACACCCGAAGAAGTCGCGCAGGTCGCGGTGTTTCTGTGCACCCCGGCGGCTTCGTTCATGACGGGCGCGATCGTGCCGGTCGACGGCGGGTATCTCGTCGCGTGATCGAGCAGGCATAATTGCGCACCCCTACCCTGCCTCTGTGCGATGTCGCGTTCCGCTTCCAAACCCCCTGCTCGCGCCGGCACTGCTGCCGCCAGGCAAGTCGACGCTAAAGCCGACACCAAGGCCGTCGCCGGCGCCGCCGCGTTCTCGAAGTTCATCGCGGTGCTGCAATTGATCGCCGACGCGCAATCGCCGCCCAACGTCGCGAAGCTGAGCGCGGCGAGCGGCTATCCGCGCCCGACCGTGCATCGCATCGTCGCCGCCTTGCAGGCCGAAGGGCTGATCGTCGCGACCGGCAGCGGCAACACGTTTGGCCTCGGCGCGCGCCTGATCAATCTCGCGAGCCATAGCTGGGAGCGCTCGGACTTGCGGCTCGCGGCCGTCGACGCGTTGATGGCACTGCGCGACCTCACCTCGGAGACGATCCACCTCGCGGTGCCGAGCCAGGGCGAGATGGTCTACATCGAGAAGCTGGAGAGCCCGCACGCGGTGCGCATGGCCTCGCGGATCGGCACGCGGGTGTCGCTGACCTCGAGCTCGGTCGGCAAGGCATATCTGGCCACACTTGGCGAGCCGGAGCGCGAGGCGCTGCTGAAGGACGCGCCGCTCGCGCGGTTCACCGAGCACACGCTGACCGATCTGGACGCCGTGCGCCGCGAGCTCGAAGCGACCGTACAACGCGGCTACGCGGAGGATCGCGAGGAGAACGAAGCATCGATCTGCTGCTACGGCGCGGCGATTCGCGGCCCCGACGGTCGCGCGCTCGGCTGCGTGAGCATCAGCATGCCGACCTTCCGCCAACGCGACGATGTGCAAGCCGCTTACATCGAGCCCCTGCTCGCGGCGTGCCGCACGATCGCGGCCCGCCTGGGCCCGGGCAGCGAAAGATAGCGGACGATGGTGCCACATCACGGCCGCGCCCGTCGATAAACTGCTATTCTTGCTGTCGCGCGGCCGCTCTTGCCGCGAGCCGCATGCAAGCGGCAGACCCCGACAGCCTCCCGGCGGCGCTCACGCGCCCGACTTTGCACAGACAGGAATACGCATGTTCGGTTTTCTGCGCGGCTACTTTTCGAACGACCTCGCGATCGACCTCGGCACCTCGAACACGCTGATCTACATGCGCGGCAAGGGCATCGTGCTCGACGAGCCGTCGGTCGTGTCGATTCGCCAGGAAGGCGGCCCGAACGGCAAGAAGATCATTCTCGCCGTCGGCCGCGAAGCGAAGCAGATGCTCGGCAAGGTGCCGGGCAACATCGAGGCGATCCGCCCAATGAAAGACGGCGTGATCGCCGATTTCAACATCACCCAGCAGATGATCAAGCGCTTCATCCAGATGGCGCACGAGTCGCGGCTGTTCGCGCCGTCGCCGCGCATCATCATCTGCGTGCCGTGCGGCTCGACCCAGGTCGAGCGCCGCGCGATCAAGGAGGCCGCGCATAGCGCGGGCGCCTCGCAGGTCTATCTGATCGAGGAGCCGATGGCCGCGGCGACCGGCGCCGGCCTGCCGGTGTCGGAGGCCACGGGCTCGATGGTCGTCGATATCGGCGGCGGCACCACCGAGGTCGGCGTGATCTCGCTCGGCGGCATCGTCTACAAGGGCTCGGTGCGCGTCGGCGGCGACAAGTTCGACGACGCGATCGTCAACTACATCCGCCGCAACTACGGCATGCTGATCGGCGAGCAGACCGCCGAGGCGATCAAGAAGGAAATCGGCTCCGCGTTCCCGGGCTCCGAGGTCATGGAGATGGAAGTGAAAGGCCGCAACATGTCCGAGGGCATTCCACGCAGCTTCACGGTGTCGAGCAACGAGATTCTCGAGGCGTTGACCGATCCGCTGAACCAGATCGTGTCGTCGGTGAAGATCGCGCTCGAACAGACGCCGCCGGAACTCGGCGCGGACATCGCCGAGCGCGGCATCATGCTCGCGGGCGGCGGCGCGCTACTGCGCGACCTCGACCGCCTGCTTGCCGAAGAAACCGGCCTGCCGGTATTCGTCGCCGAGGCGCCGCTGACCTGCGTCGTGCGCGGCTCGGGCATGGCGCTGGAGCGGATCGAGAAGTTCGGCAACTCGTTCTCCTACGACTGAAGCGCGTGCCCTCCACCGAGCGATGACGCCACAGCCCGCCTACGAGCCCCCCGTCGACGAAACCGAATTGCTGCTGAAATGGATTCGCCGCGCGCGCGAGTCGCAGATGAGCCATTACGACATGGCGGACCTGCTGTCGGCGCGCGAGCGCGGCATCGGCTGGCTCGTGACCGTGCTGACCGCGTTCGTCGGCACGGCGGTGTTCGCGTCGTTGAGCACGCCGCCGGTGTCGATCGAGATGCGGATTTTCGTTGGGCTCGTCAGCGTGGCGGCGGTGATTTCGGCCGCCTTGCAGATGTTCCTGCGTTATGCCGAGCGTGCCGAGAAGCATCGCGCGGCCGGTGCGCGCTACGGCGCGGTGCGCCGGCGGCTCGAAGCCGTGTTTGCCGGCGACGCCGACGCGCGCGAAGCGCACTACCTCACCGCGATCCGTACCGAACTCGACCGGCTCGCGGAGGATTCGCCGAATGTGCCGCCGCGTGTCTTCTATCGCACGCAGCGCACGTTGAGGGCGGACAAACCACACCGGCGGGATGTGTAAAACGCGCCGAATGCGGCTTGTCGTTTCAGTTCACAAATCGTCCGCGCTGATCCCCAGCTCCGTCGCCATGCGACGCACGACGACCTGCAGCCGGCTGACTTCATCGGCGAGGCGTTTCTGCTCGGCTTTCAGCGCCTCGAACGCGGACAGCGGCACGCTCTCGTCCTCGCTCGCGGCAGACTGCGCGATCTCGCTCACGCTGACCTCGCCGCACAACAGATGCATCCAGCGCGGCTCGCGTTCGCCCGCCATGCGCGGCAGCCGGACGACGCGAGCCGGATCGTTCGCGGCAAGCTCGTCGAGAAACGCCTCGACCGACGAAATATCGGCGAAACCATGGAAGCGCGCGCTGTTCAGGCGCAATTCGGCGGCCGTTTGCGGGCCGCGCAGCAGCAGCGTGGTCAGCAGCGCGACCGACTGTCCGGGCAGCCCGAGCACGCGGTTCATGTTGTGTTCGAAGCGCGGCACGCGGCTGCTGCTGCCTTCGAACACGAGGCTCAGGCGTTTCAATCCGTCGATGGCGGTCAGCACCTCGGCCTCGGTCGCGTTCATCACCGGCGCGCGGCCGGTCTTCTGATTGCAGCCGAGCGTCAGCGCGTTCAGCGACAGCGGATAGCTGTCGGGCACCGTGTGCTGCTTTTCGACGAGCACGCCGAGAACACGTCCTTCGAGCGTGGTCAGCGCGCGCAGCGGAGGGCGGGAAGGAGCGTCGGGAGTGGAATTCATGGGGATGCGAGGTCTCTTGGAAGATGCGCGCCGTTCGCGGCTGGAAGGCGCGTTCTGTCAGGTGGGCAATATGCTAAACGCCGCCGCTCAAGCCGTCTTCGAATACTTGAACGTGCCCTGCGCGCTCGCGATCAGCAGTTTGCCGTCCACCCATGCTTCGGCGCGCGAAAAGAAAATCGAGCGGCCTGCCCGTTCGAGAAAACCCTTCGCCGTGACCGACGCCCCGAGCCCCTTGTCGAGATAGTTGGTGGTCAGCGACAGCGTGAAGCCATGCCGCGCTGGCTGCCCCGCCGGCGCGTAAAGGCCCGCGTAGCCCGCGGCGGCGTCGAGCAGGGTCGCGATCGCGCCGCCTTGCAGCACGCCCTGACGATTGAGCTTGCTCGCGTCGATCGACATCAGCAGTTCGGCGTAACCGTCGCGCCATTGCGTCAGACGCACACCGAGCGATTCGAGAAACGGGTTGTCGATGGGGAAGTCGGACATGATTCGGGCCTTGCCAGTGTCGGATCGGATCATCAGCATACCCGCGAACGCGCGGCGGCAGCGCCGGGACGCGCACGCGCATGCGGGCAAAATCCGCGGCATCTGCTAGTGTGAGTGAATCAGCATTCCGTTTCGTGGAGAGTCGATGGCGTCCAACCGCCTGACCGATGCGCAGATCGCCGCCGAAGCGACGCGCCGCCTCGCGTGGGACGCCGCCATCCCGCCCGGCGCCGTGCTCGTGAAAGTCGCGCGGGGGCGCATCACGCTGTCGGGCGAGCTTCAGCACGAAGCCCAGCGCACCGCGATGCTCGAAGACGTGAGGCGGCTGTTCGGTGTCACCGGCATCGTGGACCGTACCGTCGTCACGACGGGCTGACGGAGCTGACGGGGCTGACGCAGGCTCAGCCGGCGCCCGCCTCCAGCAGTGCCCGGCAATGCCGCGAGATCTGTCTTTCCTCCTCCGTGTGCAGCACCCTCACCTTGCCGCCCGGCTCGTTCTCGACGAGCCCGAGGAACGCGAGCCCATCGCACACGCGCCGCCGAACCTCCACGCTGTGCTCGCCGATCCCGCCGGTCAACACGAGCAGATCGATGCCGCCGAGCAGTGCCGCGTAGCCGCCGATCGTTTTGCGCACCGCGGTCGCGAACGCATCGAGTGCGAGCGACGCGCGCGCGTCGCCTGCCGCCACGCGCTTTTCGAGCGCCTGCATATCGCTTTCGCCATCCGCATAGCCGGCGAGACCGCTGTGGCGATTGAGCAGCGTTTCGAGCGCATCGGCGTCGAGGCGTTCCGCGCGCATCAGATACAGCAGGACGCCCGGATCGAGGTCGCCGCAGCGCGTGCCCATCGGGATGCCGCCCGTCGGCGTCAAGCCCATCGAGGTATCGACCGAACGACCATCGAGCAGCGCGCACACGCTCGAGCCGTTGCCGAGATGCGCGAACACCGCGCGCGACGGCAACGCGTCGCCGAGTTGCCGCACCAGCGATTCGTACGAGAGCCCGTGAAAGCCATAGCGGATCACGCCGGCGTCCGCATAGCGGTGCGGCAACGCGAACTGCGCGGCGCGCGGCGGCAGCGTCGCGTGAAACGCGGTGTCGAAGCACGCGAAGTGCGGCGCGTCGCCGAAGATCTGCGTCGCCTCGTCGATCAACGCGAGTGCCGGCGGGATATGCAATGGCGCGAAGTGCAGCGCCTCGCGCAACTGCCGCCGCACCGCCTCGGTGATGCGCTGGTGCGTGCGCAGATGCGGGCCGCCATGCACGACCCGATGCCCCACCGCCGAGGGGCGCGCATGATGCTGTCGCGCGAGCACCTGCGAGAGCTTCTGCAAGGCGTCGGTCTGCGATTCGAGCAGATGCTCCTGCTGCAACAGCACGCGGCCGTCGGCCGCTTTGATCCGCAGCCGGCCGTCGTCGCGGCCGATGCCTTCGGCCGCGCCTTCGAGCAGCAGCGTTTCGTCGCCGTCCCGTTGTGCAAAGAGCCCGAACTTCAGCGACGACGAGCCGCTATTGAGCACCAGAATCGTCCGTTCCTGATCGTCGTTTTGCATGACGTCCTCGCTCAGCCTTTCCAGGTCCAGTTGCGGATTTCCTCCTTGTCGATCCCTTCCTCGTGCGCATACGCGAGATGCTCGATGATCTGCCCGCGCAGCCACTCCTTCGTGTGATCGCCGACGCCGCTCAACGAAGGCACGCGGTCGATCGCATCGATCGCCAGCGTGAAGCGATCGACCCCGTTGATGATCGCGAGTTCGAGCGGCGTGTTGATATTGCCCTTCTCGCGATACCCATGCACGTGGATGTTCTCGTGATTCTGACGGTTGTACGTGAGCTTGTGCACGAGCGTCGCATACGAATGGAAGTTGAAAATCACCGGCTTGCTGGTCGTGAACAGCGAGTCGAAATCGCGGTCGGACAGTCCATGCGGATGCGCATGCTCGGGCATCAGGCGGAACAGATCGACCACGTTGACGAAGCGGATCTTCAGCGTCGCAAAGCGCTCCTTCAGGATCTGCGCGGCGGCGAGCGCTTCCATCGTCGCGATGTCGCCCGCGCACGCGATCACGACGTCCGGCTCGACGCCCTGGTCGGTCGAGGCCCAGTCCCAGATGCCGATGCCCTTCGTGCAATGCGTGACGGCCGCGTCCATGTCGAGATAGGTCAGATGCGGCTGCTTGTCGGAGACGATCACGTTCACGTAGTCGCGCGTGCGCAGGCAGTGATCGGCAACGCTCAACAGACAGTTCGCGTCGGGCGGCAGATAGATGCGCACGACGTCCGGACTCTTGTTCGTGACCACGTCGAGAAAACCCGGGTCCTGGTGCGTGAAGCCGTTGTGATCCTGGCGCCACACGAGCGAGGTGATCAGCAGATTGATCGACGGCACCGGTTGCCGCCAGCCGAGATCGCGCTTGGCCTTTTCGAGCCACTTCGCGTGCTGGTTGAACATCGAGTCGATCACGTGCACGAACGCCTCGTAGGTCGCGAAGAGGCCGTGGCGGCCGGTCAGCACGTAGCCTTCGAACCAGCCTTCGAGCGTGTGCTCGCTGAGCATTTCCATCACGCGGCCAGCGGGCGACAGGTCGCCACCGTCGGCATCGCTCGCTTCGAGCCCGGCGAGCCAGGTCTTGCCCGAGGCTTCATAGACCGCCTGCAGCTTGTTGCTCGCGGTTTCGTCGGGGCCGAACAGCCGGAAGTTCGACATGTTGTTGCGCATCACGTCGCGCAGGAACGTGCCGAGCACGGCGGTCGGCGAGGTATTCTCCGCCGCCGGTTTTTTCACGGCCACCGCGTAGTCGCGAAACGGCGGCATATCGAGCATCTTGCACAGCAGGCCGCCGTTCGCGTGCGGATTCGCACTGATACGGCGCGCGCCTTCGGGCGCGAGCGCGCGCAGTTCGTCGACGAGCCGGCCGTTCGCGTCGAACAACGTGTCGGGGCCGTAGCTGCGCAGCCACTCCTCGACGATCTTCAGGCTCTTGCGGTTGGTCGCCGGATCGAGCACCGGCACCTGATGCGCGCGCCACGAGCCTTCCACCTTGTGACCGTCGACCTCCTTCGGCCCGGTCCAGCCCTTTGGCGAGCGCAGCACGATCATCGGCCAGCGCGGCCGCGTGGTGTCGTTGTTCTGCCGCGCATGTTGCTGGATCGCGCGAATTTCGCCGATGCATTGTTCGAGCGTCGCGGCCATCTGCTGATGCATCGTGGCGGGGTCGTCGCCCTCGACGAAATACGGCTTGTGGCCATAGCCGACCATCAAGGCTTCGAGCTCTTCCCGCGGAATGCGCGCGAGCAGCGTCGGATTGGCGATCTTGTAGCCATTCAGATGCAGCACCGGCAGCACGGCACCGTCGCGGATCGGGTTCAGGAATTTGTTCGAGTGCCAGGAGGTGGCGAGCGGACCGGTTTCCGCTTCGCCGTCGCCGATCATCACGGTGACGATCAGCTCGGGGTTGTCGAACGCGGCGCCGTAGCCGTGCGACAGGCTGTAGCCGAGTTCGCCGCCTTCGTGAATCGAGCCCGGTGTTTCCGGCGTGCAATGCGAACCGATGCCGCCGGGAAACGAGAATTGCCGGAAAAAGCGTCGCATGCCGGCTTCGTCCTCGCTGCGGTCCGGATAGATCTCCGAGTAATGCCCTTCCAGATAGCAGTGCGCGAGGCTCGCGGGTGCGCCGTGGCCGGGACCGGACAGATAGATCATGTCGAGGTCGAGCTTGCGGATCAGCCGGTTCAGATGCACCAGCACGAAACTCTGCCCGGCGTCGGAGCCCCAGTGACCCAGCAACCGGTTCTTGATGTGCTCGGGTTTCAGCGCTTCGCGCAGCAACGGGTTGTCGCGCAGATAGATCATGCCGACCGACAGGTAATTGCAGGCTCGCCAGTAGCGGTCCATGTTGCGCAGTGTGTCGGGGTCCAGAACTTGTGGCGGGGTGGATTGCGAGCTTGATTCGGCCATGGCGTCACTCCTCGAAAAGGACTGTCAGGCTGGTTGGCGGATGATGGTGGTGGCCGCCTCGGTGCACGAGGCGGCATGCTCGGATCGGGCATCGCACGGTCCGTTGCGCTCGAAACGAAGCCGTGCTGCGCGAGTCAAATGTATTAAGCTGCTCAAACCGGGGGCGAACGCTCGTCCCTCACAGTATGTCGCGCCGAATGTGGCATTCGTACTGCACTGCCCGTGCGCTACGTGCTTTCTTTTCGTGTTCCTTTGTCTCAGGTCAATGGCCGCCATGTCGACATCTCCCAGTGCGCTCAAAGTGCTTCTGAACCTGGTCCTTACGCTGGTGTTGCTGTGCGTGGGGCTCGCCATACCGGTCGGCATCTTCGGGCTGCTGGTCAAGCTGTTCGGCCACGGCTAGCGCGGCGGCGCGCGCGTTCGCGTGCGCACGCGAGTGCGGCTGAATGTGTATGCTCGCTGAAAGACCGGGCGCGGCGCTGGCGTCGCACCGCTTTCTCATTACACGGAGCTTGCCTTGACCGACCAGACCAATCACCCGTCCCCTGCACAGCCCGATCCAGAATTGGAGGCGCTCGCGCGGGAAGTGTTCGATCTTGCGCGACGCGGCGATGCGACGATGCTCGCCGCCGTCATCGAAAAAGGCGTGCCGCCGAATCTGCGCAACGAGCGCGGCGACACCTTGTTGATGCTGGCGAGCTACCACGGTCACGTCGACGCGGTGCGCACGCTGCTCGACCAGGGGGCGGATGCGAACCTGCGCAACGACGCGGGACAGACGCCGATCGCGGGCGCCGCGTTCAAGGGCTTCGACGAAGTGATCCAGACGCTGCTTGCGCATGGCGCGGACGTCGAAGGCGCATCGCCCGATGGCCGCACCGCGCTGATGATCGCGGCGATGTTCAACCGCACCGCGATCGTCGATCTGCTGCTCGCGCACGGCGCCGACCCGCATGCGCGCGACGCGAACGGCGTCAGCGCGGCTCAGGCCGCCGCGCGCATGGGCGCGGCTGAGACCCAGGCGCGCCTGAAAGCGCTCGGCGCCTGACGTCACGACTTTTCCGCGAGTTCACGAATGAGGCGGCGCGGCACGCAAGCGCCGCCTACTTCCCCTTCGCGCTGCGCAACAGACTCTCCAGGCTGATCTCCGCCAATTCGCCAATCCGTTCGATCGTCACGTCCGCGGGCGGATTGCTGGCGATTTCCTTCGGATCGAACGCGTAGTGCCCCTGGCGCGGAAACACGGTCGTCAGCTGGGCGCCCCATACCTTCTTCATCGCGCTCAGAATCCGCAGCTTGTCGTCGACCATCACGTAATGGCGCGCCGGATAGCAGTCCATCACCTGATCGAGCATCAGCTCCTTGTGGATGTAGATCAGCACGCGCCCGTCGACTTCGTCCCACAGGCCCGAGCGCGAAATCTTGCGCGGCTGGAACACGACGTCGCCGTCCGACAGGATCACCGTCGGCCCGTACTGGCTGACGTGCCGCAGCGCGTCGAGCGCTGCCGGGTAGAGCCGGTTGGCAAACGGATACTCGATCAGGAACGACGACATCAACAGCAGGCGCGTGTCGCGCGGATGCTCGGTCCGGTAGCGTTGCAACGCGCCGAGGTAGTCGGCGTAACCGAGCTCGACACGCAGGTTCTCGAAGATTTCCCAGTAGCGCGCGCTGTTCTCCTCGCCGAACTGGCCCATCATGTGCGCGCGCAGATCCTGCAGCACGTGATCGTTGTCGAGCAGCGTGTTGTCGCAATCGAACAGAAACACGACGTCGTGCGGCGTGGTGGTGGTGATGGGCATCGCGGCTCCTTGTGATGGGCTACTGCTTACCGCCGTCCGGCGCGGCGGGTTTTTCCGCATGGCCCCCGAAATCGTGCCGCATCGCCGACAGCACGCGGTTCGCGAAATCGGCTTCCCCGCGCGAGCTGAAGCGCGCGAACAGCGCCGCGCTCAGCACCGGTGTCGGCACGCCCTCGTCGATGGCCGCGGCGACGGTCCAGCGTCCTTCGCCCGAATCCGACACGCGGCCCGCGTAGCCTTTCAGTTCGTTGTCGCCTGCAAGCGACCCGGCGATCAGGTCGAGCAGCCACGAGCCGATCACGCTGCCACGGCGCCAGACCTCGGCGATATCCGCCAGGTTCAGATCGTATTGGTAAAGCTCGGGACGGCGCAGCGGCGAGGTCTCCGCGTCGGCTTCGCGCGCCTGCCGCCCGGCATCGGCGTGGCGCAGCACGTTCAGGCCCTCGGCATAAGCGGCCATCAGCCCATACTCGATGCCGTTATGGACCATCTTGACGAAATGTCCCGCGCCTTGCGGGCCGCAATGCAGAAAGCCCTGCTCGGCGGTGCTGGCGCCCGCCGTCCGGCCCGGTGTCGCGCTCGCCGTGCCGGTGCCCGGCGCCAGCGTCGAGAAGATCGGTTCGAGCCGTTTGACCACCTCGGCCTCGCCGCCGATCATCAGGCAGTAGCCGCGCTCGCGCCCCGCGACGCCGCCGCTCGTGCCGACGTCCACGTAATGAAGCTGGCGCGCGCCGAGCTGCTGGCCGCGGCGAATGTCGTCGTGATAGTAGGAGTTGCCGCCGTCGATCACCACGTCGCCCGGTTCGAGCAGCGGCACGAGCTTGTCGAGCGTCGCGTCGACCACGGCGGCGGGCACCATCAGCCACACGGCACGCGGTTTGGTCAGCTGCGCGACGAAGTCTTCGAGCGAACTCGCGCCGGCGATGCCTTCCTGCTTGAGCCTGTCGACCGCCGCCGCCTGCACGTCGTAGACGATGCATTGCTGAGCGCCCTTCGTCAGGCGCCGCACCATGTCGGCGCCCATCCGTCCCAATCCAATCATGCCTAGCTGCATAGCTCCCTCCGAAAGATCGCACTGCGCTGTCCGATTTTCTGGTCGTCGTGTGACGGCGGCGTGGTTGCCCTTAAGCATAGGCGCTGTGTCGTGACCCGCGCCGAATGGGTCGAAACAAGCCGCACTTTTTTGCAGAGGCGCCGCGCGGCTCAAAGTTCCGCGCGGCTGGAGACGTGGCGCGTGGGGACCAATGGGACCCCGCGGCGGCGTTACCCCGTCATTCGCTACGCTCGGGCACGCGCGTGCCGCGCCGCGCGGTCAGCTTCGCGTATTGCGCGGCCGCGAAGCGCTTCACCGCGCGCCACATGACCGGATACTGATAACCGGGCACCGCGAACAGCACGAACGCGCACAGCGCGAGCAGTCCGCAGAACAGGAACGTGCCGCGAAAGCTGAACGCCTGCACGAGCAGCCCCGACAGCACGCCCGAGAGGATCGAGCCGACCCGCGCCGCGTTGAAGAACAGCGCGGTCGCGCGGCCGGGCGAATGCGGCATCAGGTCCTGCACGTAGGTCATGCCGAGGCACGAGGTCACGGCGACCACGAACGCGTTGAGCATCTGCATCGGAATCAGCACGCTGACATTGCCCGCCAGCGACATCGCGACGAAGTACACCGCGTGCACGGCCGCGCACGCGGCGAGCCAGTTCGGCTTGTGCAGCGACGACGACTTCGCGCCCAGCGCGAGCATCATCGGGATTTCGGTCAGCGCGCCGAGTCCGAGCATCACCGACACATCCAGATGCGTGCCCTTCAGCCCATGCACGATGTAGAGCGGCAGCACGATCATCGTCGCGTTCGCGGCGAGGCCGAGCAAGGTCAGCGCGGTCACCGAGCGCATGATGTCGTTCGCCGACGCGGTCGGCAGCGTTTCGTGCGCATCCTCGCCGGGCTGCCTCAGCGGCGGCACCGTGATCGACGCGGACGGCTCCGACGCGGTGTCCTCGACCGTGTGATCGCCGAGATGGCTGCGGGGCTCGCGCATGCGCCAGACGATCAAGCCGCACGTCGCAAAGCTCGCGGCCGCGAACAGGAACAGTCCGACGAAGCTGCTGGCGGCCAGCACCAGCGCGCCGACCGAAGGCCCGAACACCCAGGCGGCCGACAGGATCGTGCGCAGCGTCGCGCTGGCGAACACGCGCTCGGCCGGGTCGGGCACGGGCAGCGCCGCGCGGCTGAACGAGAACACCATCGAAATCGCCGAGCCGCCCGCGCCGATGAACACGATGCCGACCACGAGCAGCAGCCGGTAATCGCGCACCACGCATAGCGACAGGTAGCCGAGCGCGGCGGCGATCAGGGCGGCCAGCAACAACGGTCGATGCTCCCCGCTGCGGTCGCTCCAGCGCCCGGCGAGCGTACTCGCGAGCACGCCGCTCGCGGCGATCAGCGTCATGAATATGCCGAGCCGCAACGGCGTCATGCCGGCGCGTTCGATGCCGAACAGGGACAGATACGGTGCGGTGAAGGACATCGCCACACCGAGCATCAGCGTGGCGGCGGCGAGCGGCTTGAAGCCAGGAATGCGAAGCAGGTCGAAAAAACGCGCAGTTTTCAACACGGGGACGGTGGGTCAGGTGGAGCGGGCCTCGCTGCGCATCGAAGCGCCGCAAGGCACGATAGTCGCCGCGGGTTCGGGGCCGGAACGACGGGGCATTATCGACCCGGAGCGCCGCTCGCGTAAACCCGCGCAGAGCCGTCCCAAATTCGTGTGCGCGTGTCCTGTCGTGACGATGCGTGCCGTTAGCAGCACGCTGCTCGCACGCTCGGCGCTACTTGCCCTCAGTTGCGCGCATTTGCTGCGCCTGAGCCTTGTAGTCGTAGGTCGGATAAAACTCGGTGCGATAGCCGCCCCACGCGGTCGACTCGATCGCGCGATTCACTTCGCGCAGCCGGCTCGCGGGCACGCGCAGTGTCACGACCTGGCCGATGCCCATCATCACGTACCACGACACGACTTCGATGCCGGGCGGCGGGAAGGTCTTGAAGAAGCCCTGCGCGCGTAGTTGATCGTTGATCTGCGGCAGCGGCTTCGATTCGTCGTGGCGCAGGAAGATCGTCAGCAGGAAGGTGTCGTCGGCGGGGGCCGAGGCTGGCGCGGCCGCGGTCGTGGCGGCAGGCGCTGGGTCGGCACCATAGGCGAGCGGCGCGATGGCCAACGATGCGGCCAGCGCGACCCCAGGCACGCCACGACGCAGCGACGCGCTCCACGTCGGGAACCGCTCAGCGCAAAAACCAGCGAATGCGGATGCAATCAGCATGAAACGCCTCCATGACGAATTGAATTCAGCTTCGATGACCGGCGCAGCAAGCCTCGCACCAGTGCGAGCGCCTCACACCACGACGTAACCGCGCTGTTCGAGCGTCCAGCGATGCCAGCGGTTGCCGTACACGCCGCAGCCGAGCGCGAACACGATCGACAGCACGAAGCCGAGCAGATCGGCCGTCTCGCCCCACAGACCGATGCCGAGCAGGATCACGTTGATGCCGAGCATCACGAACGCGGCGAACCACATCCGCTTCGACAGCGCCCAGATAAAGCCGAGCAGGCACGCGCCCCAGCTGAAGCCGGTCGCGACCTCGATAGGGTCCTTGTGTTGCGGATGTTGCAGATAGATTCGTGCGTTCATGGTTTGCCAGGTGCCTTGCGATGACGCGACGCGTCGATCGATCGGTCGAGCACGCGCGCCCCGCTTTTTAACACGCCGCGGCGAAACTACGCGCATCGACCGCGCATCTGCCGCGCATCTGCCACTCCCGGCCGCCGCGCTGACGATCCCCGGCATAGCTGCTACCCTTGGCAAATAACCGATCAGCAGCGGAGCACGCATGACCTCCCCGACAGCTTATTCCCCGCAAGCGCCGACTCGCGCCGAGCTCGACGCGCTGCCCGGCGTCACCGTCGTCGAATTCGGCACCAACTGGTGCGGCATTTGCCAGGGCGCGCAGCCATCGATCAGGCAGGCGCTCGCGCCGCACGCAGGCTTGCGGCATCTGAAGATCGAGGACGGTCCCGGCCGTCCGCTCGGCCGCTCGTTCAAGGTCAAGCTGTGGCCGACGCTCGTGCTGATGCGCGACGGTGCCGAAGTTGCGCGCGTGGTCCGGCCACGCAACGCCGAGGATATCGAGGATGCGTTCGCCTCGCTTTGATTCGCGTTGGGCGTAGCGGCCCGTTCTCCAACGTCGGCCCCCTCTTTTATCGTCTCCATTCGTCATGCGCCAGGTCATCCATCACTTAAGCGTCCAGGCCCGCGGCCGCGGTCTGGTTGAATTTACCGACGACGCGCGCCGCTTCGTCGACGACACGGACATCCGTACCGGCCTGCTGACGGTGTTTTGCCGGCACACGTCGGCGTCGTTGCTGATTCAGGAGAACGCCGATCCATCGGTTCGGCGCGATCTGGAACGTTACTTCGAAGCCGTCGCCCCTGAAGACCGCGAACGCTACGAGCACGACACCGAAGGCCCCGACGACATGCCCGCGCATCTGCGCACGGCGCTCACGCAGGTGCAGCTATCCGTGCCCGTCGAACATGGCCGGATGCTGCTCGGCACGTGGCAGGGGCTGTATCTGTTCGAACATCGGCGCCACCCGCAGCCGCGCGATATCGTGTTGCATCTGCTCGGCGAGTGACGCCGCGCCATCGCCAGTTCGCCCACCGTCACGCCAAGGAATCTGTCACCGCCTTCTCTGTCGCATACCGCATCGAACGGAGCCTACCCAAGGGAGCACAGCTCATGGACACCCGTAGCGAGTTGCAAGCCACCGTCAACGCAATGGTTCAACCCGGCAAGGGCCTACTCGCCGCCGACGAAAGCGGCCCGACCATCGCCAAACGCTTCAAGACGATCGGCCTCGAATCGACTGAGGAAAACCGCCGCGCCTATCGCAACCTGCTGCTGACGACCCCCGGTCTCGGCGAGTTCGTGAGCGGCGTGATTCTCTACGAGGAAACGCTCGGCCAGAAAGCCGACGACGGTACGCCGTTCCCGCAAGTGGCCGCGGCGAACGGTATCGTGCCCGGCATCAAGGTCGACCTCGGCAAGGTGCCGCTCGCGCTCGCTCCCGGCGACGAGATCACTGAAGGCCTCGACGGTCTCGCCAAGCGCTTCGTCGATTACAAGCGGCAAGGCGCGCGTTTCGCGAAGTGGCGCGCGGTCTACAACATCACGTCGAGCCTGCCGAGCCGGCTCGCGATCGAGGCGAACGCCGACTCGCTCGCGCGCTACGCCGCGATCAGCCAGGCGGCCGGCATCGTGCCGATCGTCGAACCCGAGGTGCTGATGGACGGCGACCATACGATCGAGCGCTGCGCCGAAGTGACCGAGGCCGTATTGCACGAGGTGTTTCATGCGCTGCATCGGCATCGCGTGGTGCTCGAACATATCGTGCTGAAACCGAGCATGGTGCTGCCCGGCTCCGAGCATCAGCAGCCGTCGAGCACCGCGCATATCGCGGCGGCGACCGTGCGCGTGCTCAAGCGCACGGTGCCGTCGTCGGTGCCCGGCCTCGTGTTCCTGTCGGGCGGACAATCGCCCGAGGAAGCCACCGTCAATCTCAGTGCGATGAACCGGCTCGGCGCGCTGCCATGGAACCTGAGCTTTTCGTACGGGCGCGCGTTGCAGGAGCCGCCGTTGCAGGCGTGGCGCGGCCAGCCGGGCAACGTGAAGGAAGCGCAACAGGCGTTGCTCAAGCGCGCGCGTCTGAATGGCGCGGCCGCGCTCGGCAAGTACGACGCGACGATGGAAAAGGATTGACCCAGGACTAGATCGCGATCCGCCGGCAGCCGCGTTCCTCGACGTGCGCTGCCCGGCGGATCTGTCCGCACGGCGCTTCCACGGTTTCCTCAGCGCTGCTGGCTCAGGACTCCACCCCACCCAACGCCTGCCGCTGCGACTGCGCCACGAACGCCTGCGCGTCGCGCGCGGCCTGCACCACTGCCGCCATGCCGAAGAACTCGTGCGTCGCGCCGCGATAGTTGCGATGCTCGACCGGCACGCCCGCGCCGTGCAGCTTCTCCGCGAGCTTCTCGCCGTCCGAGCGCAGCGGATCGATGCCCGCGGTCACGATCGCCGTCGGCGGCAAGCGCGCGAGGTGCGCGCTGACGACGTCGATCAGCGGACTCGTCAGATCGCTGTCGCCATTGATGACGTTCTGCAAGAACCACAGCATCATCGCCTTGTTCAGCGGCTTCGCATTGCGGTTCTCCTCGTACGAGATCGACACGATGTTGTTGCTCGCGACCGGATAGATCAGCGCCTGATGCAAGGGCATGCGCACGCCCTCGTCGCGCGCGCGGATCGATACGTTGATCGCCAGATTGCCGCCGGCGCTCTCGCCCATCACGGCGAGTCGCTGCGCGTCGCCGCCGAGCGCCACCGCGTTGTCGATCAGCCAGCGCCATGCGGCGAACGCGTCGTCGTGCGCGGCGGGCAAGCGATGCTCGGGCGCCTGACGATAATGCGCGGACACGACGATGGCCCGCGTTCGCGCGGCCATCGCGCGCGGCGTCGCGTCGTAGGTGTCGAGATCGGCGAGCACCCAGCCGCCGCCATGGAAATACAGAATCACCGGAAACGGACCGTCGCCTCGCGGCGCATACACGCGTGCCGGATTGGTGCCGGCATGCCCGTCGCCCCCGCACGGAATCACGATGTCCTCGGTACTCACCGCATTGGGCTCGGCTACAAGACGCGCGCCGAACGCTGGATCGTCGATCAGCCGGTTGACCGCGTCGGACGCCAGCGGCTGCTGTCTCGCTTCGGTGACCGAACAATCTTCGATCGGTTTGGGGTGAAGGCTTTTCAGTGCATCGAGCACGGCCTTCATATCGGCATCGGCGTGACCCGTGGGGTCGAGGCCGATCATGCCCTTCAGTGTATCGGCGAGTGTCATCTGAGCGCTCCTGATGGATAGCCGTTGGGTTCGTGATTCGACACGAAGCACGGACCCATCGGAGGCTTCGATCGCGGAACGCTCGACAGCCATGCCTGTTGTCGGCACGAGCAAGGGCTATACCCACGCCAGCGGCCTGCAAAAAAAGGCTGGAGCCGACGCGCCGGACGATGCCCAACGCGCGGCTCCAGCCGCCTTGCTGCGTCGATACCCTGCGCTTACTGCCCCTTCGTGTCGCTGCTCGCGTTCGCGCCCGGCATGTTGGTCGTGTCGGTCATGGGCTTCTTCGCCTTCGAATGCTTCTTCATGTGATGCTGGGCGGAAGATGCGGCCGCGTCGCCTCCCTCGCGCGTCGAGGTTGCGGCGTTGGTGTTCGGGTCGTTGCCGGCCGGGCCACCGCCGCCCCCGCCGCCAGCGCCCTGGGCCATCGCGAGCGACGAAGCCGCGAGCAAGGTGGAAACGAGCACTGCGTGTCTGATCTTCATGGCGATTCTCCTGGGTGTCGAGAGTGTCGGAAGGACGCGGGCGCAGGATGGCCGCGCGCCGATACCTCGCACTCTATTCAGCAAGGGGTGTGCCGCAGCACAGCAAGACAGGAGAAGCTCGTGGACGCGAAACGCAATGGGGTCGCGGCTTCAGCTGCCGCAAGCCACCAGCGCATGCAGTTCGTCGATATTGAATGGCTTCGCGAGAATCGCGATGCCGAGCCGTCGCGCGCGATCGAGTTCGTCGGCGTAACCGGTCATCAGCGCGATCTTCTGCGACGGCCAGGCGCTGCGGACCTTTTCCGCGAGATCGATACCGTTCAACCGACCCGGCATCTGAATGTCCGACAGCACGAGCTCGAAGCGCTCGCCGGCGCTCAGCACGTCGAGCGCCTGGTCGGCGGTCGGCTCGTGGCGCACCTCGCAGCCGAAGGTTTCGAGCACCGCGGTCACACCGGCCGCCACCTCCTCGTTGTCCTCGACCAGCAGGACGGCCCCGGCCGTCGTCGGCAGCGGCTCGCGCGCGTCGGCGCCGGCCAGCGCGGCGCGCTCGCGATAGCGCGGCAGAAAGATCCGCACCGTCGTGCCGCTGCCCGGCACACTGTCGATCTTCGCGGTGCCGCCGGCCTGCTCGCACATCGCCAGCACCTGGGCGAGACCGAGGCCCGTGCCCGAGCCGCGCAGCTTGGTCGTGAAGAGCGGCTCGAACGCGCGTCGCGCGACGGCGTCGGACATGCCCTCGCCGTCGTCGGAACAGGCGATCAGCACGTACTCGCCGTCCGGCAGCAGCGTATCGCTGCCCACCAGCCGATTGTTCTGGCAACGGATCACGAAGTGCCCGCCGCGCGGCATCGCGTCGCGCGCGTTCATCGCAATGTTCGTGATCGCGAACTCGAGATCGGTCGGATCGGCGAACACTTGCCATAGGCCCTCCGGCATCCGCAACGACAGTTCGATCTGCTCGCCGAGCGTCGCGTCGATCAGCGGCGCGGCGCCCGGCAACCAGCGCGCGAGTTCGACGGGCTCCTGCTTCTGCGGCTGCTTGCGCGCGACGCTCAACAGACGCCGAGTCAGCGCTTCGGCCGTGGCGGTGGCGCGCTCGACCGCGAGCATTTCCTTCTCGAGATCGTTGTAATGCTTCAGCCGCGCGAGCTCGACGTTGGCCGACACCACCATCAGCAGGTTGTTGAAATCATGTGCGACATGGGCGACCAGATTGCCGAGCGCGCCCATGCGCTGCAGCTGCCGGCTCGACGCCTCGACCGACAGCCGCATCGCGACCTCGCCCTGCCAGCGCTCCCACGCGCGCCGCTCCGCTTCGAGCTGACGCAGCGAATACAGCACCAGCGCCCAGATCGCGATGCAAGGTAAGGCCGTCAGCGCGGCGATCGTGAGGAAGTGGGTGCGCCACGCGGCCACGATCGACGCTGTCGCGTACGCGCTCATCACATACAACGGATAGTCGCCGACGCGCCGGAACGCGAGCAGCCGCTCGACGCCGTCGACGCTCGAATTCAGACGCACATGGCCAAACAGCTGCTTGTCGCGCAATGCCGACATGAACGCGCTGTGCACCGAGAGCCGCGCGCCGGACGGCCACGACGGATAGCGCACCAGCAGATTGCCGTCCTGCCGGTACAGTGCGAGCGCGAGCGACGGGTCGCCGTCGGTCAGCTCGCGATAAAAGCGCGAAAAGTATTCGTTGCGCAGCGCCACCGTGACCACGCCGAGAAACTGGCCATTCGCGCCCGAGCGGCCGATCGCGGTGGTGAACACGTCGGTCTTCGACAGCGCGCCGAACATCGGCATCGAGAAATACGGCTGCGGGCGCATCGCCTTGGCGGCGAGAAAGTCGTCGCGCTGGCCGATCGACACGGCTGGCGTCGGATAGGCGACGCTCGTGGCGAGCAGCTCACCGTTGATGCCGAGCAACGCGATCGACGCCACCTGCGGAAAATCGCCGCCGATGTTCTGCAGACGCTCGTGCAATTCGGCCGCGCGCGCGCGGATCTGCGCGTCGTCCGAATCGCCGAGCAGCTCGATCACGCGCGAGGCCATCTGCCGGTTCAGGTCCAGCACCTTGACGGCCTGCTCCTCGGCCACGCGCGCGAGGCGGTCGATCATATCGTTCGCATCGGCGATACGGCGCTGGTAGTCGAAGTAGCCGTAGCCCACGAGGCAGGCCAGCGGAAACACGATCGACACGGCCAGCACGATCAGCAGCATGCGCCGCGTCGCCGCGAAGTTGCGCGACGGCATCGGCACATCGACTGCGACACGTTCTGCTCGCTGCACGGTCACCTGCTCCATCAAATTTGCATACGGCCAGGGAAGGTATGCCTGCGAATACGCACGCTGCTGTTCGCGAGCTAATTCCCCTGCCTCGAAATTTACAGCAACTCGACCTATCTTCCCAAGCAGGTTCGCAACATCAGTTCGGCTACGCGGGCGGGCACAGCGATTGCTGCCTGATTGCTGGCTGATGGTGTGCCCATCTCCGTCACCGCTCGCGAGGCGTTCCCGTGCGCGTGCGAGCCCTTCCTTTCGCGAGGCTTCACCATGTCCACGCTTGCCCGCCGCGTCGCGCGGCTATCGGAATTGCCGGCGGACCGCGCCGTGCGCGTGACCGTGGACGACACGCCGATCCTGCTCGTGCGCGATGGCGACACCGTCCATGCGTATTCACCCGATTGCCCGCATGCGGGCGGTCCGCTCGAAGAAGGTGCGCTGTGCCACGGCCGCATTATCTGTCCGTGGCACAAGGGCACGTTCGACGTCGCGACCGGCAACGTGCTGGAGCCGCCCGCGCTGCTGCCGCTCGATCGGTACCCGGTCACGCTCGCCGGCGACGAGGTGCTGGTGTCGGCGGAAAAGATCGCTCGACCGGAACCGGCGACGCACACGCCATCCGATGCTGCCACCGCGCAAGCAAAGCACTACGTGGTGATCGGCGCGGGCGCCGCGGGTGCCGCGGCCTGCGTCACGTTGCGCGAGTGCGGCTTCGACGGCCGCATCACGCTGATCGGCGACGAAGCGCACGCGCCCTACGACCGCACGTCGCTGAGCAAATTCGTGCCGTCGTTTGAAATGACGCCCGCCGACGTGCCCCCGCTGTTGCCGCCCGACTGGTGGCAGACGCACGGCATCGAGCGGATCGTCGCGAAGGTCGCGCGGCTCGACGTGCCTGCGCGCACGATCCATTTCGAGGCCGGCGCTGGCGGCGGCGAGCCAGGCATCGAGCCGCTCACCTACGACACCGGGCTGCTCGCGACCGGCAGCACGCCGAAAGTGCCCGACCTTCCCGGCTGCGAACTCGGCGGCGTGCACGTGCTGCGACAACTCGACGATGCCGCCGCGCTGATCGAGGCGCTCGGCGAGGACGCGTCGCAAACGCGCGTTGCGATTCTCGGCAGCAGCTTCATCGGCCTCGAAGTCGCGTCGGCACTGCGCCAGCACGGCGTGCCCGTCACCGTGATTTCGCCGGACCAGGTACCGTTTGCAAAGCAGTTCGGCGAACGCGCGGGCCAGATGTTTCGCGCGCTGCACGAAAGCAACGGCGTGCAGTTTCATCTCGGCGCGAAGGTCGCGTCGATCGAGGGCGAGGAAGGCAACGTCCACACGGTGATGCTCGCGAGCGGCGAGGCCATCGCCGCCGATGTCGTGTTGCTGGGCACGGGGGTCGCGCCGGCCACCGGTTTCGTCGACGGACTGCCGTTGCAGAAGGACGGCGGCGTGGTCGTCAATGCGGGCATGCAGGCCGCGTGCGGTCTGTATGCGGCCGGCGATATCGCGGTGTTCTCGCTGCACGAGAACCAGGAGCCGGTGCGTATCGAACACTGGCGCGTCGCGCAGCAGCACGCGCGCATCGCCGCGCAGAACATGTGCGGCGCGCGCAATCGCTATGTCGATGTGCCGTATTTCTGGACCTATCACTACGGCAAGAACTTCGAGTACCTCGGCCATGCGGGCGAGTGGGACGAGATCGTCGTCGATGGCGATCTCGCGCATCCCCCGTTCATCGCGCTCTATGTGCGCGACGGCAACGTCGACGCGTTGCTCGCCTGCGAGCGCGAAGCGCTGACCGCGCGGTTCTCCGATGCGATGCGCGGCGGGCTGTCGCGCGCCGAGGCGCTCGACATCATCGGCGAGGCGAAGGCCGGGCACGACAAGCCCGCCGGTCAGACAGGCACTGGCGGATAGTCAGCCCTCCTCGTACTGCGGCTCCGCAATCATCGTTCGCGTCGCGTCGATGTGCCGGCATGCAGCGAGCATCTGCTGCAACGAGGTGACCGAGCAGTCCGCTCCCATCGAGCCTTCCGGATCGGCATTCTCATGCTCCGACTCCGCGGGCGTCCATAGCCCGACCACCACCGACACCTTCGGCAATCGCGCGCGAATGCGCCGGATCAGATAGCGCAGATGCGGAGGAATGCCGTCGATCTGCAGATACAGAATGCAGACGATGCCGACATCGTCCGCCTCGAGGCTGTCGATCGACGCGCGCGACACCGCCTCGTGCGGCAGCGAGCGCGCCGCGAAGCCTTGCTTGCCGAGTAGCTGCAACAGGATGGTCGTCGCGAGCGCGTCGAGGGGACCACGGCCCGGCAGGCATAGCACCCGGCTCGTCGGCGCATGCCACGCGACCATTGAGGCAGTGGTGGAAGGTTCGAGGATCGGCGGTTGCTCCGGAGTGTGCGTTTGTCCTGGCGTGACCGAGGTGGGACTGATGCTTTTCTTCGTGGCGTCGAGCGGCTCCGACATCTCTTGCGTGGGCTGCGTTTCGTCGGGCGGCGCAATCGGCCCCATGGCACCCCAGTTTGCCTGCGTCGTCAGCGGCGCAGGCTCGCGATCCTCGTAACCGTCGAGGCCGTCGACCAGATCGTTGGTCGTTGCTTCGATGCGCGCGAGCTGCGCGCTCGTCACGCTGCCGCGCGTCACGTCTTCGGCCGCGAGCCGCAAGCCCTTGATCGCGACATCGTCGTAGTAAGCCGACAACGAGCGATCGCGCAACAGCACTTCGGCCTGCTCGATCGCTTCATCGGGGTCGCCCGCGAGCGCGCGTTGATAGAAGTTTTCGACCGGCGTCAACGCGGGCTGATCACCGAGCAGCACGTCGAGAAACTCGAGACGCCGCACATGCCGGCCGACTACCAGCAAACACAGCGTCAGCGGTGTCGACAGGATCAACCCGATCGGCCCCCAGATCCAGCTCCAGAAGATCGCGGCGACCACCACCGAAAACGGCGACAGTCCGGTGCTGCGTCCGTACAGCAACGGCTCGACCACCTGCCCGACCGCCAGCTCGGCGACCACGAACAGCACCAGCGACCAGATCGCCATCGCCCAGCCCGGACTGACCGCGGCGGCGAGCGCGGTGGGCAGCGTCGCCGCGATCCAGATGCCGACGTAGGGCACGAGCCGCAGCAGCGCCGCGAGCACGCCCCAGAGGATCGGGCTCGGCACGCCGATCAGAAACAGCCCGGCGCCGATCATCACACCGACACCGGCATTCACGCCGAGCTGCGACACGAAATAGCGGCTCAGGCGCCGCGCGGTCTCGTCCATCACGGTGGTCGTGCGGTGCAGGTCGCGCGAGCCGAACAGACGGATCGCGCGATCGCGCAGATCGTCGCGTTGCAGCAGGATCACGATCGTGACGACGAAAACGATGAACGCGGTTTCCAGCGGACTGATGGCCGGCGACAACACCCGCCGCGCGAGCTCGAACGGCGTCGGCACCGGCTCGCGCACTTCCACCGGCACCGCCGCCGACGCGTGCGGGGTCGCCGCGGCGGCCGCGCCGTTCGGCGCGGGAGGTGGCGGCGGCTCGATCGTCGCGCGCTGCAACGCCTGCCCCGCCTCGCTCGCGAAACGGTTCAGCTTGCCGATCGTCAGGCTGTGCACGGCGTCGAGCTTGTGCTCGATGGTCGCCTGATAGCGCGGCATGCCGGCCGCGAGATCGGTCAGCTGGGTGGCGATCACGGCGCACAGCAACGCGATGACCGATACCGAGATCAGCACCGCCGCGCACGCCGACGCGACATGGCCGAGCTTGAGACGAGCCAATGCATCGGCGAGCGGCGCCACGAGAAAGCTCAGCAGGATCGCGAGCGTGATCGGAATCATCACGGCGCTCGCGACGTACAGGCACGCCACCGCGATCACGGCCACGCCGAACGTGACGAGGCCCTCGATACCGAATGCGGCGGACGCCGCCTGAATGCGCGCGGCCGGTCTCGTGCCGCGCGGCTCGGGTATGTCGTTCATTTCAGGAAGCGGAAATCCGGCAAGAGGCAATGGGCGTTTCGCCGCGCGCTGCGCGGCAGCCCATGGCTCGACTCCTCAGTACTGTTGAGCAATAACTACTTCATCGCATCGCCCGATGCCGGTCCGCTCTCGACCGGTGGCGCCTCCTTCTCGATCTCACTGCGGGCCTGCTCCCAGTACTGCTCGGGCGTGCCCTTCGGCTCGGCCGCCTGCTCCCACAGATAGTAGGCGCGCGTGCGGACCTGCTCGTCGATGCTCGGTTCCTGTTCCATTTGTTCACTCCACCCTGGCTGTTTCCGAGAGAGGGAGCAAGCGTTGTACCCGCGTTGCGGCCTGGCTGAGGAACCGATAGGCGTCGCCTACGAGCCTGATGGAACATCCGCTTCGTCGGACGTCAGCTGCTCTTCGAGGCGGTCGAACACACGCTGCGTCGCCCGGCTCGGCGCTTCGAGCGCGAACAGCAGCAGCGAGCGGCCCGTCACCTGGTAGGCGTCGCCCGCGCTGAATTGAGGCAGTTCGGCGCGCACCGGCATGTTGGTGTCGACGAGGCAGGTCCAGCGCTCGGCCTCAGGCGTGTCGGGCAGTGTGAAGTTCACCACGTCGTGATGCGCGTTCAGGACCAGCAGCAAGGTGGCGTCGGACGCGAGACGGCGAATCCCGCTCGCCTGCGCGCGGCCGTCGATCACGAGGCCGAAGCAGCGCATCGCCGGATCGGCCCACTGCTCGGCCGTGATGTCGGTGCCGTCGGGCGACATCCAGCGCGTGTCGGTCACGTCGAGCGTCTCGTTGTATTCGCCCGTCAGAAAGCGCCCGCGCCGCAGCACCGGCAAGCGGTGGCGCAGCGTGGTCAGATTGCGCACGAACTCGATCAGCGCGCGGCCGTCGTCGTCGATCGCATCCCAGTCGACCCAGCTGATCTCGTTGTCCTGGCAATACGCATTGTTGTTGCCCTGCTGCGTACGGCCGAACTCGTCGCCGGCGAGGATCATCGGCGTGCCTTGCGAGAGCAGCAGCGTCGCGAGCAGATTGCGTTTCTGGCGCTCGCGCTGCTGGCGGATGTCGGCGTCGTCGGTCGGTCCTTCGACGCCCATGTTCCACGACCGGTTGTCCGAGTGGCCGTCGCGGTTCTCCTCGCCGTTGGCTTCGTTATGCTTGTCGTTGTAGGAAACGAGATCGTTCAGCGTGAAGCCGTCGTGCGCGGCGATGAAGTTCACGCTTGCCCATGGCCGGCGTCCGCGATGGTTGAACTTGTCGCCCGACCCGGTGAGGCGCGTCGCGAGATCGGCGGCCGTGCCTTCGTCGCCCTTCCAGTACGCGCGCACCGTGTCGCGGAAGCGATCGTTCCACTCGGCCCAGCCCGGCGGAAAACCGCCCACCTGATAGCCGCCTGGCCCGCAATCCCACGGCTCGGCGATCAGCCGCACGCTGGAGAGCACCGGGTCCTGGCGGCAGCTGTCGAGAAAGCCGCCGCCCTCGTCGAAGCCATGATCCTCGCGGCCGAGGATCGTCGCGAGATCGAAGCGGAAGCCGTCCACTTTCATCTCGGTGACCCAGTAGCGCAGGCTGTCGGTCACCATCTGCAGCACGCGCGGATGCGACAGGTTCAGCGTATTGCCGGTGCCGGTATCGTTGATGTAGTAGCGCGGTTCGTCGGGTATCAGCCGGTAGTACGACGCGTTGTCGATGCCCTTGAACGAGATCGTCGGCCCGCGCTCGTTGCCTTCGGCCGTGTGGTTGTACACGACGTCGAGGATCACTTCGAGATCGGCCAGATGAAAGCGATCGACCATCTCCTTGAACTCGCCGACCGACTCGGTCAACGACGCGAAGTACCGCGGATCGGCCGCGAAAAAGCCGATCGTGTTGTAGCCCCAGTAGTTCGTCAGCCCCATGTCGAGCAGATGGCTGTCGTTGACGAAGGTCTGGATCGGCATCAGCTCGACCGAGGTGACGCCGAGGCCGCGGATGTGGTCGAGCACCGCTTGCTGTCCGAGCCCCGCGAACGTGCCGCGCAATCGCTCGGGCACCTGCGGATGGCGTTTCGTGAAGCCGCGCACGTGCGTCTCGTAGAGAATCACGCGTTCCCACGGCAGCGCGTTGCGCTCCGGATGAGTCCACGAAAAATTCGCGTCGACCACCTTGCACTTCGGCACGAAAGGCGCGCTGTCGCGTTCGTCGAACGACAGGTCCGCCTGTTCCGAATCGAGCGTATAGCCGAAGATTTCCGGCGCCCATTTCAGCTCGCCGATGTGCGCCTTCGCGTACGGATCGAGGAGCAGTTTGTTCGGGTTGAAGCGATGCCCGTTTTCAGGCTCGTAAGGACCATGCACGCGATAGCCATAGACGGCGCCCGGTTTCAGATTCGGCACGAACACGTGCCATACCTCGTCGGTGTATTCGGGCAGCTCGATCCGCTCGAGTTCATGCTCGCCGGTTTCATCGAACAGGCAGAGTTCGACCTTCGTCGCGTGCGCGGAGAACAGTGCGAAATTGACGCCGCTGCCGTTCCATGTCGCACCGAGCGGAAAAGGCGTGCCTTCGGCAACGCGAGTCGAGTAGCTGGCGGGGGATGACATAGGTGTTCTCTGTGGACCCAATGAGGTTGGCATTTTCTGCGACGGTCAGGTGCTTTTTTTCAACCGCCTTTCCAGTGTAGGCATTCAAGGCACGCGCGACGGACATTGCGCAGCGGCCAACGCAGGTGGCGGGCTGTAACAGCAACTTACGGGCCTGCCCCGGCGTGCCGGTCCTTCAGACCAAAACCGCGGCACGCGATTTGCAGCACAGGAATGGGCGCACCCGTTGCGCGCCACCGAAACGCCACGACAGCAATCAGGGAGAACACACATGATGCGCAACCTGCAGATCAAACCGCTGGCCGCTTCCGCATCGCTTCTCGCCGCCATCACGCTGAGCTCCGCGCTGGGCACGTGCGGCAACGCGTTCGCGCAAGGCGCGCCGCAGGCGATCACCGAAAAACGCACGGACGTCGTGCAGCTCGCGAGCGGCTATCGCGCCTCGAAGCTATCAGGCGCCGACGTGTACAACCGCAACAAGGACAACATCGGCACGCTTGACGATCTGATCGTGTCGCCGGGCACCGAGCGCACCACGTACGCGATCCTGTCGGTCGGCGGCTTTCTCGGCATGGGCAAGCATCTGGTTGCCGTGCCGTTCAACGACCTGCAGATCGACAACCGACGCGTCGTGCTGCCCGAGGCGACGAAGAAATCGCTCGAGGCGTTGCCGGAGTTCAAGTACGCGCCGGATTGATCGACGCGGCAAGAGACTTGCCCTCGCGTGCTCGGCAACGCAGAGGTTCGCATGGCTAAAGAAATGGAGTGACTAAGGGTGACTAAGCGAACAGAAAGATGGCGCGTAGATGGCAGGCAGATGACAAACAGGCCTGTGGAGCGTTGCGCGCGATTGCTTTGCGCTGCTCCTGCAGAAATGACAAATGACAGGAGGGTTAGCGAGTTTTCGCTAACCGCATGATTCAGAGCATCGGCGATAACAACCGCAACAACCGCAACCGCACTGTCTCAAGACGGGCAAGACGGGCAAGACGGACCCTCCGCATGCAACGCCGCCGCCGATTCAAGCACGCGCAACAGACGTTCCGGCGTCAACGGCTTCGCGCAATGCGCGTCGAAGCCGGCGGCCTTCGCGAGCGCGCGATCCTCACGCGACGCAAACGCGGTGCACGCGACCAGCAGCATGTGTGAAGTCTCCGGATGCGCGCGCAGACGCCGCGCGAGTTCGAGCCCATCGAGTCCCGGCATCTTGATGTCGAGCAGCACGGCGAACGGCTGCCATTCGCGCGCGGTCTCGCACACGGCAAACGGATCGTCGAGCGCACGGCATTCGAAGCCGTCGGCCATCAGCAGCATTTGCAGCGCATCGGCCGCTTCGCGGTAGTCGTCAACCACGAGCACGCGACGATGCGCGGCCATCGCATAGCGAATCGGTCGCCATACGAGCACGTCGTCGCTGCTGTCCATGTCGTCGTTGAACATCGTCATTTTTTCTCGCCCTTATCCATTCGCCCTGAAGGGCATCCCGCGCCACGCGCAAGATTCGAACCCATTGCGTCTGCATAACCGCGGCCAGGTGTTTGTTATTCCCGTATCGCTCGCGCGACGCCGCAGCCAGCACGCTCCGTCGAGCATTCCGGCCATGCAATGGCCTGGAATGCGGGACTCGTTGCGCCCATTCGTCACGGCGTTTGAATGACGGCGCTTGCGATGCGCGCACTGCGCAACATCGATTGGCGCTCTGTCTTTGTGCAGTCCGCCTCGGAGAGGGGCATTGCACACTATCGGTATTTCAACGGATTGAGGGAACCACGCAATGCATGCCGCTAGCGCTCTTGATGGCGCAAATCGATGACGCGGTCATAACCAAAGAATAAGCGACGATGCCGATAAAAAAATGCTCGACATGTTAGGGGTTTGCGCTCAGCGGGTTATCCCGCAGGATTCGCGATGAAGCCTTTCAGCATCGCAAGCGTATCGGCGTCGTCGATCTGTTTGTCCGTACGCCAGCGCAGCATGCGCGGAAAGCGCACCGCCACGCCGGACTTGTGACGCGAACTGGCCTGGATCCCTTCGAAGCCGATCTCGAACACGAGCGTCGGTGTCACGCTGCGCACGGGGCCGAATTTATCGACGGTAGTCTTGCGCACGATCGCATCGACCTGACGCATCTCTTCGTCGGTCAGCCCTGAATAGGCCTTCGCGAATGGCACCAGCGTCCGCACGCCATTGGCTTCGTCCCACACCGCAAATGTGAAATCGGTGTATAGACTCGCGCGCCGACCATGACCGCGCTGCGCGTAAACAAGTACAGCATCTACCGCATAAGGCTCGATCTTCCATTTCCACCACGTGCCCGACGCTTTGGTGCGGCCAACGCCATACATCGACGCGCGCTCCTTGAGCATCAATCCTTCGACGCCGCGCGCGCGGCTCTCCTCGCGCAATGCCGCGAGCGCGCTCCAGTCCGCTCCACTGACGAGCGGCGAGACGCGCAAGAGACCGTGCGCGAACGTGCCGTCCAGCGATGCGGCCAGTGCATCGAGCCGCGCGCGCCGTTCGGCGAGCGGATTCATGCGCAGGTCCTGGCCGTTCGCTTCGAGCAGGTCGTAGGCGAGGAGCGCGGCGGGCGAGTCCGCGAGAATCTTGCGCGTCAGCGTCTTGCGCGCGATGCGCGGTTGCAGTCGCGCGAACGGCAACGGCGCGACCGCGCCCGGTTCCCACGCGAGAATTTCGCCATCGATCACGTAGCCGTCGGGCAATGCTTCGCCGAGTGCCGCGACCTCGGGAAAACGATCGGTAATCAGATCCTCGCCGCGCGACCACAACCAGACGCGGCCGCCGCGTTTGACGAGTTGCGCGCGAATGCCGTCCCACTTCCATTCGATCAACCATAGCGCGGGGTCGCCGAGCGTCGCGGGATCGGTCTGCAAGGGATGCGCGAGAAAGAAGGGATACGGCAGGCCGAGGTCGCTATCGTGTCGAAACGCGTGCTGCTGCGTATCGTCGTCGCTCTGCGGCGCGATCAGCCGCAGATAGCGCGCCGCGTCGGGCTTCTGCTGCGAATCGGTCCAGCCGACCATGCGTTGCGCAATCCGCTTGTGATCGACGCCAGCCACTTCGGCCAGCGCACGCACCACCAGTTGCCGCGCGACGCCGACACGAAAGCCGCCGCCGATCAGCTTGGTCAACAGGAAGCGGCCACCCCAGTCGAGTTCGTCCCAGTAACCGAGCAAACGCGTGCGCAACTCCTCGGGCGGCAGGCCGCGCAACGGCAGCATGCGTTGCTCGATCCATTGCGTGAGGCCCAGCTCCGAAGTGCGTGGCGCGGGCGGCAGGATATGCGCGATGGTCTCGGCCAGATCGCCCACCGCGTGATACGACTCCTCGAATAGCCACTCGGGCAGCCCGGCACGCTCGCGCGCGAGTTCGGTCAGCACACGCGTCGGCACCAGTTGACGCGGCTTGCCGCCCGCGAGGAAATACGACGCCCATGCGGCGTCCTCTGGCTCGGCCGTCGAGAAATAGCTGGTCAGCGCCGCGAGCTTGTCGTGCGTCGATGTGGTGGCATCGAGCGCGGTATAGAGGGCCGCGAAGCGTTTCATTCGGTGCCCATCATGATTCGCTCGCCGCAGGCGTTTCGTCCGCGCCGGCCGCATCGGCTTCGACCGTATCGTCGCCGTATTGCGTGTCGAACGCGCTGGCCTGCAGACCCTGCTCGTTGAGCCAGCGCACCATCGGCTCGATCGAGCCGTGCGTGACGATCACGCGCGCCGCGCCGCTCTCGCGAATCGCCGTTTGCAAACCCGGCCAGTCCGCGTGATCCGATAGCACGAAGCCACGATCGACGCCACGCCTGCGACGCGCGCCACGCAGGCGCATCCAGCCCGACGCGAACGCATCGCTGTAGTCGCCGAAGCGCTTGAGCCACGCGCTGTTCTGCGCGGACGGTGGCGCGACGATCAGCGCCTGATTGAAGATCGCCTTCTCTTTCAAGGCGATCTCGCTGACCAGACCGACGGGCGGCAGATGCACGCCCGCGTCGCGATACGCGCGATTGAGCGGCTCGATCGCGCCGTGGCAGAAGATCGGCCCGATCGCCGGATCGACGCTCGCCAGCACGCGCTGCGCCTTGCCGAACGAGTAGCAGAACAGCACCGACGCGCGCCCTTCGGAAGCATTGTGACGCCACCATGAATCGATCGAGTCGAACACGCTTTGCGGTGCATCCCAGCGATAGATCGGCAGACCGAACGTCGATTCGGTGATGAAGGTATCGCAGCGCACCGGTTCGAAAGCGGCGCAGGTCGGATCGGCTTCGAGCTTGTAGTCGCCCGACGCGACCCACACGCGACCGGCGTGTTCGATGCGGACCTGCGCCGAGCCGAGCACATGCCCGGCCGGATGCAGCGACACGCGCGCCGCGCCGATCGTCAGCGGCTCGCCGTAGTCGAGCGTGTGCAGCGAGATGCCGGGCAGACGCGAGAGCAGCACGTTCGCGCCCGCGCGCGTGGCCAGATAGCGTTGATGACCGAAGCGCGCGTGATCGGAATGCGCATGCGTGATCACCGCGCGTTCGACTGGCCGCCATGGATCGATGTAAAAATCGCCGACCGGGCAATACAGTCCCTCCGGCCGCGCGACCACCAGGTCACTGGGTTGCGGCGCGGCGTCGGTCTGACGTGGCGGGTGATCCATCGGCTGTCCTCAGGAATGAAGCGCGATCCTCCGAAGCCGGCTCAAGCAAACACCATGCCGCGCTCTGGATGGCCTCGTTTCTGCTTACGGTATATAAAGCACACAGGCGTGTCGAGAGCGGCTGCCATCCGGCAGCGCCCGCCGCGCACCGCGAGGTTCCATGCCGATCCTGCTCGACCAGCATGCGTTGTACATCGCCAGACATCCCGGCCGCTTCCTGCTGCAGACGCTGAAGGCGTTTCGCGCGAACCAGGGGCTGCTGCTCGCGGGCGCGGTCGCGTATTACGCGTTGCTGTCGATCGTGCCGCTGCTGATTCTGATCGTCATCGTGCTGTCGCGCGTGGTGCCGCAGGAACTGGTGCTCGCCGCGCTCGCGCATCTGCTGCGCTGGCTTGTGCCCGGGCAATCGGCCGCGCTCGTGAGGGAGCTGTCGAACTTCCTCCAGCATCGCGCGGTAATCGGCTGGGTGCTGGTGCTCACGATGATCTTCTTCAGCTCGCTCGCCTTCACCGTACTCGAAAACGCGATGTCGCTGATCTTCGTGCATCGCGTCGTCGTCAAGCGGCGCCACTTCCTGATCTCGGCGCTGCTGCCGTACTGCTACATCCTGTTTCTCGGCGTCGGCTTGCTGATCGTCACGGTCGTGTCGAGCGCGCTCGATACGATCGGCGCCAACGGGCTCGAACTGTTCGGCCTGCATGTGCCGTTGCAGGGCCTCATGCGTCTGGTGCTATATCTGTTCGGACTCGCCGGCGAAATCTTCGTGCTGACCTCGGTGTATCTGGTGATGCCGGTCGGGCGTCCGTCGCTCAAACACGCACTGATCGGTGGCGTGGTGGCCGGCGTGTTGTGGGAAATCACGCGGCATGTGCTGGTCTGGTATTTCGCCACGCTCTCGCAGGTCAGCATCGTTTATGGCTCGCTGACGATGGCGATCGTGATCCTGCTCAGCTTCGAATGGCTCGCGACGCTGCTGCTATTTGGCGCACAGGTCATATCGCAATACGAGCGCTTCGGCCATGAACCGCTCGACGCGCCGCAGCCGACGATCGAGACGGGGTAGGCATCACGACTCATGACGCGGCAGCCGTTCGTACCAGCACGTGACTGGTAAAATGGCGCGCGCGTTCTCTGCACGCGCTCATTGGGCCTGATTCGTTGCAGGCCACCACGTCGGCCGTCAATCATGCTCACACACGTCCTCGCCGTTTCAGCGGCGCGCTACACCTCGCCATTCGCGACTTTCATCACCTTCGCATCGTCAACCAT
Organism: Paraburkholderia monticola; assembly: GCF_001580545.1. GTDB lineage: Bacteria > Pseudomonadota > Gammaproteobacteria > Burkholderiales > Burkholderiaceae > Paraburkholderia > Paraburkholderia monticola. Next base: position 113,666 of record NZ_LRBG01000039.1, read on the forward strand.
GGACGCTCTCGCCCATGCTTGATGAAACCCGTATCGCGCGCGCATTGAGCGCGCGCGGCATCACGCCCGATGCGCGTCAGCGCGAGGCCATCGGCGCGCTCGTCGGCTTGCTCGGCGCTCAACAGCGCGCGCGGCATGCATGGTCCACCGCCGCGTTCGCGCCGCAAGGCGTCTACTGTCACGGGCTGCCGGGGCGCGGCAAGAGCCTCGTCGTCGATACGCTGTTCGAGCTCGCGCCGTGCCGCAAGCGGCGCCTGCACTTCCACGAATTCCTGCGCGAGATGAACCGCCGGCTCGTCCACGCACCGCGTGGCGACGACCGGCTCGGCGACGTGTCGCGGCAATGGCTCGATGGGATCGAGCTGCTCTGCTTCGACGAATTCCATGTGCACGATATCGCCGACGCGTTCCTGATGGGCCGCTTTCTCGACACCGCGATCAACCTCGGCACGCGCATCGTGCTGACCTCGAACTACGCACCGGACGATCTGCTGCCCGACCCCGAGTTTCACGAGCGCTTCGTGCCGACCATCACGCAGATCAAACGCTGCTTCACGGTGATCCATTTCGACGGCGCGCGCGATTATCGATTCGGCGGCGAAGCGGCCGAGGTGCCGCGTTTTTTCGCGCCGCTCGATGCATCGAGCGAGGCCGCGCTGCGCGATATCTTCACGAGCCATGAACCTGGCGCGACACTGGCGCCGCTCAAACTGAGCGCGGCCGGCCGCTCGCTCCAAGCGCGCGCGGCCGGCCGCGCGCTGCTGTGGGCGGACTTCGAGCAGCTATGCGTGGCGAGCCGCTCGCACCTCGACTACCTCGATCTCGCCGAGCAATGGCAAGGCTTGATCGTCGATCGTCTGCAGACCGAAGCGCTGAGGCAGTCGCATACGCTGCAACGCCTCGTCTGGCTGATCGACATCTTCTACGATCGCAAGCGTGCCCTCTTCATCGCCTCCGATCAACCGCTCGAGACTGCGTTGATCGGTCTCGAAGGCGCGCACGATCTGTCTCGCACGCTGAGCCGGCTCGCCGAGATGCAGTCGCGCGCCTATCGCAGCACGCTCGAGCAAGGCGCCGGGGACAACGCGCAAGACGGGATCAACGCAGAAGCTCCGTAGTACGGCATCAAGCTCGCGCGCATGTCCGCAAATCTTGCAACGCGACGGTAAGGCGTGCCAACGCATTGTGACCGTTGCACGCGCCATAGCACGGCGCACGGCAACCGGGCGCCCCTGAGCGGGACCGGCCGCTTGCGTGGGAACAGGTTCTGCTACCGCTGAGCGCAGACTTCATTGTTCAGTGGATTGCCCCACTTTCACCAGCCCATGCCCAGAACCGCTTGCGTCGCCGCCGCGTTGTGCGCGGCCTGTCTCACGTCCGCCTGTGTCCATATCGGCCCCTCGCGTCTGAAGGCCGCTCAGGTCGACTATGCGCGCGCGCTCGGCGACGCGAAGAAGCGCGCGATCCTCGCCGCCGTGATCGGTCTGCGCTACGGCGACGCGCCCGCGTTCCTGACCGTCAGCAGCATCATCGCCGCCTACACGTTCGACACCACCGGCGGCGCGATCCTCAACGCCGGCTCGGGCAGCATGCCGAACTACGCGCAGGCGACCGGCAGCGTGTCGTACTCGAACCGGCCGACCTTCACGTTCACGCCGACCACCGGCGAAGCGTTCGCCTCCGCTTATATCCGGCCGCTCGCGCCGGCGCTCGTGCTGCCGCTCGCCGAGGGCGGCGTGCCGATCGACCTGCTGTTGCGCATCACCGCGCAATCGATCGGCGGTCTGCAGAACGGGAATGCGCTCGGCGGCGACAGCAGTGCGGGCGCGCCGGGCTTCTTCGAGTTGCTGCAGGCGTTGCGTCGTCTGCAACTGGCCGGCGAGCTGACCGTCGAGACGCGTCAGCTCGATGCGAAGGCCGATCTCAAAGGCGGCCAAAGCCCGGCCCTGGCGGTGTTCCTGTCGATCGGCGCAACCACGAGCGGCGGCTCGCCGGACACGGCCGCCGATGTCGCACGCGTGCGCAGGCTGCTGCATCTGTCGACGAAGACACGCAGCTACCAGCTCGTGTATGGGCCGTCGTCGACGTATCAGCGGGGAGACCGCATTCCGATGGTGACGCGCTCGGTGCTCGGCATCCTCAGCGATCTCGGCGCGCAGGTTCAGGTGCCGCCCGAGAGCGTCAGCGACGGTGCGACGAAGCCGACCGTCGGTCTGATCGGCGGTGAAACCCGGCCGACGATCATCGTGCACTCGGGCAAGACCGCGCCGGCCGACGCCTATGTGTCGATCGCTTATGGACCGTCGGTGTATTGGGTCGAGCGCAACGACTTCGATTCGAAATACGCGTTTACCGTCGTGCAGAATCTGATGGCGCTCGCGGAATCGGATACGAGCAGCAAGGCGCCGGTCGTGACAATACCGGCGAACTGAGCGTGAATGAAAAGGCCGCCAGTTCGCGGCCATAGCTTATCCGCATTGATTCACTGTGCCTTTAGCGATACCCTTAATTCGTTCGTGGTCGTCGAATGCTGTTCAACCCGGAGGCACCGTTTCGTGAACCGAGCGTGGGCTTTCTCCTGCATCCTCGCCTTCAGCGCGATCCTGGGTGGATGCAACAAGAACGGATCGCAAAACGCTGCGCCAGAACCGGCCTCAGCCGCGAGTGAGGCGGCGGTTGCGGCATCGCAGGCCGCGAGTGCCGCACCCGCCGCATCGGGCGTGCTGGGCAACGTCAGCAAGGCGCAGTTGCCGGCGGAAGCAGCCGAAACACTGCGCCTGATCAAAGCGGGCGGCCCTTTTCCTTTTAGCGAGGACGGTGTCCTGTTCCGCAACAGCGCGGGAATGCTGCCGCAGCATCCGCGCGGCTACTACCACACCTATACGGTTCGCACGCCTGGCTCGACCGATCGCGGGCAGCGCCGCGTCATCTGTGGTGGAGCGCGCAAGCAGGTCAACGATTGCTACTACACCGACGATTACTACGTCAGCTTCAAACGGATTGCGGACTGAATCACGAGCAGGTCTGGCCCAGCCAATGTGGCCATGGGTGATTCATAGGTGTTTGATCACACTGCTCGCCAGTTTGCGCAGTTCGTCGAACTGCGTGGCGAGTTGGAGGCACAGAATAAAGGCCAACGCCGCTGACGGTCCGGGGTAACGTTCCATCCATCGCAGCACAGGCGTGGCGTAGCGCGTGCGAATCGCATCGCGCGTCATGACATAGGTGATGCCGACGCCCACGAGCGCGCCGACTATCAAGTCGGTCGGGTAGTGAAAGCCGAGATAGGCGCGCGGCACGCAAATGACCAGCACCGTATAGAGAATCGCCAGCACACCGATGCGTCGCCACACGAGGAAGATTCCAGTGGCGACCGCCATCCATAGCATCGCGTGATCGCTTGGGAAGGAACTCCAACTCGACAGCTGTGCGTCCTCGATGACCGTACCCGCGAAGTGCAGATGCAGCTCGCTGCTATAGACCGGGCGCACTCTGTACGGCAACAGGTGAGTCAGCAATCTCCCGACGACGAGCGCCAGGATGCCGCTGGCAAGCGTGGCGAGCACCATTTCTCGCCGCCATTCGGTGCGCTCGCCCCGCTGAAACCACATCCACCACAGCAACGGTATGAACACGAGCCCTTTGAACGTATAGAGGTCGGCAATGACCTCTATGGTTTGGGTCGTGAGATGACCGAAGTGGATGGTGGACAGATATGTCTCGATAGCCGAATCGAAGCTATTCATCGTTTTGTAAGAAAATCGTGCTAGTCGGATCGGAAGTCAGGATAGTCCATCGAATGCGCCGCAGTTCACGATGGTTACTTTCACTGACATCTTTTACTGCACCTCTTGCTCGTTAACTTTCGCGGACGGCTCACCGCGGGCCTCCTGCCTGGGCGCCGTATGGCCGGCATTGAGCACGCCTGGCTCGATCGTTTCGGCGATGCGGTGGCATCCCTGGATGGCGAGTCAAACGATGACCGTACGGCTGCGCCCCTCTCTATCGCGTCTATGGTCGGCAACGCGAGCCGAAGAGCCTGCCTGATGCAACGCGTCGTGTGATGCCTTGTCGAGACCGTGTAACTCTCATTCGTCGTGGTCGGCCAACGTCAATGATCGAGCGTCAACGGGGACGCAGTTCATAGAGCCGATGCTCGGGTAAAGTCGCAACGAGTTGCCAACCATCAAGGTCCTCCGGTAGGCGCCGGTACGGGTCGAGCACGGCGAGATAGACCGTCGTGAACCGGCTCTGAAGGTCCGGAAAACGATCCAGTAGTTCAGTCGACCACGCACGCAACATGGCGCCATCTGCTTCGACATTCGGTTTCCGCGTAGAACTGTCGTCCTGGAACTCCCTCAGTGCTACGTTCTCGCTCCGGTAAAGCACGGGTTGCTGGCCCGCTTTGAGATACAAATCCGGCACGAGAACGTCATTCACGGTTGCGAGCGCCACCACCTTGTCCAGATAGGGGTTCCAGCGGTGAGGGTCTTTCCATGGAGACCGGTCGGCGGTGTCCTGCTTGTACTGGAACAGGACGGAACCGGGCTTCAGAGACGCGAACGTCGTGCGGTAAGCCTGAATGACAGGCCTGTCGCCCCGCCAGTCCTCAGTCACGGTCACGATCCGGAAAACAAACACCAGCGTGAGCGCGACGGCACCGATACGTTGAAGACGCGGCGCCACCGAATCCTGTATGCCAACCAGCGCAGTCAGCAAAAACGCGAAGCTGATCCCACATCGCTCGATCACACCGTAGGAAGCAAACGCGTCGAACGGTGCGAGCAGGACTACCACCGGAAGTGAGAACACGGTTATCCGGAACTCTGGCTCGCACGTCCACCATCTCCGAACGAGACCAATGACCACGAACAGGCTCAACGCCGCCACGATCGCCACATCGCCTGCACGATTGCCCACCGAGAAAACATCGATGCAGAAAGCGAGCTTCGCAAGTACGTGGGTAAGTCCGAAGTGGGTCGACCCATGAAGGCCACCGGTGCTGCTGCGGATCAACAGTGCAACGGGAAGCAGCAACGGCACCACGCTCGCGGCCGCGTGGCGAGCCAGTGAACGAATCGAGATCTTCCCCTCTCGAAGAAGACAGCCAAGTTCCCACGTGCCTGTGACCAGAGCGAAAACGGCGAGCGGAAACAGATGGCAAAAATAGATGACAAGGGCACTGCAGCACGAGACCAGGATCCGCGCGAGGATGGCCCTGCGCAACGCCACATGCGCGGCGATCGCCCAGAAGGAAAGGCCAAGACCAAACAGAAAGTTATCGTAGCCGCGTATCAGTATCCAGTTATAGAGCAGCAAGAAGCTGATCAACGGTAACCATGACCAGCGGCCATTGGCAACACGGCTCAGCACCAGACAGCCCGACGTCAATAGCCCGAGTTCGACAAGCGTAAACAGCCAGGCGGCCCATTCTACCGGTATGAACTTCGTGAACCACGGTAGTGCCAGGTCCATGGCAAGGTCTGGCACGACATCCCACTGAACGAAAAAATTTCTGGCATACGATTCGGGGTGCGAAAGGATATCGAGCCGGACGATATTGTAAAAATGTTGCCCAAGAGGAGGATATGGCGTAACGAGAAATGGCACCGATGCAACCACAGTCGCAATAAGCCACACACCCCACAGACGCACTGGCGAAATGCCAGTGTTCGATCGGTTTCTGACAGTCACCCAACACCTCGGAAGGTTGCTTTAGAACCCTCCACGCAAGGTATTCTCGATTTGTTCCGTTTGCCCTGAAGATCCCTTGCTCACGGAAGCTGTCGCGCAGCCGACTCCGTGCACGCTGTCGATCTCTCGGTGCTATATGTCAGTTTTTTGACAGCATACCCGCGCCACATGTAACTATTTGTTCGTCACCTCACATACGCACGAAGACATTCCTTCGGGTCTCGCTCGCCGAGGCACGATCGGGTTTTTGAACACGCGGAGGGAGAATGAAGCAATAAAGCAGACGAAATCGCTTTGTCGCGGTTACCGGTTCCCCGGCTACGTCAGCTTCATACGGCTTGCGGAATGAATCGGTAGCGAACTCGTTTGATCGAGTCCGCTCCGCGATGCGGTCCGAAGGCTACTCGCCCGCCGCGATGGAGACGGATGCCTCGCTCGTCAACATCAGAAACGTCAGTGTTTCGCGCAGGTAGAGTTGCACGGTGCTATCGGTGTGGCTCGTGTAGCCGATGGATAGATCCTGTCCGATATGCAGTTCGTAGTCGCCGCCGCGCGTCGACAGCACGCAGCCGCCCCGCAGCGCGGGCGCCCAGACCAGATCGCCGCTGACGATGCGCTTGATGTGCTCGATCACCGGATAGCCCTGAGCGCTCGCTTCGGCGAGCGCGGTATAGGCGTCCGCGCCCAGCAGCACCGAATACGGACCGTCGACACCCGCGAGCCGCAATTTTTCCAGTGCCTCGCTGATGGCGGTGGGATAGTCGGCGACGTCGGCCGGCAGGCCAGTCGGCTCGTTCGAGCTGCCCTGGCGGATGCCGACGATACCCGCCGCGGTGAAGCCGTCGAAGATCGCACTGTCTTCGGCGATCGCGAGTTCGCTCGCCGCGGTCTTCGCGGGTTGCCAGTCGGCGTCGTTCGAGCCGCGCTCGACGCTGTCGATCGACTCGCGCTGCAGCGTGAACGGCACCGTCAACTGCACGAGTTGCCTCACGTCGTAGAGCTTCGCGGCGACGTTCTTCCTCGGCGCCGCGATGCTGGTCTGATGCCCCGTGCCGATCGCGGACAGCGCGACGCCGCCCCCCTCCTTGACGTCGACCACGCGTCGTCCCGCGACCGAGCGCTTGAAGGTGCGTGCCACTTCGGCTTCGATCTGTTCCCAGGCGTCGTCGGAAATCGGCGCGAGTTCGCGATGCAGGTTATTCATGTTGTGAGGTTCCTTTGAGTGAGCCAATGTTCAGGACGCCGTCGCGGCGCTTGTCCTGGTGGCCGCTGTCGTGATCGCTGTCCTGGCCGGTGCTGTGCGAAGACGCGGCAGGCGCGGCGCACGGTTTGCGCTCCGGCAATTCGTCGAGCAGATCGGCAGATGGCACGAAGAACAGACCGCCCGTCACCGCGCGGCTGAAATCGAGCAGGCGGTCGTAATTGCCCGGCGGCCGGCCGACGAACATGTTCTCCATCATCTGCTCGGTCGGCCGCGGCGAACGCGCATAACCTATGAAGTACGTGCCGAACTCCTTCGCGCCGGGACGCCCGAAGGACATGTTGTGACGCAAGATCTTCACTTCCTGACCGTCTTCGTCGAGCGTTGTGAGAGAGCTGTGCGAGCACGACGGTTTGACCGCGGCATCGAGCTCCACGTCCGAGAACTTTTCGCGCCCGATGATCTTCTCCTGCTGCTCGACGGACAACGCGTTCCACGCCTCGAGGTTGTGGAGGTACTTCTGCACGATCACGTAGCTGCCGCCGCTGAAGTTCGCGTCTTCGTCGCCGATGATCGCGCACTCCACCATGCTTCTGCCCGACGGATTCTCCGTGCCGTCGACGAAACCCACGATGTCGCGCAGGTCGAAGTAGCGAAAGCCGTGTACTTCGTCGACGACGGTGACGGCGCCGCCGAGCTTGCGAAGCATTTGCGAGGCGAGCTCGAAGCACAGGTCCATGTGATCGGCCCGGATGTGCATCAGGATGTCGCCGGGCGTCGCGATGGCGCGGCGCTCGCCCGAGCCGAATTCGCGGAACGGATGCAAACCGGCGGGACGCGGGGCGCCGAACAGGAAGTCCCACGCGTCGGAGCCGAAGCCGCACACGCAGGAGAGATTGGCGGCCGGCGCGCGCGTGCCGACCGCGCGGACCAGCGCGGCGATCTCGCCACACCAGTCGCGGACCGTGGCGGCGCTGGCTTCGCCACGCGCCACCGTGGCAACGATGAAAATCGCGCTACGCGTAATGGGCTTGCAGACGGCTTGCGGTTCTGGCGTAGTGTCGGGCATGTGAATTCTTGTTCGGATGGTGAGAACGCGTGGCAACGCAAGGCATCGCGCGCGGCGTGGGACGCACACGATGGACGATGCTTTCGATCAACTGCGGGAGACGGTGCTGCCGGCGTGGTGTTGCATCTCGCCGTTGAACCATGACTGCGCGCGGCCACGCGTGGCGACCCACGAATGGTCTACGGACTCCGTCAAGCGCCGCCGGATCAAGCAGCGCGCGCGCTCGAGGCCGTCGCGGATGGCTTCCTCGGGCGTGAGCCATTCGGGCTGAACGGTCTGCGGCCACGCGTCGATCAGCTTACGGCCGCCGCGGCTGACTTCGATCTCGGCGACGTACGCGCCGCGTTCCTCGCGCCGCGTGACGACGGCAATGTCGAATCCCGCAAAGTGGTCGACGAAAGGCCTCATTTGTCCTCCGATGCGGTTGTCCCGTTCCAGTCTGGGACAACTTGGGCTCGAATGCAATCAACGTGGGCGCGCAGGCGCCGGGCGTTTCAGAGGCTGGATCGTCAGTAAGGCAAAGCCCGCTCCAGCGAACGCACACGCGGCGCAGACCAGCGCGACAGCGCGCAGCGCGTCGCTCATCGCGGCGGCTTGCGCGCGCGCCACGGCGCTCTCGCGCGGCGTCTGAGCGGCGCCCGCCGCGCTTGCGGCGGGCGCCATCGACGCCAGCAGTTGACCGGACGGGCGGGCGTCCCGCGCCACATGCAGTTCGTCGAGACGCGCCGGGAGCGCCGCGTCGTGCGACCACACGAATACGATGCCGAGCACTGCAATCGCCAGCAGGCTAGCCACCCGCGCCACGGCGTTATTGATGCCGGACGCCACGCCGGTGCGCTCGCTCGGCACCGCGCCCATCACGGTCGTGGTCAGCGGCGCGACGGTGATCGTCATGCCGATCCCGAGCACGGCCAGCGCGGGAAAGAAGCCCGTCCAATAGCTATCGCGCGCGAGCGGCAGCGCCAGCACCATGAAGCCGATTCCGGCGATGCCCGGGCCGACGCTCAACAGCACCCGCGAACCGAAACGGCTCGTCAGGCCGCCCGTGAAGCGCGACAGCAAACCGATGATGACCGGCACCGGTAACAGCGCGGCGCCCGCTTCGGTCGCGCTGTAGCCATGCGCGCGGATCAGCGTGAACGGCAGGAAGAAGAAGGCGCCGCCAAGGCCGAAGTAAAGCAGCAAGGTGACCAGGTTGGCGCCGGTGAAGTCGCGCGAGCGAAACATGTCGAGCGGCACCATCGGGTTGGCGCTGCGCGCTTCGATCATCACGAACGCGGCGAGCACCAGCACGCCGGCGCCGAGCGCTCCCAACACGAGCGGATGCGCGAAACCGCGTGCCGAGGCCTCGGTGAGGCCGAAGGTCAGCGCGCCGAGCCCCGCCGCCGCGGCGAGCGCGCCGGGCCAGTCGAGCTTCTCAGGCGCATCGGGCTTGTGGCTGTTGGGCACCGCCGCGATGGCGAGCGCGATCGTGAGCGCGGCGAGCGGCAGATTCAGAAAGAAGATCGCGCGCCACGAGAACGCGTCGACGAGCCAGCCGCCCGCCACCGGCCCCAGTGCCGAGGTGATCGCGCCGACGCCGGCCCAGGTGCCGATGGCCCGTCCGCGCGCGGCGCCGTCGAACACCGCGCCGATGATCGCAAGACTGCTGGGTACGAGCAGTGCCGCGCCGATGCCCTGAACCGCGCGCGCGGCGATCAGCACGGACGCATTCGGCGCGAACCCGCACGCGGCAGACGCCAGCGTGAAGAGCGCGATACCCGCGATAAACACCGTGCGGCGGCCGAGCAGATCGCCCATCGATCCGCCGACCAGCACGAGCGAGCCGAGAAACAGCAGATAAGCGTTGACGACCCACTGTATCGCCGCGACGCTCGCGCCGAGTTCGCTCTGAATGGACGGCAGCGCGACGTTGACGACGGAGCCATCGATGAACGCCATGCTCGACCCGCCGATCGTCGCGGCGAGCGCGAGCCGTTTGCGCGGGCACGGGCGGTCGACGGTAGTGGGCTGCGTGCGGATGACGAGTTCGTCGCACGGGCTCGCCTGCGCGGCCATGACGTGGGCCGCGTTGCGCTTGCTAGCGGGATGATCCGGGTTCGCCAAGTTCGCTCCCGTGCCGATCGAGGGTGAGTGGCGGCAAGCTGGCTCACGTGTTGACCGTCAGCCCGGCGCCGTAGCACATTGTAAGCAAGGTCGCCTCGCAGACCGGGTTTTGCGCGTTCGTGGCGTCCGGATTGCCTCGCGGGATGCCAAAGACTTCGCGGGACGGCGGTTACAGGCGATAATCGGGCGGAATCAATCGACCTGAAACAGTGGAGAAGGAATGGACAAGCAGGGTTTCACCACGGGCATCGTTCACGGCGACAGAATCGCGGGCACCGAGCACGGCGCCTTGCGCCAGCCCGTTCATACGTCCGTGCAATATGGTTTCGAGCGCGTCGAGGACCTGATCGGCGTGTTCCAGGGCACGAAGAAAGGCGGCTTCAACTACGCGCGGCAGGGCACTCCCACGACCGCCGCGCTCGAGCGCAAGATCACGAGCCTCGAGGAAGGCGTCGGCACGATCTGCTTCAGCACCGGCATGGCCGCTATCACGGCGACGTTCCTCACGCTGCTGCGCGCGGGCGATCATCTCGTGTCGAGCCGTTACGTGTTCGGCAACACCAACAGCCTGTTCGGCACATTGCGCACGCTTGGCGTCGAAGTCACGACCGTCGATGCGTGCAACGCCGACGAGGTGAAGAACGCCATCCGGCCGAATACGCGCATGGTGTTCGTCGAAACCATCGCCAATCCGGGCACGCAGATTCCCGACCTGCAAGGTATCGGTGATGTCTGCCGCGAGCACGGCCTCGTGTACTTCGTCGACAACACCATTACCTCGCCCGCCCTGTTCAAGCCCAAGGCGGTCGGCGCGAGCCTCGTCATCAACTCGCTGACGAAGACGATCGCGGGTCATGGCGCCGCACTCGGCGGCGCCGTGACCGATACGGGCCTGTTCGACTGGAGCGCGTACCCGAATATCGCCGACGACTATCGGCGTTCCGCGGCGAAGGAACAGGGGCTTCTGCAGATCCGCAAGAAGGGTCTGCGAGACATGGGTGCGTCATTGTCGTCCGAGCAGGCGCACGCCATCGCGATGGGCGCGGAAACGCTCGCCTTGCGCGTGAAGCAAAGCAGCGACAATGCGCTCGCGCTCGCGCAATTTCTCGAAGGGCACGCGGCGATCGGCAAAGTGTTCTATCCTGGTCTGGAGAGCCATCCGCAATACGAAATCGCTCAAACGCTGTTCAAGGGCGCCTCGTGGCTGCTGTCGTTCGAATTGCTCAATGCGGATCGCATGATCGACGTCGTCAACGCGCTCAAGCTGCCGGTCAAGGCGACGGGGCTCGGCGACACGCGCACGCTGATCATTCCGGTCGCGCCGACGATCTTTTTCGAAGCCGGGCCGCAAACGCGCAAGGCGATGGGGATTTCCGACGGCATGCTGCGGCTGTCCGCGGGCATCGAGGATATCGACGACCTGATCGCGGATTTCGCGCAAGCGCTAAAATTCGGAGCGTAGCTTTCGGGTTCCTGAAATCTCGGGCGAGGCGGGTGGAGTGGCCTCGCCCGTCTGGCTGCAAGCAGTGCAATGAGCAAAGTTCGCTAACCAGTTACCTCGTCTCTGGAGAACCTCATGACGGATATCGCACTTGCACGCAAAGATGCCTGCCTCGCCGTGGTTCATGCCGTATTGACGGACCTGATCGACGACAGCGATCTGATCGACGCGTCTCTCCGTGTGGCGGACTACCTCGCGGACGATCTCGAAGGCAAGATCACCGAGACCGACGCAGTGCTTCTTGCCGTCAGCGCACTCACCAAGGTCAATCGCGCGATGCGTGAATGGAACGACGTGGACGGCAACACGATGGATGCGATGAAAATCGCCAACTTCGTCATCGACGAAGAAATCCACGGGTACGACACCGCAAACAATCCACGTCAATCCACGACCTCCGAGGAAAGAATCCAGGAGCGGGAGGCCGCCGTGATCCGGCCCGTAGGATCCCCAACGCGCCCCGTTCACCACTGAGGCGCGAGCCTTGGCCGGCACGAACGGATCGGGCGCTTGCCCTCAAGCGCCCTTGCCTTTCTTCACCCGCTCGATCTGCTGCTTCGCCGCCTCATAGACGCGCTCCGGCGTAAAGCCGAACTTCTTCTTCAGATCAGCAATCGGCGCCGATGCGCCGAACGTATGCATGACGACCTGCGCACCGAGCCGCCCCGTATAGCGGTCCCAGCCGAGCGAGGCGGCCTGCTCGACCGCGACGCGCGCTTCGACGTCGGCGGGGAGCACCGACTCCTGATACGCGTCGTCCTCACGCTCGAAGATATCCCACGAGGGCATCGACACGACGCGCGCGGCGATCCCCTCGCCCTTCAGCTTCTCGTACACGTCGACGCAAAGCGATAGCTCGCTGCCGGTCGCCATCAGGATCACCTGGGGCTTCTGGCCGTCGGGCGCATCGGCAAGCACATACGCGCCGTGCTTCACGCCGCTCGCCGGCGCATAGCGACTGCGGTCGAGCGTTGGCAGCGGCTGGCGCGACACGACGATGCACGCCGGTCGATGCGGCTGCGTCAGCGCGACGCGCCAGGCCTCGGCCGCTTCGTTCGCGTCGCCGGGACGCAGCACCGTGAGGCCGGGCACGCCGCGCAACGACGCGAGTTGCTCGATCGGTTGATGTGTCGGTCCGTCTTCGCCGACGCCGATCGAATCGTGTGTGAACACGTAGATGGCCGGCACTTCCATGATCGCGGACAGACGGATCGGCGGCTTCATGTAGTCGCTGAAGATCAGGAACGTCGAGCCGTACGCACGCAGATTCGACAGCGCGAGGCCGTTGACCACCGCGCCCATCCCATGCTCGCGAATGCCGAAGTGCAGATTGCGGTCGCCGTAGTGATCGGCCTGGAAACTGCCGGCCCCTTCGAACTTCAGGTTGGTTTTCGTCGACGGCGACAGGTCGGCCGCGCCGCCGATCATCCACGGCACGCGCGCGGCGATCGCATTGAGCACCTTGCCCGACGATTCGCGCGTCGCGATGCCCTTCGGGTCGGCGGGGAAGCTCGGAATGTCGCTGTCCCAGCCCTGCGGCAATTCGTGCGCCTGCATCTGCGCGAACTCGCGCGCGAGCTCCGCATACTGCTTCTGGTAGCTGTCGAACTTCGCCTGCCATTGCTCGCGCGCCGCCTTGCCGCGCGCGCCGATACCTTCCGCGAAGCGTTGATGCACGCCGTCGGGCACATAGAAGAACTTGTCCTCGGGCCAGCCGTACGCCTTCTTGGTCAGCGCGACTTCCTCGACGCCGAGCGCCTCGCCATGCGCGGACGAACTGTCCTGCTTGTGCGGCGAGCCCCAGCCGATGATGCTATGGACCACGATCAGCGTCGGCCGGTCGGTCACGCTCTTCGCTTCGACCAGCGCCTTGTCGAGCGCGGCGGTGTCGTTCGCATCGTCGACGTGCAGCGTGTGCCAGTTGTAGCCGCGAAAGCGGGTTTCGGGATCGTCGCTATAGGCGAGGTCGGTATGGCCTTCGATCGTCACGCGATTGCTGTCGTAAATCCAGATCAGGTTCGACAGTTTCAGATGGCCCGCGAGCGACGCCGCTTCGTGCGAGATGCCTTCCATCATGTCGCCGTCGCCACACAGCGCATACACGCGGTAGTCGAACAGCGGCGCGTCGGCGCGGTTGAAGTGGCTCTCGTGCCAGCGCGCGGCCATCGCCATGCCGACGCTATTGCCGAGCCCTTGTCCAAGCGGTCCCGTGGTGGTTTCGACGCCGGTCGTCATGCGGTACTCGGGGTGACCTGGCGTGTTGCTGTCGAGCTGGCGGAAATGCTCGATGTCGTCGAGCGATACGGCGGGTTTGCCGGTCGGCTTGCCGTGTTCGTCGACGGCCTTCACGTTGGCCAGATGCAGCAGCGAATACAGCAGCATCGACGCATGCCCGACCGACAGCACGAAGCGGTCGCGATTCGGCCACAGCGGTTCGTCCGGGTCGTAGCGCAGATGGTGTTGCCACAGGTGATAGGCGACCGGCGCGAGCGCCATCGGCGTGCCGGGGTGGCCGGAATTGGCTTTTTGCACGGCGTCCATCGACAGCGTGCGGATCGTGTTGATGCACAACTGATCGAGGGCGGGATCGTTTTGCATGGAGCGCTCCTTGTTCGGCAATTCGGAAGATGGCCGGCGCGCGCTGCGGGCTGCGCGCATGCGGGTTCACGCACGAAAGCGCGCAGGAAAACCGTAGCGAAGCCCACAGATGATGCGCCTAACCGCGCAACTCTGCACGCGCTGCCGGTCGCTTCGCGAACGACGAAGTTCAGGCCGCATCCAGCCAAAGCTCGATCACGGGACCATGCTTGCCGTCGATCGGATCGAGCGGCGGAAACGGCAATGCCAGCATGTCGGCGAGTTCCTGCGGTGTCAGCGCTTCGCGGCGAAGATCCCACTGCTGCCCTGACGGATAGCCCGCCACCACCTGAAATTGCCGCTCGAACGATTGCAGACAGTGGCCGGTGCCGGCCGGCAGCAACAGCACGTCGCCCGCGTGCAGTCTCACCACGCGTCCGCCTGGGCCGCCGACGATCACTTCGGCGCTCGCCTCGGTCACGCCGAGCACCTCGTGCGCGCTCGCGTGAAAGTGATGGAAGTCGAAGATGCTGTCGCGCCACTGCGCGGGCCATGCATTGCGCTCGAACAGGATCTCGAACGCGGCGGCCAGATTGCCGCTGCCGGGTGACAGCGCGCGCCGGTACAGCACGACGGGCAGCTTGCCGTTGTTCGGCAGCCAGTCGTGCGGCGCCAGCATGAACGCTTCGTATTCGGTCTGCGCGGCGTCGAAGCCGTGCCTGGACTCGTTGAACATCGTTGGCTCCTGGCTTGTGATGCGGTTGCCGCGAACCCGCGGGCGAGCACCGCTTGTCACGCAGCTCACGCAGCTCACGCAGCGCGCCGCGTCACTGCCCGCCCGGCTGCTTGTGATGCGACTCGCGCCCCCCACCGCCCGGCGGCTCCGCGTGCCCGCCGGTGCCGAGCGGCACTTCGGCGGTTTGCCGCGGCCGCTCGCTCGAACGTGGCGGATTGGTCGCCTTGTCCACGCCGGTTTGCACGACCGGTTCGATGCCGAGCGGACTCGGCTCGACGTAGTGCGTGCCGCTTGGCCTGTTGCGGGCCTTGACTTCGTCGGACAGCGTCGGCGCACCGTCCGGCCTCGCGGACTGCTCGGCGCCTCGTGTTGCACCCTGCTGCGGGTTGTCTGTCGATTCGTGATCCTGCATGACGTCCTCCTCGATCGTTCTGCCGTCGATACGCGTGATTGCGCGCGGTATCGGACCTGCACCTGGTACATGGAGCAACAACCGCGCCTTACCCGTGAAGCGCGCACGAGTGGCGACGGGCATGGCCATGGCGAGATCGTTGCGTGATCGTTGCGTGATCGAATGGAGACGCGCTACAGAATCTCTTTGTAAAAAGGGAGAACGCCGCGCGAGAAGCGCGAGAAGTGCAAGACGCGCCGCCGTGCCCGCTCAGCTTTCCGGCGCCGCGCGATCCGCCGCGACGATTTCGCGGCCATACGCGATCGCGGCGCGGCGCGCTTCGTCGGCCGTTGCATAGGGGCCGATCTGCGGTGCGCCGTCGAACGGGAACAGGATCTTCCTGTCGGTTTTCCTCACTACCTTCAGTCCACCTATGTAACGGCCGTCGCCCGTTCCGTGATAGCTGGCGTAAATCTCGAATTCGTCGTCAGCGACGTCGGCCTTGTGTCGCGCCATGTGCGTTCCTCGTCCTGTGCTGTGCGGGTGCGAGCGCGCACGGTCATCGCCATGCGGCGCGCATGCCGGCATCCAGCAATCGACGTTCCACGCGATCGACGAGCGCGACGCCGCGGCATGACGGTTGCGCATAGGAACAAGCACTCTCTGGAGAATGGGATGGACTCAACTGACACTCTGACGCTGCATCTGCATGTGCCGATGCCGCCCGAAGTCGACCCCGACATCGCGCCGCAGACGCCGCCGCCGAACATCGACCCTGACCCGGTCCCCGACGACGATCCGCTCGAGGATCTTCGCGAAACCCCCGAGGGCGATCCACCCGCGGCACCGCCGCCCATGCGTGCATTTCGCCAGCGTGCGCCGCACGTCGCGCATTGATCGAGGAAAACGGCAGGCGAGCGAGCTGCGTCGAGGCGCCAGGCCTCGTCAGAACTGATGCATCATGCCGACGTAGGCGCCGGTCTGCGATTCGCCGACGAGCGGGTTCGTGTTGGTGCTCGAATCGCGCGGCGCGGCCTCGAGCGAGAAGTTGGAGTTACTGCCGTTGCGCACGTAGCCGAGCGTGCCGTACAGGAACGTGCGCCTCGACAGGTTGTAGGTCGTGCCGAGCACGTACATCATCGCGTGACCGGACGGGTCGTGGGCGGCGTCGCCGGTGCCTTCGCCGACGTGAATGTAATAGCCGCCTGCGGTCACCGCCCAGCGCGATGGCGGTCCATAGGTGACGCCGAGCCAGTAGTGATCGGCGGTATCGGCGACACCGGCCGGCGAATCGGGTGCCGAGTAATGCGTGTACGCGCCCTGCACCTTGAACTCGTGCACACGCAGATTCGCGCCAACGAAATATTCGCGCGACGCCTGGAAGATATTGCTGAAGCGGCCGTTGTTGTCGCGCAGCTCGTCGTAGATGCCGCGCATGTCGAAAAGCGGCGAATGATAGCTCAGCATGATGCCGTCCGAGCGGCCGAACTCGCCCGGCGCGCCGCTGTTGAACGCCCCCGCCTGATTGCCGAACGCGTACTGCCCCTGCACGTCGAAGCCCGCGAAAACCGGGCTGTGGTATTCGACGTTGTTGCTGGTCTGCTGCCAGTTGCGCCCACGCACGAGCGACGCCGACGCGAATGCCTGCTGCACGAACGGATCGAATTCCCACACGCCATCGCTATCGATGAACAGGTTACGCCCGGCCTGCAACGTGCCCCACTGCTGACTGCGCACGCCGACGAACGCGCGGCGCGACCATAAGCGTCCGCCGCTCGTCGTGCCGTCCATCACCTGCAAACCGGTTTCGAGGTTGAAGATCGCATCGAGACCGCCGCCGAGGTCCTCGTTGCCTTTCAGGCCGAACATGCTGGTGCCCCAGTTGCCGCCTTCCGCGCGCCAGCGGTTCGAACTGCTCCCCTCGCCGTTGTCGATGTGATTCAGATACTCGATGCCGGCGTCGAGCCGCCCATACATGGTCACGCTGGTTTGCGCGCGGGCGCCCGGAACCGTCGCTATCGCCCCCGCCAGGGCGAGCGCCGCGCGTACTTTTGCCGATGCTTTCATCGCTATGCGGTGGCTCCGTCAATCGCGATTCATGGGAGATCGAAAGCTGCCCAAGATAAGATAGTCGGCAATCCGGCTTCAGCCAAATCGAAATGCATCATCCGCTTCGATATTTCACTTCCTTGCCATGAGCACGCCCGACCTGATCGAACCCGAAGACGGCAACAAGGACGACAACCTGGGCCTCTATCGACGCGCGACGCAAAACGGCGCCGAATGGTGGCGCGTGAGTGTCGGCGACCGGCCCGAGACCTATCGCCTCGAACACGCCACCGACGATGACGAGAACGGCGCCGGCTCGGTGGATATCGATCTGGTCGTCGATGCGGAGAATCTGCGTGCGAAGCTGAAGAAGTGGCGTCGCGAGGGCTTCGCGCTCGAACGCGACGCGCCCGAGGCTACCGATACCCCCACGCGCATCGCGTTCATGCCTGAATTGCAGCGGGCATCGGCGCGCATGCTGGCGGCGAAGCTGCGCGATGCCGGAAACGCAGACGCGGGCTTGGGCAGTCCGGCGGACGACGCGAGCGCCGCCAGCGTCCGCATCGGCAACGTCGACGTGCGTTGCGGCTCTGCGCATCCGCTCGTGCCGCGCGTGAATCCCGCGTATCTGTTTCCAGCGCGTTTCAACGATATCGTCGCGGACATCGTCGAGAATCGCCGCGTGATGCTGATCGGTCACACGGGTGCCGGCAAGACGAGTCTGATCGAACAGGTCGCCGCGCGCTCGCAACATGGCGTGCTGCGCTCGAACATGAACGGCCAGACCACCGTCGGCGATTTCGTCGGCTTCTGGACCGTCAAGGGCGGCGAGACCTTGTGGGTCGACGGCGTGCTGCCCACCGCGATGCGCGAAGGCTTGTGGCTGATCGTCGACGAGATCGATTTCGCCGAACCGTCGATTCTCGCCGCGCTGACCGCCGTGCTCGAACCGCAGGGCCGCCTGGTGCTCAAGGAGAAAGGCAACGAGATCGTCGCGCCGCATCCGGCGTTCCGGCTGTTCGCCACCGCGAACGCGGTCGGCGCAATGAGCCAGTTCCGTCATCTGTATCAGGGCGCGAATCTGATGAACGAGGCCTTTCTCGATCGCTGGCGCGTGTACCTGCTCGACTATCTGTTGCCCGCCGAAGAAACCGACGTGCTGATCCGCACGCTCGCGCCGCATATGACGCGGCCGCTCGCCACCACGCTCGCGGCGATCGCCGCCGACTGCCGCGCCGCGTTCGCACGCGAGGACCTGTCGAGCGCCTTCTCGACGCGCCGCCTGCTCGACTGGGCCGAGTTGATGCTGCGCACCGGCGACCCCGAACGCGCGGCGGGACCGGCCATCTACGCCAAGGTGAGCCCGGAGGACGCCGCGCTGATTCGCGGCATCATCCGCCACCACATCGCGCCGGCCGCCTGAACGTACACGCCGCGATGAACGCCCGCCACCCGGCCCATCTGCAACGCGACACGCAAGGCTTCGCGTTCGAGTCGACACTCGGCAAGATCGCGCGGGTGCTGACCGGGCAATATGGCGTGACGGTCGTGTTCAGTCCCGATGGCCCGCGCGTCGAGCCCGGCCGTATCGTGATTCCGGACTACGAGGCGAACGGCGGCGTCGAACGCGATGTGCTGATCGGCCATCTGGACCTGCTGGTCGCGCGAGCGAAGCATGCCTCGCTCGCGCAGCTCGATGCGCTGCCCGCGAGCATCACCGCGAAGCTCGCACAGGTGATCGACGATCGGCGCGTGTGCGCGCAACTGCTCGACGAATATCCGGGCGCGCGCTGGTTCATCGGCAAGCTGCGCGCGCATGCGGCCGAGCGCGTGCGGCAGCGCTGGCCGACGCTTCACTGGCGCGACCGGCTCGCGTGGCTGGTCGAACGCGCGCTATGGGACGAGGCGCCGACGCGCACCGAGGCGAGCCACTCGCTGCTCGCCGCGCTGCATGCGGCGCAGGACCTGCTGCACGAAGCGCGGGCGAGCGGTTCGACCGCGCGCAGCATTGCCGTCGCGCGAGATCTGGTGGCGCGCGTGCGGTCCTTATCGGCCGGCGATGCGAACAACATGATGTTCACCGCCGGTCCGGCCGAAGACATCGACACGGAAACG
Source organism: Paraburkholderia monticola (assembly GCF_001580545.1). Classification (GTDB taxonomy): domain Bacteria; phylum Pseudomonadota; class Gammaproteobacteria; order Burkholderiales; family Burkholderiaceae; genus Paraburkholderia; species Paraburkholderia monticola. The sequence goes on from NZ_LRBG01000039.1 coordinate 133,105, forward strand.
GCTGCATCGTCCGCCACGTTCGGCGACGACGACACGCTATTGCCCGATCACGACGACGCGGCGCCGCCCGCCGCATCGGAACACGGCGGCGGCGCCCCCTCCAACGACGCTATCGGCATGGGCCAGACGCTCGCCGATAGCGAGACCACTTCCCACCGCGACGCACACGATACGGGTGCGCCGATAGCACGCCCCGCGCGCATGCGGCTATCGATTCCGCTCGCCACCGAATTCGACGTGATCGCCGATCTCACCGGCCAGGGCGACAGCGCCGCGTGGCGCGCGTTGCGCGCGCAGGCGCGCGCGGACACCGCGCCGCTGAAGGAAAAGCTCGAACGCGCGCTGTCCGTCGACGAACGGATTCGCTGGCGCCGCGAACAGGAGCGCGGCGAGATCGACCGCACCGCGCTGGCCAAACTCGCGACCACGCCCGGTTATCGCACGCCGTTTCGCACGCAGCGCGCCGCGAAGGGTCGCGACGTCGCGGTCACGTTGCTGATCGATCGCAGCGGCTCGATGGCCGGCCGCAAGATCGAGCTCGCGCGGCTCTGTGCCAGCGCGCTGTGCGATGCGCTGACACAGCTCTCGTTCGATTGCGAAGTGCTCGGCTACTGTTCGCTCGAAGCCGAACCGATGAAACGGCTCTACGAACGGCAGCGCGCGGCCGGCGCGGATTTGCGGCGCTACAACCGCTTCGTCGAACGGCTCGATCTGAAGGTGTACAAGCGCTTCGGCGCGACCGACCTGAGCGGGATCGCCGAAATCGACTGTGGGCACGAGAATCCGGACGGCGAAGCGCTCGCCTGGGCCGCGACGCGCCTCGCCGATCATCCGGCCGCGCGCCGCATTTTGATGGTGTTCTCCGACGGCTATCCGTCGACCGGCGACGGCGACCCGCAGGTGTTGCGCAGCGACCTGCGCGAACGCGTCGCGGCGATCGCGAAACGCGGCATCGAACTGGTGGGGATCGGTGTGCTGACCGACGCGGTCGAGGACTTCTATCCGCGCAACGTCGTGGTGAGCCGCCTCGCCGAATTGCCGTCGACGGTGTTCTCGGTACTCAGCGCGATGCTGCTCACGCGTTGATCTCTACGCCGTTTCACTAGCCCGCCGAGGGTCGCATCGTCGCGATAGGAATCAGGAACTCCGACACGCCGGTCAGGATGATCTGCACACCGATGCACAGCAGCAGAAACGCCGACACCCGCAACGCGACCTTGGTGCCCTCGACGCCGAGGTAGCGCGCGAGGATCGTCGCGCGGCTGTAGATCAGATACACGGTCAGCGCCACGAGGAACGTGATCGCAACCGACGCGATGCTCGACACCACGAACGCCGACAACTTATGCGTGCGATTCGCGGTGAGCGCGATCGCGGTCGCGATCGAACCGGGGCCGGTGGTGAGCGGCACGGTGAGCGGAAAGAATGCGCGCGACATCGCGTTCTCGGCATCGACGCGCTTGACGCCCGTCTGCTCGGCAGCCGGCGTATCGGGTGCGTTGAGCATCTGCCAGCCGCCCACGGCGAGCGCGAGGCCACCGCCGATGCGCAGCGCTTCCATCGAGATGCCGAAGAAATGCAGGATCGGCGTGCCGATGAAGAATGCGACCAGCAGGACGCAGGCCGAGTTGATCGCGATCTTGCGGGCGAGCACATTGCGCTCGTCGAGGGTCAGCGACGCGGTTCGGTCCAGAAAAACGAACGCGCCGCTGAACGGATTGATGATGCTGATCAAGCCGATAAAGCCAAACATAACGTCCGAGATCAGACTTTCGACCATGTGCGTGTCCGTGTGTCTGCGTTGGCTCGCGTGGGTTCGCTCCGCGGCTGATTAAACCGTCGGGCATCGCGCGGTCCGGAAAATGCTGCCATGCTCGCAGATGTTATCGCGCCGCGCCAGTCACCCGGCAAAAAAGCCGTGAAACGAAGTGCCTACGATGGCGCCCCCGGCCTTGCAGTGCAGCAATCCGGGCCGGAAAGATGCTTCTGCAACGGTCGAACGAATCACATTTATTTTGACCTACTTTACGGGACCGAAGTATCCGGCATACAGTCCTCAGCGAAGCCGGAATTTCAACGACACATACCTACAGGTTCGAGGAGTTGTCCACATGCTGCTTCGTGTACTTGCCGCGCTGCCGTTCATCGGCATCCTGGTCGGCATTTCGTTTGTCAATCGGGTCGAGCCGCTCGTGCTCGGCATGCCCTTCGTGCTGGCCTGGATCGTCATGTGGGTGGTGTTGAGCGCGATCATCATGGCGATCGTCTACAACCTCGATCCGTCCAACAAGCACATCGCCGCCGATGGCGAGGAGGTTCGCCCATGAGCGCACTCGTCATCATCGCTGCTGTCACGCTGTTCGCGCTGTTCCTCGGGGTGCGCGCACGGCACGGCCATGACATGAGCCTCGAACAGTGGAGCGTGGGCGGCCGCAGCTTCGGCACCGCGTTCGTGTTCCTGCTGATGGCCGGCGAAATCTATACGACCTTCACGTTCCTCGGCGGCAGTGGCTTCGCCTACGGCAAGGGCGCGCCGGTCTACTACATCCTCGCGTACGGCACGCTCGCGTACATCCTGTCGTACTGGATGCTGCCGCCGATCTGGCGCTACGCGAAAACGCATCGTCTGGTGTCGCAGCCGCACTTCTTCTCGCGCAAATACGAGAGCCAGGCGCTCGGCACGCTGGTCGCGCTGGTCGGCGTGGCCGCGCTGATTCCGTATCTGGTACTGCAATTGAAGGGCCTCGGCATCATCGTCGCGACCGCGTCGTATGGCGCGATCTCGTCGACGGCCGCTATCTGGATCGGCGCGATCGTGGTGACCTCTTACGTGATCGTCTCGGGCGTGCGCGGCTCCGCCTGGAACTCGGTGGTCAAGGACACACTGATTCTCGCGATCGTGCTGTTCCTCGGCATCTATCTGCCGCTGCATTACTACGGCGGCTTCGCCGAGATGTTCCGCACGATCGACGCCGCCCGTCCCGGCTTCCTGACCTTCCCGGCGCGCGGTTCGAGCGTCGTGTGGTTCCAGTCGACGGTGCTCCTGACCGCGCTCGGCTTCTTCATGTGGCCGCATACGTTCGGCTCGATCTTCACGGCGAAGGACGAGCGGATCTTCCGCCGCAATGCCGCGATCCTGCCGCTCTATCAGCTGATCCTGCTGTTCGTGTTCTTCGTGGGCTTCGCGGCGACGCTGCGCGTGCCGGGTCTGAAAGGCGCCGACATCGACCTGTCCCTGTTCCGCCTGTCGCTGCAGACGTTCGATCCGTGGTTCGTCGGCGTGATCGGCGCGGCCGGTATCCTGACCGCGCTGGTGCCGGGCTCGATGATCCTGACCTCGGCGTCGACGCTGCTCGCCAACGACGTCTATCGCGGCATGGTGAACCGCAAGGCGTCCGATGCGTCGGTCGCGACGATCGCGCGTCTGCTCGTGCCGGTCGTGGCGCTGGTCGCGGTCGGCTTCACGCTGAACGGCGGCGAAACCATCGTCGCGCTGCTGCTGATGGGCTACAGCTTCGTCACCCAACTGTTCCCGGCCGTGCTCTGCAGCCTGTTCCCGCGCAACCGCGCGACGAAGCAAGGCGCGTTCTGCGGGATCATCGTGGGTGTCGCGGTGGTGGCGCTGAGCACGACGCTGCACTGGAGCGTCGGTCAGTTGATGCCGTTCCTGCCCGATGCGCTGAAGGACGTCAACATCGGCTTCCTCGCACTGGCGGTGAACGTGATCGTGTTCGTGATCGTCAGCGCGGTGACGCAGCCGAGCGCGGCCGAGCAGGAGAAGCATGCCTCGGTGCATTGACGGAGCCGGCTAACGCATCGGAAGGGGCTGTTCGCTTCGGCGACAGCCCCTTATTCTTTCTGTTCGCGGCTTAGCCGCGCCCACATCGATCCACGGAGCGCCCTGGATGTCCTACGTTCTCTACTACTCGCCCGGCGCGGCCAGCATGCCCGTGCACTGGATGCTGCTCGAAATGGGCGTGCCGTTCGAAGCACGGCTCGTCGATATCGACACGGGCCAGCAACACGACCCCGAGTATCGGCGTCTGAATCCGGCCGGTCGCGTGCCGACGCTGGTCGTCGATGGCGTGCCGCGGCATGAATCGGCCGCGCTGCTGATGCTGCTCGCCGAGCGCCATGCGGACGCCGGTCTCGCGCCCGCGCCGGGATCGTCCGCGCGCGGGGAATGGTTCGAATGGATGATCTATCTCGCGAACACGCTGCTGCCCGCGATGCGCGACTGGTTCTATGCCGGCAGCGACGGCGACCCGGCGGGCGCCGAAGCGGTGCGCGCGCTTGCGCGAAGCCGCATCGAGGACGCGTGCGCGCGGCTCGACACGCATCTGGCCGGCGGACGCGACTATCTCGCGGGCGACAAGCTCAGCACCGCCGATCTGCTCGCGCTCGTGCTGATGCGCTGGACCCGCAACATGCCGCGCCCGGCGACGGTGGGCTGGCCGCATCTCACGAGCTATATCCGCAGGCTGCGCGCACGGCCCGCGTATATCGAAGTGAATGAGCGGGAAAAGCTGACTGACTGGCGCAACGACGATCATTGACGCCGAGGCAGGTTCAGAACGCCGCCTCCCTGCCCGTCTGCGCCGCGAACGCGAAGCCGTTCTTGCCGTCGCGCTTGACCTGATACATCGCCGCATCGGCGGCGGCGACCAGACGACGGTGATCGTCGACATCGTCGGGATAGCTCGCAATGCCCACGCTCGCGCGCACGCTGCCGATGCCCATGTGCTCGTCGGTGGCGACCACGCAGGCGATCAGCCGGCGCGCGATCTCGGCTAGTTCCTCATCGCCCGAGAAGCTGCGCACCAGCACCGCGAACTCGTCGCCACCGATACGCGCGACCAGATCCCCTTTGCGCACCGACGCGCGAAACCGCGCGGAAACGGCGGCGAGGAATTCGTCGCCGACGCGGTGGCCGAACGAATCATTGACCTGCTTGAAGCCGTCGAGGTCGATATAGAGCACGGCGAGGCGTTGCTCGTAGACCGCGGTGCGCGCGGTTTTCGCGGCGGCTTCGAGCGCGGCCAGCAGCTTGCGGCGGTTCGACAGGCCGGTCAGCGAGTCGTGCAGCGACGCGTGCTCGAACTCGTGCGACTGCCCCGCCAGTTGCCGGTTGCGCTTCGCGTACATGCCGAGCGCCGTGATCAGCATGCAGAACAGCAGCGCGGCGAGTGCGATCAGCGTGCGCGCGACATGCGCGATGCGCAGCCGCACGTCGGCGCTCGCCGCATCGCGTTGCGCGCGCCAGTAGTCGGAGACGCTGGCGAGCGCCTTCGCGACGGCCTCGGGGGTCGCACGGGACGTGGAAATCGCGGGAATGGGCGGCGCCGGCGACGGACTCGCGTTGATCAGCGCCGCGAGCGACGCAAAGCGCTGCGTCAGGTCGGCGCGCGCCGCGTCATAGGCGGGCACGAACGACGCGGCGGGACTCGCCGGGGTGTCGACCATCCGCTGCCACACGGCCAGCTGTTCGCGCGCACTGTCGACGCGCCCTGCGGCTTCGAGCACGAGGCCCGCGTACTCCTGCTTCAATTGATCGGAAAAGACCGTGCGGATCTGCATCGCCACGTAGAGCAGGCCGAACAGCAGGCACAACAGCGCGGCCACGGCGACGCTCGCGGGCCCCAGCCGCCAGCCGCGGACCCGCACGTGCGCGCGCGCGTTGCCGCGCAACGCGGCTGCCCCGGCTCGCCCGACGACGGCGCGCTCAGGGATGGGAATAGGTATCTTGCTGCTGTCGTCCGTTGTCATGTTGACGATAGCTCACGCGACGAAAGAACTGCCCGATCCGCGCAAACAGATCGTCCTTGTGCTTCGACGACGCGCGCCGCTCCTGCTGCGCGAGCCGCGCGTCCTTCCCGCCACGACCGGCCGCCGGATGCGCGTTGGAATCGGCGGCATTCGCGGCGTGTTTCGCTGAGCGCGGCGGTGGCGTCGGAGCGATGGGCGCCAGCGGCGTGTCGCCCGACGTGCCGACCGAGGTATCGGCTGCGTCATCGCTCGGCGTATCGGCCAGCGTGGTCGCGAGACTCGGGTCAGGCGCGCTTGGGTGGATCTTGCCGGACCAGACGGCCGGGCTGGTGTCCTCGAAGCCGCCGTTCGCGCTGGTGGCATCGAGCGCGAGGTTTGGTGGCGTGGGCTGCGCGGCCAGTTGCGTGGGTGACTGAGCCGGAGACTGCGCGGGCGACTGAGCCGCTGACTGCGCGGTGGCGTCGTCCGGCGCGTGCGCGACGGCCACCGTCGGCACCTTGCCCGAGGCCGACGAACCGAGCGCCTCGCGCGCGCCCGCGATGGCGTCCGCATAGGTCTGCTGATCCTCGTTGAACCAGACGCCATACGCGACGGTGCCCATCACGCCGAACGTCAGCGCCCCCGCCGCCGCGATGCACAGCGCGAGGCGCCCGAAGCGCGGGGGTGGCTCGCCCGGTTCGTCCGGGCCATCGCGATCGAAGCCGGCGTACCGGCTGTCCGTTGCGGAATGACGCATGTCGGTATCGTCGGGATCGGTAGCCATCGCAATAGACTCCGGTAATGCCACTTCTGGCTGACAAGCTGGCGTGCTGACGCGTCGGCGAGCAGGCGGATAAGCCGCGCTCGCGCACTGTCACGACACGCACTGACTGATGAATGTAATCCTGTCGCGAACGGGCGACAACACAGCAGCGTTGCGTTTGCGCAGCGCCTCCATCGTGCTTCGAAAGGCGCCATCCGGGGCCGCTTCCGCTGGCAAAAAAACGTGCAATTCTGGTAAAAACTGCAAGCGAACGATACCCCGACAGGCCGCCGCGCATCTGCCGTTCGCCGCTCCGCCAGATGCGACGCGGGTTCTGCGAAACGCGCCAACGAAGTCGCAGACTTGCACGCAACAACCGGGCCCGGCGGTCGGCCCGCGACCCGGCCCCCGCGCCGTACTGGGCCCAACGTCTTCGGTCAGTATAAAAATCATGTCCAACGCGTATCAGCACAAACCTCTCACGCCGTGGCGCCGCGCGCTCGCGCGCTTCTCTCTTTCCGAAACCGCCAAATACACGAAGCTGACGCTCGGCCTGTGGATCGGGTTCGGCATCCCGTATCTGCTCGGCTACCCCGACGCGGCGGTGCCGCTCGCCGGCTCGGCGATGCTGACGCTGGCGCTCGGAAGCTCGATTTCGGCGGCCAGAAGCTACTTCTACAAACGCGTGTTTTCGAACGTGGTGGCCATGCCGATCGGCACGCTGCTGATCTGGCTGACCGCGCCGCATCTGTGGCTCGGCGCGGTTTTGCTGCCGGTCGTGATCTTCGCCATCGTCGCGCTGCGGCCGTCGCTGTTCCAGATGACCAGCATCACGGTGCCGATCACGCTCGTGCTCTATACCGGCGAACATATTCCGCTGCTCGAACTGCGCCTGATCGGCGTGGTGCTCGGCATGTTCCTCGGCTTCATCCTCCAGCAGATCGCGTTTCCGCCCGACCATGGCTACTGGGCGAACACGCTCGTCAACGACGGCAACCAGCAGGCCACCGACGTCGTCGCGCAACTGGCCGCGGGCCAGCTCGACAAAGCGCAGCTCAAGCCGGCGACCACGAAGCTGCGCGCGCTGAGCACGAACCTGAAGCAGGCGCACCTACTGTTGAAGACCGACCTCGAGCAGGCGTGGACGTCGCCGCACCTGAAGCGCAACGCGGCGCGCCTGCCGGTGTTCGCCTGCTACCAGGAGACGTTCGATTCGCTGGTCAATTTTCTCGAAACGATGCATACGTTTCACGATCAGTTCGCCGCCCTCGATGCCGGGTGGCGCGAAGCGTTTCTCGCGCGGCTCGCGAAGCTCGTCGACGTGCACCGCCAACTGGCCGAGGCGGCGGACCTGCGCGTGGAGCGGCCGCCGCTCGCCGCGCCGCCGCTGCAGATGGAAGATCTGCGTCAGTTGACCGAGGATCTGCTCGCGAACAATGTGTTTACGAGCGTGTATCTCGGGCATCTGACCGGGTATGGGATTTTGCTGTGCCGGTTGAGTGACATGCATACCGCGTGAGTGGTGGGGGGTTGGGTGGGTCACTTGCCACTTCCCGCACGCCATCAATAGCTAACGCAACCCTTTACAAGATCTTGCATTCACCTTTCGCGCTCTGTGTTTGTATACGCCTTCTTGCCGTAGGGAATCAAAAAACCACCATCAACAGAGGGCGCAAATCAGCATGCCAATTCCTGCATACATGTGGCTAAGGGACGACGGCGGAGCAGACATCAAAGGCTCCGTGTCGGTTCAGGGACGAGAGGGAAGTATCGAAGTAATCGGATTCGGTCACGGCCTGAATCTGCCGGTCGATAGCAAGACTGGGCAAATTGCCGGACCGCGCACCCATTCCCCACTGAGCCTGGAAAAGGAGTTTGACGCTTCCAGCCCTTACCTCTATAAGGCCACCTCCACAGGTCAAACGTTGCAATCGGCAGAACTGAAGTGGTATCGCATCAACGACGCGGGCCATGAAGAGGAATACTTCATCATGCTGATGGAGGGCGTAAAGGTCGTTGGCGTCAACCCCGGCATGGCAAATACCAAACTCGCGGGCCTGTCGCAGCTCAATCACGTGGAGGCGGTTTCGTTGATGTATGACCGCATCACGTGGCACTACACTGACGGCAACATCAAGTTCTCCGACAGTTGGAGCGAACGGTCCTGAACATGGCGCTACAAGGAAAATTCGTTGTCGACAATCAACCGCTCTTAACGCTGGCTGTATTCGGTGTAGGGGCGTTCCCAGCTTTCTCGGGTGATGGCATTTACCGCAACCGCGGAGGATGTGCAGCGGCCGTGAACAAGGGGCCTCTACCTGCCGGGAAGTACTGGGTAGTCGAGAGACCAACCGGCGGAATTGCCTCGCAATTACAGGCGTTGCTCAAGGATGCATACAATGCCGCGCGTGGAAATCCGACTCATCATGATGAATGGTTCGCTCTTTATAGGGACGACTGTCAGATTGATGACTGGACCTGGATAAACGGCATCAAGCGCGGAAACTTTCGATTGCATCCCGTTGGCGGAGACGGTGTTTCTTTCGGGTGTATCACACTGAAGAATGTTGCGGATTTCAATAGGCTCCGACAAGCGCTTCTGGATACAACGACTATTCCAGCCGGCACTTCGGGAGCACGCGCCTACGGATGGATCGAGGTAACGACAATTGGTGACACTTGCCCATAGGTTTTGCAAGCTAGTTTTCTTTTTCGCATTGTTTTTTCTGTCAGTGCGATATGTCCATACCTACCCGTCACCTATGACGCTGGAGCAGCAGCAAATCTTGATCGAAGTATCCGAGAAACTCGGAGTGACAGATTATGAGCTGTTCTATATCGGCACGATGATAGCTGTAGACTTTATCGTGGCGATCGTTCTCTATGTGACGATCATGAAAATCTGGCAAGGCTACCGGTTGAAACAACGCTCGACGCTGGAACACTAATGAGAAGGCCCCAGGGCTCCATGGTCCAGAGCCCGCCCCATTCTGCATCATTGGGCCACAACAATGCGCTGCCGTACCCGGCCAGTCGGTGCGCAGATATCTCTGCAGCACAGCGGCGGCGTTGACACGAAGGGACTGCCCGGAAACCTGACCGACTCGACCTCGCGGAGCTATGAAAACCCACATGAAAACCCGCGCGGACTGAAACGGATCAGGGCGAGTTCGAAACCAATTCCTAACAAATCTCGAACAGTCCTTACCGGGCAAGAGTTCGACGAAAACCGCCTCACTGCACCGTAATCGTGGCCCTCATATTCGGATGAATGCCACAAAAGATCTTATAGACGCCCGGCTTATCGAACTTGAACTGAAAGGTATCGTTCTGATCGAGCGCGGCCGAGCGGAACAAACCCGCATCATTGACCACCGTGTGCGGCTCGCCATCGAGATTTTTCCATGTAACGGTAGTGCCCGCCTTGATGGTCAAGTCCGTCGGCGCGAACGCAAAGTTCTTCATGACCATCGAGTTAGGAGCCAACGCGATAGTCTGTTTCTGCGCCGTCATCGGCATCGGCATCTTCATCTGCATCGGCATCGTCGTTTGCGCGAAGCCGAGCCCCGCCGACACCGCCAGAATCGCGAGACTGCCAAGCAGAATCACGAGCGCGCGGCCCATCATATTCCTGACCATATCTGATCTCCTCAAGCGTTAGAGAGGCGCGAGCCATCAGGCGAGCGTGGTGTCGTCGAGCGTCGCCTTCAGCGGATGACGCGCGATGCTCACGCTCGTCACGCCAAGCATCTTCGGCAACTGGTCGCTCGCGACCTTCAACGGTCCCGGCCCCTCGCCGTTGCCGGCGGTCGGTTGCGGATAAGCGGTCGAGCGCGCGGTGTGGAACGTGATGTTGCCTTCGACCTTCGTGACGATCTGGTGAATATGGCCATTGAGCACCGTCACCGAACCGAAGCGCTTCAGATAGCCCATCGCCTGTCCGGCATCGCCGGTGCCCCAGCCCCACGGCTCATAAATCGTCCACATCGGCATGTGCGCGAACACGACGACCGGCGTGCTCGACGAGCGGCCCTTCAGATCGTTTTCGAGCCACTCGAGCTGCTCGTTGCCAAGGCCGCCCAGCCCGTTCGGCTTGAAATGCATCACGTTGACGAGGCCGACGAAATGCACGCCCTGATGATCGAAGCTGTAATAGCCGCGGTTCTCCGACGCCTTGCCGAAGCGGCTGAAGTACTCGGTGCCCGGGCCGTCGGTGACGTCATGCTCGCCAGGCACCGTGTGCACCTCGGTGATTTTCAGGCCAGACATCAGTTGCGCGGCGAGATCGAATTCCGAAGCCTTCGACAGATGCGTGATGTCGCCGGTGTGGATCGCGAGCGGCGGCCTCGCCGGCATCGCGTTGACGTAGTCGATCGTCTGTTTCAGCGTGCCCGCGACGTCGGGATTCGCTTCCTTGTTGAAGCCGATATGCGTGTCGCTGATTTGCAGGAACAGCGGCACGCCGGCTGCGGGCATCGCGCTTTTCGCGTCGGCCGCGAGCGCGAGCTCGACCGGCGTCAGCACGCCGCCCGACAGCATGAACACCGTGCCGAGGCCGCCGAACGCAAGACACTTCAGCGCGCCGCGACGCGCCGGATCGAATGAATGGTGTGACGACATGTTGACCTCACGATAAGGATTCGTCGAACCGAACCCGGTTCGTGAGGCATAACTGGCGTGTTGCGGGTTTTATTCCCGTGTCGTGCGAAGCGGTTCGAGCGCGGCGCCGTCAGCCTCCCACCGCCGCGATGATCCGCGCGCGCATCGCGGGGTCGGGCAGCGGCCCCGACCCCGCGCGCACGTTGTCCGCCATGTATTGCGGCCGCCCGGTGCCGGGAATCACGACCGTCACCGCCGGCTGCGCGAGCACGAACTTCAACAGGATCTGCGCCCAACTCGTGCAGCCGATCTCCGCGGCCCATCCGGGCAACGGCGTTTTCATCACGCGCGCGAGCAATCCGCCGCCACCAAACGGCTGATTGATCACGACGCCGATGCCGAGATCGGCCGCGAGCGGCAGGATGCGCTGCTCGGCCGCGCGGTCGTCGGCGGCGTAGTTGATCTGCACGAAGTCGGGCTGCTCGCTGCGCATCACCGCGGCGACGTCGTCGAACGCGCTCGATGTGTAGTGCGTGATGCCGAGATAGCGAATCCGGCCTTGGGCTTTCCAGGCGCGCAACGTCGTGAGCTGGGTGCGCCAGTCGAGCAGATTGTGGATCTGCATCAGATCGACACGCGGTTGCTGGAAACGTCGCAGCGACTCCTCCATCTGCGCGATGCCGGCTTCGCGTCCCTCGGTCCATACCTTGGTCGCGACGAAGGCCTTGCGATGCGCGTCCAGCTGCGTGAGCAGCGCACCCGCGACCGCTTCCGACGAACCGTACATCGGCGAAGAATCGATCACCGAGCCGCCCGCCGCGAACAGGATGCGCAGGACTTCCGCGAGTTGTGCGCGCGCGGTGGGATCGTCGCCGACGTCGAAGGTCCGCCATGTGCCGCAGCCGATCACCGGCAACGCTTCGCCGGTCGACGGGATCGGGCGATGGCTCATACGCGGCAAGGCGCTATGGCTTTGCGTGGGCGCCTGCGTCTGCGCGGGCGTGACGCGCGAGAGCGCGAGCGACGCCGGCACACCGAGCGCGGCGCGCAGAAAGCGGCGCCGCTGACCGTGGTTCGACCGAAGTGTCATGACCTGAAGTGTCCTCGCAGACGAAAGTTCGAGCGCCATCGGCACGGCTAAAGCACGCCGCGTCGCGCGAATTCGGTCGACAAGCCGGCTGCGTCGACGAACCGGTAGCCCTGCAAACCGGCCGCGAGCGCGCCGTCCACGTTGGCCTGGCTATCGTCGATGAACAGCGTGTCGGCCGCGGCCGCGCCGAGGTGCTCGACGCAGCGCCGATAGGTTTGCGCGGCGGGCTTGGCCGCGCCGAACGCGGCCGAGGAATAGACGTGCGGCCCGAACAGCCGCGCCACGGGCGGATTCAGATAGCCGATGTGATCGGTCAACAGCCTGCAATTGTTCGTCAGTATGGCGATGCGGCAGCGCTGGGCCGCGCGGGACGCCAACGCGATCGACGCCTCGTTCGGCGTGATCGACGCGAGCCGCGCGTCGAGCCATTCGGCGCGGCTGACCGGATAACGCAGCAGCACGGCGAGTTCGTGCAAGTACTGGTCGTCGCTGATCTCGCCGCCGTCGGCGCGCGCCTCGAGTCCCGAGTCCCAGATCGCCTGCCGCACGGTCTCGGCCGTACGACCCGTGATCGCCGCCAGCCGCTCGGCGCGCGCGGCACGGTCGTAGTGCGACAGGACCCCTTCCAGGTCGAACAGCAGCAGCGTGACGGGTGCGTTCATGCAGATGGCCTCGCGTTAGCGCGCTTTGCGCCGCAACGGCCTGAAGAACTTGCGAATTTCGGCCGCGAGCAGCGCCGGCTTTTCCAGCGCCGCGAAATGGCCACCGCCCGGCATGTCGCTCCACTGCACGACGTTGAAAGTCCTCTCGAGCCAGCTGCGCGGCGGATGATTGATCTCCTTCGGAAATAGCGCGAAGCCGACGGGCGTGTCGATGCGCTGGGCGCCGGAGAAACGCATCGGCTGCAGGCGGTTTTCCCAATACATCTGCATCGCCGGGCCGATGCACTGCGTGAACCAGTACAGCGAAATATTGGTCAGCAGATCGTCTTTCGAGAACACGCTTTCCAGTTCGCCGCCGCAATCGCTCCACGCGCGAAACTTCTCGCCGATCCACGCGGCGAGCCCGACCGGCGAATCGTTCAACGACGCGGCGAGCGTCAGCGGCTTCGTGGCGTGCTGATGGGCGTAGCCGCCTTCGAGCGCCACCCAGTCGTTCTTCTCGCGCAGATAGTCGTGCTCGGCCGGGCTCAGCGGCTGCTGCTCGGCGCTAATCGCGGGCTCGTAGGAACTCGGCAGGAAGTTCAGATGAATGCCGTCGACCGCATGCGGATGACGCGCGGCCAGCGCGATCGACACGCCCGCGCCGAGATCGCCGCCCTGCGCGCCGAAACGCTCGTAGCCCAGCCCGCGCATCAGCGCGACCCACAGGTCCGCGACCTGGAACGCGGAGGTGCCGCCCTGCGCGGGCGCCGGCGAAAACGCGAAGCCGGGCAGCGACGGCGTGACGACGTGGAACGCATCGGCGGGATCGCCGCCGAACGCGGCCGGATCGCACAACTGATCGAGCAGCGCGTGAAACTCGAAGAACGAACCGGGCCAGCCGTGCGTGATCACGAGCGGATAAGCTTCGAAGCCGGGCCCGACAGTGGCCGCGCGCCGATGCGCGAAGTGCACGGTTTGGCCGCGCACGTCGGCGAGATATTGCGGCAGCTGGTTCAACCTGCGTTCGGCCGCGCGCCAGTCGAAATGCCCAGCCCAATAGGTCGCGAGCTCGCGCAACCAGGCCCCGTCGGCGCCCTGCTGCCATGCAGGTGCGGGTGTGGCGGGCGCCCAGCGGGTGGCGCGGATGCGGCGCTGCAGATCGTCGATGTCCTCGTCGGCGATCGCAATCTCGAAGGGGTCGATCTGCATGGCGGGTCGTCCTGCATCGGTTGGCGGTTCATCGTCATCGTACCCGCCTCGCACGAAAGCCGGATAATGGACCTCCCTTCCGTACGCTTCATTCACCGACCCACAGGAGATTGACGAGATGTCCGCTGACGAATCCAAGCTGCCGCGAGTGCTGTTGACGAACGACGACGGTATCGACGCGCCCGGCCTCGCCGTGCTCGAAGCCGTCGCCGCCGAACTCGCGCACGAAGTCTGGGTGGTCGCGCCCGAGCACGACCAGAGCGGTACGTCGCATTCGATCAGCCTGCATTCGCCGCTGCGCGTGAGCCGCCAGGGCGAGCGCCGTTTCGGCGTGACCGGCACGCCCGGCGATTGCGTCGTGATGGGCGTGCGTCATCTGATGCGCGAGGCGCCGCCGTCGCTGGTGCTGTCCGGCGTCAACCGCGGTGGCAATCTCGGCATCGAAACGATGTTCTCGGGCACGGTCGGCGCGGCGATGACAGGCCTGCTGCTGGGGCTGCCGTCGTTCGCGCTGAGCCAGGTGTTCACTGACCGCGAGCGCGTGCGCTGGGACACCGCGCGCACGCTCGCACCCGGCGTGATCCGTCAATTGCTCGCGATTGAACATGCGGCCCCGACCTGCCTGAACATCAACTTTCCCGACGTCGATCCCGCCGATGCCGGTCCGCTGACGCCGACACGCCAGGGCGTCGGGCTCGTCGAAGGCATCGACGTGCTGCCGGAAGTCGACCCGCGCGGTATCGCGTATCACTGGCTGCGTTTCGAGCGCGGCCCGCGCGCGAACGATGCCGACAGCGAAACGGCGGCGGTCGCGGCGGGCCGCGTGGCGGTCACGCCGCTCGCGTTCGATCGCACCGACGAAGCGACCTTCTCGCGACTCGCCGCGTCGTTGCGCTGAAGGAGGTCAGGGGCGCGGCCCCGTTGGTTGGGGATTCCCGAACGCCGGCATGGTGCCGTTCTCACGCGCGCGCACGAGTTCGGCCTGGACCTGGGCGCGCGTCTTGGGGGCGTTGCCGGCGATCGCCGGGGTATCGGCTTGCGACGTGAGCCCACCGCGCGGTATCGGCGGTAACGAATCCGAGCCTTGCCCTGCATAGAGCGACCACTCCCCTGGCGCAACGCCGGCCGCTCTCTTTGCGGACCGTTCGGCGCTCGAACCGCTCCTGTGACTGCCGCCCCGAGCATGGTGGGAGCCCGAGGTCGTCGCAACGCTTTGCGTCGAGTGCGGTTTCTTCGAGTTGCCCGACGCGCCTTTCGTGTGTTCGCCATGCGCAACGCGGCTTTGGGGTGCGCGCTCGTTCTTTGCCGTCGACGACGTCTGGATTCGGCTCGATTTCAGCGCAGGCTGGGGCGCCGCGTTCGTCTGCTGCGGCGGGTTCGTCTCCCGCGCGAGCTGTAGCGCCGCGATGGCGAGCGCGTCGCCCGCCTGGGCGCCAATCGACTGGTTCGTCAGAGCCCGCGAGGCAGCCACGTCGTCACGCAGCGCGTGGCGGCGTAGGCCCTGTGCGCTCGCCGTCGCTCCGGGTCGGCCTTCGCTCGGCGGCGTCGCCGCGCCATCCCCGGTGACACCACGCTCGCCATCAGTGACGAGGCTCACGTCCCGACCGGACGACCAGTCGTTGTCCAACTGCGACACGTATGCCCCAATCGTCACCGCGCCGAAGGCGAGGCACGTCAACACGATCATTCTCGGTTCGCTAAACAAGGCACGCTCCCCCTTCCTACAGATCGACCGCCCAGGTCAACGCACGCGCAACGGAAGAACCCACGGATCAAAGTGTGGGCGATCCGGACTACAAGTGTTTTCCTTTTCGGCCCGACAACCGGCCAATCGGCGGATCTGGTCGGGCATGTGTCCGAAACCGACGGGTATTCGTCCGTCTAAACGGACACTTTGGTTGGAGTGCCAGGCAATTTTTTCCGACGCCGTTCTCGACCCTGTTTTCAGCGACGCGAATGCCGGTTAAACGAGCGGCCCTTCCTCGGATTTGCGGCGCATCGCGACAGCGACCGAGCTGCCGACGATCAGCGCGATGCCGAGCGCCGAGATCATGCCGATCGTCTCGCCCCATACCAGGTAGCCAAACAGCGCGGCCCACACGATGCTCGTGTAGTTGTACGGTGCGAGCGCGCCGGCGTCGGCGTCGCGGAACGCCATCGTCATCAGCAACTGCCCCGCCGTCGCGAGCGCGCCTAGCAGGGCCATGATCGCGAGCGCATCGAACGACGGTGTGCGCCACGCGAAAATCAGCGACGCCCCCATCACCAGCGTGCCGACCAGCGTGAAGTACAGCACGGTTGTGCCCGAATCGTCGCTGGCCTTGATGCGTTTGATCTGGATGATCGACAGCGCGCCGCACAACGCGCTCGCGATCATCAGCGCCGGGCCGAGCCAGCTCGATTGCGAACCGTCCGGGCGCACCACCAGTAGCATGCCGGCGAAACCGACCGCCGCCGCCAGCGCGTCGCGCGGCTTCAGGGTCTCGTGCAACAGCAGCGGCGCCAGCACGATCACGAGCAAGGTCTCCGAATAGACGATCGCGACCGCCTCGCTGAGCGGCATGAACGGCAAGCCCGCGAAGAACAGGCCCGAGGCGCCGAGCAGCGTCAGCGCGCGCACGGTCTGTCCGCGCACGTCCAGTTGCCGTAGCCGCGTGGCGAGCGGCTTGCCGCGCAGACACATCGCGACGGCCGGGAACAGGCCGAACAGCATGCGGAAAAACGTGACCTCGTTGGCCGGATAAGCGAGCGCGAGCGACTTCGCCAACGCGTCGACCAGCGCGAAGCAGAACATCGACACGAGGATCAGCGCGACGCTGCGCAACGGGACGGCGCTCGGCCGGACGGCGACGACGGGCGGCATGGAAGGGTCTGTGGGCGGCGTGGATGGGGAACTGGGATTATGCCTGCGCTCACGCGCGCCCTCGCGCGTAACTCGCGTGCCCCTCCCAGGCAAATCCGGGAATCCACTGATACTGATCAGACAAACTAATAATATTATTCATATCGATTTCCATGCGCTTACAGCGTCGTTTCAGCGTCACTCGCAGTATGCGTATTTAATAATAATTATGACCATCGACAAGACGGGAATCTCAGGAGAGACAGGTGCGCAATTACTTTGTGCTGGCCGCGCTCGCGATGCTGAGCGCGTGCGGCGGTAATGACGGTTCGCCCAACCCATCCGCATCGGCGAACAAGCAGACCAACGCGGTCGATGCGACGGCGGTTTCGCCCGCTTCTGCGGCTTCGGCCGCCGCCGCGGCTTCTGCCGACGCGGCCGATGTGAAGAAGGAATTCAAGGCCGCCGGGCCCATCCCGGTCGGCATGAAAACGACCACCCCGCCGCTCGTGATCGCGGACCCGACGCTGAATCTGGCGCCGTACACGCCCCCCGCCCCACCCGCCCCGATCTCGACGACGACTTTGTCGTTCGGCGACTTCACGAGCTACCTCGCGCCCGGTTCGGCGAGCACATGGCACCCGGGCACCAATGCCTCGACCATTGCGATCGACGCGCCGCCCGCCAACGGCACCGGCGCTGGCGATAAAGCCGTCGCGCTCGCCACGACCTACGCGAGCGCATCGTATGAAGCCGACGTGACCGTCTCCGCGCCGGTCGGCACGGGCGCCGCGAACGCGGGCTTCGTCGTGCGCACGACGAACCCGACCGCGGGCGGCCCGGACAGTCTGACCGGCTATTTCATCGGCCTCGACACCGGCACGCATACGCTGGTAGTGGGCCGCCAGAACAACAACTGGACCAACTTCATCCAGTATCCGGTCAGCACGATCGTCGGCGGCAGCACGCATCACCTGAAGGTGACGACGAGCGGCACCGCGATCCTCGTCGACCTCGACGGCCAGCGCGTGGTGAGCGTCAACGACGCGACCAACGCGCTGCCCGCGGCGTTCCAGTCGGGCAGCTTCGGTCTGCGGCGCTTCGGAGTCGGCGCGTCGTTCAGCAACATCACGATCCATACCTATCCGACCGTGACCTCGCCCGTCTATGATTTTTCGAAGGTGGTCGGCGCGGTCTATACGCCGTCCAACGCGGTCAATGCGATCGACTTCTGGCAGAACTACGATCCCGAGATCGTCAACCGCGAGCTCACGTATGCGCAGACGTACGGCATGAACACGGTCGCCGTGTACCTGCACTATCTGGTGTGGGCCAACGATCGCGTCGCCTTCCTCAGCAAGTTCGAAAACCTGCTGACGATCGCCGCGCGGCACGGCATCAAGGTCTCGCCGATCTTCTACGACGACTGCTGGAACCCCAACCCGCAATACGGTCCGCAGCCCGCGCCGGTCTGGGGCGTGCATAACAGCCAGTGGGTGCAGTCGCCGGGTACGCCGATCGAGCAGGCGTACTTCCAGGCAAGCGCGTCGAACCCGGCGATCACGTACAAGCAGAGCCTCGCGAGCTACATCACCGACTTCGTCGCACCGCATCGCAACGACCCGCGCATCATCTTCTGGGAGCCGATGAACGAGCCCGGCTGTAGCGGCAATGGTTCATTGCAGAACACCCGCGCGGTGATGATGAACGATGCGCGTATCGCGATCCTGAACGCAGGCGCCACGCAGCCGATCAACTCGCCTCAGGTGCAGGAGGACGAAGGCACGTACTTCTCGGATTTCTATGCCTTCCATCCGTACAACAATCCGTACACGGGTCCGGTCAACGGCAGCAGCCTCAGCGCGCTGAACTCCGAGACGCTGCAGCGCGGCTTCGCGGGCACGACGGGTCAGACGATGCCGGGTATCGTCGCGAACTACGGCGGCACCACGGGCTTCATCGTGTGGGAGCTGATGATCGGCCGCACCAATACGCGCTTCCACTGGGGCCAGACGCCGGGCGCGCCCGCGACGGTCGAACCGGCCACGCCGTTCCAGGGGACGTTCTACCCGGACGGCCATCCGTGGCAGACCTCGGAAACGCAGGCGCTGACGGGCGGCTTCGACGTCAAGCTGCCGGTGCTGCAGGTCGCGTACTACAACGATCCGACCTTCAGCGCGGCGCCGGTGAAGACGTCGATCACCCCGCTGATCGATTTCGACCTGAACACCGAGCGCGGCACCGATTCGCCTGATGCATCGGCGGGCGTCAATGCGACCAACTACGGCGTGCGTTGGACCGGCGCGCTGAAGGCGACGCAGGACGGCAACTACACGTTCACGATCGACAGCGACAACGTCGCGCGTCTGTGGATCAACGGCGCGATGGTGATCGACAAGACCGGCACGACGCAGGGCACCTCGAGCGCCAAGGTTCACTTCGCCGCGAATCAGAGCGTGTCGATCAAGGTCGAGTACGTGCACGGCACGGGACCCGCGAGCATGCATCTGCTGTGGTCGAACCCGGCTGCGAAGAGTCCCGATACGTTGAAGATCGTGCCGTCGGAATCGCTGGTGACGGCAAGTTGATAGGGCGTGTAGTGGTGGTTGAGCGGCACGGTGGGTTGAGACTGTGCCGCGTCGGCTAGCCCACGAAATGCAACGCGGCGCACTGGGGCTACGGTGCGCCGCTTTGTTTTGCGTGAGACGCGCTAGCGGTACTCGTCGATGTCGATGGTGCCGCCTATCGCTTCCATCATTGCGCGAATGTCGTGGGGAATATCTGGGACGCGGTTGCCGGCTTCATTGTCCCAATAGCACCAGAAGCGGGCCTTTACCCGTTCACGCGTTAGCGTCTCCCGCAGATCCGCTCGTGTGAGATCGAGTCGCCCGATGAGAAATCGCAGGTGGGGTTCAAGCGCGTCGCTGGCAACGAACTCCTTGCTGCCGAAGCCCCATAAACCCACGCGACCCGGCGTGCGACTGACGCGCCCTGAAGGTGTGGTAAACGGTTGGCCCTTGGCAATGGCAATGTCGGGCGTTACATCGAAATACCTGGTCCAGAAGGCGGGAACGACGGAATCACCCATCACGTGAAACGTGGCGTACGCCAGCTGTTGTTCAGACATTGATAATGATCCCATCAGTCAGCCCAATCATGGAAATTGGCAACGAAGTTTCCCCGGAAGTAGACGTCACCGTTATCGTGCCAAATAACGTTGTCCGCGGGGCCCAAGCCGTTGGACGGTTTGAATTCATGCAGCATCCAGCCAAACGTTTTCTGGTCGTACCCTAGCATCTTCGCGGCGTACTTCGGATTGTTTGTGCTAGCCGCCAGTTGATCGACGTCACCACCCACTATGTCGGATGTGTATTCGAACGGCTGACCATCGCTGAGTGCAAACATGGGCTGAGCAGAAGTGGCACGAACCGAGACAGCTTGCCTGGTTGTCCCACCGCCTGCCGATTCATGTTGTATCGGCGAATCCCCCCTCGTCGCCTCCCGGATTCGCTTCGCCCTTTCCCCTTCGAGGTACCAATTGACCTCCCAGTGCGGCGGAACGAAAACCAGCCTGCGGCTCCGAAGTTGCCGATGAATCTCGCTAGCCACCTCGTGGTTACTCATCATGTTGATCCGCAGCCCGCTATCGTTGACGCGCCCCAACAACCCGCGCAGGCTGTCCATATCCGCGTCACTCGACGTCCATGCCCCTGGGGTCGCCCACTTTACAAACGCCTCATGGGCGACGTTCAACGCTCGCTTTATTTCTTCGTATTCCTCTCGCGTGAGTTTCTTGATCGCGCTGTGCCACCGGAGGGCTGCGGAAAATCCCGACGCCTCCTTTATGTACATAATGTTGCGGCTAAAAAACATCAGGACTCCGCTACCTTCATCGTTACACGTGAAGCCCGCATCCTAGTAGCTCTTCAACGCCCATGAGCCCACCTTAACCAATCATTACAAACTTTTTACATCATTTAGGAATACTCTTAGCCGATCCACAAAAACGAACGCGGCGCACCGGAAAATCCGCTGCGCCGCGTTCGCTATACGCAAGATTTTTATCAAGCCGCTACGTCAGTGTCTCGAATCAAATACCCGCTTCAAACCGCATAAATTTCCCGATTATCCGCAAGCGACAGGAACTGGCCGGTCTTGCCATCGAGCGCGAGCATCTCGCCGCTTTCGATATTGAAGATCCACCCATGCAGCCTTAGCGTCTTGTTCACGAGCCCGACCGCCACCGACGGATGCGTGCGGATATTGCCGAGCTGCGCGATCACGTTGTCCTTGACCAGCGCATCGAGACGCTCCGCATCCGAGTGGTAGTGGCGCGACGCGTTGATCGCCTTGGCCGCATCGGCGTGACGCAGCCAGCTCGCGACCGCCGGCATGTGCTCGAGATTCGTGCAGGTCGAGATCGCCGTCATCGCGCCGCAGTTCGAATGGCCGCAGATCACGATGTCGCTCACGCCGAGCACGGCGATCGCATATTCGACGGTGGCCGACACGCCGCCCGGCTCCGGCCCGTACGACGGCACGATGTTGCCCGCATTGCGGATCACGAACAGCGAGCCCGGTTCGGTCTGCGTCAGCAGTTCCGGCACCACGCGGCTGTCCGAACACGTCACGAAAAGCGTGCTGGGATTCTGCGCGGTCGACAAACGCTTGAAGAGCGCACTTTGCTGTGGAAAGACCTCGCGTTGGAAGCGGATCAAGCCTTCGATGATTTCCTGCACGATATTCTCCAGAGAATCGAAGAGATGGATTTATAGATTGCCGCGACTATACAGCAGCCTTTCAATCGTCGCGCGAATCACCGTGCTAATCGTCGGACGCTCCTGCGGCGCATTGCCAGCGAAATAATGGTGTGTTTGCACGCACCATAAAAAAAGACCCGGCTGCCGGCAGCCGGGTCCAACTCTCTCGCTCACACGCGTTGTGCCATGTGTGCGTCACTACTGTAGCCGCGCCGGCGTCGCGGATACAGACGCCACGGTGGAAGAGTCCTTTCCACCGCGGCCCGAATCGCCTGAATCGCCTGAACCGATGTAATCAGGCGAGTCAATCAATCGAAGTCCCGCGTCTCGAGTTCCACGGACTGCCCCCCGTTTCGTTCGAGCACGCGCCGGGTAGCATTTTCAATACGCGCGCGGTTTGCTTCGAACGCTCCCACCAGATCGTGAGCCGAGGGGCTGCCATTACCGAGTGTGCCATTGCCGAAATGGTCATTGAGCGCGTCGAGCGACACGCTGCACCAAACGTCCTTCCCGTCCACATTGGCCTCGTAGGCAACGCGCGCAGCAGCCACGACCTCGCGGCGCCCGGTGAATTCGATCCTCATCATCGTCCTCCATGTGTCAAAGGGAAAACTGAATACGCAACGCTCGTGCCCAAACCGGCCGGTTAGCGGGCTGCCCGGGTGCGAGCACGCATTCTCCGCAAGGTGCATACTCCTGAGCGGCCGCCACGCGCGGCCGCGATGATGCGTCGCGGCAAGGCCTCCCGTGCGCCGCCGACACATTCAACATACCGATACTACGCTCTTCATGTCCCGCAGCCCTCAATCTTCACGCCCGCTCGTGATCGCCGCCGTGATGGCGTCGATGGCGATGGTCGCGATCGAAGCGACCATCGTTTCCACCGCCATGCCGCAGATCGTCTCGCAACTCGGCGACCTGCACCTATACAGTTGGGTATTCTCGTCGTTCCTGCTCACGCAGACCGCGATGACCGTGGTGTTCGGCAAGCTCGCCGATCTCTATGGACGCAAGCCGGTGATCCTCGTCGGCATCGCGATCTTCCTCGTCGGCTCGGTGCTGGCCGGCTTCGCATGGTCGATGCCGGCGATGATCGTGTTCCGTCTGATTCAAGGCATCGGCGCGGGCGCGATCCAGCCGGTCACGCTGACGGTCGTCGCCGATCTGTACCCGGCGCGCGAACGCGGCAAGGTGCAGGGCTATCTCGCGAGCGTGTGGGCGATTTCGGCGGTCGTGGGGCCGATGCTCGGCGGCTTCATCATCCACAACCTGTCGTGGGCGTGGATCTTCTGGATGAACGTGCCGATCGGGCTCGCGTCGGCGGCGGGCTTCATCGCGTTCCTGCGCGAATCGGAGCGGCATGCGCGGCCGTCCATCGATTTCGCCGGCGCCGCGTTGTTCATGGCGGCCATCGCAGCGCTAATGATGGCGCTGACCTACGCGGCCGACGACGCGTTCACGCAAGCCTCGTTCGCGGCCGGCGTCTTCGTGCTCAGCGCGCTGCTGTTCGTGCTGCAGGAGCGTCGCGCGGCCGAGCCGATGATCTCGTTCGCGCTCTGGAGCCGCCGGCCGATCGCCGCGTGCAACAGCGCGACGGTCCTGGCCGGCATGATTCTGATGGGCGCGACCACCTTCCTGCCGATGTACGTGCAGGGCGTGCTGCATCGTTCGCCCGTGGTCGCCGGCCTCGCGCTCACGATGATGATGGTCGGCTGGCCCACGGGCGCGACGTTCGCGGCGAAGTCGTTTCATCGGCTCGGGCTGAGGCGCATCCTGATCGGCGGCAGCGCGTTCGTGCCGCTCGGCGCGGTGCTGCTGCTGTTCCTGTCGCCGGGCGCGTCGCCGCTCGTCGCCGGGTTCGCGTCGCTGATCATGGGCTTCGGCATGGGGACCTCGAGCGTCAGTTCACTCGTGCTGATCCAGGAGATCGTCCGCATGGAGGAACGCGGCAGCGCGACCGCGTCGAACCTGTTCTCGCGCAATCTCGGCAGCACGCTCGGTGCGACGCTGTTCGGCGCGGTGCTGAACTTCGGGCTCAGTCATACCTCGGGCGCCGCTTCGGTCACGTCGGATCAGTTGAAAGCGCTGTTGCAGAATCGCGCGGCCGATCTCGGCGATAGCGATCTGATCCGGCTCGTGCTGCACCAGTCGCTGCATCTGACCTTCGTGTCGATGTTCGTGATCGGGCTGTTCGTGGTCGTGCTGCTCGCGCTCGTGCCGACGATTCGCATCGGCGAGGACAAGCCCGTGCCGCTCGAAGCGTTGTCGCCCATCGAGGATTGAGTCGCGCGGCGTCGCGAACGGCGCGAAGGCGCGCGTTACGAGCCGGCCGCCGGCAGTGTCGCCGCGAAGAAATCGCGTACCTGTGCGGCGGTCTGCGCATGAATCGCGGCGCGATCGACACCCGGACCGTCCTTGCAGAGCGGCGCGAGACGCTCCATCACCTCGGGCTCGCACACATCCATGAAGGTGTAGTGCGACGCGCCCGGCACCATCGTCACCGTCGCCTGCGGCATGAAGCCCGCGATGCGGTGAATGTTGGTGCCGACCGGCGCGGTGGTATCGGCCTCGCCCGCGAGCAGCGCGACCGGAATCGTCACTTCCTTGAACGACGCGCCATTAAAAGCCTCGCCGAGCGCGGGCGCAATCGCGAACGCGGCCTTGATGCGCGGATCGCGATACGAGTCGTCCGAACGCGCGCGCGATGCGTTTGTTTCCGCCGATAGCCCTTCCACGGTCAGCGCCGGCGCGCCCGGCGCGTGCGCGAGATTCGCGGCTTCGGGCGGCGCGCAGATCGCATCGGCTTCGGGCGACGTACAGAAGCGCTCGAACGCGGCGCGATCGGTGCGCGCGCCCGCGAGTTCGAGCACCGTATAGCCGCCGAGCGAGAAACCCAACGCGCCGATTCGCGCCGTGTCGACGCGCGGTCCGAAACGCGGGTCTGCGAGCATGCCGTCGAGCACTTCGCTGACATCGGTCGCGCGCTCCCACCAGAGGGTGAAACCGTCGCGCGTGCGCGGCTCCAGCGCGTTGTTGCCCGGATGATTGACGCCCGCGACGATATAACCCTGCGCGGCCAGCGACGCCGCGAGCCAGTCGAGACTGTCAGCGCTGCCGCCGGTGCCATGCGAGAGCAGCAGCAACGGGTATTTGGGCTGCGCGGCGGACAGCGGCGCATCGTCGGCGGCGGCGTGACCCAGGAAGATCGGATGGCCCGGCGCACCGAAGTCGTGTGGCGTCTCCGGCTGCGTCGCATCGGCGGGATACCAGATGCGAGTGATCAGCGCCTGCGTTTGCGCGCCGCGCCAGTTGCGGGCCACGGTGGGATGAAACACGCGACGCGTTTCGCCCACGTGCCAGTCGGCGGACGCGGTTTGAGCGGCGGCGTGTGCCGGCAACGCGGCCCATAGCGCGCCGGATAACGCCCCCGACAACGCCACCAAACACGACACCACCACCGCGCTCGACAGCGCGGCACAGCTTCGACGCATCATGGGTTAGTCCTCGCGGATGGGGATCAGTAGATCGGTGATGCAGGGATGCAGCGCGCCGCGATCCGGCGAGCTTCGATACAGTTCGAGCCCCGGCCGCTGATCGCGCCGGTAACCGCTGCGCGGCAGCCAGCCGCTGTACAGTGCCCTGAACGTCGGCGAGATCAGCGCATAGGGGCCGACGAGGCGGTGCACCGCGTACAGGCCGCCTTCGAGCCGCAACGGCTCGACGCGTGGCGGGGGCTCGGCAACGCACGCCCCTTGCGTGGTCTGCGCGAGCCGCTCCATCGCATCATCCATTGCCGACGGCGAGCCCGCGACGATTCCCGCGTGATAGCGAAAACCACCCGCCAGCGACGCGTCGCGCGCGCAGATCCCGACACGCTCCTGCAATGACGGATGCTCGTCGCAGCGCAGCGTCGTCATCAGCGTGTGAAAGGTCTGGCCGATCGTCGCGACCGGGCCGTCATGGCGAAGGCACAACACATCGAGTGGCGCGAGTTCGGCGATTTCGACGGACGGCAATGCTGAGGTGTTATCGTCGCCGTCGCCCCGCTGCCCGGCGCACGCTCGCGCCTGTCGCCGCCGGCCCACCGAAGCCGCCGGATTCGCCACCAGATGCCGCTGCCGCGTCCTGAATTCGCTCGGCGACACGCCTGTAAAGTCACGAAAGGCGCGAGCGAAAGCCTGAGGACTGTCGTAGCCGGCGTCGTGCGCGACCGCGGTCACCTGCGCGGCGTCGGTCAGCCGCTGCGCCGCCTCGGCCAGGCGCAGGCGCTTGACCGTGTCGACGACGCTCTCTCCCATCAACGCGCGATAGATCCGGTGGAAGTGATACGGCGACATATGCGCGATGGCCGCGAGGCTGTCGAGCGTGTGCCGCGCGCCTGGCTCGAGCAGAATGGCCTCGACCACGCGAGCGATCCGTCGACGGTAATCACGTTCGGTGCTGGGCTTCATCATGGCGCCACGATAGCGGTCTGCGCGCCGCAAGGCGGTGCAGAACTTGCGGACTTTCGCGTATTCGCGCTTTGCCAACATGCGGGCGGCCGGGCTCGCGCTGCGTCACATTATGAGCGACGAAGCACGCTGCTTCCTGACACCCGAAAGCCTGTCGAACCGCTGTGCTTACCCGCGCTCGCCCTTCCCATACAGCGTCGAATCGGCGAAACCTTCGGCGGCCAGCACCTGCCCGACCAGAATCAGCGCCGTGCGCTCGATCGCGCTGCCCTGCACTTTCGCGACGATATCGTCGAGCGTGCCGGTGATCTTCTCCTCGTCGGGCCAGCTCGCGCGATAGATCACCGCGATCGGACAGGCGCCGCCATAATGCGGCCGCAATTCATCGACGATGCGGGCGAGATGCCGCACGCCGAGGTGGATCGCCAGTGTTGCGCGATGCCGCGCGAGATCGCCCAACTGCTCGCCTTCGGGCATCGACGTTTTGCTGGCATAGCGCGTGAGAATCAGCGTCTGCGACACGTCGGGCAGCGTCAGCTCGCAACCGAGCGTCGCCGCGCAGGCGGCCGTCGCGGTGACCCCGGGCACGATTTCATACGGAATGCCCAGCTCGCGCAGCCGCCGGATCTGCTCGCCGATCGCACCGTACAGCGACGGATCGCCGGAATGCACGCGCGCGACGTGCTGGCCCTTCGCGTGCGCCGCGGCGAGCAGCGCAACGATCTGGTCGAGATCGAGCTCCGCGGTGTTGATCACCTGTTCGGCGCCGTGCCCTTCGAGCACCGCGGCTGGCACCAGCGACCCCGCGTACAGGATCACCGGACAACTGCGCACGAGGCGCTGCCCTTTCACCGTGATCAGCTCCGGGTCGCCTGGACCGGCGCCGATAAAAAACACCGTCATTCAGTACTCCAGTAGTTATTCAGTGCCCCATTTCCGGCTCATGCCTGCAAAGCCTCGAGCAATTCGGCAACGGTGGCGAACTCGCGATCGACATCGGGCAGAAGTGGCCGGCGCAGCATGATCACCGGCAAGCCGCGTTCGCGCGCGACCTCGAGTTTCGCCTCGGTCGCGCCGCCGCCGCTGTTCTTGCTGACGACGACATCGAACGCGAGCAGCGCGAACAGCGCGCGTTCGCCGTCGAGCGTGAACGGCCCGCGCGCCGCGAGGATGCGCGAGCGCGCAGTGTCAGGATGCGAATCGAGCACGCGCACGGTCCAGAATTGATGCGGCGGAATCTCGTCGAGATGCGCGAGCGGTTCGCGTCCGAGCGTGAAAAGCGGCCGCCTGAACGGCGCGAGCGTGCCGATCAGTTCGTGCCAGTCGCCGACCATGCGCCAGTCGTCGCCGGCTTGCGGCTGCCACGCGGGACGACGCAGCGCCCAGCACGGCACGTTCGCCGCGCGGCACGCCTGCACGGCATTCGCGCTGATTTGCGCCGCGTACGGATGCGTCGCGTCGATCACGAGGTCGATCCCTTCGCTCGCCACGTAACGCGCCAGTCCCGCGCTGCCGCCGAAACCGCCGACGCGCACCGCGCAGTTCAGGTCGTCGGGCACCTTGCCGAGTCCCGCGAGACTGTACACGTGCGCGGGACCGAGTTGACGGGCGAGCTTCAGCGCGTCGCCGGTGCCGCCGAGCAGCAGCACGCGCGTCATCGCGCGGCTCCGACGAAGTTGCCTTGCCGGTCGATCGCGAATATCTCGACCGTGACCTCCGGCGGCACGATCTCGCGTGCCACGGCCAACGCGTGTTCGCAGACGATATCGCCGAGCGGCACCTGCTGCGCCTGGGCGAGCCCGAGCGCCTGCTGGCTCGTGTTGGCCGCGCGCATCGCCGCTTGCAGCGCAGCGTCGGCGCCATGCGCGGCGCCCCACGCGGCGAGCCGTTCGAGGTCGATGCTCGAGTTGCGGCTATGCAGATCGAGATGGCCGGCTGCGAGCTTGCTGAGCTTGCCGAAGCCGCCGCAAATGCTCAGACGCTCGACCGGCGCGCGCTTCATGTGCTTGAGCACCGCGCCCACGAAATCGCCCATTTCGATCAGCGCGATATCGGGCAGGCCGTAGTGCGCGCGCATCGCGTCCTCGCTCGCATTGCCGGTGCAGGCCGCCAGATGCGTATAGCCGTTGGCGCGCGCGACATCGATGCCCTGATGGATCGACGCGATATACGCCGAGCAGGAAAACGGCCGCACGATGCCGGTGGTGCCCAGTATCGACAGGCCACCGAGAATGCCGAGCCGTGGGTTCATCGTTTTCAGCGCGAGCGCTTCGCCGCCTTCGACGCCGATCGTCACTTCGAAGCCGCCACGATACGCATGGCGCGCGGCGAGTACGACGAGGTGCTGCGTCATCATCTGGCGCGGCACCGGATTGATTGCGGGCTCGCCGACCGGCAGCGTGAGCCCCGCTCGCGTGACCGTGCCGACGCCCGGCCCCGCGCGAAACGTCACGCCGGGCTCGGACACGAGGCGCACGCGCGCGAACACGAGCGCGCCGTGCGTCACGTCGGGATCGTCGCCGGCATCTTTGATCGTGCCGGCTTCGGCGATCCGCTCGCCGTCCGCCGCGATGGCGAGGCGGCAGAACTCGAGCCGCATCGGCACATGCTGGCCCTTCGGCAACACGATTTCCGCGATCTCGCCTGGCTCGCCCGTCAGCAGCAGACGCGCGGCCGCCAGCGACGTCGCGGTCGCGCAACTGCCGGTCGTATAGCCGCTGCGCAGCGGCGCGGGTTGTTCGGGAGTTTCGTCGCGCATCAGGTATCAGTCGACGTTTTCGCGGGTTTGCTGACTTCGAGCAAGGTGATCGGCAACGCCTGGCGCCACGTGTCGAAGCCACCGAGCGGTTGCGCGTGCGCGAGCGCGATGCGCGTCAGCGTGCCGCCATGCCGCTCGCGCCAGGCGGCGAGCATCGCCTCGCCTTGCAGCGTGACCGCGTTCGCGACGAGCCGGCCGCCGTCGCGCAATTGCGCCCAGCAGGTGTCGAGCACGCCCGGCTCCGTGACCCCGCCGCCGATGAACACCGCATGCGGCGCCGGCAACTCCCGCAACGCATCCGGCGCGCGGCCAGCCACGAGTTGCAGGCCGGGCACGCCCAACGCATCGCGATTCTGTTCGATGAAGCGTTGCCGTGTTTCGTGCGCTTCGATCGCGATCGCGCGACACGTGGGATGCGCGCGCATCCACTCGATGCCGATCGAACCGCTGCCCGCGCCGACGTCCCACAACAATTCGCCGGGCGCGGGCGCGAGGCGCGCGAGCGTGATCGCGCGGACGTCGCGCTTGGTGAGCTGGCCGTCGTGGACGAAGGCGTCGTCGGGCAAACCGCAACTCAGCGGCAGACGCGGCGCGTGCGCCGCCGCGCGGCAGTCGAGCGCGATCAGATTGAGCGCGGCCATCTCGCCGGCCGGCCATTGATCCGCACGGCCATCGACACGTCGCTCCCGTTCTCCGCCGAGATGTTCCAGCACGGTCATGCGGGTCGCGCCGAAACCGCGCGCAGCGAGCGCCGCGGCCAACGCCGCGGGCGTGCGGCCGTCCGCGCTCAGCACGAAGAGGCGCGCGCCGTCATGCAGATGCGCATTCAGCGCCGCGAGCGGCCGGCCCACCAGCGACACGGTCGCGACATCCTGCAACGGCCAGCCGAGCCGCGCGGCCGCGAGCGACAACGACGACGGCGCGGGCAGCACGCGCAATTCGCCGGCCGGCAACTGCCGCGCGAGGGTCGCGCCGACGCCGAACAGCATCGGGTCGCCACTCGCGAGCACGCACACCGGCTGCGGACGCTCGGCCAGCAACGGCGCGAGGTCGAACGGACGCGGCCACGCGGCACGGCGCGCGACGAGTCGCGCGGGCAACATCGCCAGATGGCGCTCGCCGCCATACACGACCGCGGCGCCCAGCAAAGCACGCCGCGCGGGCCGCCCCAAACCGGCGAAGCCGTCGTCGCCAATGCCCACTACGGTCAGCCATGCCGGCATGCATCCATCCTCATCAGTTGCGTCGATTTTCCAGCGATTGCGCCGCGCCGCTTCATGCATGCGGCGCGTGGCAAGCTCGCACGGCGGGTTGCGAAAGTCCGCATGATACCGCCGCGATGCGGCCCGCGGGCTCGCAACGCGGCGCCTTGCGCTCGCCCAGCGGCAGCCCGCGATGGCCCACAAAGCGGCACTGGGGCCACAACGTAAAGATATAATGGCCGCTTTCATTGTTCACGGTTAGCCCGAAGCGCTTTTGCGGCCGCATGGTTCACGCCGGCCCCCAATCGGGCAGCATGCAGCGAGGCCGCAGCCATGCCGTCGCGCGACGCCAAACCCGGTGTCCTCTTGAATCGAGCTTCGCCTCCCACCGTTCCATCCCACGCGGCCACGACACCGCGGTCCTCGGCATGTCCGGGGCTGCTGCGCATCATCCCCGCGCGCGATGGCGGCATCTGCCGCATCAAACTGCCAGGCGGCGTGCTGAGCGCGACGCAGGCCCACGCGATCGCCGATGCGAGCACCCTCCATGCCAACGGCGTCGCCGAGTTGACCAATCGCGCGAACCTGCAACTGCGCGGCGTGCGCAGCGGACACGAAGCGGCATTGAGCGCGGCGTTGCTGCGCGCGGGGCTGGGACCGGCCTCCGGGCTCAGTTCCGCCGACGACGTTCGCAACGTGATGATCAGCCCCGCCGCCGGCCGCGATCCGCACGCGCTGATCGACACGACGCCGCTGTGCGCGGAGTTGCTCACGCTGCTGCAAAGCGACGCGCGCTTCGCGGCGTTGTCGCCGAAATTCGCGCTGCTGCTCGATGGCGGCGAACGGCTCGCACGAGTCGATCATCCGCACGATGTGTGGCTCGCGGCGTCGCCTGGTGAAGCAGGCGTGCGCTTCGTGTTCGGCCTCGCGGGTTGCCCGGAACCGGCAAGCGAAAACCCGAACGCCGGCGAGGATTGCGATACCCACGGCACGGGCGCGCTCGCAGCCGTGCCGCCGTCGCAGGTGCCCGCGCTCGTACGCGCGCTGCTGCACACGTTCCTCGACCTCGCCGCCGCCGACGCGACCCGCATGCGCGACCTGCTCGCCACCCACGCCGCCGATGCGCTGCTGCAGCACGCGCAACGCTACCTCGACTTCCCGCTCGCGCGCGACGCGTCGCTGCGCCACTGGGAACGCCAGCTCCCCGCCGACGCGTCGCTGCGCCTCGGCGCGCACGCGCAGCGCAGCGAAGGCATGTGGCACGTCGGCGGCCAGCCGCCGCTCGGCCGTCTCGACGCAACCATGCTGCGGGGCCTCGCCGCGCTCGCGCAAAGCCACGGCAACGGCCTGCTGCACGCCACGCCGTGGCAAAGCGTGCTGCTGCCTGACGTCGCGACGCAAGCGGTGCCCGCCGTGCTCGCACAACTGAGCGCACTCGGCCTCGCCTGCGATCCCGCAGAGGCCATCACCCACGTGATCGCGTGCGCCGGCTCGATCGGCTGCGCGAAGGGCCTCGCCGACACCAAGAGCGACGCGCTACGGCTTGCCGAGCGCTTGCCCGCCGGCGTCGACGTGCATCTGACCGGCTGCGCGCGCTCGTGCGCGGCCGCGCATTGCGCGCCCTACACGCTGCTCGCCGTCGCGCCCGGCCGCTACGACCTTTATCGACGCGACGGCCACCCCGGCTTCGGCCAATGCGTCGCGCCCCAACTGACGATCGACGAGTCCGCCGCGCTGCTCGCGCGCCTCGCCCGGAGTACCCCACATGCTTGATTACATTCGCGACGGTCAGGAGATCTATCGCCAATCGTTCGCGACGATCCGCGCCGAGGCCGACCTCGCGCGCATCCCCGCCGACCTCGAAAAACTCGCGGTGCGCGTGATTCACGCGTGCGGCATGGTCGACGTGATCGACGACCTCGCGTTTTCCGCCGGTGCCGGCCGCGCGGGCCGCGGGGCGCTCGCGCAAGGCGCGCCGATCCTGTGCGACGCGGGCATGGTCGCGCAAGGCATCACGCGCGCGCGGCTACCCGCGAACAACGAAGTGATCTGCACGCTCACGCATCCCGAGGTGCCCGCGCTCGCGCGCGAGCTCGGCAACACGCGCTCGGCCGCCGCGCTCGAATTGTGGCGTCCGCGCCTGGCGGGCAGCGTCGTCGTGATCGGCAATGCGCCGACCGCGCTGTTTCATCTGCTCGATCTGCTCGACGCCGGCGCGCCGAAGCCCGCGCTGATTCTCGGCTTTCCGGTCGGCTTCGTCGGCGCGGCGGAATCGAAAGCGGCGCTCGCCGAAGACAGCCGCGGCGTGCCCTACGTCGTCGTGCACGGACGCCGCGGCGGCAGCGCGATGGCCGCCGCCGCGGTCAACGCGCTCGCGACGGAGGTCGAATAAATGACGAGCCAGATGACAAGTCGCGGACGGCTGTACGGTATCGGCGTCGGTCCGGGCGACCCGGAACTGATCACGTTGAAAGCGCTGCGTTTGCTGAAAGCGGCGCCGGTGGTCGCGTACTTCGTCGCGAAGGGCAAGAAAGGCAACGCGTTCGGCATCATCGAGGCGCATCTGCACGATGCGCAGCAGCATCTGCCGCTCGTCTATCCGGTCACGACCGAAGCGCTCGAACCGCCGCTGTCGTACGAAGCGATCATCGCGGACTTCTACGACACCGCCGCCGAAATCGTCGCGGGCCATCTCGACGCAGGGCGTGACGTCGCGGTGATCTGCGAAGGCGATCCGTTCTTCTACGGCTCGTACATGTATCTGCACGACCGGCTCGCGGCGCGCTACGACAGTGAAGTGGTGCCCGGCGTGTGCTCGATGCTCGGCGGTGCGGCCGTGCTCGGCGCGCCGCTCGTGTATCGCAACCAGAGCTTGTCGGTGCTGTCGGGCGTGCTGCCC
This sequence comes from Paraburkholderia monticola, assembly GCF_001580545.1. Classification (GTDB taxonomy): domain Bacteria; phylum Pseudomonadota; class Gammaproteobacteria; order Burkholderiales; family Burkholderiaceae; genus Paraburkholderia; species Paraburkholderia monticola. The sequence goes on from NZ_LRBG01000039.1 coordinate 166,067, forward strand.
GAGGACGAGCTGCGCCGCCGCCTCGCCGATGCGGACGCCGCGGTCATCATGAAGCTCGGCCGCAACTTCGACAAAGTGCGGCGGGTGCTCGACGAACTCGGACTCGGAGAGCGCGCGCTGTACGTCGAACGCGCGACGATGCGCAATCAGCGCATCGTGCCGCTCGCCGAAGTCGATCCGATGGCCTCGCCGTATTTTTCGCTGCTGGTCGTGCCGGGGCAAAAATGGCAAGGATGACCGCGCCCGCCATCGTGATTCTCGGCGCCGGTGCGCTCGCGACCGCGCGACGGATTCAGGCGCTTTATGCCGAAGGCGGCGTCGCTAGCGATTGCCAGGTGCATGCGTTGCAAGGCCGTGTCGCAGCCGATGTTTCGTACACCGAGCTCGGCGCGCATCTGCGCGAGCTGTATGCGCGCGGCACGCCGATCGTCGCGTTGTGCGCGGCCGGCATCGTGATCCGCTGCCTCGCGCCGCTGCTGTCGAACAAAGGCGCCGAGCCGCCCGTGCTCGCGGTCGCCGAGGATGGCAGCGCGGTCGTGCCGCTGCTCGGCGGCCTCGCGGGCGTCAACGTGATGGCGCGCGACATCGCCGCCGCGCTGGCCGTGCAGCCCGCGATCACGACGAGCGGCGAACTGCGCTTCGGCACCTGCGTGCTCAATCCGCCCGACGGCTATGCGCTCGCCGACCTCGGTCAGGGCAAGCGTTTCGTATCGGATCTGCTCGCGGGCGAAAGCACGCGCATCGAAGGCGACGCGCCGTGGCTCGACGATGCACAGCTGCCGCGCTCGGCGTCGGCGCGTCTCGCGATTCGCGTGACGCCGCACGCGTGGGATGGGCGCGAAGACGAGCTCGTGATTCATCCGCGCTGTGTGGTGGCGGCGGTGGTGGTCAGCGATGGTGCGTATGCGAAAGCCGACACCGATGCGGCCCACGCAATCGTCGCAAGCGTGCGCGCGGCACTGAGCGCGCACGGTTTCGCGGCGCTTTCGCTCGCGGCCCTGCTCGTGCCATCGGCCAGCATGACCGACCCGGCGCTCGCGCGAGCGGCAACGCTTCTCGACGTGCCGCTGCGCTTTGCCGATGCCGGCGCCGAAGCGGGCGAGCCGAACGCCGAGACGCTGCTGCACACCGCGCTACGCGTCCCGCACGAAACGCTACCCGAGCTCGCTCACGACGCCGCCAACCTCCACGTCGCGCTAGCCCTCGCCCCGCTCGCCATCGATCCCGCGACGATCGGCCGTGCGCGCGGCCGTCTGAGCGTAATCGGCCTGGGCCCCGGACGTCCCGATCTGATGGTCCCGGCCGCGCGCACCGCGTTGAACGAAGCGACCGACATCCTCGGCTACGACACCTACGTCAAAATGGCCGGCCCGTTGCGCCCCGATCAACGCGTGCACGGCACCGACAATCGCGAGGAAATGCAGCGCGCGCGGCACGCGTTCGAACTCGCCAGCGCAGGCCGTTCGGTCGTGATGGTTTCGTCGGGCGACCCCGGCGTGTTCGCGATGGCGGCCGCCGTGCTCGAAGCGCTCGAAGCCTCACAAAACGATGCATGGGCCGCCGTCGAACTGTCGATCGTGCCGGGCGTGTCGGCCGCGCTCGCGACCGCCGCGCAGGCCGGTGCGCCGCTTGGCCACGACTTCTGCATGCTGTCGCTATCGGACAACCTGAAGCCGTGGACGATCATCGAGACCCGCCTGCGCCACGCGGCGCAAGCCGACCTCGTGATGGCGTTCTACAACCCGATTTCGCGCGCCCGTCCGTGGCAACTCGACAAGGCGCTCGATATCGTGCGGGAATATCGCGCGCCATCGACCCAGGTGGTGCTGGGGCGCGATATCGGCCGGCCCGGCGGCACGCTGCGCACGCTGACGCTCGGCGAGCTGCGCTCGGCCGACGTGGATATGCGCACGATGGTGATCGTCGGGTCGTCGCTGACGCGAAGCTTCGCTTGCGGCGATCACGGCGCGCAGTGGGTGTACACGCCGCGCTGGTACGAAGCCCTGCTCACCCCACCTTCAGATCCTCCACCGCCCGCTGCCTGACGCCGAGGTCGTCCCACAACTCCGGATGACACGTGAACACGAGGATCTGATGCCGCGTCGCCGCGTCGATCAACGCGCGCTTCAACGCGTCGCGGCGTGTGGCATCGGTATGGACCGCGGCATCGTCGAGCATCAGCAAGGTCGGGCGGCCTGAGGACTGCAACAGGTCCGCGTACGCGAGCCGTGTCAGGATGCCGAGTTGTTCGCGCGTGCCGAAGCTGAGCGCGTCGAGCAGTTCGCCACGGCCGTCGCGATCGAGCATGGCCGGAATCAGATCGTCGCCGAGCGCGAGGCTCGACTGCGGAAAAATCCGCTTCAGGTAGTGACCGAGCCGCTCGGTCAGCGGCGCGCGCAGTTGTGCGAGCGCGGCGTCGCGTTCGTCGACCAGCACTTCGTCGAGCAGACTCAGCGCGCTCGCGCGCAGGCTCAGTTCGTCCTTGCGGCGCGTCGCCTGCTCGAATTGCGCGTCGAGCGCGGCCAGCCGTTCCCCGAGGCCTGATGCGCCCATCGTTTCGAGCTGGCTGCGCAACTCCGCGATCCGCAGTTGCCGCTCGCGCTGTTCGTTGCGCGCGAGTTCCGCCGAGGCGCGATAGCGCTTCGCCTCCGCTGCCGGATCGTCGAGACGCGCCGCGTCGAGCGCGCGCTCGCGCTCGCCGCGCTGGTTCTTCAACGCGTCGACTTTCACGCGCTGCTCGACGATGTGCGCCTGCCACTGCGCGCGGTCGCGGCGAAACGCGGCGTCGTCCAGTTGCGCTTGCTTGCGCTGCAGTTGCGCGGCGAGCGATTCGGCCTTCGCGACACCGGTGGATTGCGCCCCAGCCGCCTGCGCGAGCACCTTGCGCGCGGCCTCCAACGCGTCGCGCGCGATGTCGGCGTTGCGGCGCGCGTCGTCGAGTGGCGCCGCGGCGGAGACGTCGGGCAAACCCGCGAGGCGCTCGCTCGACGCCTGCAAACGCGCCGCCGTCGATGCCAGCGCCGAGCGCAACGCATCGATGCCTTGCGGCGCATGCACTTCGAGAATCCGCGCCTGGCTCTTCTGTTGCGCGACCAGCGTTTTCCATTGCTCGTGACGTGCCTGCGCATCACCCACCGACGCGACGCCAAGCGTCCGCAGCAACTGCGCGTGCTGCGCTTCGAGCGAGGCCAGCTCCGAGAGCTGCGCCGACAGATCGGACACGCCTGGAATCACACGCAATTCGCCCAGATCGCCCAGGCCGATGCGTTTTTCTTCGTCGACGCGCAGCACGCCCGTGCCGCTGATCGCCCGATCGCCGACGCTTATCGCGCCGTTCAAGCGGTACTCGATGCGCGTCATCGCCGCTTCGGTGCGCGCGCGCAGCACGGCCAGTTCGCCGTCGAGCGCGACGAGGCGCTTGAACTGCTTTTCGTCGAGTTCGAGCGCCGCCGCGTCGCGCGCGGCCTGCAGCACCGCGGCGTTCGCCTTGTCCGCCTCGCCGATCGACGCTTCGAGCCGTTGGCTCTCGCTCCGATAGAACTCGACCTGGCTGCGCAGATCGGCGGCGGTCACCGCCGCGTTCGCGAGTTCGAGCGCACGGTTCGCCTCGGCCGAAGCCTGCTCCAATTGCGCCACACGGCTTTCGGCTTGCGCGTGCGCGGTCTGCGCGGCCGCAACCTCGGTGCGCGCCGCGTCGAGCTGTTCGCGTTCGCGCGCGATGGCCGCCTCCAGTTCGAGCGCGCCCTGCTCCTGCTGCACCGACAACGCGAGTTGCGCCTCGCCGATCTCCAGCGACTGCGCGAGTTCGCGCAGACCGCGCTCGAGCCCTTCGAGCTCCGCGGCGCGTTGCTGCGCGAGCGCGGCCTTCTGCTCGTGAAGCTCCCAGGGACGCCTGCGCTCGGCGTCGTCGAAGGCCTGCTGTTGCGTGGCGAGACGCGCGATGTTGTCGTCGAACTGCTGACGCTGTTGTTGAAGCTCATCGCGGCTCGCGCTCAGCGCGGCGAGCTTCTGCTCGGCCTCGGCGAGCGGACCGGTCGACTTCTGCGTGCGCGCGGTCAGCAGTTGCCGCAACTCGCGCTGCACGGCCGCGATCAGCGCATCTTCGCCGCCCGCTTCGCGACCGCCCGACAGTTGCGTGAGCGCGTCGCGCAGATACTGCGCCGCATGCCCGGTCGAGTCGCGCATCTCCTGCGTGCCGCCCTGCTGCACCCATAGCAGACCCGGCACGCCGGCATTCTCGGCCTTCATCGGACCGCGCGCCGCGCGCGAAAAACCAAGCAGCGCGGCGAGCTTGTCTTCGGCTTCGTCTTCGCTATAGACGGCCTGGCCGATCCTCAGCTCGCAGCGCTGGCGCGAGACGAACTGCTTCGACAGGCGGCACGCGAGCCCATCGAGCTCGAAGCTGACCTCGACCGACGGCTGCCCGCTCGCGAGCCCCCACGGCAGCAGGTCCTTCAGATGCGAAGCCTTGTAGCGTTCGAGAAACACCGTGCGCACCGCTTCGGCGATCGTGCTCTTGCCGGCCTCGTTCGGGCCGATGAACAGGTTCAGCCCCGGCTGCAGATCGTCGATCACGATCTGCTTGCCGAACTGCCTGAATTCCTGAATCGCGATACGTTGCAGCTTCATGCGCGGGCTCCTTCGCGCGGCAGTTCAGGTTGTTGCCGTTCGCGCGCCTGCTCGGGTGGTGTGGCATGTGAATCGCGTTGCTGCTGCTCGCGCTGAAAACGCGCCAGCAGCAGCAAGGCCTCGGCCGCGCGCCGCGCCTCTTGCGGATCGGCTTGCGTGTCCTCCTGCAAGGCGCGCAGCCGCGCGACCACCTTAGCTAGATAACCGCTTTGCGCGCCGAGTTCGGCGAGATCGTCGGCGGTGGGCAGCACGTGCAGGCTGGCGAGATCGGCACGCAACGCGCGCACGCGGGCGCGGGCCTCTTCGACCGCGATATGGAGCGCTTCGGCGTCGGCGAGCGCCGCCGTGCCGCCGACCTCGATGCGCAGCACGTCGTTCGCACCGAGCGCGGCGAGGCGGGTTTTCAACGCGTCGACGTCGGTCGGCACCGAGATCGTCTCGTCCCAGCGCTGCCACCGGTATTGCCCGACCCGCACAGCCTCGACCTGGGGCACCGCGCCCGGCTCGCCGACGCTCACGTCGAGCGCGAAGCCCGGTTCGTTCGCGCGAAAACGGTCCTGCTCGTGCGTGCCCGCGTACCACGTGCGTTCATCGACGCGCAGATGACCGTGCCAGTCGCCGAGCGCCAGATAGTCGAGCCGCGCGCTCGCGGCACGCGTCGGCGCGATCGGATTCGACGAATCGATGCCCTCCTGCAGAATGCCGCCGACGCTGCCATGCGCCAGCCCCACACGGTGATAGCCGGGCGGCGTATCGGTGGAATCGAAGAACGCGGTGGTGTCGTCGTAGGTGATGCGCTGCGTGAGCGGCGCGCACAGCAGCGCGCAGCGGCACGCCTCGAGCAGCACGACGCCGGGTTCCAGCACGGCGCGCACGTTCGGCGGGACGCAATTGAGCCGCTGCGCGCGGGTCCACACGCTTTCGACGAGTGCCGCGTCGTGATTGCCCGGCAGCATGATCCACGCCCCGGAGAACCCTTGCAGCGCGGCGAACAAACGCCGGATCACGGTGTCCGACACCGTCTGCAGATCGAACACGTCGCCCGCGACGAGCACCGCGTCGACGTTGCGCGCGGCCGCTTCGTCGGCAATGCGGCGCACCGTGTCGAAGCGTGCCTGCGCGAGATGCGCGGCCTCGTCCGGCTCGAACTGGCCGAATTGCGTGCCGATCTGCCAGTCCGCGGTGTGCAGAAACCTGATCACTGTGCCTCCATTGCGATTGCGTTGCGCGTATTGCGTCGTGTCGATTGCGTGGGGTTCGACGACGAGCCCAACCGGGGATGTTACCTTGCCGAAGCGTCGGCGCGTATCGCGCTCGCGCGTAGCTAGGCTGGACGCGCGCGCGGGACGTACCGCATCATTGCAACCGAACCGACTGGCCCCTGCCACCCTTGAGCCGCCGCCCGACAGGATCAACCGCGCCGATGGACAAAACCACCGAACTGAAGAAGGCCAAGCGTACGCCTCTATTGCTGCTACTCGCGGCCGCCTGTGTTTTCGTCGTCACCGCGTTCCTGCCGCGCGGCCTGTGGGTCGACGGCATCAAGGCCGTCGCCGAGGCCGCGATGGTCGGCGCACTCGCCGACTGGTTCGCGGTCGCCGCGCTGTTTCGCCGGGTGCCGATTCCGCTCGTGTCCGGACACACCGCGATCATCCCGCGCAACAAGCACAAGATCGCCGACAACCTCGCGCACTTCGTGCAGGACAAGTTTCTCGACGTGCCGTCGCTGGTCGGTCTGATCCGCCGGCACGATCCGGCGCAGACCGTCACCGTATGGCTGAGCGAGCCGGCCAACACCGCGCGCCTCGGTGACTACGTCGTGCGGCTCACCGGCGGCATCCTCGACGTGGCCGACGACGCGCGCATCCAGAACTTCATCAGGGACGCATTGCGCGACGTGCTCGCGAAGGTCGATCTGTCGCAATCGCTCGGCGCGATACTCGACACGCTGACGCGCGACGGCCGTCATCAGGAACTGCTCGACACCGCGATCGATCAGGTGATCGCGGTGCTGCGCGAGGCGCCAGCGCGCGAGTTCATCGCCGCGCGCATCGTCGAATGGGTGAAGGGCGAGTATCCGACGATGGAGAAGTTCTTGCCGTCAGCCTGGCTCGGCGACAAGGGCGCCGAAGCGATCGCGAGCGCGGCGAACCGTATGCTCGAACAGGTCGCGCAGAACCCCACGCACGAGTTGCGCGACAAGTTCGACGCGGCGGTGCAGAAGCTGATCGTGCGGCTGAAGACCGATCCGGCTTTCCTGCAGCAAGGCGAAGCGCTCAAGCGCTATCTGGTCGAAGGCGAGGCGTTCAGCGCTTACGTGAAGGACATGTGGGGCGACCTGCGCGCGTGGATCAAGCGCGACCTGACGAGCGCCGACTCGGCGCTGCATGCGCGTGTCGCCGCGATGGGCCAGTGGGTCGGCCGCGAACTCGCGCGCGATCCGGCGCTGCGGCAATCGCTGAACGATCACCTCGAGGAAGCGGCTCGCGCGATGGCGCCGGACTTCGCACAGTTCCTCACGCGCCATATCAGCGATACCGTGAAGAACTGGGACGCACACGAGATGTCGCGGCAGGTCGAGTTGAATATCGGCAAGGATCTGCAGTACATCCGGATCAATGGGACGATCGTCGGCGGATTTATCGGCTTGTTGCTGTATGTGAGTTCGCTGTTGATGGAGATGGTGCGGGTGAAGGTGGGGTAGCGTGCTTGAGTTGTATTAGTCGAGACGCGACTCGACGGTCATCGTCACATCGGGGAGCGAGCGGGTATTCTCGGGGCGAAGGGGGTAATCGACCCTTTGCTGCCGATCGCTATGTTGCGACCCGTGCGGCGTGTTTCGAATATACAGCGACCGCTCAAGCGTCGGTCAACGTGTCGGCCGCCACCAACGTTCCGGCCAAGGACTCGTAAGCACCAAGGAATTCCGGTCCTGCCCCAGTTGCGTCGGAAGCGGATCTTCAAGCCATCGATTTCGATGAATTCCACACTCTCGATGCCTGGCGGTTCAGTCACATCAGGTCCTGGCATCCGATGTTGTCGTGAAGGGGGCACTCTGTTTCATTCGATCCCATCTTCCGCCGAGCGCTCAGAACATCGTATTCGTGTTGTTGGCCGTTTCCGGCACCGGCTGCAAAACATCCCAGTGCTCGACGATCTTTCCGTCAGCATCGAAACGGAAGATGTCAACGCCCGCAGTTTCCTTGCCGCCCCAGTCCAGATAGCGCACGTGAATGAAAGCGAGGTCACCGTCGATCGCAGTGCGCTTGACCTCGCATGACACCTTGCCGACCTGCTTGATATAGCTGGAGATGAAATCGGTGCCATCCGGAAACATCGGGTTGTGCTGAATATATGGTCCAGCGACCAGGCCCGGTAGCAACTCGGACTCGCCCTTGTTGAAAACGCGCGCGTAGATGGTATTGATTGCGGCTTGAATCTGTTCTCTGTTCATGGTCTCGCCTCTGGAGGTTGCCTCTCTTCCATTGAAGTCGCTCTGATGAAGACGATCAATATCAATCCATCCAGAATGCATGTCGATTCGTCTCATTCTGCTATGATGAAGTCATGGAAGCATTGAACGGGTGGTTGAAAGCGGTTCGCGCTGATGGCCTGGTGCTGGTACGGACGCGCGTGGCTGGCCCGTGGGGATTCGCGGTGAAATCTCGCGATGCCGTGGTATTCCATTTCGCGGCGGAAGGTCATGCATTCGTTCGTCAATCTGGCGCCGAAGCGATGGAATTACGCGCAGGTGAATTGGTCCTATTCCCGCGTGGCAGTGCGCATGAAGTCGTGCATTCGAAGCGAGGCAAGGCCATTCCGCTCGATACCTTTCTGGCCAGGCACGATGGTGTCGTTGACCCTGATCCCAAAGCCACCACGCTCATTTGCGGCCAGTTCAACCTGGATCAGCATTTGGCGCTCCCCGCATTGCGGGCGCTTCCGCAGGCCGTGTTGCTCCGCGCCGGGATGGAACCCGGCTATTCCCCACTGAGCGATACGCTGCGCATGCTACGTAATGAAGTTGAGACACCGAACTTTGGCAACCATATCGTCGTGCGGAATCTGCTCTCTTCCCTGTTCGTCTACTTGATGCGCGAATGGGCGGATGCTGCTTCCCCTGCAGATAATGATTGGTTTTCGGCCTTGCGGTCGCCGCAAATGACGAGGGTCCTTGCGCGGATACACGAATCACCCGAACGTGCCTGGACACTGGAGGAACTTGCCAAAGAAGCCACGTTGTCGCGTGCTGCTTTCGCCCGCAATTTCTGCGCCCTGGTGGGCGAACCACCTCATCAGTATCTGACGCGTTGGCGCATGGGCATTGCTGCACAGTTGCTGGAGGAAACCGAGCTACGCCTTGGTGAAATCGCGTCGCGCGTTGGCTATGGGTCGGAATTCTCTTTCAGCCGCGCATTCAAGTCGGCACGTGGCGTCTCGCCGATTCAATACCGCCGTGAACGGCAAGGCTACATGGCAACCGGCGGGCACGAGCTTTGATCGGTTGCGCCGTAGTTTGCTTCAAAGCGGCCGTTCAGCGCCGAAACCGCCGGCGCTATCTAGCATCCCGAGTCACGTATCGGATTCACAGATTTTTCAAACAGTGAATCGACATACTCGCCAAGCTCAGGCATTGGCTTCACTCCTACCCGGACGAAGCCAAGCGACTCATAGTAAGCACAGAGCTTGGTGTTTCTCGCGTCGCAGCCGAGCCGGACAAAACGTCGGTTCAGAATGCTGACCTGGTTGGCGCACCAATCGATCATGAAACTGCCAAGTCCACGGCCGTTGAAGCCCTTTCTCACGGAAAGTCCATGCACATAGCCGGCGATTGGTTCTTGAGGTCCCCAAAAAGCTTCATCATCCAAATCCAGAGAAAACGTCCCCACCGGCATGCAGTCGTGTTCGACAACGTACACCGCTCTTCGCGAAAGACTGTTCAGCACCCATCTTTCGGAAAAGCCGTCTCCGTCCTTGCCCCATGCATAATCGCCATGGGCCACCTTGTTCGCATGCGCGTCGTTTCGGATCTGCGTAATAAGCTGGACGTCTTCTGCTGTTGCGCGGCGAATGCTTGTTGAGATCATCGCTTGTGGCTCCATTAGTTCGCGATGCTATCCCCCAGTTCTAAATCAGCTCGGCGACGCGTACGATAATCAGCGCGGCCGGTACGAGCATTATTTGCGCACACAGGGTCCCGAGAACACGCGCCCCAGCAAGCGTGGTAATAGCTCGCCGAAAGCTATTCTCGGAGATCCGGCCTTCGATAACGTCGTCCGTCATGACGGAAACCTGCGGGTCTATGACCACTGCTAACACGACAGTCGCAAAAGCGTTAAGCGCTATCACCATGCCGGAGACCCCGGCACCGCTCGCTAGCTGGGAAATGTTTTGCCGTGACGGCACCCGCGCGCCGTCCCGCAGATAGTTGATACCGCCGCGGCTGAAAATGTGGAGCACAAGGCGCGGCAATGAACGATTGGTCTGAAAGTGCTCCACAGCACGACTGAAATATCGCTGAAACGTTGGGATCAGCAGTGCGCCGACCACGCTCGCCGCAGAGGCTGTAACCAGAAAGAGACGAAAATCATCGAGCAGGCCACCCTCAAGATGCTGGGTGATATCAAGTTCTACGCGCTTAGCTATGAATGGCCCTTGCTAACTGATCATTTCCAGCCACGGGTACCTGTTTCATCGGCACCAGCGGAGCGAGGAATTGCTCGAAGTGTGGCAACCAAATAGGAATTGAAGTGGCGACGGCAAACATGCCGTGGCCGTTCTTTCCGAAGGGCGGTTCGACAATCATTTGTCCTTTACCGCCTGCCGCCTGAAACGCCGCGAACCAGCTCGCTACGACTTCGGGCGCAAAGTACATATCGTTTTGAACGTAGTGCCATAGTACGGGCACTCGGGTTGTCGACGCGAATTGACCGATCGTGTTCGCCATCTGCTGCGGGTCACACGGCATGCCCGGATGTTTCGATGGGTTGCCGCCGCGACCACCCGAAAAATTGACGACCGCGACGAGACCCTTTGGTGCATAGCTTGCTGCCGCCAGAGATGCGAATCCGCCGGCTGATTGCCCTACCAGAACAACGTGGTCCCGATCCACTTGGGGCAAGGTCTGCGCATAAGCGACAGCGGCGAGCACATCCTGCGCTGCCTGCTTACCCGCAGCGGCGTAATCAGGATGCCGACAAGACCCTGCGTCCTCCTCGTCTGTGCCTCCTGTGGCTCCGTAGCCTCGGCGGATCGGCACAATTACTGCGAAACCGAGTTCGACAAATGTCCGAATCTGCGGCAACTCGCGATAGCGGCCGACCTTCGGGCGGTCAAGCGGATCAGGTGGACTACCGTGACTCAAAACAATCAAAGGAAACGGTCCGGGGCCATCAGGCATATAGGTTGTCGCGATGATGTCACGTTCGTGATCACCAAAGAATCCATGCTCGGTCATCGGCACCTTGACGACCGTCTCGTGGAGATCCGTTGCGATAGGTTGGGACTCGTCGGCAGCCTGCACAAGACTGAAAACAGAAGTGATCAATGCGCCTGAGATCATTAATTTGGTCAGACGGACGAGAATCTGATTTCGGCGAGTGACTGGTCTCATGTGTTATTTCTAATTAACCTTGCGTTAAAATTTTCTTTTCTCGCGGCGTGGTCGATTTCAGCAAACATTGTGGACGATTTGACCGATGATGTCGATTGACCGCTTGTGGCTGATCTGCGCCTGACGCGGTCGGCCCTGAACGCCCCGTTGCCGACGCTCAAGCCGCTTACAGCGCTAACGGCAGGTACGAGAGAACAACGGTTCCCTGTCACTCCTGGCACCGTAACTCCGGACCGGAAACTCCGCCGCGCGGCACGCTCCGCCTAGACTAAGCATTCGCTCTGTGACAACTCACCGCACGCGGCCATTCGTCAGGCTCTCATACTGAAAGCGTTCCGAAAGACCAGCAATAAGACCTACCAAAACTCAGCGAGCTTCTCGGGCAATAGGAATGTTTATTGATCTCGTATGTGAAGGCCTCGCCATGAAACCATTTGAACCGCTGGGACTTACCGTCACTCTCGCTCGCCCTGGTCCTTCCGCCGCGCACGCAGCGGTCGATATCGCCACGACGCCGAACGACGCAGGAGGCTTCATCGAACTTTTCGACGGAACCTGGGACGCCAGGAACGCCGCGATGTTCAGCAGGATCTCTAAGGCGGGCAGCCTACTTCACTAACTTGTAGATGTTGATGTCGCGCAGCGTGTGCTATGAAGGGGCGAAGAGTGGTCAGCAGGAAAAGGAAGCCGTCGGTCGATCACGGACTGCTGGATGCGCCGTGGTGGGTTTCGGCGTTGCTGGCACTGGCGAGCTACGTCATCTTTAACGCGGCTCTACCGGCAGCTATGGCCTCGAATTCCGTCCTGCGCGGCGAGGTCACGATGAGTCTCTTTGCATGGGCTCCGGTAACGATGTTTGCCTTTCTTGGGCTGCTGGCCTATCTGCGTGCCCGGAAGCGTCAGGTGGCGCCCGATTCTGCGCCGGGCGCCGTATGGCCCTTGCGCAAGGAGCCTACTCTCCGTGGTGTCCGCACGCGCGTACTCTTCACGAGGCTCAATTCGAATACAGCAGGCCAAATCGATGAAGCCAGCTCGGCGTCGCGTGCGAAGCCCACAGAATGGACCATCGACGCTATCAGACAACTCGAATGGAAACGATTTGAGATGCTGTGCGTCTGGTACTACGAGGCCATGGGATTCACCGTCAAGAGGGTGCCGTATGGTGCTGATGGCGGTATCGACGCCACCCTATACAGGGATGGGCGGGAAGCGCCGATTGCGGTCGTCCAGTGCAAAGCATGGCGGACCCCTGTGAAGGTGGACCCAGTGCGGGCTCTTGGCGGGGTCATGCATTCGAAAAAGGTGAAGCACGGCGTCTTTTGGTCACTAGCAGGATTCATCGGCCGACCAGTTCGGGACTATGCCTCTCAGGCTGACATTCTACTGGTGGATGGCGCAGGCATTGTCGACCGTATTCGTGCCCTGGAAGCCGGCAAACAAGCAAAGCTGCTTACGCTGGCGTTTGAAGGCGACTACCAGACGCCAACTTGTGTGGCCTGCGGCGTGAAGATGGTAGAACGACAGGGAAAGGCCGGATCGTTCTGGGGCTGTCGCAACTATCCCAAATGCAAGGTCACTATGGGGCGTGCGGCGCAAGTTCCAGGTCAGGGGCGGATTTAGTTCAAGCGAATCACTGACTCCTGAGTGGGCCGGACACTTGAATGTTCACGCGACGGTGCAAACGAATGACACCTCCTGGCCGGCTGCGGAAGAACACTCACTTATCGGTCGTAAGTATCAGGCGTCAGATCCAGCCATCAGAAGCGTCTTTCTGAAATGCGTTCCTATGGCAGATCCATCCGCGGCGCGTCGTTCACGTCCCCGACTCGGGCAAGGACGCGCGCATAGTCCTCCGGCGTGTCCATATCGAGCGCGAAACGATCATGGGCGGCGGCATGGATGAAGACCTCGTCCGGATGCTCCGCGATCAGCTTGCGGCATCCCGGATTCACGTGACCGCTCGCGACTTCGGCCGCAAAGCTTGCGGAAAACACCACCGGGTTGCCGCGTCGCCCGTCGACGAATGGCACCAGGATCGAGCCGCGCGGCATCGCGGCGAACGCGTCGATCAACTCGCGATAGTCGGCGGTCTCCAGCAGCACCTGATCGGCCAGACACACCATCACGAGATCGCAGGGCGCGCTGAGCGAGGCCACGCCGACGGCGACCGAGCTCATCTGCCCTTCCTCGTAGCGTGGATTGCCGCGGAACGTCACCGGCAGCCCGTCGAGCGCGTCCATGACCGCCCGGCCGCCGTAGCCGGTGACGACCACGATTTCGACTGGCCCCGCTGCCGCCAGCGCGCTCACGGTGCGCCGGACGGCCGGCTGACCGCCGACCGGCAGCAGCAGCTTATGCCGGCCCTGCATCCGCGACGACAGCCCGGCGGCAAGCACGACCGCCGAAAATGTCGGCGACGCGCGCTGCACGTCATGCGTCCCTGCGTCGTTCACGTTTTCTCCAGATGGGCTTGGCCCCGCACGATCGCCAGATACCTGGCGGGCAGGCGGTCGAACTCGAGCTTGCAGCCGTCACAGCAGAAATAGAAGCGCTCGCCGCCATAGTCGACCACATGCTTTGCCGACGCGATGTCGATCGCCATCCCGCACACGGGGTTCAGGTAACGCGCGGGCGACGCGCCAGCCGGATCGGCGGCTTCGCACGGCGACAAGGGCGGCACCGTTTCGCCACGGACATCGGCCAACGAATCGGCCAATCCATCGGCTCCGGCAGCGGCGGCCTCCTCCAGTTCGCCGCGCAACGCAACGAGGCCCGCGACCGCACCCAACGCGATCTCTTGCGGCGTGTGCGCGTGAATGTGCGGCCCCGCGGGCGCATGCAACGCCGCCATTCGCTCCGCCGCGATGCCGCGCAAACGCATGGTGTCGCGCAGCCGGTCCGCTTTGCGCTGGCTCGCGACCAGCAGGACCGCGGCGGCCGTGCTGCGCAACGCGGCTTCGAGCGCCTCTTCGTCGCCGTCGCCCTGCGTCGCGACCAGAATCAACAAGGGCTTGAGCGCATCGAACGCGGCCACGTCGAAACCTTGCAGGACGCGCGGCAGGCTCAACGCCGCCAATGGCGCGGTCAGATTCGCCGCCGCGTACACGCGCAAGCCCACCCGCTGCACCAGCACACACGCTTCGAGCGCGGTGGGCGCCGAGCCCAGCACCAACACCGCCGGCGCGGGCAGCGTCGGTTGAATGAATAGTTCGAGCGCGCCATTGCTCGCACACGGCATCGCATGCGCTTCGACGTCGGCTTCCGCCCGGCCGGGCTCGTTGCTGATGCGTATGCGCTTCGGCCGGCCCGCGCGGATCGTCCGTTGCGCGGCCTCGATCACGATCGCGCGCGAGCAGCCGCCGCCGATCCAGCCGTGCAGCGCGCCATCGTCTTCGACCAGCGCCTGGGCGCCCACCCATGTCGAAGTCGGCGGCGCCGCGCGTATCACGGTCACGACGGCGAATGGCCGCGCCTGTTCGATCAGCCGTTGTTCGAGTTGGAGAAGGGTCTCGGTGCTCATCGTAGAACGCTCATTGCAAGACCGTCAGCACTTGGGGCAGCACCCGCTCGAGGCTCGCCAGATCACGCGCGCCGGCCAGCAGGTCGATATAAGGCAGCGCCGCCTGCATTCCGGCACTGGCCGGCGTAAAGTCGGCACGGCTCGCGAGCGGATTGAGCCATACGAGACAGCGGCAACGGCGCCGCAACGCGGCGAGCGCTTGCCGCAGGCGTTCGGGCTCGCCGGCGTCATAGCCATCACTGACCATCACGACCGCCGTGCGCGAATGGAGCAGCCGCCTCGCGTGCTGCTGGTTGAATTCATCGACACTGTCGCCGATGCGCGTACCGCCCGCCCAACCCGCCGACAGCAACTGCAGCCGCTCCTGCGAACGCCACGGGTCGGGGTCGCGCAACGCCTGCCCGATGCCCACCAGCCGCGTGTGGAAGATGAAGCAGTGCACGTCGGAAACCCGCGCGCTCAGTATGCGGGCGAGTCGCAGATAGAAAAAACTGTACAGGCTCATTGAGCGGCTCACGTCCAGCAGCAGCACGATGCGCGGCCGCAGCCGCCGCTTGCGGCGCCAGCCGAGATCGAGCGGCAGGCCGCCATGCGACACGCTGCGGCGGATCGTCCACGCGATATCGATCGTGCGTCCGCTGTTCGCGCGCCGTTCGCGGCGTACCGAGATGCCCTGCAGGCGCTGGACGAAACGACGGATCGCCGCGTCGATCGCGAACAGTTCGTCGGGCTGATGCAACTGGCGGAAATCCGCATGCGCCAGCGACTCTTCCAACGCGGCACCCTGCTCGGCCGTCTTGCCGTTGGGCTGCGCCGCGCTGTCCGCGTGCCTCTGCGCGAGTGAAAGCGGCGTGCCTTCGCTATCGTCGAGCGCTCCCGCGTGCCTTGCCGCGTCGATGCGGCCCGCGCCGCCGGTCCGCGTTTCGACCAGACTGCGCCGGTTCGGCACGAAAAAGTAAGCGTCAAACAGTGCGTCGAAGCGCCGCCACTGCTGCGCATTCGAGCACAGCAACGCGCGCAGGCTCCAGCGCAGCACCTCGCTGTCCAGTTGACCCATGCGCAGCGCAACGTCCATCGACGCAGCCACGTCGCTGCTGGTGACGCGGAAATCATTCGCGCGCAGCCAGCCGGCAAAACCCGTGTAGCGGGCTACCAACGCCTCCTCGAGGGTCGCGGGCGAGCGGCGTCGCGCGGCGGCGCAGTCGATGCCGGTCAGCATGACGCCACCAGTCTTTCGACGACGGGCCGGGCGAGGCCCGCCTGATCCTCACGGGTTTTGACCAGCGCGGCGAGCGAATCCATGATCCGATCGACGCCGTCCGCATCGATCGAACTGACGCCGAGGCGCAGCAATGCGGCCACCCAGTCGAGCGTTTCGGCGAGCCCCGGCTTCTTCTGCAAATCCATTTGCCGTACCGACTGGACGAATTCGACGATCTGCCGCGCGAGCTTCTCGGGCACGTCGGGAACCTGGCTGCGCACGATCAGCAACTCCTTTTCGAAGCCCGGATAGTCGACGTACTGATAAAGACAGCGACGCCGCAACGCATCGGAGATCTCACGCGTACCGTTGGAGGTCAGCACGACGAACGGCCGCTCGACGGCACGGATCACGCCCAGTTCCGGTATCGACATCTGGAAGTCGGACAGCAACTCGAGCAGGTAGGCTTCGAACGCCTCGTCGGTGCGGTCGATCTCGTCGATCAGCAGCACGGGCGCTGGGGTCGTCGTGATTGCTTCGAGCAGCGGACGCTTGAGCAGATAGCGCTCGGAGAAAATATCCTGTTCCTTGTCCGGAATCGGCCGCTCGTCCTGTTCCAGCAGTTTGATCGCAAGCAACTGGTGCTGGTAGTTCCATTCGTAGAGCGCGGCGTGCGAGTCGAGACCTTCGTAGCATTGCAGGCGAATCAGCCGCGTATCCAGCAGCCGCGCGAGCGCCTTGGCGACCTCGGTCTTGCCGACGCCGGCCTCGCCTTCGAGCAGCAACGGCCGGCGCATTTCCATCGTCAGCAGCAGGGTCGCGGCAAAGCTGCGCTCGCAGATGAAGCCTTGCTGCGCAAGCTGGCCCTGCAGCTTGACGACGTCTTCCATGCGGTCGCTGGCCATGATCGTCGTGCGGGCTCAAGCCGTCTTGCGGGAGAACAGTCCGCGCAACCAGTCGCGCACGACGGCCCACGCGAGCGCGAGGCCATTCAGTTCGGGAGGCGGCGGGCTGGGGTCCGGCGCGACTGCATGCGGCTGCGGTTGCGGTTGCGAGCCCGTCTCGCCCGGCGCGGCGCTCGCCGGCACCGCGCCGGGCTGTGGCTGCATGCCTTGCAGCCGCGTCGCGAAGTTCGCCACGAATTGCTTGAGCATCTGCTCCGACACGGGGCCCATCAGCCGGCCACCGAGCGAAGCGGCCTTGCCGCTCATCGTGACCTCGCTCTTGCCTACCAGCTCGCAGGCCTCGCCGCTGGCTTGCACGGCGGCGACCAGATCCATCGACGCCGCCGAGGTGCCGGACGTATCCGCGCCCTTGCCGATCAGATGCAGGCTGCGCGCCGCGGCGTCGAGATCGACCACCTCGATATCGCCTTTGAACGACATCACAGCCGGCCCGAGCCGGACCGTGATGGTCCCTTTGTAGTGCGTCGCGTCGACGCGTTCGGTAATTTTCGCGCCAGGCATGCAGCCGGCCACGGCCTCGATGTCCTGCATCAGTTGCCACGCGTTATCCACGGTGGCAGCCAGCGGAAACACCTTTTCGAGTACGACTTTCATCGAGCCACCCATTGCATCCAGGTACGTGCGCCCCTGCTTCGGGGACCCTCGGCACCGCGGCTTTCGCGTCGCCGGCGCACTGTTGCGATCACTGCCGCGCAAGCCCCAACGCGCGGCATTGCTGCCAGACGCGATAGGCGTTGTGCGGCATGTTCATATGCGTGACGCCCAGATGGGCGAACGCATCGACCATGGCCGCCGTAAAGCACGGAATGGAGCCGACGTGCGGTGACTCCGCCACGCCCTTCGCGCCGATCGGATGGTGCGGCGACGGCGTCACGGTGAAGTCGGTCTCCCAGTGCGGCGTTTCGACCGCCGTCGGCACGAAGTAGTCGAGCAGCGTGCCGCCCAGCAGATTGCCGGATTCGTCATAGGGCAGCTCCTGCCCCATCGCGACCGCGAATCCCTCGGTCAGGCCGCCGTGGATCTGGCCTTCGATGATCATCGGATTGATCCGGGTGCCGCAATCGTCGAGCGCGTAGAAACGGCGTACCTTCGTTTCGCCGGTAAAGCGGTTCACCTCCAGCACGCACACGTACGCGCCGAATGGGAAGGTGAAGTTAGGCGGGTCGTAATAGTCGACCGCTTCGAGGCCCATTTCCATGCCTTCGGGTACGTTGTTGTAGGCCGCCCACGCGACTTCCTTGAGGGTCTTGAACTGGCCCGGCGAACCTTTGAGCACGAAGCGGTCGAGATCGAACTCGACGTCGCCGGGACTCGCTTCGAGCAGATGCGCGGCGATCTGCCGGGCCTTCTCGCGAATCTTGCGCGACGCGCGCGCGACCGCGGCGCCCGCGACCGGTGTCGAGCGCGACCCGTAGGTGCCGAGCCCGTAGGGCGCGGTCGACGTGTCGCCTTCTTCGACGGTGATCACCGAGGCCGGAATGCCCGCCTCGGATGCGATGATCTGCGCGTAGGTAGTCTGGTGGCCCTGGCCTTGCGTGATCGTGCCCATTCTCGCGATCGCCGAGCCGTCGGGATGCACGCGGATTTCGCAGGAGTCGAACATGCCCACGCCGAGGATGTCGCACATCTTCGAGGGCCCGGCGCCGACGATCTCCGTAAAGTTCACGACGCCGATGCCGAGCAGCCATTCGGCATCCGGGTCCGCGCGCCGCGCCGCCTGCTCGGCCCGCAGCGCCGGATAGTCGACCGCCGCGAGGACTTTCTTTAACGCCGGCTCGTAGTCGCCGGAATCGTATTCGAGCCCGAGCGGCGTCGTATACGGAAACTGTTCCTTGCGGATGAAGTTGCGCAGGCGGATTTCGGCCTTGTCGATGCCGAGCTTTTGCGCCAGCACGTCGATCATCCGTTCGATCAGATAGACGGCCTCCGTGACTCGGAACGAGCATCGGTACGCGACACCGCCCGGAAACTTGTTGGTATAGACCCCGTCGACCGACACGAACGCATTCGGAATCGCGTAGGACCCTGTACAAACATGGAACATGCCCGCGGGCCATTTGGTCGGGTCGGCGCAGGCGTCGAACGCGCCGTGATCGGCGGTCACGTGCACGCGCAGCGCCTTGATGCGGCCGTCGCGATCGGCCGCGAGTTCGCCGGTCATGTGATAGTCGCGCGCGAATGCGGTGCTGCTGAGGTTCTCGGCGCGCGACTCGATCCACTTGACCGGCCGCCCCAGCACGATCGACGCGACGATCGACGTCACGTAGCCCGGATACACACCGACCTTGTTGCCGAAGCCGCCGCCGATATCCGGCGAGATGATGCGGATCTTCGATTCGGGGATCGTCGAGAGCAAACCCACCACCGTACGCACGACGTGCGGCGCCTGCGAGGTGATATACACCGTCAGATCGCCGCGCGCCTTGTCGAACGACGCGACGCAGCCGCACGTTTCGAGCGGGCACGGATGCACGCGCGGGTACAGCATGGTCTGCTCGACCGTGACCTCGGCGTTCTCGAAAACGCGGTCGGTCTTGTCCCGGTCGCCGATCTGCCAGGTGAAGATGTGATTCGGATGTTTGCGCGCACCATGCGCGCCGGCCTGCTTGTCCTGAATGTCTTCGCGAATCACCGGCGCGTCGGCGGCCAGCGCCGCGAGCGGATCGACCACCGCCGGCAATTCCTCGTACTCGACTTCCACCAGTTCCGCGGCATCGGCGGCCACATAGCGGTCGTCGGCGACGACGAACGCGACCTCCTGATTCTGGAAGCAGACCTTTTCGTCGGCCAGCACGGCTTGCACGTCGCCGGCGAGCGTCGGCATCCAGTGCAGCTTGAGCGGCTTCAGGTCGTCTGCGGTCAGCACCGCGTGCACGCCCGGATGCGCGAGCGCGCGGGACTTGTCGATCTTCTTCACACGTGCATGCGCATAGGGACTGCGCACCATGACGCCGAACAGCATGCCAGGCATTTTCACGTCGTCGACGTAGGTGCCCTTGCCCTGGATGAAGCGCGGATCCTCGCGGCGTTTGCGCGAACAGCCCATGCCCTCCAGCGCGGCGAGACGGTCGAGATTGGTGTCGAGGTTGCCCATCACGTTCTCCCGGTCGTCAGTGAGTATCTGCTGTCATCAGCGGATGCGATGTTTCCACCGCTTCGCCCCGCAGCTTGCGCGCCGCGTATTGCACCGCCTTCACGATGTTCTGATAGCCCGTACAGCGGCATAGATTGCCGGCCATCCAATAGCGGATCTCTTCGTCGCTCGGCGAGGGGTTTTCATGCAACAGGCGATAGGCGCGCATCAGCATGCCCGGCGTACAGAACCCGCATTGCAGCCCGTGCTCCTGCATGAAGCCCTCCTGCAGCGCATGCAGTTCGCCGCCTTGCGCGAGGCCTTCGACGGTCTGCACCTCGGCGCCTTCGGCCTGCACGGTCAGCAACGTGCAAGACTTGACCGACATGCCATTGAAATCGACGGTGCAGGCGCCGCAATGAGACGTCTCGCAGCCGATATGCGGTCCGGTGTGCAAACACTTTTCGCGCAACGTATGGATCAGCAGTTCGCGCGGCTCGACGATCACATCGGTCTGCTTGCCGTTCAGGTTGAACGACACGACGGTTTTATTGCTCATCTCACTGTCTCCAGCAACAGATTTCAGTGTGCGGCCCGCGCGTAAGCGGTCGTCAGGGCGCGGCGCGTCATCTCGCCCGCCATCGCCGTCTTGTAGTCGATGTCGCCGCGCAGATCGGCGACCGGCGCGCAGGCCGCCATCGCGAGACGCGCGGCTTCGGCGAGCGCCGGTTCGTCGAGCGGCTTGCCCTGCAGGTACTGCTCCGCGTCGCGCGCTCGCAGGGCCGTGTCGGCGACATTGGTCAGCGCGATTCGCACGGCGCTGAGCGTTCCCGCGCTCGTGCGCAGCGTGACAGCCGCCGCCGCCGTCGCGAAGTCGCCGGTCTTGCGCTTGAGCTTCGCGTAGCAGGAACCGGTGCCCGCCGCCGGCGTCGGAATGCGGATTTCCGTCATGATTTCGCCAGGCTCGAGCAGCGTCGCGTAGGTGCCGAGAAAAAAGTCGTCGGCCGACACGATGCGCTCGCCGTGTTCGCCCATCAGCACGAACGATGCGTCGAGCGCCATCATCAGCGCGGGGTGGTCGTTGCCTGGATCGCCATGCGACAGGTCACCGCCCAACGTGCCGCGGTAACGCACCTGGGGATCGGAAATCTGCCGGGCGCCTTCCACGATCAACGGACAGTGGGTCTGCAGTAGTTCAGACCAGATCAACTCGTTTTCGGTGGTCATCGCGCCGATGCGGATCTCGCCGCCGGCTTCCCGAATGCCTTTGAGTTCCGCCAGTTTGCCCAGATCGATCAGATGAGCGGGCTCGGCGAAACGCAGCTTCATCATCGGCAGCAGACTATGGCCGCCAGCCAGCACCTTCGCCTCCGCGCCGTATTCGTTGAGCAGCGCGATGGCTTCCGGCAAGGTCTTTGGAGCGTGGTATTCGAACGGGCGCGGGATCACACTGGCCTCCTTGTCGTCATGCGCCAGCGAGCGGGCGCCTCAGCAACGTGATCAAGGATTTCACAATGCATCGCAGCAATTCAACGCGATTTCCCGAACGGTGGCTCATGTGCGTCAATCACCGGAAAACGTACATGAAACCCGGCCTCGCGCCACCGTCCCGAGCCGTGAGCGGCGCGCTGATTTCGACGGGTGCCGCGGGATTTCCATGCCGGTTGCCCGAATGGCGGGTTTACCTGCGTGAAGGCCCTGGAAATTTGCGCGAAAATCGGTAAAGGTCTACCCGCAACGCCCCTCCGCCATAGAGCATGGACAGCCCATGAAGACAGGAGACGCAACGTGAAACCTTCCGAGCCCCTGGCCACGCCGGCGCCCGAACGCCGCGCGGAAACGTTCCAGCACAAGCTCGAGCAGTTCAACCCGGGGATTGTCTGGCTCGATCTGCAGGGCCGGGTGACGGCGTTCAACGACGTCGCGTTGCAGATTCTGGGGCCGGCCGGCGAACAATCGCTAGGGGTCACGCAGGACAGTCTGTTCGGCATCGACGTCGTGCAACTGCACCCGGAAAAGAGCCGCGACAAGCTGCGCTTCCTGCTGCAGTCGAAGGACGCGGGAGGCTGTCCGGTCAGGTCGCCACCGCCGGTGGCGATGATGATCAACATCCCCGACCGGATCCTGATGATCAAGGTATCCAAAATGACGGGGGCCAGGGGCGCCTGTGGCACCTGCATGATCTTCTACGACGTCACCGATCTGACCACCGAGCCGTCTCGTCAGCCGGCGGGCGGCAACACGGCTTTGCCGCGCCGCCTCTTCAAGATTCCCGTGTACCGGAAAAACCGCGTGATCCTGATCGATCTGAAGGACGTGGTGCGTTTCCAGGGTGACGGTCACTACACGACGATCGTCACGAAAGACGAGCGCTATCTGTCCAATCTCTCGCTGGCCGATCTCGAACTGCGCCTCGACAGCAGCGTCTATCTGCGGGTTCATCGCAGCCACATCGTGAGCCTTCAGTACGCGGTCGAGCTGGTGAAGCTGGACGAAAGCGTCAATCTCGTGATGGACGATGCGGAACAGAGCCAGGTGCCGGTCAGCCGTTCGAAAACCGCGCAACTGAAGGAACTCCTCGGCGTGGCGTGAGATGCCGGGTGCCACATCTGCCAGGCTATGCGCCCAACCCGGCTATCCAGCCTTTGATGGCGTCGCCGGAAAGGCCGCTACTCCTCCATCCGATATGGCCGTCTGGTCTGACGATCCATAGGGAGCCACCGTCCGCTCGAAACGCGGCAGCGAATTCGCCCGACGTGTCGGTTAGTACCGTCAAGAAATCGGATGTTGGTACTTCGCAGCCGGATGCCGTGATGAGAACGGCGGTCGAGGCTTCAGGCAACGAAGTTGATAGAGCGTGGTAATTTTCGATGCAGTCATCGTATTGCTCTTTCCTGTCGATATAACCGACGAGCGTATGTTTGCCACGACCGACGAACTCATGCAGTCGCCTCGGATGCCCAACGAAGCGTTGTGCCAATGCATGCACGTCCGGCAATCGGTCTCCTGGCGCTGGTAAGGCCGGATCGGTGTCAGGGCTGAGATCGCAAACGACTGAACTATCCCGATAGGAAATCAGCAATTGCGTCTCACGCATCGCTGGATTCGCTGCTTGCCGCGCCAGCACCGCATTGAGTGCCGCACTTGTCGACTTGACCACGTCAACGCCAACCGGATGCCGCTCTTCGTGATAGCTGTCCAGCAATGCAGAACCCGCGAGCCCTTTAGCGACGTACGCCAGCTTCCAGGCGAGATTGTGCGCGTCCTGCAGGCCGGTATTCATGCCCTGTCCGCCCACTGGCGGATGAATATGCGCGGCGTCGCCAGCAATGAACAACCGGCCGCGCCCATAGGCCGACGCGATACGATGACTTACGCGGTAGACCGACGACCAGCGCATCGACGACAGGCGCGTTCCCTCCGGCAAAGAAGGCAGCAGCAGGCTGCGCATGGTTTCGAAGTCCGGCGCCCCAACGCTGGCAAGTGACGACGCGCGTCCCTCGGGTACGATCATCGAGAGCCGATAGCGCCTGGCGGAACCATGCACGGGCACGGCCGCGACGCTCACCTTGGCCCGCTCCGAATCGGTCCATTCGAACCGATACATGGGCCCACGAGGACACGACCAGTCGACATCCACATCGGCGAGAGCAAAGGTCTGCGGATATTGTTCGCCGTCGAAACCCAGGCCCAATCCTGATCGAACCTTGCTGTGCGCGCCGTCGCAGCCAACCAGCCATTTACACCGCACAGTGAGTGGTTCACCCCGCGCTCCTTTCACAAGCGCCGAGACCGCGTCGCTCTCCTCGATGAAGCTATCCAGCTCATATTCGTAGTTTACCTGACCGCCGTGGGTTGCGAATACGGCTTCGAGCAAACGCTCCGTCTCGTGTTGCGCGAGCGAAAGAGAGCCGTAGGGCAACCCCTCCTGCGGCACCTTTACAGAGCGCGTGGGGACCATCATGCCGTCGACCCAGGTTTCCACGCCGGTCAACCATGTGCCCGCCTCGATGGCACGATCAATGATGCCGAGATCGTCGAAGATTTCGAGCGTGCGCGCTGTAATGCCGAGGGCCTTGCAGAAAAATCCTCGACTCGCCATCTTGTCGATCACCATCACCGAGATTCCATCACGTCTCAATTCGGTGCCAAGCAGCAAGCCAACCGGGCCAGCGCCAACGACGAGCACGTCTACATCTTCCATGTCTTGCTCCTGATCGTCCGTTATGGATCTGGCGAGACGGACACACGTGGAGATGGAACTGCGAGGTCTGTAGAACGAAATGCTAGCGGCCGACTTCACCGATCGCATTCGCGATCCGCGAACGACCCGCATCCGAGAACGCACATCAACGGATCGGGGCGCGGAGATAGCTTCCGGATTGTCGACGATTCAGAACTCGATGTCGACTGGCCGCTCATGGCCGAACCCGCCCCAACGCGTCATGCCCGGCTCAGCCTCGCGCGCGGCACCTCGATCACAGCAGAGGAAGCATTAACCTGATGTGCTCCGCAAATGCAGCCGTCAGCAGCGACGGACGCTCGCGCAAGAACTTCAGGGAGATGCCGACCGTGGGTAACGGCGGAAGCCCCGAATCGGCATTGAGTACGCGGAGATCCGGCGGGACGGCAGTCTCTGTCATGACGGCAAAAGCCTGCCCTGAACGAACCAGCGCAGTGAGGCCAGAAAGACTGCTGCTCGCGTAGGCGATGCGGTATGCCCTGCCGGCGCGTTGCAGCGCTTCGCAAGCGGCCATGTGGTCAAGCGTGTCCGGATCGGAGAGCGCCAGCGGCAGTGGATCGAAATGAGCGGAATCCATCCCCGGATAGCCGATCCAGACCAACTGCTCGCGGCGGATGATATCGTCGTTCGCATCGCCTTCGGGCAGCGAGATCATCGCGAGGTCCACTGCACGCTTCTTCAGTTGTTCGAGCAACCGTGGCGTGGGGCCGCAAACGACTTCCACGATCGCTTGTGGGTGCTGGCTCGAGAACTGCCGCAGCAACGCAGGGAGGAACACGGCAGCGTAGTCGTCGGGACAGCCGAAGCGTACGCTGCCGGACAGCCCCTTCCCGCACAGGTCAGCCATCGCTTCATCATGCAGCCGCAGAATGCGTTGAGCGTGGATCAGCAGGCGCTCGCCGGGCTCCGTCAGCACCACGCCGCGACCGGTGCGCTGAAACAGCGGCTGATCGACGATTTCTTCGAGCCGCTTCATCTGCTGACTGAGCGCGGACTGGGTCCGGCCGATCCGGCTGGCCGCGCGACTCAGCGCCCGCACGTCGGCGATGACGGCAAATGAACGCAACAGATCGATCTCGAGCGAAAGACTCAAGGTATTAGCCCCCCTTCTATCTCGCATCAGAACTATTCGATTCTATAAAATCAGAGCGCCGTCTAGACTGCAAGTCATTCCCGTCACTTGCCAGGAGATGCACCGTGTCCCGAAACAACGACGCAACGTTTTGGCACAACGCCAGACAGCACCTCATCCGTTATGGCGGCACGTTCGCGCCGATGATCATCGAGCGCGCCCAGGGCAGCTTCGTCTACGATGCGGACGGCCGGGCAATCCTGGATTTCACCTCGGGGCAGATGAGCGCGGTGCTCGGACATAGCCACCCTGAAATCGTGTCGGTCATCAACGAATACGCCGGCAAGCTGGACCATCTCTTCAGCGGGATGCTCTCGCGACCGGTCGTCGAACTGGCGACGCGCCTTGCCGACATCACGCCCGACGGGCTCGACCGGGCGCTGTTGCTCAGCACCGGTGCGGAGTCGAACGAAGCCGCCATCCGGATGGCGAAGCTGGTCACCGGCAAATATGAAATCGTCGGCTTTGCACAGTCCTGGCATGGCATGACGGGGGCGGCAGCGTCGGCGACCTACAGCGCGGGACGCAAGGGCGTCGGGCCCGCTGCCGTCGGCTCGTTCGCGATCCCCGCCCCGTTCACGTACCGGCCGCGTTTCGGAAGCAATGGCGCGTACGACTACCTGGCGGAACTGGACTATGCGTTCGACCTCATCGATCGTCAGTCCAGCGGCAGCCTCGCAGCCTTTATCGCGGAGCCGATTCTCAGTTCCGGCGGCATCATCGAACTTCCGGAAGGCTACATGGCGGCGCTCAAGCGCAAATGCGAGGAGCGCGGCATGCTCCTGATCCTCGACGAGGCGCAAACCGGAGTCGGGCGCACGGGCACGATGTTCGCGTGCCAGCGCGACGGCGTGACGCCCGACATCCTCACGTTGTCGAAGACGCTCGGTGCCGGCTTGCCGCTGGCGGCGGTCGTAACTTCTGCCGAGATCGAGGAGCGGGCCCATGAACTGGGCTACCTGTTCTACACGACCCACGTGTCCGATCCGCTGCCCGCCGCGGTCGGTCTACGGGTGCTGGACGTGGTTCAGCGCGAAGGACTGGTCGAACGTGCGAACGTTATGGGCGAGCGGCTCAAACGGGGCCTGCTGGATCTGATGGAGCGCTTCGGCTGCATCGGCGACATTCGCGGGCGAGGATTGCTGCTGGGTATGGAGATCGTCAAGGACCGCCATACGAAGGAGCCCGCCGATGAGCTTGGCGCAAAGATCACCCGGGAGTGCATGAACCTCGGGCTCAGCATGAACATCGTGCAGTTGCCCGGCATGGGCGGTGTTTTCCGCATTGCGCCTCCGCTGACCGTACTCGAAAGTGAGATCGACCTTGGTCTGGAGTTGCTGGGGCATGCGATTCAGCATTCGGTCTAGCCGGTTTGGGAGCCGTCTTTCATTGAGGCGGCGCTGGCACCAGTCCGTACCTGGACATGATAGCGATCAGCATTGCGACGTCGGTTGCCTTGCCTGCATCGATTGCTGCAGCGACCTCGCGGAAATACTGAGCCCCGATATCAGGGGTATTAACGATAAGCGCGCGGGTCGTCTGAACATGAGGGTTGCTGAAGTGATGGACCGATCCGCGCGGAGTGTGCATCCATTCTTCTGGCGTCAGATCCCGGACGACTCCATCCACGGAGTACCGAAGAACGCCTTCCAGAACATAGACGCACTCTTCGTTGTTTGTGTGGCTGTGAGGTGGCGGAACACGTGAGCCTGGCGGCACTGTCAACTCGAACACGCCCATCCCTCCTGTGCTGGCTCCGTCGATCAGGTATCGGATAGTCAACTCGCCAATTCGGATCGGCTCAATTGCCCCTGCTGTATCTACAGTCATTGCCGTCCCCTCGTGGTGGAAGATTTGCGGGCTTCCGGACACCGCAAGTGTATGTCACGAACGTGCTACTCGCGATCGGCGCATCAACGCAGGCGCGGGTATCCGGCAGAGGTCGAATCGTCTGTCGATAGAGTGAACCCGCAAGAGCGATGAACCCCCGGTCTCGTTGGATCCAACAGGAAACCGGATCCACGTTGCACTGTGCGTTAGCGCACGTTTGAAATCAATCTGAAAGCCTACCCTACTACGCGTTCCGTTGGTTCGTCGCGGGTCCGTTTCGGGAGCAATGATGCCAAGCACACCACGCATGGAGCCGCAGGCGTCGGCGGCTGTCGACACTCAGCGAGTCGAGCCGACCCCCGAGCGGCTGCTCCAGTTGGGCATGGGCTTCTGGGCTTCCAGGACGCTGCTGTCCGCAGTCGAGCTCGACATGTTCACGCGCCTCGCGAGCGGGCCCCTCGATGCCGCGCAAATGGCCGGCGCCCTCGGACTTCATCCACGGGGCGCCCTCGATTTTTTCGATGCTCTGGTCGCGTTGAATGTGCTGCAACGCGAGGGCGGAATGTACGCGAATACACCGGACGCCGAACTGTTTCTGGACAAGTCGAAGCCCAGTTATGTCGGCGGATTGCTGGAGATGGCCGCCACGCGCTTGTACCCGTTCTGGGGTTCGCTGACCGAAGCCCTTCGCACCGGGCAGCCGCAAAATGAAGCGAAAGCGGGAGGAAATCCGTTCGACGCGATCTATCGCGACGAACAGACTCTACGCGGCTTCCTCAAGGCGATGAGCGGAGTCAGTCTGGGCGCGGCGAAAGCGATGGCGCAGAAGTTTCCGTGGAAAGACTATGGCACGTTCATCGACATCGGCGCCGCACAAGGCGGCTTGCCTGTGCAGATAGCGCTCGCCCATCCGCACCTGACGGGTGGCGGCTTCGACCTGCCGATCGTGGGCCCGGTGTTCGACGAGTACGTGAGGTCGTACGGACTGCAGGATCGGCTGACTTTCTACCCAGGCGACTTCTTCAAGGACCCGTGCCCGACAGCGGATGTGCTAGTGATGGGGCATATCCTCCATGACTGGGACCTTGGGCAGAAGCGCAAACTCCTCGCGAAGTGCCATGCGGCGCTGCCTCCCGGTGGGTGCCTGATCGTCTATGACGCGGTTATCGACGATGAGCGCAGGCAGAATGCGTTCGGCCTTCTGATGAGTCTGAACATGCTGATCGAAACACCCGGCGGATTCGACTATACCGGCGCACAGTGTCGTGAATGGATGAGCGAAGCCGGCTTCACGCAGGTGCGCGTCGAGTCGCTTACGGGCCCGGATTCGATGGTGATCGGAATCAGGTAGAAGCGCGCAGCGCATCGGCCGCGTTGGCTCGGCGAAGCCATTTCTCCCCCGGGGCTTCTGCGCGTTCTCCTCCCCGCATCAGCTCGCGGGCCCCGCCTCCATCAGCTTGCTGACGTGCTGCTTGAAGCTTGGCAACAGAAGCCTGTTTGCATAGCCGCTGAGGTGATCGCCATCGAAGACGAGCGGCCGGCCGTCGGCTGTGTGCGTCAAGCAGACCGAATCTGGGCACAGTGGTGGCAACGGGTCCCATACGCTAACTTCGGGGACCGCCTGCTTGATGTGCGCATAGGATTCGAGCACCGGCGCCCGCAAGGCTTCCAGATCCGCACGGGCGATGTGGTCGCCGCCGGAACAGATGGGATTGTCGCGATTGAACCAGTCCGAGCATCGGAACGGCTGGCTCCGAAACTCGGGTGTCGGCCCCTCCAGGATGACCTTCGCCCCTTTGGCTGCCAGTTTCTGCAGGATCGGAATGGCCTCTCGCACGCCGTCTACCCGGCTTTTCACGGCCTCTGGACCAAACATGTAGCTCCAGGCGCTCGAGTCGTCGAAGCGGGCCCACTCGTCGGACAAACGTGGCAGCCGCAGCGAAGGCATGAAGACCACGTCACCGGGCCTGACATGCTCCTCGATTTCAGCGATTGCCGCATCCATCGCCGGCGCACAGTTCGCCACCTCCTGTTGTTTGCGCGGCAGCAGAACAATGAACGGACAGCCTCCATTGTTGTACGCGACGACCTTCACGCCGGTATCCCGGGCGAATTCACGCAACATCCTGTTGTAGGCCATCGCGTGCGAATCGCCGATCACGTACAGGCGCCCGTGATAGGTTGCCGGAAGCGAACATCCCGCGCGGGTATATGTCCATACGGGCTCCCCGTTCAGCTTCGACCTGTTCCACGTGTCCAGACATCCGTCATTGCTGGGCTCGAGGGGGCGGCTCGGATACCAGTCGTCGGCACGTTGTGCCACCACGCTCAGCGACATATCCAGCTTCAGCTGGGCTACCTGAATGCCGCCCCACAACAGCGCTCCGCCCGTCAGCGTAGCCAGGCCCACACCGACGACAGCGGGACGCCGCATGCCTTTCAGGACCGCCGAGCGTCGCACAGGATTCTCGACGTAGTACCAGGACGCTGTCGCCAGCACGAAGGTCAGTACGGCCGCGAGCACGCGCCAGACAGTCGCATCGATCCCGGTCGTCCACCGCAGCAGCACGATCACAGGCCAGTGCCAGAGATAAAGCGAATAGGAGATCTTGCCGACGAAAGTCACCGCTGGTGAAATGAGCAGCCTGTGCAGCCAATCCCCCGGCGCTCTTCCATGCAGCGCGTACAGGACGCCAAGTGTGCCGGCAACCGGCAGCAGCGCTCCCGGAAAAGGAAGCAGCTCCGCGCGCAAGACCATGAAGCCGACCGCAAGCAGCACCAGCGAACCAACGAGCAACGCCGTCGAACCCAGCGTCCGATTGCGGTCGATCACACCGAGCGGGCGCTTCGCGAGCGCGAGCAACTGGTATAGCAGGATACCGGATGCCAATTCCCAGAATCGCCCTGGAATCAGGTAAAAGTTGAGCCCGTCATTTCGCTTCGAAAGCCACCATGCGGCCAACACGGACAGCGCGAGCGCGCCGGCGAACAGCGCAACGCAAAGCGTCTTTCTCGGACGTTTGCTCACCCACATGAAGAAAAGCAACGGAAAGATCAGATAGAACTGCTCTTCTACGCCAAGCGACCAGGTATGCAGGTACGGGTTGAATTCGACGCGTGGCGAAAAATAGTCATCACCGGTCACCGCGAGCACCACATTGCTCAACCCAAAGAAAGCAGCCAAGCCGGTGTATTTGTTGGTATCGCTCAGCCACGCGTTCGGGATGAACAGTGCTGAAAACAAGCCGGTGACCAGCAGGCACACCACGAGCGCTGGCACGATCCGCTGCACTCGACGCGCATAGAAATAGAACACGAAGCGCGAAAACTGCATCGATTCGAGGTTTCCAACGGATGCGCTGACGACGAACCCGGAAACCACGAAAAAGATGTCGACCCCTGTAAGCCCGCCGGGTAACCACCGCGCACCCAGGTGATAAACGATGACCGACAGCACCGCGACCGCACGCAAACCGTCGATGTATCCCGCGTGCACGGGACGGGTGAGTTGCGGCGCAGTAGTAGCCTTATCGCGTGAATTCATGGCATGAGAGCTAATGAGGTCGGTCGGAATCCGTGGACGCCTACGGGCTTGGCAGCGATCCTGTTCAAGTAGAAACGCTGCGTGAAAACCGCGAGAACAAGATTCTGGTAAGCGTGCGCGCAATATCGGCTGCCGCAGTCTGTGGGGTGAATCAGACCGGCCAGCGGTCGGTGCGACTCGACCGCCCGAAACACCGCCTGCATCACCTCTCGATCAATAACCAGAAAAAGCGAAGGTGTCGTTGCCCTTTCTCTCGTTTGTTTTTGCGTTCGATTGTGACGTAAAAAAATTTAGGGAAATGTAAGGCCCGCGATGTATTTGGTGCGCTACCCCTCAGAAGCGATAAGAACCGATCTCGCCCTCGCGTGCAGCAGCTTTCAAAACTCCAAGGCGATGCTTTCGAAACGCCACCGTACAGCCTTCTATAAGCGCGACACTACGTGCTATGGCATGACAGCTCTGTTCGAAATCACACAAACGCCCGCTCTTCGATGTCTACTCGAAAGTGTTATGGCGCAATGTCCCGCGTTTTCGACTGATCCTCCAAACCGCCTACAATTCCGGCATATGTCTTGCTGACGACCCATGCTCCGCTCGGCCGTCAACACGCCCCAACCGGAATTCTCTCTTCACATGAAAATATCGCTACCGCCGCCGCATGGACGGCCCAACCGCGTCTACCCGCCGGGCACGCCGGGCCTGCATGGGCTCGTCTCCCTGATCACCGGCGTCGTGGTCGTGTGCGGGCTGTACTTCGGCCGCGAGGTGCTGATTCCGATCACCTTGTCGGTGCTGCTGAGCTTCCTGCTCGCGCCGCTCGTGCAGATGCTGCGGCGTCTGCACATGGGCCAGTTGCCGTCGATCTTCATCGCGGTGCTGTTCGCTCTCGCCTCGCTGCTCGCGGTCGGCGCGCTGATCGGCGCGCAGCTCGTGCAGCTCGCGGGCGCGCTGCCGCAGTACCAGGAAGCGATCGAGCAGAAGATCGAAACCGTGCAGGAAAAGACCGTGGGCCGCGCCGATTCGCTGATGAGCAGCGCGGCCTCGGCGCTGCAGCGCATGGCGCCGGTGCGCCCCGCGCCGCCACGCCCGACCGGTCGAGCCGCGCGCAATGCGCCGCAGGTGCCGCAACAGGTCGAGGTGCACGAACCCGCGCCGACGCCGGTGCAACTCGCGCAGCGCGCCCTGACGCCCGCCATCGCGCCGATCGAGACGACCTTCATCGTGCTGGTCGTGACGATCTTCATCCTGTTGCAGCGTGAGGATTTGCGCGACCGTCTGATCAGCCTGTTCGGCTCGCGCGACCTGCACCGCACGACCACCGCGATCAACGACGCCGCCGGCCGCCTGTCACGCTATTTCGTCGCCCAGCTCGGCGTGAATCTGAGCGCGGGCGCCCTCATCGCGATCGGGCTCGCGATCATCGGCGTGCCGGGCGCGCTGCTGTTCGGCGTGATCGCCGCGTTACTGCGCTTCGTGCCGTACATCGGCATCTGGATCGCGGCGATCCTCGCGGTGTTTCTCGCGGCCGCGATCCAGCCGCAATGGACCATGGCCGTCCTCACGCTGATCCTGTTCATCGTCGTCGACGTGGTCGCCGGGCAGATCGCCGAGCCGCTGCTGTATGGTCATCGCTCCGGCCTGTCGCCGCTCGCGGTGGTCGTCGCGGCGATTTTCTGGAGCTGGCTGTGGGGGCCGATCGGCCTCGTGCTGTCGACCCCGCTCACGCTGTGCGTCGTCACGCTCGGACGCTACGCGGACCGGCTCAACTTCCTCACCGTGCTGCTCGGCGATCAACCGGCGCTGACGCCCGCGCAGAATTTCTATCAGCGCCTGCTCGCCGACGATACCCACGAGGCGATCGTGCAGGGCGAGCGGCTGTTGCGCGAGATGTCGCTGATCGACTACTACGACAAGGTCGTGCTCGAAGGCCTGCGGCTCGCGCGCAACGACGCGCTGCGCGGCGTGCTGATACCCGACCAGTTGCAACGGATCAACGACTCGCTCGTCGATATCGTCGAGAACCTCGAAATCGCCGACGGCCTGCGCGATACGCTGTCGCCTGTCGAACCGGCGGACACCGGTGGCGCGCTGCTTGCGGGCGCGCCGGACCCGGCTGCACCGGGCACGGAGCGCTACGGCAGTGATGCCCTCACACGCTCGCCAGCGCCGGATGAGACGGGCAAGGCGGCGGTGCTGTGCGTGCCGGGCCGCGGCTCGTTCGACGAAGTGACGACCGCGATCGCGGTGCAACTGCTGAACCGCCAGGGCTTCGCGCCGCTGATGGCGACCCACTCGGGTTATCGCAGCGCGCACCCCGACGAGCCGAGCTTCAAGGACGCGTCGATCATCTGCATCGTGTCGCTCGACGCACCCGAGTCGCCGCCGTATCTGCGCAACATGCTGCGGCGCACGCGCGAATGGCGGCCGCGCGCGACGCTGGTCGTGGGCGTCGGCGAAACGCTGGAAAACAACATCGAACTCGATGCGGCCGGCGCACTGCATGCGTCGCCGACGTTCCGGGCGATGATCGAGGCATGCCGCGCGGCGACGAGCGTGCAGGCCATGCGCCAGCCGTCGCAAACGGCCGGCGCGAACTGAGGCCGCGAACTGACGCCGCGGACTGACGCCGCGATAGCCTGAGCTGGGCCGGTTCAAGAAACCGCGAGGTTGCGTAAGCGCCTCGCGGTTTTTTTCGCGCTCGTGCACGGCGTTGTACCCAAAATGAGGACAGCCGTGCGCGCACGCTGCCGCATACTGCGCCGACAACGCAAGAAAACCGGAGACACGCATGACCCGCTCGTTCAAACCCTATCCGTTTGCGCCACGCCGCTATCCGGCCGCGGTGCCGCCGCTCGTCGACGGACGCGATCGCGAGACGCGCGCCGTCGCGATCGTCGGCGGCGGCCCGGTCGGCATGACGCTCGCGCTTGCGCTCGCGCGCCAGGGCGTGCGCTCGGTGCTGATCGAAGCCGACGACAGCGTCTGCACCGGCAGCCGCGCGATCTGCATCTCGCGACGCAGCCTCGAGATTTTCAAGCGGCTCGGTGTCGTCGAAGGCTTTCTGCAAAAGGGCCTGGCGTGGACCGGCGGGCGCAGTTTCTACCGCGACACGGAGGTGTTCCGCTTCGCGATGCATCAGGACGACGAGCAGTCGCTGCCGCCGATGATCAACATCGCGCAGTATCAGATCGAACAGTTGCTGCTCGACGAGATCGAACGGCACGCGGAGCTGATCGACGTGCGCTGGCAAACGCGGGTGACCGGCATCGAACAACGGCCGCAAGGCGGCGCGACGCTGACGCTGCGCAGCGCCGCGGCTGCCGATCCCGACGGCACGACCTGGAACATGGACGCGCAGTGGGTCGTCGCCTGCGACGGCGGACGCAGCACGATCCGCGACCTGCTCGGGCTCAAACTCACCGGCACGACCTACGAAGGCCGCTACGTGATCGTCGATATCGAGCTCGACACCACGCGCGCGACCGAACGGCTAGCGTACTTCGATCCGCCGTCGAATCCGGGCTCGACCGTGCTCGTGCACAAGCAGCCCGACAACGTGTGGCGCATCGACTACCAGCTGCGCGACGACGAAGACCCGGACGCCGCCGTGCTGCCGGAAAACGTGATGCCGCGCGTGCAAAGCGTGCTCGACTCGATGGGCGAAACCGGCGCGTGGTCGCCGATCTGGATCACGATCTACAAGGCCAATGCCTTGACGCTCGAACGTTATCGGCACGGCAACGTGCTGTTCGCGGGCGACGCCGCGCATCTGGTGCCGATCTTCGGCGTGCGCGGCGCGAATTCCGGCATCGACGACGCCGACAATCTCGGCTGGAAGCTCGCTTGTGTGATCAAGGGGAACGCGTCGCCGGCGCTGCTCGATAGCTATAGCGACGAACGCGTGTACGCGGCGCGCGAGAACCTGAGCTACGGCATGAAAAGCACCGAATTCATGGCACCGCCGACCTTCGCGTTCGATCTGCTGCGCACTGCCGTGCTCGGGCTCGCCGAGCGGCATGCGGCGGTGCGGCCGCTGATCAATCCAAGGCAGACGCATGCGATCGCGTATCGGCAATCGCCGCTGAACTTCGTCAGCGACAGCGCCGATGCGTTCGAGCGCGGTCCCGCACCTGGCACGGTGCTACCCGAATGCCGGCTGCACAGGCAAGCGGACGATGGCGCGCGCACCGGCATTCATCTCACCGATCTGCTCGGGCCGTGCTTCACGGCGTTGCTCTTCGACGCCGAGCGCGCTACCGACGCCGACGCGTGGCAGCAACTGCAACACACGCTGACCAGCAAGGGCATTCCGTTCAACGTGATCGAAATCGTCACGGCCGAAACGCGATCCGCCACCAGCCTCGATGCAATCGACCCAACCGGCCGCTTGCATCAGATGCTCGATGCACAACCCGGGACCGTCTATCTGATCCGACCGGACGGCCACGTGCTGGCACGCT
Source organism: Paraburkholderia monticola (assembly GCF_001580545.1). Taxonomy (GTDB): domain Bacteria; phylum Pseudomonadota; class Gammaproteobacteria; order Burkholderiales; family Burkholderiaceae; genus Paraburkholderia; species Paraburkholderia monticola. The sequence continues at coordinate 201,277 of NZ_LRBG01000039.1, forward strand.
GGCGCAACGGCAGCGCGGCGGCCGTACAGCACGCGCTCGACGCCACACTGACGAAGCAGAATTAACGCGCAAGGACCACTCACATCATGACCGATAGCGATCTCGACCTCGTCTATACGACGCTGTGCAACACGCTGACCCTGGAAGGCGAAGCGCAGGCGTCGTTATATCTGGCGCGTCTCGCGTTGCTGTGCCTGACCGAACTCGATGACCCGCGGCGCGCGTTGTCGTTGATCGAAGCGGCGAAGCTGCCGGTTGCCGCCGCGGCCTAGCCCAGCTGTGGGGAAACGGGATTCGGTGGGCTTGCGCGGGGTTCCTGCCTGAACCCAAACGCCAGCGAACATTGCACACAGCAGTTTTTTTGCGCTGTTATGCTTGAGAACTTTCCATCGATATCGGGCCGGCCCCCGCGCTTGCGCACTGCGCAAGGCGCTTCGATCGCAAGCGGGTTACGCGGCATGTTTCACTCTTCTGAATCGCATGGAGTATCGCGATGCTACGCACGTTCACCCAACTCTGCCAGCCAGCCAACAAGGCGCTGCTAGTGGCCGCCGACGAAGGACACGCGACGCTCACCGGCAGCGGCACCTATGCGATGCCGTGGCACTGGCACGACTGCCTGATGTTCATTCTGCCGAGTCACGGCGCCGTCGAGCTTTGTCACGAAGACCGTCGCGCAGGCACGTGGGTGTCGCAGGATCGCTTCGCAGTCGTACCCCAGGGGCGCGCGCATCAGACTCGCGCCGGGTGCGCCACTCACACCCATGTTGCCCTGTACGTGACGGGTGACGCCTTGCACAAACTCGATACAGGAGTGGGCTCACTCAGCGAATTCCGACGCCGCACGCGCACGCCCGTTCTCGTGCGCCGGACCGCGGCAATCCGCTCGCTGCAAGAACTCTCGCTGCGCAACGACATGGGCCCATACGGCGGCGCGGCCACGCGCCAGGCGCTGTCGGCGGCGTTGCTGATGCAATGCATCGGGAAAGTCATCTCCGGCAAAACGGAGCCGGGGGCCTCGCCGCGCGAGCACGGCATGGCGCTCGTCGCCGATCTGAAAGCCTTCGTGACTCAACATGCCGACCAGGACATTCCGCTCGACGCCCTGGAAGAGCGCTTCGGCATTTCCCGCCGTCACATCACCCGGCTGTTCCGTGAAGGCACCGGTGTCTCGATCGGCGAATTGCAGCAGCGCACGCGCTACGAAAACGCCTGCCGGCTGCTCACCGACACGGACCTGCCGATCGGCGAAGTGGCATTCCGCGTCGGCTTTGAAAGCGGCGCGGCGCTCGCCCGCGCGATGCGCCGCATCGGCGGCCATTCGCCCTCCGAGGTGCGCTCGAAGATGGCCCGTTCGGTCAAAAGTTAAGGCCCGCTCGAACGCGCGGCGCGGCGTCGATCCCCGTAAATTGACCGGATGGAAACACATCCCCGGTCAAGCGGGGCTCACACCGCCATGTCTTCACGACACCAGGTCGAACTCGTCAGCGTTTTCGCCGCCGGTCCCGGCGGCGGCAACCCGGCGCCTATCGTCGTCGATGCCGCCGGCATGTCAGACGCCGAAATGCATGCCGTAGCACGGCGCTACGGCCACGAAAGCGGCTTCGTTCTGCCCGCCCCGCCCGGCTCCAACTGCGATTACGAATTTCGCTTCTGGGTCCCGAATCACGAGATGTCGATGTGCGGCCATGCCACCGTCGGCGCAGCGTGGTTGCTTCATCAGAGCGGGCGCGTGCATCGTGACCAGTTGACCGTCCAGACGCGCAGTGGCCAGGTCGGGATCCGCATCGCGGACTGCACGGCCGAGAGCGCCGCCGTCGAAATTTCTCAACCCGTGGGCCGCATCGAGCCACTGCCGCAGCCGCAAGCAGGCCGCGACGAGATTCTCGACGCGCTCGGCATCACCGAGGCGCAACTTGCGCCGCTGCCGATCCAGAATGCCTGCACCAGCCGCGTCAAGACGCTGATTCCGCTCGCCAGCCCCGCCGATCTCGACGCGCTTCGGCCGCGCTTCGAGAAAATCGAGGCGTTGTGCGAGAAGATCGGCTCCACCGGTCTCTACCCCTACGCAAGCTTCGACGCCAGCAGGCAAATCTTCGATGCCCGGCAGTTTCCGCGCGCCTCCGGCTATCCAGAAGACGCGGCCACGGGAATCGCGGCCTCCGCGTTGTCGTTCGGTCTGCTCGCCAATGGCATGGTGGAAGCGTCCACGCGAACCATCACGATCCGCCAGGGACGCGCGATGAAACGCCCGTCGCAAATCTCGGTGCGCTTCAGCTTCGAGGCCGGTGCCGCGTCCGGCCACCCGAACGGCTGCTGGCTCGGCGGACCGGTTCGATTCGAGACGCACGTCGGGGCGCCATCATGACGACCGATATCGCTGATCGGATCGCGCAACTGGGCATGACGCTGCCGCCCCCGCCATCGCCGCGTGGCGCTTACATGGGCGTCGTGATCCACGCCGGCATCGCCTACGTCAGCGGCCAGGTCAGCCGTGTCGGCGAGCAAATCATCGCCGGGCCAATCGATCACGGCACCTCACCCGGCCTGATCCGCGATGCCGCGCGGACCTGCGTGCTGCGTGCGCTCAGCGCGCTTGTCGCGGCGCTGCCGCCCCAGACCACGGTCGAACGTGTTCTGTTCCTGCGCGGCTTCGTCAATGCCGTGCCTGAGTTCGTGAACCACAGCAAGGTGATGGACGAAGCCTCGTCGCTGCTGCATGAAGTCTTCGGCGAAAGCGGGCGGCATGCGCGATCGGCGCTCGGCGTTGCCGGCCTGCCCGGCGGCGGACTCCTCGAAATCGAACTCACTGTCGCGCTCGCCCACGAGTCTCCGTCACGCGGACAAGAGCGCATTGGGAGCGCCGACGAAGCCGGCCCATAGCGCCACGACGCACGTCAAAACAGGACGCTGGGCCGGCGCTGAAGCCGCCTCCGTCCGCACGATCATTCACCGTGGAGGAAACCATGAATCGCCGTGAACTGCTGCAACTCGGCCTCGCGGCCGGCCCTGCTGTCCTGTTGTCCCGCTCCGTCTGGGCGGCCGACGCCGAACTGGTGGTCGGCTCCAACGTGGGCGCCCCGCCGTTCGCATTCAAGCAGGGTGACGGTTACTCGGGCTTCGACGTCGAGGTTTGGGCTGAAGTCGCCAAGGGACTGAACCGGAAATGGCGTTTGCAACCGATGGAGTTCGGCGCGCTGATCCCGGCACTTCAGACGCACAATCTCGACGTGATCGTCTCGCAGCTCTTTATCAAACCGGAGCGCCAGCAGGTGATCGATTTTTCCACGCCGTACTATAAAAGCGGCCTGATTGCGCTGACACGTATCGACAACACCACCATCCACACACCTGCCGATCTCGCTGGCAAACACATCGGCACCGAAACGGGCACGGTTGCGGTGGCGTACATCAAGGATCACATCAAGGACGCCACGCTCGAGCAATTGCCGAGTATCAACAATGCCCTGCTGGCACTGGAAGCGGGCCGCACGGATGTGGTGGTCTACGACAAGCCACAGTTGCTGTATTACGCCAACACCGCCGGGAAAAGCAAAGTCAGGGTGATCCTGCCGCCGCTGGAGGGGCTCGATGTCGGCATGGGCTTCCAGAAGGGCAGCCCGCTGGTCGCAGCGGCCAATCTTCAGCTCGCCGCCATGAAGGCCGACGGCCGCCTTCAGGCGATCAACAAGAAATGGTTCGGCGAGGGGTCGGCATGAGCTTTGACTGGGCGGCTGTCGTCGCCGCACTGCCGGACCTCCTGGAGGGTCTCAGGCTCACGCTCCTGATCGCTCTGGCCGGGCTGGCGGGAGGCATCGTGCTCGGCATCCTGGCCGGCGTGACGCTGACCTACGGCAGCCGGCTCGCAGCGGCGCCGGCGCAGGTCTATGTGGCCTTGATTCGCGGCACACCGATCGTGGTGCAGGTGATGTTCGTCTATTTCGCGCTGCCGATCATGATGAATATACGCATCAGCGCAACCAGCGCCGCCATCATCACCTTGATCGTCAATTCCGGCGCGTATAACGCGGAAGTCATCCGCGGCGCGCTCGACAGTGTGCCGGGCGGATTGCGCGAGGCCGGGCTGGCGATGGGCCTGCGCTTTCACAGTGTGCTGGCGCATGTCATCACACCCATCGCCTACCGGCGCGCGCTTCCGGCGATGGGCAACCAGTTCGTCAACCTGGTCAAGGACACCTCGATCTTTCTCGTCATCGGCGTTGGAGAACTGACCCGTCGGGGCCAGGAAATCATGGCGGAGAACTTTCGGGCGGTGGAAATCTGGACTGCGGTGGCGCTCATCTATCTGCTCGTGATCAGCTTGCTCGCGCTGAGTCTGCGAGTGCTCGAACGGAGAGTCCGTCTGCCATGAGCATGATCGAATTCAAGCAAGCCACTAAACGTTTCGGCCAGCATGTCGTCCTGCAACCCCTCGATCTCGCCATCGAACGCGGTGAAGTGGCCGTCATCGTCGGGCCTTCCGGGTCCGGCAAATCGACGATGCTCCGCTGCATCAACGGACTGGAAACCATCAGTTCCGGCGACCTGCGCGTCGATGACATCAGCGTGCTGGGTTCCAAACGCGACGTCAGGCGCATCAGGCTCGAAGCGGGCATGGTATTCCAGCAGTTCAATCTGTTTCCGCATCTGACGGCGATGCAGAACGTCATGTTCGGCCCGATCCGCGCACGCGGTCAGAGCAAGTCCGAAGCACGCGAGATCGCCGGCGCGCTGTTGCAGAAAGTGGGGCTTTCGGAGCGCATGCATCACTACCCGTCACAGCTTTCGGGCGGTCAGCAGCAACGCGTGGCGATCGCGCGGGCGCTTGCCGTCCAGCCGAAGCTGATGCTGTTCGACGAACCGACTTCGGCACTCGATCCGGAATTGCGCCAGGAAGTCCTCAAGGTCATGCAGACGCTCGCCGGCGAGGGCATGACGATGGTCGTCGTCACGCATGAAATGGGCTTCGCGCAGCGCGTGGGTTCGCGTCTGCTCTTTATGGAAGCCGGCCACGTCGTACACGACGGCAAGCCCGTGGAGATGCTGTCCACGCCGCCGGGCGAGCGCTTCCGCGAGTTTCTTCAGCATGTTCATTGATGTGCGTGCAATTCACGCTCGTACGCCATAGGAGTCTGCAGTCAACATGATTTCGTCGCACTTTGAAAACGACTACGGCTTTCGCCGGGACAGTGTCCGGCACGACAACTGGCGAGAAGCACCATGGAATGTCTGGGCCTTTCGCCATGTCCACGAGATCATCCCCACCGCGCGAATCGCTGCCACGCAGGGTCTTGCCGAAGAACCCAAAGCCAGTGCCGACGCGCTGACCGAGCATCAGTTCGTGATCCACGGTGAACGCCGTACGGTCGCGTCGATCCTGCGGCAGACCTCGACCGATGCCATCACTGTGATGCGCTCCGGACGTTTCATCGCCGATTTTCATGCGCCGCACTTTACGCTGCAAAGCCGCCATATTCTGTTTTCGGCCAGCAAATCAGTCGCGGGGCTGCTCGCCGGGATGCTCGTCGGTGACGGGCTTCTTGACCCGGACGCGCCAGTGGCGCAATACGTGCCGGAACTCGCGCGATCGGCCTTCGGCGATGCCAGCGTCAGGCACGTACTGGATATGCGGACCAGCCTCGAGTTCAACGAGGACTACCTCGATCCGAATGGTCTCTATGCGCGCTATCGGCGGGCCGGACTGCTCGATCCGCGCCGCGTAGGGGAGCCGCCGGAGACGGTGATCGACCTGCTCGCCTCGCTGCCCAAAGGCGCGGGCGAGCATGGTGGCCCGTTCCATTACTGCTCGCCGAACTCGGACGTGCTAGGCCTCGTGATCGAGCGTGCCTCCGGCCAGCGCTACGCCGATTTCGCGGCCACGCGTTTATGGCAACCGCTAGCGTTACGGCAGGACGGTTGCATCACGGTGGACATCGCCGGCACTGCCCGCTCGGGTGGAGGCCTCTGCATGAGCGTGCGCGATCTGGCGAGGATCGGCGAACTGGTGCGTCTGGGCGGGACGGTTGGCGGACGTAGGCTGATACCGGCGGACTGGATGACCGATACGCTCACGGGCGGCAGCGCGGAGGCATGGAGACAAGGAAATTTCTCGGACTGGCTACCGAACGGCAAGTACCGCAACAAGTGGTATCAGGTGGGTAATGCCAGCGGCGCGTGCTTTGCTATCGGCATTCATGGCCAGTGGCTCTATGTCGATCCACTACGCGAGACGGTAATCGCCAAATTTTCGTCGCAACCCGCTCCGACCAACGACGAAGTCAAGCTCCTGAATCTCGCACTGTTCGAAGCGATTGCGGCGATGGGGTGAAGTAGGTCAGTCCGTTGCAGCAGTTGGCATAGCGCGCACGTCGACCAGCGCCGGTTCCTTCCTACCGTTCGTCCACAGATGGCCGCGAGTGTGTACTGGCGCGCCTGAGCGACGTTTTTGACGCGGGGCGTGCGCTAACGACCGATGAGGCCGCTCACATATTCGGATAGTTCGGGCCGCCACCGCCTTCCGGCGTGACCCACACGATGTTCTGCGTCGGGTCCTTGATATCGCAAGTCTTGCAGTGCACGCAGTTCTGCGCGTTGATGACGAGCCGCTCGTTGCCTTCGTCGTTCTTCACGAACTCGTACACGCCGGCCGGGCAATAACGCGACTCCGGTCCCGCATAGGTCTGCCAGTTCACGTTGACCGGCACGGTCGGATCTTTCAGCGTCAGGTGCGCCGGCTGATTTTCCTCGTGATTCGTGTTCGAGATGAACACCGAAGAAAGCCGATCGAACGTCAGCTTGCCGTCCGGCTTCGGATACGTGATCGGCTTGCATTGCGAAGCCGGCTTCAGCATCTCGTGATCGGAATGCTGATGATGCAGCGTCCACGGCACATTGCCGCCGAGCAGCTTCTGCTCGAGACCGACCATCAGCGTGCCGAGGTAGAGACCCTTGCTCATCCACTGCTTGAAGTTACGGGCGCGATACAGCTCGGTATGTAGCCACGAAGTCTTGAAGCTCTCGGGATAAGCGGTGAGTTCATCGCTGGTGCGTCCTGCCTGCACGGCGTCGAACGCGGCGTCGGCCGCGAGCATGCCGGTCTTGATCGCCGCATGCGAACCCTTGATGCGCGACGCATTCAGGAAGCCCGCATCGTCACCCACCAGCGCACCGCCCGGGAACACCAGCTTCGGCAACGACAGCAGGCCGCCGGCGGTGATCGCGCGCGCGCCGTACGACACACGCTTGCCGCCTTCGAGAATCGCGCGGATCGCCGGGTGCGTCTTGTAGCGCTGGAATTCCTCGAACGGCGACAGATACGGATTCGAATAGCCGAGGCCGACCACGAAGCCCACCACGACCTGGTTGTTGTCCATGTGATAGAGGAACGAGCCGCCGTACGTGTCGTTCTCGAGCGGCCAGCCGGCCGTGTGCATGACCAGACCCGGCTTGTGCTTCGCCGGATCGATCTCCCACAGCTCCTTGATGCCGATGCCGTAGACCTGCGGATCGACGCGGTCACGCAGCTTGAACCGCTCGTTCAACTGACGGCCGAGGTGGCCCCGCGCGCCTTCGCAGAACAGCGTGTATTTCGCGTGCAGTTCCATGCCGAGCTGGAAGTTCTCGGTCGGCTCGCCGTCCTTGCCGATGCCGAGGTTGCCGGTCGCGACGCCCTTGACCGAGCCGTCCTCGTGGTAGAGCACTTCGGCCGCCGGAAAGCCCGGGAAAATCTCGACGCCGAGCGCCTCGGCCTGCTGACCCAGCCAGCGCGTCACGTTTGCGAGGCTGATCACGTAGTTGCCGTGATTCTTGAAATTGTCCGGTAACGCCCAGGTCGGCACGCTCTTCGAGCCGGTTTCGGTCAGGAACAGGAAGCGGTCTTCGGTCACGTCGACCGTCAGCGGCGCGCCTTTTTCCTTCCAGTCCGGGATCAGCTCGGTCAGCGCGCGGGGGTCCATCACCGCGCCCGACAGGATATGCGCCCCAATCTCCGAGCCTTTTTCGAGTACGCACACGCCAAGCTCGACGCCCTTTTCCGCGGCGCGCTGCTTCAGGCGAATCGCCGCCGACAGGCCCGCAGGGCCGCCGCCGACGATCACGACGTCGTACTCCATCGACTCGCGTGCGACGACGATCTGATCCTCACGGATGGTCGGGATTGACACTGCGCCGGTCTCCAATGTTTTTGAATAGATGAGAAACAGTAAGCTCGCCTCGTCTCGGCCAGCATTCAGCCCTGCAACGCAAGCGAACCCGGCGCGCTGGGTGAATTCGGCATGCGCGCTGAGTCCAGCGTCGGACACCTCGCTTGCGGAGGGAATACGGACCACGAACCGTCGTCGTGGCGGAAGAAAAAAATCGATAATTCGCCGCTCGCGCGCTGCGACGCCACGCACACATAGCGCCACCGGCTCGCCCGCGAGTGACTGAAATGCGTCACGCGCGCCCGCACGCCCGAGTCGGGCCCAAGCCACTTTTCCACCAGACGGCGTAACGATGTTTGCCGGGTATTCACCGCCCCTCCTCTCGCGCAAGCTGACACGGATGCGAACCGCGACGATCTTCGGCCGAAGGTCTCGGACCCCGGCTGAATTGCGATCGCCTCGTCACTTCGAGCCATCACGGTAAGGCAATGCCCTCGCCGGACCACCACCCCGGACGGGTAGAACCACCGTCGCGAGCACGCGGGCGACAAAACCGCACGACCTGCCATCCGGACGCACAAGGTTTTCCCTGGCCCACCTGTTGCGGGTGGTTGCCCGCCTGCCCGTGCCCCTTACCGTGGCGCTTCAAAGTCCGTTTCACCGGCCGCGACAACGAAGCCCACCGTGAACGGATCGACAGGAGACAACCCATGACCGCTTCACCCGATTTCCAGGCAAAGTCCGCGTGGACGATGACCGTGATGTTGACGGGACTCGCCCTCATCAATTTCCTGGACAAGATCGTGCTCGGTCTGGTCGCTGTGCCGTTGACGGCTGAACTGCATCTGTCGCCGGAACAGTTCGGGCTGGTCGCTGGCAGCTTCTTCTGGCTCTTTTCCATTTCGACGGTCCTCGTGGGCTTCCTGTCCAACCGCTTTCCGACCCGCTGGTTATTGCTGGCGATGGGTCTGAGCTGGGCGGTGCTCCAGTTGCCGCAGGCCATGGCGACGAGCGCACTGGGGCTTCTCATCTGCCGCGTGATGCTGGGTGCCGCCGAGGGTCCAGCGTTTCCGGTCTCCGTGCATGCGTTGTACAAGTGGTTCCCGGACCGCAAACGCAATCTGCCGGTCGCCATCATCAACCAGGGGGCGGCCGTCGGCATGTTGCTGGCGGGCCTGCTGATTCCGCTCGTCACGAGACAGTGGGGATGGCGCATGAATTTCCTGCTGCTAGGCGCGATAGGCGCGACCTGGAGCGTTCTGTGGGCGTGCTTGGGACGCGAAGGAAGCCTGACGCACCAGCAGGCGGCAGCGTTCGCGCGAACCGAGACGCCACGGCTCCCCTACCGGCGAATCGTCACGGACCGGTCGGTGCTCTCGGTGTTCGCACTCGGATTCACGGCTTACTGGACGTTGGGCCTGAGCCTGACGTGGATACCCAGCTACTTCGAAAAGGGGCTCGGCTTTACCGGTGTCGAAGCGGGCCGTTGCTTCGCCGTCGTGGTCGCCACCGCGACGCCGGTCAACGTGGGCCTGAGCTGGTTATCGCAGTGCCTGCTCGGACGCGGGGCGAACACACGCAAGGCGCGTGTTCATCTGATCTGTCTGTCGGCGGTGGCGGGCGCGCTGTTGTATATCGCCCTGATGCTGCTTCACTTGCCGCCGCAGCAGAAAGTAGGGCTGCTCGCGCTTGCATGCGCGCTGCCGACTTTGAGTTTCACGCTGGCTCCCGCGCTGCTCGCTGAAATGGTCCCCGACAGCCAGCGTGGATCGCTCGTCGCGATCCACACGGCACTCGCAAGTCTTGGCGCCGCGTTCGCGCCAGCCGTGATGGGCCGAATCCTCGGGGCCTATGGCGGCGGTAGCCATGCCTATGAACTCGGCTTCATGGTCAGCGCCGTGCTGCTGATCGCGGCCTCTCTCGCCGCCCTGCGCTGGCTGCATCCAGACCGTTCGCGCAAGACACTCAATCATTTTTCTACGCAGGCCGCGGCTTGATGACCGCTCGCCAATCGAGCGGCGATAAGGGCAACGGCCGCCGTCCGGACGCAATCCCTTCCTGAACAGAGACGCAATGATCAGAACTGGCAACGACGCTCACAACACGACGAGCGCGGCAGAGTATGACTACATCGTGGTGGGCGCAGGCTCCGCCGGCTGCGCGGTGGCCGCCAGACTCGCCGAGGACCGGTCGGCCACGGTAGCGCTGCTCGAGGCGGGCCCGCACGACCACCATATGAGCGTGTGGGTGCCGATCGGACTTGCATCGACTGTGCAAAAGGCCGGCCCGCGCAACTATGCGTACTACACGGAACGCCAGACGGGCCTTGGCGGACGCCCCTCCTATCAGCCGCGAGGACGCGGACTGGGTGGCAGTTCTTCGATCAATGGCATGGTCTATATTCGCGGACATCGCAACGACTACGACGAATGGGCGAGCCTTGGTTGCACGGGCTGGGGCTACGACGACGTGCTGCCCTATTTCCGCCGCAGCGAATGCAACCAACGCCACGCCGGACGCACCGACGACCGGTGGCATGGGGGCGATGGTCCGCTCCACGTCAGCGATCTTCGTACGCCCAACCCGTTCTCCCATCGTTTCGTGGAAGCCGCCCTGCAAGCCGGATTGCCACTGAACACGGACTTCAATGGCGAGGAGCAGGAAGGCGCGGGCCTGTATCAGGTGACGCAGTTCAATGGCGAACGCTGGAATGCCGCGCGTGCCTATCTGCATGGCGGCAATGCAAAAGATCCGCACCTGAATGGAGGTCGTCCGAACCTCGTTGTGCGTACGGATACCCAGGTATTGCGTCTTGTCATCGAGGGCAAACGCGCGCACGGCGTCAGAGTCGTACGTGCCGGTGTCGAGCAAACGCTGCGGGCCCGGCGCGAAATCGTACTCAGTTGTGGCGCGTTCAATTCGCCGCAGTTGCTGATGGCATCGGGCATCGGTCCGGGCGAACATCTGCGCGGCCACGGTATCGGGGTCGTACAGGATCTGCCCGGGGTTGGCGAAAACCTGCAGGACCATCTCGACGTGATCGTCAACAAACAGGTCAGGTCTCGTGATCTTTACGGCTATTCGGCGGGCGGCCTGCTGCGGCTCGCTACCGGCATGTTGCGATATCGGCGCGATCGGACCGGCATGGTCAGCTCCAATTTTGCGGAGGCAGGCGCCTTCGTGAAGAGCCGCCCCGAACTGGCCATCCCCGATGTGCAGCTAGCCTTCGTTCTCGCGCTACTCGGCAATCGCAATGTGGCCAAACGCAGCAAGCTCGGACACGGCTATTCCTGCCACGCCTATATCCTGCGTCCCCAGAGCCGCGGTCACGTGCGTCTGCGCAGCGCGGACATGCGCGACACGCCGTCGATCGACCCGCGCTTTCTGTCAGTGGAGGCCGACATGGACGCCCTGGTTGCCGGTGTCAGGATCGTCCGACGGATCTTTGCGCAGCCGGCGCTGGCCGAAGCGGGAGGCAAAGAAATGCTGACGGACGATTTCGGACCTGGCGATTCCAACGAGGAAGCGATCCGCGCATTCGTGCGCAGCCACGCCGACAGCGTCTATCACCCGGCCGGCACGTGCAAGATGGGGATCGATGCAATGGCCGTAGTCGATCCGAGCCTGCGCGTGCGTGGCATTGCAGGCCTGCGGGTGGCCGATGCGTCGATCATGCCGACTTTGATCGGCGGCAACACCAACGCGCCCGCCATCATGATCGGTGAGAAAGCCGCCGATCTGATCCGCGCTGACAATCGCTAGCTCGTTGCGCCGCGTGCACAAAATCTGGCAAACGCAATATGCGTCCGCCTGTGAAACCGCCCCAACCGCGGCGCACCCCGCGTACCGCGACCTATACGGGCCAAGACAAATGGAGAGATGACATGCAAGCAACAGAGATCGCGGCCGATTCGACGGTGGCGCACCCAGACTCCGACGCCTGGCCATTCGCCGTCGAACGCTATACGCCCACGATCGGCGCGGAGATTCGAGGCGTCGATCTGCGCGATCCGCTCGATGACGAGACCTACGCCGCGCTGCGCCGCGCACTGTTGAGGTTCAAGGTGCTGTTCTTCCGCGACCAGGACATCAGCCCGGCCCAGCATATCGCCGTGGCAAAACGATTCGGTGAACTGGAGATTCATCCTGCGTTTCCGCGTCATCCCGAGCATCCCGAGCTGGTGATACTCGGGCGCAACGATACGAAACGGGGCCGCGAGAATCTATACCATTCCGACGTATCCTGGCGCGAGATCCCGTCGATGGGCTCCATGTTGCGATGCGTGCAATGCCCGGAGGTGGGTGGCGACACCATCTGGATCAACATGGCGGCGGCCTACGACAATCTGCCCATCGATGTGAAGGCGCGCATCGCCGGACTCAAGGCGGTTCACGACTTCCTGCCGCTATTCGGCATAGCCGTTCCTGAAGACCAGCACGCGGCGATGCGCGCGAAGTATCCGCCCGTCGAACATCCGGTCGTGCGAGTCCACCCCGAAACCGGCGAGAAGATCCTCTACGTCAACGAGGCGTTTACCACGCACCTGTCGAACTACGGCCAGTTGACCGCTCAGCAATATCGCATCGGCTTCGACTACAAGCTCGCCGAGATGGACCTGCTGCAGTACCTGTTCCGCCAGGCCCAGGCACCGGAATATCAGGTTCGCCTGAAGTGGCGTCCCAACACGATCGCCTTCTGGGACAACCGCTCGTGCCAGCACTACGCGGTGCAGGATTACTTTCCGGCTCCGCGCCACATGATGCGTGCGACCGTGATCGGCGATCGTCCGCTCGCGGGCTGAGTTCGATGCGCACCGAAGAATCCGAGGAAACGAAATGAAAACGCTGAACACCTTCTACATCGGTGGCCAATGGGTCGAGCCGTCGGCAGCCAGCACGCAGGCGGACATCGTCAATCCGGCCACCGGGAGGCTGACCGGACGACTGACGATGGGCACCACCGAAGACGCGGACCGTGCCGTCGCGGCCGCGCGGGCTGCATTTCCGGCGTGGTCGGAATCGAGCCGCGCCGAGCGGGTCGCGTTGCTCGAACGGATCATCGAAGGCTACCGGGCACGCCTGGACGATATCGCTGAAGCGGTCCGCATCGAGATCGGCGCGCCGATCACACTGTGCAAGCAACTGCAGGCAGCGATCGGACTCGCCCAGCTTCAGGCTGCGCTCGACACGCTGCGCCACTTCGAGTTCGAAACCCAGTACGACAAGAGCTACGTGCGCCGCGAAGCAATCGGCGTCGCGGCATTGATCACGCCGTGGAACTGGCCGTTGAACCAGATCGCCGCCAAGGTCGCGCCGGCACTCGCCGCAGGTTGCACGATCGTGCTGAAGCCTTCCGAGATCGCGCCGCTCGATGCTGTCATCTTTGGGGAAATCGTGCACGAAGCGGGCGCGCCGCCCGGCGTGTTCAACATGCTCTTCGGCGACGGGCCCGTGGTTGGCGCGCGCCTGTCGTCGCATCCCGAAGTGGACATGGTGTCGATCACCGGATCGACGCGTGCAGGCGTCGAAGTCGCGATCAGCGCCGCGCCCACGGTCAAGCGCGTGGCGCAGGAGCTCGGCGGCAAGTCGCCGCTGCTGATTCTGGATGACGCCGACCTGCGCGCGGCGGTGACGAGCGGCGTGGCCCAGTGCATGGTCAATTCCGGACAGACCTGTGTCGCTCCGACCCGCATGCTGGTGCCGCGCGAACGCTACGACGACGCCATTGCGATCGCCGCGGCGGTCGCCAATGGAATCGTGGTTGGCGATCCGGCGGACCCGGCCACGAAAATGGGCCCGATCTCCAATCGCGCGCAATACGACAAAGTGCAGCAGATGATCCGCGCCGGTATCGAGGAAGGTGCGCGGGTGGTCGCGGGTGGCCTGGGCAGGCCCGACGGACTCACGCAAGGTTTCTACGCCCGCCCTACCGTCTTCGCGGATGTGCGGAACGACATGAAGATCGCGCGCGAGGAAATCTTCGGACCGGTGCTCGTGATGATCCCATACGACGGCGAAGAACAGGCCATTGCGATAGCCAATGACACGGAATACGGCCTCGCAGCCTACATCGCCACGAGCGACACCGGGCGTGCGCGCCGGGTGGCCGCGCGTCTGCGGGCGGGGTCGGTACGAATCAACGGGGCGATGCTGGACATTACGGTCCCGTTCGGCGGCTACAAGACGTCGGGTAACGGACGCGAGTATGGTCGCGAAGGCCTGGCCGAGTTTCTGGAATGCAAATCGGTGACCGGCTGACGGGTTGAACAAAGGGCCTGCTCACGAATCGTGAGCAGGCCCCAGTGCATTTGCGGCAACGCTTGAACTGCCTTTTTACAACGTCGATAACGTCAACGCGTTGGTCACCGAGGTCACTCCCTCGACGCCTTCAGCAGCCTGAGTCGCCAGACCGACTTGCGACTGTTCGGGTACCGTTCCTTCCAGCGTCACCGCTCCGTTATGCGCGCGCACCGTGATGGTGGTGGCCCTGAGCCCTTTCGTCCTGCTCAACGCGCGCACCACGCTTTTCTGCAGCGCGCGGTCGGCGGCCTTGCCGGCTTTCGCATCCGACGCATACGGCCGCGCGGAGGCGGCGTCCGCCCCGCTGCTCTGCGCGTAGGCGTCGAGCGACGCCAGAACGAGCAGCGCCCCGCCCATCAGCCTGAAAACCTTGCCTCGATTCATTGATGTATTCCCCTTGTCATGTTGGACCGTTCAACCAGCGTCGACGCCGCCACGCGGCGTCTTGCCGATCACGCTTATGGTCGTCAGAAGCGATGCGTCATACCAAGCACCGCGAGAATCTGCTTCGAACCACTCGCGACACCTGTTACCCCAGGCCAGCTCATGTTCGCGCTGCCGTTGTTCTTCAGATAGCCGGCCCGCATGTAAAGGCTCGTACGCTTGGACAGACTATGGTCGACACCCACCTGGATCCCGGGCGTGTTGTCGTGAACGCCTCGCACATCCCGAGCGATGCCGGCGATCGCGATCACGTCCGCCGGCGTGGCCTGAATCGTCGCGCCCAGTTCCATGATGCTGTACGAGTGGACCAACGAAGCAAGCGGCAACCGGACCGCGGGTGTGATGGCGACCACCGCGCCAGGCGGCGGATCCTTCGGTCGGTTATACGAGTAGTTGAACTGAAAATTAACGATACCAACGCGGTAAGCGAGAGCGCCCGAAAAGTGCTCCGTTGCCATCAGATCGAAGCTGGTCAGCAAGGTCGGCGCGGTGGGTACGAGCGGCGCGGTCTCCTGCGCGCCATGCTGATACTGATAGCCGACGCCCGCGTAGAAGCCGTAGCCCGAATAGTTGGCCGCCACGTCGAGCATCGCGCCGGAGCGAACCGGCACGGGTTGGGTCACGGTGGCAGGCAGCCCGTACATGGCGTAGACGTGTATGCCTCTCATATCGGGCGACGTGTACACGATCGAATTGCTGGTGCGCCCGGATACGTACTGTGTGGCCAGCGTCGAGCGGTCGGTTGCGCCGGCGAGGTCCGCTGCCGCCAGGGGTGACAGCACCTCGTTGCCGCGGAACGGGTCGGTGAAATAGACGGCCCAGAAACTCGGCTGATACTGACGGCCGAAAGTGAGCGATCCATAGGTGTCGTGCCTCAGTCCTACCCACGACTGCCGGTAGAACATCGCCGTCGTGTCTGCAAAAAACGCTCCGTTATTGATGTTGTAGCCGTTTTCAAGGGTGAACACCGCTTTCAGACCGTTGCCAAGGTCTTCGACCCCTTTCAGGCCGAACAGCGAACCGGTTGACCCGCCGCTTCGTAGGGAATACGAATGATTTCCGCCGTTGTCCAGGTACTGGACAAACGTGTCCGCCACCCCGTATAGCGTCACGCTCGACTGCGCGGCCGCCCCCCCGGCGGCCAGTATCAACGTTGCCCCACAAATGCCCTGACTCATGAAACGCATGCATGTCTCCTCTTTGTGATTGACGTGTCCGACGGACACGGGTCAAGCCAACTCATGCAGATGCACACCGGAACGACGCCCGGCCCATAACCGTGCCGGTCGTTGCGGGCTCATATTGCAGGGACGTCCAGGCAGATCACCTACCCGAACAGAGGGGGGACGGGAATACCCCGAGCGATGAGCCGCACAGCGGCGCCCTGCACGCCCCCCCGACGCAGGGGGCGGATGGAGTTGCTCGTTCCAATAGGCTCGGTGATATCGAGCACTAACGATCAATCACTCACGAGCACTCAACGGCGGGCGCGCGAGCGCATCGCCCACGCGAAATCCAGACCATGAATCATTACGACGCGCCACTACGGGACATGAAATTCGTCATCAACGAACTGGCGAATCTGGAGGCGATCGCCTCATTGCCGGGCTACGAGGACGCCAGCATCGAAACGGTCGACGCGATCCTCACCCAGGCAGCGAAATTTTCCAGCGAGGTCATCGCGCCGATCAATCAGGCAGGCGACATGCAGGGGTGCGGTCTCATCGAGAATCACGTCAGCACGCCAGCGGGTGTGCAGGACGCGTATCGCGAGTTCGTCGCGGGGGGATGGAACGGCTTACGGTTTGCGCAGGAATATGGCGGGCAAGGTTTGCCTTCGCTCGTCGCCGGCCCCGTGTTCGAAATGATCGCGGCTGCCAACATGGGCTTCTCGCTATGCCCGATGCTCACGAGCGGCGCAATCGAAGCGCTCTTTCTGTGCGGCTCGGACAGCCAGAAAGAGACTTACCTTCGTCCGCTGATCGAGGGCCGCTGGACCGGCACGATGAATCTGACCGAGCCACAGGCCGGCTCCGATCTCGGCGCCGTGCGCACGCGCGCGGTCCCCGACGGCGAATGCTTTCGGCTGTTCGGGCAGAAGATTTTCATTACCCACGGCGAGCACGATCTTGCGGAAAACATCGTGCATCTCGTACTGGCGCGGCTGCCCGGGGCGCCCGAAGGCATCAAAGGGATTTCGCTATTTCTCGTGCCGAAGTTCCTGGTGAATGCCGACGGCTCGCTCGGCGCACGCAACGACGTGCGCTGCGTAGCGCTCGAACACAAGCTCGGCATTCACTCGAGCCCGACCGCCGTCATGGCGTATGGCGATCGTGACGGAGCAGCCGGTTACCTGGTCGGCGAAGCCAATCGCGGCATCGAATACATGTTCATCATGATGAACGAAGCCCGCTACGCGGTAGGCCTGCAAGGCGTGGGCATCGGCGAGCGCGCGTATCAGCAGGCCCTCAGCTATGCGCGCGAGCGCATCCAGAGCAAGGACGCCGCCATGCCCCGGGGCGACGCTGTGCCGATCATCCGGCATCCCGATGTGCGTCGCATGCTGATGACCATGAAGGCGCTGACCGAAGCCAATCGGGCTCTCGCCTATGTGATCGCGGCCGCGAATGACGAGGCGCATCGTTCGCCGGACCCGGAAACACGCACACGCTCGCGCGCGTTCGTCGAATTCATGACGCCGGTCAACAAGGGCTGGGCCACCGAGGCTGCGATCGAAGTCACCCACCTGGCGGTTCAGATTCACGGCGGAATGGGCTTCATCGAGGAGACCGGTGTCGCGCAACACCTGCGCGATGCGCGGATCACGACGCTCTACGAAGGCACGACCGGGATTCAGGCGAACGACCTGGTTGGCCGCAAGACCGCACGCGACGGCGGCGCAGCAGCGCGAGCCGTGGCCGCCGCGATGCGGGCGGACATCGACGAACTCGCGCGCCACGACGACCCGCACGCGATGACGATATGCCAACGCCTTCAGCACGCCGTCAATGCGTTCGAGGCCTGCGTCGACTGGATCGTCGCAACCTATACGCACGACCCGAAAACCGTGCTGGCCGGCGCGGTGCCCTTTCTCAAACTGACCGGGCTGGTCTGCGGCGGATGGCAGATGGCGCGCGCAGCGGCTGTCGCATTGCGCCGCCTGAATGACGGCGACAGTGACGCGCGCTTCCTGCGCGAGAAGCTCAACACGGCGCGCTTCTATTCCGACCAACTGCTCGCTCAGGTGGACGGGCTGCGCGCGATCGTGATCGACGGCGCAACAGCCGTTCTGGATTTCGACGAGAGCCCGGCCTGATTGCCCATCCATCAATCGATACATTGCTTTCCGCAAGCGAGATACCTATGTCTGCCATCCCATTGAATACCTCGGCGCGGCGCCTCGTGCATACCCGCCGTGTCGAGTGCAGGGGCTTCGAGCGCGCCGACGGTCTGTTCGACATCGAAGGCCGCATGCGCGACACGAAGGCCGACGACGCCGATCTGCTCTTCAAGACCGTGCCCGCCGGTTCGCCGATTCACGACATGCGCATCATCGTCACGATCGATGAGAAGCTCATGATCCATCGCATCGACGCCTATAGCGACGCCGCGCCGAGCCGCTTCTGTGCGGAAATCAATCATGCGTATCGCAGTCTCGAGGGCTTGAGCATCGGCGCGGGCTTCATGAAGGAGGTCAAGCACCGGCTGAGCGGGTCGAAAGGCTGCACGCATCTGAGCGAACTGCTCGGGCCCATCGCCACGACGGCGATCCAGACCTTGATGGGCTGGCGCAAGGTCACGGCCGCCCCGAGCGAGGCCAATGGAGCAGCACACGCCGCTCCACCCCATCCAATGACCGACACCTGCCACGCATGGCGCGCGGACGGCGAGGTCGTGCAATTCGCAGCGCGGCGCAAACACGAATCGACGCAAGCCGAAGCGCGCACTGCCGATGCAAAGTGCGCTGCGGAGCGCAGCTAATCCGGAAAGAAACTCCCCCTGCGAGCCCTGAAAACACGACGTATGCTGCGCTACAATATGCCGATTATCATTTCGTCCTTTGGCCCTCGCGGACGAGACGCGAAGCCGAAGCGCGCAAGGCGCAGCTCACGATGCCGCAGAAATCCCCACCCGCGGACCCGCGCCGCTCCCAACGCGGCACCGCAGAATCCCGAGCTGATCCACGTTTGATTCCACCACGCAATCCTGCCCGCGTCGTTGCGCGAGAACGTCTGCTGACCCAGTTGCTCGATGCGCGGCGCAAGCGTTGTGTCGTGCTCCAGGGGCCCGCCGGCTGCGGCAAGACGAGCCTGCTGATCGCGTGGCGCGAAGCCCTGCTTTCGCTCGGCTTCGATATCGCGTGGCTCACGCTCGCAGCGGAAGACAACGAACTCACGCACTTTCTCGACTACCTCGTCGCGAGCCTCAGCCAGGTCGATCCGGCCATGTGCCATGAAGCGACGCTGCTAGGCGGCCGTGGCATGGACGACGAAGCGGTCGAACGCACGATCATCGCCCTCGTGCGCGGCATCGCCACCCATTCGAACGACGTCGTGCTGGTGCTCGACGACCTGCATCACGTCACCAACGCGCGCAATCACGAAGCCTTGCAATGGCTGCTCGATTACGCTCCGGACAATCTTCATCTCGTGCTGGTCTCGCGTGCCACGCTGCCGCTCTCGCTCGGACGTCCGCGCGACCAGGGCCTCGTGCTGGAACTGGACATGCGCGATCTGCGCTTCACGGGCGCCGAATCCGAAGCGTTTCTCAAGGCCCAGTTGGGCGAGATCAGCCAGCGCGACGCACGCCACATGCACGAACTGACCGACGGCTGGGTAGCGGGACTGCAACTCTTCGCGATGCGCCTGAAACGCAAGAAGCAAGGCGCGACGGATCCCTCATCCGCCGAGCCACCCGCGAATGCCCAGCTTCTGGATGCACGCGGTTTTGCCGCCTATTTCGAGCGTGAAGTGCTGTCGCGCCTCGCGCCTTCCGAGGTGGAACTGCTGGTCCGCATGGCGAGCTGCACGCGCGTGTGCGCATCGTTGTGCGTCGCCCTGACCGGCGCCGGCCAGTCTCCCGCCGAGGTACACGCGTTACTGACGAGACTCGAAAGCGACAACCTGTTCATCGCACCCATCGAAAGCTCAGGGAGCGAAACATGGTATCGGCTGAACCCGCTCTTTCGCGAGGCGCTGCTCGAGCGCTTTCGCGCGCGCGGCGAACTGCATCAGCGCGAGGTGCATCTGGCCGCGTGGGCGTGGTTTCGCGACCACGAGCAGCCTGACGATGCCGTACGGCACGCATTGCTCGCGGGCGAATCGGCCGCGGCGGCCGACCTCGTCCTGCGCGTCGCGCGCACGATGCAGATCAGAGGCGACCTGCGCAAGCTGGTGGGGCTGATACGCCTGCTGCCGCTTGCCGAAGTGCAGGCGCGTATCGGCCTGCGGCTGTGGATGGTGCATCTGCAACTGTACGCGCGCGAATTCGACGCCTGTGCCGAGGCCATTGCGCGTTTGCAAGCCGATATCCCGGACAGCGATACGCATTCGCGCTATCGCCTGATCCTTCTGAGAGCCGCCCTCGCCTTGCAGCGCGACGACCCCGACCAGGCAATGGCGGAGTTGCCGCAGATGCTGCAAATCCCGGCTCACGCCGACACCCTCGCCGTGGGCGGCCGCAACAATCTGCTCTCGTGGATTTACATGCGACGCGGCGAATACGAAGAGGCGCGGCGCGTGCAGAGCGAGGCGCCGCAACTTCTCGTGGACGGCATGCCGCTCGCGGGCACCTCGGCGGGGATGCTGAACGGCCGCTGCATTGCCGGGTTCAGCTATGCGCTGGAGGGCAAGTTCATCCAGGTCGAGCGCATCAGCCGCGACGTTCTGTTCGAGGCCGATCAGCTCGGCAGCGCCGCCGCCGAAGCAGCCTGCTTCGCCGCGGCGCTGCTCGGTGAAGTGCTGTACGAATTCAATCACCTCGAGGCCGCGCGCAAGCTGCTGGAAGACCGCGTAGACGTACTCGAACGTGTGTCCATTCCAGACTCGGTGTTACGGGTGTTAACCGTGCTTTCAGCGGTGCATTGGACAGCGGGTCATCACCTCGATGCGTTCGCCTACCTCGAGCGACTCGAAGAGTACGCGACGCAATACGGTTTGCAACGGCTGATCGCTCATAGCCTGGCCGCGCAAATCAATCGCCATCTGTTGAGCGGTCAGTTCGACTCGGCGGAAGCGAGCCTCGCGCGACTCGACATGATCGCGGCGCGGGTCCCCGTGCCCCCCGCCGTGACCGCACCGGGCACCGCCGCGGAAGTTCACGCGATGGCCGAGGGCGCGCGCATCAACTGGTGTATCGCGCAGGAAGATTTCGACGGCGCCGCGTTCCGTCTCGAAGCGCTGATTCCCTTCTGCGAGGCACGGGGCTGGCAACGGCACGTTGCGCACTTCCAGATGCAGGCCGCCGTGGTCGATGCGCGGCGCGGCCGGACCGACGCCGCGCGGGCAGCGGTGCTCGCCGCGTTGCGCCGGGGCCATCGGCTGGGTCTGGTGCGCAGCCTGCTCGACGCCGATCCCGGCGCGCTGGATCTGATCGTCACCGTGGTAAACAGCGAGGCGCACGATCCGGTCTTGTCCTTCTACGTGAATCGGCTACAGGCCGCGCAGATGGCGACTTCGGCACTGCACGCACAGCCGTCGGCGAAAACCGGCAAGCGCAGCGCGCCGCCCACTGGCGCCGAGACCTTGAGCGAGCGCGAGGCCCGGGTTGTCGGTCTGCTCGCGCAGACCTTGCCGAACAAGAAAATTGCCCGCACGCTCGGCATCTCGCCCGAGACGGTCAAGTGGCATCTGAAGAACATCTACGGCAAGCTCGGCGTGACGAGCCGCGACGAAGCCGTGGCCCGCGTGCGCGACCTCGAACTGGGTACGCCGCCCGTTGCCGGCGACGAAGCAGGCTGACGCAACCGCGTTTCGCACGCACTGCTACGCTCCTTGCGCTCACGCCACCCGGCTCGGGTGGTTCGCTACGGCGTACGAGCCACTATCCTACGAATGAAGGGGTCGCGCGCAATCGTCGACGACAGGCACACCTCATAAAACAACGCCGGTGCGCACCCTGGCGCGCACTGAAGCTCAGGAGACAAGCGTAATGACTACGCTCATGGCTAGTGAATCCACGGTAGCCCCTTACCGTCCCGTACGCTTTCCGGAACGGCGGCCGATCGTCGAGCGCCGCGCCGACGGCACGCTGACGCTCAGTTCGTCCAGCCCGCCCCCTGACATCGCGCAGAACAGCTTCGCGGATTTCATTCCCGAATGGGCCGAGCGCCAGGGCGATAGTCCGGCGTTCCGCGAGCGCGATCAGAACGGCGCGTGGCGTTCGATCAGCTGGCGCGAACTGTGGCAGCAAGTGCAAACGGTTGCGGCTCACCTGCTTGAAATGGGCCTCGGCCAGCAGCGGCCGCTCGTGCTGCTCTCGGGCAACTCGATCGAGCAGGCCGTGGTGCTGCTCGCGGCCGAGTACGTCGGCATCCCCGCCGCACCGGTGTCCCCTGCCTATTCCACGCTGAGCAAGAGCTTCGCGCGCCTCAAAGGCGTGCTCGAACTGGTGCCGCCAGCCGCCGTGTTCGTGCAGGACGCGACGCAGCTCGAACGCGCGCTCACAATCGCCGAACTGGCCACCGCGCCAGTGATCGCGGTCCGCAACGTCCAGCCCGCACAACACGCGTGGGCCGATCTTATTGCCGCCGATCTGACACCGGCCCGCGTGGCCACGGTGGCGGCGGCGCACGCGACGATTCGCAAGGATCACACCGCACGCATCCTCTTCACGTCGGGTTCGACCGGAACGCCCAAAGGCGTGCCGCTCTCCTATGGCAACTTCAAGGCGGTCGCCGCGTACTACGCCGACAACCTCGGCTGGATGCGCGAAACGCAGCCGGTATTCCTCGACTGGCTGCCGTGGCATCACGGCCTCGGCGGCGTGCTGAACATCGGGCGCTCGATCCAGTTCGGCGCGACCCACCATATCGACGACGGACGGCCGTTGCCTGGCATGATCGAGCGCACCGTGCGCAACCTGCGCGAAGTCTCACCGACGGTTTTCACGAGCGTTCCTTCGGCCTGGGCGGTGCTGGCGCAGGAGCTGGAACGAGATCCGGTGCTGGCCCGGAGCCTCTTCGCCGACGTGCAGTATTTCGGCTACGGCGGCGCGAGTCTGCCGACGGACGTATGGCATCGCATCCAGCGCGTAGCCGTCGACACGATCGGCCAGCGCATCGTCTTTTCGACGGGCCTCGCCTGCACCGAGACGAGCGGCATGGGCACCTACTGCGGGTGGCCCTCGAACGACCTCGGCAACATCGGCGGCCCGGTGCCGGGCTCGGAGGTGAAGCTCGTCCCGCTTGAAGGCGGCGACGGCCGCTACGAGATTCGCATGCGTGGCGCGAACGTATTCGGCGGCTACATCGGCAACTCGACGCTCACCGCCGCCGCGTTCGACGACGAAGGCTACTTCCGGCTGGGCGACGCGGTACGCCTCGCCAATCCCGACGATCCGGCCCAGGGGCTGCTCTTCGCCGGCCGGGTGGTCGAAGACTTCAAGCTGATGAACGGTACGTGGGTTCGCACCGGCGCCGTGCGGCTCGGTCTGCTCGATCAATGCGCGCCACTCATTTCCGACGCCGTGATCTGCGGCCACGACCATGACTATCTCGCCGCACTCGCGTGGCCGAACGTTGCCGCCTGCCGGCGTCTCGCGCCCGAGCTCGCCGAGCTTGACGCGGCTGCGCTAGCCGGGCATCCCATCGTCGTCGCCGCGCTGTGCGAACGCCTTGCCGCCCACCTGGGCGGTGGCGCGAGCCGCACCATCGAACGTCTGATGCTGATGGCAGAGCCGCCTTCGATCGACGCCAATGAGATCGCCGAAAAGGGCTACGTGAATCAGGCCGTCACGCGCGCGCGCCGTGCCCATCTGATCGAGCAGCTCTACCACAGCGAACCGGCAGCGCATATCGCCCGCGCGCGATAACGCCATTTCAGAACTCACGTCGCATTCATTTTCAGGAACTTAGTTATGCAGATTACACGTACTGTCTTTCGTGACGATCATGAAATGCTGCGCACCACGGCGCGGCGTTTCCTGGAACGGGAATGCACCCCAAAACAGACGGAATGGGACAAGGCCGGCCGGGTCGATCGCGAAACGTGGCTCAAGGCTGGCCGCGAAGGTCTGCTATGCCTCACGTTGCCCACCGAATACGGCGGCGGCGGCGGCGACTTCGGCCACGCGGCGGTACTCAATGAGGAAATCAATCGCGCCGGCCTGAGCGGCCTCGGCTTCGGCGTGCACTCGGACATCATTGCGCCGTATATCGCGCGCATCGGCAGCGAAGAGCAAAAGCAGCAATGGCTGCCGAAGGCGTGCAGCGGCGAATCCATCCTGGCGATCGGCATGACCGAGCCCGGCACCGGCAGCGATCTGAAGGCAATCCGCACCACCGCGTTGCGCGACGGCGACGAGTACGTCATCAACGGCAGCAAGACCTTCATCAGCAACGGCCTGAATGCCGACCTGATCATCGTCGTCTGCAAGACCGACCCCAGCGCGGGTGCCAAAGGCGTCAGCCTGATCGTCGTCGAAGCGACCCGCGAGGGATTCCGCCGCGGCCGCAAGCTCGACAAGGTCGGCATGCATTCGCAGGACACGGCCGAGCTGTTCTTCGACAACGTCCGCGTGCCGGTGAGCAACCGTCTCGGTGAAGAGGGCAAGGGATTCGCCTATCTGATGGGCGAGTTGCCGCAGGAGCGTCTCTCGATCGCCATCGGCGCCGCCGCAAAACTGGAAGCCTGTCTCGAACACACGATCAACTACGTGAAGGACCGCCGCGCCTTCAATCAGACCGTGTGGGACTTCCAGAACACCAAATTCAAGCTCGCCGACATCAAGGCGCAAGCCACCGCCGTGCGGCTGTTGGTCGACCACTACCTCGCCGAGCACGTGCGCCGGCGTCTGACGCTGGAAGAAGCGGCAATCGCCAAGCTGTTCGCGACGGAATCGCTCGGCAAGGCGCTTGACGACATGGTGCAGTTGCACGGCGGCTACGGCTACATGCTGGAGTATCCGGTGGCCCGCGCGTTCGCCGATGCACGCGTCAACCGCATCTATGGCGGCACCAGCGAGGTCATGCGCGACCTCATCTCCCGCAAGCTGTAATTCGAACATCCCATACCAAGGAGCAGTGATATGACTCGTAACGTGTTCGTCGCCGGTGTCGGCATGATTCCATTCAAGAAGCCGGGCACCAGCGCCCCCTACGATGTAATGGGCGCGGGCGCCGTGCGCGAAGCGCTGGCCGACGCAGGCATCGATTACGCCGACGTGCAGCAAGCCTACGCGGGCTATGTCTACGGAGATTCGACCTGCGGTCAGAAGGCGCTGTATCACGTCGGCATGACGGGGATTCCCGTCATCAACGTGAACAACAACTGCGCGACCGGTTCGTCGGCGCTCTTTCTCGCGCGCCAGGCAGTGCAAAGCGGCGTGGTCGATTGCGCGCTGGCGGTGGGCTTCGAATTCATGCAACCCGGCGCGTTGTCCTCGAAGTGGAGCGATCGTGCGCCGGCGCTCGAACGTGCGCTGAATCTGGTCAACGAGTTGGTGGACCGCACCGATCTGCCGGGCGCGATTCGCCAGTTCAGCGGCGCGGGCCGCGCCCACATGGAAAAGTACGGCACGAAGCTCGAGACGTTCGCGAAGATTCGCGCGAAGGCGAGCCAGCACGCGGCGCGCAATCCGCTCGCCGTGTTTCGCACCGTCGTGAGCCCGGAAGAAGTGCTGGCCTCGCCGATGATCTGGGAAGGCGTGCTCACGCGCCTGATGGCATGCCCGCCGACTTGCGGCGCCGCTGCCGCGATCGTGGTCTCTGAAGAATTCGCGCGCAGGCGCGGCCTGCGCACCGACGTGATGATTGCCGGCCAGTCCCTGACCACCGATCAGCCCAGCACCTACGACACGCGCGACATGATTCGCGTGGTCGGCTTCGACATGACGCGCGCCGGCGCGAAGCTCGCGTACGAGCAGGCCGGTGTCGGCCCGGAAGACATCGACGTGATCGAACTGCACGACTGCTTCGCGCAGAACGAACTGCTGACCTACGAGGGCCTCGGCCTGTGCGCGGAAGGCGAAGCGGAAAAACTCGTCAACGACGGCGACAACACGTATGGCGGCAAGTGGGTGGTCAACCCGTCGGGCGGCCTGCTTTCGAAGGGACATCCGCTTGGCGCCACCGGTCTCGCGCAATGCTACGAGCTGACGCATCAGTTGCGCGGCACGGCGGAGCAACGCCAGGTCGAAGGTGCGAAGGTCGCGCTCGCCCACAACCTGGGGCTCGGCGGCGCGTGCGTGACCACGGTGTACAAGGCCGCCTGATGTGCCGCCGCTTCCAACGGAGTGTTTGAGATGATCGATAAAAAGCACATCGGCAAAGTGATTCCCGCGTTTCGTACGGTGGCCGAAGCGGGCCGGCTGCGGTTCTTCGCCAAAGCGACCGGCGAAACCAATCCAGTCTACTTCGACGAATCCGCCGCTCGCGATGCGGGCCATCCGGGTCTGCCCTTGCCACCCACCTTCCTGTTCTCGCTGGAACTGGAGCAGCCGGACAGGCGCTGGCGCGACGAGATCGGCATCCAGGTCGCGCGGATCCTGCATGGCGAGCAGTCGTTCACGTATCACCGGATGGCTTATGCCGGCGACGTGCTGCTGTTCGAATGCCATATCGCCGACATCTATGACAAGAAAGCCGGCGCGCTCGATTTCGTGGTGCGCGAGACCCGCGTGACGAACCAGAACGGCGAGCATGTCGCCGATCTGCACAGCGTGCTGGTCCACCGCAACAGCTGAGGAGACACGAATGAGCATTCTGTTCGACAACGTGAAAGTGGGCGACACGCTGCCGCCGCTGACGCTCGCGCCCATCGACCGCACCACGCTGGCGCTGTTTGCCGGCGCGTCGGGCGATCACAACGCCGTCCACATCGACCTCGACTTCGCGCGCCGCAGCGGCATGCCCGACGTGTTCGCGCACGGCATGCTGTCGATGGCCTATCTCGGCCGTCTGCTGAACGCATGGGTGGACCAGCGCCAACTGCGGCAGTTCGGCGTGCGCTTCGTCGGCATCACGCATCTCGGCCACCGCATCACCTGTACGGGCCGCGTCGTCGAGAAGTTCGAGGCGGACGGCGAGCGCCGCGTGAAAGTGGAAATTCAAACGGCCAATCAGTATGGCGAACCGCGCGTTCTCGGCGACGCCGTGATCGCCCTGTAAATGAATCAATCAAGGAGACAAGGAAATGGGAAAGCTTGACGGTAAGGTAGCGCTCGTCACCGGTTCGGGGCGCGGCATCGGCCGTGCGATCGCCGAGAAACTGGCGAGCGAAGGCGCGCGCCTCGTGATCAACGATCTCGACGCCGACCCGGCGCACGAAACGGTCGAAGTTTTGAAGAAGATGGGCACGGATGCCGTCGCCTGCGTGGGCAACGTGGGTGCACCGGACTTCGCGGACCGCTTCATCAACACGGCGATGAGCACGTACAAAGGCATCGACATCATCGTCAACAACGCGGGCTATACGTGGGACGACGTGATCCAGAAGATGACCGACGAGCAGTGGTACGCGATCATCGACTGCCACATGACCGCGCCGTTTCGCATCCTGCGTGCCGCGTATCCGCACGTCAAGGCGCTGCACGCCGCCGACAAGGAAGCCGGCCGCGACGTGTATCGCAAGATCGTGAACATCTCGTCGACGTCCGCGCTCAACGGCAATGCCGGGCAGATGAACTACTCGTCGGCCAAGGCCGGTGTGATCGGCATGACCCGCGCGCTGTCGCGCGAATGGGGGCGCTTTAACGTCAACGTCAATTGCGTCGCGTTCGGTCTGATCCACACACGCATGACGACCGCCGACGCCCATGCGGGCGCAACCGTGAATATCGAAGGACGCGATATCCGCGTGGGGGTCAATCCCGAGGCGCTCAGGATGCACGCGCAGCGCAATCCGCTCGGCCGTGGCGGCACGCCGGAAGAAGCGGCAGGCGGCGTCTACCTGTTCTGCTCGCCCGAGTCGAACTACATCACCGGCCAGACCATCGCGGTCGCGGGCAATCTGCAGTAATGCGCGAAGGCCCGGCGGTAGTCCGGGGCTTCTCCTTCGCTGGCATGCCTCGATACGCATGCCAGCGTTTTCGTCTGCGGCGTCGGGCGCATATGTTTCGATCCGTGCGCCCTCGGCGTGCTCGAAGTGTTCGACGCGAACGTCGCGATGACGGCACGAACGGGTATTCACAGGTGTAGCCGCGATGAAAAAAGGGCATCGCTGCGCGATGCAGCGATGCCCTTTCGCCTGTCCGGAGTCGATGGAACGCGTCAGAGCGCGTCGACCAGTTGCGGCACAGCGTCAAAGAGATCGGCATGAAGCCCGTAATCGGCGATGCTGAAGATCGGCGCCTCCGGATCCTTGTTGATCGCGACGATCACCTTCGAATCCTTCATCCCGGCCAGATGCTGAATCGCACCTGAGATGCCGCATGCCACATACAGTTGCGGCGCGACGATCTTGCCCGTCTGACCGACCTGCCAGTCGTTCGGCGCGAGTCCCGCGTCGACTGCCGCGCGGCTCGCGCCGAGCGCGGCGCCGAGTTTGTCGGCGAGCGGCGTGAGGACCTCGGCGAATTTCTCGCTGCTGCCGAGCGCGCGGCCGCCGCTCACGACGATCTGCGCGTCGCCCAGTTCCGGCCGATCGTTCTTTGCAACCACACGCTCGATGAACGCGGACAAGCCGCTGTCGGCCACCGGCTCGACCTTGTCGATCCGCGCCGCGCCGTCTTCGGCCGCTACGGCGTCGAAGCCCGTCACACGCACGGTCAGCACCTTCAGCGGATCGCTGCTTTGCACCGTCACCAGCGCGTTGCCGGCGTAGATGGGGCGCTGGAACGTGTCGGGGCTCACCACCCGTACGATTTCAGAGACCTGCGCCACGTCGAGCAGCGCCGCGACGCGTGGCGCGACATTCTTGCCCGCACTGGTGGCGGGAAACAGAATGTGGCTGTAACCCGTGGCGAGCGCGACAACCTGAGCCGCGCAGTTTTCGGCGAGACCGTTGGCGAGATGCGGCGCGTCCGCATGCAGCACGCGCGCTATGCCGGCGATCGCGGCGGCGGCTTTGGCTGCGCCCTCTGCCTCATGTCCGGCAACGAGCACATGAACCTCGGCGCCGCATTGCAGCGCTGCCGCCACCGTGTTCAACGTGGCCGTCCTGATCGAAACATGGTCGTGTTCAGCCACGACCAGCACTTGATTGGTTGCTGTCATATCGATTCCCTCAGATGACTTTGGCTTCGTTCCGGAGCTTCTCGATCAGCGCCGCGACGTCGGGCACCTTCACGCCTGCGCTGCGCCCAGCCGGCTCGGCCGTATCGAGTGTCTTCAGACGCGGCGCGACATCCACGCCGAGGTGATCCGGCGTCACGACATCCAGCGGCTTCTTCTTCGCCTTCATGATGTTGGGCAACGTCGCATAGCGCGGCTCGTTCAGGCGCAGGTCGGTGGTAACCACCGCTGGCAGCTTGAGGCGCAATGTCTCGAGTCCTCCATCGATTTCACGTGTGACGTCCGCGCAATCGCCGACCAGTTCCACCCGGCTCGCAAATGTGGCCTGGCCCATGCCCGCGAGCGCAGCCAGCATCTGCCCAGTCTGGTTGCAGTCGTTATCGATGGCCTGTTTGCCGAGGATCACCAGTTGCGGTTGCTCCCTGTCGACCAGCGCCTTCAGCAGTTTCGCGACGGCGAGCGGCTGCAGCTCGGCATCCGTTTCGACCAGAATGCCGCGATCCGCGCCGATCGCCATCGCGGTGCGCAAGGTCTCCTGACAGGCGTTCGTGCCGCACGACACCGCGACCACTTCGCTCACCACGCCCTTCTCCCTCAGACGAACCGCTTCCTCGACCGCAATTTCGTCGAACGGATTGATGCTCATCTTGACGTTCGACAGATCGACGCCCGTGCCGTCCGACCTGACGCGAACCTTGACGTTGAAATCCACCACGCGTTTGACCGCGACCAAAACTCTCATCTGTTGTCTCCTGAACCCAACTCTTTTTTCCGATGATGCTCAAGCTTCAGGCCGGTAACCCAGACCCTGTTCGCGCATGCGTTCGAGCGCGGTCTCGTCGAAGCCCCAGTCGCGCAACGCGGCGAGGCCGCCTTCGCCGCGCTGTGGCGCAGGCTTGGCGATCGTCGACGGCGTCGCCGAAAAACGCGGCGCAGGCGCGGGCTGCACCACGCCCGACACCTCGACGAAGCTGCCGCGAGCACGGTGCTGCGGATGCGCCGGCGCTTCCGAGAAACTCAGCACCGGCGCGACGCACGCGTCACTGCCGTCGAACACCGCGCACCATTCGTCGCGCGTTCGCGTGAGAAACGCCGCGGCAAATCGTTCCCGCAATACGGGCCAGCCGCTTCGGTCGTGTTGTCCGGGCAGGCCTGCATCCGCGAGACCGAGCTTGGTCAGTAGCTCGGCATAAAAGCGCCCTTCGACCGCGCCGACCGACATGTACCCGCCATCACGCGTGCGATAGCTGTCATACCAGGGCGTGCCGCCGTCCAGCAGATTGCTGCCGCGCTCCTCCCGCCAGTTGCCCGACGCGAGCAGCCCCCAGATCACCGAGCCCAGCTGCGCCGCGCCTTCGATCATCGCGGCATCGACCACTTGCCCCTCGCCGCCGCGCTGAACGTTGAACAACGCCGCTACGACGCCCAACCCCAGCAGCATGCCGCCACCACCGTAGTCGCCCACCAGATTCAAAGGGGGTACCGGCGGCCCGTCGGCGCGCCCAATGCCGGACAGGACGCCCGACAGCGCGATGTAGTTGAGGTCGTGGCCCGCGCGTTGCGCGAGCGGACCGGTCTGCCCCCACCCAGTCATGCGGCCGTACACGAGACGCGGATTGCGAGCCAACGCGGCTTGCGGCCCGAGCCCGAGGCGCTCCATCGTGCCGGGACGAAATCCTTCGATCACGACGTCGGCGCGCGACATCAGATCCAGCGCGGCCTCGGCCGCGCGAGGTTCTTTCAGATCGAGCGTGACCGAGCGGCGCCCGCGCCCGGTGACGTCCGCACGCTTGCCGTTGGTCTTCGGCCCCAGGTCCTGCGGCGCAAGCGGCCGGTCGATACGCAATACGTCCGCGCCCATGTCGGCGAGCAAC
Organism: Paraburkholderia monticola; assembly: GCF_001580545.1. GTDB lineage: Bacteria > Pseudomonadota > Gammaproteobacteria > Burkholderiales > Burkholderiaceae > Paraburkholderia > Paraburkholderia monticola. The sequence continues at coordinate 232,425 of NZ_LRBG01000039.1, forward strand.
ATGGCACCGAACGGCCCTGGGCCAATGGCCTCGAATTCCAGCACGCGAATACCGCTCAAAACACCCATCGTCCCTCCACGCTCTGATTTGCTTGACGGTGAAGCTTGCCCACCGTCTCTGGCCGGCAATGATCCATGCATCGGCATTGCCTCAGTGGAAGTAAGCCAGAATGCGCGGTGATCCGGACCACCCCGGCCGGGTGGCGGGTCGCATCAGTTGACGGCGCGCGCCTTGTCCGCCCAATACGGCGCGCGGATTTCGCGCTTGAGAACCTTGCCCGCGCCCGACAACGGCAACTGATCGCGAAACTCGACCGTTTTCGGGCACTTGTAGCCCGCGATCGCCTGGCGGCAATGTTCGCGCACCTCTTCTTCGGCGAGCGTCGCGCCGGGCTTGCGCACGATCACCGCGTGCACGGCTTCACCCCAGGTCTCATGGGGAATACCGATCACCGCGCACGCGGCGACAGCCGGATGGCGGACGATCACGTTCTCCACTTCGGCGGAATACACGTTCTCACCGCCGCTCACGATCATGTCCTTGATGCGGTCGACGATGTAGAGATACCCCTGGGCGTCCATATACGCACCATCGCCGGTATGCAGCCAGCCGTCGCGCAAAGCCTGCGCGGTCTCTTCGGGCCTGTTCCAGTAGCCCGCCATCACGTTCGGCCCGCGCACGACGATCTCGCCGACCGTGCCGCGCGGGACTTCGTTGCCGAGCGCGTCGACCACTTTCACCATCAGACCCGGCAGGCCGCGGCCGATCGAGCGGTACAGGCCGCTCTTGCGTCCCGCCTCGTCATGGTTGGCAGGCGGGTTGGCCGACACGCTCGGACACGCCTCGGTCATCCCGTATGAATGCGCGAGCTCGACGCCGGGCAACGATTCGATCACCCTGTCCAGCAACGTTTCCGGAATCGGCGACGCACCGTACGTGAGCCGCTTCAGGCTGCTCAGATCGGTGCGCGCGAAGTCAGGATGATTGAGCACCGCCTGGATCATGGTCGGCACGAGTAGCGTTTCGCTGACGCGTTCGTTGCCGATCGCCTCGAGCACGTCGCCGGCCTCGAAGGCGGGAATGACGACGTGCGCCTCGCCGGCGATGAACTGCACCAGTGCGCGCCCGAGTCCCGCCGCATGAAAGAACGGCGCTGCGTGCAGCACGGCGCTATCGGGCAACGGCGCGGACTCGGCAATCCGCATGAGGGACGAGCACCAGATGTTCAGATGCGTCTGCATCACACCTTTCGGAGAGCCGGTCGTGCCGCCGGTGTACATGATGCAGGCGAGGTCCTCGCCACCACGGCCGAGGTCCGGCATGGGCGCCGCGGCCGCGATCAAAGCGTCGAACGGGAGCATGCCGGCTGGCGCATCGCCGTCACCCGCATGAATCAGGATTGGCGCGGTCCGTGCAAGCGCGCTAACCCGTCGCGCGATATCGACGAAATGGTCGTCGACGATCAGGATTCGGGTATCGCAATCGTCCAGCGAATACCCGATTTCCGCCGCGCTCCAGCGGGTGTTGACTGGATTCAGAACGCCACCACCCCACCACACGCCCATCACGTATTCGAGGTAGCGGTCCGAGTTGAGTGAGAGCATGCCGACCCGATCTCCGTGGGCCATACCGAGACCTCGCAAGGCAGCAGCGAGGCGCGCCACGCGATCGGCGAACTGGCGGAACGTCTGCCGGCGTCCCTTGAAGGTCAATGCCAACCGGTCCGGATTCTGCTGCAGCGAGCGATGCAGCCCTTGAGTCAGATACATGCTTTGTCTCCCTGCTGTGTTTGACTCTGCGAGCGTGTGCGAAATCGGCTGCCGGACCCAGCGAGACGATGCCGATCTCGACATCGCCATCCCCGTACACGCGTTCAGGCGTGCGCGACCAACGTTTCGCGAACGCGTTCGCACGCCGGGCGATCTGTGGCCACTCTATCCATGGAAGGCGGGCGGGCGCTTCCCAATGAACGCGGCAACGGCTTCGCGATGATCGGCCGTCTGATGCGAGAGCGCCTGATAGGCCGCCGACATTTCCAGCAGCGTATCCAGGCGGCAATGCATGCCTTCGCGCAGCAGCCGCTTCGCGAGCCGCACCGCGTGGGGCGGATTGGCGGCGATCGATCGCGCGAGACTGTGGGCGGTCGTCAGCAACGCATCGTGCGGCACGACGCGCGAGACGAGATTCCATTCGAGCGCCTGTTGCGCATCGATCGTCTGGCCGGTGAAGGTCAACTCCGCCGCGCGCGACAAACCGATGATGCGCGGCAGCAGCCACGCCCCACCGTCGCCGGGAATGATGCCCAGCTTGACGAAACTCTCGGCGAATTTCGCGCGCTCGGAGGCGATGCGGATATCGCACATGCAGGTCAGATCGAGGCCGGCGCCGATCGCCGCGCCGTTGACGGCGGCGATGACCGGCACTTCCAGATTGAACAGTGCCAGCGGCAGTTGCTGAATGCCGCGCCGATAGTCCTGGCGGATCTCCATGCCGGGTATGCTGCCCGACGCATGCCGCTCCATGTCGTGGATATTGCCGCCCGACGAGAACGCCGTGCCAGCCCCCGTCAGGATCACGGCACGCACGGAACGGTCTGCTTCGATCCGCCCGATCGCCGCCAGCAACTCCGCCACCGCCGTGTTGCCGGTGAGCGGATTGCGCCGCTCCGGTTCGTTCAACGTCAGCGTGACGATATGCTCGTCCTGCTCGTAGGTCAGATATTGGTTCATGGGATGTCTAATCGTCTCCGCTGCTGTATAGGTTTGCTGCTCACGCGGCCGCGCTATAGGGCGCGGTTCGCGCGAAGTCCACGATCGTGCCGTGCTCCTGCGCGAGAACCGCGATTCCCACCATGCGATGCCAGAACGCTTCCGAGCCATCCGCGATGCGCCATTCGTGCAGCCGGCGCGTGTAGAGCTGGAGATCGTATTCGGCGGTGACGCCGATCGCGCCGTGCAGCGCATGCGCCGTCGATGCAATCAACGGCACCGCCGCGCTGGTGCGGGCTTTGGCGATTGCCGTCGCGAGCCGTTCAGGCACGGCGCCCGCGCCGCCGAACCCCAATCCCGATGCCATCCCGGCCGACGCCACATGCTGGGCCATCACGCTCAGCTGATGCTGGACCGCCTGGAATTTGCCGATCGATTTGCCGAATTGCGAGCGATCGTTGCAGTACTGCAGTGTCATCGCGAACACGTGATCCATCGCGCCTGCGATAGCGGCCGCATGGATCGCCGCGCTGAACAGCAGCACCGCCTCGCCGTTCGTACCGAACGTGGCGGGAACGGCGTCGGGACGCCAGACGAGCGTCCCGCAAAAACTTCCGCGCACACCGCTCGGCTCGCGCGCGGCTAGCGTCGCGTCCAGCAAAAGCAGATCGCCATCGACATTGGCCAGCACGTGATCGCAGGTCATGCCGAACTGCACCTGAGGTGCTTCCAGTGAATCGTCTTCGCGACGGCGGCAAGCGCCCGCGAGCGTCGTCATTCCGACCGGTGTCGCAACCCCGGTGTCGCGCAACAGCGCTCGCGCAGCGATGCTCTGCGCTAGCGGCACTGGCACAGCGTAGCGCCCAAAAGCCCTGAGAACCGGCTCGACCGCCGACAGTGACAGGCCAGCGCCCCCGGCACTTTCCGGGCTCAGCAATTCCAGAAATCCGGCTTCCTCGACCGCATTCCAGATCGACGCGGCCGGGCCGCCGTTCTCGATTGCGCGGATCGCCTCGGGCGTGGCGCAATCGTCCAAAATAGCTTCAATGGCTTCGGTGAACATGCAGGTCTCTTTCCTGGTCCAGAGGGTTAGCGCAAGCCAAGGCCACGCGCGATCATCCCGCGCAGCACTTCGCGCGTGCCGCCGCGCAGCGAAAACGTCGGCGAGATCTGGCTGAGGTAGGCCACCGTGCGATATAGCTCGGGATCGATGGCCAGCGCGGGGTTCGCGCCAAGCGCGGCTTCCAGTTGCGCGGGAATGGCCTGCTCGAACTCAGTGCCGATGTCCTTGACGAGCGCGGCCTCCACGATCGGGGTTTCGCCGCGCGCGAGTCTCGCCGTGACCGCGATCGACAGACCGCGCAGCGTGGCCAGTTGCGTAGCGAAGCCGCCGAGCAACGCGAGGTCGGCGTCGCTCGCGCCGTGGCGGCGCAACTGCGCGCGCCAGCAGTCGAGCAGCACGACGCTCGAATAAAGCCGCTCCGGGCCGCTGCGTTCGAACGCGAGCTCGGCCGTCACCTGCTGCCAGCCGGCGCCCTCGTCGCCGATCAATGCATCGTCGGCGAGCAGGACGTCATCGAAGGTGACCTCGGAGAAGTGAGCGTCGCCGGTGAGATCGACGATCGGCCGCACGCTCACGCCCGGCAGCGACAGATCGACGATGAATTGCGACAAACCCTTCTGACGGTCCTCCGGCACACCCGACGAGCGAACCAGCGCAATCATGTACTGGCAATGCTGTGCGTTGGTCGTCCAGATCTTGCGCCCACTCAGACGCCAGCCGCCGTCACAGCGCACCGCCCGCGTGCGTACGCTGGCGAGATCGGAACCCGAGTCGGGCTCGCTCATGCCGATGCAGAAGAACGCGTGCGCGGCACAGATGCGTGGCAGGTAGGAGTCCTTCTGCGCCTCGGTGCCGTAGCGCAGAATCAGCGGACCGCTTTGACGGTCGGCAATCCAGTGCGCGGCGACGGGCGCGCCCACCGCCAGCATTTCCTCGACCAGCACGAAGCGGCGAAACGCGTCCATGCCCGCGCCGCCGTAACTGGCCGGCAGCGTCAGCCCAATCCAGCCGCGTGCGGCGAGACGCCGGCTGAACGCCGCGTCGAAGCCCATCCAAGAGCGCGCACGAACTTCGGCGGGCGCGGGCGGCAAGTGTTCATCGAGAAACTGCTTCACCTCCGCACGAAAGGCCTCAGCCTCGGCGGGGAGCGCCGTCAGATGGAAAGCATCCAGCAGGTTGTTCACGTCTCACTCCAGATTTTCTAGTGGTCGCCTCGGCGCCAGCCGCTATGCATCCGCGCGTTTCGCCAGCCGGGCGTAGCGCTCGCGCAGACCCTGCTTGTACAGCTTGCCGGTCGGTAGACGCGGCATCGTGTCGATGAAGTCGATCGATCGCGGCACCATGTATCGCGCGACCCGTGTGCGCAGATAAGCCAGCAGTTCTTCCGCGAGCGCGTCCGACGGCGCGACGCCTGGCGCCAGTTCGACAATCGCCTTGACCTGCTCACCCATCTCAGCGTCGGGCACGCCGATGACTGCCGCGTCGTGCACGTCGGCATGCACCGCGAGCGCGTCTTCGATCGCTTGCGGATAGATGTTGACGCCGCCCGAAATGATCATGAACGCCTTGCGATCGGTCAGATACAGATAGCCGTCGCTGTCGACGTGACCGATATCGCCGACCGCCGTCCACGTGGGATGACGCGGGTGCTGTGCGGCACGCGTCTTGTCGGGATCGTTGTGGTAATGAAAAGGCAGCTGGTCGCGTTCGAAATACACGGTTCCGGTTTCACCCGCCGGCAGCTCGTTGCCGTCGTCGTCGCAGATATGGATCACACCCAGCAGCGCGCGGCCGACCGAACCAGGATGGGCGAGCCACTCTTCGGTATTGAGCGTGGTCACGCCATTGCCTTCGGTGGACGAGTAGTATTCCTCGATGATCGGCCCCCACCAGTCGATCATCTGCCGCTTGATCTCCTGCGGGCACGGCGCGGCTGCGTGGATCGCCAGCCGATGGCTCGACAGGTCGAACGCATTGCGCACCGTGGGGCCGAGCCTGAGCAGCCGGATCAGCATCGTCGGCACCCACTGGCTGTGCGTCACGCGATAGCGCTCGATGGCCCGCAACGCTTCGAGCGGATCAAACTTCTCCATGAACACCACGGTGCCGCCGCCGAATTGCGTTTCGATCCCGTAGCCGAGCGGCGCGGTGTGATAGAGCGGCGCTGGCGACAGATACACGGTTTGCGCATCGAAGCCATAGCGCTCGAACTGCGGACGACGCGCGGAGCCGGAGCCTTCCGTGGCGCGCCCATGCGACTGCGCGCGAATGATGCCCTTGGGATGGCCGGTGGTGCCCGAGCTGTAGATCATCATCGCGCCGAGCCATTCGTCCGCAAGCCGCGTCGCCGGGTAGCGCTGCATCACCGCTTCGTAGCTGTCCCAGCCGACGATAGTGCCGTCGACCATCAGCCGCAGGCGGCACGTCGGCATCATGTCGCTCAGTTCGGCGGCAAGCTCGCGCAGCGCGTACGAGCTGACCACGACTTGCGCGTTGCTGTCCGCGACAATGCCGGCCGCTTCCGCGGCGGTCAGAAAGCGGTTGACCGGTGTGATCATCAGGCCCGAACGCAGCGCCGCCCAACACACCTCGAAGCAGCGCATATTGTTTTCCAGCACCATCGCGATGTGATCGCCGCGCCGCAGACCCATCGCGTACAGACATTGCGCGAAGCGGTTGGAACGCTCGTCGAGGTCGCGATAAGTCAGCACATCGCCGCTCGTGCAGTTGATCGCGGCGGGTTTTTCCGGCGTCAATTCCGCATGGTCGCCGAGGTACTTCGGGGTTCTGATCATCCACAGACTCCTGCAATGCGAGACGGTTTAGAGCGCTTACGCCACCGTTGCCGGAATCTCGCCGGAGGTCAGCGCGTTCGGCTCGGCCTGTTCCACCAGCCCCGGTATCAGCATGCCGAGTTCGGCCGCGTCCCAGCGCCCGTCCTTTTCGATGCGCGGACCCGCGCTCCAGCCTTCGGCCACCGTGATACGACCGCCGCGCACTCCGAACACCCGCCCGCTGATGCCGCTCGACGCATGACTGCCCAGCCATGCCACCAGGGGCGCCACGTTGCCGGCGTCGAGCGGATCGAAACCGGGTGCGGCGCCCGCGGTGAATTCATCGCGCCGCGTCGCGAAGATGTCTTCGGTGAGGCGACTCATCGCGGTGGGATAGATCGCGTTCACGGTCACGCCGTAGCGTTCCAGTTCACGCGCCGCGATCACCGACATCGCCGCGACGCCCGCCTTCGCAGCGCCATAGTTGGCCTGGCCGGGGTTGCAATACAGCCCCGAAGACGAACTCGTGTTGATGAGCCGCGCCGCTCGCGCACGACCGGCCTTTGCCTCGTCGCGCCAGTAGGCGGCAGCGTGACGCGACGGCGCGAAGGTACCGCGCAGATGCACGCGAATCACCGAGTCCCAGTCTCCCTCGCTCATGTTGGCAAGCGTGCGATCGCGCAGAATGCCAGCGTTGTTGACCAGCACGTCGAGGCCGCCGAAAACGGCAATGGCCGTGTCGATCATATTCTTCGCACCGTTCCAGTCGGCGACGTCGTCGAAGTTCGCGACCGCCTCGCCACCGAGCGCTTCGATTTCGGCGACCACCTCGAGCGCGGGGCCGCTCGCCGAGCCGGAGCCGTCTCCATTGCCGCCCAGATCGTTGACGACGACCTTCGCACCTTGACGGGCGAACTCCAGAGCGTATTCACGACCGAGGCCGCGCCCGGCGCCGGTGATGATGACAACGCGGTTCTTGCAAAGCTGCTGCATGGAAAATCCTCCGTGCTTTTTGGCGTATTGAGTTTTCACGAGGCGCGACGCCGCACCTCCCTTACCCCGAAGTCAGTGCTTGCCGTACAAGGTCACCACGCACGCGCCGCCGAGGCCAAGGTTGTGCTGAAGCGCAAGCGTTGCGCCCTCTACCTGCCTCTGCCCGGCAGTGCCACGCAACTGATGGGTCAGCTCGTAGCATTGCGCGAGACCCGTCGCGCCCAATGGATGCCCCTTTGAAAGCAGGCCGCCGGACGGATTGATCACCACCTTGCCGCCATACGTGTTGTCGCCATCGCTGACGAACTTCTCCGCGCCGCCTTCCGGACAGAACCCAAGCGACTCGTAGCAGATGACCTCGTTGTGCGCGAAGCAGTCGTGCAACTCGCACACGTCGATATCTTCCGGTCCGATTCCGGCTTTCTCGTAGACCTTGTTCGCGGCCGAGCGCGTCATGTGCGTGCCGACATAATTGAGCATCGACGGCGGATCGAACGACGCGGGCGGATCGGTGGTCAGCGCCTGCGCGACGATCTGCACATCCGTGCGCAGGTTTTGTTTCTTCGCGAACCGCTCCGAGACAAGGATCGCCGCGGCGCCGCCGCACGTCGGCGGACAGGCCATCAGGCGGGTCATCACGCCGGGGATCAGTACGGTATCGTTCATCACGTCTTCGGTCGTCACCTGTTTGCGGAATAGCGCGAGCGGATTGTTCGCCGCGTGGCGGCTCGCCTTCGCGCGCACCGCCGCGAACGTTTCCATGCGTGTGCCGTAGCGCTGCATATGCTCGCGCCCCGCACCGCCGAACGTGCGCAGCGCTTGTGGCAGATGCGCGAGGTCGGCGGTCAGGTCGTGCATGATCGGCACGAAGCGCGCACGCGTCACCGGCCGGTCGTCCCAGTGCGACTTCAATGCGCCAGCCTGCATCTGCTCGAAACCGAGTGCGAGGACACAGTCGGCATCGCCGTTGGCGATCGCCTGGCGCGCGAGATAGAGCGCGGTCGAGCCCGTCGAGCAATTGTTATTGACGTTGACGATCGGGATGCCCGTCATGCCCACTTCGTACAACGCGGTCTGCCCGCACGTGGAGTCGCCGTACACGTACCCGGCGAACGCCTGCTGCACGAGGTCGTACGCGATGCCCGCATCGGCCAGCGCGCGGCGCGTCGCTTCGGCACCCATTTCGGTGTAGCTCTGGCTTGCGCCCGGTTTGGCGAACTGGATCATTCCGACGCCCGCCACCAGTACTTTTTCGCTCATGATGCTGCCTCAAAAGGTAAGGAGACTTAAAGTTTGCGCGAGATCAGATCGCGCAGCACCTCGCTGGTCCCACCGAAGATGCGCGTCACGCGCATGTCGGCGAAAGCGCGGGCAATCGGATACTCCAGCATGTAGCCGTAACCGCCATGCAACTGGACCATTTCGTCGATGCACTTCCACATCGCTTCGGTCGCGAACAACTTCGCGATGGCCGCTTCCTGCAGCGTGAGCTTGCGCTCCATGTGCTCGCGAATGTAGTAGTCGACCAGCGTGCGGACCGCGACGGCTTGTGCCTTCACATCGGCCAGCTTGAATTTGGTGTTCTGAAAGTCCCACACGGTCTGATTGAACGCGCGGCGGTCCTTCACGTATTGCAGCGTCAGTTCGAGTTGACGCTCCAGTTTCGCGGCGCAATACACCGCGATGATCAGGCGCTCTTGCGGGAGTTCTTCCATCAGGTGGATGAAGCCGCCGTTCTCGTTGCCGATCAGGTTGCTCGCCGGGACGCGCACGTTATCGAAGAAGAGCTCGGCGGTGTCAGCCGCGGCCTGCCCCACCTTCTCCAGCTTGCGGCCTCGGCGAAAACCCGCGCGATCGGTTTCGACCATGATGAGACTCACGCCCTTCGCCCCAGCGGACGGATCCGTCTTGCAGACGACCACCACCATGTCGCAATTCAGGCCATTCGAGATGAAGGTCTTGCTGCCGTTGATGATGTAGTCGTCGCCGTCGCGTACCGCGGTGGTACGGATCGATTTCAGATCGGAACCGGTGCCGGGTTCGGTCATCGCGATCGCGAGGATCTTCTCACCGCGGCAGATCGGCGGCAGCCAGTTGCGTTTCTGCTCTTCCGTGCCGAGACGCACGATGTAGGGTGCCGTGATATCGGAGTGCACGGAATAGCTGAAGCCCGACACGCCAGCACGGTGCAACTCTTCCGCGACGATCGCCGAATGACCGAAATCACCGCCGCCACCGCCGTATTCCTCCGGGACGGTCACACACAGCAGACCTTCGCGGCCGGCCTTCAGCCAGGTTTCACGATCGACGCAACCCGCTTCGTCCCACTGAGCCTGACGCGGCAGACACTCGCGTTCGAAGAAACGTCGCGCAGTTTCACGCAGCATCTCGTGATCCTCGCGATAGACATTACGCTTGACTTCCACCGCACGCTCCTCATCGATTGAATGCGTTGGCAGCGCGGACCGCTTGCATCGGCCGGCTACCTTGATGAACGCATTGTGCGTGGCGGGCGGGGGAAGCGAGCCTACCCCCGTGGAGTGGGATGGGCAGGCAGATGAGCGCGCGTGAGAAGACCGCTAGCGCGCGCCGGCGTCGCGCATTCTTGCGACGGCGCCGTCGCGGCCCGTCACTTCCAGTTTTCTGTAGATGTTCTTCAAGTGCCACTTCACCGTATCGAGCGACACGTCCATCACACGCGCGATCTTCTTGTTGGGCAGCGCGAGCGCCAGCAGAGCGAGCACTTCGTTTTCGCGCTCGCTGAGCGACTGGATCGGCGCGTGAGTCGCGGTCGTTTGCGGTTCGACAGGCGCAATTGCCGATCCGGCGTCGCACAGACGTTGGGCATAGAAGGCCAGCACGGGGTCGAAGTTCGGCTCCGCCGGCAGACCGGCGAGGATTTGCCGACCTTCGCCGAGTTCGTCCAGCAGGCTGCGCATCAGCCCCAGCCGGTGGCCCACACGCAATGCTTCGACCAGATGTTCACGCGCCACGCCATCGTTGTGGCGTCCCCTCTCGGCAATCGACATCTGCAAGCGCAGTCCGACCACGCGACACCACCGTCCTCCCGCCTCGGACAGCGCGTGCAGGGGCGTCAGACGGCTCATTGCGCCGTCGAAGTCGTTCTGGTGCAGGCACATGCGAATGCGCGCGAGATCGGCGCAGACCCGGATTTCCCAGGCCGTGCTGCGCACCGCGCCGGCATACCGCGAAGCCAGCGCTTCGCCGCGCAACAGCGCCGCTTCGGCTTCGTCAAGTCTGCCTTCCTCCAGCAGCCAGCGCGAGCGCAAACACAGTGCGTTGGCAAGGAGCCGATCGACTCCATGACGCTTCGCGTGGTCTTCGAGGCGTTCGAGGCAGTCGAATGCCTCCAGCTTGCGGCCCGCGAACCAGTGCGCGCGGGCAAGCACCACCAGCGCTCGCAAGACGGTGTCGGGAATCGACACACGCTCGAGCACGTCAATGCGTTCGTCCAGCAGTCTGAGTGCAGCATCGACATCGTTCAGTTCGTAAAGCGCCTCGCCGAGCAAGGCCGCCGCCATACACGCGATACCGACGTAGGCCGGACCCTGTTTCTCCGCTTCGGCCAGCACGTCGCAAAACACTCGCTCGGCAAGCAGGACCCGCCCTTGCGCGGCGTGCGTCATGCCGCCCATGCAACGGCCGAGCAGGATGCCACGCGGCGCGGCGCCATGCGGTGCCCCCTCCTCCAGCACCTTGCGAGCCTGTTCATATTCGCCACGATGAATGAACATCCACGAAAGGATATTGCCGCGACCCACGCGGGTGAAATCGTCGGCGTCCGCAGGGACGCGCTGCAACTCGGGCAACAACGCCACGACCGAATCCGTGTCGTCGCGCTGTAGCGCGAGGCCGCCTCGAAGCAGCGCGAGCGCGTAGCGCTGACGCGGGTTCGGCAACTTGCCGCGCGATGCGATCTGTTGAATGCTCTGCATGAGCGCGTCGGTTTCGCCCGCATACATTTGCAGATAGGCCGTGATCACGCGCAGATCGAAACGCTCGGCGATCTGCGCCGGAGGCAGTCGGCGCATCAGGCCCGCAAGCTGACGGAGCTCACCTCGCGCGAGGAGGTCATGGGCGCAACCTTCCACGAGGTCGGCAGCAGCCTTGGCGTTGTCCGCCAGAACGGCATGACGCACGGCTTCGTCGACAAAACCGTGCGTACTGAGCCACTGCCAGGCCACCGCGTGCAGTTCACGCAATTCCGCTGCCGGCAGCGCGGTGGCCCGGCCCTGCAGAACCTCTCGCAGCAGGGGATGCAGGCGATACCAGGTTTCGCCGTCCTGCCCCGCACCAAGCTGGGTGATGAACAGATTGTCGCTTTCCAGACGAGCGAGCCGGTAGGCGACTTCTCCGACGGTGCCGGGCTCCTGCATCAAGCTCGCACAGAGGCGCGCGCAAAACCGTTCGCAAAGCGCCACGCGAGTGAGCAGAACAAGGTCTTCGGGGGCGAGGCGGACCAGCACTTCGCGTTCGAAGTAGCGGGCGAAGGTTTCGGCATCGCGCACTGTCACGGGTGCGAACGTCGCGCCTTTCCTCGTCTTCATGTCGACCGCGAACAACTGCAGGCCCGCTACCCAGCCGTCCGTGAGGTCATGCACGACGCGTGCATCCCGCCTGGCAATGTCACCGAGTTGTTCGCGCAGGAACCGCTCCGACTCCTCGGCCGAAAAGCGCAGATCATGACGATCGAGTTCCGTCACCAGACCTTGCGAGCGTAGCCGTGCCAGCGAGACGGGCAGCGCCCGCCGCGAAGCCAGCACCAGGTGAACCTGCGGCGGCGCGTAGTCCAGCAGCCAACGCAATGCTTCGACGATCCGCGGGTTCTGGAGGTAGTGAACGTCGTCGAGCATCAGGACCAGCTCGCGCTTGCGGCGAGCAATACCGCGAACGAGTGTGATCACCCAATGCTCGACTGCTGTCTCGTCGCTCTCACGGCCGACCAGCAATTCCGCTTCACGCACGATCGCCGGATCCACGCTCGCCAGGCTCGCGAGCAGACCGTGGAAGAACGCGGTCAGGTCGTCGTCCTCGGGAGCAAGCGACAGCCACGCGACATCGAAGTCCAGCGTCAGCAAGGCCTGCCTCAGGGCCAGCATCGTGCTGGTCTTGGAGCTGCCGGCCGGTCCCTGAATCACCACGCAACGCTGCCGGCGCGCTTCGAGCAGCCGCGCCATCAACGCTTCGCGGGGCACGAGTTGTCGTGCACCGCGAGGCGGAGTCAGCCTCGTGTCCGTCACTGCCTCGAAAGCGGATCTGGGCGAGACGTGCGCGTCTGCTGGGTGGTCTACGGAATCGGACATGCTGGGAAAACTGAAGAGGCCATGAAACGCGGGCAAGATCAGGCGACATGTGCCGTCGCCCAGGAACGTATTGGCCCGAGTATAGGGTTGCAACGGCGCGGTTCGGTACGATTTGGCGCGTACCCACCCGATACGGGTGGGTACGGCTCCGACGGGCGCCGCCGAACGTAACGATCCGGTCTCGAAGCCGGAGATGGAAGACCGGGAGACGGTGTTATGGGCGTCGACGAAAGCGCGTTACAGCGGTGTCGACTGTCCCCGGATGGCCTGCTGCCTTCCCCGCTTCGCACAGCTGCCGCTCGAACTGAATCTGCGCGAAAAGCGCGGCGGCCACGGTCTAATGGCGCTCATGGTCGAAGGATTGCCGGATAGTCGTGTCCCATTTCACCGACCGGACGATCCCCTGATCGGAAAACTGACTTTCTCGTTGAGCCAGGCCTCGGTCATCGCCTTGCGCGATTCGGGGGCTTTGTTATGCGACGAGTTTCAAGAGATCAACCGACCTGGTCGCCGGGACACGAACGGTCTCGGAGAAGTTCACGTTTGCACCAAACGGCAAGGTCTCGCCTTCGGTGTAGAAGAAAAGCCACCTGCCCGCGTGCTCGAAGTACGCACGGTGACGAGGGAATTCTCCGTGTCTGCCTTGGGCCGGTCCGCAGCGGAACCAGTAGGTGGTGCCATCGAGGACGCCATGCGCGATCCGACTCGACGGAACCTCATCGACACTCAAGGCTTCGAAGGCCCGCGCCGTGCCCACTTCTCCTCCTGGCAGGATGACCGTCACGTGTCCGCGAACACGATCGCGGTAGGTGCGTTCCGTGTTGAGAGGAACGCGGTCAGTCGCGCCGCCAAAGACGAATGCTGGGGTTCGAAGCAACGATCGAACATGGGACAGATGGAACGACGACGCCGAGTCTGCGTGGTGAGAAAAGTAGATGACCGTTTCCAAGATCTGATTCCCAAAGTGATTTCGTTGTGACCTCACTGACAAGGATAAGCGCAGGGGGCTGCGCAACCCTGTGACGTTCAGACGCGATCGAGTCCTCACTCTAGTTTTTAGGGGACACGCCGGCAATGGCACGCGCGAGCCATCCTCGGCGAGTGCGAAGACATCCAGTCGACCCTGCCGGCTGTCGCCCTGAGCACTACTTCCTGGGCGGCAATGGGATCCCCAACTGCGTCATGACCTGAGCGATGTGGTCCAGGCATTTCTCGACGTTCTTGTTGTGCAGGTCGGACAGCTTCGGGTCGCTGTACTTTCTCTGCTTGACTTCCAGATAGTCGGCCGCCGTCCTTAGCATTGTTTGATTCTTTTTTTTGCCGCCGTCCTTGATGAAGTCGATGATGCCGAGGTTCCACTGCCTGTCACGCTCCGAACGAAAATTGTTATTGAGGTTCTGCGTGACCGACGTTCTCAGCCGTATGTCGGTGCCTTTTTTATTGTCCGCCCAAATGGGGCGTTCACCGACCGAGGTGGCTGATGCCATCAGCACGTACTTCGTGACGTCTCCACCGGTCGCCGCGTTGGTTGGATCGTCCTGGCCGTAATAGGAGAGAAAGTCATCGTCCGTGGAGAAATGCTCGATGGCGGCCCGGCACATTTTGCAGGGCTTGAGCGTCGAATAGATCCGTGCGCCTCTCGGCAGGTTTTCGCCGTACATCAGCAGGGCGCTGGTTTCCGCGTGCAGCAATGGATGCGCACTGCTCTTCTTTCCCCATGCCAGGATCTCCCCGAGCGGGGACACGATCAGTGCGCCCACGCCGGTGTTATTCCCCAGCGATTCACCAAAGAGCAAGCGGAAGGCCGCCGAGAGATAAAGGCGATGAACGTTGTGGACACCCGTATGAGGCGCGCTCAACTCGGCCGGGGGAATGCGCTGGGTGATGTCGACGTTCGGTGACCCCATGTTGAGCGCCCCGGCCCGAAGCTCGACGTGGCCGGGCATCAACCCATGCCCCTCCTTCACTTTTAGGTGGAAGACGGTGCCCTGCTCCACGGGCGCGTTTTTTTTGAAACTGATTTTTGTGCCGGCATCCTCGTTCGTGAGCAGCCCCAGCGCAGCGGTTTCCCATGCGGTGGCGTCGTAGTCACTCTCGATAGCCTTGATCTGCCTTGGCGCGAAGCTGTTCAACAGGAGACGCATCCCCGGCGGGATGAGGTCGTCGTCCTCGGTCGCGCAATAGGCTTTGTTCCCGTGACCCTGGATCGGTACGGTGCGTGCACGGCGCATCTCTTTTCTCCAATGAGGCCGGTCGAGGCGATCGCAGCGACTCGGCATGTCGAATCTTTGCCTCGACCGATCTGATAGATCGGAGCAGCCCATAGCCTCTGTGAACGGCAGCTTTCGGCAAATCTGAAGGTCCCAGTGTCGGTCTATGCGCGTCGCATCAGGAGTCGCGACGAGACTCGTCAGCACATCAGATTGTGAGGAACAGTGCGGCCACAACCGGTCATTCACCGACATCGCCGGAATCGCCAACCACCCAGGCACGCTTCCCACCGAATCGCCCGCAATCCGCCTCCAAAGTTCTTTTTTTAGCAACGATGCTTTCGTCCTGGCCCGCTTCTTCGACGAGGCGGGAGACGGCACCATGACGTCCATGCCCTGGCACCCGCCGGGCCCCTCCGACAGGAACCGCTTTTAAATGGACAGAATTCAACGCTACCGGATCGGCGATGCGACCGTCACTCGCGTAACCGAACTGATTCTTCCCGAAGTTTCTTCCGCATTTCTTTTTCCTGACCGGGATCGCACGATCCTGACGCATGACCGGCCACGCTGGATCGGGCCTGAAAACGTGTCGGCCGACGGCGAAACGCTTGCGCTCAGCGTGCATAGCTGGATCGTTCAGACCGGCCGCCACACGATCGTGATCGATACCGGCGCGGGTAACGGCAAGCGTCGCCCGCTCAATCCGATCTTTGACCAGCTCGATACGCCCTACCTCGAGCGACTCGCCGCGATCGGCATCAAACCCGAGCAAGTCGATTTCGTGCTGGTGACCCACCTGCATGTCGATCACGTCGGCTGGAACACCGTGCGCGACGGCGAGCGTTGGGTGCCGACCTTCCCGAACGCGCAATACGTGTTCTCCGAAGCCGAATACCGGTTCTATGCCGAGGAAGAACATGTGCAAACGCCGAGTGCGGGCGTGTTCGAGGACAGCGTGCAACCCATCGTCGATGCCGGCCAGGCGCTACTGATCGACGCCGGACACCAACAGCCGCTCGACGGCTTCACGTTCCACCGGACCAAGGGCCACAGTTTCGACCATCTGTCGATCAGTCTCACGTCGAATGGCGAGCGGGCGCTGTTTGCCGGCGATGTCATGCATCACCCTGTGCAGGTCGCGAAGCCCGAGTGGAACTCCGTGTTTTGCGAGTTTCAGGACGATGCACGCGCCTCCCGTCTTTGGGCGCTGAATTTTGCAGCGGACCACGGCGCGACGTTCTTCAGCAGCCATTTTCCCGGCACCTCGGCGGGCACCGTCGGCCGTGCGGACGGTGGCTTCGTCTGGTTTCCCCGTTAAATTTCAAAAGATCATCATGAGCACCGACTCCGCGATTCAAATGCAAGATTTCATGATCCCGAGCGACACGCCGGACATCGAACTGCATATCCGCAACAAGCGGCCGGCCGGAAAATCCGATTTCGGCGAAGCGCGCACGGTACTGCTGATGCACGGCGCGACCTATGGTTCCGGCAGTCTCTTCGACACCGCCATCGGCGGCTACTCGTTCATGGATTACCTGGCGCGCGCGGGTTTCGACGTCTATGCCGTCGATGCGCGCGGCTACGGCGAATCCACGCGGCCGCCGCAGATGAACCTGCCGGCATCTCAAAGTGAGCCCTTGGGACGAACCGAATCGGGCATCCGCGATTTCACCGCGGCAGTGAACTTCGTGCTGCGTACTTCGGGTATTGCACGACTGAATCTGATCGGCATGTCGTGGGGTGGCAGCGTGAGCGGCGCCTTCACGGCCCGCAACGGTCACAAGGTACGCAAGCTCGGCCTCGTCGCGCCGCAATGGGTCAGCGACCAGCCGATCCCGCTCGATGCAGGCGGTGTACTCGGCGCATACCGCGTGGTCCGGGCGGCGGACGCTCGCGAGCGTTGGATCGGCGCAGCGCCCGTGTCGAAGCGCGACTCGCTGATCCCTGCAGGGGGATTCGAAGCGTGGCTCGACAACACCGTCGCCTCTGAACCGGATGACACGTTGCGAGCGAACCAGTCGATCCGCGCAGTCAATGGTCCGGTGCAGGATATCCGCGAATTCTGGGCGGCGAGCAAGCCCTTTTACGATCCGGGCCAGATCGAAGTACCCGTATTGCTGGTGCATGGCGAATGGGATATCGACGTGCCGATATCTCTTGCGCAGGACTATTTCGTCAATCTGACCGGCGCACCGTACAAACGTTGGCTCGAACTCGGCGAAGCCACCCACATGCTGATGCTCGAAAAGAACCGGCAGCAGGCCTATGACGCATTGGCGAGCTTCATGAGCGAGGCCGGCCCGATGGACGCCACGGTAGCGCTATGAGGCGCACCTCGCCTCGCGCGATTCACACCCGAGCCGACCATCGCTGAAGGAAAGATCATCGTGAAACCCATTGTTTATGCTGCAATTGCGGCTTCGGCGCTTGTTGTTCACGCCTTCTCGTCCGCGAGGCAAGTCAACGGTCCTAACGACGCGGCGGCAGGTTCGTCGGCAACGGCGACTTCAGGATCATCGACGGGCCGCCTCTACGCCGTGTTCGTCGATCGGCCGACTGGATTCACATTCGTCAAATTGCCGAGCGGATGGAAATTCGTTGGCGCCGTGACACATGACGACACCGTACATTTGCCACCCGGCGTTCTCACATCGGTGCTTCCGGTGAGCGGCAAGCGTTAGGCGCCGGCGAAGAACAACTGAGGACGAGCGTGCACCACATTCCGACGTACCAGCGCGGGACCGGTCATCCGGCCGACATGGGAGAATAGTCCCGCACCCGCTGGTCAGCCCGGCGATACACTGGCCCATCTACATCTGGCGGCCCATTGGCCGGTCTTTCGAATGGATAAACTCGCCGCCATGCAGGCCTTCGTCCGCGTCGTCGATGCGGGCACCTTCACGCGCGCTGCCGACCTCATGAACGTCCCGAAGTCTACGGTGACACGTCTCGTTCAAGCGCTCGAACATGAGCTCGGCGTCAAGCTTCTGCATCGCACCAGCAGGCAACTCACGCTCACCCAGCAGGGTCAGGTCTACTACGAAGGATCGATCCGCTTGCTGGACGAGGTCGGCTCGCTCGATTCGAGCGTACTGAGCGCGACGCGTTCGCCGAGGGGCAAGATCAAGGTCGAGTTGCCGGCCTCGCTGGCGTATCACGTCGTCATACCCGCACTCCCCGATTTCTTTGCACGTTACCCTGACGTGCAGGTTGAAATGAACGTCGGCAATCGCTCCGTGGATCTGATCGCGGAGAATCTCGATTGTGTATTGCGGCTTGGCCCGATCCTGAACGATTCACTGGTTGCAAAGCCGGCGGGCGCGTTACCGCTGTTCACGTGCGCATCGCCGGCATACCTCGAACGTCAGGGCGTACCTCGACACCCGGCAGATCTCGCGAAAGACCACACGGTCGTCCGGATGACATCGCCACGCTCGGGCCGCGACTTCGCGTTCCAACTGACGCGCGATGGAGCGACCACCGAGGTACGCGGATCGCACCAGATTACCGTCAATGACTCGGGCGCGGCGCTCGCCGCGGGTCTCGCCGGACTTGGCGTGCTGACGACGTATGCGTTTCTGGTCGCACCGCATCTGCAATCCGGCGCGCTGCAACGGTTGTTTCCAGACTGGCAAGGCGACCAGATTCCCGCGCACGTCGCGTATCCGGTGAACCGGCATCTCGCGTCCAAGGTCCGGGTATTCGTCGACTGGGCAATCGAACTGCTCCGCTCGATGCAAGTCGCGGGATAGCGCACAACATCGTTGGCGTCAGAACCGGTTAGATGCGATGCCATGTCCCTCCGCTACCGAGCAAGCGGCCACGTGGATCTATACTGTGGGACCTGGAGACTTCGATGACCAATCAAGAAAGACTGCATCCGCTACGTCCGTTCCTGAAGAACTGGATTTGGGAGCATGGCCGAGTCGGCACGCGATATCTGGACTGTACCGATGGCGCAATCAAGTTTGACGAAGGGAAGAAGTCGCGCTTCGCGGCCGAAAAATACCTATACGTGCCGCTCGACAAGGATGCCGACGACGACGCGTCCGTCGAAGGTCCTGCGATCCAGGAGGCGGGACTCGCCCGGTTTTTGAGGGCAGCGCAGTTAGGCAAGCCCGAAGAGGCCGGCACTATCGCCGAGGTCCAACGCGCGGTGCAGGACTGCATGGAACTCGGCCTGTTCAGCGCGTATCAGTTGGACGCCCAGGAGGCCCTCGCGCGCTATGAGCAGGAACCCATGTTCGAGGATGAGATCCGCGCCGCGGTTGTCGGCGATATCCGGCGTGTCTACACGGGCATGCGCGAACAATTGGCGCTGTACGATTTCAGTGTGCTTTACGGTCTGCCCACGCCCCTGCTCATCAGCGAGGCGCCGTTCATCGACTGGCGCGTGCGCGCAAGTCCGGCCCTTCCGTTTGTCTCGCTTCCTCTTGGGCCATACTGCCTGCTGGTGGGTGCGCCGTCGGGCCGCAGCAGCCGAATTGGCCCGGTGGTCTGGAAGTCCGCTGCGGCAATGGGTCCGTTGAAGGACCACAACCGCCAGATCGCGGAGCACGCACGGTCGTGGATCGTGGCAACCACTGACGACCAACTCGTCGCGATACAAAGCCGCTTTATTCAGGCCAGTGGCCCCGAGCCAGAGGATGCGAGGCCCTGACTGAAGCAGGCGGGAAACGCTCGGCGGCGGGCTCAACCACCGCTTCCCAATCGGAGTACCTGGAGACTACGAATCCAGCGTTGTACCGAAGACCTCCCTGAAAAACTGATAGGCGTTGTTCTCGTTGTCATAGCCCGACTCGGCGGTGTAGACGATCCGCCAGACTCCCCCATTGGCCCGGAAAATCCAGTATCGGACGTCCGGGCCGGGGGACAGGTGGACGTCGACTCGCCCTCGCCCGGCGATGACTTGACGTCCGCCTTCAAGCGTCTCGCTGGCCGTGCCGAGCAACGGGTAAGTCGGGTCATTGACCGAGCGCAGCGCGTCCAGATAGCTGGCAGGCGCGTTCTTCTCCGGGTCGGGAATGAAACGAATACCGACTGCTTCGTGGCTGCTCGTGCATGTGTCCTCGACGAGATGACACGCAGACGCATAAGCCCAAGGATTGACCTTGCTGAGCAGAAGCGGATTCGCTTCCCATAGACCGCTAAACTGTACCGATCGCCCCGTGACGGGATTTACCCAAACCATCGGCCCGTTCGGCTTCGCACCGACGGGAGCTTCATCGCCACGAGTCGACACGAGTATCGATTCGAAGAATCCTTGCGCATTGCGCTCCGCATCGGGATTCGCGACTTTCGACAGATAGAGGACTTCCCACCGACTGCCGCTGCCCTCGAAAATCCAGGCGCGCGCGAACTTTTCCCCGGAAGCGCTGAGGTAGCCGGTCAGACCGGGAAGACCGCCTGAATTGGCATTGTCCGTGTGTACCGCGCCCGCTCCGGTCCCCTCCCAGACGGTACGTCCGCCGACAGTCACCTTGTCGAACCGGACAATCGGAGGATACGACCGGCTATCCGGTCCAGCGGCCAGCTCCCGGTCAGAGACAGGGCCCACGTTGATGGCGGCAACTTCACCGCTTGCCGACTTGAACACCCACGCATATCGCTGCCCCTCGAGGGACGGATGCTCACGCCAGCGGTCGTCGAGGTCCGACGGTAGCCCGGAAATCGGGTTGGTCCAGCTTCCGGGCTCCATATCGGACGACTGCCCGAGTGAGGGATTCGGGTTAGCTGGGACGGTGGACGCCGCGGGATGCACTGCCTCGTGCTGCACCGCACGCACGAGTGTGATCGGATCACTACGTGGGGTCGTTCCGTATTCCGTCGCCACTGCGAGGATCGCCAAGACAGCCATCGAGCCCCAGACGGTCTTCGCGACCTTGCCCGCCACTCTGCCGCTCCGCGCTACCGGCTCCGCCTCACGCTGGTTCTTTGCCGCCGCCTCCCTCGCACGACGCTCCCGTGCGGCCGCTTCAGCCGCACGCTTACGCCTTGCTTCAAATATCTTTGCATCAGGCTTTGCGCTCGCGGCGCCCTGCTGTTTGCTGCTCGACTTCGCCTCGTCATTGAGCAGCTTCGCATCGTACCTGGCACGCGCAGCCGGGTCACTTAGCACCGCATAGGCCTCGTTGATGATTTCCATGATCCGCGTCGTATCGCGGCCAGGATTCTTGTCCGGGTGAAACTCGTGGCTCAGTGCGCGATATGCCGCCTTGATGACACCGGCCGTCGCGTTGCGCGTTACGCGCAGGTTGTCATAGTGTGTGTGCATCGCGGGTGTGGACTGGTCGCCTACCCCCGCCCGATGGGGGTGTGGTATTTACGGCAGCGCGCGGCGTGCCGCAGTTGGCAACTCCGGATTTCCGTACGAAGTCGACGAAGGGCACGCCCGTTTCGATTATGCCCACGACGACGTCTTGCGCAACACTCGACCGGTCCCTTGCGTGCGTTACCACTCCAAATTCCGCCAGCCGGGCGGTTCCACCGGACTTTTCCATACACCGGCTGAATCCGTCTGCCGATTACAGCCGCTCGACATGGCAGCGCAGGATTTGCTCTCGCTAACCCTGGGGCACTAGCGAACGCGGCCGGAGCGCCTGGAACGCGATCCAATCTGAGCAAGCTCTTTGTCAGCAAGCACATAGTCGCTACGGTTATGCAGACGAGACAGGGCGAGGTCCAGAAACGCTCGTACGCGCTTGGGCTGAGCAGCTCGGCTTCCGTAGTACACGTGCAAACCGATGTGCGCGCTCATATGCTTCAGGAGAATTGGCGCCAGTCGCCCCGCACGAATGTGGGGTGCCGCCGAGTAGCTCGCGAGCTGACCGATGACTCGCCCCGCGAGCACGGCTTGCAGTTCCAGTTCCGCATCGTTCGTCGCGAACGCGGGAGACATCTGGCGATATTCGAGCTTGCCGTCCACGCTCAGGTACCAGGGCGCCACCTTGCCGGTGGCCGAATGTCGGTAGACGCTGCAGCGATGCGCAGCCAGCTCATCGAGTGTCGATGGCGTGCCGTACGCTTTCAGGTAGCTGGGCGCCGCGCAGACGATCATCTGGATCGGGAACAGTTGTCGACCGATCACGCCCTCGCCGGGCGACGCCCCGATCCGGAACCCGACATCGACGCGATCCAGCACCCAGTTGCCGATACCGTCATCGAGCTGGACATCCGGCTGAATACCGGGGTGCTCCCGGCAGAATTCATCCAGCACCGGCATTAGGATCGCGGCAAACGACGATTTCGGCCCGACGATCCGCAGCGGCCCCGCAATCTCATCCTTGGACTCTCGCGCCAGGGTCAGCGCTCTGTCCAGCGCCGCCAGGGCGGGCTGTGTGTTCTCGAGGAACCGTTGGCCTTCCTCGGTGAGAGCGAGACTGCGCGTCGTCCGGTGTAACAGGCGCACGCCAAGACGCTGTTCCAGCTGCGCAATGGCCTGACTGGCCGCCTGGGGCGTGACGCCTTGAGCCAGGGCAGCCTGCCGGATGCTGCCGAGTTCCACGGCTTTGGCAAACGTCGCGATGGCCTTGAAGTCATTGACGGGCATGGTGAACTCTTCTGTTCAAGCGCGGACGGAACCGTTGCGCAGGCTACCGAGTATCAATCAGGAGTTGATACTGGTGCAAGGCGAAATCGTCTATTCAGTTGAAACTGGGGCGCATAAAGTGACGGACGAGGGGCGATTGCCCCATGTCATCGACGCTCGCCACCAAAGGATCGAACATGCAAGACGTGACCCTGAACAATGGAATCAAGATGCCGATCGTCGGGTACGGTGTCTTTCAGATCGCCGACGCGGCAGAATGCGAGCGCTGCGTCGTGGACGCGGTGCAGGCGGGCTATCGCCTGATCGACACGGCTGCGTCGTACAAGAACGAGGAGGCCGTCGGACGAGGCCTGAAACGGTGCGGCGTCCCGCGTGACCAGCTTTTCGTCACCAGCAAGCTGTGGGTCGAGGATGCGGGTTATGAACGCGCTCGCGTGGCCATCGACAAATCGCTGAAGCGACTCGATCTGGATTACCTCGACCTGTTCCTGATCCATCAACCGTTCTCGGACGTGCATGGATCGTGGCGAGCGATGGAGGAAGCGTATCGCGCCGGCAAGCTGCGGGCGATCGGCGTGAGCAACTTCCAGCCCGATCGCCTCATGGACATCACGGCGTTCAACGAAGTGAAGCCAGCCGTCAACCAGATCGAAGTCAATCCTTTTCACCAGCAGGCTGAAAGCGTCGATTTCATGCGCGAGCTCGGCGTGCAGCCGCAGGCGTGGGCGCCCTTTGCCGAAGGCCGGAACAACCTGTTTCAGAACGAGCACCTGGCGGCCATCGCTCAACGCTACGGCAAAACCGTTGGCCAGGTCGTGTTGCGATGGGTGGTTCAGCGTGGCATCGTCGCGCTCGCGAAGTCCGTACGGAAGGAGCGAATGCTGGAAAACCTGGCCATCTTCGACTTCGAACTGTCAGGGGAAGACATGCAGCTCATCGCAACGCTGGAGACCGGCACCAGCAGTTTCTTTTCCCATCGCGATCCGGCAATCGTGAAGTGGATGAGCGAACGAAAACTTGGCCTGTGACGCACGATCGGAAAGTCTTCGTCGCCGACCCGTCGCACCATCACATGCGAATCACATCCATCACCGTCTTCTTCTTGTCCTTGAACTGATAGATCGTGATCGCCGCATCCTTCAGATCGCCGTGCGGATCGAATGCAATTTTGCCGATCACGCCGTCATACTGCGTGACGGGCATCGCGGCGAGAATCTTCTCGCGGTCAGTCGAATTGGCGCGCTTCATCGCGTCGTAGATCACGTAGACGGCATCGTAGGCGAACGGCGCGTACGCATCGATCGGCACCTTGTAGCGCGCCGTGTAGCGACGGTCGAACTCCTGCCCCTTCGGCATCTTCGACAGCGCGAGCCCCGCTTCCGAACACACCACGTTGCCGATCGCATCGCCCGCGAGGCTCACCATCTTCTCCGTGCAGGCGCCGTCGCCGCCCAGCACGCTCGCCGTCATGCCGAGATTCGCGGCCTGCTTCGCGAGCGGGCCAGCCGTTGCGTCGGAGCCGCCGTACATGATGACGTCGGGCCGCAAGCCCTTGATCTTCGTGAGGATCGCGCGGAAGTCGGTGGCCTTGTCGTTGGTTGCTTCGCGCGTGATGATCGTGCCGCCGTTGGCCTTCGCCGCCTTCGTGAATTCATCGGCGAGCCCTTGTCCGTATGCCGTCGAATCGTCGATCACGGCAATTCGTTTCGCGTGCAGCGAATTGAGCGCGTAGCGTGCGAGCGCCGGCCCTTGCAACGCATCCGTCGCGACGACGCGGAACGTCGTCTTGTAACCCTGCTGCGTGTAGGCAGGGTTCGTCGAGCCTTGAGAAATCTGCACGACCTGCGCCTCGCTATAGATGCGCGACGCCGGAATCGATACGCCCGAATTGATATCGCCGACCACGGCCACCACGCCGTCGTCGACCAGCTTCTGCGCGACCTGCGTTCCCGTGCGCGGGTCGGCCGCATCATCCTGCGAATCGAGCTGCAAACGCACCGGCTTGCCGCCGATCACCGGATGCTGACTGTTGATCTCATCGATGGCGAGGCGCGCAGCGTTTTCGCTGTCCTTGCCCATGTTCGCGAGTTGTCCGGTGAGCGGCGCCGCGTGGCCGACCAGCACGACAGCGGGAGTGGCATCGGCGGCGTGGGCCGATGCCTGTATGGCGGCCAGCGCGACGACGCCGGCCAGAGAGCGGAAGTTCTGTTTCACGGGCTGCCTCACATCGGTTATGAAATTGAATGAGCGCTATGGGTTGGATCGCGCCTGATAGCCAGTATTCGTTCGCCGCCATTGCGCGTCCAACGAGAAATTCTGTTTGCAGCCGATAAACAAAGCTTATGCAGTCGCGCCGTTCGCGCTGTGCCGTAGCAAGACTTCGACGCTGCGCCCGATTGAGAGAATCGATGCATCGGCGAGCGCCGGTCCGCAGATCGACAGGCCCACGGGCAGCTCGCCTTCGCGATGGCATGGCAGCGTCAGCGCGCAACCGTCCATGAAGTTGACGACGCTGGGATTGCGCAGCACTTTCGCGTTCGTCGTGAAGAAGGCTTCGTCGTCGTTTTCGACCTGCACAATGGCCGGCGGTACGACTGCGACGGTCGGCATCAGCCAGGCATCGAAGCGCGCGAGCCTTGAGCGCGAGTCGCGCACGAAGCGTTCGCGCGCGGCCAGCAGGTCGATATAGTCGGCGGCGCTGCGCCCTTCGCCGACGCGCAAACGCTTCAGCACGCGCGGGTCATACGCGTCGGCGTCGCGTGCGACGTGCTCGCGGTGCCACGCCCACGCCTGCGCGGCCGTGACGCCCGCGAGCGGATAGCGTCCCGCCACCTCATGCAGTTCGGGAAACGCAAAGCGCTCGACCGTGGCGCCCGCGCGCTGCAACATGCCGATAGCGCGATTGAAGGCGGTGCTCACCGTGTCATCGAGATCGTCTGCTACATAGTCCGACGTCACACCGAGCCGAAGTCCTGCGAGCGGCCGCGGCGCAGTATCGAGCGCTTGGCCCGACACGATGCCGTCCATCAACACACAACAGTCAACGCTGCGCGCAATCGGCCCGACCGAATCGAACGATGACGAGAGCGGCACGGTACCCTCGAGCGGCACACGCCGCGCGGTCGGCTTGAACCCGACCAGTGCGCAGAACGCGGCAGGAATGCGGACCGAGCCGCCGGTATCGGTGCCGAGCGCGGCGACGACGTGTCCGAGCGCAACGGACACCGCCGCGCCCGAACTCGACCCGCCGGCAAGACGCTTTGCGTGCGCGGGATTCATCGGCGTGCCGTAGTGAGGATTCAGGCCGAGACCGGAGAACGCGAACTCACTCATATTGGTGCGACCGACGAACACCGCGCCCGCTTCGCGCAAACGCGCGACGGCCGCGGCATCGCGCACGGCGGGCGCGGCGTCGCGCAGGATTCGCGATCCCGCTGTCGTCACCTGTCCTTTGATGTCGAACAGATCCTTCACCGAAACAGGCACGCCCGCCAGCGCCGAGGGCACATAGCCACGCGCGCGAAACGCGTCGCTGGCGTCGGCGGCTTCGCGCGCCGCCAGGCGGTCGATCTGCGTGTAGGTCGCGCCGCCGCGCGCAAGATCGGCGTCGATGGCCGCGAGACTCGCGTCGAGCAGTTCGCGGGCCGACAGGTTTTTCGTCGCGAGCGCCTTGAGGGATTCACGGAGGGTGCGCATCGCCATCACTCCGTATGCGCGAGCGCATCGACGGAATAACGATGCCGCAAGCTGCGTCCGAGTACGGGATCGTGCAGTTCCAGTTCGTAAGCGTGAGCGGACGTCAGCGCGCCGAGCACGGGCTGTGTGCCGCAGAACAGCACGGTCTCGGGAATCATCGACGTCGCGCCGAACGCCCGCCGGATCAGCGCTTCGGGATGCATCAGCCGCGCAAGCGTGCCTTCCTGATAACGGATGCGCTCGCCGCTCTCATCGATGCGCCAGCTCCGCGCGATCAGCGCGTCCCAATGCGCGGCAACGTCCGCATAATGCCAAAGCGTTTTGCCGAGTGGCTTAGCGCACATCTGCTTCGACACGGCTACGTCATAGCCTTCCACCTTGCGATCCGTATGATCCGAACCGATGCCGACCAGCAAGCCGTCCGCCTCCGTCTGCACCAGCACGACTTCGACTTCGCCTGACGAATGCTCGCCAATCACTTCGATGCTGCCCGAGGTCGTCAGCAACGCCGGCGCGACTTCATAGAAACACGGCACGGTAGACGGCCTGCGCACGCCGATCGCTTCCAGCTCGCGAATGTGATGCTCGACCTCGGCGGCATCGCGTCCCGCCCAGCCCGCAATCACGAGACGGCTCGCGTTCACCTGAATGGCCCGCCCGCCCTGGATTTCACATGACACGTTCTTCATTGCAGCGCCCTCTGTTTTGACGATGTGTTTGCCCTTCATCACCGGGCATTCGCTGCAAAGTTTTGGCGCGCGCGGCAGGCGTGTCCAACAAATTAATGTTGTCGCGCGGCTGAAAATTTTCTTGTCACGTAGGGCGCAACGCGGCGCTACACTGAGCCATTCGTGCTTGCCTCGTCAGGGTTGTGAATGAATCTGCGATTTCTGGAAACCTTTGTCTGGCTCGCACGGCTGCGCAGCTTCCGGCTGACCGCCGAACGCCTGCATGCAACCCAGGCCGCCATTTCGAGCCGCATTTCCGCGCTGGAACAGGAACTCGGCGTGCGGCTGTTCGAGCGCGGCCCGAAGGAAGCGACGCTCACACAGGACGGCACCAAAGCGCTGCCGTTCGCCGAACAGATGCTGAAGCTGAATCAGGCGATGCTCGCGAGCGTCGGCGATCGATCGAAGGTGTCGGGCCTGCTGCGGCTCGGCGTGATCGAATCGATCGTGCATACCTGGTTGCCCGATTTGCTGAAACGGGTTCGCGACGAGTATCCGAATCTCGTGATCGAACTGACCAGCGATACCTCTGCGAATCTTTCCGCGCAACTCGCAAACGGTCATCTCGACGTCTCGTTTCAGACCACGAGCGTCGCCGGCGCGGATATGACGAACGTGCCGCTCGGCAGTCTGCCGATGCGCTGGATGGCGAGCCCCGCGCTCAATCTTTGCGCGCAGGCGCTGACCGAAACCGAACTCGCCGCGTATCCGGTCATCAGCTTCGCGCGTCATTCGCCGCCGCATGAATTTCTTGCCAGCCTGTTCGCAGCTAGCGGCGATGTGCAGGTGCAGATCAACTGTCTTTCGTCGGTGGCGGCGATCATCCGGCTGGTCGTCGACGGATTTGGCATCGCCGTGTTGCCGCCCGCGTTCGTGATGCGCGAACTCGAAGCCAGCCAGTTGCAGTTGCTGCAAGTCACGCATCGCGTGCCCGCGTTGCCGCTCGTCGCCGCCTATCGACGCACGCCCGACAGCCTGCTTGCCGAGTCGATCACCCGGCTCGCGCTGAACGTCGTGCTCGATTTCAGCCTGAAACATGGGCCCGAATTCGCCTTGTTCCCGCCATCGGACGACGCCATCGCACACGCCTGAGCGATCCATTCATCGATACGAGTACGCCGACATGCTGACCGCACTTTGCATTGCTATCGAACCGCTCGAAGCCCATCGCTGCGAGCCCTATGGCTGGCTGCTCGGTAATCCCGTGCGCACGGATGGCGACGCGCCCGCGTTCGTCAGCCCGGCATCGGACTTCTGGCGCGAGCATCTGTTCGACACCGGCACGGATGGAAAAACAGAAATACTGTGGGTCGTGTACCGCAATCGCAACGCGGAGATTGCGTCGCTCGAACTGCATCGTCTGACGCAGCAGGCGATCGTGCCGTTGACGGCGCCCGTCGTGCACATCGTCGCGACGTCGCTGGAAGATGGTGAGCCTGATCTCGCGTCGCTACGGGCATTCGAGATTCCTGTCGGCAAAGGTCTGTGCATGCGGCCGAACATCTGGCATGCAACGCGTGTCATCAATAGCGAGGCCACCTGCCTGATGCTGACACGCCCTTCGACCACCTACGATCTCGTCGTCCATCTGAAGACGGGCGCGCCAGCTTGCGAAAGCGTCGTCAGGTCTATCGACCGTCGTACGCTCGAATTGGGTACGTCTTGAGCAAGCGGGCGCACGCATGCTTGCTAGTCGCTGACTTTCAATAGCGTCGGATCGTTGCGATACACATCGGGAAACATCCGCTTCAGCTCACTCACCTTCGGCAAATCGTTTATCGCGATGTACGGGTAGTCGGGATGGTTTGCGAGGAAGTTCTGATGGTAGGCCTCCGCCGGATAGAACCCCTTGAAGTTCTCCACGCGCGTGACGATCGGTCCTGAGAACACATGCGCCTTCTCCAGTTGCGCGATGTAGGCCTGTGCAACGCTACGCTGCTCTGGATTGGCCGGGAAAATCGCCGAGCGATATTGCGTACCGTGGTCGGGTCCCTGATAGTCCAACTCGGTGGGGTCATGTGCCACCGAGAAGAAAATCTGCAACAACCGTCCGTAGGTGATCTGAGTCGGGTCGTAGGTGATCTGCACCGACTCCGCGTGTCCCGTGTCGCCTTCGCTAACGGTTTCATATTGAGCGGTCGCGGCCGCACCGCCCGTGTACCCCGCGGCGACCTGTTTCACGCCCCGCACGTGTTCGAATACACCCTGGACACCCCAGAAGCAGCCACCCGCGAACACTGCCGTTTCGCTATGCGCTGCTCCGACTTTTTCATCCAGAGTGGGCGCTGGAATCCTGATCGCGCCTTCAGCCGAATTCGCGATGCGCTGCACCGCGAAGACGCTCGCCGCAATGGCGACGCAACCGGCTAGTCGGGTAAAGACTGCACGCCTGCTCCGGGGAGTCTGGCGAGTAAAGATCGTGTACATGATGTCAGTCCTGCAAAGAGGGGTTGATTCACGTCGCCCGGCCTCGATCACCCGAACGTAAATGCATACGCTTGCACGCCGGGATCCAGAAACTCGATCGAGAACGTGTGATCCGCGACATCGCCGGTTTGTCGAACGAGCTGGTAGAGACGCTGTTCGGTCACGGTGCCGCTGCCGTCAGCAGCGATGTCGGTGCCGTGCGCGGCGCCCGGTGCAGCGCCATCCACACTCACGCGGAAGCGAACCGGCTTGCCGTCCTTACCCGGACCCAGCACGAGATGCAGATCGCGGGCATGAAAGCGATAGACGATGCGCCCGGACGCGGCCGCAAGCGTCGCGTGTTCGGCGCCCACCTCCCACGCGCCGACGAGCCCCCAGTCGTTGACGGCCGGCTGCGACGGCGCCGCATAGGTGCGCACCTTGTCCTGCGCCTCACCGCCGGGCGACGCGAAATTCTCCGCGCGCTCGTAGCCGATAT
The DNA here is from genome assembly GCF_001580545.1 of Paraburkholderia monticola. GTDB lineage: Bacteria > Pseudomonadota > Gammaproteobacteria > Burkholderiales > Burkholderiaceae > Paraburkholderia > Paraburkholderia monticola. Next base: position 262,381 of record NZ_LRBG01000039.1, read on the forward strand.
AGGTTTCCGGCGAGCGCATATTGGCATTGTCGGCCGCTGCCTCCACGCCTTGCGCGCCTCCGCCCGCGATGCCGAGCGCGACCTTCGACGCGCCCGGATGACCCGCCTCGGCCAACAGCTGCTGAATCACCTGTTCCGATTCCGCGTAGTCGCCTTCGCCGAAATGGTGATGGCGAATCCGCCCTTGCGCATCGATGAAATAGTGCGCCGGCCAGTACTGATTGTTCAGCGCGCGCCAGATCGCGTAGTTGTTGTCGATGGCGACGGGATAGTCGACGCCGAGATCGTGGGTGGCCTTTTTGACGTTGTCGATATTGCGCTCGAAGGCGAATTCCGGCGCGTGCACGCCGATCACGACGAGGCCCTGATCCTTGTATTTCTGCGCCCACGCCTTGACGTACGGCAGCGAACGCAGGCAGTTGATGCACGAGTACGTCCAGAAGTCGACCAGAACGACCTTGCCGCGCAGGTCTTGAACCGAGAGCGGCGGGGAATTCAACCATTGGACGGCGCCATCCAGCGTCGGCAGCACGCCTTCGACGGGCAACGGAGCCGCTCCCGCCGGCGTGGCATGCGCGGCACGCATCATCGCGCCGGAGTCGACGGCATCGGCGGCGGGCCTGGCGGTCATGACGGCATCATTGCCCGCTGCATTGCCCGGCGAATTGCCCGACGAATTGACCGGCGTCGCAGCGGGCGAAAACCGGTCCACGAGTCTCTGTTCGATGCCGCCGGTCGCGACGGTCGAGACACGCGCCAGCACGCCCGTGTCGAGGCCGAGCGCAATCGCCACCACGCCGCCCAGCATCGCCACACCGATCCCGCGGCGGATCCATTCGCCTGCGCCGAGCGAGCGCTTCATCGCCGTAAACACCCGTCCGCCGATCAGCAGCGCCAGCGCGAGCGAGGTCGCGGCACCGGCCGCATAGGCCAGCAGCAGCAGCGTGGTGCCGACGCTCGCGCCGCGCAACGCTGCGCCGGTCAGCACCAGGCCGAGAATCGGACCGGCGCACGGCGCCCACAGCAGCCCGGTCGCGACACCCAGGAGAAATGACGAGCCTGTGCGAACCTGCCCGCCGTCGCCCTGGGCAAAGTTCGACAGGCGATTGCCGGCGCTCACCAGCGGACGCATCAGATGATCCGCGAAGCGTGGCAGCAGCAGCGTCAGTCCAAAGACGGCGAGCAACGCGATCGCGAGCCAGCGGCCGTACTGGTTGGCCTGGGTGACCCAACCGCCCCCTACCGCGGCCAGGGTCGCGACGATGGCGAACGTCAGCGCCATGCCTGCGAGCAACGGCAGTCCGCTGCGCAGGAACGGCTGATCGGCGCGCGCGAAAACGAACGGCAATACCGGCAGGATGCACGGACTGAGTATCGTGAGGGCGCCGCCGAGATAGGCGAGAACGATGAGTAGCATGTCGGTTTCCGGTATGGCTGCCGGTCGCTGGGTAGTGGAGGGAAGAATCGCCGGATGGCGCGGGCGTTCAGGTGGCGGCGGGCGTGAAATTCATCGCCACGCCGTTCATGCAATAGCGCAGTCCCGTCGGTGCTGGACCGTCATCGAACACGTGACCGAGATGGCCGCCACAGCGCCGGCAGTGGACCTCGTTGCGCGTCATGCCGAACGATCTGTCTTCGCGCGTCGCCACGGCGTGTTCGAGCGGCGCCCAGAAACTCGGCCAGCCTGTGTGGCTATCGAACTTCGTGCGCGACGCAAACAGATCGAGCCGGCAACCCGCGCAGCCGAACACGCCCGCGCGGTGCTCGTCGTTCAGGGGACTGCTAAAAGGCCGCTCGGTGCCTTCCTTACGCAACACCAAATACTGAGACGGCGTCAGCAACTGACGCCATTGCGCGTCCGTATGCACCACTTCGAAGCTGCCGGCCGGCTCGCCATCCGCCACCGGGGCGGCCGCCAGCGGACGCCAACGGCTTATCGCCGCCAGCGCCGCCATCGCTGCCCCACCTGAAAACAGGAATCGCCTTCTGCTTTGCATGACGAGCTCCTTGACGCGAATCAGTGGAAAGTGGCGCCATACTAGAGCCGCGACGATGTCGAAGTCCTCACGAAAAGTTAAATTAAATGTGATAACTCGCCGCCCGGAAATTTTGCACAATGGAGCAACGGCCGCTTTTGGCGGCGCCCATCTTTCCAATGCTCTGAACCTCGCTCTCACGCGCGTCTAAAGCCCTCCATGGACCATCCCAAGCGCATCCTGATCGTCGAAGACGACGTCGACATCGCCAACGTGCTGAGTCTCAATCTGCGCGACGAGCGCTACGAAGTCGTCCACAGCGCCGACGGCAACGAAGGGCTGCGTCTGCTGGAGCAAGGCGGCTGGGACGCGATGATCCTCGATCTGATGCTGCCCGGCGTCGATGGTCTGGAGATCTGCCGGCGCGCCCGCGCGATGGCGCGCTATACGCCGATCATCATCACCAGTGCGCGTTCGAGCGAAGTGCACCGGATTCTCGGCCTCGAACTCGGGGCTGACGACTACCTGGCCAAGCCGTTCTCCGTGCTCGAACTGGTCGCGCGCGTCAAGGCGTTGCTGCGGCGCGTCGAAGCGATGGCGAAAGACTCGCGCATCGATGCGGGCAGTCTGCACATCGGCGGCCTGACGATCGATCCGCTGACCCGCGAGGCGAGCGTCGACGGCAAGCCCATCGAACTGACGCCGCGTGAATTCGACCTGCTCTATTACTTCGCGCAGCATCCCGGCAAAGTGTTCTCGCGGATCGACCTGCTCAACGCCGTGTGGGGCTATCAGCACGAGGGCTATGAACACACCGTGAATACCCATATCAACCGGCTGCGCGCCAAGATCGAGGCCGACCCGTCCGAGCCCGAGCGCATCCTGACGGTCTGGGGGCGCGGCTACAAGCTGGCTGGCCCGGACGACTCGCCGGCGCGCGCCGGCACATCTCGGGACGCGCCGTGAACCTGACACTGACGCAGCGGCTCTCGCTCGTTTTCTCGATACTGTTGCTGGCGTGCTGCGGTGCGTCGGCGTGGCTGCAGATCCGTTCGAGCAAGATGCACGAACAGGAAGTCGTGCAAAGCCTGTCGCGCAGCGTCGCCGACGATATCGCGCACAGCACCACGCTGATGGACGCGAACGGCCTGCGGCCCGACGCGGTGCGCCAACTGTTCGGTCAGTTGATGAGGGTCAATCCGAGCGTCGAGGTGTACCTGCTCGACAATCAAGGGCGTATCAAGGGCGACGACGCCCCCACGGGCCACGTCAAGCGCACTCAGGTCGATCTCGGGCCGATCCGGCAATTCATCGCCGGAGAAGCGTTGCCGATCCTCGGCGACGATCCGCGCAACCTCGACGGGAAAAAGGTGTTCAGTGCGGCGCCGCTGCAACTGAAGGGCCAGCAACCATCAGGTTATATCTATGTGGTCCTGCTCGGTGAGGAACACGATGCGCTCGCCGCACGCGTGGCCGCCAGCTCCGTTTTGCGCACTACGCTGTGGTCGATGGCGCTGGTCGCGCTGCTCGGCCTGATTGCGGGCCTGATGGCATTTGGCCTGATCACGCGGCCGCTGCGCAGCCTCACCGAAGCCATGCGCCGCTTCGACGCCGACGGCGAGCCGGACACCCAACCGGCCGTGCCGCGCTCGGCGCCGGCCGGACAGCGCGACGAAATCGCCGTGCTCGAAGCCACGTTTGCGCAGATGGCGAACCGCATCGGTGTGCAGTGGCGTGCGCTAACGAGACAGGACCAGCAACGACGCGAGTTGATCGCCAATATTTCGCACGACCTGCGCACCCCGCTCACCTCCTTGCACGGCTACCTCGAGACCCTGTCGCTCAAGGCCGACACGCTCAGCGACACCGAGCGCAAACGCTATCTGGCGATCGCGCTGGCACAAAGCGTCAAGGTCGGGCGGCTCGCGCAATCGTTATTCGAACTGGCCCGGCTCGAACACGGCAACGTGCAACCCGCGCTCGAGCAATTCTCGCTGGTCGATCTGGTGCAGGACGTTTTCCAGAAATTCGAACTGCCGGCCGAGGCGCGGCACATCCGGCTGCGAGCGGGCATTCCGCCGCGCCTGCCGGCCGTCTGCGCCGATCTGGGGATGATCGAGCGCGTGCTGACGAACCTGCTCGACAATGCGATCCGGCACACGCCCGCCGACGGCGAGATCACCGTCGATCTCGCGCACAAGGACGGCCGGGTATCGATCACGGTCAGCGACACCGGTCCCGGCATTCCAGCGGAGCAGCGTGAAGGCATGTTCGAACGCCCGTTCAGCTCGGGCGGCACGCGCCGCGGCGGCGGACTCGGGCTGCTGATCGTGCAGCGCATGCTGCAATTGCATCACAGCCAGATTCGCCTGCTCGAAGGTACAGGCCCCGGCACGACGTTCTGCTTCGATCTGCCGACAGCGGAGAAGTCGGGGGCTTCCAGCGTCCCGCTCTGACTGGGTATTCGCCCATGCGTCGAGGCGACGTGACTCCACCCTCACCGCTTCGGATACAACCCCAACGTACTCGCATGCAGGCGCGCGAGGCCGAGCAACGCATCCGTATAAGGCGTCGGCACACGCGTGAGCTGCCCCAACTCGCGCACCGCGCCGACCAGCGCATCGAGTTCGACCGCCTTACCCGCCTGCACGTCCTGCAGCATCGACGTCTTCATCGCGCCGAGCTTCAGCGTGACCGCGTGACGATCGTCGGGTGCCTGGTCGATCGGGATACCGAAGCGCGCGCCGATTTCCTTCGCCTCCAGCATGATGTGCGTGACGAAGCCGCGCACGAGTTCGTCTCCGAGGATCCGGTCGGTCGTCGCGCCGGTGATCGCGCTGACCGGGTTCATCGTCATGTTGCCCCATAGCTTGAACCAGACGTCGCGCTGGATCTGCGCCGAGGCCGTCGCATGGAAGCCCGCCGCCTGCAGCAGCGCGGCGAGCAGCTCGACGCGCTCGCTCGGCTTGCCCGAGGCCTCGCCGACGATCAGCCCATTGCCCTGGTGATGCCGGATCACGCCGGGCGCGTCGATCAGGCAGCTGGCATGCACGACGCAGCCGAGCGTCTGCGCGGCCGGAATCGCGGCGGCAATCGCACCGTCGGGATCGATCGTCTTCAGGCGCTGGCCCGCCAGCTCGCCGCCGAGGCCGTCGCAGAACCACCACGGCACGCCGTTCATCGCCGTCAGCACGACGGTTTCCGGGCCGAGCAGCGGCTTGATATGCGCGGCCACCGCCGCCATCGCCGGACCCTTCACCGCGATCACGACGAACTCCTGCACGCCGAGGTCGGCCGGTTTGTCGCTCGCCTTCACCTGCTCGGCGTAAATCACGCCGCCTTCGATGAGCCGCAGACCATGCTGGCGCACCGCATCGAGCGTCGCGCCGCGCGCGACCACGCCAACCTGATGCCCCGCCTGCGCGAGCTTCACTCCCATCCAGCCGCCGATCGAGCCGGCGCCGTAGATCGCTACTTTCATCGCCTGAATCCTTGCCTGTTGCTGTGTTTATTGCCGCGCCGCTTTTCGCAGGGTTTCGATCATTGCCGGTAGCTCGCATCGATCCGATCGACCCGCCGCACTAGCGCGTCGAACACGTCCTGCCCGGCGCCGTGGCGCGGGTCGAACTGCAGCGCGTCGCGCGAGCAGCGCATCGCGATCTCCTCGGGCACCGGCCGCGCGCGGCCCATCGAGAACGTCGCCATCTGGATTTCGCAGGCGCGATTCAGCGTCCATAGAATCGCGAAGGCCTGCGGCAACGTGCGGCCCCACGATAGCAGACCGTGATTGCGCAATATCACGGCCTGTTTGTCGCCGATATGCGCGAGCAGCCGCGGTCCCTCTTCCGCATGAATGGTGATGCCCTCGAAGTCGTGATACCCGATCCGATCGTGCAACTGCGCGCTATAGAAGTTGGTCTGCTGCAAACCCTCTTCGAGACAGGCCACCGCGACACCCGCCGTGGTATGCGTGTGCATCACGCAGTGTGCGTCGGGCAAGCCCTCGTGAATGGCCGCGTGCACGACGAAGCCGGCCGGGTTCACCGGATACGGCGAGCCGTCGAGCACGCGCCCGTGGGCATCGATCTTCACCAGATTGCTCGCGGTCACTTCGCTGTAGTGCAGCCCGAACGGGTTGATCAGGAAGTGCCGCTCGGCGCCGCTGACGCTGTCGGGCACGCGCAGCGTGATGTGGTTGTAAATCATCTCGGTCCAGCCGAGCAGATCGAAGATCCGGTAGCACGCGGCGAGTTGCACGCGCGCCTGCCATTCGTCCGGATGCATCGTCGCCGATCTGGGCGCGCTTGCCGGTTGCGCTTCGAGGGTCGTGGCCATCGTCAGTGTCTCCATGATTGTCGTTGTGGCGGCACGCCGATGCGTGCCGCCCATCGCTATTCACCCGTGCTGCGACAGCGGCCGACCCGCCGGCCGACGTCAGGCGCCCGTCACCACCGCCGCGATCGACGACGCGACATAGTCCGCGTTGCGCGCGTTCAGGCCCGCGACGCACATGCGGCCCGAGCGCAGCACGTACACTGCGTATTCGTTGCGCAGAAGTTCGACCTGGCTCTCGGACAGCCCCGTGTAGGTGAACATGCCGCGTTGCGCGACGTAGCGCGCGCGCATCACTTCATCGACGCGTCCGGCGAGTCCGGCGTGGATCACGTTGCGCATCGCCAGAATGCGCTCGCGCATCGCGCCGAGTTCGGCTTCCCACGACGCGCGCAGCGTCGAGTCGGCCAGCACGTTGGCGACGAGGCGCGCGCCGTGCGTGGGCGGATTGCTATAGTTCGCGCGCACCGCCGACATCAGCTGGCCGGCCACGCGGGCGGCTTCGTCGGCGCTCTTGCAGACCACGCTCAACGCGCCGACGCGCTCGCCGTACAGCGAGAAATTCTTCGAGAACGAGTTCGCGACAATCAGCGGCACGTTCGCGTCGGCGAGCAGACGCACCGGCGCGGCGTCTTCTTCGAGGCCCGCGCCGAAGCCCTGGTAGGCCATGTCGACGAACGCAATCAGCTTGCGGCGCTGCAAAACCGGCACCAGTTCGGCCCATTGCGCCGGGCTCAGATCGACGCCGGTCGGGTTGTGGCAGCACGCGTGCAGCAACACGACGCTCTTTTCCGGCAGCGCGTCGATCGCGGCGAGCATTTCGGCGAAACGCAGGCCGCCCGTTTGCGGGTCGTAGTACGGATAGGTGTTGACCGTGAGGCCGGCGCCTTCGAACACGACGCGATGGTTTTCCCAGCTTGGGTCGCTGATCCACATCTGCGAGCCGGGGAAGTAGCGCTTCAGGAAATCGGCACCGACCTTCAGCGCGCCCGAGCCGCCGAGCGTTTGCAGCGTCGCGATCCGGCCTTCGGCGCGCGCCGCGCTGTCGGCGCCGAACACGAGCGCCTGCGCGGTGTCGCGATACAGCGGCAGACCGGCCATCGGCAGATAAGAGCGCGGGCCGATCGCGTCGAGCAGCGCGGTTTCGGCGCGGCGCACCGCGTCGATCACCGGCAGCTTGCCGGCGTCGTCGAAATAGATGCCGATGCTGAGGTTGACCTTGTTCGGCCGGGGGTCCAGCTGAAAGTCTTCGTTCAGGCTCAGAATCGGGTCGCCCGGATAGGCGGGAATATGGTCGAACATGACGGGTCCTTGAAGACGGCCTCTGAAGGCCTGTTGTAGCGGTCGTCCGCGCGGCGCCCGGACGACAGGGCAAACCTCAAGTCTAAGCGGGTTTGCCGGGCTAAGTCGACCGGCACGAGTGTCGACCGGCGGCGCGCCGCGCACAATCAATCGATTTTTCACGATTCGTAAGTTTTTCTTTAGAATCGATCGTATGCCCCTGACCCGCGTCACAATCCGCCAATTCGAAGCGTTTCTCGCCATCGTCGATCTGCACAGCATCGGCGCGGCGGCGCAGCGGCTCGGGCTGACTTCGTCGGCGGTGAGCCAGTTGCTGGCGGAACTCGAAGCCGAGCTCGGCTTCCGGCTGTTCGATCGCACCACGCGGCGCGTCGCGCTGTCCAGCGCGGGGCAGGACTTTCTGGCCTCGGCCGAATCGGTGCTGCGGCACGTGCGCGCGGCCGCCCAGTCCGCCGACGATATCCGCAACCGCGCCGCCGGCATCGTGCGGGTCGGCGCGCCGCTCGTGATCGCGTCGACCGCGTTGCCCGCGGCGATCGCCGAGTACGCGCGCGACAAGCCGAAGGTCGTCGTGCGCATCTGCGATACCGAGGTCGAACAACTGGTGGAGCGCGTCGAGAGCGGCGACATCGATCTCGCGATCGGCCCGGACCGGCAAAGCGGCGCGCGCGTGCGCTGCGAGCCCGCGTTCGCGAGCCCGTGGGTCATGTGGTGCTCGGCCACGCATCCGCTCGCGGCGCGCCGCCGCGTGCAGTGGCCGCATCTGCGCGACGTGCCGATCGTCGCGACCGGCCGCGACCACGAACGTGCGGTCGATCAGATGCGCGCCAATCTGCCGGTGGAGGCGCGCATCGTCCCGGTCGAGGTCGTCGACAATGTGACCACCGCGTTCGGTCTCGCCGCGCAGGGGCTGGCGGTGACGCTCGCGCCAGCCTATGTCGCGCCGCTCGCGCGCACGTTCGGGCTCGTGATGAAGCGCATCGTAGACCCCGAGACGATTCGTGAAGTGTGTGTGTATCGCTCGACCGAGCGTGCGCTGTCGCCATCGGCCGATGGCTTCGCGGATTTCGTGATGCGCTGGTTGAAGCGCTGGGATCGGGAGACCCAGGCCGAGGCGCGGGGTAAAAGGGCTTGAAGCGGGCTTGAAGCGGGCTTGAAGCGAGCCTGACGCCCGCTTCGGCACCGATGCGGCTAAGGTTGCATACACAGCGCGAACAGTTGCCGCTGATTCGAAATCCCGAGCCGCGCATACGCACGCTTCTGATACGTGACCACGCTCGCTGGCTTCACGCCCATCTGCCCGGCGATCTCGGCGGCGCTCGCGCCTTCGAGCGTGCCACGCAGCACGTCGAGCTCGCGCGGCGTCAGCGCCGGACACACGCGCCGCACGCGCGCGAGCATCGCCGCACCGGCGCCCTGCTGATGCTGCCCGTTCAGCGCGTAATGGCCCTTCGCCGCATGCGCGAACAGCGGCGCGACGCCTTCGATCCGCTCCAGTTCGCCCGGCGCGAATACGCCGTACGCGCGGTCGCGATACAGGTTGATCGACAGCCACACGCCGTCCACCGGCCGCACCAGCAAGGACAGCCGGTCCGACACGTTCGGTTGCGCGTAGCAGGCCGCGCGATACGCTTCGTTTTCGATTTCGTCGCCGCGCTGCTGATGCAGCACCAGTGCATCGCGCGGGGCCGTGTGCACGCCGGGGTTGGTCGAGCCGATGATCGCGCGATTGCCGTCGAGCGCATAGAAATGCGCGGCGTAGCGCTCGGCGACCTCGCGCAGATAATGCCCTCCGCGATGATCGGCCGCCGACAAAGTACGCGGCCGCGCCTCGAACTCATACGCGAAGACCGTGCACTGCGACACCGGCAGCGACAGCGACTCGCCAACCGTCTGCAGAATGCTCGCGGCGAGCGCGTCGGTGTCCGGGTGGGAGATCGCCATGACGAGGTCGGTGGCGCGCGCGGTGCTGATCTGCCCGCTGCGCTGCGGTGATGCAAGGCGCCAGGAACGCATGATGAAAGTCGGTATCGCGCTGCGTGAATTCGGTTGCGGCAAGCGTAGCACAGCGGGTGAGCCGCGCCGCTCTACCCCCGTGACCAACGCTTTATCGACCCGTTATCGCCGCGTGAACGCCCCGCGCTGCAATGCCACCGCCCTCGGCAATTCGATCGTGAAGGTCGTGCCCGCTTCCTCGGTGGACACGACGCTGACCTCACCGCCATGCATGCGCGTGATCTCCTGCACGATATGCAGCCCGAGCCCGAGTCCCTCGCGCGAGCGCGCGCCGTTGCCGTTCGAGACGAACGCCTTGAACAGATGCGGAAACACCTCGGCCGGGATCGTGCCGCGGTTGGATACCTTCAGGCGCACGACATCCTCGGCGTCGCCATCGACCTCGACAACGATATCGCCCTCCGGCGCGCCATGATGCAGCGCATTGCCGACCAGATTCGACACCGCCTGCCACACGAGATCGGTATCCCACGCGCCGGCCGTATTGCCGGCGCAGGTGAAGACAATCTGCCTGCCGCTCTTTTGCGACGCGAATTCGTCGATCACCGAGCGGCATAGCGTCGCGAGTTCGATCGAGCGCGGCTGCAACGGCAGACGTCCGCCCTGCAGGCGCGCGAGGTTCAGCAATTGATCGACCATCCGCGCCATGCGCAGCGAGCTGTTCTTCACGCGCGCCGCGACGGTCGCGGCCTGCTCGTCGGCCGCCGTGCGCATCAGGTATTCCGCCGACGCGAGCACCGCGCCGAGCGGCGTGCGCAGATCGTGACTGAGCACCGCCATCAGCATCTCGTTCGCTTCGAGCATCTGGCGCGTGGTCACCAGTTGCGCGGCAAGCTCGCGCTTCTGCTCTTCCAGTTGCACGAACACGTCGACCTTCGATTGCAGGATGCGCGGATCGAACGGCTTGTACAGAAAGTCGACCGCGCCCGCCTCGTAGCCGCGGAACGTGCGCGACGCGTCCTGCGCGGTCGCGGTCAGAAAGATGATCGGCACATGCGAGGTGCGCGGGCTGCCGCGCATCAGCGCGGCCAGCTCGAAGCCGTTCATGCCGGGCATGTTGACGTCGAGAATCGCCAGCGCGACTTCGTGCTTGAGCAGCAGATCGAGCGCGGCGGTGCCGGAGTCGGCGACCAGCACCGCAACGTCGGGCCGCGCGAGCAAGGCTTCGAGCGCGGTGATGTTGTGGACGATGTCGTCGACGATCAGGATGTTCACAGGTGAGTTCGTCATGGCATCGGATCAGGAAGAAGTCGGCAGCGCGGCAAGGCGCTTCGCCAGGGTTTCGGGATGGTAGATTGCGTCGGCCACGCCACGCGCGATCGCCGCGCGCGGCATCTCCGGTGAAGCGGCGCTGTCCGGCTCCTGCACCCACGCGGTGCCGCCGCACGCGCGCACACGTTCGAGCCCGTGCGCGCCGTCGTCGTTGGCGCCGGACAGCAGGATCGCGAGCAGCCGCTCGCCGTACACCTCGGCGGCCGATTCGAACAGCACGTCGATCGACGGCCGCGAGAAGCGCACCGCCGCATCGGTCGACAGCGCGACCGTACGGTCCACTTCGACCAGCATGTGATAACCCGCCGGCGCGACATGCACGCGGCCCGGCAGGATCAGCTCGCCCGCATCGGGTTCGAGCACCGGCAGCGCGCAGCGATACGCGAGCGCCGGCACCAGATAGCTCGGCGGATCGGGCGGCAGGTGCGTGACGATCATCACGGCCGGCGCGAAGCGCGCGGGCAAGATGGCGAGCAGCACCTTGAGCACCTCGATGCCGCCTGCCGAGCCGCCGATCACGACGAGATCGTAGCTTCGTGGCGCCTGCGTGGGCGCCGCGGTGCTGGCCTCGGCGCGCTGAACGTTCGAGCGTGGCATGGCGACCTCGCTAACGCTTCTGGTAAATGCGTTCGGCCGCGCGAAACTCGTCGAACGCGGGGTAATGCGGCGAAAACCGCAGGCTCTCCTTGCTGCCCAAGCCGAGAAAGCCGCGCCGCACCAGCGCGTTCTCGAACAACCCCAGCGCGCGATCCTGCAAGCCGCGGTCGAAATAGATCAGCACATTGCGGCACGACACCAGATGCGCTTCGAGGAACACTTCGTCGGTGGACAGGCTGTGATCGGCGAACACCACCCGCTCCTTGAGCGAGCCGGCAAAGCGCGCGCCGCCATACGCTGCATGATAGTAGTCCGACAGCGAACGCGTGCCACCCGCCGCCAGATAGTTCTGCGTGAAGCCCTGGATGCGTTCGAGCGCGTAGATGCCCGCCTGGGCGCGCGCGAGCGCGTCGGGATTGATGTCGGTCGCGTAGAACAGCGTGCGCTCTGTGAGCCCCTCCTCGTCGAACAGGATTTTCAGCGACCACAGCTCCTCGCCCGTGCTGCATCCGGCGACCCACACCTTGATCGACGGATAGGTGCGCAAACGCGGCAGCACGTGTTCGCGCAGTGCACGGAAATACGACGGATCGCGAAACATCTCGCTCACCTGCACGGTCAGGTACTGAAACAACCGCGAAAACTCGTTGCCGTCGCGCAGAATCCGGTCCTGCAATTGCGATAGCGTCTGCACCCCGAATTCGTCGAGCGCATGCGTGAGGCGGCGGCGCAGCGACGACATCGCGTAGTGGCGAAAGTCGTGCTGATACTTCAGATAGATCGCCTCGAGCAGCAGCCGCAATTCGATGTCGAAATCGCTGATGCGCTGCGGTGGTTCGAATGCGGACGGGGTCATCGGGTTTCTCTCTTCCGTGCTCACGCGTCGCCCCTCAGCGCTGGCGCAGCCACACGCGGCACAGCGCGACGAGCTTGTCGACGTCGATCGGCTTCGACACGTAGTCGTCGGCGCCCGCTTCGAGACAGCGCGTGCGATCGTTGGCCATCGCCTTCGCGGTCAGCGCGATGATCGGCAGATGCGCGAAACGCGGATTGCGGCGGATCTCGCCCATCGCGGTCAGACCGTCCATCTCCGGCATCATGATGTCCATCAGCACCAGATGCACGTCCGGACCGTTCTCCAGTTCGTCGAGCGCCTCGCGGCCGTTGCGCGCGATCAGCAACTTCGCGCCGAGCGGTTCCAGCACGTGCGAGAGCGCGAAGATGTTGCGCACGTCGTCTTCGGCGAGCAGGATCGTGCGGCCCTCGAAGGCATTGTCGCGTTGCCGCACGGTGCGCAGCATGCGCTGCTGCTCCGGCGCGAGCGACGACTCGACGCTGTGCAGGAACAGCGTGACTTCGTCGAGCAGACGCTCCGGCGATTTCGCGCCCTTGATGATGATCGACTTCGAATAGCGGCGCAGCCGGTGTTCCTCGTCGTCGGACAGCATGCGGCCCGTGTAGACGATCACCGGCAGCGACGCGTGCGCGGTGTTCGCGGCGAGACGTTCGAGCAGATCGTAGCCGGTGCCGTCGGGCAGCGCGAGGTCGGTGACGACGCAATCGAACGACAGCGCCGAGAGTTGCCCGAACGCTTCGGCGAGTGTGGCGACCGCGACGATTTCGGTGTTCTCGCTTTGCAGCAGCGCGCGGATGCTTTCGCGCATCGGCGCGTCGTCCTCGATCACGAGCACGCGCTTCAGGCGCTGCTGCAAGCGCGCTTCGAGGCGACGAATCGCGGCTTCCATCGTCGAGCGCGCGGTCGGCTTCAGCGTGTAGCCGATCGCGCCGAGGTGCAGCGCCTTGTCGGCGTGATCGGTGGCCGACACGATGTGGATCGGAATGTGGCGCGTCAGCGGATCGCTCTTCAGCCATTCGAGCACCGTGAGACCCGAGCGGTCCGGCAGACCGACATCGAGCAGCACCGCGGCCGGCCGCATGTCGCGCACCAGCGTGAGGCCGCTTGCGGCGTCGCTCGCATGCACGAAGTCGAAGTCGAGTTCGTGCACGAGGTCGCGCAGAATCGCGGCGAACGGCGGATCGTCTTCGACCGCGACGATCAGACGGCCCGCGCGGGTGCGGTTGTCGCGGTCGTCGGCAATCGGCGCGGCGGGGGGCTCGAAAGCGCCGGGCAGCAACGCCTCGCGCGCCGCGGCGGCCGACGCCCGGCTGGCCAATCCATTCGCCGGCGAGATCACCGCATGAGACGCGGCGGCGAGCGGCGTGTGCAGCAATGGCGCTTCGCCGCCCGCCTGCGCATTCGTGCCGACGCCGCTCATCGTCTCGCTCTGCGCAGCGGCGAGCGCTTCGCGCGCATCGCGCGGCAGCCACAGCGTGAACACGCTGCCCTTGCCGACTTCGCTCGCGACTGTGATACGCCCGCCCAGCATCCGCGAAAACTCGCGCGAAATCGACAGTCCGAGGCCGCTGCCACCATATTGACGGCTCGTCGAGCCATCGGCCTGCTGGAACGCCTCGAAGATCATGTCGAGCTTGTCGGCCGCAATGCCGATGCCCGAATCGCGCACGTCGAAGCGCAGCACGTCGTCTTCGACCGGCGCAACCGCGAGCGTCACCTCGCCGTGGTCGGTGAACTTCAGCGCGTTCGACAGCAGGTTGCGCAGGATCTGCGTGAGCCGCTGGCCGTCGGTGACGAACGTATCCGGCGTGCCGGGCAGGCGGTCGAACGCGAGACGCAAGTGCTTGGTCGCGGCGATCGGCCGGAACATTTCTTCGAGCGACTGCAGCGTCGCCTCGATCGACACCGTTTCGGGCTCGACCGTCAGTTGCCCCGCCTCGACCTTCGACAGGTCGAGAATGTCGTTGATCAGCACCAGCAGGTCGCTATTGGACGCGTGGATCGTCTCCGCGTAGCGCACCTGCTCCTCGGTCAGATTGCCGCCGCGATTCTGCTGCAGCAGCTTCGCGAGAATCAGCGAGCTGTTCAGCGGTGTGCGCAGTTCGTGCGACATGTTGGCGAGGAACTCGGACTTGTAGCGGCTCGACTGTTCGAGGCGCTCCGCGTTGGCCGCGAGATCGGTCTGCGCGCGCAGCAGATCCGACTTCTGCCGCTCCAGCCGCTGCGCGTATTCCTCCAGTTGTACGTTGGTCTGTTCGAGCTCGGCCTGCTGCGCCTCGAGGCGCCGTTGCGACTCCAGCAGCGCGCGGCCACGTTCTTCGAGCCCTTCGTTGGAGACGCGCAGTTCCTCCTGCTGGACCTGCAACTCCTCGTTCAACTGCTGCGTCTCGGCGAGCGCGTCCTGAAGGCGTTCGCGATACAGCGCCGCCTCGAGAAAATCGCCCATGCTGTGACGGATCAACTCCATGAACTCTTCGTCGCGTGGCGTCACCTCGCGCAGAAAGCCCATTTCGACGACGCCATTGACCTGGCCGTCGTTGTCGATCGGCAGGATCAGCAGATTGCGCGGCACGCCGTTGCCGGTCGCCGACGCGACCCGCACGTAATCGGGTGGCACCTCGCGCAACACCAGCGTGCGGCGCGAGCGCGCGGCCTGGCCGACCAGCGTCTCGCCCTCCTCGAAGTTGAGGGCGGCGCTCTGCTCGCTGTCGCGGCTAAAGCCATAGGTCGCGATGCGGCGCAGCGTGCCCTGCTGCCTGTCGCGCACATAGATCGCGGCGACGACCGCATCGAGATATTGGGCGAGAAAGTCGAGCATCGCGCGGCCGACGAGCGCCGCGCTGGCCTGACCGACGACCTTGTCCGCCAGCAGGCGCTGGCCCGAGCGCAACCAGACCTGCTGTTCGAGCTGGGCAGTCTGTTCGGCCTGGCGGCGCAGCACGCTGTCGTAGGTCTCGGACAGATCCAGCAGTTCGCGACGGCCCCGCCAGGCGAGCAGACCGCTGACGACGAGGCTGAACAGCAGAAACACGCCGACCAGCGTCGCCGTCACACGGCGCGTCGCTTCGATGCGCTCTTGCCGCAAGCTCAACTCGACGTCGAGAAATTCGCCGAACTCGCGCCGCGTTTCGTCGAATTCGAGCTTGCCGCGCCCCGCTGCGATCGCGGTTTCAAAGTCCTGGTTGCGGCGGCGCGCGTCGATGATCTCTTCGGCGAAGCGGCTCCAACGCTCCTGCAACCCCTTGATCTGTTTGAGGCGTTCGACTTGCGGCGGGTTGTCGGCGACCTGCTTCTGCAAAGCGTCGAGCTGTGCGGTGAATTTCGGGCCGCCGTTTTCGTACGGCACGAGGAAGCTCTCGTCGCCGGTGATCAGAAAGCCGCGCATCGACGATTCGCGATCCACCGCGAGCCGCAGCATTTCGTTGGCATCGCCGATTACACGTTCGGAGTGTTCGGCCCAGCTCATCGTCGACACGAGGTACGCGATCAGGCCGACGAACAGCACCATCGTGACGAGGCCGACGCCCAGGGGCAGCGCAAGGTTGCGACGAAGAATGCGGCGGAAACGGAGTTGATCGACGGCCTGCGATGCGGTCATTTTTTCTGTATGTGGCATGGCGAATCGGGTCGATGCGGAATATTTTTCAGGTCTGCCCACGGCGTTTATTTACCGCGATGCGACCGCCGTCATCATACAAGGACGACGCGCATCTTGTAACGGGCGCGCTGGCGTCGAGGCATGCTGGACAGGGCGTGGCGGGCCCGGCGCGAAGCACAAAAGAACCTGGCCGGCTTGCACCGGCCAGGTTCATGCATCGACGCGTCGCGCCGGGTTCAGCTGCGTTCAACCGCGCTCAGGCCGGCACCGACTCCGCCTGCGCCGCGCGCGACCACACGCGATGCTGTCCGGCGGTCTCGATGAACGCCTTCAGCACCTCGGCGGACTGCGAGTCTTCTCCTATGGCGACGCCGTCGGCTTGCGCGGGCAGTTGCGCGGCCGCGAGCACGTCGCGTCCCGCGCCCAGCGCCGCGATCGCCTTCAGATGCTTGAACGCCTCCAGCACGAAGTGCCGCGCATCGCCCGATTGCGCGAGCGTCTTCGCCCCCGCCGCGCCGCCGACGACGATCACCGCGTCGAACATGATCGACGGCAGCCCGGCGATCGTCGCGTCCGGCGCGATGCCGTCGATCGCGGCGAGTGTGGGCGCGATCAGCATCGGCGTCGCGCCTTCGCCCTTGAGCGCCTGCTGCAGCTGTTTGATCGCGGCGCCATCGGAGCCGGGCGCGGCGAGCAGCGCGATCTTGCGGGTCTTGATGCCGGGCTTCACACGATTGAGCAGGCTCAGCGCGGGCGACGTCTTTGCCCCGACCAGCTTCGCCGTGCCCTTCTTCGGCGCCGGCAGGCCGAGCCCAACGGCCACCTTCGCGGCGAGGTCCGCGTCGAAGTTCGCGAGAATCTCGTTGACCTGGCGCGCGCGAATCTCGGGCTTCGTCACCTTGCCGAGCTCGAACTGATACGCCGCCGCGATATGGTCTTTCTCCGGCTCCGACATGCTGTTGTAGAACAGTGCGGCCTGCGAGAAATGATCGGCGAACGACTCGCTGCGCACGCGAATCTTCGTGCTTTCGACGCGTTCCTGATAGCTTTCGAAGCCGCCCTCCTCGGCGGCCGGAGCGGTTTCCTTCGGCCAGCCGTCGTTCAACGAATTCGGCTCGTACGACGCTTGCCCGACATGTATCGCTTGCCGATGCATCGCATCGCGCTGATTGTTGACGAACGGACTGATCGGCCGGTTGATCGGAATCTCGTGAAAGTTCGGACCGCCCAGACGGCTGATCTGCGTATCCGTGTACGAGAACAGACGCCCCTGCAACAGCGGATCGTTGCTGAAGTCGATGCCCGGCACGATATGCCCCGGGTGGAACGCAACCTGTTCGGTTTCGGCGAAGAAGTTGTCCGGATTGCGATTGAGCGTCATCTTGCCGATCAGCTTCACCGGCACCAATTCTTCCGGAATCAGCTTGGTCGGATCGAGCAGATCGAAATCGAACTTGTGCTCATCGGCTTCCTCGACGATCTGCACGCCCAGTTCGTACTCCGGATAATCGCCGCGCTCGATCGCTTCCCACAGATCGCGGCGGTGGAAATCCGGGTCCTTGCCCGCGAGCTTCTGAGCTTCGTCCCACAGCAACGAATACGAGCCGAGCACGGGACGCCAGTGGAACTTCACGAAACGCGCTTTGCCCTTTGCGTTGACGAAGCGGAAGGTGTGGATGCCGAAGCCTTCCATGGTCCGCAGACTGCGCGGAATCGCGCGGTCCGACATCGTCCACAGCACCATGTGGGCCGACTCGGGCACGAGCGAGACGAAGTCCCAGAAGGTGTCGTGCGCTGAACCGCCGGTCGGCATTTCGTTCGGCGCTTCGGGCTTCACCGCGTGCACGAAGTCGGGAAACTTGATCGCATCCTGAATGAAGAACACCGGCATGTTGTTGCCGACCAGATCGAAATTGCCTTCCTGCGTGTAGAACTTCACCGCGAAGCCGCGCACGTCGCGCACCGTGTCGGCCGAGCCGCGCGGACCTTGCACGGTCGAGAAGCGCACGTAGACCGGCGTTTCGGCGGCCGGGTCCTGCAAGAACGCGGCCTTGGTGTACTCGCGCATCGATTCGTACGCCTTGAAGACACCATGCGCGGCCGAGCCACGCGCATGCACGATGCGCTCGGGGATGCGTTCGTGGTCGAAATGCGTGATCTTCTCGCGCATGATGAAATCTTCGAGCAGCGACGGGCCGCGCGGCCCCGCACGCAAGCTGTTCTGATTGTCGGCGATCTTGACGCCCTGATTGGTTCTCAGCGCCTCGCCTTGCGGCCTCACGCGATTGCGTTCGAGATCGTTCGATTTCGCGTCGTTCGACTTTGCTCGCCCGTTTGCCTGCGGCGTGCTCTTCGGGGTATTCGCTTTACCTGCCATGGGAATCGACTCCTTGTGTTCGGGCGCGCCGCGACGGAGGCGTCGCGGCGCGCGAACACAGAGTCAGCAAGGGCTATACCCGTGACGTCGCGGGGTTGTAAAGGCGCCGCGGCGTTGCGTCAGAACCGATAGTTGATCGATACGTCCGCGACACCCGTGGCGCGGCTGCGCGTGATCGGACTGTTGCCCGCGCTGCCGACGAGTTGCTCGAACGCGCCATCGGCGGTCGCGAACCAGTGCTTGCTGAACAGCCAGATCGCGCTGACACCGAAGCCCACCGACTTGAAGCCCGCGCTCGCGTGATACTGCGGATACTGCGAGTGCGCGGCCTGCTCCTGATTGACGCCGAACCAGCTGTTCATGTAGTTGGAGTCGGCCATCACCACGTTCGGGCCGGCGAACCAGAAGAACTTCTGCGAGCTGCCCGGCATCGGCATATAGGCGCCGAGATCGCCGATCCAGCCATTCGATCCGCCGAAATAGCGGCGGATATCGGCGCGCAACACGAGCGGAAAATTCTTCGACACGACGTACTCGCCCGCGAGCTTCAGGCCCGGCGCAAAGTTGATGTTGCCGAGGCCGTTGAGCTCCTGGGGATCGTCCTGTCCGCGTCGCCCGAGGTCATAGACCGCGGCGAGACTCATGCGCCAGTTCTCGCCCTGCGCGAAATTCACGCCGAAGCCTTCGCCGCTCGACAGAAAGAACAGATCCTTGTAACGCACGTCGATGCTCGGGCCGGCCACCACGTGATAGCGGTCGGAGCCCTCGAAGCGTGGCTGGAACGAGGTGGCCACGCCAAGGCGCAGTTGCCAGTCGGGAATGTTCTGCTGGAACATCTTCTGTAGTGGAATGCCGGCCGAGTATTGCCATTCGCCCAGCGGCGACGGCGTCTGCGCGAAGGCCCCACCCGGCACGCAGGCCATGGCGCCCAAGGTCGCGGCGACCAACGAGCTCGCCGCGATGCCGGTTCGTTTATGGCGAGACGTGGCGCCCCGCTTCTTTCTACGGCTGTTCAACACCACAAGCCTCCGATCCCGCTCGTCGCGAAGAAAATAGGTTCTCGCCCCGGTGTCCAGTGCGGACCCAAAAGCCAGGACGACCGCCGCACCGCTACTTACGGCGTGTAATTTTTCCAGTCATTGATGCGGGCTGCGCAATGCGTACGACGTCCAGCGAGCCCGCGTGATCCACGCGGTAGTGATGGCTATTGCGCGCCGTCCGCGCGCGCCACGGCGACGCGAACAATGGCCAACGGCTCATCGATTCGCAAGATATGCGCCTAGTCTGTGGAGGATTGATGACGCCCGCGCCGCAAGGCTTCACGAGCGGGCGCGTCAGACGACGAAACGGCGCGGTCCGCGCCGCTGTCCGGAGGATTATTGACCGGCTTCGACGAGCACCGGCTTCTCGCGATACAGGCTGGGGAACAGGCGCTTCAGATTGGCGATTTTCGGCATGTCGTTGAACACGATATAGGCCGAATCGGGATGCAAGGTCAGATAGTTCTGGTGATAGGACTCGGCCGGATAGAAGCCTTTGTACGGCTCCGTCTTCGTGACGATCGGCGCGGGGAACACGCGCGACTTGTCGAGCTGCGCGATGTAGCTTTGCGCGACGCGGCGCTGTGCGTCGTTCAGCGGAAAGATCGCGGAGCGGTACTGCGTGCCGCTGTCGGGCCCCTGACGATTCAGCTCGGTCGGGTCCTGAACCACCGAGAAATACACCTGCAGCAACTGGCCGTAGGTGACCTTGCCCGGATCGAACGTGACCTGCACCGATTCGGCGTGCCCGGTCTCGCCGCCGCTGACGGTCTCGTACTGCGCGGTCTCGCGCGCGCCGCCGGAGTAGCCGGACACCGCCCGCGTGACGCCGCGCACATGCTGGAACACACCCTGGACGCCCCAGAAGCAGCCGCCCGCCAACACCGCGGTTTCCTCGTGCGCGGTGCTGGCGGGGAGCGGTTCGTCGAGCGCGGGCGGCGCGATCACGACGGCGCCCTCGGCCGATAACGCAACGCGCGGCCCGAGCAGCAACGCGAGCGCCCCAGCGGCGACCAGCCACGACAACGCGGCCGCGCGTGGGCGTTTCGCGGTGCCGTCGAACGATGTAAGGGATTGCGGACTGTCGCAAGTCATGATGGTCGCTCCGGAAAAGTGCCGACGCGCACCGGCCGCGGCGCTTTTGCCGGCTGGCGCCACGTGCGGGTGTGTCGTGGCTTGGTCGCGCGGACACGGCGGTTATGACAGCATGCGCGCATTCACGGCCGGCCGCAGGCCGCGCGGCTCAAAGCGGAAACTGCGTCGTCGAGAGGATTTCCTTCAGCACCATGAACGAGCGGATCTGGCGCACACCCGGCAGGTAGAGCAACTGCTCGGCATGCAGACGGTTGAAGCTGTCGCTATCACGCGTGCGAATCACCATGAAATAGTCGAACTCGCCGGTCACCACGTGGCACTCCATGCAGCCGGCCACTTTCTGCGCGGCCTTTTCGAACTCGGCGAACGACTCGGGCGTCGAGCGATCGAGCACCACGCCGATGATCACCAGCATGCCCGCGCCGGCCGCCTTCGGATCGAGCAGCGCGACCACGCCGCGAATCAGCCCCGCTTCCTTGAGCCGTTCGACGCGCCGCAAACACGCGGGCGCGCTCAGTTTCACTTTCGCAGCGAGCGCGACGTTCGAAATCGAAGCATCGGTTTGCAACTGCCGCAGGATCGCGCGATCGATGCGGTCGAGCACGTGATGGGGCCCGGCCGACGACGTGGAGAGGGTCGCGGTCCTGTCAGACTGTTTCGATGCGGCACGAACTTTTGTTGCGCTCATTGGCGTCTGAACCAAGTTTTGTTAGGAGTGAAGCGAGTTCAATTTTCTAAAAATACGTCCAGGCCATTTTTTTCGCAAGCTCATTTCTAGCGGTTTTTCCTAACATGAACTGATGCAATTCACTCACCACGGAGCCGCGATGAACCTGCAACGATTCCCCCGCTACCCGCTCACCTTCGGACCGACACCGATCCAGCCGCTCAAACGCCTGAGCCAGCATCTCGGCGGCAAGGTCGAGCTGTATGCGAAGCGCGAGGACTGCAATAGCGGCCTCGCCTTCGGCGGCAACAAGACCCGCAAGCTCGAATATCTGATTCCCGACGCGCTCGCGCAGGGCTGCGACACGCTCGTGTCGATCGGCGGCATCCAGTCGAACCAGACGCGCCAGGTCGCGGCGGTGGCCGCGCATCTCGGGCTGAAATGCGTGCTCGTGCAGGAGAACTGGGTCAACTACTCGGATGCGGTGTACGACCGTGTCGGCAACATCCAGATGTCGCGCATGATGGGCGCCGACGTACGGCTGGTGCCCGATGGCTTCGACATCGGCTTTCGCAAGAGCTGGGAAGACGCGCTCGACAGCGTGCGCGCGGCCGGCGGCAAGCCGTACGCGATTCCCGCCGGCTGTTCGGATCATCCGCTGGGCGGCCTCGGGTTCGTCGGCTTCGCCGAAGAGGTGCGCCAGCAGGAGGCCGAACTGGGCTTCAGGTTCGACTACGTCGTCGTATGTTCGGTGACGGGCAGCACGCAGGCGGGCATGGTCGTCGGATTTGCCGCCGACGGCCGCGCCGATCGCGTGATCGGCATCGACGCATCGGCCAAACCCGCGCAAACGCGCGAGCAGATCACGCGCATCGCGAAGCGCACCGCCGAAAGCGTCGAGTTGGGCCGCGACATCACCGCGAAGGACGTCGTGCTCGACGAGCGTTACGGCGGCCCGGAATACGGTCTGCCGAACGACGGCACGCTAGAAGCGATCCGCCTGTGCGCGCGGCTCGAAGGCATGCTGACCGATCCGGTGTACGAGGGCAAATCGATGCACGGCATGATCGACAAGGTGCGCAACGGCGAGTTTCCGGCCGGCTCGCGCGTGCTGTACGCGCATCTGGGCGGCGTGCCGGCATTGAACGCGTATAGCTTTATCTTCCGCGATGGTTGATTTGATGTGGTTCAGGCGACGGGCGTCGCGTGGGGTCTAGCCGTCGGGCGTCGGCGGTTCGGCGTGCGGCCTTGCGTCAACTTTCGAGCCTTTTCTTCAGATGCTTGCGCAGAAACTCGACGAATGCGCGGATCGTGACCGAGCTTTGCCGATGCTGCGGATAGACCGCGTAGACGCCCGTCGCGGCCGGTAGGAACGCTTCGAGCACCGGCACGAGCTGCCCGCTCGCCAGCGCATCGGCGACGATGAAATCGGGGAGCCTGACGATCCCGAGTCCCGCGACGGCCGCATCGCGGATCAGATCGCCGTTATTGGCTCGCAACGGCCCGCGCACCTCGACACTCTTCACCGCACCGTCGATGCTGAACTCCCAGCTCACCACCCCGCCGTGGCCGTACAGCAGACAGTCGTGCTTCGCCAGGTCGGCCGGCGCCGCGGGCGTGCCGCGCCGCCGCAGATAGCCGGGGCTGCAACAGGCGAGCATCTTCACATCGATCAGCTTCTGCGCGATCAGCGACGAATCCGCCAGCGTGCCGATGCGGATCGCCATGTCGAAGCCCTCGCCGACCACGTCGACGGCGCGGTCGCTCAACTCCATGTCGAAGCGCACGTCGCGATGCTCGCGCAGGAACGACGCGACGAGCGGCGACAGATGCATCATGCCGAACGACATCGGCGCGCTCACGCGCAGCAGCCCGCGCGGCCCGGCGCGGCGCAGCGACATGGCCTGCTCGGCATCCTCGACCTCGCCGAGAATCCGCCTCGCGCGCTCGTAGAACTCCTGGCCCAGATCGGTCACCGCCAGCTTGCGCGTGTTGCGGATCAGCAATTGCACGCCGAGCGCTTCCTCGAGCGCCATCACGCGGCGGCTCACGAACTGCTTCGACAATGACAGCCGGTTCGCCGCGGCGGTGAAATTGTGGGCGTCGACGGTCGCGACGAAGATCCGCATGTCATCGAGCTGCATCGTATTGTCCACCCTATAGCGACAGTGTTTCCAGTTTTGTCGTGATTATAACCATCTGGATTGACCTACACTGTCGTTCATGGATCGCAGCCAAACATCTGGCCCGGATCGCACAACAAGACTCAAGGAGAAACAGCATGCTCGAAATCAGACACGCCAATCAACGTGGCCGCGCGGAACACGGCTGGCTCAGCTCGCGTCACACGTTTTCGTTCGCGCATTACTACGATCAGAAGCAGAACGGCTTCTCCGACCTGCTCGTGATCAACGACGACCGTGTCGCGCCGGCGCAAGGCTTCGGCAAGCATCCGCATCGCGACATGGAGATCTTTTCGTACGTGCTCGAAGGCGCGCTCGAACACAAGGACACGATGGGCACGGGCTCGGTGATCGTGCCCGGCGACATCCAGTTGATGAGCGCGGGCACGGGTGTCGCGCACAGCGAATTCAACCATTCGAAGAGCGAGCCGGTGCATTTCCTGCAGATCTGGATCGCGCCGGCCCAGCAGGGCACGCAGCCGCGCTATCAGCAACAGCACTTCGGCGCGGCCGACAAGCGCGGCGTGCTGCGACTCGTGCTGTCACCGGACGGTGCAAATGGTTCGCTGCAGTTGCAACAGGATGCGCGCGTGTATGCCGGACTTTTCGACGGTGATGAAACGGCGCGGCTCGAACTTGCGAGCGACCGGTATGCATATGTTCATGTGGCGCGCGGCAGCGTCACGGTGAATGGCGTCGAGCTTGGCGAGGGTGACGGCGTGCGCGTGCGTGGCGAAGAAGCGCTGACGTTCACGCAAGGCCATGATGCGGAGGTGCTCGTGTTCGATCTGCGGAACATCGAAACTTCGGCGTTGTGGGCATAAGCGCTTCACTTGCGCCGCTCTCGACCTAATCTGAACGGCGGCTCGCTGGACGAACATTTCCAGCGAGCCTCATCTGTCTATCCTTACGGGAACAATCATGCGCTACACACTGTTTGAAAACCAGAAAGACACCGTCCTTCTCGTCGCTCGCATCCTGCTGATGGTGCTCTTCGTGCTGTTCGGCTGGTCGAAACTGACCGGCTTTTCTGGCACCGTCGCTTATATGACCTCGACCGGCGCGCCCATGCCGGAGTTGTCTGCCGTTATCGCGGTGGTGATGGAACTCGTCGTAGGCGTCGCACTGCTGGTGGGATTTTTCACGCGACCGCTGGCGCTGCTGCTTGCGGTGTATACGCTCGGCACCGCGATCATTGGTCACCACTACTGGAACATGACGGGCGCGATGCAGTACGACAACATGATTCATTTCTACAAGAACATCGGAATCATCGGCGGCTTGCTGTTGTTGTGCGTGAGCGGCCCTGGCAAGTACTCGTTCGACCGACGCTGATGGCGATTGCCGTGCCCTAACGAAACAAGGCCCGCGTGCGTGCGGGCCTTGTTTCGTGCGCAAACTGAAACGGCGACCCGCGGGCCGCCGTTTGCGTCTTTCATCAACCGGATCAAACCGCTGCTTCGGCTTCCGCTTCGCTCAGCTCCACGACTTCTTCGCTGTTGCGGATCAGGTGATCGAACGCGGACAGCGATGCCTTCGCGCCCTCGCCCACCGCGATCACGATCTGCTTGAACGGCACCGTCGTCACGTCGCCGGCGGCGAACACGCCCGGCACCGACGTCGCGCCGCGTGCGTCGACGACGATCTCGCCATGCTTCGACAACTCGACCGTGCCCTTCAGCCATTCGGTGTTCGGCACCAGACCGATCTGCACGAACACACCTTCGAGCTCGATCTTCTTCACTTCGCCCGAAGCGAGATCCTTGTAGACGAGACCGTCGACTTTCTTGCCGTCGCCGGTGATTTCCGTGGTTTGCGCCTGGGTGACCACCGTCACGTTCGGCAGGCTGCGCAGCTTGCGTTGCAGCACTTCGTCGGCACGCAGCGATGCGCCGAATTCGAGCAGCGTCACTTGGCGCACGAGACCCGCCAGGTCGATCGCCGCTTCGACGCCCGAGTTGCCGCCGCCGATCACCGCGACGCGCTTGCCCTTGAACAGCGGGCCATCGCAGTGCGGGCAGTACGCGACGCCATGATTGCGATACTCGCGCTCGCCCGGCACGTTGATTTCGCGCCAACGCGCGCCGGTTGCGAGGATGATCGTCTTCGCCTTCAGCACCGCGCCGTTCGCCAGACGCACTTCGTTGATGCGCCCCGGAATCAACGCTTCGGCGCGCTGCACGTCCATGATGTCGACCTCATACGCCTTCACGTGCTGTTCGAGCGCGGTCGCGAACTTCGGTCCCTCGGTTTCCGTCACGGAGACGAAGTTTTCGATGGCCAGCGTATCGAGCACCTGGCCGCCGAAACGCTCGGCCACGACGCCGGTCGCAATACCCTTGCGCGCCGAGTAGATCGCCGCCGCCGCGCCCGCCGGGCCGCCGCCGACGATCAGCGTGTCGAATACCGGCTTGTTCTCCAGTTCCTTCGCGGCGCGCTCGCCTGCGTTGGTGTCGAGTTTGGCGAGGATTTCCTTCACGCCGCTGCGGCCCTGGCCGAACACGTCGCCGTTCAGGAACATCGTCGGTACCGCCATGATCTGGCGCGCTTCGACTTCGTTCTGGAACAGCGCGCCGTCGATCGCTACATGACGGATACGCGGATTGATCAACGCCATCACGTTCAGCGCCTGCACGACTTCCGGGCAGTTCTGGCACGACAGCGAGAAGTACGTTTCGAATTGATAGTCGCCGTCGAGACTGCGGATCTGCTCGATCACCGCATCGTCGAGTTTGACCGGATGGCCGCCGACCTGCAGCAGTGCGAGGACGAGCGACGTGAATTCATGCCCCATCGGAATGCCGGCGAAACGGATGCCGCTATCCTTGCCCGCTTCGCCAATCGAAAACGAAGGCTTACGCTCGCCGTCGCCGCGACGCTCGATGACCGTGACGCGCTCAGACAACGATGCGATATCGTTCAAGAGGGCCAGCAGCTCCTGGGACTTGGCGCTGTCGTCGACCGATGCGACCAGCTCAATAGGCCTGCTAACTTTTTCGAGGTACGACTTCAATTGAGTCTTGAGATTGGCGTCAAGCATGGCTTTGCGTTTTCCGTGGCGTGGGGTGTTGGTGCCCCGGCACCGCACGCATCCGGATAGGACGCGTACAGCCCGGGAACGCGCGAAGCGCCGTGTCAGACGGTTCGCGCGGTGCTGCGCCGGGAAGGACCCGGCAAATGCAGACTACGAATGCAGCGGGCGCTGCATGGACCTTAGATCTTGCCGATCAGGTCGAGCGACGGGGTCAGCGTTTCTGCGCCCGGCGTCCACTTCGCAGGGCACACTTCACCCGGATGCTTCGCGATGTATTGCGCAGCCTGAACCTTGCGCAGCAGTTCGCCAGCGTCACGGCCGATGCCGTTGTCGTGGACTTCGCACAGCTTGATTTCGCCTTCCGGGTTGATCACGAACGTGCCGCGCAGCGCGAGGCCTTCTTCTTCGATCAGCACGTCGAAGTTGCGCGAGATAGCGAGCGTCGGGTCAGCCAGCATCGGGTACTTGATCTTCTGGATCGTGTCCGACGTGTCGTGCCAGGCCTTGTGCGTGAAGTGCGTATCGGTCGACACGCTGTAGATTTCCACACCGATCTTCTTGAACTCTTCGTAACGATCGGCCAGGTCACCCAGTTCGGTCGGGCAGACGAACGTGAAGTCGGCCGGGTAGAACACGAAAACCGACCACTTGCCCTTCAGGCTTTCTTCAGTGACGGTCGTGAAATCGCCGTTGTGGTAAGCCTGTGCCTTGAACGGTTTGACTTGACTGTTGATGATCGGCATTTGCTGATTCCCTCTCTGGGTGGTTGGAAAGTGGAGTCAGTATGTCAGACTGTACTTAATAGGTAAAGCGGATTGTGTTAATGACTTTAATAGTCTGACACTATTTAATTTGTGGGTTCAAACTATCGGGACGATTTGTAGGGCGTTTCAGCCCTTCAGAAGCCGCCACAGCGTGGTCCGGCCGATGCCGAGCGCGCGGCTCGCGGCGGCGCGATTGCCGCCGGATTGTTCGAGGGCGCGCAGCGCGTCCTTGCGGGTGGGGGTGGCGCGGGGCGCCGTGCTGCCAGCGGGGGGGCCCGAAGCAGCCGCTGTGATCCGCTCGATCCCGGCGGCCGGCCCGATCCGCGTGAACTCGGGAAACACCGCCTGCCAGTCTGGCAAGGCTTCGGTGGCCAGGTTCCCGGATATTTCGCGGGTTGCGTCGCCGACATAAATCGCCGCGCGTGCCAACAGATTTTCCAGCTCGCGGACGTTGCCGGGCCACGCATAATTCGCAAAAAGCGGCTCGAGAAACGCGAGCACCCGTTCCAGCGCAGCCGCCGACAAACCGTACTGCAGCGCGCTGCGGCCCAGCAGATGCCGCGCCAGCGGCGCGATGTCGGCGCGGCGTTCGCGCAGCGGCGGCAATTTTATCTGAAGCAGATTCAATCGGAAATACAGGTCCGCGCGAAACGCGCCCTGCTCGACGAGCGCATGCAGGTCACGGTGCGTCGCGGCGATCACGCGCACGTCGACCGGCGTCGCGCGGCCCGCGCCGAGCTTCATCACCTCGCGCTCCTGCAGCACGCGCAAGAGCCGGCTTTGCAGCGCGGCCGGCATTTCGCCGATTTCATCGAGAAAGATCGTGCCCGTGTGCGCGATTTCGAACAGCCCCGGCTTGCCGCCGCGCCGCGCGCCGGTGAACGCCCCTTCCTCGTGCCCGAACAGCTCGCTTTCGATCAGCCCCTCGGGCAGCGCCGCGCAGTTGAACGCGACGAACGGATTGCCGCGCCGCCGGCTCGCGTTGTGGATGCCCTGCGCCACCAATTCCTTGCCGGTGCCGCTTTCGCCGGTCAGCAGCACGGTCGCGTCGTGCGCGGCGCCGGCGCGCGCCAGCCGGCGCACGCGCTCGAGCGCCACCGAAGCGCCGATCAGATCGTCGAGCCGATGCCGCGCGACCAGATGCCTCGGCCGCTGGCTGGTCCGCAGCGAACGGTCGATCCGCTGTGCGACGAGCGCATCCTGGGCGGTCACGACGAAACCGGCGCGCGCGCCCTGCTCGGCGATCGGCACGCAGTTGACGATCAGCGCGCGGCCGCCGATCTGCTCGATGCGTTCGTCGACCGGCTGCTCGGCGGCGCGGGTCTCGCGCAACAGCGGCGCGAGCGCGCGCGCGACGCGCGTGGGGGTGTCCTCGTCGTCCTTGGCGAGTGTCTGCGCGGCGCCCAAACCGAGCAGTTCGAGCATCGCCGGGTTGACGGCTTCGAGCTGGCCGGCTTCGTCGAACGCGGCGACGCCGTCGCGCAGGTGCGCGACGATCGTGTTCAGGCGCACCCGCTTGGACTCCTTCTGGCGGCTCACGCGCGCGAGTTCGACCGAACGCTCGAACGCCTCCTCGACCGCGGCGAGCGAGTACAGGAACACGCTTTCCATGCCGGCTTGCTGCGCCAGATCGCAGGCCATGCCGGCGCCGACGACGACGCGGCAGCCCTGCGCGGCGAGCTGTTCGACCGCGAGCCGCACCTCGTCGATCGAGCGGTAGGCGCGCTGGCGCAGATCGACGTTCAGGAGCGGGCTCAGGTCGGCCAGCTCCTGCGCGATCGCTTCGTGCAGCACGAGCCCGATGCGCGCCTCTGGCCACGTGGCGGTGGCGCGCGTGATCGCGCTCAACACGTCGAAGCCGTTCACCTTGACCATCACGACCGGCACGCTGAGGTTCTCTTGCAGATACGCGCCGTTGGAACCCGCGGACAGCACGACGTCGACCGAACCCGCGTCCACGTAGGCTTGCAGCGCGGTGACGGCCGCGCCGTAGCCCTCCCGCACCGTGAAGAATCTGGCGCGGCCGGCGTAGCGCGGCGCCACCGCCTCGCAAAGCGATTGCAGTCGGCTGATACTGACGAGTGCGACACCGGGCCGGCCGGCATCGACGGCGGGACTCGGGTTCGCGACGAATGGGGTGAACGTGGACACTGCGGCCCTCCTTGGATTGAAACGTTCCGCGAAACGTTTCATGAAACGTTCCAGCGATTGTGCCACGAACTGCCGAACCACACCCAGATCGCGCAAACCCTTGTTCCAGCGGGCCTATCCGCGAAACGCCAAGTCAATGGCACGCTTCCTGCAGAATGTCGCCCACGTTCCACTACCGATTTCCCTTCAGGAGACCCGCATCATGACCACCACTTCCGCCACCCGCCGCGCCGCGTTCCGCGCCAAGGTCAACCAGCGTCAGGGGCTGCTCGTGCCCGGCGCGTTCAACGCAATGAGCGCGCGCGTGATCGAGGATGCCGGCTTCGAGGCGGTCTACATCACCGGCGCGGGCGTCACCAATATGTCGCTCGGTCTGCCCGACCTCGGCTTTATCGGCTTGGCCGAGGTCGCCGAGCACACCGCCCGCATCCGCGACGCGGTCGCGCTGCCGCTGATCGTCGATGCCGACACCGGCTTCGGCAATGCGCTGAACGTGCGCCAGACCGTGCGCGTGCTCGAGCGCAGCGGCGCCGACGTGATCCAGTTCGAAGACCAGGTGATGCCGAAGAAATGCGGCCACTTCTCGGGCAAGGAAGTCGTCGCGACGAGCGAGATGGTCGGCAAGATTCGCGCGGCCGTCGACGCGCGCGAAGACGCGAACCTGCAGATCATGGCGCGCACCGACGCGGCGGCGGTCCACGGCATCGAGGATGCGATCGAGCGCGGTCATCGCTTCATCGAAGCGGGCGCCGACATCCTGTTCATCGAGGCAACCGAATCGCTCGCCGACATCGAGCGTCTGCCGGGCCTGTTCGACGTGCCGCAACTGATCAATATCGTGATCGGCGGCAAGACGCCGGTGCAGTCGCGCGAGGCGCTCGGCAAGCTCGGCTACGGCATCGTCCTGTACGCGAACGCGGCGCTGCAAGGCGCGGTGCTCGGCATGCAGCGCGCGCTCGGCACGCTGCAAAGCAACGGCCGCCTCGACGAAGACGCGACCATCGTCGCGCCGTTCAGCGAGCGTCAGCGGCTCGTCAACAAGCCGCTGTATGACCGTCTGGACAAGGAGTACGCGGCGAAGGGCTGAGGCACGCCCGGGCGCCGCGGCGGTGCGACGCGCTGCGCGCCTCGACGATAGGGGACCCTTTATTGCGTTAGGATTCAGGGCTGGCAATCAGGCAAGCTGATGTTCGCGCCAGCCCGCCGCGACCGTTCGCGGCTCCGGCCCGCTCTTGCGGACGCCGGCAGAGATACAAAAACGCAATCGAAAGGCAGTCGCAAGCACCATGAAGTCAAACTCTTCGCGCGCTCCGCGCCGGCTCGTCAATGATCTTTGCGCGCGCGGGCGCGCGGCATGGGAGATCGCGCGATGAGCCCCGCAGGCACCCGCACCGCGCACGTCGGCTGGCTGCCGTACATCGTCGCGGCCACCTTCTTCATGGAGTACCTCGACACCACGGTGATCGCCACCGCGCTGCCGCAGATGGCGCGTTCGTTCGGCGTCGGTCCGAACAGCCTGAGCCTCGGCATGACCGCGTACATGCTGGCGCTCGCGATCTTCATCCCGGCGAGCGGCTGGGTCGCCGACCGCTGCGGCGCACGCACCGTGTTCGTTAGCGCGATCGGCGTGTTCACGGTGGCGTCGGTGCTGTGCGGGCTGTCGCAGAACGTCCCCGAGTTCACGGCCGCGCGGCTGCTGCAAGGCATCGGCGGCGCGATGATGGTGCCCGTCGGCCGGCTGATCGTGGTCCGCAGCACCGAAAAAGCCCGCATGATGCAGGCGATCTCGACGATCACCTGGCCCGCCATCGCGGCGCCGGTGGTCGGGCCGCCGATCGGCGGCTTCATCACGACCTACGCGTCGTGGCGCTGGATCTTCCTGCTGAACGTGCCGTTCGGTCTCGCGGCGATCGCGGTGGCGCTCGCCATCGTGCCGAATCTGCGCGGCACCGATCGCAAGCCGCTCGACGTCGTCGGCCTTCTGCTCAGCGGCGTCGCGCTGACCGCGATCCTCTACGGCGCGGAGCTCGCGAGCCAACCGGCCACCAACCCGTGGCTCGCGATCGCGATCGTGGCGGCGGGTCTGCTGGTCGGCGTGATCGCGTTCCTGCACGCGAAGCATCATCCTTACCCGCTCGTCGACGTGTCGACGCTGAAGGTGCCGACCTTCTCGGTAACGGTCATTACCGGGTCGTTCACGCGCATTGGCATCGGCGCGGTGCCCTACCTGATGCCGCTGCTGTTCCAGGTCGGCTTCGGTCTGTCGGCGTTCCGCTCGGGTCTGCTGCTGCTCGCGAGCGCGGTCGGCAACCTCGGCATGAAGGCGCTGACCACGCGTATCCTGCAGCGCTATGGCTTCCGGATGGTGTCGATCGTCGACGTGGCGGTGGCCGGCATTTTCATCATCGCGTGCGGGCTGCTGACGCCGAACGTGCCGCTCGTGTTCGTGCTGATCGTCGTGTTCGTGTACGGCGTCGCGCGCTCGATGCAGTTCTCGACGCTCGCGACGCTCGCCTACGCCGATATCCCGCAGCCGCAGATGAGCGCGGCGAGCACGCTATGGAGCGCGGCCGCGCAGATGACGATCGGTCTGGGCATCGCGTTCGGCGCGGTGTCGCTGCGCGTCGCGGCGCTGTTCAACGGCGAGACGACCGGCCACGTGTTCACGCTCGACGATTTCCGCCTCGCGTTCCTGTTCGCCGGGGTGCTGACGCTGCTGTCGGTGCTCGGGTATCTGGGGCTTGCCCGCAATGCCGGGCAAAGTATCGGCGGGGGTTCGCGCGGCGGTGAGTCGACGGCGAAGAGCTAGCGCACGCGCTAACCGCGCTACCGCTACTCGATGATCAAAAGGAGACATGCCGTGCAAGCAGGCGAACTGACGATGTCCAGCCGCAACGACGATCTCGACCTCGACATGGTCTACCTGTTCCTGTCGCGGGAAACGCCGTGGGCGCGAGACATGCCGCGCGCGACCTTCGAGCGTGCCGTCGCCGGGTCGCTCTGCTTCGGCGGCTTTGTCGACGGTAAGCAGATCGCGTTCGCGCGCCTCGTCACCGACGAGGCGACCTTCGCCTACCTGTGCGACGTGTTCGTGCTGCCCGCGTATCGCGGCCGCGGCTACGCGTCGACGTTGATGAAACATATCTTTGCGAGCCCTTCGCTCGCCACGCTGCGCAGGATCGTGCTGGTCACGACCGACGCGCATCACGTGTATGCGCCGCATGGGTTCACGTCGCTCGAGAACCCCGAGCGGTATATGGAGTTGCATCGGCCGGATGTTTATAAAGTGGCCGGATGAACCCTGCGTGGGCACGCGTCCAGCTCGCGTGCCTCAGCCTCAGCCGTACGCCCGCTCGCGCATCCACTTCGTCATGATCCATTTGTCGCCGGCCAGCACCGGTGCGCCGCCGTGCAGAGTCAACGGATCGAGCTGACGCTCGCCGTTCATGTAGCGGAAATACACGGCGCCGCCCGCGCGCGCCGCGACCGACAGGCCCACCGCCGGAAACACCGTCTCGCCGCCGTCGGCGACGTCGTTCAGATAAATGATCAGCGTCGCGACGCGCTGTCCGCCCTGGGCGGTGTGCACCGAGCTGCCCGGCTGATCGGGCGTGAAGTAGTCGAAATGCGGGCTGTACTCGCCATTCGTGTCGTAATGCAACACCTGCAGGCCTTCGCCGTTTTCGATCGGCCAGTTCGTCAGGCTGGCGATGCGCCGTTCGATCCGCGCGATCAACGCGTCCTCGCCGCGCCGATACCAGACGCCTTGGCTGGTGCGGTTGCGGATCACGTCCTCAGTGCCGGTCAGCGGATTGACCGTGGTCGAGCGCTTCAGCCGATGCCGCGACCGTGCGATCAGCTCGTCGCATTCCGCGGCCGACAGCACATCGGCGAACACGACCAGTTGCGGGCGCTCGCAGCGCAGCAGCACGCGCACGTCGCGATCGTCGGCGCGCATCAGGTTGCCGCGCGCGACCGTCGTGGCGTCGTATCGATAAGGCTGCGTGGTAGGGTCGTCGGCAACGCTGGCCGCCGCTGGGCGGTCGGCCGAGCGCTGGTCTAACGCGTGGCGGACGGCGGCGCGGGCGTCGGCGGCGGCAAAGCCGGCCGCTACCATCGCGTCGATCATCGAGCCCGGCGTGCAGCCGCGTTCGACATTGCTGCTCAGCCATTCTTGCCAGGCGGCATCGACGACTTGCATGGTTTGCCCTTTGCTGCGGCCCGGCAAGCGGCGCGGGCTCGCTGCTGCTTCGATGATAGCCAGCGCAAGACACGCGCCCGCGCACGCGCCTATTCGCGCTTCAACTGCCCGCGATAATGCAGCAGCCCGCGGCGCGCCTGCTGCCTGATGAGCCGCTGCACGAACGGCGACCAGCCGAGCAGCGTACCGCGCACGCCCATCGCCTGGCGCATCCACAGCCACAGATCGAAGCTGTCGCGATGCTCGACGATCAAGCCGTCACGGAACACGAAGCGGGCCTCGATGCGGTTCA
Organism: Paraburkholderia monticola; assembly: GCF_001580545.1. GTDB lineage: Bacteria > Pseudomonadota > Gammaproteobacteria > Burkholderiales > Burkholderiaceae > Paraburkholderia > Paraburkholderia monticola. The sequence goes on from NZ_LRBG01000039.1 coordinate 296,134, forward strand.
CGACGTCGCGCCCCGTCTGAACGAAACGGTAGCGCGCCACCCACTGCGCGCGGCCGGTGTGGTCGTCCGCCTCGATGTCGCTGAAGCTCAGCGTGAAGTCCTGCGCATGCTTGACGAGCATGCGCCACATGTCGCGCACTTCGTCGCCCACCAGTTCGCCGAAGGCGGGGTCGCTGAAGACGACGTCGTCGGCATAACAGGCGACCATGGTCTCGGCGTCGCGCTGCTGGAAGGCGGTGTAGAAACGTTCGATCAACTCGGTGTTCGGATGGCTCATTGATATCGTGTGGTCTATTGCGGGAGCGCTTCATGCGCGTGCAAAGCCGCGCCGCGCTCCGTTAAAACGCGCCCGCGCGAGGCAGGCGGCGGGCATGGCGCACACGATAGCGGAAAACGGCGTGAATGGGGGGGCCGGCGCAAGCCGACGACGGCTTTACCCCTCCGATACCGCCCCCCGCGCCCCCCTCGCCCTTATCAGTTCCGCCCGTCCCGCCAGCCCCCACACCACCGCCGCCACGGCCGCCGCCACGAGCGCCGCGACGCCGAGCGCCGCCGCGAATCCGGCCGCGAAGCTCGCCTGCGCGGCCGTCGTCAGCGCCGAGCGCAGTGCAGGCGCCAGCGACGCGGTGGCCTGCGCGGTGTCGCCCGCCATCACGCGCGACATGAAGCCGGCGTCGAGCGCGGCGCGTACGGCCGGCGTCAGCGGCACAGTCGCGACGAAGGCCGCGCGCGCGTGCGCCGCCAGCACCGCCCCGAGCACACCGACCGACATGACGATCGCGGTAAAACGCGTCGTCGTGCTGATCCCCGACGCCATCCCGGTCCGCTCCGGCGGCACGCACGCCATGATCGCCTTCTGCGTGTCGCCGTTCAGCACGCCCGCGCCGAGTCCGGTGACGATCATCCCGCCCGCGACCCACGCATATTGCGCGCCGCCCGCCGCGAGCGCGGTCAGCAGATTGCCGAGCGCGATCAGCAGCAGGCCCGCGCTCAGCAGCAGCATCGGCGCAATCCGTTTGCCGAGCGCCGCGCCGACGTACGGGCCCACCACCATCGCGAGCGCGAACGGCAGCATGCCGATCCCCGCCGCGATCGCTGACAGCCCGAACGCGTTCTGCAGATACAACGGCAGGAACGTCATCATCACTTGCGCGCACGCGGCATAGCCGAACATGGCGAGCACCGCGGCGACGAAGCGCGGTTGGCGGAACAGCGCGAGATCGACCATCGGATGCGCGCGGCGCCGCTGCAACTGGACGAACGCGCCGCCGAGCAACGCGCAGGCCGCGAGCCGCGCGCCGGTCGCCCCACTCGCGAAGCCGTGCGACGGTGCGTCGATCAGCGCCCAGATGCCGCACGCAAGCGCGAGGCCGAACAGCAGGCTGCCGGCGACGTCGAGCGGACCGGGCGCGGGATTGCGCGACTCGGCCAGCTCGCGCGACGCGCACCAGCCGAGCACGCCGCAAACCGGCAGATTGAACAGAAAGATCCAGCGCCAGCCGAGCCATTGCGTGATCACGCCGCCGACCAGCGGCGCGATCGTGGTCGCGACACCCATGCAGGTGCCCCACACGGCCCACGCGCGCACGCGGGCGGGGCCGTCGTGGAAGGTGTTGGCGATCACCGCGAGCGCGGCCGTCAGTAGCATCGCCGCGCCCACACCCTTGAGCGCGCGCGCGACGTTCAACGCGAGCGCCGACGCCGCGAGCCCGCAACCGAGCGAGGCGAGAGCGAACACCGCGAGCCCGACGAGCAGCATGCGTTTGCGGCCCACGCGATCGGCGAGCGCGCCTGCCCACAGCAGGCACGACGCGAACGCGACCATGTAGGCGCTGACCACCCATTCGACGGCGGCGAAGCTCGCGTGAAACGACCGCGCGATCGACGGCAACGACACGGCGACCACATTGGTATCGAGCACGATCAGCGCGCAGGTGGCCGACGCGATGGCCAGCACGAAAGCGGGTCGGGCGGCGGATACCGGCGGTGCCGGTGCATGGCGGTGGCGAAGCAATGACATAGGGGCGGCTCGCGGCGACGCGAAGGACAGTGCGGAAGTGACGTCATCGTAGCGACCGTACTATTGCCTGTCATTGACCTAAAATCACAGAATAATTAGCGATTCAGTCAATACTGGAAAAGCATGCGACAACTGGAACTGCGTCATATCCGTGCCTTCGTGTGCGTCGCTCGGGCGCTGCATTTCGCGCGCGCCGCCGACGAGCTTGGCATCGCCGCGCCGTCGCTGACGCGGCTGATTCAGGAAACCGAACGCCTGCTCGGCGTGCGGCTGTTCCATCGCACGAAGCGCTCGGTCGCGCTGAGCGCGGCGGGCAGCGCCTATCTCGCCGAAGCGCTGATCGCGCTCGATCATCTCGAGCGCGCCGCGCAGCGCGCGTTGCTCGCCGGGCGCGGCGAGGTGGGACGCGTCGAGATCGGCTATGTGGCCTCGGCTGCCTATGCGGGTGTGTTGCAGAAGGCGGTCGGCGGCTTTCGCAACACGCATGCGGGCGTCGAGGTATCGATCCGCGAAGTGCCAATGGACGCGGTCGCCGCGATGCTCGGCGATGGAATGCTCGACGCGGCCTACGTGCGTCCGCCGATGCCGCTCGCGACCGGCATCGAGGCCATGAGCGTGCATCGCGATCGCTTCGTGCTCGCCCTGCCGGCCGATTCGCCGCTCGCCGAGTCGGCCAGCGTGCGGCCCGCGCAGCTGCGCGACCAGTGTTTCGTGCTGCCCGAGCAGGAGTCCGGCACCTTCGAAGTCGCGCGACGCGGGCGCTTCGCGGCGCGGCTCGGGCCCCGTCCGGGCACGCTCGCCGCCGTGCTCGCCTGCGTGTCGCTCGGCGGATACGTGTCGGTCGTGCCGCATACGCTGGCCGATTGCATTGCGCTGCCGGGCGTCGTCTACCGCGACATCGCCGGCCGGCCGATTGCGTCAGAAATCGCGCTCGCGTTCCGCCAGCACGAGCGCGCGCCGGCCGTCAAAGCGTTTCTACGTTTCGCACGCGGCGGTACAGACTAACCACTTTCTCGATCGACGTCGCTGAAAGCGACGGTGGTCAGGTTCCGCGCCAACACAGGACTCGTCTTTCGTTATATCCTGACGGATATCACGGTAGGTCTTGAGGCACGCATCGCCGAAGACCATTTTTTTTGCCCACCGCTATATCCACCTGAATACATCGCGCCGCGCACGACACGCCTGACCCGAACCGGATTCGAGACTTTCATGCACACGCCCCCGTTTCCTCTGGCCCAGCCCCCGCGCCTGAAGCTATCTGGCGACGAGCTTGCGAGCACCGGCATCAAGGCGCCGCGCGACGCATGCTGCTCGCCGGTCGACGCAACCCCGGCAAACGTCAGGCGGCGCGCGCGCCTGTCCGAACTCGACAGTCATCTGCATTGCTCGATCATCGGGACCTGTCTGAGCACGCACGAACTGCGCAAGCTGGTGCCGAAATTTGCCGACCTCGATCGCCGCGACGCGAGCGATCTCGAGATCCACCACACGGCTGTCGAACTGGCGATCGCGGGCGGCCCGGGTGCGAAGGCGCTGCACAAACTGCTCGACGAACGCTACGCGGGCGCGATCCGCCGCTTCACCCAAGCCGCCGACGACGTCGAGTTGCTGAGCCTATGGGACGACGCGCTCAAAAACGGCGACATCCCACCCGCTTACTGGGCGCTGATGACCCACCCGCTCGCGACGATGCCGGTGCGTCAGAAAGCGTTCGGCGAGTTGCACATGCTGTCGCATCTGGTCGGCGCGGCCAATCGCGCGGACATACGCCGGCTCGTGGCACTGGAGGAAGAAAACGCCACGCTGAAAGAGAAGGTCGAGCGACAACAAAGCCGCATCCAGCAACTGGTGATCGAGCGCGATGCATCGATCGCGGCGCTCAACGAACAGATCGCGCGACTTCAGTCAAACCCGTTGCCCGCCGATACGACCACGCTCGAGGCGCAAGTGCAGCAACTGCGCGAATGGCTCGCCACTGCCGATCAACGCGTGGCGCTGCATACGAGCCGGCGCGAAGCGGCCGAGCAGCGCATGCAGCAGGAACAGGACGCGGCCGTGGCGCTGCGTCACAGCCGCGATCAGGCGCTCGCGCTGCTCAAGCTCGTGCAGAGCGAATGTGATGCGCTCGAACGCGCAACCGTCGATGCCGCCGATGCCGAGAACGGCACCGGCCCGCGCCGCGCGAGTCTCGACGGCGTGCAGGGCAAACGGATCGTCTACGTGGGCGGCCGGCCCGGCTCCAATGCCGCGCTCAAGCGGCTCGTCGACGCGGCCGGTGGTGAGCTGGTCGTGCATGACGGCGGCCTGGAGGATCGCAAAGGGCTGCTTGCCGCCGCGCTGCCGGGTGCGGATATCGTCGTGTTTCCGGTGGATTGCGTCGATCACGATTCGATGAATACGCTCAAGCGGATCTGCGAGCGTCACGGAATCGACTATCACCCGCTGCGGACGGCGAGTGTCGCGAGCTTCGTCGAGTTGATCGCGCGGCTGCATCCCGAGCACGTCGCGCAGCTTCGAAATGCGCCGCCTTCGCCGTTCTGTTTGCGGCACGGCTGAGCGCATCGCACACACAGACGCAAACGCCGGCCTCTCACACGCGAAGCAGCTTAATCAATTCGGCGATCTGCTTCGCGCAGGTTCGCCGCGCTTCTTCCTCGACGTCGCGATACAGGTGAATGATGGTTTCGCCGACCGGTGTCAGCGTGCAGCCGCCCCCGCTCTGACCACCCTGCTCCGAAAGCGTGGCCGGCGACTTCAGCGAGCGGTTCAGCTCGTCGATCAGCAGCCACGCGCGCCGGTATGACATACCGAGACTGCGCGCCGCCGCCGAGATCGACCCGTATTCGCGCACCGCTTCGAGCAGATCGACTTTGCCCGGCCCGAGCGCGACTGCATCGCCGTTGCGGATGCGCATTCGGAAGCGCACTTCGGGACGCGTCCTGGTGGACCGGGTCGCCGGTGCGGCTCTGGTTTTGGCGGGTTTTGCGGTGTCGGCCATGCGCGCAAGCATACACGAACAGCCTCGCGCCGCCACCTCCCCGCGTGCCTCAACGCTGCCCTGGAAAGCAGTACCCGTAGTCTTCGCAGCCCGGGCAGCCCGGCGCGGGTCCCGGTTGCAAACCCAACGAAAGCGCGCATTGCGCGGCGAGGAATTTCTTCCAGCGCAGGTTATCGACGTTGCGCGCGACCAGCACCGGAAAGTAGCGCGTCAGCATCCATGTCACTTCATCGCGGCCCGCGAGGCCGAGGTCGCGCCATAGATGATCGGGACGCAGACAGGCGTGGGCGATGATCGTCGCGAGGCACTGCGCGTCGTCGGGATGGACCGTGCCGCTGGCGTTTGCGACGAGCAGCGCGTGCAGTGCGTGGACGAAGCTCGCGTGTTCGCTGGGGATCACCGCGAGCGGCAACGGCGCAAGGCTCGCGCGACCAAAGTGTCGCGCGAGCAGCGCGTGCCATGCGTGCGCTTGCAGGCCGAGCAACGCGAGTTCGTCGCGAGCGTCGCGCGCGGCGATCAGTTTGGCGAACAGACGGGTGTCGGCGGATTCGGGATCAGTGGCCTTGCCTAGCCATGCCCGCAAGGGGTCGGCCGTCAGCGGATCGTCGGACATGGCTATCCCCGTGCAAGCAAAAGTGAATCAGACTTCGTTCGCATACGCCCGGCCGCGAATCTCGGCCAGCGACGTATCCACCAGTAGACGGCCCGTATCGAACACCGTCGCGAGCGCTTCGTCCCACTCGCCCGCCACCGTGTGTTCGTCCCATACGATCGGCAACGTGACCGTCCGGTACTCGCCGGTGCAACGATGGCGCAGCAGCGTGAGACGGCCTTTCATCGAGCGCTTGCCGTGATCGGTGACCGGATCCTTCGACACCTCGTGCCATGCATCGCCAAGCCGGATCGCCGAGCACTTCATCGCGAAGCGCTGCGTATCTCGGTTGATCTGCTGCAACAGCGCGCCGCCCATGCCGAATACGATGTTGTCGGCGGCGAAGCCGGCTTCGTCCATCGCGGCGAGAATCGCGGCGATCGAATCCGGGTTCACGCCATCGCCCTGAATCACGCGTACCTGATTGAGCACGCGCCGCCCCTTGCTGTTCGTCTGGGAGCCGAACGACGCCTCCAGCGCACGCAGCGTATGCAGCACGATCGTGCAGGGATCGCCGGAGTCCGGGCGAATCACCAGCGTGCCGCCGGAATCGAGGACGGCCTGCTTCAGTTCGGTGCCCCAGGCGTTGAGCGCAGCGAACAGGTCGTAAGAGTCGGACACCACCGAAACGATCGCGCCCGGCTTGCCGAAGCGCTCGATCATGTTGCGATACGCGTCGGTTTCGCGCTCGCGGCCCCACGACGTGATCGTGCTGTGCTCGGCCGCCGGCACCGAAAACGCGGCCATGCTGTCGTGGTAGAAGTGATTGGCCGCGACCACGCCGAGCACCGTATCGGAGCCCATGAAGCTGACGAGATGCGCGGCGCCGCCGATCGCCGCCGACTCCGCGCTCGACACGCCGCGCGCGCCGAAATCGTGCAGCTTGAACGGCAGTTGCGAAAGATCGTCGCTGCTCTTCAGCAGATATGCGCGGATCGTCTGGCGCAGATGCCAGCTTTGCGTCGCGACCGTGATCGGATACCACACGCGCATCAGCATCGTCTCCACATACGACGCGAGCCAGAACACCTGGGGGTCGTCGCATTCGACCGTCACGAGCACGTTATGCGTCGGCACGAGCGAACCTTCGGGTACCGCGCGAATCCGCACCGGCAGATAGCCCCCGTATTGCTCGACGACGTAGCGCCAGCCCGCTTCGTTGAACGGCTCGCCGTGCGCGCTGAAGAAAGCGCGGGCCTGCTCGATCATCGCGGCGGTGACCGGCCGGCACAGGTACTCCTTCAGCAGCATCTGCAAGCCGAAGAACAGCGTGTGCTCGTAACGTCCGCCGCGCGATTCGATGTACGAGAACATCGCCGATGCATCGGGTGGATATTGCAGAAAGTGCGACGCCTTGTACGAGTCCGTGTTCAGGATCAGATTGGACAGGATCGAGGCGAGGTCGCTGAAACCCTGCGTGCTTTGCATGGACGGTGCTGCGCTCACGTGATTGTCTCGCTGGAGTGGCCGGGCGGCGCGAGCCGGTCCGACGTCGAAAAAGGCCGGGTATCACCCGAAACTTCACCTTACTCCGGTACGCGCGATAGCGCTCGTGATCGGACAGCGGCTTCTCTTCACACGGGACGCATCCGAGCGGCAGCGCCAGGCGAGCCGGCGGCCTAGACCCCGGGTTTCAATTGCGGCGGCCGCTTCGGCCACGTCGCGAGCAGCCGGCCGAGCATGCTCCTGCGGCGCTCGGCACTCACCGGCCAGAGCATGTTCGCGAGCAGGCCGATGCCTTGCGCGAGCCCACTGTCGCGCGCCGACGTGACGAGCGGCACGCCGCGGCTCAGTGCCTCGTTGACACGCAGATCGTCGCGCGGCAGTTGATGCGCGACCTTCGCGCCGAGCGTGCGTTCGAGCATCGGCAGATTGATCTGGGCGTTCTTGTCGTACTGATTGACGACGACGCGCACCTTGCTGAGCGGATGGCCCAGTTCGCGGAAGATTTCGAGCATGCGGCGCGCGCCATGCAGGTACAGCGGGTTCTGCCGCACGACCATGCAGATCGCATCGCTATGCGCGAGCGCGCGGATCGTCAACGGATTCAGGCTCGGGCCGACGTCGATCAGCACCGCGTCGTAGCGCTCGCGCACCAGCGTCAGAATCCGGTCGAGTTGCTCGGGCAGTAGCTCCGCGGCCTTCAACGGATCGCCGGCGCCGGCGAGCAGATCGAGGTTCGCGCGCACGTGCATCGCGCACGCGTCGAACAACGCCGCGTCGAGCTGCTCGTTGCGCGAGCACAGGTCGGCGAGCGTCATCGGCGGCGGGCGATTCGCCATCAGCAGGCTGGCGTCGGCGAATTGCTGGCTCAGATCGATCAGCAGCACACGCCGCTCGCGCTGCGCGGCGAGGGCGCACGCAAGGTTGACCGCGATCAGCGTCGTGCCGCTGCCGCCCTTGCTCGAAGCGAGGACCACCACCCGTGCGCCGCGCCGCTCGGGTTCGCGGCGCTCCACTTCGATCTGTGTCAGCGCGTCGGCGACGGCCTGCCGATCGAGCGGCCAGGACAGCACGTGCCGCACGCCGACGCGCCGCGCCGCGCTGGCCAGCGCGGTGGACGGCGTTTGCGTCACCAGCATGCAATGGAGCGCCGGCGCGCCGACGAGCGTTTCCTCGATGCCGTCGAGTCCGTGCGCGTGCAGATTGGCGTCGTCGACGATCAGCAGGTCGGCGCTGCGGACGAGGCGCGCATGCATCGTCAGTTGCAGCACCGAACCGTATAAGGTGTGCAGCCGGTAACGCACGCCGCTCTCCTCGAGCCGCACGACGATGCGCTGCGCGTTTTCAATGCTGGCGGCAATCAGGAAGATGTCGATCATGGCAACTCGGCGGCGCGTGGTGCGTCATGCTTGTTTTTATATTCAAGGCGTCTGTTCGCGATCGACGACGCAGGCTACGACGCAGGCTCGCTACCGGTGAGCGACTCCCTGAAAACCATCACCCGGCGCGGCGGTGCGTCAAGCGTCGGCGTCGGCTTCGGTGTCGCCGTCGGCTTCCTCGTCGCGCGGGTGCGCCGCGCGGCGTTCAGCGGATGCCGGCAGATCGTACAGCGCGTCGCGCAACACGCCACGGCGCATCTCGGCCTGGGCGCGGCGCTCAAGCGCTTCGGCGACGAGCAACGTCAGCAGATCGACCGACGAGCCCGCCGTCTGTGCGAAAAATCGCGCGCGCGACGCCGCGACATAGCGCCGGTAACTGAGCCCCGTTGCTTCCAGAACGGCCGGCTTGCGAATCAGTTGTGGTTTCATGACAACCCCCGATGTCGATCAAGATTGCGCCAGGTCGTGCCGTTCGGCGGCAGCGCCCCGGCCGTGGGCCAGGTCGCCGTGCCCGTGCCAACCCACGGACACGGCACCCGGTTCACCTCGTACATTCGTCTCTCTTCGGAGACTGTGGCCTCTCTCCCCGCTTCATCGCGCCGGCCCGGTCCTGATCCGGCGCTGCCCCTACCGTTTTTCGGCGCGTCGCTCGCACACGTTGCAAGCGCGTTGCCTGTCGTTATCGCCATCCTTTTCGCGTCGTTCGGACGAAAAAGTCGAAAAGGAAAAACGGCGAAGTCGATGCCCGTTGTCGTCCGGTTTTGAATGGCCGCCCTGCCGGTCCACCACTCAGCTGTTTTTCTGGACGTATATATAAAAAGGCCCCGCCGCGCTCCCACAAACACCTGATGGCCTCCCCGACCGTGCCTGCGAGTGAGCTTTTTACCGCCGGTCTTTTTTAATCCGGTATTTCCCCGTACCGTCGACCTGGCGGCAAAACGTTTTCTGTGCAAACCATATTGCAACGGTTATGCCAACACGAGTGCCAATCGATAAAAAGCCCGCCAAAGCTTCACGCCACCGTGAAATCGGCCGGTTTTTCGAGCGGCAAGAGCCTGCCCGATTTTTGGCGCGACGCGCATTGATTCGTTTATGAGACACGAATTCGCCACGCGCTGCGCTCGGAGCGCCCGCCGGAACCCATCTCGCGGGCCCGTTGACTGGCCGCGGTGCCAGCCACACGCGGCTTCGCGCTGCGCGAGGTCGAACAGGCGCCCCGTGCGGCGCCGCAAATCCCATTTCCCGCGTGCCGTCCGATTTGTCGCAACTGTGAAACACGGCCGCTCGCGCCCCATCTGTTTTTGTCACGGCTTAACGTCCCGGTTATTGCGACGCAATGTGCGATGGCTCGCATAACCGGGCTTGACCGCTTATTCATTAGTGATCCATGTGAATCAAAAACCACCAGATGCATTCCTGATCCATATTTCTTTGTCTGGCGCTTTCAGGCGCTTTCGCTTATCGTTAGGCCATACGCCAATCAGAGCGTCTGTATCAGGTCAGCGAGGCAAGCCACGGTTCAAGTGGTTTTCACGATTCGGGGATAAAGTCGCCGGGCAGTTTCAGCAATGAACGCAAGTAAGCCGCCATTGCATGAATCCGTCCGCCATACCGCGCCGCGCGTTCGACGCAACCCTCGTTCGTGATTGCTGCCGCCGCAAATGCGTCGCGCCCGGAGTGCAGCAACCGGCCGCCTGACTATCCATGACGTCGCACAGCAGTCCTGACGGATCGACCCCCGGGGGAACCATGACTACGAGTTGCACGCCGGCCGACACGGAACGCACTGTTCTGTACGTGGCGAACGCGCCCGACCAGAAACTCGTCGAGTTTCTGGCAGCGTCGGGATGGCAAGCCGTGCACGCCAAGAGCGCGGCCATCGCGGAACGGATGATCGAACGCGGCAACATCAAGGTCGGGCTCGTTCAGCTGCCCGAAGATTGCAGTTCCCAGGAGCTGTCCGCGCTGGCGCTGTGCATGCGCCGCGTCGAAACCAACTGGGTCGCGCAGATCGTGCCGGGCCAGGCCGACAACGAGCTGGTCAGCCGCTTCATCCTCGATTACTGCTTCGACTTCGTCACGCAACCGTGGCTCAACGAGCGGCTCGTGTTCGCGCTCGGCCACGCGCACGGGCTGTCGAGCCTGCGCCAGCCGCGCGTCGCGCCGGAGCCGTCGCTCGGCCGCCACGGCATGGTCGGACAATGCGAGTCGATGCAGCAGCTGTACCGTCGCATCGACAAATGCAGCGTGACCGACGCGCCGGTGTTCATCGCGGGGGAATCGGGCACCGGCAAGGAGCTGACCGCCCGTGCCATTCACGACCGCTCGCCGCGCGCGCGTCACACGTTCGTCGCGATCAATTGCGCGGCGATCCCGCCAAGCCTGCTGCAAGCCGAACTGTTCGGCCATGAGCGCGGCGCATTTACCGGCGCGGTGCAACGCAAGATCGGCCGCATCGAGAGCGCGCACGAAGGCACGCTGTTTCTCGACGAAATCGGCGACATGCCGCACGAATGCCAGGCGGTGCTGCTGCGCTTCCTGCAAGAAGGCACGATCGAGCGGCTCGGCGGCAACGGTCCGATCAGCGTCGACGTGCGCGTGATTTCAGCAACCCACGTCGATCTGGAACGCGCCGTCGAAGACGGGCGCTTCCGCTCCGACCTCTACCACCGGCTGTGCGTGCTGCGCCTCGTCGAGCCGCCGCTGCGCGAGCGCGGCGGCGACATCAAGCTACTCGCCAACTACGCGCTCAGCATGTACAAGCAGGACGGCGCGCGCAAGCTGCGCGGGCTGTCCAGCGACGCGATCGTTGCGATGTCGAACTATCCATGGCCGGGCAACGTGCGCGAGCTGATCAACTGCGTGCGCCGCGCGGTCGTGATGAGCGAGGGGCGCTTCATCACCGCGAGCGACCTCGGCTTGCCCGAGGCCGACAACGGCCCGGCGGTCACGCTCGCGGAAATCCGCAGCAAGGCCGAAAAGGACGCGATCGAGGGCGCGCTGCTGCGGCACGGCTACAAGTTGTCCGATGCGGCGGCCGAGCTCGGCATTTCACGCGCGACGCTGTATCGGCTGATGCACGCGAACCGGCTGCATCAGGAACCGGCCGCGCGCGGCGCGAGCGGCGGCCCCGATGCCGACGACAAGGCCGAGCGACAGACCTCATGGGTGGAATGAGCGGCGATTTAAGCGTTTTTTGTAGTGAACGCTTAGCAATTTACCGTCAAGGTCTTTGATCATTCCCGATTCATTGCGGGCTGAGCGCATGTAGCGCAGCCGCCGGGGCCTCCCGCGCCGCAGCTAGCGTTTCCACCCAGCAAGCGTTTCTGCTTCCACCTCCTCCGCCCCGCGCACACGGGCTCACAGGGCATTTCTGCCTCTTTCGACAAGACCGCCGGCCGACATCGGCTATCCTGTCGGTTCAACGCCCCGCCCGGCCGGCGCCGCCCTCGCGGCCCTTTCGCCCGTCCGGCGGGCCTCCGCCGCAGGAACTTCAGCCGCCCGGCCCGTGTCCGTTCCGGGTCGCCCGCCGAAACAGGCCTCACGTTCCGGCACAATCGCCCGCATTGGCTTCATCCCGCTTTACACCCTATGCAAAAATTACTGCGTGTCTGTCTTTTCATTTTGCTGCTTGCCGGCATGGCGCCTGGCTTCGCCGCCGCGCCGCAAGCTGTCCACACCAGCTCCGCCCAACCGGCGTCCGATGCGGTCAGCCTGACGCCCCAGCAGGCCCGCGACGCGCTCGACGTACTGAACGATCCGCACCGCCGCGCGCAAGTCGCCGATACGCTGCAGGCGATCGCCGCGGCCGGCGCGTTGAGCGCGCCACCCGCTTCGGCGCCGGCGCCGGCGGCAGCGTCGGCGCCCGCCGCGGCGAGCGGCGCGGCCGCGCTCGTGCCGGACGCGTTCAAATCCAATGGTCTCGCCTCGCAGATCGCGCGCCAGGGCGCGCATTACGTCGCGCATCTGACGACCTCGCTGCGCGGTTCGATCGCCGCACTGCTCGACGTCACGTCGGTGCGCGCCTGGTGGCACTGGCAAGTTAGCAATCCGCACGCGCGCATGGAGCTGTTCAAGGTATTGGGGTCGCTGCTGGCCGCGTTGATCCCCGCACTGGTGCTCGAATGGCTGGCGCGCCGGCTGCTCCGACGTGTCTATCGGGCAATCGCCGCGCGGCGCGAAGCCGTGCTGCCAGACGACAACGACGAGGCACCGCCACCCCCACGTGCCGGCGCCGCCGCGCCGACCAGCACCCCGCCGCTGCCCCCGATGACATCGTTGCCGCCGGCGCTCGAAGCGGAAGCGCAGGCCGTCGCAACCGGCCCGGCCGCACCGTACGCGACGCCATCCGAGAAAGGCCGCGCGATCGAAGCCGAAGGCAAGCGCAATGCGACGCATCACTGGACGCTACTGCAGCGTCTGCCGCGCGCATTGCTGATCACGCTGCTGCGGCTCGTGCCGATCGCGGTGTTCGTCGCCGCGGCGAGCGCGCTGATGTCGATCTTCACCGACGACGGCACGCCGCAGGACCGCGCGCTCGATTCACTGATCGACGTCTACGTGGTATGCCGCTGCGTCGTGATCGTCGCCGCGTTCTTCCTGCAACCGAACGCACCGCGTCTGCGGCTGCTGCGCATGGGCGATGCGTGGGCCACGTACGTGTTCGACTGGATCGTGCGGATCGTCGGCGTGGTCGGCGCCGGCGTCGCGCTCGCCGAGCTCGCACAGGCGCTCGGGATGAACGACGCAGCGCATCTCGCGTTGCTGAAAGTGGTCACGCTCGTCGGTCACGTGATGATCTCGATCCTCGTGCTGCGCTGCGCGAAGCCGGTCGCCAACCGGATCCGCAGGCGCTTCTCCGCGCACGAGTCGCTGGAGATGTTCGGCGGCGTGCTCGCCGACGCATGGGCGTGGTTCACCGTGGCGATCGTGATGGCGCTGTGGTTCGTGTGGGCCTTCGACGTGCGCAACGGCTATCACGCGCTCGTGCATATCGGCGGTACGACGCTCGCGGTCCTGATCGGCGCGCGGCTCGTGTCGATCGTGATCTTCGGTGGGCTCGCGCGCATCTTCAATGTGCAGGACGAGGAGCAGCGCTCGCTCGTGCATCAGCACGCCTACCGCTACTACCCGCTGCTGCGGCGCGGGGTGAGCTGGATCCTCGGCATCATCACGGCGCTCGTGCTGCTGCAGGCGTGGGGCGTCGACGTGGTCGATCTGTTTCGCAGCGGCACGATCGGTCACCGGCTCGCGTCGGCGCTCGCGACGATCGCCGTGGCCGCGATCGTCGCGCTGGTGGTGTGGGAGGTCGTCAACGTATCGGCCGAGCGACGCCTCGACAACTGGACGAGCCGCGGCGATCTGGTGCGCGCCGCGCGCCTGCGCACGCTGATGCCGATGCTGCGCAGCGCGCTGTTCGTCGTGATCGCGCTGATCGTCGTGCTGACCGGCTTGAGCGAACTCGGCGTGAACATCGGGCCGTTGCTCGCGGGCGCCAGCATCTTCGGCGTCGCGCTCGGCTTCGGCTCGCAGAAGCTGGTGCAGGACTTCATCACCGGCATCTTCCTGCTGATGGAAAACGCGATGCAGGTCGGCGACTGGGTCACGCTCGCGGGCGTCTCGGGCACCGTCGAATATCTGTCGATCCGCACCGTGCGGCTGCGCGGCGGCGACGGCTCGTTGTTTACCGTGCCGTTCAGTTCGGTGTCGACGGTGAACAACACGAATCGCGGCATCGGCAACGCGGCGGTGCGCGTGAATATCGTGTTCGGTCAGGACGTCGAGCGCGCGATCGACACGCTGAAGGAAATCGGCACATCGCTGCGCGCCGACGACAAGTTCAAGGACGGCATCCTGTCGGACTTCTCGTTCTGGGGCGTCGATGCGGTCGACGGCTCGGCGGTCACGCTGGCCGGCCAGATGCAATGCCGCGACACGGCGCGCTGGGGCGTGCAGCGCGAATTCAACCGGCGCATCCTCGAGCGCTTCAGCGAGCTCGGCATCGAGATCGCCAATCCGCAGCGGCATCTGCTCACGTGGGATCCGGCGAGCAAGGCCAGGTTCGACGCAGCCGTGCCGCGCGCGCCCCACGCTGAACACCCGGATGGCGACGCCTCGCACAAGGGCGACGCGCCGCTCGACGATCAGATCCCGGTCGATCCGAGCCCGGCCGGCGGCCCCGGCACGCCCACCAATCCAGGCGCGACTTCGCCACACGTGTGATGCGCCGCGCGCGGCGCGCGTGAAGGTTCGCCAGCGCGAAGCAACGCTAGTGAAGCAGCGCTAGCGAACCTGCCACCAGCGCGGCAACAGACGCCGCACTTCCGGCCGGCGAAAGCGGTCGTCGATCAGATGCACGACGCCGCGGTCCTCCTCGGTGCGGATCACGCGCCCGGCCGCCTGCACGACTTTCTGCAAACCCGGATACAGGTACATATAGTCGTAGCCGTTGCCGAAGCGCGCATCGAGCGTGCGGCGCATCTGCTCGTTGACGTCGTTGATCTGCGGCAGACCGAGCGTCGCGACGAACGCGCCGATCAGCTGCTGGCCGGTCAGATCGATTCCTTCCGAAAACGCGCCGCCGAGCACCGCGAAGCCGATCCCCTGATTCATCGTCCGGAAGCGCGCGAGAAACGCGTCGCGCGCCGCTTCGTCCATGCCGGGCTCCTGCGTCCACACCGGCAAGCCGGGGTACCGCTCGCGCAGCAGCGCGACCACGCGCTGCAGATAGTCGAAGCTGCTGAGGAACCCCAGGTAATTGCCGGGCTGCGTGTCGTACTGCTTCGCGATCAGCTCGACGATCGGTGCAAGCGAGCGCTCGCGGTCGCGCCAGCGTGTCGACACATGAGCGGCCACATGAACCTGCAACTGTTCCGCGCGAAACGGCCCTTCCACGTCGAGCCAGGCTGTGTCGTCGGCGAGCCCCAGCGTGTCGCGATAGAAATGCTGCGGATTCAGCGTGCCCGAGAACATCACCGTGGTACGCGCGGCCGCATAGCGCGGCGCGAGGAACGGTGCGGGGATCACGTTGCGCACGCAGAGCGTCGCGCTGGTTGGGTCGCGCGGCGCATGGCGGTCGGTGCCTAATGTCACGTCGAACATCGAATGCTCGCCGAACTGTTCGGCGAGCGCGACGAAGTGCATCGCGTCGAAGAAAAACCGCAGCGCGTGTTCGTCGATCGACAACGGCGCGTCGGCGAGCTGATCCGTGACCGCGCCGATCAGATTCTGCGCGGCGGCGAGCAGCTTGCCCGGCACCTCCGTGTAGACCTGATAGCTGGCCGTCTGCGCGCGCTTCACCGCACTCCATTCGCGCTGCAAGCGTTCGAGCGGCCGCTTCAGCGCCGCGGGCGCGCTCTTGCGCACGAGCCGGAACGCGCTTTGATCCAGCGACGCGGTGTACATGCGACGCGCGCGCTCGAGCAGGTTATGCGCTTCGTCGACCAGCACGCCGACGCGCCACTGGTTGATCTGCGTTAGCGCATGCAGCATCGCACTGGCGTCGTAGTAGTAGTTGTAGTCGCCGACGATCACATCGGCCCAGCGCGCCAGCTCCTGCGCCAGATAGTACGGACAGATGTCGTGCGCGAGCGCGGCCTCGCGCACCGCCGCGCGATGGAGCCGCGACGTCGCCAGCGCGGCGGCGCGCGCTGCCGCGAGACGATCGTAGAAGCCGCGCGCGAGCGGACAGGACTCGCCATTGCAGGCTTTGTCCGGATGCTCGCAGGCTTTGTCGCGTGCCACGAGTTCGAGCGTTCGCAACGGCAACGGCGTCGCCCGCTGGAGCGAGTCGATCGCATCGAGCGCCAGCGCGCGACCCGGGGTCTTGGCGGTCAGAAAGAACACCCGATCGAGCCGGTCCTCGCCGCAGGCCTTCAGCAGCGGAAAAATCGTCGCCAGCGTTTTGCCGATGCCGGTCGGCGCCTGCGCCATCAGGGGCTTGCCGTCGCGCGCCGCGCGATAGACGGCTACCGCGAGCTCGCGCTGCCCGCGACGAAACTGTCCGTACGGAAACTGCAACGCGACGAGCGCCGCGTTACGCGCGACGCGATGCGCGTCTTCCTGCACGGCCCAATCGAGAAATCGCTCGCACTGCTCGACGAAGAACGCTTCGAGTTCGCGTGCGCTGTGCTGCTGCGTCAGCACCGTTTCCTTCTGACTGCCGATATCGAAGTACACCAGCGCAACCGTCAGCTCGGCGAGCCCGCGCGCCTGGCACAGCAGATGACCGTACACGAGCGCCTGCGCCCAATGCAGCACGCGATGATTCGCGGGCATGCGCGCGAGATCGCCGCGGTAGGTCTTCACTTCTTCGAGCCGGTTCGCGATCGGGTCGTAGCCGTCCGCGCGGCCACGCACGGTCAGGCTGCGATGCGTGCCCGTCAGCGTGACTTCGGTTTCGTAGCCGCTCGTGCGACGGCCGGCCACCATCTGATGACCTGCGATGCCTTCGAGCGACGTCGGCGCTGGCGTAAAGCGCAGATCGAGATCGCCGCGCCGCGCGGTGAATTCGCACATCGCCCGCACGGCCACGATGTAGCTCATACGACGCGCTCCGCTTCGGCTGGCGTCGTGACGTCCGCTTCGGTCTCGGCCTCTTGCCCGGCCCAGCGCACATCGACCACCCGCACCGGCATGCCGTGCTGCGCGCAATACGCGAGCCAGCGGATCTGGTTGTCCTGCAGACGATCGCCGGGGCCTTTCACCTCGATCAATTCATAGCGACGCTCGGCCGGCCAGAACCGGATCAAATCGGGCAAGCCCGAACGATTACCGCGAACGTCGCGCAGCAAGCGCTCGAACCACAGCTTCAGATGCGCGGCGGGCAAACAGTCGAGCGCGAGCGCGACGAGCTCGGGCGTCAGCAGTCCCCAGAACACGAAGGGCGACTGCATGCCGGCCTTCTCATGCAGTCGCCGGAAAATCGTCTCGCGATAGACACCGCTGTCGAGCTGCGCGAAGCACGCGGCGAACTGCGAGGCGCGACGCGCGTGAAAATCCGGCGCGTGCAGATCGGCCGGCCCGCGCTGGAACGGATGAAAAAACGCGCCGGGCAGTGCCGCAAAAACCGGCTCCCAGCACAGCAGGCCGAACAGCGAGTTGATCAGCGCGTTCTCGACGTAGTGGACCGGCGCGGCCTCGCTGCTCAGATGATCGCGCACCACGTATTCAACGGCCACCGGCGTGTCGGGCTTCGGCAGCACCAGCGTGCCGCGCTCGACAGGCCGTGCCGCTGGCGCGCGCGACACCGGCCCGCCGCATTTGCGCCGCAGACGCGGCAACATCCGGGCGACGCGCTGCGCTTCCTCCTCGCTCTCAGGCGCGGCGGCGGCCTGCGAGGCAAGCGCGAGCGCTTCGCTGTAACGCTCGCTGCGCTCGAGCACGCGCATAAGCCGATGCCGCGCGCCCGGCCACGCGCACGCGTCGTACACCGCGAGCGCGGTGCTCCACTGCGCGCGCCGCTCGCAATCCTGGCCGATCCGGAACAGCAGTTTCGCGCGACGTGTTTCGAGCCACGGGTTCGCGGTGTCGATCGAGCGGACGGTCGCGATCAAATCGTGCAGGGTGGACGGGTCGTCGTCGACCGGTATTGATTCGAGCGCTTCGCGGCAGGCATGCAGCGCGAGATACACATCGACGTCCGGGCGTTGCTGAAACGCTCGCGACGACGGTCCGAACGCGACCTTTTCGTACTGGAACACGCCAAGATCGGCGAGCACGAACTCCGACCAGTCCTGATGCAGATTGCCGAAGAACATCAGCCGCAAGCGATCGCACAACGGCGCGATCGCGACGCGCAGCACGCGGTCCGTCGTGGCGCGATGCCAGGCCGCGAGCGGACGTGACGTGGAAGCAGTTGCATCGCTGCTTTCAGTGTTGTAAAGCGCGCGTAGCGATTCGAGCAGTTCCGGTTTGCGCAATGCCTTCGCGCCGGGAATCCGCGCGATCGCATCAGCGAACATGTCGAGCAATTGCGCGCGCGTGCTGAGCGCGAACAGATCATCGAGAGATAGCGGCGGCTCGGTGTCGATCCAGCGATGCACCGCGATCGGCATCGCCGCCTGCAACGGGCAGCCGATTTCGTCATAAACGAGGCGGCTCGTGCGAAACAGCATGCCTTTGCGCATCAGCATGCGCACCAGCAAGGCACGCGATGCCTGTGGCAATTGCGCGAAACCCTTGAGAAATGCGTGTTCTTCGTCGTCGAGCAGATCGTCGTAACGCGCGGCGAGCCACGCTAGTGCGCGCTCGAAATTCAGCAGGTAGTAAGGGGCCTCAGAGCGGATCTCTGGGCGAGCATCGGTTGCCACGGGCGGTTTGCGGGACCTGTATGTTTATACAGTGATGATAGCAAAGTCCGCTGCGGCAACCGGTGCACCTCAGCCCGCGAGCCAAACGACCGTCAGCGAGCGCACGCCCTGCGCGCCGCGAATCAGGACACCTTCGATGTCGGCGGTGGCCGAAGGGCCGGTCACGAGCGCCGCATACCGCGCGCTGCGAAAATCGTCGCGTCGATAGACGTCTTGCAACCCATCCAGCAATTGCGCCGGATCGAGCAGCACGACCAGATGCTGGACGATATAGCCCAACGCATTGACCACGTATTCGCGCTCGCTGAACCACACGGAGCCGGTTTCGGCGACGCCAAAGCGCGCTCGCACCACACCGACGTCGACTTCTTGCAGCGATGCGGGGTCGGTGTCCGGGTCGATCGCCCGCGTGCCCGGCACTTCCTCGCTCGCCGAGGCAATCGATGCCGCCGCGCCAAAACGCTCGCGAATCAGCTCGCTGACCTCGCTCGCGCTTGCCGCTTCGACGCAAGTGCCACCCATCGTCTGCAACGCAGCCGTGAAACGCGCGCGCAGATCGCCGCCGACCGAATCGAACAGCGGCACGTCGGGACGGGACCGACCGGCCGGTTGCGCGGCGCGTACTTTGGCGAGAAAAGCCTCACGCGTTGTCATCACCGCCTCCGCGATTCTTCTTGTACCAGGCATGAAAAGTCAGCTTCGGTGCGTCCGGCAGTTCGCGTTGCCGCCCCCAGATATTCAAAGGGTTGTACAGCACGAAATTCGGCAGCCGCCGCAACGCACTGCCCATCGACGCCACCGTCGCGCGATACAAGGTCGGACTCGAGAGCAAACGCCCCGCCATCTTCAGCACTTCCTGTTTGACGAACGGCACTTCGTGTTGCTCGGCAATCACCGCGCGCCATTTGTAGATCTGCTCGTGAATGTTGATCTTCACCGGACACACGTTCGTGCAGCTGCCGTTGAGCGTCGACGCGAACGGCAAAGCGCTATAGCGTTTCAGATCGTAAGTCGGATTGATGATCGCGCCGATCGGCCCCGAATAGGTACCGCCATATGAGAGGCCGCCGCTGCGCCGATACACCGGACAGGTATTCATGCACGCGCCGCAGCGTATGCATTTGAGCGAGTACCAGAAGTCCTCCATCGCGAGCCGTTCGGAGCGGCCATGATCGACGAGGATGAAATGCATCTCGGTGCCCGGCCGCGGCGCGCGAAAATGCGACGTGTACTGTGTGATCGGCGAACCCAATGCGCTGCGCGACAACATGCGCACGAACACGCCGAGATCGGCCACCTTCGGAATCAGCTTCTCGATCCCGATCGACGCG
This sequence comes from Paraburkholderia monticola, assembly GCF_001580545.1. Classification (GTDB taxonomy): domain Bacteria; phylum Pseudomonadota; class Gammaproteobacteria; order Burkholderiales; family Burkholderiaceae; genus Paraburkholderia; species Paraburkholderia monticola. The sequence goes on from NZ_LRBG01000039.1 coordinate 316,270, forward strand.
ATATGCAGCGGCGGCACGTTCGCCGACAGATCCGCATTGCCCTCGTTGGTGCAGACGACGACCGTGCCGGTTTCCGCCACCGCGAAGTTACAGCCGGTCATGCCAGCCGTTTTCTCGCGCACGAAATACGGGCGCGTATGCATGCGCTGACTTTCGGCGAGGTAGTGAATATCGCTGTTCGTCGGATCGGTGCCGATGGTGCGGCCGAACAGTTCGGCCACATCCGCGCGCAGCTTGTGCACGGCCGGCACGACCATATGACTCGGGTCCTGATGATCGAGCTGCTGGATGCGCTCGCCGAGGTCCGTCTCCATCACCGTGATGCCGCGCGGCTCCAGATAGTCGCGCATGCGGCATTCATCGGTCAGCATCGACTTGCTCTTCACGAGCGTCGTCATGCCGCGCTCGGACATCAGCTGGTGGACGATCGCGTTGTGCTCTTCCGCAGTCGCGGCCCAATGCACGACCACGCCATTGGCCTCGGCCGCGGTTGCGAACTGCTCCAGGTAGTCGGCCAGATGCGACAGCGTGTGTTCCTTGATGCCCGACGCGAGCGAGCGCATCGTCTCCCATTCGGCAATGCCGTGCGCCTGCGCGTCGCGCTTCTCGCGCAGATCCCACAGACGCTTGTCGTGAAACGCGACGTGCTCGGTCTTGCCGAGGAAAGAACCCGCCGCTTTGGCGTGATCGACGCGGGGCTCGTGGCGGCTCATGCGCGCGCTCCGTTGAGAACCTGCGCGATGTGAATGAAGCGCGCGTCGGCCTTCATGCGTTCCGCGCAACCCTGCTGGTGCATCAGGCACGACATGTCGCCCGAAACGATGTACTCGGCGCCGGCGTTCAGATGGTCGCGCACCTTGTCCTGCCCCATGCGCACCGACACCGCCTCCTCGGTGACCGAGAACGTGCCGCCGAAACCGCAGCATTCGTCGGGCCTCGCCGGCTTGACGAACTCGATGCCCTTTACGCCTTCGAGCAACGTGCGCGGCTTCGAAAACGGCGTGCCGGCGATTTCCGACGCCGACGCTTCCTTCAGATGACGCATCATGCTGCAACTGGTGTGCAGACCGACGCGATGCGGAAACTCGGCCCACGGAAATTCGCGCGCGCCGACCACGTCGTGCAGAAACTCGACGAGCTCGTAAGCGCTCGCGCGCACCTTCTTCACTTCGTCGGTCTGTTCGAGCGCCGTCAAATGCTCGCGCACGTGATGAATACAGCTCGCGGACGGTCCGACGATGTAGTCGTAACCCGCGAAGTTGTGCGCGAACAGCCGCTCGGTCGCGGCCGCGTCCGCATGCGCGCCGCTATTGGCCATCGGCTGGCCGCAGCAGGTCTGCTGCTGCGGATAGTCGACCTCGATGCCGAAACGTTCGAGCAGTTCGAGCGTCGCGATGCCGACCTCGGGATAAAACGCGTCGATGAAGCACGGGATAAACAGCGCGACTTTCATAGGCCCTTCAGGAAAAGCGGCGGGGACGATGCCAGATTGACCGATTCCGGCCTTCTGGCCGTCTTGGTCATGTTGGTCTGACCAAGACTATAAAAAAGTCCACGGGCGGTGTCAATTCGGACAGCCACGCGAGTCGAAGCAGGAAAAATCAGGAAATCACGGCGGCCGACGGCTTCGTCGCATCGTCGTTGTAAATCTCGCGCACGAAGGCCAGATGCCGCTCGGCGGCCTTGCGCGCCTTCGGCGCATCGCGTGCGACGACGGCGTCGTAAATCGCCTGGTGCTGGCTCATCAACTGCTTTTCCATCGCGTCGTCGTAATCGATCAACCGATGATACTGGCGCATGCCCTCGCGAATCAGCGTATGAATGCCGTGCATCACATGCGCCAGCGCGACGTTGTGCGTGGAGTCGGCGATCGCGAGATGAAACGCGGCATCGAGTTCGGCGAGATTCGCACGATCGCGCGACAGCGATGCAGCCTTCAGCGCCTCGAACGCCGCGCGGATTTTCTTCAGATCGGTCGCGGTTGCGCGCTGCGCGGCGTAGACCGTCGAGATCGCTTCGAGCCCCTGGCGCAACTCCAGAATGTCGGCGCTGGTACGCGGATTCTGCAGCAGCAGTTCGGCAAGCGGCTTCGAGATGATCGGCGCGGTCACGTCGACCACCGTAAAGCCGCCCCGCCCCGACGTTTCGATGTAACCGTCCGCCTCCAGCCGGATCAGCGCTTCGCGCAGCGACGGCCGCGACACGCCGAGTTGCGCCGCGAGGTCGCGCTCGGCCGGCAGCCGGTCGCCGGGCATCAGCGTGCCCTCCGAGATCAGTTGCTTGACCTGATCGGAGACGACGTCGGAAATGCGCTTGCGCGCGAAGGATGGAATCGGGGTGAATGGCATAGGCAGCAAACGATGAAGCCGGTTGACGCAGCGCGCGGCTACGCCACGGTGCGTGAAATTATACCGTTCGACACCGTGCGTCGATGCGCCGATCTCAACGCGGCTGCGCCGTATAAAAGCTCACGAGATCACGCTTCATCGCATGCAGCGCGGCATCGTCGAGATAGACCATGTGGCCGGTCGGATAGTAGGCGATGCGCACGTTCTCGCGTAGCGGGCCGTCGAGGCCGAGATGCGCGAGCGCATATTCGGTCGCATAGAACGGCGTGGCGAGATCGAAGTAGCCGTTCAACGACAGCACCCGCAACTGCGGATTCTGCCGCATCGCTTCAGCCAGATCGCCGCCCGCGTAGGGCAACTCCAGCCGTTCGCCCCACCATTCACGATGCTTCCAGTCCCATTGCTTCAGCGCGTCGTCGCTGAACACCAGGTAACGGTCGGTCGGCGTGTAGTGCAGATCGTCCGCCAGATGCTGATGAAGCGCCGCATTGAACGCATTCGACACGCTGCTCACCGAGGCATCGAAGTCGGGATCCTCCTCCGCATCGTCGTAATTCAGGCCTTCGAAACGTGCATCGTAGCGGCCCATGCTGCGCGACTCGTTGCGCAGCAACTCGTTGCGAAACCGCGACGGATAAAGACGCAGACGGTTGCGCTTCACGAAGCCCACGTCGAGCCCGGTGAAGTACGCAATGCGTGCGGCAATCGCGTCGCGCTGCTCGTCGGGCAGCGCATCGCCCTGCGCGAGCGCCTGCGCATAGGGTCCGCGCGCGAATGCGCGCGCGTCGTCGAGAAAGGCCGGCAGGCTCGCGGGCTTCGGCGTGACCTTGTCGTGATACCACGCGATCGCCGCGAAGCTCGGCAGATAACTCTCGCTCTTGAAATCGAGTCCTGGCGAGAACGCCGCGGAATTGAGCACCGACGACAGCAGGATCACGCCATTCAGCGCGATATTGTTCTGTCCCAACTGGTAGGCGAGCATCGCGGCGCGCGCGGTGCCATACGATTCGCCGAGCAGATACTTCGGCGAATTCCAGCGCTGATTCACCGTCAGATAGCGGTCGATGAATTGCGCAAACGCGCTGACGTCCTGATCGACGCCCCAGAAATCCTTGCCCGTGCCATGTCCGACCGGTCTCGACAGGCCCGCGCCGACCGCGTCGATGAACACGAGGTCGGTGGTGTCGAGCAGGCTGTCGGGGTTGTCTTCGAGCGTGTACGGCGCGGGCGGCGTGCCGGCGGGGCTCGCGGTGCGCACGCGCTTCGGGCCGACCGAGCCCATCATCAGGAACACGCTGCCTGCGCCCGGGCCGCCGTTGAACAGAAACGTAATGGGACGCGTCGCGGGCGTTTTGGTGGGCACCGTGTACGCGACATAGAACACGCTCGCGTTGGCCGCACCGCTCTTGTCGTGCAGCAGCAGATTGCCGGCGCTCGCCGTGTAGTCCAGCTTACGGCCATTCAGGCGAAGCGAATGCGTGGTGACGCTGGTGGTTTCAGGCGGCACCGGGATCGCGGGCGTCGACGCATTGCGTGGCTTGCCCGCCGCCTCGGCGGAGTCCGGTGCATTCGATCCAGCCTGCGCATCGCCACGCGAAGCCGTCCGCTTGCGGGGCTCGCCGTTCGGGCGTGCCGGCGTCGGGTGCGGCTCGCGCGCATCGCCCACTGGCGACGCGTTCGCCTCTGATCCTTGCCGTGGCACGACGGCCGCCGATGCGGCCGTGTCGGCGCTTTCCGCGGCGTCCGTACTTTCCGCGGCGTTCGACGCATCCGCCTGCTCTGCGGCCATACACCGCTCACCGAACGGCGCCACCGTGAAGACAAAAAGCGTCACCGTCAGCGCGGCGGCCGGTAATCCCGCTGTCAGGAAGCGCCGCCACGCAGGGAAGAAGCGAAGGATCATGAAGTTGTCCGCAACGAGTCGAAAAACGCGCTGGAATCCGGCAATTGGGGTTCGAGAGCAAACCCGGCGCTCGATTCTTGACGCAAGTTTGCGCGACGTCAACCGCCGGCGCCGTTGCGCGCCCAACATTACAAACGGCTTGTTGCGCGGCGTGGCGCACCCGTGCGCAGTCATGGCAGAATCGACAGCGCCTTCGTCGCCTTGTCGAGAATACCCAATGGACCAACTGGTACTGGATGCATTCGACGCTGCCGCGCTGATCCCCGGCTTCAGTGCGCCGCAACTGCCGCACGAACTGCCGGACCGCCCGACCCTCGACGCCGCCGATCACGCCATGCGGCACTGGACGAGCACGGTCAATGGCCCGCTGACGCCTGGCTCCGACGTCCACCGACGCGAAATGTGCCGCATGTTTCGCGAGACCTTCAATCCTTATCGACCGTCGGTACTCGCCTGGCCGCCGCTCGAAGCGGCGACGCTCAAGCGCATCGTCGAACTGCCGATCTGGGACATCGCCGTGCAAACCGAAGGCAGGGCGCGGCTGCGCATGGCCGCCTACGCGGCGACGCGAGACGACCCCGACTTGCGCGACGCGCTCGCGCTGAACGCCTGGGAAGAAAACCGCCACAAGGAAGTGCTGTCGCGCATGGTGCACGCGTATGGCATCGCGCTCGCGAGCGAACCGCCTTACGTCTATCCGACAGACACCGAACGGGCTTACCTCGTGACGGGCTATAGCGAATGTATCGACAGCTTCTTCGCGTTCGGCCTGTTCGAGGTGGCGCGGCGCTCGGGCCTCTTCCCGCCTGAACTCACCGAGACGTTCGAGCCGGTGATGCAGGAAGAGTGCCGCCATATTCTGCTGTTCGCGAACTGGGTCGCCTGGCATCGCGCGCGGCTGTCCTGGTGGCAGCGCATTCGCTTCGAGATCAAGGTAGTGGGCGTGTGGGCGTTTCTGGTTTGGGAGCGTATCGGGCTCGCGCGTGCGATGGATGCCGAGGGCAACGTTCACGAGCACGACAACAATTTCACGGTCAACGGCGCGCAGTCGGTTTCGGATGCCGATATCAGCGTGCCGGAACTGATGCAACTGTGTCTGCAGGAGAACGATCGGCGTTTTGCGGGGTATGACTCGCGGCTGTTGCGGCCCGAAACGATGCCATGGCTCGTGCGCTTCGGATTGAAATTCGTGCGCAAGAGAAAATAAGCCGCGCCGCTGTTTCGAGCATTGCGAATCGCCGATCGACGCTCGAAGCGGTACCCGATGAACGCGACTGGCGCGGGAGTCATGCGCCGGTCAGGTTGACGCCATGCTGCTTGCGTAAGCTATGAGCGAACGACAAGGAGCGCGCAATGGAGTCATTCCCGCTGTTCGTCATCGGCTCACCGAGATCCGGAACGACCTTTCTCTGTTCCGTGCTGAACGCGCATCCTCTGATCGAGCTGACCAACGAGTGCCGCGTCTTTGCGTTGCTGAAGGACTTTCTGGAGGTCGGCTGCCATCGCCCCGATCTGCTCGGCGAGACGTCGCGCGAGCGCTTCTGCGCATTCGGTCGTCGGACGCTGGGCGGGTGGGTCGAGCGCTTCTATCGCGAGGAGCTGAAGATCGGCGCGCCGATCTGGGGCGACAAGCATCCCTCGTATGCCGACCCCACGGTGCTGTCAGGCCGCACGGGTTCGATCGAACGACTGCCGCGCTCGGGCTCCTGTCTGCGTCTGATACGCGAGTTGCTGCCGCAGGCGCGCTTCATTCATATCCATCGCGATCCTCGCCAGGTCGCCAACTCGCTCGTGCACAAGCGTTGGACCGGATCGATCGAAGACGGCATCCGCGTGTGGGGGCAATACGTCGGCGAGATCAACGCATTCTTCGAAGAGATACCGGCGACTCAGGCGCTGACCGTTTCCTATCGGAAGGTCATCGAAGAACCGCGGGAGACGGCGGCCAGCATCGGGCAGTTTCTCGGCCTCGCGGATGCATCGCCGATCAGCGACTTCCTGATCTCGCAACGCCATTCACCGACACCGTTCAGCGATCCGGTGACCGATATCGGTGATCTTTATCTGGTTCCCGATACGGCCGCGAGCGACGACACGCTGCTCGCTCTCGCGGAAACGCATGCGCGACGGCTTGGCTATGCGGCGGCTTGAGCGGTCGACGTAACCCGGACAAGCCCGAGTGGCAGATGACGCTGTCGCCTGAAAACCTCATGCACCGAGCCCGGACGACTCACCGCCCCCTCAATCCTTCCGCCCCTCCACGAACCGCGCAATCCTCTCGCACGCCTCGATCAGCCGCGCCTCGCCCACCACGAGCCCCAGCCTGACGAATCCCTTCGCGGTATCCCCGAACGCGCTCGCGTCGAGCACAGCCACGCCTTGCGCGCGAAACAGCTGCCACGTGAACTCGGTCGTATCGAGCCCGGTCCCGCTGACGTCGACCATCACGAACATGCCCGCCTCGGGCAACAGGCACCGCAAGCCGGGCACGCGATGCAAGCGCTCGTACACGACGTCGCGCCGCCGCCGATAGATCTCGCGAATATCGGCGACGATGTCCGCCCTGTTCTCCAAGGCTGTCAACGCCGCCTGCTGGATAAAACCCGGCAGGCCGTACAGCATCGCGAGCGCGAGCCGCGCCATATGCTCGATCAGCGTTGCGGGTCCGATCGCCCAGCCGACGCGCCACCCCGCCATCGCGTGCGACTTCGACAGGCTGCCGAGCGTGACGGTACGCCCAGCCATGCCGGGCAGCGAGGCGATGCTCACGTGGTCGCGCTCGAACGTGAGTTCCGCGTAGACCTCGTCGGACAGCACCCACAGGTCGTGCTCGCGCGCGAGCCGCGCGATGCGCTCGAGATCGGCGCGCTGCATCACGACGCCGGTTGGGTTGCACGGCGTCGCGAAGAAGATCGCCTTGGTGCGCGGCGTGATCGCCGCTTCGAGCGCGTCGCAGTCGACGTGAAACGCGCGCGCCGCATCGACCGGCACCGCGACGAGCGTCGCGCCCGCCGCACGCACGCAGGCCTCGTAGGTCAGATACATCGGCTCAGGGACGATCACTTCATCGCCCGCTTCGAGCAGGCACAGCGACACCGCGAACACGCCGTTCTGCGCGCCAGCGGTGAGCACCACGTTGGCGGCACTCACGTCGCAGCCCGTCGTGCACGCGTGCTGCGCGGCGATCGCCGCGCGCAGCGGCTCTCGGCCGGCCATCGCCGTGTAGTGCGTATCGCCGGCGCGCAAGGCGTCGATGGCGCGCTCGACGATCGGCGCGGGCGTCGCGAACTCCGGATCGCCGACGCTCAGCACGATGACATCTTCGCCGTTCGCGGCCGCCTGCTGCGCGACACGATGAATTTCCCACGCCGACGTGCGCCGCCCTTGCAGCCGCTCGACCAGACTCGAATACTTCATTGCGCTCACCCGTTGTTGTGCTGATCCGGCCTTGATTCGCTCCGGGATCGACTTCCATTCGACCCGCCAATGTAATGGCACGCCGACGAAACGTCCAGATACGAAAAAGGGTCATGCGACCCGACCACCTCGCATGACCCTAAGGGCAAAGCAATGCTATTTTGAGTTGCGGCCGTGTTTCGAACCCCCGTTAAAAACTTTGGTGCGTCAAAGCTGGCGGCGCAATTCCGCGGGCGGCACCTTCATCAGATGCCGGTATTTCGCCACCGTGCGCCGCGCGACCAGCACGCCCTGATCGGCGAGCATCTTCGCGAGCGTCACGTCCGACAGCGGATCGCGCGTGTTCTCCGCGGCGATCATCTCCTTGAGCAGTGCGCGCACGGCGGCGGCCGAGCAGGTCCCGCCGCTCTCGGTGCCGAGCTCGCGCGGGAAGAAGTGCTTGAACTCGAAGATGCCGCGCGGTGTCGCCATGTATTTGTTGCCCGTAGCGCGCGAGATCGTCGATTCGTGCAGGCCGAGTTCGTCCGCGACGTCGCGCAGCACCATCGGCTTCAGCGCGATTTCGCCGTACTGGAAGAAGGCCTTCTGATGCGTGACGATGCATTCGGCGACGCGCTGAATCGTATCGAAGCGCTGTTGCGCGTTGCGGATCAGCCAGCGCGCTTCCTGCAACTGCTGCGCGAGCGGCGAGCGGCTCGCGCCGGCCGATTGCGCGAACAGTTGCGCATACATGCGATGGATGCGCGCCCTGGGCTGCACCGCCGGATTGATCGACACGACCCACTTGTTGCGCGCCTGACGCACGATCACGTCGGGCACCACGTAGTTATCTTCGGCACGGCCGTAGCAATTGCCCGGCTTCGGATCGAGCTTGCGCACGAGCGCGCAGGCCACGCGCAATTCGTCCGCGCTGCAACCGATCTGCTTTTGCAGCTCAGCCTGCTCGCGGCGCGCGAGACGCTCCAGATGATGCTCGACGATCTGCCGCGCGACGTCGCGCCCCGGTGTATCGGCGGGCAGCGCATTGATCTGCAATGCAAGACACTCAGACAGCGAACGCGCGCCGAGCCCCGGACGATCCAGCGACTGCACGAGACGCAACGCCACCAGCAGTTCTTCCTCGCTCAACTCGGGTTCGAGATCGACGCTGTCGGCCAGGTCGGCGAGCGATTGCCGCAGATAGCCGTCGTCGTCGAGCGCCTCGATGATGAAGCGCGCCACCGCGCGATCGCGGTCGTCGAGCCGGTACAGGCGCAGCGCGTCGTGCAGTTGCTCGCGCAACGTCGGCTGCGAGCGGGCCCAATCGGCCGGGTCGCTGCCGTCCGCGTCGCCGTTCTGGCGGGCTGAGCCGCGTGAGCCGTAGTCGCCGGAGAAGTCGGCGGGCATATCGTCCTGGCTCGCGCCCTCGAGCGAATCCGCGCTGGCGCCTTCGGCTGACGACGACCCGTCCGGTTCGGTGGGCGCCAACGTATCGGCGGCGGGCAGTGCACCGGCTTCTTCGCCCGACGTCGTGCCGGCGAGCGCGACGTCCTCCGTCTCCGACGAGTCGTATTCAAGGAACGGATTGGTATCGAGTGCCGTGCGCAATTCCTGCTGGAACTCGAGAGCCGACAATTGCAGGAGACGCACCGACTGCTGAAGACGCGGCGTGAGTGCAAGAGACTGCCTTGTGCGTAGTTCGATTGAAGGCATTTGGAGTAGATCCCGTTCGTTAGTAGCCAGACATTGAATGAGGCGAGTTTTCACTCACCAATGCAACGTCCGTACCAGCTCACGCAAAGCGCTGTTTTGATTGTGGTTTGTCGATTCAGGCCCACGAATTGCGCGGGCCGCCGGCGTCGTTTTTTACAAAGAGCAGGCAATTTCCGGTCCGCTTCCGCACGGCACGCGCGATCTCGCGAAATGGTGCGTCGCAGCTAGATTCGTCAGCCGAAAAGCCCGGTGGGTGCGGCGTTCGCAGCGTCCGCCAGGCAGCGCGAACCGGGCGGGCATGGTGCTTGCGGATGAGCGGTGTGTGGACGGACATGGTCCTTCGCTAACGCGCCGCTCAAGCGCAACGGCGAGGACTGCGTCCGGTGTCGGGAAACGGGCCCCTGACGGTACCGTAGCGGCGACGCCCCCACGTGTGTCATCAGCGGCTTCGGCCGCGATCGGCCACTGGCAACAAGACCGCCATTTTCATCAACACCTGAAGGAGAGAACCATGAAGACGATCCAACTTCTGAAGACCGCAGGCAGCATCGCCGTTGTCGCGTTCGCGCTGAATGCGACCGCCCAGACGACCGCTCCGGCGCCGTCCGCCTCGTCGGAAAGCGTTGGCCAGCACATCGATGACAGCACCATCACGACCAAGGTCAAGGCGGATCTGCTTGCCGCGAAGAACGTCAAGTCGACGCATATCCATGTGAAGACCCGCAAGGGCGTTGTGTGGCTCACGGGTTCGGTGCCCTCGGCCGACGACAAGACCGCCGCCGAAGATGTCGTGCAAAACGTGAAGGGCGTGGACAGCGTGAAGAACCATCTCAAGATCATGGCTGACTGATAGCCGCGTGATAGCCGGGCGATCGGTTCGCGCCGATTCGACTGAGTGACAACGAAAAGAGCCGGCAATTGCCGGCTCTTTCTTTCTACTGCACGGATGCTTCGATCAATGCTTCATCGCCGCGTACTGATCGCGCAGATCGCGCACGCGGTCATGCGTCTTCAACACGCCCTGGTACTGCCGCTCGACGATCGCCCGCACATCGGCCGGCAAGTCCTTTTCGAGCGCATCGTGATAGCGCTTCTTCGCGACATCCTCGCCTTTCTCGCACTCGGCGAGAATTGCATGGTCGCTGCGATCCGTCACGGCGGACCTCACGTCGACCCACCCGCGATGCAGCGCGCCGCTCATGCTGCCGCCGGTTTCAGGCTTGCCGCCCAGCGTCTGGACCGCATCCTGCAACTCACGCGCGCCGCGCGAGCAGTCTTCGGCGGTCGAACGGAACAGCATCTTCAGCTGATCGTCGTGCGCATCCTCGGCTGCCTTCATAAAGCCCTTCTCGCCATCCTTCGACGTTTCGACCAGATCGTTCAACACGGAAACAACGTTGGTAGTCATTCAATACCTCCAGGGGTTTCGTTCAGCGCGGAATCCGCCGCGCGAGATCGTTTATCGCCTCGCGATGGATCCGTCCGACGCGCGGCGGGGTGCCCCGGATACACCGCATGACGCGTGCCCGGCACGCGTTCCCTGAATGGCACAGCGGTTGCTTCTTCGATGCGAGTTGCTTGCCGGGCTATATCTACAACGACAGGGAGAATCACCATGAAAAAGACCAGCAGCATGAAATTTCTAGCGGCGGTCGCCATAGTCAGTTCCGCTATCGTGATGCAGATTCGGGCGCACGTTGCATCGCCCGAGGCGGCGCCGGATCAGGCGCGCGCCGCGATGTCGACGTGCGGCAACGCGCATGACGGCATCACGCCCGCCTCATGCGATTCGATGCGTCGCGAACGCCAGCCCGAGCGACAGCAACCGCCGCACGTTGCGCGGCAACTGTGGGTGTAGCACGCCGCCGCAACGGCGCGGACAACGCAAAATGAAAAACGGCCCGATGATCGTCATCGGGCCGTTTTTGCTGGTACGGCGCCTAGCTATCCGGCGCGGCCGTAGCCGCATCGAAGCGATGCCTGTGTCACGCGTGCTTCTGTTCGAACTCCTGCATCGGCTCGGGCGTCTTGCGCGGATCGAAATCGGCCCAGCGTCCCTGCTGCCAGCGCCCGGACGCCTTCTCGATCGCGGCTCCGCCCGCTTCACGCAGCACGCGCGCGGCCTCGAACTGATTGTCGGGCGACACGTGCACGGCCACGAGCACACCCGAATCGCGGATCTCCTCGTGATACGGCATACGATGGCCCGATTTGCCGCGCTCATGGGTGCGCGACATCGCGCCGACCAGCGAGCCGACATACGCACCGACACCCGCCGCGATCAGCGACACCAGCAGTGGCGCGGAAAACGCCGCGAAGATGGCGACGCCGACCACAGCCCCAATCACCGCGCCGATCGTGACGCCCATGCCCGCGCCTTTGGGCGCCTCGCGCGCGCCAGGATCGGTGTCGGTGTCGCCGCCGATCGCGAAACGCGCGTGCTGCCCGCGCGGATTGACGAAGAACAGCGTGACGTCCTCTTCGACGAACCCTGCATCGAAAAGCTTTTGCGCCCCGCTTTCCGCAGCCGGAAAGGTCGTGAAGCGTGCTGCGACGATGAGTGACATAAGGCCTCCCTATCGTTAACTGGCGTTCGCGGACCCAACTGTCGCCACGTGGCGCGCGACGGCGCTATGCCGCGGCGCCGCGATCCGGTTCCATGCCTTCTACTCTGAACAGTCCGCTATGTAACACTACGCCTTCTCCGTTGTTCTGGTCGAGCGCTTCCGCGCAAACCGAGCGGATACGCTGACGGCCCTTGTCGAAGGCGGCCAGCAGGGCCGCCTCGAGCGCGGACTCCGCGCCGAAATGATCTTCGAGCGCCTCGGCGGTAATCGCGCAAACCACCGGCTCGCCATCCACATGCGCAAGAAAACGCACGTTCAGATTCGCACCGTCGAAGGCCCGCTCGTCGTCGGGGAAAATGATCTGCATCAGAGAGTCCTCATAAGCAGGCCGTGGCAGGATCGCGTTCATGACGAGCCCTTCAGCTTGCCGGCGAGTTGCTGCGCCATCTCGAGGTGATGCTTGATGGTCGGCAGCGCCTGCGCGGCCGCGGCCTTCAGTTGCGAATCGGTGCCGCTTTCGCTTTGCTGCTGGAACAGATCCACCGCGCGCTGATGCGCTTCCACGCCGATCTGCTCGACGTAGGCCTGATCGAACTCGGCGCCCTTCAACGTCTGCAGCTTGCCGACCAGCGCGGAATCCGCCGACGGTGTCGGCTTGAAGCCCTTTTTCGCGACGAGCGCGGCCATGCCGTGCGATAGCTTGGTGTGGTCGGTGATCATCTGTTGCGCGAACTTCCTGACCTGCGGATCGTTCGAGTTTTTCAGCGCGACCTTGCTGGCGGCGATTTCGGTGGCATCGGACTTCGATGCTTCGAGCATGAACTCCTGATCCGCGGGCGACAGCGTCGTGCGGCCGGCCGGCGCGGCGCTCGCGGGGGCGTCGCTCGCCTGCGCGCTGGCCGTGTCGATCGACGCCGCGCTCACGCCCAACACGGCCAGCGCGGCAGTCAGCACTTGTAGGGAATACCGGAATTGCATGCACTTTCTCCCTGTTGAATCACCGACGCGCCTTCGCTCACGCCGCTTTGCGCTTCGTCAGTTGCCCGATCAGCGTCTTGTTGAACGCGGGAAGGTCGTCGGGTTTGCGGCTCGAAATCAGATTGCCGTCTTCGACCACTTCCTGATCGACCCACGTGCCGCCCGCGTTGCGAATGTCGTCCTGCAAACTCGGCCAACTCGTCACCGTGCGCCCCTTGATGATCCCTGCCGATACCGGCAGCCACGTGCCGTGGCAGATCACCGCGATCGGCTTGTTCGCCTGGTCGACGGCTTTGACGAAGGCCTGCGCCTCGCGCACCAGCCGCAGCGCGTCGCCGTTCACGACGCCGCCCGGCAGCACCACCGCGTCATAGTCGTCGGGACGTGCGTTCTCGAAGGTCGCGTCGACATCGACCGTGTCGCCCTTGTCGACGTGCCTGAAGCCCTGGATCTTGCCTGGCTTCGCTGAAATCACGTGGACCGTCGCGCCCGCGTCCGCGAGCGCCCGCTTCGGCTCCACGAGTTCAGCCTGCTCGAAACCGTCTACCGCGAGTACCGCTACCTTGTAGCCCTTCAGTGCCTCATTCATGCGTTCTCTCCTTCGTGCGGCGCCGCGTTCATCGCTCATTTATCGGCTCGTTATGCATGTGCATAGCGCGGCGCCCTTGCTAAAGCGTTGGTGAGCAAAACCCGTGCCCAACTCGGGCATGGTGTTTCGGTGATTGCGTTCAAAGCGTCGCGTTTCAGAGGTCTTTTTCGTCTTCGTCGGAACGTTCCTCGCCCGGCGGCACTTGTGGATCGAGGAAGTGGTCCGTGTCGATATCGCGGTCCATCTCCAACGTCGAATCGCCGTCGGCCGACGCGCGTTCGCCCGTACCTGAGCGATCGGTATCGCTACCAAGTTCGCTGTCGCCAGTTTCGAGCGCGTGATTGTCGAGTTCCGTATCGACGTCGAATTCGTGGCGCTTCGCGCCCGCCACGTCGCTGCCGCTATCGGACGAATCGCTCGGGCCCAGCGCCCCCGTCGTGCCGGATGTTTGCTTGACGGTCTGCTGCGGCTCTTCGTCGGGATTGAGTGTGCTGCTCATGAAAGCCCCCTTTGCGGTTGATCACGCCGAGTTTTCCGCAAGGACCGTTCCGCTCCCCAGGCCTGTTCCGTTTACCAGTGGCATCGCGCTTGCTTCCCGCCGAACACATGGCACGCATTGCCCACGACGGGCGGAGCGATCCCAACCACGTTCGATAACTTCTCCTTGCAACAATGGCTACCGCGACCCCTTCCACGCCCGCATCATGCGACACGCCAACCGCGAACGGCGATGCCGCGTCGCAACCGATGCCGCCGGGTCTGCGCCACGCCGACGACACCCGGCCCGGTTTCACGCGCCAGCGCGACAAAAGCGGCTTCACCTATTTCGACGTGAACGGCGAGCGCATCGTCGACGACGCGGTGATTCAACGCATCAACTCGCTCGCCATTCCCCCCGCCTATGAAGACGTGTGGATCTGCCCCGATCCGCGTGGTCATCTGCAGGCGACCGGCCGCGACGCGCGTGGCCGCAAGCAGTACCGCTATCACCCGCGCTGGCGCGAGACACGCGACGCCGACAAGTACGAACGGATGGCCGGCTTCGGCCGCGCGTTGCCGAGAATCCGCGCCCGCGTCGCGCGCGATCTGAAGCTGCCGGGCATGCCGCTCGACAAGGTGATCGCGGCCATCGTGCAATTGCTCGACACGACGCTGATTCGCATCGGCAGCATCGAATACGCGCGCGATAACCAGTCGTACGGACTGACGACGCTGCGCAAGAAGCACCTGAAGATCGAAGCGGGTCAAATGCGCTTCAGGTTTCGCGGCAAGAGCGGCATCGAGCACGACGTGAGCGTCGAGAATCCGAACCTACGGCGCATCGTGCGGCGTTGCGCGGAGCTGCCGGGTCACGAGCTGTTCCAGTATCTCGACGAAGACGGCACACGTCACCCCGTCGGCTCGACCGATATCAACGACTACTTGCGCCGCGTCAGTGGCGCGGACTTCACCGCGAAGGACTACCGCACGTGGGCCGGCAGCGTGTACGCGCTTGCGGCATTGCGCCGCTTGATGTGCGGCAGCGCGGCCGAGGCGCGCCGTCATCTGGTCGCGACCGTGAAAGAGGTGGCGGCGCTACTGCGCAATACGCCCGCCGTATGCCGGCGCTGTTATATCCATCCGGCGATCATCAGCGCGTTCGAGGCCGATGAATTGCAGCGCCTCGCGCCGGGCCAGTCGCGTCGCGGACTCAAGGTCGACGAACTAGCCTTCGCCGTCCTGCTCGGTCAAGCGGAAAAACGCGCGGCGAAACTCGCGCGCGCATCGGGTGCGAAAGGCCGCAAGGCGCGGCAATCGTCGGTCGACGACAGCATCGACGCTTCGCTGACGAGCCTGCTGAAAAAATCTCGCGCGGTGCGTAAGAAGGCCGCCACAACGAAAGAGAAGAGCGTTAGCACGCGCCTGACGGCTCAGTAGCTCGCTCGGCCGAGCCAGCCTTACTGTCCCTTCGTATCGCTGCTGGCATTGGCACCCGGTGTGTTCGTCGTGTCCGTCATCGGCTTGTTTGCCTTCGACTTCTTCTGATGATGTTTCATCGACGACGACGACCCTGCCATGCTGCCCATTGCATTCGACGCAGGCTCGTTGCCCGCCGTCGGCGCGGCGGTCGCGGCGCCATGCGCCTGGCCGCCCCCGCTGCCGCTATTGCCGTTGCCGCCGCCCGCCTGGGCGAACGCCGCGCCCGACGCGATCACACATGCCGCGGCCAACCATGCCTTCGGATACTTGCTCATCTGGGTTCTCCCTGAGGTAATGAGGACGGGTGTGATCCTCGCCGACACTCGAGCAAGGCCTATGCCGCGCGATGGATTCGTCGCATGCTCGCATCACGCTTCTTCATGGAGCGTTTTCGTCGGCATGGACGAAATAATTTCAAACGCGCTCGCATCTTTACGCGCACGCTGCGTCGTTGCGCACATGAGAGGTATGCCACCGGCTGATCGCATTGCACGAGTCGAAGGAACGGCCGTTGCTGAAAGCCTCGGTACACTCACCCTTTGAAGGAGACTCATCATGGTCATGCAGACTCAGACGCAAGGCGCAAACATCGTCGGCAAAGGCGCCGCGACCGCGGAAGGCCCGGGCCCGGACGTCATGGCCGCGGCGACGCTCGACGGCAACAAGGTCATCAGCAGCGACGGCGAGCACATCGGCAAGATCAAGGACATCATGCTCGACGTGCGTTCGGGCCGCGTCGCGTACGCGGTGCTGTCGAGCGGCGGCTTTCTCGGCATCGGCGACAAACTGCTTGCGATTCCGTGGCATGCGCTGACGCTCGATACGCAGGAGAAATGCTTCGTGCTGAACATGGTGGCCGAGCGCGTGAAGAACGCGCCGGGATTTGATAAGGATCACTGGCCATCGATGGCGGATCAGACGTGGGCCACCACCGTGCATCAGTACTACGGCAGCGAACCGTACTGGGGCGGCGACGTTTATACGCGCCGCGATGACCTCGATGTCGCGGAAATTCCTCCGGGTTCGTCGAATGCGCCCGAGGCCGGCGGCCTGAAGCTCTGATCCCCAGGCCGCGCAATGTCGGCGCGCGGTCGCGCCGACATTGCGCTTCAGGAGAGAACACGATGGCGCCCCGAAAGACCAGCAGCAGATCGAAACGCCCCGTGTCGCGCGGCAAGTCGGGGCGCCCGCCGCGTCAGCGCCACGCCCGGGCGCACGCCGCTCATCGCGCGAAAACCGCGAAATCGAGCGGCGCCGCCGGCACGAAGCGATGGTCGCACCACGTGATGGAAACGAGCGACGCGATGGACATTCAGAAGGACATTTTCCGAACCGGCAGCGCCGAGTCCATCGCGCAATCGCTGAAGCGCTCGTCGACGGTGAGCCGCCGACGCAAAGGCACACCGTTCCAATCGGCGATGTCGATGCTCAATTTCTATATCAATCGGGCGGGTCGAAACTTGCCGAAGGAACGGCGCGATACGTTGCAACGGGCCAAGCGCAAGCTGCGCGAAGCGTTTGGACGTGAGCCGCGCTGAGGGACTGGGGCGCCGGCGCAATCACCCGAGCGGGCGTTTCAGTCCGTTCCAGGCTGAACGCCGAAGGCACTTTGCACGGCCTCGAAGCGCGAATTGACGTTCAGCTTCTCGAACACGTTCTTCATGTGCCATTTGACCGTCTCGGGCGCCAGTTTCAATGATCGGCCAATTTCCTTGTTGGACAGCCCGCGAGCGACATAGCCAAGGATTTCGAGCTCTCTCGCGCTCAGGGTACCCGGCGCCAATCTGGCGTCGGCATAGCTCGACAACGAAGGCGGCGCGTTATCGACCTCGTCGAAAGCCGACAGCAACGTGCCAATATAGGTGGCTTGCCCTGTCGAGGCTTCCGGTTGCGTGCGGCGAAAGCGTTCCAGTAGCGCCCGCATAGCCGGCCCTTCGTCCACGAAGCTATTGATCAAGCCCATCGCGCTGCCGATCCGCAGCGCGTTTTCCAGCGCCGAAAATGCCTTGTCCGGAGCACCATTGCGCTCATGCGCGAGCGCAAGAAGCAACGAAACGACCGCCTCGGCATAGCGCCAGCCCAGCGCAACGAGGTCGTCGCGCGAGCGCGTAAGAAAGTCGACGGCTTGTTCCGCGGCATTTTCGGCGAGCAGAACACGGGCTTCCAGCAAACAGTAGCTGGTCCACGTTTCCATGGCCGAGCCCCGTCGTCCTTCGCACATCATCGGTACGCTCGCGCTCAGTTGATCGGCGATCTGTCTCGCTTCGACCACGCTGCCGTCGGCCAGGAGCTGTCTGACGGTTTCCGCATCGCACGCCAGCTTCAGACGCAACCATCGACGTGCTATCGCGACCTGTCGACCATCCTCGAGAACGGCCAGCGCCGGCCCCTTTTTGCCATCGCGCCACAACAGGCGCGACGCGGTAACCATAAAGCGCATCAACGCTGCGAGCGGCGAGGTCTCCAATGCGATGGTCATGCGACCCTCGACCAGTTTCCGCGCTTCGGACAACTCGTTGCACTCGTAGTAAATCGACGCAAGACAACCGGCGACCGCGGCCGTGGCCGCCGACCACTCCCCCAGCTTCTCCTCGGAGTACCGCAGCGCCACCTCCATCACCCGCTTCGCATCGGAAAGTTCACCGTGTATCAGCGCGGCGATGCCGTACACCGCGTCGCGCAGAATGCCGGCGCTGTTCGGCTTCAGGCTGATTCCCACCTGATCGACCCGTGCTCTCCAGACGCGGGATATGTAGCTGAACTGGCCTCGATACATCAAGCCGAAAATTTCCGCGCTTTGCCCGTAATACCGGACCCACGGCTCCGCGGTCGCCGTCGATGCCTTGACGGCAATCCCCAGTTCGAGCGCGTGTTCGCTATCGTCGCTCACGGCGGCGATGACCGCGCGGATCGCGTTGATCTCGGCCCGTGCGACGTCGCCGGCCGCCGAGCGATCGTCGCGAGTCAGACGCTCGAACTCGTCGGCAATCGCACCGATCTCCTTCGACGCGCGCGAGGTGTCGAGCGACATCGCGAGCGCCCAGGCTTTCGCGAGGCGCAAACGCAGTCGACCCGCGATCACATCCGGCGGAAGTTTGCGGATCCAACCCGGCAGCATGAACGGATCGCCACGCTGGAGCATCTCCATCGCGCAGTTTTCGGCCCACTGCGCCGCCTGCTCCAGATCGCCCGCGGCCAGCGCGTGTCGCACGGCCTCGGGCCACAGCCGAGCCCGTGCGAACCAGAGGCTGGCCCGGCGATGCAGCAACGGAACCTGGTGCGGCGTTCGACGCACGAGACGGCGGCGAAGCGCATCGCTCAACAACGCGTGATAGCGATACCAGCTCTGCGTGTCATCGAGCGGGCGGATGAACACGTTATGCCGCTCCAGCCACTCCAGGTTTTCTCCGCTGTCGCCTTCACCGTCCGTCACTTCGTCGCACAGCGACGCAGTGAACCGTTCGAGAATCGACGTGTGCAGCAAGAACGTCAGTATGTGCGGCGGCAAATGGGTGAAGACCGTGTCGCTCAGGTAGCGATCGATGCCGAAGCGCGAACCGGCGAAATGACTGGCGAGCGCGGCCACATCGTCGACCCGGTTCAGTCCGAGAGAAGCCAGTTGCAACCCGGCCACCCATCCTTCGGTTGCGGTGTTCAGCAACTCGACGCTGTTGCGGTTCAGTGGCGTGTTACCGCTGCGGTCGAAGAACGCCTGAGCATCGTCGAGCGAAAAACGAAGGTCGTCGGCGTTCAGACGCGAGAGCTTGTCGGGCGAGCGCAGCGCGCTCAACGAAAGCGCCGGTTCGCCGCGTGCTCCGAGCAGCACGTGCAGGTTGTCGGGCGCGTAGCGCAGCAGGCGCGAGACGATCGCGAGAACGGGCCGCGCGCTGAGGCGGTCGACGTCGTCGAGCACGAGAAAAACACCACGGCCGTACGCGGCGATGCCATTCAGCAGCACTGAAATGATCGTTCTGACCGGCGTGTGCGCATCGTTGTCGAGGAGTTGCTGCGCCTGCCAAGCGATGTCCTTCGATGCGCGAGACAGCGCCGCCACCAGATAGGCGCCGAGTTGCTGCGGATCGTCGTCTTCTCCGTCGAGACTCAGCCATGCAACCGGACGCTTCTTTCTCGCTTGCGCCTCGCTCCAGGCGGCAAGCAAAGTCGTCTTGCCAAAACCCGCAGGCGCGATCACCAGCGTCACGTGTTGCGGACGCCGTTCATCGAGTCGCCGGAGCAATTCAGGCCGCTGAACGCAACCCGCGGGAACGCGCGGCGGCATCATTTTGGTCTGGATCAGCGAGACGATCCATTCACGCTCGAAACTATCTGCGGGTGTGTTCATGAGTAGTCCTCCCAGCGGCCATCCGTGAGAGGCATGGGTGAGTCTTTGTGAATGGGTTCTTAAGATACGCCGAAGTGTATGACGACTCAATGCAGACCCGCCCGATCAGACACGGCGAGCGCGATTCGCTCCAGGTCGTGCATGGCCGTCTGTCAAATCCCTAGCTGACGCTGCTTGGGGTGTCCTCTTCCGAGCGGTCGTTCTGTGTGGCCGGATCTGCGGGTTCGCCAGCCGCTGACGTCGCCACGCCCACTCTGCTGACAGGGACGTCGTCGAGCCGGTAGCCGTGCGTGTAGACAGTCACCAGTCGCACGCCATTCTCCGGACGCAAGCTCAGCTTGCGTCGCAGCCGGTAGATATGCGTGTCGATCGTGCGCGACGTGCTGTCCAGTTCGCGGCCCCAGGCCAGCTTCGCCAGCAGCCGTTTGGAGACGACCCGACCCGCGTTCGCGAACAGATACGCGGCTACGTCGAATTCTTTTTCGGTCAGTGCGATCGCCTGGCCGTGCAGAAAAGCACTGCGCTGCGTGACATCGAAGAGGTAGGGTCCCAACGCGATGGCGCTTTCGACCTTGATGCTGCGCCGCGTGCGCCGCAACAGTGCGCCGGCTCGCGCCACCAGCTCTTGCGTCCTGAATGGCTTGAGGACGTAGTCATCCGCGCCGGCGTCGAGCGCCTGCAAGATGTCGACTTCCAGAAGCCGGCTGGTCACGAACAGCACCGCGGGTTCCCGGCCCAGATGACGGCGTATCCAGTACAGCACCTCGAAGCCGCTCAGGCCCGGCAATTCCCAGTCGAGCACCACGAGATCGACCTCGTGGACCTGAAGAAAAGCAATCGCGTCCTTGCCCCGGTCCACCGTGCTGACTCGATGCCCGGCTTGCCTGATTTCCCTCTCGACCGACTCAGCTTGCGCGGGATCGTCTTCCACCAACAGGATATTCATTTATCACCTTTTTCTTTCGCCCTGCCGACTGGAAGACCGGGTCCCCCGATAACCGCGGCGAAAGACATCGACATCTGGAATTGCACTCACCCTGGCAACCCGTGCGGACAGGACGAAAAGCCACCTTGAAAATCGCCTACGGCACAGGGGCGGCGTGAGCGGTCCGCGGCGTCGGCGCCGGAAGTGGTTGTGAATTTCGAGACGAACGATAGAACGAGTCGCTTTTCTAACGCGCCCCCTTCGGGGAGGGGGGTATGGCATTTTCGAAGGGGGGGTGTATTTCACGGACAGCCACCCTCCTTGTCGGCCGCCCCACCCTCGTCCGCAGCATCAGGGTGGCGACGTCGACGGCGAATTCCCTGTAGCCCTTGCGGAGAGGAGGACGGCTGAAGAAGAGGAGGAAGAAGGTGAAGGAAGGGAGAGGAGCAACATCGACACATTGAAGCCGGAGCGCAGCTTCATGGGCGATGGTCAGGACAATGCAAAATCGAGGGGTGTCGTCGAATCGCTGATCGAGCCGGCGCCCGCGGCGGCGCGCCGCCAGGCGCCGCCGCGACAGCCGGGTCGTCCTGCGTCAGCTTCACACGCCACTACCGCCCACGGTCCGTTGACTCTTCCATTGCCCCTGCTGCACCTCGAACAGCGTATAGGGCGGCTTGATCAGATCCCCATGCGGATCGAACGCGATTTTCCCCGTCACCCCCGTCACATTCACTTTCGGGAACGCGGCGACGATCTTCGCGCGATCGAGCGAGTCCGCGGTCTGGATCGCCTGAATCATCGCGAGCGCGGCGTCGTAGGCGAACGGCGCATACAGCTCGACATCCTGATTGAAGCGCGCCTTGTAGCGCTTGCCGAACTCCTGCGCGGCCGGCAGCTTGTCGAGCGCCGGGCCGGGTTCGAGATCGCGCGTGCCCTCGCCCGCGTTGCCCGCGATCTGCAGGAACGCGTTGCTCTTTAAGGCGCCCGCGCCGAACAGTTGCGCGGGCATGCCGAGCGAGCGCATCTGCTTGACGAGCATCGCGCCCTGCTCGTCGAGTCCGCCGAAGAAAATCAGATCGACGTTTTTCTGCTTCAGCGAAGTCAGGATCGCGCGCAGATCGACCGCCTTGTCGTTCGTGAACTCGCGATCGACGATATTGCCGTTCGCCTGCTTGGCGCCCTTCTCGAATGCATCGGCGAGGCCCTGGCCGAACGCGGTGCGATCATCGATGATGCCGATGCGCTTCGCCTTCAACTGCTGCACCGCGAACTCGCCCGCGATCACGCCGCCGACACCGTCGTGCCCCATCGTGCGAAACACGTTCGCAAAGCCTTGCGCCGTGAGTGCCGGATTCGTCGAGCCCGGCGTGATCATCGCGACGTTCGCCGTGTGATAGACGGCCGAGGCCGGGATGCTGCAGCCCGAGTTGTAGTGGCCGATCACGCCGACCACGCCGTCGTCGACGAGCTTTTGCGCCACCTGGATCGCGATGCGCGGATCGGCCTGATCGTCCTGCACGTCGAGCACGTATTTGACGGGTTTGCCGCCGATCATCGGATGCTTCGCGTTCGCTTCGTCCACCGCAAGCTGCGCGCCGTTCTGCAGATCCTTGCCGACCCGCGCGACCGGTCCGGTCAGCGGTCCGACGAAGCCGATCTTGACGATTTCCGGCTCGGCGCCATACGACGGCGCATGCGCGCACAACATCCCAAGGGCCAGTGCGACAACCAGGTTTCTGCGTTTCATGATGTCCGTCCTCTTCTGAGCAACAGTTGCGGTGATTAAAAACGACGCGGGCTATAAGGCGCGAGATCGAGCGGCGGCACGCGTCCCGCCACCAGATCGGCGACGACGCTGCCCGTCACGCCGCCCAGCGTGACGCCCAGATGCTGATGACCGAACGCGTAGACGACGCGTGGCGAGGCGCTCGACGCTCCGACGACCGGCAAGCCGTCGGGCAGGCTCGGCCGGAAGCCGAGCCAGTCGCTGTCCGGTTCCGCCAATTGCGGTAACGCGTGCTGCGCTGAACGCGTGATCAGATCGAGCAGCGCGGCATTGCGTTGCGGTCCATAGCCGCCGAGCTCGACGGTGCCCGCCGCGCGGATGCCGCCGTCCATCGGCACCATGTAGAAGCCGCGCTCGGCCCAGCCGCACGGCCGCGAAATCAGCGACGACGTGCCGGGGAAACGCACGTGATAGCCGCGCTCGGTATCGAGCGGCACGCGGTCGCCGCATTGGCGCGCGAAGCGGCCCGAAAACGCCCCCGCGCAGACGACCACGTGGGCGGCGTCATAGGCACGCCCCGCGTCATCGACGATGCGCACGCTGGTGGCACCCGGCTCGAGTGTGCGAACCGCGATGCGCTCGTGCCGGAGACCGCGGGCGAGCAACGCCGCATGCAGCGCCTGCAAAAAACCGCGCGGATCGCTGAGGAACCAGCTGCCGTTGAACAACGTGCCGTGCGCAAAGATCGGCGCGAGATTCGGTTCGAGTGCGGCGATGCCGGCGCGGTCGAAGTTCTCGAAGCGCACGCCTAGCGAGCGGCGCAACGCGAGCGACGGCTGGGCCGCGTCGAACGATGCCGCATCCGAATACAGGTAGAGGCATTCGCGCGGCCGCACGAAGCGCGACAGGTCGTCGCTCGCGAGCATCTCGCGGTAGCCGTCGAACGCACGCGACAGCAGGCTCGCGAGGGACCGCGCGCTGTGCTCATAGCGCCGCGGCATCGACGCGCACAGAAAGCGCGCGAGCCACGGCGCGAGCTGCGGCAGATAGCGCCAGCGAATCCGCAGCGGACTCGTCGGGGAAAACAGGAAGCGCGGCAGATTGCGGAACACGTCCGGGTTGTTCACCGGTATGCAGCCGTAGTTGGCGAACGTGCCCGCATTGCCGTACGAGGTGGCCTCGCCCGGACCCAGCGCGTCGAACAGCGTGACGTGGTGACCGTCGCGCATCAGCCAGTAGGCGCTCGACAGGCCGACGAAGCCCGCGCCCAGCACGGCGACTTCGCTCATCGCGTTCGCCGGTCGGCCGAACCGGCCGCCCGACCCGACCCTGCGCCGGCTGCACCGACCGGCAGGAGCGTGCTCTGCTGCTTTGTCACAAGCGTGCCTCCTGTACTACAGTTGCGCGTTGCCTTTCGAGACAGCGCCACACAAACCATGCTTTAATACTCACACAAAGTTTTTTTGGGTGCAATTAAATTGGCTTTGTGTGGAGCCAGGTACTTTCCCGGATCAAAAGCGTTTCTTTAGGCTCGATGACGCATGTTCACTTGCCGATCGAAGGAAAAACCGGTTTAGTATTGGCGTGTTTGTCCGGTCGAACGAGTTTTTTGTATGGAGATTGAGTCTGGATGAAGAGCGCAATTGACCACACAAACGGTGAAGAAATTCTCCAGACAAAGGGACGTCAGCCGACTTATCTCGAAGTGTCGCGCAGCCTCGAGGAAAAAGTCCGCAGCGGCCTCTACCCGCCGGGCAGCCGCCTGCCGGCGCAGCGCGAGCTTGCGGTGGAGTTGGGCCTGAATGTCTCCACCGTGTCGCGTGCGTACAAGGAGTTGCAGGCGCGTGGACTGATCGTCGCGAGCAAGCGGCGCGGCTCGATCGTCACCGGCGGCGCCATGCCTGCCGTGCATGGCCGCGGCGCCAACGTGTCGGCAAGCGGCAACGCCAGCGCGAACACGGTGCTCGACCTGACCGTGAACCGGCCGGCCACCGGCGAATTCCTCACTCAACTCGCGCGGACGATGGCGCAGATCGCCGACGACCCGCGCTACCCGGAGACTCAGGAATATCAGCCGCCGCAAGGTCCCGAATGGGCGCGCGCGGCGGGCGCGCGCTGGATCGCCGCGCCCGGCTTCACGCCCGGCGCCGACAGCGTGGTCGTCACGAGCGGCGCGCAACACGGCCTCTATGCGGTGCTGAGCAGCCTGATGGGTCATGAAGGCGTGATCCTCTCGGACCAGTTGACCTACTACGGCCTGAAAGCGCTCGCGCCGGTGTTCCAGTTCGAACTGGTCGGCATTCCGAGCGACGACGAAGGGCTGTTGCCCGATCGTCTCGAAGACGCGTGCCGCCACCGGCGCGTGAAGGCGATCTTCACGGTGCCGAATCTGCAGAACCCGACGGTCGTGACGATGAGCCTCGCGCGCCGCGCGGCGCTCGTCGACATTGCGCGTCGCCATCACATCGTGATCATCGAGGACGACGTGTACGGCCCGCTTCTGCAAGCGCGCCTGCCGACGATTGCCAGCCTGTGCCCGGAACTGACCTTCCACGTGACGTCGACGTCGAAGATCCTCGCGCCCGGTTTGCGCATCGGCTATCTGCGCACGCCGCCACATGGCGCGGCGCTGGCTGCCGAGGCGGTGCGCACCACCGCGTGGATGCCCGCGCCGCTGTCGACGCTGATCGCGACGCGCTGGATCGAGGACGGCACTGCGCAGACGATCCTCGACGCGCAGCGCGCCGAGTTGCGCGCACGTCAGGCGATCGCCCGCGAACTGTTGCCGGCCGAGCTGCTGAAGAGCGACCCCGCGTGCATGTTCGTGTGGTTGCGCGTGCCGCCGCCGTGGCGCTCGGACGACTTCGCGGCCAATGCGCTTGCGCGCGGTGTCAACACGATGCCGGCCTCCGCCTTCGCGGTCGATCGTTCGACGCTCGAGCACGGCGTGCGCATCAATCTCGCTTGCGCCGAATCGCGCGAGCAGTTGACGCGTGGCCTGCAGATACTCGCGCACACGCTGCGCGACCGGCCGCGCGCGCTGTTCGGCACGATCTAGCGGGCGGCCGAAGCATCAGACGCAGCGGCTAGAATACGGCACCACCCTGACCCGCCGAGCCGCCTTCATCCGATGACTCCGTCCGACGATTCACGCCCTTCCGCGCGCGCGCACGCCGCCGATGCGCTGTTCGCTTTCCTGAAGTCGCTGCCGCTCGGCGATCGCCTGATCGAGGGCGGCTTCATGGCCGTGCAGGCGGTCGCGGGCGCGAGTCTCGCGTTCGGCATCGGCCGCGCGCTGCATACCGAGCAGGCGTTCTGGGCCGCGATCACCGCGATCGCGGTGAGTCAGCATAGCTACATCGACACCCGCAAGCTGTCGCGCGACCAGTTCATCGGCGCGATGGTCGGTGGCATCTGCGGGCTGATCGGCACGCTCGCGGGCGGCGGCCATTTTGCCGCCTACGCGGCGACCGTGGCGGGTGCGATCATGATCTGCTGGGTCGTCAACGTCGGCAGCGCGGCGCGCCTCGGCGGCATCACCGCGACCATCATGCTGCTGGTGCCGGGCATCGGCCCCGCGTGGGACAAGGCGTTCTTGAGGCTCGGCGAAGTGACGCTCGGCACGGTCTGCGCGCTGCTGATCGCGCGGCTGATGGCGTCGCTCGAAAGACGTGCGTTCAGTAAGAGCGAGCCGCCCAGATAGAAGCGCGGCGCGCGCGCTGAGTCCGCGTTGAGTCTTTAGTCAGTCGTCCGAGTCATCGTCCGCTTGCGTGCGGCGACGGTAGCGTCCCGGCGTCACCCCGACGCTTTGCGCAAACGCCTTGCCGAACGCGGCTTCCGATTGATAGCCCACCGCCTCGCCGATGTCCGCCGCGCTGCGTTGCGTGCGCAACAGCAGATCGCTGGCGATCGCCATGCGGATCTGCGTCAGAAAATCCATCACGGTCACACCCGCGCGCTCGTTGAAGTGGCGCGCGTAAGTCGCACGCGACATCGCCGCACGTTCGCCGAGTTCGGCGATCGTCCATGCGCGTTCGGGCGCGTCGAGCATGGCCTGCACCGAGGCGCCGAGACGTGCGTCGGTCAGCAACGCGAGCATGCCGGCGCTGCTCCCGTTGCGCTCGCCGTGAACGCGCAGCGCCATCGCGAACAGCGCGTGGCTCAAGGCGGTGACGATTGCGAGCGACCCGGCCTGACGCCGCTCCGCTTCGCCGCGCATCAGCGCGATCACCGTTTGCAGTGCATCGAGCGTTTGCGGGTCGCCGAGGGACACGTGCAGTGGATCGGGCAGCGCATTGAGCAGCAGCGCCGACGAACCGGGCGCGTAAACGAAACGGCCGCACAACAGATCGACGGCGGCATCGACCGCGGTGTCGCTGGGTTCACCGCCATCGTTGCGCCTGACCGGCAGCATGCCGTCGTGACCGAGCGTCAACGGCATGCCGCCCGCCGAGCGCTTCACGTCGCGCACGCGATGCGCGGCGCCCCGTGGAAACAGCATGAAATCGCCGGCTCGTAATTCGAGTTGCTGGCCCGCGGCGGTTTCGATCACGCAGGCGCCGTCGAGCACCAGATGAAACGGCGCGACGCCCGCCTCCAGCGGCGCGTGATCGATATCGAATCCGCCTGCCAACAGGCAGCGAAGATCGAGGCTCGCTTGAGGCCGGGCAAGGTCGATCAGGCGACTGAGCGTGTCCATGAGACGAGCGCGCTAAAAGTTGAGTCGAACGAGTATTCAGGATATCGCGGTGCGGCGCAATACTGTTTCCCACGACGCCGGCAACCGCCGACGCGCAACAGACCAAGGAGCACTGCCATGTTGAACTGGATCGATTACCGCAAGGAACTGTTCGGCCGTATCGGCGAAATGTCGAAGCTCGCGCCGGACAGCGTGAAGGCGTATCAGGCGATGTCGAGCGCCGGTCAGAAGACCGACCTGCTCGGCGCGAAAACGCGCGAGCTGATTGCACTCGCGGTCGCGGTCAGCCTGCGCTGTGACGGCTGTATCACGGTCCATGCGGCCGAAGCGCTGAAGCACGGCGCGACGCGCGAGGAAATCGCCGAAGCGCTGGGTGTCGCGATGGCGATCAATGCGGGCGCGACGCTGGTGTATTCGGCGCGCACGTTGGACGCGGTCGCCGCGCATACGCAAGCGTAAGCGGCATCGACGCTTGACTGGAGCGGTCTGTAAGCCCCCCCTGACCCCGCGCGCTGCATCGATCGATCGTGTCCGGTGATGCGGCGCGGGCCCCCCCTTTGGGCAATTGACCAGCCCGACCCTCGAGACTAGGCTCCGGCCTTACGCAATCAGAGATCCAATCAACGATAGCTGAACGCCCATAAAGATTTCTTCGTTCGGTGCCGACACGCCAGTCATCGCAGTTCGCGGCGGACCAACGTAATCGGAACTAACGCGAACTATCACTCCGCAGCGCGAGGCCATTCATACCGTGCCGATAGAAGGTGGCGAACAAGCAGCCCTCTCCATTCCTTACGTCCTGAGCGCAGTCGCATCGACTTCGTTAGGTGAACGTAAATTGTGGCGACTCAACGACGCTATGCGAAGCATTGCCGCTGCGTTCTGTGGTGCCGTTGTCGTCTGTCTGGCGGGCGGGTGCAGCTCGCAGGCGCAGACGCCGGTCGCACGCCCACCGCAAAGCGTCCGTCTCTGGTGCGCCCAGCCACCCGGCTACTACCCCGCCGTGCAAACGTGCCCGCGCGGATGGGAGCGCCAGGCGCCCGATCTGCCCGCCTCCACCGCCTCCCCACCACTGCTGGTCATTCCGGTCCAGCCTCCTGCCGAAGGACATCCACAATGACAATCCTCCGACCGGCGAAGCACTCGCTCGTCCATGTTCGGTATCTGGCACTTGCGCTCGCACCACTATTGCTTTTCGGCTGCGGGGGCGGCAGTGGCGATCCGGCTGCATCAAGCAGCACGACATCGGCCAACGGCGCCCCCACTTCGTCGTCGAGCACGAGTTCGCTGTCGTTGTCGCCGCTTTCGAGTACGGCGGCGAGCACAACCGTCACACCCGCGTTCTACACCGCGCCGGTCGTGTTGAATGCGCCGTCGGACATCGACAGCGCATCGCCGTATGCATCTGCGCATCAGCTCCCGGTGTCGCAGCCGTCAGGGTCGGCGATGGCGGCCGTCTCGCTCGCGCAGCTGACCCCGCAGACGATCGCGAAGTACGCCGCGGCAGCGTCGCCATCGGCATCGAGCTCAAAGACCGTGACGACATACACGCCTGCGCAGATTCGCGCGGCTTATGGTCTGCCGGCCTTGCCCTCGTCATGGAGCAACCTGAGCGCGGCCCAGTCCGCACAGATGGGTGCCGGCCAGACGATCTATCTGATCGATGCGATGAGCGATCCGAACATCGCCGCCGAACTAGCCATGTTCAACCAGAAGTTCGGCCTGCCATCGTGCACGACGACGTCGATTACGCCGAGCGCGAGCCTGCCGCTCGCGGCCGCCGGCACCAGCAGTTGCCAGTTCTCAGTCGTGTACTCGACCACAAGCGGCACGATGACGTCGACGGCGCCGACGTACAACTCGAGGTGGGCAACCGAAATCGCCCTCGACGTGCAGTGGGCCCATGCGACCGCCCCTCTTGCGCGCCTCGTGCTGATCGAAGCGCCCGATGCCTCGACGAGCAGCTTGCTCCAGGCGATCAACCTCGCGAACGCGATGGGGCCCGGCGTCGTGTCGATGAGTTTCGGAGCGGCTGAGGGTTCGTGGACCGCCTCGGTCGACTCTGCGTTTTCCAGTGCAAACATGACCTATGTGGCCGCGACCGGCGACAATGGAACCGGCGTCGAATGGCCGTCGATATCGCCGCACGTGCTGGCTGTTGGCGGCACGCAGCTGACCTACGATGGCGCGGCACGCAGCGAAACGGTCTGGTCCGGCACCGGCGGCGGCGTCAGCAAGTACACGTCGGCACCGGCTTATCAGAACCCGTCGGTGCCCGGCATGGGGACGCTGTCGATGCGCTCGGTCGGTGACGTGTCGTTCAACGCGGACCCCTACACCGGCCAGTACGTCGCGATCATGGCGCCAGGAAGCTCGTCCGCGAGCTGGTACAGCGTCGGCGGCACCAGTCTCGCGACGCCCCAATGGGCCGGCATCACGGCGATCGCGAATGCGCTACGCGCCCAGGATAGCCTGGGCGCGCTAGGGCTCGCGCAGATGCAGCTGTATGGCACCGTCTCGGCCAACGCAAGCCTGTACGCGGCGAACTTCTATGACGTCACATCGGGCAGCGATGGCGCCTGCTCGAGCTGCTCGGCGCACACTGGCTACGATCAGCCTTCGGGACTCGGTACACCGAACGTCGGCAGTCTGCTGTCGACGTTAGGCGCGACGAGCGCGCAGGCGCCCGTCGTTGCGGCTGCAACAGTCAAGGGCGTGGCCGGCAGTGCACTGTCGTTCACGATGGCGGCAAGCGCCGCGGACGCTCTCCGGTGGTCTTTGTCGAATGCGCCGCAAGGCATGAGTATCGATAGCTCGGGCCAGGTAGCGTGGGCACAGCCGGTCGCCGGCTCGTACGCGGTCACCGTGAAGGCCACGGATACCGTCACAGGACTCTCGGCAAGCGCGATCGCGAACGTCACGATCGTGTCGGCGTCGGCACCCATCGTTGAAGCGGCGACGATCGCTGGGCAAACCAAACAGGCGCTCGCCTATCAGGTCGATGTCAGCGCGCTCGATCCTGTGCAGTATTCGATGAGCGGCGCGCCTGCTGGCATGTCGATCAGCAGCAGCGGCATGATCAGATGGCCATCGCCCGTTGCGGGCACCTATGGCGTCAACGTTACCGCGACCGACACGAAGACCGGACAGTCCGGTTCTGCCACGCTGAGCGTGCAGATTTCGGCGGCGACGTCGGGTCCAGTCATCACCGCCTCCGCGATCAACGGCAAGGCGGGCAGCGAAGTCAGCGGTGTGATCGGCATTGCCGATCCAGGCGCGCGCTATGTCAACGTCAACATCAAGGGGGTTCCGGCCGGTATGGCGTTCTCCCTGAGCGGACAAGGCATTCTCGCCGACTGGCCACGGCCGGTAGCTGGAACCTACACGCTGATTTTGACCGCGGTCGATTCGGCGGGCTTGAGTTCGCAAGCCAACCTTGTCGTAACGATTAGCGCAAAGTGACGTGAGCAGCGACGACGCCGGGACGTCACCATTGGCGACGTCCCGGCGAGCGACGACTTCGTGTGTCAACCAAATCCCTTCGGGTTACCTCAGTCCGGATTGGGTGCGTACACCGGCGCGCGATTGGCAAAATAAAGGCCGTGCGGCGAACGCCCCACCGCAATCGTATCGATCAGCCGATGCGTGCTCAGATCGATGATGCCGACATGCTTGGCGAAGCGGAACGTGACCCACAGATAGCGCCGGTCCGCGGAGAGTTCCATGTCGTCGGGGCCGGGCATCAGGCCGGTAATGTCGGCCACTTTGGTCAGCGTGTTGTAATCGAGAATGCTGATCGTGCTCTCCACGCGATTCGACACCGCAATATGCTGGCCGTCGTCGAGATTGCGGAAGTTGTGCGCGCCGCGGCCGGTGTGGATCTTCTTCACGAGTTGCCGGTTTTTCCAGTCGACCACCGCGACATCGTCTTCGCCGGTCATGCCGACGAGCAGATAGCGATCGCCCGGCGTCATCCAGAGTCCGGCTGGCGTCTTGCCGACATGCAGCTTCCACAAGACTGACTGGGACGGCAGATCGATCGCCGCGACCTCGCCCGTGTCCTGCAGCGTCACGAACACGGTACGGTTATCGGAAGCGAAGGTTAAATGGCTCGGTGTCTTGGCGAGCGGAATCCGCTTCGCGAGCGTGACGTTTTCGCCATCGTAGCGATACACGTCGACGCGATCGAGCCGCAGGCCCGCGGTGACGAACCACTTGTGATCGGGCGAAAAACCGAGCTGATAGGGATCGTCGATTCCCTCGACACGGCGTTGCACGCGGCCGCTGTGAGGGTCGACGAACATCAGGTCGTTCGAAACCGAATCCGCCACGATCAGCGAGCGGCCGTCGGGCGTGATCATCAGATGGTGGGGTTCCTTGCCGGTCGGCTCGGTGCCGATCACTTTATGCGTGGCGGGATCGATCAGCGTGAGCTGCGCTTCACCGGAGTCGAGCACGATCACGTTGTCGGCCGCGCGGGCGAAATGGGGCAATGTCAGGGAACAGCAAGCAAAAGCCGCGCAGACGGCCGCCTTTGTAATTGAAGCGAATGAGAATGTCACGAACTGGATAGGAGTCTGAAATAAAACAGAAGGCATCGGCGCAGCCGATGCGGACAGGTACTGCGGCACGAAGTCTACGCGCAATCGCGTGACAAGGGTGATGATCGTCGCGGCCGCTCAAGCATGATATTCGCGCGGCGCGACGATGCGGGTTCAAGCTTCAATGGCGTTCGGGGGAACGCCCGCGCGCTACCGCTGCACGACGTGCCGTCCCTCTGCCAGTTGCTGCCGGCGCTGCTCGCCCTGCCGCTCCAGCATCCAGCCCGGATACTCGGCCGGCAGAGTGCTGACTTCGGCGAGCTTCGCGAGCTCGTCGGCGGATAGCGCGACCTTGGTCGCCGCGATGTTGTCGTCGAGTTGCTCGATCTTCTTCGCGCCGACGATCACCGTGCTGACGACACGCTGATGCAGCAGCCA
The DNA here is from genome assembly GCF_001580545.1 of Paraburkholderia monticola. Classification (GTDB taxonomy): domain Bacteria; phylum Pseudomonadota; class Gammaproteobacteria; order Burkholderiales; family Burkholderiaceae; genus Paraburkholderia; species Paraburkholderia monticola. The sequence continues at coordinate 348,397 of NZ_LRBG01000039.1, forward strand.
CGCCAGCGCGATCTGCGCGACCGACACGTTTTTCGCCGCGGCGATCTCGCGCATCACGTCGATGCAGCCATACGCGCGCTCGCGATCGACCGGCGGAAAATCGAAGCTCGTGCGACGGCTGCCCGCCTCGGCCTGTTGCTCGCGGCCATACTTGCCGCTCAGCAAACCGCCCGCGAGCGGACTCCACACCATCAGACCGAGACCTTCGCTTTGCAGCATCGGCACCAGCTCGCGTTCGAGATCGCGGCCGGCGAGCGTGTAATACGCCTGCAGCGATTCGAAACGCGCGGTGCCGAGCCGCTCGGCGATGCCGAGCGCCTTCACGATCTGCCATGCGGCCCAGTTCGACACGCCGACGTAACGCACGTGGCCGTGCTGCACGAGCGTATCGAGCGCGCGTACCGTTTCCTCGATCGGCGTGGCCGGATCGAAGCCGTGGATCTGATACAGGTCGACGTGATCGAGCTGCAAGCGCTTCAGGCTCGCCTTGATGCCGTCGAGGATGTGATAGCGCGACGCGCCGCGCGCGTTCGCGAACTCGCCGGTCTGGCCGAACACCTTGGTCGCGATCACGACCTTGTCGCGCGGGACTTGCAGATTCTTCAGCGCCTGACCGGTGATCTGCTCGGACAGGCCGCCCGCGTAGACGTCGGCCGTATCGATGAAATTGATGCCCGCGTCGAGCGCCCGGCCGACCAGCCGCTCCGCGTCGTTCTGCTGCAGATCGCCGATCTGCCGCCAGATGCCTTCGCCACCGCCGAAGGTCATCGTGCCCAAACACAACTCCGAAACAAACACACCGGTACGGCCCAACTGGTTATATCGCATCGTCGACGCTCCATCGTGGGTGCAGGGAGAGTCGTCAAGCGTACTGCAAATGGTCGAGGCTGGCAGGAGACGCGGGCGCCGCAAAAACTACTGATTTCCGCAGCCATGCGACTCCCCGCGCACCGCGCACGAGCGGCGAAAACCTGCGAGACTGACCGCTATCGCGCGTGACCCAGCCACCCCATGCACTGGATATCTCCCGCGCCGCCCTCACCTACACGAGCATGACATCGGCCAAAACCACCGCCGCGCTCGACGCGGCGCCCCGCGCCCGGAAGACCCGCTCCGCCGCGAGCACGGCGCGGTCCCGCGCGCCCGCCCTACCGTCAGCACGGCAGGCGCTGGATGGCTTTCACCCGGCCGTCGCCGGCTGGTTCCGGAAAACCTTTACTGCCCCCACCGACGCGCAAGCCGCCGCCTGGCCGCAAATCCGCACCGGCCGCTCGACCCTGGTCGCCGCGCCGACCGGCTCAGGCAAAACGCTGACCGCGTTCCTGTCCGCGCTGAACGACCTGGTGTCGCAAGGCCTTGCGAACGGCGGCACCCTGCCGGACGAAACCCTCGTCGTCTACGTCTCGCCGCTGAAGGCGCTGTCCAACGACATCCGCCTGAACCTGCAATTGCCGCTGCAAGGCATCGCCGCCGAACTCGACGCGCTCGGCCTGCCGCCGCTCGATATCCGCACCGCGGTGCGCACCGGCGATACCACGCAGCAGGAACGCAACGCGCTGAAAAAACGCGCGCCGCACATCCTCGTGACGACGCCCGAATCGCTGTACGTGCTGCTCGGCTCGGACTCGGGCCGCCGCATGCTCGCGACGGTGCGCACGGTCATCGTCGATGAAATTCATGCGCTTGCCGGCAGCAAGCGCGGCAGTCATCTCGCGCTGAGCCTCGAGCGCCTCGACGCGCTGTGCGGTCAGCGCCTGCCGCGCATCGGCCTGTCGGCGACGCAAAAGCCGGTCAGCGCGGTCGCGCGGTTTCTGGTCGGCGGCGCGAGCCTCGACAGCGAAGTGCCGGCAGAATGCGCGGTGATCGACGTCGGCCACGTCCGTGCGCGCGACCTCGCGCTCGAAATCCCGCCCGTGCCGCTCGAAGCGGTGATGGCCAACGAGGTGTGGGAGCGCGTCTACGACCGGCTCGCCGAGCTGGTCGCGCAGCATCGCACGACGCTGGTGTTCGTCAACACGCGCCGCATGGCCGAGCGCGCCGCGCGTCATCTGACCGAGCGGCTCGGCAAGGACGCGGTCGCCGCGCATCACGGCAGCCTCGCGAAAGAGCATCGTTTCGACGCCGAACAGCGCCTGAAACGCGGCGAGTTGCGCGTGCTGATCGCCACTGCGTCGCTCGAACTCGGCATCGATATCGGCGATGTCGACCTCGTCTGCCAGATGGGTTCGCCGCGCTCGATCGCGCCGTTCCTGCAACGCGTCGGCCGCTCGGGACACCACGTCGGCGGCATGCCGAAGGGGCGCCTCTTTCCGGCCTCGCGCGACGATCTGCTCGAATGCGCTGCGCTGCTCGATTGCGTGCGGCGTGGCGAGCTCGACGCGCTGCGCATCCCGCGCGCGCCGCTCGACGTGCTCGCGCAACAGATCGTCGCTGAAGTGTCGAGCGCCGAGTGGAGCGAGGATGCGCTGTTCGACCTGCTGCGGCGCGCCGCGCCGTATGCGGACCTGCCGCGCGAGCAGTACGACGCGGTGCTGCGCATGCTCGCCGAGGGCTACACGAGCCGCCACGGTCCGCGCGCCGCGTACGTGCATCGCGATGCGGTCAGCGGCACGCTGCGCGGCCGGCGCGGCGGCAAGCTGGTCGCCGTGACCTCGGGCGGCACGATTCCCGAGAACGCCGATTACGCGGTCGTGCTCGAACCGCAGGCGCTCAACATCGGCACCGTCAACGAAGACTTCGCGGTCGAAAGCCTCGCTGGCGATGTGTTCCAGCTCGGCAACGCGTCGTACCGGATTCTGCGCATCGAGAGCGGCCGCGTGCGGGTCGAGGACGCACAGGGCCAGCCGCCGAACATTCCGTTCTGGCTCGGCGAGGCGCCGGGGCGTAGCGACGAGCTGTCGTTCGCGGTCGCGCGACTGCGGGAGCAGGTCGAGACGTTGCTCGACGAGGGCGAGACGCGATCCGCAACGACGCCCGCAACCACCGCAACCACCGCAGCCGCGCTGAGCGAAAGCGAAAGCGAAAGCGAAAGCCAAACCGACCCCGCCGCCCCGCGTCTAGATCACGCCGCCGCCTCGCTCGCCGACAACCTCGCGCTCGACGAGCCCGCCGCGCGCCAGATCGTCGACTACCTGGCGCGCGCCCGCGCGGCGCTCGGCGTGCTGCCGACGCAGCGCACGCTCGTGATGGAGCGCTTCTTCGACGAATCGGGCGGCACCCAGTTGGTGATCCATTCGCCGTTCGGCAGCCGCGTGAATCGCGCCTGGGGGCTCGCGCTGCGCAAGCGCTTCTGCCGCAGCTTCAACTTCGAACTGCAGGCCGCGGCGACCGAGGACGCGATCGTGCTGTCGCTGACCGGCAGCCACTCGTTCGTGCTCGACGAGGTCTGGCGCTATCTGCATTCGAACAGCGCCGAACATCTGCTGATCCAGGCGCTGCTCGATGCACCGCTGTTCGGGGTGCGTTGGCGCTGGAACGCGACGACCTCGCTCGGCCTGCCGCGCTATACGGGCGGTCGCAAGACCGCACCGCAACTGCAGCGCATGCGCAGCGAGGATCTGCTCGCCAGCGTGTTTCCCGAGCAGGCCGCGTGTCTGGAGAACATCGTCGGCGAGCGCGAGGTGCCGCGCCATCCGCTGGTTGACCAAACCATCGACGACTGTCTGCACGACGCGATGGACAGTGAAGGATGGCTCGCGCTGCTACGCCGCATCGAGCAGGGCGAGCTGCGGCTCGTCGCGCGCGATCTGCCGACGCCTTCGCCGCTCGCCGCCGAGATCCTGACGGCGAAGCCCTACGCCTATCTGGACGACGCGCCGATCGAGGAGCGCCGCACTCAGGCGGTGCTGAACCGCCGCTGGACCGACCCGCAAAGCGCCGACGATCTCGGCGCGCTCGATGCCGCCGCGATCGACAGCGTGCGCGACGAAGCGTGGCCGCAGGCGCGCAACGCCGACGAAATGCACGAAGCGCTGACGGGCCTTGCATGCATCACCGCAGCCGAAGCGCACGCGCATGAAGGCTGGCCGGCGCTGCTCGCCGCGTTGGCGAAAACCGGCCGGGCGACGCGCTTGCCGCTGGCCATCAATGCCGACGCGAGCGCCAGCGACGACAATGACAACGACAGCGCGCTGTGGCTGCCCGCCGAACGCCTCACCTGCTTCGAAGCGCTCTACCCGGGCATCCTGCTCGATCGCTACACGCCCCCGCTCAGCGCCCCGAAGGGCTACACCGACAGCTGGAGCGCCGACGACGCCCTCGTCGACGTGCTGCGCGCACGTCTGACCGGCTTCGGGCCGCTCACGGTCGACGCGATCGCTCGCCCGCTCGGTCTGCCGGCGGGCCGCGTCGAAGAGGCGCTGATCCGGCTCGAAGCCGAAGGCTACTTGTTGCGCGGCCGCTTCACGCCGCACACGCGTCACGAGGAATGGTGCGAGCGGCACCTGCTCGCGCGCATCCACCGCTACACGGTGAAGCGGCTGCGGCGCGAGATCGAGCCGGTCGAGCGGCACGACTTCATGCGCTTCCTGTTCGAATGGCAGCATCTGACGCAGGCGACGCGCGCCGAAGGCCGCGACGCGCTCGCCGCCGCGCTCGATCAGCTCGAAGGCTTCCAGGCCGCAGCCGGCGCGTGGGAGGAAGACATCCTGCCCGCTCGCGTGCGCGCCTACGCCAGCAGTTCGCTCGACGAGCTATGCCGCGCCGGCAAGATCGTCTGGACCCGCCTGACCGAGCGCGCACGCGGCGCCGCCGGTCCGGTCCGTGGCACGCCGATCGTGCTGCTGCCGCGCGCCCAGTTGCGCGCGTGGCGCGCGCTGCTCGACCCGGCGCGTCAGGTCGAGCTCTCGGCACTCGCGCAAAGCGTGCACGACGCCCTCGCGCAACACGGCGCGATGTTCTTCGACGAACTACTGGCCGAGATGCGCGTGCTGCGCATGGAGCTCGAAAACGCGCTCGGCGAGCTGGTCGTTGCTGGCCTCGCAAACTCGGACAGCTTCGCGGGCTTGCGCGCGCTGCTCAAGCCGGTCGCCAAACGCAACGTGTTTTCGAGCGGCCGACGGGCGCGGGCGAGCGCGCTGATCGGCGGCATGGACGACGCGGGACGTTGGGCGCTCGTGAGCCGGCCATCCGCTGCCGCGCCGGAAAATCCGCCCGCGCGCCGCAGCCAGTTGCCGCCCGAGGTACTCGAACACGTCGCGATGGCGTTGTTGCGCCGCTACGGTGTCGTGTTCTGGCGCGTGCTCGAACGCGAGGCGGACTGGCTGCCGCCGTGGCGCGATCTGCTGCGCGTGCTGCAGCGGCTCGAAGCGCGCGGCGTGATTCGCGGCGGGCGTTTCGTCAACGGACTGGCCGGCGAGCAGTTCGCGTTGCCCGAGGCGATTCCGCTGCTGCGCGAAGTGCGGCGGCAGCCGAACGAAGGTGCGCTGATCTGCGTCGCGGGGAGCGACCCGCTGAATCTCGTCGGCACGCTGCTGGTCGGCGACAAGGTGCCGGCCGTCGCTGGCAACCGCGTGCTGTATCGCGACGGCGTGATGGCCGCCACGCTGGTGGCCGGCAAGTTCTGGTTCGACGCGGTGCTCGACGCCGATCCCCCCGGGCGCGAACGCGCCCGCGCACTGCTCGCACACCGCTTCTAGCGGCGTCACCGCGGCGTCGTTTTACTGTGGAATAATGCGCGCCGCGCGCGGGCGGACCGAGCCGCGCCGATTGTTAGCAAAACGTTAATGATTCTTCGCTCGAACTGTCACGCTTCGCTACAATGAGGCAGATCCAATTTAGTATGAGGAAGACTGTCTGCCGCCGCCCGCCTGGATAGGGCCCGCCGGCATACTCCGGGGACTTCATGAGCGACGAGCTACACGACCAGGTGCTTCACGCGCGGTTCGGCACGAGCAGCCCTTGCTGGCGTCTGTTGGCGGCTAGCAACACGCTGGAACTCGCGCCCGGGCACGGCCATGCGGCTCCGAGCGTCGCGATTCCCCTCACCCCTTCCCAAGCCTCCCAGGTCCGTGCGTTGAGCGGCGTGACCTCACACGTGGTCGTCGACGTGCAGCTGGACGGCGCACCGCTGCGTCTGCATCTGGTCGGCAAGAAGCTCGATGGCCATCGCTGGGGTGGCACCGCGTCGGCCCACGCCGACACCGAATCGGTGGCGCGCGCGCTGCTGCACGGTCTGTCGTTCGCCGAACAGGTCGTCTCCGAGGTCAACTCGGTCGTCGTGATCGTCGACCGGCACGGCCGGATACAGCGTTTCAACCGCCTCGCCGAGGAGCTGACCGGACTTCGCGAAGAAGACATCATCGGCCGCAGCGTCTGGACGCTGTTCATGCCGTCCGACGGTGTCGTGGTCTCGAACCGCGCCAGCGCGGACTTCTTCAATCGCGGCGAGCCGTACGAGATCGAACGGCGCATCAATACGGTGCATGGCGAGCGGCTGTTCCTGTTTCGCAACAAGTTCGTGCGCAGCGGCAGCGGCATCGAAGACCAGTTCCTGATCTGCTCGGGCACCGACATCACCGAGCAACGGCTCGCGCAGGAACGCCTGATCGAACAGGCCACCACCGACCCGCTCACCGGTCTCGCCAATCGCAATGCGATCCAGGAGCGCATCCAGATCGCGATCGAACAGGCCGCGCCGGGAGAAGCCGTCGGCGTGCTGTTTCTCGATCTCGACAACTTCAAGAAGGTCAACGACCACTACGGCCACGTGTTCGGCGACCGGCTGATCTGCGACGTGTCGGACGCGATCCGCAACTGCCTGAATCCCGGCGACTCGCTCGCGCGGCTCGGCGGCGACGAGTTCATCGTGCTCGCCGCGAAGGGCTCCGCGCATGACCTGGAAAACACCGCGCAGCGCATTCTCGACCGCATGCGCATGCCGTTCGCGGTCGGCCTCGTCGAGGTCTATACGGGCTGCTCGATCGGCATCGCGCGTTCGCCGGAACATGGTGAAAGTCTCGAAACGCTGATCCGTTCGGCCGATACCGCGATGTACGTCGCGAAGGACGAAGGCAAGCGCACCCATCGCGTGTTCTCGCCTGACATGAACCGCCGCGTCGCCGAGTTCATGTGGCTCGACACGAATCTGCGCCGCGGACTCGATGAAGGCCAGCTCGCGCTGCACTACCAGCCGAAGCTGGTCCTCGCGACCGGCGCCGTGCAAGGCGCGGAAGCGCTGGTGCGCTGGAATTCGCCGGAACGCGGGCAGATCATGCCGGCGGAATTCATCCGTTATGCCGAGGAATCCGGACTGATCGGCGTGCTCGGCCGCTGGGTCATGGAAACCGCCGCGAAACAGGCGGCCCGCTGGAAAGCGGCCGGCTACGACCTGCGCATCGCGATCAACCTGTCGGCGCGGCAGCTGACCGATACGGCCGTGGTCCGTCATTTCAGCGAGGCGCTGCAGCACGCGAGCCTCGATCCCTGTCTGATCGACCTCGAACTGACCGAAAGCTGCCTGATCGAAAACGAAGCAGCCGCGATCGAGCTGATCAAGCAGTTTCGCCAGCTCGGCGCTCAGGTGCATCTGGACGACTTCGGCACCGGCTACTCGTCGCTGTCGCAGCTCGGCCGTATTCCGCTCGACGTGATCAAGCTCGACCGCAGTTTCGTGCGCTCGATCCACGCGGACATGAAGGCCCAGGCGCTGGTGCGCTCGATGGTCGCGGTCGCCCAGGAGCTCGATTTCCAGGTGGTCGCCGAAGGGATCGAAACCGAGGCGGAAGAAGCCTTCATGAAGGGGCTCGGCGTCGATTACGTGCAGGGCTTCCTGTACGCGCGGCCGATGCCCGCCACCGAGTTCGAGCGCTGGCTGCTCGATAGACAGAAGCTCAGGCTGATTGCCTGAGCCTTCCCGCCGCGCGCTGCAGTACTGCAGCGCTTCAGCGCAGCCGCGCGGACCAGCCTGTCACCTCGTCTTCGCCCATACCGACTGCGCGTGCCGCGGCGTGGATCTGCGTCCACGTGGCCGCGTCGATCGGAATCCCGGCGGCCTCGCGTTGCGCGCGCGTCACGCGCTCGGGCTCGCCGGGTTCGTAGATGCGCCCGGCACCCGCCGCGAGCGGCGACGCCTTCACCCACGCGAGGAACGCATCGGCCTCGGCTTGCGCATCGGGTGCGTCGAAGGCGGCCGGATCGATGATCACCGACAGCATGCAGTTGATGATCGCGTGCGTGGTGCCGAGCGTGTCCGCGTGCGTCGTGAATCCGCCCGACAGTGCGCCGCCGAAAATCTCGCACATGGCCGCGAGCCCGAAACCCTTGTGACCGCCGAACGGTGTCAGCGAGCCGAACGGCGCTTCATGCATGACCTTCGGTTCGAGCGTCGGCATGCCTTCGTGATCGATCAACGCGCCGGGCGGCGTGTGCTTGCCCTGGTTATAGGCGACGCGCGTCTTGCCATAGGCGATCGTGCTGGTCGCGAAGTCGAGCACGAGCGGCGGCTTGCCGGGACGCGGATAAGCGGCGCAGAACGGATTCGTGCCGATGCGCCGGTCAGCGCCACCGAACGGCGCGACGAGCGGATCGCCCGCCACGTTGACGAAGTGGAACGACACGAGACCGGCGCGCGCGCACTGCTCGGCCCAATGCCCGATACGGCCGATATGATGCGCGCCGCGCAAGCCCACCGCGCAGATGCCGAGCCGCCGCGCGCGCTCGATGCCCTGCTCCATCGCCTCGAACGCTATCACCTGGCCGAAGCCCATGCCGCCTTCGACGCTCAACACCGCGCCCGCGTCCTTCACGACTTCGGCGTGCCGGTTCAGTCGCAGTTGCTGGTCATTGAGCGACTCGGCGTAACGCGGGATCATGCCGACACCGTGCGAGTCGTGACCGGTCAGATTGGCGGCCACCAGATGATCGGCCACCAGTTCGGCTTCGCGGGGCGTGCTGCCCGCTCGCTCCCAGATCGCCCTGACGTAGGCATGCAGTTGATCGGCCGGAATCCGGGGCGTGGTGGCTTCAGCAGTGGTCTGATCGGTCATTCAGGAGTCGGTGTGGTCTGGGCGGAAGGAATGAAGCAGCGGGGTCCACAGGCCACGCCCGAACCCCGCTCGAACCAGGCGAAAGCTCAAGGCGCCGCGGCGATCACCTCGGCGACCGCAGCCGTCAGTTTCTTGCCGTACGGCACGTGCAGGAATTCGTTCGGCCCGTGCGCGTTCGACTTCGGCCCGAGCACACCGCACACCATGAATTGCGACTTCGGAAAGCCCGCCTTCAACACGTTCATCAGTGGGATCGTGCCACCGAGGCCCATATAGGCGGCGTCGGCGCCGAAGTGCTGACGCGATGCATCATTGAGCGCGCTGGCGAGCCACGGCGCGACCTCCGGTGCGTTCCAGCCGCTCGCCGCGCCCGCATCCGGCTTGAAGGTGACCTTCGCGTTGTACGGCGGATCGAATTCGAGCAGCGCCTTCAGTTCGGCCACCGCCTTGTCCGCTTCGATGGTCGGCGGCAGACGCAACGACAGCTTGAACGCGGTGCGCGGCCGCAGCACGTTGCCGGCATCGGCAAGCGCGGGCAAGCCGGCCGCGCCCGTCACCGACAGCGACGGGCGCCACGTCGAATTGAGCAGCGCCTCGCGCGGATCGGTCGTGGTGGGCAGCACCTGACGGCCGTCCTGGCCGCACGCCCACGGCATCTTCTTCCAGACGTCGTCGCCGAGAATCCTGGCGGCGGCCTCCGCTTCGCGCAGACGATCGGCCGGCACCGGGCAGTGAAACCCCTTCGGCAGCAGCGTGCCGTTCGCGGAGTCTTCGAGCCGGTCGAACAGTTGCCGCATGATGCGGAAGCTCGACGGCACGATGCCGCCGTAGACACCCGAGTGAATCCCTTCGTCGAGCACCTGCACTTCGAGGTCGCCGCCGACGAGGCCGCGCAGCGACGTGGTCAGCCACAGCTGATCGTAATTGCCCGCGCCGGAATCGAGGCACACGACGAGCCCGACGTTACCGAGCCGCTCGCGCAGCGCGTCGACGTAGGGCAGCAGATCGTAGCTGCCCGACTCCTCGCAGGTTTCGATCAGCCCGACGCAACGCGGACGCTCGACACCCTGCGCATCGAGCGCGGCGAGCGCCGTCAGGCTCGCGTAGATCGCGTAGCCGTCGTCCGCGCCGCCGCGGCCGTAGAGCTTGCCGTCCTCGAACTTCGGCGTCCACGGACCCAGGTCGTTGCGCCAGCCGTCGAACTCGGGTTGCTTGTCGAGGTGGCCGTATAGCACGATGGTTTCGTCGCTGCCCGAGCGGGTCGCGGCCGTTTCGAAGAAGATCACCGGCGTGCGGCCCGGCAGGCGGATCACCTCGAGCTTCAGGCCGCGCACCGGTTGCTGCTCGGCCCATTGCGCGGCGTCGGTGATCACGCGCTCCAGATAGCCGTGCTTCGCCCAGTCGGGATCGAACGCCGGGCTCTTGGCCGGCACCGCGATGTAGTCCGTCAGCGCGGGCACGATCTCGTCGTTCCACTTGCGCTCGACGAATTCTCGTAGTGTGTCCGGGTTGAGTTGAGCCTGCTGGGTCGTATCGTCGTTGATCATGATCGGGTCCGTGAAGTACTGTTCGGTCGAAACGATCATGATAGTCCCGATGCGTGCCGGGCTGAACCCCTTGCGGCGTCTAGGTGTCGGGCGGAATGCGCGAAGCGGTCATTCGCGCGACAATCCTTACATGCATCTCGCATCAGGAGATTTTATGGGTGGTAACGTGGCCGTTCAGGTCATCGCTGCGGCATTCGCGCTGGCGCTGTATTTTCTGCCGGCGATCATCGCGGACCGGCGCAAGCGGCGAGACGTGCTGACGCTCGCGCTCTTCAACGCCTGCCTCGGCTGGACCGTGCTCGGCTGGCTGCTTGCGCTGTATTGGGCACTACAGCCGAATCCGCCGGAGAGCCTCGCGAGCGACGTCGTCGAGACACGCAAGGCGTTGAGCTTGCGCGCGTTTTCGTCCGCGTTGATGGTGCGTGTACGGCGACGCGAGGCCGCGCGCGACCGGCCCGAGCGTTGAATCGATTCGGGCGGCTCGAGTACTACGAGAAATAGACGTGAAATAGGAAACGGGCTGACCGGCTTGCGTCGCTCAGGCGGCGCGCCCGATGCGATGCCACTGTACCGAGCCCGCCGGAATCGAGCGCGGTTCGGTACGCACGGCTTGCGGTGCGAACATTTCGTGACGCAGTTCGCCGTGTTCGTCGAACCACTCGCAGATGAGCCAGTCGCCGGGATTGAGCGCTACCGGACCTGCGTACGTCACGGTCATGCGCGGGCCCCCTTCCTTCAATGTCACGACGTCGCCAACGCTGAAGGCGGCGGACGTTGTCTGGAATGCGTCAATGGTAGCGGTCAGCATATTCGGCCCCCTATCTTGAGCGTTATTAAGTCATTGAGCCCGGCTTTATCCACTTCGACCTGCTGAAGGAAAGCTCTAGAGTTCACAGAGATTAACAATTGAATTTAAACGCGGCAAGCGCTTTTTATTGATACCGTTTTCATTGGGAAAGATATACACGCCCAACGCCTTTAGTTCCCGTCGAAACGAGAAAATCCCCGCCACCGCCTTGCCGCTAACCCTATGTGCGCTACCGCACCAACGCAACACTTACTGCAGGCCGTTTGCAGGCCGGTAGAAAATGCGACGCCGCTTTCGTCTGATTAGAAAACGTGACGCAATGCCGCAAAACGTTATTTCACTGGCTTCCGTTTGATCTAAATCAGAATTACCTGTGAACGAGCAGATCGCCGGTAAATGCAGCGTTTTTCGTTATACCGCTTCGTTCAAATTCGACGATTTTCTTACGGCGAGCAAACCAATGAAAACGATTACCAGCCGGTTATTTTCAAACCGCTTGCGCGATTGTGCGTTGCACCTGTTGCTGATGACGCACTAGCAGCACGCTCAAGCCGATACACACGAACATCAGCGCGGCATTGATTGCGAGGCTCAGCTGGAACGCGTGCGCATAAGACGCGGGCGCCGCACTGCCGCCGAGCGCCCCGAAGAACGCGCCGCTAATTGCCGCGGTGCCGAACGCGGAGCCGATCTGCAACGTCGACGACACCACACCCGAAGCCAGCCCGGCCTTCTCGGGCACCACCTCCTGCAGCACGATCCGCATGATCGACGGCAGCAGCAGACCATGCCCGACGCCCGCGCAAACCAGCCCGCAATAGAACAGCAGATCGGGCGTCGCGGATTGGGTCGCGGACCAGCCGGTCACGGTGAAGCCCACCGTCATCATCGAGAAGCCGAGTGTCAGCACGTGCGCGCCGATGCGCTTGACCACGGCCGGCGAAGTCAGCGGCCCGATCACGAAGCCGAGCGCGAACGGCATGATCGCGATGCCGGACGCGAGGGGCGTCCAGTGCAGACCGGTCTGCAGGAAGATGCCGTAGGTCAGGAAGAACGCGCTATTGCAATAGAACAGGAACGCGAGCACGAGACCGAGCGCGAACGCGCGGTTGCGGAACAGTTGCAGGTCGACGAGCGGATGGCCGCCGCTGCGCTCGACGCGCCGCTCGGTGGCGACGAATAGCGCGAACACCGGCACCGCGAGCGCGAACATCGCGAAGGTCCACGCGGGCCAACCGGCTTCGCGTCCATGCGTCATGGGATAGATGACGAGCAGCAACACCGCCGACAGCAACGCGACGCCCTTCAGATCGACGCCGGCATGCGTGGCCGGCTGGTTTTCCGGCACGAACTTCCATGTACCGATGAACGCCGCGATGCCGATCGGGATGTTGATCAGGAAGATCACGCGCCAGTCGAGCCCGAACGGGTGATAGGTAATCAGTGCGCCGCCGCCGAGTTGCCCGACGATCGACGACAAGCCGAACATGAAGCCGTACAGACTCATCACGCGCGTCTGCTGATGCAGCGGCACGACCGCGCGAATGGTCGCGAGCACTTGCGGCGCCATCACCGCGGCCGCGATGCCTTGCACGATGCGCGAGATCACGAGCATCTGGCCGCTCGTCGCGAAGCCGCACAGTGCCGATGCAATCACGAACGCCGCCATGCCAGTCATGAACATGCGACGGCGGCCGAACAGATCGCCGAGGCGGCCGCCTGTGATCAACAGCACCGCGTAGGCGGAAGCATAAGCGGACACGACAAGCTGCAACTGCGCGTCGCTCGCGTTGAGGCCCGTATGAATCGACGGCAGCGCAAGATTGACGATGAAGTAATCGAGCGGCGCGAGAAAGGCGCCGACGAACAGCACCGCGAGCGCAAGCGCCTGGCGCCGCATGGTCGGCGCCGCTGCCTGGGCGGCGAATGCCCTGCCTGCCGGCGCCGGGCCGGGACCCGTCACCGCCCCGGCCGCGCTGGTGGCGCCGGTAGCGCAACACACGGATCCACCGAATGCCGCCGGAGCGGACTTGATCGCTTCGCTTTTCATGACCGATCGTTCAAAAATTAGTGAAAAAATTTTGCGCCCTCGGGCGCTACACCAACGCGCGCATCGCTACGTCGACGATACCAGTCAGCGCATCTTCCTCCTGCGCAACCCGTCCCATCACCCGCAAACCCTGCATCACGCACAGCAGAAAATTACCGACGGCTTTTTCGTCCAACGTCGAGTCGAATGCGCCGTTCGCCTGACCGCGGATCACGGTCGCGGCGAGCAAGGTCGCCATGCGGCGCTGAATCGCGGCGACGCGCGCGCGCAGTTCTTCGTCGTCGGGCTGCATTTCCAGCGTCGTATTCGTGATGAAACAACTGCGCCGGCCACTCAGCGCGCACGAGACCCGCGCGTAGTGCAGCAGCGCGTCACGCAGCGCCTGCTCCGGCTCGACGGGCGCGGCGAGGCGCTGCGCGAGCCGCGCCACCGCACCTTCCGAGTAATGATCAAGCGCGGCCAGCATGATGCCGTGCTTGTCGCCGAACACGCCGTACAGGCTGCCGCGCAGCAGACCGGTGGCCTTGCACAGATCGTCGATCGAGGTCGCGTGATAGCCGTGGTCCCAGAACACCTGGCTCGCGTTGGCCAGCACGGTGTCCGCGTCGAACTCGCGCGGGCGGCCGCGTTGCCCCACTTCGCCGGCTTTCTTCGAGGCTTGCTTTGGATGACTCAATTGCGATGACCTTGTTGCTTGGTTTGGTGGATATTATGACTGGATGTTCAATAAATCAAGGACAGCTTTCCGTAGGCCTACTCGCCCTAGGGTCATGCGCCGAGTCGGCGGCCCCAATGAAAAAAGCCGGCGGCAGGCTTGCCCCGCCACCGGCTTCGCTGCGTGACGCGTACAGCCGAGGCTCAGGTCTCCAGCTTCGCATCCATCGTGATCGTCGCGTTCAGCACCTTCGACACCGGGCAACCGGCCTTCGCGTCCGCGGTGGCCTTGTCGAAGGCGGCCTTGTCGCCGCCGGGAATCTTCACGGTCACGTCGAGATGCACCGCGGTGATCGAGAAGCCGCCGCCGTCCTTGTCGAGCGTCACGGTGGCCGTCGTGCCGATGCGCTCCGGCGTGATGTTGGCCTTGCCCAGCTCCGCCGACAACGCCATCGAGAAACACCCCGCATGCGCAGCAGCGATCAGCTCTTCCGGATTCGTGCCGATGCCGTCCGCGAAGCGCGTCGCGAACGAGTATTGCGTGTCCTTCAGGACGCCGCTGTCGGTGGAAATCGAGCCCTTGCCGTTCTGCAGGCCGCCTTGCCAGACTGCCGATGCCTTGCGCTTCATTGCTCTCTCCTGTTTGTGCCTTGCCGCGCACGCTGCTCGACCGAACATGATGCCCGCCGCAGAGGTCCGCCCGGATGTGTCGGCGCTCGGGCATCGGTCGCAGGTGCCGCGCGGTGTGCAGGCGCGGGGTGTGGACCGGATTTCATCATAGGCGCTTCCGCCTGCCGGCGCGGAAAAGCGCCTGACTGAATTATCTTAAATTCAGCAATAATATTTCGTCAGAAAGCCACTTTTTTGCTGACCCCGTAAGAAATAGACTGGTTTCAACAGATCGGGAAACGTGGTTCACACCGATCCAGCCCACAATGAAATCGGAGGTCATCATGAAATCGCTTCTTTCCGCCGTGGTCGTCGCATCGGCCTTCATCGTTCCGGCAGTGTCGTTCGCGCAGCAGGCTAACGGTCCGGTCACCCGCGCTCAGGTGCGCGCCGAACTCGTCGCCGCGCAAAAAGCGGGCCTCGTGTACCAGAACGACACCGAATATCCGAAGACCGTGCCCGCAGGCTCGACGGTCGTCACCGCTTCGGCGCAAGGCGCACAGGATCTCGGCGGCGTGAAGGCGAGTTCGTCGGAGGCAGGCTCGCCGACGACCGTGCAGCAACGCATCTTCTCGACGTATCGCGGTAACTGAGGCGGTAACTGAGCACGCTAGCGGCGATTGCCGCACGCAGTAAAAAGCCCCGGTTGCGAAGTTCTGGCAACCGGGGCTTTTGCGTTTACGCGCGCCTCGCGTGTGGCGCCACGCGTTGGTAAAAACGTCACTCGGGAAACGGCAGGCTTTGCTGTCCGAGCGCACGCATGTCGAACACATTTAGCGTCATCGCGACCAGCGCGTAGTAGCCGAGCAGGCCGACCAGATTGATCACGACCTGATGCCCGAAGCGCTCCACCGCCCGCGTGTAGATCGCGTCCGACACCCGCTTCGTCTCGTACAGCTCGCTCGCGAAGTCGTAGATCAGCGCGTCGTCGGCCTCGGCGAAATCGGGGCGGCGCCCCTGGCGGATCGTCTCGGCGTCCGCTTCGCTAACGCCGGCCTCTAGCGCGATCGGATAATGGATGTACCACTCCGCCTGCGCCTGCCAGCGCGCAGCGGTGACCAGAATCGCGAGTTCCGACAGGCGCAGCGACAGGCCGGTCTGGTAGCGGCAAAACGCGCCGAGGCGCTGCGCGTGCTGCGCGAGTTCCGGGCTGTGGATCCAGCCAAGGAACGGCCCGTTCAGGTTGCCGCGCGGGCCGGACAGGATTTCGTCGAGCACCGCTTTCTGTTCGGGCGTGGCGGTGGACATCTCGAAGTGAGGCAGGCGCTCGGTCATCATCGTTCTCGCAAAAGACAGGGGTTCGGACAGCTTAGACGGCGGCCAGCGAGGCGCCGATCGCATCGCTCAGGCGGCTGACGATCTCGTCGATGTCGCGTTCCGTGCAGATGAACGGCGGCGCGAGCAGCACATGGTCGCCACGCTTACCGTCGACGGTGCCGCCCATCGGATACACCATCAGGCCGCGCGCGAACGCTTCGCGCTTGATCGCCGCGTGAAGTTTCAGTCCGGCGTCGAACGGCTCTTTGGTCGCGCGATTCTTCACGAGTTCGACGCCGACGAACAGGCCGCGCCCACGCACGTCGCCGATATGCGCGTGCTGCGCATAGTGCTCGCGCAGCCGGCCGCGCAACTGCTCGCCGCGCGCCTGCACGTTCGGCAGCAGCTTGTCTTCGGCGATCACGCGTTGCACTTCGAGCGCTGCCGCGCACGCGGTCGCATGGCCGATATAGGTATGGCCATGCTGGAAAAAGCCCGAGCCGCCGACGATCGTCTGATAGATGCGCTCGCTGACCAGCGTCGCGCCGATCGGCTGATAGCCCGCGCCGAGACCCTTCGCGATGGTCAGCAGATCGGGCGCCACACCGTCTTCCTCGCACGCGAACAGATAGCCGGTGCGGCCCATGCCCGACATGATCTCGTCGAGAATCAGCAGGACGCCATAGCGATCGCAGACCGCCCGAATCTTGCGGAAGTACTCGCGCACCGGCGGCACCGCGCCGGCCGTGGCGCCGACCACCGTTTCCGCGACGAACGCCGCGACCGTGTCCGCGCCGAGTTCGAGAATCTTCTGTTCGAGTTCATCGGCGAGACGCTGCGCGAATGCTTCTTCGGTTTCGTCGGCGCGTTGCTCGCGATACGCGTAGCACGGGCTCACGTGATGCGCTTCGATCAGGATCGGCAGGAACGGCTCGCGGCGCCATGCATTGCCGCCGATCGCGAGCGCCCCGAGCGTATTGCCGTGATAGCTCTGCCGACGCGCGATGAAATGACGCCGCTGCGTCTCGCCCTTCTCGACGAAATACTGTCGCGCGAGCTTCAGCGCTGCCTCGATCGCCTCCGAGCCGCCCGACACGAAGTACACGTGCTTGAGTCCGGCAGGCGCGCTCGCGACGAGCCGCTCGGCCAGTTCCTCGGCCGGCTCCGTCGTGAAGAACGACGTGTGCGCGTACGGCAACTGTTGCGCCTGCCGTTTGATCGCGTCGATCACACGCTGGTTGCTGTGGCCGAGACACGAGACGGCCGCGCCGCCCGACGCGTCGATATAGCGCTTGCCCTTGGAATCGATGATTTCGATGCCGTCGCCCGCGACGGCCACCGGCAAGGATTGCTTCGGAGAGCGATGGAAAACGGTGGACATGGTGTTCAGTTCCTGGTGATGGCGGCGCGCGTGTCGACACGGACCGGTTCGGGCGTCGCGCACGCGATGAAAGTGTCGAACGCGCACTGCCCCTGTCGATAGGTCTTCATCGATACGCCTGTGCCGCCGATTTCGAATAGCGCGGTGGCAAGGGTGTTTTCGTCGTCGGGATCGTGCGGATCGTCGCGATAGATCGGCAAGCCCGACGACGCGCGATCGTGCAGCACCTCGAGCAAGGCGGCCGGCTGCAACGGGCCGGCAGCGGCGAGCGCGGGCAACAGAGCGTCGACACGCGACTGCCGGTCGCGCGACGAGTCCGTGACGATCTGCGCTTCGGCTTCGCAGCCCGCATGAATCATGTGATTCGCGTGGCCGGACAGTGTTTGCACCGCCTGCACGGAGCAGCGCCGCGCAGTGGCTTCGATGCTGAACAGGCGCAAGTCGCCCGCACAGCCGAGCGTGTGATGAAAGCCACTCGCCGACGGCAAGCCGCGCAGGATCTGCAAGGCTTCGTCGAGCGAGCCCGCGTCCAGCACCGCTCGCGCGATGATCATGCGCGGCACGCCAGCCGCGGGCGTGCGGATGCGCAGATTATTGATGGCTTGCGTCACGCCGGCGCGATTGGCCGCGAACGTATGACCCGGCAGCGAGCCGGGATAGTAGAAACTGACGAAGCCTGGACGGCCGTTGGGCTGAACCTCGACCATCGCGCCACGTTCGCGCAGAAACGGGTCGCCGTCTTCGTTGTGAGCGATGAAGCGCGCGCTGCCAGCGCTGCCCTCGGACGCCGCGAGCGTCGTGCAGCCGTCCGGCGCGTTGTGAATCAGCTCGCCACGGCAGTTCCACAGGAACAGGTCTTCGGCGGCCCAGCCGAGGCCGGCCGCCATGCCGTCGAGTTCGGCGAGCAGCGCCGGACAATGCGCGCGCGCCGCGTCGCGCAGCGCCTGCACGAACGGCGCCCCGCGCCAGCGCCGCACCGCCTGCCACGCCGCGCTTTGCGCCATGTAGTCGGCGAACACCGGGCGCGCGATGTCGCCGAGTTGGTAGCCGATCTCGTACGGCTCACCGCTGACCTGAAAAACACTGAATCCCTGCATCGACGCCACGGGTCGCACCCATATTCAACAATCGGCACGCATTTATACGCCAATACAACATTTGTTGTCAAATGGAGTTGAATGGCACAGGATGCAGCGCGGCATGATGCGGCAAGCGCTCAAGGCACGTAGGCGCCCTTCGCATGCAAAGATTGTTCGGCGAGTGCGAGCTGTTCGAGCGCGTCCGCGCCTTCGAGCGCGAGCAGATGCGCGACCAACGCCTCGGCGATCGCGGTCGCGGCCACCAGCGACGGAAAGAACGACGGACTTTCGTGCGAGAAGATCAGCACCTTGTCGGCGTTCAGCGCGATCGGCGACACCGCGCTGTCGGTGATCGCGATCAGCTTGCTGCCTTTTTCGAGCGCGGCCTCGGCGACCCGCGCGGCTTCGACCGAATATGGCGCGAAGCTGATGACGATGGTCGCGCTGTCGCGCTCGATCGTGCGCAGCTGCATTTCGAGCGTGCCGGCCTCGCCGTTGAGCAGCGACACCGACGGCCGAAACAGCCGGTAACCATAGACGAGACCGAACGCCACCTGATAACACGAGCGGAAGCCCGCCACGTGCACGTGCGGCGCGCGCCGCAACACCCGCGCCGCCTCGACGATCACGCGGCCGTTATGCGCGGCGGTCGTTTCGAGATTGTGCTGCTGCGCGACGAGCAGATCGTGCGCGAGCGCGTCTTTCGATTTGACCATCGAGCGCGCCCGGCTCGTCAACGGCTCGGGCCGCGTGCGCACGCGCGCGACGAACAGATCGCGCAATTCGTTCCAGCCTGGAAAACCCAGTTGCTGCGACAGCCGTACGAGTGACGCGGGTTGCACCTGTGCACGTTCGGCCACTTTGCGCATCGATGACACCGCGACCTCGTCGGGATGATCGAGCAGGAAGCCCGCTCCCATCTGGAACTGCGGGCTCAGTTCAGGAAAGCGCGCCCGGATCAGGGCGACGAGCTGATCGAAGCTGTCTGGCATGTTGAGGGGGGCGACGCCGGGGTGAGGGATGACAACAAATGTTACCACCGGGTGGGGGTGTTTCAACGCGGAGAAGACGCGTTGGTTATGGGCAAACGATTTCTGGCGTGTCGCAAATAGGTTGCCCGAGATTGGCCAGCTCAGTTGAAGGTGACCAACACGTCCCGTCTGGAAAACCGCGCTTTTTGGGACACATTCATCGAGCCGGCGTCGTTCGACCATCCGGACCAGACGCCGCCTCGTCATGGAATGAACAACTTCGTCCGGCTTGACCTGCCCGGTCCTGTCCAAGGGTTCGTCGCCTACCGCGAGCTACCGTCGACAGCTGGACTGTTCGTCAAATTCGTCGGTTCAGAGGGGCGCAAAGCGTTAGAGGCGCTGATTGAAGACCCGGCGGCCTTGGAACAGGAACTCGGACAGTCCATCCGGTTCGTCGGCGGCATCGTCGGGCGTGTGACTTCGACGAGATTGGTGTGAACTTTGGCCGGTCTCCGGCTGCCGAACACTATGTTGCGGCTCGGACCACTGACATGACAAGCGTATTGCTCGTTGACGATGAGGAGGAAGCTTTGGCTGCCTGGAGCGCCATTTGTGCCGCGGATGGATTTGAGGTCAGGAGCGCGCGCGATGGTCAGTCAGCCCTCGCCATGTTCATCGAACGCCCTGTGGACATTGTGATTGCCGACTGGCGTATGCCCAACATGTCGGGGAGCGAACTCTGCCACCAATTGCGTACGCGCCCCGGACTAGTCGATGTGGTCTTCGTACTGGTTTCAGGAGAGCCAAGCCCGCCCGCATTCGTCAGCTATGATGGCTTCCTTCGCAAGCCTGTGGATGGGCAAACTTTACTGGCCACCATGCGGCGACTGCTGACAGAACACGCTACTCATCGAGAGCAACGCCGCAGCTGGACGAAATAGTCAGCGGGCCATCTGCTGATTGGGGAGCTTTGCGGTCCTCGCTCGCAAGGGAACTGCCTTTCGACATCACTCTCCGAACAGTCGCTGGCACGCACGTTGCGTAGGTAAGCGCACGAGGGGCAGTAAATCTGAATGCGCCCTTTCCCTGGACCGAGAGGACAAAAATGGCCAGAACCGGAGAGCAATCCTTACGTGTCGTAGTGGAGAAATGGCTTGAGTTCAACGCCCTCAGCGCCGCAAGGGTCACTGCGTTTGGCCGTACGAACTCGGCGGGAAGCCGCTACGTCTGCGTCGAGACGACTCACGACGGCGAGAAGGTCGCGCTGTTCTTCTTTCGTCATGACGACGGCTGCTGGAGGGTTTTTCCGCCCGCTCCGACGTTGCCAGTGATGACCCTGGAGCGCCTGGCTGCGTAGCATGACCTTTTGTCGTCAGCTCGATTTGCACCGAATAGCACCACTCGCTCCACTCGCCCCAATAGCATCGAGCCTTCGCTGGACTAGACACGGACCAACAGCTTACCAAGGTTCCGTCCGTCGAAGAGACTGTTGAGCGCCGCCGGCAACTCATCAAATCCGTCGACGTATGTCTCATGGAAAGTAAGTTCGCCGCTTCGAACCCAGGGTGCCACGGTGGCCACCATTTCGTCCATTCGGTTTAAGAAATCGCGGGCCAGGATGCCTTGAATCGTCGCTCGTTGGAAGAGCATATGTTGCAGGAAACGTGGCCCCAGGTCTGGCTTGTCCAGTCCACCGTCGTATTGGCTGATTGCTCCACAGATGACGATACGGGCGCGGCGCTTTATGAGAGGAATCACCGCGTCGGTGATGCGGCCACCGACGTTGTCGAAATAGACGTCAACCCCGCCCGTGGCCGTCTGTATGGCATCGCTCAACGACTCCAAAGTCGAATATGCACGGTAGTCGACCGCTTCATCGAGTTTGAGGGTATCAGTGAGAAATTTGCATTTGTCCGGGCCGCCAGCGATGCCAACAACCCGGCATCCAGCGCGTTTGCCAAATTGAGCAACCAGCGAGCCGACTGCGCCTGCGGCGCCAGATACGACCAGTGTGTCTCCCGGGCGCGGACGACCGGCATCCATCAGGCCGAACCATGCGGTGCGCCCCGGCATCCCAAGGACGCCAAGTGCTGTGGACACGGGGGCCACGCTGGGGTCGAGCTTCGTCAGCTCGCTGTGATGACAACGCGCATAAAGCTGCCAGCCGCTGTACGTTGAGACCCAGTCGCCTTCAGCGAAGAGCGGGCTGGCAGACGCGACGACCTGCCCTACCACACCGGCGCGCTGAACAATCCCCAGAGGATGAGGCACGTCGTAAGTGTTGCGCTCGTGCTGCTGAATACGAATATAGGGGTCGACGCTAATGATGCTCGCGCGCACGATGACTTCGTTGGCGGCAAGGTTGCCAACGAGTTCCTCCTCGCGTAACTCATAGTGTTCTGGACCTACGCGACCCTCGGGACGCTTAACGTACACCCATTGGCGATTCGAATAGCTTTTGTTCATGGCAAGTCACGACATGATTTTGAGCAAGGTAGTGTAGCAGGCAGGCGGGTTTCAGCCGTATTCAGGACCGTGTCCTTCACGCCATGCGTAGGGTCTGTTGACGCCGACACAGTATCGCACCCTATGCCGACGGTGGACTGACCACTGCTTCCCGGTAGAAGGACGATTCAGCAGCACCCATTCGCGGCTTTCTCTACCGGTGCAGCCGACTGTCGACATCCGGGTCAAACGGGCGTCGGTGGCGACACCCATGTCATCAGATGCGCGTCGCGCGTAGGCGTTGACTTCGCAGACCAACTCAACCGGCCCCTCTATGGCTTGGGCGCCGCATCTCTGGCGCCGTCAAAGACCTGCGCTAAACTCCCAGAATAATCGGCGACGCCGACTTACACGGAGACAGGTGTCATGGAAGGCGCTGCATTCATCGCAGCCACCCGACAACTGGTGGCCGCCGCCGAGATTCTAGCCAAGGCCGGTCCTCCAGACTGGCGGTCCGATTCGTCCGAATTGCTCGCGTTCTTTCGTCGACACGAGCGTACTTGTCTCGGTTTGGATGCGGTCGAAACGTCCGATGACGACCTGTTCGCCCGCACCAGTCACGCCGCACTTACTATGGCTGGACGTAATGAGTTTGCCGCGTCGCACGCGCTTCTCAAGCAGGCCCGTTCGCTCTTGACCGCTACGTGAAAGCCGCTGCTACATGCGGCAGATGCAATGCGCTCATCTATCTGCCTGACGAGAACCATGCAACGTTTATCGACACTGAGGTTTCGTCTAGACTCTATGCCTCGGTCGGCGAGCTAGTCAAAGCCGGACTGCGTTTGCTTGATGCCCAAGATAGTCGAGTTCAAGCTTTGCAGAAAGTGCTAGAGGCGGATGAAGAATCGGGTGCCGCCTCTCCTTTCGATGGCGAGGACTGCCGATGCATTTTGTGCACCTCTGCGATGGGCTGGCCGAAGCCGATGAGTTCCCCTTCCGTCGAGAGCAAAGTCAACGTTGCGCCATCCGTTGGCGAAACAATTGCAGTTAGAACTGAGTCGACGTCCAGATAGCCCAAATGCTGACCCTGTCGCACCTCACTGGGGCTCTCGTGGCGGCCGCTCGAAAGCGGATGCGTCAACCGCAAGACTCCTGTCGAAGGAGCTCTCACTACACACGTTTCCGGGTTCACTGAGGCCGTGTTGTTGAAAGTTGTCTCGGCTGTGTGAAGCCTCGAGTGCGGCCCCGAAATCCGGTCGAACTTTATGCGCACAGAGGTTGCCCCTTCTTCAATTGCGCATTCGGTCACCGTGGTTGCTTCAAGGCGGTTCAGGATGATCGCGATGTCGGCAAGGATCATGGCTGTTTCGCTCCGTTGAACGCACCGCTATCAATGAGACGTTCCAGATGATGGATATCGAATCCACCTGCGTTGAATCCTGCCTCCAGCATCAGCTCACGATGCAGCGGGACTGTCGTGTCGACTCCCGCAACAAGAATTTCGTCGAGAGCGACGCGCATTCTTGCAACGGCCTGCTCCCGTGTTGAGCCATGTGCGAGCAACTTGCCAATTAGCGAATCGTAATTGGGAGGGATGCTGTAGCCGACGTACATGTGTGACTCGACGCGAACACCCGGTCCGCCTGGGGCAATCCAGTCGGTCACACGGCCAGGTGACGGCACGAAGGTCCAAGGATTCTCCGCATTCAAGCGGCATTCGATTGCGTGCCCCTCGAATCGGATATCAGATTGCCGCATTGACAGCGGCTCCCCCAACGCAATCCTCAGTTGCTCCGCGACAATGTCAACACCGGTCACCAGTTCAGTAACCGGATGCTCGACCTGCACACGCGTGTTCATCTCGATGAAATAGAACGCGCCATCTTCGTAGAGAAACTCAAAGGTCCCCGCCCCTGTGTAGCCGACGTCGATACATGCCTGAGCACACAGTTCGCCAATTCGGGCAATTTCCTTTCGGTCGATTCCTGGGGCCGGTGACTCTTCAATAATCTTCTGGTTGCGGCGCTGCATTGAGCAATCGCGCTCGCCAAGCCAAACGGCGTTGCCGTGCGTGTCGGCCAGCACCTGTATCTCTACATGGCGTGGTGTTTCGAGAAAACGCTCAAGATAGACGGTGGAATTGCCGAACGCTCGGCCTGCTTCTTCGCGCGTCATTGCGACAGCACTGAGCAATTCCTCACGTGCTCTCACAATCCGCATTCCTCGGCCACCACCGCCACCGGCAGCTTTCACGATAAGCGGATATCCGACGCGTTCACCCATGGCTCGAATCTCCTCACTGTTTTCTGAGAGTGCGCCTTCCGAGCCAGGTACACACGGGACACCTGAGGCTGCCATCGCTCGTTTCGCGCTGACCTTGTCACCCATTAGCCTGATGGCGGCAGCACTGGGGCCAATGAATGCCAGGCCGGCGTCCTCGACCATTTCGGCGAAGTCAGCACTCTCCGACAGGAAGCCATACCCTGGGTGGATGGCCCCAGCCCCTGTCAGACGTGCAGCAAGAAGAATTTCCCCCTTCTGCAGATAGCTTTTCGGAGACGGGGCAGGCCCGATACATAGCGCCTGGTCTGCCAAGGCAACATGCCGAAGATTGGAGTCGGCTTCCGAATGAACGGCGACGGTTTTCAGGCCCAGCGCCTTGCAGGCTCTTAAGACACGCAACGCGATTTCGCCACGATTCGCGATAAGGACAGTGTCAAACATGTGAGGCCTCCAGCGGTTCAATCGCGAACAGCGCTGAATCGGGCGAAACGGACGCGCCGTCCTCAGCGAGAATTTCGATAACCCGTCCGTTGCGGTCGGCGTCGATGGTGTTGAGCATCTTCATGGCCTCGACTACCGCGAGCGTTTGCCCCTCCTCGACTACATCACCGACTGACACAAACGTAGCCTGGTCTGGAGCGGGGGCTCTGTAGAACGTCCCCGTCAGTCCGGAGGTAATCACATGGCGCGCTTCCGTTGCTGTCCGCGTAGAAATGTTTGTGACCGCCTGGCGTATCGGCGTCGCCGTCGCGCGCACCTCGTCTCGAGGTTGCGCTGCACTGACACCAGCATCTCGCGTCAGCTTCATCTTCAAATCGCCGTCCGTGTACTCAACTTCGGTAGCAGACGTTCCTTCCAGCATTGAGACTAGCCGGCTCAGCTTCTCAAGGTCCATTGGCGAAAACCTCAGACGAACGACTTGATTGTTACGCCAGCACCTTCGAGCAATCGGCGAACCTCTTCGGCCATCTGAATCGCGCCTGGGGTGTCGCTATGCACACAGATGGTGTCAATCTGGACCGGAAGCATGCGGCCCGAGACGGTTTCAATGGCCCCCTCCTTGACCATGCGCAGCATGCGGGCGGCCGCTTGCTCCACGTCGTGGAGGACGGCGCCGGGCACCTTGCGGTGAACCAGATGACCTTCCTCGTCGTATGCGCGGTCCGCAAATACTTCACATACGACGCGAAGTCCCATTTCGCTTGCGACTTTCTGCATCAGCGCGCCGGCGAACGTCATGCAGATGAGTTCGGGGTTGACGGCCTTCATCGCTCGTGCAATCGCCGTTGCCACTTCGAGGTCCGTTTGCGTCAGATTACCGAGTGCACCATGTGCCTTTACATAGGTAATCGGATTTCCGGCATACGTCGACAGCGCCTGGGCCGCACCTATTTGATAAGCCACCAGCCGCTCAATCTCCCCCGGAGTGAACGGAATAATGCGGCGACCAAAGCCCCATAGGTCCGGAAAACCCGGATGCGCACCGACGTTGACGCCGCGCTCTTTTGCCTTCGAGAAAGTCCTCGCCATGATTTCCGGGTCTCCAGCGTGCAGACCGCATGCAACGTTGGCCGACGACACGATGTCGAGGATGGCGTCATCGTCTCCCATGCGCCAGGCGCCAAAACCTTCGCCCATGTCCGAGTTGAGGTCGATGTGAAGTGACTTGTTGGACGTGTTCATCTACTGCTCCTTATATTGGTTTTCTCGGGCAAATCAGCCTCGCTGCGCCATAAGAGCCAGGGTCTTGCGCAGCTTCTTGATCTCGGCGGCCTGAACGCGAAGCGCCTCCAATGCGTGATCGACATCCGTCACAACAAAACGGATACGTGAGCCAATCGGCGCCTGACCGAGCTTCCATAGGTCCGCTTCGACAACGGTGGCAATCTTCGGATAGCCGCCACACGTGTTGGCCTCAGCGAGCTGGATGATAGGTTGCCCCGACGGCGGCACCTGGATAGTGCCGGGGACGATACCGTGCGAGAGAAGCTCCAGCGGCGACGACAGCGGCAATGCGGCGCCGTTCAATCGATACCCGACACGATTTGCATCAGGCGTTATCTCGTAGTCGGTGGTCTCGAAAGACTTCCTGGCGTCGTCGGTAAAGTGTTCATACTCTGCGGCCGGGACAACCCGTACGGTCACGACGCCGGTGGATAATTCGTCCCAGAATGACGGGACATCAGCCGGCACGACCCCGAGCCCTGACTCGCGAACGGTGCGCGTCGAAGTGGCCAGGACTTTCAGCGAATCTCCTCGACGAAGGCCGCGACCATCGAACCCACCAAAGGCTCCCTTCAGGTCAGTTGACCTTGAACCCATGACCGACTCGACGTTGACGCCTCCGGCCAGACAGAGATAGGCTCGCGCCCCGCGTTTAGGTCGCTCGATGACTAGCGTTTGACCGGAATGCGCAGTGCGGCCCCACCAGGGTGCCAGGGTCGCGTCGTCCAGACGTACGACACAATCGGCGCCTGTGACGGCGAACTGAAGGTCTCCTTGAAAACGTACGCGAAACGGGAAAAGGCTGATTTCGACTGCAGCATCATCAGATTCGTTGCCAACGAGCGCATTGCCTATTGAAAGCGCGAGCAGGTCCATCGCACCCGAGCGGCTCACGCCAAATCCTAGGTGACCTCTTCGACCCGCGTCCTGGATCAGGTTCGGCGCCCCATTTGAAAGGACATCAATCATGCTTCAATACCCTTCACGGTAAATCGAACCCGGTCACCGGGCTCGAACAAGCAAGGTCTCGACTGCGAGGCATCAAACAGTCGGAGTTCCGTCCTACCTAGCAGATGCCAGCCAGACGGCGCCGTACAAGGCATGACCCCAGCCTGTGCTCCGCCGACAATGACTGCGCCTTGCTCAACCCTCATTCGAGGGACTTTTCGGCGCGGAGCACCCAACTCAGGGGGTAACCCCGTCATGTATGCGAATCCCGGCATCGACCCAATGCACGCAACCGAATACGTCGCCTCGCTGTGCCGGCGAACGTACTC
Organism: Paraburkholderia monticola; assembly: GCF_001580545.1. Classification (GTDB taxonomy): domain Bacteria; phylum Pseudomonadota; class Gammaproteobacteria; order Burkholderiales; family Burkholderiaceae; genus Paraburkholderia; species Paraburkholderia monticola. The sequence goes on from NZ_LRBG01000039.1 coordinate 375,527, forward strand.
TGCAACACTAATCCCCGCGCCGTTCGCCAGCGGTATCAGGTCCTCACCTGCTTCACCGCCGTAGACGACGGGAATCTCAATCGTCCTTTCCGATGCCAACTTTGGGTCCGTCGTTTCCCATAGGCGCAGCAACGCTGCGGAGACCTCATCCGGGTGTAGCTCCAGCGGGTTGAAGATGAGCATTAGATTGTTCACACCGAGCACGACTTCCGTTGTGGCCTTCTCACAAAACGTCGCATCGACTCTCCTGGCTACTGCCAGCAAAAGCGATTGCGTAAGCAGGTCGAACACACCCGTCCCCGGGTCAAACAGAAGTGCTCCTGCACCAACTGCGGAAATCTTGAGGTGTGCGTTCCGAGCGGCCTCACCATGCCCCTCAAACTTCGACGCAGCCGTTTCCTCAACCTCGTCCGACGCGTCGCAGGTGTTTTCCAAAGTCTGAGCGTCCATGACTCACTCTTCCAAAGGTTGGCCTGCAGTCTCTTTGGCTGCAATGAGCGCCACAAGCGTGACGAGCAGTCCGGCGGAGATATAGACGGCGATGTAGGTCCACGAGTTATAGGCTTTGAAGAGGCCTGCAAAAATCAGAGGAGCGAATCCGCCGCCAATGATTCCGCCGAAGGTCGCAGCGAGCGATGCGCCTGCGTAGCGAACCCGAGTCGGAAACTGCTCGGTCACGAATGACGCTTGTGGCCCATACATCATTGCCTGAAAGAACATGCCAACGACGACTGCCAGGCAGACGTAAATCGGTTGGCGCGTATCCATCAGTGAAAAATAGGCAAACGCCCAGACGATGGATGCGGCTGCGCCAGTCCCGTAAACCGTGCGGCGGCCGAGCTTGTCGCTCAGAGTGCCGAATAGCGGTACGCATATAGCGTGAATCACCGCGCCGAGCATGGTTGCTGTCAACGCCAATGAACGCGGCAAGTGTAGAACTCCCGTGACGTAAGTCAGCGTGAACACGACAAGCAAGCCGTAGACGATGTCCGAACCGATGCGCACGCTGCCTGCAATGAGCAGCCGCTTCCAGTATCCGAGCGCCACTTCCTTAAGAGGCAACTCGACCTTGTGCTGATGGCGCTCAAGCTCCTTGAACATCGGCGTTTCGTCTACGCCACGTCGGAGCCAGAGCCCGAACATGACGAGGACGGCGCTGGACAAGAGCGGAATACGCCAGCCCCACGTCTGGAATGATTCCGCCGACATGCTCAACGTTGCGACCGCGATGAATCCCGCTCCCAGCAAAGTCCCACAGGCCGGCCCCATTTGAGCGAATGATGCGTTCCGGCCACGCTGGTCTTGCCTGCCGTGTTCCATGGAAAGCAGCACAGCGCCAGCCCATTCGCCGCCGATTGCTGCGCCTTGAAAGAAGCGCAAAGCCACCAGCAGGATGGGACTCCAGATACCCAGGACGTTATAGGTCGGCAGCACACCCATCAGACCTGTCGCTGCGCCCATCAACACAAGCGTCGCCACCAGCACGAAACGCCGACCGAGTTTGTCGCCAAGGTGGCCGAATACCAGCCCGCCAAATGGCCGGGACAGGTACCCGACTGCGTATGTGGAGAATGCGAGGATGGTCCCTGAAAGCGGGTCGAATGACGGGAAGAACACGGCATTGAAGACCAAAGCAGCCATCAGGTTGTAGACCGTGAAGTCGTACCACTCCAGCGTGGTGCCAATGGAGCTCGCTGCTGCGAGCCTGCCCATCCGTGGCCGTCGCACCTGTAGGGGACTCGACTGCTCGAGTGGGTTGTTGACGATGGCGCTTGAGTTTTCCATTACGTCAGCTCCGTTGCGGCGAGTTTCCAGGTGAGCGAGTAGCGTGCGGCGTTTGATGTTTCGCAGTCGAGTGCCTGCGAGGCAAACTCAAGTGCCTGTTCGTTGGAACGCGCGTTACTGCTTTCGACGATGAACATGGGATACATCTTGCGAGTTGCGAGGTCTTCCTGCGGCAAGGGGCGGCTGAGCTCGTCGATTGGAGACAGGAGGTACGAATGGACGAACCCGAGGTCTTCGGACAGTCGAGCCCCGATCTCTGCGCAGCGCTCCGTCAAAGCCTGCGCGTCGTCCGGAACGCTCATGGGCAGCACGGCCACGAATGCTCCACTGCCTTGACCAACGCTCGCACTCACCTCCCCGATGCGGCGCGTCGGAGCGACCATCTTGGGTAGGGTTCGCTGAGACCAGGTTGTCTGGTTCTGAAATGCATGGGCATAGGACGGCGAGGCGAACACCGCGACCGACTCGGCCCAGTACAAGCTGAGATACTTCGGCTTGCCGCTAATGGCCCAGTATCGGGCGGCGGAAATTACGCCTTCCATTCGAACGCGCTGCTCGATGTGCTCACGGTCGTACCATGCGTTGAAATCACGCTCGTCGTCGGCGTTGATGTCCGAAGCGACGAACAGCATGCCGTGCGGGGTAACAGACTTCATCTCCGTCTCGCTCCTTGATATGTGTTGGGTGACTCATCGTCGTCAACCAATAAGCAGCGAGCAAACGGGATTTTGTTGGGGTCCCTGATAGATTTTTCTTTTCGGGCTCCGTGGAGACGCCAGCAGTCGATATGCTGTGCGTATGAGCTTGCTACTGGATTCGGAATTGACGCTCGCATTTCGGCGACCGAGAGTTAGCTAGCCGAGAATTTAAGCCAACACTGCAAAGAGAAGTCGACATGAATACACGGTTCCTTGAGAGTTTCCTGCTGGTCGTCGAGCTAGGGAGCTTCCGGGCGGCCGCGGAGCGCCTGCATGTCACCCAGGCGGCGATATCGAACCGCATCGCATCGCTTGAGGAAGAGCTGAATGCGCGCGTGTTCGACCGCGGCCCCGGCGAGCTGCGACTCACGCCTGTCGGATTGCGGCTCATTAGCTATGGAGAGCGGATGCTCGAGTTGCAGCAGGACATGCTGCAACTGGGGAAGACTGACCAGAACCTGCTGGGAAGTGTGCGTATAGGCGCGATTGAGAGCGTTGTGCACACGTGGCTGGTCGACTTCATGCAGCATCTCCAGTCGTCATACCCCGGTATCGAGCTGCAGCTCAGTTCCGAATCGACAGACAGGCTCCATCGCAGCCTCCGTGACGGCGACGTCGACATCGCGCTACAGACAGACCAGATGATTGGAGAAGGAATTGTCAGCAAGGCATGCTTGCCGATGACGATGGGATGGGTTGGCGCTGCGAATGCACCTGTCGAGCTCGACAACAATCTGCCCCTCATCCTTCGTCAGCCGACGATTACGCTCAGCCGCGGTTCACAACCGTATCTTGTACTCAAAGACCTGTACCGACGAGCTGACATGCCATTGGGAAAGGTTCATTGCGTCAGTTCGATTGCCGCGATTGTTCGACTTGTCAGGTGCGGCTTCGGGAACGCGATGATGCCCCTTCCGCCGGTTCGAGAAGAGATAGAAAGCGGAGAACTGCGAATCATCGCAAGCGAGCATCCTCTGCCCCTACAGGCGCTCGTGGTTAGTTACCTCGAAAACCGTGCATCGGACGCCATACGCTTTGTCGCCGAACTCGCGTGCCAGGAAGCCGACCGGTACATGCGCTCGATGCAGGCGCCGTTCGCCCCCATCTGAAGGTAAATGACTGCAGCCATATGTCCTCACAACTCGTCTAGTTTGAAAGCGCCTCACAGAATTGCGCGATTGCGCCGCAAGCTCGCTCAAGCGAAGCGTCATCGAGCGCATAAGCGATGCGGAAGTATGGTCCGAGCCCGAACGCGCTACCCTGCACCGCGGCTACCCCGGCGTTGTCGAGGAGTTCGTTCACGATATCTTCGTCGGTGAGCAGCAGCTTTCCAGCGGGGGTTTTCTTACCAATCAACCCTTCGCATGACGCGAACGCGTAGAACGCGCCCGCAGGCACTTCACAATGTAGGCCCGGAGCACGGTTGAGCCGCTCCACGAGCGTGTCTCGTCGACGCTGAAAGATATCTCGAGATTCGCGGATGAAGTCTTGCGGACCAGTTAATGCTGCCAACGCTGCGTACTGCGAGATGGTCGACGCACCGGAAGTCTGCTGCCCCTGGAGCTTTTCCATGGCGTCAATGAGCCACGCAGGGCCAGTGCCAAAGCCGATTCGCCAGCCGGTCATCGCATACGCCTTGGACACCCCGTTCATCGTCAGTACGCGCTTTCGCAGGCGAGGCTCGACTTGGGCAATCGTGAAGAACGCCAGTCCATCAAAAATCAGATGCTCGTAGATGTCGTCCGAAAGCACCAACACGTGGGGGTGTGCAACAAGCACCTCTGCCAGACCCAGCAGCTCCTCGCGACTATATACGGCTCCGGTCGGATTCGACGGCGAATTGAGAATCAGCCAGCGCGTACGAGGCGTGATTGCGTTTTCCAGAAGTGACGGCGTCAGCTTGAAGCCGCTCCGCACACCGCACTCGACGATTACCGGCTTACCTCCACATACCTGGACCATCTCGGGATAGCTCACCCAGTAAGGTGCGGGGATGACTACCTCGTCGCCTTCATTGAGCGTCGCGGCGAGCGCATTGAAAATCACCTGCTTGCCGCCAGTACAGACGAGCGTATGCCGCCAATCGACATCGAGTCCATTCTCGCGGCGAAACTTGTCGGCAACCGCTTCGCGCAGTGCACGAAGGCCCGCTACCTGGGTGTAACGCGTCTGTCCGCAGCGAATCGCGGTGACGCCTGCTTCGCGAATGTGTGACGGCGTATCGAAGTCGGGTTCGCCAGCGCTCAGCGAGATGATTTCCTTGCCTTCAGCGCGGCGCGCGGCCACCCGGTCCATGACACGATACGTAGCGGAAGGCTTAGCGGCCGCCAGAAAGCGGTTAAGCCCCTGTGTCGTTGCAGTCATCAGGCTTGCCTCCACTGCGTGAGCCCGAGCAGGTCGAGAGTCGTGCGCCCATTGCTCAGGGCGTCCATCATTTGAGCTTCTTTGTCAGCCCGTGCCTGACCACGGGCAAGGGTCGAAGAAACGCTGGCAGCTGGAATCACGATGACACCGTCGTCGTCTGCCACCACGAGGTCGCCAACGGCGACCGGCGTTCCCGCAAGGCTGAATGGTTTGCCTACAGACGGCGCGCTATCCTTGAGCGTGCCTCGCACGGAGATGCCGCGCGCGAATACCGGGAAGCCGCGGGACGTGAGCGCGGCGATGTCCCGTACGCCCCCGTCGATGACCAGTCCGGCGACACCGGCCGCTTCCGCTGCGACCGTGAGGATTTCTCCCCAGTAGCCGGCGACAAACCCGGCAGCGGACACGACGAGAACGCTGCCGCGCGGTACACGCTCCATCGCGATATGGATGGCGAGGTTGTCACCGGGTGCACACTCGACCGGGTAGGCCGCCCCGGCGACCGATGCGCCGCGCCAAACGGTCCGGATAGCCGGGTCGACTGACGTGGTCGGAATGCCTGATGCTTCGTACAACGTCGATGTCCCAAGGCGCCGAGCCTGCTCGACAACGGCACTATCGTAGATGGTTGCGATATTCGTCATCATGCTTTCCGTTGCAGTGTGTGATAACCGAGTTCGGCTCTTGCCTCGCGGATGGTCGCGCCTTGTGCAATGCGCTCGCGGATGCGACTCTCGACTGACTCGATTTGACGTGCCGTCTCCGCCACTTCCCGCGCCCGTGCTCTCGGCACGACAACCACTCCGTTCGCGTCAGCAACGACGATGTCGCGAGAAGCCACGCGCACCGTGCCGACCGACACGGTGGTGTTCACTGATTCGACTTGCACGCGGTCCTTCCCGGTGCGCATGAAGCGACCTGCGGTGAAGAGCGGATAACCGTCGCCCAATGCCTTGTTGACATCGCGACATACGCCGTCGATGACCGTGCCCTCAATCCCGCGAAGGCCGGCGTATTGGGTCATGATGTCACCCCACACAGTGCAGTCTGTCCGGCCATCGTTATCGATGACCACGACATCGCCCTCCGCGACGTCATCGATGAAGTCGCCGACAGTGCCCGCAGGAACGGTCGCGGGAACGTACTTGACCGTAAACGCCGGACCGACGACGGGGTGGGAATAGTCGGCCAGCGGCGCAATGCCGAGTGCCTGACCATGCAGTCCCAGCTTGTCCATGGCATCGGAGACGCCCGGAGTATCCAGGCCGGCAAACAGTGCGACCAGTTCGCGGTCCTCAGCGCTGGCTCTCTGTGGGTTCGTCATGATTGGTAGTCCTGGTTGAAGGGGATTAGTTGGCCCGGATGGCTTCGAACTCTTTGTCGTGCATGACTTCAGCCACGGAACGACCTGCACGCACTGCTGCGACCATGCCGTCCTGTCGGCGCGCAATGCGCTCCCCGAGTTCCAGCACTTCCTCGATGCGAGCAGCCGGCACGAAAACCGTGCCGCACCGATCGGCGATGACGTAGTCGTCTTCATGCACCGTGACGCCCGCAATCTCGACGGGCTTTCCCGAGTCGAGCTGGATGACGCGGTTGCGAGCGCTAATCATCGTGACGCCACGCCCAAAGACCGGATAGCCGATAGACTCGCTGCCCTCGATGTCACGGCTCACGCCATCGATGATGGACCCGCGAATCTTCTTCGCGACAGCCGCGTTGGCAAGGATGTCGCCCCAACACGAAATACCTTCGAGCCCGCCTCCAATCACAAGCACGCGGTCATCAGTCGCCGCGGCGTCGATAACCGGGGAAATGAGGTGCACGGTGGGTGCGACGCCGGTCTTCGGACCCAACTGGATGGTGCTCGCCCTGCCAACAATTTTCGGGCAATCCCACAGCGGGCGAAGGCCGTAGGTCGCGCCAGGCAGACCAAGGAAGTCAAGAGCGTCGGACACCGTGTTGGAATCAAGCGAAGCGAGCCGGCCGAGAGTGGCAGCGTTTGTCATGGCGATAGCTTGGATTGGCAATGTCGTCATCGTCGGCTTCGACCCTTGATATGTAAATTCGCCATAACGTATCGCCATGATACGATTTTCGGATTAATCTCTTCTGCTGCAATGTGGTCTATTCCATGCCAGTCGATTACCGAGGTTCAGTGAAATGACGACTATTGATTTCCGGCTCATCCGCCAACTCTGGATGTTCCTCGCGGTCGCCGAAGAGAAGCATTTCGGGCGGGCGGCAAAGCGGCTGAACATGTCGCAACCCCCGCTGACGGAGCAGATTAAGGTGCTTGAGCAGTCACTGCGGTTGAACCTGTTCGACCGTTCGCGGCGCGGCACCCAGCTCAGCCCAGCTGGGGCGGCAATCCTGCCGGCAGTCAGACAGTTCGCCGACCAGGTTGAGCGGCTTGAGCGTGTGGTCCGGGAAGTTGCAGCGGGTCAGTCTGGCGTTCTGCAAGTTGGCGCGATTACGTCGGCCATGCTGGACACAGTGCCAGCGCTTCAAAGCGCACTAAAGCGCGAATACCCGCACCTTTCCGTCTTCGTGCGGGAAATTGACAGCGTAGAAGCAATACCTGCACTCGAGTCTGGGGAACTCGATGTGGCTTTTGTGAGGCTGGATGGACCCGTTGGGCATGGAATCGAGAGCATGCCGCTTGCCGAAGACAGGCTCGCGGTCGCCGTACCGCGAGGCCACCCGCTTGCCGAACTCTCGCGTGTACGGCTGCGGTCGCTGGCCGACGAGTCGCTCGTGATGTCATCGCGGCAAGTGAGCCCCGCATATTTCGACTTTTTGACGGCAATCTGCCGCTCGAACGGCTTCAGTCCGCGGGTCTTGCACGAGGTGCGCTCGGTGATGTCTCAAATCGCGTATGTCGGATGCGGGCAAGGCGTGGCGCTCGTTCCCGCATCCATGCGCAAACTCGCATCCGAAAACGTGGTGTTTCGTCCTCTCAAGGAGCGAGTGATGGTTGTGACGGCTGCGCTCGCCTGGAACACCAATCGGCATCATCCGATGGTCGATGCAGTGGTTTCCTGGGCGAAAGGCGTCGGCGGTAGGACTGCCGCCCGCAGCTAGGCTGCGGCTACGGTGCACGGCGTAAGGTTCAACCGCCGGTCTGTTGACTGCCGACGAAACCAGCAATCTGGTCCCACATCTCCACCGGGTTCGAGTACATCGGGAAGTGTCCCGACCCCGCGATGCGCGCCAACGTCACACCGGCTGCCTCCAGCTGCGACAGGTAGGAAAGGTGCGAGTTCTGCTCGCCGTACATGAACATCTTCCTGCACGGCAAGCCGAGAAATTTGCGCATGAGGTCGCCGCGGTCGGAGAGCTCGACCATCGACGTAAAGATGCCCCGCACGGCTTCCGCGCGCACCTTGTGTTTCAGGCTCGCGGCATACAACGAGCTCGAGAACTCCGATGATTGCCGGACCCGCTCGATGAAGTGAACGAAGAACTCGTGCGGGTCGTCGGCTGCATGCGTGAAAATCTGACGGCTCAAGAAGCAGTCTTCCGGCGCCACGTTACCCTCGATGTCGACGAAGCTGCAAACACGCTCGCCCTCTTCGTGAGCAAGCATCAGGGACGTAAGGCCGCCCATCGAATGCCCCACGACGTGGAAGCTTTGCACGTCCATACGTTCAAGGACGGCACGAGCGGTCTCGACCAGAAGCGGAATGCCAACGGCCGCGAGGTCACTGCACCTGCTTTCGCCGCAGCCCGGTGCATCGTAGGCGATGAACGGCCGGCCAGAAAACCGCGCGAGCCTCGCGATGTCTGCATAGTCCTCTTTGGTGGCCCCAAAGCCGTGAAGGAAGAGGATTGGCGCTCCGACGCCGGTACGATAAATCGTCGAAAGGCTCACATCGACGTCTCGAATGCGTAGTTCGAGCGTTTCGCTCTTAGTATCGACCATGGCTGCTCCAAAACAGTGGGAGCGATTCTGCGACGCGAACCGCTCCGGCTTGGTTAGGTTCGCGCATCATCGCGCATGCGAAGCTGATATGTAAATTCCCGATTTCGTATCTGAGTGATACGAGTGGAGTATCTATCGCGCGGTTCGCTCTGGACGCGCGGCGCTCAAAGCAGGTCCCGCATGGTAGCTGGCCACCGCCAGCGAATGCTCTACCGTTTTCATTGGTCACAAAACCCGTGGCAACGCCGAGGTCCAATTGGGGTCGCGACTTGACGTGTATCCGCACCATGGCGAAACGACGGCGACCGTGGTGTGCCAGACCCCGAGTTGCAATACCGACCGCGTACGCTATCGCCCGATGACGGAGTAGTCACCATTGTGCTCAAGATTCTGCGAGCGTCTTGACCTTCGCGTCCTGCTGAAGAGAGTTTTCCCGAAAGGAGTATTGTGATGGGGTCATTAGGCGCTCCGATGCGCCGATGTAGCTGGGTCAGACTGACCCGGGCGGCACGAGCGCGGTCGGATAAGGTGCGTTATGGCTCGCATGGCGGCTGTTGGACAAACGAAATCGGAACCGCGACGTGGCTGCAGCGATGCCAGCATGTGAAGGCATCGGGCGAGCACGCGCAGTCAGTCACAAACTGAACATCTCGCTGTCAGGCTCATTTCATTCGGCTCATCATGCGCTCCGCATTCGCCAAATGGCTGTTCATTGTTTACCTGCTCGGCAGCGGAACACTATATTCAGTGGGGATACTGTTGCTGTTTCCCTTCGTCGGAAGGAATGGCCGCTACTGGCTTGCGTTGCAATGGTGTCGCGCATTGGTCGCCGTCATGCGCTGGCTACCCGGCATTACATGTTCGGTCGACGGGCTCGAGCATCTTCCGGAAGAGCCTTCGATAATCCTGTGCCGTCACGAATCGACCTGGGAGACGCTGGCGTTCATGGCCGTGTTTCCACGACGCATCAGCTTTGTGTTCAAGGAAGATCTGCTGCGCATCCCGTTTTTCGGATGGGTACTACGCGGCCTCGACATGGTAAGCCTGAATCGTGGCTCGGCGCGGCAAGCCCATCAGGCAGTGACGCAGGAGTGCGCCAGGCGTTTGGAAAAAGGCGACTTTATAGTCATATTCCCGGAAGGGACCCGGGTGCCGCATGGCGCGCCCTTGAGACTGACGTCCGGCGGTGTTCGCCTGGCATGCGCGACCGGCGCGCCGGTCGTTCCCGTCGTCCACAACGCGGGGAGAGTCTGGCCCGCGAAGGGGTGGCCGGACGGGCGCGGGAGTATTCGTGTGGTTATCGGTCCAGCTTTTTCGTCTGAACGCATGTCGCAACAGGAATTGAATCGGGTCGTCCACGACTGGATGAAAGCGGCGTTGCTGAAGCTGTGATGACTTTGGCTCGGCAGCCTTCCCGTAGGCAGTCGACGCTTCCAGGAACGTGGCCAAAAACGTGGCCTCGATGAGTGGCATTTGCATGCGCAGCTCAGACGTCACCGGCAATCCATCACTCGACGGCTGCAGCGGGAGCCACGCGCGAGCTGCGACGCCCGCCACAAGGAAAGGTGAATTTCCTCTCCAGGGACGATAAGGGTGGACATTGACGGGTCAAAAACCTGTATATTTATACAGTATCGGACACGCAAATTCACCCCAGCGAACTGACAGCTTTTAAACGAGGACTGAACTATGAACGCGCACGGAAGCAGCTCGTCTGCGCCCGAAGGTGCGTTCGCGTGGACGTTGATGTGGACCGCGTGCCTTATCCAGAGGGAGGCTTCATCATGAGAGCGGATGAATGGGTTCGGGAAGCCGAACGGGAATCAAAGCTTGTCGATGCCCTGTACAAGGCGCGCAATCTGATTTCGATGCACAACGGCATGACTGTGCGCTGTGACGGCGAGGAATGGCCACTCGATTTCGAGCAGGAATTGAAAATGCTCGATGCCACGTTGAAGATGGCTGGAATCGACACCAAACGCTTCAAGCAGTAGAAACTTGTCGGGGCGCTTATGTCGGGGCAACTAATGATGGGAATCGATGCGGAGGACCTTCAGAGGTGAGCAGATGCAAACTGAGAAATATCGTGGATACACGCTGTGGGGGCATTCCATCCTGCAGCAGGACGACATGCTGCAATCGGAACGCTTCGCAGGAAGCGGCACGATCATGCGCGACTCGAAGGTTGTGGAAGTGTCCGGGGTCCTCGGAAGCTTTGATAGCGATGAAGAAGCCGAGCTGGCGGGCCTTTCGTGGTGTCGTGCCTGGGTCGATAGCCACGGGTAGCGCAGCGCGTCACGCGGACGCCCACTTCAACCTCGCGCGTCACCTGATGTGGATTCAGCCCGCCACTTGATACGCATGGGTTGGACCACGCATGGACAACATTTCGTAGGTGTTGAGAATACCTGGATGCCTTTGCCGAACGGAGTTGACCCCATCGGAAACATTCATCCTGTCTGCCCATTCGCAGGCTGGATGGGCAATCGTGGATTACTCCACGACCGGGATGGCCGCATCGTTCGCGATTGGCGGATTCGAGCATGGATAACCTGCCGGCTTGCCTACAAAAACTGGAGCCGAAAGCCTCTCATGCAGCCGGGAAAGTATACCGAGCTGTTTTTTCTCGACGAGGCCACTGCCTTGAGCGCGGGCCACCGCCCGTGCGCAATGTGCCGTCGGGCCGACTACCTCAGCTTCAAGGCTCGCTGGCTATCCGCAAACGGACTCGGTTCAAATATGAGCGCTCAGGAAATGGATACGCGGCTCCATATTGAACGGCTTCGCCGTGGGGCCACGAGCGAATGGCGACAGTCACTGCAGGCACTACCCGCCGGCGTCATTGTCGTTTGGGACGGCGCTCCACATCTCTGGGCAGGCACCAAGCTGTTTCGGTGGACTGATACAGGCTATGTTGACAGCCTACATCCTGGAATCCCTACTGCGACCGTTGAGCTGCTCACACCTCCCTCGGTATCGAACGCCATTAGACACGGTTACGTGGTCCAGCTACATCCAACCGCATCAACGGAAACGCACACGGCTGCGGGGTAGTGTCCTGTCAGATGACGCAGAAGTCCTTTGCTCCGCGCCACCGCCCAGGTCTCGGTCTCCCCAACCATATTCCGCTTCCGCCGTGGTATGTGTATGCTCGGAAGGTTGCCTTCAGGGGAACCGCCTATGAAGTACCCGCTGATTCTGGGATTCGGTATCGTCGCTATCGACGTAGTCGTGTGGCGTTTCCGACTTCCCGCGAGTGAATTTGCACGTCTTCTGGTACGACTTGCGCTTTTTTCTGTATTGAGTTGGGTACTTTTCTCGTCCGGCCTGAACCCGTTCACACAAGCATCCTACGCAGACGTGGTCGAACTGCACTGGATGGGGCAGGTGCTCGAGATAATCTGGTGGTTGATGGCAGCGCGGCTGCTCACTCTCTCCCTCGACACACTATTGCTTCCGAGCGCGTGGCGACGGCAGCGGCTATTCTCAGACGTTTTCGGTGCGGTCGTCTTCCTCGCTGCGGTCGTGGCCGCCCTCGGCTTCGTACTGGAGCTGCCGGTGCGTGGGCTAGTCGCTACATCGGGCGCCCTCGCCATCGTGCTGGGCCTGGCAATCCAGAGCACACTCAGCGACGTCTTCGCGGGCATCGTGCTCAACACCACCGAGCCTTATTCTGTTGGCGACTGGGTGATGATCGATGACGTTGAGGGCCAGGTGGTCGAGATGAACTGGCGCGCCACCCATTTGCTGACCGGCCAGGGAAACACCCTGATTGTGCCCAATGCCGTCGCCGCGAAGGCAAAGATTTCCAACAACAGCAGGCCAGCGACCGTTCACGGTCTGTCGTTGGTACTGGAGATTGAACCCGAGGCACGGCCGAAGACGGTGTTCGATGCCCTACGCCGCGCGCTGACTGGTTGCCACGCTATTCTTGATACCCCGGCTCCCTTCGCCCGCGTGAAGCGCACGACACTGAACTCAGTGCAATACGAAGTGGTTGGGTTCGTCGATGATATGAACAAGAAGCTCTCTGTATCCAATGAGCTTTTCGACCTCTGTTATCGACATCTGGCCGCATCAGGCGTGGCACTTCGCGCGTTAGGAATGCCCGCGCCCGCCTCCACCGCGCATGACGCCAAAGAAGCACTTTTAAAGCGAGTGGCCTTGTTCGAAAGCCTGACAAGCGACGAAGTCACACGTCTGGCCTCGCGACTTTCGCGGCACGAATACCAGGCCAATCAGCAGATTCTGGCGTCTGAAACGGTGCCGGATAGTCTTTGGATTGTGCACTCCGGCGTACTTGCCGTTATTCTTGCTGAAGCGTCCGGCAGCCGTGAAATTGCTCGTATCGGGCCAGACGAAACGTTTGGCGAAACTGGACTGCTCGCTGGACTTCCAATGCATGTTTCCATTGGGACGCTTACCCCCTGTCTGCTATATCAGGTCAGCAAAGACGATATGACTTCGTTCCTGAAAGAGCATCCGGAAGTGGCGAAGCAGATGTGTCAATTGCTGGCCTACCGTCAGGATGCAATTGGCAAACTCATGAACCCGATTCCTGCGGCGAAAGAGACAGACCATTCGCTTTTCCAGTGGCTGTACGACAAAGTTCGGCAACTGCACTCCCTGCACGACGATTCGTGAACCGTTTCCGAGTACGAACACCTGTCTTGTTTCATCGAACGCAGGATTCGTAGTATCGCCAGCGTCGTGATGGCGCAGCGGCTAAATCGTATGGCGTCGTTCGAGGTCCACCCATAGTTGCGAACGGCGAACGCTCAAAATTGCTGGCATCTCACAAATGGACTCTTGTGTTCAACCCTGCGTCCAGTGCGCTGACCTTCACGGACAGCCGGCTGCAGAACAACCTCATCAAAACCTTGTGCTCAATGGCGCCGGAGCTGTGGGGGACATCCGACGAGAAGAGCACTACACCTGCGCTAGCTGCGGGGGCGCCTTTGCTCGGATTCTTGCTGGGCCACCAGCGCGGCAAGTTTGGATGCTGTTGAACGCAGGTCAGCACTGAGTAGTGGGTGGATTTTTCCCCTATCAAGTCCGCATTGCTCTGACTGCCCGTTCCAGATTAGCCCGCACAATCACGCGATGAAACGGCGCAATCGTCGCAAGATAGATTCGCCCCAGTCTGTTATGGCAATGCACCACCGTGGCCGCGAGCAGCTCTCGCCCATTTGCCGCGTCGGCGCGAACCTGGATGGTGGCGCGGAAGTCGAGATGCCGGTCATCCGCGCCTACTATCAATTCCGTCGCGCTCTTTGACAGCAGCGGGAAGAAGCCGATAACCGGCCCACGCGCCGCTCCGGCAAGACCGACTGCGCGAGACGATTTGACGCCGACTGTCACCATCACCCCATCGCGGACACCCGTGAGCGCGCGAATCCACCACGCCGGCCGCTCGAACGCGGCGCGTGCCAACACCTCCAGATCATCGCTGGCCCCCGCTGGCAGTCGAATCGCAAAGGCGTCCAAAAGGTCCGCGCCCGCGTAAAGCGGCGCTAGCACGCTGTTGCCGGGCATCGGCACGGCGCGCGCTTTGGTCAGGGTCGTGTTCCGGGGTTGGTTCATGGTGTTCAGCAGTCTAGTCGTGTCAGCGGCTGATCGATGCGGGCTACCATCGTCAAAGTGATCGCATGATAGACGACGAACGGGCGCACTACCAAACGATACTCTCAACCAAAAATGGCCCGCATTCCTCGGAATGCGAGCCATCTGAAGTGCACCGCACGATATGCGGTACCGCCCGGTGTTGCTGCTTAGCGGCTGGTCATCGTCACACCGCGCAGCACCTGGCCATACGGCGCCGTTTGCATCACGGTGAAGCCCGAGGTCGTCACGGTCGAACCGCTCACGCTCAGCGTGACCTTCACGAGCTGGTTCGAATCGGCACCGGCGTCGAAGGTCGTGCCAAGGCTGTTGTTGGCCGTCGAGGTGATCGCGTAGAGCGTGTACGAACCGTCGCTGTTGACCTGCCCGGTGACGTTGCGCAGACCGTCGGCCGAGGTCGTGTAATTGGCGCCGGCCGTACCGTACGTCCCCTTGGCATCGGTCACGGTGTACGCCTGGCCCAGATTCAGACCCTGCGTGACGTGAGCGATGGCCGTCCAGGTGCTGCCCGACTTCTGGTAGACCCACAGACCGCCACTGCCGATCGTCATGTCGGCGGGATCGCCGTCGCCTTCGTCAGCCACGAACATCAGGTTCGTGTTGGTCTTCGGCACCCACATACCGAACGGGAAGCCACTGTTCCAGCTGAGCGGCCACGACGTCGCGCTGGCGGCGCTCAGGGCTGCCGTCAGCGTTGCGTTCGATGCCGGCTCGTTGCTCGCGCCCGGCGCACCCGACCACGCGGTCGTCGGCGCGGTAAACAACGGCGTGATGGCGACGTTCTGCAAGTTGCTGAACGTGGCGCCGTTCGCGAGGGCGCCAGTCGCACCGACCTGGAAGACCGTGTTCACGCCGTTGCTGCCGCTGCCCTTCGACACGTACAGGGTGCCATCCGGAGCCAGGAACAGACCACGGAAGTTGGCGTCCTTACCGGTCTTGTCGTAGGGCTGACCGACCGAAGCCAGCGTGAAGCCGAACTGGTTGCCGCCGGCGTTGGTCTTCTTGGCAAAAACGGTGGTAGCCAGCGCGTCGGTGATCGTACCCAGACCGCACGACGTCGGCGCCGCGTAAGTGCTGCCGTTGCCCGAGAAGAACGTGCCCACCGGTTGCGAGAATGCGCAACTGCTGCCTGCGGCAATCGTCTGCACGCCCGAGTTCATGGTCAGCATGTCGAGCTGGCCGTAGGTCGGGCTCGGCGACGAGCCCGAGTTGCCGGCATTGCCGACGATGTAGTATTGGCCGCCAGCCAGCACCGAGGCGCGGCCGTTGTTGCCCGAGTAGGCGTTGGTGTTCGTAAACGTCAAGGCCTTGGTTGCGAGGTCCAGCTGGGCGACCGTACGGTACGTCGGTTGGGCGATGTCGGGGTTGGTCGGATCGATCACACCCGGCGTGTTCGAGTTCGAGCGGTCGGTCTGGTCGATCGGCGCGTTATAACCGTTGAAGGTAATCGCGGTGCCGTCCTGCGACAGGTTCAGCGCGAGCTCCGACTTCGACGCGAAGCTCGTCGTGAAGTCGAAGCCGGTTTGCATCGCGGCCGCCGTCACGTCGAGGTACTGGGTCGGGCTGGTGGCGCCGGCGGCCCACTGATCGATCATGATATCGGTGGTCACACCGAAGTTCGCGTCCGCGGTTGCGCCTTCCGTCGTGAACACGTTCGGATAGGTTCCGGGCGACACAGCGGCCACCGGCGAAGTATTGGTCGTTTCCGGCGTGGCGTTGTAAGGCAGCATGCCCGTTAGCGTGAAGGCCGGGTCATAGACCGACCGCGAAACCAGCAGCGCCGGCGCAGCGCTAGCCGTGCTCGATGGGGTCGATGGGTTAGAGGCGCTTTGCGGCTGCGTGCTCCCGGAATTGTCGTTACCGCCGCAAGCCCAGAGCATGGACGTCATTGCTGCGATCGGCAGCAGGCGAAATGCGGTACTCTTCATGCAAACCCCTATAGATTTGGAATCAGTCCCATCGCATAGCGCAAAATCAGGCCATGCCGGAAACGTAAAAACGGCTAAACCAGCTAGCTTGTTTTGTGAATACGCCAGCGCAAAGCCGAAGGATTACATTCACGATTTTTCACATCTGGAAAATCGATGTGGGACTGTAGTCAGGGAGCGTGGCACGGCAATTACATCAATCTTGCATTTATAAATTCGACTTTCCTTCGGTTCCGCGATCGAAATTGATAGCCAGTCATACGCTGCCCGAACTGAGCGGAGTGGAGTCCTGAAGCTTTTCAGGCGGGAAACGCCCCCGTAAGCAACGTAAGCGCTTCTTCTTCGACGTGAAACATTTCCCCGTCACAATGCGTGCCTTTTTGGTGCGGGGTTTTAATTCTGGTGCCGACGCAACGATCGCTCTGGCTAACAGCGCGCGTTCGATGCGTCCTGCCACACCTCTTCCTCCCGTCCCTCCCTCTTAACTTCGTAAGTTTGCAATCACAGCCAGTTAATTCCTTGTGCTTACGATCACTGCGTTTCTCATGCAGAGCATCAGTCGAAATCAAGGATACCTACGGATGACACAGCTTCAAGCGCGGCTCCGCAGAAAGCCGCTGGCACAACTCATTCTGGCTTCACTTTGCACGACGAGTGCGCCTCTCGCCTTCGCGCAATTGACCGGGGATCTCGGCGCGGTCCAGAGTACCGCCACGTCGGCTTCCCGCATCGGCGACACCGGAGCATCGTCCAACCCGCAATCGGCTCCCGCTCAAGCGCCGACGCAGGGATCGCTCACCGCCTCCGAGCCGAAATCGATCATCAACAAGAACTACATTCAGAACAGCAATCCACCCACGTCGAACTACAGCGACATCCTTCAGATCGCGCCAAGCGTTTCGAGCATCAACCCGAACGGGCCCGGTCTCATGGAGACGCAGAGCCTGACGATCCGCGGGTTTCAGGACGGTCAGTACAACGTGACCTTCGATGGCATTCCGTTCGGCGATGCCAACGACTTCACGCACCATTCGACGTCGTTCTTCAGCACGCAGAGCATCGGAAGTATCGCCGTCGATCGCGGTCCCGGCGACGCTTCGCAAATCGGTTTCGCGACTTTCGGCGGGACGGTTGCGCTCACGTCGATCGAACCGTCCCTCGCCCCCGCCTTTTCCGTACTCGGTTCGTATGGCAGTTGGAACACCTGGCTCACCGGTGCGCAGTTCAATACCGGCGATCTGCAGCAATGGGGCGATGCACGCGCGGTGGTCGGGTACAACCATTCGAGCAGCGACGGCTATCTGGACAACGTGGGACAGCGGCGCGACAACGTCTACTTCAAGCTCGACAAGCCGATCGGCGACGACACGCTGCTCACGCTCTTCGCCACCTACAACCGGATTTACCAGAACACGTCGCTCGGCGCGACGGCCGCGCAGATCCGCGAATTCGGCCCTTCGTTCGCGCTCAATAACGACCCGACGAGCCAGGCCTACTCCGGCTACAACTTCGACCGCATCAACACCGACTTCGAGTACATCGGGCTACAAACCGTGCTGGCCGGATGGAAACTCGACAACAAGCTGTACACGTACGGGTATTACCACGACGGGTTCAACGGCCTCGATCCCAACGGCGAAACGCCGAACGGGACCACGTTTGGCCCGAACAACGTGCCCGGGACTCAAATGGCCAACAACTATCGCTCTTTTGGCGACGTCTTCAACGCAGAGCGCACGCTCGGTCCAGGCACGCTGCAACTCGGCGCCTGGCTCACGCATCAGTCGAACTTCCGCGACAACATGAACGCCGACGCGACGCTGAACTTCGCGCTCGAGCAGTTGAACTTCTCGATGCAGGACTCGTTCCTGACGTTCCAGCCGTATGTCCAGTACGCATGGAAGCTGCCGTATGGACTGACGCTCACGCCCGGGGTGAAATTCGTGTCGTTCAGTCGCAGCATCGATTCCGCGCTCAACCAGAAGACGGCCGAGCCACTGGATTTCAGCCATACGTGGACGAAGGTGCTGCCTTCGCTCACGCTGCACGATCAGATCAACCGGAACTGGAGCGCCTACGCGCAGTATGCGCAGGGCTTTCTCGCGCCGAACCTCAACGTGTTCTATGTGCCGAATCCGTCGCTGTCCGGGCAGCCCGACCCTGAGCAGACGGACAACTATCAGATCGGTACGACCTACAAGACGGACCGCCTGACGGTGTCCGCCGACCTCTACTACATCAACTTCCGCAACGCCGTCACGAGCACGACGATCGGCGGCACGACGTTCTTTACGAATGCCGGTGGCGCCGTCTACAAGGGATTCGAGACCGAAGCGACGTTTTATGCCGGCGACGGGTTGAGCCTTTACGGCAACCTGACCTTCAACTCCGCCAAACAGAAGAGCACCGATGACTGGATGCCGAACGCGCCGCAACAGACTGCCGCGCTTGGCATGATCTACGACCGCGGACCGTGGCACGGCTCGCTGATCGGCAAGTTCGTCGGCCACCAGTACGGCGATACCGGCAACCAGCAGCCGATCGGCGGCTATCTGGTCACGAATCTCGCGAGCGCCTACACGTTCAAGTCGCCGACCACGTGGATGCGCAATACGCGCATTGGCCTCGAGATCGACAACCTGTTCAACCGCACGAGCATCAACGGCCTTGCAGGCTATACCGTTGCGAACAACACGCCGCTCTACTGGACCATCCCCGGCCGTGCGTTCTTCGCGACCCTGTCCACCGATTTCTAACCTCTGACTGGAATCTTCCTCCATGAATATCGACATTCTGATGCACCTCGCGAGCGATTCGGGCGGCGTGCTGTATGTCATCGCAATCATGCTGTTCGTCGCGCTGACCGTGATCGTCGAGCGCACCTGGTTCCTGCAGCGCGTCAGCGCGAGCGGGCGTGCGGTGCTCGATCAGCTCGACCGCGCGAACCATGTCGAGCCGGCTGCGCTCTCGACGCTGGCGACCCGCTACCGCGGTCTGCCGGTGGCGCACGTGCTGTCGGCGGCTGCCCGCATGGGCGGTGTGCGCGGCCGTGACACGCTCACGGCTGCGCTGGACGAGACGATCATGCGCGAAGCTCCCCGCATCGACCGCTTCCTCTGGGTGCTCGACACGATCGTCACGCTCGCGCCGCTGCTCGGCCTGTTCGGCACGATCGTCGGCATGTTCCACGCTTTCCAGGTGCTGGGAAACGCCGGCAATGCCCCCTCGCAGGTCACGGGCGGCGTGGCCGAAGCCCTCGTGGCGACCGCCTCGGGGATCTTCGTCGCGATGGTCGGCCTGGTGTTCTTCAACGGCTTGCACAACCGGGTCAGGCTCGCCGCGCACCAGCTCGAAACGCTGAAGGCGACGCTCGTCAACCGGATGACGGGGATCGCGCACGAGCAGGCCGCCCTGGCGCGCGAGAACCTGCGTGAAGCGGCCGCGCATCTCGCCTCGCAGGGAACGTGACGATGAAGTACTTCGAAGCACGCAAGGCGCGTATCGAGATCATCCCGATGATCGACATCATGTTCTTTCTGCTGGTGTTCTTCATCATGATCACGCTTCACATGATTCCGAACGCGGGTCTCGCCACCCGGCTGCCGTCCAGTTCGACCGCGCAGGCACTGCCGCCGCCGAAGCTCACGGTGACGCTCACCGACGACGGCACGCTCTCCGTCGACGGCCGCACGCTGACGCCCGCGCAGCTCACGGCCATGCTCGCCGCGCAGCTCGATCCGTCGCGTACCGTCGTGACGATCGCCGGCGCGAGCGGGGCGCGACTTCAGTACCTCGTTACCACGATGGATGCGTGCCGTGCCGCCGGCGTCACCCAGGTCGCGCTCGCGGCCCAGCCGGCGGCGAAGTGATATGGCGACCTTGTCCACCGCGCGCCTCGCGCCCGAAACACGACGCCTCTACGGCGCAGCGGCCGTCGCGCTGATCGTGGAAATGGCGTTGCTCGCGGGCGCCTGGTCCATGCTCCGGCAGAAGAACGCCGAGCCACCGCCTGAACGGCCGCCCACGCTGCTGTCGCTGGCGAGCGTACCGGCGCCGCAGCCCGCTACCGCAGCACCGCCGGTGCCAAAGCCTCTGGCGCCGCATCCGCAGGTGCAGCCGCCGCGGCCTCATGAGGCGCCCCCGGTGCATCACGTCTCGCACGCCGCTTTGCCCCAGCCCGTCCACGCGCCGCAGCAACCCGCGCCGTCACCGGTGCCCGCTCCGATGCCGGCGCCAGCGGTCGAACCTGCACAGCCGCCGACTCCGACGCCCGCGCCCGCTCCTGTGGCAGCGCCGGCGCCCGCCCGGGCCAGCGCGAGCTTCGAAAGCGCGCTGCGCGCCGCGATCGAGGCCGCACTGCATTACCCCGAGTCGGCGCGCATGGGCGGCATTTCAGGGCGCACGCGCGTGGCGTTCCAGTATCGCGACGGCGTCGTCTCCGACGCCACGGTCGTCGTGTCCAGCGGCGTGGCGGCGCTCGACCGCGCCGCGCTCGCCGCCGTGCGCGACGCCAACGTTCCGAAGCCCGAATCCGGCTTCGCAGGCAAAACTCTTACAGAACAACTATGGGTCAACTTCAATCTCGACGATCAGGAATGAACCGACTTCTGCCTTCCCTGGCGATCTCCATCGCCACCGCGTGCGCTCTCGTGTCGGGCGCTGCCGAAGCGGCCGCCTCGCTGCCCGCCCAGGCAAACGTTCACCATGTGCTGCTCGTGAGCGTCGACGGACTGCACGCGAGCGACCTTGCGCGCTTCGTTTCCGCTCATCCCGACAGCGCGCTGGCCACGCTTGCGGCGCAGGGCATCAGCTACACGAACGCCCGTGCAGTGGTGCCCGCCGACTCCTTCCCCGGCCTGCTCGCGCTGGTGACGGGCGGCACGCCCGCGGCGACGGGCGTCTATTACGACGACTCCTACGACCGCGCGCTGTCCCCACCCGGCAGCGACTGCAGCCGCACGGGCACGCGCGTGCGCTACGACGAATCGCTCGACAAGGACGACGGCCACGGTCACGACATGATCGATCCGGCCAGGCTGCCGCGCGATCCGCACCACGGTTGCGCGCCCGTCTACCCGCATGCGTTCCTGCGCGTGAACACCGTGTTCGAGGCAGTGCACGACGCAGGCGGCTACACCGCGTGGATCGACAAGCATCCGACCTACGAGCTCGTCGAGGGCCCGTCCGGGCACGGCGTCGACGACCTGTTCCTGCCGGAGATCGGCGCGAACTACGAAGGCCTCACCGAGGCGAAGCCGCGCGAGATCACCGGCTCGCTCGCGAAGACCGAGGCATACGACGACGTGAAGGCGCGCGCCATCGTCAACGAGATCGATGGCCTGACTCACGACGGCAGCGCATCGGCCGTCGTGCCGAGCGTGTTCGGTCTGAACCTGCAGGCCGTCAACGTCGCGCAGAAAATCTACGGCTATCGCGACGCCAACGGTGCGCTGACACCCAGTCTCGACGGCGCGATCGCTCACGTCGACGCCCAGTTGCGCAGCTTCGTGAACGAACTCGAGCGACGGCATCTGCGTGACGACACGCTCGTGATCGTGACGGCCAAGCATGGCAATGGGCCGATCGACCGCGCGCGGCTCGACAAGATCGACGAAACGCGTCTTGCCGGCGTGATCAACGAGGCGGCCCCCGGCGCCCTCGCGCAACTCACGACCGACCATGGCGCGCTCGTCTGGTTGCGCGATCCGTCCGCCGCAGCGGCCATCACCACGGCGTTG
This sequence comes from Paraburkholderia monticola, assembly GCF_001580545.1. Classification (GTDB taxonomy): domain Bacteria; phylum Pseudomonadota; class Gammaproteobacteria; order Burkholderiales; family Burkholderiaceae; genus Paraburkholderia; species Paraburkholderia monticola. The sequence goes on from NZ_LRBG01000039.1 coordinate 397,587, forward strand.
CGCGCACACGCCGACGCGCTCGGCATTGCCGATGTCATCAGCGGCGAGCGTCTCGCGCTGCGGTTTCCGGCGCCCGCCGCCGACAGCCGCACGCCGGACATCGTGATCGTCTCGCACGATGGCGTCATATTCACGCCATCGCACGATGGTAAGGTGGCCGAACACGGGGGCTTCCATGAAGACGATACCCATGTCGCGCTGCTCGTGTCGAACCCACGGCTGGCCGGCGGTGGAGTCAGCGTCACATGGCCCGTGTCCACGACCCAGGTTGCGCCGTCGATTCTTGCGGCGCTCGGCCTGCAGCCGGATGCGCTCCAGGCAGTCAGGCTGGAGGGCACGCCGGTGCTGCCGGACACACGCTGGACAGCGGCGGGTCCGCTCGCCAATGACGACACAAACACAAACGCCGCCGACCGGCCACTGCCCCGCCGATGAGTAGTCTGCCCGCAAGCCATTGCCGAGTGCTGGTCGTCGAAGACGATCCCGGCGCAGGGCTGGAAATCACCGCCGCCCTCGAAGACTACGGGTTCGAAGTCGAATGCGTGCCGACCGGCTTTCATGGCTTGCTGCGTGCGACCAATGGCGAATTCGATGCGCTCGTCCTGGATCGCATGCTGCCGGACCTCGACGGCCTGTCGATCCTCGCGACGCTGCGCAATATCGGCAAGCAGATGCCCGTGCTGATCCTGAGCGCGCTCGACGCGGTGGACGAGCGCGTTCGGGGTCTGCGGGCGGGCGGCGACGACTACCTCGTCAAGCCCTTCAACGGGCTCGAGCTCACGGCGCGGCTGAACGCGCTGCTGCGCCGCCGGCGTGCCGCGACGAACGGCACGTCCGCCGCATCGGTGCTTCGCGTCGACGATCTGACGCTGGACACACAAACACGCGTGGTTCGGCGCGGCGATCAGATCGTCGATCTGAAGCCGCGCGAGTACAGCCTCCTCGAATACCTGATGCGACATGCAGGCGAGGTGGTCACGCGCGCGATGCTGCTCGAGTCGGTCTGGAATTATCACTTCAGCACACAAACCAACGTGATCGACATGCATATCAGCAACCTGCGCCGCAAGCTCAGCTTCAACGGACGTCTCTCGGCGATGGTCGTCACGGTGCGCAACGCGGGCTACATCATCCATGCTGCAGGCTAAGCGGCGCGTGGGGCGCGTGGGGCGCGCGCGGATCGGAAGCGTAGGCTGGCTGCTGGTGGTGTTCGTCATCTCGGCGATCATGCTCTTCGCGCTCCTCTACTGGCTCACGGGCCGATACCTGCTGCACGAGGTCGACGAGCGCCTGCGCGGCGAGTTTGCCGAGTTTCATGCGATAGACCGCAGCCAGGCGATCACGACCATCGGCGCACTCAGCCGCCGCGACGTGGCAAGCGCGCGGCCCTATGGCGTGTTCGAGGCGAACGGCACGCGGCTCGCCGGTAACGTGTCGGTACTGCCGCCAGAAGAGGACCGCAAGCCATTCGAGTATACGGAGACGATCCGCGACGGCGACAGCATGGTGAGCGCGCATTACCGCGGCATCATCATTCCGACCACGAGCGGCTTGCGGATCGTGGTCGGCCATTCGATCGGCGAGGTGCTGAGCTTCGACCGCACCCTGCTCAAGACGCTGTGCGCCGGGGTTGCGCTGGCGAGCCTGCTGGCGCTCGCTTGCGGCGTCGCGCTCCATCGCCTCGCGAACCGCAGGATTGCCGCGATCGCAGAGACCGCCCGCGAAATCATGGCGGGTAAGCTGAACCGGCGCCTTCCGCAGCGCGGCACCCATGACGATCTCGACCGTCTTGCCGCCATCGTCAACACGATGCTCGACGAGATCGAGCGGCTCGTCGACGAAGTTCGCGGCGTGTGCGCCGGCGTCGCTCACGACCTGCGCACGCCGATGACGTCCCTACGCGCGGGTCTGGAGCGCTCCCGCCGGCGCGACGACACAGCCGACGACTATGCCCGCGCCATCGACGAGGCGATCGCCCAATCGGACCTCGTGCTCAATCGCTTCACGGCCCTGCTGCGCATTGCCGAGATCGAGTCCGGCAGCCGCCGCGCCAGTTTCCGCAGAATTTCGCTCGACGCCGTGATGCGCGACGTTGCCGAGCTCTATGAACCGCTTGCCGAGCATCGCCAGCTTTCGCTAACGCTTGATGCCGACGTGCCGGTCGAAGTTAACGGCGACTTCGATCTCCTGTTCGGCGCGATCGAAAATCTGGTCGACAACGCGCTGAAATTCACACCGGAAGGCGGCGCGGTCAAACTGGCCGCGCAGATCGAAGACGGGCAACCGGTGTTGGTGATCACCGATAACGGCCCCGGCATCGCCCCTGCCGAGCGCGGTTCGGTACTACGCATGTTTTATCGCGGACCCGTGTCCGAACGCTCTGTGCCGGGCCACGGCCTCGGTCTCAGTCTGGTCGCGGCAATCGCGCGGGTGCACGATGCGGCGATCGAGATTCTGGACAACGATCCCGGCTGCAGGATGCAACTGCGGTTTCCGAATCGGGTGTAGGGGCTGCGGATCGCCGATAGCGGCGTGCGACACGCCGGTTCAAAGCCCGACCCACGAAGCGCTTGAGCGCGCACTGCAACGCCAGGGAAGGCGGAACTCACGGTGAGAACCAGGGGAATCCGATTTCTACCACCGCGGCGCGGCCGGAACAGAATTCATCGCATGTTCACGACAGTTTTCGTTTGCAAAACTCATCAGAAAAACGAACACGCCTTCACGTGTGTCAGCGGCGCGCGCTTTTATCCTCGCGGTGCCACGCTTCGAGAAGCGTGCGAGTTTGCGCACTCACGTTGGCCTTCACGAACTCGGCGTTCTCACCGTCGATATCGCTCCAGCCGAGCAGCGACAACATCGATTCGCGAGCGGTATGGAACGCGAGAAACTGTCCAACCAGGCTGAACATCCTGACGACGGTCACCGGATCCTGTTCGGACCTGCCCGTAATGCGGGCAAGCAACGCGGCGCTGACTTTATTCATCGGCGCGCGCAAGCGCTCCCGCAGGATCTGCGAGCCTATCGCCGGTTCGCCGCCCGCCTGCTCCCGGGCAAAGAAGAGTCGCCTGTCCGTCTCACGCCCCTTCATGAACATCAGGTCGGCGATCGTGCACTGCAGATCGATATACGCATCGATCAGCGCCCGCACCGGCACGTCGCGTTCGAGCAGTTGCCGCGCTTGCGACAGCGCCGGACCGAGCGTCTGCAAAGCCTCATCGGCAATGGTTTCCACACAGGCGCGATAGACCCCTTCCTTGTTGTCGAAGTAGTACTGCAACGCGGGTGCGTTCACACCGGCGCGCATCGCGATGTCGCGTGTGGAGGCCCCCGCGAATCCATGCTGCCCAAACAGATAGATCGCGGCGTCGATGATCTTGCTGCGTGTCTCGTCGCCGCATGCATAGCCGCTTTCAGTCGAACGGCGGGGTCGTCGGGATTCGCTCATAAGAGAGTGCGTGAGGTTAGGTTTTGAAAAAATATAGCACTTGACAGAATTATTCCGAATGAAATAATTCGTCCACTCGGAATAAATTGGGATTTTCCAAACACATGTCGACGACAGCAGGGGCGCCCGGGCGTGAGGCCCGCGGCGAAGCGCAGCCCGCCCAAACCCGGAACAGAAAGCGCCTTATCGCATTCGGGCTCGCGCTCGTGGCGCTCATCGGTGGGGCAATCTATGTGGGTCATTGGTGGCTCGTCGGACGTTTCATTGAAAGCACGGACGATGCTTATCTGACGGCAGACAGCGTGACCGTCGCGCCGAAGGTGAGCGGCTATGTGACCGATGTTTTTGTCGCCGACAATCAGACCGTGCAGATCGGTCAGCCGCTGGTGCGGCTCGACACTCGCCAGTATCAGGCGGCGCTCGATCAGTCGAATGCGACAATCGGTGCGCGCAACGCCGACATCGAGCACGCGCAAGCGCTGCTCACGCAGCAGCGGGCCAACATCGCGCAAGCCGTCGCTCAGGAGGAGGTGGCTCGCGTGAGTCTTCGGCATGCGCAAGACGAAGTCGCGCGCTACACGCCGCTTGCTGCATCGGGTGCCGAGACGACCGAGCATCTTTCCGAACTCAAAAGCAATCGCGATCAGGCGCAGGCGACCGTCGCCGCAGACCACGCCGCGCTCGAGTCAGCGCGCTCGCAGATCGGCGCATTGACGGCCCAACTCACCCAGGCGCACGCCCAGCTCGAAGCGGCGCGGGCGAGCGCCGCGCAGTCGCAACTCGATCTCGAACACACGGTCATCCGAAGCTCCATCGCCGGTCGGGTCGGCGACCGCTCGGTGCGCGTCGGCCAGTTCGTGCAGCCGGGCACCCGCATGCTCTCGGTCGTGCCGGTGCAGGACACTTACCTCACCGCGAATTTCAAGGAAACGCAGATCGGCCGGATGCGAGTCGGCCAGCCCGTCGAGATCTCCGTCGATGCGTTGTCCGGTCACACGCTGCACGGCGTCGTCGATAGCTTCGCGCCGGGCACGGGGTCGCAATTCGCATTGTTGCCAGCGGAAAACGCGACCGGCAACTTCACCAAGATCGTTCAGCGCGTACCGGTACGCATTCACCTCGAAACCGGACCGGAAACGCATAAGGTGCTGCTGCCCGGCATGTCGGTCACCGCCCGCGTGGATACCCGCTCTTCACGCGACGACGATCGTCGCATCGAGGCCGAGAACCATCGTGAGTGATGCCACGGCCGCATCCGCCGCGCGGGCAGCGCCAGCGCATCCGCATGGCGAGCGCGCCAGCGCGTCGGACTGGATCGCGGTGGCGGCAGGCGCGCTTGGCGCGCTGATCGCCACGCTCGACATCTCCATCACGAACTCGGCACTGCCGCAGATCACAGGCGAGATCGGCGCAACCGGCACGGAAGGCACGTGGATTTCCACGGGCTATCTGATGTCCGAGATCGTGATGATCCCGCTCGCCGCGTGGCTCACGCGCGTGTTCGGACTGCGTAATTTCCTGCTCGCGAATTCGACGTTGTTCATCGGCTTCTCGATGATGTGCGGCTGGTCGAGTTCGCTCGGCGTCATGATCGCCGGCCGTATCGGTCAAGGCTTTACCGGCGGCGCGATGATCCCGACCGCGCAGACCATCATCCGCACCCGTTTGCCCCCGTCCCAATTGCCGGTGGGCATGACCGTGTTCGGCCTCACCGCGCTGCTGGGCCCATTGTTCGGCCCAGTGGTCGGCGGCTGGCTCGCGGAGAACATCAGCTGGAGCTGGTGCTTCTTCGTCAACCTGCCGGTCTGCATTGCGCTGATCACGCTGCTGCTTGCCGGACTCGAACCCGACAGGCCCCACTGGGAAGCGTTTCTGAAGGCGGACTGGCTGGGGATCATCGGGCTCGCCATCGGCCTGAGTTCGCTGACGGTGGTGCTCGAGGAAGGCCAGCGCGAACGCTGGTTCGAATCGCAGATGATCATCACGTTGACCTGCGTGTCCCTGTTCGGCATGGCGTTGATCGCCATCTCGCAGCTGACCGCCAAAAAGCCCATTCTGCGTTTGTCGCTGATGCGCAATGGCAGCTTTGCGAGCGTCAACATCATCGTGTTCATCGTCGGTGCGGGGCTGTACGGCATCTCGTACCTTTTGCCTCAGTTCCTCAGCCAGGTGGCCGGCTACAACGCGCAACAGTCTGGCATGGTGATGCTGCTTTCCGGTCTTCCCGCCATCATGACGATGCCGATCTTGCCGCGCCTGCTGGGCAAGGTCGACAGCCGCGCGCTCGTGATCGTCGGACTGATCGTGTTCGCATGGAGCTGCATGCTCGACACTACGCTCACTGCGCAGAGCGTCGGTGACGATTTCACCTGGTCGCAGTTGCTGCGTGGCGTCGGCCAGATTCTCGCGATGATGCCGCTGAATCAGGCCGCCATGGCCGCGGTCTCGCGCGAGGAATCGGGCGATGCGGCCGGCCTCTACAACATGGCCCGCAACCTCGGCGGCTCGGTGGGTCTTGCCATCATCGGCACGCTGATCGACCGGCGCGAGACGTTTCACACGGCCGTGCTGCGCGAATCGATCACGAGCAATTCGCTGAAAGGCCAGCAACGCATCGCGGAAAGCGCAGCCAGCTTCTTCGCCCAGACCGGCGACATGGCGTACGCGAAGATCCAGGCGCTCGGCCAGCTTGCCGAACAGATCCAGGTCCAGTCGACCGTCATCACCTATTCCGAAACCTTCTGGCTGCTGGGCGTCGCACTGCTTGCATGCATTCCGCTCGCTTTCCTGCTCAAGAAGCCGCAGCCGGGCGCACCTGCGTCGGCCGCGGGTCACTGAAGTTTTTACGGCTTGAACATGACCGCACTCCGCTCTCTTCGCCCCACGCTCTGCACGCTCGCGGTCGCCGGCGCAACCGCTCTGCTCGCAGCCTGCACGGTAGGTCCCGACTATCGTGGCGCCCCGGCAGTCGCGCCCGAAGCGGCGAGCGCCGCGACGTTCGTTCGCACGCCCGCGCAAGGGTTCGTGACGACCGCTCCCGCGCCAAGCCAATGGTGGCTCGCGCTCGACGACCCGCAGTTGAATACGCTGATCGCAGCGGCGCTCGCGCACAATCCCGACCTGCGCGCGGCGCAGGCCCGCCTGCGTGCATCGCGTGCGCAATTGCAACAGCAACGCGCTGCGGAGCTGCCGAAGCTTTCCGCCGACGCTGCCGCGGTGCGCTTGCGCCAGCCCGATCTGAGCGCCCTGTCCTCGTCAGGTTCCAGCACGGGTTCGTCCGGTCGTGGACCGCTGCAACTCTATACGGCAGGCTTCGACGCATCCTGGGAAATCGATCTGTTCGGCGGCACGCGTCGCGCGATCGAAGCGGCTACCGCACAATCCGAAGCCGTTGACGCCGACCTTGCCGATACCCAGGTCTCACTGGCAGCCGAGGTCGCTCAGGCATACATCGGCCTGCGCGATCAGCAGCAGCGTCTCAAGATTGCACAGCGCACCGCCGATCTGCAGCAGCAGATGCTGGCGCTCACCGAACAGCGCCGCGCGGGCGGCACGGCAGCCGAGGTCGATGTCGAGCGCCTGACCACCCAGGTCGAGACCACGCGCTCGACGCTGACGCCGCTCGCCGCCCAGGTGGAGATTTCGCTCGATCAGCTCGCGGTGCTGACCGGCAAGGCACCCGGCGCGCTCGATGCGGAACTGGCCGAATCAGGCGCTTTGCCGACGATGCCCGCCGGCGTGCAGGTAAGCGACCCCACGACGATGCTCTCGCAACGCCCCGACATTCGCGCCGCCGAGCGCCGCCTCGCGTCGAGCAACGCGCAGATCGGCGAGCACATCGCTGATTTCTTCCCGAAGCTGACACTGTATGGCGATATCAGCTTTTCGGCCGGGGACCCGGGGCATCTGTTTCGCAAGGCGAATGCGACGTGGCTTGGCGCACCGTATCTGTCATGGAACGTGTTCGACTTCGGTCGCACGCTCGGTGCGGTGCACGGTGCCGAGGCTTCCCGCGACGAGGCGATCGCCAAATACGAGAAGTCAGTCCTCGCCGCCCTACAGGATGCCAACGACGGCCTGTCGCGATTCGGTCATCAACGCGAACATCTGGCAACGTTGCAGAAGGTCCAGGCCTCGGCCGTGCGTTCGGCGGACCTGACGCGCCAGCGGTACCGTGCCGGTACCACGAGCCTCATCGATCTGCTCGACACGCAGCGCACGGAATTTGCCGCGCAGCAGGACGTCGTGTCCGGTCAGGCTGAACTGCTGAAGGATTTCGTCTCGCTGCAAAAGAGCCTTGGGCTCGGTTGGAGCCGGTATGACGACGGCGCGACGACCAGTCAATCGCCGGCCCCTGGTTTGACGAGACCTTCGAGCTGATAAAGCTCGATCTTGCGATAGAGCGTGCTTCGCGAGACGCCGAGGTCGCGTGCGGCCTGCGTCAGGTTGCCGTGGGTATGGTGCACGGCGCGTGCGATGGCTAAACGTTCCGTTGCCTCGAGACTGGCCCCGTCGTCGCGCGGCGACGGTATGACCTTCGAGGTCGAGACTTCGTCGAGCAACTCGGCAGGCAGATCGTCGAGGGAAACCGCGGGTTCGCTCGAGGTCAACAGCATGTTCTCGATCACGTTGCGCATTTCCCTGACATTGCCGGGCCACGAATAGGCACGCAGCAGCGCCATGATTTCCGCGCTCAATTGTCGCTCGGGAACGCCGTGGCGCAAGGCCAGCTTACGGTTGAAGTGCTCGACCAGCAGATCGATGTCGATGTCCCGTTCGCGCAGCGGCGGAATGCGTATACGCGTCACACTGATCCGATAGTACAGATCGCGTCGAAAGCGACCGGACTCGACCTCTTCGCGCAGATTGCGGTTGGTCATCGCCAGCAGACGCACGTCGACGCGGCGCGGCTGGGTGTCGCCAAGCCGGTACATGATGCCCTCTTCCAGAACACGCAATAGAACGGGTTGCAGTTCGAGCGGCATCTCGCCGATCTCGTCGAGACAAAGCGTGCCGCCATGCGCCAACTCGAAACGGCCCGCGCGCCCTTCCGTTGTCGCGCCGGTAAAGGCGCCACGCACGTGACCGAACAACTCGCTGGCAATCAGTTCTTTCGATGCCGCTCCGCAGTTGTATGCGACGAACGGGCTGTCGCCGGCCTCTTCACCGTGGATCGCGCGAGCGAACAGTTCTTTGCCGACGCCCGTTTCACCTTCGATCAACACCGGTACGCGTCGCCTGGCAAGCTGGCGGCCGCGATTGATGGCGGCCAGCATCACGGAACTCTGCCCGAGGATTTGCGCGAAGCGGTTGCGCTGCGGGTCCGCCTCGCCGTGGCGCTCCGCGCTGCGCACATGCACGGGCCGGGTTCGGGTGGGCACCACCAGCATCGCCCCGATCGTGCTGCCGTCGACGACGACGGGGTTGAACCATTCGGCGCTCAGGCCCTCGGGCAAATGCTGCGCCCAGTCCTCCACCGCCGAGGTCGCGCCCATGCCCGGGAAACGCTCGCCGATACCGACCGGCAAACTGACTCGGCCCGTGGTGTGAACGAGCCGGCCACTGCGGTCGATGGCAACCATCCCGGCTGCGTCCGAAGACGACATCCGCTGCAGGCAGAAGGCCAGCAAACGCATATGCTCGCGAGCGGCCTGCTCGGCGAGCACCATTTCGATCTGGCGCGCGGCGGTCACGGCCAACGTGAGGTTGTTGATCTGATAAGTGGAAGGTGGTCCGGAGATGTCGAGCACACCGATCACCGCGCCGGTGCCCGGCTCGCAGATCGGCGCTGCCGCGCAACTCCATGACTTGATTCCTTCACAGAAGTGCTCGGAGGCATGGATATAGGTCGGCTCGCGGGTGGCGAGCGCGGTGCCGATACCGTTGGTGCCGGCCCTGCCTTCGCCCCAGTCGCCGCCAATCGTCAAATGGATTTTTTCGCCCGCCGCCTGCGTGCGCAAATCGCCGGCCGCTTTCAGGATGACTCCGTCCTGGTTCGTGAGCAGCAGGATCGAATGTGAATCAGCGAAAAGGTCGGCCGTCACCGTGAAGAGGCGCTCGGATGCAGCCAGCAACTCGCGATGGCGCCACAGCAGCGCCGCCACTTCATCCCCGTGTACCGCGATCGGTGCCGAGACCGCGGTGGGACTCACGCCCGAACGCAAGCTGCGTTGCCATGAGTCGATCAGTGCGGGCGGAGCGGCCGTGGATGGCTCGCCGGCCAGAAAACGTTCCCACGCGAGCATCGTGCCCCGGTCGGAATGACTGAGGTTCGCGCGCTGCGCATTCGCGACGATGCCACGTATCGCGGCCTGGTTACCTAGACCCAACATGCTGCCAAGCTGATGTCTCCTCGCCACAACTGTCCTCCTGGGCGATGGGTTAACGCGGAACCGGGCTCTGCGGCTGGTTTCGTCGTGACTAGCTAGATTGCGACGGCTGGGCGTGGTTCGCTGTTTTCTATTTTTTTACACCCAGCTGCTAAGGCGCCCGCCAGTATATGCCTGGCGCTTCGACAAGTCTTTTGGGGGAAACACGGTTCGTATGCTCGGTCACACAATTGCCTTCATGATCACACCGGCGACGCTGTGCAAAAGCGGAGCGATCGTCGCGCTGACCTCGGTAACCAGAATCGACAGCCCGCTTAGCGTGATGCCGAAGCCCACGGTGGTTTTGAGCAGGCGCGTCGAAGGTGTCGCGCGAAGACGCCGGACTGTCATCGCGGCCGCGCCGAGATGGCGCTCCGTTCCTGTAGCCATCGTTCATCTCCTCAACCTGCGGCCGCCCGGTTCGTGCCGGAGGCGGCCTCGCTGTGCCGGCCCCCGGATACGGAGACCGGCTATCTCGCTCTCACGCGCCTAGGCCCGGCCGAGCCGTTCGGCGCCTGCGCCCAGCGCCGCTCCGGCGGTCGGATCAATCGTCTCCGGTTTTTTGGCGATCAGCGTCTGGGTGGTGAGAATCAGCCCTGCCACCGAGGCCGCATTGCGCACCGCGCTGTAACTGACCTTGACCGGATCGATGATGCCTGCTTCAGCGAGGTTCACGAACGCGCCGCGACGTGCGTCGAGACCCATGCCGGGTTTTGCCCGCATCGCTTCGCTGACGATGGCCATGCCGTCGAGTCCGCAATTCGTCGCGATGTGAAAGAGCGGCTTCGCCAGGGCACCCTGCAAGAGCCGCGCGCCTTGCTGCACACTGCCCTGATGACGGGCGATGACGCCCTCCAGTTCGGATGAGACCCGCAACAAGGCCATGCCACCGCCCGGCACGACGCCTTCGGCAATCGCCGCGCGCGCCGCGTGAATCGCATCGTCGATCAGATGAAGCCGACGCTTCTGTTCCACCGGCGTCGCGCCACCCGCGAGAATCAGCGCCGTGCCGCCCGACAGTTTTGCAAGGCGCACCTGAAACTTGTCGCGCTCGACGTTCTCCGGCGCCATCTCGTACTGCCGCGCCACCTGTTGACGGCGCGCCGCCACCGCCGCCGGATCGCCGCCGCCCGCCGTGATGATGGTCTGATTCGACGAGATGCGGACCTGGCGCGCGCTGCCGAGATCGCGCAATTCAGTGGCTTCCAGCTTGCCGCCCAGATCGCGGGCAACGACCTTGCCACCGGTCACGATCGCGATGTCCTCGAGCATCGCCTTGCGCCAATGTCCGTACTCCGGCGGATGAATCGCCGCCACGGGCATGCCGCCGTTGTCGCGCCACGCGAGCAGCGTCATGACGCAAGCCGGCGCGACCTCTTCGGCGATGATCAGCAGCGGCCGTTTGCTGCGCGCCGCCAGCGCCTGAAGCGCCGCCACTTCTTCCTGCGACTGCAGCCGCTGATCGGTCATCAGAATCAGCGGGTTGTCGAGCACCACCTGCATCCGCTCGATGTCGGTCACCATGTGGTGAGAGAGGTAGCCACGATCGAAAGCCATCCCGTCCACCACTTCCAGACGGGTTTCGACGGTGGTGCCGTATTCCACGTCGACGATCCCGTCGGCGCCCACCCGCTCCAATGCTTCGGCCACCAGCTTGCCGGTGAACTCGTCGTTGGCTGCCACCACCGCCACGGCGCGCACTTCGTCACTGCTGCGCAACGGCGTCGCGGCGCGCTTGAGCGCGTCGATTGCCTCGTTGACGGCCAGTTCCAGGCCTTGCACCAGTTCGACCGGATTGGCGCCCTGCGCGAGGCAGGCGAGACCGTCCTGGACCAGCGCGTCGGCCAGCACCGTCGCGGTGGTCGTGCCATCGCCGGCTACTTCGTTGGTCTGCCTCGATACTTCGCGCACGACCTGCGCGCCGATATTCTCGAAGGGATCTTCGAGTTCGATCTCACTGGCAATGCTGACACCGTCGCGCGAGATGATCGGCGAGCCGATCGGCCGGTCGATGATCGCGTTCATTCCGCGTGGGCCGAGCGTGCCTCGCACCGCTCTCGCCAGTTTCGCGATGCCTCGACCGAGCGCCATGCGGGCCTCGTCGTCATGCAGCATGATATTCGGCATGATCCTGTGTCTCCTGATCCGATTAGGTCTGATTGCTCTTTTTAGCTCTGCTGCTGTGGACGAAGTGCACCGGTTTGATCTCGACCGCCGGCGCGCAGGCGCTGCTTTCGCCATAGCGTGCGGCAAGAAGACCGCGGCATAGCGCGCCGTTGAACTCGGCATTGACGCCGACTCTTCGCAACGCGCGCAGGTATGCACCGAGTTCGTCCGGATTCAGCTGGCCACCTTCCGTGTCGACAAAAGCCAGTTCATCCTGCGCTGCTTCGTCGGCGTGCCCCACGACAGAACGCCGCTCGCCATATCGCGCGACCAGCCGCCGGGTCTTTTCGTCGTCCGTGCTCTCACCTGCCAGCGCCGACAGTTGCGTCATGCTCAGTCGCACCAGCCTCGCGGGCTCGCAGCCCTGGGCCAATAGCCAGCTCAGGAGTGCCTCCTGGCGACGTTGAAACGCCTTGACGAGAAAAATGCGCCGTACGTCCTCGACCTCGCCATTGGCCTCGCTGCCGAAGGTCTGCTGGAACGACCTGCCAGCCGCGACACCCCGATTGATCTCGGCGGCATACATGTGCTCGTCGAGCGTGATCGTGATGGTCGTGACCCACGGCAAGACCGCTATTGCCCGTCGCATGTCGTCCGCCATCAGGTAGGCGAAGTTGGCCGCGCACCAGTAGGTCGGCAAGCGGAAGCCGATCGATACGCCACCGCCTTCGACCTCCACCGCGGTGACGAAACCCAGCTCCGTCACCGACTCGTCGAGCTCCGGGTCGTCCACGGTCTCGAGCCGGGACCAGACCTCGCCGACCCGGCCCGACTCGCCCTTCGCCACGCATCCGGGCCGCGCCTGCACAGCGTGCGCGGTGCTCATGCACCGACCGCGGCCGGTTGCTGGACGTCTTTCAGCAACGCCTTTTGCGCCTCGATGTCGATGCCATACAGTCGCGCCGCGTTGAGCCCCAGGATCTTCTTCTTGGCCGTCAACGACAACTGCACGCCGGTTTCCTTGCTGACCGACTCGGGCAATTCGAAGGCCATGAACTTTTCGATCAGCCATTTCGGCGACCAGATGGCGTAATCGCTGCCGTACAGGATCTTGTCCTCACCGATCCAGAACAGCAGTTCCGAGATCACGTGCGCGAAGTACTCTGGCCGCGTGTGGATGAACGGCAGCACTACCGCAAGCCCGCCGTAGACATTCGTCTCCTGGGTCGCGATCCAGCAGAAGTCGTCGAGGCGCGGCAATCCGCAGTGCTCGACGATGAAATTCAGGTTCTGGAAGCTGGTCGCAGCGTCGTCGATATCGGCCACGTCGAACGCATCGCGATTGAGCGGCAGAATCGTCGGCCCCTTGTGAACATGGATGTTCTTGATGCCAAGCTTCTCGCAGCGCTCGAAATAGCGTTGCACGCTCGGGTCCGACAGCTTGTAGCCCTTGCTGTCGCCGCGCCATTCCGCCGTGTAAAGCTTGACGCCCTGAATCTTGTAGAGCGACGCAAGCTCCTCGAGACGGTCGAGCCCCGCTTCCCCATCGCGTGGATCGAACGCGCCATTGACGATGAAGCGATGCGGATACTTCGTCTTCAACACGTAGTTGGCCTCGGTCGTGTTGAAGCCGTTCTTGTAGAAGTCCGTCAGATAAGTTGGCTGACAGATCGCCATGTCGTCGTAACCGGTGACGAACAGGTCGTTGTACATCGCTTCTTCGCCGTACTTGTCGAACTTCTCCTTGGGCCACAAATACTCCTTCGGACTCAGGTTCGAGTGATAGGCGTAGAAGCAGTCGATGAATTGCTGGCCGTGCACGTTCTTAAGGTTGGCCTTGCTGCCGTCCCATAGATGGACGTGACCGTCGATGATGAAAATCTCTTCACCGTCCGTGGTTCGATACATGGCATTCGTCTCCTTGGTTGCACGAGCGGCCCGCCGCCGTTGCGGCAAGCCGGCCGCATGTTTAGCTATTGGGGGGAAGGTCATTCGTAAGCCATCGCATCATCCATGTTGCCGAACAGCACGACCGTCTCGTCGTCGATCATCACCATTCGCCCGTAGTGGGTCGAGGTGGAGATCTCGAATAGATGCGGCGTCATCTCGCGGCCCAGCACTTCGCTGATTTCGCCCATCTTGAACTCGATCTTGCCCTGCCCGTCGATGCGGATCATGGCGGGCAGATAGGTCACCGTGATGCCGGGCTTGGTGGACATCAGTTCGGCAATCGCCCGGGCCTCGACGCTGTCGTTCATCGTCACGCCGCATTGGTGCGAGATGGTCTGTTCGAAGCGAACGTCCTTCATCGACTTGAAGATGTTGTCGGTATGCACTGACATTGCGTACTCCTCTGCGCGGTTGGTTCGAATGGTTCGAGCGGCACTCAGGCGCGGATCGACGAAGGAAAGTGAACGCCGATCTCCCGGGCGATCATCTCCGCCCGTTCTATCGAGCTGTTCAGACTGTCATTGAACTGGGCCGTCTTCACATGCGGAATCGACCAGATCGGCTGTAGCTGCTTGGCCGCGGCCGCAGCCAGAGCACCGTGCTTTTCGAGCCATTCGCCAAACAGCTTGCGATTGGCCTCGCCGTGCTGCGGGTCGTTGGCGAGCATATGGAACAGCTCGACGGCATTGGCCAGGTTGCGCTCGTAGTCGCCCTCCGCCGCGGACACGACTGTCGGCGTCAGAAAATCGTTTTGCGCGGCGGCGACCTGCATGACGAAGCCGCTGCGAAACAGATCCGCGACGAGCGGCTCGAATACGATATTCACCGCGAAGTACTTCTCGAGAAAATCGGTGGCGCCGCCGATGGTTTCCACCGCCCGCCGCGTGTCCTGCCAGATGGGATCGGTCAGCCAGTGCTGCTTGCCGGCATCGAGGTCGAGATTGGGCAGATCCAAGGCGATCTCGCCCAGGTAGAGCGTCAGGTCCTGAGCAAAGCGCAGCTTGTAGGAGGCGTTCGTGAGGATCGCGCTATTGATCATCTGGGTGTAGCCGTAGCGCTGCGCATGCATCGTGGCGGTGCCCAGACCGAACTCCGCATGCTTGTACGCGCCCAGGTGCGCTTCTAGCACCTTGATCCACGTCTTGTCGAAGCGTTTCACCGCGCCCGAGCGCCGCGCATTCTGGATCGCGCCCGTGATCATGCCGACGATGGTCGATTGACGCTGGTAATGCGTACGCTCCCACTCTTCGTCGACGGCGCGGAACTTGTGCCAGTCCGAGCATTTGGCCGCCGTCCAGGTTTGCGAATACGTCGGCGTACCGTCAGCGAACGAAAGAATCCAGTCTTGCAGCAGATACCGGTTCGGATCAGGCTGCACATCCACGGTCATGTCTTCGTAGTGACTCGCCTTGCGTCCCTTCGGCTCGAAGTAGTTGTACTTGCGACTGTCCCAGCCGGCAAACTGGGCCGCGCCGGCCGCACCCGACTTCACTGGCGACTGCTCTGCCAAGGTACTCATGTTAGTCCTCCTTCGTGTTTCGGTTATAGACACTACGAACAGGTGCTGTCGTGCGAGAACCGCTCAGCGAACCGCCTGAGTAAACTTGTCGAAATAAAGTCGCTCGGGCGCGACGCCGGCCATCTGAAGAACCGGCATCACTGCCTCGATCATCGGAGTGGGACCGCAGGCGTAAGCGTCGATCTCACCCGCGAGCGCTTCCTCGCGCAACGTGCGGCCGACTACTTCGTGGATAAAGCCGGTCTCACCGGTCCAGCCGTCGTCCGGTTCGGCATTCGAGAGCGCCGGTATGAAGCGGAAATCCGGCAGTTTGTCCTGCAGATCCGCGAACTCGTCGAGATAAAACAGATCGCGCCGACTGCGTGCGCCGTAGAAAAAGCGGATCGGGCGCTCTTCGCCGCTTTGCACGTGATCGTTGAGAATCGACCACAGTGGCGACATGCCCGACCCGCCGCCCACGAGCACCATCGGACCGGGCTGGTCCTCGCGCCGGAAACAGGTACCGTACGGCCCCTTCGCGATCAGCCTGTCGCCTCGACGCAGGCCATCGTCCAGTTGCGACGAGAACGCGCCGTTGGGATACTTCTTGATGATGAATTGCAGTGTCGTTTGTCCATCCGGCGTATTGGCCATCGAAAACGATCGCGTGATGCCGGTGCCCGGAATCGTCAGGTCGACGTACTGCCCGGCCCAAAAGCGCAACGGCCTCGACAGGCTCACTTCCAGCAGCCTGATATCGTGCGTAAGCTTCGTGATCTTCGTGAGCGTTGCGTCGTATTCGGTGACCGCGATCGAGCGGCGCATCAGGTCTTCGTCGTAATTCAGCAACTCGACGGTCAGATCGCTATAAGCCAGTGCGCGGCATAGCAGGATATGCCCCGATTCGCGTTCGTAGTCGGGCAGCGCGAACGTCGAATACTTCTTGAGTTCCACATCGCCTTCGACCAGCAGTGACTTGCAACTACTGCACTGCCCCTCCTTGCATCCATGCATCACCGCGATGCCCTGGCGAAACGCGGCATCGAGCACCGTCTCGCCTTCGGCCACCGACATCTGCACCCCGACCGGCTCGAAGAAAACGGTATGGAATATCTTGTCGTCGTCTGTGTCAGCCATCTCGCGCCTCGTCTGTTGCACGTCGCTCATCTTTGCGCTCCTGATCCGTCCGGTGGCGCACCACCCGCCACCGGAGCGAATGGCTGCGTCAATTCACCGGATTGATCTTGAAGCCGGCGCGATACTCGGCAATGTGCTTCTCACGCTGTTCCGGCGTCATGCCGCGTAGCAGCACGATCGGGCTCTGGATCGTGTAGCCCCGCACATGGTCGAGCGTCCACATCTGCCTGTCGTCGAAGCGCAGATGCGGTTGCGGCACGAGCGTGTTGCCGTCGCTGCGCACGAAGCCGAGATCCTTGATGCAATCGGCCAGATCCCAGCCGTGGTAGCACTCTTCCCATTGACGGCGTCCACTGAAGCGCCCCATTGCCGGCGTCGGCCTGCCTTCGTATTCGTCGGCAAACGCCACCTTATGCGTCCAGCGGCACAGCTCCGAGCAATACGTGTACAGTTGGCCGTCGACTTCGTCGACCACGAAGTCTTCCCGAATCAGACAAGGCACCAGACAGCTCCAGCACCGGTGCGGATACACATAGCCGTTCTCCTGATCGAACAGCATGTTGGTTTCGCCCGGCACGCTCTTCTTCGCGTACCACTTCCAGTAGTCGCCGAATTCCGCGTACCAGCCGGGGTACTTGTGCTCGAACCATTCGAAGTCTTTCTCGGTCTGCGCTTCGATACGCCAGAAATTGACGGGCCAGCCGACCGAGAAGAACTGCGCGACCTTGTGGACATAGTTCTGCTTGACGATGCGATCCCAGGCCGCCGCGACGTCGTCATGGTGAATCTTGATGCCGTACTTCTCGAGCGGCAGCATGTAGGTGCGGTAGTAGTCCTCGTAGATCCAGCGGTGCCACAACTCCGCGTACGATTCCTTGCTCTTGTCGCGATTGGTGGTGCCGTACTCGATGAAGGTGCCAATGGCGGCATCGACGATCGCGTGGTTCTGCCAGAACGCATAGCGCAGGTCGCGCTCGAGTAGCAGATGGTTGTCCGGATCGTTGATGATCGACATCACCAGCGAGTGACCATTGCCGATATGGCGGCTTTCGTCCGACTGCACGGAAAGGAACACCGTGGGCAACGCATAGTCGCCGTTGCGGGCCGCTTCCGAGGGCATCGCGACGAAAAGCGTATTCGTGAATGCGGTCTCCGCCACCACCTGCAGGAAGACGTTGGCGGCCGTGACCGCATCGCCGGTCAGAAAGCCCTCGGCGAACTGCCGGCCAATCGTGGTGGCATAGCACTTGCCGAACGCGGCTTCCGTAATATCGAACCCGGCCGGGTCGATATAGTTTTCCATGTACCACTTTTTCAGGTTCATCTGGATCGTCGAGTGCCGGAACTCGTCGACCATCTGCATCGTGAAGCCGGTGCGTAGCTCTTCTCCGGGTGCGAGCCGGCCGAGCATCGCCATCGAGCGCGCCGCCGAAATCTCGGGGAACGGAATGATCGCGAGGAACAACTTCATCCATTCCACCCAGCGGGGTTCGACGTTGCGGAACATGTCGCCGCGCAATGCCGCGTCGAGTGCGCCGTAGACGCGGTTATCCTTCTCCTCCTGCATCGGAAAATAAGAGCGCAGCACCTGTTTCATCGGGTCACGCGGCGCCTTGCTGATCTTGTAATCCGTCGGGAAGGTCATCGCCTCCTGGACGTAACTCGGAGTCCAGCCGAGATCGGCGACGCGGCGTGCCGCCTCGCCGATACTGATCCCGCGCTGGGACGTGATCTTGTTGAGCGTTAATCCATCAGACATTGAGCTCTCCTAGTTCCATTTCGATAACTGTCGCAATGCGACGCTTCGGGCAGGGCTGGCTAGCGCCTGGGCCAGAGTCAACGACACGGGCGGGGCGTCTCGTCGGCAACAGAAAAACTCGGGAGAACGAATCGGACGACAGGCCTCGATGACCTGTCTTGATGATTGCGTCTCCTGCTGTTTTCGTTTTGCGCTTCTTGACGTCAACGCTTCCGGATTGACCTGGGCATATAGAGCGATAAGCGTGCCAAACGGACTTCCTTGATGCAGATCAAGCCCTGGTAAAGGGCACCGGCTGATGCAAAAAAATCTCGCAGTGCGCCATGTTTTGTTCTGCGACAACGCCGCTTCACCAGGCTGTCCGATATTGGGACGTTCTATCTGGCGATGCTGCCCTGACTCTCAGCAGTCAGAATCACGGATCGAGGCGCATCGCCAGGAACCTTTCCTTCAGCGACGAAGCGTGCCGTCAGAATGAGTGCGCCCAACGCGAAGTCCTTGCCATACGCTTCGATCATCTCGTCCGCCACCGCGCCGAGTCGCTCGAAGAACTGCTCTTTGGAAGTCTGTGCGTCGTTCATGGTTGTCTCTGGTTGATATGTGGGGGACCACGTCTTGTTTATCCGCGGCGTCGGAAACGGAACAACTCGTCCGGCAAAAACACCAGGGCCAGCTCGCCGGCCTCGGTGCCCAGCGCAAGCCGCCGACCGTCCGGCGACCAGGCCATCGCGCTGACCGGGCTGCTGCCGTCACCCTTGATGAACAGAAGGTCGCTACTGCCTGGCTGACACAGCAACACCGCGCCGCTGTGATAACCGACCGCAATCAGCGGATGAACCGGATGGCAGGCCACCACACTGACCGGCGTCTTGCTCGCCAAGCCGCATTCATGCGGCTCCTCATTCGCGCCGGGCGGATCGAAGCGCCAGCACACCGCACGCATGCCGCCGCTCGTCGCGAGAAAGCGCCCATCAGCGGAGAACGACAACGAGCGTGGCTGCCCCGGGTAGCCGCCCATTTCAATGTCCGCCCCGTCGGGTAGCCGCCAGCCATGCAGTGCGTTCTCCTCCATGCCGGTCACGAGATAGCGGCCGTCACGGCTCCACGCCACGTTGCGGTGATAGCCCGGCCACTTGAGCGGACGCTCGCGCAGCGTGTCGGCCGCCCATAGCGTGACGCCGCCTTGATGCGAGATCGCCAGTCGAGTGCCAGCCGGGTCGAACGCCATGGCAGTTGCCGATCCGGGCAGCATCAGGCAGGCAGGTTTCGGTCCCAGCCAATGCACCCTGCGGCCGCACGCATAGGCTCGGCCGCTCGCCTCGCTCGCAGCCACGCGGTCGATCCATGCGCCGGCCTCATGCGCGATCAGTTCGCTCGCGCCATCGAGAAGCAGATGGACGAGACGGCCATCGTCACCGCCACTGAGAAATCCGCCCGCGGGATCGGCGGCGAGAGCGAGGCACGCGCCCTCATGGACGGCGAAGCGCGTGAGCGGCGCCGGCGGCGCTTGCGCCTGCACGAACTCGACGCCGCCGCGCTCGCGTGGTTCGAGTCGAGGACCGCCCTCCCAGACACCGGTGGCGAGCGCCAGGGTGCCGTCGCCGAGCGCGAATCCCGCACATTGCCCTGACCTGTCCCAAACGACTTCGACGACGGCCGCGTCGCTTTCCCAACACGCCCCAAGCAGATCGATCAGAACGTGCGGCGCGTTCATGCGTCGATCTCGCAATGTCTGATGCTCTCGCGCAACTCGCGCCGGTCGAGATTGCGGCCGATGAACACAAGGCGGCTGTCACGACGTTCGCCATCTCGCCAGGGCCGGTCGAAGTCGGTATCCATCGTCATGTGCACGCCCTGAAACACGAAGCGGCGCTCCGATCCCGCAAGGTCGACGATACCTTTTGCACGCAGCAGGTCCTGCCCCTGCTCGACCACCAGTTGCTGCAGCCAGGAGAGGAAACGCGTTCGTTCGAGCGGCCGCTCGACGCGCAGCGATACGCTATCTATGCCGTGAGTATGGTGAGCCTGTCTGACAGCGGCGCCCGCACCAAGCGGCACGTAGCGGTAAGTCCGCTCTGCGCGTGAGCCGTCGTTGGTCTCGCCCGGCGATGCGCTCAGCCGCAGGCGCTTCAGATCGAACGCGCCACGATCGAGCAGCGCGGCAAGCGGTATGTCGCAGCGCACGCTGCTCAGGCATTCGGCAGTCGGGTTGAGGCGCCGCACGGCGTCCTGTACCGCGGCGAGACCGGCCGCATCGATGAGGTCGATCTTGTTGACGAGGACGATATCGGCCTGCGCGAGTTGCTCCGCGGCCTCGCGGCTGTCCGCGAGGCGCGCCTGCAGATGGGCGCCGTCGGCCACGCAGATCACGCTGTCGAGCCGGGTGCGCTGCCGGATCTCGTCATCGATAAAGAAGGTTTGCACGACCGGTGCGGGATCGGCCAGCCCGGACGTTTCGATCAGAATCCCGTCGAAACCGTCCTTGCGCTTGACCAGAGCCGCCACCACGCGAATCAGATCGCCGCGCACCTTGCAGCAGACACAGCCATTGTTCAATTCGATGACTTCGTCTTCCGCGCCGACGACGAGACCGCCGTCGATGCCGATGGCGCCATATTCGTTGACGATCACCGCATAGCGTCGGCCGTGCTGCTCGCGCAGAATGCGATTGAGCAGCGTGGTTTTGCCGGCACCGAGAAAACCGGTGAGCACCGTAACGGGAATCCGATTCATTGCCATCCCCCTTGTGTGCCAGACGATGCTCGACTCTCCAGGCGGAGCAGTTCGTCTGCCAGCCGCTCCCGATCGGACTCGATCTCGCGCAACCCGCTCTCGGCCTCGTCAAGGCGCTCGCGCAGTCGCGCGATATTCGCGGTTCCTTCCGGTGAGACGCCATCGCGCTGTTCGGCGGCCAGTGCCCACGCCAGTTCGATGTCCGCGCCCGCGCGTCGGCTTTCGGCGCGCAAGTGACGGGAGTTGACTTCGGTCAGTGCGATGACCAGTCGCATGCGCTCGAACTGCAAGGCGGCGTCGCGCTCCAGAGTCACGGCAATCTCCACGCTGAGGTCGTTGCGTCGAAGCGTTTTACGGAATCAGGACCGCGCGGCCTTTGACCTTGCCGTGATGCAGATCCTTGAGCGCCTGGTTCGCTTCGCTCAAACGGTATTCCCGTGTCGCCAGATGGACGAGGCCACGGTCGGCGAGCGCCATCAGTTCCACGAGTTCGGGATAGGTGCCGACCAGATTGCCGACGATGGTCTTCTCGCTGGTGATCATGTCGATGGTCGGGAGCTCGATCTTTCCGCCATAACCGACGATGTAGTAGAAGCCCGCGTTGCGCGTCATCGCGAGGCCCTTGGCGACCGCGTCACCTTCGCCAACGAAATCGATGACCGCTTCAGCGCCGTTGCCGCCCGTCAGTTCGAGCACGCGCTCGACTTCATTGCCGTCGCCCTTGACCGTGTGATGCGCGCCGCACTCCTTGGCCAGCTGCAGCGCCACCTCAGAGCGGTCGACCACGATAATTTCAGCCGCGCAAAGCGCGTTGAGCACCTGGATCCCGATGTGCCCCAAGCCACCGGCGCCGATCACGACGGCGAATTGTCCGGGAAGCAAATGGCGCGATGCTTTTTTTGCCGCGCGGTACGCGGTCAAGCCGGCGTCGGTATAGGGCGCGACGTCCTTCGGTGCGAGCGATTTCGGCAACTGGATCAACGAGCGTTCGCCCGTCAACAGATATTGCGCGTAGCCGCCGTTGGCGTTGATGCCGGGAAACTGGCTCTCCGTGGCATGCATATCGTCACCACGCCGACAGGCAAGGCAATGTCCGCTCGTCACCAGGGGATGACAGATGACCGGGTCGCCCACCTTGACACTCTCCACTGCGCGCCCCACTTCTTCGACCCAGCCGGCATTTTCATGGCCCATGATGTAGGGCAATGCCACCTCGACCTTGCTGCGCCAGATGCCTTCCACGACGTGCAGATCGGTGCGGCACACTCCCGCGCCGCCGATCCGGACGATCACGTCGGTGGGCCGCACGATCTTCGGATCGTCGACCTCTTCGTAGCGCACGAATTCTTCGCGAGTCAGTGACTCGTCGTACTGATGCAGCACGGCAGCTTTCACTTTTTGTCTCCTCCGTTCATGTATTTGCACGCGGCGAGGACCGATAAGGCAATGTCCATGCCAAACGGAAACTGGCGTATCCGCAGGTCCACTGTCGCAAAATCGGACGTTTGAAGAGGCCGAGGCGCCGCAGGTTGTCTGAAAATGGGACGCGTCGGTCTTCGATGAGCGGAGCGCCTAAGCCCCCTCCACTTTGCTGCGCCGCAACCTGCGCAACACCCTGCCCGCCTCGTCCCACCCGGCACGAGCGCGAGTCCGGCGTCTATTTAGCCGGCCATTACCAGCCCCCGCTTAGCGCGCCTAAACTGACGCTACTGCGCACAACGCAAGTCGCCCGCGTTGCCGATATCGCAGACGGAGGAGACAACGCATGCCCAAGCTCATTCACACGATGATTCGGGTGCAGGATCTGTCGCGCTCGCTGGACTTCTACGGGAAAGTCTTCAATTTCACGGTCTCGCACCGGCTCGACTTCCCCGACTTCACGCTCGCCTATTTACGCAACGACGAGGCCGAGACCGAAATCGAACTGACCTGGAACAAGGGGCGTGCCGAGCCCTATTCGCATGGCGACGGCTACGGTCATGTGGCCTTCGTCGTCGACGACGCGAAGAGCGATCGACAGCGGCTTCTCGACATGGGCCTCGCACCGAACGACCTGCGCGAATTCAAAGCGGACGACGGCACGCTGATCGCCCGCTACTTCTTCATTCAGGATCCCGACGGCTACAAGATCGAAGTGCTGGAAAGGCACGGTCACTATCGCTAGCGACCGTGAGCAGGACCGCGTTTGTTCGATGCTGGCATCAGACCAACAACAGGAGACAACGATGAACCCCACGATCATTCCGATCGCTCGCGACCCGGACGCGCGCGCGGTCGATCCCGTCATGCGTATCAAGCTCACGCGGCGCGAGCTGCTCAAAGGCACGGGCGTGCTGACGGGCACGCTGGCGCTATCGTCCACGCTCGCGATGCTCGCGCCGAGCCGCGTGTGGGCGCTCGAACTTCAGGGCCTCGACACGCACCAGGGCGACGTACTGCTCGCGTTCACGCGCCAGCTCTATCCGCATGACACGCTCGACAACGCCGTCTACGCGCTCGTCGTCAAGGACCTCGACGGGAAGGCGCAGAAGGATCCCGCCGTGCGCCAGCAACTGGCCGATGGCGTCAAACAGCTCGATGCCACCGCCGGCGGCTCGGACTGGTCCAAACGCGACAGCGCGGCGCAGGCGCGCGATGTGGCCGCACTGGCAGGCACGCCTTTCTTCGCCACGGTGCGCAGTACCGCCATCGTCTCGCTGTACAGCAACCCGTTGGCATATCAGCACTTCGGCTATGGGGCATCCGAGGGCGACGGCGGCTACCTGTACAAGGGATTCAACAGCCTGTCCTGGCTGCCCAATCCGCCGGCCGATCAAAGTGGTCCGATTCCAAAAGACAGCTGAGCACAGGAGACCATCATGGATCTGAACCAGAAGCACTTCGCGCTTACCGACGCCAATGTGGTGGTGGTCATCGGCTCGGGAGCCGGCGGCGGCACGCTCGCAAACGAACTCGCACAGAAAGGCATCGACGTCGTCGTGCTCGAGGCGGGCGCCATGCACACGCAGGCCGACTATGTCACCGACGAATGGGGCTCGTTCCAGTTACTTTCGTGGCTGGACAATCGCACCACCTCGGGCACGTGGCGCGTCGCCAAGGACTTTCCGAACCTGCCCGCGTGGATCTGCAAGACGGTGGGCGGCACCTCGACGCACTGGGCCGGCGCGAGCCTGCGAATCCAGCCGCACGAATTCAAGGCGCGCACGACCTACGGCGACATTCAAGGCGCCACGCTGCTCGACTGGCCGCTCACGCGCGAGGAACTCGACCCGTACTACGACCGTGCCGAGAAGAAGCTCGGCGTCACCCGCACCAACGGGCTGCCTGGCCTTCCCGGCAACAACAATTTCAAGGTCATGTCGGCGGGCGCGATGAAGGTCGGCTACAAACAATGCAACACGGGCCACATGGCGATCAACAGCGTCGTGCGCGACGACCGCAGTCACTGCTTCCAGCGCGGCTTCTGCTTTCAGGGCTGCCGCACCGGCGCCAAGTGGTCGACGCTTTATACCGAGTTGCCGCGCGGACAAGCCACGGGCCATCTGGAACTGCGCACCCAGGCCCATGTCGTGCGGATCGAGCACGATGCGCGAGGCAGAGCGACGGGTGTCGTCTATTACGACGCGCAGGGCAAGCTGCAACGCCAGAAGGCGAGAGTCGTGGCGGTCGCGGGCAACTCGATCGAGACGCCGCGTCTGTTGCTGAACTCCCATTCAGGCAAGTTTGCCGATGGTCTCGCCAACTCCTCGGGACAGGTGGGGCGCAACTACATGCGGCATACGACGGGCTCCGTCTACGCGACGTTCGACCAGAAGGTCGACATGTACAAGGGCACCACGATGGCCGGCATCATCGAAGACGAGGCGAAGAACGATCCGAAGCGCGGCTTCGTCGGCGGGTATCACATGGAAACGGTCTCGCTCGGGCTGTCGTTCTATGCCGCGTTCCTGAATCCTGGCGCCTGGGGGCCGACGTTCACGCAGGCGATGGACCAGTACGCGAATACGGCCGGCATGTGGATCGTCGGTGAAGACATGCCGCGCGCCAACAACCGCGTGACCCTCAACGACAGCGTGAAGGACCAGTACGGCCAGCCCGTCCCGAACGTCCACTTCGACGATCATCCGAACGACGAGGCCATGCGCGAGCATGCGTTCAAGCAGGGCTCAGCGGTATACGAGGCGGTGGGGGCGAAGTCGGTGTACCGGGTGCCGCCCTATCCGTCGACGCACAACCTCGGCACCTGCCGGATGAGCGCGAAGCCCGAGGACGGCGTGTGCAACGCGCATGGACAGACGCATGACGTGCGCAACCTGTACATATCGGACGGCAGCCAGTTCACGACCGGCGCCGCCGAGAACCCGACGCTGACGATCGTCACGCTCGCGATCCGCCAGTCGGATTACATCGCGAACCAGATGAAGCGCCACGCGATCTGATGACACGCGGTTCGACTCAGTGGTGTGCCTGCTTAAAAACAGCAGAAATATTGGCAAGGAGGAGATGACGCCCGGGCATGCCGCCCTCGGGCAAACGCTCGCTTGGCATCGTCGAGGTCTATGCTTGTTGGTGCGCTGCGTCCCACGTGACGCAGCGCGCCCAGACCTCGTGACGAACATAGGAGCGAAAACCGTGGCAACGATTGACTTCGAGAATCTGCGGGAACTGTTTCCGGGCCCCGACGACATCCCCGAGAGCGCCCGCCTTGTCGAGCCGATTCATCAGCGTGTCTCGCTCATCGATGGCGAACTGAAGCCGTGGGATGGCGCCTGCAAGACCGTGCTATCGCCGGTCTGCGTGCGACAGGCATCCGGCGAGGCCGAGCAGGCCGAGATCGGCAGCTATCCGGTCATGGGGGAGACGGAGAGCGATGCCGCGCTGGACGCGGCCGTGCGCGCCTACGACCACGGCCGAGGCGAGTGGCCGACCATGACGGTCGCCCAGCGCATCGGCTGCATGCAGGATTTCATTCGTCTCATGGCGGCGAGGCGCCATGAGATCGTGAATCTGATCATGTGGGAAATCGGCAAGAGTCTCGCCGATTCGCAGAAAGAGTTCGACCGCACCATCAGCTACATGCAAGACACGATTGCGGCGCTGAAGGAGCTGGACAACAGCAATTCGCGCTTTGTCATCGCCGAGGGCACGATTGGGCAGATTCGCCGCACGCCGCTTGGCGTCGTACTGTGCATGGGGCCTTACAACTATCCGCTGAACGAAACGTTCGCCACGCTGATTCCGGCCTTGCTGATGGGCAACACCGTCGTGTTCAAGCCGCCGCAATACGGCACGCTGCTGTTCTTTCCACTGCTCGAGGCATTTCGCTCCGCTTTTCCGAAAGGCGTCATCAACACGATTTACGCGCCCGGTGCGGTCGTCGTGCCGCACATGCTCGCTTCGGGAAAGATCGACGTGCTCGCCCTGATCGGGTCGAGCAAGGTCGCGGACCATCTGAAAAAGCAGCACCCGAAGTCGCATCGGCTACGCGCCGTTCTCGGCCTCGATGCCAAAAACGCCGCCATCGTGCTGCCTGATGCCGACATCGACCTCGCGGTCAAGGAGTGCCTGCTCGGCACCTTGTCGTTCAATGGTCAACGTTGCACCGCGCTCAAGATGCTGATCGTGCACCGCTCGATCGTCGACACGTTCATTGAACGCTTTACGTCAGCGCTCAGCAAACTCAAGGTCGGCATGCCGTGGGAACAGGGTGTGTCCATTACGCCGCTGCCCGGCATGCATCGCACGGCCTACATGACTCAGGCGATCGACGATGCGAAAGAGCAAGGCGCGCAGGTCGTGAACGAAGGCGGCGGCGTGTTCTGCAAAACCCTTTTCTATCCAGCCGTGGTGTACCCCGTCAAGGAAGGCATGATGCTGTTTCGTGAGGAGCAGTTCGGGCCGATCATTCCGGTCATGGCATTCGATGACATCGAGACGCCACTCGAATATGTGATCACGTCGGACCACGGGCAGCAGGTCAGCATTTTCGGCACCGATCCAGCCCAGATCGGCGCGCTGGTCGACCCGCTCGTCAATCAGGTGTGCCGCGTCAACCTGAACAGCCAATGCCAGCGGGGTCCGGACGTCTTTCCGTTTGCCGGCCGCAAGGACTCCGCGGAAGGCACGCTCTCGGTCACCGACGCGTTGCGCGCGTTCTCGATCCGGTCGATGGTTGCCGCCAAGGAGACCGACCTGAACAAGACGCTGCTCGACTCGATGGTGACGAACCATCAGTCGAAGTTCGTGAATACCGGCTTTATCTTTTGATGTCCGGGCGAGCGTGCGATTTGCGCGTATCCGGCTCGGCGCGCGCCTGGACCGCTGCCCCCTTCCGGGGGGTGTCAGCGGCGCCGACGCGCAAAGATCACCCCGGCTCCGATCGCTACGAGCAGGGCTGCCAGCAGACCGCCGCTCAGACCACCCATCCCGCTCATACTGCGGGATTCGCTCCCCCTGGAAGCCGTCGATGCAGCGACGGGCGCGGAAGCCGCCGGCGCGACCGGCTGCGGAAGCGCCACACCGGCGGCACTGCCTTGGCGTACAAGAGAAGCCCCCGAGGTCGGCGCGGTCGCGGGCGCCTGCGATACCTCGGGCGCCGATACGACCGGGGGCGCTTCCGGATTGGGACCGACAGGCGCCATCGCGGTTTCCGAAGCCGCCATGACAGGCGCGGCCGCCTGAGGAGCCGCGGCGACCGACCGGGTCATCGTCTTCCACTGCGCAAATACGCCATCCACGCAATGCACATCGATACAGGCGTTGCGCGCCTGCCGCCACTGGCGTAGCTGCGCCGACGAAAGCTTCCCGCTGCTCAGCAAAGCCTGTTGCTGCGCGAAGATATCGTCGTACTCGTTGTTCAGGATCGCGTGATCGCAAATGACACGCTCAGCCGGCTGCTGCGTCGTTGCGCACTGAATGTCGGTTGCCCATGCCGCGCTGGAACCCAGCGCCGCCATGGCGATCAGCCCTACCCCAAGTTGTCGTGCAGGATGCACCCGTCCTCCCAGATTGTGATTGTCAAAGTTTGGGCACCACGATGAATCCGCCAGACTCGTCACCGTAGGTATCGACGCTGCCTTCCAGCAGATAACGTGCCGCCAACGCGCACAGCGCCGCGTCGACATCGTCGATCGATCTCAGAGGCGCTGTTTCGATGCCTTCCCGCGCGAGGATTGCCCGGCGCTGAGGGCCCTTTTGTTTGGCGGATGCGACGTCCGTGCCGAGGAAAGCACACGTTATCGCGTGAGGGAAAGTTTCGAAGCACACACGGCCAGTGATTCTTTTGCCGCCGCTGAAAAGCGGAAAGTGCGCGGCGAACGCGTCGTAGACGCGCTCGCCGTTGAACATCCACCCATAGAACCCGCTTTTGCTGGCCAGCGCCAATTCGCGGGCCGGTGTGGCAAACGAAAAAATTCGCCGCTGCGCGAGGGCCTTTTCGGCCACCCTGCCCGCGGCACCCGTTCGCCACCGGCACGGCGCATCGATGCCGACCGCCGCCACCTCGAATGCGCGGCACTCCTCGAGCATCTGTTCGGGAGTCGTCCCGCTCAGATTGCACACCACATCGGTGCCGCGCAGGATGACCAGATGGTTGCCCTTCCGGTCACCCCCAACATCGATGCCCGCGACCGTGCGCGGTGTCAAAGCAACGCCACCACCCTGACGTCCCCCTGCTCCGCCGACGCCACCACCTTCTCGCCGATCCGGCGGAACGTGATCGACACCGACGCATCTCCGACCCGCAGATCGCCGACTTCGAGCCAGTCGATACCTTCAGGCAGCATCGGCTGCTCGATCAGCACTTCGCGGCGCTCGGCGTCGATCGTGATGCCCAGGCACGCCTCCAGCATCATGAACGGCGAGCCTGCCGCCCACGCCTGCGGCAAACACGCGACCGGATAGGCGGTAGGCGGCTCGCCGCGGCGTCTCGGGAAGCCGCAGAACAGCTCGGGCAAACGCATGTCGAAATTGACCGCCGCCTGGAACAGCGCATCCAGCAGTTTCACGGCCGACGCCTTGCCGCCGTAACGCGACACCCCGCGCGCGCAAAGCGCGTTGTCGTGCGGCCAGACCGAGCCGTTGTGATAGGCCATCGGATTGAAGCGCGCCTGGCTCGCGGCCAGCGTGCGCACCCCCCAGCCGGTGTGGAACAGCGTCGAGTCGAGCGCGCGCACCACCGCTTCGCCGCGCTCGCGCGTGGGCAGGCCGAACGCCAGCAGATGCCCCGCGTTCGATGCCATCACGCGACACAGTTCGCCATGACCGTCGAGCGCGATGCCGTAAAAGCCGACCTCGTCCATCCAGTACTTCTCTTCGACGCAGCGGCGGATATTCCTCGCGCGCTCCGCATACTGTGCGGCCGCGTCAGCCTGGCCGCGCAGCTTCGCGAAATGGGCCATCGTGTCGAACGCGGCGCTCGCGTAGGCCTGCACTTCGACGAGCGCGATCGGACCATCGGGGAAGCGCCCGTCCGCGTGGAACACCGAGTCGTGGCTGTCCTTCCAGCCCTGATTCGCGAGACCGCCATCCGATTCGCGCTGATAGTCGAGCAGCCCGAGACGGTTCTTGTCGCAGACGCCCGCGACCCATTGCGCCGCGCGTTCGAGCGCGGGCCAGAGTTCGTCGATCAACGCGAGGTCGCCGGTGCGGGCCGCGTAGGCGCCGGCCAGCACGATGAACAGCGGCGTGGTGTCGACGCCGCCGTAATACAGCGCGAACGGCACTTCGCCGGCCGCAGCCATTTCGCCCTTGCGCATCTCGTGCATGATCTTGCCCGGCGCGGCATCGCGAAACGGCGAATTCTCGCGCGCCTGATGCTCGGCGAGAAAGCGCAGCACGCCGGCTGCGAGATGCGGTTGCAGCCACAGCGTCTGCAGCGACGTGATCACCGCGTCGCGGCCGAACGGGGTCGAAAACCACGGGATGCCCGCGTACGGATACGGACCGGTCGCGAGATCCGTCGTCAGCAGGCTGAGGTCGGCGAACGAGCGGTCGATCCACGCATTGAACAGCGGGTTGCTCGAACGCACGCGCGCGCTCGCGAGGCGTCGCTCGCGCATCACGAGATGCGCATCCACCGAGGCCGCGCGCACCGCCGCACGACCCACGCGCGGGCGCTCCGCGTCGATCTGCGACAGATGCGCCTCGCTCAGCGCATGCACCGGCTGCGACACGTCGGCGCCAAGCTTGCCGGCTATCGGCGCGACATGCACCGCCACCGACAGGTAGATCGACACGCACGCCTGCGCGGGCAGCTTGACGGTGTAGTCGGCGCGGTCCGCGGACAGCTTGTCCGGCTCCGGCGAGAACGCGATCTGCAGATTGCGCGCCACGTCGTCGAGACCGATATAGCCGAGCAGCACCTCGTGATTCTCGACACGCGCGGGCTGGACGCGGCCCCGTTTGTCGCGTTTCAGCCCACGCACTTCGAACATGTCGCGGAAATCGCTGGCAAACGAAATGGACAGCGGCACCGTCGCGTCGCTCGTGCCGTAGTTCGTGAGTTCGATGGCCTCGTTGAGCACGGTGCCCGACAGCACGCGCACGCGCTGGACGTGGATCACGCCTTCCGGCGTGCTGCTGCCACCGAGCGGCGGCAGCGGGCGGTTGGTCAGATGCGCGGTGAACGTGGCGTTGTCGCTGCTGACGGCGCCCGACAGCAGCGACGGCGCGCGGCCGCCGAAGGTCAGGCGCAGTTGCGACAGCACGCGCGTGTCGTTGACGAACAGACCGTCGTCGTGGCCGGTGATGTCGCCGAGCGGATCGTTGACGATGAAGGTGTCGCCCGACTTGAGCACGTGCTGCGCGGCGCTCGCGACGTTGAGGTTCTCCGTCGGGATGAAAATGCCGTCCTGCTCGGGCTCGCGATGATCGACGCCGCCCGAGTGGGTCAGCCCGCCGAGGGCTTCTGGCTGCTGTATCAAGGTCGCTCCTATGAATTCGCTGCTGCGTTCAGTTGCACTTCGGGTCTCGCCTCGCCCCGTCGCATCCGATTGTAGAGGCTCTGTGCGCGTGAGACGAACTAATCGCGTCGGAGTTTCGGCTTTTTTGTGCCGTTTTTTTACAGCGTTTTCGGTGGCACAGGTCGTGCAGAGGGAAGGCGCCAAACGCAAAAAACCCACGGCCTCGTGAGCCGTGGGTCTGGGAACTGCATTCAACGCGTGATGAGCGTCTCGTCGGTCCGATTACCGGTGCTATTAACGCTGCGCGGCCGGCTTGGCCTCGCGCAGCGTCTCGCCGATGAAGAGCTGCCGCGGACGGCCAATCTTCTGCTCGGGATCGGCGATCATTTCGTTCCACTGCGCGATCCAGCCGACCGTACGTGCCATCGCGAAGATACACGTGAACATCGCGGTCGGAATGCCCAGCGCGCGCTGCACGATACCCGAGTAGAAGTCGACGTTCGGGTACAGCTTGCGCGACACGAAGTATTCGTCTTCGAGCGCGATCTTTTCGAGCGCCATCGCGAGCTTGAACAGCGGGTCGTCGTGCAGGCCCAGCTCTTCGAGCACTTCGTGGCAGGTTTCGCGCATCAGCTTCGCGCGCGGATCGTAGTTCTTGTAGACGCGGTGACCGAAACCCATCAGCTTCACGCCCGAGTTCTTGTCCTTCACCTTCGCGATGAATTCGGGAATGTTGTCGACCGAGCCGATTTCTTCCAGCATGTTCAGCGCGGCTTCGTTCGCACCGCCGTGCGCCGGGCCCCACAGGCACGCGATACCCGCCGCGATACACGCGAACGGATTCGCACCCGACGAACCGGCGAGACGCACGGTCGACGTCGACGCGTTCTGCTCGTGGTCCGCGTGCAGGATCAGGATACGGTCGAGCGCGCGCACCAGCACGTCGTTGACCTCGTACTCCTCGGCCGGGTTCGCGAACATCATGCGCATGAAGTTCGCGCTGTACGACAGGTCGTTCTTCGGATACACGAACGGCTGGCCGATGGTGTACTTGTACGCCATCGCGACCAGCGTGGGCAGCTTCGCGATCATGCGGATCGCCGATATCTCGCGATGCAGCGGGTTCGTGATGTCGAGCGAGTCGTGATAGAACGCGGACAGCGCGCCGACCGCGGCGACCAGGATCGCCATGGGGTGCGCGTCGCGGCGAAAACCGCGGAAGAAGAAGTGCATCTGCTCGTGCACCATCGTGTGCTGCGTGACGGTGTTCTCGAACTCGGCCTTCTGCTGCGCGTTCGGCAGCTCGCCTTTGAGCAGCAGGTAACAGGTTTCGAGGAAATCGGCGTTTTGCGCGAGATTGTCGATCGGATAACCGCGGTACAGCAGCTCGCCCTTGTCGCCGTCGATATACGTGATTTCGGAGTTGCACGACGCCGTCGACATGAAGCCCGGATCGTACGTGAATTTGCCGGTCTGGCCGTACAGCTTGCGGATGTCGATGACGTCCGGGCCCAGCGTGCCCTGATAGATCGGCAGATCGATGGTCTGGTCGCTGTCGGAGAAGCTCAGCGTTGCGTGTGACTTCGAGTTCATCTACGTCTTCCTTTTGCTTGATACCGCATACGTGCCGGCATGCATCGCAGTCGTAAGGCGAGGCGCGAGTTTCGGCGCTCTCGACGATAGACGGGCATGCTCAGCCTCCGCTGCGCATTCTACGGGTCGGCGTGGCGTTGATTGCGTCGATTGATTGCAACAATCCATCTCTGTGGGCGCAACATTCGTTGCCGGTGCGCGGGGCCGGCGGCGCTTGCGTCCATGCCGTGCCTCCTATGCGGGCATCGCGAGCCGGATGAAAGTTGCACGAAAGACGCGACATCGGCCGCAACAATGTTTTGCTGCCAGCACACTGCGTCGGCTCGCATCCATCTGCGATACTGATTCGGTGCATTTGATGCTTGCGGCCCGCTACTCCAAGCGGGCCTTTTTGGATCACTCTGAAAAGCAGGACGAACACAAAATGACTGCCTCTCTCGAAACGCTGTTTCCGGATCACGTCCATACCGAAGACCATACGGTCACCGCACTCAACCACCAGGACATCGTCGTCGCGTTGTCGGCGGCGCTCAAGGCGCAGCAGGTCGCGGTGCTGCACATGCTGTATCCGCGCACCGACGCGCGCACCCATCGCAGTCTCGACACGCTCGTCGACGTGCTGCACGGACACGGCCTGCATGAAGTCGCGGATCTGATCGCGCAGGAAGCGCACTATCTGCTGTTCAAGGATCCGGTGAAGGCATGGAAAGTCTTCCATGAAATCCGCAACGACTCGCTCGCGATCGGCGTGCATCTGTACTACCACGGGCTCGTCGGCGAAGCGGCCGAACGCGCGCTCGACAAGGACGCGCATCGCAAGGGTTGATGCGTGCAACGGGCGATCGGCGGCCTCGCGTAGAGGCCGATCGCCATCGTCATTCGCGACGCGGGTTCAGCGCGCGTTCACCGTTTGAATGAACTCGTCGACGTAGCGATTGAACGCGGACGGATGCGCGAGGTTCATGCCGTGTGAGGCACCGCGCACCGTTTCGCGGCGCGCATCCGGCAACCATCCCTGTAACGCGGTTACCGTGCGGCGGAACATGTCGGGACTCTTCTCGCCATCGATTAGCAGCACCGGGCAGCGCACATCGGTCGCATCCTCTGGCACGTACGCGGGTAGCGGATCGCGGAACTGCCGCGCGAGCGTATGCGCGTTGTCGGTCGCCATGCGGCGAAAACCCGGCGTGCTCATCGCCCAGAAGCCAGGGCGGCTCACCGAATCGACGAATAGCTGCAACCCCGCTTCGACGTCGCCGCCTTCGATCAGCTGGGCCGCTTTCGCGCGCAATGCGTTGACCGTCTCCGGCAGGCTCGCGGGCGGACGTCCGGCGATCTGCAGCGGACCGCCGGGATCGGCGAGCGTCAGCGTGCGCACGTGCTCGGGATGACGTCGCGCGAAATGATAGGCAACGCAGCCGCCGCGCGAATGCCCGACCACATGCGCGGGCCCCGCGCCGAAACGGGCGATGAACTCCGCCACTTCGTCCGCATGGCTACTCCAGCTGAACGGCTGGTCCGCCGCGCTATCGGTCGCCGGCCAGTAATGCGTGAGACTGACCGCGACGCAGCGATAGCGCTTCGACAGCCCGGCCACCTGCGGCTGCCAGTAGCGGTAGTCGCACAGCGAGCCGTGCACGAACAGCAGCGGTTCGCCGTCGCCGACCTCGACATAGGGCATGCGCAAGCCGCTGCGGAGTTCGATGAAAGATGGCGGTGACGAAAGCGACGAAGCGGAAACAGATCGATTCACGGGTGATTGACGGGCAGCGCGGCACCGGCACGTGAACGGGCGCGAAGCCGGCAAAAAGACATTGGGAAATGAGCGTATCCGCGTCCCGGAAAATGGGACGCGATCCGTATTGTCACATAAGCCTCGGCGACGCGTCGGCCGCCCAATTGCCGCCCGGCCGCCGCTCACCGGACGCTCACCCACCGCTCACTCGGCCCAGGCTTCCTCGACCCAGCCCGCGGCGGCCGCCACGCCCGCGCCGCGCACCGCGCAGGTCAGCGGTTCGTCGGCCACATGCACATCGAGGCCGATTTCCTCGCTCAAACGCCGCCCCAGATTGCGCAGCAACGCGCCGCCGCCCGTCAGCACGATGCCCGTGTTCGCGATGTCCGTCACGAGTTCGGGGGGCGCCATTTCGAGTCCGCGCTTCACCGCGCCGATCACCTGACGCAACGGCGCCTCGATCGCCTCGGCGATATCGTGATTGCTGAGCTGCACCGTGCGCGGCAGGCCGTCGTCGGCGCTGCGGCCGGTCGCGTTCATCTGCTCGAGCGGCACGTCGTGCACGGCCGTGCCGAGGTTTCTTTTCATGTGCTCGGCGGTCTGCTCGCCGAGCAGCACGCCGTACAGATTGCGTACGTAGCTGATGATCGCCGCATCGAAATTGTCGCCGCCGACGCGCACCGAGTCGCTATACGCGGTGCCGCCGAGCGCGATCACACCAACCTCGGTGGTGCCGCCGCCGATGTCGACCACCATCGAGCCGGTCGCCTCGCGCACCGGCAACCCCGCGCCCAGCGCGGCCGCAAACGATTCACCGATCAGGCTGACTTTCCACGCACCGGCTGCTTCGGCAGCCTCCCGGATCGCGCGGCGCTCGACGTGGGTCGCCGAGCCCGGCACGCACAGCGTGAATGCCGAGCGCCGGCTGAATAGCGAGCGCGGTCGCGCCATGTCGACGAATTGCCTGATCATGTGTTCGGCGGCGGAGAAATTGGCGATGACGCCGTGGCGCATCGGCCGCACCGCTTCGAGGTTGAGCGGTGCGCGGCCGAGCAGCTGGCGCGCCTCGGCGCCGATCGCGGCAATCCGTTTCGCGCCGCTCGTGGGCTGCTTCTCGAAGCACACGACGGACGGCTGGTTCAGCACGATGCCGCCGTCGTCGGTATAGATAAGGGTGTTGGCCGTGCCGAGATCCATCGCCACGGAATGGCGGAACAGTCGCTCAAAGAGCGGGTAATGCGGCGTCGGTCTGGCCATATGCAGGCTCTGTTGTGTCGTTATCCGCCGTCTCGGGCGGTCTGGAAATGCGCCCCCGGTACCCCGAAGCCGCGCGAGACGCCCGGCTGGGCGTTGCGCGTTTCGCGCGGCGGGGGTGATTTTCAAGCTATTGCCCGTATTACGGCAAGCCCGCCAGAATCTTTAGTGCCACTTTCTTTCGCGCGTGTATCAATCGCGCGACACCGCGCCCAGCGCGCGTTCCAGCGCGGCACGGCCGAGCGCGACGCCGTCGGCGGTGATCGTGTGGCCGACCCCGGGCAGCATGTAGGCGTCGACCGGATAGCCGGCCTCGCTGAGGGCATGGGCCGCGGTTTCGAGTTCACGCACCGGGATCACGTCGTCGTCCTCGCCGTGGATCAGCGTGAGCGGCGTCGCGCGGTTCGCGGACACGATCGGCGATGCCAGTCGCCCCGAATACGCGACGACGCCCGCGGCGCCGTCGGCGCTCGACGCAACGTGGTGCAGCGCCATGATCGAACCTTGCGAGAAGCCGACGAGTGCAAGCTTGTCGAAAGACAACTGCCAATGCGCGAGCTCGGCGTCGAGCACACGGCGCAGCGCCGGATAGCCGGCGGCGACACGCGCCTCGCGGTTCGCCTCGTTGACGTCGCGCAGGCTGAACCACTGGCGCCCGCCGAAGCCGCCGTCGAACGGATCGGTGCCGTCGAGCGAAACGAATGCCGCGCCGGGCAGATCCTCGCTCCAGATGTCCGCGAGCGGCATCAGATCGCGCGCGTTGCTGCCGACGCCGTGCATCAGCACGACGAGGCTCGTTGCGGGCGCATCTTGCGGTGCGCGTTGCGGCGCGCGGCGCCAACCGTGTTCGAATTGTTGCCAGCTCATGGTGGTGTCCTTTTTTCCGTGGGTTTGCGTTTCTTGCCTGAATGACTCAGCCTCAGCCGCGAGCATACGCCGCGTGCCGTGTCGGTGTCGCCGGACGGCGCAGCGGCTGCGCCCGTGGCCGACGTCGGCAAGCGAATGCAGGTATGCTTTTGCGGATCGACGGCCCCGCCCCCGGAGAACACCGTTTGAGCCAGCCCAACGCCACGCCCGCTGCCGCGTCGCCGCCCGCACCACCCCCGCCACTCGAAGGCGGCCGGCTGATCCTCGCCACGATCGCGGTCGCGCTCGCCACCTTCATGAACGTTCTGGATACGTCGATCGCGAACGTCGCGATTCCGACGATCTCCGGCAACCTCGGCGTCTCGGTCGATGAAGGCACGTGGGTGATCACCGTATTCGCGGCCTCCAATGCGGTGGCGATTCCGCTGACCGGCTGGCTCACGCAGCGCATCGGCCAGGTGAAGCTGTTCGTCGGCGCGATCCTCGCGTTCACGCTCGCGTCATGGCTGTGCGGCATTGCGCCGACGCTGCCGATCCTGCTGCTCGCGCGAGTGTTCCAGGGCGCGGTGGCGGGCCCGCTGATTCCGCTCTCGCAAGCGATCCTGCTCGGCTCGTATCCGAAAGAGAAGTCGTCGACGGCGCTCGCGCTGTGGGCGATGACCGCCACCGTCGGCCCGATCGCGGGCCCGGCGCTCGGCGGCTGGATCACCGATAGTTACAGCTGGTCGTGGATCTTCTACATCAACATCCCGGTCGGCCTGTTCGCGGCCGGCGTCACGTGGATGATCTATCGCACCCGCGAATCGCCGACGCGCAAGCCGCCGATCGACGTGGTCGGGCTCGGTCTGCTGATCACCTGGGTCGCGTCGCTGCAAATCATGCTCGACAAGGGCAAGGACCTCGACTGGTTCTCGTCGCCGGTGATCACGATTCTCGGCCTCGTCGCGCTGGTCAGCTTTGCGTTTTTCCTCGTGTGGGAGTTGACCGAGGAGCATCCGATCGTCGATCTGCGCCTGTTTCAGCAGCGCAACTTCCTCGGCGGCACGATCGCGATTTCGATTGCGTACGGCGTGTTCTTCGGCAACCTCGTGCTGCTGCCGCAATGGATGCAGGAGTATCTGAACTACCGCTCGGTCGACGCCGGTCTCGTCACCGCGCCGCTCGGCATCTTCGCGATCATTCTGGCGCCGGTGCTCGGCCGCGTGCTGCCGCACTCGGACGCGCGCATAATCGCGACGCTCGCGTTCGTCGGCTTCGCGATCGTGTTCTACATGCGCTCGAAGTACGTGATCGAAATCGACACGTGGCACCTCGTGCTGCCGACGCTGCTGCAAGGCATTCCGATGGCGCTGTTCTTCGTGCCGCTGACGGCGATCATCCTGTCCGGCCAGCCGCAGAACCGGATTCCAGCGGCGGCGGGCCTGTCGAATTTCGCGCGGGTGTTCTGCGGTGCGGTCGGCACGTCGATCGCGGGGACCGCCTGGAACAACCGCACGATCCTGCACCATTCGCGGCTGACCGAGCAGGCGTCGGTCAACAACCCGTTGTTCGCGCAGCAGATCGACACGACGCAATCGCTGCTGCATCTGAATCAGCAATCGGCGAATGCGCTGTTCGATTTCACCGTCAACACCCAGGCCGCGATGATGGGCCTGAACGACGTCTTCTATGTCTCGGCGATCATCTTTCTGCTGATCATTCCGCTGATCTGGATCACGCGACCGGCCAAGGGTGGCGGCGGGCCGGATGCGGCGGGCGCGCACTGAGGTTTTGTTTTCGCGCGAGGCCGGCGCTCGCGCGTTGGCCACGGCACGGCGTCAACGGAAATAGCGCGCGGGGGTGTCGCCGAACGCATCGCGAAACACCGCGATAAACGACGACACGTCGCTGTAGCCGACTTCGAGCGCCACCTGCGTGACACTCTCGCCGGCGCCGAGATGTTCGAGCGCGGCCAGCAGACGCAGCTGCTGACGCCATTGACCGAAGGTCTGCCCGGTTTCCTTCGCGAACAGCCGCGCGGCCGTGCGCGCGGTCACGCCAGCTGCCGCGGCGAGCTCCTCGAGTACCAGCGATTGCGCGGGATTCGCGCTGAGCGCGTCGGCGATGCGCTGCGCGCGCGGGTCGTCCGGCCAGTTCAGGCCGAGCGGCGCGGCGGGCAGGCCGGCGACGCGATCCAGCAATACCTGAAGCAGACGGCGGGCGGGTTCGTCGGGCGGATGGCCGTGCGGCAGTTTGGCGGCGGCGGCGAGCAGCGCCTGCACCAGCGTGTCCGGGATCAGCGCGCCGGTCTGCATGGGCAGCGGCGTGGCGTCGGGGGCGGGGTCTGCGGCGGAACCTGTCGCGGCATCGATCGCGACGTAGAGCGAATACAACTGCACGGGCTGCGTCGCGTGCAGACAGTGCAGCGTATTCGCGACGATCCACAACGCGCGGCCAGGCGGCACGACCCAGCGGCCGGCTTTGGTGCGCACGGTCAGCACGCCCTCACCGACGTGGATCAGCCGGGCGCGCCGATCCGCGCGCCACGGCTCGTCCAGCGCCGCATGGCGCTCGCCGACCACGAAAACCGCTTGCTCGATGCCGTCCGGATCGAAGGCTTCCGTCATGGTGTTTGCTCTCGCGCGGGACGTCCGCGAAGGGAGCAAGATTAGCACGCGAGCGGGGCGAGGCTATGGGGCCGCTTGATCTGGATCGGCGAGCCTGGCGCACCAGGCCCGAGACGTTGCTTAGCGTGCCCGTCTCGCCAACTCAGATTGCTTTCAAGCAAGACCGGTGACTCACAAAACCTCGAACACGCTATACACGGGCCCGCTTTCGAAGCGGTGCCCCGTTCCCACGGCAATGATGCGGTTGAGCCATTCGTATCGACCGGCCGGCGCTTCGAAAATCGGGGCGATGCGAAAGTAATAGCTGGCTGGATCGATCACCTGTCCTCTTTCGAGTCGCTCTATCAGCTCGGCGGGACCGTGTCGAACACCACGGTAGGACATCGCGATGGTCACGTCATCATCGCTCTTGAGCAGCAGACGCACGTCGAGCGTCGTGCTGCCGTCGTCCCGAACGGTTTGCCAGTCACTGCCGCCGTCCAGTACCGTTCCGGACAATCGTTCACCCGCGAATGTCCCTGAAGGAACGATGCCGACCCGGCGAAACGGGCCCGGCGTCTGGCCGACCACCACGATCGGCTTGACGTCGAGCCTCATGACGAACAGCGGTTGCGTCGCGATGGTTTTCAGCGGCACAGGAAGGGTCTCGAACACCGAATCGGGCATGGGGCACCTCGTAAATGACGATATGACAGGATCGAACCGTGTTGAATCCGTTCACCGGTTGACGGGAACAGTGCATCTCAGGACGCCGTTTTTCCGCCGTTGACTCTCAGAATCTCGCCGGTGATGAAACCCGCCTTCGCGGACGCGATGAATACGATCGCGTCCGCGATTTCTTCCGGCGCCCCTGCCCGCTTGAGCGGCACGCTCGCGAGAAACGCGGTTTTGCGCTCCTCGTTGCCGGTCAGTCGCGCCAGCATGGCGGTCTCCACCGGACCCGGAGCGATGGCATTGACGCGCACGCCCGCGGCGGCACCTTCGATCGCTGCGGACTTGGTCAGCCCTTCCACTGCGTGCTTGCTTGCCGCATAGAGCGAGACGTTGGGCGCGCCGCGCGAACCCATGGTCGACGAGATGTTGACGATGCTGCCGCTACCCTGCGCGAGCATCACGTGCATCTCGTGTTTCATGCTGAGCATGGTGCCCAGCACATTTGTGTCGAAGACGGCCGCATAGCGCTCGGGCGTCAGTTCCGTGACGGGCCCCGGCTCTCCCTCGGTACCCGCCGCGTTGACCGCCACGTCGAGCCTGCCGAACCGGGCGACAGTGCGCTGGACGAGTTGACGGACCGAATCTTCGAAACGGACGTCGGCGTGAACGAACTCCGCCTCCGATCCGAGCGCGCGAAGTTCAGCGGCCAGTTGCTCACCTTCTTCAGCACGTCGCCCGGACACGACGATACGCGCTTGCTCGTGGGCAAAGGCCAGCGCGGCGGCA
The DNA here is from genome assembly GCF_001580545.1 of Paraburkholderia monticola. Classification (GTDB taxonomy): domain Bacteria; phylum Pseudomonadota; class Gammaproteobacteria; order Burkholderiales; family Burkholderiaceae; genus Paraburkholderia; species Paraburkholderia monticola. The sequence continues at coordinate 437,983 of NZ_LRBG01000039.1, forward strand.
CGGCCGATACCAGTCAGCGCGCCGGTGATCAGAACGACAGGATGCAAGGACATAGGCTTTCTCCAGTGAGCGGCGCGTCGAAACCTGATTTTGCGGCGACGGCAGCGACAGGTCTGATACTAAAGCGAGCGCCATTGAAGATAAACGTGCGGCGATTCCGAACATTCTGGACATCAACGTCCGAAATCGCACGCCGCATGAACGGCCAGCGTCAGACCCGCAAGTTCTGGCTGATGTAGTCGATGAACACCCGCAGCTTCGGCGAGGCGTAGCGGCTCGCGGGCCACAGGATCCAGAAGGTCACAGTCTCGTCGATATAGTCACCGAGCACGATCCGCAAGGCACCCCTCGAGAGCGCATCGCGCACGATGAAGGTCGGCAGGAACGCGAGCCCCTTGTCCTGAAGCGCGAGGAAAGCCAGCACTTCGATGGTGTTAGCCGAGAACGTCTGAGGCAATTCCGGCTCGGCTTCGGACGCTGCAAGCCGGAATGGCCAGCGTTCGATCTTGCCCGTGGCGGGAAATTTATGGAGCAGGCAGGCGTGAGCGCGAAGCTCGGAGGGATGCGCGGGTGTGCCGTGCCGCTCGAGGTAGCCGGGCGAGCCGACGAGTACCTGCCCGCACGAACCCAATCGACGCGACACCAGCCGCGAGTCGTGCTGTTCGCCGGTACGAATGACGGCATCGAAGCCCTCTTCGATGATGTCCACCATCCGATCCGACAAATCGACGTCGAGTTCGATGTCCGGGTACTGCGCCATAAAGCCGTCCAGCGCCGGCATGATGAGCCCCGACAACTGCGGCGTGCTGATCCGCAGCCGGCCGCGCGGGCTCCCCGCGGCATCGGAGAGTTCGGCTTCGGCTGCCTCGATTTCCCCAAGAATGCGGCGGCATCGGTCGAGAAACAGTGCGCCCTCCGCGGTCAGCGTCATACTGCGCGTGCTCCGATGAAAAAGCCGCACGCCGAGTCGCTCTTCCATCCGCGCAATGCTCTTGCCGACCGCCGACGACGAGAGTCCGAGTTGACGTCCCGTCTCGGTAAAGCTACGTGTATCCGCGACCTGTACGAATAGAGAAATACCGCCAAAGCTATCCATCGGCATTTCCCGGGTCTGTGGGTCTGTGGCCCTGTGGGTGGACTAGTTCGCCGCAACCGTGGGTGCAGGACCGAGGTCGACGCGACACTTTCAATTTAGGACATTTCTGTCCGATATATTCGGAATCTGAGCCCATTTTTCTTCTTTGGATCGATTCCTACACTCTCTTCAAGTCTGAACCCGCAGTCGATTTGCCATCGACAGCCCCTTGAGCCCGAGAGAGAGTCATGTCCAAACTTCATTCACCCATCCAGGTCGGTCCTTTCGAATTTTCACATCGCGTCGTGCTGGCGCCGCTCACCCGCATGCGCGCCGAGGAAGGCGCGCGACCCGGCCCGTTGATGGCCGAATACTATGCGCAGCGCACCTCGCCAGGCGGGTTCCTCATCAGCGAAGCCACGATCGCGGCGTCCAACGGAAATGGTTACCTCGGCGCGCCCGGACTTTACGACGACAGTCAGATCGAAGGCTGGAAGCGGGTTACCGACGCCGTGCACGCCAAGGGCGGTCGCATCTTCCTCCAGCTGTATCACGCGGGACGTCAGTCACACAGCCAGTTACAGCCCGATGGCGGGCAGCCGGTCGCCCCTTCCGCCGTGCCGCACGGTGGCGTGGCCTACACGGAAGCAGGCTGGATCCCCAACACACCGAGCCGCGCGCTGACGTTGCCCGAGATCGCCGGTCTCGTCGAGAGCTTTCGCCGCGCCGCACTGCGCGGCAAAGAGGCCGGCTTCGATGGCGTCGAACTGCACGCAGCCAACGGCTATCTGTTCGATCAGTTCCTGCAGGACGGCAGCAACAAGCGCTCGGACATCTATGGCGGCTCATTCGAAAATCGCGCGCGTTTCCTGATCGAAGTGACTGAAGCCGTCATCTCGGTGTGGGGCAGCGACCGCGTCGCCGTACGCCTCGGCCCGAGCGGCAGTTGGGGCGACATGTCCGATAGTGACCCGGAAGGCCTGTTCACGTTCGTGGCCGAGAAACTCGATGCGATGAACCTCGCCTATGTCCATCTGATCGAACCGCGCGTGCTTGGCAACGTCGATGACGATTCGAAAGACCCGAATCCCGTCGCCGCGCAGCTGATTCGCCGGCACTATCACGGCGTGATCATTGCCGCGGGCGGGTTCAAGCGCGAGACGGCGGAAGCCATCCTGCAAGCGGGCCACGCCGATCTCGTTGCCTTCGGCCGCGACTTCATCGCCAACCCGGATCTGCCCGAACGGCTGCGCAAGGGTTTGCCGCTCAATCCGTACGATCGCCCGACCTTCTTCGGTGGTACGGAAATCGGCTATACGGACTATCCGTTTTTCCGTGCGACGTCCGCGCGAACCCATGCAGCTGGACGGCCGCAATACGAGCATCGTCGGTGATCCTGCGCAGGTGGACGACCCGCTGCGATCGCGGGTCGACGAAGCCGACATCGACGGCTTCAATCCCGACCCGTTGAGGGTATTCGCGTTCGCGCCAGTTTCGATAGAGGGAGAGCGGCTTCTCGTCGCAAGTGGATCAAGCCAGGCGCGACCGCATTCACGTGCATATCCGGGGTTGTGCGCCCCTGGATCTATCGATGTAGGAGGCCACATGGGCGAATTCACACGCTCAAACAAAAGCGTCAAACCAGGTTTTTGACGCATCGCGTCATGAAGCATGAACTTCGACGCGGTGGCTAATCAGTGACTGCCAACAGCCACTCATCGACCATCCGGCGCTGAGGGTGACTTAGCATGCGTCGCCCTGGCGAGTGAGACATCGAATCGCGTTCCAGGCAAAACGCTGGCTGCTCGAAACACACCAAGGAGCGGTGGACGTGGCGCACTTGCCCAGCTACCTCAACGAGTTCGTGTTCCGCTTCAACCGCCGACGTTCCCGTAGCCCCAGGCTGCTGTTTTACAGGGTTCTGGAACTCGCCGTGGCCCATGACCCCGTGCGCTACCAGGATCTGACGCAAGAAAGGTCCCAAGGCCATGCCGCCCACGCCGCAGCGAAAACGCGGACATCCTCCCAGTCTCGAGCGCCCTCGGCGGAACCGGCCGTGGCGACAGTCTGACTCCGGTTAAATGGACACCTCGGACGTCGCTTATCCCGGCGACTTCCCCTACTGTGGCCTGTCTTCCGGGTCGCAGCAGAACGGTCCGCGTCCCTCGTGTATCCCCAGCAGCAGAGTTGTGGCGTCCAATCCCCGGCGGGTGAATCGAGCACCTTCAACCACACATTCGGGCCACCGTTGAGCGGCTCAAAAAGTGGACTGCTCCTTGGAAAGCGTGGTGTCGTGCCAGGGAATTCCCTGGCCGCCTTGAATTCACCCCTACCTCGACCTATGATTCGACATAGAACGATCTTGTATAGAATCATGCTTACACAGATCATCTGATTGCGGTCAATAAAATGTGGCGACTGACCGGACGATACCAGGTGTGACGCACAAACGTTCCACGAGGCGCCAACGCTCAATGAGCGCTGGAGTGTACCCGGATGTCTGGCAAAAACGCTGGATCGGGGACCGAAGGTGAAGGAGCAGGAAATGACCAGTGACGTAGTTTCTTTGCGAAGCTTGATTGACAAATGGCTGGCCCCGACACGGGCCTCGTCGATCCGCCTGACCCGATGCCGGTATTCGACCCGCGAACCTATGCGATGCGTACGTGCGGAGTCTCTCGGCGCTCCAATGCCCCTTGCAATCTTCTTTTTCCGGCACCACGACGGATCGTGGTGTGTGTTTCCTCCTTCTTCGGCGCGGCCGACGATGCGAGCGTCCTGAAGGCCGAATAAGGAGCGTCGGCGTACTCGCCGGCACTGAAGGGGAATAGCGATGGACATCGAAAAGATTGCGAGTGATTCCGGCATGCTGGTCGTGCTCGATGGGCGAATCGGGCGTGAAGAGTACAAGAGCGTGCACGGCTCCCTGCAGGCGCTTCAGCGCTTCGCCAACGGCGTTCGCGAGCTGGTTGCAAGCGAAACATGCGCCGCCCGAATTGAACTGAACCTCGAACGCTTGCTTTGATAACTCCGGCCGTTGATGCTGCAGTTGCTGCGGAACAGTCTGTGTTCGGCCTTTACGAATGCGGCGGACAGGAAAAGTAGGCTGCTTCCCTCTTTATTTCCTTACTCTGCCGTTATCAGCGACCATCGTCAGACTGTTCTATGGAAAGCGACGCTGGAACTGTTCACGACCACGGAATTGCAGGGAACCTAGGGCATGTTTGCAGACGTGAACGAAGATTTTGTTGATTGGTCCCGCACTATTGCTCGCCGCCTCGCTAATATCGTCTTTGCCGCAATTGTTGTCTTCTGTGCGCTATCGGGACCGTCTTACGGCGCTGATTCGTCAATCTGGCCGACTCCCGCTCAAGCTGTCGGCATACCCGAAGAGGCGACGCCGACTGCCGAGGAGATCGCAGTCGTTGTACGCGCCCGTTTCCATATTGGTTTGCACGACGCATTAGAAATTGGTCATGCGGTAGTTCAGGCAGCCAGGCGATACGCAATCTCGCCGTTGGTGTTGCTTGCTGTGATCGCCGTCGAATCCAGCTTTGACCGACTCGCGGTAAGCGCGGTCGGCGCCAGGGGACTCATGCAAGTCCTCCCGTCTCAGCACAGAGACCGCGTGCTTCGCACGTCCGATTTGACCGACGCGAGCACGAATATCCGTATCGGTTCCGCGATTCTGCAAGACTATATAAGAGCATCAGATGGAAAACTCGACGACGCGTTATATCGCTATAGCGGTGGGGCTCAAGGCTATGCGCGTCGTGTAGCCAACCACGTTAGTATGCTGAGGTCAGCGTTCGGCTTGTAGAAGAAAATCTGCAAGTCTGCAATCTGCAATGGGCCTGGCCTGCGCACTGCCGTTGTACCGGCTCCGAAGTAAGTTTGGTCTACACCTTTCCCGGCAGCGCCCCCTTCTGCGAGAGTCAGACCCAATGCCGCAAGGCCCAGGTCAGGGGGCGCTCAATGACGGCCGGAACTCCGTCGCCCTCTTCGATCGCGTCACTCTCTCCGTCGACGAACCTTGCTTTGATCATCAACCGCATGGCCTGGCTCCGAGCATTGCGAGACCCCCAACTTCGCAAGTTACGACGAACTGAAGGAGCGGATGCGGCACCGCGAATGGCGGATTGACAGGACATTCGCCGACCTTCGCCGATGGCCGAGCGCGACGTACTTCTTGACCGTTTCCGGCGTCGCCGCGACCCGCACCTCTCCCCCTCGCGTCTCGGCAGGTATTCCAATCTGCATGTCTGTCCAATCCTTAAAGCGCTTGCGTTTCGGAGACAGCGCCGCGAGACTGCCGCCCGACGATTTCGCGCGACTTCGCTCCGAAGCGCATGCTTCAGCGCGGCGCGCCTTCGCCCGCGTCTGATTGCAGACGCTCCCTGAAAAGCGAACCCAGCGCATCCAGTGCTTGTTAAGCGGCCTTCAATTGCCCGACGCTTCCGAGAAAGACGTGGGGCACCGGGAATTCGCGCTGCGAGCTCAAAATCGAATCGGTCACGTGGCAAGGAAGCCGCCATCGATGGCCAACTCTGTCCCTGTCACGAATGAGGCCTGATCCGACAGCAACCATACGGCAGCCGCGGCGACTTCCTCGGGCGAGCCAATACGGCCGATGGGATAGGCGGTGCTCAGTTGATCGAGCATGCCGGCAAATTGAGGATCGGAGGTTAGCGCCTGCACCATGGGCGTATTCACCGCACTCGGCAGAATTGCGTTCACGCGGATACCCTCGCGCCCGTAGTCGAGCGCGGCGCCTCTCGTCAAACCCAGCACGCCGCTCTTCGATCCACAGTAATCCGCCGCTCGAGGCATCGCGACGCGCGCCAGCGCGGACGACGTATTGACGATCGCACCGCCGCCCGTCTTCAGCATCGCGAGTATCTCGTGTTTCATGCAGAAGAATATGCCGTCGTAATTGACGCTCTGAGTTCGCCGCCATTGCGTCGCAGTCAATTCATGTAACGCAACATTGGCCTGGGCCAGGCCAGCATTGTTGAATGCACCGTCGATCCGGCCATACGCGCGCAACGCCGCAGCCACCAGCGCCTCCACCTCGGCCTCGACGGCGACGTCCGTGGCCACGAAAATAGCCTCGCCGCCCAGCTTCCGGACGGCTTCGACCGTTGCCTCGCCCGACGCCACCGCGAGATCCGCGACCACCACCCGGGCGCCGGCGGTGGTGCAGGCGATCGCCGCAGCCCGCCCGATACCGCCACCACCGCCTGTAATGATGATTACCTTGCCTTCGAGTACTCGATTCATATCTGCACGTGGCTCCCGCTATCAGTGCGCAAACAGCGGCGCGTTGTCGACATAGATGCGGTTGTCGCAGATTTTCCCGTCGCGCAGACGCCAGATGGTTGCGGCCGGCACCGTCAGCGTCGATTCGTCGTGACGGGTATAGGTCACATCGATGCGCGAAACGATGACGTCGTCGTATTGCCAGCTATCCAGCAAACGATGATGGAGGCCGGCAATCATCGCCGAGAACTGCTTCAATCCCGCCGCGATATTGGCGTGCCCGACGAGAGGCGCCTGATTGCCGAAGACAAAGAGGCAGTCATCCGTCAGATAAGGCAGCAGTCGCCGTTCATCCATGGAATCCACGACTTGATACACTTCCAGCGCGAATTCGAATGCAGGGGTGAGTGCGTTAGCAGACATGATCGAAACGTCTCCTTGGCCAGGATATCGGTCAGGCGATGCGCGTGCGCGCGCCGCTTTGATTCGAGCGTTCGATAGCATCGATCACCTTGTGAAGGGCGACCGCATCATCGAAATCGGGCGCGGTATGCGTTTCGTTCACCAGATCGTCGGCCATCTGACGATAGACAGCGGCGACATTGCGCGCCGGCGTCGTATCTTCAAAGCCGTAGTAGTACGACTTCGGCACGTCGAGTTCGCGATAGCCTTCCTCGCCCTTCTTGCCGGCTTCCACGCGCAGCGGCGCGATATTGATCACGGGAGCAAAGGCGTTCGGCGCGGTAATGCGCAGATCGCCCTGCGTGCCATTGATTTCCCACAGCAGGCGCTCACCACGCGGCATCCCGCCGCGCAATTCGAGCGACAGCGGCGCGCCTGACTTCAGGACGGCATTGAGCATGACGTGGTCGTGCGTCTGCATCGGAATCGATTCGCCGGTTTCGACGATGCGCACAGTCCTTCGACGCTGGGACACCACACTCGACACCTCGTCAACCGCGCCAATCACGCTTTGCACTGCAGCCAGCGCATGCCCGCCGATGATCGCCAGCATCGTGGCGCCGGTGCGTGCATCCATGGCGTAGGAATCGCCTCGCGTCACTTCGTCGCCCCAGGTAAAGCCACAGCCGAGATAAGTGGACGAAATGACTTCACCCAGGAATCCGTCAGCCACCAGTTTGCGTACATACGCAACTTCCGGCGAGGCTACCGCCTGGGTTCCCACGACGGCTCGCCCCTTGCTTTGCCTGGCGAGCGCTGCCATCTCGACCGCTTCGGCCAAACCATTACCGAGTGGCCATTCGCAGTAGACATGCTTGCCAGCCTTCAGGGCAGCAGTGACGACTTCCTTGTGGTAGGGCACCTTGACGGCTACCACCACCACATCGATATCCGGCGACTCCACCAGCGCCGCCACACTCTCGAACGCGCGCGGGATATCAAAGGCAGCCGCAGCCGCCTGGGCGCTCGCGAGACTCGTGTTCGCCACACCTGCGATCTCGAAGACATCCGACAGCGCGCGCAGCGCAGGAAGGTGAGCCGTCGCGCCCCAGCCTCGATCCGGACTTACACCGACAATACCCACTCGAAAACGTTTGCTCATTGCAACCTCAATATTGTTCAGTCATTTGCATACGGGCCACCATCTCGTGTCGCCTGCGGCCCGAAACCAATTGCGTGTGCGACGAACCCTTCAGACCAGGCGGTTCGCCCGCTATCCGCTTCAAACGAGTCCGTACTTGTAGGACGGATCGCTCTTGTCACGGCGCCCGACGTTGAAATTCGCAAGCGGCACAGACTCGTCCTGCACCGCATCGGAACGCTGCGAATCGAGCACGACCATGCGGTCGGCAATGCGCCATTCGCCGTCGCGCCGCTCCATCCGATCGACGTAGCGGATAAACGCAATCCAGTCCGTGGCGGGCGTTTCGCTGGTGGGCCTGGTTCTATGGATCGCTTGTGCGTAGTGCTCCGCGTATGCCACATCGCCATCAACCTGGACGTACTGGTTGCCGGTGAAGTGCTGAGTGCACTCGAAGGCCGGCAGCAGCTCCGCGGCCCATTCGATAAAGCCCTCCACCCCGCCCTCATAGGCACCATGGCGATCGATGGCGTCCGGGTGATAGCACGACCGGATCAGATCCCAGTCCATCCGGTCAACACCACGGCAGTAGCGGATATGAACGCGGCGAATCTCCGCCTCATCCAGCAAATGTTGAAGTTTCTCTCCCAACGTATGTTCCATAGTCTGGATACCTAATTGTTGCTGCCTCGATGTATGGCAGGTTCGTGAAGACGGGGGCTATGGCTCGGGTGTATCGCCGAGCCACCCCCGTCCCTTATTTGCCCACGCTGGGGTGCGGTAGATACTGGCCAGTTTCCATCAGTTCCGCGATTGCCAGCGCCTTCGGCGTCCAGCGCAGCGTCGCTCGCGTTTCCAGCAGCCAGGCCTGATAACCCTCGGGAACATCTTCCGAGGGCCCGTGGTGAATCACGCCCTTGGGCACACAGGTCAGCGTACCGGGCTCCGTGCATCCACCCCATGCGCCCGGTCCACGCACATAACAAATCACTTCGTCGAAATCGGCGTTGATATGGACCGGCGGCCGGCCACCAGGGCGGGCGCTGAGGTTGAACATCAGCAAGTCGCCAGTGGTCGACGCCAGGAACTGACTGGGCGGCCCACCCTCGGGTAGATAGGCATGCACCTGGATACTGGCAAGGTTCAGCTTCCATACCGGCACGCTGTCCGACAGGCACACGCCCAGCGCCAGCGGATCATGCGGCAGCGTGAACACCGTGTTCTCGGCGTCGAAGGTCTTCAGCACCAGCTGCGTCGGGCCGCCGAGAGGCATGTTGGGATCGATCTCAGCGAACTTCAGGTCGCGCGCCGTGTTGAGCAGGCCGCTCGGCAACGGCGGTGCGAGCTTGAGGGCCGCGGGACTCTCGACAATCACGCTGCGCATGCCGTCGCCGGTCGGCGCATAGCGATACGCGATGGCGCGGGGAATGGAGACGAAGTCACCTTCGCTTGCGGTAAGGCAGCCGACATCGGTTTCGAATTTGACCGTGCCGGACTGAATGAAATGAACCTCGTCCGCCTCGACATTGCGCACCACGTACGGCATCGGCTTGCGACGCGCCGATACATGCAGCTTGACGCCCTGTCGGGAAGTTGCCACCGTCGTCGGCAACGCACCGGGGTCGTCCCGATCGTCCGGTGTCAGGCGCTCGAGCACGGCGCGGCGCGGCGCGTGCGGACCTTGCACGGAAAGATACTCCGGTGCGTACGTGGCTCGCGTCACGGCTGACAGCGCGCCCTGGAATCCGTCACGGGTCCAGAGTTGTATCGGCGGGGGGCCTGCATCAGGCTGTTTACCGCTCATTTGTCCACCTCCTATGCTCTTCGCTCGTCATCGCCTCAATCTCCAATCAGCATAGATGACGCCGCGCGCGGCGCCACCCGCATTACCCCGGAATTACTTCGCCGGAAGGCCCAGCAGGGCACGGTATTCATTCGCCGAAGCTGGCGTGCGCCCATGCAGTGCCGCGCTCTCGCGCGCCATGTGGAACATCTCGAGGTTGTCCTTCAGCAGCAAATCGCTGTTCGGATGCTTCCATTGCGTGTCCTCGGTGCCGATGCGGATATGCAGGCCCATCATGGTGGCCAGCGTGGTCATGTAAATACCAGCGCGACCTGCCGCACATACGCTGATCACCGAGGTCGGATCGATCTTGCGGATCTGGTCCACCATCAGAAACAGATGCTGTGCCATATCCTGGGCATCGCTGACCCAGGTGCCCGACACCAGCGTGCGCCCGGTGTTGAATGGCAGACCATACAGAATCAGCCAGTTGTACGGCGCTTTCAGAATGCCCGTATCGATCAGCTTACGCTTGGCGAGCTCGATTTCGCCCGAGCTGTGCACCGCGAGTTCGGGCTTGACGCCGGCCGCCTCGAGCGCCGCGACGGCCGGCACCATGAAGGCTTCCGGATGACCAGGGGCACACGGGGCGACTTCCGTCAGATGTTGACGCGCCGGGGCCACGCACTCGTCGAACGTCGAACCGTTGAGCACGTTCAGATTGGGTACGAAGTCATTGCCGAAGCGTTTTTTCAGCGGCTCGAGCACGGACAGGTAGGCTTCGACCGGCGGAATATCCTTGTCCATGCGACGCCCTTGGGCATCGACCATGAATGAAAAGTCGATGTGCACCCCGCACGCGCCCGCTTCGATCACGCTCGACGCGGCATCGATGTACTCCTCGAACGACGTGTTCGTTGCAAAGCGGCCTGACACGGCCGCGTTGATGGCGATTTTTTCCGAAACATCCCATTTCGGCTGCAACTCCGCGCCAGCGATGAATTGATAGGTTTCCGACTCCTGCTTGGCAGCTTCCCAGAGTGAAGGGTGTTGGGTCATGTAATCCTCGATCTCGGTAAAAAAAGCAGTTCGACACCAGCCAAACCAGCGGTAATGAAACTGCCATCCAGCACCCGTTCAGACGGATGCCCTCGACACATCCACGTATCGCAAACGGCTTATCAGCCAGCCGACGCATTGCTACGTTCCCCTGAACTATCGCTCTGAACACGATAACTTCACAAAGGATCGATGTATATCGAATGATGTGTCGTAGAATGAATTAAGTCAAGCGCGACCAGGGTATCCCCTGGATCTCCCATCCAATTTGCCGAGGACCGTGTACATGACCAAGCCCGCCCCCGCTTCAATCGACATGGTTTTCAGTTCGACCCAAGTCTCCGGTGGCCCCGGGGACATGGGATCGCATCCGGTCTTCGACGAGCGCAAAAGAACCGTGCCCTGGATGACCACCACCCTGCATCGCCTCTACGACGCGGAAATTCAGAAGATGCTGGGCACGGAAGGTATTTCGGTAGCGCACTGGTACTACCTGAGCGCGCTCGCGCACAGCGGCATGCTGAATCAGATGGAACTCAGCCGACGCATCGGGATCGCCTCGACCACAGCGGTGCCTGCGCTGGACAGCCTGGAACAGCGTGGTCTTGTAAAGAGAACTCGCGACCCCAAAGACCGACGCAAGTACGACGTAACCCTGACCGACGACGGCAGGGATCTCGTCGATGATTTGCAACCTGCGGTCATCAAGGTGATTGCCGCCTCACTGGAGGGGGTCGGCCAGCACGAGATGCGCGCGATCTGGCGCATCCTGCATCGGATCGAGCAGAACCTGATCGTCATGGCAAACGACGATACCGTCGACTGAACTCCCACCTATCGGCACTCTGACTGCCCTGAATCAGCGCTAGGGAGATTCCCCAGGATACTTGACTTCGTTCAAACTCAAACACATCATTCTATATAAATCGATCGCACATAGCATGATCTAAGATCGGATCATATGCCGGACTGGAGCGACGGATAGTGTCTGTAGGTAGCCTCGCGACCACGATCGGATACACGGAGACAGGACAGTCGATGAAACGCAATCTAGGAATCCTTAACGATGGCGACACATGCATGACTGCGTCGTTTGCGCTCACCTGTCCCGGCTATCCGCACCGAACTTGCCGGCAACCCCTTGCCTCAGATAGCAGCGCCAATAGGTCCCACTGTACGTGCATGCCACGAACTCTGCCGTCAGCGCGGCACAGGGAAGTACCCCGTTGCGCAATCGCATTCATCACCACGTCGAGGATCATCATGTTCTTCAAGCTTCGCACCTCTCTCGCAGCAGCAGACGCCCCGCGAACCATTCCGCGGCCGGGCAAGCGCCCGAACACGACAATGATTTCTCGCACGCTTCAGCTCATCGGCCTGATTCTCTCCGCGGGTCTGATCTGTACGGCGGCCCAGGCGGAGGAGGATTCCGTTACCAACCATCAAGGCGACATCACGCAGATGTGTGGCACGAAGCCGATGGTGGTCGGCGTATCCGATGGGTACGGAGGCAACACCTGGCGCAAAACGGGGCTGGCCGAAGTCAAGGACGAGCTGAGCCGCTGCAAGAACGTCACGCGCGTGATCTACAGCAATGCCAACGGCGATCCACAAAAGGCGAACTCCGATATCAACAGCATGGTCGCGCAAGGCATCAACGTGCTGATCCTGTTGCCCGACTTCGGCGCCGTGCAGTTGCCCGCCATGCGCGCGGCAATGAAGGCCGGCGTGGCGGTGGTGCCGTACTCGGCGCAGGTGCCTGGCGTTCCGGGGCGCGACTACGTAATCGACGTGGTCGGCGACACACAGAAAATCGGCGTCCTCTGGGCCGACTGGCTCGGAGCCAACCTCAAGAGCGGCAATGTCGTGTTCATGGGCGGCTCGCCCGGTGCGACCACCTCGCAGAACTTCATGGACGGCCTGCGTAACGGTCTCAAGAAATACCCGGGTCTAAAGCTGCTCAATGACCAGTATGTCGTGACGAACTGGAGCCCGGTAGACGCACGCAAGGCGACCGCGGGCCTGATTGCGCACTACCCGAAGATCGACGCCATCGTGACGGATTCCGGCGAAACCTCGCTGGCCGCCGTCCAGGCATTCGAACAAGCCAACCTGCCGATCCCTGCCATCGCGACGATCGCGAGCGACAACCAGGTGAATTGCCATTACCTCGCGGCCAAGAAGGCAGGCAAGCCGTACGCCTATTACACGCTGGATGGCACGACCACCTATGTGCGCTTTGCCGTGCGCCAGGGCGTAGCGGCCTACCAGGGAACGGTCAACAAGGAATCGCCGTGGATCCTGCCCTACCCCTACGCGGACAGCGCCAAGGGCATCGATCCGAAGTGCGACCCCTCGGTCCCGCCTGACGCCGACCTCACTTCCGCGCTCCCGCCGCAGAAGCTGAAGGCCGTTTTCGAGAACTGATTTCAGCATCCGAACCATGAACGCACAGCACTTACTCCTTCAGATCGAAGGCGTCACCAAGATCTTCCCGGGCGTACGGGCACTCGACAACGTCACGTTTTCGGTGCTCGCCGGAGAGGTCCATGGTCTCGTCGGCGAAAACGGCGCCGGCAAATCCACCTTGATGGCCGTGGCGTCGGGCGCCCTCGTCCCTGAGAGCGGACGCATCGTCATCGATCGCACGGAAACCCGGGGCGACACCGAAGCCGCGCGCCGCCTCGGGCTCGCCATCGTGCGGCAGGAGCCGGCCTTGATGCCGGACCTGACCGTTGCCGAGAACCTCTTTCTCGGCATGCCGGCCGAGCAGCGCCCGACACTGATGAACACCGCCGACTGGGCGCAGCAGCAATTGCGTCAGTGGAGCGACGACGTAGCGATCGATGCCCACGAACGTGTTTCGAGCCTGAACCCCGAGCAACGCTTTATCGTCGAGATCGTCAAGGCACTGTCGGCCAAACCCAAGGTCCTGGTGCTCGACGAACCCACTGAGCACCTGCTCGCGGAGGACGTCGCGCGCCTCTTCGATCGGATTTGCCGTGTCACCGATTCGGGTTGCGCGGTCGTCTATATCTCGCACCGGATTCGCGAGGTCCAGCAGATCGCCAATCGCATCACGGTGCTCCGCGATGGGCGGGGACAGGGCACCTACGACGCAGCAGGGCTCAGCGAACAGCAGATCGTCGAGCTCATCGTCGGCGGCGCGCTCGATCGCGAGTTCCCGGCCAAGACCAAAGCCGAATCGGCCGATACCGTGCTCGACGTGGTTGCGCTCGACGGCGTCGGTTTCTCGGACGTGACGATGCGCGTCAAGCGCGGCGAGATCGTGGGTCTCGCCGGCATCGACGGCAATGGCCAGCGCGAATTCATGGCCGCGTTGGCCGGTCTGACGCACAGCCGCGGCACGGTCACCGTCAACGGCCGCGCCGCCAGTCTGCGGGATTCCAAGGCCGCTGCCGCTTCGGGTATCCGTCTGCTGCCGGGCGATCGCCACCGCGCCGGCATCTTCGGCGAACTCTCGGTTCGCGAGAATTTCTCGATCCGCAGCCTCCCCTTCGACGCGGTCAAAGGTTGGGTCAGGCAGCGCAGCGAGGCGCGCCGGGCGCGCGAGGCCGTACTGAGTTTCGCGGTCAAGACGCCTTCGATCGAGACGCCGATTCGTTCCCTGTCGGGCGGCAACCAGCAAAAGCTCGTACTGGCCAGCGTGCTGGCCAGTCGGCCCGAAGTGCTGCTGGTCGATGAGCCAACGCAGGGTGTCGATATCGGCGCGCGCATGGAGATCTACAAGGTGCTGCGCGAGGCCGCCGCGACGGGCACCGCGGTCATCGCGGTTTCGTCGGATGCACTCGAAGTGGCCGGGCTGTGCGATCGCGTGTTGATCTTCTCGCGCGGGCACGTGGTCAAGGAACTGCGCGACGACGCTGTCAGCGAGAACAACATCACCTCGGCCGTGCTGACCGCCACCACCGAGCGCGCCCGTGGCACCGCCAGCATCCCACCCTTCTGGAAGTGGGCATCGGGAGACTGGGCGCCGCTCGTCATGCTCGCGCTGGCCGTCTGCGTGCTGGGTCTGTATGCCGCGCACGTCAACGACGCCTATCTGTCGGCCCGCAACCTGAGCGGCATGCTGGCCCTGGTGGCGACACTGGCGATCGTGGCCTACGGGCAACAGGCGTTGATGCTGGTGGGAGGCATAGACCTGTCAGTCGGCCCATTGATGGGCTTGATGGTGGTGATCCAGTCGTTCTACCTCAATGACGGGTCGCCATTCAGTCACGAGCTGACCGGATGGATTCTTTCCTTCGGAGTCGCCATTGCCGTCGGTCTCGTGAACTGGGTATTGGTCAGCCCGTTCCGGCTTCATCCGATGGTCGCCACATTGGCTACCTATATGTCCTTGCAAGCCATCTCGCTGATCCTGCGCCCGGTACCGGGTGGCCTGATCGCGAATAAGTGGCTCGATACGATCGGCGCCCAGCTGGGTTTCGTGCCGATCATCCTGATCGTGGCTGTGGTACTGGCCATCGTGCTCGAGTTCGCGCTATTCCGTTCCCGCACCGGGCTTGTGTTCCGGGGCGTCGGCTCCCGACCCGAGGCTGCGCGCATGGCCGGGGTCCGCACGCAACTGACGATGCTAGGCGCCTATATCGGCTGTTCGCTGCTGGCGGCCATCGCCTCCGTTCCGATGATGGCGCAAGTTGGCTCGGGCGATCCGAATGCCGGCATCAACTACACGCTGGCCAGCATCGCGGCTGTGGTCATCGGCGGGGCGAGCCTCTTCGGCGGGCGCGGTTCGTTTATCGGCGCACTGCTCGGCTCGCTGTTGATCATCCAGGTGAATGTCGTCACCTCGTTCCTTGATATCGGAGACGCATGGCAATCCTATCTGTTGGGCGGAATGATCCTGATATCTGTCGCCCTGTACTCGAAGAGCCGGGAAATGGCGGTAGCGAAATGAAGAAAATCATGAGCGACAGTTCAATCACGACACCTGAAGCCCAATCCACCACGCCCGCGCCGCGGCAATCCGTCAGTCTGCCGTCGATCGGCGAGTTCGGGTGGGTCTGGGTCGGACTGATCCTGCTGCTTGGCATCAGTCTGGTGGTAGCCCCCGGCACGATGACGCGTGGCTCGATTCTGGCCATGTTGCCATTCGCGGGTATTCTCGCCATCGTCGCGACCGGCGAGACGCTCGTCATCCAGCAGCGCGGGCTCGACATGTCGGCGATCGGCATGGTCTCGCTGGCCGGCGTCGTGATGGCCAGAACCGGCCTGTCGCACGACTCGCTGCTGCTTGCGGTGGCGGTCACGGTCGGGGTCTGCGCACTGGTGGGCATTGTCAACGGCGTGCTGGTTTCTCGGCTCGCGATCATGCCCTTGGTCGCCACGCTGGCAACCAATGCACTGCTAATCGGAGCGGTCCGCTCGCTGACCGACAATGCCCCTGTCAATGTGCCGGCACTGATGCAAACCATTTCGCATGCTCAACTGTTCGGTTTGCCGGCCAATATCCTGATTGCATGTGCCTTCGTCGTAACGGCATGGCTCATCACCCGAAAGACTGCCATCGGTCGGAGATTCGTGGGCGTCGGGGTGAATCCGCGCGCAGCGGAAGCAGCTGGTGTGCGAGTGCTGTCGTATCAGATCGGTGCCTACGTCGCGTCTGCTATGTGTTTCGGCGCAGCCGGCATGCTGTTAGCCGGCTTTATCGGCAGCGCGTCGGCAACCTCCGGCAACGATTATCTGCTTCCCGCAATTGCCGCGGTCGTTGTCGGCGGCACACCCTTCACTGGAGGAAAAGGCAGCGTTATCGCCAGCGCCGCTGCGGCTCTGTTCATGGCGCAGCTTGGCCAGCTCGTCCTCGCGCTGGGTGCCGGCGATTCGATTCAGCTGCTCGTGCAGGCCAGTGCCATTCTGCTTGCAACGCTGATCCGGCATTTGCCACATGTGCTGCATTCACTTAACCGCGTCAAGAAATAAGGCAATGCCGGAACGCCCAGTCGTGACGTTCCGATCCGTTTTGTAATACGGCATATCGGCTAGACAAGGCAGTTAGAGTGACAAAACCTATCAGATGTCGTCAGTGGTTCTTGGAGACTTGGTTAATAAGGATACCCAAATGAAAAGGCTAATGTTAGGGGCAGCGATAGCGACAATCGGCACATGCAATGTATATGCACAAAGCAGTGTGACATTGTACGGACAGGTCACCGCTGGCCTTGATTTCGTCAACCACGTAGCCACGGCCGACGGCGGTTCGACACACTTGATTCGCTTTGGCAGCGACCAGTACCATTACAGCTGGTTTGGCTTGCAAGGCACTGAAGAGCTTGGTGGTGGCCTGCAAGCCGTATTCAGGCTGGAGAGCCTGTTTTCGTCTGGGACTGGCCAGAATTTTCCCAATGAGCTCTTTACGCGATACGCCTATGTCGGTCTCGCATCCAACACCTACGGTAGTATCTGGTTCGGCCGGGCCATGTCCTTGACCGACACGACCGGCTGGTATCTCGACCCATTCGGCGAGCAAGCGACCGGCGTTGCCAACTTCGCCAATGGACGTGCCTGGGGTCCACGCTCGAACCTGGTCACCTACAACTCGCCGAACTGGCGCGGTTTCTCATTCCGTCTGCAGAACGGTTTCGGCGGCTCGACCACCGGCTTCCAGGCGGATCGGACCTTCAGCGGGAGTTTTGACTACACCATAGGTGACTTTGCCGCGCATGGCGTCTACGAGGAAATCCGCGACGCCAACGGGCAGCTGTCGGATCTCTACGCCGCATCGCGCGAATACATGATCGGCGGCACCTACCAGATTGGCGCAGCCAGGCTCTATGGTGGCTACCAGCTGCTCGCCTCGGATGCCAACACAATCGCAACTGCCTACAACCCGTTCAAGGCAACCCGCAGCCAGCAGGAATGGTTCGGTGTGTCCTATCAGGCCACCTCCGCTTTCACCGTTGGGGTAGCCTGGTACCACGCCAACGTCAATCACGACGGCGGCGGCGGCAACCTCGGCGTGATCGGCACCACCTACACTCTGTCGAAGCGGACCACGCTGTACGCGACGTTCGGAGCGATGTTCAACGACAAGCATTCCGTCTTCTCGGTCGAAACTCAGGATTCCCCGCCGAACCCGGGCCAAAATCAGCAAGGCGGGTATTTCGGCATCATTCACTACTTCTGATCCCCGTTCTATCGTCGAAGCGCCGCGTCTGCGGCGCCGTTCGACATGCGCCGTGGTTTGCGAGTCGGGTGCGCGGCACGCATCATCGATAATGCGGCAGTGCGACGAGGCCACCTCCAGTCAAGGCCATCCAGCAGTATCGACAGTTGCGCAGCACTCAGATGGACCTTGCCGCCGTCGGCCTGGGGCCATATAAAACGACCTCGCTCAAGCCAGTTCGCGAGAGCAGCCCGGATTCCGTCCCCCGTGGCCCGGCGAATGTTTACCAGCTCACCGCGCCACTCAGGAAACTGTGGACAGCTGCGTCAATCGGTGTGGACGAACGCATCGCTGAAGAAATCATCCTCCGCCAAGCCAGCCTTAACGAAGGTGTCCTGCGCAGAGCTCGTCATGATCGGGTTGCCACACGCGTAGACCTCATATCCCGCCAGTGAACCGAAATCTTCGAGCACGGCCTCGTGCACGAAGCCGCGGCGACCGGCCCATGCGTCATCGGCCTCCGACAGCACCGGTACGAATTTCACTCGCCCACTGTCGTGCCATTTCTGGGCAAGTGCGGCCAGATAAAGATCTTCGGCGCAGCGGGCCCCCCAGTAAAGATGCAGCGGCCGCTCAAGCTTGCGCCTGATTGCATCCTCGATGATCGATTTGACCGGTGCAAACCCTGTGCCTGTCGCCAGCAAGATAGCCGGGCTCTGCGAGCCGCCACGCAGCATGAACTGTCCGAACGGTAGCTCGATCCGTAGCTTGTCGCCCTTCACGAGGTGACTCAGCACGCCTTCAGAAAACCGGCCGCCGGGCACGTGACGCACGTGCAGTTGCACACTGTCGTTTTCGTGCGGTGCGTTTGCCATCGAATAGTTGCGCCGCGTGCCGTCTTCGAGTTCGATCTGCAGATACTGGCCAGCGCCAAACTTCGCTCGCACGCCTGCCGGCAGCCGCAACTGCAGAATGCGGACATCGGCGGCTGGTTGCGTGATCCGGTAAACCGAGGTCTCGAGCGTCTTGCGCGCGACGGGATCTCGCCTTTCGATGCGGCGGGGTGCGATCGTCACATCGGTGCCGGGACGCAGGCAGCATAGCAACACTCGCTCGCTTGGGCTCGACAACGCCCCCTGCACCGATGAGCGCCCCTCGCCTGCCACCAGATGCCCTTCGCAGGACGCGCAAACACCCTTGCGGCACGAATACGGTACCGCGTAGCCGGCGCGTTCAGCCGCATCGAGTACGGTTTCACCGGCCGCGCACGGGAACGTTATGTCGCTGTCCGCGACAGAAATACGAAAATCCATGATGTCTCCTCGACGTCTTGCCAGCGGCTTACAGGGGCAGCGCAAGTAGGGTGTCGACGCGCGAGCTGTCGCACACGACGATACGCTCGCGTAACCGCACGCCCGCCTCGGTGCGAACATACAGGTCGCAATAACGGCCCGTCGCGAACAGATCCGTGGTTCCGTCGCGCATGATGCGTGCAACCATGAACGAGGTTTCGCTACGCGTCTCAGTACCGTCGTCGCTGATCACGGACGGCTGCCCGAGCAGATGCCGGTAGCCATGCCGTTCATATATATTGGCGTCGCGCAGCGATGCGATCCGATCGACCAGCATCCCACGCGAGGCCGCATAGATCATGCTGATCTCGAAGCCTCGACGATAGTTTTCGGCGGTCGTCACCCGGTACACGCACGACGCGGTAAAGAATCCGGGCCACTGGTCAAGATCACCGTCATCAATACAGCGTGCGTATTCGGCTTGCGCTCGGGCAATCAGCTGATGGATATCCTGCGTCATGTCAGTATCCCATTGCGGTGCGGTAGGCTTTCCAGAAACCACGAATCGAGGCTTCCGTCACACGGCTTGCGCTACTCGTCGTGCCGTCCCCACCCATCTCGATTACCGAGCGCGCCTCACTCGCCCCTTCAATGCCGCGCTGCACGAAACCGCCTACGCAGCCATCCTCCATCGAAACGTAGCCCGCCGGACCCACCAGGTTCGCCTGGCGCAGACGCATTTCCCTCAACTCTGGCGTATCGTCCTCGAAGCCGAGGTAGATCCAGTTCAATTCGGTCTGCCGCGCGCCACGGGGCAGGATCTGACGTATCGCGAGAGCGTTCTGGATCTGCTGCAGCACAAAACCTGGAAACACCGAAAGAATCTGCAGCGTGATGCCGTCGCCGAACTCATCCAAACCCGTCAGCACCGAGGTGTCTTCGAGACGATGATCGTTCTCCGAGCGGATATTCTGTGCCGCGTATTCGCTCTTGCCCCCCTGCTTTGCTGCTTCAGCCGCGTGATCCACCGCTGAATAACTTACGTGGTGGCCGCCACTGGGGTCGACGATGATGCCACCACGCTGCGACAGCTTATTCAACTGGAAGGTCGTAAAGAACAGGTGCAGAATGCTCGCATGGTAGGAATCCTTAACGTTCTCGACGTAGAGCTTCCAGTTATTCGGGAGCATCTGGGTAAAACGCCCCAAAACGACAGGTGCTCGGCCCTCGAGTACGCGTGCGATGCGTTCAACGATCTCCTCGCCGAGGTATTCGTCAAGCGGCGGTACATCATCGGAATAGCTGCCGAACACCAGGCCATGCAGTGTCGCCACGCGCAGCTTGCGCAAGCCATGATCGCCGAGGCAGAAATCTTCCTTCATGCCGCCCTGGCCGTTAATGCCGTCCTTGAACGCGACACCCAGCAGATCGCCCTGCAGGTTATAGGTCCAGGCATGGTAGACGCAGCTGAAATCCTTGGCGTTGCCCTCATCCTCCAGACACACCATCGCGCCGCGATGTGCGCAGCGATTTTCGAATGCATAAAGCTCGCCGTCCATATCGCGGGTGACCACCACCGGGGCATCACCGACAAACGTACTGCGAAAATCGCCCGGATTCGGCACCTCGGCTTCGAGGCACAGGTAGCTCCAATTCGGGCCACGAAAAATTGCGTCCTGCTCGTCCGCGTAGACGTCGTCGCTCTGGAACAGTTCGTATGGCACACGCCTGACGCCCTCAGCGGGCCACTCGATGCTGGCACGACGTGCCGGCCGGATAGGGATGATGTTCAAATTAGTAACTCCTTAACAGGCATTCGCCCGTGCAGATTACCGAGGACCGCGCAAAGAGACGCTTGACAGCGCCGCCCAGTGGTGTTCGAATACCGTACGTTGTTCGATATTTGAGTTTAATATGGCACTCATCAAAAGCGCTGTCAACAAAGAAGTCGGCGCGTTGCCGACTGTCGCCGACGAAAACGAACCCATTCAGGCTCACGCGAAAGAAGGTATGGGGGGGCTGGCCAAGGGTCTCGCGATCATCGAGGCGTTCGGCGCAAGCACCCCGCGCATGACTGTCTCGGATGCCGCGCAGCTGGCCGGTCTGAGCCGGCCAGCGGCACGGCGGTGCCTGTTGACGCTCGTCGAACTCGGCTATCTCGCGCACGACGGCAAATTCTTCACGCCGCTGCCACGCATGCTGCGGCTGGGCGGCGCCTACTTCAGCACCTCGTCGCTACCGCAAATTGCGCAGCCGCTGCTGGCGAGCGCGCGCGACAAGTTGCAGGAGTCGGTCTCGCTGGCTGTGCTGGACGAAGGCTATGCGGTATTTGTCGCGCGCGCCGAGGCAGTTCGTATCGTGTCCACGGGTGTGAAGCTCGGGGGTCGCCTGCCCGCCTATTGCTCGGCGACCGGGCGTGTACTGCTGAGCGACCTGCCAGAACAGCAGGTGCGTGAACACCTCGAGAGCGTCCCTATGAAGCGTCTCACCGATCGCACGGTGGCAAATCTCAACGGCGTATTGAAAGCGATCCGACGCGCGGCCGAGGAAGGTTACGCGATCAGCGACGAGGAACTGGAAATCGGCATGTCGGCAATGGCGGTACCTGTGAGGAACCGCTCGGGGCAGATCGAGGCCGCCTTGAGCGTGAGCGTATTTTCAGGCCGTGTGAGCATCGAGACGTTGCGAGACAACTTCCTGCCGGTGTTGCGTGAAATGGCAGAACGCCTGCAACGTTCGCTTTAAGTAGGCACACGCGCCCCACGCGACCTGCTACAGCAGGACAGCCAGGTGACGGCGCGCGATTTCGAGCTCGGGCAGCAGGTGCTCCACTACGTCTTCACGGGTCATTCGGCTGGTGGACACCGAGAGACTCATCGCAGCCACCATTTCACCGCGTGCGTTGCGGATCGGAACGGCAATCGACCGGATACCGATCTCCAGTTCCTCGTCGATGATGGCATACCCGTGTTTTCCCACGAATTCAACCTCTCTCATGATGCTGGTGATCGTCGTCCGCGTATGGGGTGTCAATGCGGGGCGTGCCATTCGGTTCAGCATGAATCGCACTTCGGCCGAGGGCCGGTCCGACAGCAAAACGCGCCCGGTCGCGCTACAGTAGGCCGGCAGGCGCGAGCCGACGCCCAGACCACTGGAGAGACTACGGCGATGTGTCGAGCGCGCGACGAAGACGGCATCCTGCGAATCCAGAACCGCGATCGAGGCAGACTCCTGCGTGCGCTCGCTGGTGATTTCGAGGATCGGTTGCACGACCTTGGTTAAGGGATCGGAGACCACATAGGCGTAGCCAAGCCTCAGGGCGCGTGGCGCCAGGGTGTAGCTATACCCATCCTGTACCGCATAACCAAGCCCGCAGAGCGTCAGCAAACTTCGTCGTACTGAGCCTTTGGTGTGGCCCGTGATCTCGGCCGCCTGCGTCACCGTCAATGCGCCCTTCTTGATGCCGAAGGCTTCGATGATCGATAGCCCTTTCTCGAGCCCCATCACGTATTCCGGCTCGCTTTCCTGTGATTCCTTTCCATCCGCATGGATCGCCATGGTTTCCTCGCAAAATACGGAATCCGTACAACAGTCCGGTATCCGGACATAGTAGCCGAGATCTTTGACAACCGATGGGCCATTGCTGATATTTCGCTCTATGCCTAAGCGCAGTCGAGTCGATCAATCCGGCCGCTGATATTGCGATCCAATGTCTACTGAGGTGCGAAGAAAATCATGAAACCTGAAATACCCAAACGCATTATTGTCACGGGCGGCGCCAGCGGCATCGGCTATGCCTTCAGCGAACACCTTGCACAGTTAGGACACCGCATCGCCATCGCCGATCTGCGTGGTGCCGATGAAGCCGCGGCGCGCCTGCGCGAATCCGGACTTCAAGTGATCGGCCTACGCGCAGATGTTGTCAGCGAGACCGATGTTGCTGCCATGGCGGCCGCAACGGTTGCGGAATACGGCGGCATCGATGGTCTGGTCAACAACGCCGCGCTGTTTACCACACTGGCGCTCAAACCGTTCGAGCAGATCACCAACCAGGAATGGATGCGGGTCATGGAAGTCAACACCTTGGGACCGTTCAATTGCGCCAAGGCTGTGCTGCCGCACCTGCGAGAAAGCGGCCGGGGGCGCCTGGTGAATATCGCGTCCACCGTGCCGATCAAGGCGCCATCGAATATGGCCCACTACGTCGCCAGCAAGGGCGCCGTGATCGCTTTCACTCGCGCACTCGCGCGGGAACTGGCCAAGGACCACATCACAGTCAACGCAATTGCCCCGGGCTTCACACTCAGCAATGGCGTGCTGCAGACGGATATGCAGGATCGCATCGGTGAAAACGCCCGCACCACGGGCCGGTGTATCCAGCGCGACCAGGTGCCGAGTGATCTCGTTGCGGCACTGGCTTACCTGGTCAGTGACGGCGCGAGCTTTGTCACCGGCCAGACCCACGCCGTCGATGGCGGCAGCGTTTTCCTCTAAGTCAGGCCGCCATGGATACCATCACAACACCCTACGAAACACTCACCCTCTATATCGGCGGCCGCTTTCTGAATGCCGATGGGCGCCCCGAACAGGACGTGATCAACCCTGCGACTGGCAAGATCGTCGGCCGATTGCCACATGCAATGCCGCAGGATCTGGCTGATGCCGTCAGCGCGGCGGCCGACGCATTCCAGATCTGGCGCCGCACGTCGCCCTTCGAACGCTCGGTCTTGCTGCGTCGTGTCGCTGCATTGATCCGGGAGCGCGCTGCGCAGATCGCACGGAACATTACGCTCGACGAAGGTAAGCCTCTGGCCGAGGCCATGCAGGAAATAATGAACTGCGCGGAGCACGCCGAATGGCATGCGGAAGAATGCCGACGCATCTATGGGCGAGTGATACCGGCGCGTTCGCCGGGTGTGCAGCAGACGGTCTTGCGCGAGCCCATCGGTGTCTGCGTTGCCTTCACGCCGTGGAATTTTCCATTCAACCAGGCCCTGCGCAAAGCAGTTGCGGCCCTCGGTGCTGGCTGCACCATGGTCATCAAGGGTCCCGAGGATTCTCCGAGTGCCGTCGTGGCGCTGGCCCATATACTTCACGATGCCGGATTGCCGGCGGGCTGCTTCAACGTGGTCTGGGGCGTGCCGTCCGAGGTCTCCAGCTACCTCATCGGCGCTCCGGCAGTGCGGAAGATTTCGTTCACCGGCTCCACGGCCGTCGGCAAGCAACTGGCGTCATTGGCCGGCGCGCATATGAAACGCATGACGATGGAACTGGGCGGCCACTCGCCGGTGTTGGTATTCGATGATGCCGACGTCGAACAGGCCGCGCGTTTCCTCGCGCGCACCAAAATACGCAATGCCGGTCAGGTCTGCATGGCGCCGAGCCGCTTCTACGTGCACGAAAAGGCCTACGAGCGGTTTGTCGACGCTTTCACTACCGAATACGCGCCGCTTCGCGTAGGCGACGGCCTCGATCCTCAGACCCAGATGGGACCGCTGGCCCACGAACGCCGCGTGGACGCGATGCACGCGCTCGTCACGGATGCGCAGGAACGCGGCGCCACGCTGGTCAGTGGCGGCCGTCGTCTGTCCGACCAAGGCTGCTTCTTCCCTCCGACCATCCTCACCGGCGTACCGGACAATGCGCGCATGATGATCGAAGAACCGTTCGGCCCCATTGTTCCGATCACCACATTCAGCAATGCCGAAGAGGCTCTGACGCGCGCCAACGCCCTGCCGTACGGCTTGGCCTCATACGCGTTCACCAATACGATTGCCACTGCCGAATACGTTACCAGACATCTCGAGGCCGGCATGGTCGGTATCAACCATTTCGGTCTGGCACTGGCCGAAACGCCGTTGGGTGGCGTGAAGGACAGCGGCATGGGCAGCGAGGGGGGCACCGAGACGTTCGATGGCTATCTCGTCACCAAGTTTGTATCGCAAGCCAGCCGGGTGCCTTGACCATCAGTCCAGGGCGGCATCGCCCTGGGACATCTGAATCAGGTTCTTCTCGATCTGGTGCGTGACCTTCCAGAACACACGCATGTCCTTCGGGGAGATTCCCGCGAGCGAGAGCGCGAACATGTCCACCATTTCCGGCAGCACCTCGTCGATCAGGCGCCGGCCCTCGTCCTTCAGGCTGACGTAATACTTTCTCCTGTCCTTGGGATCCCGCACTCTCTGCACCAGCCCACGCTTCTCGAGATTGTCGAGCGCCGGCACCGCCGTCGTGGAGGCGACCCCCACCCGCCGGCTCAGTTCCAGCTGATTCAGTTCACCACGCTCAGCCAGTACGCGAAGGTAATACCAATAGGCAATGGGAAGGCCCACCCTGTCGAGCAGTTTCTGGCCCTGCATATCGTAAAGCCGATGCACCGTCCTGGCCATCCACGGCACGGCACGGCCCCGGTCGTCAAACATGTCAGGCGACAATCTCGCTAACACCGCATCCGGCGCTTCGCTCTCGATGGTCGCCTGGACGGCGCTGCGATTCATCTTGGACATTCCCGTATTCCTTTACACATGAGCGACCCGGGCCGACGTCCAGGTCGAATTTCAGCGGTAATCAGGGAACATCCCACCGCGGGAGTCCTTGACATTGTTTATGCCGAGTAACATCATTCGATATAGATCGATCACCAGATAGAATCATTGTCTCACGGATGATCCTTATTTGGATAGATCATACAACGGGATCGACCGCCGCGTCGCACTGCTCCGCAATAACGCCCTTCCAGGGCGTAATCCGGGACAGATCCGACCACGATGGCCGATCGATTTGCATCCTCGGAGACACAGGGGTGGCACTCTCATGCGAAGAAACATCCTGACACTTATCCTTTGGCTCATGCCGACCGTCCTACGTATGGCGGCCCGCAAGTCCCCCGCCATGCGAGCGCACCTCGCCGCTGGCAGCGGTGTCATCCAGTTGCGGCTCAGGGACAACAGCCTCTCGAGACAACTTCATTTCAAGAACGGCAGCATCTCGGGCCGTTGGGGCGTGCACCCTGAACCGGACGCCGAACTCGTCTTTATGGACGCGGCAACCGCGCACAAGATGCTCGCGCCGAAAACCGATCATGCGTTCCTGATCGACGCGCTCAAGAACTTCAAAATCACGCAAGGCGGAGACGACCGGAAACTCCTGTGGTTCGGCCAGCTCGTCAACATCATGAAGACGGCCGGCTGGCGCAAGGGCACGCCGATGAAGGACGGCAGCACGCGCTTTACCTCGCTCACCAATGGCGGCCCGCTGTTTGTCTATGTCAAGGACGACAAGATCATCCGCACCACGCCGATCGATCTTGAAGAGGAAGACGGGCCGAGCTGGACCATCACGGCGCGGGGTCGCAAGCTGTCGCCGGCGCGACGCGCGACGGTCAGTCCGCACGCCCTCTCGCTCAAATCGCTGGTGTACTCCGAAAAGCGCATTCTTTATCCAATGAAGCGCATCGACTTCGACCCCAACGGCGAACGCAACACACAGAATCGCGGTATTTCGGGCTATGAACGTATCAGCTGGGACGAGGCGCTCGACATCGTCTCCGGAGAAATCCGCCGCATGAAGAAGGATTACGGCCCCGGCGCCATCGGCATGGTCACGGGTGCCCACCATCAGTGGGGCAACATCAACTACTACCTGAGCGCCATGCTGCGCTTCGGTAACCTGATCGGCTTTACCCGCATCGAACCGAGCCCGATCAGCTGGGAAGGATGGTACTGGGGCGCGATGCATCATTACGGCAACAGTCTGCGCCTGGGCACGCCAAGCTTTTACGGTACGGTCGAGGACTGTCTCAAACACGCCGAAATGATCGTTTTCTGGTCAAGCGATCCGGAATCGACTAGTGGGGTCTATGGCGGAGCCGAAGGTACCGAGCGTCGTCTTTGGGCCAAGCAACTCGGCATCGAGTTCGTGCATATCGACCCCTATCTGACGCACTCGGCTCAATTCCTCGGCGGCAAATGGCTGCAGGTCAAACCTGGCGCCGACTCGGCACTCGCGATCGCCATCATGCACGAATGGATGGTGAGCGGCAGCTACGATAAGGAATACGTAGCTGCCAACACCACCGGCTTCGACGAATGGAGCGCCTACGTCCTCGGCAAGGAAGACGGCATACCGAAAACGCCCGAGTGGCAGGAAGCGGAAACCGGCGTTCCGGCCAAGGATGTCCGCAGTCTTGCCCAGCGCTGGGCCTCGAAAAAGACCTATCTGGCAGCAGGCGGTCTCGGTCATGGTTTCGGCGGCGCGTGCCGTACCGAAACCGGCGCGCAGTGGGCACGCAGCATGGTCATAATGATGGCCATGCAGGGCTGGGGCAAGCCGGGTATCAACTTCGGCAATCTACAGATCGGTGCGCCGCAGGACCTTAACTTCTACTTCCCCGGCTATGCCGAAGGCGGGATCTCGGGCGACCTGAACAATACCGCGAGTGCCGCCAACAACTACTGTCGCATGCCGCACATCATCACGCTCAATCCGGTGAAGCAGGCAATTCCGCGGCAAAGACTGGCCGAGGCTATCACCCAGGGCAGCTCGAAGGGCTATGTGTGGGATGGCTTCTCGATCGAGGGGCAATTTGTCCAGTACTCGTATCCCCAGCCGGGCCTTTCGAAGATGCACATGCTGTACCGCTACGGCTCGTCCTCGTTCGGCACGACGCCCGGATCGAATCGACTGGTTGAAGCGTATCGCCACGCGTCTCTCGAATTCATCGTCAATCAGTCTATCTGGATGGAAAATGAAGCCCAGTTCGCCGACATCATCCTGCCGGCCTGCACGGTACTGGAGCGCGACGACATCGGCGAATGGGCAAACTCGGGCGGCTACATTCAGCACGCCCAGACGCAACTCAATCACCGCATGGTCGTGATGCAGCACAAGTGCATCGAGCCGCTAGGCGAATCAAAATCGGACTATCAGATCTTTACCGACATCGCTGCAAGACTCGGCTACGGCGGCATGTATTCGGAAGGCGGGTGCTCTGAGCTTATCTGGTGCGAACGTGTCTTCGACTCGACCGATCTACCCCTGCAAACGACGTGGAAGAAGTTCCTGAAGAAGGGCTATCACGTGGTACCGCCGCCGAAAGACGACGACCAGCCGCCAGTCGATATGCGCTGGTTTGCCGAAGGCCGTGCGAAGGATCTGCCGGAGGCCAATCCACTCCCCGGCGCCTATACGAACGGCTTTGCCCAGGGGCTGCCGACACAGTCTGGCAAGTTCGAGTTCGTGCCGTCAAGCCTGCGTCGCATTGAACAGATCGACCCAGCGCGACCGGCCGTCAACCGGTACATCAATCCGTCCAGCACCGTCAAACAGCCGTTCCCCTTGCAGCTCGTGACCAACCATCCCGTGTACAGCTTCCACACGCATCAGGACGGCAAGAACAGTCATGTCAGCACGATCGACAACCACCGGATGAACGTCAACGGATATCGATACTGGGTCCTGCGCGTGAGCCCTCAAGATGCACAGGCGCGTGGCATACAGCACGGCGACCTCGTGCGGGTCTACAACTCGCAGGCCTCGGTCATTTGCGCTGCGGACGTTTCGCCGCTCGTTACGACGGGCGTAACGCGAGCCAACGAGTCGTGCGCTGAGCTCGACATGATCGAAACTTCAATCGGCCTGGTTGATCGCGGAGGCTGTCTCAACCTACTCACTCCGGGAACACAGATGAGTGCGACGGCAGACGGAATCATGCCCAATACTTGCTGGGTGGAAGTGGAAAGGTGGGACGCAACACTGGAGAAAGCAGCATGAGCGGCCGCGCACTAATCATTGATGTTTCGCTCTGCATCAATTGCAGAAACTGCGTGCTCGCGACCAAGGACGAGTACGTCGGAAATACCTTTCCGGGGTACTCCGCACCGCATCCGCCGGAGGGTCTGGAAACGATCCGTATCGAACGTCACGTTCGCGGCGCGGGATCGCTGGTCGATGTCACCTATATCCCGAAGGCCTGCAATCACTGCGACAACGCACCTTGCATCAAGGCTGCCGGGGATGGCGCAATCTACAAGCGCCCGGACGGCGTGGTCATGATCGACCCGGTCAAATCGCATGGCCGTCGCGATCTCGTCAATGCCTGCCCTTACGGCATGATTGAATGGAATGAGCAGGAGCAGGTACCGCAGAACTGGAACTTCGATGCCCACCTGCTCGACAGCGGGTGGAAAGAACCCCGCTGTGCGCAAGCCTGCCCTACCAAGGCGCTCCGCGCGATCGAGGCCGATGACGCCCGCCTTGCGGAGATGGTCGAGAAAGAGCATCTGACGGTCCTGCGCCCCGAGCTCGGCACCAAACCGCGTGTCTTCTATAAGCACCTCGACGATGCGCTGAGCCATCTGGTGGCCGGCAACGTCTGCGAAGACCTGGGCGGCGGCCAGCTACGCAATCTAGGTGGTATCGAAGTGATTCTGCGCGACTCCGCCGATGGCAGCGAACGCGCCACCACGACCGACCATTTCGGTGACTTCCGATTCTCGGGACTGACGACGCCGGCCTCGCATATCGAGTTGCTGGTCAGAAAGGACGGCGTCGAGAAGACCCTCGTCAGTAGCGATCGTTCTGGAAGCGTCAATCTCGGCACGCTACTCTTCTGAACGTGGCCATCAAGATGAATGCCACGACGGAAAGACATTGGGACCACGAGGTAGACGCCATCGTCATCGGTGTGGGTGCGGCCGGCATGAGTGCAGCGATCGTATCGAAGAGCGAGGGACTCGAGCCTTTGCTGCTGGAGAATACCGACCAGGGGGGGAGGTACCAGCGCCTGGTCGGTCGGCATGATGTGATTGGGTACTCAACACACCCACCTGAACTAGCCGGAAATGCCGGCGGTCCGGTGCCACGCGCCCTACTTTGACGCGTGGCACCGGACCAAGCGGGCATCAGATCTTGAAGCTTTCGAGGCTGGCCGGATGAAACAGCTCACGCGCCTCGAGTCGGCGGCTGGACAACCCCTCGGCATGGTGACGGGCCAGGAAGCGGTCAATGGTCTGCTCGTTTTCCGCAAAGCCGTATGGCCAGAAATCGTTCCCCATCAGCTTGCGCGCCGCCTGCACCTGCTCTTCGACAAACGGCAAGGTCACCTTGGTCGCCGCAGTATCGGCGAGTCGCGTGATGGCAAGAGCCTTCGATTTCTCGAACGCCTTGACGAGCGTGCCCGGCAGCCACGGATGTGCTTCGGCCACCGATTTCTTGATACCGAGCGTGTGCATGATCGGAAACAGTTTGGTGCGAGCGTACCAGTCAGTTGCCGTCTTCTGCGGATCGTCGAACAGATAACGCACCTTCGGGTGCCCCTGGTCAAAACACGAAGGTGCACGCGGACCGATCACTGCGTCGACTTCTCCTGACGCCAGCATGCTGGAAATGGTTTTCCCTTCGGGAGCATTCTCCAGCTTGATATCTGCGGGCAAATTCAAGGAGATTTTCTCGACCCGGGTCGGATCTTCATAGCCGCCGCGCACCCAGGTTACATCCGACGCTTTCACCCCATACTCTTCCTCGAGGAAGAGTCGAACCCATACATTGGCGGTAAGTTGGTACTCAGGCACGCCGATGCGCTTACCCTTCAGGTCTTCGGGCTTGCTGATCCCACTGTCCGCATGAACATAGATCGCCGTATGCCGGAAAGCGCGTGACGGAAACACCGGAACGGCAATATACGGCGACGTGCCCGCTGCCGTCTTGACGGAATAGCTGCTCAGCGACAGCTCGCAGACGTCGAAGTCGGCGTGGCGAAACGCTCGAAAGAAAATCTCTTCGGGATCTTGCAGCAGGAAAACCGGCTCCACTCCATCGATCTGAACATCCCCATCGATCAAAGGTCGCATGCGGTCATAGTTACCAACGGCGATTGACAGTCTAAGCTTGTGATTTCCCATTACATCGTCTCCTTGTTGCTGCACAGTCGAAACAAAGGCGATATCGACGACACTGATCGACCGGACAGGCTGACCGAGCAATAATGATAGATATCACTTCATCCTATCTAGTATGATCCTGCAAAGGATTACCACTGTCAAGGATCAAGGGGGCCGTAAAGACCATGATCGCCGCCATGCTGAAACCACCCGGTGGCATCAGATGAACTGGCGTTGATTCGTCGGGCAAGCACGGTCCTCGACGACAAAATCGCGAAGCTGCTGCTTTCGAAGCGAACAAAGCCAAGTCCGCCAGGGAATTCCCTTGGTAATGTGCGGGGGTTCTCCTGGTCACCCAAGGGACTAAACGAAATGGGTTCCATCGATCATCGAACGAGGGTCGCCAAAAGCAAACGTGATGCGACGCGTCACAAGTTGCTCGATGCGGCCATGAGTTTATTTTCGGATCATGTCGGGCCCACGCCGGTTATCGACGACGTGGTTCGGGAAGCAAACGTCTCGCGTGGCACTTTCTACAATTACTTCGATTCCGTCGACGAGGTGCTTGCTGCCGTCGGTCAAACGCTGAGCGATCAGATGACCGCTGATATCCTCCCCATGTATGACACACTCCGGGAACCGTGGCAGCGTCTGTCAGTGGGATTTCGCTTCTTTATGGTTCGCGCGCTGCTGGACCGGAAGTGGGCCGGGTTCGTCACGCGGGTGACTGCGTGGCAGCACGACACACTGGTAGCTCGATATCTGCGATCTGATCTGGAGCAAGGCAGGGAGCGCGGACAATTTTCCTTTGGCCGGCTCGATGTTGCGACCGACTTCATCATCGGCGCAACCGCCTATAGCATTCAGACCATCCGCGATGGTGTCGCAGAGCCCAATGCTTACATGGACGCGCAAGTCGGCATGGCGCTGGCCTGCGTGGGATGCGATCGGGATACGCGCGACCGCGCTGTCGCTTTCTCGCTATCGCACCTTCAACGGTGGGCGACCAGCGAGCTGAGTGCCGGCACGCCCACATGGGCGTCGAATCTCGCCTCCCACGAAGGACAACGCTTTCTGGCTCACGCGCTGCCCCGGGTTGAGTCCCTCGTGAACAGCGAACCCAAACCCTCAGCCTCTACCAGCCCTCAGGATCACCATTCGCCGCGAAAAGCGGGAGATGGGTAACAATCTGCCGGTATTTGCCGCCGTAAAAGACGAGTGGACGCTCATGCTCGCCGAAACGAAGGTGTTCCACCTCTCCGATAAAAAGGTAATGATCTCCGGCAGGATGAACGTCTACCGTCCGCAAGATCATTTGCGCGAGCGAACCGTCCAGAAGCGGCGTTTCCCGCTCGCTGATTAACGGCACCTGCAGTCGATCGTCCGGACTCCCTCCGAAGTGCATGCTCAGTGGTTTCTGGCTTTCCGCAAGGAAGTTGATGCCAAAGCGTACCCCTTGACGGACCCACTGGTTAAAGCGCGAAGTGGCTCGGACCGAAATGAGGATGAGCGGAGGCTCCAGCGAAACTGACATGAACGCATTGGCCGTCATCCCGGCCGGTTTTCCATCCGCGACGTAAGTGACGACCGTCACACCGGTGGCGAACAGCCCCATACAGGAGCGAAGAAGATTTTTGTCGATCATCTTCTTCTGCTCGGAAACAAGGAGATCTGCCATGATAAAAGTCCGTCGGTTTTATTCTGCCAGGCAAGCGAAAGATCGCGGGTCGCACAACGCGGCGATCTGATCAAAAGGCAGGGACGTGCGCCCTGCTCTCACGTTGCCATCGCGCTACGATCGCGCAGAGAGACCGCAGCGCATTGCTCGGCCAGGTACTACACCAGTGGGGTTACCGTGTTTTCGACATCCAGCAACGCTTTGCCGTACACCTCGGCGCCCACAGCCGGCAGCACGATCGCGTGACGCGCTGCAGTATTCGAATCGCGCCACCAGCGCTGCACCGGACTGGCTTCCGCGAAACTTCCGGCGCCATGCGCGAAAATCAGCGTGTTCAACGCATCCGTTATGTCCGACACGACAACACCCACATCGGCCCGGATACGGGCACGCGTGATGTAGTCCAGAGACATATCCAGGCGTGCAGCGTCGTCAACCTGATCCGCAGCGCGGAAGGCACGCATATGTGCCGTGTCGATCTTCAGCGCAGCCTCCGCCACCTGTAGCTGGAAGGCAGTCGAGTCCGTCTGCCTGGTAAATGACGTGTACGCAATCGCGCGCTGCGGAGCCTTCTCAATCACATATTTTAACGCTGCACGACCAATGCCCAGTTGCGGCCCAATGAGCAGAAGCGACGATACGGGTCCAAATGCGGCGCGATACTCGACTTCGTCTTTAAACGGAGTCGGATATTCGCCACGCACTGCGGCCATGATATCCAGCAGACGATGGTCTGGCACGAACACATCGTTACCCACGATACAGTTACTGCCTGAGCCGCGCATGCCGGTGGTGAACCAGGTGTCCTCGATCGCGAGTTCGCTCATTGGCACGAGCGCGAGATATTGAGCCTTGAGCGCGCCATGCTCGTCACGCTCGGCACACCCCAGAATGGCCCATTGCGAGTGCAGCGAACCCGACGAAAAGAACCACTTACCCGACATCACCAACCCACCCTCGACGCGTCGTACCTGCGTGGTAGGCGTGAAACCCCCCGATACCCGCGCGTTAGGGTTGGCTCCATAGATGTCGTCCTGCGCCTGTTCTGAAAACAGACTGACCAGCCAAGCACTCCCGTTGATCAGAGAGGTGACCCACGCAGTACCTCCGCAGGCTTCTCCCAGTGCCGCAGTGACTTCAATGTGCGAGCGGATCGTGCCCTGGTAACCGCCATAGCGTTTGGGAACCATCAACTTGAAGAGACCCGCATCCGCGATAGCCTCGATGTTTTCCTCGCTGGCGCGCCGGTTTCTGTCCGATTCTGGCGCATTCTTGAACAACAGCGGTTGCAAGCCTTTGGCACGCTTGACTAGTTCCTTCAGATCCGGCGACGTTTCATTCTGATGCGGGATCTCAAAGTTATCGATAATGTTTCCCATCATGCTTCCTCTTCTATGGATTCAGGAGACCACTACTTAAGGCCGGTTTCTCTTCTGTTTTCCGGACTAAAAATGAGTTTTACCAGGTAGAGGTTGTTGTTTCATAACGTTCCGCCTCAATGTTATTTCGCAGGCCGAATTACTATGCATAGCTTTATTTGCATCAACCGATACAACCTCTTTCTGGAATTAACTATAGATTGATGACCTCCCGGGCTCAACAGAATTACCGCCTCTCCAGGGTTATTGCTGACCGCTTTTGTCACTCTGACAAAATGTCAATTCTGGTGTGCAAACGCGCGCGTGAGGCGAGTGGTTTGAGAATGCACAGAGCCATAGCCGCGAAACACGAAGACCCGTATCATTTCCTGAAGACGTAACGAATGGCCCAAAAAGCAATTGTTCATAGACGGGAAAGACTGTGGATCATCAAACCAGGGCAGCTGAACGAAAGCGCTTCCTGACGCGGACCAGGCTACTGGATGCCGCAATGAAGGTGTACGTGCGGCGCGGCGGCCCACGGCCCGTGATCGATGACGTCATTCGTGAGGCGAGACTATCGCGAGCCACGTTCTACAACCACTTCATCTCGCTGGATGAAGTCATGGCAGCGATAGGAGAAGAGCTCAGCAATCAGATGACCGCGGATATCCTGCCCCTTTTCGATGGGCTTAAGGAGCCGTGGCAACGCGTTGCCGTAGGGTTCCGACTGTTTTTGTTACGGGCCCTGTTGGATCCAACGTGGGCAGCTTACGTAACGCGGGTTGATGCATGGCCTCACAATACGCTGGTCGCACGGTACATGGTGCTCGATCTACGCAACGGAAAAGCAAACGGACAGTTTCACTTTGAGCGGATCGATGCAGTCAGCGATTTTCTAAGGGGAGCAACAGCGCATACCATTCAGGCAATCATGGAAGGTGTGGATGACCCCAATCAATACATGGATGCCAGCCTGCACATGGCGCTCACCGGGCTGGATTGTTCGGCCAGGCTGTGCGAACAAGCGGTTATGTTTTCGCTCAGCTACCTTCAGACGTGGGCGGCAGGCACGACTGCCATACCCAGACCCAAATGGATCGACAAGATCGATAGCGAGGAGGGGCAACGCTTTCTGTCATATCAGCCGTCAAGCAGAACCACACCGGTCTCCTGGAAGTAACGGAAACGCACGCACGGGTCATTGCTGCGCGTGCAAGGCTGCTTTGCATTCGCCACGATAGTGTCACTGTGTGAGTTCCGATACATTGCGATCATCATTCACAGGAGACTCGACAATGAAGACGTTCCTTAGCATCGGTTCTGGGCCCGGCATCGGGATCGCAACTGCAGAGCGTTTCGCGCAAGAAGATTTCCGTGTGGTCCTGACGTCGCGCGATCCCGAGAAGCTTGGCGAGAGGGCGAGCCAATTGTCCAGCAAGGGCTATACGGTCAGCACCATGAAGGCAGATGCCGGAAATCTCGACAGCGTGCTCAAGCTCATTAGCGAAACGGAAGCAGAGTTTGGTGCAATCGATGTGCTGCATTTCAACTCGGCGTCCATACATTCGGCTTCAATTGAAACACAAGCGCCCGAGACCTTTGTTTCCGATCTGACTATCAACATCGGTGCGGCACTCGTCGCCACGCAGGCCGCTTCGCGAGGCATGCTGGCGCGCGGCAGCGGCGCAATCCTGATGACTGGCGGTGCCTTGGCAACGCACCCGCATCCCGACTACCTGCTGCTGGGCATTGGTAAGGCTGGGATTCAAAACCTGACGCAAGGGGTTTTCGACAGTTTCAGGAATCGCGGCGTCCACGTTGCTTCCGTCACCGTGGCCACCTTCGTGACACCCGATTCTCCCGAGGCACGCGGTGTCGCACAAGCGTTCTGGGATCTGTACACCCAACCGCGTGAAGGCTGGACGCCGGAGGTCATTTATCCGGCTCAACCCATCTGAGCGAATCTGTTCGGTTAGTCAATCGCGTCGCGGTGGCCATGGCACTGCAAAGTCTGCGCGCATTCGCTGACCCGCACATGAAGGAATGGCACACCGCGTAGTGGGGGCTGGCAAGGTTTCCGAGGCTTGCCAGGTTCAAGCCAAGCTCAATCCACGACCGAATTATCCTGAGACATCTGATTCAGGTTGTGTTCGATCTGATGCATAACCTTCCAGAACGCGCGTATATCGCGCGGGGTGATGCCGTCCAGTGACGTTGCGATCATCTGGGTCAGTTCAGGCATCAACTCATCCACGAGACGCTTGCCTTCAGGCTTCAGATTGACGAAATACTTTCGTCTGTCGTTGGGATCGCGCGTCCTTTGCACAAGGCCGCGCTTTTCAAGGTTATCCAGCGCCGGAACTGCCGTAGTCGACGCAATACCCACGCGCTTGCTCAGTTCGAGCTGGTTCAGTTCTCCACGCTCCGCGAGCACGCGCAGGTAGTACCAATACGCAATGGCGAGGTTTTCCTTGTCCAGAATCTTCTGCGCGTTGCCATCGTAAAGCCGGTGCACCGTTCTGGCCATCCACGGAATGGTTCTGCCGCGATCATCAAATAGCTCGGGCATATTTCTTTCAACCGGTGCTGACACAGCAGCATTCCTCGCTGTTTTGGCTGTAGTGGCGTTCGACTTGGCCATTGACTCATTCCTCGACATGGGGCCCGCCATCCAGACATGGGTCCGTAAGGCTGGGCAAGAAAAGGGGTATCAAAGCGCCGGATCAGGGCATTCCCCAAAGCCCTTGACTTTATTGAATCGAAATAACATCATTTGATATCAATCCATATTCGATGGCATCATCGTCCTACAGATGATCCACCAAGGAAAGATCATACAACACGCGCCCGCTGTCGGACCGTTGTGTTGCGTCGGCTCGCCAATGCGAGGGCGGCATGAGTGGATTGGCGGCGTTTGACCTAAAGTTTGCCCTGAAGCCTGAATCTCAGGAGGCGTGGATGCAGTTGGAAAACAAGGTTGCCGTGATTACGGGCGGAGATAGTGGAATTGGATTATCGTCCGCGCGTCTGTTTCTCGATGAAGGTGCTCATGTCGTGATCTTGAGCAATAGTCGGGAAACGCTGCGCACTGCTCGCGAACAACTTGGCAGCGGCGTCATGGCAGTCGAAGCCGACGTCACTGACAGGAAGGCGCTCGACCTCGCCTTCGCGCAAGTGGGTCGCCACTTTCAACATATCGACATACTGTTTGCCAACGCCGGCATCGTATGCTCCACCCCGTTGGAAGATACGTCCGGCGACCTGTTTGCGCGGGTATTGACCATCAACGTGGCAGGCAGCTTCTACACGGTGCAGGCCGCGTTGCCTTACTTGCGTGCTGGCGCGTCCATCATACTGATCGGCTCGATCGTCGCGACCATGGGCGTTGCTGGATTCAGCGCATATGCCGCCAGCAAGGCAGGCATCTCAGGCATGGCGCGGGCGCTGGCATCGGAACTGGCGCCAAGAGGCATCCGCGTCAATACGCTCGTGCCCGGCCCAACCCGCACGCCAATCTGGAACTCCATCGCGCATACGGAGGCGGAGTTTCAGGCGCTTGAAAAGAATCTGCTCAGAACTATCCCGATTGGCCGCCTGAACGAAGCAGACGAGATCGCACAGGCCGCACTATTTCTCGCATCCGATCGCTCCAGCAGCATGCAGGCGTCCGAGATCGTTATTGATGGCGGCGCGTCCCGTGCGCCACAAGGTGCGCCAGTGTATCGAACGTAAACGCACGCCAGACCGGGGGGTGCAATTCGAGTGGGATGGGCGGTGATGTCACACTGCCTTTGCGCGCCACAAATCAGGCATTGCGAGCCGCGCTGCCGCGACGGTGCGCGGCCAGTTCGCGACCGATGCGACGAATCTCGGCTTCGCCCTGCGCAAGCGCATCCGCGTTCGTGTGCACCGAATAGTGGCCGAGCACCAGCGGATAGGGATGCTTGGCCGCGGAGCCGAAAACAAATGAGGTCGCTTCCTCGGCATAGACCTCGATGGGCGCACCGGCGGCTTCCTCGAACAACGCGAATTGCCCCGCTTCGATGGTTTCAGATGCGCTCAGGCGGCCCTTGTCGATTGCCAGCCACGAAACGTTGTGTCCTGCTGGAGGCAGATATCGCCAAGTCTCGCCAGCATCCAATTGCACATGAAAATAGTTGATGTTCTCGGGTGCGCGGATCTCGCTCACCGCCGATCCATGGCGACCCAGGATCACGCGCACGGGCCCATCCTGCTGCACCCGGCCTGGCGGGACATATTGGCTTTCCGCTGGCGAATTCTCCTGCGCAGGCGGAAGCGCCACCCAGAGTTGAAAGAGGCGTACGGCCTCGCCCGGCAATACGTTGCCGTCGTGCCAGACACCGTTGCCGGCCTTCATCCATTCGAGGCCGCCCGCTGGCAACTCGCCCGTCTTTCCTGTCGTGTCCGCATAGGAGATGCCGCCGCTCAGCACCGTGGTGAGCGTGGCGATACCGGAGTGCGGGTGCATCCCGAACATCGGTTTGCCGGTCGGCACGACCACGGCGTGATCGAGGAAGACGAACGGCTTGATCAGCTCGCCGAGGTCGCTGGGACTGACCAGACGGGTAATGCTGCCGTGTCCGTTGCCGCGGGTTCGAAACACAACCTGGCGTGGGGTCAGCGCGGAACCCCGACTTGGAGTGAGTACGGCTGTGTGGTTGTTCATGGCTCTACCTCGAGAAAAACCGCGGTGCCTTGCGTGCGA
This sequence comes from Paraburkholderia monticola, assembly GCF_001580545.1. GTDB lineage: Bacteria > Pseudomonadota > Gammaproteobacteria > Burkholderiales > Burkholderiaceae > Paraburkholderia > Paraburkholderia monticola. The sequence goes on from NZ_LRBG01000039.1 coordinate 476,764, forward strand.
TTCGTATCCAACGCTTACCGCGCAATACCGTGATGGCAATGAAGGTGATTGACCGCACCGACGCGCCGCGTGGGCTAGCGGCGCGTGCCTTCATCACACAGTGGGGAAACAGGCGAGACCTCCCAATCAGTCCGCCAATTTAATTCACACCTAGAGAGCCGGTCCGTAAAACCGTCCGGGAGGACCGCGCGTCAAGGCTAAATGCGCCAGCACCGAACCACGTAATCTGCAGCAGGCCGCCAGCCATCATCACGTTCTTGAGGAAGTGAATCATCTGGTTTTGATCGGCAAAGTTGTGGTGGAAGAACATCGCGGTCACCACACAAAATACCGCCATCCCCAGCGACACAGCGCGGACCCTGTAGCCCGACAGCAGTAGCAGGCCGCCGCCCAGTTCGGTCAGCACGGCCAGAACGAATGCCAGCGGTGGCACGGGCAAACCCACGGCCGCAATATAGCCAACTGTGGCGCTATACGCTGCGAGTTTGCTGACCCCGCTCATCACAAACGGTGCCCCGATCAGAATGCGGCCCAACAGCGGAAGAAATTTAAAACGTTCCATGACAACAATCTCCTAAAGCAAATATGTGAAGGTGGATTGCAAACAAAGGAATCAGCCGGCGTCCACCATCACCAGCTCGGAATCTTCAAGTGCGGAAATCTGCGCAGCAGCGATCTTCGTGATCGCCACGCCGTCGAGCGGCCCAACCGGTTCGCCGTCGACTTCGATGCGTCCTGATGCCACCACGAGATAGGCGCAACGCGCAGCGCCAAACTCGTATCGAACGCTTTCGCCTGCCTTTAGCATCGCGCCCAGCACGCGTGCGTCAGCGCGAATAGGCAGTGCGCCGTCATCACCGGCAAACCCACTGGCAAGCACTACAAATCGACCTGACCGGTCGCTTTTCGGAAACGGACGGGTGTCCCACGCGGGTTTGCCACCGGACTCACGGGGCAGCAACCAGATCTGATAGACCTTGAGCGGCACGTCGGACTGGTTGAACTCGGCGTGACGTATGCCGGTTCCTGCGCTCATGACCTGCACATCACCCGCGTGAATCGTGCCCTCGGATCCGATGGTGTCCCGATGGCCGACCACTCCCTGGCGCACATAGGTGATGATCTCCATGTCACGATGCCCGTGCATGGGGAAACCGCTGCCAACGGCGATCTCGTCGTCGTTCCAGACGATCAGCGGACCGAGGGCGGAATGCGCAGGATTGCCGGCGGCGCTGACCGCGAAATGGTGCTTCGCGCGTAGCCAGCCAAGATTGCCGCTATCCAGTGATTCCCAACGTCTGTGCGTAAGCATGTGCAGCCTCTATATGCGTTGTGTGACCCGAGAAACGGTTTATTTCCAACTCGCCATCCCATCGAAATCAGCGTGATGCCAAACCATGTGAAAATGCTACTTCCGCAACGATTCAGCGCATATCTCCTGATTCACAACGTTTCATTGCTGCTGGTAGAACGATAAGAGGCACTGCACAAGTAATGCGCCGGGCTACTTCTGGCGGAGAGGACCTGGCGCGCGGACGTCAATGAGAAGAGCGCGATGAGGACGGCATGTGGGAATGACGCAGTCGAGCAGTGAGAGCGTGTTTAATCAGCGCACTAAATCTCGCTGCGGCATCGGCATGCACCGTGCGGCGTGACGCCCGTCCGCAGCTTTTCCGTGAGATACACAGCGACGGCATTCAGCACCCGCGTGAGGGCAATCCGCCGAATTCCCCTTTGCTCGAGCCCGCGATAAGACGCAGCACGTCATCGACGGCCGTAGGAAAGGGATGTTCGGGAGCAAGCCGATATCATGGGACTTGCCATTTCACGCGAGGCGCTGGTGACAGGCGCATCTTCCGGGTCAAGTAGACGGGTTACGACAAAATCTCCCAATGCACCCTCAATCGCGGGATATTGCATGGTCAGCTTTTTCAACGTAAGGGGTTGCCAATGGCGCCAGAAGTGCCGCATGCACGGGGGTGCACGAGCAACACGAATGTCCTAGCCTGGGACATAGCTCTTGATGATGTGATCCACCAGAGAAGGCAAATGCTGCGCGACTCGTATTGAATCGCCGCCTGATTGGAAACCGGACGTTGCACCCAACCAGAGTGTCGTCAGGCTTTCAGCCAACGCCTCGGCGTCCGTCGCGTTAGCGGCAACTGCGAGGCGCAGCAATAGCGCACGAAACTCCCGGACAAGATTGTTGCGCGATAGCCTGAGGGCATGCTTCTCGTCGGTGGACGGTATCGCCAGCACCTGGATCGGCCCAGGCGGATGATCATCAGAAGCCAGCACAACCGCTATGTCGATGAACAGTTCGATCATGGTTTCGACAGGCTCTTCGCCGCATCGCTGCGCGGCCTCGTGCCACCGCGCGCGCTCACGGTCACACAGCCACTCAGCGTAAGCCTGCAAAAACGCCTTACGCGGTCCAAATATCCGGTAGAGGGTCCGCTTGCCAAGCCCCGTCCGATTGGCGAGCCGCTCGAGGTTCATCGACTCGATAGGCTCGCGAGAGAAAAGCACTTCCGCGGCTTCAAGAATGCTCTTCCGCAGATCACCCAATGCAGCCTGTGGGTGTATGTGTTTTCTTCGACGGTTCGCGGACCGCGCAGTCCGCGATGAATCCGGAACAGGTTGATCGCGCTCTACCTGCGCATCCAACATTGCTTTCCACATCGTTAGCTATCCTTTGTATCAACAACCGGATCCGATCGAAAGCCCGCTGTAACGCGCCCCACCACTGGCACGACTATCGTCGTACCTCTCACAGATGCTATCTCCGCATCGATCGTTCGCACATGTCCTGAATTGCAAAGCAACGTTGCGAGTGGTAGAACGTTGAAGGCCCGACTTCAGGCAACCCATGAACCAAATCAACGACCTCAATGATCTTCGGCTCTTCGCGGAAGTCGTCGAGCACGGAAGCTTCACGGCAGCGGCCCGTGGCCTCGGCGTGCAGACGTCGAAACTCAGCCGGCGCGTCCGCGCTCTGGAGGAGGAACTGGGCGTCCGGCTGCTCAATCGCACCAGCCGAAGCCTGTCCTTGACGGAAACCGGGCGGCGGTTCTACCAGCATTGCCTTGCTCTTGTGGCGGAATCGAAGGCTGCCAAGGACTTTGTGGACCAGACGCGCTCAAAGCCACAGGGCACCATACGGATCAGTTGCCCCGTCGGGCTGCTGACCTCCGGCATTTCCGCCATGATTGCGCAGTACCTCCAGGACAACCCGCACGTGCAGGTGCTCGTCGATGCCACCAACCGCCGCGTAGATGTGGTCGAGGAAGGGTTCGACTTCGCCATCCGCGTCAGGCTTCCACCTCTCGAGAGCACGGATCTCGCGGTCCGCCAGCTTGGCTTATCCGTTCATATGCTGGTCGCCAGTCCGGAGTTGGTCGCGCGCTATCCGGTGCCCGACTCGATTGAATCGCTCAAGGAATGGCCCACGCTTTCCATGGCCAGCAACAGCGAACGCTTTGTCTGGAACCTGGTGGATGCGGAGGGTGGCATCACCTCGTGGACGCATCAGCCGCGTCTCGCGACAGACGACCTCGCTAGCCTGCGGCTAGCTGCCTTGCAAGGCATTGGCGCGGCCCTGCTGCCGCGCGAATTCGTGGAGGCCGATATTCAAGCCGGCGGGTTGCTTCACTTGCTGCCAAATCTGGCGACGACTCCTGGCCTGATTCACGCGATCTTTCCGACTCGCCGCGGCATGGTGCCTGCCGTCCGGCAACTACTCGACGCGCTGGTCGCAGGATTCGAAGCCCTGAACCAGAAGTGGTAGCGCGCTTGGCGGCGACGTCACACGCTCGTGTTGTCCCACGACGGTGCGAGTCCAAATGGATCGACAATCCGGCTGCCTGCTGCCGCCAATGAACGGATCGCCGCCATATCCGCACCATCGAGCTCGAAGTCGAATACCGCGAGGTTTTGCGCCAGCCGATCGATGCGCGTAGTTCTCGACAGCGCAATGACCCCTGGCTGCTGTACAAGCCAGCGCAAGACGATCTGCGCGATGGTTTTGTCATGGCGCGCCGCAATTTCCTTGAGCGTCGGGTCCGAGAAAACCCGGCCAACTGCCATGCCGCAATAGCTGGTGACGGAAAGTCCCGCTTGCAACGTGGTTTCGATCAGCAACGATTGATTCAGATACGGGTGATATTCGAACTGATTCGTCACGAGCGGCAACGCGGAAAGTTCGATCGCGTCTTTCATCAGCGCACGGTTGAAATTGCTCACGCCGATATGCCGGACCTTGCCCGCGCGGGCCACTGCGTTGAGCCCTGCAATCTGCTCGGCGAGCGGCACATCCGATCCGGGCCAATGCAGCAGGAGCAGATCGATATAGTCTGTCTTGAGCTTTCGCAAGCTCTCGTCAACAGATGCTTCAAAGCGCTCCGATGCGTAGTTGCTGACCCAAACCTTGGTGGTCAGAAAGATGTCGCTTCGCGGGATGCCGGACGCCTCGATGCACCTGCCGATTTCACCTTCGTTACGATAAATTTGCGCGGTATCGATGTGACGAAAGCCCGCGTCGAGTGCGGCCGGAATCATTCGATAGATGTCGTCAGCACCCATCCCATAGGTGCCAAAACCGATCGCCGGAATGGACCCGTTACCAACCTGAACAACCTGGACGTTTTGCATGAAGCGCTCTCGATGGGACTGCCGCCAGCCCAATTCCGTTCTGGTACGGAGATGAGACAGATGCTAGCTTCGCCCCAGACTCGCGCATAGGTCCCGCGCCAGAACGCATCGTTGCTACTGATGGAACGATTCCCGGAGAGCCAAGCTCCTGGGCTGATGTTTATCGTGTATTCAATGCGCGAACAACGGCGCGACGTCGATATAGATGCGGTAGTCGTCAATTTGCGTATCGCGCATCCGCCAGATCGTCGTGGCCGGCACGGTCAGTGTCGATCCGTCATTGCGCGTATAGGTCACTTCGAGCTGTGAGACGATCACGTCATCAAACCGCCAGGCGTTGAGCAGATGGTGCTTGATGCCGCTAATCGTGGCCATAAAGTTCTTTGAAGTCTGCGCGATATTTTTGCGTCCGATCACCGGTTCACCGTTGCCGTAGACGAATGTGCAGCCTTCGGTGAGGAAAGGTGCAAGCTTGTTCTCATCCATTGAATCAACTGCCCTGTTCACTTCCAGAACGTATTCGAATGCTGCCGTAGACGCCTGAGTAGACATGTCGCGGTTCCTCCTTAAATAGTATGCGAAGTGATAGACGGCCAGGTGCACCACGTGCGCATATGGCCGTCGTGCAGATCAATGACTCAGCGATCCCACGCCGTCAGGTTGCGTTCCGAAGACGTGGGGTGGTGATGCCTGCTTGACCAGCAACGCGATGCACGAAAGCGCGCCGGCAATGGCGATCGTCGCGAAAACACCCACTAGCGTGAAGTGCCGCCGCACGAGTTCAGCTACGAGAAATGAGCCGGCAACGCCGCCAAATCGGGCCATGCCGAGCATCCACGCCACACCGGTGCCGCGCCCTTCGGTTGGGTAGAAGGTGGCGGCGAGTGCATTCATCGAGGCTTGAGCCGTGTTCACCAGCACGCCGGACACGAGTACGACCGGTATGAGCAAGCTTACGGTTCCCGCCGTGACGCCAATCCCAAACAGACCGACTGCGGCGAGCGCGTAACACGTGGCGATGACGAGATTCGCGTTGAAGCGGTCCATGAGCGCGCCGCACAAGACCGCACCCACACCGCCAAGCGGAAACAGCGCGGAGACGAGTGTCGCGCTCTTCGGGCTCAGACCTGCGTCCCTCAGCAGAATGGGCATCCAGTTGATCAACGCGTAGATGATGACGAGGCCCATAAACGCCGCGAGCCACAACATCAATGTCCCGACGATGTATGAGCGCGACAGCACGAGGCCGAGCCCGTTATCACCCGTTGCCGGTGCGCTCTCGGTCAGAACAAAGCCGCGAGCATGGATTACATCTTCGGAGATGCGGCCCAAGGTTGCGCGAATGCGTGCCACTGGCTTGCCATTTGCAACCATGAAGCGTACAGATTCGGGCAGCTTGAGCCAGAGCAGCACACCGTGCAGTATCGGCGTGGCGCCGCCCAGCATCAGCACGCTTCGCCACCCGGCATGAGGAATCATCCATGCGGCAAGCAATCCGCCCAATGCCGCGCCGAGCGGGAATCCGCAGCACATCAGCGTGGTCACTGTGGCGCGGCGCCCGGTTGGACAGAACTCGTCGATCATGGTCACCGCATTAGCCATGGCCGCACCAAGGCCGATGCCGGTTGACTCAGCGTCGTCGAGAATGCGGATGCGACACAGGCCACGCCGAAGAGGAACACGGAGCCGACAATCAGCGCCCTTCGCCCAACGCGGTCGGACAACGGGCCTGACACGAGCGCGCCAAATGCGAGACCGAACAGCGCGGCACTCAGCACAGGTCCAAGGTCCGACTTTGCGACATGCCATTGAGTCAGCAGCGACGGCGCGATGAAACCGATTGCCGCGGTGTCGAATCCATCCAGCAGGACAATCACGAAGCACATGAAGAAAATCAGCCGCTGAAAGCGACCGAAAGGGTGCCCATTGATCAACTCCTGTACGTCAACGAGCGAAGCGCCTTTCATCGTATCTCTCCTGTCAGCTGCTCGCGGCACGGTGGCCACTGTGCGGTCATGGCGTGGGGCATTGCTTTGATCACTGCAGGGGGCACGCAGGTGAATATCAGCGACTTTCCACATTCGATTTATATCGAATGATCTTTCATGGGATGATCAATGTCAAGAAATTGTCGACCGGTTTCAGCAGAAAACCTCTGCGCCTGCAGAAAAGCGACCCGAGGCAATCTGCCAGGGGATTCCCTGGAGTTTCTTGACATCATTCACACTGATACGCATGATTCGATATAAATCGATTGCTCGAGACACTCTTACCAACAGGACAAACGCCATGCTCACCGCAACGACGGAGAACTGGGACCGCGAGGTCGACGTCATCATCATGGGTGCTGGCGCCGCCGGCATGACTGCGGCCATCGTGTCGAAAAACGAAGGGTTTGAACCACTTGTTCTGGAGAAGACCGATCAGGTCGGCGGCACCTCTGCATGGTCGGTGGGCATGCTGTGGTTCGTCGACAGCGCGCCCATGCAGGCAGCAGGATTCAAGGATTCGTTAGACAAGGCGCGCAAGTATTTCGCCAGCACGGTGGGAGCGAGTGTCGATCGCTCTTTGCAGGAAGCCTATATCCAGCAGGGTCGGACCGCGCTCGACTATATGCTGCGCAACTCCGAGCTGAAGGTGATGGCGGTCGACTATCCGGACTACTACCCCGAACTGGACGGCGGCATGTTCGGCCGCGCTCACGCCCCGTTGGAGTTCGATGCACGCAAACTTGGAACGCACTTCAAGACGCTACGCGCCCCGCTTCCAGCATTCGCACCGTTCGGCGGCATGATGCTCGACCTTGTCGACCTGCTTCACTTCCTTTCGGTCACGAAGTCGGCGCGGTCGTTCTTCCACGTGATGAAGCGCTTTCTGCGCTATGGCGTGGATCGGCTCAGCTATCACCGTGGCACTCGTCTCGTTGCCGGCAATGCACTCATCGCGCGCCTCTACAAAACCATGCTGGACCGGCAGATCGAAATCTGGCTGAAGTCGTCCGCCAGCAAACTGATCATCGAGAAGGGTGCCGTCATCGGTGCCGAGGTGGTTCGCGACGGCCGCACGCAGCGAATCCGCGCGCGCCGGGGCGTGATCATCGCCACCGGAGGCTATCCGGGCAACCAGAAAATGCGCGAAGAACATTCACGCAAGCCGACCGTCGAGTTGGGACTCGGACTGCCCAGCAATGTTGGCGAAGGTATTCGGCTCGGTCTGTCGGCTGGTGGGCGGCTCGATCACAACTCCGAAGACACGGGCTACTACGTGCCAATGTCCGTCCTGCAGAACGACAAGGGCGCGAAGGTGCTATGGGGGCACTTCATGCTTGACCGTCCGAAGCCTGGTTTCATCGCAGTGGGCAAGGATGGCAACCGGTTCACCAACGAGGCCGCGTCGTACCACGCTTTTACACTCGGCATGTTCGATGCTGGCGCGATCCCCGCGTATCTGATCGCGGATGCGGCCACGGTCAAAAAATACGGCATTGGCGTCATCCTTCCCGGCAGTTTGTCACTGCGACGGTATGAGAAGGCCGGCTACCTTTTCAGCGGACGGACGCTCACTGAACTTGCAGGCAAGATTGGCGTCGACACAGGCGGATTGGAACGCAGCGTCGCACGTAACAACGAGTTTGCGGCAACGGGCGTGGACACCGATTTCGGCAAGGGATCATCCGCCTATAACATCTACAAGGGCGACCCCACGCACTCGCCGAACCCGTGTCTCGGACCCATCGAGCACGGACCCTTTTATGCTGTCATGCTAATGCCGGGCGATTTCGGCACCAGCCGCGGTCTCGTGACTGGAAGTCACGGCGAGGTGCTGGATCAGGATAACCACCCCATTGCCGGACTCTATGCCTGCGGCAACGATATGAATTCGCCCGTAGGTGGACACTATATTGGCGCCGGGATCACCCTCGGACCCGCGTTGACTTTCGGCTATCTGGCTGCGATGTCACTTTCTGCAAGTGAGCCTGCAACAAGGTCATCCGCGCCCTTGGTCGCGTGAGGTGCAGGTCATCGCCTTGTCCAGCTTCTCCAGCATAAACCATGCAAGCCTCCACCTGCACTCGCATGTCGTTCACAGCGAACCGGCTGTTGATCGACACCTCCTGACTGCCGCGTGGCCCTTGCAGGCGCCACGTGTTGCGCCCTCTCCGGTTGAAAATCGCCAGGCAATCGTGATCGGCCGGTTCACGCAGCGTGCGCGGCGCAGCGCGTCTTTTCAGATAGGGTGGCTTCGCTGTGAGCATCGGCGAATTCGGAGCCAGCCGGCGCATTTTGAAACTGCTCCCTGTCGCGATGCCGGTGTGCAGGGGCAGATCGACCGTCTCCCGATCAGATCAGTCGGCGCATTTTCCAACCGAAATTCGACGTTGATAGCCGGCCAATTGGGGGCGAGCGAAATCAAGCCGAGACTGTCCTGTGGCGGGTGTCGATCACAGCTTGAGAGGCGGTCGTTCACTCGAGCCGCCTGACTTAAGGCGTGGAGTGGAGAGCACGAATTCGCTCACAGCGAGTTGCGACATCCGCCACCGTCGGTATGCGAACGTCGAAGATGCAGCTTTTAGCTGCCGCGCAAAGGTTGACGGCCGAACGTCGGCTTCGTCCGGCGATTTGCCGGCGCGACACGCCACACGAATGGCCATCCTCGTATTGAACCTGCCAACGAAGTGATCACGGGGGCAAGGCTTGCCTATGGACGCCCACACGTCGCGCTCACATCCTTACCTAGGGGTGTCGACAAGAATGTCCATACCCCACTTGACCGTAAGGCAGTTCGTGATGGGCTACGGCTGTGCGACTGGTTATTAGATGTCGCTGCAGTGAGCGCGGAATCGTAGCGCTTAGATGCGGGACTGAGAATCTGATCCCACATCATCCCAGCTAACGTTCGGCGCTTCGACTTGCCGTGTCGACCTCCTCCATCGCCCCGGGAAGCACAGACTACCCAAACACAGAATTCAATAGTTCTTCGCAAGAAAGATCTTGCGCCGCACGACGATTTTTCCCGTTGCCGCGGACTTGGTTGCGCCCGAACGACGAGTCTTACAGTCCCGCAGACTTTGTTGTCTCCCCATCGATCGAAAAAAGAGTTTGACAGACTATCTTAAGATATATATCTTAAGATGCATCTTACGACATTTATGGGAGACTCCCAGATGCGTCATCCTCATCGTTTTTCCGGTCCGCGAGGCGAGCACCGCGAGGCCCGTGACCGTTCTCACGCCGGGTTCGGCCGTTCATGGCCCCATGCGAGCGACGTTGCCGCGCACCACGCCTTCGCGGCCGGCGCTTCGCCCGACACGCGCCATCAGCAGTTGCTGCACGTCTTGCGGCTCGCGTTCGGCCGCCATGACGGTCTGCGCTTCGGCGGCCGTGGCTCACGCTTCGGCGGCGGCCACGGCGGCCACGGCGGCCACGGCGGCCACGGCGGTCCCGGTGGCTGGGGCGGACACGGCGGCGGCCCGGGTGGCTTCGGCGGCGACGGCGAAGGTTTGCCACGCGGCCGCAAATTCAGCTCCGACGATCTGCAATTGCTGCTGCTGTCGCTGATCGACACGCAGCCGAGCCACGGCTACGAGCTGATCAAGGCGCTCGAAACGCGCTCGAACGGCTTCTACAGCCCGAGCCCCGGCATGGTCTATCCGGCGCTGACCTATCTCGAAGAGCTCGGCTACGTGAGCGTGCAACTCGAAGGTAACCGCAAGCGCTATGAACTGTCGGATGCCGGCCGCGAGTATCTGGCCGCGAACCGCGAGCGCGTCGAGCTGATGTTCGCGCGAATCTCGCATATCGCCCGCAAGATGGATTCGGTGCGCCGCGCGTTTGCCGGCGAAGCGCCGGCCGACGTCAGCGAAGGCGGCTGGGTGCCTGAGCTCAACGAAGCGCGCCGCACGCTGAAGAACGCGCTGCTGCGTCGCGACAACGCGCCGGCCGACGAGCAGCGCCGCATCGCCGCGATCCTGATGCGCGCGGCCAAGGAAATCGAAGACGGCAACGGCAGCGAAAAACCCGGCGCGGGCAGCAACAGCGAGCCCTCCGCCTGATAGCGCGCCGCAGGCCACGAGCCTGCCCGCGCGTCCTCTCGAACCGAACAGGAGCACCATCCTCATGCAAGAGCAGCACCATCGCCCCGATCTCGCCGTGCAGCGCGTGCGGCATCCGTTGAAGTTCCGTCTGCTGCAGGTCAAGCAGGTGCGCGCGCTGACGCCGCACCTGATTCGCGTGACCTTCACCGGCGACGATTTGCACGACTTCGTGTCGGCGTCGTTCGACGATCACATGAAGGTCTTCTTCCCCGAACCCGGCGCCGACAAGCCGACGCTGCCGCAAGCCGGCCCCGACGGCCCGGTATTCCCGGAAGGCAAGCGGCCGACCGCACGCGATTTCACGCCGCGCCGATTCGATCGCGACGCCGGCGAGCTCGACATCGAGTTCGCGATGCACGACGCGGGCCCCGCCGCGACGTGGGCCGCGCAGGCGAAAGTGGGCCAGTATCTGGGCATCGGTGGTCCGCGCGGCTCGCTCGTGATTCCGACCGGCTTCGACTGGCATCTGCTGATCGGCGACGACACCGCGCTGCCCGCGATCGCTCGCCGCCTCGAAGAGCTGCCGCCCGGCACGCGTGCGGCCGCGGTGATCGAAGTCGCCGATCCGTCGGCGCGCATCGAGTTCACGACGCAGGCCGAGTTGCACCTCGTCTGGTGCTATCGCAGCGAAATCGACACGCAGGGCGGCACGCGCGGCGCAGCGCTGTTGCAGGCAGTACGCGATACCTGGCTGCCGGAGAACGGCGAAGGCTACGTGTGGGCCGCCGGCGAAGCGGCGACGATGCGCGCGGTGCGCCAGCATCTGTGCGGCGAACGCGGGGTCCACAAGACGCGGATTCGCGCGGCCAGCTACTGGAAACAGGGCGCGGTCGCGGTCCACGAAACGCTCGACGACTGAGCGCCCGCTCGCGCGCCGGGCCATGGCGCGCGACCACCCGGGGCGTGCTTCGAACAACAAACGGAGATCGATCGATGTACTCCATCACTCCACAGCACGAGCGTCGTCTGCTGTGGCTACTCGCGCTCACGCAGTTCACGATGAGATTGGACTTCATGGTGATGATGCCGCTCGGCCCGCAGATCATGAGCGCGTTCCAGATCACACCCGCCGCATTCGCGACGGCCGTATCGGCCTATTCGTGGTGCTCGGGGCTGTCGGGTCTGTTCGCGGCGACCTATATCGACCGTTTCGACCGGCGCCGTCTCCTGCTCGCCATTTACGCGCTGTTCGCGCTGTCGAACCTCGCCTGCGCGCTCGCCTCGAGCTTCGCGCTGCTGCTCGCCGCGCGCGCATTCGCGGGCATCACGGGCGGCGTGCTCGGCTCGGTGATCATGGCGATCGTCGGCGACGTGATTCCGCCGCAACGGCGCGGCGCCGCGACCGGCACGATCATGACGGCGTTCTCGCTTGCGGCGATCGCCGGCGTGCCGGCCGGCGTGATGCTCGGCGCGCGGTTCGGCTGGGCAGCGCCGTTTTTCCTGCTGGTCGTGTTGTCGCTGCTGGTGTGGGTCGCGGGCTCGCAACTCGTGCCCTCGCTGGCCGCGCATCTGAGCCGCCGGCAGCCACCGCTCGCCGAAGTGCTGCCCGATCTGTGGCGGCTGCTCAGCTACCCGCGGCATCTGAACGCGTTCGCGCTGACGTTCATGATGATGATCGCGCACATGCTGGTGATTCCGTTCATTTCGCCGACGCTGGTCGCCAATCATGGCGTCGCGCCGCGGCAGTTGTCGTGGCTGTATATGGCTGGCGGCGCGGCGACGTTCTTCACGTCGCGTCTTGTCGGCCAGCTCGCCGACCGCTTCGGCACGCAGCGCGTGTTCCGCTGCGCGGCGCTGCTGTCGTTCGTGCCGGTGCTGTTCATCACGCATCTGCCGAACCTGCCGTTCTACGCGCTCGTGCTGTTCTTCCCGTGCTTCATGGTGCTGATGAACGGACGCATGGTGCCGATGCAGGCCCTGCTGACCACCGTTCCCGAGCCTGCGCGGCGCGGCGCGTTCCTGAGCGCCAACAGCGCGTTGCAGGCGCTCGGCACCGGCACCGGTGCGTGGCTCGGCGGCTTGATGCTTGGCACCTCGGCCGATGGCCGCATCGTCGGATATGGGAGCGTGGGATGGGTTGCCGTGGCGCTCGCGTGCGTGGCGGTGCTGTGGGTCTCGCGCGTCAAGGGTACAGCGCGAGACGCGCAGCCAGCCGAAGCGCCACGAAACGATGTGGCCCACGGCGCAACACCACGTCAGGGACAATTCGAATAGCGCGCTTGGCAGAGCGTACGCGTGCAAAGGGGTTGAATTAACCAAACAAACGCGACCACGCCGCGCGTAGGCGACGCGCGCGGTCCTCGAGCAGGTACGACGCAGCGAGCGCGAACAGGCCTGACACTACGCCCGTCGCGATGTGTTCGAGAGCATGAAAGCGGTAGTGGCTCAGGTGAGAGTAGGCATCGCCAATGGCGGTCAGGCAGCCGACGAGCAGTGCGTTGCCATAGCGATTGCCGAACCACCTCGCAGCGGGCGTGAAGGTGAGCAGCAAGGTCAGCACACCGGTCAGCAGCCCCGTCTTGAATGCGATCGCCCAGTGAGCGAGGCTCATGATGTTGCCCCAGCTTCCGGGCATACAGGTCATGCATGCGCTTGTCGGTTGCCAGAAACGCTGGATAAACAGTTTGAAGCGGCGTTTCCATGCGCTTCCCATCGCGTGCTCCACGATCTTCGGTGTGGTGCCGGTGGCTCGACGAAATGCATCGCGCTTTCGCAAACGGGTGAACTTCGCGTTCTGTTGCAGCGCCTCGATGCTTTCAGCCTGCTGGGCCGAATTTTGCCGTTGTCCTGTCAGACAGGTTTCAGCTCTTTCTCGATGTTTTCGGCACAAATGGCGTGGGTATGTGCTCGACCTTCTCGCTCCCGCACTTCGGACAAGCCGGATGAGCGGCTTCATGTTCAGCAAGATGCTCGGCATGTTCGAACATCTCACCGCACTTTTCGCACCTGTACCGATAAGTCGGCATGGCATTCCTCCAGAGAGAATCCTGCACGTCGTGCTCGCCAGCGACTGTCGACGACGCCGGCAATAACCCATTCTAGTGCAGGAAAGGCCGTTCCCACCGGACAAAGCAGCACCCGATCGGCTTGCGCCAACTACCTCGAAACGCGCTAGGTCTCGTCGTCGGTCTGACCCGTCAGCGCGCATCGCGCGGCTTCGCCTTGCTCGTGCGACGCAGCATAAAACACCCGCGCCCGGCCGATTACGATCTTCAACGTGGCGATCACCGGCACCGCGAGAAAAATCCCCGCTACGCCGCCAAGCTGATCACCCGCGAGCAGTCCGACGATCACCAGAAACGGACTGACCTCGACGCCCTCGCTCATCAGATACGGATTGAGCACGTAATCCTGAAACAGCCGATACAGCCCGATAAAAATCACCAGCCACAGCAGATGCGGATAGCCGCTGAACACCGCGACCACCAGCGTGATCGCGACCGCGGCAAGCGGCCCCGCGAACGGCACGAATTCGAGCAAGCCCGCGCTGACCGCGAGCAGAAACGCATACGGCAAGCCGAGCAGCGAGAACGCGACGCCGTAGCACAGCAGCGTGGCGAGCGACAGAAACAGCAGCGCGCGCACGTACTTCGACAGCAGCACGTTCAGATCGTCGATGATCTCGCTCCACAGCATGCGATGCGGTCTGTTCAGCAACGCGAGAAACGCCTCGCGCATGTTCTCGCCGTCCTTGATGAGCAGGAAGCTCAGGATCGGAATCAGCACCAGATAGATCAGGTTGCTCGCCGCATGCACGACGCCGAGCCCGAGGCTGCGTGCCAATGGCACGGCTTTGTCGGAGCCGGTTTCGATCTGGCTGCGCACGAAATCGATGATCCGTTCGCGCAACGGTTCGAGAAAATGCGGCAGCGGCAGACGGTCCGGCACGTCGGTGCGCAGCAGCGCGGGCAGTTGGGTGACGAGACGCGTCGCCTGACTCTGCAATTCGACGCCGAACACCGAACCGACCACCGCGATCAGCGCGACCACGACGACGAACACGAACGCGATCGACGCGACGCGTGGCACGCGGCGCGGGCGCACCCGTTCGACCAATGCCACCATCGGGTAGATCAGATAGCTGAAGAACACCGCGAACACGACGACGAGCACCGTCGTCGACGCGATATAGATGATGAAGAACAGCAGCGCGAGCAGAAACGCGGTCCAGACTTTCCTCGCCGTTCCGGCGTCGAATCCCAGCATTAGGCGTCCTCGAATGGTCGATGCCAGTCCGGCGCGACGCGGCGAGCACCGGCGGTGTGCGAGACGCTACGCCCGTGGTGCGTCAGCGCACGGCTTGCGTGCCTGACGTGATACGCCCGCGGCCGGATGGTTCAAGCTGCGGGTACATGCAGCCGCAGCGCGCTAGCTCTTGACATGCTCGCGCACTTCATCGGTTTCTTCGCCGATTCTCGCCTGCATGCGGCCAGCGACTTTTTCGGCCGCCCCTTCGGCCTGTTTCGCGCGATTGCCGGTAACCTTCCCGATCGCTTCCTTGACCGATCCCTTCAGTTCCTTCGCGGTACCTTCGATGAGATTCCTGTTCATGGTGCCTTCCTGCTGGTTTTGACTGTGGAGTTGCCTGGCGTTGCAACGAAACAGCCGCCGTACGGCGCGTCGCGCCGCGTCATGGCGCACATCGCTTCACCTGAGGCGATGCGCGTCGGAGCAACCTGAAAGTCTAAGCATGCGCCGTTCCCGACATCCCGTGCGCCGCGTCCGGATGATCATCTTTCGCGTCGTGAAAGATATGCCTGAAAAGCTCCTCGTTCCTTGCACGATTCAGGAGGTTCCGCAGCGCGACCCCGTAGCGTTCGTCGAGCATGGAGTTCGCCGGCAGCGGCGTTTCGCGGCTTCCCACGTCGTGATTGATGAAGCACCCGGGAGGCTTGGTGCGGTCGATCACGTAGATGGACTGCTTGCGCAGACTGGCGGCGCCGGGCGACGTGCCGCGGAAGATCATGTCCCGCGCGAACGTGCGCACGACCGCGAAATTTCGGTCTTCAGGATGTCCTCTGGTACCGCATAGTAAATCGGATATCCCGACCTCCGGTACAACTGCAATTGCAATACTTCGTAACAGCGCCCTTCGAATTTACGTTCCGCGAGCATCCGCGCCCGTTCCTCTTCACCACGGCAAATGATCGATTACGAGCACAGGAATGCGGCAATACGGTGACGTGAACGCACCGTAAGTGGACGAGCGCCCGTGATGAGCGTTGCGAGCAGCCTTTGCCTGTCGGGACGGGGCTTGATTATCTATCTAAGAATGCGCCCGGAAAGATGTCAATTGGCGCACGTAGTCTATGTGCGCCAGACCACGATCGACTGCGGGCGGCAGACAGGCGGAACGCCGGACGGACGATGCCAGGGATGCCTAAGTTCGGCTGGTCTTCAGCCTGGCACCCGGCGTAAGTCAGTCGCCGTGCTCCACGCCCAGCGCGGCCAACGGATGCGCGTCGCCCTGCCAGGGCGAGCTGAGAAAATGCCGCACGCGCTCGGGCCGCACCTCGGCGAGCGTCGCGGGCGACCAGCTCGGTCGACGGTCCTTGTCGATCAGTTGCGCTCGCACACCCTCGCGGAAATCGCCCTCCTCGATCGCACGCTTCACGATGCCGAGCTCCATGCGGAAACATTCGGCGAGCGTCATCTGCCGGCCGCGCAGCAGGGCCTCGCGCGTCACATGCAGCATCGTCGGCGAACAGGTGGTCAGCGCGTCGTAGGTCGCCTGCAGCCATTGCCGCAGCTCGCGCGGCGGATCGCGCTCGAGGTCCTGACGCAGCGTCGCGACGATCCGCTCGACGCCAGAGCGCCGATCGAAGTGGCGCAGCATCAGTTGCGTGAGCGCCGCGAGCGGCGCGTGCGGCACGATGTTGCACGGCGGCTCGAACACGCTGCGCAAGGCGTCGATGCGCTCGCCGTCGTGCGGCATGCGCTGCAAACGCTCCTCGAAGCTCGCGAGCCAGTCGGACGGCACGCACAGGTCGGCCAGTTGCAGGCGCATCGCATCCGCGCCCGATAGCGTCGCGCCGGTCAGCCCGACATACAGCGCAAGCTCGGCCGGCATCACGCTCAGAAAGCGGCTCGCGCCGACGTCGGGCACGAAGCCGATGCGCGTCTCCGGCATCGCGATGCGGCTGCGCTCGGTCACGATGCGCAGCCGCGCCGCCTGACCGAGCCCCATACCGCCGCCCATCGCGATACCGTCGAGCAGCGCGACCACCGGCTTCGGAAACGTGTGCAGCGCGTAGTCGAGCCGGTATTCGTCGACGAAGAAGGCGAGCCAGCGCGGGTCGCGCTGCGTCGCGAGCCGATGCACTTCGCGCACGTCGCCGCCCGCGCAAAAGCCCTTGTCGCCGGCCCCCTTCAGCACGAGCGCGACGATCGCGGGATCGGTGCGGCAACGCTCGACCAGCACCGCGAGCTCGCGCACCATCGCGTGCGACAACGCGTTGAGCGCGGCTGGCCGGTTCAGCGTGACGATCGCGACACGATTGACGACGCGAAACAGAATCTCGGGTTCGGCGAGCGTGCTCGTCGCATGACGCGGTTCGGCCGCGACACCTGGCAGGGCGCTCATCGCTGCGTCTCCCGTGGTGCATGGCTCGCCTGCCAACGCGGCGCGCGTTTTTCGAGGAACGCGTTGACACCCTCGCGCTGATCGGCGCCGTCGAACAGATCGACGAAACCCTCGCGTTCGAGCGCGAGCGCGGCGCCGCGCGGCACGCCATGCCGCGCCTGATGGATCAGCGTCTTGCTGAAGCTGACCGCCTGCGGGCTCAAAGCGGTGACGCGCTGCGCCATGGTCAACGCTGCTTCAGGTGCGGCGCCGCGCTCCACCACTTCCTCGACGAGGCCGATGCGTAGCGCGGTCGCCGCATCGACGCGCTCGCCGGTCAGAATCATGCGCTTGGCCCAGCCCTCGCCGACGAGCCATGGCAGCGTCTGCGTGCCGCAGCCGCACGGCAGCAGGCCGACCGCGGTCTCGGGCAACGCCAGCACCGCATGCTGCTCGGCGATGCGGATATCGCAGGCGAGCGCGCATTCGAGACCACCGCCCATCGCATAGCCGTTGAGCGCCGCGATCACGACGGGCCGCGCATTCTGTAGCGTTTCGAACGCCGCGCCGAAGCGCGCCGCCGCGGTTCGCGCGATGTCGCGATCGCCGTCGGCGAACGTGTTCAGATCGGCACCCGCGCTGAAGAACTTCGGGCCGTCGCCGGTGATGACGAGCGCGCGCACGCGCGCCTCACCGTTCAACTGCTCGACGGTGCGCTGCAATTGCAGCAGGCCATCGGGCGTGAAGGCGTTCGCGGGCGGCCGCTTCAGCGTGATCAACGCGATCGCGCCATCGTACGCATAGGCGAGATCGATCATTGCGCGCCTCCGTTGCCGCCACCACCGTGCTCGTGCGAGCGATACAGCTTGATCACCGCCGAAAAGTCCAGACGTCCCGCGCCGTTCGTGCTCATCGTTTGATAAAGCTGCTGCGCGAGCGCGCCGAGATAGACCGGTTGACGCACGCTGCGCGCGGCGTCGGTGGCGAGGCCGAGGTCTTTCAGCATCAGGTCGGTGCCGAAGCCGCCGGTATAGCCGCGCGATGACGGCGCGGTCTCGATCACGCCCGGCATCGGGTTATACGTGTCCGAACTCCAGCAGCGACCGGTCGACGTATTGATGATGCCGCCGAGCACCTTCGTATCGATACCGAGCGCCTCGCCGAGCGACATCGCTTCCGCGACGCCCGCCATCGAGATGCCGAGCACGAGGTTGTTGCAGATCTTCGCGACCTGGCCCGTGCCGGTGTCGCCGCAATGCACGATGTTTTTCCCCATCGCCGACAGCACCGGTTTCGCCCGCTCGAACGCGCTCGCGCTGCCGCCGACCATGAAGGTCAGCGTGCCCGCCGCCGCGCCGCCCGTGCCGCCCGATACCGGCGCATCGACGAAGCTGTTGCCGTGCGCCGCCGCGAGTTCGGCGAACGCCTTCACGCTGGCGGGATCGATCGTGCTCGAATCGATGATCGGCACGCCCGGCGCGATGCCGGCGAGGATGCCGTCGTCCGCGGCGAGCACGTGGCGCACGTGCGCCGCGGCGGGCAGCATCGTGATCACGCATTCGACGTCGCTCGCGGCCGCTTTCGGCGAGCCGGCCGCCTGTGCGCCCGCATCGACCAGCATGCGCACGGCCTGCGCGCTAAGGTCGAACACGTTGAGCGCATGGCCGGCCTTCAGCAGGTTCAGCGCCATCGGCGCGCCCATGTTGCCGAGTCCGATAAAGCCTATTTTCATGGTGTCGTCTCCGTGTTGACCTTCAACGCAGGCTGATCGTCGTGTTGACGCCGTCGTTGACGGTGTCGTCGTCGAACCAGCGCGCGGTGACCGTCTTCGTCTGCGTGTAGAACTGCACGACCTGTTTGCCGTAAGGGCCGAGATCGCCGAGCTTCGAGCCGCGCGAACCGGTGAAGCTGAAAAACGGCACCGGCACCGGAATCGGAATGTTGATGCCGACCTGGCCGATATCGATCTCGCTCTGGAACTTGCGCGCCGCCGCGCCGCTTTGCGTGAAGAGACCCACGCCATTGCCGAACGGATTGGCGTTGACGAGCGCGATCGCATCGTCGAGTGTCGCGACGTTCACCACCACCAGCACCGGTCCGAAAATTTCGGTGCGGTAGATTTCCATGTCGGTCGTCACGTCGTTGAATACCGTCGGGCCGATGAAGTTACCCTGCTCGTAGCCTTTCACGTTCACGTCGCGGCCATCGAGCGCGAGCGTCGCGCCCTCCTTCACGCCCGCCTCGATCAGGCCGAGAATGCGCTGCTTCGCCGCGCGCGATACCACCGGCCCGACATCGGTGCCCGGCTCGTGACCCGCGTTGACCTTCAGCGTCTTCGCCTTCGCGACGAGCTCGGGCAGCCACTTCTGCGCGCCGCCGACCAGCACCGCCACCGAGGTCGCCATGCAGCGCTGCCCGGCCGCGCCGAACGCGGCACCCGCGAGCGCGTTGAGCGTCTGCTCGCGGTTCGCATCGGGCAGCACGACCGCGTGGTTCTTCGCGCCCATCATCGATTGCACGCGTTTGCCGTGCTCGCTGCCGAGGCGATACACGTGCGTGCCGACCGCCGTCGAGCCGACGAACGAAATCGCTTTCACCAGGTCATGTGTGCACAGCGCATCGACCACCTCCTTACCGCCGTGCACGACGTTCAGCACGCCTTTCGGCACGCCGGCTTCGAGCGCAAGCTCGACCAGTTGCATCGTCGACAGCGGGTCCTGCTCGGACGGCTTCAGCACGAACGTGTTGCCGCACACGAGCGCCATCGGGAACATCCACAGCGGAATCATCGCGGGGAAATTGAACGGCGTGATGCCGACGCATACGCCGAGCGGCTGTCGGAGCGTATAGGTGTCCACACCACCGGCGACGTTCTCGGCGAATTCGCCCTGCTGCAACGTGCCGATCGAACAGGCGTGCTCGACGACTTCCAGACCGCGGAAGATGTCGCCTTCGGCGTCGGGAATGGTCTTGCCCTGCTCGGCCGACAGCGTCTTCGCGATACGCGGCATATGCTCGCGAATCAGCGCCTGATACTTCAGCATGATGCGCATGCGCGCGCCGATCGGCGTGTCCTTCCACGTGCTGAACGCGGCGTGCGCGCTGCGCACCGCCGCGTCGACTTCAGCGACGGTCGCGAACGGCACGCGCGCGAGTACCGCCTGCGTGGCCGGGTTCACGATGTCGCGCCATTCGGTCGTCTTCGATTCGACGAACTCGCCGTTGATCAGCAGTTTCACGGCGGCGGTGGCAGTGGCGCCGGCAACGTCGCGGCTGGTCTCGTTCGAAGCAAGGGTGCTCATGCTGAAACTCCTGGGCGATGGCCGCGCGGCGGCCGGACAACGATAGGGATGAAAAAACAGTGTCCCGACGCGTCGAATCCGAAGCTCGAATTCAACGCGTGCGATTCAAACCGGTCATAGCGATGAATAGGGACAGTCAGCGCAACTCGGGAAAATCTTCTTCCCAGTACTCGTCGGGCAGACGCGCGGGCTCGGCCGCGCGCTCCATTTCACGGCGCCGCAACTCGACGCGGCGGATCTTGCCGGAGATGGTCTTCGGCAGCTCGCTGAATTGCAGGCGACGAATCCGCTTGTACGGCGCGAGTTTTTCGCGCGAGAACGCGAACACCGCGCGCGCGAGTTCGGGACTCGCTTCGTAGCCTTGACGCACCGTGACGAACGCTTTCGGCACCGACAGGCGCAGCGCGTCCGCGCTCGGCACCACCGCCGCCTCGCCGATCGCCTCGTGTTCGATCAGCACGCTTTCGAGTTCGAACGGACTCAAGCGATAGTCGGACGACTTGAACACATCGTCCGAGCGGCCGACATACACGTAGTAGCCGTCGTCGCGACGCAGCGCGACATCCGAGGTGCGATAGAAGCCGTTGCGCATCGCCTGCGCGGTCGCGTTCGCGTTGTTCGCGTAGCCGGTCATCAGACCGAGCGGCCTTTCGGCGAGCGCCAGCGCGATTTCGCCTTCGGTGACCGGCTGGTCGTCGGCGTCGAGCAGTTCGATCCGGTAGCCCGGCAGCGGGCGCCCCATCGAGCCGGGCACGACCGGCTGGCCCGGCGAATTGCCGATCTGGCAGGTCGTTTCGGTCTGGCCGTAACCATCGCGGATCGTGATGCCCCACGCGTGCTTCACGCGCTCGATGATCTCGGGATTCAGCGGCTCGCCCGCGCCGACGATCTCGCGCAGCTTCACCGGATAATCGCCGAGCCGCTCCTGCACGAGCATGCGCCAGACGGTCGGTGGCGCGCACAGCGTGGTCACGTTGAAGCGCACCAGCGCGGCGAGCGTGTCTTTCGGCACGAAGCGCGCGAAATTGAACACGAACACGCACGCCTGCGCGTTCCACGGCGCGAAGAAACAGCTCCACGCGTGCTTGGCCCAGCCCGGCGAGCTGATGTTCCAATGGATGTCGCCGGGTTGCAGGCCGATCCAGTACATCGTCGAAAGATGCCCGACCGGATAGCTCTGGTGCGTATGCTCGACGAGCTTCGGTTTCGAGGTCGTGCCGGACGTGAAGTACAGCAGCAGCGGATCGCTGGCGTGCGTGATGCCGTGCGGCGTGAACTGCGGCGAGGCCTCGTACGCGGCGGCGATATCGATCCAGCCGTCGCGCGGCGCGCCGACCGACAGGCGGGTGAGCGGCACGTCGAGCGCGTCGAATTTGCCCAGCTCCGCGCTGTCGACCACGGCGAACTTCGCGCCGCCAATCTGCACGCGGTCGCGCACGTCGTCGGCGGATAGCTGCGTGGTGGCGGGCAGCACGATCGCGCCGAGCTTCATCGCGGCGAGCATCACGTCCCATAGTTCGACGCGGTTCGGCAGCATCAGCAGCACGCGGTCGCCGCGACCGACGCCCGCGCCGCGCAGAAAGTTCGCCATCCGCGACGAGCGCTCCGACATCTGCGCGTACGACAGGCGCAGGCCGTCGCTCGAAGGATCGTCGACGATCCACAGCGCGGGGTTGTGGTTGTCTCGCGCGATGGTGTCGAAGTAGTCGAGGGCCCAGTTGAACTCGCCGAGCGCCGGCCACGCGAATTCGCGGTACGCGCGCTCGTAGTCGGTGCGATGGCGCACTAGCAGATCGCGCGCTTCGAGAAAGGCTTTCGCTGCTGTCATCGTCGTCTCCTGTCTGGCGCGAGGGGCGCGCTCGATTTTTATAGCTGGGTACCGCTGCTGTGCACAACGAAGCGTCGGCGGCGAGGCTATTGTGCGCTCAAACACAGCCCTCAAACATGCCTGGCGATCACCATCCGCTGCACTTCGCTGGTCCCTTCGTAGATCTGCGTGATACGCGCGTCGCGATAGTGGCGCTCCACCGCGTAGTCCTCCAGATAGCCATAGCCGCCATGAATCTGGATCGCATTCGAGCAGATCTCCTCGGCGAGCTCCGACGCAAACAGCTTCGCCTGCGACGCCTCCGACAGACACGGCCGCCCCGCCGAGCGCAGCCGCGCCGCATGATGCACGAGCAGACGCGCGGCGTTCAGGCGGGTCGCCATGTCAGCAAGCATATTGGCGATCGTCTGGTGATCCTTCAGCGGCTTGCCGAACTGTTCGCGCTCGCTCGCGTAGCGGCGCGCGGCATCGAACGCGGCGCGCGCGATGCCGACCGCCTGCGCGGCGATGCCGATACGCCCGCCTTCGAGATTCGACAACGCGATGCGCAGGCCCTCGCCCGGCTCGCCGAGCAGATTGGTCTCGGGCACCGCGCAGTGATCGAGCGAGATCGGGCAGGTGTCGGAGGCGCGAATGCCGAGCTTGTGCTCCGGCCGGCCAACGTCGAAGCCCGGCGTCGAGCTCGGCACGATGAACGCGGACAGGCCGCGCTTGCCGCGCTCGGGATCGGTGACGGCGAACACGATCGCCAGACCGGCGCGCGCGCCGTTGGTCACGAACTGCTTGCTGCCGTTCAGAATCCATTGGCCGTCGCGCAGCACCGCGCGGGTGCGCAGATTGTTGGCCTCGGAGCCCGCCTGCGGCTCGGTCAGGCAGAACGCGCCGATCGTGCGGCCGGTGGCCAGCTCGCGCAGATAGCGGTCCTTCTGCGCGGGGCTGCCGAAGTTCAGGATCGGCGCGCAGCCGACCGAGTTGTGCACGCTCATCAGCGTCGCGCAGGCGGCGCAGCCGGCCGCGATCTCTTCGAGCGCGAGCGCGTAGGCGACGTAGTCGGTGTAGGAGCCGCCCCACTCGGCCGGCACCATCATGCCGAGAAAACCAAGCTCGCCCATCTGCGCGACCACGCCGGCCGGTAGTTGCGCATCGCGGTCCCATTGCGCCGCGTGCGGCGCGAGGCATTCGGTCGCGAAGTCGCGCGCGGCGTCGCGGATCATCCGTTGTTCGTCGGTGTAGAAGCTGTCCATGACTGCGTCCTCGTGGGTGCTCGCGGCCGTGCTGGCGATCGCGGCGATGGGGCAAAGTGTAGGCAAGCGGCCCGCGCGGCTCGATGCTCGCTGCGCTCTTTCTTGCTGAGCGCTTTTGCCATACTGCTACCATTCACGTACACGGCAGCCCGCCATTTCAGGGGTTTCACCAACCACCAGCCAGCTCATGCTGAGCGCTTTTGCCAGAGAAGCCGCAACCCGATGAAAAGCGACAAAGCCACGATCTCGGTCAGTCTCGTCGAGGAAACGCTCGCGCTCGCGCAGGCGCGCGGGCTCGACGCGCGACCGCTCGCCGAAGCCGCCGGCATCGCCGCGCCGATGCTCGCGTCGCCGAAGAGCCGGGTGTCGTCGGCGCAATACGGCGCGCTGTGGGCCGCCATCGCGCGCGCGCTCGACGACGAATTCTTCGGCCAGGACTCGCACCCGATGAAAAGCGGCAGCTTCATCGCGATGACGCAGATGGCGCTCGGCGCGCGCAACGGCGCGCAGGCGCTCGCACGCGCGGTCGGCTTCATGCGGCTCGTGCTCGACGACCTCGGCGCGACGATCGATACCGACGCGCAGCGCGTGCGCCTCAGGT
The DNA here is from genome assembly GCF_001580545.1 of Paraburkholderia monticola. Classification (GTDB taxonomy): domain Bacteria; phylum Pseudomonadota; class Gammaproteobacteria; order Burkholderiales; family Burkholderiaceae; genus Paraburkholderia; species Paraburkholderia monticola. The sequence continues at coordinate 501,045 of NZ_LRBG01000039.1, forward strand.
TCGTCGAGCGCGCGGGCACGCGCAAGCCGGCGATGTTCGCTTACGCGACGTATTTCATCCTCGTGTACGGGCTCGTGTGCTGGCTCGTCGGCCGGCGCATTCCGTTGCTCGAAGCGCGTTTTCGCTGCGCCGCGCCGCCGGCCGCGCACGAGTACCGGCTGATGTTCTGCGAAGACATGTATTTCGACGAGCCCGCGTCGTACGTCGATCTCGACCCTGCGTTTCTGGAACTGCCGGTGATCCAGACTTCGCGCTCGGCGCGTCCGTTTCTGCGCGATGCGCCGGGCAGCTTCATCGTCAAGTACCGCAATCCGGGTTCGCTCGCCGCGCGCGTGCGCCGCGCGCTGCGCGCGTTGCCGATGTCGAACTGGCCCGCCGCCGATCAGATGGCCGCGCGCCTGCACGTCGCCGAGGCGACGATGCGGCGGTATCTGAAGCAGGAGGGCCACACGTATCAGTCGATCAAGGACGCGCTGCGGCGCGACATCGCGATCGCCGAACTGCAGCGCACGGAGCGCACCATCGCCGATATCGCGAACGCGGTCGGCTTCGCCGAGCCGAGCGCGTTTCATCGCGCGTTCCGCAAATGGACCGGCATGCGGCCGTCCGACTATCGGCCCGCGCAGCCCGTCGGGGCCGATCTCACGCGACGCGCCGAATCGGACTAAGCTTTAAGCGGCAACAGGCCAGCCTTGATCGAGGTATCGGCCCGCGCCGCCGGTTCACGCCGGCCGGCGCGGCGGCCGTCAGCGATGAACACGACTCCGCGTCTCCCGCTCCGGCAGTCCGGTCCGCGCAGGCCGCTTATCCGCGGCGGCATCGCGGGCTGTTTGATGCGCGGCATCGCCGTGCTCGGCATGCTATGCGCGCTCGGCTTCGCGACGCGCGAAGCGCTGGCACCGCTGCAAGCGGCGAACGCGGCCAATCCAGCGACACCGACACGCGTCACCGCCGCGACCGCGAACAGCGTGGTCGTGATTCCGGTGAACGGCGCGATCGGGCCGGCCAGCGCCGATTTCATCGTGCGGGGATTGCAGCGCGCCGCCACCCAGCAGGCACAGCTCGCGGTGCTGCAACTCGATACGCCCGGCGGCCTCGATACCTCGATGCGGCAGATCATCAAGGCGATCCTCGCCTCGCCGGTGCCCGTCGCGACCTTCATCGCGCCGAGCGGCGCGCGCGCCGCGAGCGCCGGCACCTACATCATCTACGCGAGCCATATCGCGGCGATGGCACCGGGTACGAACCTCGGCGCGGCGACGCCGATCCAGATGGGCATCGGCGGCAACGAGCCGCCCGCAGGCGGCCCGCCGGGCACGCAAGGGCCACCGGGCACGCCCGGACTACCGGACATGCGCACGCTGCCCGGGGGCGCGTCCGCGCCCGTCGCGTCATCCGACGCCGCCAGCGCGCTGCCGCTCGACAGCCAATCGACCGAAATGCGCAAGCAGGTCCACGATGCCGCCGCCTACATCCGTGGCCTCGCGCAGATGCGCGGCCGCAACGCCGACTGGGCCGAGCGCGCGGTCCGCGAAGCGGTGAGCCTGTCCGATGAGGAAGCGCTCGCGCAGCACGTCGTCGATATCGTCGCGCGCGACGTGCCCGACCTGCTGCGCCAGCTGGACGGTCGCACGATCGTCACGACGAGCGGCAACGTCACGCTGCATACCGCGCATGCTCCGCTCATCACGCTGGAACCCGACTGGCGCAGCCGCTTTTTCGCCGTGATCACCGATCCGAGCGTCGCGCTGATTCTGCTGATGCTCGGCATGTACGGCCTGTTCTTCGAATTCGCGAATCCGGGCTTCGTGCTGCCCGGCGTGGTCGGCGCGATCAGCCTGCTGCTCGGCCTGTTCGCGATGCAGATGCTGCCCATCAGCTACGTCGGGCTCGGGCTGATCTTCCTCGGCATCGCCTTTCTGATCGGCGAAGCGTTCCTGCCGACCTTCGGCTCGCTCGGCTTCGGCGGCGTGGTCGCCTTCGTGGTCGGCGCGATGATGCTGATGGATACCGACGTGCCCGGCTACGGCATCCCACTGCCGCTGATCGCCGCGGTCGTCGTGTTCAGCGTCGCGTTCGTGCTCGGCGTGTCGCGGCTCGCGCTGCACGCGCGGCGGCGGCCGGTCGTGACGGGCTCGGAGGCGCTGATCGGCTGTGTCGGGGTGGTGCTGGACGGCGGCTTGCTGCCCGAACCCGAACACGTGGCGGACGGCGCGCTGGCCGGCTGGGCGCGCGTGCACGGCGAGCGCTGGCGCGTATCGAGCACGCTGCCGGCCGCGCCGGGTCAGAGCGTGCGCGTCACGGCACGCCATGGCCTCACGCTGACCGTGGTGCCGGTCACCCCGGTCGACGGCTTACAAGGAGAACGTTCATGATCGGCTTCACATTCGGCTTCAGCAGCATCCTGATCCTGCTCGCAGCCGCGCTGATTGCGTCGTCGGTGCGGATTTTTCGCGAGTACGAACGCGGCGTCGTGTTCATGCTCGGCCGCTTCTGGAAGGTCAAGGGGCCCGGGCTCGTGCTGATCGTCCCGATCGTGCAGCAAGCGGTGCGCATGGATCTGCGCACCGTCGTGTTCGACGTGCCGCCGCAGGACGTGATCACGCGCGACAACGTGTCGGTGAAAGTCAACGCGGTCGTGTATTTCCGCGTGGTCGATCCGGAGCGGGCGGTGATCCAGGTCGCGCGCTACTTCGAGGCCACCAGCCAGCTGTCGCAGACGACGCTGCGCGCGGTGCTCGGCAAGCACGACCTCGACCAGCTACTGTCGGAGCGCGAGCAGCTCAATGCCGACATCCAGAAGGTGCTCGACGCGCAGACCGACGCGTGGGGGATCAAGGTGTCGATCGTCGAGATCAAGCATGTCGATATCAACGAAACGATGATCCGCGCGATTGCCCGCCAGGCCGAGGCCGAGCGCGAGCGGCGCGCGAAGGTGATTCACGCGGAGGGCGAACTGCAGGCATCGCAGCATCTGCTGGAGGCCGCGCAGACGCTCGCGCGCCAGCCGCAGGCGATGCAGCTGCGCTATCTGCAGACGCTGACGACGATCGCCGCCGACAAGAACTCGACGATCGTGTTTCCGCTGCCGATCGACCTGCTGAGCGCGGTGATGGAACGGTTCAACAAGCCTTCGGCGTCGTGAGGACGTTGTTTTTCAGGAGACCCATTCGGCGCGGACCCGCGTCGAATTTGCAGTGAACCCAGCCGCCTTCGCGTTGTTTCCGCTTCATGATGGAACGACGCTCGCGGCGGGTTTGATCCGCCGGCAGAAATGGTGCGTGGCTTTCTATCGTGTTATCTGGTTCGGTTCGCACCGGAAAACGAACAACCCCGGCTGTTGTTCCGCTCCGCAGGAGCTAGACATGAATCTGTTTTCCCGCATTGGACTCGGCGCGCTGTTGACGGTGGTGACGATCAGCACCGTCTACGCGCAACCGGTGACGCAGCCCACCGACCCGTCGGCGCCGAAAACGCGCGCCCAGGTCCGCGCCGACCTCCTCGAATGGCTCGCCGCCGGCTACGACCCGTTCGACTGGATCAACTATCCCGAGAACGCGCAGCGCGCGGGCCGCATCGTCGCGCAGCGCCGCGCGGAGCAAGGCAATAGTTCGTCGACGGTGCAGTAAAGCGCTCGCGGCTTGCGTCGCCGCAGCCTGAATGCCGCCCGCGCGGGCGGCAGGGGGATGGTTTGCGCCGCGGCAAGGTATCATCCCGTCCCTCCCCCACGCGGCAAACCAGCCGCACTCAGCCGGAACCCGCACCATGCCAATCTGGGTCGATGCCGACGCCTGCCCGGCCGTCGTCAAGGACATGCTCTATCGCGCGGCGCGCCGGACCGGGGTGCCGCTCACGCTGGTCGCCAATTCTTTCCTGCGCGTGCCGCCGTCGCCGCTGATCCGCGCGATCCAGGTGCCCGCCGGCTTCGACGCCGCCGATCAGTTGATCGTCGAGCGCGTCGCCGCGGGCGACCTCGTGATCACCGGCGACATCCCGCTCGCCGCCGCCGTGCTGGCAAAACATGCCCACGCGCTCGATCCGCGCGGTAACTGGTACACGCCCGGCACGATCGAAGAGCGGCTGCGCATGCGCTCGATGCTCGACCAGCTGCGCTCGAGCGGCGTCGACACGGGCGGCCCGGCCGCCTTCAGCGCGCGGGATGGCAAGACGTTTGCCGGCGAACTCGATCGCTGGCTGGCGCGTCACGCGCCGCGCGGTGATGCGCCGGCGCCACACTCAGGTGGCGAACCGCCCGCCTGACGGGCCACGGCGATCTGCTGGCGCCGCCGTAAGTGCCGGGGCGGCGCCATTCGTGTTTACAATTCCGCGATAGCGCCCTTGCGCCGCCCGCTTTGCCGGGGCGTGCCGCGGCTGCCTCAATCAAAAAAATCACTTTCCGAACGACGAGAGAGAAAAAGACCGCCAAATGGACTCGATCAAACGCTTCTTCGGCTTCGACGACGTCGACACCAACCTGCGCACCGAGGTGCTAGCAGGCGTGACCACCTTCCTGACGATGGCCTACATCATCTTCGTGAACCCGGCGATTCTCGGCGACGCCGGCATGCCGAAGAGCGCGGTGTTCGTCGCGACCTGCCTCGTGGCCGCGCTCGCGTCGCTGATCATGGGTCTGTACGCGAACTACCCGATCGCGCTCGCGCCCGGCATGGGCCTGAACGCGTACTTCGCGTACACGGTCGTCAAGGGCATGGGCTATACGTGGCAGGCCGCGCTCGGCGCAGTGTTCATCTCCGGCTGCCTGTTCCTGATCGTCACGCTGTTCCGCGTGCGCGAGGTGATCGTCAAGGGCATCCCGCATTCGATCCGGATCGCGATCACCGGCGGTATCGGCCTCTTTCTCGCGATCATTTCGCTGAAGTCGGCCGGCATCGTGGTCGGCAATCCGGCCACGCTCGTCACGCTCGGCAACCTCCATGACGCGCACGTGGTGCTCGCCGCGGTCGGCTTCTTCGCCATCGTCACGCTCGATCATCTGCGCGTGCGCGGCGCGATCCTGATCGGCATCGTCGGTGTGACGATCCTGAGCTTTTTCTTCGGCGGCAACCAGTTTCACGGCATCCTGTCCATGCCGCCGTCGATCGCGCCGACGCTGTTCCAGCTCGATATCCGCAGCGCGCTGTCGAGCGGCGTGCTGAATGTGGTGCTGGTGTTCTTCCTCGTCGAGCTGTTCGATGCGACCGGCACGCTGATGGGCGTCGCGAACCGGGCGGGCTTGCTCGTCGAAGGCAAGATGCATCGGCTGAACCGCGCGCTGCTCGCCGACAGCACCGCGATCCTCGCCGGCTCGATGCTCGGTACGTCGTCGACGACGGCCTACATCGAGAGCGCGTCGGGCGTGCAGGCCGGCGGCCGTACCGGCGCGACCGCGATCACGGTTGCCGTGCTGTTCATCGCGGCGCTGTTTTTCGCCCCGCTCGCCGAAGTGGTGCCGCCGTACGCGACCGCGCCCGCGCTGCTGTACGTGTCGTGCCTGATGCTGCGCGAACTGGTCGACCTGCCGTGGGACGACGCGACCGAAGTCGTGCCGGCCGCGCTGACCGCGCTGCTGATGCCGTTCACCTATTCGATCGCGAACGGTGTCGCGTTCGGCTTCATCTCGTACGCGGGGCTCAAGCTGCTGACGGGCCAGGCGCGCCAGGTGAAGCTGGTCGTGTGGGTCATCGCGGCGATTTTCCTGTTCCGGTATTTCTATCTCGGCAGCGAGTGAGGCTGGGGTCGCGGCGCGCTGACGCGCCGCGGGACGGGCGAATCTGTCGTTGCACCCGGTGAGCGTTTATCATCTGATGTTTCGAACGACGACCGACCCGGTCGCAACGACACGGGTCGCACCTGGAGCCGCCATGTCCTCATACAGCCGCACGACGGACCGCTACACGAAGCCCGCGATCTTTTTCCACTGGGCGATTTTTCTGCTGGTCGCGCTCGCCTATCTGGCCATCGAAATCCGCGGCCCGCGTGGCTCCGACAGCCGCACATTCTGGACTGGCGTGCATTTCTGGGCGGGTACGCTGGTGCTCGGACTGGCGGTGTTGCGGCTGCTCTGGAGACTATGGGCCGGCACGCCGGAGCAGCTCGAAACCAACCGGCTGCTCGCTTTTATCGCGCGCGCCGCGCACCTCTCGCTCTACGTGTTCATCTTCGCGCAGCCTCTCCTCGGCATGCTGATGGTCAACGCGGGCGGCCGGCCGGTGTCGCTCGCCTGGACGGACATCAGCTTCACGCTCGTGCGGGCGGATTCGATCGCGCGGCCGCTCCTGAAGGATGCCCACGAGTGGCTCGGCAACGTGTTCTATTGGGTGATCGGACTGCATGCGCTCGCGGCGATCGCGCATCACGTCGTGTTCAAGGATCGCACGCTGCGGCGGATAGTTTGACGCGAGTGAGCGCGTCGGAGATGAGTCCGAATTTCGCGCTTCGGCAGCTGTAGCGCTTGCCGAAGCTTCAATGCCGACCGTTGGCCGGCAACGCCCGGTCAGTCAGTTACGCCAGTTGGCCTCGTAAAACCGCACGTAACCGCTTCTGAGCACGAGACACTGCGCACGCGTTTCCGACAGCAGCCGGCGCGTGGCGGCCTCGATGCGCGGCCGGTGCGCGTCGAACGCGACGACCATGTCCTCCAGCCGGGGCGATGCGGCGCCGAAGTGATCTTCCAGCGCTTCCGCGGTGATCATGCACTCCACCCTCTGCCCATCGACCATTGCCGGAAACGCCAGAGTAAGTTCGCGACCTGAATATTCAGGGGCTTCGTTCGGAAATTGGATCTGCATGGGAATCACCTGGAAGAATGCGCGCACGATGCACTCGGGTAATGCGCGCGCGGGTTGCTTGCTGTCGCGTTCGCCGCTCGTTCCTCCTTGTCCCATGCAGTCGACGCGGGCCGTCACCTCGGCACGGCATAGTCGATTCGCGCCACGCGGAGGTGAATTGATTCACTTTAGACGAGTTCTTGCCAGGTGCAAGATTTACGCGCTTTTTTCTTGATCGTGCGACCGATGCGCGTATGTTGCGATGCCACATAAAGCGGCGTCCGATCCCGTGTAAAGTGTCGCGCACCTAGCCACTGATCCGCACGATGTCCGCCCCCAATCACCCGCCTGTGGTTCGCGTCGAACCGCTCGGCCAGAGCTTCGAAGCGCCCGATTCGCTGACGATTCTCGAGGCCGCCGCTTTCGCGAATCTGCGTTTGCCGCGCTCGTGTCGCAACGGCACGTGCCGAACCTGCTTGTGCCGCCTTCTATCTGGGTCGGTCAAATACACCGTCGAATGGCCGGGTTTGTCGAAAGAAGAAAAGGCTGAAAGCCTTATCCTGCCTTGCGTTGCGGTCGCTGAGACTGATCTGGTGATCGTGGCCCCAGACGCTCGGCAAATCTGACGGTCTGGCGCGATCAAAAATCGATCCAAAACTAATCCAAAATTTTTCAGCCTTGTCCGATCTTTACCTCGGTCCATTCCCGGCCGCGTGAGTCCCGATATAGCTCGGTCATCTTGGAGGATTTGTGCCCCAGAATCGTCTGCGCCACTTGTTCCCCGTATTCATCTGCATAAAGACGCGCGGCTAGCGACCGGATCTCATGGTAGGTCGGCGGCGTACGGTCGGTTTCAATAGAGAGCTTGGCCTCATCCCGATACGTGGCAAACGTATTGCTGATCGTGCCGAGCTTCACATGTGAGCCCGCCTTGGCGTTCCCCCGCCCCTTCCGGTGGTGGATCATATGCTTCGAGACGACGGCATCCCGGCATTGCTTGACCACGTCCTCGACGGTCATGCCGATCGCGCTAAGGCGCAAGGTCATCGGAATGCGAACTTTAGTCTGATGACCCTTCCTGCCCTTGCTCTGCTCGACCCAAAGAAAACCGTCTTTGACCTGGCTGAACTGCATGCGCGCGACATCTTCCCGGCGCTGACCGGTGATCAGTGCCAGAAGCATCGCATTTTCCATCCAGTGCTGCCCGTCTTCGCGCACCTTGGCCAGCACGGCATTGAAGTCGTCAACCGTCAGCCGCGTGCGCGTCACGATGACCTTGGGCTTCTCGACGGGAGTCGCGGGATTGGAGCCTACCTTGATCAGTCCCTTCGCCTCAGCTGCCCGGAAGACATAGATCGCCCTTCGCAACACTCTGGCGGCCATAGTGGGACCGCGTTTCGTCGCATCCTCGATCAGATCCGACATGTTTCGCGTCGTGACCTTGTCGATAGATTGCACCGCAAAATCAGCGTTGCGCAGTGCGTTGAGTTCGTGCTTCGCGGCATCGAGAGTGCCGGCCTTGGCATCCTTCCGGCCTGCAAGCTTGGCTTCGTATTCATCGCACCATGCCGCCAGAGTCATCACATTGCCATCCAGTCTCTGGATGAGTGACACCGCCCCTTTGCGCCGGAGCAGTTCCGCATTGGCAGTTCTTGCCTGCTGGATAGCTATTCGAAGGTCATAGCCGAGCCCGACAGTTTTCCCGTCTGACGGATTGCGGAACCAGTAATACCCCTTCGAATTCTGATAGAGATTAGGCGGCCAGTTCCGCCTATCTGCGTTTCTTCGTCTAGCGGCCACCGATCATCCTCTCGATTCGATCAGCAACAGGATCAACATACTCGGCATCGGGTCGGCAAAAATATTGCCGACCTACCTTCTTCGGCCGAGGCCGGATTTTTCCATTCTTGACCCAGTTTAGTAGCGTATTGGCGTGCGGTACACGCTCTCCGAATATCGCTTCAGCCCAAGCCCTTACCGGTATCAGTTGTGCTGGCATTCTCTCCCTCCCAAACCCCATTCCCTCGCGGTGATCCGCAAAACGCGGCGCGCTGCCTCGATCATGCTGCCTGCGCCCTCGCAATCTCGACGAGCCGCGGATCGGCCTTCGTCAGCACGTCCAGCAGCAGCCGCTTTTCTTCCAGATACGTGACGGCGAACTTTGGGTCGTGCTTGACGATGCTCGACGTGTTGCTGATCAGGTCGGCGCATTTGATGGTCTGGACCCAGCCCGGTGCTGCGGCGAGCCGATCCCGCGATGCGGCTTTGCGCTCGGCGCGGTTGCCTGTTTCTAGGTCCGACAGCTTCAGCACGGCCGACGTTATGATGTCGCCGAACTCGCCGCGCAACGCCTCGGTCGAGACGCCCTGGTCCTCAATACAGTCGTGCAGCCACGCCACAGCGACCGACGAATCGGTGTCAAGAGCTACGGTAGCGACGATCCCCGCCACCTCGGCGAGATGATCGACATACGGATTGCCCGTGTACTTACGCGTCTGGTGCTTATGGACCTCTCGCGCGAATTGCATTGCCCTGAATGCGATGCTCATGCTCTCACCTCCGGCTCCAATGATTCGACAAGATTTTCCATCGCTGCCAACTCCTCCATCGTCAGCATGTCGACCGGACTTCCTGGCCACCAATCGTCAAACTCTCCTTCCCGGCCATCCGGCGCGAGCGCGCTGCTCACATAATCGAACTCGCTGCAATCGTTGAACACGACGATGCGCCATTCTCCAAACATGAACTCTACGTCGCCGCAGTAGATCTTGTCCCACGACTCATCGCCCTCGACCTTAACGGCGATTTCGCCGCGCAACGCCTGGCGGAACACCTCGACAATCTCGCTTGCCTGTATCGCGCTCACGCTCCCTCCCCTTCCTTCTCCAGCTCTTCAATCGCCTCCAGCGCCCATCGAAGCGCTGCGCCGGTACGCGGGCCGTAGTTGCCATTCTCGATGCACCACCGGAGTTCGGCTTTCAGTTCTGGCGCCTCAGGCATACGCGCTCCCTGGATGACCGGGCTCGTTGCTGCCGCGGCATTCGTTTCTGTGATCATTTGCATGAGGACACCTTTTGTTGCCACATTTGGCGCAGAGGATCATCCGCGTCATTTCAATCGGGATCGGGCCAAAGCCTGATTCCACGGTTTGACCGCGCAGACAAGCCCGGCATTGGCATTCGTCGGTCATCGTTTTCTCCGGGATGAAATCCATTCGAAAACCAACACAATCAGAAAGACAGGCCACAGCCATACAACCATGACGAACGAGCCTCCCTTCCCTGATAGCGGCGTACCTTCGCCGAGTTTTCCCGTGACGGCCAGGACGATCGCGAAGATCAGCCCGACGACCGGATATGCAAGAAACAGGTTTTCGCCGGTGATCATCACGCCCTCCTCGCCCGAACCGGCTCCCGCACTACGCGAAGCCCAATCGGCAGCATCAGTTGTACCGGGCCGTCGAAGTCATCGGCCATCATCTGGGCAAAGTCGGCGCACAGGTTGGCGGTGAGTTGAGGCGTGGGCTGGCGTGCGCGGGTGTAGGCGAAGGCGGATTCGAGGAAGGTGCGGCGGTTGGGGGTGTGGTTCATGTTTCAGAGTTGTCCGATAGATGGCGGAATGTTCACGTCCTACGATGTAACCTCTCAGGCCGCGCTCCCCCGCGGTTTTAAGCCTCGCCTTCTGGCGGGGCTTTTTTTCATTCAAGATGCGCAAATCGCTTCGATCCGTAGTAGTGTGCCGCCACACCAACCAGTGGAGCGCCAAATGAAAGCGACTCATGAAGTCTTGCGGACCGCGTATCGCGAGTGGATGGACGCTCGTGAGCACTTCGAGAGAGAGATGCGATTGATCCTCTTTGGCGGCCATCAGGACTTGGCCAAAGTCAGCGCACTACTCGACCGGCTGAACTCGACATATCGGCACTTCATTGAAGTGGGCAGGCCGCTAGTCGGGGTCGAGACGATCAATCGGTGATCTTGCCGTCCGATGCTGAGCCACCATCCTTGGCAGGCGCGGATAGGGCGCGGATAGCGTCAGCCACGTCTTCGTAATCGTCTTCCGGGATGCCGGGATGACTGCCGTACCAACTGTCGCCTTCCATCTCTCGTGTCAGGTCTTTGAGTTTCGCGAGCGCGGCAATGGCCGCTTCCTCCAGCGCAGCGCGGCGGGATGCTTGCTCGATGGCGCGGGCGAATACATAGGCCGTAATAGGTCCGTCTCCGACATCCTTCGCGCACTTTTCAAGGATCGTATCGATTTCGGCATCACTCATGGTCGCCTCCGCTTACTTGGGCGGCGAGAAGGGCGTTGAGTTGTGCAAAAACACCATCCGCCTCATCTGGCCTCCCTGCGAGCAAAGCGCAGCCATAGTTGGCCGCGAGCCGCAATATTTCGTCGAGCCGCACATCCGTCAGCGCCCGCGTCTGTGCTGGCACCGCTTGCGGGGATGCGGCGCGGGCGAGTTCTTCAATCACGGCGTACGCTGCGGTGAAGTCGTTCATCTGCCCGAAGTGGTCGCGCGCCCAATCAGGCACTCCGTTTGATCATTGGCCATGCTCACGCAGGTGCATCCATTCGGTATAGCGAGGAAACGCCGCCCGCTCATCGTCCAGCACCACGGCGGATTTCGGCGCATAGATGCCGGTTCGCTTTTCGGGGTCGCCTAGACGTTCGCGTTCGAGCGCTTCATAGTCGGTGTTGTCTGCCTCGCCAGCTTTAGCCGTCTGCGCCGCTTGGCACTCTTTGCAATGCCCGTACGACATATCCTGAAGCGGGACTAGCCCCCCACATCCTATGCAGTGGCCAGTTTGCACTGGCGTGGCATAGCGGCATCCCTCAGTGGCTCCCTTGTCCAAACAGTTTGGACCGCAATCGCAAGATTGCGCGGGGTGTGGTTGCGGGGCGGCGTGGACGATGCGGCGCCGCGTATAGCCGAACTGTTCGTAGGTGTCGTAGGTCTGCTTATCGACATCCCCCCATACGTTCTCTGGGGACGGCCAACCGGTCTGATAGATCGCATTCGCCGATTGCGCTGGCGCGGCAGGGGTCGGCTGCCCATTTGATACCCACCGGTCAATATCCGGGTCAGTGCAATGCCATGTGAGGCCGTCGATGACTCGCATGTCGCCGCGCTTAAGCTGACCCTGTAGAGCGGCAGGCTTGCTTGCAGATAGCAGGGCAGTATCGACAATGCGCTTCACAAGGATGACTCGCTCTTCTAGCGTCGTCTGGTACTTCATCGATTTAGCGAAGCCTTCAATTAGTTCATCCGTCATTTCAACGCCTCACATAAGGATTGTTCGTTTGGTCGGTCAGGCCGGCAATGTAGTCCAAGCTGACCCGGTAAAGTTTGGCCAGTTCGGCCGCCATAGTCAGGCCCGGCAGGTGTTCGTCCCGCTCAACCTGATTGAGATATGTCGGGCTCATATGAATTCGCTTCGCCACCTGTGCCGCTGAGATGTTCGCATCGGTTCGCAACCTTCTCAGGCGCGCGCCGATCGTTTCACTCATGCCGTGCATAGTTCCTCCGCTGAAAATAACCATTGCTGCGCCGGTTCTGGTCGTCCGTTGATCCGCTCCGTCCATGCTTTCGCTTCCCGCCAGTCGTTCGCATTGCGCCCCTGCTTGCGCGCTGCAAAGCTCCACGCCATTGAATCAGCCGTGTGCAGCAGTTCTCGCACGATCCACGATGAGAGCGCTGTCGACTTCAGCCCGAAACCGTGAAGTTTCAGATCCGGCCGCACCGCCTTGATCGCCATCAGCACGGCTTCAATCGCGCGCGGATCGCCGTTGCGCTTACACACCGAGCCGACGCCGACCCATGCGCCATGCTTCAGGCGATCCCCGTACATCTCGATGTGCCGCACGTAGTCCGCCGGCGAGTAGCCCTGCAACACCGGCATGATGTAGACACCGCCGACATCGCATTTCAGCAGTGCGTCATATCGCTCGATCGTGAGCTGCTGGTGTTGCTCGATCGTCATGCCAGTGATCTTCAGCATGTGCGCCTCGCACATGTAGTCCTGCGCGACGGCGGCCAACAGATTTCCGTTAGTCGACCAACGCTTGATCTCGGCCGCGTAGACCTCGACTCTTTCCGGATAGCCACCATGCGTCAGGATCGTGGTGAAAGCGCCGCTGTCCATGATCCAGTCGCCGACCGAGAAACCAGACTTTCGCTTTGCCAGCCGCTTGACGCTGACGAACGCCGCGTCGAAGTGCTGTGCATCGGACGGCTGGTGAAGGCCGGTGAAAAACCGCATGCTCGTCTCACGATTGAAGGGGTAAGGGGTTGCCGCGATACGTCTTCGTCAACGCAGCATCGACAGCGCGCCCGCGCGAGCGGACGACGTTCGCGAGCTTCGCGCGGTCTTGATGACTCGCTGTCGCTTGCCGCAGGAGTCCGAAATAACTGTTCGCCATCTCGAAGACGTCTCCTGCCGGCGCGCTTGCCACGCGCCGCAACGCCTCATTCCGCGTACGCTTACGCGTTTCTCTCCTCCACGGCTTAATGACTTGGCCCACGAAATCAACGCCGTGCTCGATCGGCTGCAAGATCGTCTTGCTCGGATTGATGTGGACACCGAGCCGCGCCGGCAGGAAACCGGTCAGATCGGCGAGCACGCCGTTGAGGTATCGCGGTGACTCGTGCAGGAACACGAAGTCATCGACATACCGGATGTAATGCCGCGCGTCGAGCACGTGCTTCGCGCGCTGGTCGAGCACGTCGAGATAGACGTTCGCGAAGAACTGACTCGACAGGTTGCCGATCGGCAAGCCGAGGTGCGCGGGCTGACCCAATAGACGCTTGTGCACCGGCACGAAGTTCATCATCTCCGGATCTCCGCGGTAGACGAAGTCGTCCCGTGGATCGTGCATCAGCACGAGCTCGGTCAACGCGCGCCAGAACGGCTCGGAGATGGGCGGCATCGTGTGGCGTATCACTCGCCCGGAACATACGGGATCGTCCATTCCGACGCATCGCAGCGAAGGCGCCCTCTCTGCCCACTACGACACGATGCGAGAACTGATCAACGACGGCGACGTGACTGCGCTGCATCTGAAGGTGTTTGATGCATTGCGGGCGGAACTCAACGCGGAGATTGAATGACAACCATCAAGCGAATCATCTGCGAACTGTTCGGTCACAAGTCACCCGGCAGCACCGTGACGTCTTGGACCCGCGCAGGCTATGTGTTCTGGCAGTGCCCGCGGTGCCGTGAAAACGTGGCGAAGGCTCCGAAATGACGGCCGCCCTCTACAGAGAGTTCACCCTAAAGAACGGCGGCGTCTGGAATGCCGTCGTCGCATTCATCAAGGCCAACGCGCCGGTCTTTGCCGACAAGGGCGAGCCGCTTCGCCTTATCGTGACGGCCGAGGAGCGGCAGCGCAACGCCCAGCAGAACCGCTTCTACTGGGGCGCGGTGCTGAAGCAGATAGCCGAGTCCGCATGGGTCGACGGCAAGCAGTACGACAAGGACACGTGGCACGAGTTCTTCGCCCGCAAGTATGGCGTGCTGGACGAACTGACGCTGCCCGATGGCGAGATCATCACGCGCCGGAAGTCGACGACGCAGATGAGCGTGGGCGAGTTCAGCGAGTACCTGAATCAGGTGCAGGCCTACGCCGGTGAAACGTTGGGGGTGACGTTCGAATGAAAGACAGCCGTCTCTATCTAGTACTTGCAGCCATCTATTTAGCGCCGCATCTCTCTCCGATGGTTGCCATTTTCTCTGGCGCGTACCTGACGGCCGCCGGGCTCTATGCCATGTGGAGGGAAGCATGAAGCGCTCGCCACTCCAACGAAAGACGCCACTCAAGCGTGGCTCCTGGAAAAGCTCACCGGTCGATCAAAAGGACTGGCGCGCCGAGATGCGAGCCAACCCCAAGCGATCGACGCTCAATAGCAAGCCAAAGCGCGTCACCGTTGCCGAGGGTGCGAAGTATCTCAAAGCGTGCCGCGGCGAGCGGTGTTACCTCAACGTGTTCGGCGTTTGCTTGCATGACCCGGCGACAGTCGTTCCATGCCACTCCAACCAAAGCAAGCACGGAAAAGGCATGGGTATCAAAGCGAAGCACGAATTCACCGTGCCCGGCTGCCGGACATGCCATGTATTCATCGACCAAGGTAGCGCGACGCGCGAATACAAGTTCGACATATGGGATCGGGCCTACGCGGAGTGGGAGCCGGTGCGGGCTAGAAAAATGGGATTGGAATTGAAGGAGGCGGCTTGATATGGCCACACCACACGACATAACGGGAATGCGCTTCACAAGATTGGTTGCTCTTCGGGTTCATACCGAGATGCCCATTAATCAACAGACTCTCTGGGAATGCCAATGTGATTGCGGCAATACGCATCTCGTAAATCGCAAGAACCTAATAGGCAATTTTGTCAGAAGTTGTGGATGCCTTGTAAAGGAGAGCATAAAAAAGGCATCCGAGGCAAATTTTACGCACAGGCACGCGAAGACGAGCATCTATCGCATATGGGGGTTAATGAAGACTCGCTGCAATAACCCTTCGAATCCAGCTTACCCACAATATGGCGGAAGGGGCATCAAGGTTTGCGAACGTTGGGAGAAGTTTGAGAACTTCTTGGCTGATATGGGTGAGCGACCTCTAGGAATGTCTCTTGATAGATACCCTGACGTCAACGGTAATTACGAGCCGTCTAATTGCCGCTGGGCCACTCGTGTGCAGCAAGCAAACAACCGTACCGACAGTTGTCATGTGACCTTCAACGGGAAAACACTGACATACGCGGAATGGGAAGCGGAAACAGGGATAAAACAAGGGGCGATTCGTAAGCGATTGCTCGCAGGGTGGGATGTGGAAAAAGCACTTACGCAGCCGACAAAGGTTTACAACAAGGAGGCTAAATGAGCGGGCCAAAGCGATACGGCACCTCAGCCGCTCACCGCGAGGACGGCGTTTTCTGTCTGTACGCCGAATACGAAAAGCTCGTGGCGGAGAGGGATGCGTTGCGGGCAGTCAATCGTGAATTGCACCGGCGCGCGCATCAGATCGAAGCCCCGCGCCAGCAGTTCAAGGCGCTGTTGCGTCAGGCCAATGACCATTGGGGCGATACGTGGATGCATGAGTTCGATCGTCTGGTGAACGCTCACCAAGAAATTCAGGCCATGTTCCGCGAACTGGCGCGGGTCTATGAATACCCGATGGACGGCCAGCATATGCATTCGTGCATGGATTCGAATGTCGAGTTCCCGCGCGAGAAGCATCCAGGAGTACCAGTTCCTGTCTGCGGGAATTGCAACGCCGATCAACGATCTTAATTCGGCGATCATCGCGGCATACAACGCCTACTCGCCAGCGACGGCTCAGAATGCGAACCTCTCGAGCGCCGTCAAGATCAATGGACTGGAACGCAACGTTCCTACGAATTCGACGGTCGATCAGATCATTGTCGGCGTTGTCGGAACGACCATCACGAACGGCGTGACGCAGGACGCGAACGGTAACAAGTGGAGCCTGCCGGCGCTGATTACGATTCCGCCCAGCGGCACGATCACTGTTACAGCAACTTGCCAGGCCGCAGGCGCTATCCAGGCCGGCATTGGCACGGTCAATCAAATAGCGACTCCGACGTTTGGCTGGCAGACGGTGACGAACGCAACCGCAGCTGCGGCCGGCGCACCAGTAGAGACTGACTCGCAGCTCAAGGCGCGTCAAGCGGTATCAACTGCGCTGCCCTCGCGCACGGTTCTCGAAGGCACGGTCGGCGCTGTGTGGGCTGTGACGGGTGTCACTCGCGTTACGCCATACGAGAATGATCTGAGTACGACGGACGCGAACGGCGTTCCTGGTAACAAGATCTATCTGGTGGTCGAAGGCGGCGACTCGACGGCAATTGCTAACGCGATTGCCTCCAAGAAAACGCCCGGGACTGGCACCTACGGCACGACCACTGTATCGGTCACGGACGCCTATGGCATTGCCCATAACATCAACTTTTATCGCCCGACGTACGACGCCATCACCTGCGCGATCACCCTGAAAGCGCTGACGGGATATACATCGGCGATCGGTGCGGCGATTCAGGCTGCGGTGTCGAACTATGTCAACGCAGTAGTGATCGGCGGCGCTCCTAGCGGTACGGTGGAATGGGATTCTGCGCTTACTGCAGCAAAGTCGGTATCGGGCAGCAACACCTTCCGCATTATTTCGCTCACGCTGAGTGGCCCTGGTGGCGCAGGATCGCCCGATGTGCCGCTCGCATTCAATCACGCCGGACAGGCTATACCCTCTAGCGTGACGATCACGGCTACCTGATATGGCGCTCGCTACCGACTACACCTCGCTCATCACAAGTGAGCATTCGTCGAAGCCGAAGTTTGCCGCAATGTTTGCGGCGGTCGCCCAATGTTTCGTCGATCAGATAAACGTGATGCAGTCGATACCGGCTGCGTTCGATCTTGATCAGGCTGTTGGCGTGCAGCTTGACGCAGTTGGGCTGTGGGCGGGCATCACGCGCCAAGTCAGGACGCCGCTCAATGTCTACTTCTCGCTCGATACGGCAAACTTGGGTTTCGACCAAGGTAACTGGCAAGGTCCGTTTGATCCATCGACGGGTTTGACGTCGCTTGACGATTCGACCTTCCGCACGCTGATCCGTGCGAAGATCGCTGCTAATTCATGGGACGGAACGATACCGGGTGCGGCGGCAGCGTATGCGAATCTGTTCGCCGGATCCGGAAGCTACATCTTCATCCAGGATAACCAGGACATGACCATGACGGTCGGTGTCTCTGGAGCGATTCCGAGCGCGCTTCTGCGATCTCTGTTCACTGGAAACTACCTCAAGCTTCGCCCGGAAGGCGTGCTCGCCAACTACATCGTGCCGTCTGCCAATAACACGCCGCTATTTGGATTCGACGTGAACAATCAATGGATCGGAGGTCTGGACGCCGGTTCTTGGGCTGTAGCAGCCTGATTTCTCCATCTTGCATTTAAGCCGTCTTCGGACGGCTTTTTTATTTGGACTTCTGAATGGCAACCAACGATTTCCAGACCTTTGCGGCTGGTGGCGGCGCAAACGTATTGACGCAAGCTCAGTACCTTGCATTGTCGTCGATCCTTGCGAATGGCTTTTCTGCCGGCGTCGCTCCGTCTGCGCAACTCAACAAAGTCTGGCGCCAAAGCTCTATCATGTCGGCCGTTCTAGGCCAACTCATCGTCAACACGACGGGACAGAACGCCACGGACGACGGCACAACGGCGACGCTCCTGACAAACCTGATCAACGCTATCAGCGCGAATTCGGAGTCAGTCATCGGCGGCGTCCGTAATCTGGCCATGAACATCGCCACAGCCAGCGCATCGGCGACATTGACCGCAGAC
Source organism: Paraburkholderia monticola (assembly GCF_001580545.1). Classification (GTDB taxonomy): domain Bacteria; phylum Pseudomonadota; class Gammaproteobacteria; order Burkholderiales; family Burkholderiaceae; genus Paraburkholderia; species Paraburkholderia monticola. The sequence continues at coordinate 519,174 of NZ_LRBG01000039.1, forward strand.
GAGATCATCGTCGGATCCGCACTCGGCGGCCTGAAGTACACGCTCGCCAGCTTCAGCAAGACCATCAACCTCGCCACCACCGGCGCCGGCGGCATGGATACCGGATCTGCCCCAGCATCGGGGTTCGTCGCGATCTACGCGATCTATAACCCGACAACGCAGACTGCGGCGCTACTTGCGACTAATGCCGCCACGAAGCAGGGCAATGTGTACGGTGGCGCAAATCCGCCAGCTGGATATACGGCGAGCGCGTTGGTCAGCGTGTGGCAGACGAACTCGAGTGGACAGTTGACAGTAGGTACACAAGAAGACCGGTCAATCTCGACAGTGTCCGTTGGTGTTTTGACATCGTCAACAACACAGTCAACGCCCGTCGCGCTGACTATTTCCTCAGCCGTTCCGGCGAATGCGCGCTCTGTCTCTGGATATTTGTCGCTGGGGTCCACGTCCATATCAAGCATGTTCCTGAACTTGTTTTCAAGCTCGGCATCTACCGGTCAGCAGACAGCAGCCGGCACAGTGTCGGCAGGCACCAGCCTATTTACCACATTTCGCAATCTCCAGATGGTATCTGCGCAGACCTTGTTTTATACCGCGGGCAATGGTGCGGGGACGCCCACATTTTCAATCACGGTCAGTGGCTATGATTTCTAGGAGTATTTGATGCTCAGCGTTCAGTTTTCGGATTCTACGCAGACGGCAGTGATAGCATATTTTGGCTGCCCACAAGATCCTAGGTATTGGCCGAACCAAGGAACGGTCACGGCCAGCGATGCGCCATGGAAAGCCTTTTACGATGCTCAGCCGTCGTGGGTACAATCGCAACTGCCAGTTCCCGTCTAGCCGAGTTGGTCACTATTTTGCGTAGCCATCTGCCCGGCTCTGTGCAAAAATCAGCACTTCCCTACAAGTGCACAAACCGATGAGCGCCAACCTCTCAGAAGCCGCCGGCAGAGCCAACTCGAAAATAGATGAAGACGTCGCAGCCTGGATCGGTGTCGCCATCATTAGCTTGTTCGTCCACATCTATCTTTCCCTTGCATTCACTGGAGAAAATTTGCACGTATGGGGAGACGAGATCATTTACAGTATGGAGGCGCGGAGTCGTGATTTCCATGGCGCCGTTTATCAGAATTACCTGTATCTGGCGCTTTTCTCGATTATACGATTCGCCCATCAAGGCTTTCTTGAGCTCGCTCGAAGCATTAATGCGCTGCTGGTAGCAGTTTCAGTTCCGTTTGTATATGCGACAGCCAAGATCTATTTGGCAAAAAGATGGTCGCTGCTTATCGCGTTGATTACCGGAATTGCACCGATCACGACTTATGCGGCGTACTTCATGCCGGATGCGATGTACTATTCCGCATTCTGCGTCTTTGCGTGGTTTTGTCTAGCGTGCGCGGGCCTCTCTCCGGTTATTTATGGTCTGTCTTTGGGGTTGTTGGCGGCCGTGTTGGCAATGATCAAACCCCATGGAGTATTCATACTGATCGGATTTGTTGCTTCGCAGGTTATGCTGTGCGCCGCAGTCCGATCGAGAGAGAAGGCTCTTGCGGTGGTCAAGGTTATCTTGGCCTGTATCGCGTCCTTTGTCCTGGTCAGGTTTTCCGTGGGATACCTGTTTGCCGGTAAAAGCGGACTGAGTCTGTTTGGTCAATATTCGCGATTTGGTCAAGTAGGATGGACTGCGGCACAATATTTATCGGCGTGGAAGTTGCTTATCTTGCTGACAAAGGGGCATGTGATTTCACTGGTATTGCTTACCGGGCCAGCGATACTCGCACTGTTCATGCCGCATACAGGCGATTCTTCTGAGCGCGAAAAAAGCCTCCGGTTGCGCACGCTCGCTCTCTCCGTGTTGGCGCTGATGTTTTTTGTCACGCTGGCCTTTTCGGTGAGAAACGCCGAAGGGGAAATATCGTCGGATGCACTTCGGTTGCATATGCGGTATTACAATTTCATTTTCCCGCTTCTTTACATCGTCGTAGCAACCAGCATCGGCCAGATCACGCGGGTCCCGAAGATATTGTTGCTGTTGTCATTAGCCATGGTTTTGCTTGCGGCCAGCGCGGTTGGGGGAAGTTTGCATGGTTTCTTTCCTTTCGAAGTGGACTCGCCTGAGTTGCGGGGAGTGACGGCTCGTACGTGGACGCTGGTGCTTTCGGCACTCCTTTCTGCGCTATCCATCATTCTTTTTGCTTGGCGACCATCGCGGGGTGCCCGTTTCTTTCTTGTCTGTGCGTTGCCCGTTATGGCGGTTATCGGGACATGCTTCATAAACCTTGACCTGCGAGCCAGGATGGTCGATATGCCCGGAGACGTCGCAGGAAAAATGGTTCGGGAATATCTTGGGGCGGATGCAACTCACATCGGCTTCTTTGGTGATGTGACCCAGACCAATCAGGCAATGTTTTATATCGGGGATGCCGATTCGTTCATGTATGGACTTGATGAAGGAGAGGCGGTCCCGTCGACATTGATTGCTGGCGCGCGCGTTGATGGTAAATTGATGCCGCCTTGGGCGACGCTCCCTGCTTCTACAAAGTGGGCGGTCGTGTTCGGTGTCAGGCCCGTTCCTGCGACATACCGGGCAGTCCTGACTGGCCCGGATTGGACGCTGTATAGAATTAATTAAATGCACGGTTCGCGGCCTGGATTCAGCTCGTCACCATCTGTAATTCATGGTGAGTACGTGCGCATGCGTCCACAATGCCGGTATCGGATTCCCTGCCTTCGAACCGTTCGCGAAATATTGATAGCGCACGCTCAACCGCCTGTACGCTACGCTCGCGCCTACGACATACCCCAGATGCCAGCCTTCCTCGTCGACAAAGTGAGACTGATACGGCGTCTGGCCGATGTAGTTGACCTGATTCGTCGCATCGGCGGTCCACGTCGGACGGTGATAGTACGGACCGGCCTCGACGCCGAACCGCCAGCCTGCATAGTCGTAGTGCGGCTCGATCGTCGCGAGAAAGCCCATGTCATGTCCTGAACCGCTGAAGTTCGCGAGCGGCATCGCGACGCGCTCGGTCTTCGTGGCCAGGTTGTAATTGGCATCGCTCGTCGCATAACCGGTCGAATGAATTGCGCCCAGCCATGCATAGTTCAGATGCCATGAAACGCCCCAGTGCTCGGCCTGATAGGCGTCGCCCGTGAAGCCTGCTTCGATGGCCGGCGCAGTCAGTTGCACCTTGTGCGGAAAGCCCTCCTGTAACCAGAGGCCGTCTGCCGCCTGGGTGTAGGCCGTCCCGCCGATACCGGCTTCCGCGTTGAAGAATGACTCTGCATGCGCACTTGCAGCGGCGCAGCCGAGTGACATCGCTACGGCTGCTGCTCGCCATCCTGCTCCGGGGAACCGGAGGGCGCGGTTAGATCTATCTCGGCTCCGGCCTCGCGCATCCTGGCGAGCACGGCCTCGATGTCCCGCGGTTTCAGCACGAGTCGAGCCATTCCGAAGAAGAGCATGTGCGCGCCGAGCTCCCGCTTGTTCTTGATGCTTTCGGATTTGGACGTGTATCGGCGAAACGCCCTGTCCCCGGCAACGCCAAACAATTCCGCCATTTGCGCGCCCGTCAGACCCAGTTGTGTCTTCAGGCGCTCGATGTCCTCTGGGAGAGGTGCCTTGTAATGCATGTCGGGAGATTCCATGTGCGCGAAAAGGCGCACGAAAGCAGACTTTCATGATCGTTCCTATCGGGATGTCGGACCGCGCGGGAAGCGCTGTGCCAGTACGACCATACTAGGACCGATGGACCTGTTTAGTCAAGCGTTAGTTCACTGCGCACCAACATCCACAACACGACCACGCCCGCACCAGCGGGCTTTTTCTTTTTCCGGGGTTTCTCAATGGCAATCGGCGATCAGGCCGCAGAACTGGTGCGAAGCGATGTTGTTGCAAGCGCCGTTAAATCACTTCCCCCGGTTTCAGTCGTGAGCATGCACTGGCTCGGGTTCCAGTTATCGGACCTCGTTATGGCGACCACGCTGATTTACACAGTGCTCCAGATCTTCGCGCTCATCCGTGACAAGTTCTGGCCGCACAAGCGCAAGAGCAAACGCGAGTAGTTCCGGTTCATTGCCCGCTTCGGCGGGCTTTTTTATGGGGTGTTGTCATGAATCTCGCCCTGCTCGAAGCCGAGCTGCGCCGCGATGAAGGCGTGCGCTATATACCGTATCTGGACTCGGCAAAGCCGCCCAAGCGAACCGCCGGTGTTGGTCACAACATCGATGTTTCGCCGCTGCCCTCTGCTTGGACATTCCCGCTGACCGATGCGCAGGTCAATCAGGTGCTCGAGCGGGACATCTCGACGACGCTCGCGAAGCTCGACCAATACCTTCCGTGGTGGCGCCAGATGGATGAAGTGCGTCAGCGCGTCATCGCCAACATGTGTTTCAACATGGGCATCGGCAACGCGTCGCTCGGTACAGGTCTGCTCGGATTCAAGAACACCCTTGCAGCCATGCAACGCGGTTCGTATGCCGTCGCTGCGGCCGGGATGAAGGCCAGTTCCTGGTACTCACAAGTCGGAGCGCGCGCGCAGCGTCTTTGTCAGGCGATGGAAACCGGTGTGATGCCGGTCGTCGCCGGTGTCGCCTGAATATCTGCCGCACGAATAAACGTCAAATATCTGCCACACGAATAGCCGCCCGCGAGGCGGCTTTTTTGCGCCCCAAGGAAATCAATGGCCTCGAATCTCAAATACAGCTCGGCATTGAAGACATCGCAGCAGACGGCAATCTCGACCGCCGCAGGCTCGTCCGCCATCCTCACGCTATACAGCGGCACGCAACCTGCCTCGCCTGATACTGCGGTCACGTCTCAGGTCGCACTCTCGACCCATACGTGCGCGGCGACTTTTGGCACCGCGTCCGCTGGCGTGCTCACGGTCGGCGCCATCGCTAACGGCACCGGCACGGGCGGTGCGGGCGCTGGCACCGCGGCTACCTGGTATCGCCTCACGACCTCCGGCGGCACCGCGCTGGTCGATGGCAGCGTCGGCACTAGCGGCTGCGACCTGAACCTCACGGGCACGACCAACATCGCGACGGGCCAGACGGTGAGCATTTCGTCGTGGACGTTGACCAACGGCAACTGATTTTCAGGGAGCTCCATGAACTGGTACGCCATCTTCGCCGCTGGCGCAACGCCCGCAAATAGCGACCCGGTATCAACGGGAACGGTCATCGATCCGGCCGCGCTGCAAGCAGCAGACATGACCTCCATTCAGCTATCGGGAGATCCGGCTGGTCTCGTCTGGCAGCGATCGACGCAAACCTTCGTTGCGCCTTTCGTCGTCACCACGCTGAGCACCGTCGAGTTCATGGCGCTCTTTTCGCAGGCGGAACGTGTGGGTATCAGGACGTCAACCGATCCGGCGATTCAGGACTTCGTCTGGCAGACGAACAACGCGCGAACCATCACGCTGAGTGATCCGGTCGTCGTCAACGGGCTGGCGTACTGGAACGGCAACGCGGTGGTCTATGCGTTCCTGTGCGAGGACGGCAGTGGCCTTGTGGTGGAAGAGTTCGACCTGAACGACTTCGTTTGGTCCGAGTTCGACGCCCAATTCACGGAATGGTCCACCGCGCCGAAATTCAGTGAGCGCGCAGAAGTTAAAGGCTGGCTGATGGATGCGCCGCCGTACGAGGCGGGCTAATTGATGTGCGCTCAAGGGCGCGGGAGGAAAGCTAAACGATGACCGACGATGAAGCACGCGCCGACGCGCGCACGGGCACTGGATGGATTAACTGGGATACTGAGCGCAACTGCCCTATGTGGAGCACAAGCAGCGATCCGACGATCACTCTAGATGGTGAATTCACCGTGAGGGAACTGTTGGCGGTCCCGCACTTTGGGCCACAGGTCGCGGACTGATTGACGTGCGAGAGCGCGAGGAGGAAGGATGATCATTCGAGACGACTTGCGCCGTCTGATGGCGCAGAACCTGCTGGACTTCATTGAGGAGCACCCGGACGAGCCGATCTTCGCGGCATACCCGAACCCGGCGAAGGAGTTTAGCGTGAGCACGCGGGGCGAGGATATAGCGATCACGCACCCGACGCTTGGGACGGTGTTGCTGACGACGAGGTGAGGGAATGGATGACGCGCTGCCGGATGGCAGGCTAGAGAGGAATGCGCCCGAAGCGTGCAGCAATGCACCGGGCGGTTTACAGCGGATCGCCTGTTATGGCGGTTTACAATCGGTGGTCTGTATAGGATCAGGCGGGAACGCCGGAGCCAAATGCGGCGATGACCTTGTCGAGCATGTGATCTGCCAGCCGGGGCATGAGAGTTGCCGGCGCCCCGATGTGCGTGAGCAATGCCGACTGGTGCCAGCCAAGCGGTACGTCGGGAACCGGATCGGACCCGCACTTGTAGATATGCACCGACACCTTGGCGAGCAGCGTGCGCACGCCGAGATCAGGGCTGACGCGCGGAGCCTCAAACCCGTACACGGCCGCCGGCGGCTTTCCGGCGAGTGTCAACGCAACAGCGGCGCACACAGCCAACGCACCGCCGAGCGAGTGACCAACTAGCGTCACCGGCTGATCGCCTATCGCCTTCACGACATCGGCCGCGATGGCTTGCCAAGCACTCCAGAAGCCGCGATGGATTTCGCCGACACCAGGCACGCTGACCGTCAACACGTCGAAGTCGGTCGCCCAGCAGGCATCGTTGTCAGATCCCGGGAACGCAACCACCAGCCCCGCCGCAGTATTCCGCACGATCGCCCGCGAGGCGCTATCCGCTTTGCCTGGCAAGGCTGAGAGGGTATTTATCGGCTCGTAGCGAACCTGCTTGTGCCGGCTGAAGGCCGGGCGCGTGCGCTATTCGATCGAATGGCCCGGGGTGAGCCGTGAGGAAAAGGCGGAGGGCTACATCCTGCCGTGCGTGGCGATCGCGGAAACCGACCTGGTGATCGAAGTGCCGGATGCGGTCGTGCTACCGGCGCGCTGAGTGAAGGTGCGAGCGTGAAGGGCGAGGCGCCCCGCTCGCCGACGGCGACAAACGCCGCGTCTTACCGACCGTTGCCCATTGCGCGAGCGATTTTCTTATCCGTGTTGTACTGGCTCAGCGCATACACCGACCAGATCGCGGCCGGCACCCAGCCGATCACCGTGATCTGCAGAATCAGACAGATGATGCCCGCAAACGGACGGCCGATCGTGAAGAACTGCAACCACGGCAGAAGGATGGCAAGCAAGAGACGCATTCGGTTTTCCTGTTCCTGTCATTGCGGCAGCGTGCGTTAGTTCGCGTGGGACGCATCTGCCTCGTTGTTGAACGTATCAAGCGGACGGATCAAGCGGCGCAAAGCGCGGCACCTTGACGCCGTCCTGCTCGACCAGCTCGAAAAATACCGTCGCCGGCCGGGTCCAGATCGTACCATTGGCCGCCTTGTAGACGATCATCGTGACCGTCGGATCCGATTCGAGCGTGGCCTCGCACACCAGTTCGTAAATGCCGCCTTTGTAGTGCCGGTAACGCATCGTGTATGTCCTTATGTTGGGCGTGATCGAGGCAATTGCAAGCGCGGCGCGCTCAAGCTGCGCCGCCCTCTTTCATCTGCTTGAGGATCTTGTAGACGGTTGCGCGGCCCATCGTCAGCACCGCGGCCACATAGTTCGCCGAGCTGCGCCCGCGAAACGCGCCCTGCGCGTGCAGCGCCTCGACGATTTCACGCTTGTGCTCGCGCGTGAGCGCATTGATGCCGATCTGCCGGTCGCGCAGCCAGTTGTGCAGATACGTGTTGATACGGTCCTGCCAGTCGTCGCGGAACAGATCGTCGGTGGGCGCGTCGGTCATCGTGCCGCCCTTGATGAACAGGTCGAGCGTCGAGCGCACGTCCTCGAACACCGCGATGTTGAAGTTCACGCACAGGATGCCGGCGGGCTTGCCGTCGTCGTCGAACAGGATGTTGCTCACGCAGCGCATGCGGCGGCCGTCCCAGTTCAGCTTCTCGTAGGGACCGATGGTCTGGCCGCGCGCCGCAAAGTGCGCGTCGTCGAGCACCGACGGGGCGCCCACTTCCAGCCGCGACAGATTGTTGACCAGATACGCGATGGTCTGATCGCGCAGATCGTGAATCACCACTTCGGCGCACGGATAAAGCAGCGCGGCGATGCCGTCGGCGATCGGCGCGTAGCGCTTGAGCAGCAGGTCTTTGACAGGTGACACGTTCGAATTGCGCATGGGAGAAACGCGAGGTTCGACGGAAGGCAGCGCGCCGTCCGCATTCGGAAACTCGCCATTGTAGCGGCCCGCCACGGGGCGTCGAGCATCAATCCCGCGCAACAATTTTGTCGGCATCGCGAGCGCATTTTTTTCGTGCGATAAACCCTGATCGACCGACAACCGAACGGAGTCCACCGATGGCCACACTCGAAGCGCTTCGCGCCGTGCTCGACGACAAGCACACGCCGGAGATCATTCGCAACCACATCATCGATTCGTTGCAGTACGCGCTGCGCAACTACGGTCAGGTCTTCACGGCAAAGGAAGTCGAATGGCTGGCCGGCTGGGACGACGCACGCCTGCCGCTCGCGGCCACGCGCGAATTGCACAAGCGGGTCGCCGAGACGGCGCGCTGACGCGTTCGGCTAGCGAGCCTCGCGCTCGCGACTCGCCCCTCTCTCCTACGCATCTGACACGGCTTCGCCGATCGCTCGCAAAGCCCCGCCGGGCGGGCGTTTCGGCCATACGCCGAAGTTTTCGCTATCCAATCCTCCCTATTTCAGGCATCATATTGCAATAGTTGCACCTCGCACCCATATAGCACTGGCAGCACCAGGCAGTCTCAAACCGGCATCTCCGCACTACCCCCGACTGTTCGACCGCCGCTCACCAGCGGTCCCGTCATTCCGGCAATGCGCCGCCTGCATTCGCCGTCGCGAGAAGTACACCGAGCGGTTCAGCATCATGCGTCCAGCGTGCGAATCGCGTCGCGTCAGCGTTTTTTCGGTCGAATCCGCGCTTTCGCGCGACCGCTCGAGCCATTGTCATTGAGCCCGCCAGGTCTGGCAGACCTGTGCCAACCACATTTATCGCGGCGCGCCGCTTGGTGCTGCGCCGCCGGTCCGCGTCGTGACGCGTCGTGACGCTGCTGCCGAAAGCAGCGCCACCCGAGCGGTTCGCGGACCACGCCATACAGGACACTTTTTATGATGACTCCAGCAATCAAGACCTACAAAGGTTACGAAATTCACCCGCTCGTTTATCCGCGCCGTCCCGCGGGCGCAGAAACGACGCGCAATCCCGGCGCCGGTTACGACGCGTCGGTGCGGATCTGCCGCGTCGGCGCCAATGCGGCGGCCGACGGCCGGGTGTTCCGCCTGCAGTATCTGTTTCCGTTCGACGGCATGGGTAAGGCGCGCATCGCGTGCATGGCGCATGCGGAACGGTTGATCGACGGCCAGGTGAGCGGTCAATCGGTCGCCGATCTTTGAGCGGCGTCATCGCCGCGTCACTGATGTCGAGCAGCGTGCTTGCGGGCGCCGCTGCTTTTTCAACGAATTCACAGTCGCGCTGCTTGCAATGCGCGCGGCCGACTGCCCCTTTATCCCATCGACCAGGAGTTATGCATGGCGAAAGAAGAACTGCTTGAACTTGACGGTATCGTCGACGAAGTACTTCCGGATAGCCGCTACCGCGTGACGCTCGACAACGGCGTCGTGGTCGGCGCCTATGCGTCCGGACGCATGCGCAAGAACCATATCCGTATTCTCGCGGGCGATCGCGTGACGCTCGAACTGTCGGTCTACGACCTGACCAAGGGGCGGATCAATTTCCGTCACAAGGACGAGCGCTCGGGCGGCGGCGCGCCACGCTCGGCGCCGCAGCGACGCCGGTAAGTAGCGGTCTCGGCCCCGCACCGCGTACCTGTGAAGTCTTGCAGGTCACGCGGGCAGTGCGCCCGAACGACATGTGAAAGCGCGGGCCCTGCCGACTCGCGCTTGATCTTCCGACTCCGCGCCACCTTCGCAATGAAGGCCGCGAGCGTCGCAGCGCATCTCGCTAGACCCCAAACACCGCTCCCAAATCCTCCCCACCCGCGCTTCTGCGCACCTGCTCCACCACCCGCTCCTCCAACTCCGACAGATGCTCGCGCATCGACGTCAATGCGGCCTGCAGATCGCCGGCATCGAGTGCATCGATGATCCGCGCGTGCTCATCGGCTGAACAGCTCGAACCCTTCGACGGATCGAACAGCGCCTTGTACAGCTCGGTCTTCGCGACCAGTTGCCCGACCAGCCCCAGCAACTCGGTGCCACCCGCCAGTTCCGTCAGCAGCACGTGAAACTGACCGGCGAGGCGCACGGATTCATCGATGGCGCCGGCTCGCAGCGCCTTTTCCTCGCTGCGCACATGCGCGCGCAAACGCCGCTTGTGCGCCGCGCCCAGCGCCCCGCACAGCGTCGCGACGATGCCCGCCTCGACGATCTGCCGCGCGCGATACACCTGGCGAATGTCCTCCTCCGACGGCGACGGCACGAACGCGCCGCGATTCGCCTCGAGCACGAGCTTGCCCTCGAAGCCTAGCCGCGCGAGCACCTTGCGCAGCGCGCCGCGCGTGCAGCCGAACGCGGCCGCGAGATCGCGCTCGACCAGTTGCGCGCCCGGCCGCAAACGCCCTTGCAGCAGGGCTGCGGTGATCGACGCATAGACGCGCTCTTCGACGCTCGACGAGGCGTCGTCGCTGGCGGCGGAAGCGGATGGAGCCGAAACGGCGTGGGAAGAACGCGGGGAACGCGTAGCCATGATTTCAGTGCTCGTAGACGGTGGAAAACAACAAAGGAACGGCGCCGCAGCATTCTAGCGATGCCCCTCGCACAACGCCAATCTGCAGGGCCATGCCGCCGCTTATACCGGACATTCGCCAAAATGGTTAACCATTTTAGGTTAATATGGTTGACCAAAACGGAGACTGCAACGTTTTTCCGCGGTCCAACTCTCAGGCCCACGATGAATCTGCCCACCACCGCCACCTCTCCCCGCCCCTCCGCGAAGCGCGCTCGCTCGGCGCTGACGTGGCACGAGCTCACGTGGCTCGGCGCGATCGTCCTGATCGGCATCAATCTGCGCCCGCTGCTGACCTCGATCAGCCCGTTGATGACAACGATTCGCGACGCGACCGGCCTCAGCTTCTACGGCGCGTCGCTACTGACCAGTCTGCCGGTCGTTGCGATGGGCGTCGGCGCATTCGGCGCGGCGGCGTTGACCCGCAGCGTCGGCGAAACGCGCGGGGTCGCGCTTGGGCTCATCGCGATCGCGCTGGCGTGCGCGGCGCGCTGGGTGGCGTCGAGCGGTTTCACGCTGCTCGCCACGGCGCTGCTCGCGGGCGCCGGCGTCGCCGCGATCCAGGCGCTGCTGCCCGCCGTCATCAAGCAGCGCTTCCCGGCGCGCGTGCCGCTCGCGATGGGCGTGTTCTCCGCATCGATCATGGGCGGCGGCGGCCTCGGCGCGAGTCTGAGTCCGTGGGTCGGCCGTGCGATGCAGTCCTGGCACGCGGGGCTTGCGGTGTGGGCGCTGCCCGCCTGCGTCGCGCTCGCATGCTGGTGGCTGCTGACACGTCGGCATGCCGTGGCCCACGCCGCGGCTAGCACGCCTGACGCCTCCGCGCCGGCGTTCTCGCCGTGGACCACGCGGCGCGCATGGACGCTCGGCCTGTACTTCGGCATCGTCAACGGCGGCTACACGAGTCTGGTCGCGTGGCTGCCGGCGTTCTATCAGCAGCGCGGCGCGAGCGTCGCGGCGAGCGGTTCGCTGCTCGCGGCGATGACGGTCTTCCAGGCCGCGTCGGCGTTGCTGTTGCCGCTTGCCGCGGCATCGTTCCGCGATCGCCGCCCGTGGCTGATGCTTGGCCTGTCCGCGCAATTGGCCGGCATGCTCGGCCTGATCGCACTGCCTGACGCCGCGCCGCTGCTGTGGGTGGGTGTGGCGGGTGCGGGGCTCGGCGGCGTGTTTTCGCTGACGCTCGTGACCGCGATGGATCACTCGGCCGATCATCGCGTGGCCGGCCAACTGGTCGCGTTCACGCAGGGCGTCGGCTTTATCGTCGCGGCCGTGGCGCCGCTCGTGGCGGGCATCGTGCGCGGGTGGAGCGGCGGCTTCGTGGCCGCCTGGATCATGCTCGCCGGCTGCATCGCCGCGATGATGGCGGTGACGCTGCTGTTTTCGCCGCGCAGTTATTCGCGCTGGCTTTGAGACTTCGGCCACTGCCGTTTTGTACTTGATGCGCCGCTTCGGTGCATCGGACGTCGGCGGCCGTCCATGCCCCGCGCCGGTGCAACGCCACCGACGTGGCCGCGCCGCCGCTTCCCTCAACGCCTTGCAGCCATCAGCGGCGAAATTCCCGGCGACTCCCGCCAGTCCCCCGCACACATCCTCACACACCTCGCCAGCGCACGCCGGACGAAGACTGGCACGCCCATTGCTTTATAGAGAGTCAGCTGTCCCTTCCCCCGACTCCATGCTGCGTGTTCTCCTTGTCACCGACACCGACAAACCCATCGGCGATCTGCGCGACGCGCTCGCACGTCTCGGCTGCGAGATGCTCGCCGGCACCGCGACGCCGCAGGCGCTGCATCGCGCGGTGCAGGACGAGCGGCCCGACGTCATCATCATCGATACGGAGTCGCCGTCGCGCGATACGCTCGAACAGCTCGCCGTGATGCACGCGAGCGCGCCGCGCCCCGTGCTGATGTTCAGCCACGACGCGAACCAGCAATTGATCCGCGAGGCGGTCAACGCGGGCGTCACCGCGTATCTGGTCGAAGGCCTCGCGAGCGAACGGCTCGCGCCGATCCTCGAAGTCGCGCTCGCGCGATTCGCGCAGGAGTCGCAATTGCGCGAACGGCTCGCGCAGGCCGAGAACGAACTGGCCGAGCGCAAGCTGATCGATCGTGCGAAACGCCTGCTGATGGACCAGCAGAAACTCACCGAACCGGCCGCCTACGCGAGTCTGCGCAAACGCGCGATGAACCAGGGTGTCAAACTCGCCGAGGTCGCGCGCGAGGTCGTCGCGTCGGCCGGCTTGCTCAAATGATGCGCTCATGAATCCAGCCACTTCCGTCACCGCAGCGGCCATTGCGGAGCCGCTCGAAAAGACCCATCTGCGCCTCGGCTTCGTCGCGTTGTCCGACGCGGCACCGCTGATCGCCGCGAAGCTGCTCGAGTTCGGCCACGCGCACGGGCTCACGCTCGAGTTGTGCCGCCAGCCGTCGTGGGCCGCCGTGCGCGACAAGCTGCTGTCGGGCGATCTCGACGCCGCGCACGCGCTTTACGGGCTCGTCTATGGCGTGCAGCTCGGCCTCGGCAGTCCACGCACCGACATGGCCGTGCTGATGGTGCTGAACCGCAACGGCCAGGCGATCACGCTGTCGAATCGGCTCGCCGATCTGCTCGTGAAGCACCGGACATTACGTGACGCGCTCGCGGCGCTCGGCCGCAAGCCCGTGTTCGCGCACACCTTCCCGACCGGCACGCACGCCATGTGGCTGTATTACTGGCTCGCGGCGCAAGGCGTCGATCCGTTGCGCGATGTCGACAGCGTCGCGATTCCGCCACCGCAGATGGTCGCCGCGCTCGCCGAAGACCGGCTCGATGGTCTCTGCGTCGGCGAACCATGGAATGCGATGGCCGAGGCGCACGGCGTCGGCAGAACGATCGCCTATACGAGCGAGGTCTGGCCCGAGCATCCCGAGAAAGTGCTCGCCTGCCGGCGCGACTTCGTCGATACGCATCCGCGCACGACGCGCGCGCTCGTGCAGACCGTGCTCGAAGCATGCCGCTGGCTCGACGGCGCCGGGCATCGCGACGAAATCGCGGGCTGGCTCGCGCGACCCGATTACATCGGTATCGACGAGACGTTGATTGCAGCGCGGCTTGGCAATCACGTCGACACGGCGAACCCGCGCCGCCTGCCGATGCGTTTCTTCGACGACGGGGCGGTCAACTATCCGCATCCCGCCGAAGGCGCCTGGTTCCTGACGCAGTTCGAGCGCTGGGGGATCATCGATGCGCGCAACGATTACGAGGCGATCGCCGCGAGCATCAATCAGACGCGGCTGTATCGCGAGGCCGCCGCGCGCGTGAACGTGGCGGTGCCCGGCGAGGACGTGACGCGGGAATTGATCGATGGCGAGCTGTGGGGAAGCGGCTCACCCTCCACCGGGTACGCGCGGCGTTTTGCGATCCGCCGCTAAGGCGGATCGCACGCAAAAGCTAAAGGCGATGCTCAGAAGTTGTACTTGTCGATATTGCTGGCATCGAACGTGGTCGGCGGTCCGAGGATGATTTCGCCTTGCGCGCCGATGGTGCGCTTGCCGAGCTTGCCGGCGTCGAAGGTTTCGCCTTCCTTACCCGTGATCTTGCCCGACGCGAGCGACGCCGCCGCGTACGCGGCCAGATAGCCGAGTTCGTTCGGATCCCACAACTGGAACGCGGTCACCGTGCCGTTCTTCACGAACGCGCGCATCTGGTTCGGCGTGCCGAGCCCCGTCACCGCCACCTTGCCCTTGCTCGACGACGACGAGATATAGCGCGCCGCCGCCGCGATGCCGACCGTCGTCGGCGCGACGATGGCCTTCAGGTTCGGATACGCCTGCAGCAAACCCTGCGTTTCGACGAAGGACTTCTGATCGTCGTCGTTGCCGTAGGCGATCTTGACCAGCTTGATCTTCGAATACTCGGGCTTCTTCAGCTCTTCCTGCATCCACTTGATCCACGTGTTCTGGTTCGTCGCGTTCGGCGTCGCCGACAGGATCGCGAATTCGCCCTCGCCGCCCATCAGCTTCGCGACCAGTTGCACCTGGCCGCGGCCGATCCCCTCCGCGTTCGCCTGATTGACGAACAGCTGCCGGCCTTCGGGCGCGGTATCGGAGTCGAACGTGACGACCTTGATGCCCTGGCCCATCGCCTTCTTCAGATACGGCACGACCGCGTTCGCGTCGTTCGCGGCAATCACGATCGCATCCTGATGCTGCGTGATCAGCGTGTTGATGTACGACACCTGCGACGACGCGCCCGCATCCGACGGCCCCACCGCCTTGCCCACCCCGCCGAACTCCTTGATCGCGGCGAGGCCGCCATCGTCGGCGATCACTTCGTACGGGTTGTTGATCTGCTTCGGCACGAACGCGATCTTCAGCCCGCTTTTCAGGTCCGCGGCGAACGCGCCGCCGCAACTGATCGCGAGCAACGCGGCGCATAGCGCGGCCGTGCCGGTGTGACGTAGAGGTTTGAACATAAAGTGTCTCCTGCGTTGTTGTTGGACAGAGTGGGGAACCGGATTAGCTTGCCGATGAAGCAGACGCGGCGGCGGACTTCGCGATGAAACGCCGGTCGCGCGCCGCCCGCCAGCGCGCGACGAGGTTGGGAATCAGCACCGACGCGAGCAGCAGCACGCCGGTCACGATGGTCAGCGTTTCGCTCGATACGTCATCGAGCGTCAACGCGTTCTTCAGCACGCCGATGATCAGCAGCGACAACAACACACCGACCATCGAGCCGCGTCCGCCGAAAATGCTGACGCCGCCGAACAGCACCGCCGCGATCACAGACAACTCGAAGCCCTCGCCGTTATCGCCGCGCGCACTCGTGAAGCGCAGCGTATAGACGATGCCGGCGAGCGCGCTGACGAGCCCCGACATCACGAACAGACGCAAGCGGATCTTCGCGACCTCGATGCCGGAGAACGCGGCGGCGGTCGGGTTCGCGCCGATCGCATAGAGGCTGCGGCCGAACGCGGTGGCTTGCAGCAGCACGGTGAACAGCACGGCCGCGACGATCACGATCACGAACGGCAACGGAATGAACGTGGGCCCCAACGTGTCCATGCCGAACGCCGTGTACGCGGCCGGAAAATCCGCGACCGCCTGATCGCCGAGCAGCACATACGCGAGGCCGCGAAACAGCGCGAGCGTACCGATCGTGACCGCGAGCGACGGCAGGTTCAGCTTGACGATCACGAGGCCGTTCAGCAGTCCCGCCAGCGCGCCCGCGATCAGCACCAGCACGATCACGACCGGCATCGGCAGCCCCATGTGCCACAGCACGCCCATCAGCGCGCTCGATGCGCCCAGCACCGACGCGACCGACAGATCGATTTCGGCGGCGACGATGATCAGCGTCATCGGCAGTGCCATCAACGCGATTTCCGTCAGATCGGCGAATACGTTGCTCAGGTTCGCGCCGCTCAGAAACACCGGCGACAACCAGCGCCCCAACCCCAGCGACACGATCAGCACGACCACCAGCAACACTTCCCATTGCAGCGGCGTTTCGCGTTTGCGCGTGAGCAGCGCGGAATCGGGTTTAGCCATGATCGCGTTTCCTCATCATGCGTTTGGCGACGGAGCGGGCCAGCAACGTATCGGCGGCGATCGCGGCGACGATCAGCGCGCCCTGGATCGCCTGCTCCCAGAACGGCGACACGTGCAGCACGACGAGCGCGATGCTGATCACGCCGAGCACGAGCGCACCGAGCGTGGCGCCGAGGATCGTGCCGACGCCGCCGGTAATCGCGACGCTGCCGACCACCGCGGCCGCGACGACCTGCAATTCGATGCCCTTCGCGGTGCTCGCATCGACGGTGCCAAAGCGCGCGAGCCACAACGCGCCCGCGAAGCCCGCGATCGCGCCGGACAGCAGAAAGCCCGACATCACACGGCGCTCGACGTTCACACCCGCGAGCCGCGCGGCCTCAGGATTCGAGCCGATCGCGTAGTGCTCGCGACCGCCCCGAAACTGCTTCAGATACACGGACAGACCGGCCAGCACGACGACCGCGATCAGCGCGAGCGTCGGGATGCCGAGCAGCGTGCCGGTCGCGAGCCGCGAATAGGCGTCGGGCAGACTGGTCGCGTTGATCTGGCCGCCGTGCACCCACGCGTAATCGGCGCCGCGAAAGATGTACAGCGTCGAGAGCGTTGCCACGAGCGAAGGCACGCGCCCCACCGCGACGAGCAGCGCGTTGATGCCGCCCGCGACGAGCCCGATCGCGAGCCCCGCGGCCAGCGCGACGAGCACCGGCATATGCGGCAACGCCACGTACAGGCTGCCGACCGCGTACGCGCTGACGCCCACCGTCGAGCCGACCGACAGATCGATATGCCGCATCAGGATCACGACGGTCATGCCGGCCGTCAGCAGACCGATGATCGAGACGTTCAGCAGCACGTCGCGCAGATTCTGCAGATTCAGGAACTGCGGCCTCGCGATCCCGGTCCCCACGATCAGCAGGATCAGTACGACGAACAAAGTGGTTTCGCGGCTCTTCGCGATGCTCGCGACGAGACCGCCCGACGAAGCGGCGGACCGCTTCGGCAGCGACTGCTGGACCGGCGCGGGATGGGTCGAATGGCGCATCATGCTGCACGTCCCAATGGTGAGAGCCCCTGACCGAGCGCGGCGCCCATGATGCGCTCCTCGTTGGCGTCGGCGCGCGCGATCTCCGCGCTGATGCGGCCTTCGTGCATGACCAGCACGCGATCCGCCATGCCCAGTACCTCGGGCAGCTCGCTCGAAATCATCAGCACCGCCATGCCGTCGCGCACGAGTTCGGCCAGCGCGCCATACACCTCGGCTTTTGCGCCGACGTCGATGCCGCGCGTCGGTTCATCGATGATCAGCACTTTCGGGCCGGTCGCGAGCCACTTGCCGAGCACGACCTTCTGCTGGTTGCCACCGGACAGTGTGCCGACCGGCGCGTTCGGATCGCCCGCCTTCAGACGCAGGCGCGTGCCCCACTTCGTCGCGAGCTGTGTTTCGCTGCGCGTCGAAATGAGACCGTGCCGCACGAGCCGGCCGAGCACCGTCATCGAGGCATTGCGCGCGATGCTCAATTCGAGCGCGAGCCCTTGCTGGCGACGGTCTTCCGGCACGAGCGCGAGCCCCGCGCGCACCGCGGCCGCGGGCTTGCCGGTGGCGAGCCGCTGGCCGGCGAGCCACACCTCGCCCGCGTCGAGCGGATCGATCCCGAAGATCGCGCGCGCGACCTCGCTGCGTCCCGCGCCGACCAGACCCGCGAGCGCGACGATCTCGCCCGCGCGCACCTCGAACGAGACGTCCTTGAACACGCCGACACGGGTCAGGCCGCGCACCGACAGACGCACGTCGCCAGGCGCGCAATCGGCCTTCGGGTAGAAGGTCTCCAGATCACGACCGACCATCTTCGCGACGATCGCGTCGGTGGTCAGATCGGCGGTCAGCGCGTCGAACACTTTCGCGCCGTCGCGCATGATCGTCACGCGCTGCGTCAGCGCGAATACTTCGTCGAGCCGGTGGGTGATGAACAGGATCGCGACGTCGCGCTCGCGCAGCTTGCGCACGATCGCGAACAGCCGCTCGACTTCGGGCAGCGACAACGCGGCGGTCGGTTCATCCATGATCAGCACGCTCGCGTTCAGCGACAACGCCTTGGCGATTTCGATCACCTGCTGATCCGCGATCGACAGACCGCGCACCAGTTGATCCGCGCGCAGCTCGACGCCGAGCGACGCAAGCAGCCCGTCCACCTCGCGATGCATCGCGTCGTACTGGATGCGGCCGAAGCGATCGACCGGCTGCCGCCCCATGAAGATGTTCTCCGCGATCGACAGATCGAAGAACAGCGTCGGTTCCTGATAGATGACCGCGAGTCCGGCGTCGCGCGCTTCGGCGGGTGTCGCGAAGCGGCGCGGCTCGCCGTTCACCAGCAGTTCGCCGGCATCGGGCTGATGCACGCCGGCGAGAATCTTGACGAGCGTCGATTTGCCCGCGCCGTTCTCGCCGAGCAGCGCATGCACCTCGCCGGGCCACAGCACGAGGTCGCCGTCGGACAGCGCGCGCACCCGGCCGAAGGATTTGCTCGCGTGCCGCAATTCGAGTCGCGGCACCGCGGATGGGGATGGCTGCACTGCGTTGTCTCCTTTGTTTTGCGGCTGTTTGCGGCGCGGTGCGTGGTGCGTGGCGCGCGGCGCGCGGCGCTTCAAATACGGTAGTACCGTTCCGCGTTGCGCCGGAACAGCGCGTCTTTCTCTGCCTCGCTCGCATCGCCGACAATCGCCGCATACGCACGCCACAAATCCGTATACGAACCGAACAGCCGGTCGACGGGAAAGTTCGAGGCGAACATCGCGCGTTCGACGCCGAACGTATCGATCGTTTCGAGCACATACGGCCGCAGGCTTTCGACG
Source organism: Paraburkholderia monticola (assembly GCF_001580545.1). Classification (GTDB taxonomy): domain Bacteria; phylum Pseudomonadota; class Gammaproteobacteria; order Burkholderiales; family Burkholderiaceae; genus Paraburkholderia; species Paraburkholderia monticola. The sequence continues at coordinate 538,353 of NZ_LRBG01000039.1, forward strand.
CTCCAATGGTGATCGAACATCGCCAAGCCGCTGATCTTGACTGCCACGTTCGGACAGGCCGCGAGCAGGCGCATGCCGTCGCGCCACGCGCGATAGCCGGCCACGCTATTGCGATCGACGAACATGCCCGCATGATTGACGACCAGCAGCGTGTCCGCATGCGCACGCGCCAGCGCGGCCGCCTCTTCCATTTGCGACGGATACAGCTGTAGATCGAACGACAGGCCATAGCGGCGCAGCAAAGCGAAATGCTCACGCCACTGCGGCTCGCGCATGTAATGACGGCCGACGTAATCGAACAGCTTGTTGTCGTGCACGTTCAGAATCTGCCGGATGCCGCGCGTATTCGCGAACGAAGCGTGCGCTTCGAGCAAGGCGGGCGCGTTGCTCGCGGACAGATCGACCGCCGCGACGATCGCATTCGGCATGCCGCGAGGCGCGTCGCGATCCGCGATCGACTGCAGCCAGCGCGTTTCTTCGACCGGATCGGCCGGATCGTGATTCGCCTCGACGTGCACGAGCTTCAGCACGTCGATGTCGCCCGCTTCGCCGAGCAGATCGTCGAGCAGGTAGTCGTGCTTCAGGTCGCGCGCATCGCCGACGAACGACACGCCCGGGTTCTCCAGCCACGGATAGCGATGCGTCTTCAGATCCCACAGATGGATATGCGAATCGACAACCTGCATGCGGCACCTTCGTCGGGTTAAAGCGTTTCGAGGTTCGTGCGTCGTTGCGGGGTTCAGCTGTGTTCAGCGCGACTCAATGACTGAGATGAAAGACCGGGTCGAGCGTTTGCGACAGCGGTGTATGGTCCGGCGCGGTCTGCATGATATCGGCCATGTAGTCCCACCATTTGCGCATCACGTCGAGTTGCGGCAACTGGTCCATCGTGTGATCGGTCGTGCGCGAGAGCACCGCGAAAAGATGATCCGTGCCGGGGTCGAAGAAAATCCGGTAGTCGCGCACGCCGGCATTGTGCAACGCGTCAACGAGCTCGGGCCAGATCTGCGCATGACGCCTTTCGTATTCTTCGCGCATGCCGGGGTTGAGCACCATCCGGAAAGCGATTGTCTCCATTGCGCCTGTCTCCTGTCGCGCTCTTCGAACGACTATAATTCCTGCATCGATAGCCTCTCAATCCGTAGTTGGGATTGGGCGATCCACAAACCGAATCGCACGGGCACCCACACCGGCACCATGAGCCAACATTCAGCCGCCGTCGCACTCGTCAACCGTCTCAAGTTCAAGCATCTCGCCCTGCTCGTCGCGCTCGACGACACCCGCAACCTGCATCAGGCCGCCGAGGCCGTCAACGTCGCGCAACCGAGCGCGAGCCGCATGCTCGGCGACATCGAGGAAGCGTTCGGCTTCCTGCTGTTCGAGCGCAACGCGCGCGGCATGACGCCGACCCCACTCGGCGTCGTCACGCTCGCTTACGCGCGCCGCGCGCTCGCCGAGCTGACGCGCTTCGCCGAAGACCTCGAGGTCAAACGCCGCGGCGGTCACGGACAATTGACGGTCGGCGCGATCATGGGCGCCGCGCCCGATCTGCTGGCGATGTCGGTCGCCGCGCTGAAGACCGAAAGCCCGCTGCTCAACGTGCGCATCCTCGGTGAAACGAGCGACCAGGTCGTGCAATTGCTGCATCGCCGCGAAGTCGATCTCGCCCTGGGGCGCCTGACCAATCCTTTGCAGCACAACGACTTCAGCTTCGAGCCGCTCGCGCGCGAAACGCTGCTGCTCGTGGTGCGCGCCGTGCATCCGCTCGCGCGGCGCACGCGTATCACGTTGCGCGAACTGGTCGCGTGGCCGTGGGTTGCGCAGCCGATCACCAGTCCGGCGCGCGTGCTGTTCGAGGAAGAACTTGCGCGCGCGGGTCTCGCCACACCCGTCAATCTGACCGAATGCGCGTCGATCTTCGCCACGCTGCAACTGCTCGAGAATTACGATGCGGTCGCGATGCTGCCGGAGTCGGTCGTGCGCGATCATGTGCGCGGCGGCCTGCTCGTCGCGCTGCCGCTCGAAATCGGCAAGAGCCTCGCGGGCTTCGGCATTCTGACGCGCAAGGAAGAGCCGCTCGCCGAGCCGGCGCTGCGCTTCATCGAGCTGCTGCGCGGCTTCTCGCGCAACCTCGCGCGCGACGCTACGGCCGACGCGTCCAGTACGCCGACCACGCCCGCCACGGTCAATTGACGCTAGCATTGCGCCCGGCTTATTGCAGGTTGACGAACAGGCCGCCATCGACGAGCAACGCGGCCCCCGTCACATAGCGCGCGCGGTCCGACGCGAGAAACACGACGCAATCGGCGACGTCGTCGGGATGGCCCAGGCGACCCAGCGGAATGCGCTTTTCGAAGTAGGCCTTCTTCGCTTCGTCGGCGAGATCTTCGGCATTGAGGTCGGTGGCGATGGTGCCGGGCATCACCGAGTTGCAGCGGATGCCGAACGGTCCCAACGCAATCGCGCACGATTGCATCAGCGAATGCACGCCGGCCTTGGTCGGCGTGTAATGCGTCTGCATGCCGCCGCCCACCAGCGCGCTGATCGAACTCGTCGCGACGATCGCGCCGCCGGTGCCCTGCTTTTTCATCTGCTGCGCGGCGGCCTGGGTCACGTAGAACGCGCCGTTCAGATTGACCGCGACCGTCGATTCGAGCACGTCCGGCGGCATGTCGAGAAACGCGTGAAACGGGCAGATGCCGGCATTGCTCGCGAGCACGTCGAGCTTGCCGAACGCCTCGACCGTGCGGAGCACCAGTTGCTGGCCCGTGTCGCGCGCCGCGACGTTGCCTTCCACCGCGATCACGCGCCGCCCCAACGCTTCGATTTCGCCGACCACTTCCGCGACCGCCGAGCGGCGGCCATACGATGCGTCGTTGTCACCCCAGTAGTTGATCGCCACGTCCGCGCCTTCGCGGGCGCAGGCCACCGCAATTGCGCGTCCGATGCCGCGCGAACCGCCTGTGACGATCACGACCTTGTCCTTGAGCAGCACGTTAGTCTCCTTTGCCGGGGGTTGCCGTAAGGCACACGTTCACCACGTTCAATGCTGATAAGGCCGCACCAGCGCGCATTCGGGATTGAGCCGCACGCCGAAGCCCGGCGTGTCCGGCACCTTCATGCGCCCGTTGACCGGCACCGGTTCGTCGAGCAACAGTGGGTTGAACATCGGCACGACTTCGTCGGCCTTCGGCGCCATCATCAGGAACTCGGAGAACGGCGAGTTATGGCGCGTGACGACGAAGTGATAGCTGTACACCGACGACCCATGCGGCACCACCATGACGTTGTGCGCATCGGCGAGCGCGGAAATCTTGATCAGCTCGGTGATGCCGCCGCACCAGCCGACGTCCGGCTGGATCAGATCGCAGCATTGCATCTCCAGCAGCATCCTGAAGCCCCAGCGCGTCGCCTCGTGCTCGCCGGTCGACACCATCATGCCGCGTGGCACGTTGCGGCGCAGTTCGGCGTAACCCCAGTAATCGTCAGGCGGAAGACATTCCTCGACCCACTTGAGACCATATTCGTGCGCGCCTTGCGCGAGCCGCGTCGCATAGGGCACATCGAGGCTCATCCAGCAGTCGTACATCAGCCAGAAGTCTTTGCCGACGCGCGAACGCATGTCGGCGAGCTTGTCGAGGTTCTGTTTGAGACCCTCCTCGCCTTCCGCGGGACCATGCTGCAACGGCAGCTTGCCGCCGATGAAGCCCAGCTGCTTCGCGAGATCCGGCCGCGCGCCGGTCGCATAGAACACCAGCTCGTCGCGCACCGGGCCGCCCAATAGTTGATAGACGGGCTCCTTGCGAACCTTCGCGAGCAGATCCCAGAGCGCCAGATCGACGCCGGAAATCGTGTTGAGCACGATGCCCTTGCGCCCGTAGTACAGCGTCGCGAAGTACATCTGATCCCACATCTTCTCGATGTCGGTCACGAGCTGCCCTTCGAGAAAACGCGCGAGATGCTTCTCGACGATGAACGCGCCGATCTCGCCACCGGTCGTGACCGCGAAGCCGACCGTGCCGTCGCTCGCCTCGATCTCGACGACCAGCGTGCCAAGCACGTTGATGCCGAACGACTGGCGGCTTGCGCGATACTCCGGATAGCGCGCCATCGGCGTGGCGATGTGATCGTCGATCCAGTGTCCGCCGGCCTGGTCGTGATAGTCCGCGCCGCCGCCGCGAACGATGAAGGCACGCACGTGCCGGATGGTAGGCATGGCCATGAAAGGGCTCCGTGAGAGAGGCGTCGAGGCAGCTCGACAACGCGGGCTCGACGCGTGTGCAATAGTCGTGCAATAGTCGTGAATACGCGAGCAATGGGTGAGCAGCGCGCTCAGTAGGTGGCGCGGCCGCCCGACAGGTCGAACACCGAGGCGGTGCTGAACGCGCAGTCTTCGGAAGACAGCCACAGGATCAGCGAGGCCGCTTCTTCCGGCAGCAGGAAACGGTTCATTGGAATCTTCGAGAGCATGTAGTCGATGTGCTGCTGCGACATCGAATCGAAGATCTCGGTCTTGGCCGCGGCCGGCGTCACCGCGTTGACGAGAATGTTTTTCGTCGCCAGCTCCTTGCCGAGCGACTTGGTGAGCCCGATCAATCCCGCTTTCGACGCACTGTAGTGCGAAGCATTCGGATTGCCCTCCTTGCCCGCCACCGACGCGATATTGACGATGCGCCCATAGCCCTGCTTCAGCATCTGCGGCACGACGGCGCGGCAGGTCAGATACGGGCCGATCAGGTTCACGTCGATGACGCGGCGCCAGATATCGGGCGCGAGCTCCCAGGTCGCGCCATTGCCGCCGGTGATGCCCGCGCAGTTGATCAGCACGTCGATCGAGCCGTGCTCGGCGACCGTTTGCGCGGCGGCCTGCTCGACCGCGGCTTCGCTGGTCAGCTCGACCGTGACGGCGCTGACCTTGCCCAGTTCGCCCAGCTCGTGCTGGCTGCGCGCAAGGCGCTCACTATCGACGTCCCACAACGCGACCGACGCGCCCGATTGCAACGCCCGCTGCGCCACCGCATAGCCGATGCCCCGCGCGCCGCCGGTGATGACGACCGCGCGCCCCTCCAGATCGATCCGATTCATTGCTGTGCTCCTGTGGGCCGCCGTGCGGCGCGCCATCGAGTTGTTGTCTATCGCTGCGGTCAATATACGGGCGGTGCGATGCGCCAACAATTCGACTATTGGAGGGGGCGATAGCAAAAGTGGATCGTCGGCGATGCGGGGATACCGACGCCGTCGGGCGCCGGATCGTGGGACATGAAGAAGTGAAGCGGCTAGTCGTCCGCCGCGACGAACAGCATCGACACGTAAAGAATGGTCGACACGACGATGATGCCGACCCCGACCAGCACCTTGGTCCGATCGAAGTTGATACCGCCGATGATCGCGATACCGATGCCGAACACCGACGCCAACGTGCCGACCGCCGCGAGGCCAACGTGTATCTTGCTGCGGACCAGCCGTTTGCGCTCCGTTTCGGCAGCCGATTCCGATTCGCTCTGTTCCATGCCCTGCTCCTTCGCGCGCGACGCGATGACCATAGTGAAACCTGAGCCGCAGTGGCCGGCGCGCGACATCGAACGCCGGATGCCGTTCGACGCGACGCGCCTCGATACGCTTCAGCGTAGTTTATTTATGCCTGTTCGAGCGCCGTTATTTGACGTCCTCGCCATTGCGCGACACCTGCGCCGCGATGGCCGATATGAACACCGCGCGCACCGAATCGCCGACCTTGATTTTCTCGAGCGGGACGTCGGGCGCCACATCGAGCGTTTCCGTGCGCGACGGCCCACGCAGCGTGATCGTGCGCTTCTTGCGATCGATCTTGCGCACCGTCGCCACGATCTCGACGCGACGCGCCGACGCCACGACGCCATTGGCCGCCGGCTGGGTGACTTCGGTATCGATGCGTTGCCGGATACCGCTCGGCGCGAGTTTGTCGACGCCGACCAGCACCGCCTTCTTGTAGGCAATCGACACGACGTCGCCAACATGCAGCTTGCTGACGTCGGCCGCTTCCCGATTCACGTCGAAGGTTTCCTCGCCGCCTTGCGGGCCGCGCAGTGTCACGCTGTTCGTCGCGGGATCGATCGCGACGACGCGCGCCTGAACGTGCAGCAGCGCCACCGCGCCGACTGCAGGCTGCTCGGGCGCCGACGCCGGGTTGTCCTGCGCGAGGACCGGACCCGCCACCGCGACAGACACCGCCAGCGCCACCGTGATCGCCTTCATCCGCGCGAGCCCCGAACCCTTTCTATTGCAAGCCATGAAATGCTCCTTTTGATTGCGTCGTGGTGACGACCCATGTATTTGTCGCGAATCGCGTACTGCGCGCCGCGGCTGCAAGTGCGGTTGCATCGAATAAAAAGGAAGATGACTATTAATCGCTTTTATCAGACCGGTTCCGCTTTTTAAGCCAAAAGCGGTTCTTTCTAATGCGTTGATTTGTCACAAAGAGCGGATTGCGAAAAGCGGGTGCTTCTCCATGCGGTGCAATCGTTATGCGGAGTGGTTGCGGATGAGTCCGCGCAAGGAACCGCGCGGCTTTGCGCGCAGGTTTGGGTGCGTTCCCGCGAGCGTCAGCCGATCCTAACAAACATGGAAAGGAAGTCAAATCTTTATGACAGGTTGGCGATTCATTTGGCGTGGAAATGCGAAGCGAGCAATTCGTTGGTTGCCTGACAACGGCGGGCTTGATGGATGCGCTCCGCATTAAACCGCGATGCGATACGCGCGAATTCGCCCGCGCGACACGACTCAGCACAAACCCTTAATGGTTGACACTTAAGCTATTACGCATCAGTTGATTCAGGAATACAAAAAATTGTCGTCAATCATTGGAATACTGCGGGTACAGCTTTATCGAAAGGACACCACACATGATCACGCCACGCCCCTGCACCGCCGCCTGCGTCTTCGACGGCCGCCTCGTCACCCTGACTTTCCATCCGGACACCGGCCTGTTGCGTATTGCCGATCCGTCCGGCGCCTGTCTGAGGGAAACGCGCTGGCATGGCTCATGGCGCGCGCTGCTCGATGAATTCCGCGGCTATTACGAAGCGGCGGAACACGACGTGACGGCGCGCGGCGTCGACGAGATCGTCGCGCGCCTCGGCGAGCGCAGCGGTGATGCGCAGCGGGAATTGGCGTTCGCGTGAAATTGCCTGCGCGTGCAGGCAAGCACCTGAAAAGTAGTGGCGGCAGAGCGAGGCGCCTGATAGTTGCTGATTGACCCCGCGTTGTTCACTGCGCGTATGATTCGACGCGCCTCGCTGCCGCTCGCAAACCGGTCATTGACCGAAATAAACCTTGCACTCCGTACCAAACGAGCAGGACTGGCTGCTACGCCGGCCTCCCGCTTGCGACTCGCCGGCCGGGACTCCGCCATACGACGCATTGCGCACGCCCTGGTCGCGCGCATCCCAACTCTGGCCGAACGACATGTCGGTCGTCGCCTGCGCCGATTCGTTCGCATTCTGCTGCATGACCGCCCGACCCGACATGCCGGGGTCCGCCTGGCCACCCAACTCCGCCGCGGTGGCCGTTCTCGGCGCGAGAAACAGAACGGCGGTGGCGGCAATCATCAATATACGTACTCTCATTTCCGGACTCCTCATCCGGCGCAGCAGTGTTCGTCCTCCACGAGAATTGATCCGCGAACAGCCAAATTGCCCAAACGGGCCGAGGAACGGCTCGATGCCAATGCGCTACTGCTGCGACGGGTCACCGAACTAAACAGATGAAGAATTGCCGCGCTTGCCAGCGACCCTCGACGCGTTCCCGAGCGTCGGCGGAATCGGCACACACAAGCTGGCTGTAAGTCTGCATTGCGCAGTTTTTGATCTTTCTTTTATAGTTCGCGCATGCCGGAATTCAATCTAGGAGCTTCCACCAGTGTGGTCAATTGTCCACACCGTTCGATAAACCGCATTCACCGGCAAATTCAATGTGAACTAAGCGCGCTTCGCGCTCGCATTGCGTTATGATGACGCTACAACGCACAAAAGCGGCACCCGCACATCGACGAAAGTCCGGTGAACGACGGGCAGCGTGGAGCGACTCCAGCCATTCGCAATCATTGCATCGGGACACAGAGTTTTTTCTAGTGAACGTCAGGCTTACCGGCCTCGTTCGCCGCGCTGCGACATGCTGAAATATTTGCTGATTGAGACTCACGGTTTGAGGGTCGGTTGTTCCAACGGCCGTCTTTGTCACAGGCCTATTGCGATTCAGAGAGCGACGTTTTTTAACCGGCTCATGCATTCCCTTCAATCGACAACCCCATCGCGGGGCGGCCCGATCCAGTCGGGCTCGACGCTTCGCAGCTTTTTCCCCGCAATCTGTCTTTGACAGGACGCTGCACGTTTTAGAAGGACGAATATCCTATGGACGAAAGGAAGCGAGATAGCATGATTGCGTATCTCCGCCATCGTATGGAAGAGTTTGGTATCAGACCGGAAGACCTCGCTGCCGCGCTGGCGACCGAGTCATTGGCGAAAAAGGCCGCGCGCTATCGCAGTGCGACCGGGGACAGCTGGGACGGGAATGGCGAAATGCCGCAATGGTTGAAGCAGGCCATTAGCGCCGGCCAGAGCATCGAGCATTTCGAATTGGCCCAAAAACCGGCGCCCGCGCCTCAACCGAAAAAGCAGGTGGACTGGTCGAACGACCCGTTCGCCGGCACTCCGCTCGCGCGCCCGAATAGTCGCTAGGTGCAGGCCGCCGCGCTCGAAGGCGCGGGCGCAATGGCCGCGGCATCGAAATGAACCGCCGTACCACGCACCGGTTTGGACTCACCGCTTGCCACATTAACGGCAGTCGCGGCATTCACCGTATTTCCCGTATCGATGGCATTCACCTCAGCGGCGATATTCGCGTGCTTCGCGGCGGACTGCGCATATTGCGGCAGTTCGATAAACGCACTGACCTGGCGCACGATCTGCCAGAACGTCTTGTCGAAAAGACGGGCCTGCTCGTCAGCAGCCCCCGGGCCGCCCGCGAGCGGATCGGCAACGGTCCAATATACAAACGCTGGAGCGCCGGGAAATACCGGCGCATGCAGTCCGCCGACGGAGCCGTCGAGCGCGATCACGATATCCATCCGCGGCGCCCATTCGCCGGTGAATTCGAGCCAGCTTTTCGGGCTCAGCGCCGCACGACCCGAAATACCCGGCCGCAATTGCGCAACCGCAAGTGGATGAAGGCGCGCGGCCGGTTCAGGGCCCGCGCTGAACGCGTCGAACCGGTGCCCGGCCAGTTCGCGCAGTAAAGCTTCGGCAATGATGCTGCGGATCGAATTATCGCGGCAGAGAAACAACACCTTATATTTTCTGGACACGCTTACCCCGTACCGATGTTTTTTATTGGTCTCTGGGCGGTATTGTCCCGCTCCAGTCTTGCGCCCCCGTGACATTACGGCGTCTTTATTATTTGCGCCACGGGATTCGCACCAGGTATCTCGATTCACGGGCACAGAGCACAACTTAGCGAACGACGCGCAGTGTACCAGTGTCCGGCCTACTCTTTCAGTACCCTGACAATATTCGTCACATCAAACGGCACCGTCCCGCCGGCCGGGCACGACGCCGCTGGCCGCGGCGCCTGCGGTTCTTCGCCCATCCTGCGCTGCGTTACGTCAGAATTTCAGGCCATTGAGGAACTGGAACCAAAGATTGCCCAGCGCGCTGGCCGGATGCACGTCGCCGGCGGATTCGTCTGGCTTCGCGTGATTCGGGCGTCTGCCATGCGGCTTGTCCTCCGAGGCCGCTTCAGTTGCGGCCTGTTTTTCGGCTTGCCCGGCGCTTCGCTTCGCCTGCTTCGACGCCCTGCTGGTTGCTTGCGCGGTTTCCTCCCGTTCCGGTTCGTCGCCGCCAGCCTGTGCCGCCTGCGCGCTCTTCGCTGTCTTGCGCGCGCGCTGGGCATTTTGCGCGGCGTCCGCCTCGTCGCGACGCGCCGCCTGCAACGCCGCGACGCTGTCGGCGATCTGCGCGGCGCGGTGCGGTTCGCATTGCCGCCCGAGCAGCACGCCGAACAGCACGTCGCGATTGTGGCCCTGATCGGCGAAGCGGATCGCGGTCGACACCATCTCGGCGTACGCGGCTTCGTCGGCGGCGCGCGCTGCCGCCTCGCGCTGCGCCTGCGCACGTTGCCGGCGCGTTTGCTGGGCCTCCCACTCGCGCATCTGTTCGGCGTAGACCGTGTCGTACACCTTGCGCTGCCCGGCATCGGACAGGATCGCGTACGCGTCCTTGATTTCCTGGAACGCGACGCGCGCGGTGTCTTCGGTGCCGTGGTTGCGGTCCGGATGCCACTTCATCGCGGCTTTCCGATAGGCCCGCTTGATTTCTTCGTCGGTGGCGTGCGCGGGCACGCCGAGCGTCTCATACAGGGTTGCCATGCTGGGCTCGATCTCGCGGGGAATCCATGCGGGGCATCGTAGCATGCAAGAAGCGGCTTCATCGCGAAGCGGCCGCTTCGCGGACCCGCGCATCGGCACACTGCCGAGCCGACACAGCGGCGCAACGCCCGCCGGCGACCCACAAAAAATGGCCTCGCCATTTGCATAGCGAGGCCGAATCCCATGTCAAGGAGATGTCATGGAGGAGACGAGTTCATCTTATCGTCAGACCCGCGCGTGCCCAACCAACGGTTCGCCATATGCTTATCGGGCGCGCGCTCACGTGGATTGAAGCCGGGTCAGGCGAGCCGCGGCAACATGGTTATATCGTTAGAACAAAAAGTCGCTTAGCCGCGCGGCGGTCGCTCATTAAGATGACGCTTCAAAGTCCGGTTCCCAGTAGCCTCAAGCGCGCAGCGAACCGCAATCGAAGGAGCATTTCGTTGAGCAGATCTGATCATTCCCGTCCGCCGCTCGTCATTGGCATTGGCGGCACGACGCGCGCAGCCTCGTCGACCGAGCGAGCGCTCGCCTTCGCGTTGCGCGGCGCCGAAGCCGCGGGCGCGCACACTCGCCTGTTCGGTGGCAGCTTTCTGCATAGCCTGCCGCACTACGCGCCGGAGGAGCCGGTGCGCACCGACGAACAGCTCGAACTGATCGAGGCCGTGCGTCGCGCGGATGCGGTGATCATCGCGACACCCGGCTATCACGGCGGCGTGTCCGGGCTCGTGAAGAACGCGCTCGACACGCTCGAGGAATTGCGCGCCGACGAGCGCCCGTATCTGGATGGCCGCGCGGTGGGCTGCATCGTCACTGCCTACGGCTGGCAAGCGGCGGGCTCCGTGCTGACGTCGCTGCGCTCGATCGCGCACGCGCTGCGTGGCTGGCCGACACCGTTCGGTGCGGGCATCAACACGCTGGAGACGCGCTTCGAGAGCGCGGACAGTTGCTCCGATCCGAAGGTGGTCGAGCAACTCGCGATCGTCGGCCAGCAGGCCGCGCAGTTCGCGCTCGCGTTCAATGCACAGCGTGCGCATGGCGCGCCGGGTGTGTCGCGTCATTCGACTGCGAACCTCGCCGCCGCGCAAAGCAGCAGCACCGCCACCACCATCTCCGACACCCGTTCCGCGCGCGTTCTGCACGCCGTCTGAAGCACACCCTGGCACACCCCACCCCACCGTGGCGCCCGCGCAATCGCGCGCGGCGCCACGCTTTGCATCGAGCGACCGTGCGCCACATAACAGACGCCGCGCCCCCGCACGAATAGTGTGATCGAACACAGCGGATTTGATCCAATCCGGGCTTTTGATTACCACTCCCGCCCCGCGCTGATTTGCTTTCGACGAAAGATTGGTTCACCCGCTGCGCAGCGCGCCCTACGCTTGACCCTGCCCGCCGCTTCACTCAACTTCGGCATCGACAGGGCCGCGCCGCACGCATTTGTATTCCGCACAAGAAACGCGGACACATAGAGAAGTCAAGATCATGAACTCACACATCCGCTACAAGGGCTACGAAGTCGAAGCGGCAACGCAACTACTCCCGAATGGACTATTCGCCGCCAATCTGACCATCGAGCAGCGCGACGAGACTACGCGCAAGGCCTATTCATTCGACGCGCTCGACTACTTCTTCGACGAAGAGCACGCGCTCGCTTATGCGTCCGACTGGGGACGTATGTGGATCGATAACCACCAGTAAGCAAATCGAAGTGCGCAATGCGCGTTGCGCCTCGCCTGGCATCGGCATTCAGGCGGATGTGCCAGAATAGGTGAACCCTTGCGTTCGCCGTCTGCACGCGTGAGCTGTGCGCGACATCGACGGATGCGGCCTAGACTCGCGCCGCCCGCGACGCATCCATCGATACGGAGACGCCGGCCATGACATGGACCGTCGACGCACAACTCGCGCTGAGCGCGACACAAGCGGTCGAGGCAGTGCAGTCCGGCCGCCTCAAGGCCGCCGACTACGTCGCCACCCTGCTCGCGCGCGCCGCCGCGCTCACCCATCTGAACGCGCTCACCACGCTCGACTTCCACGGCGCACTCGCCGCCGCGCGGCGCATCGACACATTACCGGCAGCCGAGCGAGCGCGCCTGCCGCTCGCGGGCTTACCCATCGTCGTCAAGGACAACATCAACACCGCAGGCCTGCCGACGTCGGCCGGCACGCCCGCGCTAGCGGGCTTCGTGCCGACGACCAACGCGCCATCGGTGCAACGTCTCCTCGATGCGGGCGCGATCGTGCTCGGCAAGGCCAACATGCACGAACTCGCGTTCGGCATCACGAGCACGAACCTCTCCGCGCACGCGGGGCCAGTGCGCAACCCTTACGATCCATCACTGATGCCGGGCGGCTCGTCGGGCGGCACCGCCGTGGCGATCGCCGCGCGCATCGCGCCCGCCGGACTCGGCACCGACACCGGCGGCTCGACCCGCATTCCGGCCGCGCTGACCGGCACTGCGGGCTTGCGTCCATCGGTCGGCAACGGCGGCGCCGAGCGACGCTATCACGACCCCGACACGGTCGTGCCGATCAGCCATACACGCGATACCGTCGGACCGATGGCGCGCAGCGTCGCCGATCTGGCGCTGCTCGACGGCGTGATCACGGGTGCCGACGCGCTCCCCACGGTGGCGCTCGATCGCTTGCGGATCGGCTTGCCCGCGCCGCTGTGGGACGCGCTCGAGCGACAGGTCGAGGACGTCGCGCGCGCCGCGTTGCAGAAGCTCGAAGCGGCGGGCGTCACGTTCGTGCAGGTCGCGATGAACGAGTTGGAGCATCTGAACGGGATGGTCGGCGGTCCGATCGCCATTCACGAAGCGCGCGACGACGTGCTCGCCTGGCTGGTCGCGAATCAGGCACCGGTGCAAACCGTTGCCGAGCTGGCCGTGCGCATCGCGAGCCCGGACGTGCGCGCGATCTACGACGACGTGCTCGCCGACGTGCTCGGCTCGCACTACACGGCGGCGCTCAACTACTGGCGGCCGCGGCTGCAAAGCTACATGGCCGCGACCTTCGCCAATGCCGCTCTCGACGCGTTGCTATTTCCGACTACACGGCTCGTCGCGGTTCCGATCGACGATCTGAACGGTTCGTCGACCGTGAAGATCGACGGCGGCCCGCCGATCGATACGATGGAAGCGTTCCTGCGCAATACCGATCCGGCCAGCACTTCCGGCATTCCGGGGCTGTCGCTGCCGGCTGGGATGAGCGCGAGCGGGCTGCCCGTCGGTTTGGAACTGGATGGACCGCTCGGCTCGGACAGGCGGCTCCTCGCCATCGGCATCGCGATCGAACAGGTACTGGGAGCGTTGCCGCCGCCGGTGCTGTGAGGTTTGTGCTTTAATGCCTGCGCGTTCCAGCCTGCATCCCGACGCTTTACCCGCTCGACCATCACCCTTTGCGACGATGACGACATCCGCCACCGCCCTCTCTGCTCGCGGCCTCGCGCGCCGCCTCGTTCACTTCAGCGCGGTCCTCGCGTTCGCCTTCACCGCCAGCGCCTGCGCGCGTCTCGCGACGGTCGATTCCAATGCGCTATGGAAGATCGTCGACATCCGCTGCGTGCCGTCGCAGCAGGCCACCGGCACGCCGGGTCAATGCACGGTCGTCGATCTCGACAAACGCTACGTCATGCTGAAGGATATTCTCGGCCGCTCGCAGTTTCTGTTGATGCCGACCGATCGCATCACCGGCATCGAAAGTCCGCTGATCCTCGCGCCCGAGGCCAAGGACTACTGGAGCGACGCGTGGGATTCGCGCCATTACGTGCAACAGGCGGTCAAACGCGAACTGCCCGACGATCAGCTCGGCCTCGAAATCAACTCTGAGTATCGTCGCTCGCAAAACCAGCTGCATATCCATATCGATTGCATGCAGCGGGAAGTCAGCGTCGCGCTCGCGAAGCACGCCCACGACACGCCCGGCGAATGGCGCTGGGACACGCTCGATGGCAAACGCTACCGGATCATGCGCGTGAGCTCGCTGAGCGGCGCCGATAACCCGTTTCGGATCGTCGCGCGCGACAATCCGGACCCGGCGACGATGGCTACGCAAACGATCCTCGTCACCGGTGCGGGGCCGTCGGCGGATCCGGATGGCTGGTTGATCGTCAATAGCGGTATCGACGTCGATGGGGGCAGCGGCACGGCCGAAGGGCTGCTCGATCACGCGTGCCGCGTAGCCGACGATCGTTGAGCGCCAACCGGACACGCACTTGCCGCCCCTGCCTTACCACGATTGCGCAGATGCATTGCTCAATAAAATGGTTCGGGCGCGCCGCATTGCCCCGTACGATCGGTCTGCACCTGCGAGCCAAAGCCGTGGGCGCAAACATGCATTCGGACCGATTCAACGATGGCGATCTATCTCGACGACACCCAGCGCAAGCACCTCGACCGTCTGGCCACCAGTTGGACCTGGCGCACGCAATGGCCGACGTGGGTACTGATCGTCGCGATCTATGGTGGCTGGTTCGGCGTCGCCACGCACACGCGTGTGCTGGGTCTGCCGCTGACAGCCGCGCTGCTCGCCGTCTTCGGCGCGTGGTACATGTCGTTGCAACACGAACTGCTTCATGGCCATCCGACGCGCTCCCGGTTCGTCAACGCGCTGATCGGTTTCGCGCCACTCGCGGTATGGTTTCCTTATCACGTGTATCGCGAGTCACATCTGCGGCATCACGACGATGCGCATCTGACCGAACCCGGTAGCGACCCGGAAAGCTATTTCGTCAGCGCATCGGACTGGCTGCGCGCCGGGACCGCGATGCGTGCGTTGCTGGTGTTCCGCAATACGTTGATCGGTCGATTGCTGGTCGGGCCAGCGTTTTCGATTGCCGCGACGGGTGCGCAAGCGCTCGCGAGGATTCGCGATGGCGATTGGCGCGACGTGCCCGCATGGGTTGCGCATCTCGGCGCGTTGGTTGCGCTCACGGCGTGGTTGCAACAGGTGTGGGGGATACCGGGGTGGGTGTTTATCGTCGGTGCGGGGTATGGCTCGCTCTCGCTTGCATCGGTGCGCTCGTTTCATGAGCATCGGGTTGCCGAGGAGACCGCGCATCGGACGGTAATCAATGAAGCGGGATGGGTGTGGCGGTTGCTGTTTCTGAACAATAACTATCACGCGGTGCATCATGATCTGCCGCAGGTGCCGTGGTTTGCGCTTCGGCAGGTCTTTGAAACCTCCCGGCGGCAGTACATCGAACGCTCTGGAGGCTTTCTGGTAAAGGGTTACAGCGAATGGATGAGACGTCATGCATTCGCTCCAGTCGCCCCTCCGAATTATGGGGATCTATCCGGCTTGGGCCAGAGTAATCCGCGTGCTTCCGACAGTTTTGCGGGTAAATTGCGGGTGAAATTCATGGTAGTTGTCCGTCGAGGAGAACTCTATGAAGCTGACCTACCCGCTCCTGCTGAACGCAAAACCGCAAGACAAGCCTTATAAGCTCCGCGACCGCGATTCCATGCATCTTCGAGTGTCGGTCTCGGGTTCGAAGGTATGGAAATTTGACTACCGGCTAGATGGCAAGGATTGCAGCCATACCCCGTGGGCGATTCCCTGATCTGTCGATAAGCGACGCCCGCCAACGTCGCAATGATGCCGCCAGGCTGGTGGTCCGGCATTCACCCCAAGGCCTATGAGAAGCAGCTGCAACAGCGGACGATCACACACAACAAGAACACCTTTTGAGCCGCCTGCGAAGACTGGATTGAAGACTGGCAGGCCGTACGCTTTCTCTCGGCCTCTTCAGGGCGCACGGCGCACGAGGGACGCTCAGTACATGGGCGCACGAACCGGGGTTTGCTCCCCTGGCGATTGAACGTCAGTTGGCCCACGTCGAAAAGAATCGGGGGAGTCGTGCGTATAACAAAGCCGAGTTTCTTCCTGAGAGACAGAAGATGATGCTGGACTGGGGGAGTTATCTGGAGGCTTTGAGCGACTAATCTTTGGTCTGCGTCGCCCCCGCTTGCGGCAACAACGATCTCGCAACCCCCAAAGAACCGGACGTTACTAAAAAGCTCTGACAGTCAAACAGTTGGCAGTTTCTTTTATGTCCAACTAATAAAATGGACTGTTAGGCCAGGTTCTGCTCTCAGCCTCGTACCCAAACTCAGCGTGAACATCCCGACGGATCCCACCGTCGAGTCCACCACATCGCTCTGTGCGAATCACGATCACCATTCAGAAAATGGATAGATCGCATTCCAACATTTAATTGGGTGATGCCGCGCGCCTCCTGTATTTTTTATAGCTCAACCACACCAGAGACCCATCGACGCGCGCCGCAACCGATCCAGCGTGCGTCGACCATGTCCTGAATCATTGAGGCTCAAGAATGTTCGACCGCGTCTTCGTCAATGCCATCGACGTGAATGGCAATCCATTGAACCTCTCGGTGAAAGACGGCGTGTTCGCGTCCATTGGCTCGCAACGCCCCGAGACGGGCAACGAAGAGATCATCGATCTCAAGGGTCATCTCGTCCTGCCGGGCTTCGTCGATGGACATATTCATCTCGACAAGAGTTTCGTGGGCGATCGCTGGCGCCCTCACCGCCCGGTCTCCAGTCTGCGTGAACGTCTTGCCGTCGAGAAGCAGGAACTGGCCGGCGCACGCTCCATCGCGAAGCGCGCGGATGCGCTGATACGTCAGGCCGCATCGTTCGGCACGATGGCAATGCGCAGTCACGTGGACGTCGACGCAACCACAGGACTGACCAACCTGCACGCAGTCATGGAAGCGCGCGAAAAATGGCGCGGCCTCGTCGACATCGAGCTGGTGGCGTTTCCCCAGGCAGGCGTCGTTTCCTGTCCCGGCACAGCGGAGGTTCTCGATGCGGCTGTGCGCGAAGGCGCACAGGTTGTCGGTGGCATCGACCCGACGACTCTCGACGGTGACGCCGAAGGACAGCTCCGCATCGTCTTCGGCATCGCGGAAAAACGCGGCGTGAAGATCGATATCCATCTGCACGAACCGGGACAGCAAGGGATCGACCAGTTGCACCGGATCGCTGCACGCACGAAGGCGTCGGGGCTGCAGGGCCGCGTAACCGTCAGCCATGCCTACGGGTTGGGCGATGTCGCTCCCGATGTGGTCGACCGGATCGCCGCGGCGCTTGCAGATGCCGGCGTGTCGATCATGACCAACGCGCCCGGCGACCGTGCCTTCCCGCCGATCCTGCGGTTGCGTGAAGCGGGCGTGCGCGTTTTCACCGGCAACGACAACATCCGGGACGCGTGGTGGCCATACGGCAATGGCGACATGCTGCAAAGAGCGATGTTGATCGGCTACCGCTCCGGTCTCTACACCGACGACGAACTGCTGTTCGCGCTTCACATGGCAACAGACGCCGGCGCCGCCGTGCTCGGGAAAGACGCTTATGGGCTGAAGCCCGGCAATGAAGCGAGCTTCGTCATAGTCGACGCACCCAACGGCGCCGCTGCCGTTGCAGCGGCGCCTGCGAACCGCGCCATCGTTCGCAGCGGCCAGTTCCAGGACGACGCGTCGCGCCTGCGATTCGAGTCGGCGAAAGCCGAACCTCACGATGACGTGGCCCTGAGTGCCACGAGATAACCATTGACTGGAGAAAACCGTATGTCAGGCAATACCTACTATGCGCCTCAGGGCGGTCATCCGTCGCAGAAGGAGCTGCTGACCGATCGCGCGATGTTCACGCAAGCGTATGCGGTCATTCCCAAAGGAGTGCTTCGCGATATCGTCGCCAGTCACCTTCCCTTCTGGGACAACACTCGCCTCTGGGTACTGGCGCGCCCTCTCTCCGGCTTTGCCGAAACTTTCTCGCAATACATCATGGAAGTCGCTTCAGGGGGCGGCAGCGAGCATCCCGAACAGGATGAGAAAGCCGAAGGTGTGCTCTTCGTCGTCGAAGGCGAAATCGAAGTCACGCTGCAAGGCACCCTGCGCGTTCTGAAATCCGGCGGCTATGCGTTCATTCCGCCCGGCACGAACTGGCAGCTGCGCAATCGCCATAAAGACACCGCCCGCTTCCACTGGATTCGCAAGCACTATGAAGCCGTGGATGGCGTGCCGCTTCCCGAAGCCTTCGTGAAGAACGAGCAGGACATCGAACCGATTCCGATGCCCGGCACGGAAGGGCGCTGGGCGACGACGCGCTTCGTCGATACCGGCGACATGCGCCACGACATGCATGTCAATATCGTCACCTTCCAGCCTGGCGGCGTCATCCCGTTCGCGGAAACGCACGTAATGGAGCACGGCCTGTACGTGCTGGAAGGCAAGGCGGTCTATCGTTTGAACCAGGACTGGGTCGAAGTGGAAGCCGGCGATTTCATGTGGCTGCGCGCTTTCTGCCCGCAGGCCTGCTATGCGGGCGGACCGGACCGTTTCCGCTATCTGCTGTATAAGGACGTCAACCGGCATATGAAGCTGACGCTCAACGCGCCGCGATAAATTCCGCGCGAAACATGCCATGCAAAGCGGCACGCCCTTTCACCGGAACGTGCCGCGGAATTCTCTGCTTCAATCGCACTTCAGGCCTCAATAGTGGCTGCGGCTCCAGAGCGTCGGCGGTGCGTCGAGCAGATGACGCAAACCCGCGCGCTCGAACGTCTGTTCCGCCACTTCCGACACGCGTTCGAGCACCGCGCCTTCATCGACCGACAACACCCGATAGTCCTCCATCAGGATTTTCCCGCCGACCATCGTCATGCATACGTCGCCCGCATTTGCGAAGCAGGTGACGCGGTAGACAGGCATGTTCAGCGGCATCAGGTGCGGCTTGAACAGGTCGACCAGAATGATGTCGGCCTGCTTGCCCGCTTCGAGCGAGCCTAGTTCGTGATCGAGCGACAATGCGCGCGCGGCATCGATCGTCACCATCTCCAGCACCTTGCCGTGCGGAAGAACATCCGGATCGCGGAAGTGCCGGCGATGGTAGTGCATGCATTGCCACATGTGCCGGAACATGTCGTAGCCCCTGTCGGGCGCCGCGCCGTCGGAGCCGATCGCAACCGTCACGCCCGTATCGATCAGTTCCGGCACCGGGCAGCGTCCGATGATCGACATGATCGCGCTCGGGTTGTGCACGATCGAAGCGCCCGTCTCGACGCATGCTGCGATGTCGGCCTCCGTCAGATCGATGGCATGCGACATGAACGACTTCGCGCTCAGCAATCCCAGTTCGCGATGCGCGAAATCGAGTGTGCCCGCGCGATGGCCATCCTGCGTGAAACTCAGGTCCCGCTCGCGCGCAAGCGTCGCATAGCGGGCCGCCTCGCGCCGATAATCGCGTTCGTATCGCGCGACGGCCGGGTCGTGCTCCGGCGCATAAACGGGCAGTGCCAACGCGATCCGGATGCGGCCATCGGCGTCGCAGTGACACGCATCCACTATGTCCTTGCACACGTCGAACATGTGATCGAACGTGATGTCGCGCGTCTCGCTGCCGCCTGCACCGTGCCTTGTATAGGCACGAGGCGCGGGCGGACGCGACGGCCCGACTGCGACGACCGAACGTGTGCCCGTTCTGACCACCGCGTCGCAGTGACGCCGCGCGTACGCGGGGTCGTCGACACGCATGATCGAATCCCCGCCACCCAGCAGCGAAACGCCCGTCGTCACGCCTGCTTTCAGACGCTCCAGCGCCGCGAGATGCGACTCCGTTTCCCAGAACGCTTCGTTCGATGCGCGCGTATAGATTGCTTCGCACGCCGCCGTCCATGCATCGCCATCCGGGCCGCCGATCGTTTTCAGCATCGCGTGCCCGGCATGGGCGTGCGCATCGATCAGACCTGGCAATACGGCCTTGCGGCGCGCATCGATTACCCGTTCGGCGCGGTATCGCCGTGCGAGCGCGGCTGTCTCGCCGACAGCGACGATGCGATCACCCTTCACGGCCACCGCGCCATCGTCGATGACGCGGCGCGACGGGTCCATCGTAATGACGCAGCCGTGCTCGATCAGCACATCTACGTTTTCGTATTCGTTCATGATTTGAGCAGTTCTCCGTTACGCGCGACAATGCGTCCGTTTGCGACGACGAGCCTGCGCTTCGGCCTCGCCACCACCGCATGCGCGACGGACTCCGCATCCACCAGCACGAGGTCGGCGCGCGCGCCGGCGTGCAGACCGTAGTCGTTGAATCCGCAGCCGCGCGCAGCGGCGTCACTGACGCAATCGAAGGCGATCAGCAGATCATCGTCGCGGCGCAGGTCATAGCGCAGGCCGATCAGCATCGCGCGTTCGATCATGTCCGGGACGCCGTAGGGAGACCACGTATCGCGAATCCCGTCGTTGCCGCCGAACATCGTGATGCCCTTCTCGCGGCAAAGCTTGAGCGGTGGCACCGTGCGCGAAGGCGGTGCGCTCGTCAGCAACGCCACGCGCAGATTCGCGATCCGATCGAGCAGCGCGTCGCGTTCGCGCTCCGGCAACGCGCCCAGACAAAACGCGTGACTGACCACGACCTGCCCCTGCATGCCCAACGCCTCGACGCGATCGAGCAGAAGTCTCAGCGTGAACGCGCCGATTTCGCCCGGCTCGTGCAGATGAATATCGATCGGCTTGCGATAACGTTCGGCGAGCGCGAAGGTCTCGTCCAGCGAGGCGACAGGATCCCCGTCGATCAACGCAGGATCGAGCGCGCCGAGCACGTCGGCGCCTTCAGCGAGTGCGCCGCCGAGCAGTTCCACGGTACCGGGGCGAATCAGCATGCCCGATTGCGGAAACGCGACGATCTGCATGTCCAGCACGTCGCGCATCGCCTGGCGCGTCGCGAGCACGCCTTCCAGATAACGCAGGCCTGCATCGGTATCGATATCGACATGCGTACGCAGACGCGTGGTGCCCGCCGCGACGAACGCGCGCGACAGCGCGAGCGACTGCGAGGCCGCATCGTGTCCGGATGTCTTGCGCCATTCGCGTTCATTGCCGATGCGATCGGTGAGCAAGGGGCCGACTTCGTTGCGATACCACGGGCGTCCCCAGTTGCTCTTGTCGATGTGCGTGTGGCCTTCGACGAAACCCGGCAGCAGTAATGCGCCGCTGCCGTCCTCGATATGGGCGTCGGGCGCTGCAGCGGCATGCGCGCCGAGCGCCTCGATACGGCCATCGACGACCGATACGGAAACCTGCTGGCCATCGGCCAACCGGACATTGGAGAGATAAAGAGAGCGAGTCATGTTTGTCCTGCCGATTCGACGGCCGTATCGAAACGCGTGCGCAACAGGCGTTGCGCGGCACTGATTGCAACGAAGATCACCGCATTACAGAACAGAGCGACGAGTCCCATGTTGATGGACGTGAACGCGAGTGGCGCGTTCGGGAATATGGACGCAAGCGTCATACCGCCCCAGTTCGACAGCCCGAGCACGACGCCGCCTGCGGCAATTCCGCCGAACGCCGCTTCGCGCGTGCCGAACGGACGCTTCAGAAAACTCGATGCGAGCATGGGCACGAGTTGAGTTAGCAGGCTCGACGAGAAGATCGCGAGCGCCACGAACGTTGTGCCGCCGCGCAGCACGAAGAAGACGACGACCAGCGTGAACAACGGCAGCGAGATGCGGGCGACGCGCGCCACGTCCCTGTCGCTGGCCTGTGGCGCGAAGCCTTCGCGATAGATGTTGCGCGCGATCGTCGTAGACGCGTTGAGCATGATCAGCGAGCCCGGCACCAACGCCGTGAGCAAGCCCGCCCCGCCGACGATACCGACGAACCACGACGGGAAAGTCTGCTTCACGAGCCGCAACAACGCGAGATCGGTCTGCGCGCCTTCGAGCCCGTACACGGTGAGCACGGCCGCGAATCCGACGAGGAACAGGAACGCGATCAGCACCTGATAGATCGGCATCAGCACGACGTTCTTGCGCAGCGCCGAGGCATCGCGCGACACATAGATCGCGGTGAACCCGTGCGGGTACAGGTAATAGCCGAGCGACGTCAGCAGCAAGGTCGAGTTGTACCAGCTCAGATTCAATCCATGCTCCGGCATACGCAGCAGTTCCGGATGCACGGCATCGATACGCGCGAACATCTCACTTAAGCCGCCGAAGTAATGCAACGGCAAGTAGGTGCCGAGAAAGATCGCGAGGCCGAGAATCAGCGCATCCTTGAAGATCGCAATACTCGCCGAGCCATGAATGCCCGAGACCATCATGTACGCGACCATCAGCAGCGCGCTGATCCAGATCGCCGTGTTCTGTGCGATCAGGCCATACGACATCTCCGAGACGATGATGCCGAGCCCGCGCAACTGGATGATGAGCAGCGCGACCATCGCGAACACGGCCACCACGGACACCAGCACGCCCACGGCGCGGCTCTCGTACCTGGAGGCGAAATAATCGGCGAACGATACGAGGCCGTTGTCTTTCGCATAGCGCCAGATGGCTGGCAGCATCCAATAGCCGATCACATACGCGAGACAGCCGTATGACAGGATGTAGAACGCCGGTACGCCCTTGCTATAGGTCCAGCCGCTTGCGCCGAGGAAGGTGAAGGTCGAGAAGGCTTCACCCGCCATCAGCAGGAAAGTAAGCAGTGCGCCGAAGCCGCGTCCGCCGACCGCCCATTGCTCCAGGCTGAGTTTCTTTCCGCGACGCGCGTAAAGGCCCACCGCGAGCGCGAAGATCGCGAACAGAACGATGATGATGAGCGCCGCGTTCATTGCCCGCCTCTCACGCAACCGCTCGCGCCCGCGGATTTGTCGCGGCTATCGAGCCAATAGATGAGCGCCAGAATGGCGGCCGTCCCGACCATCCAGATCAGGTTCCAAACGAGCAGGAACGGTATGCCGAACAGGAACGGCGTGTGCGCGGCGAGCGAACCACCTGAATAAAGGCCGATGAACGGCAGCGCGGCAAGCAGAATGCGGAGTTTCATGGCGATACTCGCGTGGCGGCGAAGTCGGCGATGCGGTACAGCACGATTCCCGTGCCGACCGATTCGGGCGCCCTCCTCCAGTTGCATTTCACCTGTGCATTTCTCATGTCTGTCTCCGGGTTCTTGTCTTGCTGATAGGCGATTCTTCGACGCTTGCGGTAGCTCGTCGCTCATTCGCCAATTACTCGCCATTCAGATCACCGTTGATGATATCCACCTGCCATCTCATTCGAAAATTAAATGTTTTGATGATCGGTAGTTGATAAATAAATACCCAACGGACCTCCGGCTGCAAAAAAGGCACCCGCAGAGGTCATCGCTTTGGCCACTAGCGCCCAGTCGAATATTTAATTTCCCCATGATGTTGGGGATGCTTACGCTTGCCGCAGGGCGCGTAACACCCCGCAAGAGGCAGTGCAGCCCTCACAAACATCCTACTTATCGAATAGACGGAGACTTCATGAAGAAACTTGCGCTCGCAGCGACGCTCGCCCTGGTGGCCGGTATCGGACATGCAAGAGATATGACGGCCATTCGCTTCGGCGTGGATCCCAGCTATGCCCCGTTCGAGTCCCTCGCGCCGGACGGGAAGCTGGTGGGCTTCGACATCGATCTTGGCAATGCGATCTGCGAAAGGCTGAAGGTCAAGTGTGTGTGGATCGAAAACTCTTTCGACGGGATGATTCCGGCGCTCAAAGCAAGAAAGTTCGACGGTGTACTGTCGTCGATGAGTGTTACCGGGAAGCGTCAGGAACAGATCGCCTTCACGGACAAGATCGACAACGTGCTCCCGCGGCTGGTCGCCAGAAAAGACGCGGGTATTCTGCCGACTCCCGAATCGTTGAAGGGCAAGACCGTTGGCGTGGAACAAGGGTCGACGCAGGAAACGTACACCCGGGCCTACTGGGAACCGAAAGGCGTCACGATCCGGACCTATCAGACCCAGGACCTCGTGTATCAGGATCTGCTGGCCGGCCGTATAGACGCTGCGCTGCAATCGTCAGTGCAGGCGGAACTTGGCTTTCTGAAGTCCGCGAACGGCCGCGATTTTGCATTCGCCGGCCCCGCCCTGAACGATCCGAAAACGCTGGGCGTCGGTGCGGCCATCGGCGTACGTAAGGAGGATGACGATCTGCGTCTGCAGATCAACAAGGCACTGGCCGAAATTATTCAGGACGGCACTTATCAGCGGATTTCGCGCAAGTACTTCTCGTTCGACGTTTATAACTGATAAGTGGTTGGCTGACCTGACGGGTGAGAACCGGGGCTATCGGCGAACTAAGCGAAGTTGCCTTCGTTCGCCGAACGCGGTCGCTATGAATTCCCGATCAGAACTTGTGACGAATGCCGACCACAGCCGCAACCTGCGACGTTGTCGACGACGGCGCTGAAATGCTTTCGATCCACGCCTGCCCGATGCTCGACGAAGCCTTCTGGTACATAACGTTCACGTACAGATCCGTGCGCTTGGACAACAGATATTTCGCGCCCGTCGAGGTCTGGTTGAAGTGCCCCGACAGCGACCCTTGAGTCACATGGGTATACACCTGGGCGAGCGCAAGCACCAAAGTCGGCGTGACGTAATAAGTAACGCTGCCTTCGTAGTTATCGAAATGAATCGACGAAGCTGTCGGCACGTCGAATCGTGACCCGGTATAGAGGAGTCCAAATTGCGCCGGACCAAATGAATAGGTGCCACCGGCGCCCCAGATCTGCTGGCGCGTCGCGCTTCCAAGCGGCGTGCCGAACATCGACTCGCTGCCATAGTAGTTGTCCGACGCCACCGCCCCCACCGCGCTGCTGGCGGGGTCGTTCATCCGGGCGTAGGCGGCCCCCAGATTCAGCGGGCCGTTGGTATAGGTGAGACCGGCGCTCCAGCTATTGTTCGACGAGAAGTTCGTCGAGTTCGAAAAACCATACACCAGATTCGCCTGCAGGCCCGCGAAGGTCGGCGATACGTACTTGGCCGCGTTGTTCGTGCGGAACGTGTTGTTGATGTTGTCGTTGTCGTGCGGGTGAGCGGAATAGCCTGTCAGCACGCTGCTGATCTGCAGGTTGCCGAGGATGTCCTGGGTCGAGTTGTACTGACGGCCAAACGTGAGCGTGCCGAACCGGTCGCTGCTCAGGCCCACGTACGCCGAGCGGCCGAACAGCCGGCCACCTTGCGCGAGTCGGCCGCTCTCGATATCGAACCCGTTTTCCAGCCGGAATTGCGCCTTCAGACCGCCGCCGAGATCTTCGGATCCGAGCAGGCCCCAACGCGAGCCCGATTCGTTACCGCTCGTCGCCTCCCACGCCGTATGGCCTTGCTGGTTGTTCGTGTAGGTCACGCCAGAATCGGCGATGCCGTATAGCGTCACGCTGGACTGCGCGTTCGCCGCGCCCGGGAGCGCCGCCGTCATTCCGATGCTCAGGAGTGCCATCCTCCAGTTCTTGCTCACTTGTCTCTCCATTTTGTCTAACCTATAGCCGTCGTTATGAGGTCTCTGTACCGCGATGGGCGGCGTCCACGCACTGCGCGGAAACGCCACGTCGTCAGTCGCTGAATGTTATCTAGACAAGCTGGGCATTCGAAAATGAAATGTTCAAATGGCATGCAGTTGAACACTGAATAGTTCAGAAAACGCACCTGCTCCATGTGTGGGCGCTGTCAGCGAAGCGTAGGGTTGGCTCGATTGCCAGCCGCTCCGGTGCGTGATACAAGTTGACCAGTCAATTCACGGATCGAACAGTTCAATGTCAACCAGTGCGAAACCACGTAGACCCTTGTTCGATCTGGATCTACTCAAAGCGATTGTCATGGTCGCCGACTGCGGCACGTTCACCGCGGCGTCTGCGCGGCTACATTCGACGCAGTCCACCGTGAGCCAGAAAGTGCGGCGGCTGGAGGAGATGGCGGGACATAAGCTGCTCGATCGTGGAAGCCGGGACGTGCGTCCGACCGATGCGGGAGAAACGCTGCTGGGATACGCGCGACGGATGCTAGCGCTCAATGACGAGATGATCGAAGCGCTGTCGGGTGCGACGGTGGGCTTGACCGTCCGTCTCGGTGTGCCGGAGGATTTTGTCGGCGGCCCCACGACCCATGCACTCGCGACGTTCAATCGCAAGCATCCGGCGGTGAAGCTCGAGGTGACCAGTGGCTTGAGCCGTGACCTGGCCAATAGCTATGATCGGGGCGATCTCGACCTGGCTCTCGTCAAACAGCGTCGCAACAGCCGCGAAGCGGTCGCGACGTGGCCCGAGCAAATGAGGTGGATCGACAGCGCAAATAACCCTTGTATCGAGCTCGATCCAATTCCGCTCGTCGCGTTCCCGCCTCGCGGGTTATACCGTGACGACATGATCAACACGATTGAAGCAATCGGACGCCGCTGGCGGATCAGTTTCATCAGTTCGAGTCTGAGCGGCATTCAGGCAGCCGTCGCCGATGGTCTCGGCATTAGTCTTCTGCCGGCGCGCGCGGTCACCGCCGAGCACGTTGTGCTGACGCGCAAAAGCGGACTGCCTTCGATCGAATCGATGGATATCGCACTCCTGCATCGCCCGACCGCCGATCCGGTCGTAAAGGAGCTTGCGCGTGCGCTGTCGCGGATGTTTGTACAGTCGCGTCGCTGACCGGCGCGACCTGCTGATGCCCCAAATAAACAATACCCCCTGGGTTTCGGCCCCGAGGGCATCCATGCATGTCCTCATGCCAAGCGGACACGGTGCTTTATAAGGCATCGAATACGACGCTTCGATGACCCGCGCCCCATGCGGAAACGCAGTCTTCATATCTCCGTTCTGGACAGTCGGCACCACCCGCGCCTCGGGATCATCGAGCCACGCCGCCTGACGCGCTGCAAGTGTGCTGCTATCGAAGGTCTCCAGCGGACTGTCTTCCGACTCCACATGCAGCGCTGCCTGCCCTTTGTGCGCCGACCAATAATCATCGGCCAACACAGCAACGCCGGCCTGATTACCGCCCAGCACATCAGGCCGCCCGCGAGCTAACCCAGCATCTTGTCCAACGTGATGGGAAGATCGCGAATTCGCTTGCCCGTCGCATTGAAGACAGCATTCGCGACGGCTGCGCCCACCCCCGTAATGCCGATCTCGCCAACACCGCGCGCGCCCATAGGCGTATGAGGATCCGCTTCGTCATTCCAGATGATGTCGATCTTCGGCACGTCAAGGTGAACCGGCACGTGATAGTCGGCTAGCGATGGGTTCATCACACGGCCAGTCCTCTCGTCGAACTGGGTTTCTTCCATCAATGCCAGACCGAGACCCATGATGATGCCGCCGCGAAACTGGCTGGCGGCGGTTTTGGCATTGATGATCCGGCCGCAATCGAAAGAGCCGAGAAACCGGCTCACACGGATCTCGCCGGTGACAACGTTCACTTTCACCTCGCAAAAGAGAGCGCTATGGCTGTGGATGGACCAGTGTTGCAACTCGAAAGGCGTCGGCGCCTCTGCCTCGACACTCACTTCCGCGAGCCTGGCACGGGCGAGTAGCGCGGCGTAGCTCTCAAACCGGCTCTCATCTTCCAACGCACAGAGACCGCCGTCGCGGCCACCCACCTCGTCCCACAGTAGGCCAGACAGCGGCGATCGATTGCCGGCGAACTGGAGCAGTTTCCTGACGAGATTGTGATGGGCCGCAATCACTGCAGCGCCTATCGCGGCCGTCTGCTGTGAACCGCCGGCCAGCACCATGCCCGGTAACGTCGAGTCGGCGTATTCAAAGTCGATGTCGGCCATGGTCAGCCCGAGACGCTCGGCGATGACCTGGGTCTGGGCAGTCGACGTGCCCATCCCCATTTCATGCGCGGCGATACTGACGGTGGCCCGGCTCTTGTCGGTCAGCGTGATCTTTGCCGCGCCGCCTGGCATCCGATAATAAGGATACGTGCCCGTGGCACAGCCCATACCGACCAGCCAGTCCCCCTCACGCCGTGTGCCAGCCTTACCGCGCGCGGCCCACCCGAATCGCTCCCGGCCGGCCTTCCAGGCCTCTACGATGCCGCGCTGAGAGAATGGCAGCCCCGTCGTCGGATCCTTTTCTGGTTCATTGGCGATCCGCAATTCGACAGGGTCCATGCCCATGGCGTGAGCGAGTTCATCGATGCCGGATTCCAGTCCGAAAGTTCCGACAGCTTCGCCCGGCGCGCGCATGAAGGTATTGGCCGTCATATTCATGTTGACGGTCTCGACGTCGAGCAGAAAGCTTCGGGAGGCGTAGACGCTTTTTGCCGGCAGAATGAACGGCTCGGGCATGTTGTTGTGCGGCGTCATCGCGACTGTGCCCGTGTGGATCAGGGCGTCCAGGGTGCCGTCAGCCTGAGCGCCGAGCGCCACGCGCTGTTCGGTGAAGGTACGGCCGCCGACGAGGCGATACACCCCTTCCCGGGACAGCATGATCCGCACGGGACGTTGCGCCAGCTTCGCCCCCGCGGCTGCCAGGATCTGGTGCTGCCATACCGTTTTTGAACCAAAGCCTCCACCGACATACGGCGACGTGACGCGCACGTTTTTCTCGTCGATGCCGAACACGTGAGCGATGGTCCACGCTTCGTGAGCTACCGCCTGCACGGCGTCATGGATGCGCAGCGTATCCCCCTCCCAGGCGAGCGTCGCCGCATGCAACTCGATCGGATTGTGGTTGTGGCGCGGCGTCGTGTAACGCACGTCGATCTTGTAGGGCGCCGCCGCCAGCATGGCCAGCGCATCATTGATCTCGAGCTTGAGCGGCTCACCCAGAAAGACCCCGGGTTCGGAACCTCTCGCTTTGGCCGCATCGAGCGACGTTACCGCGTCGCGGCTCTGCTCATACGTGACGTGAATCACGGACGTAGCGTAGTCAGCCTGCTCCTGGGTTTCGGCCAGCACCAGCGCGACCGGCTGGCCATTCCAGTGAACCTGATCGTCCTGCATGACCGGCAGATCATCGCCGCCGATGGCCTTGGGCTGGGTCATGAATGCCGGCATCGGTTTGAGACGCGGCGCGTTCTCGTAGGTCATCACCAATACGACGCCTGGCGCGGTTTCGGCAGCAGCAGTATCCATGCTGACGATGCGCCCACGGGGGATAGAGGAATACTTGAGCGCCGCATAGGTCATTCCGTCCATCGGAAACTCCGCGGCGAAGCTCGCCTGGCCGGAAACTTTCAATGGTCCATCGATCCGGCTGACCGGCGCACCGATCAGGCCGTGTTTGTGATTGATCAGCGGATCGGGCTTGCCGCCGGGGATAAAGCTGTCAGGTGCGAGGGCGATGGCCTTTTTCATCACTGCCTGCATGGTGTCCTTGAGAATAGGCATCAGCGTGTCTCCTGAAGAGCAGCCAACTTCACCAGCGTGTCGATGACCACGCGCTGGCCCAATTCGATCTTGAAGGCGTTGTCGCGAAGACCTCGAGCGGCAGCGAACTCCGCCTGCGCCGCCGCGCGAAACGCCGCCTCGGTCGGCGGTCCGTCCTGCAAGGCCGCCTCGGCCACGTACGCGCGCCATGGTTTATGGGCAACCCCTCCCAACGCGATTTGGACCTCTTTCACGACGCCATCCCGCACTTCCAGAGCGGCCGCGACCGAGATCAATGCGAAAGCGTAGGAAGCCCGGTCGCGTACCTTGCGATAGGCGGAAGGCCCCGCAATGCCGGCCGGCACGGTCACGGCGGTGATCAATTCGCCCGCCTCCAGCACCGTTTCGACGTGCGGCGTTTCGCCGGGCAGCACATGAAAATCGACCAATGGAATGTCGCGGGCGCCATTGCGGTTCTCAACTGTCACCACCGCTTTCAGCGCGGCCAGGGCAACGGCCATGTCCGACGGATGCGTGGCAACGCAGGCGTTCGATGCGCCGAAGATCGCGTGCATGCGGTTGAAGCCCTCGATGGCGTCACAGCCCGCCCCGGGTTCGCGTTTGTTGCAGTGCGCGGCGTCGTCGTAGAAGTAACCGCAGCGCGTGCGCTGGAGCAGGTTGCCGCCCACCGTCGCCATATTGCGGATCTGCGCCGAAGCCCCTGCCAAAATGGCCTGCGACAACATCGGATAGCGCTCGCGCACGCGGCGATCAGCCGCCACGGCGGTGTTCCTCATGCCGGCGCCGATCCGCAGACCGCCATCGCCTGTCTCTTCTATCGCGCACGAGAGACCTGTGACATCGACGAGCATCGTCGGATGCTCGATGGTTTCGCGCATCAGGTCGACAAGATTTGTGCCCCCGCCCACGTATTTGGCACCCGACCGGCTGCCAAGCGTCAGCGCCGTCTGGTGGTCGGATGCGCGTTCATAGGTGAAGGGATCCATTATGTGGCCTCGCGCTCGCTGGACTCGATCCTGTTCGTGCCGTACGTGTCCTGGATCGCGTCGACGATGCCGTTATACGCGCCGCAGCGACAGAGGTTGCCACTCATTCGCTCGCGCAACTCGGTATCTGTCAGTTCGAAGCCGGCTGCGGTCACGTCGTCGCTTACATAGCTCGGCACGCCGCACTTCAGCTCCTGGGCCATGCCGACAGCCGAGCAGATCTGACCGGGGGTACAGTAGCCGCACTGGAAGCCGTCGTGTTCCACAAAGGCCGCCTGCAACGGGTGAAGCTCCCCAGGTGAGCCCAGCCCTTCAACGGTGGTGATCTCGCAGTCCTGATACTGCACGGCGAGCGCGAGGCAACTATTGATGCGTATTCCGTTGGCCAGCACCGTGCAAGCGCCACATGCGCCCTGGTTACAACCCTTTTTAGCGCCGAACAGATGACATTCCTCGCGCAGCAGATCGAGTAGCGAGGTCCTGGGGTCGAAGTCAAACTCGACCCTATTGCCGTTAATGATGAAATGCATGATTGCACTCCAGGTAGATTCGGGAAATCACCCCGATGCCGCCGCAACAAGCTAACGTCAATGCGGCGGATTGGTTGCGATGCTGCGATCGATTCACGGGACACATCAAGTAGTCGCAGCTTGAACCCAGACCCAGCGCACTTGAAACTTGATGTTGATTTACAAGGATAGTGCCTCTGTTGGTGATCGAACGCCGGCCGCTTGTCGATATTCAGGGCAGCAACGTCCGATAAACGGACGGCGCATTCCTCCGCGATGCCACAGCAAGGGAAATGCCCGATAAAAATCAATGGCCGCAAAATCGTCTTGGTTTCGACATCGCACGAAACAAGAGATGACACTTGCAAATCGCTTTCGGCGACCGCCCTCGGGAGATCTGGTTGTGCAATGGTCTCGACCGCGTCACGCGATACGGCAAAGATGAGTTTTCCTCTCGATCGATGGATGCCCAAGTGAACGCCGGACTCTGCACAGGCACGAAACATGGGAGATCAGAAATGCCACATCGATACCCCACATTACCTCCTCAGCCCACGCTGAAGCCTGCCCCATCGATAGAAGAGTTACGATGCAAGCAGTCGTTCATGCGAGGTTTGTGCGCATTTCCCGCAACGCTGATCATCGGCATAGTCGTTGCAATCGGCCTGGCGTTCTTCAAGACGGTGCACGACTTCCAGGCCGGTGCACCGAACGTCGACGGTGACACGATCGCTGTCGTCATGAGCCTGGCGCTTGGCGTCGCTGCTACATATTGCCTGGTGAATACTCTACTGCGCGGCTGGTCGCAGCACTCCCCCCTTCAAGGCGATGAACTCGACGAACTGACGAAGATTATTGGCGAGGAACACGTGAGGTCGCACGGCATCGATGCTCAGGGAAACCTCACCCGATACCACAACGAAGTACTTGCCATCGATCGGGAGTTCACCCGGTTCGACCTCGCTACCATGAAGACCTATTGCGCCGGGATGGATGCCTGGCGAGCGCAGATGAAAAAGCATCGGTCAGAGCAGGCTTTACGTGCGACCCTGTATGGCGACCGGCTGAAAGCAGCTCGCCTGACACAGAGTGCGATCACACGAGCGGGGCGCCGATGAAACTGGCGCAAAAAGAGAAAGCGCGATACTCACCCTGTCGTCCGTCGCGTGGTCGCTGCGCCACTATCCCGCTGGTGGATCAGTGCACTCGCTGCCTCGCTGGGCATTGCCATCCTCGCCTTCCTCAATCCTGATCACTACACCCGCCGCGACGCCGTCACTGGGCAATGGGTACCGAGCGCAGGCTAGGCACGCATGACGGATACTCAGTTCAATCCACGGAGATTGATGTGATCAAGAAACTGCTCTTCGAGCGCGGTGTAACCGTGACATATGAAACGATCCGATGCTGGTGTGACAAGTGTGGTAAGGGCTTTGCGCATAGGGTAAAAGCAGCGCGACCCAAGCCGGGTGGCACGTGGCACCTCGACGAGATGTTCGTCACGCTGCGTGGCGAACCGTACCTGCTGTGGCGTGCGGTCGACGGGCACGGCGCCGAACTCGACATCCTGCTACAAAAGCGGCGCGACAAGGCCGCAGCCAGGCGTTCTTCAAACGTGTGCTCCGCTCGAGCCCGATGCCGCGCAAGGTCGTCACCGATCAACTGCGAGGTTATCCGGCCGCGAAGGCCGAAATTCTAGAGTTGGCGAGCGTGAAGCATGTGTTCGTCAAAGCGGCCGCCCGCCTGAACATCCGCGCGGAGAACAGCCACCAACCAACACGCGAACGCGAGCGTCGCATGCGCGGCTTTCGCGACCCGAAACGCACGCAGGAATTCCTATCGTGTTTCGGGCCGATCCGGCAACATTTCGCATTGAAGTGGCACCTGCTGAGCGCCTCACTTTATCGCAAACAACTCGCGGCCCGGTTCGTTGCATGGCGCGAATTCGCCGTGCTCGCCCAAAATCCGTCGACTACCTTCTGACATGTCGTCGCATATGCCGTCATGCCGTCTCGCAATCGGCAAGTTGACAATGCCGTTCATGCCGTGGGTTTGCGCCTAAGCGGCTGGCTGTTTCGGACACATGGCCGCCAGAATCCGACGATTCGCCGTTTGCGGAGCATAAACCTGGATTCAGCTGCATCCAGTTCGCGCACACTTTCGTATGTGATTTGTCCGGCCGGAAGTCGCGGTCGCGATGGCGGCATCCAGTGCATTGATCGCCACCAACCCTCTGATGAATCCGGGTGCGTCTGCTCCACGTAGACGCGCGCGTCCACGCTGGGAAGGGGACTGGTCTTGCATAGCGAACCAAGGAAAATGATCTTCACAGGTCTGGTTGTCGGCGCGCTCGCCGTTGGCGGCTATGCGTATGTATCGCAGTCGAAAGACGACTCCTTGTCGACCTACGAGCTCGGCTTGACGCATGGCGGCGACTCGACGAGTTCGTCACGCGGCGACATCATCAGCGGAAGGATCACGCGCGGCCCGGTCGCGGCTGGCCTCGATTCGACCGCGAGCGTGGCCGCTCGTGTACAGGCGGCGCGCAACAGCCTGCTGCGCGACGACGTTGTCGCCGCGCGGGCGCAACTGAATGCGGTACGGCCGGCACACGAGCGCGAAGAGCCGGTGATCGATCTGCAAAAGCAGATTCAGGCGCAGGCGGTTCGGGACCAGCGCGCGCTCGCGGCGGCGCAGGCCAGTGAGGTGCCGCGAACATTGCCGCCTTCGTCCACGCCGCTGAAAATCGGCGATTCGCATGGTAGCCGCAGTGCGGCGCACGAGCATTGGAATCGCGCATCGAGCTATGCAAAGAGCGGGCGTCCGACGGAAACGGTGAAGGCGCGCGCTCGCAACGATGGCGGTTCGAGCGGGAGTGTATCTGTTGCGAACGCGCAGGCCGTTTCAAGTCAGCCTGTCGATGTGCGGCCGGCACTGAAACCTGGAGAGAGCGTGGCCAATGCGGCTAATGCTCCCACTGCGTCCGCTGCCCTCAACGCACCCAACGCGTCACAGGCGATGCAGCAGACGACGCAAGCCGTGCAAACGACGCCATCCAATCCCCCCGCCGAACTGAGCGCGCAAACCGCGTTGCCGCCGCGCGTCGTGCAACCCGCGCCATCCACCGACACACTGCCGAAACCGGACAGCGGCCCGAAGACGCGCGCACAGGTCCGCGCGGAGATCGCCCGCGCGCGCGAGGACGGCAGCCTTCCGGTATTCGGCAATCCCGATCCCGCCGGGCCCGCAGGCGCACCACGCGTGATTGGCGCGGTGCGCCCTTGAGTGGAGACAACTATCTCCCAATACGGAGAAGGAATTCGCGATCGGCTTCCGGCATTGAATTGATCCATTCCGATTCGGCTCCCGGTGCGGGCAACACCTTACCGTACTCAACCATCTGGGACGGCGGTAACTCAGAGAGATACACCCAAACGGAGCGCTTTTCGGCGCCCGTCGCGTTTGCGACAAGAGTGACGAGAGCTTCGAGCAAACCCCTTTTCTGATCCGCGCTTCTGCCCGCACGGATCTGTCCATGAACGAATAACTGATCCGACACGAGCGGTGCTCCGCCAAGGAAGTGATCGCCAGCCGGAATGGCCTGAAAAATCACCTGCGCGAAAAAGCCTTGCGCGCCGGTCGCCTGGCTGTGCACGTGCGTAATGTCTCGCGCGATCTGCCGCTTCTGCGGATCGGTAAGTCGCCCAGCGGCCGTCATTACGGTATAAGTTGGCATGCTGCTCTCCTGTCGCGATTGCACGCTACGATGCGGATTCGCAAATCTCGAAATTAGGGCAATAGATACGCCTCTTCCCTCACTGCCCTGACGCGATATCTCAAGTATCTGTTTCCGCGCCGGAAAATCGGTAACTCGGAATTAATTCACCTTGCTATCGACAGATTGTGACCCATTCAGCGTCACCGATCCATCGATCGAGGACGTCACCGAATTCCGGTGCCGACATCGGCTGCTGACCCGTAATCAGTTCGCGATCGACGACCACGTTGCTGTGCCAGTTCGCGACCGTATCGACATGCGCGCCCGCTTCTGCGAATGCATTCACCGCATAGAAGCGAACATTGCCGCCGAGACCGTTCTGGCCTTCGAGTGGCTGCTCTTCGCCCGTGGAGAGTACGGTCATGCGATAACCGGCATACGGCCACCCTGCAGCGAGCGAATTCGCCTTAGCTTCATTGGCAATCGTCGATGCGACGAAGGCGTCCGGGTCCTTCAGCGTGGACAGCAGCACGATGGGTCCGTGGCATAAGTTGGCGGGCTTACTGGGCGGTCGTGACGTTCGACGTGTAGCGCGGCGCGGCCTTGGCATTTGCGAACCGGGGAGCCAGCGCGCGACGGTCGGCTTCCCACTTCGTCCAGTCGTCACCATCGTGCAGCGTCGGGATGGTCACGAGTTCACCCTGATCGAGGCCCGCGAGCGCGGCATCCACCAGATCGTCGGCTGTCATCGTGCTCGCGGCTTCCTTTTGCTTCGCATAGCCGGCGACGTCCCAGAACTCGGTTGCCGTCGCTGCCGGCAGCACGGTCTGCACACGCACGCCCTTGCCTGCGAGGTCGCGCTGAAGCGCATGACCGAAGCTCAGCACATACGATTTCGAGGCGCTGTACACACCGTTCAGCAACTCGACTGCAATGCCGACCACAGAGCTGATGTTGATGATCGTGCCCGAGCCCTTGGCGACGAACGCAGGCGCAACCGCGTAGGTGAGACGCGTCAGCGCCGTGATGTTCAGGTTGATCATCGATTCCATGGAGTCGACGTGACCGTCGAGAACCGATGCGACCGATCCGACGCCCGCGTTGTTCACCAACATCGTGATGCGCGGGTCTTCGCGAAGCAGGGTCTCGATTTTCGCGAGCGCAGCCTTGTCGTTGAGATCGGCGGCAATCGTTTCGATCGCGCGGCCGGTCTCTTTCGTAAGACGCTCTGCGAGAGCGTTCAGTCGGGTCTGGTTGCGTGCCACCAGAATAAGGTCGAAGCCGCGCCTGGCGAGACGATCAGCGTAGATGGCGCCAATGCCAGCCGATGCGCCGGTAATCAGCGCGAAACCGTTCGTAGAGGAAGTCATTTTCAGTCCTTTGAGTGGGGGGTGAACCAACACAGCGTCGGTTCATGGAGCGAATTCTGAGCGCGGCCGCCAACGACATCAATGCCATATATGCAATGATTTCGGCCACTCATTCATCTGCACCGTTGTCCGTTCCGTGCTACCTTCAATGAATCAAGCCATGACTCGCGAGGCATCAATGCATAGCGTCGGACTCGTCGTCTATCCCAACTTCCAGTCGCTCGCGCTCGCAGTGGCGAGCGTCTTCGAATACGCCAATCTGCTGCGCGGCGAAGCAGCCTACGAATTCAGCATCGTGTCCGAGCACGGTGGACCGATCGCTTCGTCCCAGGGGTTTTCGGTTCATAGCGAACCACTTGCCAAAGAGGGCTACGACACTCTCATCGTGGCGGGCGACAACGAATGCCGCCTTCCCTCGACCGCGCTGGTGGATTTCCTTCGGGAAGCACCGCGCCATTCACGGCGTATTGCGTCGATCTGTACGGGTGCATTTGTTCTGGCTGCTGCAGGTCTGCTGGAAGGAAAGCGCGCGACGACACACTGGTTCCACGCGCGTGACTTCCAGAAGCAGTATCCGAACATACAGCTCGAAGAAGACCGCATCTTCGTCGTGGATGGACAGATCTGGACGTCGGCCGGCATGAGCGCCGGCGTGGATCTCGCGCTTGCGATCGTCGAAAACGACTTCGGGCTGGACACCTCGCGCATGGTCGCGCGCAAGCTCGTGCTGTATCAGCGGCGCGGTGGCGGCCAGTCCCAGTTTTCGGCGCTGCTGGAGATGGGCGCGCGCTCGGACCGCGTTCAGATGGCACTCACCTACGCGAGCGAAAACCTGGCGAGCGATTTGTCGGTCGAGCGGCTGGCCGAAGCGGCACGGCTCAGTCCGCGTCAGTTCAGCCGTGTGTTTCGTGAGGAAACGGGTCAATCGCCCGCCAAGGCAGTCGAGCGGCTTCGCGTTGAAGCCGCTCGTCTGATGATGGAGACGACCCGTCACCCGATCGAGATCGTCGCGAGAGAGACAGGCTTTGGTGACCGGGAGCGGATGCGTCAGGCGTTCCTGCGTGCATTCGGTCAGCCACCACAAACCATACAGCGGGCGTCGGGTGTCACTCCCTTTGCGCTTTAAGCGTAGTTCGCCTTACTGCTCGCCCGGCGTCCACTCCGGGCTATAGCCGCCCAGCGCCGGGTGATACATCTCATCCCCGGAATGCTGGGTGAATTCGACGTTGAGCCGGTCTTCGCGCAGGCCGAGAATTTCGATGCAGTGGGCGCACAGCGCTTTGGCCACGTCCATTCGCAGTTCGGGCGTCCTGCCCTTTCTGATGTCCAGCATCATGACTGCGACCGGAGTGGGCTCTTCACCGGTTTCGGGAATCCGCCAGACACCGCCGTCTCCGAGTTCTCGAATCGCGACGCTGATACGTCTGATGTCAACGGACATCATTCGCGCGTACGTCTCGCTCATCCTCAGCGCCAGGCGCCGCTTGTCGCCGACTGAATAGTGGTCGTTTACGTCCAGTTGTAAATAGGGCATGGTCGTCACACTCCTTGAAAGCCCCATTTTTCACTGGACGTGGAGCCTCTCCAATGTCAGATGCGCAAGGTTTCCGGACACGTGAGTGATCGCGTTTGCTCGCTGAGGATCACTTTATGCGGGCAGGAATTCACCAGACGCTAGGTCCTCGGTGGTCGAATGGCAGTTGATGGCAGCGCAAAGCTGACGCCTGACCTCGAGAAGTTCGGCGCCGATACGCCGATAGCCGACTTCGTGAAGTTCGCGATCGCAGCCAGCAAGTCTCCGTCGACTGCGCTTCAGGTCGCGTCATAATTCGGGAGGGTCCGCCGCCGGGAATAGCGCGATGCGAAGCACTCCTCGACACTTGAAGACCTTTTTCGAGGTCCTGCACGATGTGGGGGATGCATGCACCAGCACGGGCACATTTGCGACCCATACCGGATCAACGCCGCATCGAGGCACGCCCCCTACTCCGCGTCCGCGCCGCGCGGAACCCCTTGTCAGGTAAGGATTTCAGGCCACAATCCGAGTAGTGGCATAGTTGCTGCTCCTTTGAGTTCAAACTTGTATTCAAGATTGAACTCATGTCTAAAGACGCCCGCTTCAGAGTTCGCGCCCTGCTTGACGCCTATGCAAGCCACAGCACGACGCCCCGCCAGGTTGTCGAGACGTTGATCGCCAGGGCTGAGGCCTCCAGTCGTCCGGAGGTCTGGTTATCGCGCGTGAGTGCGGCCGATCTTGCCAGCCGCACTGCCGAACTCGAAGCAGCGCACGCGCGCCTGGGCGCTGGCGTCTTCGAGCGGATGCCGCTTTTCGGCGTGCCATTCGCAGTGAAGGACAATATCGATGTCGCCGGCATGCCGACCACTGCGGCCTGCGACGCCTTCGCGTACTCGCCCCGCACCTCGGCGTTCGTCGTCAACCGACTGCTCGATGCGGGCGCCATCCTGATCGGCAAGACGAATCTCGACCAGTTCGCGACAGGTCTGGTTGGCACGCGCTCGCCAAATGGCGGCGTGCGCCAGTTCGAATCCGACCTGCACATCTCTGGCGGATCGAGTTCGGGTTCGGCGGTCGCGGTTGCGGCCGGCCTCGTCGCGTTTGCACTCGGCACGGATACGGCAGGTTCCGGACGTGTCCCCGCCGGCTTCAACGAACTCGTGGGTCTTAAGCCAACGGCTGGCCTCGTGAGCAAGCGTGGCGTGGTACCGGCGTGCCGAAGCCTCGATTGCGTATCCATCTTCGCGCACGATGTCGGTGACGCGTGGGAAGTCCTGCTACAGATGGCGAAGTACGACGGCGAGGATGGTTATGCGCGCCGCGTGCCATCACTCGGGCTTACCCATACGGCGTTGCGTCTCGCCGTGCCAGAGCCACTGACCTTCTTCGAGGACGCACACGCGCAACAGGCGTTCGCCGCCACGCTCGACACGATTGGAACGCACCTCGCGCTGACGCCGGCGCGCGTGCCATTCGCACCCATGCAGCGAGCCGCGGCTCTCCTGTACGACGGCCCCTGGGTGGCTGAACGACGGGCAGCGCTCGGGTCCTTCTTCGAAACCCACCGCGCCGATATCGATCCGGTTGTCGCGCAGGTCATCGAGAAGGCAGACAGCTACAGCGCCGCCGATGCATTCAACGGCCAGTACACGCTCGCCGCACTACGCCGCGAGGTCGAAGCGCTGTTCGAGGCAGTCGATGTCCTGATCGTGCCAACCACACCGACGCATCCGACCTTCGATGAAGTACGCGCGGACCCGATCCGCACGAACAGCCAGCTTGGTGTCTACACCAACTTCGTGAATCTGCTCGACCTGTGTGCGCTCGCCGTGCCGGCCGTGCGCCGGACCGATGGCCTGCCGGCGGGGGTGACGCTGATTGCCCCGGCGGGCGCCGACCAGCGTCTCGCCGTACTCGGCGCGCAGATCCAGGCGCTCTTCATGGCGCACGCCGCGGCGGACGACGCCGCCCGCATCGCCGCCAGACCACTGCCGTTCGAAGAGCCTACTGTGACGCTCGCCGTCGTCGGTGCTCATCTTCGAGGGCAGCCGCTCTGCTGGCAACTGCTCGAAGCCGCTGCGCGTTTCGTCGAAACCACCACCACATCCGCGCAGTACCGCCTCTATGCGCTCGCCGGCACGTCACCGCCCAAGCCGGCGCTGGTGCACACGCCCCGCGAGGCTGGCCAGCCCATCGAGATCGAGTTGTGGGAAGTGCCGCTGCGCAGCTTTGGCGCTTTTGTTGCCCGGGTGCCCGCACCGCTCGGCATCGGCAGCGTGCAGACAGCCGGTGGACTCGTGGTCAAAGGTTTTATCTGCGAGCCCTCGGGGGTCGGCCCGGGCAGCGGCGCGCGTGACATTACCGGGTTCGGCGGCTGGCGCGCATGGCTTGCCACAGCGGCCGAAGCACAAGCCTGAATCGCTATGCAATCTTGAATCTAACGAATCGAATTCACGAGGAGTCCAACCATGACCAGGCGTCGCGATTTTCTCAAGGGGGCAGGCGCCCTCGCCCTCGGCAGCGCATTCCCGTTCGATCTCGCCTTCGGCGCCGAACCACTGACGGTCGGCGTCGTCTACGTCGGCTCGCGCGGCGACTACGGCTACAACCAGGCTCAGGCGCAGGCGGCTGCCGTCATCAAGAAGCTGCCGAACGTGAAGGTCGTCGAGGAGGAGAACGTCCCCGAGACCGTCGCCGCGCAAAAGACGATGGAAGCAATGATCGAGCAGGACGGCGCGACGCTCATCTTCGCGACCTCGTTTGGCTACTTCGATCCGCATGTGCTGAAGATGGCCGCGAAATATCCGAAGGTCCACTTCGCGCATTGCGGTGGCCTATGGAAGAGCGGCAATCCTGCCAACATCTCGAGCTACTTTGGCTACATCGACGAATGCCAGTACCTGAACGGTGTCGTGGCGGGCCATGCCAGCAAAACGAAGAAGCTCGGCTTCGTCGCGGCCAAGCCTATTCCGCAGGTGCTGCGCAATATCAACTCGTTCACGCTGGGCGCGCAATCGGTGGATCCGTCGATCACGACGCACGTCATTTTCACGGGTGACTGGTCCATGCCGGTGAAGGAAGCGGAAGCCGCGAACAGTCTCGTCGATCAGGGTTGCGACGTGCTGACGTGCCACGTCGATGGTCCGAAAGTCGTGATCGAGACGGCGGAAAAGCGCGGCGCAATGAGTTGCGGTTACCACGCGAGCCAGGCGGCGCTGGCGCCGAAGGGCTATCTGACCGGCGCCGAATGGGATTGGGCGACGCCCTACAAACTCCTCGTTACCCATGCGCAGACGAACAAGCCGCAACCGAACATCCTGCGTGGCGGCCTGCGCGAAGGTTTCGTGAAGATGTCGCCGTACGGCGCGAAGGTGACGCCGGATGCCCGCACCAACGCCGACGCCGTGAAGGCGAAGATGGTTGCGGGCGACTACGTAATCTTCAAGGGGCCGATGAAGGACAACAAGGGTGCCAGCGCCATTGCGTCCGGCACGAGTTACGCGCAGACCGACATCGCACTCGAAAGCATGAATTACCTGGTTGCCGGTGTGGTTGGCCAGATCTGAGGATCGTTCGTGTCCTCGCGAGGAGTCGTGATGTCCGCTTCCCTTTCTCCCGCTCAGGGGCAGTCGCGAAGACTGCCCGCAGCCCTTGCGCGTATGCTGCTTGCCGTGTTGCCCGCGTTGCCGACGCTCTGTGCGGTCGCAGCCACGCTGGTCCTGTTCGGCGCGTTTCTGCTCGTCCAGGGACAGCCGGCCGCTGAAGCCCTTCGCCTCATTGGCCAGGGCGCGTTCGGCTCGTCGTTCGCGTGGCAGAACACCTTGCTGCGCGCCGCGCCGCTCATGCTCACGGCACTGTGCGTCGCGCTGCCCGCTCAGGTCGGTCTGATCGTCATTGGCGGCGAAGGCGCGCTTGCGCTGGGCGGCCTCGCCGCGGCGATCGTGCCTCAGTGCCTGCCGCACGCCACGCCCTGGTTCATTGCCACTCCCTTGATGGCGCTAGCCGGCATGCTCGCGGGCGGACTGTGGATCACTGCGGTGGGCGCAATGCGTCAATGGCGTGGCGTGAACGAGACCATCAGCAGCCTGTTGATGTCGTACATCGCCATCGCCGTTTTCAAGTTTCTCGTCGAAGGACCGCTGCGCGATCCCGCAAGTCTGAACAAGCCGTCCACGCTGCCCATTCCCGACGCCATGACCATCGGTTCGCTGCCGGGTCTCGACGTGCACTGGGGGCTCTTCTGGGGCGTGCTCGCATGCCTCGCCGCGTGGGTGCTCGTACGCCGCAGCACGCTCGGATTTGCCATGCGGGTGACGGGCGGCAACGTGCGAGCGGCACGTCTCGTCGGCCTGCCGGTGGGCAAACTTGCGCTCGCCGCCTGCGCGCTGGGTGGAGCCTCGGCTGGACTCGCCGGGATGTTCGAAGTGACGGCCGTGCAGGGCAGCGCGAATGCATCGCTGCTCTCGGGCTACGGCTATGCGGGCATCCTCGTCGCGTTCGCGGCGCGGCAGAATCCGTTCGCCGTGATCGTCTGCGCGTTGATGGTCGGCGGCATCGAGGCGAGCGGCAGCCTGCTGCAACGACGCCTCGATCTACCCGACGCCGCCACGCTCGTACTGCAGGGCTTGCTGTTCGCGAATCTACTGGCCTGGGAAGCACTGGCTCCTCGCCTTGCCACCTGGCGCGTGAGGCTGCAGGCTGCCGCGCTCGACGCCTCTTCTGTTTCGCTGGAGCGTACTCACCATGTCTGACCTTCATTCGCCCGTGGCGGTGCTGCTGCTTTCGCTCTTCGCGGGAGCCATCCGCGTGAGTACGCCCTACCTGTTCGTGAGCCTCGGCGAATGCCTCACCGAAAAGGGCGGCCGCGTGAACCTCGGCCTCGAGGGGATTCTCGTCTCCGGCGCCATGTGCGGATACGCCGGCTCGTATCTGTTCGGGTCCCCGTGGCTCGGTGTGCTCGCGGCGGCGGCGGCCGGTCTGGTGCTCGGCTGCCTGCACGGGCTCGTCTGCTCGCTGCCGCGTGTTTCCGATATCGCGTTCGGCATCGCACTCATGCTGTTTGGCACCGGCCTTGCGTTTTATCTCGGCAAGCCGTTCATCGAACCGCAGGCACCGATGCTCCCGTCGATCGATCTCGGCGCGTGGGCTGCCTCGCCGCAAGTGCACAACGCGCTGCACATCAACCTGCTGTTCGTGATTGGCGTCGTGCTTGCCGTCGCCCTGCAGTGGGGGCTGCGCTCGATGCGCTGGGGCATGACGCTGCGGCTCGTGGGCGAGAACGCCGAGAGCGCCCGCGCGATGGGCTATCCCGTCACGCGCGTGCGCGTCATCGCGACGGCGGTGGGCGGCCTCTTCGCCGGTGTGGGTGGCGCCTATCTCTCGCTCGTTTATCCCGGCAGCTGGAACGAAGGACTCTCGAGCGGCCAGGGTCTCATGGCCGTCGCGCTGGTGATCTTCGCACGATGGCAGCCGCTGCGCTGTCTCTGGGCCGCCCTGCTGTTCGGCGCCGCCGGGGCACTCGGCCCAGCCCTGCAGGCGATCGGTGTGACGAGCGGCTACTACCTCTTCAACGCCGCCCCCTACGTGCTGACGCTCGCACTCATGATCATCAACTGCCGCCCCGATCGAACGCTGGCGGGCGCACCTGGCGAGCTGAGCCTGACACGGTGAGCGCATGCGCCACCTGACCGATCTCAGCCTCGTGTGACGCTCACACAGCGCGCCAACGGAGAATCAACATGACCCGCTACCTCGAAGCCCGTCCCTATCCCTGGCCTTACGACGGCAACCTGCGCCCCGACAACACGGCGCTCATCATCATCGACATGCAGACCGACTTCTGCGGCCACGGCGGCTATGTCGACAAGATGGGCTACGACCTCTCACTCACCCGCGCACCGATCGAGCCGATCAAGCGGGTCCTCGCGCCGATGCGTGAACTCGGCTTCACGATCATCCACACGCGAGAAGGACATCGCCCGGATCTGTCCGACCTGCCCGCGAACAAGCGCTGGCGCAGCCGACAGGCGGGCACGAACGGCGTGGGCATCGGTGACGTCGGACCGTGTGGACGCATTCTCGTGCGCGGCGAGCCGGGCTGGGAAATCATCGACGAACTCGCGCCGCTGCCTGGCGAGATCATCATCGACAAGCCCGGCAAGGGCTCATTCTGCGCGACGGACCTCGAACTGATCCTGCGCACGCGCGGCATTGCCAATCTCGTGCTCACGGGCATCACGACCGATGTCTGCGTTCATACGACGATGCGCGAGGCGAATGACCGCGGTTTCGAATGCACATTACTGGCGGATTGCTGTGGCGCGACCGACAGAAGCAACCACGCCGCCGCGCTGAACATGGTGCTGATGCAAGGCGGCGTGTTCGGCACGGTCTCCGATTCGGCGGCGCTCGTCGCCGCCCTGGAGCGCTGACCATGGCTACCGCGACGCGCGCACTCGGTGTCGAGGTAATCGGCGCCAGCAAATCATTCGGTGCGTTCCGCGCACTCGACGACGTCACGCTCACGGTGGCGCCAGGAACCGTTCACGCGCTGCTCGGGGAAAACGGCGCGGGCAAGAGCACGCTCGTGAAGGGGCTCGTCGGCTACGGCGTGCTCGATCACGGCGCGATTCGGGCCGACGGTCGCGAGGTGCACATTACGTCGCCGCGCGATGCCCAGGCGCTCGGCATCGGCATGGTCTACCAGCATTTCACGCTCGCGGCGGGGCTTAGCGTCGAGGAGAACCTGTTGCTCGCGCGCGGCAAGCTGCCCTGGAAGATCGACTGGCCGGCCGAGCGCGCCGCGCTCGACGCGTTCATGCGCCGCATGCCCTTTCGGCTCGAACTCGACGCACCGGTGTCATCGCTCGCCGCGGGAGAGAAACA
Organism: Paraburkholderia monticola; assembly: GCF_001580545.1. Lineage (GTDB taxonomy): Bacteria > Pseudomonadota > Gammaproteobacteria > Burkholderiales > Burkholderiaceae > Paraburkholderia > Paraburkholderia monticola. The sequence continues at coordinate 582,906 of NZ_LRBG01000039.1, forward strand.
GAAACTCGAAATCCTCAAGCAACTGTACCTGGAACAACGCTTCCTGATCCTCGACGAACCGACCTCCGTGCTCACCCCTCAGGAAGCCGACGAAGTGCTTGGCTTGATGCGCGCGTTTGCTTCGCGCGGAGACCTCACGGTATTGATGATCACGCACAAGTTCCGCGAGGTGATGGCCTATGCCGACAGCGTGACCGTGCTGCGCAAGGGGCGGTTCGTCGGCACCTGTGCCGTGGCCGACACCGATCGTGACCGTCTGGCCGCGTGGATGATGGGTGGCGACGCGAGCGTCGAAACGCGTGAGGGCGCCGCCGAAGACGCCGGCGAGCGACGTCTCGCGCGCCGGCAGTGCTCGCCGGATGCGCCGGTACGTCTCGCGCTATCGAAGCTCTCGGTCGTCGACGACCGCGGCCACGCCGCCGTGCGTGAGGCAACATTAGACGTGTGTGCAGGAGAGATACTCGGGCTCGCGGGCATCTCGGGCAACGGCCAGAAGGAACTGATCGAAGCGCTCGTTGGCCAGCGCAAGGTTCAGTCGGGTGGGATGAGTGTAGAGGGCGCGCCCTATGCCGCGACACGCGAAGAGATGACCCGCATGCGGGTGTTCGCGCTACCTGAAGAGCCGCTGCGCAACGCGTGCGTTGCGGGCATGAGCGTGGCCGAGAACATGGCGTCGCGGGATTTCGACCGCGCGCCGCTGCGGCGCGGTGGATGGTGGCTCGACCGTCGCGCCATGCGCTCGCGCGCCGAACGCCTGATCACAGAGTTCAACGTGCGGCCACCGTTGCCCGAGCGCGCCATCGGCACGCTTTCGGGTGGCAATGTGCAGCGCGCCGTGCTGGCGCGCGAGCTTGGGCAGGACGTCAACGTCCTGATCGTCGCGAATCCGGTGTTCGGGCTTGACTTCGCTTCTGTTGCGGACATTCATGCCCGCATTCTCACTGCGCGAGATGCCGGTGCAGCTGTCCTGCTCGTGAGCGAAGACCTCGACGAACTGATGGAGCTCGCCGACCGCATCGTCGTGATGGCCGAAGGACGTCTCGTCTACGAGACCGCGGCGAGCGACGCCGACCGCGTGGTGCTCGGGCGTCACATGGCCGGTCATGGCGATGAGGCCAGCCCACAGGTGTCTGAGCCGGCAGTGCTGCACGCGAGCGCCTGAGCAACGCGTTAGCGACAACACAAAGGAGAAACGAAAGCGATGACGACCGTCGCGCGGGCGAAACCCGCTCCGTTCACTTTCGATGCGCGTCATACGGCGCTCATCGTCATCGACATGCAACGCGACTTCATCGAGCCCGGTGGTTTTGGCGAAGCGCTGGGCAATGATGTTTCGCTGCTTTCAGGCATCGTGCCGACGGTCGCGCGGCTGATCGCACATGCGCGCTCGGCGGGCTGGCTGCTCGTGCATACGCGCGAGTCGCACGCTCCTGATCTTGGCGACTGCCCGCCAGCCAAACGGCTGCGTGGCAGGCCCAATGCGCGCATTGGCGACCACGGACCGATGGGCCGGATCCTGATTCGCGGTGAGCCCGGCAACGCCATCATCGATACGCTGAAGCCACTCGATGGCGAACTCGTCATCGACAAGCCCGGCAAAGGCGCGTTCTACGCGACCCGGCTCGGCGAGGAGCTGTCGATGCGAGGCATCACGCACCTCGTGTTCGCGGGCGTGACGACTGAGGTCTGCGTTCAGACCTCCATGCGCGAAGCCAACGATCGGGGCTACGAGTGCCTGCTGATCGAGGATGCGACGGCGAGTTACATTCCCGCGTTTCGCGACGCCACGATTGCGATGATTCATTCGCAGGGCGGCATCGTCGGCTGGACCGCCCCGCTCGACGCACTGCTGGAGGCAGCCTGATGGCGCTGGAACTGAACCGTCCCGAGATCGTTGCACAGGTGGAAGCGGCTTTCGAGGCATATGAATGCGCGCTAGTCGACAACGACGTCGACACGATGAATGCACTCTTCTGGGATGCGCCCGACACCGTACGCTACGGCATTGCCGAGATCCAGCATGGTGGCGAGGCGATCCGCCGCTGGCGTGAGACGTGCGTCCCGGTGCCGCGCTCGCGGCGGTTGCATCGCACCGTGGTAACGACGTTCGGCACCGACTACGCTACGGTGAGCACCGAGTTCACGAGCGACGCAACACCGTTGACGGGCCGCCAGATGCAGACCTGGGCGCGCCTGCGCGAACCCGTTGATGCATTTGGCGGCTGGGCGATCGTCGCTGCCCATGTAAGCCTCATCGAGCCCGTCTAAGGGCGGATAATAAGGAACCGGCCTTCGTCGCCCGACATGGCGACGATGCGCAGCAAAGCTCTTAATGCTTTTTCTACAGCCGACTCATGGACGACTTGCCCGAAGTGGCTGCCGAAGCCTCAGCAGCATCTGGCGCGAAGGTGGCCTATAGCGCGAACCCGCTTGCAGAACAGGTGTATCTGCTGATCAAGCAGGACATCTTCAGCTTCCGACTGTTTCCTGGCGACCGCTTTTCCGAAAACGACATTGCCCAGCACTACGGCGTTTCTCGCACCCCCGTGCGCGACGCCTTGTTTCGCCTGCTGCGCGAAGGGTATCTCGAAGTGGGATTCCGACGCGGCTGGAAAGTCTGCGAGATCGACTTCAATCGGCTCGACCAGCTCTATGATCTGCGCATCGTACTCGAGCTGGCGGCGATCGAGCGGCTCTCCGGCGCTCCCCACGACGTCATGGACGCGCTGCGGGCCATATGGTGCGTCGACGAGGGCGCGCGCGAAAGCGATCCGGCCACGATGTTCCTGCTGGACGAAGGATTTCATCGCGGTCTCGTGACCGCGGCGGCCAACAACGAAATGCTGCGCGTGCATAACGAGGTGACCGAGCGCATCCGCATCGTGCGGCGACTGGATTTTCTCAAGGCGCATCGCACGAGCGCGACTTACGACGAGCATTCAAAGATGCTCAACCTCATCGATCGTGGCAAGTTTGGCGAAGCTGCCATCCTGTTGCGCGCCCATATCACGCAAAGCAAGCTGGAGGTGCGCAAGATCACGCTGTCGATGCTCGCAACAGCGCGCAATGAAAAGCTGCCGTTCGTGAGCTAGAGCTGTGCTGGCGGATTGACGCAGTCGCTTACCGTGACCGGCCGCGCGTCAGGATTTTCGAAGCGGGGATTGCCGGCTCGCAGTGAGAGGGTCCGTAGCTGAGTTGGATCTTTGCGGCTCCAACCGCCATCTTTCGCACGAAGAGTGCATTTACCCCATGTAAGTGACACTGAGTTCGAACGGCGCGACGCCACTGAGACCCGAAGCGGTGGTTCGAAATGTTTGCCAACCGCCACGGCCTGTGTGGACATCGAACGCCGTATTCGGTTCGCCGTTGTCTTCAGTCGGCCAGCTTCGATTCAGCCACACCAGTTTGACCGATAGGTCCGTCGACAAGTTGTAGCTTGCTGCGAGCGTACCTTCGCTCGATTGCATAGCGTTATACGTGGTACCGGTCAGTCTGGATGTGCGCGTGAGGGAATTCACACGAAATGCGCTCTTTCCCGATTCCGAGGCTCTTTCGTCGAACGGTGATCTCGCCGATGAGACCCGTACGCTCGATATGCGTGCCGCCGCATGGAATGACGTGGTCATCGCAGTGCCAGACCCTTGCGTCGGGTACATCAGGATGCGCCGAGAGATGGATCGCGAGGTCACGTCGCACCAGTTCGTTCGCCGTCTCCTGAATCTTGCCAAGGTCCTCTGCGGTGAAACGTTGGTCGACCCCAAAGTCGAATCGCGTTCCACCGATCTTGATGTGGCATCCCAACGTGTCCGCGACCGCGTCCGGCCGGTGGAGACCGACCGCGAGATACAGCAAGTGCGACGCCGAATGGCTGACAGACAAAGCTGCTCGCCGCGTGACATCGATCGAGACCTTCACATGCGTTTCCGGCACCAGACACGCGAGTAGGTGCTGGTCATCCGCATGAATCTGATGCAACACGACGCCGTCCACCTGGATATCCGGGAACCCGGGAACGCCAGCCGCATGCCCGTACATTTTCTTCGCGTGAATGAATCGCAACACTGTTCCATCGTGGAATGCGATCGTACCGTGGTCCGAATCCTGGCCGCCGCCTTCCGGATAAGCGACCGTATCAGCCAACTCCACCCAAGCTCCATCGACTTTAACTACGTGTGTCTCGCACGCAGCGAGGTAAGCGTCGTTGTAGAAAAGTTTTGTCGTGCGACGGTTGAGTCTCATGCTCGAATCCTCGAATTCCTTCTAGCCCTATCGAGTATCCAAACAGGTACCTGCATCTGCAATAGACAGTTCCCGATATGAGGCGCAGGCCAGTTGCGTAGTGAGGTCGCGCGCCAGGCACGCCGAACACAGCCCGCCCCCCCCCCCGCAAGCAACACGTGAGCATGCCCACCGCATGGAGTTCTTTAAGGATGGTGAAATCCGGACTAGCCGCCGTTGCCAGGTGCGTTCCCTGCATCCAATATCAGCTGGCACCGCAGCCGCCGCGGGGATGAATACCGGCAGAGCCGCGGATAACAGAGTAAATACATCAGGACACCCACATGTATTTGACTATCCAGCAACGTGCCGCATTGCGCGCGGCGGCCAAACTAGGGATCGTGGCGATCGATGCAATGGTGTTGTCGCTGCGCACCCACAATCCCGAAGCCTTTCACGACGACGAGTCGCTGCGCGAGCGGGTGTTTCTCATCGAGCCTCCCATCGATATTCTGCATCGCCGCTTCATCCGCCGTGCGCCCGCGCTATCTCCCCGCCAACCCGACTGTTACCGATGGGCGAGCCTGGACCGCCGCGAGTGATGAGTCAGAAATCCGCATCCCGGAGCGTTCGCTGAAAACATTCTTCTTCGGCAGGAAGGAAACGACAAGCAACCGTAAGCCGTGTCACAGCGCACAGAACACTTCTTCTGACCAATCGAGAAACAGCGCCGGCGTCCTTACCGCAGCGCACCACACACAGCAACCTCACACCCCACGCCCCCACTCGTTTTCCCGCATAGCGCCGAAAATGACGTCGAAATCGCGTCCCGGACCCGATCCACTTCCTATCATGTAATTCAAACGCGGCGAACAAACCGCTCGACAACATGATGCGGCACGGTCATGCTGGATTCCAGCCGCTCGTGGACCTGACGCCCCTCTACTCGTTATGAGGCCATCGACATGAACAAGCCATGCATCATTACCGTCGCCATCACCGGTTCCGTGCCGCGCAAAAAGGACAACCCGGCCGTGCCCATCACGATCGCCGAACAGGTCGAAAGCACGCAGGGCGCGTTCGAGGCGGGTGCCACGTTGGTCCATCTGCACGTGCGCGACGAGAATGAGAATTCGAGTTCCGATCGCTCGAGCTTCGCGGAGCTGCAGGAAGGCATCCGCAAGCACTGCCCGGGCATCATCATCCAGTTCTCGACGGGCGGCCGCGGGCGGTCGTTCGAGCAACGCGGCGCGATGCTCGACCTCGCGCCGGATATGGCGTCGCTCGCGACGGGATCGGTCAACTTTCCGACCACCGTTTATGAAAACCCGCCCGACTTCGTCCGTTCGCTCGCATCGATGATGCTCCAGCACAACGTGAAACCAGAGATCGAGATTTTCGATCTGGCGATGCTGTACAGCACGGTCGATCTCGTGCAGCAAGGGCTACTGAAACCGCCAGTGCACGTGCAGTTCGTGCTCGGCGTGAAGAACGCGCTGCCCGCACGGCGCGAAATTCTCGAGTTCGAAGTCAAGCAGCTCTCGGCGTTACTGCCGGACGCGACGTGGACCGCAGCCGGCATCGGCCGGCATCAGCTGGAGGTGAACCACTGGACGCTGGAAATGGGCGGTCATGCCCGCACCGGCCTTGAAGACAACGTGCGCTGGGACAAGGACACGCTCGCGAAAAGCAATGCGCAACTGGTGGAACGCGTCGCGTCGCTGTGCGGCGAATATCAGCGCCCGGTCGCGACGGCCGCGCAGGCGCGCGAGCTGCTGGGCCTGCCTCAAGCTTGAAGCCAGAGCACGCGGCACGACGCAACGCGTGCGCCCCGGCGTCGCCCGGGAGCACGCGTTCGTCTCGTGGCGCATCGGGCCCCTTGCGCTGCGGCACGCGCACGCCTGTGTGACATCTGTTTGTGCCCCAAAGCCGCATGGTGGTAGTACCAGACCAGGGTGAAGCAGGCGGAGAAAACCTGCATCATGGCGGCATCAATCGACCCAATACTGATTCTCCCTGATAGCGTTTTGCTCCGCTCCAGCCGTCGGCGGCCCGCAGCGACTTCTGCGGCGTCGCAAGATCATGCGCCTGTTTACGCCCCCCACCGAGTGTGCAAGTATCCTTGCCAAGGTGTGTCCCGCACATCATGGCGAGGTTCCACATGGCATGGAAACTTTGGAAAACCGAGAAGCAGCAGGACGACACGCGCATCTGGCCGAGCGGTACGCACGAGTCGTTGAAACAGCTTCTGGATATGTACCTGAGCACCGACGCGGCGCCGTTTGCGAACTGGGCCGCGACTGGGATTACCTTCGCGCCGGAGGTCGAACCGCTTGCCCGAAACGGGGTCCGAGGGTATCAGCTCGCCCTCTGGTTCTGGCTTTTTGCTGAGAAGCACGGCTCGATCGCCGCAAAAATGGTGCGCGAATCATTTTGTCTGCTGGCCGACGCCACGCAAGCCTCGTCCGGCGACAGGATCGACGCGCTCCTCGACCTCGAAAACCGCCTTGCGCATTCTGTCGAGACCCTTGCCGCGCAATCGCGCAGCTTCCGGCTGGAGGGTTTGCCCGTGGAGCTACCGACGGAGTTTTTCCTGGCGACCGGCTTGCTCCGGATTGCACCGGACTCGCCTTATGCCGGCAACGAGGGCGTCAGCCTGCAAGGCAATGACTTCAAGCTCGCCGACTGTTTTCGCCATGCCACGGAAGAGGGGCTGTCGATATTCCGGCCGATGATAGACGCGGTCGACTTCGACGCCAAATCGCTGCCTCACTGGAGATGGAGCGCTCATCCCGGCGCTGCCGAGCGACATCTGCAACGACGTCACAACAATCCGCTATTCCCTCTGCATCGTCAGATGGTGACGGCCCACGAGGTCTTCGAAGCGCGTCTTGCCGATGCGCAGTCGCTTCAGGACATCAGGAGCGAGCTCAATGAGACGAGCCGCTCGTTCTCCGAGACGACCGAACTGCCGTTGAACTGGCAGTCCTTCCTCGAACGGTACCTGGACCACGTCGACAGACTGGACGAACGCCGCCTCGTGGCCGGCGGACAAGGCACGTCCCTCGGAGAGGCAATCGGAAAATTACGCGCCGATATCCTCGCCACCTGGCGAGCTTCGATTCAACGGAGCCCGCATAGTCTCGCCATGCTGGAGCAGGAAGAAGCGAAACGGGCCGAGCGGCGCACGCTCCTCTATGAATGCCACTGGACCGCCCAGCTGTTGGGACACGGGTCCGTGATTCCGCCGGAAGAGGTCGTTCCTGCCCTGCTGAGCGAATCCGCCCCCGAACTGGAAAAGGCAGTGGCTGGCCTGCAAAGCGAACCGCGACTGCATGAAACGCTGGCCCAGTGTCGCACAACGGCGCATCGGCTCGTCAACGAGGTTCGCGCCGCCGGCCACCCTCTTCCCGAACTCGGCGACAAGCTTCGCATTCTGGATGGTGCGTCCGGGAAATTGCCGGACTGATCTTCTTCGCGATGTCCCACGCACGACCATAAAGGCCAATCATGAATCCGACCTCTCGCGTCCCGCTCGATACAGCCACAGAGGCGGCGTCGACGCTTTCAGAATATCTGGAGCTTTCGCTGGACAAAGGAAAGAGCCTGATTCTGGTTCGCTCTCAAGGCGAAAATAGCGATGTCTACCTTGGTGAGCCTGGCGAGCCGGATGCCGACCTGATCAGCTACGCGGCCATTCAGAACGCCGTGGTCCACGCGATTCTGGATGCCACCCAGTCCGGACTGAACGAACTGGTCATCGATGGACAGACCTACCGCTTCGTTCGGACCTTCGCACAAGTTGCCGAGCGTGGGGCGATCGTCTTTACACCGGCGTAGACGTTCCTTCGATTGTGGGCTGCTTGTTGCTGCTCACGCCTGATGGTCGGCAGTCGCCGGGTCCTCGATCCCGCGTCTCACGGCGCTGGCCGCGTCTTGTACGTGTTCTCGATGGCCGTCAGTTGATCGAAGGTGCGATCCAGGTCCTGTTTGAAGGTGTCGAGCACCTTGTGTTCGCGGCTCAGTAATTTCCGGAGTTCAAACAGCAAATCACCTCCGCCGATAATCTTGTGCGGCTGCGGGGTTTTGGTGAAAGCCATGAAACCGTAGGCGATTCGGATGCCGAACGTCGCACCTGGAACGAACGCGGCGCCAAGATCGAGTCCATGCACGAGCAGATACTCTGCGACGTGCTTCAGCATTTCCTCGGTGAGGATGTCTCGAAGCTCTTCGACGACGGCCCCGCTCAGCTTGTCGCAAAGCTGGTCATAGGTGCTGAGCAAATGCGATTCACGAAAGGTGTCGAGCGTTGCCAGTCTGATGCCGATCAGCGCTGATGCCGCGTCGAGCGCGGAGATCGATTTTTCCGTTGCCTCGCCGATCGCCCGCTCCACTTCGAGATGCGCGGTAGCCATGCGTTCGCGCATCCTGCGCAGATTGTTCAGCTCATGCTGGGCGACTTCGAGGGCGGACGCATCGGCGGGCGGCGGGGGTCCCAGATCGAACGCTTCCGAGAGATCCCGCACGGCGCCCGAACCGAGCATCTGGTTCCGTTTCATGACGACCGTGTTGAGGGACGATGTGAACTGGTCGCGTACGTCACGGAAAGCCCGTATCTCCCGCTCCGCCGCGTCGGCCTGTTCGTTCAGGATCTCGTTGGGGTCCTCGTCACGGGTGCGCAATTCTTCCAGAAACTGGAAAACCGGACCTTCAGCCATTGGCGCTCGCTGCTCATATTTCTTGTCCTGCGCCAGATATCGCTGGATGGCCTCATGGAAGCGGATTTCAATCGAACTCATCGTGACCCCTCGGGCGCTTCGCCTGGAAACTCAGGCCGGATAACCCACTGGAATCAGATAAACGACGGTCTGACCGTGAGGCAACGCGAGCTTGCGCGCCGCCGGAGCGCCGTCGACCGCGCCCACGGTCACGGCGACTAGCCCGAGCGTGACGGCCTGCAGCAGCATGTTCTGGGTGGCGTGGCCGACCTCCAGATCGGCATACAGATTGGCTCGCGCGCCATATCGCTCGGTCAGCCGACTCGGCTCGGCCGCCACCACGAGCAGGGCCGGCGCCTCTTCGACCGACCTCTGGTTGACTGCAAGGGCCCTCAGTTCGGGGCGCAGGTCGTGCGTGGCCCGCGTCTGGGCCCGATGGCCCTGCGGCAAGTAATGCATGACCTCCGCCGCGGTCACCACGTAAAGCTCGAGCGGGTACAAAGCGCCGGCCGACGGAGCCGCGCGCCTGCCGTTGTCCGGATTGGTGATCCCTTGCCCGGCCCACAGCAACTGGCCGATGGCCTCGACAGGCAGCGGCTTGGGCGCGAAGTTGCGCACGGACCTGCGCTTTTCGATGGCTTCCTCCAGCGAGACCGTGCCGGTGATGCTGGGTTTAGGCAGCGCGATCTCGTTGGTGTATTGCGCTTCGCTGCCCTGCGCCAGCCTGGTGGCCCCCTCGGCAAGCGCGCCTGCGGCCAGCGCGACCAATAGCTCACGACGTTTCATGGAGCACCTCCATGAGCGGATTCGAAACGGGGAATCGAGGCCGACGTCCGCTTCGTGCCTGGTCGGACGACCTCGATGGTCGGCATACAGATTGGTAAACGGCGATTTGTATGGTGACACGCGCGGCGTCTGCCTCAATCGGACTTTGGTCCTACAAACGTGGCGCTACCGCTAGAGAGCCCCGCAGCCGGCCGCAGGTGGTGTAGCGTTGTCATGCGCAACCGACAGGAGACCCACCATGTGCCGCTGGCTCGCTTATTCCGGCAATCCGGTTCAGCTTGAAACAGTACTGTTCAACACCAAACATTCGCTGATCGATCAAAGCCTGCATTCGCGGCTCGGTGCGACCACCACCAATGGCGACGGTTTCGGAATCGGCTGGTATGGACACCCCACTGACATTCCGTATCGCTACCGCTGCATCCAGCCCGCCTGGAGCGACCGCAATCTACGCGAGGCCGCGCGGGCGATTCACTCGCCGCTGTTCGTCGCGCACATACGGGCGGCGACCGACACGCCGTCGCAGGAAACCAACTGTCATCCGTTCCGCCACGGCCGCTGGCTATTCGCTCACAACGGGCTGGTGCGCAACTACCCGGCGCTGCGCCGCGATCTGATGGTGAAGATCGACCCCGATCTGTTCCCATCCATCGAAGGCTCGACCGATTCCGAGGTGTTGTTTTTTCTCGCACTGACGTTCGGGCTGGAGCTTGCGCCCGTCACCGCGCTCGAACGGATGGTCGCCTTCGTCGAAGCCATCGGCCGCCAGCATGGTGTGGACGAGCCGCTGAACATGACCGTGTGCGCGACCGACGGCGAGCAGATCGTCGCCGTCCGCTATTCGAGCGAAGGCAAGTCGCGTTCGCTGTTTCATAGCACCTCGTTCCGTCATCTGCTCGAGTTGTATCCCGACGACGAGCGCATCAAGACGGCCGGCGAGAATGCGTTCCTAGTGCTATCCGAGCCGCTCGCGGACTTGCCCGGCTTCTGGCAGGAGATTCCCGAGAGCACGGCGGTGGTCGCGCGCGGCGGCGAAGTTGGGCAATATCCGTTCAAGCCGCACCTGGCCGACTGAACTGTGCGCGGTCCCCGAACGCGGACCGCCTGCGTGATCTGAAGCATCCGTTGAACGCGCCAGGCCCGCGACTTGCTGTGTGTTGCCGTGAGGAGACACACATGAACGACGATAAATTGATCGAGCCCGAAGCCTCGGTTCGCGACCCCGTCGAGCGGTCCTGGATCAAACGGCTCGGTCCGGGCTTGATCACAGGCGCCGCGGACGACGATCCGTCGGGAATCGGCACCTATTCGCAAGCCGGCGCGCAGTTCGGGTTCGCGCTTCTGTGGGTGATCCTGCTCACCTATCCATTGATGACGGCCATCCAGCTCGTGAGCGCGCGCATTGGCCGGGTGACCGGCAAGGGCCTCGCGTCGAACATGCGCATGCACTATCCGGCATGGCTGCTATACGGCGCGGTCGGCCTGCTCGTCATCGCCAATGTCATCAACATCGCCGCCGACCTGTCGGCGATGGGCGCCGCAGTCGACCTGCTGGTGCATGGCCCGCAGCACCTTTACGTCATCGTCATTGGAGTGTTCTCTGTCATCCTGCAGATTTTTGTCCCCTACGACCGGTACGCGCGCATTCTGAAGTGGAGCGCCCTATCGCTTCTCGCGTATGTCGCGGTCGCCTTCATCGTTCCGATCCCGTGGGGTGAAGTCGCACACGCCATCGTGCTGCCGCGCATCTCGCTCACGTCAGGCTATCTGACCACGATCGTCGCCGTGCTCGGCACGACGATCAGCCCGTATCTGTTCTTCTGGCAGGCGTCGCAGGAAGTCGAAGAAATGCGCTCGGCGCCAGTTCAGGCGCCGTTACGCCGCGTCCCGCGAGAGGCGCCCGCGCAACTGCGGCGGATCAACATTGATACGTGGGTCGGCATGGGCGTCTCCAACGGCGTGGCCTTCTTCATCATGTTGACGGCGGCCGCTACGCTCCATCTGCATCACATCGATGTCAAAACGTCGGCGGATGCCGCCCGCGCACTCGAGCCCTTTGCCGGGCGCTTTGCTTACGTGCTGTTTGCGCTCGGCATCGTCGGAACCGGCCTGCTCGCACTGCCGGTCCTCGCCGGATCGGCCGCCTACGCCGCCGCGGGCAGCTTTCGCTGGCGCAGCAGTCTGGCGTTGCAACTCACCCTCGCGCGCGAATTCTATGCGGTGATCGCACTGGCCATCCTTGGAGGTGTGGCCATCACCTTTATGCATTTCGACCCGATCCGCGCGCTGTACTGGAGCGCGGTGATCAATGGCGTGACCGCGGCACCGATCATGATCGTCATGATGCTGATGGCGCGAAGCCGCCGTGTGATGGGGCAGTTCGCCGTCAAAGGCGTGCTGGCCTGGGGAGGATGGCTGGCCACGCTCGCGATGGCGGTGGCGGCCGTCGGCGTGTTCGTGCCGGGCTGAGAGCCCGAGAGCCCGCATGCCGCCGCGAACCCGGCTTGCCTTTCTTCCCCAATAGCGGTGCTGCGATATACGCGCCAAACGGGTTGCAAAACGGGGCTGCAAAACGGGGCTGCAAAACGCCAACCTGATCTGAACTTCCTGGAGCTACGTTCGTCTGAACGGTGCACCTGGCCAGGCACGGCACCGTCGCATGCTGACACTTTGCCGACAGCCGCGCGGCCGCTCTCGATTGACGATCAGGGAGAATTTGGCATGCCCAAAAAGCGTTCGAACGAATCCGCCGCCGCGCGCGGTAACCGCAACGACAACGGCAACGGCAGGACTCTCAAAGCACCTGTCTTTTCGCAGCCGCAGCCCACGCCGGATCCGCAAACCTTCGTGGTCAGGCACGCATCCGATGCCGCCGCCTACAAGGTCATCGACGAACTGAACCGGGAGCACAAACTGAAGGCGCTCCCGTTTCCTGCGCCGCGCGGCGGCACCGAACCCCGGCTGACGTTCGCACAGGTGATCGACAACGATCAGACGCTGCTCGACACGATCAACGCGAACGGCCAGATCGTGTTTCACGCCACCGGCGATTGCGGCAACACTAAAGGTCCGGCTACCCAGAATGAAGTGTCGGACAAGATGGTCAGCGACTTCGACGAAGCGGATCCCGCCGAGGTGCCGCAATTCAATTTTCTGCTGGGCGACATCGTCTACAGCTTTGGCGAGGCCCAGTACTACTACGATCAGTTCTATGAGCCGTATCGCGACTATCATGCGCCGATACTCGCCGTGGCCGGCAATCACGACGGCATGGTGTCGCCGTTGCAGCATGAGAAGAGCCTGCAGGCGTTTCTCAGAAACTTTTGCTGCGAGCGCTTCCAGGTCTCTCCCGATGCGGGCAACCTTTCCCGTACGGCACAAATTCAGCCCGGGGTGTTCTTCACGTTCGAAGCGCCGTTCGTGCGCATCATCGCGTTGTACAGCAATACGCTCGAAGATCCGGGCGTGATCGCGGACCGTCACATCGGCAACACTCAGCTCAAATTTCTGAAAGCGGCATTACTGCGGGTGAAGAAAGAAAACTATCGCGGCGCGCTGCTTTTCGCACATCACCATCCTCCGTATGTGGCGCGTGGACGTCACGGCTGGAGCGTCGAAATGCAACGGCAGATCGATGCGGTTTGCCACGAGGTCGGGATCTGGCCACATGCCGATCTCGCGGGACACGCGCACAACTATCAGCGCTTTACACGAACGCGTGCCGATGGCACGCACATTCCTTACATCGTGTGCGGCAATGGCGGTCACGGCGTGCAGCGACTCACCACCAACGGACAACCGCCGCTTCGCGCGCCGCAGTTGATTCAGGCTGCATCAAAAGATACCGATGCCGTTGTCCTCGAAAGCTACGACGACCGCAACTACGGCTATTTGCGGCTGGTCGCCAATGCGAGGCAATTGCGTATCGAATACCATCCCGCCGTCGACGGACCCAACACGAAAACGCCGGACGATCAGGTGACCATCGATCTGGCCACCCGCCAGGTGGCTCACTACATCGCTCGCGACTCCGGCATACCCGCACTCGCCGCGCATATTCGTGAGTACGCGCGAGTCTCGGCCGGCAAAGGCTGACGGGCGCGCGGCCGTTTCCGCTCAGCCGCTTACACACTAAAGATTCCTGTATCCGTACCGTAATAGCAAGGATAAGGCGGCAGCTAGCATTCGAGCGGCCGCACAACCACGGCAGTCGGAGACCAGCGTGAGATCGAAAGCGGCATCGTCCTCTAAAAAAATCGACCCGATTCAGTCGGCGAGCGATCTGGACGCACACGCCGGTGGTTGGTCCGCCCGCAACCAGCAGTTCCTTTCCTATTTCCTCTCCCGGGCGGGTCACCGCGGGACCATGCCGCTCGCGAGTTTCGTCATTGCCGTCGCGGCCGGCGTTGGGGTAGGTGCACTCGTGCATCAGGCAGTCGGCGAGACCGCGCTTGCCTTGCGGGTCGCCTTGTCGGTGCTGGCCGGCGGCGCGGGCCTCGCGGTGGTTTGTCGAAAACTTGACTTTGATTACGCCCAGCGCAGTGCCGCCACCGAACTGGCGAGCGGCCTTCTGCATGCGAATCGCGACTGCCTGAAGGTGCTTGCCGCGGATGGGAAGATGCTGCGGGTGTCGGAGCACGGCGCCGAGTTGATGGACGCGGAGTCGCCGGACCAACTCTCCGGCGCGGACTGGCTCAATTTCTGGAGCGGCGACGACCGCAAGGCGGCCGAGAAGGCTCTGGCGGGCGCCCTTGCAGGAACGAGCACCTCTTTCACTGGAAGCTGCGCGACGGTCAAGGGGCGTACCAAATGGTGGAACTCCACGCTCACGCCGGTGACAGGCGACGATGGCGAGGTGGCCACGGTTCTTTGCGCTTCAGAGGACGTCACCCAGCAGTGTGAACTGTTGAAGACGCTTCGCGAACGCGATGAACTGATGCATGAGATGGAGTCGCATGTCCGGCTGGTGTTCTATTCGTATAGCTCGAACTTCGAGCACTTTCATCATGTCAGCGCGGGGGTCGAGAGCGTGTTCGGCCTGACGCCTCAGGATCTCGCCAATCGGCCTTCCGCGTGGCTCGAGCTCGTGGTGCCGGAGGATCTCGAGCCCTTGCTCGCCGAGATGAGCCGCATCGCGTCCGAAGCGACGGAAGGCCGCATCGAATATCGCATCCGCCGCCCGGATGGTTGCCTGCGCTGGATCAGAAGCACGGCCTATCCGGTGTTCGATGATTCCGCCAAGGTGGCGCGCATCGTCGGTGTCAGCGAGGACATCACGCTGGAGCAGGAACGCCTCGCGGCGCTCGACCGCCTGGCCTACACCGATGCGCTGACCGGACTATCCAATCGCGGCGCCCTGATCCGCCACATGAAGACGCTTTGCAGGCAGAACGTCGCGTTCGGTCTCATGTTCGTCGACCTCGACCGCTTCAAGGTGCTCAACGATACGCTCGGCCATACGGCCGCCGACCGTCTGCTACAGGACATCGCGAAAGTCATTCAGGGGGCGCTGCCTCCTGATGCTTGTGTGGCGCGCCTCGGTGGGGACGAGTTCGCGGTCATCGTCAGGGGCCCGAGCGACAAGGCCACGCTGGCCACGTTGGCGCAGTCCCTTCTCAACCTGTTTTCAAGCGACGTTCGCAAAGACCACGCTGCGCCATTCGTCACGGCGTCTATCGGCATCTCGATCTTTCCCGAGCACGGCCGGGACCACGAGGCACTGCTGACGAGCGCGGATATCGCCATGTATGCGGCAAAAAAAGGTGGCCGCAACGGCTTCAGGTTTGCCGACGAAGCGTCCAGCGATGTGCTCGGGGATTTCGAACTGGAGTGCGATCTGCCTACGGCGTTGGCGTCGAATCAGTTCGTCCTCCATTTCCAGGGGATTCACGAGCCGGCCTCGCTGGCGGTGAAAGGCGTCGAAGCACTGGTTCGATGGAATCATCCAACGCGAGGGTTGGTGCGGCCCGCCAGCTTCATCCCAATCCTGGAGGAAAGCGGGTTCATCGTCGAAGTCGGCGCGTGGGTCATGGACGCGGCTCTCGCCCAACTTTCCATCTGGCAGAGCGCCGGAAGACAAGAGCTTTCGATGTCGGTGAACGTGTCGGCGCGTCAGCTCAGGGATGACTCTCTTGTCGCTATCGTCGACGAGGCGCTGCGAAAACACGACGTGCCCCCGCACTGCGTTCAAATCGAACTGACCGAAAGTGCGTTGATGGAAAACGCATTGCTCGCGCAAGCCACGCTGATGGCGCTCAAGCGTCTTGGCGTGCGTATCGCGATCGACGATTTCGGCACGGGGTACTCGAGTCTGCGCTATCTGGCCGATTTTTCGCCGGACATCGTCAAGATCGACCGTTCATTTACGGCCAGGCTGGACCGCGACGCCGCCGCCGCGTCGATCGTCCGGGGCATCATTCAGATGTCGCACGAACTAGGCATCAAAGTGACGGCCGAGGGTGTCGAAACCGATCAGCAATTGCATGCATTGCGCGACGCGGGCTGCGACTACGTACAAGGGTACTTTTTGACGAAGCCGACGAATGCGGACAAGCTTTTCCATCGCGAAGGCGCTTTAGCGGCTTCCTAAGCGGGAGACACTAGCTGCTGCTCCGGCTGAGAAACAGATCCGCGACGACCGAGCGCAACCAGCGATTGCCCGCCTCGTGATGGTACTTCGCGTGCCAGTGCTGCCGCACCGCGAACTTGTCCACCGGGAAAGGACACGAATGGACCGCGACGTCATTCGTGCGCGCCAGCGTTTCGCCGATGTGCCGGGGCAACGTCGCGATCAGATCGGTCGAATTGATGATGGACCCGAGTCCGAGAAATCCAGGCAATTCAAGCACGACGTCGCGTTCGATCTGCTCGCGCAACAACGCCTGTTCGAGCAGTTGCGCTCCCGTGCCCGCTTCGATGACGACGTGCCCCTCGGCGCAGTATTGCTTCAGGCTCATCCGCGCGCGCACGCGTGGATGATTCCGGTTGGCGAGGCACACCCAGTCCTGCATATAAAGCTGTTGCTGGTACATGCCGCCCCCGAGCCAGGGCACGTGCCCGATCGCCAGATCCGCCTCGCCGGATTCGAGCGCGCGTTCCGTATTGCCGTCGATCCGTGCCGCTTCCAGCCGAATGCCGGGCGCCTGAGCCCGCACATGCGCCAGCATTCGCGGCAGCAGCGTGATATGGCTCGCGTCTGTCATGCAGATGCGAAACCGTCGTTTGGCGGTGGCGGGATCGAACGAGATTTCCCAGGCGGCAAACCGGCGCAACGACTCCAGAATCTCCCGGCACGGTCCGATCAAGGCATCCGCCTGCGGAGTGGGCGTCATGCCGGCTGGCGTGCGGACGAACAGCGGGTCCTGCAAATGATCGCGCAGGCGACCTAACCAGATACTGACCGTCGGCTGACTTTGTCCAAGCTGCTCGGCGGCGCGCGTGACGCTTCGCAAGTCGTAAAGCAGGTCGAAAAGCTGCAGTAGCTTGAGGTCCGGAAGGTCTGTGGTGCTCATGGCCGTATTGTCGTTCGCAATATTGTGATTGTAGCCATTGCATTGTGCGAACGGACCGGAATCCGGACTGCGTCACTCGAGCGGCACGGTCAACCGGTCGATAACCGCCTGCGTCTGCGGACGCACACCGCGCCACCACTCGAACGCCTCGGCCGCCTGCTCGACGAGCATGCCGACGCCGTCGGCGATACCCTGCACGCCCGCATCGCGCGCGAGCCGCAGAAACGGTGTGAGCCCCTTGCCATACGCGAGTTCGTACGCGGCCCCCGCCGGGCTGAACACGCTCGGCGCAACGGCAGGCAACTGACCGGTGAGACTCGCCGAGGTCGCGTTCACGACGAGGTCGAACTGCCCCATCGTGTCGAGTTCCCGATAGCCACATGCGATCAGCGGGTCGCTGCTCGCGACTTGCGCCAGCAGCGCCTCGGCCTTGCGCACGTCACGGTTCACGACGACCAGTTCCGCCGGCCGCGCCGCGATAAACGGCAGCAATGCGCCGCGAACCGCCCCACCCGCGCCCAGCACCAGCACCCGCTTGCCCGCCATCGGTTGATTGAGATTGACTTCGATATCACGCACGAGGCCGACGCCGTCGAAATTCTCGGCAATGATCCGGCCGTTTTCGAACTTCATCGCGTTCACGGCACCAGCGAGCGCCGCCCGTTCGCTGCGCTCATCGGCGATCGCGAACGCCTGTAGCTTGAACGGCGCGGTGACGTTCATGCCCCGGCCGCCCGCGGCGATAAACGTCCTGACCGTCGCGGCGAACGCGTCGGCCGGCTCGATGGGACCTTCGATCGCCGTGTAGGTGATGTCTTGCCCGGTCTCCTTCGCAAACAGACCATGAATCAGCGGAGATTTCGTGTGCCCGATCGGATTGCCGATCACAGCGTACTGGTCGGTCATCACGCACCTCGCCTGGCATACAGCACGCCCTGGGTCTGCATCGCGTCGATTTCCGCGGCGTCGAAACCCAACGACAGTGCCACTTCCGCATTGTGCTGACCAAGGTCCGGTCCGACTTCGCGGATCGACGTGTCGCAGTCGGAAAAGCGAAAAGGCAGGTTCGGCAGACGCAATTTTCCGAAGCGCGGATGGTCCTGCTCGATCACCATGCCGCGCGCGACGATCTGCGGATCGGCGATGACTTCGTCGATACGCTGGACCTTGGCGCACGGCACGTCGACACCGTCGAGCAACGCCAGCACCTCAGCGACCGGCCGCGCCGCGACCCACGGCTTCACGACGGCGAGGATGGCCTCGCGATGGGCGTTGCGTCCGTTCAGACTGTGGAACCGCGGGTCGGCGCCGAAGCCGGCCGGAGCGCCGTGTCGTTCGGCGAGCGACGCGAACCGCTTCCACGAGTCATCGACTTGCGCGGCGATCACGAGATCGCCATCGGCCGCGCGAAACACGCCGTACAGCGTCGAGGTCGGCATGTCGTGACCGGTCTGCTCCGGCAGCACGCCTTGCGTCGTGTAGCACTGCACCGCGTATTCGTGCATCGACACCAGCGTGTCGTACAAGGCCATGTCGATATGCTGGCCGCGACCGCTCTTCACGCGGCCGAGCAGCGCGGCGTTGATCGCGGCGACCGCGTGAATGCCCGTGTACATATCGCCGAGCGAAATGCGCATCAGCGGCGGCGGTTCGCCGGGGTTGCCGATCATCTGCATGATGCCGCTCTTCGCCTCGGCGATCAGGCCGAAGCCGGCCCGATGCGCGTCGGGACCGGTATGGCCGTACGCCGAGATCGAGCAGTACACAAGACTCGGATTGCGCCCGGACAACTCGGCATACCCGAGGCCCAGCTTATCCAGCGCACCTGGCCGGTAGTTTTCGATGAACACATCGGCCGAATCGCAAAGACGTCGCATGAACTCCTTGCCGCGCGGATCTTTCATGTCCACGCTGACGCCGCGCTTGCCCATGTTCAACTGCAGGAAGTAGGCGCTTTGCTGGTCGTCGAGAACGGTCGCGTGCTGGCGGCCGGCATCGCCGCTGCCAGGACGCTCGACCTTGATCACTTCGGCGCCCAGCGCCGCGAGACAACGGCCCACATAAGGACCGGCGAGAAAGTGGCTGTAATCGACGACGCGAATACCTTCGAGAGGACGGGCTTGCATCAGTTCGCTCCTGGCCGGCGCGGCACCATCAGCCGATGTTCGCCGCGCTGGACGACCTGGCCGTCCTGATTGATCAATTCCGAGGGCAGCACGACGATGCCCCAGTCCGGACGGCTCTTGCTCGCGCGCATGTTGCCCACGCGAAACGCGACATGAAGCACGTCATCGACCCTGATCGGCAGCAGGAAATCCCACGTCCAACCGAGTGACATGCCGGGCAGAAAGCGATAGTCGCTCTGCGACTTCAGGCCGTCCGCGATCGACAGGCCGAACAGTCCGTGCGCGACGATCGAACCGAAGTGGCTCGCGTTCGCGTATTCCTCGTCGACATGCACCGGTGTGTGATCGCCGGTGAGATCGGCGTAAGCGAGAATGCGCTGTTTGGTGACCGCATAGGTCGGGCTCACGCACGCGTCGCCCTCCTTCGCGTCGTCCCAGTACTTTTCGATGATCGTGCTCATGCTTTACGCCTCCGCGCGTGGGTTGATCGCCAGCGCCTGCGCAACGCACGCGGCAGGTTTGGCCTGAATCAGTTCGAGCGCCAGTCCATCCGGCAGCCGCAGCCAGTTGCGTCCCTGCTGCATGGCGGTCACATTGAACGCTTGCGTCGCGACGAGCGCGGCCTCAAGGTCCTCGCACATCACGCCGAGATGCGCGAGACGCCCCTCGGGACCTTCGTGGTGCGGCGCATGGATGAACTGCAATCCGCCGAGCGTCCAGTACTGACGCGGCTCCTCGCGCGTGCCGTCGACCTCGCGCATGGTCATGCCGAGGACTGACTCGAAGAAGCGGATATGCCAGTGGATATCCTTGACCCAGATGGCGACGTGTTCCACGTAGGCTTTGGAGCCGCTCATGCCGTCGCTCCTTCTTTCTGACGATCCGTCATGGCGCGCTCGATGCCCTTGATGCACGCGACGAGCGTCGAATTGACCGGCGTCGGGACGCCGAGGCGCTCGCCCCAACGCACGACCGCGCCGTTGATGAAGTCGATTTCGGTGACCGAGCCTTTTTCGAGGCTTTGCAGCATCGAGGTCTTGAACGCGGGCGAGAGGCCTTCGGCCGCCATCGTCCACGCTTGCTCGGCGTGGGTCATCGACAGGTGAATGCCGGCGGCCTGCGCGGCTGCCATCGCTTCTCCGATCGCCGCCAACGCGGTGGCCTTCATTGTGGGTTCTGCGTACAGTTGCCCATAGGTCAGACCGGTGATGCCGGTGATCGCCCCCGTCGCGACGTTGATCAGCAACTTGTCCCACATGGTGCCGAGGATGTTGTCGCTGACCGTGGTCGTCAGACCCGAAGCGTTGAACGCGACGGCGATCGCGCGGACCCGGTCCGTGACCCGACCGTCGAGCTCGCCGACGATCGTCAGTTTTCCGCTCACGCCCGACTGAATGTGTCCCGGCGCCTTCAGCACGCCACCGACATAGGTCTTGCCCGCCAGCACCCGCTCGCGGCCGACGATCTCGCTGAGCACGTCTTCGTGGCCGAGGCCGTTTTGCAACGACAACACCAGCGTGTCAGGTCCGACGAGGTCGAGCGCGCCGCGCATCGCCGAATCGGTGTGAAAAGACTTGACCAGCACGATGACGAGGTCCACCGGTCCGACTTCGCCAGGGTTCGTCGTCGCGCGGACGGTTACGCGGCGCGATCCGCTGGCATCGTCGACTTGCAGACCGTCGCGGCGCATGGCCTCGACGTGCGCCGCGAAGCGGTCGACCAGCCACGTCTCATGGCCACCTTCGGTCAGCGCGGAGCCGATCGCGCAACCCAACGCGCCGGCTCCGAGGAATGCGATCTTCATAGATGTCTCCGTGATATGGAGACGAAGATACGATTCGATCCTTATGCTGGCAATGCAATGGATGCAATAGGGTCATTGCGTGGAGCAATGTGACGGATCCGTCGAACACGGAGATAGCTTCTGCCCCGCGCTCATCGCCGCGCTCCTTTGCGCCCGATGCATGGCGGCCACCTTCGCTTCCGCGGCCTGAATATCAGCTGGGTACGAACCGTCATCGCCCTGCGACGGGTCGTATCCCGCCGCCTCCAGTTCCTCGAGTTCGTGCATGACCTCCGCGCGGGTGACTTGATGAGGCTCAGGCGCCGACACAGTTTGCGCGTGGGCGCTCGTGAAGTTCGCCATCAGCATCGGGCCTGCGATCACGAGGCTGAGCAGTGGCGAACCCGCATACCGATTCATCGATTCCGATTTCATGTTGCACTCCTTCTTTCCTGAAGATGGATTCGCGCATCGGCATTCACTGCGCGACCGGCTTGCCGGACTGTGAGAGTTGCGCGACGCACATCAGGTAAACAAAGGTTTCTCGCTGGATATTCCCGGAGTCACGAACTCACGGAACACTCGCGCATTTTTCGTCGTTCGAGAGCGTTGCGCAGTTGACCTGCGACGAACGCGCCAACGATCAGAGACAGGTACAAAGCCACGAGATCGTGACGCCAGCCGTTCAACGCAAGCTGATGCGCAACCAGTTTCGGATCGGGAGCCGCAAGGATTGCGCTTTTCGCCTCGACCGTTCGCATCATTCGCACGAAGCCTGCCGCGGATAGCAATGGCAGCAGGATGACCGACGTCAGCAGCACGGGCTTCATGCGAAGCGCCCATCGCAGGTGACGCAAGCGGAACCATAGCCCGAGGCATCCGTGGATCCATCCGGGCGCGAGCAGTGCAAGCTGCAAACCCTGCGTACCCGTCGTTAGCAACTGGATGACGACGCGCTCGTAGTCGGGTTCGAAGCCATAGAGCGAGGACGCGAGCCGGGTCGTCACCGCATGGCGGATCAGCAGCAACGGCAGGCTCAGCCCGGCCCACAGGCGCACCCATTCGGCTAGAGGCAATGTCCAGTGACGGCGCGCGTAGATCGTGCGCATGGCCAGCGCAAAATGAAGCGCGGCTGCCCCGTACAACGCGATCGTTCCAGGTATGCTGCGCCAGAGCCGCAACGCCAGAACCAGACCGCGTCCCGCAAGTTCGAGCGACCAGATTCCGAGCGCGTGATTGAGCAGATGCAGGAAGAGATAGACCAGCAACACCACGCCGGAGCCGAGTTGCAACCGGCGCAAAACGGCTTGCATCCGCGTCGTCATTTGATCACCCATCTGCTGTCAGTCTTACCTGCAAGACCGGGGTGTCGCGGCGCTTATTCCCGATTCGACGTACGCGGGCCGATAGTTTGGAGCGAGCACCACAACCTGGCGTGCAGTCGATGACAATTCGGCTCTTGTCGCGTGAGTTAGCGACTATTATTGATTGGCTGGTTTTGTCCGACCGGCACTACATCGACAGGCCAATGAAAGCTTTTACTGGATCGACAGCAAGTTTGGATATGCGGTGTCGGGCGGTTTCGCGCGCAACGCTCTATCTGGCATTGCAAACGCGATGGCCGCGCAGTTGGCAACAACAACAAAGGTCGAAGGTCATTTGTACGTCGCGACATAGGGGCTGATGCCGCAACGTCCGGCGCCGTCTCCAGGCCTCATTGGAAGGAGACTCGGCGATGAACTTGAACAGAAGGCTGTGGTGCAGGCGCGTGCCGTCGTGGGTGGGGGCGTGCTGTGTGCTGGCGCTGTGCGCGACGTGGAGCCACGGCGCGTACGCGGATTCGCAAAGCGATCAATGCCAGGGCAAAGGATGCGAGAAACATGAACCGCCGCCGCGATCCAAACTTGGCTGTCCAGATCTGAATGGCTTCGCCATCCCCGCCCACAAGATCGGTCTGCCGACGACGGGCGCCGTCGTCACGTCGACGACCCAGGTGGCGGCGAGCGGTAGCGGCGCGACGGCGACCGGGTCGTACTGCCTCGTGGCCGGCGCGATTCATCCGGTCGACCCATCCGCGCCGGACATCCTGTTCAATGTCGCGTTGCCGGACCAGTGGAACGGCAAGATCCTGATGCTCGGCGGAGGCGGTTTCGACGGCTCGATTCCCGCCGTGACGGGTAACGTGCCGAGCGCACCAACTGATCTGCCGGGACCGCTGTCGCGCGGCTATGCGGTGTTCGCGAGCGATTCCGGGCACGAGGCGACCAACGGGTCCGTCAACGGCGCGTTCTCCGTCAACGCCGAGGCCTACGACAACTTCATGGGCGAAGCGCTGAAGAAGACGCATGACACCTCGCTGCTGATCATCGACGCGCACTACGGCACGCATCCGTCCAAGGCGTATTTCGCGGGCGGCTCGACGGGCGGACGCGAGGCGCTGACCGTCGCGCAGCGCTGGCCGCGGGACTGGGATGGCGTGATCGCGTTCTACCCGGCGTACGACTTTACGACGCTGAGCCTGCAACAACTGCGCGTGACCGAAGGCTTCGCGGCGCCGGGTGCGTACCTCGACACCGCGCAGCGCGCGCTGCTGCTCAACGCCGTGATGCAGACGTGCGACGGGCTCGACGGCGTCGTCGACGGGCTGATCAGCAACGTGCAGGCATGCAATGCGACGTTCAACCCCGCGACGGCCAGGGTCGACGGCAAGCCGTTGCGTTGCGCCGGCGGTGTGGCACGCGATGACACCTGCCTGTCGGACCGGCAGATCGAGGCGCTGAACACGATGAACACGCCGCTCGTGTTTGCGTACCCGCTCGAAAGCGGCGAAACGTTCTATCCGGGCTACAACGTCTACGGCGCTGATCTCGGGGTGGGCAGCAGCTCGCCGCTCGAAGCGATCGTCACGGAACTCGCGCTCGGCACGACGCAGCCGTCGTATCCGCTGCAGAGCACCGCGATGTTCGACGGCCAGATCGCCGACGACTTCGTCCGTTACACGGTGATGGACAACCCGAACGCCGATTCGCTGACCTATAACCCCGCGCTGGCCGGTCGATGGTCCGGGCGCGTCAGCATGCTGTCGGGGCTCGACGCCACGGACGCGAACCTGACGCCCTTCATGCAGCACGGCGGCAAACTGCTGATGGCGCACGGCACCGTGGATCAAACCGTCAGCACGCGGGCCACCGAGATCTACTATCAGCGCATGCTGGTGACGATGGGGTTCGGCGCCGTTGCGTCGTTCGCGCGCTTCTATGAGATTCCGGGGCTGCAGCACGCGGTCGGCACCGAGTTCAATGCGTCGTGGGACTCGCTGACCACGCTTGAGAACTGGGTCGAGCACGGCACGCCACCCGTGCATCAGGTGGACACCGATACCGCCGGCGTGCCGGGACGCACGCGGCCGCTGTGCCAGTATCCGACGTGGCCCAGCTATAACGGCGCGGGCGATGTGAATAGCGCGGCGTCGTTCACCTGCGTGCAGTAAGACGGGTCATGGAGAGGCTTGCTTGCCTGCCGGCCTCTCCACCGGCAGTCTGAAACGAGCTCACAGGGTGGCGGTCACGCCGCCATCCACGTACAGAATGTGTCCGTTGACGAAGTCCGAAGCGCCGCTCGCGAGGAAGATCGCCGCGCCGACCAGATCCTGTACATCGCCCCAGCGTCGCGAAGGCGTGCGCGCGGTCAGCCAGTTGCTGAAGGCTTCGTCGTTGACGAGCGCCTCGGTCAGTTCCGTCCTGATGTAGCCGGGGCCGAGGCCGTTGACCTGGATGCCATGCTGGCCCCAGTCGATCGCCATGCCCTTCGTCAGCATCTTCACGGCACCTTTG
Organism: Paraburkholderia monticola; assembly: GCF_001580545.1. Lineage (GTDB taxonomy): Bacteria > Pseudomonadota > Gammaproteobacteria > Burkholderiales > Burkholderiaceae > Paraburkholderia > Paraburkholderia monticola. The sequence goes on from NZ_LRBG01000039.1 coordinate 607,881, forward strand.
CTCGCGGTATAGGCGGCGATATTGGGCCGGCCCAGTTCGCTTTGCACGGAGCAGATGTTGATGATCTTGCCGCGCTTGCGCGCAATCATGTGCCGCGCCACCGCCTGTCCGACCAGAAACACGCTGTCCACATTGGTTTTCATCAGCTGTTCCCATTGCGCGTGGGAGAACTGCTCGAGCGGCGCGCGGCGCTGCATGCCGGCGTTGTTCACGAGAATATCGATCGGGCCGATCTCGCGTTCGATCTGCGCCACCGCCGCTTCGACCGCCTCAGGCGAAGTCACGTCGAAAGCATGCCCATGCACGTTCGCGCCCGCGTCGCGCAAGCGGCTCACCGCTTGCGCCAGCCGCGCTTCGTCGCGGCCGTTCAGAACGACTTCGGCGCCGGCGCCCGCCAGCCCTTGTGCCAACGCGTAGCCGATACCCGTGCTCGATCCGGTGACGAGCGCGCGACGCCCGCTCAGGTCGAACATTTGCAGAGTGTGGTTCAAGTGCGTTCCCCTTTTCAATTCGATGTGCGCGGCGGTCGCTGTCAGTTTAACGGCGACGGCGTCGATCGTGGGCTGATCTGGCGTGCGGCTTGGGGTTCTGGTGGCGGGAGCGGTGGCGGATGATGCACCGTAGGCGCCAGGTCAATTGCGGGCCACACTCGCCTCAGTCACCAGAAACTGATCCATCAACGAGATCTTCAGCGGCTTGTCCGCGTCGAGCTTCTTCTTTTCGATCACATACTTCCAGCCGTCGCCGCTTCCGGGATTGCGATAGAACGCGACGACTGCCACATAGTTCGTCTCGGCCTGCATCGGCTGCGACAGGCTCGCCGACGCGCCCGGATTCAGCACCGACGCCATGCTTGCCTGCAGGTCTTGCGCAAGCAGCGTGCGGTCGTTTCTTAGCAGATCCTCATACGAGGCACCGTCGAACATCTTGCGGTCCTTCAACTGATAGACGCGTACGGCGACCGAGGTCGCGCGGCCGGCGTCGTCGGGGTTCAGCGCTTCGCGCGCCGACAGGTCGACGTCGAGCACCTTGACCTGCTTGAAAAACACCGCGTGATAGGCGCTCGACGACGCGTCCGACACGGTTTGCCACGCACCGCATGCCGACAGCAGCGCAGCGGCTGCAAAAGTGGAAACGGCAACTCGAAAGTTCATTAATGGTCCTTGCAACGCATGATTGATCACGCGGATTGAGTCAGATACGGATTGGCCGCGGGCTTCGGAAACGCCTGATAAACCCCGAGCGCGACATTGATCAACCGTTCGTTCGCGGCGGGCAGCACGGTCGTCCAGCCAAGCCGTGGAGCCGGTCCGGCCTGTCGGTCAGCGACCGGACCAGGCGAGTTGATCGACGGCAACGGCGCGAGGTGCGACGACATTTCCATACGCAGATGCACGTCCGCCTTCAGCCCCACATACAGCTGCACGAACGCCATCAACTCGCGATGCAACCACGCGCCCGGCAAAAGATCGTGCGCCTGGGTGGCGCCGGCCGGTCGCAACGTCACGCGCACCGCACGGCTGCGGTACGCCAGCCGTTTGCCGAGCACATAGCCGCCGCCGAGGCCGTGGCGCACGCCGTCGTTCGCCGCATCGGCACGCGCGGCCGACGACGTCAGCGGCCGCGGCTTGCCGGCACGCGCAAGCACGGGAAAGAACTCATCGACGCGCACCTCGATGCCGGGCACCGCGAGCGCAATCACCCCGGCGAGCCCTTCAGGTGTGCGCGTGCGCTGGATCAGCAGACCGAGCAGCGCGAGCATCCGCGAATCGGGCAAGCCGGCGCGCAGCGGTTTGTCGCCCCAGCCGAAGCCGGCGAGACACAATAGATTGCGCGAATGCGCGTCGCTGCCGCCGATGCGAAAACTCTCCGGATAGCGGTACTTCTTCCACGCGCGATAGAGCAACGTGACGAACCGATGATTGAACTGATCGAGAAACGCCTCGACCACTTCGTGCCCTTCCTCGCGCAGCACGATCTCGTCGATCATGTGCGACGGCATCGCCGCGTCGACGCCGTAGAGGCCCATGAACGTCGTGCGCACGGTTGGCGGCGCGGCCTGCGCGTCATCGTCGAATTCGACCGCGGCGATCTCGCCCGCCGGAAAGCCGGTCCGTGCGCGTGGCCGGAAACGCACCGGTTCGTGTGCCGGTGTATCGCCTGTGCCGAAACCCGGCTGCTCCGCCACCCGCACTTCGAGCAAACGGCACAACTGCATGAAGTTCATGCGCGGCGCGCGCGCGAGCAAGGCCGCGACAAGCGGTTCGAGATTCAGCGCCTGGTTGGGCGGGCCGAAAGCGTTCGCATACGCGCTCATAGCGGCGCCCGCTGGGCCTTGCTGCGTGGCCAGACTGTGCGCGTCTGCGACGGCAGGCTCACGATCGACAGCTTCGTGAACAGATTGATCTCCGCATACAACGCGAAAAAGCGTTGCAGCAACTCGCCGAACAGCATCACGTCGCCCTCGCCAGCGAACGCATGCGAGTCGAGCGTCACCTCGATGTGCACGCCGCGCTCCACCGAACCGCCCGACACCTCCTCGAGCAATTCCTGCGACACCCACACAATGCCCGCGAGTCGTCGACGGTTCAGTTCGTCGTGGGTCCAGTCGTAAAGCGCGAGCGCGCCGCGCAGCACTTCCGCGTTCATCATCGACAGAAAGTTCGGCGCGAGATGCGACAGCACGCGCCACTGGAAGCGATCGCCGGTCGGCGGGTACAGCGGCAACGTCGGCGCGACGAGATTCTTCACGCCCACGATGTTCGGCGTGCTCGTCGCCAGCTCGGCGATGCTCGCTTCACGCAAGCCCTTGCGCGGCAGCATGCCGTTCGTGCCCGTGACGCGCAGCGACAGGCTTTCCTCGGGCAGCGTGTCCATCGTGTCCCACGCGTGACCGCCGAGTACGACCCATGTCTCGTGCAGCCCCTCGACGCCGGGACGCACGCGCGCATGGAAGTAGCGCTCGGGCGCCTCGTGCCGCAGCATGCCGCCGCGATGCCGGAACGTCGCGAACGGCACGTACTCGTAGCGCTCGGCGGTGTCGTGATCGAACGCCTCGATCGCATCGACCGAATAGGTCTCGACATGCTCGCCCTGATGGCCCGCCGGCAACACCCGGTATTCGGTCTCGTGATGATCGATCTCGATCGGCTCGGCATCGAGCTCGAACAGATTGATCACCGGCGTGCAGAAAAGCCGCACGTTTTCCGCGCCAAAGCGCTGATCCGACGGGTAGGTGTGCTTCAGCACGATCTCGAGCTCGAAGCGCGTCGACTTCTCGGGCAGCGTGGTCACGTCGAGTCCGCACAGATCGACGAACAGGAACTTCTCGCGAAACGTAAAGTATTCGAGCAACAACTGGTATCTGTACAAGGCGGTGACGAGCGGTCAGACGCTGAAGTCGGTCGAGATCAAGTGGTACAGGATCGACGACGCCGGCAAGGAGAAGGAGTACTTCAACACCAAGCTGGACAACGTGAAGATCGTCGCGGTCAAACCGAAGATGTTCGACATCAAGAATCCCGACTACGAGAAGCACAACCACATCGAAGAAGTCGAACTGCGCTACGAAACGATCACGTGGTCGTACAAGGACGGCAACATCATCCACAAGGACACCTGGAACGAGCGTTCCTGATTTCCAGGTGGCAAACGGGACCGGCGCGCCGCCGGTCCCGTGACGTGCGCTAACACGTCTTTACCAGTCCGCGCAGCGGACTGGTCCTTTCTTCCGCGAGTGCACAGTGCGCTCGCCGCTTCTCTCCGTGACCGGACTGCCAACATGACCCTGCGCGACGACCGAAGGACCGCCTTTTGGGACACGACTCACCTGCTGCGTCGACTCAACCCGCACTGCGCGCAGGCGCTCGAAGCCGCCGCGAGTCTCTGTCAGACGCGGCTGGCCGACGAGATCACGGTCGAGCACTGGTTGCTGAAACTGATCGAAGCCGGCGACGGCGACATTCCCGCCATCCTTCGCCATTACACAATCGATATCGACGCGCTCTGGGATACGCTGCTTGCCGCGATCGATCATCTGCCGCGCAATCTGCGGGGCAAGCCGGCCCTCTCGCCGCAACTCGCGGCGACGCTGGGGGACGCATGGCTTCACGCGTCGCCAGAGAACGGCGATGCGCAAATCCGCTCGGGCAATCTGCTGCAGGCGATCACCGACGCGCCCTATATTCTGCGCGCGCGCAACGCGTGGCCGTTACTTGCCATCACCAGCGCGCAGATCGAGCGGCTACTGCCGCGAATTGCGCATCAATCGTGTGAAAGTGAAAACGAAAGCGAAAGCGAAACTGACGCACAGGAGCCCGAAACGCCTCGAGCTACAGCGAACGCCACGGCGACGAACGGCGTTTCCCCCTCGAGGCAAGCTTCACCCGCAAGCGCCGACGCCCTCGCGCGCTTCGCGATCGACCTGACCGACAAGGCGCGCCGCGGCGACATCGACCCCGTATTCGGCCGCGACCGCGAGATCCAGCAAATGGTCGACATACTCGCGCGCCGCCGCAAGAACAATCCGATCCTCGTAGGCGAACCAGGCGTCGGCAAGACCGCGCTGGTCGAAGGGCTCGCGTTGCGCGTCGCCGAAGGCAGCGTGCCGAACGTGATCCGCGACGTGCGCATCCTCACGCTCGATCTCGGCTTGCTGCAAGCGGGCGCCGGCGTAAAAGGCGAATTCGAGCAACGCCTGAAGAACGTGATCGACGAAGTGCAGGCGGCGGCGCTGCCGATCCTGCTCTTCATCGACGAAGCGCATACGCTGATCGGCGCCGGCAACACGGCGGGCGGCGCCGATGCCGCGAACCTGCTGAAGCCCGCGCTCGCGCGCGGCGAATTGCGCACGATCGCGGCGACCACGTGGTCCGAATACAAGGAATTCTTCGAGCGCGACGCCGCCCTGGAACGCCGCTTCCAGATGATCAAGGTCGACGAACCCGACGACGACGCGGCCTGTTTGATGCTGCGCGGCCTGAAGAGCCGCTACGCTCAATACCACCACGTGCACATCCGCGACGAAGCGCTGGTCGCCGCCGTCAAACTGTCACGACGCTACATTCCGGCGCGGCAACTGCCGGACAAAGCCGTCGATCTGATCGACACCGCCGCTGCCCGCGTGCGCATGGGGCTCGAAACACCGCCGGCCGAACTGCAACGCGCGCACGCCGCGGTCGCGGCGCTGGAACTCGAACACGCCACGCTCGAAGACGACCAACGCGCCGGCATCGACGATAGCGACGCACGACACCACGCACTGGACGCCGCGCTCGCCGACGCGAACACCGAACTCGCGGCGCTGCAAACACGCTACGACCGGGAACTCGAACTCGTCCAGACACTGCATCGGCAACGCGACAGCGACATTGCCACGCGCGACGCGACCGCATTCGCGCAGGCACGTCACGCGCTGGCAACAGCACAAGGCAAAGCGCCGTTGATCTTCGCCGACGTCGACGCCCAGGCGATCGCACGTGTCGTCGCTGAATGGACTGGCGTGCCGGTCGGTAGTCTGGTCGAAGACGAACTGCGTAGCCTGTTGACCCTCGAGACGCAACTCGCGAACCGCGTCGTGGCGCAGGACGACGCGCTCGCCGCGCTGTCGGAAAGCTTGCGCACCGCAAAGGCCGGGCTCAAGCATGAACACGCCCCGCTCGGCGTCTTCCTGCTGGCTGGCCCGTCGGGTGTCGGCAAGACCGAAACGGCGCTCGCGCTCGCCGACCTGCTGTTCGGCGGCGAGGCCGCGCTCACGACGATCAACATGTCCGAGTACCAGGAATCGCACACGGTCTCGCAGCTGAAAGGCTCGCCGCCCGGCTACGTCGGCTATGGACGCGGCGGCATTCTGACCGAAGCGGTGCGCCAGCGCCCGTATAGCGTGGTGCTGCTCGACGAAGTCGAAAAAGCGCATCGCGACGTCCTCGACATGTTCTATCAGGTGTTCGATCGCGGCATGATGCGCGACGGCGAAGGCCGCGAAATCGACTTTCGCAACTGCGTGATCCTGATGACGTCCAATCTCGGCAGCGCGCAGATCGACGCAACCACCGCGGACGACCCGGCGGTCTCGCAAAACGAACTGCTCGACGCAATTCATCCGCAGCTCGTCGCGCACTTTCAACCGGCGCTGCTCGCGCGCTTCCAGACGCTCGTGTACCGGCCGCTCGATGCCGTTGCGCTTGCCTCGATCGTGCGCCTGAAGCTCGCGAAGGTCGCGCAGCGTCTGCATCGCCAGCACGGGGTCGAGCTAGGCTGCGACGAATCGCTGATCGACGCGATGGCCGAGCTGTGTCTCGCGCGCGAATCGGGCGCGCGCAATGTCGATGCATTCCTGAATCAGCGCGTTCTGCCGACGGTGTCGCGCGAACTGCTCGCGCGCATGGCGAACGGCATCGCGCCCGCGAAGATCCTGTTGAGCAGTTCGACCGACGGCAATCTGACGATCGATTTCGTCGATCGTGAAGAAGTCGTCGCTGAACACACGGCGATTGCCTGACGGAGCACACACGATGCCGGCGGGACCGTCTCTCTACGACATGCTGCTCGGCCAGATTGGCGGCGCGTCGCTCGACGCCTACGACGATCGCACGCTCGAATGCCTGAGCGTGCAGCAGAACGTGCAACGCATTCTGAACACGCGCGCGGGTGCGCTGAAGCACCTGCCCGACTACGGCCTGCCTGACATGACGAACATCTACAAGGCACTGCCGTCGTCGGCGCACGCGCTGAAGCAGCAGATGGAAGCGACGCTGCTGAAATACGAACCCCGCATTCGCGCGATCGACATCGACATCCTCGACGACGACGACCCCGGCGTGCTGGTCAGCTTCGAAATGACCTGCCATTTGAAGAAAACCGGGCTCGTGCGCTTCGGAACGTATTTCGAGCCGCCGGGGCGGCTGCATCTGAAAAGACGGATGCAGAGTCGAGGCTGATCCGCGCGACCCTGCCCACCTCGCGACACGCGACAGCCGCTCAGCCGCGGCACAAGCTTTCAGACAACCAACATAACGATGCGTCGGCAACACGCCTGAAAGGAACTTCTGTCGGTCAGCCATGCGGTATATACCGCAATAAATAAAACCGCAAGCACAGGTAAACGATGGCGTTTTCCTGAGCGATTCTGACAAATTCGCGGTATATACTGCGCTCCATCGATCCGGCTGAAGCCGGCCCCCCGCCCCCCTCCTCAGGAGAATTCGATGAAGCTGGTTACCCGCTGGAAGAGTTGTGCGTTGATGTTGGCAATGTGTGCGGCAAGCGCGTACGCGCACGCCGACGACCTCGCGAACGTGCGCAAGGCCGGCGAGCTGGTGGTCGGCACCGAGATGCAATTCGCGCCGTTCGACTTCCTCGACAATGGCCAGCAAGCCGGTCTGAACAAGGAGCTGTTCACGGAGATCGGCAAGGAGCTCGGCGTCAAGGTGCGCTTCATCGACCTGCCCTGGCCCAGCGTGCTGCCCGGTCTGGAAGCGCACAAGTTCGACATGGTCGGCGGCCCGCTGACGGTCACGAAGGCGCGCATGGACCGCTACGCGTACACGCTGCCGATCGCCGACGCAACCGACGCGCTGCTCAAGCGCAGCGGCGACGGCTCGATCAGGCAATCCTCGGATATCGCCGGCAAGACGGTCGGCGCGGGCAAGAGCACCGCTCAGTACGAGCAGCTGAAGGCCTGGGCCGCGACGCTGCCGCAGCCGCCCGAAATCCGCGAATACGTCGACTTCAACCAGGCCTATTCGGATCTCGCCGCGGGACGGATCGTCGCCGTCGCGAACTCGGTGACCAACATCGCCTATGTCGCGAAGCAGCGTCCGGACACCTTCAGCGTCGTGCAGCCCGCGTTCGGCTCGAAGGTCTACTACGCGTACTGCATGCGCAAGGACGCGGACAGCAAGACGCTCCTCGACGCATTCAACGCCGCGCTGCTGAAGATCAGCCGCGACGGCCGCCTCGCCGCGCTGCAGAAGAAATGGCTAGGCGTCGCGATGGAAACGCCCGCTTCGCTGCCGACGCCGAACTACTAAGCCCGGTCGCTGCAAGGGCCGCTCTCAAGGCCTGATCGTCCGATCGCGCGGCTCTGTTCATCGCAGCGCGCGACCGCCCCGCTTTCCCTGTTCCAGATGCTCTCGACCATGTTCAGTCCGTCTGTGTTTGCGCAAGGCTTCCCGCTGTTGCTGCAGGCAGCCATCGCCACGGTGTGCATCTCGCTAGCCGGCCTCGCGATCGGCTTCTTCGTCGCGCTCGCGGTCTGTGCCGCGCGTCTGTCCGGGCGCCCCGCGCTGCGCGCCGCGGCCGGCGCCTATGTGTTCGTGTTCCGCGGCGTGCCGCTGCTCGTGCAACTGCTGCTCGTCTACTACCTGCTGCCATTCATCGGCATCAACGTGCCGCCGCTCGTGGCGGCCGTCAGCGCCGTGTCGCTCTGCTCGGCCGCGTATGTCGCCGAAATCCTGCGCGGCGGTTTCCTCAGCATTCCGCATGGCCAGGCGGAAGCGGCGCGCATGCTCGGCATCGGCCCGTTCGACATGCTGCGCCGCGTGCAGGTGCCACAGGCATTCCGGCTCACGCTGCCGTCGCTCGCGAACGAAATGGTGCTGCTGATCAAGGCTTCTTCGCTGATCTCCGTAGTCGGCGTCGCCGAGATCACGCGCACCGCGCAGAACATCGCCGCGAGCACCTATCGTCCGCTCGAGGCGTATCTGGCCGCCGGGCTGATCTATTTCGTCATCAACGGTACGCTCGCGGCGCTCGCGCACCTGGCCGAACACCGGCTCCACGCATGAGGCTCCCACGATGAAACAGTTCGACTTCGCCGTCATCACGCACAACCTTCAGCCGATCGCGTCCGGCTTCGCCAACACGATCGGCACGTGGGCCGCCGGCGTGCTGATCGGCATCGCGCTCGGCTTTCTGATCGCCGTCGCGCAACTGTTCTGCGGCACGGCGATCCGCGCGGCGCTGCGCGCCTACATCGAGTTCTTTCGCAGCACGCCGTTTCTGGTGCAGCTCTTTCTGCTCTACTACGGCGGCCCGTCGTTCGGCCTCACGCTCGAACCGATGACGGCCGGCGTGCTCGGCCTCGGCCTCTATGGCAGCGCCTATTTCGCCGAAGCCTTCCGCTCGGGCTTCCGCGCGGTGCCCAAAGGTCATATCGAAGCCGCGCAATGCCTCGGGCTCACGCGCTGGCAAACCGTGCGTCGCGTGCAACTGCCGCAGATGCTGGTGCTGATCGTGCCCGCGCTGACCAACCTGATCATCGTGCTGAGCAAGGAAACGGCCGTGCTGTCGATCGTCACCGTGCCCGAGCTCACCTTCGTGCTGACCGGCATCGGCTCGGCCACCTTCGCGTTCGTCGAAACGCTGCTCGTACTGTGCGTCTGCTACCTCGCGCTCGTCGAGATGACATCGCGTGCCGGCGCATGGGCAGAAATGCGTCTCGCCCGTTTTTCCGCCTGACAGGACTTTCCCCATCATGAATGCCTTCACTGAAATACCGGGCGGCGCCGCGGCGACGGCCCCCGCGGGCGCGCCCACGCGTCAGCCGCTGATCGAAGTACGTCAACTCGGCAAGCGCTTCGGCGACATCGAAGTACTGCGCGGTGTCGATCTCGACGTCAACAAGTCCGAAGTCGTCTGCATCATCGGCCCGTCGGGCTCGGGCAAGAGCACGCTGCTGCGCTGCATCGCCGCGCTCGAAACCTACGATCGCGGCGACGTGCTCGTCGAGGGCGAACTGCTCGGCTACACCGAGCGCAACGGCCGCCGCGTGCGCGCCTCGCAAGGCGAGATCAACCGCGTGCGCCGCAATGTCGGCATGGTGTTCCAGCAGTTCAACCTGTGGCCGCACATGAGCGCGCTCGGCAACGTGATGGAAGCGTTGCAACGCGTGCGCGGCATGTCGGCCGACGAAGCACGGCAGCGCGGCATGAAGATGCTCGAAACGGTCGGCCTCGCGCATCGCGCCGACGCGTATCCGGCGAAGCTCTCGGGCGGTCAGCAGCAGCGCGTGGCGATTGCGCGCGCGCTCGCGATGGAGCCGCACATCATGCTGTTCGACGAACCGACTTCGGCGCTCGACCCGGAACTCGTCGGCGAAGTGCTGCAGGTGATGAAGCAACTCGCGCGCGACGGCATGACGATGGTGGTCGTCACGCACGAAATGGGCTTCGCCGCGCAGGTCGCCGACAAGGTCGTGTTCATCGATCAGGGGCGCATCGCCGTGCAAGGCTCGCCGCAACAGGTTTTTCACGACGCGTCGCAACCGCGTCTGCGGCAGTTCCTGCAGAACTACTTCGACCGCAACGCGTTCTGGACGCGCAACAACGACACGGAGCCCGCATGACCCCAACCGATGCACTGATCCAGGCGCTGCGCCCCGACATCCTCGGCCTGCCCGCGTATAACGCGGGGTTGTCTGCCGCGCATGTGCGTCAGCAGTTCGGCCTGACCCGCATAGCGAAGCTCGCCAGCAACGAAAACCCGTTCGGCGCGAGCGCGCGTGTCGATGCGGCGTTGGCCCGCGCGCTCGCCGATGGCGTCGCGATCTATCCCGATCCCGCCTGCGGCGCGTTGCGCGCGGCGCTTGCCGAGCGCTTCGGCGTCGACGGCGCGCGACTCGTTTTCGGCAACGGTTCCGAGGATCTGCTGTCGGTCGCGGCGCATACCTTTCTGGCGCGGGGCGACGAGGTCGTCACCGTGGTGCCGTCGTTCGGTCTGCACGTGATCTGCCCGCAGAGTGTCGGCGCGCGCGTGATTGCCGTGCCGATGCGCGGACTCGAGTTCGACGTCGATGCGCTCTGCGCGGCGCTGACGCGGCGCACGCGCATGCTCGTGATCAGCAATCCGTCGAATCCGGTGGGCTGCACGATGGACGCGGCGCAGATCAAGCGTCTGCTGTCGTGCGTGCCGCCCGGTACGCTCGTCTTGTGGGACGAAGCGTATTACGAGTACGCGAGCGCGACGCCGGGCTACGCGGACTGCCTCGCGCTGCTCGCGGAATCGGGCCTGCCGTGGCTGCTGCTGCGCACGTTTTCGAAAGCCTACGGGCTCGCGGGACTGCGCATCGGTTACGGTCTCGCGTCGGATGCGCGACTCACCGATCTGATGAACCGCGTGCGCACGCCGTTCAACATCAACCACCTCGCGCAGTGTGCGGCGCTCGCGGCACTCGCCGACACCGCGCATGTGGAAGCGAGCGTCGAACACGTCAGCGCCGAGCGCGAACGCATGCGCGCGGCGCTCGTCGCGCTGAGCTACGCGCCCGCGCGTTCGTGCGCGAACTTCCTGTTTTTCGATGCGCACGAAGATGCGCTCGCGCTGTCGCAGCGTCTGCTGCGCGAAGGCGTGATCGTCAAGCCGTGGCGCGAACCGGGATATACCGGTTGCGTGCGCGTATCGATCGGCAGTCGCGAGGATAACGATATGTTCATCGACGCACTCGAACGCACCGCGCAAAGGCAGATCAACGGCATGCCCGCCGAACTTCTCTGACTCCGCTGGTTCGCCGTCGTGCGCGACAGCTCGATGGCATCCGCCTCTATTCCATTTCTCTGGCAGACAGTCATGACTCAAGTCGACAACGCTCTCACCCTCGTGCCCGGCGAGGTCACGCTCGATCAATTGCGCACCGTGCTGCGCGAACGCGGGCCGATCGCGATCGATCCGCGCGCGTTTGCCGCGGTCGAACGCAGCCACGCGGTGGTCGACGACGTGATCGCGCGCGGCGCGGTCGTCTACGGCATCAACACGGGCTTCGGCAAGATGGCGCAAACGGTCATTGCGCCGGACAAGCTCACCGAACTGCAACGCAATCTCGTGCTGTCGCACAGTGCCGGCACCGGCGATCTGCTGCCCGACAGCACCGTGCGGCTCGTGATGACGCTCAAGGCGATCAGCCTCGCGCGCGGACATTCGGGCGTGCGGCCCGACGCGGTGCACGCGCTCGTGCGCCTCGTCAACGCGGGGGTCTATCCGTGCATTCCGTCGAAAGGCTCGGTCGGCGCATCGGGCGATCTCGCGCCGCTCGCGCATATGACCTCGATGCTGATCGGTCTCGGCGACGCGCGCGTTCGCGGCGAACGCGTGAGCGCGCTCGAAGGCTTGCGGTATGCCGGTCTCGAACCGTTGCAGCTCGGTCCGAAGGAAGGGCTCGCGTTTCTGAACGGCACCCAGGTGTCGACCGCGCTCGCGCTGGTCGGCCTGTTCGCGGCGGAAGACGTGTTCGCCTCGGCAATGCTCGCGGGCGCGCTGTCGCTCGAAGCGATCAAGGGCTCGCTCGTGCCGTTCGATGCGCGCATCCACGCGGCGCGCGGCCAGCGTGGCCAGATCGACGTGGCCGCCGCCTACCGCACCTTGCTCGACGATAGCGCGATCGTCGCATCGCATCGCGACTGTGGACGGGTGCAGGACCCTTACTCGATCCGCTGCCAGCCGCAGGTGATGGGCGCGTGCCTCGACCAGCTCCGTCATGCGGCCGAGGTGCTGCGCATCGAAGCGAACGCGGCCTCGGACAATCCACTCGTGTTCGCCGACGAAGGCGACGTCTTGTCGGGCGGCAACTTCCATGCGGAACCGGTGGCGATCGCGGCCGACGACATCGCGATCGCGATCGCCGAAATCGGCGCGCTGTCCGAGCGGCGGCTTGCGTTGCTGCTCGATTCGAACCTGTCGGGTCTGCCGCCGTTCCTCGTCAGCGACGGTGGCCTGCATTCGGGCTTCATGATCGCCCAGGTGACCGCCGCGGCGCTCGCCTCGGAGAACAAGTCGCTCGCGCATCCGGCGAGCGTCGATAGTCTGCCGACCTCGGCGAATCAGGAGGATCACGTGTCGATGGCGACCTACGCCGCGCGGCGGCTGGGCGACATGGCGGAGAACACCGGCGTGGTGGTCGGCATCGAGGCGATGGCGGCCGCGCAAGGTATCGACTTTCATCGGCCGTTGCGCTCGACGTCGACGCTGGAGCGCGTGATCGGCCGGATTCGCGAGGACGTCGCCTTCTACGACAAGGACCGCTTCTTCGCCGACGATATCGCCGCGATGAAAGCGTGGGTGTCGACGATCGAGGCGCCCGAAACGGTGGCGCGTCTGTTGCCGAGTCATCGCGCGGCGAGCGCTCGAAGCGCGTGAAGGCCGGAGCGTGCGCCTATGACTGCAACACGCGCTCCCCTCTCATCTCCACGCCGGCAGTTGCAGGTGCGCGACAACGAGCAACGCACACGCTTTATCCTCGTCTGGGCCGATGCCGCCGACGGTCACGCGGAACTCGCGTCGCCCCGATCGTTTCGCACGATCCGCGCGGCGATCGCCGAAGGCATCGCGCGATTCGGCTTGCTGCCGGTGCGCTGCAAAGTGACCGTGTCGGGCGCGGCGCAACCGGTACGCTCTTAGCCGGCTTGCGGCGCACCGTGAATGCGCATCCGCCGCAGTTCCCTGCGCGCGATGCGTGCGAGGTTGCCGTACAGGCCGCCCATCGCGATCGCGTAGGCCAACGCGGCACCGGTTGCACCCATGCGTGGCACGAGCAGCAACAGCAACACGACCTGCACGCACGCGGCCGCTGCAACGCTCGCATAGAGCACGCGATGCTGCGCGCGGTACTTCAGATACGTCGGCGCCATCGCGACCAGCACGACGAAGGCCGCCGTCAACGCGAGCAGGCGTAATGCGACGAGGCCTTCGTCCGCGAACTCCGGGCGAAACAGCGCGAGCAGTTCGCGCGTCAAGCCGAAGGCCAACGCAAGATATGCGACGAGCGGCGCCGCCAGCCATCGCAGCCGCTTGCGCCGCAGCGACTGGATCGCGTCGACATTGCGCTGCTCCAGCAGGATCGCCAGCTGCCCCGCGTACAGACGATTGGTCGCTGTGGCGAGCACCTGCGCGATGCCCGCCACGCCCATCGCGACCGCATACGCGCCGACCGCGCCCGCCGACGGTTGCAACCAGTCGAGCACGATCACGCCCGCCTGCCCCAGCACCGCCATGGACATCCGATAGATCCAGAACGGCCGTGCGTCGGCTTCCCACGTTTGCGCATCTTCAAGCGCCGTCGCCTGCCACACCTGCGGCGGCGTATGACGGCGAACCAGCTTCAGCATGATCGCGAGCGCGACGACCCACGCCACACCCCAGCAACCGACCGCGACGGCGCCGCTCACGGGCAGCCGGACCGCGAACAGGACGCCAAGCGTCGCCAGCACGAGACACGGCACCACGAGCCGGAAAATCGCGGTGGCGGCAAGGCCGCGTCCGAGCGCGGTCAACACTTCCTGAGCGAGGTGAACGAAGGCGCCGATCGGAACGAACGCGCAGCTGACGATCAGCGCGAGCCGGGTCTGCCCCTGCAAGCCGTCCGCGAAACCGGCCCACAGACCCGCGACGCCCGCCAGGCACACCGCGCTCCACACGGTGCGCCATGCGCCAAAACGCAGATAGCCGCGCGCACGTTGCCAGTCGCCCTTGTCGAGCAGCACCGGCAGCAGGCGCAGCGTGAACTTGTCGAAGCCGCGCGGCGCGAGCATCACGAGCACGATGAAGGTGGACGATGCGACCACATACACCTTGAAGCCTTCGACCCCGAGCCGTCGCGCGAGAATCACCGCGAGCAGATAAGCGACCGCCTGCCCGGCGATAGCCAGCGCCGAAACCTGTTTCGCCGCCCGATCCAAGGCGGTCATCCTAGTCAGGACGCCGGGACAGCTGCAAGCCGATCTGCACCGCCTCTATCCGTGAACCGACGCCGAGCTTGTCGAAGATCCTCTTCAGGTGCCACTTCACGGTCTCGGCGGTGACCTGAAGTTCGCGCGCGACTTCCTTGTTCGACAAGCCGCGCGCGACGCAGGTGAGAATCTCGAGCTCGCGCGCGCTGAGCACGTCCGCTGCGCTCGCGACACGATCGCCGGACTCCGCGGGCGACGGCTCACCCTGCCCATCGAACGCGGCGAACAGACGCTCGACGAGCGCCGCATGCGCGCGCGTGGTACTGGCCGGCGAACTTTCCATGAAGCGTCGCAGCAACGCGTACATCGGCTCGCCCTCGTCGACGAACGTGTTGATCATTCCAGCGCTCGCGCCGAGCTTCAGCGCGCGATCGAGCTCGACGCACGCCTGCTGATGCATATCGCCGCGCTCGAACGCGAGCGCGAGCAAGGCCGACAGCGACCCGTCGAGGTACTTCCAGCCGTGCGCGGCGATCTCGTCGCGCACGGTCGCGAGAATGGCCGGCGCACGCTCGGCCTCGTTGCCGGCGATCAGCACACGGGCGAGCAGCATCGCGTGAGTCGCGCGCGTTTCGAGGAAGGTGCCCGCACGCCCCGCGCACAGCATCGGTACCGTCTTGCTCGACGCCTCCGCGATGCGCCGGGCGCGCGCGAGTTGCCCTTGCAGCAGCAGAATCCGCACTGTTTCCGCATCGCAATTGACCTGCAGCCGCAGCGCATTGCGCGTCACCGCGAGCTGCCTTCGTTCTTCGATGATCGCCAACGCGGCGTCCATGTCGCCGTCGCGCGCGAGAAAGCGCGCGGACGTGCGCATCAGCCGCATCAGTCCGCTCGGCGGACAGGAATCCATCGGGACCGTCGCACGCTCGGTGATGATCGCGCGCGCGCGGCTCAAGTCATTGCGCTCATAGTAGATGGACGTCAGGAAGCCCGCGAAACCGGCCGCCACGCCCGAACTGCGCCCTATGATCTGTTCGATGCCCGGCAGCACGCCTTCGCAAAACCGCAACGCCTCGGCCATCTCGCCGTGAACGAGCAGCGCCAGCGCGAACAGGTATTCCCGATAGGCGTTTTCGAAGACCGGCGTGGGATTGTCGTCGGTCGACGCGGTCAGTCGCCAGACCTTGCGCGCCTCTTCGAGTTGGCCCGCGTAACTGAGACCGTGGATCTGCGCGGTCATCGCAAGCCGGGTCACCCAGTGCCCCGATGACGACGCGGACATCGCCGCGGCCCGGCCGAACTCCAATGAACGTTCGCTCTCGTCGTTGGTGATCGCAATGAGCGCGCGCACCGCGTTGACCTCCGGCAAGGCGGCTTCGGCTTTTTCTCGTGCCTTGCCACGGCTATTCGCGATCCGCGCGGCGACCGATTCGATTTCCTCCGCGGCAGCCGTGTTCTCCATTGCCGCCGCCAACGCCAGAGCACGCGCGGTGCGAATACGCAGATTTCTCTGGATCAGCGCGGGCGGCAGCTTCGCGATCCAGCCGAGCAACGTATGCGCATCGCCATGCTCGACCATCGCCATCGCGCAGTTTTCGACCCATTGCGCGGCGTTTTCGAGGTTGCCTTCGGCAAGCGCATGTTTCACCGCTTCCTGCCACAGCCCCGCGGCGGCCAGCCATTGGCTCGCACGGCGATGTAGTAGCGGCAGCTCGTCGGCGAGCTGACGGGACGCCCGCCGCCTGAGTGCATCGACCATCAGCGCGTGGCAGCGAAACCATTGGCGTTCCTCGTCGAGCGGACGAATGAATACGTTGTGCTGTTCGAGCCATTCGAGGCGCTGCCAGCTCCGCGCGCCCTTGCCCATCACCGCGTCGCAGACACCCGCGCCGAGCCGGTCAAGAATCGACGTGCGCAGCAGAAAATCCAGAATCGGCGGGGGCAGATACGACAGCACGGCTTCGTCGAGATAAGCATCGGTGCCCAGCCGCGCGCCGGTCAGGCTTTTCGCGACCTTCGCCGCATCGCTCGGTGCTCGCAGCGTCAGCGAGGCGACCTGCAAGCCCGCGACCCATCCTTCGGTCGCACTGTTCAACAGCTCGACGCTCGAACGATCGAGCGCGATCCTTCCGGACTTCGAAAAAAACGTATGGGCATCCTCGACCGAAAAACGCAGGTCCTCGACACCGAGGCGGGTCAGCCTCTCCGGACTGCCGAGCTGGCCGAACAGCATCGCGGGATCGCCGCGCGAGCCGAACAGCACGTGCAGATTGTCGGGCGCATAGCGCAGCATGCGCGATACGAGCGCGAGCACCGGTTTCGAACTCAGCCGGTCGACGTCGTCGAGCACGAGCGACACGTCGCGCTTGCAGGCCGCGATTTCGTTGAGCAACACCGAAACGACCGTATCGACGCGCGTCAGCATATCGTGCGTGAGAAGCTGGTGCGCCTGCTGACCGACCTGCGTCGACACACGGCAGAACGCCGCGACGAGGTAGGCCGCGAATTGCTCCGGATCATCGTCCTCGGCATCCACGCTGAGCCACGCGACGATGTTCTTCTGCTCCAGCAGCGTCGTCGTCCATCTTGCCAGCAGCGTCGTTTTACCAAAGCCCGCCGGCGCGCAAACCATCGTCACGCTGCGGCTGCCTCTGGCCTGCAACCGTTCGTACAACGCAGGACGTTCGACACAGGATGGCGGCAACCGCGGCGGCGCCATTTTTGTCTGAATCAGCGCCACGTTCCATATTTGGCGACCACTCTCGTGCGAGACTTCCACTGGCATATTCTTACGCTAATCAAGTCGACTGATATCCGGCTCTTAAAGCACGCTGAGCGGCATGGATGGACGCATGCCGTTGACTCGTGGGTGGTAGTCGCAATTGTCAATGTTTATCTCGAATGCATCAAGATCAATCGCCTTTCCAGTTGGCCCGATAGGCGCCCAACGCCTTCATCCGCAGGGCCCTCCATGGGTGAAACACCTCCCCATGGCGATGCGTCGTCACTCCCCGATCGGGGGGCTACCGTGAAAAATGGTCAATGTTTAGTCTAGCGAGACCATGAATATCCTGCTCATCGAAGACGATCCGACCGAGGCCCAGGCGGTCTACGCGGCCTTGCATCGCGACCACGACATCAGCCGGGTCGGCAGCGGCGAAGAGGCGGTGCGCTTCCTGCGTGGCCATCCTGTCGACCTCGTGATCGTCGATTGGCAATTGCCGCGGATGAGCGGCCTCGACCTGCTGCAATGGATCCGCAACACGCTCGGCGACGAACCGGCCGTGCTATTCCTGACCGGTCGCCTATTCGACGTCGATATCGTGCGCGCACTTGAGGCGGGCGCCGATGAATATGTCTTCAAGCCAGCCCGCGCGCCGGAACTGGCGGCACGCGTCAACGCGCTCGCACGCAGGATCGCGAAACAGCGCAAGATTGCGGACCTGCTGTGCATCGGCGATTACACGCTGAATCTGACCGATCGCAGCATTTCGCTGCGCGATCGGCCAATCAGTCTGACGGTCAAGGAATTCACGCTGATCGCCCATTTTTTCGAAAACGCCAACAAGATCGTCTCACGCGATTCTCTGGCCTCGCTCGGCTGGGGTCGCGATCTGAATGGCACGTCGCGCACCATCGATACGCACATGTACCGTCTGCGGCGCAAGCTCGCACTCAAGCCTGAAAACGGCGTACGCCTCACCGCGATCTATATGCACGGCTACCGGTTCGACGAAGTGCGTCCGCGCATTGCAAGCAACGACGCCAATACGGAAAAAGAAGCCGATGTAGAAAACGTATAGAAGCGTATCTCCCTTTGCCCTCGCATCGCCCAGCACCAGACAGCTCACCAGTCCCGGCAATAAAAAGCCACTCCGCTTCCATAAGCGGAGTGGCTTCTTCGTTCAGAAAACGATCCGGCTTCTCATGCTAACCACCCACAGTACATTCGTTCCCGGATTGAGCGCCGGATGGACGACGGCCTGGAAGTCCGGCGTAATCGCGAAGTTCGGCGTGACCTGGAACCGGTAGAAGATTTCGCCCGTGTACTGACTATCGAGGACGTGGTTCGCCGGACGGGCCCAGCCAACCGCCACGCCGAACAGATCGTTGTGCTGCTGCGTCGGCCGCCAGCCGAGGCCGACCGCCGCCGCGCGATCGATCAGCCAGCCATCGGACCAGCCCGCCCGCGTGAACCACATCAGGTTGTTGCCCACCGTATAGTTCGCGTTGAACGCGACACCGTACGCGCGAGGCATGCCTATTTCCTCCTGCGGATTCTTGTACCACCCGGTCAGGTGAATGTTGTCGCTGTCCATCGGACCGCGCGCCTGAATCGGCGTGCCCGAGCGAGCCAGACTGCTGAGGCCCACTTCCAGCATGTAGAAGTGCTCGTTCTTGCTGAAGAAGTCGTTGATCGTGCTGCCCGTGTCGCTGCTATTCGACGTGAAGATGCCGGGCTTGATGTAAAGCCCGGTCGATGTCGGATACCAGGCCGCCACCGCACCGAAGCCCCGCAGCGGCGACGCGATGCTCGGACTCGTCGAAAACGACTGACTCAGGAACTGGCGGTTGTCGTCGAAGAACGGATACGCGTCGATGAAGTTCGGCGCGAACACCTTGCCGATCGTGTATTGGAAGCGGTTCTCGAACAGATTCTGACGGACATACAACTGCGTGATACCCATGTCGAACTGCCCATACGTCGCCGCGGTTGGCACCGCCGAACCCGCGCCCAGGCCGGCCTGCAGCGGCGGCAGATTGGTGCCGAGCGCGCGCCGGTCTTCGACGGCCATGTCGATCGCGAGCGCGTTGGGCTGGTTGCGGTTCAGCAGATCGTATGAAAAATTCAGCGTCAGCTTGCTGCCCACCGCATTGAACTGATCGATCGGACTGCTCGAATAGTTCTGCCACAACACCATCCACGAACCACCGAACGAGAAGCCGTACTTTTCGCGCAGTTCGCGCTTCCACGCGAACCACGGATCGAGCATGGTCGGTGCCCTGAAGAAGCCGCGTTGCGGTGTTTCGTCATCCAGCAGATCGCCGCCGGCCGAAAGCGTGCCATCGAGCAGATCCGGGTACAGGGGAACTGTGGGCGTCACGTCGTGGGCGGCGCCATTGGCGGCGTCTTTAGTCGCGGCTTCGGCCGTCGCAGGCGTCGCTTCCGCGACAGTTGGCTCGTCCGCCGATCCAGGCAACGCCTGCGCGATGGCGGGCGGCGCGAGGCCTCCAGCGAGCGCCAGCGCGGCGGCGATCGCGATCGGCCTGGGCCAGCGGCGCGACTCCGTATCGATGAGATGGCGCATGGCTCACGACTCCCATACCGGCGAATCGCTGCCGCGAACGACGACGAGCGGATCGCGCCAACGCCCCGGCGTCTTCGACAGCTTCGCGAGCGGCGCCAGACGATGAATCTCGCCGTAAGCGCTGAGCCCGTTCACGGTTTCGGGCGGCACCATCATCTGCTCGGCGCTCGGCGTGAAGTGGGTATCCGCGATGAAGCCGAGACTCTGAAACCACATCGCCGAACGCGCGAGGCTGACTCGCACGTGGTAGCTGCCGCCTTCCTTCGCGCGGCGCCGTAGCGCGGCGAGAACACCGCTCGCGCCGATATAGCCTGCGATGTAGTCGTTCATCACGAGCGTCGGCGGGAAAGCCGGGGGCCGCCCGGCGACGCCTTCGGTGTCATCGTAGGTCGAAGGAAACTCAGGATGACCGCCGCCCTCACGCATCGTGAAGCCGGTCACCGTCAGGCCTTCCATGTCGAAGCCCGGGCGGTCGCGCCACGGGCCGTCCCAGCCGTAGCAGCGCACCGACAGATAGATGACACCGGGGCGCTGACGCGCGACTTCCTCCACGCCGAAGCCGAGCCGCTCCGCGCTGCGCCCGCTAAAGCCTTCGATGAACACATCGGCCTGCGGCAGCAGCGCCGTCAGCGCCTGCTTGTCGGCGGCCTTCGTCAGATCGAGGAAGGTCGAGCGCATGCCGACATTGACGTCGGTGACCAGAGCTTCGTGCTCGAAAGACTGATCCCGCGCGATGTGCAAGACCTGCGCGCCCTGCTCCGCGAGCGTGCGGGCCGCGGTCGTCCCCGCGATCACGTGCGTGAGCGACAGCACCTTGATGCCGGACAGCGGTTGGGTCGGTTTGTCGGTATAGGGAATCGGCGCCGAATCGGCGACCTTGACGATTTCGATCAGCGGCACGCCGGCGAGATACTTGCCCTGGGGATGACGCAGCCATTCCGCCGCGGTTCGATGCATGCCGCCGCAAACGCGCGCGGTGCCGATCGCCTCGTCGAGATCGGCGGAATTCCATTGCTTGATACTGTGGGCGATGGCCTTGCGATCCGGATAGGTCTTGAGCATCTTGACGATCCGGTCCATCAGATGAGGATACGGCCCGCTCAGCGTGAACATGCGGCCGTCTTTGGTCGGAAAAGCCTGGAAAGTGATCGGATTGCCGACCCCGAGCGGGGCCTGATACCAGCGTCCATTGACCGTCGGTTCGAACGAGAAATTTCTCGCGACCGCATCGTCGGCCGGCACTACGCCCATCGCGATGCGGACTTTCATGATGATGCCGAGCAACGGATTGACGTTATAGACGGCTTCGCGCAAATCCACCTTGACGTCCTGCGGTTGCCCCGTGCGATCGGACCAGATCGCCGCCGACAGCACCCCCGCCCCCATCGCCGGAATCGCCATACAGGAACCGATCAGCGCATGACTGCGCACGATCGGATCGCGCCCGGTGAATACGACCTTGCCGCCCGCGTCGCCAGGCGTGGCGCCAATGTCATGCATGTACTGCGCAAACGCCTTGTCGATATCGAACGGCTGAGTGGCTGCGGAGGTCTGCGCATAAGCGCCTGAGCCAATCGTGCTCGTTAGCGCGATGCCCAGCGCCGCCGCGCCCGTTTCCCTGAGAAAGTCCCTGCGCTCGATATTGAAATCCGACATTACAACCTCCTGGTGGTCCGCCTTGAATTCGACGAAACGAATGGTTGATCTACAGATCTATTCAGACACGCGTGCCTTTTCACAGCGATAGGGGTGAAACGCCTTCTCCGACCACGACTCGAACCTTTCTTTAATCCGTACACCTATATAATTTGTTTCGCTTTTCTCCCGGCAAACCTCTCGCCCCTTCCTCAGCTTCCTAAAAGCCGCTTTCCTCCGTCACGCGTTCAAGGCGATATCCGTGCATATAGATCGCGCGCAAACGCAGGCCGTTCTCCGGTTTGAGTCGCAGCTTGTTTCTCAGACGATAGATATGCGTGTCCAGACTTCTCGAGACCTTGTCGAGGTCGCGCCCCCAGATCATCTTGACGAGCATGTCGCGCGGCATCACACGCCCGAGGTTGCGAAACAGCACCGCGGTCACGTCGAATTCCTTGGTCGTCAAGCCCATCACCTGATCGTCGAACGAGACGGTCCGCGCGTGGAAATCGATCGTGTAGCGGCCGACCGTCATCAGCGTTTCGTGACGATGCACCGGCGGATACGCACGGCGCAGCAATGCATTGACACGCGCGACCAGTTCGCGGCGGCGTACCGGCTTGATCATGTAGTCGTCGGCGCCCGCGTTGAGCGCGGTTATCGTTTCGTCTTCGCGCGTCCGGTTCGTCAGAAACAGTACCGGCAGTTTTCGTCCGATGCGCTCGCGCACCCAGCCGAGAACCTCGAGACCCGAGATATCCGATACCTGCCAGTCGAGCACCAATAGATCGGCAGTCGCATTCTCCAGATAGCGAATTGCCTCACTCCCCTCTCGTACCGTCTGGACTTCGTGACCTTCCGCGGCAAGGACAGCGCGGATCACTTCTGATTGAGCGTGATCGTCCTCGAGGGACAGTATTTTCATCGCGACAATTTCCTTTTCGTTCGACTTGTCGTGGTGGCTCTATTGCGACTGCCTCGCTGATTGCGCTACTCCATTGGGTCTCCCGCGCAATTGGCCTTGTGAGCGGTCTCATAGTTTGCATGTGTCACCAGAGTTTGCATTTGTCACAAATCATGGCATTCCCCGGCCGGGACTTTGTGAACTTTTCTGACGCGCTCCCCGTCCGCATGGACGGGCCCGCAACGCTTGCGTATCGGCTTCGTCGGGTTATTGAGCGCCGCGTGAAAGCGATACTTTCAAATGGCGGAAATACGATTGCCGCGATCTGCTCGAATTGCTGCCTGCGGCCGTTACCGGCTTCACCGCTGCGCAGATTGCTTACATCGGCATTACATGGAGGTCCCACGCATGGCCCAACGCGTCCCGTCAGGACATTCCCTGATTTGTTTTTGAAAAACTGGATACAAAAATCCACTTTGAGTATGCTGTCACCGTGTTCCCGCGCCTTGCCCCCAACTCATGCATCGATCCGCCGCATCACGAACCCCTGAACACGGGACCACTGCCGAACAAACGGCCTACCGCTATCTGTTCGACGCGATTTCGCAGGGCCGCTTTGCGACCGGGCAGCGCATCGTCGCTGAAACGATTGCCGCGGAACTATCGATGAGCCGCATGCCGGTGCGCGAAGCGCTGCGACGGCTGCATGCCGAGGGCCTCGTGGTGCTGCGCCCGAATCGCGGCGCGATCGTGCGTGGACTGAGCGCCGAAGAACTCGAAGACATTTTCGACATGCGTGTCGCGCTCGAAAGCCTCGCGATGCGCGTCGCGGCCCCGCGCTGCACCGACGAACATCTGCGCACACTGGCGCGTCTGCTCGACGACATGGACACCTCCGTCGGCGATACCGATCTGTGGGTGCAGCGTCACTGCGCGTTTCACGAGTATCTGTGCGGTATCAGCGGTCGCACGCGCCTGTACGAACAGATCCGTTCGCTGTACGCCTTGATCGAAGGGGCGATGCGCCTGTGGATCGAGCAAGCCACGTTCAGGCGCAAGAGCGCGCGCGACTACCACCAGTTGCTGATCGATGCGCTGCGCAGCCGCGATCCCGAACTTGCCGAGCAGGCCATGCGCGAGCACATCGAATCGACGGTGCCACGCGTGCTAACGCTTCTCGGCTCCCCCAAACCGCGGGACTGACCGCTGGCTGCGACGCTCGCAGCGGCGCCATGGTCGCCGCGCCAGCATCGCGCAGCCGGCGCTCGCCCATCGCAACGGATCACCGCACCTCACAACCGGCCACCCCAGGTCGCAACAAGACATAACAGGAGCCACGCCCATGTCAGCAAACAAGATCACGCGTTTTCGTCTCGCCGCCGTGTACGCAGGCGTTGCCATGCTGTTGCACGCAGGCATGACGTTCGCGGGCGAAGCGCAGCCGGCCGGCCTGCTCAAGAACGGCACGCTCACCTACTGCGCGAGCATGGACGCGCCGCCGCTCGCGTTCTATGACGAACAGCAACAACCGCAGGGTTTCTCGGTCGACGTCGCGCGCGATGTCGCGAAGTCGATGGGCAATCTGAAGGTCGAATGGCACGTGGTGCCGTTCAGCGGTCTGATTCCCGCGCTCAAGGCGCATCAGTGCGACCTGATCATCGGCCAGCTGTTCGACAAGCCGGAGCGTCGCGAGATCATCGACATCATCGATTACATGTACTCGAGCCAGTCGATCATGGTGCCGCGCGGCAACCCGCGCAAGGTGCATGCGCTCGACGATCTGTCCGGCCAGAAGGTTGCGGTGATCAACGGCTCGACGATGCGCTCGCTGCTCGAAAAGGAAAACGACAAGCTCGCCGCCGCGCATAAGCCGCCGATGAACATCGTCGTCTTCAACACCGACGCCGACGCATTCCAGGCATTCCGTCTGCAGCAGGTCGACGCGTACGGCACGACCGCCGAAAGCGCCGGGCAATTCCAGAAGGTGTCCGGCAATTCGTTCGAGCAGGCGGTGACCGGTTTCGCGCGGATCGCGACGGGCATCGGCGCGCGCAAGGGCGAACCGCTGTCCGGCGCGGTCGCGAAGGCCACCACTGATCTGACGAAGAGCGAGCGCTATACGCAGATGCTCGGCAAGTGGAATCTCGAGAACGAACGTTTCTGAGCGGGATCACGCCATGAACTTCAGCTGGGAGATTTTCCGCAAGTTCCTGATGACGCCCAGTCCCGCGTATCTGCATGGACTGCTGCTGACTTGCGGAATCAGTGTCTGCGCCATTCTGCTCGGCGTCGTGCTCGGTCTTGGCGTCGCGCTGTTGCGGCTCTCGCCGAGCCGTCCACTGCAGTACATCGCGCGCGCCTACATCTGGGCCGTGCGCGGTACGCCGCTGCTCGTGCAGATCGTGTTCCTGTACACCGCGTTCGCGGCCGCGGACATCTTCCGCTTCCACGATCTCGACTTCGGCGTGTTCACGCTGCCCGGCAACATCCAGGCGGCGGTGCTCGCGCTCGGCATGAACTCGGCCGCCTATATGGCGGAGATCATCCGCGCGGGTCTGAGCGCGGTCGATCGTGGGCAGTACGAGGCGTCGCGCTCGCTCGGCATGACATCGGTGCTGCTGATGCGACGCATCGTGTTGCCGCAGGCGCTGCGCGTGATCGTGCCGCCGATGGGCAACGAGTTCAACGTGATGCTGAAAAACACGACGCTCGTCAGCGTGATCGGCGTGCAGGAGTTGATGTTGAGCACGCAGATGATCACGTCGGTCAATTTCCGCGTGTTCGAGCTGTACCTCGTTCTCGCGATCTACTTCCTGCTGCTGACCACGCTGTGGAGCTTCGTGCAGCGCCGCCTCGAGGCGCACTTCGGTCGCGGCGAAGCGCATGCGTCGTCCGGTCAGCGCCTGTTCGGCGCGCAAACCATGAAGCTTCTGAGAGGGCGTTGAAGTGAGTCAGACAGACGAAGTCATTATCGAAGCGTCGGACATTCACAAGTCGTTCGGCGCGACGAAAGTGCTGAACGGCATTTCGTTGAGCGTGACCAAAGGCGAGGTGGTGGTGCTGATCGGCTCGTCAGGCTCGGGCAAGACCACCTTCATTCGCTGCCTGAATCTGCTCGAAACGTTCGACGCCGGCCGGGTGCGTGTGAACGGCCGTTTGCTCGGTTTCGTCGAGCGCGCCGATGGCAAGGTCGTGCGTGATTCAGCGCGTGAGCTGGCGCGGCAGCGTCGCGACATCGGCATGGTGTTCCAGCGCTTCAATCTGTTCCCTCACCTGACCGCGCTCGAAAACGTGATCGAGGCGCCGGTCCATGTGCTGAAGGTATCGCGCGACGAGGCAGTTCAACAGGCGCAACGACTGCTCGCTCGCGTCGGGCTCGCGGATCGCGCGGATCACTTTCCATCGCAGTTGTCGGGCGGCCAGCAGCAGCGCGTCGCGATTGCGCGCGCGCTCGCGATGCAGCCGAAGGTGCTGCTATTCGACGAGCCCACGAGCGCGCTCGATCCCGAGACGGTCGGCGAGGTCCTGCAGGTGATGAAGGAGCTCGCGCACGACGGCATGACGATGGTGGTCGTCACGCACGAGATGGAATTTGCGCGCGAAGTCGCGCATCGGGTCGTCGTGCTCGACCAGGGTGAGCTGATCGAACAAGGGCCGCCCGAGCAGATCTTCACCGCACCGACCCATGCGCGCACGCGGGCGTTCCTGCGCCGCACGCTGAAGGCCGAGCCGCTGCTTGCACCGGATTCGGCGCTTTGAGCATCGCATTGCGCGTGACCTGACCACGCGGTTGCGTCGTCACCGCGATCATCACTGTCATCGCCGCGGCGGCCCTCGCGCGCCGCGGTGTGATTTTCTTTTAGCGCGCGCTCTGCTCAGGCAACTCGATCTGCCTGCGCCGCGCGCGCCTGTTCGATCAACTGGAGAACGTTTCTATGCGTAACTTCGAGAAGCCCGGGCGATCGCTCGCTTTCGCCCGCAACGGGATGGCGGCGACCTCGCACGCAGCGGCCACGCTCGCGGCGGTCAACGTGCTGGCGGCCGGCGGCAATGCGATGGATGCGGCGATCGCCGCGTGCGCGGTGCAATGTGTGGTCGAGCCGGGCTCGACAGGCGTCGGCGGCGATTGCTTTGCACTGTATGCGCGCGGCGGCACCGACGATATCGTCGCTTACGACGGTTCAGGCTGGGCTCCGGCGGCAGCGAGCGTCGAGCGCTTGCAGCAGCTGGGCGTCAATGCAATCGAGCGTCATTCGCCGCATGCAGTCACGGTGCCGGGTGCCGTGCACGCATGGACCACGCTGCATCGCGATCACGGCCGCCTGCCATTGCGCGAGGTGTTTGCGCAGGCGATCCGTTATGCGGAGGACGGCTACGCGCTCACGCCGCGCAGCGCGTGGGATTGGGCACAGGAAGCCGACACGCTCGCGCGCGACGCCGAGGCGCGCGTGACGATGCTGGTGGATGGCGCGGCGCCGCGTCAGGGTAGCGTGCATCGGCAGCCGCATCTGGCGAACACACTGCGGCTGATCGCCGAGGAAGGACGCGACGGCTTCTATCGCGGCCCGCTTGCCGCGAAGATGGTCGCGCATTTGCGCGCGCACGGCGGCCTGCATTCGCTCGACGATTTCGCCGATTACCACGGCGAATATGTGACGCCGATTCGCGCGAGCTTTCGCGGCTACGACGTGGTCGAATGTCCGCCGGGCGGCCAAGGCGTGATCGCGCTGATGATCCTGAAGATCCTCGAGAAGTGTGCGGCCGACGGCGATCCGCTCGACGCCGACCGCCTCCACCGCGAAGTCGAAGCGGCCAAGCTCGCGTATTCGATGCGCGACGCGATGCTGGGCGATCCGCGTCACGGCAAGGTCGACGTCGACTGGCTACTGTCCGATGCGCTCGCCGACGAACTGCGTGGCCGCATCGATCTTGCGCGGGCCTTGCCGCCCGCGCCCGCGTTGACGCCCGTCGAGCACAAAGACACGGTGTATATCACGGTCGTCGACAAGGACCGCAACTGCGTGAGCTTCATCAACTCGCTGTTTCATCCGTTCGGCAGCGGGCTGATGGCGCCGGACTCGGGCGTGCTGCTGCATAACCGCGGACAGAGCTTCGTCGTGGAGCCGGGGCATCCGAATGCGATCGGGCCACGCAAGCGGCCGATGCACACGATCATCCCGGGCATGGTCACGCAAGGCGGCCGGGTGCGGATGAGTTTCGGCGTGATGGGCGGCCACTATCAGGCGATGGGGCACGCGCATTTCCTGTCGAAGGTACTGCACTACAGTATGGACATGCAGTCGGCGATGGATCTGCCGCGCATCTTCCCGCGTCCGGGCACCGACTCGGTCGACGTCGAAGCGACGATGCCGGCATCCGTACGAGCGGCCTTGACGGAACGCGGATTCAGGCTCTCAGCGCCTTCGACGGCCATCGGCGGCTCGCAGGCGATCTGGATCGATTGGGAGGAAGGCGTGTTGATGGGCGCGTCCGATCATCGCAAGGATGGTTGCGCGCTGGGATATTGAGCGCGGATCATCCGACGCACGCATAGGCACCTGCGCCGCGCGCCGCAGCGCAGGTGTGCCCGGCCGTGCGAAGCGGCCCGCTGGCCGCCTCAGCCTCAGGCGTTGACTTCCTTCGACCACCCGGCATACCAGTTGCGGAACAACTCATACTGGGTCTGTGCGTAGCGACGCTGGGCCTCGCTGAGCACATCGCTTTCGTTGAAGTGCAGCGTGTACTCCTTGTCGCCGTTCAGCACCATCAGATATTTGTAGTACAGGACCAGATCGGTCCCTTCGTCGAACGACGAAAGCACGGCGAGCGCCGCTTCCAGTTCGCGCGCCCGACGGCGTGCGACCACATCGCCGTTGGCAGCCTTGCGGCACAGGTCGACCAGTTGCAGGACTTCACGGGGCAACGCATTGCCGATGCCCGTGATGGCACCCGTCGCGCCGCAATTGACGAAACCATGGAACACCTGGGTGTCGACGCCCACCATCAGCGTGACTTCGTCGTCCTGGCTCGTGATGTTCTCGGCCGCGTAACGCATATCCGCGGCACCGCCGAACTCCTTGAAACCGATCAGATTCGGATATTTCGCGCGCAATTCGAAGAACAGATCGGCGCGCGTGGCAAAGCCGTAATAAGGGCTGTTGTAGATCACGGCGGGCAGTGCCGGCGCAGCCTCCAGAATCGCGGAGAAGTGTGCCTTCTGCGCAGCGGCCGAAGCGCCGCGAGACAGCACGCGCGGGATGACCATCAAGCCGCTTGCGCCTACCCTGGCCGCGTGGGCCGCGTGAGACACCGCTTCTTTCGAGTTGACCGCGCCCGTGCCGACGATGGTCGGGACGCCAGCGGCAACGAGACGCGCCACGCCTTCCTGGCGCTGCTGTTCACTCAAAAGCGGCCAGTCACCCATCGAACCGCAATAGACGACCGCGCTCATGCCGAGGTCGATCAACGCACGCCCCTTTGCCACCAGCGCGTCGTAGTCGGGCGTGCGATCGGCCGTGCACGGCGTCATCAGAGCCGGAATCGTGCCAGTGAAAATATTCTTGCTCATCTGCTACCCCTTGGACGTTGAACGATGCCATGCAGTATCACCATTCTAAATCGCTCTGGCTTGCGCGCTTTCCTGAGCCGGAGAGACGAAATCGGCACAATGGTGAGCGCGGGGCAGGAATCCGAAATGCCCGCAAGCAGGCCTGCCAGCGCATCCGGCATCGTCGCGGCAGCGGGAAGCGAAGAACTATCGGGTTGCGGCAGCGTGCAGAAGCGCGCGGTATTCAGTCGGGGTAACGCCCACGGTCGCCTTGAACTGTCGCGTGAACGCGCTGTGGTCGTTATAGCCACAGCGGGTAGCGATATCGGTGATGCTGAGCTCGCTCGCGAGCAGCCTGGAGGCGGCATCGAGCCGTGTCTTCAACAGCATCTGCCGCGGGGTGATGTGGAAGATCTTGTCGAAGTAGCGCTCCATCTGCGCTACCGACATGTCGATCAATGACGCCAGATCAGCGACCTTGATCGGCTGCGCGTAATTGTCCTGGATACTTTTCGCGGCGACAGCGAGGCGCTGATACGCGGGATGCGTACCCTCCGCCGCGCGCAGATCTCGTGACGTGCCCGCGACGCCGAGCACCCGCCCCTCGCTGTCGACCAGCGGCACCTTCGACGTCAGGCACCAGCCGGGCTGCCTTCCCGGATATAAATGCAATTCCAGCTGATCGATCAGGCGGCTTTGCGAGCGGACGACATTCGCGTCCTGAGCCGTATAGAGGTGCCCAAAGCGCGCGGGAAACACTTCCGCGGCAGTCTTGCCGAGCAGCGCCTTCTTGTCCTTCAGACCACAGCGAGTAGCAAGCGTGGTGTTCGCGACCAGATACCGTGCCTCATGGTCTTTCACGAAAAAGACCACGTCAGGCATGGCGTCGAACAACGGCTCCAGCAGCGAGAAGTGGGCCACCATTTGCTGCAGGGATTGCGCCTGCATGGCGGTCGGCAGGACCAGATCGGACATCGCGCTCGTCAATGAATCAAGGGGTGAGGATTATGCCCTCCGCAGCCATTCGCGCGCTACACGTCGATCGAGTGCGTGGCTTGCGGCTCGCCGCAGCGTCGGCTCGATGCGGCGTCTCCTACGCCTCGAGAAGCGTGGCAATGCGGGCCGGCGAAAACGGAGCCCGTTGCCCGCCCGGTTCCCAGTCGAAGCAGAATGCCGCCGCTTCGCCGCAGATTCTTCCTTGACAGGGCCCCATTCCGCAGCGCGTGTGCAGCTTTGCGTCGCGCCACGTCCGATGCTGCGACGCCTCGCCGAATGTCACGTCCTCGCAGCGGCACAGGATCGTGTCCGGTGCGGCGAGCGTGCGCAGAGCCGGGGCGAGTGCAAAGGCATCGTGCATGCGCCGCGCGAAACGCCGGTAGCGTTCGCGGCCACCGAATAGCGCTCGAGCCTCGCCACGATTGCCGAGCGCTGCGTACGCGGCGATACGGCCTTCGAGCGCCGACAGTTCCATTCCGCCTACGCCCGTGCATTCGCCCGCCGCGTAGACATCGGCTACCGAGGTGGCCTGCCATTCATCCACGGAGAGCGCCGCTCCGGCTGGCGTGTCGGCCACGCGGCAACCGAGCGCCAGACCGATCTGAAGGTTCGGCACCAGTCCATACGCGCAGGCGAGCCGATCGCAATCGATGCGCATCTCGTCATCGCCGCGACGCACGCGCACATGCGTGACACTTGTCTCGCCGCTCGCCTCCGCAACGTACGCGCCACGGTAGTACGGCGTGGCGCGCAGATCGAAGCGCATGCGCAGCGCCTGGACAAGCTTGGCGGGCGTGCGCACCAGACCTCTCGCGAAGCGATTGACGTCGCCCGCGGCAGCCTGCTCGACGATGGCCGCCACCTGCGCGCCCTGCTCCCGCGCCGTGACGGCCGCGGCCCAAAGGAGCGGTCCGCTTCCGGCGATCACGATGCGCTCGCCTCGCACCGGCATGCCGCCCTTGATGAGGGCCTGTAGTCCGCCCGCGCCCGTGACGCCAGGCAGCGTCCAGCCGGGATAAGGCAGAAAACGCTCGCGCGCGCCGGTCGCGACGATCAGTTTGTCGTAGCCGATCCTGAACCCGCGCGTCGCGTCTTCCACAAGAAGCCGCCGCTCGCCGGGCACCTGCACGACACGCGTGCCGCTCAGACAGGTGATGTTGTCGTGGCGAGCCAGCACCTCGATCGCCGCACGCGCGGCGCCCTTCGGGACATGTCGAGGACCTTGCCGCCAGATCTGGCCGCCGGGCAGCGCGTTTTCGTCGATGATGCCGACCCGCGCACCCGCTACAGCCGCCACGCTTGCCGCATGCAGGCCCGCCGGACCGGCACCGATGATAAGCACGTCGAATTTCATCTCTGCGTCTTTCCTGTTTCGATCGACATGCCCTGAACGCAAAGCGTCTGACAGGACAGCACATGACGCACACCATCGACGGTCACTCTGCATTCCTGGCACACGCCCATCCCGCACAACGGACCACGCGCCGCGCCGCCCACCGAGCGCCGCGTGACGACGTCCGCCCCGCCACCCGCGAGCGCGATCGCCGCCACCACCGAACTGCCCTGAGCCACATTCACGCTACGCCCATCGATCCGAACCGTCAGCCAAGTCTCAGCCATGCGCGGCTCCCACGCTAATGCCTGCCGTCGCGCCGCTCATGCCGAAGCGCGCCGGCAAATACGGTGTCGCGTCGATTGGCAAGTCCGCCGTCGCACCCACCATCTGCGCGGCGATCAGCTTCGCGGTGGCGAGCGCAGTGGTCACGCCGAGGCCCTCGTGACCCGTCGCGAGCCACGTCGAAGCGGGGCTCATGCCATCGCGTGCAAAATGCGCGGTCGGGCCGATCAGAGGCAAGCCGTCGCTGGTCGCGGGCCGGAATCCGGTCCATGCGCGGATCGCATTGAGCGTCGGAAGCTGCGGAAGATAGTCGCTCGCACGTCGCAGCATGCGCGCCAGGATGTCGGGCTCGATGGCGGGATCCACGCTGTCGAACTGCCGCGACGAGCCGATCAGCAATTGTCCGGTCGGACGCGGCTGGACGTTGAACGCGACCGACGTCCCGCTCGTGTTGTGCGCGCTTTTGATGTAGCCGAGTTCGAGAATCTGATGGCGGATCGTGCCTGGATAGCGATCGGTGATCAGCAGGTGACCCTTCTTCGCCTGCATCGGCAAGTCAGGCAGGAAATCCATTGCCTGCAAGCCGTTGGCGAGCAAGACCGCACCCGCCGCGATGGTCTCGCCGTTGCCGAGCACCACGCCGTCGCGGCTCAAGCGCACGACGGGCGTGCCGAGGCGGCAGCTTATGCGGCCGGCGCCGCGTTCCTTCAGGTCGGCCTGCGGCGCTTGCGCGAGCAGCCACGCAGCGGCAGCGGGCGCGTAGACCACGGCGTCGTCGGGGACGATCATGCCGCCGCGCAAGCCCTCGCGGAGCCCCGGTTCCGCCTCGCGCAACGCCTGCGCGTCCAGCATGTCGCACGCGATGCCCTGGCGCACGAGCGAATCCCGACGCTCACGCGCGAGGCCGTATTCTTCATCGTCGGCTGCGACCCAGAGAGTGCCGCAACGTACGAAGTCCTGGCGACGCTCGAGGCGCGGCGCAAGTTCCAGCCACAACTTGCGCGACCAGAACGACAGCGCGAACTCGGCCGGGCTGTCGTCCATCACCACCAGGTGCCCCATGCCCGCCGCCGTGACGCCCCCGCCAATGCCGGCTCGATCGAGCACGAGGACGTCGGCGCCGTGGCGAGCCAGCTCGTGAGCGCACGCAGCGCCGACGATGCCCGCGCCGACCACCACCACGTCGAAGCGACCGCCTGTCACGTCCGGATGCCCCACGCGAACGGATCGTCGCTGGCGAAGATCAGCTTCGCTTCGGCATTCACGTGCGCGGTGCCGCGAATGCTCGGCCGCACGTAACCGGGCGTGAGTTCACCGCCGCTTTCCTCGCTGCTCTCGTAGCTCGCCTCGAACACGCTGCCGACGATGCTTTCCTGCCGCCACAGCGCGCCCGGTGCGAGCGCGCCGTCGGCGGCAAGGCACGCGATCTTCGCGCTCGTGCCGGTACCGCACGGCGATCGGTCGTAAGCCTTGCCGGGGCACAGCACGAAGTTGCGGCTGTCGACGCCCGGGGTCGGCGACTCGTCGAACAGTTCGATATGGTCGATGAGCGCGCCGTTCGCGCCGGTCACGCCGTTCGCTTCGAGCGCCTCGCGAATCGTCCACGCGGCATCGGTGAGCGATTCGACCTGCGCGAAATCGAGAGCCTGCCCGTGATCGGACACGAGGAAGAACCAGTTGCCGCCCCACGCGATGTCGCCGTGCACGCGGCCGAGTTTCGGCACGTCGAGCGGAACCTGAGTGCGGTATCGGTACGCGGGGACGTTGCGCACGGTCACGCTGCCATCGTCGTGCAGTTCGGCTTCGACCACGCCGACGGGCGTCTCGATCCGATGCACGCCGGGCGCGATGCGCCCCAGGTGCGCGAGCGACACGATCAGGCCGATCGTGCCATGACCGCACATGCCGAGAAAGCCGACGTTGTTGAAGAAGATCACACCGGCCGAGCACGACGGGTCGTGCGGTTCGCACAGCAGCGCGCCGACCATCACGTCGGAACCGCGCGGCTCGTTGACGATCGCCGCCCGCACGGAATCGAAGTCGCGGCGGAAGATTTCAAGGCGCTCGGAGAGCGGGCCGCGACCGAGATCCGGGCCGCCCGAAATCACGAGACGAGTGGGTTCGCCACCGGTATGGGAGTCGATGACGTCGATGTGAGGGAGTGTTTTCATGGTGCTGATCTTAAGCGGCAACAGTCGCACCGTCTTGGCTGAACACACCGGCGACGGCGATGAAATCGGCACAGCGGCGCGGCATCGATTCCGGGCGCTGAGCGTTCATCGGTCGCGCCATGACGCAAGACCAGCCCGGACCATCGGGGAAGAACGGGAGCCATATCCGGTACAACGTGGTCACGGGCTTACCCGAGTAGACAAGCGACACCGTCGATGCGTCCCGCCAGCCCCATCGAGAGTATGCCGATTTCTGCATTGCCGTTAGTTATTTCCTGCAAGACGCGGCCGATACCAGGTTCGTATATTGGTGCACTAGCCGCCGGGCAACCGGAACGGAAAAGGGTCGGTGGCCGCGAGGCCCCTTGACGGTGCAGCCACCTGCACAAACCACAATCAGAGGAGCCTAGCAGCAATGAAATACCGTATGACATACATAGCGGCCGCGTTGTTGGCGAGTTCGAGCCTGACGGGCGGCTATGCGTTCGCCGCATCGCCATCCGATGTGCAGATCGGCTTCGCAGCACCTCTCACGGGCGGTCAGGCCCACTATGGCGCGGACTTTCGCAGCGGCGTCGAGTTGGCGATCGCGGACATGAACGCAACGAATCCGGTGATCGGCGGCAAGCCGGTTCACTTCGTCCTCAACGCGCAGGATGACCAGGCCGATCCGCGCACCGGCACGACGGTGGCGCAAAAGCTGGTGGACGACGGTGTGGTCGCCGTCATCGGTCACTACAACTCGGGCACCAGCATTCCGGCGGCGTCGATCTACGCGAAGGCGGGCATCCCGGAAGTCGCCATGGCCACGGCCCCGGCGTACACGCGCCTCGGCTTGCCGACGACCTTCCGGCTCCTGACCTCGGACACGCAGTTGGGCAGCGTGCTCGGCGACTACGCGGTGAAGGGGCTGAAGTTCAAACGGCTGGCGATCGTCGATGACCGCACCGCCTACGGACAAGGTGTCGCCGAAGAGTTCACCAAAGCGGCGAAGGCGGCGGGCGCTACCATCGTCGATCAGGAATACACGACCGATAAGGCCGTCGACTTCCGCGCGATTCTGACCAAGATCAAGTCCTCCGACGTCGATGCGGTGTTCTACGGCGGCGCCGATACCCAGGCCGCCCCGATGCTGAAACAGATGCGCTCGCTCGCGATCAAGGCGCCGCTGATCGGCCCCGACATGCTGCAGTCGGCCAACCTGATCAAGATTGCGGGCCCGTCGGCGGAAGGCACGCTGGCCGCGTCGGAGGGCAGCCCGCTTGCGCAGATGCCGGGCGGCAAGGCCTTCGCGGACCACTACAAGGCGCATTTCAACCAGCCGGTCGAACTCTACGCACCCTATGCGTACGACGGCACGATGGCCGTTTTCAACGCGATGAAGAAAGCGGATTCGACCGATCCGCATGTTTATCTCGCCGCGTTGAAGGCTACCAACATGAAGGGCGTCACCACATCCGAACTGTCATATGACAGCTATGGCGACCTCAAGTACGGCGGCGTGACGGTGTACAAGGTGGTTAAGGGCGAGTGGGTGCCGTTGCAGACCGTCGGCACGAAGCAGTGATTTGCAGGCGCAGGCTTGCCTGCATCTGACGAACCGGTGGGCGCGTGGCTGAGATCGGCGCGCCCGCCGGAGCCTGGCGGCAGACCTTCGTCGATACCTGCTCGAAAGTCGCGTTCGCAAAGCGCTGCGACCGCCAGACGCCAATCAATGCCGATGCGACATTTGTTCACAATTGATCGCGCGATTCTCGCTATAGTGAAAACGGTCGATCACGGGTCCGATCGACCTTCCCAGGCAGACATCGCGTCTGTCCTTCGGCAGCCTCGATCGCTTCCCGCGTTCGGGGCTTTTTTCTTTGCGGCCCTTCGTTGCAGCCATCTTGCGATGGTGCCAGTCAGCAGAAAAGATATTCAAATAGTCATTGCTTATTCAATCTGCTTTTTACTTCAATTTCACACGACTCACATACACAACAAACGAAACGCGCTGGGCGCCTCGTTACTTTGTTGAGGTGAGCAAAAAAAATCCCGCACAGGGGAGGCGGGATTAAAACAACAGGACGCTGAGGAGACGAGCACGTCCTGCTTGAGACCCACGCCGACAGGAGGAATACGCGTGGATATTTCTACGCTCGACAGCTCAGGCTGCCTTGCGCGTGACCCCTTCGCCCATGACCTTCACGACGTCATCGACAACCTCGGTGGCAGCCGCGAATCCGTCGGCGAGCACTTCGCGCGGGTCCGTCGATGAACGAGCGCGTACAGGCCCCACGCGAAAAGCAGTCGACCACTCACCGCCGATCAATCGCGTCTTCAACGTGACAGCGGCGATGTAACGGCGCTGCGCCGTGGCGTCATCCACCTGCGTGGCTGCATCGCCGGCGCGCAATGCGTTGACGACGATGTCGAAACCCCGATAGCGATATGTTTGCTCCATGCTGTGCTCCGTGTTCAGCCATTGCTACACATCTGCATTTCACCTTGCGACCATACTGCATCATTCTCGGATAACGATTGTCAAGAATTGTCATATCCTGGGCGATTTTCGCCCGACTTTTCTGCCCTCGACTTGCCAATGCCCAACGTCGATCCCGTGCAGTGACACATCCAGGCGCGTTATTGCCAGATTAAAAAGTCGCTTCAGAGATTTCAATGCAATTGCCGATAAGTCTCTATACGGTGCGTATTCATCGAATAGTAAGGATGATTACAAACTTAAAAGCACTAACCTGGATCCATTTGAGTGACCGGCGATCAATCAATCTGCGCTGAAGACCATGCCATCTCTATGCGGCAACGCACACGCGCACGGCAAGCGCGTGCAAAGTGAAAAGCAGTCGCCACCAACGACGAAGCCATAACTGATTCGATCGCCCGTTTATCGTCAACAAAAAGATCTCGAAATAAAAAGTCATTCTCTCAAAAATAAAGACAGGAACTCACCCGCTGCGTCAGTAGTCCGATGACTGCCATTGCCCATCATGGCTCACCTCTGGCGAGCCGCGCTCCGTCTGGCTCTCCGCCGTCCGCCCGTAGCCTTCGCTATGTCGCTCGCGACAAGGATCGTGTCATCACGAATTGCAGATCGCTTATCAAACTGAATCAACTTGAATGGGGAATTGCTGGTGAAATATCTCGCTGGTTCAATGTCGCAATCGTGGCATCTTTTTCTGTCTTCTCGCTTTGCGCGCCGTTGCGCAAGCAGCTTCGGTGCAGCCTTGATCACCTCTTTGCGCCGCCCCGAAGCAGTGGAGCGCGCCCGATGAGCGTGTTCCAGATTGCCGGTGCGCTGTTCGCCGTCGTCGCCCTATTCGGCGTCCTCAATAGTCGGTTCATCAAGCTGCCCGACACGCTCGGCATCACGGCGGTCGGACTCGTCGTCTGCGTCGGCATTTCGGCGTTCGGCTTCTACTATCCGGCGATGGCGATCGCCGCGCGCAAGATCGTCGTGCAGATCGATTTCGCCGACATCGTGTTTCACGGCCTGCTGAGTCTGCTGCTGTTTGCAGGCGCGCTGCACGTCGATCTGTCGAAGATGCGCACACAACGGCGCGCGGTGCTGATGCTCGCGACGATCGGCGTGTTGATTTCCATCGCGGTGGTCGGCTTCGGCTTTTATTACGCGGCACAATGGCTCGGCCATCCGGTCAGCCTGCTGTGGTGTCTCGCGTTCGGCGCGCTGATCTCGCCGACCGATCCGATCGCGGTGCTGAGCGTCCTCAAGCGCGCAGCAGCGCCCGAAAGCCTCGAAACCAAGATCACCGGCGAATCGCTGTTCAACGACGGTACGGCCGTTGTCGCATTCGTCACGCTGGTCGGACTCGCGACCGGCGCGAACGAGTTTTCCGCGAGCGCAATCGGAGTCGATCTGCTGCGTGAAGTTGCCGGCGCACTCGGGCTCGGCGCGGCGCTAGGCTTCGGCGCATCGCTTCTGCTGCGCGGCATCGACAGCTATCCCGTCGAGATCCTGATCACCCTCGCGCTCGCGACCGGCGGCTATAGTCTCGCCGAAGCGCTGCACGTGTCGGCACCGCTCGCGGTCGTGATCATGGGGCTCGTGATCGGCAATCACGGTGCAGCGACGTCGATGTCGGAGAAGACACGCGAGCATCTGTTCAACTTCTGGGACCTGCTCGACGAGTTGCTCAACCTGGTGCTGTTCGGGCTGATCGGGCTCGAGATCATCGCGCTGTCGCTGCGCGTCGAGATCGTCTGGCTCGGGCTCGCGGCGATTCCCGTCGTGCTGTTCGCGCGTGGCGTCAGTGTCGCGGTTCCGCTGCTCGTGCTGCAGAATTTCCGGCGGCTCAATCCGCATTCGGCTGTCGTGCTGACGTGGGGCGGACTGCGCGGCGGCATCTCGATTGCGCTCGCGCTGTCGCTACCGGACTTTCATGGACGCGAAATGTTTATCGGCGTCACGTATCTGGTCGTCGTGTTCAGCCTTCTGATTCAAGCGACCACACTCGGCCCGCTGATCCGCCGGCTCAGTGTGTCGGGCGCTCCCGCGAAAGACGCGCCATCGCGACGCATGCACGTGGCAGCGAAGGAGTAATCGTTCCCCGGGTCCACACAGGGGTGCCGCGCGCGTTACCGGATCAATCCGGCCTGCCGCGCCGGGCTCATCGCCAGCACGAAACGCGCGCTCAACGTAAAGTGGATACCTGCGCGATCGTCAGCACGATCGCGCGGCCAAACCAACCGAGTCCGCAGGCCGTGCATCGGCGACGAAGTTGGTGGGAAAATCCCAGCGCCGGTTCCCACGCTGGATCGAGGCGCCGGATTTAAGCGCCTTCTGAGCAGTGTCCGCCGCGGATCCGCCACGCGGCGGCCGACCACGAAGCAAGACCGATGGCGAGTCGAACCGCCGCCGTCTTCGCTCTGGCCACGGTTCACGCCGCGGCCCTGGCCCGGGCTCGAAAGTCCGCCGCCAGTTTCTGGCTTACTTTCCGCCAGACTCCGGAGCGTCGCGGCTGTCGCGGCCCCGGGCATTTAGCCGTCTATGCCGGTTTTCCCACATACCTGGCAGGCGCGGTTTGTCATCCTGTCGATTCAGGCGTAGGAAGGAGTTCGCCATGTCGGTCTATGTCGATGAAGGGTTCCGGCCCTGTGTGACGGAATGCGAGACGGTCGCATTCCGCGTGTGCTGCGACGATCGTGCGCAGGTTTTTGAAGTCAGCGCCGACGCGCTGGTCGAGTTCTGCGGCGCCGCGAGCCGTCGCAAGCAGGACCTGCTGGTCGCGTTCGAGGACGCGCAGGACGAGATCCTCTCGGTCGCGGCGCAGCGATGGCAGTTCACGCCGAGCGAGCCGGTACGGCTCGGCCCCGACGAATTCAAATTGGTTAGACATTAGACAGGCGAGAAGCGCCTTCATGAGCTGGATCGCCGCCCTGCCGATGTACAACGTGACGCCCGCGCTCGACCTCGAATGGCGCGAGTGGCTCGACGACGTGTTGCGCCGGGTCAAGCCCGCCTGCCGCATCGTCGAACCGGACGAAGAGTTGCACGGCTTCTGGCGGCGCCCGAACCTGCTGATCTCGCAGACCTGCGGTTATCCGCTGATGCAGGGCCTGCACGAGGACGTGCAATTGATCGCGACGCCCTGCTTCGACGCGCCAGGCTGCGACGGCGCGCATTACTCGAGCGTGCTGGTCACGCGCGCCGACGCGCGCTTCGACACGCTCGCATCGTGCCGCGGCGCACGCGCCGCCTACAACCAGGACGATTCGAACAGCGGCATGAACGCGTTTCGTCACGCGGTCGCGCCGCTCGCGCGCGCCGGCATGTTCTTCGGCGCGGTGCTGCGCACAGGCTCGCATCTCGGCTCGCTGCGCGCGGTCGCCGAGAATCGCGCGGACGTCGCGGCGATCGACTGCGTGACCTTCGCCTTCGTTTGCGACGTGCTGCCGGAACTGGCGCGCCGCGTGCGCACGATCGGCATGACCGCCGCGTCACCGGGCTTGCCGCTGATCGCCGCGACCAATGTGCCGCCTGCCACCATCGCCGCGTTGCGCGACGCGCTGAACGAGACGCTGAGCATCCGCCCCGAGCGCGCAAAACGGCTGCGCTTAAAGGGTTTTTCGACGCTGCCGCTGACCGACTACGCGCGCATCGGCGAGCTCGAAAGCCAGGCGCGCGCCGTGGGCTACGCGCGGCTCGGCTGATCGATACCCGCGCTCATCCACCCGCCTGCTGCACGTCCAGCACCAGCAACTGCGCACCATCGGCGACCTGATCCCCGACCGCATACAGCACCTCGGCGACCGTGCCGGCCGTCGGCGCGCCGATCGTATGCTCCATCTTCATCGCCTCCATCACGATCAGCGGCGTGCCCTTCTCGACCACCGCGCCGGGCTCGACCAGCACCGCGATCACCTTGCCCGGCATCGGCGCGGTCAGGCGGCCTTCGCCGTGCTCGGCATCGGCGGCATGCGCGAGCAGGTTCTGCCATTCGAATGCGAGCGTCTCGCCTTGGCAAAACACGTGGAACCTGTCGCCGTCGATGAACACGCGGCCCGTCACGCGTGCATCGCCGATCGTCGCGCGGAACTCGTGGGCGCCCGCGCCGACCGACCATGTGAAGTCCTCGCGCACGCCATCGTGTTCGAGCGTTTGCACGAGCGCCTGCGCTTGACCGTTGCGCGCGAAGGTGACCATGAAGGGGGCGTCGCTGGCGTCCTGGGCGGCCTCGTCGATCATGCGCCAGCCGAGCGTTTGCGTGTAACCGCTGTTGAGCCGCCAATGCGACAGCGCATCCCACGGCGACGCGCCGTGCGCGGTGCCACCCTCGCGCGTGAGCAGCGCGGCGCATGCAAGCGCGAGCGCTTCCTTGAACGGCTTTTTCGCCGGTGCGAACAGCGCATCGTGATGACGCTCGATCAAACCGGTGTCGAGATCGCCGCTCGCGAACGGCTCGCTCGTGACGATGCGCTGCAGAAACTCGACGTTCGTATGCGGCCCGACGACCTCGCACGCATGCAGCGCGCGTGCGAGCCGCGCCAACGCCTCCTCGCGCGTCGCGCCGTAGACGATCAGCTTGGCGATCATCGGGTCGTAGAACGGCGTGATCGCATCGCCCTCGCGCACGCCGCTGTCGATACGCACCGGCGCCTTGCGGCCTGGCTCGCCGAGTCCGGCTGCATCGATCGCGAACTCGACACCCTCGGGCATGCGCAGATGCTTGAGCGTCCCCGTGGACGGCAGGAAGCCGCGCGCCGGATGCTCGGCGTAGATGCGCGCCTCGATCGCGTGGCCGTCGAGCTTCAGTTGCTGCTGCGTGAGCGGCAGCGCCTCGCCCGCGGCGACACGCAATTGCCATTCGACCAGATCCTGTCCCGTCACCATCTCGGTGACCGGATGCTCGACCTGCAGCCGCGTGTTCATCTCCATGAAATAGAACTCGCCGGTCGGCGTCATGATGAACTCGACCGTGCCTGCGCCAACGTAGTTGACCGCGCGCGCGGCGGCCACGGCCGATTCGCCCATTGCGCGCTTGACCTCGGCGGACAGCCCCGGCGCGGGCGCCTCCTCGAGCACTTTCTGATGACGCCGCTGCACCGAGCAGTCGCGATCGAACAGATAGACCGCGCCGCCGCGCTGATCGGCGAACACCTGGACTTCCACGTGACGCGGCCGCGTCAGATACTTTTCGATCAGCACGCGGTCGTTGCCGAAGCTGCTCGCCGCCTCACGCTTGCACGACAGCAGCGCGGCCGCGAAGTCCGCGCTGCGCTCGACCACGCGCATGCCCTTGCCGCCGCCGCCCGCGCTCGCCTTCAGCAGCACCGGATAGCCGATCTCGTCCGCTTCGCGTTGCAGCAGTTGCGGGTCCTGATCGTCGCCGTGATAGCCCGGCACGAGCGGCACCGCGGCCGCGTGCATCAGCGCCTTCGCGGCGGCCTTCGAACCCATCGCGGCAATCGCCTCGACCGGCGGCCCGATAAAGACGATGCCGGCCGCCTCACACGCATGCGCGAAATCCTCGTTCTCGGAAAGAAAGCCGTAGCCCGGATGCACGGCTTGCGCGCCGGTCGCGCGCGCGGCCTCGATGATGCGCTCGATGCGCAGATAGCTTTGCGCCGCCGCCGGGCCGCCGATATGCACCGCTTCGTCGCAGGCGGCGACGTGTTTGGCGTTGGCGTCCGCGTCGGAATAGACGGCCACGCTCGCGATGCCGAGCCGTTTGCAGGTCGCCGCAACGCGGCACGCAATCTCGCCCCGGTTGGCGATCAGGATCTTGTTGAACATGAGTGTCTCGATGAAATAGGCGCTGCGGGGCGGGTGTAGTTAGCGGAGCATCTCAGTTGCGCCAGCCCGGCTGGCGTTTTTCGAGGAACGCTGCGACGCCTTCGCGGCCTTCGGCGCCAGCGCGCGTCTTCGCGATTCGTGCGGCCGTGTCCTCGATCAGCGCGTCGCTCAACTCGCGGCCCGCGATGTCCTGCACGAGCCGCTTGCAGGCCCGCACCGCTTGCGGTCCGTTCGCGCACAGCGTTTGCGCGAGCTGCGCGACCGTGGCATCGAGCTGCTCCGCGCTCACTGCTTCGCTGACCAGACCCAGC
The DNA here is from genome assembly GCF_001580545.1 of Paraburkholderia monticola. Lineage (GTDB taxonomy): Bacteria > Pseudomonadota > Gammaproteobacteria > Burkholderiales > Burkholderiaceae > Paraburkholderia > Paraburkholderia monticola. The sequence goes on from NZ_LRBG01000039.1 coordinate 650,280, forward strand.
CGCACTGCGCTCGCGCAGTCGAACGCCTCGGCGGTGACGAAATAGCGACGCGACGCCTGTTCGCCGAGCGCGCGAATCACGTACGGCGCGATCGTGGCGGGAATCAGCCCGAGCCGTGCTTCGGACAGGCAGAAGTGCGCACTGTCGACCGCGACGACGATATCGCACGCGGCAATCAGGCCCATGCCGCCCGCGTACGCGTCGCCATTCACGCGCGCGATCACCGGCTTGCTGCAGCGGTACACGGCCGACAGCATGCCCGCGAGCCGCATCGCGTCGGCGCGGTTCTCGTCGTCCGAGTAGCCGGCCATTTTCTTCATCCAGTTCAGGTCGGCGCCCGCGCAGAACGCCTTGCCGTTCGCGGCGAGCACGACCGCGCGCACGTCGTCGTGCGTGTCGAGCGCGGTGAACGCGGCGCTCAGCTCGGCGATCATCGTTTCGTTGAACGCGTTGCGCACCTCCGGACGATTCAGCGTGACCGTCGCGATCTGGCCGTCAATCTCGACCTTCAGCGTTTCGTATTGCATGCGTAGCACTCCTTTGCCTTGCGTCGTCGCCTCGTGGCGCCGTCAGCCATCACATTCTGAAGACGCCGAAGCGCGTCTCTTCGATCGGCGCGTTCAGCGCCGCCGACAGGCCGAGACCGAGCACGTCGCGCGTTTGCGCGGGGTCGATCACGCCGTCGTCCCACAGACGCGCGCTCGCGTAGTACGGATGACCCTGTTGCTCGTATTGCTCGCGGATCGGCTGCTTGAACGTCTCTTCTTCCTCCGCGCTCCAGCTGCCGCCCTTCCCTTCGATGCCGTCGCGCTTGACGGTGGCGAGCACCGATGCCGCCTGCTCGCCGCCCATCACCGAGATGCGCGCGTTCGGCCACATCCACAGGAAGCGCGGCGAATAGGCGCGGCCGCACATGCCGTAGTTGCCCGCGCCGAACGAGCCGCCGATGATCACCGTGAACTTCGGCACCTTCGCGGTCGCCACGGCCGTCACCATCTTCGCGCCGTTGCGCGCGATGCCCTCGTTCTCGTACTTGCGGCCGACCATGAAGCCGGTGATGTTCTGCAAAAACACGAGCGGAATCTTGCGCTGGCAGCACAGCTCGATGAAGTGCGTGCCCTTCAGCGCGGACTCCGAAAACAGAATGCCGTTGTTCGCGACGATGCCGACCGGATGCCCCCAGATATGCGCGAAGCCACACACGAGCGTCGTGCCGTAGCGTGCCTTGAATTCGTCGAACGCGGAATCGTCGACGATGCGCGCGATCACCTCGCGGATATCGAACGGCTTGCGGGTGTCGACCGGGATCACGCCGTAGATGCTCTGCGTGTCGTAGCGCGGCGGCTTCGGCTCCTGCAACACGAGCGACGTCGGCTTCACGCGATTCAGGTTGCCGACGATGCTGCGCGCAATCCCGAGCGCATGCGCGTCGTTCTGCGCGAGATGATCGACGACACCCGACAGACGCGTATGCACGTCGCCACCGCCGAGGTCCTCGGCGCTGACCACTTCACCGGTCGCGGCTTTGACGAGCGGCGGACCGCCGAGAAAAATCGTCCCCTGATTCTTCACGATGATCGACTCGTCGCTCATCGCCGGCACATACGCGCCGCCCGCGGTGCACGAGCCCATTACGACAGCGATCTGCGGAATGCCCGCCGCCGACAGATTCGCCTGGTTGTAGAAGATGCGGCCGAAGTGATCGCGATCGGGGAACACATCGTCCTGATTCGGCAGATTCGCGCCGCCCGAGTCGACCAGGTACACGCACGGCAAGCGGTTTTCGCTGGCGATCTCCTGCGCGCGCACGTGCTTCTTCACGGTGACCGGATAGTAGGTGCCGCCCTTCACGGTCGCATCGTTGCAGACGATCACGCACTCCTGTCCCGCGATGCGGCCGATGCCGGTGATCACGCCGGCGCCCGGTGCGTCGTCGTTATACATGCCGTAGGCGGCGAGTTGCGACAGTTCGAGAAACGGCGTGCCCGGATCGAGCAGTTGCGCGATCCGCTCGCGCGGCAGCAGTTTGCCGCGGCTCGTGTGCTTGTCGCGCGCCGCCTGCCCGCCGCCCTGCGCGAGCAGCTCGATCTTCGCGCGCAGATCGGCGACGAGCGCTTCGAGCGCGGCCGAGTTCGTGCGGAAGTCGTCCGAGCGTGGGTTCAGTTTTGATTCGATGATCGGCATGACGTGGCTTCTCCAAAGTGCCGCCGGTTTATCGGGCTCATGCGCGCACGCTTCAGAGCGTTTCTGCAAACAACTCCCGGCCGATCAGCATGCGACGAATCTCGCTCGTACCCGCGCCGATTTCATAAAGCTTCGCATCGCGCCACAGACGCCCGACCGGGTACTCGTTGATATAGCCGTTGCCGCCGAGAATCTGGATCGCCTCGCCGGCCATCCACGTCGCCTTTTCGGCGGTGTACAGAATCACGCCCGCGCAGTCCTTGCGCACCTGGCGCACGTGGCCATTGCCGAGCGTGTCGAGCTGACGGCCCACCGCGTACAGATACGCGCGGCATGCCTGCAAGGTCGTGTACAGATCGGCGACCTTGCCCTGGATCAGCTGGAATTCGCCGATCGACTGGCCGAACTGCTTGCGATCATGGATATACGGCACGACCGCGTCCATGACCGCGACCATGATGCCGGTCGGGCCGCCTGCGAGCACCGCGCGCTCGTAGTCGAGACCGCTCATCAGCACTTTGACACCGCCGTTCAACTCGCCGAGGATGTTTTCCTCCGGCACCTCGACGTCCTGAAACACCAGTTCACCGGTGTGCGAGCCGCGCATGCCGAGCTTGTCGAGCTTCTGCGCGACCGAGAATCCCTTCATGCCCTTCTCGACGATGAAGGCGGTAATGCCGCGCGAATTCGCTTCGGGATCGGTCTTCGCATAGACGACCAGCGTGTCGCAATCGGGACCGTTGGTGATCCACATTTTGGTGCCGTTCAGCACATAGCGATCGCCCTTCTTCTCGGCGCGCAGCTTCATGCTGACGACGTCCGAGCCCGCGTTCGGCTCGCTCATCGCGAGCGCGCCGACATGCTCGCCCGATACGAGCTTCGGCAGATACTTGCGCTTCTGCGCCTCGTTGCCGTTGCGATGAATCTGGTTCACGCACAGATTCGAATGCGCGCCATACGAGAGGCCGACCGATGCCGAGGCGCGCGAGATTTCCTCCATCGCGACCATGTGCGCGGTGTAGCCCATGTTCGCGCCGCCGTACTCTTCGGAGACCGTCATGCCGAGCACGCCGAGATCGCCGAATTTGCGCCACAGGTCCATCGGAAACTGGTCGGTGCGATCGATTTCCCCCGCGCGCGGCGCGATTTCTTTGGCGGCGAACGAGGCAATGCTGTCGCGCAGCATTTCGATTTCTTCGCCGAGCGGGAACTGCAAACCGGGCAGATTGGGCATTGCGGTGTCTCCTGAGTTCGTGGGCGGCCGCCGATGGAATGCGAAGCGACGCGCGAAAACAATGTCATGGCGCATTTCACGCCAGATTGACGTAAGCGTCAAGTGGTATTTTTGAGTATCACTCAGAAATTTCACGAACCCGCGCCGGCCAGCGAATTCGGTGCTACGATCGCGCTCATCGGGCATAGACGCGGCGCACGAACGCCGCCGCAAGCTCCAAACCGCAGCAAAAATCTGAATCTGACTCATATGATGGTTGCCGAGAACGCCGGATTACCTGTGTCGCGTCGCCAGCCGGCCGGGCGCAAGTCGCAGCAGCGCGTGAAAGAGATACTTCAGGCGGGGCGCGACGTGTTCTCCGAAAAGGGCTACGAACGCGCGACGACCGCGGAAATCGCGCAACGCCTTGGTATTTCGGAAGCGACCGTGTTCAGCTATTTCCGCGGCAAGCGCGAGCTGTGCGCCCGTGTGATCGGCGATTGGTACGACGAGATCATCGAGGCGATCGAAGCAGGCCTGCCGCGCGACGGCAATGTGCGTCAGCAGTTCGCGTTCATCGTGCGCATGCATCTGCGGCTGATGCTCGTGAACGGCACCGACCTGTGCGCTCTAGTGCTGTCCGAGGGCCGCTCGCGGCATCACGAACTGAGCGAAGCACTGATCGAACTGCAGCGCCGTTACACCGCGCCGTTGATGCGCGTGCTCGCGCGAGGCCGTCAAAGCGGCGAGATTCGCACCGACATGCCGCTGCGCCTGCTGCGCTCGATGGTGTTCGGGCCGATGGAGCACGTGCTGTGGGATGCGACGCTGACCAACCGGCAAATCGATATCGACGCGACCGCCGATCAACTGATCGACGTGCTGTGGGTCGCGCTGACGCCGCCTGACCTCGCGCTCGGCGCGTTGCAGCGCTTTCGGGTGGAAGTGGCCGAGGCGAGCCGTCGTTTCGACGAAGCCAGCGCCGCGGCCGGCGCCGCCGAGGTTGAAGCCACCGCTGCGCCGGACGCCACGCGCCACCCCAAAAGCAGCTAATCTACGAGCTTTCCCGCCGCAGCCGGAAGGAGAGCCCAAGTGCCCGCAGCGAAAAGCGCCGCAAAGAAAGCGCCACCCTCGACCCCGTCCCGATCCACGTCCGCCGCCCAGATTCGCGTCGGCATCGGCGGCTGGACCTACGCGCCGTGGCGCGGGCCGTTTTATCCCGAGGACCTCACGCAAAGCCGCGAACTCGAATATGCGAGCCGGCATCTGACGTCGATCGAAATCAACGGCACGTTCTATGGTTTGCAGAAACCAGCCAGCTACGAGAAGTGGTATCAGGAAACGCCCGACGACTTCGTGTTCTCGCTGAAGGCGCCGCGTTACGCGACCAACCGCAAGGTGCTCGCCGAAGCGGGTGAAACGATCGAGCGCTTCTTCGCAAGCGGCGTGCTGCTGCTCAAGCAGAAGCTCGGGCCAATCAACTGGCAGTTCGCACCGACCAAGAAATTCGACGCCGACGATTTCGAGGCTTTTCTGAAGCTGTTACCGGCGAGCATCGAAGGACAGAAGCTGCGGCATGCGGTCGAGGTTCGTCACGACTCGTTCAGGACACCGGAATTTGTCGCGCTCGCGCGCAAGCACAAGGTCGCGGTCGTGCTCGCGGCCGACAGCGAGTATCCGCAGATCGCCGACCTCACCGCGCCGTTCGTCTACGCACGCATCATGGGCACGAGCGAAAGCCAGGCCAAAGGCTATTCGACGAAAGCGCTCAACGCCTGGGCGGAACGCGCGCGCCAGCTCGCCGCCGGCACCACACCGGACGATCTCGCGACCTGCGCGAAGCCGCCTGCAAAAGTAGCGAGCCGAGACGTCTATCTCTATGTGATCAGCGGCTTCAAGGAGCGCAATCCGGCCGCCGCGATGGCACTGCTGCAGAAGCTCTGAACCGGCCACGCCGCCGCCCGTGCGCCAGCAGGCCGGCGCGAGTGTCATAATCGCGCCAGCGCATCCGTGCGCGGTCACGTCGGCTTCGCGTCGAGCCCCACGCAAGACCTTGCGTCATACCTCGCCCGAGGCCTGAAGCAACACCACCCGCACGGTCCACGTCAAACCTACGCTGCGCCCGCGCGCCTTCGCCGCGGCGCTCGCATAACGGGCGGCATTGCCGTCTCATCAACCGATTGCGGAGAACATCTTGAGCGCCCTCGACAATCCCTTGCACGATCAGGAAGTCGGCTCGGCCGACGCCACCCAGGACACCACGCGCATCGACGACGTGCGCATCGGCGCGGTACGTCCGCTGATCTCCCCCGCGCTGCTGCAGGACGAACTGCCGGTGCCGCCCGCGGTGCAGACGCTGGTCGAGAAGACCCGCGTCGAAATCGCCGACATCCTGCACGGCCGCGACGACCGGCTCGTGCTGATCACCGGTCCCTGCTCGATTCACGATCACGACCAGGCGATCGAATACGCGCGCAAGCTGAAGGCCGCCGCCGATCACTACCGGGACGATCTGCTGATCGTGATGCGCGTGTACTTCGAGAAGCCGCGCACGACGGTCGGCTGGAAAGGCTATATCAACGATCCGCGTCTGGATGGCAGCTTCCGCATCAACGAAGGCCTGCGTCACGCGCGGCAGTTGCTGCTCGACATCAACGGTCTGGGCCTGCCCACCGCGACCGAATTCCTCGACCTGCTGAGCCCGCAATACATCGCCGATCTGATCGCCTGGGGTGCGATCGGCGCGCGCACGACCGAGAGCCAGAGTCATCGCCAGCTCGCATCGGGACTGAGCTGCCCGATCGGCTTCAAGAACGGCACCGACGGCGGCGTGCAGATCGCCGCCGACGCGATCGTCGCGGCGGGCGCAAGCCACGCGTTCATGGGCATGACGAAAATGGGCATGGCCGCGATCTTCGAAACGCGCGGCAACGACGACGCGCATGTGATTTTGCGCGGCGGCAAGAAAGGGCCGAACTACGACAGCGCGTCCGTGGAGGCGACCTGCGAAGCGCTGCGCTCAGCGGGTCTGCGCGAGCAGGTGATGATCGACTGCTCGCATGCGAACTCGAACAAGTCGCACCTGAGGCAGATCGAGGTTGCGGACGATATCGCGCGGCAACTGTCGGCGCGCGAGAGCCGCATCATCGGTGTGATGCTCGAAAGTCATCTGGAAGAAGGCCGTCAGGATCTGAAGGCCGGTGTGCCGCTGCGTTACGGCGTGTCGATTACGGACGCCTGCGTGAGCTGGGCGCAAACCGAACCGGTGCTCGCCACCCTGGCCGAGGCAACGCGCAAACGTCGCGCCGGCTGACAGCGCCACGCACGGACCGCGAGACCGCGGTTCGGCGGCGGGTCCGCTCGCGACCCGATCGAGGCCGATCGAGTCCGGGAACGCCTGGCCCAAAGAGCCAGGCACACGCGCCGCGCCAGCCACCGGGCGAACCACCTGGCCGGGTTGGGCAGCGCGTGAACCTCACGCCCGACGCATCGCTCACGCGCGCCTCACAGCAGGGCTGCGGAGCGCATCACGAATGCTCCGGCGTGAAGCGCGTGACTTACGACGCGTTGACGGCTTCCTTGAATGCCTTGCCTGCGGTGAACTTCACCGTCTTGGCCGCGGCAATCTGGATCTCCGCGCCCGTCGACGGATTGCGGCCCACGCGTGCGGCGCGCGCGCCGGTCGAGAACGAACCGAAACCGACCAGTTGCACCGTATCGCCGCTCACCACGGCCTTGGTCACTGCCTCGACGATCGCGTCGATGGTCTGGCCGGTTGCCGCTTTGCTTTCGCCCGTCGCTGCGGCGACTGCATCAATCAGTTCCTGTTTATTCATAGCACTTCCCGTATGGTAATCATGGAACCGGCGCCCATATAAGGCGCCGGGACCGACACACTAACGCATAGGCGCACTTTCGCGCAAACCCCTTGGTGTAAGCCTTGTATCAACGCAGCAGCGCCGGTTTGACGTTTTTGCGCCCCAAACTGCCATAAGAATCGCGGGCTTATGCGCGCGCGCCGTTCCGGGCACGCTCTTCGCGCATCACAATCCGTTGCAATTTCAGTGATTTAGCACGCGACCTGCGAATGTTCGCGGGCTTCCCGAAGACGTTCGCAGGTCGCGTGAAGCGCGGGCGCGGTACTTGCGAGACACGTCGCATGAAAACTTTCGGCAAGAAATAAAAAAAGTGAGAATTCGCCACTTTGTGACATGCGCGCTGCTCACTGCGTTCGCCCTCACGGCTGCCGCAGCCGACGACACCGCGTGCGCGACCCTCGTCGGCACGGCTAGCGCCAGCTCCGCGCAGGGCTTTTCATTGCGCGACGGCGAACCAGTCGACTTCGTCGGAGGCGGCGGCAAGACCGTGCACGGCAAGCTGCTCGTGTTTAGCGACGGCGGCGTGTTTCGCGCGTACTGGCAGCCGGACGAGCGCCCGGACAAATACGTGCTTGCCAATGCGGGCACCGACGCGGTGCGCCTCGTCTCGTCCGAGCCACGGGGCACACCCGCGCCGGGCGGCCAACCGGGCACGGCGATGCGTCCGCAGCGGGTGCTGTCTTGCCCGATGCTTTGAGCGTGCGTAACGCCGCTTGCCCTCAAGGTTTCGGCGTCGGCATCCGGCACAAACGTCAGGTTTCGACACGGCGAACGCGCGCCGCCAGGTAGTACTTACCGCCTTTGCTTCGTTCTACTCCCTCCAACCGTCGGAATCCTCAAGTTAATCGGCATCATGCCGATATAAACAGCTGCGTTTAGCGCGCAAACGTTAAAAGGACGGTGATGGGTTGGCTAGCGAGATTGAAAAAGATGCTATCGGGCGTCGAGGGCGACCGGGAGCTCTTGCGTGCGCAATTGCATGCGTTCAGCCGCCAGATCCCGCTTCTTTACTTCATCCTGCTCGTCAACACGGCAGCGGTCGCGGCGACGCATCTGAGTAGCGCGCCGCCCTGGCTGTCGATGTATGTGCCCGGCACACTCGGCGTGCTGTGCCTGTATCGCTGCGTGCGCTGGTGGCGGGCGCGCAACCGCACGCTGACGGCCGCGCAGGCTGAACGCGAAATGCGCAGCCTCACGTGGATCGTCAGCCTGTTCGGCATCGCGTTCAGCACCTGGTCGGTGCTGCTGTTTCCGTACGGCACCGCCTATCAGCAGGCACAGGTCGCTTTCTACATGGCCACGACGCTGGTCGGCAGCGTGTTCTGCCTGATCCATCTGCGTGTGCCCGCGATGCTGCTGCTGTGCATCGTGATCCTAAGTTTTGCCGGGTTCCTCGCGTCGAGCGGCTCGCCGGTGTTCTTCGCGATGGCCATCGACATGACACTGGTCGGCGTCGCGCTCGCGGTGGTGATCCAGATTTACTGGCGCACGTTTGCCGACGCGATCAATGCGCAACGCGAACTGCAGGCGAGCCAACAAAACACCCAATCGCTCAGCGACGACAACTACCGGCTCGCGAATCTCGACAGCCTGACCGGCCTGCCGAACCGCCGCAGTTTCTTCTCGTCTCTGCGTGCGATATCGGAGCAGGCGCTCGAAACCGGCGGCGGTTTCAACGTCGGACTCATCGATCTGGACGGCTTCAAGCAGGTCAACGACATCTACGGTCACGCGAGCGGCGATCTCGTGCTGCAGGAAGTCGGCACGCGGCTCCTGTCGATCAGCGAAACGGGCCTGATGTTCGCGCGTCTGGGCGGCGATGAATTCGGGGCGATCGTGCGTCACAGGCTATCTAACGAAGCGCTGGTCGAGTTGGGGCAGCGGATCTGCGACGCGCTCAGCCGACCCTATCAGGTTGCCGACAATGTCGCGGAGCTGTCGGGCACGATCGGCTGGGCCGCGTTTCCCGAAGCGGGCTCGACGGTCGCGCAGGTGTTCGAGCGCGCCGACGCCGCGCTCTACGTCGGCAAGGAAAACCGTCGCGGCATGCCGGTGATTTTCTCGACCGAACACGAAACGCGGATGCGGCGCCTGAGCCTCGTCACGCAGGAGCTGCGCCATGCGGACCTCGAAGCCGAGCTGTTCCTCGAGTTCCAGCCGATCTACGATCTGCTCACGCGCCGGCCGATCGGACTCGAAGCGCTCGGCCGCTGGCACAACGCACGGCTCGGCATGGTCAGGCCGGAGGAATTCATTCGGATCGCGGAACGTACCGAGCTGATCCTCGGCATCACCGACGTGCTGCTGCGTCAGGCGCTCGCCGAAGTCGCACAGTGGCCGGCCGATCTGTATCTGTCGTTCAACCTGTCCGCGATCGATATCTCGACGTCGGCGCGCGCGCGTCGCCTGATCGACATCGTCGAGGCGAGCGGCGTGTCGCCGCATCGCGTGACGTTCGAAATCACCGAAACCGCGTTGACGCGCGATTTCGAACAGGCGCATAGCGCGATGACGATGCTCAAGCAGGCCGGCTGCCGGATGTCGCTCGACGATTTCGGCACCGGTTATTCGAGCCTCAGCTACGTGCATCGGCTGCCGTTCGACGCGATCAAGATCGACCGCAGCTTCGTGAGCGACGTCGATACCAACAGCGCGTCGAAGAAGATCATCAAATCCGTGATCGACCTGTGCCGCAACCTCGGGCTCGAATGCGTGGTTGAGGGGCTCGAAACGCCGTTACAGGCCCAGGTCGTGAAGGCGCTCGGCGCGCGCGCGGTGCAAGGCTATCTGTTCAGCCTGCCGATGCGGGCGAGCGCGGTCGGCACGTTTTTGTGGACCGCGCTCGCCCAGAGCCATGCGGTCGAGACGCAGCCGTAGCAGTCGAACACGCTGCCGCAGCGACGCTCAATACGCCAGCTTCGGATACCAGTCAGTGCCGCGGCCGCCCGGCGTCATGTCGAGGATCGTCCACAACGGCATCGGGTCGGGCGCACCGCGCGGGTCCTGACCGGGGTCTGACGTCGACGGCCCCATCTCCTCGGCCCAGAAATGCCGCACCACACCGCCCTCGCGCGTGAATACGTTCAGCGCGGGAAAGTCGTCGCCGGCGGGGTCTTCGCCCGCGTAATCGCGATTGAACGTGTTGCCTAGCGACGAATAGAGCCGCAGATGCCGCCAGCCACGCTCCCGCTTGAACGCGACGAGCTTGTCGATCGGCGAGCGGCCGATCACGGCGAACGCGACTCGCTGCAGGATATCGGGCATTTCGCCGTCCCACGCGCTCAGCAGCGATGTGCACATCGGGCAAGGCCGCTCGCGTCGCGGGCCGAACATCCAGTTGTAGGTGACGAGCGTGTCGTGCGCGCCGAACATCTGCGACAGACTGACCTCGCCGGCTTCGCCTTCGAAGCGGTAATCCTCAGGCACGCTTCCGCCCGGCGGCAACGCGCGGCGCTGCGCGGCGACTCGCTCGATCTGGCGGCGCAACTCGATCTCCTCGGCGAGCAACGCGTTGCGCGCGCGTCGATATTCGGCGCTCTCGCCGGGAAAGCGCGAGGGCTGGTCGGCCAGTTCGCGGGCCGGTTTCAGTGTAGGCATCGAGGTGTTTGCGTCGTTCATCAGCTCTCTCCTTACGAGAAATCGTGACAAAACCGAACGGCAGGCAGACGGGCGCCTGCGCTTTGCCGCCCTTCCTGTAGTGACGACGAATCGGGCCGCGGAAAATCGACAGCGTCTGCGGGGATTTTTCAGCGACGGCTTCGGCGGCGGTTTTCCGGCCGTTTTGCGGTGGTCCGGCGAGGCATTCATCACGTGCCGTCGCAAGGTATGCTTGGGCCACATGCCCACACACAGTCCGCGCGCCGCTCACGATGCGGCCGCCTTGGGGAACGCACATGCCGCTTCGTCTGCCACCCCTGCCCGCGCTCCGGTTTTTCGAAGCGGCCGGCAGGCATCAAAGTTTCAAGCTCGCCGCCGCCGAACTGAACGTCACGCCTAGCGCGATCAGTCACGGCATCGTCGGGCTCGAGGAGGCGCTCGGCGTCGAGCTGTTCGTGCGCGAGCCGCGCGGTATCTCGCTGACGGCGACCGGCGCGGACTATCTCTCGTACGTCTCCGAGGCGTTTTCACTGATCGCGATCGGCACCCAGCGTCTGCCCAATCATCGCGCGGATCGACCGATCGCGCTGAGCTGCGCGCCGACCTTCGCGTCGCGCTGGCTGCTGCCGCGCCTCGCCGGCTTTCGCGCGCGCTGGCCGACGGTCAACGTGAGCGTGGATACCTCGCATCGCCAGGTGGGCTTTCCGGTCGACGGCTTTGATTTCGCGATTCGCATGAGCCGCGCGCCGGTCGCCGGCACCGCATGGACCCGCCTGTTCGGCGAGCGTTTCGTGCCGGTGTGCAGCCCCGCTTATCTGGCGACACTGCGCGACGAACGCGGCGCCCTGAGCTTGCAACGCGCGACGCTGATTCACGTGAACGCCGCGAGCGAAGACTGGCAGGCGTGGCTCGATGCGACCGGAGCCGACGCTATCGAGACGAGCGGCGGCTTGCGTGTCGACACGATCCAGCTCGCCTTCGAGGCGGCCAGCATGGGCCTCGGCGTCGCGCTCGGCCGCAAGCCGCTGGTCGACAGCGATCTGGCGAGCGGCGCGCTCGTCGAGGCTTGCGCGCAAACCGTCGCGGCAGGTACGGCTTACTGGCTCGTCAGTGCGGAGCAGGCGGACAGCGCGATCCGGCGGCCCGAGCTCGCCGATTTCAAGCGCTGGCTCGTCGACGAAGCGGCGCGATTCGATGCGGATGTCGCCGTCGCAGACGCCGTTGCGGACACCGTTCCGGACGGCCACGTCGAAACGAACAGGTGAGCCACGCTCACCTGTCGTCGAAATCTTTTCCTTTGCCGGCCACGCGACGGGCTGCGACGATGGTGGCCAAGGAGAAGCCGCCATGTCGACCACCCAAAGCAAGCCGCCCGTCCGTGCCTTCGCTCCGGCGAAGACTACCTCCACGACGCTGGTGATCGTCGCCGGTGCGTTGATCCTGAGCGCCGCGATGGGCATCCGCCAGACTTTCGGCCTGTTCATCGGCCCGTTCTCGTTCGATCGCGGTCTGCCGGTCACGCTGATCGCGTTCGCGATCGCGCTGCATAACCTCGTGTGGGGTTTCGCGCAGCCGTTCGCGGGCGCGGCCGCCGATCGCTACGGTTCGGCACCGGTCGTCGCGTTCGGCGCATCGACGTTCGCGGCCGGCCTCGCGCTGTCGGCGGTCGCGCCGAGCGGCGCGCTGCTCGTGGTCGGCATGGGGCTGCTGGTCGGTATCGGCGTGAGCTGCACGACCTTCGGCGTGGTGCTGCCAGCGGTCGGCCGCATGGCGTCGGCGGAGAAGCGCAGCGTCGCGATGGGGCTCGTCAGCGCCGGCGGCTCCGCGGGACAGGTGCTGATGGTGCCGCTCGTTCAAGGCATCCGGTTGCATGCGGGCATCGCGACATCGCTATTCGTCCTCGCGTTCACGATGCTGCTGATCGCGCCGCTCGGCATCGTGCTCGACCGGCGCGCGCAGCTCCATGCGGCGGCTGATGCCCGGGCTCAGGTTCCGGACGTGCCCGAACCTCTGCGAGAGGTCCTGGCGAAGGCAACGCGCCATCGCGGCTACCGGCTGTTGACGCTCGGCTTCTTCACCTGCGGCTTCCAGCTCGCGTTCATCGCGACGCATCTGCCTGAATATCTGACGCTGTGTCATATGCCGATCGGCCTCGGCGCCACCGCGCTTGCGCTGATCGGCCTGTTCAACATGGCGGGCAGTTGGGCATGTGGTTGGCTCGGCGGCCGGTTTCGGCAGCAGCATGTGCTCGGCTGGCTCTATCTGATTCGCAGCGCGACGATCGGCGCATTCTTCGTGCTGCCGAAAAGCACGCTGTCCGTAGTGATGTTCGCGGCCGTGATGGGTCTCACGTGGCTCGGCACCGTGCCGCTGACGAGCGGGCTCGTCGCCAAGGTGTTCGGCACGCGACACCTCGGCAGCCTGTTCGGCCTATGCTTTCTGAGCCATCAGATCGGCTCGTTTCTCGGCGCGTGGCTCGGTGGCCTCGTGTTCGATCTGACCGGCTCGTATTCGCTGCTATGGGTGGCGACGGTCGCGGCGGGACTGGTCGCGGCGCTGCTGCATTTCCCGATCGACGACACGACGGTCACGACGCCCGCGCTGCGTTCATCCCGCCCCGCGCAGGCGTGATGCAAACTGCCGCCTGGGATGCCGAAGCAAGGTCAGTTGCGACTATTTCTTCGGCGCATCGGCTGCGGCTTTTGGCACGCGTCCCATCAGATAGAACTCGTCGTTCGGGCGCATCGAGATCACGTTCGCCATGCGGTTCGACAGGCCGAAAAACGCCGTGATTGCCGCGATGTCCCAGATGTCTTCATCGCTAAAGCCGTGGCCGCGCAGGGTCTGGAAATCGCCTTCGTCGACCGTGCCCGATGCGCGGCATACCTTCAGCGCGAAATCGAGCATCGCCTTCTGGCGCTCGGTGATGTCGGCCTTACGGTGATTGACCGCGACCTGATCGGCGACCAGCGGCGCCTTTTCGTAGATGCGCAAAATCGCGCCATGCGCGACCACGCAATACAGACAATCGTTGACGGCGCTCGTCGCGACCACGATCATCTCGCGCTCGCCTTTCGTGAGACCGCCCTCCTTCAGCATCAACGCATCGTGATAGGCGAAGAACGCGCGGAATTCGTCGGGCCGATGCGCGAGCGTCAGAAACACATTCGGCACGAAGCCCGCTTTCTCCTGCATTTCGAGAATGCGGGCGCTGATGTCCGCGGGCCACTCGCTCGGCTCGGGGACCGGGTAGCGGCTGATGGGCTGAAGCGTGGCCATGCGCTGTCTCCGTGATCTCTGTCGGGATATGCCGTCCATTGTAGCAACGCGTTTTCGCGGTCGCCCGCGCGTCGCCACCGCCGCTCGATCACGTCTGCTCAATCACGTCCGCTCAATCACGTCCGATATTGCCGCCCGTATCGTCTAGACTTTCTGTTCGGCATGCGTGAAGCCGCCCGGTATGGCGGTGACCCAAGGAGCAACCATGTCTAACGTTACGCACGACGCGCGCGCCCCTGTCATCAAGGTGCGCCCTGAACAGGCCATGGCGACCGCCCAGCGGCTGCCGTATTTCGTCGGTATTTCGGCGGGCACCGCGGGCACGACCGGCCTGTCCATGTACATGGTCGTGGTGCCGCCGGGCGGCCACGCGGAGCCGCACTATCACGCCGACTACGAGACCGCGATCTATATGCTCGAAGGCAAGATCGAAACGCGCTACGGCCCGGGCTTACGCGAGTCGGTCATTACCGAGCCGGGCGACTTTCTGTTCATTCCGCCGGGCGTCCCGCATCAGCCGTTCAATCTCGATGCCAACGTCGCGGCGCGCGCGATCGTCGCGCGCAATCATCCGGACGAGCATGAGCGGGTCGTGCCGTATGATCCGTCCGAGCATGCGTGAGGCGACCCGCCTCTTCCCAGCTTCGCCGGCCTGAGGCGATGCAGGAACCGCGACTCAGGCCGGTTTGATCGATCCGCCGCGCGGTGCATGCACGCCGCGCGGTGCGTCGTTCGGCGCGCCTATGTGTCGGTTGGGCGCGACTCTGTCCGCGTTGTTTCACAACGCCGATCCGCTACCTGTGCTTAAATCCGTCTTCCGCGCCGACGCGCGCTCGTGCCCCCGCACGGCCGTTCGCGTCGCTCAGGGTACTCATCGGTGCTGGCGCGGCCAATTCTATTTACTTTCATTGCCTTCTCAGGAGCGCGGTTGTGTGGCATTTCCCGGTCGCTATTCCACCCTCTCTCGGCGTGTGGGCCGTGTTCATGAGCGTGCTCGTCACCCAACTCGGCATGCCGGTTCCGGCCGCGCCGATGCTGATTCTCGCCGGAACGATGGCCGCGGTGGGGCAAGCGTCATATGTCAACATGATCTGCGCGGCAGTCGGCGCGACGCTGCTCGCCGATTCGCTGTGGTTTTTCACCGGACGCGCGTATGGCCGCCGTCTGCTGAATTACCTCGTGCGCTTCTCGCTTTCGCTGGACACCACGGTGCGCGTCGCGCGCAATACCTATGAACGCTACGGCGCGCCAATCTTGACGGTCGCGAAGTTCCTACCCGGTCTCGGCCTGATTTCCGCGCCGCTGCTCGGCACGACCGCGATCGGCGTCGGCGTCTTTCTGTGGTGGGACATGGTCGGTGCCACGCTGTGGGCAAGCGTCTGGGTGATCGGCGGCGGCGCGCTGCACGATCAGATCGTGCAAATGATGCTGCTCGTGCGGCACAACGGCGGCACGATCTTCGATACGTTCGCGGTGATCTTCGCGGCCGTACTGCTGTATCGGTGGCTGCGTCGTTTGCAGTTTCGGCGCTGGCTCGCGCATACGCGTATTTCGCCCGATCAGCTCGACGCGATGATGAAATCGAACGAACCGCCGCTGATTCTCGATGCGCGGCCGAGCATCGTGCGCGAAAAGGAATCGCACCGCATTGCCGGGGCGCGGCCGCTCGATCTCGAGTCGCCCGATCCGATTCATCCGGAGTATCTGAAGCGACCGATCGTCGTCTATTGCGTGTGTCCTAACGAAGCCACCGCGAAGCGTATCGTCGGGCAATTGCATCGCAAGAACATTCATCATGTGCGCGCGCTGAAGGGCGGCCTCGATGCGTGGGAAAAACGCGGCTATCCGGTCGAGCCGTTACCGCCCGACTTCAATACGGCGATGGCGCACATGCTGGAAGACAAGGGCAACGAAGGCGAATATACGGTGCGTGCACGTCTCGCGAAGTGAGCGAACAGTGGACAAGTCAAAATATAAAAATAAATTGACGGCATTTTTAGCTCGTATATGCTTGCTATTGGGCGATCGCGTCGACGGCGCTGCGAATTCAGTTCTTATCGTTTAGTACCGCGTCACGTCGATCAACCCGTGTCCTGTTTCTTCAATGTCCGCTGTGGATTCGAAACAGGCCGATCAATACCCTCAACCAGGCTAGTCGAGTGTCATCGTGAGAGTCCGAGGCCCTTTGGTGAATTGGAATCGCAGTCAGGCGCGTGGTATTTGCGCTGACGGCGCCAGCGCCGACGGCAGCAACGGCAGCCTTGCGTTCCGCCGCTTTCTGTCCGTCATCACAGTCCTGTCGCGTCGCTCCGTTCGACGTCGCAATGTCCTTTCCGCTCGCGCGTTCATCGCCGTGCGCACAGACGAAGTCGCTTCGCTGCTGCCGTAGCGCCTCTCTTCTTTCGTCTCTTTTCGCTGTTCGATTCGTCCGTCTGCACGCGTTGTTCGCGAGCTGTTTGCTTGCGTGCGCGCGGCGCTGACTGATTGCCGCGCATCGCGACGGGCTCAATCGAACCGCTTCTAATCTGACACGCGCTGCGCGTTATCGCGCGGATTCGCTTTGGCGTTGGCTCGCCTTCGCGTTTTCCTATATCGCCGCGCGTCCTCGTAAGCGCCGCTCATTGGATGGGCGGCGCGGGATCGACACGTCTATTCGTTATGCGACACAAACCCATCGTAGGAATCACCGCCGATAGAACCCTGCTCGGCGCTCACCCATCACACATGGTCGGTGAAAAGTACATCGCCGCGATCGTCGATGGATCGAACGCGCTCGCCATGCTGTTGCCGGCTTTCGGCGACCGTCAGTGTGTGGATGAAGTGCTCGCCACCGTCGACGGCCTGCTCTTCACCGGCAGCTATTCGAACGTCGAGCCGCAGCGTTACGGCGCCGCATCGAGCGAGCCCGGCACTTTGCACGACGCGGCGCGCGACGCCACCACGTTGCCGCTGATACGCGCGGCCACTACTGCAGGCGTACCGGTTCTCGCAATCTGCCGCGGCTTGCAGGAAATGAACGTGGCATTCGGGGGAACCTTGCATCAAAGCGTTCATGCAGTGTGTGGACTGAACGACCATCGTGAGAACAAGGCGGACTCACTCGACGCGCAATACGCCGCATCGCATTCGATCGCGCTGGCGCGCGGCGGCATGCTCCAGCGCCTCGCGCGTGGCGCCCGCGAAGCGCGGGTGAATTCACTGCATGGCCAGGGCATCGCCCGGCTGGGCACCGGCTTGACGATCGAAGCCACCGCGACGGACGGTCTGATCGAAGCGATCAGCGTTAAAGATGCCCCTGCATTCGCGCTCGGTGTGCAATGGCATCCGGAATGGAAGTACACGGACGACCCGCTATCTACCGCGATATTTCGCGCCTTCGGCGACGCGTGTCGCCAGCGCATGACTACACGAAGCAACGCCGACGCCGTTGCAACCCTGCACGCGTGACCCAGCGCGCGGATCAAAACAGAGAGAACAATCATGCACGATATCGACGAATTTCTGAAAAAGCATCACGTCACCGAAGTCGAAGCGATCATTCCTGACATGGCCGGCATCGCGCGGGGCAAGATCATTCCGCGCAGCAAATTCGAATCCGGCGAGTCGATGCGCCTGCCGCAAGCGGTGATGATTCAGACCGTGACCGGCGACTATCCGCAAAGCGATTCGCTGACCGGCGTCACCGACCCCGACATGGTATGCGTGCCCGACGCGAGCACGATCCGGATGATTCCGTGGGCGGTCGACCCGACCGCGCAGGTGATCCACGATTGCGTTCATTTCGACGGCACGCCGGTCGAAATCTCGCCGCGCTGCGTATTGCGCCGCGTGCTCGATCTGTACAAGGCGCGCGGCTGGAAACCGGTGATCGCGCCGGAACTCGAGTTCTATCTGGTCGATATGAACCGCGATCCCGATCTGCCGTTGCAACCGCCGGTCGGTCGCACGGGGCGCGCGGAAACGGGACGCCAGGCCTATTCGATCGAAGCGGTCAACGAATTCGATCCGCTGTTCGAAGACATCTACGAGTACTGCGACGTTCAGGAACTCGAAGTCGACACGCTGATTCACGAAGTCGGCGCCGCGCAGATGGAAATCAACTTCATGCACGGCGATCCGCTCAAACTCGCCGACAGTGTGTTTCTATTCAAGCGCACCGTGCGCGAAGCGGCGTTGCGTCACAAGATGTACGCGACCTTCATGGCTAAACCGATGGAAGGTGAACCGGGCTCGGCGATGCACATGCATCAAAGCCTCGTCGATAGGGAGACCGGCCGCAACCTGTTTACCGCCGCGGACGGAGAACCGACGTCGCTGTTCACCGGCTATATCGCCGGCTTGCAGAAGTACACGCCCGCGCTGATGCCGATCTTCGCGCCGTACATCAACTCGTACCGGCGTCTGTCGCGTTTCATGGCCGCGCCGATCAACGTCGCGTGGGGTTACGACAATCGCACGGTGGGCTTCCGGGTTCCGCATTCCGCGCCGGTCGCGCGACGCATCGAGAATCGTATCCCGGGTGTCGATTGCAATCCGTATCTGGCGATTGCCGCGACATTGGCCGCAGGCTATCTGGGCATGACGCAACGACTCACCGCGACAGAGCCACTGGCGAGCGACGGCTATGCGCTGCCCTATCAATTGCCACGCAATCTCGAGGAAGGCCTGACGCTGATGAGCGCATGCGAGCCGATTGCCGAAGTACTCGGCGAGAAGTTCGTCCGCGCCTATCTCGCTCTGAAAGAGACCGAATACGAAGCGTTTTTCCGCGTGATCAGTTCGTGGGAACGTCGGCATTTGCTGCTGCACGTTTGAGTGCCGTCAGCCAATTGGTCATTGAGAACTTTGAAAGGACGGAGGCAGTATGAGCTATAAGAATGAAGACGTAATGGTCGCGGAAAGGTCCGAAGTTGGCGGGACGAAAAACGTATCGGCATGGCAAGCCACATCACGCAGCACCGCCGAATACCGCGCGCTCGATGCCGCGCATCACATTCATCCGTTCTCGGATATGGGCTCGCTCAATCGCACGGGCTCCCGCGTGATCGTCAAGGCGCAAGGCGTGTACCTGTGGGACTCGGACGGCAACCAGATCATCGACGGCATGGCGGGACTCTGGTGCGTGAACGTCGGCTATGGCCGCCACGAACTGGCCGACGCCGCCTACCGGCAGATGCAGGAACTGCCGTACTACAACACGTTCTTCAGGACGACGCACCCGCCGGTAATCGAACTGTCGGCCCTGCTGGCCGAACTGACACCGGCGCCGTTCAATCACTTTTTCTATTGCAACAGCGGCTCGGAAGGCAACGACACCGTGTTGCGCATCGTCCATCAATACTGGGCGACGCAACGCCAGCCCGCGAAGAAGTTCGTGATCGCGCGCAAAAACGCCTATCACGGGTCGACGATCGCGGGAGGCACGCTCGGCGGCATGGCTTATATGCACGAACAGATGCCGTCGAAAGTCGAGAACATCGTGCATATCGATCAGCCCTATTTCTTCGGCGAAGCGGCGAGCGATCAGACGCCGGAAGAATTCGCGCTGGCTCGCGCGCGGCAGCTCGAAGCGAAGATTCTCGAACTCGGTGCAGACAACGTCGCCGCGTTTATCGGTGAGCCTTTCCAGGGAGCGGGCGGCGTGATCTTTCCGGCCGCGACTTATTGGCCGGAAATCGAGCGCATTTGCCGCAAGTACGACGTGCTGCTCGTTGCGGATGAAGTGATCGGCGGCTTCGGCCGAACCGGCGAATGGTTCGCGCATCAGCACTTCGGCTTCGAGCCGGATCTGATGACGCTCGCGAAGGGATTGACGAGCGGATATGTGCCGATGGGCGCGGTCGGTTTGCATGACCGCGTCGCTCGCGCGTTGATCGACAACGGCGAGTTCAACCATGGCCTCACCTACTCCGGGCACCCGGTCGCGGCCGCCGTCGCGCTGGCCAACCTGAAGCTGTTGCGCGACGAGAAGATCGTCGAGCGCGTCAGGACGGATACCGGTCCGTACTTTCAGACGAAGCTGCGTGAGACGTTCGCCGATCATCCTATCGTCGGCGAGATCAGCGGCGCGGGTCTCGTCGCCGGCGTGCAACTCGCTGAGGAGCCGCTCAAGCGCAAGCGCTTTGCGAATGGCGGCGATGTCGGTACGTTGTGCCGCGATTTCTGCTTCAACGGCAATCTGATCATGCGCGCGAGCGGCGACCGGATGCTGCTGTCGCCGCCGCTGGTGATCAGCCGGCCGGAGATCGACGAGATCGTGGCGAAGGCCAAGGTCGCGATCGATTCGACCGCGCGGGAGCTTGGCATGCTCTAGCGACGCGCGGTGGCGAGCGCGCTCACTTGTTGAGCTTCACCGAAACGAAGCTGCGGGCGTGGTTGCGTTGAATCAGCACCGAGACCGTTTTTGTCGCCTTCGTTTCGACGGCGATGGCTTCGTCCGCCGACTCGACCATGGTGTCGTTCAGCGACACGACGATGTCGCCGGCCCGGATGCCTGCGCTCGCCGCTGGCCCGCTCGACGCATCGACCATCAAGCCGAGCGGAAGGCCGCTAGTGCGACGCTCGTTCTCGCTAAGCGGATGCGTCACTAACCCAAGGCGATCTGCCGCGCGGCGGTCCACCGGCTTGGTAGCGGCAACGGGAACGACAGCGACGGCGGGTAGGGGTTCGGCGGTGGGTGCGGTAGCGGGTATGGGTGCGACTGCGGGTATGGCGGCGCGCGCTGATGCGGGCGCAGCAGCGGCTATGGCAACTGGAACGGCAACGTGTGCTGCATCGGGTACAGCGGTGGGTCCGGGAGCAGGAGCGGCAGTCAGTACCACTGCAGGTGCGGCAGCGGGTACCCCTGCAGATTCCGCAGCGGGTACCGCAGCAGACGCGGGTAAGGCGGCACCGGCGCTATCGCTCGCCGTCTCCCCCGGGAAGCTCACCGTCGTCAAACGCCGGCTGCGGATCAGCTTGAGTGTCGTCTTCGTTCCGGGTGGCACGGCGGCAAGCTGGTCGGCCAACGCCGCCGAGTGGTCGATTCGCGTGTCGCCGACCTGCACGATCACGTCGCCCGCCTTGAGCCCGGAGGCGGCCGCTGGCGAACCGGGCTCGACCATGTCCACGAGCGCCCCGCCCGCGCGCGGCAAGCCGAGGGCCACCGCGAGCCCGGGGCTCACGTCCTCGACCTGCACACCGAAGCTGTTTGCGCCTCTGCCATTTCCTGCATTAGCGGCATTAGCGGCATTAGCGGCATTAGCGACGTTGCCACCGTTGCCCGCCGCCGGCTCCGGCTGGGGCTGCAACTGTGCGCGGAACCTGTTGGCCGCCTCGATCGGAATGGCGAACGTCAGGCTCTCGTATCGATCGCTATCCGTGTAGATCTGCACGCCGATGCCTATGACCTCGCCCGCGCGGTTGAACAGCGGGCCGCCAGAGTTGTCCGGGTTGCCCGCGACATTCGTCTGGAAGAAAGGAAACGTACTGCCGTCCGTCAGCGTGCGTGAGGTGGCGCTGATGATTCCGGTCGTTTCGGTATTCTGGAAGCTGTCGGGCGAACCGATCGACAGCACGGGCTCGCCGACCCGCACCCGCTGCGAGTCGCCGAGCTTGAGCGCCGGCAGGTTGTGGGCGTCGATCTGCAGAACGGCGACGTCGCTTTGCGGGTCCACGGCGACGACCTGCGCCTTGAACTCGCGCTGGTCGGTCAGCCGGACCGTCACTTCCTCGGCGGCATCTACGACGTGCGCCGTAGTCAGGATCAACCCGTCGGGGCTGACGATGAACCCCGAGCCCCTGCCGGTCATCACGCTCGGTGCGCCGACCTGAGCAGCGGACGATGGCCGCGCGGCACGTTTGAAGAACGCGAAGAACGGATCGCTGACGTCGATGACCTCTTGCCCTGGCGGCGAAATCTGATCGTTGGCCCGCGCAGTCACGTTCACGACTGCTGGCCCGTAGCTTTCGGCGAATGTCGAGAAGTCGGCTGGTGTAGCAGCGGCTGGTGTAGCAGCGGCTGGCGTAGCATCCGCGGGCGGGGACGCCGGGTGTTCATCGGCGGGCGCCGGGACGGGTGTCGCCGCGGTGGCGTGCAGGCAAAAAGCGCTGGCAAGCGTCAAAGCGATCGCCGCCGAACCGCGTGGGGTGCGGGCAAAGATCCTGTGGAGCACAGCACACCTCCAGATGTTCATCGTGCCGGCGCGCGGACACCCGATGCGACGAAGGCAATCTGGTGCCCACAAAAATATAGTAGTCGCACGGTGAGACAAGTGGGTCAGGGTTTTTCCCTGACGCAGCATCAGGAAGGGGCGGTGAAAGGCGATCGCCGACGGCCAAGGGGTGTGGTGCCAACGACGGAAGCGAAAGGCTGCGTTCGCCGACCATCTTTTTCTACGCAAGCAGTTACCATTCGACGATGGCGTCGTACCGAACGCCACTTCTCTTATCCGTCTAACGCATCACAGGACCCACCGATGACCCATCAAATCGTTTTGCTCCCTGGCCTGCTCTGCGACGACGCAGTGTGGGCAGATCAGCGCGGCGCGCTCGGCGCGCTCGGCGACTGCTTCGTACCGGACTACGGCATGCGCGACTCGCTCGGCGCGATGGCCGAACTCGTGCTCGAGTCGGTATCGGGAGACCACCTGCTGGTCGCGGGTCATTCGATGGGAGGACGGGTCGCGCTAGAAGTGTTCCGGCGTGCCCCGGAGCGCGTCGCCGGGCTCGCGTTGCTCGACACCGGCTATACGCCGCGCGCCGCCGGCGAGGCCGGCGAAAGCGAACGCGCGCAGCGACTGAGACTACTCGAGCTCGCCCGCACGGAAGGCATGCGCGCAATGGGCAACGCGTGGGCGCCCGGCATGGTCAACGCCGAGCGCCACGATTCCGCGGTCTACGAAGCGGTGCTCGACATGATCGAGCGAAGCACGCCGGACAAATTCGCGGCGCAGATCCGCGCGCTGCTCGATCGCCCTGATGCGACGGCGCTGCTTGGCGAGATCGAATGCCCAACCATGATCGTGTGCGGACGCGACGATCAATGGAGTCCGCTGGCGCGCCATGAGGAGATGCACGCGCAGATTCGCGACTCGAAGCTTCGCGTGATCGAACGAAGCGGTCACATGTGCACGATGGAGCAGCCGAACGATGTGACCGCGGTGCTGGTCGAATGGGCGCGATGGGCGAGCGGGCTTTGAACTGCTTGCTGATCTGCGCGATCGACAGGTAGCCCCGGATGCCCGGATGCGAGTCGATTTCCGTTCGTCAACTTCGAGAAAGGTCCTTCAGTCATGAATGAATACTGCATGTTCAAGGGAAATCTGCTGCGCGCGGCGCCTTTCAAAGATTCCTATATAGGCAGTCCGCACTACGTGATCACGGTGAGCGGCAACGACACTACGCCGTTCAACATCGTCGTGAATTCGGCGTCGACGCAACCGGGCGCAAGCGGTAACGACGATGTGTACTTCTACGCCGATCTGAACTTTGCCGATCCGCTAACCGCCAAACTTCAGGCATTGAACCTCGGCCTCTACACCAGTGGCTTTCCGCGGCTCGATTACTTCCAGGACAGCAGCCTGCTCGACATTCACCGGATGCGGCCGGTTCCCTACGAGGATCAAAACGGCAATCGCGCCGACGTCAACGACATCATCGACGAAATCCTGACCATCGACGAAAGCAAGCCTTCGCAAAGCCTGCCTTTCGACAACGGCAGCGGTCAGTTGCATAACCGCGATTTCTGGACGCCGACCTCGCCGGGCATCGTGGTCTATGGGTTCGGCTTTCTGTTTCTGCCGAAGAAGGACGGTCTTCACGAGACCCACATGAATCAGGGCAATCCGCGCGGCCCGCATTACAACGAAAACGGCGCGTTCCAGGACGGCGCGGTGATCGTGCAGCGCCCCGATGGTTTTGCCGCGATGTTCACCGCGTTTCAAACGCAGTATCTGCCCACCAACGCAGCAGGCGATCCGGTCGCGACCGCAGTCGCGTTGCCAGACTATATTCAGGGTGGCTAAAGCCCGGCAGAGGCGAATCAAGGCGGTCATGGCCCGCTTGTGTGGACCATGGCCCTACCGGGCCACCGTGTATGCTGCCGACAGCACGCCATTTTTTGGCTCACCGGGGCATAATCCGTGGATTCATCGTTCTGTTCGTCCACATGAAGAAAAATAGCTCCACCAGGAATGCCGTCCGACGCGAATCCGCGAGCCAACCTGAGCAGTTGCTGGCCGACATCGCCTTCGTGCAGATCGAGGAAATGATCATCACGCGCAAGCTGCCGCCAGGTTCGATGATCTCCGAAAGCCAGCTTGCCGCCGAAATGGAAATGGGACGCACGCCGGTGCGCGAAGCGCTTCAACGCTTGCGGCAGATCGGCTTCGTCGAGATGCTGCCGCGCCGGGGCACGCTCGTCGCTGGCGTCGACATTCGCCAACAGCTCGAATTGCTGGAGGTCAGGCGTCCACTCGAAGAACTCGTCGTGCGCGTGGCTGCGCTGCGCGCGACGCCGGAAGAACGCGCGAACCTGCAACGGCTCGCGCAACAGATGGTTGCCGCCGCCGAACGCGGCGACATGGAAGCGTGGATCAGGACCGGTGGAGAAATCCACGACGCCGAGGTTCGCGCCACTCACAACAGCATGCTGATCACGAGCATGCTGCCGATTCATGCGCAATCACGGCGCTTCTGGTATCACCATATCATGCAGAATCGCGCGTACGTCGAGGGCGCACAGTTGCACTCGAATGTACTGACAGCGATCGCCGCCGGCGACGGCGATCGGGCCGCCGCGGCCGCGCACGGTTTGATGCAATTCATCGAGCGTTTTACGCGCTCCGCACTCGATACTTTCTGAAGGCCATTAAAGCGAGAACGGCGACCTTGCCCCGTGATCGGGACAAGGCCGCCGTCCGGCGCACCTGCGCGCGCTGATTATTCCGCTTGCGGCTGCGCCATGTCGACCGCACGACCGCGCGCCTCGACTTCTGCACGTGGCGCCCTGACGAACACGGCTACCGCGATCGCCCCTGCCAGCGCCACGCCGCCGCTCAGCAGGAACGCACTCTTGAAGACATGGGTCCATTGCACGAGAAAGCCGGTCAGAATCGGCGCGAGGATGCCGGCCGTGTTCGCGAGCAGATGCATGAACCCACCGACGCCACCCATCCGCGCAGGTTCAACCGTATCGAGAATGATCGCCCAGTACACGCTGAGCGTCAGGTTCATGAAGAACACCGTGATACCCATCAACGCGACCGCCGCGCCGACGCTG
Organism: Paraburkholderia monticola; assembly: GCF_001580545.1. Classification (GTDB taxonomy): domain Bacteria; phylum Pseudomonadota; class Gammaproteobacteria; order Burkholderiales; family Burkholderiaceae; genus Paraburkholderia; species Paraburkholderia monticola. Next base: position 675,691 of record NZ_LRBG01000039.1, read on the forward strand.
CTCACCGTGCCCGCGCACGCCACACAGGCCGCGGCAACCATGAGACCACCGACAATCACGATCTTGCGCGACTTCAACGCATTGCCGGTCCAGCGGAAGATCAGATCCGACGTCAGGCCGCCCAGCGCGATCCCCACGAATCCGAGCAACCACGGAATCACGTTGACGACGCTCATCGACGACAGGCTCAGATGCCGCTCCATCATCAGATAGCTCGGGAACCACGACAGGAAGAAGTACAGGATGTACGCGTACCCGAAATAGGCGAGCGAGGTCGCCCAGATGGTCGGGCGCTTCAGATATGAACCCAGCGACATCTGCGGCGTTGCTTGCGACTCCGCACGTTCTTCACGCTCGTTCAGGACCGGCGAGATCGCGCCACGGGCCCATCGATTGCGCTCGGGCCGATCGGTCGAAAACACCGACCACATCAGCACCCAGAGCAGGCCGACCGCGCCGATAATCATGAACGGCAGACGCCAGCCCCAGTGCAGCGCCATGATGCCGACAATCGGTCCAGCCAACGCCGCACCAAGTTGCAAGCCTGAGTTCGCGAAACCAACGGCCGTGGTCTGCTCTTTCCGTTCGAACCAGTTGCTGACGATCTTGTTGGTGCAGGTGGCCAACGGGCCTTCACCCGCGCCGAACACCACACGAATCACCAGCAGGCTCGCGAGACTCGTGGCCGCGGCGGTCAGACCGCAGAAGATCGACCAGAGACCGATCGCGACGATCAGCACCCGCTTCGCGCCAAACCGGTCCGCCGCATACCCGCCGACGAAACAGAACAGCGAATAGCCGACGAAGAAAGCACTGAAGACGATGCCGAGATGCGCGGCATCCAGTTGCAGATCCTTTGCGATCAGCGGCGCCGCGACCGACAGCGCGGCCCGATCGAGATAGCTGATCGCGCACGCGAGAAACAGCATGAAAACGATAAACCAGCGGTACTTCATGATTGTCTCCTCCGGAATCGCCACGGCGATCGGGGTGGTTGGCTATTCTCGATGCCGTTTCGAGAGCCACGGCATTCGGTCGTTATGTCACGGGATCGGGCTCGGCGCTTCGTCGAAGGCAATCGCCGCTGCGTGACGAGGCAGCCGATCCATTGTTTTGTGCTGCTATTCCTCTACCGCGGCCTCCGTACACTGGCTCGCGTTTTCGACGAACAGCGATTCATGCATCAGCGGCAATGGGTCGAGGATACGCGCCGGCGCAAACGCCATCAGATCGAGCACGTCGCGCCGCACGTCGACGCCAGGCGCCACCTCGGTCAGCACGAGGCCGCTCGCGGTCTGCTCGAAGACGGCCCGCTCCGTCACGATCAGCGCGCTCTGTCCTGCCGCCACGCCGTTTGCCACCTGATAAGTTCTGCTCTGCACAGTATCGACAAACTTGCTGACCTTGCCTTCCTTCACGATCTTCATGCGGCCCGCTTCGTAGCCGATATCGAGTCCACCCGTCGTGAACGACCCCGTAAACACGAGGCGCTGTGCATTCTTCGCTATGTCGATGAACCCGCCCGCTCCGGGGTTGACCTTGCCGAACTTGCTGACGTTGACCGTGCCATGCGAATCGTATTCGGCGAACGCGAGCGCCGCGAACCGGCATAAGCCCCCATCGATCACGTCGAACTGAGTCACGCCGTCGAGCAAAGCCTGCGGCAGAAGATTGGCCGAAAACTGCCAGCCATTCATGACGATTCCGCCATACGACCCATGCTCCGTCGTGAACCAATAGTCGTCCGAACCATTGTTCGGATCAAAGAGCCCTTGCTCGGCCATGACCAGCGGCACGTCGGCTGCTGCGCCGAAGCCGAAAATCGACAGTTCATGTTTTCGCACTTCGAGCGCCGCGCGGCGTGCGATCACCTTGTCGGGGCCGAACGGTATCGCGGGCAAACGCGTGCTGACGCCGGCCGCGCGCAGATACGCTTCGTCGTACGGCGTGTCGGTGCTCATCATCATCTGCGGCTCGACCACGAGCGCATCGACGAACATACCCGGCAACCGCACCGACGTCGCCGCACGCTGCCCACCCGGCACGATGCGGCGCACCTGCGCGATCACACGGCCACCGCTCGCCTTCGCGGCGAGCGCGAGCGCGAGACTCGAGGAAACCAGCGGTTCATCCTCGAACGAGAGATTGCCAAACTCGTCGGCGCTGCTGGCTCGAATGATGGCGACGTCGATCGGCCAGCTGGGATAGAACAGCAATTCCTCGTCGTTCAGCCGGATCTTCTGGATCAGATCGTCCTCGCAGCGGCTCGTGAACTTGCCGCCGCCATATTGCGGATCGGCGTAGGTACCGACACCGACGCGCGTCATGTAACCCGGACTCTTGCGCGCGACTTCGCGCAACCAATGCATCGACGCACCGATCGGCCATGAATAGGCTTCGATGCGGTTCTCCTGAATGAGCCGCATCAGCGCAGGACGCTCACCGGTGCGCGGATTCACCGGATTGATGTAAGAGCCGGAGACGATGCGCTTCATCAGCCCTTCCTGCGCGACGTGATCCATGCCGCGAATGTCGACCGCGTCACCGGTGCCGCACGGAAAATAGAACGTGAGATTGCGCGGCGCGCCGGTTTCGCGAAAGCGAGTGCCAAGCGCCTCGAGCGTCGCGTCGGGCACCACCCAGCCGATCACGCCGACAGACGCCACGGTCTGTCCATCCTGAATCGAAGCGACGGCCTGTGCCGCCGACATGATCTTCTTCATGCCTTCACCTTGAACTTTGAAAGGATTGTCTGCGCCGCGCCGCCTTCGCAATTGCTTGCGAAATGCCGGGACGCGAGGTTGTCGAGCCGTTCGCCATCGAGCGACACGAACGGTTCGAAAAAGCGTTTCGTCGAAGCGACCGCGTCGGCCGGAAGCGCGGCAAGTCGGTTCGCGAGGGCGAGTGCGGTCTGATCGGCGGCGCCCGGTTCGCTCAGATAATCGGCGACACCGAGACGGTGTGCTTCGACGCCTGTCATCGGGTCCGCCGCCCACGTCAGCAGGCGCGCACGCACCGGTCCGACACGCGCGAGCAATGCCTGAAGGCCCCAGGGCGGCAACCAGCCGTTCGGCACTTCGGGAAGATGCCAACGCACATCCGTCGCGCTCACGACGATGTCGCATGAGATCGCCAGCACGAAGCCGCCGCCGAGCGCGAAGCCTTCGACCGCGGCGATCACGGGTTTCGACATTGCCGCAATCGAGCGCGCGACCCGCGCGGTATCCGATTCGGAGTCGCACATCTGCTGAATCGACATCGTCGCGAGCTCTTTGAGGTCGCTACCCGAACAGAAAGCGGGCGGCGCGCCCAAGAGAACGACCGCACGTACTTGCGGGTCGCGGTCGGCCTGCTGTAACGCCTGCTCAAGCTCGGCAATCGAACCGCCATCGAGCGCGTTGCGTCGCTCGGGCCGATTCAACGATAGCTGACGGACATTCCCGATATTCACGATAATCACTGCCCTACCCTCCATGTTTTCATTACTACTGGCATGCCTGCTAGAGACGCACGCCGTCTCGACCGAGTGCGCTTCGTATTGCCTGTGGATCGACATTGCGCGGCTCGATGCGCTCGCGCACGGCCAGCGTTGCCGCGTGCCCGATCGCATGACCGTATGAAAAGCATTGCGCCGTGACGCGCGCAGACGCAACCGCTTCGTGTTCCGCTGACAAACAACGCCCCGCGACCAGCAACCCTTCTCCGCGCGAAGGCACGAAACACCCATAAGGCACTTCATAGAAGTCGTCGAGCACCCACTCCACCTTCGGCTTCGCGCCCGCGTGCAACTCGATCGGCCACGGCGAGCGCGCAATACCGTCGGAAAACTTCCTCGCGCCGACGACATCCGCGTTCATCAACTTCGCAACGCCTTCAACCTGGCGTGTCTGACGCACACCCACCTGCACGCCGGTGTCGTTGACGAACGACTGCTCGCATCCAGCTATGTAGTCCTTAAGAAATCGCGCATACGATTGAACCTGTTTCCTTCCATTCATCTCACCTTCTGTGAAATCGTCGTAGAAGATCGGGTTCAGCTCGCGGCCGTCGGAACCGGTGATTCGCGTGCAGTTGCATAGCAACTCGCCGGGTCGCGTCGTCGGGAAGAGCCAGATTTTCGAGCGCGGCAGGTCGTCGCCAGCGGCTTGCCGTTCGCGCAGCAGCGAGGAGATCGCCTCGCCCATGATCGTGTCGTCACCGTAAGTGCGCCTGAACCGTTCGACGTCCACACCTTGCAGCCGGAAAATCATCGTTGGATTCTGGACGTGAAGACCGTCACCCACAAAGCTGTCGAGACCCGCCATCGCGACGAGATCCGCGTCGCCGCTTGCGTCGATGGTCATGCGCGCGCGGATGGTGAGCGGTCCTTGCTTGGTCCATGCGGTCACCCCATCGACGCGTTCGTCGCCATCGAGCAGAACACCGGTCGCTACCGCGTGATAGATCACCTTGACGCCAGTCGCCAGGAGCAGACTGTCGGCCGCATCGCGCCACACCAACGGATCGTGAACGCGCGTCCAGGTTTTTCCGTAGCGCACCGGCGCGGCGAGACCACCACGCTGTTCAAGCACGTCGCAGAACTCCTGCGCAAAGCCGGACACGATTGCCTCGGGCTTCGCGCCGGCACGTTCGGTAGCGAGGTACAAGCCGCACACGGTGCCGGACAATCCCGCCACCGCTCCGCCGCCGCAAAAGCCATAACGCTCGAGCAGGATGACCTTCAATCCCTGGCGGCTGGCCGTCACCGCGGCCGCAACTCCAGCTGCGCCTCCTCCGGTCACAAGGACGTCGCAACTAAGGCCGTCAACGGACCGCACATCAATTCCATTTTTCATGTTTCACCATCCGTCGTCATTTGATATGTCAGTTGACGACATTTGTAGCTGAGCGAAATCGGGCTGTCAACAGGAATGGTGGGAAGCAGAGTCGGGGGAGATGCTTACGATTGCCTTGGACGGCAGGTGTGGCGGCGGTTTGGGAGCAAACGGCCAGTGCACCTAACGTTTTCCCCAGGCGATGCTCGGAGAGCAGTGGAGCGCGGCAGCGAGGTGCGGGAGAGTCGGCTACAAGAATGGCATCACTACCGATCTGACGAGGGCCCCAGGTACGTACTCGATCAGGGTGACACAACGGGTGGAAACGATCATTGGAATTCGGCCACGCTCGCCAGAGCGTGGCCGAAAATCTGAGAGATGGCCCGCGTCCCTATCTGGCAGGCCATCCGATAATCAGAAGCTGTGCCGCAGTCCCGCCATCAGACCAAGCTGGCCCGCCCCCGGCGCTGGCGTCGTACCGCCGCCGCCCTGGCTGACCGTATAAGCCGCCTTGTCGCTGTTCCAGAGATACGCGCCCTGCAGATACACCGCCGTACGCTTCGACAACAGATAGGTAGTACGCAATGCGGCAATCGTGCCGCGCGCATCGTCGCGGCTGTTGACGATGTGATACACGCCGCTATCGACGATCAATGCCGGCGTCACCGGATACGAGGCGGTCAGGTAAAACTGGTCGGTATGCACGTTCGGCGTGGCCGCCGAAACCGTGTCGACGCGCCGCCCAAGCCAGCCGCCGCCAAGCCGCAAGTTGCCGACGTGGCCATAGCCATTCAACTGGATACGCACGTCCGTGTCGCCCGGATTCGAGAAGTCGAACGACGGCGTGCCGTCGTACATATTCGCCATCGCACCCGGGCCACCGTGTTGCTGATCGTAGGCCGCGGCGACACCGTAGCCATTGCGATCGTAGCGCAGCATCGCGGACCATTCGCGGCAGGTCGGCCCGTTGCCGGCTGTCGGCCCGGCGCAGGTCCCCTGCCCCGGCGAATTGCCCGTGCCCGTCGCATCGCGGCCGAACGACCATGTCGCGCCAAGTGTGAAGCCCGCATAGCTGCCCTTGTAGACGACCGTGTTGTCGCTACGCGCACTTGGCAGATATTGATCGAACGACGCGGTCCCGCCATAGATGTCGGGGCCGAACAGATCCGCGTCCGACAGCGCCCAGAAGGTCATCGTGTATTGGCGCCCGAACGTCAGCGCGCCATACGGCGTATTCAGTCCGACCCAGGCCTGACGGCCGAACAGGCGGCCGCCCTGGTTCAACGTGCCGTTGCGCATGTTGAAGCCGCTTTCGAGCGTGAAGATCGCCGACAGACCGCCGCCCAATGCTTCGTTACCACGCAAGCCCCAGCGCGACGGCATTTCACCCGTAATGCCCGGCATTCGCACGACGCTATCGCCTGCCGCATTCGCATGCGAAACGTACTCGACGCCCGTATCGACGATGCCGTAAAGCGTCACGCTGCTCTGCGCGCACGCCAGGGCGCTGACGCTCGACAAGACAAGTGCTGTCGCAATCCGTAGTTTCATAGTCTCCATGATTTCCTGTTTGTTATTAATGACAGACGTGCGCCGTCCGCTCGCGATGCGCGAGAGACGAAGAACCGCAAGGGGAAAAATCAGATCACGCGCAACCGCCCCCGCGATACGAACGCACCGCGAGGGACCGTCGCGTCGATCAGCGCGCTGTCGCGACGCCTCGACGCGGAATATGCCGCCGCACCATCGCCAGCGCGAGCAGCACGACTGCCATTGCAATGCCGAGCATCAGCAGATAGCCCGATGCGCCGCCGGCCGTGATCACCGCAGCGCCGGCGAATGCGCTCAGAATCGCGCCGACCCGGCCGAACGCGAGCGCCGACGCGGTACCCGTCGCCCGCACGCTGGTCGGATAGACGTAGGCGCACAGCGCGTACATCGTCGATTGCACCGCGTTGACGAACAGACCGTGCAAGCCGAGGCCGACGATCATCAACGCCGTGTGCTGCGTCGCGCTGACGCCGAGCAGCACCCATGCACTCGCGACCCCGCCCACGCAACACACCAGCAGGGGCCAGCGAGAGCCGTACCGCCCAATCGCGAGCGCGCACAGCACAGCGCCGATCACACCGCCGAGGTTGTAGGCGCTCAGGCCGTAGCCCGCGAGCGACACGCTCAAGCCCTCGCTCGTCAGCATCGACGGCAGCCAGCTGAACGCCGCGTACACCGCGAGCAGGCACATGAAGAACGCGCCCCAGATCGCGACGGTGTCACGTGAACGGCCATCGCGGAACAGCGCCGTGAAGCCGACATGGCGCTCGTCGCTCTGCTCGCGCACATCGGTGAAGCTCGCATCGGCCGACACGTCGCGCGCCATGCGCCGCAGCAGCTTCACGAGCTCGGGCCAGCGATGCGGACGACGCGCCAGAAAGCGCGGCGACTCGGGCAGCGCGGCAAGCAGGACGACGGCGAGCACCAGCGGCAGCACGCCACCCGCGACGAACAGACCGCGCCAGCCATAGACCGGCAAGACCTGCCCGGCGAACAATCCGGCGACCATGCCGCCCAGCGGCACGCACAGAATCGTCGCCGTCACCGCGAAGGTACGAAAACGCGCGGGCGTGAACTCGGCGGTCAGCGTGGTCGACGTCGGCAGCGCGCCGCCGATGCCGAGCCCCGCGAGAAAGCGCAGCGCCGCGATGGCCGCGACGTTCGGCGCGAGGCTGATCGCGCAGGTTGCCGCGCCGAACACGAACACGCTGCCGATGACGGCCCAGCGCCGGCCGAACCGATCGGCGAACAGCCCCGCGAACGCACTGCCGATGCCCATGCCGATCAGCCCCGACGCGACCACCGGCGCAAAGGCGTTGCGCGTGATGCCCCATTCCTTGATCAGCATCGGAATCGCGAAGCCGATCAGTTGGCTGTCGAAACCGTCGACGACGATCGACAGCGCCGCGAGCACCACCGCGACTTTCTGCAGCAGCGTGTAGATGCCGTCATCGAGCGCATGACCGATGTCGACCGTGCTGCCGCCGCGGGCGATGCCGGCGAGCGCCGCGTCGTCGCGCGCGGCCGAGGCCGCCGCCGAAGCGGGAGGAACGTAATTCATGAGCATGTCTCCGTTGTTCGCGCTGCATGCGCGTTGTTCGATTTTTTGTGGCGCTTCTCGTCAGAACGGATAGTGACGCGGCGTGGTTTGGAGCGTAACCCAGCGCAAATCGGTGAACTCCGCGATCCCCGCCTTGCCGCCGAAGCGGCCGAAGCCACTCGCCTTGACGCCGCCGAACGGCATCTGTGCTTCGTCGTGCACGGTGGGGCCGTTCACGTGGCAGATGCCCGACTCGATGCGCTTTGCGACGTTCAATGCGCGGGCCGTATCGCGGCTGAACACCGCCGCCGACAGGCCGTACTCGTTGTCGTTCGCACATGCGATCGCGGCGTCTTCACCGCGCACGCGCACGATCGGCTTGACCGGCCCGAACGATTCGTCGTGGTAGATGCGCATGTCCGGCGTCACACGATCGAGCAGCGTCGCGGGCATCAGCGTGGTTTCGCTCCTGCCGCCGCACACGAGCGTCGCGCCTTTGGCGAGCGCGTCGTCGATCAACGCGTTGCAGCGTTCGACCGTGCTCATGTCGACCACCGAGCCGAGCACGACCGGTCCCTTGCGCGGATCGCCGAGAGGCAGTGCGCGCGAGCGCACGGCGAGCCGCTCGACGAACGCGTCGGCGATGCTCTCGTCGACGATGATCCGCTCGGTCGACATGCAGATCTGTCCGGAATTCGCGAACGCGCCGAACACGGCCGCATCGACCGCGGCGCCGATGTCGGCGTCGTCGAGCACGACGAGCGGCGCCTTGCCGCCGAGTTCGAGCACGGCAGGCTTCAGATTGCGCGCGCACGTTTCGGCGATCAGGCGACCCACGCGCGTCGAGCCCGTGAAGTTCACGCGCCGCACGGCCGGGTGTTCGATCATCGCGTCGACGATGCGCGCGGCGTCGGCCGGTGCATTGGTCACGAAGTTCACGGTGCCGCGCGGCAGACCCGCCTCCTGCATCGCCTCGATGATGAGGCCGTGCGTGGCCGGGCAGATCTCCGAGCCCTTCAGCACCACCGTGTTGCCGCATGCAAGCGGCAGCGCGATCGCGCGCACCGCCAGAATCACCGGCGCGTTCCACGGCGCGATGCCGAGCACGACGCCCGCGGGCTGACGCACACCCATCGCGAGACTGCCGGGCACGTCCGATGGAATCAGTTCGCCGGCGATCTGCGTGGTCAGCGCGGCCGCCTCGATCAGGCCGGCTGCCGCGAGATGCACGTTAAAGCCTGCCCAGATGCCTGACGCGCCGGTCTCGGCGGCCATCGCGGCGGCGAATGCGTCGGCCTTCGCCTCGAGCGCGTGCGCGGCCTTCGTCAGCAGCGCGCGGCGCTCGCTCGGCCCGAGCGCGGACCACACCGGAAAGGCGGCCGCGGCGGCGGCGACGGCGGCGACGGCATCTTCGACGGTCGCGGCCGGCGCACGCGTCGCGACCTCGCCGTCGAGCGGGTTGCGGCGCTCAAAAGTCGCGCCGTTGCGCGCCTGGACCTCGTCACCGCCGATCAGCATCGATACGTTTTTCGTCATTTGTCTCTCTCCTTCTGAATGGAAAATGCCAGTTACGCGACGATCGCTTCGACGAGCGTGGGCCCGCTTTTCACGTGATCCGCGGACAACGCGCGACGCAACACACCGGCGAGTTCCGCCGCATCGCTGACGCGCACGCCAGGACAGCCCATGCCCGCCGCGATCGTCACGAAGTCGAGGCCCGGCAAATCCGTGCCCTGCACGGTCTCGTCCGGCGTGAAGCCGAACACCGGCGCGAAATCCTGCAGCGCGGCATAGCGCGTATTGTTCAGGATGACGAACGTGATCGGCAGTTGCATCTGTACCGCGCTCCAGATCGCCTGGATCGAGTACATGCTCGAACCATCGCCGATCAACGCGATCACGCGCTCGCCGGGCCGCGCAAGCGCGACGCCGACCGCGGCCGGCATGCCGTAGCCGAGGCCGCCGCTGTCCATCGTCAGGAACGCACCGGCGCGCGCGATCGGCAGATAGGTCTGCATGACGGGCCGCGAGCTCGGCGCTTCCTCGACGACGATGCCATCGGGGTCGCGCACTTCGGCAAGGGTCTGCAACGCGAACGCGACCGACATCCGCTCGCCTTGCGCAGGCGGCAGCGCACGGGGCGCCGTCGCGCGCGGCGAGGGCAACTCACGCGCTTTGGGCGCGGCACGCGCGAGCAGATCCTGCACCCCGAGCCGCACGTTGCCGACCGCCGCGATGCCCTGCGGCGTCCATGCGGCAACGCCCGGATCGTCGATCAGTTGACACAGCTGCGCGCCCGGCGGCACATGCGGCCCGCTGCCTTCGACGTGATACGTGAACGCGGGCGCGCCGATCACGAAGATCGCATCATGCGCGCCGAGCAATTCGACGATGCGCTCGCGCATCGCCGGCAAAAAGCCCGCGAACAGCCGATGCGTTTCGGGGAAGCTGCACCGCCCCGTCATCGGCGCGACGTAGACGCGCGCGGCATGCCGTTCCGCGAGCCGCACGACGTCCGCGGCCGCATCCGCGCGATCGACCGCGCCGCCGACCACGAACGCCGGACGCTCGCACGCGTCGAGCAACGCGCCGATGCGCGCCAGCATCGCCGGATCGGGACGCACGATGTGCGCGACCTCGCGCTCGGGCACCCGCTCGGCCGGCTGATCCCAGTCGTCGACGGGAATCGACACGAACACGGGGCCGCGCGGCTCCTGCATCGCGATCGCGTGCGCGCGCGCAATGGCGAGCGGCACGTCCTGCGCGCGCGCCGGCTCGATGCTCCACTTCACATAAGGCTTCGGCAATTCGGTCGCCTGGGTCGCGGCGAGGAACGGGTCGAACGGCAGGATCGAGCGCGCCTGCTGACCGGCGGTGACGACGAGCGGCGTGCGATTGCGAAACGCCGTGAAGATATTGCCCATCGCATTGCCGACACCCGCCGCCGAATGCAGGTTGACGAGCGCCGCGTTGCAAGTGGCCTGCGCGTAACCGTCGGCCATACCGACCACGACCGCTTCCTGCAGACCGAGCACGTAGCGGAAATCCGCGGGGAAATCGCGGAACATCGGCAGCTCGGTCGAGCCGGGGTTCGCGAAGATCGACGTCATGCCGACGCGGCGCGCGAAGTCGATGACCGCGTCGCGTACGGTCCATTGCGTGCCCTGTTCCATTACCTGTCCTTGAATCTGCTGCGGCGCGCTGCCTGTCATGCGAGGCCTCCTGTCTGGTGAGCGCGAAAAATCGAAAGACCATTATCACGACCGCCGAGGTAACCGAAAATTGCCTAATTTGCAAAAAGCCATTACCTTTCGGCATGACTTACAACCTCCAGCAATTGCAGGCGTTCGCGGTGATCGTCGAGAGCGGCAGCCTCGGGCGCGCCGCGGAAGCGCTGCACATTACACAACCGGCGTTGAGCCGCACCATCCGTCGTCTCGAGGAAAAGGTCGGCGCGCCCCTGTTCGAGCGGCATTCTCGCGGCATGCATCTGACCGCGGTCGGCGAAGCACTGCTGCCGCACGCCATCCTGTTGCAGCGCGAAGCCGAACAGGCGCGCGAGGAAATCGACGCGATGCGCGGCCTCGCGCGGGGGACGATCCGCGTCGGCGCGGTCGGAAGCATCGCGAGCCTCGTGCTGCCGCTCGCGGTGAGCGGCGTGTTGACGAAGTGGCCGAATCTGCGCGTGGAGATCATCGAGGGCGTGTGGGACCGGCTCGCCGATGCGCTCGTCAAACGCGAGATCGATCTCGCGCTCAGCATGGCCGTGCCCGACACCGACGAGATCACCGCGGTCCCGGATTGCCGCTGGGAAGACGCGAGCTACGTGGTCGCCGCGCTCGATCATCCGTTGCGGCGCAAGCCCGAGCTCACGCTCGCCGACACGCTGGGCGAACGCTGGGCGATTCCGCCGCGCGGCACCGGGCCGTTCGAGCACATGCAGAGCGTGTTTGCCGAACGGGGACTGGGACTGCCGAACGTCGTCGTCGAAACGCGCTCGGTGACGGCGCTCAAGAGTCTGGTCGCGCGTTCGGGCTTTCTGAGCTGGATGGCGTCGACGATGTACGTGACCGAGAGCAAGGCCGGCGTGTTCGATACGCTCGGCGTGCCGGGCGTGGTCGGACGGCGCACGTTGACCGCGTTCCGGCGCCGTCAGGGGATTCTGCCGAGCCCGGCGATGAAGCTGCTGGAGCAGTTGCGGCAGTTGACGGCCGAAGGCATGACCGAGGGTTGATGACGCTTCGCAGCTGCAGCCACCTTCTCGGCGTTTACCCGATGAAGAGACTTTCTCGACTATTTATCAATAAATTCTCATGTTAGATTCCGTCGCTTTGCGGTCGCGGAAACGAAAACAAGGGGAACCGGATGTGGGTTTTGATAGGCGTGCCGATCGTGGTGCTCGGCTTCGCATTGCGCTTCAATGCGCTGCTGGTGGTCACGATCGCGGGCGTCGCGACCGGTATCGCCGGCGGCTTGCACACGGTGGAGATCGTCAGCGCCTTCGGCAAGGCGTTCGCGGATAACCGCTACATGGGCCTGATCTGGCTCACGCTGCCGGTGATCGCGCTGCTCGAACGCAACGGTCTCAAGGAACAGGCGCGGCATCTGATCTCGCGCCTGCATGCGGCCACCACCGGCCGCGTGCTGATGCTCTACTTCGTGATCCGCCAGGTGACGGCCGCGCTCGGGCTCACCTCGCTCGGCGGCCATGCCCAGATGGTGCGTCCGCTGATCGCGCCGATGGCCGAAGCCGCCGCCGCGAACCGTCATGGCGAGTTGCCCGACGAAGTGCGTCAGCAGATTCGCGCGAACGCGTCGGCGGTCGACAACATCGCCGTGTTCTTCGGCGAGGACATCTTCATCGCGATCCAGTCGATCCTGCTCATCAAGGGCTTTCTCGAACAGAACGGCATCGTGGTCGAGCCGTTGCACGTATCGGTGTGGGCGATTCCGACCGCGATCGCCGCGCTCGTCATTCACGTGATCCGCCTGATCCTGCTCGACCGCAACCTGTCGCACAAGATGAGCGCCTTCAAACGGAGCGCGACGCAATCATGATCAAGCTCGAATCCCTCTATGTGCTCGCCGGCCTGATGTTCGCCGCGTTCGCGCTGTTCAATCTGCAGGACCGCACGAACCCGCGGCGCGTCGTCAACTTTCTGTTCTGGGGTACTTACGCGATCACGTTCCTGTTCGGCGCGGAACTGCCGCACTTCGTGACGGGGTGTCTGGCGATCGCGCTCGCGTTGATCGCGGGCTCCGGCAAGCTCGGCAAAGGTCGCAACGACAGCAACGGTGAAGCAGCCGCCGCGCGTCGCGAAGCGAACGCGCAACGCTTCGGCAACCGGCTGTTCATTCCAGCACTGTTGATTCCGGTCATCACGCTGGTCGGTACGCTGACGCTCAAATACGTGCCCTTCGTCGAAACGAAGAACGTCACGCTGATTTCGCTCGTGCTCGGCACCCTGGTCGCGTTCGGCGCGGCGCTTTTCATGTTGCGCGACTCGCCCGTGCATGCGTTGAAGGACGCTCGCCAGACCATGGATACGGTCGGCTGGGCCGCGATCCTGCCGCAGATGCTTGCCGCGCTCGGCGCACTGTTCGCGGTCGCGGGCGTCGGTCACGTCGTGTCGGATCTCGTGAAAGCGTGGATACCGGACGACTCCGCATTTGCCGTCGTCGCCGCCTACACGTTCGGCATGGCGATCTTCACGATGATCATGGGCAATGCGTTCGCCGCGTTTCCGGTGATGACGGCCGGCATCGGCTTGCCGCTGATCGTGCATCAATTCAACGGCAACCCCGCGATACTCGGCGCGATCGGCATGCTGTCCGGCTTCTGCGGCACGTTGATGACGCCGATGGCCGCGAACTTCAACATCGTCCCCGCCGCGCTGCTCGAACTGAAGGACCAGAACGGCGTGATCAAGGCGCAATGGCCGACCGCTTTACTATTGCTGATCGTCAACACCATACTGCTGTACGTGTTCGTATTCCGCTTCTAAGGAGCCGCCGATGACCACCCAACTGACCCGCGAAATCGCGTCGAAATTCGCCAATGTCGCGCTCGCCCACCTCACGCGCGAATATCCGAACAAGCTCACGCATTCGCTCGCCGGCCCGCAGGATGTGCAGGGCCCGCGCGCGCTGCATCCGATCTTCTACGGCAGCTACGACTGGCATTCGTGCGTGCACGGCTACTGGCTGATCCTGCATCTGCTCGAACGCTTCCCCGATCTGCCCGAGGCCGCCCGCATCGTCGCGGTGGTCGACGAGCATTTCACCGAGGCGAACGTCGCCGGTGAGCTCGCCTATCTGGACCTGCCGCACAATCGCGGCTTCGAGCGGCCGTATGGCTGGGCGTGGCTGCTCGCGCTCGGCGCGCAACTGCAGACGCTGAAAATCTCGGAAGCCGCGCGCTGGGCGAAGATTTTCGCGCCGCTCGCCCAAACGTTCGTCGACCGCTTCGAGGAGTTCCTGCCGAAAGCGACCTATCCGCTGCGCGTCGGCACGCACTTCAACATGGCATTCGCGCTCGCGCTGACGCTCGATTTCGCGCGGCAGACCTCGCGTGAATCGCTCGAAGCGTTGATCGTCAGCACCGCGGAGCGCTGGTATCTGAACGACGTCGCGTGCCAGGCGTGGGAGCCGGCCGGCGACGAGTTCCTGTCGCCGTCGCTGATGGAGGCGGAGCTGATGCGGCGCGTGTTGCCGCCCGCGCAGTTCGCCGACTGGTTCGGGCGTTTCCTGCCGGACCTCGGCGCCAAGAAGCCGGCGACGCTGTTCGAACCCGTCACCGTGACCGATCGCAGCGACGGCAAGATCGCACACCTGGACGGCCTCAATCTGAGCCGCGCGTGGTGCCAGCGGGCGCTCGCGCGTGCGCTGCCCGCCGGCGATGTGCGTCGCACGGTGCTGTTCGATGCGGCCGAGCGGCATCTGCACAGCGCGCTGCCGCACGTGGCCGGCGACTACATGGGCGAGCACTGGCTCGCCACGTTCGCAACGCTCGCACTCGAAGCTTGAGCGAGATGACAGCACTTTGAAGAAGTCACGCTGAGTTTGTCGGGGCGCTTCGGTATGAAGCGCCGCCAGCCTGCTGACCAACCCCACGCTTTCCGGAGCGTGGGGTTTTGTTTTTCAGTCGTGGCGAAGATTGGTCGCAATGGTTGATTAGCCGAAACGAAGTCATCCAGCCTGGACACCGTGAACATCGATTCGGTATAGCTGTCAGTTCCGCAGCATCGCTGTGGTCTCAGTATTGTCCGATTCCTTAATTCGACGTTTCCCCCTCCCGCCCGGATAACCGGCGCGAAAAGCATTTCGACAGCCGGCTAGAAAATAACAACGAGGTATTGGGATTTCGGACCGATCCCATTTTCACTCTGTCCCAAAAATATAGACTGGAGTCAGTTGAAGAGATCAGCGCAAAGCGATCTGACTCTTCCGGCACTCAGATCAACAGCTATTGACCAGTCATCACTGGCTCTCCGGTGTTGGAGCGCGCGTCACCGTCACACATCTCCAGCGAGAAATTACTGATCTGCAGGGCAGGATTGATCTCTATTTGGTACGCAGTACTACGTTTATCAACTGACCAACTCTTGTAAAAGGAACGCATTATGAACAAGTCATATGTCAGCATCTGGAATGAGGCGCGTGGATCGTGGGTAGCAGCCTCCGAGAATACGACGGCACGCGGCAAGCGTAGCAAGGCAAAGGTTTCTGCAGTTGTGGCGACCGCGCTTGTGGCCGCTGCTTCGTTGGCACCGGTCGCACACGCACAGTACAACGCGGGCGGCGGTAATGCCAAAGGAGCAACTTCCATCGCAATTGGCCAAGGGGCTAAGACTTCTGGAACAAATGACTCCAATATAGCTGTAGGTATGAATGCTGATGCAAGTACGTCGACGGCAACCGCATGGAGTGCTACTTCGATCGGTACTAATTCGAAAGCAGCCGGTGATGGCTCTGTCGCGATGGGCGACAGCGCCACCGCCAACGCGGACAAGGCTACTGCACTTGGCCGCGGTGCGATGGCGAATGCGGTCAATTCGAGCGCAATGGGCGCAGGGGCCCGCGCGATGGCGGCCAATTCGAGCGCAATGGGCGCAGGGGCCAACGCGACGGCGGCCAATTCAGTGGCGCTGGGCGCAGGTTCGACGACGACGGCCGATCTGACCACAGCAGGCTACAACCCGGGTTCGACGACATTGTCGGGTACCGCGGCGGCGGCGAAGGGCGAAGTGTCGGTGGGTTCCGCAGGCAATGAACGTCGCGTGACAAACGTCGCAGCCGGTTCGGCCGCGACGGATGCGGTGAATGTCAGCCAGTTGGAATCGGAAGCGGCCAAGTCGAACGCGATCGGCGCGGATATGGCGCGGGCACTGGGCGGCGGTGCGACCTATAACGCGGCCACGGGTGCGATCACCGCGCCGAGCTACAGCGTGGGCGGCACGACGGTCACCAGCGTGGGTGCTGCGATCACCAACATCGACGGACGGGTAACGACCAACACAGGGGACATCGCAAGGAACAAGGACGACATCACGAACGTGCAGAAACAACTGGCGGAGAGTTCGACTGGTCCGGGTCTGGTGCTGCAGGACGCGAGCACGGGTGACATCACGGTGGCCAAGGATACCGATGGGACGGTGATGAACATGGCGGGAACGGCGGGCGACCGCGTGGTGACGGGCGTGGCCAATGGCGCGGTCAATGCAACGAGCGTGGATGCCATCAATGGCAGCCAGTTGCACGCAGTGGCGTCCAGTGCAGCAGCGGGTCTGGGCGGCGGTTCGACGGTGAACCCGGACGGCACGATCTCGGCGCCGAGCTACAGCGTGGGCGGTAAGACGGTTCATAGCGTGGGCGACGCGGTCACCAACCTCGATGACCGGGTGACGCAGAACACCTCGGACATCACCAAGCTGCAGACTCAAGTGGGCGATGTCGGCACGCAACTGTCGGGCGCGGTGCAGTACGACCGTAACGTCGACGGTTCGGTGAACTTCAATTCGGTCACGCTGGGCGGAGCTCAGAGCGCAGGTCCGGTGGTCCTGACCAATGTGGCAAACGGCGCGAGCCAGTACGACGCGGTGAACTACGGCCAGCTGTCGGCGTTGCAGGACCAGGTAACGGATATCAATGGAAAGGTGTCGGATCTCAACACCCAGGTGTCGAATGTTCAGCCGGCAGGCGACAGCAATGGCGTGGCGGTCAATGCGGCGATGCCAGGTGCTGGCGTGGCCAGTACGCTCGTCGGCGCGGGTGCCGTTGCTTCCGGCGACCACACCGCGGCGATCGGCGCGAACGCCAGCGCGACAGCGGACAACGCAGTGGCAGTCGGCGCCAACGCCGCGGCGACGGGCGTCAACTCGACGGCAATGGGTACGGGCTCGCAGGCTACCCATGCGAACTCGGTCGCGTTGGGCCAAGGTTCGGTGACGGACCGCGACAACTCGGTGTCGGTGGGCTCGGTCGGTAACGAACGCCAGATCACCAACGTCGCGGCAGGCACGGCGCCCACTGACGCGGTGAACGTGGGTCAGTTGAACAGCGTGCGCAGCGATATGGACGGACTCCGCAAGGACGCAATGGGCGGTGTCGCGTCGGCGATGGCTATCGCGAACCTGCCGCAGTCAGTCCTGCCAGGGCGGACCATGGTTGCACTGGGCGCCAGCACCTACGGCGGCCAGGCGGGTTCCGCGCTTGGCGTGTCCTACATGACGCGTGACAGCAAGTGGACGGTCAAGGGTGCCGCCAGCACGAGCACCCGTGGCGAGGTCGGCGCATCGCTCAGCGCGGGCTTCTATTTTTAAGCAGTCGTTTCCCGGCCGGGCATGCAGCCGGGACGGTTCGCGGAAAGCACGCATCGGATGTTCTGATGCGTCAGACTGATCACAAAGTACCCCCAACGCCCGGCCACGCGCCGGGCTTTGTCATTTCATGAGCATCATGCTCAGGAGACCAACGCCCATGCAGCACCAACTCGAGATGGTGACGATGGTGACGCTCGAGGAAACCGTGCTGAAGGACCACATGCCGCGCAAGATCGACGCGGCGGTAAAATCGCGCATGGCGATTGCGCCGCTTAAAAGGTGGAAGTTTGACTGAGTTCGAGCAGGGTTTCATTTTGACCCGACATTGGCGGGACACTCCGGCCGGCACGGAAATCGAGTTCTGGCTGGCTACGGACAGCGGACCGCGCCACCTGCGCCTGCGCCCTCAGCCGTCCGTCGCCTTCATTCCGGCTGAACATGGCGAGCGCGCGGAAGCGATCCTGCGCCGCGACGCGCCGCTCGATCTGCGCCCGCTCGAATTGCGTGACTTCCAGCATCGGCCGGTCAGCGGGCTTTATTGTCCGCAATACCGGCAATTGAAGGGATTCGAAAAACGCCTGCGGGAAGGCGGCGTCGATATCTACGAAGCCGATATCCAGCCGCCCGAGCGTTACATGATGGAGCGCTTCATCACCGCGCCCGTGTGGTTCAGCGGCGAGCCGCAGCACAAGGGCCCGTGGCTCGATGGCGAACTCAAACCGGCCAACGAATATCGTCCGCCGTTGAAGCTCGTGTCGCTCGACATCGAAACGAGCGCGCATGCCGAGCTGTATTCGATCGCACTCGAAGGCTGCGGCGAGCGCCAGGTCTATATGCTCGGACCGCCAAATGGCAACCACGCCGAGGATACCGACGCAGGCGCTCTCGACTTCAAGCTCGAATACTGCGAAACCCGTGCACAGTTGCTCGAAAAGCTGATCGCGTGGATGGAGCGACACGATCCCGATGCGATCATCGGCTGGAATCTCGTGCAGTTCGATCTGAAGGTACTGCAACAGCATGCCGAGCAGTACCGGGTGCCGCTGCGCATCGGCCGCGGCGGCGCGGTGATGGAGTGGCGCGAGCACGGCGTCACGCGCAATCATTTTTTTGCGGGTGTGGCGGGACGTTGGGTCATCGACGGCATCGAGGCCTTGCGTTCGGCGACGTGGAGCTTCCCGTCGTTCAGCCTCGAATACGTGTCGCGCTCGGTGCTGGGCGAAGGCAAGGCGATCGACAATCCCTACCAGCGCATGGACGAAATCCAGCGCCGCTTCGACGAAGACAAGCCCGCGCTCGCGCGCTACAACCTGAAGGACTGCGAGCTCGTCACGCGCATCTTCGCGAAAACCGAACTGCTGCCGTTCCTGCTCGAACGCGCGACCGTGACCGGCCTGCCCGCCGATCGCAGCGGCGGCTCGGTCGCGGCGTTCACGCATCTGTACATGCCGCGCATGCATCGGCAAGGCTATGTCGCGCCGAATCTCGGCGACGTGGCCGGCGCGGCGAGTCCCGGCGGCTTCGTGATGGATTCGCGGCCAGGCCTCTACGATTCGGTGCTCGTGCTCGACTACAAGAGCCTGTATCCATCGATCATCCGCACGTTTCTGATCGACCCGCTCGGTCTCGTCGAAGGCATGCTGCATCCCGACGACGCGCATTCGGTACCCGGCTTTCTCGGCGCGCGTTTCTCGCGCACGCGACATTGTTTGCCATCGATCGTCGCGCAGGTGTGGCAGGCGCGCGAAGCGGCCAAGCGCGAGCAGAACAAGCCGCTGTCGCAGGCGCTGAAGATCATCATGAACGCGTTTTATGGCGTGCTCGGCTCGACCGGCTGCCGCTTCTTCGATCCGCGGCTCGCGTCGTCGATCACGATGCGCGGCCACGAGATCATGCACACGACGCGCGAACTGATCGAGGCGCAAGGCTACGAAGTGATCTACGGCGACACCGATTCCACCTTCGTGTGGCTCAAACACGCGCATGGCGAGGAAGACGCCGCGCGCATCGGCCGCGCCCTCGTCGAGCATATCAACGCGGTGTGGCGGCAGAAGCTGCAGGCGCGCTTCGGCATCGACAGCGCGCTGGAACTGCAATTCGAGCGGCACTATCGGCGCTTTTTCATGCCGACGGTGCGCGGCGCCGAGGAAGGCAGCAAGAAACGCTACGCAGGTCTAACCGTCTTGCCGGATGGCCGCGAGGATGTGGTCTACAAAGGGCTCGAAACCGTGCGCACCGATTGGACGCCGCTTGCGCAGCAGTTTCAGCAGGAACTCTACCGGCGTATCTTCAAGCGGCAACCCTATCAGGATTACGTGCGCGACTATGTGCGCGATACGCTCGCGGGCCGGCTCGACGATCAGCTCGTCTATCGCAAGCAGTTGCGCAGACCGATCGATGCTTACGAGCGCAACGTGCCGCCCCATGTGCGCGCGGCACGCGTCGCCGATGAGTTCAATCGCCAGCAGGGACGTCCGCTGCAATATCAGAACGGCGGCTGGATCAGCTACGTGATGACGGTGGCCGGCCCCGAGCCGCTCGAAACGCTGCGCTCGGCGATCGACTACGAGCACTATCTGACGCGCCAATTGCAGCCGGTGGCCGATGCGATTCTGCCTTTACTGCGCGACGATTTCACGACGCTGATGTCGGGGCAGAAACAGTTGTTCTAAGCCTGGAGGCGCCTGGTAGCCCCGCTAGTTGAATCCGCTGCTGTCTCGTCCTATAAAGATGAGGCACACGATCCCACACCCACTGTATCGTGCAAGGCTGGTGTCCAAACGGAAGCCCGGAGACTCGCATGAAGAGGGCATTAGTCGCGATTGGCGTCAACAGGACCGCTAGCGTGTTCCCGCCTCTCAATGCGGCAGCGCAAGGTGCGATCCAGATGGCCGACTGGGGTGCACAGCAAGGCTTCGATGTGACGCTGCTGCACGACGGCGACGGTCATCGGGTCTCGATTTCCGATGTCTTCGCTGCCGTCAACGCGGTAGTCACCGCCAAGATCTATTCGCAACTCGTTGTCTACTTCTCCGGACACGGAATCCTGTTGTCACCGGATGCTGAAGTCTGGCTGCTGTCCGGTGCGATAGCCAATCCCAACGAAGCGATCAATGTCAGCGGTTCGATCGTGGCGGCAAGGGCCAGCGCGATCCCGCACATCGTCGTCGTGTCCGACGCTTGCCGTTCGATGCCGGCGAACTTCCGTCTCGGCCTGGTTTCCCCGGGGCTGATCTTCCCCGCAGCCAACCCCAGGGCCCCCATGCCCGAGGTCGACGTGTTCTATGCGACGCTACCCGGCGACCCGGCACTAGAGGTGCCGCCTGATGAGGCCGAGAAGTCGTTTCGAGGGCTCCTTACCAGTTGCATGCTCAAAGCGCTGTCAGGGGTGCCCGCGACGCTGATCGAACAAACGAACGATGCGGGAACGGTACGACGTGTCATCGCCTCGAGATCGCTAAAGATCCACCTGGCGAGAGCGGTTCCGGATGCCGCATCGGCTGTGTCGATCGCCTTGAGGCAAGATCCGGACGCTCGAGTCGAGTCCGCACTGCCGAAGTATCTGGCCGAGGTGACGGCAAGCCAGCTTGACTCCGAGCCCCCGATCAATGGCCTGGCACTGCTTCAGGTAGATATCGCACCATTGAGCTACCGCCTCGCACACTCCTGGGAGTCGGCGGTATCGCGGCTACGGATAGACAAATGGACGCAGTTGGGGACGCCTCATCTCGGACTGAGAGACAGCGTGCTGATAGACGACCTGGATGCGCTTTCTGAAGCCGGCAGGCCCGAGCAACCCAGGCTCGAGGTTCCGGACATTGGAAACGTGAAACAGTCCGTCAAGCTGATTCTGACATCAGCCAGGCGCAGTTCCGACAAGACCCGAACGGGCTTTAGCGTCTATGGAACATCGGTCCGGTATGTCAGATCAACTGGCTCAGACTCCCGCTGCGAAGTCTGGGAAGAAAACGGTGCGTCTCAGGTCAGCGTCGAGTCCGAGTACTTGCGCGATTCACCCTATGCACCTCAAGCCGCCTTGCTGAGATTTGCCGATGGCTCGGGAATGGTGCTCTCCGTGCTGCCCTGCTTCATCGGTTCCGTAGTGATTGAGCGTGGACGCGTCGTCACGGTCAACTATGCGCCGGCCAGAGGGACCGACATTCATCGCGAGTATAGAGAGCTTGCACCGGACATCAATAAACGACGCGCGTTCGTCGCTATTGCCGCCAAGCATGGGAGTTTCCGGCTCGACCAGGAAGCGGCCGAAGGGACCGCTTCCTATCTTCGATCCATGAAGAAATTCGATCCCACGCTGGGACTGTACGCGGCGTATGCGTATGTACAGGCAGGTAAGGATGAAGGCGTCCTGTCGATCTTCGACTACATGCGAATGGAGCCTGAGCCGATTTTCTTCGACGTTGCGATGCTGGCCGCCCAGCGAAACAGAAAATTGCCGCAGTCGCTCGACTTCGCGCCGTGGATGCCCCTGCTCACGCAGGGCTGGCTGTTGCTCGGCGCATTTGAGAAACGCATGCCGGACGTGCTGAAAGTGGCGCGCAAGCACCTCATCCCGGGACTATGGACCACGTTTTCCGCCGAGGGGATGAACGTACTCGAGGAAGCAATGTTCGGAGGAGTCGGACCATGAAGCTCATATTCATCCACGGACGCGACCAGCAAGGCAAGGACGCAGCTCAACTCCAGAGGATCTGGGAAGAAGCCTTCGACTGTGGACTCGATAAGGCCGGCCTCCCCAGACCCGAACGCCTCGCTGTCCGATTTCCGTACTACGGCGATGCGCTCGATCATCTCGTCAAGCAGTTGGACGAACCCCTGCTCGCCGATATCAAGGGTAAAGGAATCAAACCCGATACGCCTGAAGCCGAGTTTCGCGGGCAACTTCTGACCGAGATCGCGGCGAATGCCGCTATCCCGGACGCGGAGATTGCCGCAAGCGCGGGGCTATCCGTTCAGGAGAAAGGGCCGCTGAACTGGGCATGGGTGCACGCGATCTTGCGCACGCTAGACAAGGAGTCCCCGTTCGGAGATGCAGTGCTGGACAGCTTCACTCGGGATGTCTACGTCTACCTCACCTACCCCGCGGTTTCAAGGCAGATCGACGCCATCGTCGCGAAGACCATTCCCGTGGGCGAGCCATGCGTCGTGGTCGCGCATTCTCTTGGAACGATCGTCGCCTATCGGGTCCTGTCGGAGCTCGCGCAAACCGTTGATGTGCGCGGTCTCGTCACGGTTGGCTCGCCGCTAGGATTGACGAGTGTTCGAGACCATCTGCCCGTGCCGCTCGCGAGGCCCGCCGGCGTGAAGAACTGGCAGAACGCGTTCGACAAACGCGACGTAGTCGCTCTTCTGCCGCTTGACGGATCAACGTGGAGCATTCAGCCGCCCATCGAGAATTTCGGCGACGTCGACAACTTCACTGACAACCGCCATGGAATCAGCGGCTACCTCGATGATGCAACCGTAGCTCGATGGGTGGCCAGGTCGCTTGTCTGAGCGCGTACGACCGGTTTCATTCCCTGGCCAGGTCAAGACCAGTCTGATTTCTTGTCGAACCGTAACACCATCTTTACGCCGAAACCGTACGTGACAGTCCATTCCCGGACGCATCCAATTTTCAACGTACGACGTTAATCCGCAGAGCTAAGTTTTAAGGTTGACGTGTCCCTTAACGACCGATTAGAATCCGTCCGTCTTTACTAAAGGGGCCTTGCCTTGGACAGTTGTAGTAGTCGATCTTCGAACAGTTTGATTGCCTGACAGGCAGAACGTCCGCTAGCCTCATTCAGCCACCGTTCTGCCCGCAGGCAAACGGTGCGCGTCGTAGTACTTCCTGTATCACCACTCCCGCGCCCTCCATTTCAGCACCGCATCGGACTGCTTGATTTCGTTCGTCCGTACGGTCCGTTTCCCGAGCCCCCCTCGGGACCATCCTCGCATGCGCCCGCAGGTTTATCCCTGCGGGCGCAGGTGAAGACACGTCCGTGCACAACTCACGGAAAAGGAGATGTGATGCCCGACAGTGAAATATGGCCTTTACGCCACTCACGTTTTTACTTTGCCTGATGGATGCCTGCATGCGTTCACCGTCATTTGCCTGACTGTCTGAGCGTTGCGCCGCAGGTGTTCCGGCGACCTCAAACCATAGGTCGGGCTCTGGCCCGAACGGAGAATCCGCATGTATTTCGCTCTTCTCGTATCCCGGCTTCCGCAGGTCCGCGAGCCGCACCACTACTACGTCGAACCGTCGACGTCCGCACCGCCAGCGCCGATCAAACCGTCACAACGATGGTGGGCGGCCTTCAGGGCCCTGCTCCGGCGCGCAGCACGTCACGTCTGATCCTGGGGTCTACAGCGCGCGTTTGTCGCATCGAGACGATGCGCGCGCTGTCGCCTCATCTGGGCACTAAAGCGGGCGTGGATGCGATCTGTCAGCTCGCTAACGGCTGCGGCCGCCCAGGCCATCTACTTTCCGACCTTCAAAAGCCGCGAGCCGTTCGCCGCGTGCATAGCAGCAGGAACAACCAATGCAATACGAATCCAAAAACAACCAGCACACCTCCAGGACGAAGCAGAAGGGTTTTGTGTCCGGCCCCTTCTCGCGCGAACAACGAGCCCATGCCCATGTTGTGACTGAAGCTAACGAATCCGTCAGCGCTACGCTCGCGAAGACAAACAGTTCGCTCGACGGTCTTCTGAAAACCGACGCGCTGGAGCGTCTCCATCTGGCGGGTCCCAACGAAGTCGCCCACGACAAGGCGCCCCACGCACTGACACAACTGCTGTTGGCCTTCAGAAATCCGTTCGTGCTGGTGCTGCTGGCCCTGTCCGTCATCACCTTCTTCACGGACGTGTATTTTGCCGCTCCGGACGATCGCAGCTGGACCGGTGTCGGCATCCTGCTCACGATGGTGACCGTCAGCAGCCTGCTGCGTTTCATTCAGGAATACCGGTCGAACAAGGCGGCGGAGCGGCTCAAATCGATGGTCCGTACCACCGCGACCGTGATCCGCCGCGCGAGCGCGTTCGCGGAGCCGCAGAAGCAGGAGATCGCGATGCGTGATCTCGTTGTCGGCGATATCGTCTGCCTTCAGGCGGGGGACATGATCCCTGCCGACATCCGTCTGATCGAGTCTCGAGACCTGTTCATCAGTCAGGCCGCGTTGACCGGCGAGGCATTGCCGGTAGAGAAATACGACACGCTCGGCGCGGTGGCGGAGAAATCGGCCCATGCCGAGCACGGTAGTGGCGCCG
Organism: Paraburkholderia monticola; assembly: GCF_001580545.1. GTDB lineage: Bacteria > Pseudomonadota > Gammaproteobacteria > Burkholderiales > Burkholderiaceae > Paraburkholderia > Paraburkholderia monticola. The sequence continues at coordinate 700,689 of NZ_LRBG01000039.1, forward strand.
ACCTCCTCGATCTCGCCCATATCTGCTTCATGGGCACGAACGTGGTCAGCGGGACGGCAACGGCGATCGTCATTGCCACCGGTGCCGATACGTATTTCGGTTCGCTGGCAAAAAACGTCGTCAGTCACAAGCGCGTCGAAACCAGCTTCGATCGTGGCGTCAACAGCGTTTCGTGGCTACTGATCCGCTTCATGCTGGTGATGGTGCCTGTGGTATTCCTGATCAATGGCCTGACCAAGGGTGACTGGCTATCAGCCGTGACGTTTGCACTCGCGGTCGCGGTCGGTCTGACACCCGAGATGCTACCGATGATCGTGTCGGCGAATCTGGCCCGGGGTGCCGTCGCGATGGCGCGGCGCAAGGTGGTCGTCAAGCGTCTGAACTCGGTGCAGAATTTTGGCGCGATGGATGTGCTGTGTACGGACAAGACCGGCACACTCACACAGGACAAGATCATCCTCGAGCATCACCTCGACATCAACGGCAACCGGGACGAGCGGATTCTGCAACTGGCCTGGCTGAACAGCTTCCATCAAAGCGGGCAGAAAAATCTGATGGACATCGCCGTCGTGGACCATGCCAATCAACCTGGCGCGCCGGCAAAGCTGACGCAGTACGCCAAGGTCGACGAACTGCCATTCGATTTCGTGCGCCGCAGACTGTCGGTGGTGGTCGAAGCGGCGGACCGCAACCATCTGATGGTGTCGAAGGGCGCGGTCGAAGAGATGCTGGCGGTATCGACACACATCCAGGACGGCGACACGATCCACGAGCTGACCCTGCGCGAGCGCGACATGCTGGTCACCCGCGCCCGGGAGTACAACGAGGAAGGCTATCGTGTCCTGGTCGTCGCCACACGCGAGATTGCGCGCGTCGAAGCAAAGTCTCAGTACCAGACGCTCGACGAATCAAACCTCGTGGTACGCGGTTTCCTCACCTTTCTCGATCCGCCGAAGGATTCAGCCGCGCCGGCCATCCGTGCGCTGCACGAGCATGGTGTGGCAGTCAAAGTACTGACGGGCGACAACCACGTCGTCACCACCAAGGTCTGCCGGGACGTCGAACTGGAACCGGGCACCCCGCTGCTGGGACGCGACATCGAAGACATGGACGATGCCCGCCTTGCGCAGGTGGTCGAACACACGACCGTCTTCGCGAAATTGACCCCGCTGCAAAAGGCACGGGTGGTGAGGGCGCTGCAGGCAAACGGCCACACGGTCGGCTTCCTCGGGGACGGGATCAACGACGCGCCGGCGCTTCGCGATGCGGACGTTGGTATTTCCGTGGACACAGGGGCCGATATCGCGAAAGAAACCGCCGACATCATCCTGCTCGAAAAAAGCCTGATGGTGCTGGAGGAAGGCGTAATCAAGGGGCGCGAGACCTTCGGCAATATCCTGAAGTACCTGAACATGACCGCAAGCTCGAATTTCGGCAATGTGTTTTCAGTGCTGATCGCCTCCGCATTCCTGCCGTGGGAGCCGATGCTGGCGATGCAACTGCTGATCCAGAACCTGATCTACGACCTCTCGCAGATGTTCTTGCCGTGGGACCGCATGGATCCCGATTTCGTGAAGAAGCCTCGCAAGTGGGACGCCGGCAATATCGGACGTTTCATGGTGTGGCTGGGTCCCACTTCGTCGGTATTCGACATCACGACCTTTGTGTTGATGTGGACGGTGTTCGGCGCCGGCGCAGCTTTCCAGCTACACGGCGGCGGTCAGGCCATCATGAATTCCGGCTGGTTCATCGAGGGGCTCGTCTCGCAGACACTCGTCGTCCACATGCTGCGCACGCGCAGGATTCCGTTCATCCAGAGCACCGCGTCCCTGCCGGTGTTGCTATCGACCTCGGTTGCCATCCTCGTCGGATGCTGGCTGCCGTTTTCTCCACTGGCCGGGGCATTGGGTTTTGTTTCGCTGGATCACAGCTACTGGTTCTGGCTCGTCGCGACAATGGTCGGCTATGTGATGCTGACACAGGTCGTCAAAACGCTATATATCCGCCGTTATGGTCGGTGGTACTAATCCGCGTCGAAGCTGCGCGGCGGGTCGGCGCTATCCGGCCCGCGATCGCATTCATCAGCCTTGATCCATGGTCCGTCAGCGCCGTCCGTTACGGCGTGACGGATCGCACGACTCCACGGTCCGCCACTCCTCGTCATGCGCCATCGGGTGCGGGCGCCGGATGCACGCGACCAATTTACTTTCGACCAGGTTCACAAGATGTCAGTCAAACAGAACAATTCTTTCGCCATTCCGGCTGCCGCTGTCGCCACGCTGGCGTGCTTCAGCGCGAACATCCACGCGCAGAGCAGCGTGACGCTCTATGGCGAACTTGATACGGGGCTCGCCTTTGTGAGTAACGTCGGCGGCAATGCGCAGTACAAGGCAACCTCCGGCCTCATCGACGGGAGCTACTGGGGCCTGCAGGGTTCCGAAGACCTGGGTGGTGGCAACACGGCCGTCTTTCAACTGGAGCACGGCTTTTCAGTGACGACGGGCGAAGCACTCAACGATCATCCGTACTACGTCGGTCTTGGCAACGAAGCGTGGGGCACCGTCACGCTTGGTCACCAGTACGATTCGATCCACGACTACCTGGCACCGTTCACCCTGACAGGCGGCGCGGGCGGTACGGCGTTTGCGCATCCGTTCGACAACGACAATGCCAACAACTCGTACCTCGCGCGCAACGCTGTCAAGTATGCGAGTCCGTCGTTCGGAGGTCTCAGTTTCGGCGGCATGTACGCGTTTTCGAACGATGCCGGCCAGTTTGCGAACAACCGTGCCTATAGCGTCGGCGCAAACTATCAGAATGGTCCGTTCGCCGCCGGTGCCGCATACCTCCGCGTGAGCGGCCGCGGCAACACGGGGAACGGGGCGTATGACACGATTAATCTACCCGGGTCGAACCGCAGCGAATTCGATGCAACCGTCCAGACGCAGAACACGTATGGCATGGGTGCGAGCTATGCGTTGGGCGATTTCACGCTCGGTGCTGCGTGGTCACGTTCGACCTATAGCGGCGTGGCCGATGCTGATTCCGCTTCCACCGTGCCTTCGGTTGGCTTCAGCAACTATGAAATCAATGGGGTGTATCAACTGAGGCCGATGGTGTCGCTCGCAGGCATGTACACGTACACAAAGGGCGCGGGCCAGCACTGGAATCAGGGAGGATTGCAGGCGGTTTATCTGCTCTCGAAGCGCACAGACGCGTACGTCGAAACGATCTTCCAGCGGGCATCGACGGACGCACCGGCTGTGATCAACAGCGCCGAACCTTCATCGGGCCGCAATCAGTTGCTGGTCGGCGCTGGAATCCGGCATCGGTTCTGATCGGTCTGGCAGCGACCATCGGCTGGTCCCCCGCCCCGTGCCTACAAGGAACACTTCCGCCAGCACCTGGCGGTCTTTGTACCGCGGGGCGACATCGTGCCGATGTCGCTTCAACAGGGAGAACTGCGTGAATTGCACAGATAAGACGAATCGGGCCGGACAGGTCGCGCAGTATGCGTTCGTGATTCACGAGGTCCCGCGATTACGCGCGGTGCTTTCCCTGATCCACGACATCGCGGCAGGACCACCCAGGCCTGACGCACTGGCAGACATTGCCCGCCTTGCGCGCTGCGCACTGGTCGTTTCAGTGCCGCCCGATCTCCAGACGGTCGAAACCGGTCATGCAGGGGTACGTTCAACGGATGGCGCTCAAATCTGATCCCCATCACCTGGGTCGATTCAAATCGACTGACGTGAGCCGGGCGACTATGGACGAATTGCCTACTTCAGCACAGACAGCCCCACAGCCCCTATATCAAACGGCATTTTGTGCACCGCGAAGGTGCTGCGTGCCATGTGCCACATGGTCCGCTCAGTGGGGCGCAAATCGATGGGACATCCGCAACCGGGCCGTGACATCCGGCATGGCTGAATATGACTAATCGGAACAGGTAAGCCGTGGTAAAAGGCGGAGAAAACCTAATTCAGATTCGTGATTTGCAATTCTGTCAACACAATTAAAACACTGTCTGATCCGACCCATTCTAATATCGCCGATTGCCCACACAATTGGCCGGATTCGCATTGTTGCTTGACCTAACCCTTTATTGTTCTATAGTGCCATTTGATCCGCCTCAGAGAGATCGTGGCGGCATTGTGAGTTATCCGTGAGTTGTACCCCAATGATCTGCAACGACAGGAGAAGATGCATGAAAGCAATCCACGCCGTCAGACTGGTCACCACCGCCCTTCTGATTTCGGGTTCAATTCATGCCTATGCACAGGCGAGCAACCCTGCTGCCCCTACTACGCCCCCGACCACAACGGCCGAAGCCCGAGGGCATTACAAGTCAATGAAGGCAGCGAACCGGGCGCTCCAACGCCAGGTTCGATCGGCGCTGGTGAAAGATAGGAGTATTTCGACGTCCAATATCACGGTTCGCGCTCGCGATGGTGCCGTCACCCTGCAGGGAAGCGTACCGGTTCAGGCACAAAGCGACCGGGCAACCGAAGTGGCGAAAGGCGTACCTGGTGTAACTTCGGTCAGGAACGCACTGTCGATCCGTCCTGTCGGGACCTGACGCGATCGAGTACCGCACCTCGCACGGCCGATGCTCTGGCCGTGCATGACATCGATGGCAGAAGCACTACGTGTTCGACTGCCCATCATGAATCTGATACATGGCGACGCGCCGGCTCTCGAGCCGGCCTTCGCTATGTAGAGATTTTCTCGAGTTCGAGCCCTTTCGTCTTCGGTCCCATCAAGCCGATCGCCAGCATCACAATCAGCATCGCGCCCGCGATGAACACGAACACGCCGGTCGTCCCGAAGTAACGCAACACGGCCGCGATCAGAAAGGCCGTGAAAATCGCCGAAAAACGGCTCCACGAGTAAACGAAGCCGACCGCGCGCGCCCGGATGCTGGTCGGAAACAGCTCGGCCTGATACGCGTGAAAGCTGTACGAAATGATGTTGCCGGCAAGCGTCAGACATACGCCCAGGCTCACGAGCATCACCGCGCCCGATACCTGACTGAACCACAATCCACACACGATATTGACGCCGGCCATCACGACGATCACCGTCTTGCGCTCGAAGCGATCGCCGATAAACAGCCCAATGATCGGACCAAGCGGCGCGGCCAACGCGATCACGCTCGAATACATCAGGCTCGTCGTGATCGTGATGCCCTGCTTGATCAGCAGCGTCGGCACCCAGTTCGCGAAGCCGTAAAAGCCGACCGTCTGGAAGATATTGAAGATCGTCATCATCAGCGTGCGGCTGCGGTACGGAGGCACCCACATGTCGCGGAAGCTGCCGCGCGGCGCGACTGCCACCGGCGGCGCCGGGGGCGGCAACTCGCGGCCATACTCGTTGCGCACTTTCGCTTCGAGCGCGCTGATCACGCGATCGGCTTCGGCAAGACGGCCTTGCTGCGCGAGCCAGCGCGGGCTTTCCGGCAACGCGCGGCGAATCCACCAGACGAACAACGCGCCATGCGCGCCGATCAGTACGACCCAGCGCCAGCCGTCGAGACCGAACAGCGTACGCGGCACCAGCAGAAACGACAGAAACGCGACCACCGGCACGGCCGTGAAGCCGACCGCCTGCTCGCACGCGAACGCGCGGCCGCGAATCTGCTTGGGCACCAGCTCGGAGATGTAAGTGCCGATCGTCACCAGTTCGACGCCGATGCCGACACCGGCGACGAAACGCCAGAAATTGAGGCCTGTCGCCGTTTCCTGAAATGCCATCACGACGTTGGCCGCGGTGTACCACAGCAGCGAATAGGTGAACACGGCGCGCCGCCCGAAGCGATCCGCGAGAAAGCCACACGCGATCGTGCCGATAAACAGGCCACTAAACAGCGCGGCGATGAAACTCGCGACACCGGTCGAGCCGAACAGGCCATGCGTGGTCGCGGTCAGCATGCCGCTTTTCACGAGGCCTGGCGCGATATAGCCGGAGTACAGCAGATCGTAGAGTTCGAAGAAGAATCCGAGGCTCAGCAGCACGACGAGCTTCCAGATGGAGCGCGTCGCGGGCAAGCGGTCGAGACGCGCCGAAATGCTGCCTGCATCGAGCGATGCGGTGTTCGACGTTTGCGCGGGGGCGCCGTTCGCGGCACTGCCGGCCGCGTCGGTGGAATGGGCTGCGTTGCCGCCGCTACGCGCGACGGACCCCGCGTGATCGGGGGATGCCATGTTGTCTGTCTCCATTGCGACTGCCATTGCGGCTGCTTTCATGCCAACGTAGATCGCTCGCCGCGACCGGTTCGATGCCGGCCTGGTTATGTTCGCGCGTCGCACGCAACACGCTGCCTCGGCCGGAGTCCGGCCAGCATTCTAGCCGTGTGCGCGCCGCAATTGTTCGAAGGTAGTGATTTTTCCGGTCAGCGCGCTCGCCGCAACCGTGTATGGGCTCGCGAGCCACACGTCGCCCGGCCCGGAACGGCCGGGGAAATTGCGGTTGATCGCGCTGATCGTCACATCGTTCGGGTTCGCCGATTGACCCGGCCCACAGTTCGCGCACGAGCCGCAGCCGGGCATCACGAGCGTTACGCCCGCGCGCTCGAACACGGGCAGATAGCCCTGCTCCTCGCAAAACGCACGCACCGCCATCGTGCCGAATTGCAGGAAGAGACGCGTGCGCTCAGGCACGCGCAGACCGTGCTCGACGCCCCAACGCAGCACCTCGTGATAGAAATCGAAGTCCTCGCGCTTGCCCGCGGTGCACGAGCCGCCGTACGCGATATCGATCGCGACTTCGTGTTCGAGCTGCGGCGCAGGCACGCCGTTGCCGGGATCGCCCGGACGCGCGAGCATCGGTTCGATCGCGCTCGCGTCGATACGAATCGTGTCGCGATAGGCCGCGTTAGCGTCGCTCGTCATCCAGCTCTCCAGCACGAAATCGACGCCGCGCCGCCCTTTCAGGAACGCGACCGTGCGTTCGTCCGGCTCGACGATGCCGGTAAAGCCGCCAAGCTCCGCGACCATGTTGGTCAGCGTCGCGCGTTCGTCGATCGACATCGCCCGCACCGCCGCGCCCCCGTATTCGAACACGAGACCGATCGCGCCGCCCGAGCGGATCGCATCCATTTGCAGCAGATGAAGCACCACGTCCTTCGCGGTCACGCCGTCGAGCAAGTGTCCATCGATCTCGATGCGCAGCGTCTCCGGCACTTTGCAGCGCACGTAGCCCGTGACCCAGCTATTGGCGATTTCGGTCGCGCCCGCACCGAACGCGAGACAACCGAGCGCGCCCGAATGCGGCGTGTGCGAATCGGTGCCGCACGCGACCTGCCCCGGCAGCGCGTATTGCTCGGCCATCAACGCATGACAGATGCCCTCGGAGCCCGGCACGTCATCGAGCGCGCCGTGCGAGCGCACCGGGTAGTCGCGCGAGAACGACGTGTGGCCCTCCATCAGATTCGCGACACCCGGCAGCAGGCCGTCGCGCACGTGCGGGATGCTCTGCGGCGCGAGCACCAGATGATCCTGGAACGCGATGATGTGATCCGGCGCATGCAACGGCGCGGGCTTGCCGAACGCGCGATGCATCAGATGCGCGCACATGCCGGTGAAATAGTCGTGGCTGAAGCGCCAGTCGGCGGCGATGAACACACCGTCACCGCGTTGCGCGCTCGCGGTCCCTGGATGCAGATGACGGTCGATGATTTTCTCGACCAGCGTTTTCGGCGCGCCGCTCGGCGCAGCACTGGCGGTATCGCTCGCGCGCGGGCCCGGTGCCGGCCAGTCCGCGAAGCGGCTATACGCGAGCAAGCCGCCGCTGCGGATGATCTGCTGCGTGAGCGCGTCGCGGCCCTTCAGGAATTCGTCGATCGGCACCGCCTCGCCGGCAAGCAGGCGATCGAGCACGGAAAAATCCGTCGTGGTCAGAATGCCGATGTTGTCGCAGTTCTGCTGATAGATGCGCTCGAAGCTCTCCGCGACGATCAGCCGGATGCCCGCCGACAACTCCGCGAGCGGACTCGATTCGCGCGACGAGCCCTTGCCGTAGCGCTTGCCCGCCACCGTCACGCGAAAGCCGACGTCCTTCACCGCGTTGCGGCCGATCGGCAGGCGCCCGCCGGCCTTGAAACCGACATAGGGATACTGGCCGAGGCGCTCGTCGTACGTGAGCATCACGGTGACGGGCGTGATCTCGTCCGTCGACACGTTGTCACGCAACGGCCCCGCCGTCTCGCGCGTGAAGTTTTCGCCGGCCAGTTGCGCCTCGATCACGGCCGGGTCTTGCGACAGGTACAGCACGCGGCCATCCAGACGAATCGTATCGCTCATCTCTGCATTCTCCTTGCGCTCACTATACGGCGCGCAGGGCCGATGCCGAAGTGCCGGTGCGGCAAGGCTGCCGTCTCGTTTCGCGAATGCTCGGCGTTGCGCCGCGGCATGGCGGGCGTGCGGGAGAGCGTCTAAGGCTGATTGCCGAGGAACGAAACGAGGGCGGCCGCGCTCGCGCTCAACTGCTCGCGCGCCTTGAAGATGATGATCAGATGACGCTCCGCCCACGCATCGGCGAGCGGCAGCAGGCGCACGTCGAGCGTGTTCACGTAGAGCAGCCCGACCGGCTCGGGCACGATCGCGATGCCGAGCCCCGCGTGCACCATCCGGCACAGCGCGTCGAGACTGCTTACGCGCATCCGCACGTCGAGCTGCCGGCTCGCGCTCGACGCCTGCTGCGCGAGCAGGCGCGTCAGCGCGCTCTCGCTGCGCAGGCCGACGAAGCTGTCGTGCGACAGATCGTCGAAGCTCACCCGCGCCGCCTCGGCGAGCCGATGCCCGCCCGGCACCAGCACCGCCAGCCGGTCCTGCCGGTACGGCAGTTGCTCGAACGCCTCGCTGCCCGCGACCGGATTGCAGATGCCGAAGTCCGCGCCGTGCTCGTCGACGATACGCAGCACATCCGCGCTGTTTTCTTCTTCGAGTTCGATCGATACATCCGGAAACGCGCGGCCGAACGCGGCCACGTCTTCGGGCAGGAACTGCACGATCGAGGACAGATTCGCGACCACCCGCACGCGCCCTTTGACGCCGGCCGAAAAGCGCGACAACTCCGCGCTCATCTGCTCGATATTGCCGATGATCGCGAGCGCGTAGCGCAGCACGGTTTCGCCGACCGGCGTCACGGTGATGCCGCGCGAGCCGCGCTGAATCACCGGCAGGCCGATCAGCGCCTCGATCTCGGCAATGCGCCGGCTCACCGCCGACGACGCGATGAACTCGCGCTCCGCCGCGCGGGCGATATTGCGCTCCTGGCAGACGGCGACGAACAGGCGCAGCGAAGTGAGATCGAGTTTCTTGAGCAGGTTTTCCATGGGACGAGGCGTGTCTTACGACAGGCGCGAGGAAACGCTGGAAGGGTGGCCGCTATCGTCTCACGGAGCGCCGGGCCGCGCCATCACGCGCCGACAGTGGCCCTCACAGCGCATCATGAAAGATGATGCCGACCGTATGCCGATGTCCCGAGCGCAGGCGGCTCACGCCATGCCGCAGATTCACACGATACGGGCCGCGCGTGCCTTGCACCGGCCGGCTGTTCACGGTGAATACGACCGCGTCACCCTTCGCGAGCGGCACGACTTCGGCGCGCGACTGCATGCGCGGACGCTGCTCGGTCATCACGAACTCGCCGCCGGTAAAGTCGCGCCCCGGCTCCGAGAGCAGCACCGCAAGCTGGAGCGGGAACACGTGTTCGCCGTACAGGTCCTGGTGCAGGCAGTTGTAATCGCCTTCGCCGTATTGGAGGATCAGTGGCGTCGGACGCACCTGGCCGGCGTCATGGCAGCGTCGAATGAAATCAGCGTGCTTCGGCGGATACCGCACCTCGATGCCCATCGCCCTATTCCAGCGGTTCGCGACCGGCACGAGGTGCGGATACAGCGCACCGCGCAAGCCGTCGACGAGCGGCGGCAACGGATACGCGAAGTACTTGTATTCGCCGCGGCCGAAACCGTGGCGCGCCATCACGATGCGGCTGCGATAGAGCTCGTCCTGCGAATAGAGCGCGCTCAGCGCATCGCACTCGCGAGGCGTCAGGAGTTGCGGCACGGCGGCGCAGCCGTACTGGTCGAGCTCGTGTTCGATCCGCGGCCAGTCGAGTGCGTCGACGCGTCGGTCAATCGTTTGGGTGGGGGCTATTGCGTTCATCGTCGATGAGTGGGCGGCCGGGCTCGGTGCCCGCGCCGTGAAAGTAAGTCGCTCGATGACGCTAGTGTAAGAGTGTCGGACCGGTAAAACACTCCGGGTCTTGCGGTCAAATTCGGCCGGGCTGCACGGGCGGACGATTCACGCTACGCTGTCGGTTTCGTTGCGGCCGCATTGGCCACGCTGCATTTGCCAGGCCGCATTGCACTTCATTTCGCCGGGGACACCCATGAAACAGCAGCTGACCATCGATTTTGTTTCCGACATCGCCTGCCCGTGGTGCGCGATCGGCCTCTCGTCGCTCCAACTCGCGCTCGCGCGGCTTCAGGACAAGATCGACGCGCGCATCGTCGTGCATCCGTTCGAACTGAATCCGCAGATGGGACCGGACGGTGAAGACATCGTCGAGTATCTCGGCAAGAAATATGGCCGCACGCCCGCGCAGATCGCCGAAACGCAGGCGATGATCCACGAACGCGGCGCGAGCGTCGGCTTCGATTTCGGCCCGCGCACACGCACCTACAACACGTTCGACGCGCATCGTCTGCTGCATTGGGCCGGCCTGAAGGGCGAACAGTTGCCGCTGAAGCTCGCGCTATTGCGCGCTTACCACGCCGACGGCAAGAATCCGGGCAATCATGAGGTGCTGGTCGAAGCGGCCCAGTCGGTCGGACTGGACGCCAGCGAAGCGCGCGAGGTGCTGACGAGCGGCGCATATGCCGACGAGGTTCGCGAAGCGGAAAAGAACAATCAGGAGATGGGCATTCAATCGGTGCCGTCGATCATTTTCAACCGCCGCTATCTGGTGACGGGCGGGCAACCTGTCGAGCAATTCGTGCAGGTGATCGAGGAGATCGTGGCGAAAGAAGCGGCGTAGGGACCTGCCAACCTCAAGGAGGCGATATTGCACGCGCTGTCGGTAATAACAAAAAGAAACTGGAACGAAGTGCCCCGATGGGGGCTGATAATCGGCGGCGCGGCGATCATGTTTTTCGGGCAGATCGCGCTGATATTCGCTCAATACGCGCTATGGGGCCCGCTGGCGCCGCATAAAAACCCGCTGGCGCATCAACCGATTCTGGTTCAGCTGCTCTTTATCGCCATCCTGATGCCGTTCCTGGAGACGATCGTCGGGCAATGGCTGCCCATTCGGCTCATTAACGGCGTCTTTCGTTTGTCGTGGCGGTTTGCTGCGGCGGGATCGATTGCACTGTTCACGCTGATGCACGGTTACGTCGATCGCGCGGTCGTGTCGATTCTGCTGGGCGCGGTGGTGCTTGCGGCGGTGTTTATCGTCGAGGCGAAGCGTAGCGGACGGCCTGTTCTGAGCACCTGGCTCACACACGCACTCGCGAATGCGTGCGTGCTGTCGCTTCAACATGTTTGAGCGGGAATAGCGTGGGCTCAAGTGCCCAGGCCGTCCCCGCCGCGGCTCAAAAACGCTTACAGATAGCTGCAAACGTAGTCGAGCGTCTCGACCACGTCGATGTCGAAGCGGCTCTTGCCCGGCACCGAGAACGATTCGCCCGCGCCATAGGTCTTCCACTCGTCGCTGCCGTCGAGGCGGATGCGGCACTGGCCCGCCTGCACTTCCATCAGTTCCGGCGCGTCGGTGCCGAAGTTGAGCGTGCCGGGCAGGATGACGCCGAGCGTCTTGCGCGTGCCGTCGGCGAACAGGACGGTGTGCGACACGCACTTGCCGTCGAAGTACACGTTGGCTCGTTTGACTACAGAAACCTGATCGAATTGCGTTGCGGCCGTCATGGCGGTCTTCCTCTGGGTCATCGTGAATGGATGCGTTGCGGCCCGGTGAGGCGCGGCAGATGGCGCGCGATGCGCGCAAGCCGCCCGCGCGGGGCTCCGGTCCGGGCGCGAGCCCGCCATGATACAGGCTATTGATGACGCCAATACGGTAACGCATGTGCGGCACGACTCGACGGAGCCTGCGTCGCACTATCGTGCCGGGTTGTCGCCAAGCAGCAGCCTGAACCCATACACGGCCAATTCCTGCTGGGAAAAATCCAGATCCTCGGAGCGCACGAAGCCGAGCCTCTCGTACATGGCCCACGCGGACTGCATCGCCTTCGTCGTATGCAGGACGACCTCGGCGTGTCCGCTTTGACGCGCGAGTTCGATACACGCGAGCGTCAATGCCTTGCCCGCGCCCTTGCCGCGGTAGTCGGGATCGACGCCGAGCAGCCGGATGCCGGAAGCTTTCTTCACCGCGGTCGCGGTTCCCCCCGATCCGTACTGCGCCATATCGGAGAAGTACACGACGCCGCCCACCAGTTCATTCGATTCAGACAGCGCGACCAGCACACGAGCGCCCGGTTTCTCGTTGAAGCGGGCAATATGGGCCAGCATGTCGTAATAGCCCGGCTGTTCGTCAGGCTTCGGAAAGCCGGGCAGCGCGGCATAGACTTTGACCAACAATTGGCCGAGTCTGGCCAATTCGTCGGCATTGCCATCGCGTATGGAAAGTTTCGAATTCATTGATGTCCTTCGACAGCCGAAGTTGGGATACGATAATTGCGCTTCATCTCGACGCGCGCGCGAAGCGAAGATTTTCGCAGATTTTCACGCGCTAACCTGGAAGCGGGCGCGATTCAAAAAAGGCGGAACCGGAGGACGGGTGAGAAAAGACAGTGCGTGCACAATCATCGGCGCGATTGCCGCGGCAGTCATCGCACTCGGCGCGGCAACCTGTGCGAATGCGCAAACGAGTGGCAGTATGCCGAACGACGCGTCCGCGCAAGGCCAATCCATCGCGGCATCGCCGCCTCGCAATCGACCGGATAGCGAACTCGCGCGCGACGTGCGGCGCGCACTATCGCGCACACCGAACGTGCATTCAACGGCGATTCACGTGCAGGCGCGCCACGGCATCGTGACGCTGACCGGTTGGGTGCCGCAGCGTGCCCAGGTACAACGCGCCGGTAGTGTCGCGAGATCGGTGCGCGGAGTCAGACACGTGAATAACCACCTGAATGTGCGCACCCGAGGTGCCAGCGGCCATTAGCACAAAGCGAATAGGAAAAAGTACTCAGCCCGGCACGCATGCGCCGGGCTGAGTACTTTCTATTGGCCATTCGATCCATTCGCGCGAATATTCGCCGTGGCGCTCCTTTCCTGCGAAGCGCCGCCGCGACTCACGCGATAGCTCAACGCCACATGCGATAGCCGTACACCGGAGCGCGATACGCATAGACGCGCGGCTGCGCCCAATAGACCGGCGGACGGTAAACCTGATACGTAACGGGCGCCACCGGTTGAACCACCGTTTCCACGACCGGCGGCATTTCCTCGTATTGCTGCTGCGGATAGACCGGCACGTACTGCACGGGCGGCTGCGGATAATCCTGCCGCACGTACATCGGCTGGTTGTCGGCATAGACCGGCTGCATCTGCGCGTAGGCCGGCGCCTGCTGGTATTGCATTGGCGGCGGCGCGTATTGCGGCTGCTGGTACACCTGCTGGTATTGCTGTTGCGGCGGCGCTTGCGGCACCTGACGTTGCGCGTACTGCGCCGGCTGCGGCTGCGGCTGCAACTGCTGATGAGGCTGAGGCGGAATGCTGGTGTACTTCGAGTTGTCGTCTTCGGGGACGCCCGGCGGCAGCGGCGGCACGTCGACCCGCGCGACGTCGGTCTTGGCGGGTTGGCGCTGGCCGTGATTGTGCGAGTCGATCATTGCCTGGTAATCGGCCTGATCCTGCTTGCCGCGATTGATATAGCCATTGCGATACGCGCGGGCCACGTCCGACATCTTCGAATTCGGATCTTCTTTCATGCCGTCCGCATTGACTTTGTACTCGTTCGGACTGAGCGAACCGGCCGGTACCTCGTCGTCGGACGCATACGCCGCTTCGGGTCCGTCGGCCCACGCTGGATAACACTGCAGCGTTAGCACCGAAGCGACCGTCGTCACCCCGAGCCCCCAAAGCGTCCTTGTTCTCATGATCCACCTCACGGCCGATTAAGAGTATTGAAAGCCGAAATTTTTACTTGCGCAGTTGGCTATTTCTCTTCGCGCGCAATTGTTATTTTCTAGCACATTCTTTTGGCGTCGGCATTATTTTTTCTTTGCAAATGAGCGGTGTAGCGCACGACTGACACTGTGGGTCCCTGCCAGGAGATGGGAGAAACCCTGAGAGTCAATCTTGCCGGAATGGACCGGTTGGTACGCCGGCCTCGCAAGCCACGGGGGCCGTTCTTTTCGTCCGTGAATGACGCAGTACCGATGTGGCCTTTAACGCGCGCAGTCGTGCCGAGCGCGGCGCGACAACTCGGCTTTCCCTATTGCGCGAGCCGCCCTTCTCTGCTCGTGCGAAAGTTAAACAATTCGCATAAATGGCGCTTCGCAATCAGGCTGAGTACCGTCCGAAAGATTCGCCGATTACGATCCGCCTGGACTTTGCTCGCGACTTCGCCGCGGATCCGCCCACGCTAATCAATCACTCGGTACCGCCGCCGCCTTTCTTTGCTGACACCCGGTTAAAGCGCTGCTCGACGACGCGCGTTCCCCATTGCGCGCCTTCCGATTCTTCGCTGAGCCGAAAGCCGAATGACTCGTACAGGTGGCGGGCCGCGTCGAGCCCCTTGAAAGTCCATAGATAGGTTTCGTCGAACCGTTCGTCGACGAAGCGCATCGCCTGCGCCAGTATTTGCCGCCCAATGCCGGAGCCGCGCAACGAATCGTCGACGATAAACCAGCGCAGATGCGCGACGCCCGTTTCGTCGTCCCCGTCGATCACGACCGAGGCGAGCGTCCGCCCGTTCTCGACGTAAAGCCAGATCCCCTTTCCCGCGGCCGGCAATGCGCCCGCGAACTCGGCCAGTTCCGTTGCGACTTTCTTTTCGAAGAATGCGCCGAAGCCCCAGTGCTCGGCGTAATAGCGGCCATGCAGACTCGCGATGTCGCCGATGCAACCGGGTTGATAGCCTTGCGCGATTCCCGCGCCCGCGGCTTGGGTCGCGGCAATCTTGCTGACCTCACCTTGTGCGAGGGCGTCCGCATACAGCGCGAGAGAACGGACGAGCGCCTGCTGGTCGGCGGGGACCATGCGCCGCAGCGCGCCGGACACGCGATCGGTCGCGAACCGGTCGATTTTTTTGCGCAGCTTTTGTCCTTCGCCCGTCAGATACAACTCCGAAGAACGGGCATCGTCGACACTGACGGTGCGCTCGATGAGCCCACTCGCTTCGAGCTTCGCGATCTGCCGGCTCGTGTTCGATTTGTCGAGCCGCAGGATGGTGGCCAGATCTTTCGCGCTGATGCCCGGCGACATGCCGATCTCGATCACCGCATGCACTGCCGATGGCGCCAGATCGCTATCGGCGAGCGTCGTACGCATGAAGCCGAGTTCGCGGACCAGTCGGCGGGAGAACTCGCGAAGTTCGAGAATAGTCGTTTCGCGGGGCTTGGTGGGGGCGTCGATCAGATCCATCATGGGCTCGCTATCAGTTGCGTTGCGCAATCAATATAGTTGCGGACCGCAACTTAAGCAAGGACAGAGTTACGCCTCAATACCGCCGTTCCTGCATCAACCGCTTGACGGTCAACGCCAACGGCACAGTAAAGAAGATATGCGACATGAACCCGCCGATAATCACGGCCGGGTCGAAATAGTCCGGATGGTTATTCGATGCGATCATGATCGCGACATGCATGACGATCCACGCGAACACCGCGTAAAACAGCGCGACGAACGTCGCTTCGTAGCCGCGCCTGCGGAAGTACGGCCAGATGGCGGCAAACAGCACGCCCCACGCAATGGCGAAGAAAAAGTGAATTCCGGTGCCGACGACATACGCCCAGATGCCGAGCGAGGCCTGCACGTCTTTGCCGAACACGAGCCCCGTCGCATTGCGCGGAATGCCGGCGAGCGGCATCAGATGCTGCGCATCGACCCAGACGAGCGCTTCGTAGATCCAGATCACCACGGCGCCGATCAGTCCGCCGATCACGCCCGCGCGCAACATGCCCGCGCGATCCGGCGCGCCGGAGTCCGCGGCGTTGAACCGCCGGTTCAACGCAGCCTCGCTGATGTCGAATTTGCCGGCCATCTCTGCTCTCCTCGAAATGGACTACCCATCGGAACTTCACTGAGGATCGACCCAGCAGGCCCTGCGGGCCTGTTGAGCGCGTTCGTGCCGGCCGTTAGACCGCCTCGGGGACCTGCCGGGTCTTCAGGAACGCTTCGAGCGATTCGCCGCGCATGCTCGCGTACACGCCAAGATTCGTGATCTTCACCACACGCGCGAATTTCTCGAGCACGAAGAACGACACGCCATAACGGATCATGCCGATCCAGTCCGTGTTGTCGACGAGCGTGCGTTCTTCCGCCGTCAGGCCGGCCGCATCGTAAGAAGCGGTGCGGTTTTCGAGCCACAGCGCACGCGCCGACGCTTCGCGCATCTGCCAGAAAAAGCGGTTCAGGCGCATCGCCTTCATGCTCTGGCGAATATCGAACGGATACGTGCCGGTCAACTCCTCGACGCCAACCAGTTGCGGATTCATTACGCCACCTCTTCTTCGTAGATCGTCACGGCCATCGCGGTGCTGGTCGCCAGATAGTAGTTGCGATGCAGTTCGCGGACCTTCTTGCCGAGCGCGCCGCGCATCGCGAGCCACATGATCGTCTCGACGCTTTCCGCGCCGCCGAGGCGCACGTAGTCGACGTGTTTCATTGCGGCCAGACGCTCCGGATCGTTGACGATCAGATCGAGGAACTCCATGTCCCATTCGGTATTGTTGAAACCGCTACGCTCGCCGTGCACCTGGTGCGACAGCCCGCCCGTGCCGACCACCACGACCTTCAGATCCTGCTCGAATGATTCGATCGCGCGACGCAGCGCCTGGCCGAGCCGGTAGCAGCGATTCGCGGTCGGCAGCGGATACTGCAGCACGTTGACCTCGAGCGGCACCAGCGACAGCGGCCAGCCGCCCTGATGCGGCAGCATCAGCGACAGCGGTGAATTGACGCCATGATCGAGCGGGCGGTCCTGGAAGACGGTCAGATCGAACTCGTCGTTGACCAGTTGCTCGACGATATGGATCGCGAGATCCGGATGGCCGGCGATGTCCGGCAGCGGACGCTTGCCCGCGCCTTCATCGGCGAATTCATGGTTGGGCGACACGCCGAGCGCGAACGTCGGGTAGCAGTCGAAGAAGAAGCTGTTCGCGTGGTCGTTGTAGAACATCACCATCACGTCGGGCTTCTGTTCGGCCAGCCACTGCGCCACCGGTTCATAGCCCTTGAAGAGCGGCGCCCATGCGGGTTCGTTCTGCTTGCCCTTGTCGTACGCCAACCCGATCGTGGGTACATGGGACGTGCCGATACCACCAATGATCCTTGCCATATTCGCTCTCTTTCATCACTTCGTGCCGCTGCCAATCGGATAGGTCGCCGGACTTACCGTGCTAGTCGACGCGCCCGTCTTGGGATACAAAGATAGGAATTGTGCCGCGATACGGGAAGCACGGGTATACCTCAGGCGCCACCGGATTGATCGGTAAAAACCCGGTATTCCGGCGTTCGACGAACAGATGGAACGCGCCGCGATCCAAGCCGCGCATGGCTTCCTCGGTATCCCAAGGCCGTGTGACAAGCTTCTCGCCGCCCCTTCACGAGCCAGCAAGCGATAAACAAAATAGATGGCCCGGAAAACAACTCGCAAGACCCTTTTTTAAGGCTTGGTGCGGGGTTGCACGCATGGCTATACTGCGGTGCTTCCGACGAGTGACAAACCATGAACGAGACGACCCAGCAAGCGATTGTCCAGACGTTACGCGAAAAGATTCTGTCGGGCGAACTGTCGCCGGGTCAGCGGCTCGTCGAAGCGCAACTCGCGCAATGGCTCGGCGTGTCGCGCACACCGCTGCGCTATGCGTTGAGCGTGCTGTCGTCGGAAGGCCTGCTCGATCGTTCGGGCTCGCGCGGCTACATGGTGCGTCGCTTCAGCGTGCGCGACATCCTCAACGCGATCGACGTGCGCGGCGTGCTCGAAGGACTCGCCGCGCGCTCGGTGGCCGAAAGCGGAGTGAGCGCCGCGCTTGCCGCCGCGCTCGACGACTGTCTGCGCGAAGGCGACGAGATCTTCGAGCAGAAGCATCTGCAGCCGGGCGACGATGTACGTTACGCGCAGATGAACGGCCGCTTCCATGCGCTGATCGTCGAAGCGGCGCAGAACCAGGCGGTCACGGCCGCGCTCAGTCTGAACGACAAGGTGCCGTTCGTGTCGCCGTTCACGATCGCATTCGATGAATCCGCGCGCGAGCGCCAGTTCATGATGCTGATGTACGCGCATCGCCAGCATCATGCGATCGTCGACGCGCTGAAAAAAGGCGAAGGCGCGCGCGTCGATGCGTTGATGAAGGAGCACACGCATATCTCGAAGGAAAGTCTGAATCTGTCGCTGCCGTCGTTGCATCTGATCGCGGGCGCAGCATGAGCAACGACACCCTTTCCACCGAAGGCACCGTGGCAGCCGCGAAAGCACCGCTGACGGCGACCAGCAAGGACCTGCTCAATCTCGCGCAACTGCGCGCTTTCCGGCTCGTCGCCGATATGGGCAGCGCGACGCGCGCGGCGGCCGCGCTGTTTCGCGCGCAGTCGGCGGTCACGCGTTCCGTGCAGGAGCTCGAGTCGGCACTCGGCGTGCCGCTGTTCGATCGTGGTCCTTCGGGCATGCTGCCCACGCCGGTCGGCCGCGCGGTGCTGCATCGCTGCGAACGGATCTTCGCGGAACTCGAAGAACTCGCGCAATGGTGCGCGGCGCGCCAGACGCGGCGCCGGCCCGTCGCGGAAGGCGCATTGCCCGCCTATCTGCTCAACACGCGACGGCTGCAACTGTTGGTGGCGCTCGCGCGGCATCGGCACATGCCGAGCGCGGCGAAAACCTTCGGCATCAGCCAGCCCGCGGTGAGCACCGCGATTCGCGTGCTAGAGAGCGGCTCGGGTCTGAGCCTGTTCCATCGCAGCCCGCGCGGCATTCTGCTGACGGCCGAGGGCGAAACGTTCCTGCTGCACGTGCGCCGCGCGCTGAACGAACTGCGGCATGTCCCCGACGATATCGCCGCGTTGCACGGCAAGATTCAGGGCTCGGTGACGGTCGGCGCGTTGCCGCTCGGCCGCACGCTGATCCTGCCGAAAGCGATCGCGCGGATGACCTCGGAGAATCCGGGCGTGCGCGTGGTCACCGACGAAAGCGCCTACGAGACGCTCGTCGCCGGCCTGCGTGCGGGTGACATCGACTTCATTCTCGGCGCGCTGCGCGACAACGACGCGACGAGCGGCCTGAAAAACGAGCGGCTGATGTCCGAAGACATGGTGGTGCTGGTACGCCGCGATCATCCGCTGACTCACGCGCGCGATCTGACCATCATGGGATTGCGCGACGCGCAGTGGATTCTGCCGCGCAGCAATGCGCCCGCGCGCGCGCTGTTCGAAGCGCAATTCAAGCGGTTGAAGGTGAAGCCGCCGCTGCCGACCGTCGAGACCGCCGACCTCGCGGTGATTCGCGGTCTGCTGCTCGGCACCGACATGGCGGCTGCCTTGTCGGCGCAGCAATTGCATCACGAGATTCAGTCCGGGCAACTGGCGGTGCTCGACGTGCCGCTGCACAACACGCGGCGCGATATCGGCCTGACGATGCGCGCGGCGGGCACGCCTTCGCCGGCGGCGCGCGCGTTGATCGATGCGATCCGGCTGTCGGTCGTCGATGTGACGCGCACGGTCAGCATCGGCGCGGCCTGAAATCCGCACTTGATTAGTTCGCTTAACTATTTTCGCCCGGGTCCGGCAGGCCGTCGAAAAACGCGCGCCAGTCGAACGGTGTCGACAAAGTACCGTAGTCGATCCCGCCCGCCTCCATCGCACCGACCACGCTGTCCTGCAAGCGCGCGGACGCCTCGCTCATGAACGGCGTGATGCCTGCTTCTCGCAGCGTCTGCGGATGCGCGTCAGATCGCTCATGCATGCCATTGCGCAGTCTCCTTGTGCGAGCCTTGTGCCTCTTTCGCGAGTCTACTTGCTTTGTAAAAGCACAAGGAATTCGCGCGACGAACTTTCTTCATCAACCTGCTAAGACGCGCACCGCGTTGGAGCGCCGCGCAAGGAATCGTGCCAGCTTCGGCGCAAGCCGCATGCGGAAACAGCATGGCGAATGACGTGCAAATGACACATCGCGCTATCACCTGTCACGACATTTCTCCGACAATAGAGGTCGCGCGGACCTTGCCCGGCCGCGCCTCAACGACACCCGGAGAAGATGCAATGAACAAACGCCAATTCCTGAGCAGCGCCGCACTGCTGGGCGCGGCAGTCGCGCCAGCCTTCGGCGCGAAGCGCGAGCATGCGGAATGCGCGCCCTCGCCAGTTATCCTCACTATCTCCGGCGCGATCAAGCACAGTAATCGCGGCCCGCTCAATCCGGCCTTCGATCAATTGCTGGCGAAACATCAGGTGAAGTTTTCGCAAGCGTATGGCATCGACCTGCCGTTGCTCGCGAGCATGAAGACCGTGACGATCCATCCGACGATCGAATACGATGCGCATCTGCATACGTTCAGCGGACCGCTGCTCACCGACGTGCTCGCGCATGTCGGCGCGCCCGAAGCCGGCGACACGCAAATCGTCATGCATGCGGTGGATGGCTATGCGGTGATGACGACACTCGACAAAGTCCGCGAGTATCGCTTCATCGTCGCGACGCAGATGGACGGCAAGCCGCTGCCGCTCGGCGGCCTGGGGCCGTTATGGGCGATCTTCGACGCGGACCAGATTCCCGAGCTCGCCGCCAAGCCGCTGAAGGACCGCTTCGAATTGTCGCCGTGGGGCTTGTATCACATGCAGATCACGCAGGCGTCATAGTCATAGCGCGCCGCCGAATTGCTCGAGGCAGGCCTGCTGCACACGCTCGACCGAGTTCGCCCAATCCTCGCCCGGCCCACGCCGGAACAGACGCAGCGTGTGCGGATACCACGGCGAATCGTCGCGCTGATGCATCCAGCGCCAATCGACGTCTCGTTCGGGCAGCATCACCCAGCAGGGCTTGCCGAGCGACGCGGCCAGATGCGCGATCGACGTGTCGACGCAGATCACCAGATCGAGTTGCGCGACGATCGCCGCGCTGTCCGCGAAGTCGCTCACGCGCCCACCGAGATCGAGCAGCGGCTGCGCGAGCGGCGGATTGCGCGCTTCGTCCTCGCCCTGGCCCTTCTGCAAGCTAACGAAGTTCAGGCCCGGCACGTCCCATAGCGGCGCGAGCGCGGCGAGCGAAGGCAGCGAGCGATTCGCGTCGTTATGGTGCTTCGCGTTGCCCTTCCAGACCAGCCCGACCTTACGGCCGGGCGGCAGCGCGTCGAGCGCGGGGCGCCAGCGCTCGACGAGCGCGGGATCGGCGCTCAATCGCGCAGGGCGCGGAATCGTATCGACCGTCGTGTGTAGATGCAACGGCACGCTCAACAAACTGGTCCAGCAATCGAACGTCGCGGCGCGCGTGAGCGCCCCGTTGTGGTCGCGCACGGCGTCGACGCCATCCACCATCGCGATCAGCCGATGCAATGGCGGCATGCACGCAAACTCGATACGCGCCGCCCCCAGCGCCTTCAGCAACGGAATATAGCGGCTGAATTGCAGCATGTCGCCGAGCCCGTCTTCCTGCCACAGCAGCACGGACTTGCCCGCAAGCGGCTCACCCAGCCATTGCGGACAACCGAGCATCTCCTTCGACTTTCGATGAATGAAATGGGGTTGCTCATAGCGGCTTTCATAAAGCGGCCAGCCCTCGTCGAAGCGGCCGAGGCCCAGCAGCAACACGCCAAGACTGAAACGCGCCTCGCCATAATCGGGCTTTAAGGCAAGCGCCTGCCGATACGCGCTTTCCGCCTCGGCAAAGCGCCCGAGTTGGGTCAGCGCGTTGGCAATGTTCGAATGCGGCTCGGCGAGTTGCGGCGACACCGCGAGTGCCTGTCGGAACGCGTCGAGCGCTTCCGGAAAACGCTCGAGCACGCGCAGCACGCAACCGAGATTGTTGTGCGCATGGGCAAGATCCGGCTGGCAGCGAATCGCGTCGCGGTAAGCCTGCTCGGCTTGCGCGAAACGTTCCTGCCTGAACAGCGCGACGCCGAGGTTGTAATGCGCCTGGGCATAATCCGCCCGATGCACGAGCGCTTCGCGGTACGCCGCCTCGGCCTCGCTCACCCGATCGAGATCGATGAGCAGCGCGCCGAGATTGAGATGCGCTTCGGCGTAGTCGGGCCGGATCTTGATCGCAAGTTGGAAAGCCAGTTCCGCTTCCGCGGGACGCTGGGTCGCCTTCAGCACACTGCCGAAGTTATTCAGCGCTTCCGGGTACTGTGGCTTCAGCGTCAGCGCCTCGCGATACGCGGCGTCCGCTTCCGCGAGCCGGCCCAGTTCCATCAGCACGGTGCCGAGGTTGTTGTGCAGTTCGGCGTGGCCGGGCAAGCCGCGCAGCGCATGACGATAAGCCACTTCCGCTTCCTGCGGACGGTGCAGCTCGCGCAGCACGATGCCGTGGTTGTAATGCGCTTCGGCGTGATCGGGGCGAATCGTCACCGACTGCCGATACGCCGCCTCGGCTTCGACGTGGCGGCCGAGCCCGTACAGCACGTTGCCGAGTTGAAGATGCGCGTTCGCGTCGAGCGGACGCAGCGACAACAGTTGCCGATACGTCGATTTCGCGGCCGACAGCCGGCCGAGCGATCTGAATAGCGAGCCGAGACTCGCGTAGACCTCCGCGTAGTCCGGCTTCAGATACACGCACTGACGCCAATGGTTCTCCGCGTCCGCCCACCGACACAGCGCGAACGAACACGCGCCGGCAATTTTCAACGCATCGGCGCGTTGATCGATCGGCAACGTGGAATCTTCGAGCAGCGGCGCGACGAGCGGCAAGGCATCGGCGAACTGCCCGGCCGCACATAACGACACGGCCCGCTGGTTGATGTCGGCGGTCGAAGTTGCGGGCGTCTGCGTGAGTGTCATGGGTCGTGGCGATGTTTCAGCGCGCACCTTGCGCGATTTCACAGCATAAGTGAATCGCCTTGAACCCAGCGCCTCGAAATAAGCGCATTTTCGCCGTCTAATCTCCTGCTATACCGATCATTACGAATGAAAGGATCGCCCGGTGATGCTAGAATCGCGCCCGTCTTTTCTTCGACCATCATGACTCGACGTTCGCGCAATCACCTGACCGCATGGCTTGGCCTCGTCGCCATGTGGCTCGTCGTGTTCGCGCCGCTCGTGAGTCAGTTGCTCGATGCGGGCCGCGCCCACGAGCCGATCGCCGCGCTGTGTTCGGCGCTTCATCCGGCCGGCGCGAGCGATGCGAGCGTCGTCGCTCGAACCAGTCCCGCGCCCGTGCATCTGAGCCACGACGATGCATTCGGCGCCTGCGGCTACTGTCATCTGCTTGAACATCACGTCGCCATACCGACGCTCGCGGCCGTCGAGCCGCCGGCCGCGCTGCTGCTAACCGGCACCGCGCCGCCCACGCTGTCCACCCGCTTCACGCCGCTTGGCGCGTTCCCGTCGGGACGTCCACGCGCCCCGCCTGTCGTTTCCTGATCGCTGTCGGTCCTGATCGTGCCTTCGTCGCTGATGTCGACGAGGCCTGCGATCGCCTGCTCAATGCATCGAGGAAACGCTCATGTTCAACTTCGCGCTGCGAAGGCTGTCTTTTTGCGTCCGCCGTGACGCTGTCTTTTCCGTTCGTTGGCCCGCGCTCGTGCCTTCGGTTTTGCCTGCTCTCGTGCCGGCTTTCCTCGCACCACAGGCGCATGCCGACGACGCTACGCTGCCCGCCATCAGCGTCAATGCGAGCGCAAGCCCGAGCGCCGCGCCGGGCGCCGTCGACCCGAACCTCCCCGCCTCCATCGAAACCGTTACGCGCGATCAGTTCGCGAACTGGAACGTCGTCAACACCGAGGACGTGCTCAAGTACATGCCAAATCTGGCGGTGCGCAAGCGCTTTATCGGCGACCTGAATTCGATCATCGCGGTGCGCGGCACCAGCAATACGCAGAGCGCGCGCGGCCTCGTCTATGCGGACGGTCTGCTGCTGAGCAACCTGCTCGGCAATAGCTATTCGTTTCCGCCGCGCTGGTCGATGGTGTATCCCGAGGAAATCCAGCAGGTCGACGTGATCTACGGCCCGTTCTCCGCGCTGTATCCGGGCAATTCGCTCGGCGCGACCGTGCTGATCAGCACGCGCATGCCGAAGCAGTTCGAAGCGAACGCCGATGTGAAGGCGTTCACGCAGCACTTCAGCCTGTTCGGCGTGAACCAGAGTTTCAACGGCAGCGAAGCGAGCGCGTCGATTGGGGATCGGGTCGGCAAGTTCTCTTACCTGCTCGGCGTCAATCATCTCGAGAACACGAGTCAGCCGCTGCAATTCGCGACGCTCGCACAATCGACCACCCCCGCGAAGACGGGTGACACGCCCGTCACCGGCGCCTATTTCTACAACAACCAGACCAATACGCCGACAGCCGTGCTCGGCGTGAACGGTGAAGGTATCGAGCACACAGTACAGGATCAGTTCAAGCTGAAATTGCAGTACGACTTCACGCCGACACTGCAGGGCAGCTTCACACTCGGCTACTGGCACCAGACGTACAACAGCGAAACCTCGACGTTCCTGCGCGATGCGGACGGCAACCCCGTGTATAGCGGCAACGTGTCGATCGGCGGCTATCACTACACGATTCCGGCGGCCGCGTTTGCGCCGAGTCTCGGGCATAGCGAGAACTGGCTCTACGGCATGTCGCTGAAAACGCGCAATGCGACCGGCTGGAACGGCGAGGCGATCGCATCGTATTACGACATCGGCAATAGCGTCGCGCGCACTGCGAGTGCCGGCGGCCCGGGCAATGGTCCCGGCACGCTGCTGTTCGGCGACGGCACCGGATGGAAAACGCTGGACCTGCGCGGCACCTATACGCCAGAAACCCAGCAAGCTGGCGTCGGCAACCATGCGCTGAGCTTCGGCTACCACTACGACAACTACTTCGTCGACAACCAGACTTACAACACGCTGAACTGGCGCGACGGCGATGTGACCTCGTTCGCCAACGCCTTCACCGGCAAGACGCAAACGCAGGCCCTTTACGCGCAGGACGCGTGGCGCTTTCTGCCGCGCTGGAAGTTCGTGTACGGCGTGCGCTATGAAGACTGGCAGGCCTACGATGGCGCGCAGTCGCTGCCGGGCGCGACCATCGCGTACAGCGATGCGAGCCAGCGCCACTTTTCGCCGAAGGCGTCGCTATCGTTCGATGTCAGCGACGATCTGACTTTGCGCGCGTCGATCGGCCGCGCTTATCGCTTTCCGACCGCGAGCGAACTGTTCCAGGGGCAAATCAATGGCTCCGTGATCGTCAACAACAATCCGCATCTGCAGCCCGAAGACGATCTGTCGAAAGAGCTGAGCGCCGAATGGGCGCACTGGAATGGCGTGTTCCGCCTCTCGCTGTTTCAGGACGACGTGAAGAACACGATCTTCAGTCAGACCGACACCACGGTGATTCCGAACGTGACGAACTTCCAGAACATCGGCAAGGTCCGCTCGCGCGGCGTCGAAACGAGCTATTCGGGCGAGGACGTGTTCGTGCGCGGACTCGATCTGCTCGCGAGCGTCGCCTACACGCAGTCGAAGATCCTCGAGAATGCGCAGAACCCGGCCTCGGTCGGCAAGTACTTCTACCGCATTCCGCTGTGGCGCGCGAATCTTGCCGCGACGTATCACTTCGACGCGCGCACCGCGTTGACGCTCGCCGCGCGCTACTCGGGCCGTCAATACAACACGCTGACGAATACCGACACGAACCCCAACGTGTTCGGCGGCACCAGCACCTACACGGTCGCCGACGCGAAGTTCACGTTCAAGCCGACGAAGCTCAGCGAAATCGGCATCGGCGTCGACAACCTGTTCGATGCGCGCTACTTCGTCTATCACCCGTATCCGGGCCGCACCTTTTATGTCGAAGCCAGGCTGCGTCTCTGAGCGTGACGCAATCCGCAGCCATACCCAGCAAGCCGCTAATCGCACACCAACCATCGTCCCATTTGTCCCGACGAGGATTTCATGTCCACGACTCAAAGCGCCGAACGCACGCGCGCAAAGACCACGGCCACTTCGGCTCCATCGGCCACCGCAACGGGCGGTCAGGCCCATCCTGGCTATCGAACACTGTGGCGCTGGCATTTTTATGCGGGCCTCTTCGTGATGCCGTTTCTACTCGTGCTCGCGATCACCGGCACGCTGTACTGCTTTCAGCCGCAGATCGAGCCGCTGCTTTATCGCCAGCAAATGATCGTCGCCCCGCAAGCCGTACCGCGGCTGCCCGACAACGCGCTGCTCGCGAGAGCGCGCGCGGCGATGCCCTCCGGCGCCGTCGCGACGACCGCCATGATCACGCGCGATTCGCAACGCAGCGCCGAGTTCGTGTTTCGGCTGGCGGACGGTAGCCAGCAAAGCGTCTATCTGAATCCGTACAACGGCGATCTGCTGGGCACGCTGAGCGTCGAGCGTCGCTTGATGCAGGTGGATCGCATGCTTCATCGCAAGCTGCTGCTCGGCAAGCCCGGCGAACTGCTCATGGAACTCGCCGCATGCTGGACACTCGTGATGATCGGCACCGGCATTGCCCTATGGTGGCCGCGCGGAAAAACGACTGCACGCGCCGCGCTGTTGCCGCGCCTTACGCTGACAGGGCGTCCGCTGTGGAAAAGCCTCCACGCGACGATCGGCCTGTGGCTCGCGCTTGGCGCACTCGCGTTCGTATTGACGGGTCTGCCGTGGACCGGCTTGTGGGGCAAGCAGTTCAAGGCGATCGCGAGCGCGACGAAGCTCGGTGCGCCGCCGGGTGCGTGGGGCGGCCTGCCATTGCGGTCCTCGATGCCGGGAGCGCACGTCTCGCACGACGATCACACGAGCGCCTCGGACTCGCCTGCCGAAACAGACTCGATGCCCGGCATGGTGATGGACGATCTGCCGTTGCCGCAGAAGCCGTGGGCCGCGGGCAACTCGCGCGTGCCTTCTTCCGCGGACGCGGCCGCCGATGCGGCGGACGCCGTTGCGCCACAGTCGCTATCGCTCGGCCATATCGTCGCGCTCGCCGCGTCACTCGGCATCACCGACGGCTACAGCATCGTGCTGCCAACCACCTCCACCGGCGTCTACGCGCTGTCCTATTTCCCTGCAGATCCGAAAGACGAACGCACGCTCTACATCGACCAATACAGCGGCGCGATCCTGAAGGACATTCGATACGGCGATTACGGCGCCATCGCGAAGGCCGTCTCGTACGGCACGTCGTTGCATATGGGGCGCTACTTCGGCTTGGCGAACCAGCTCCTGTGCGCAGCCATTTCGCTCGGCCTCGCCGCGCTGGCGGTGACCGGCTTCGTGATGTGGTGGAAGCGTCGGCCGTCACGCTCGCTCGGCGCGCCATCGCGCGAGCGCGCCGCGCCGCCGATGCGCAGCTGGAAAACCGGTCTCGTTCTGCTCGGCGCCGTTTTTCCCCTGATGGGCGTGACGCTCGTCGCGGTGTGGCTGCTCGACCGGCTGGTTTTCGGGCGGGCGTCGCGGACAGAACTGAACAATCTCTGAAATGGGGTCGAGCCGTATCGCACCGCTTGCGTTGTCCGATCATTTACGCTACATTTTGCTCGTTTATGATCGTTTTGCAGCAAAACGGAGACGAGGACCATGCAACGAACGCGGGAAGAAGCAATCAACGGGCTACTGCCCGAGCAGCGCGAGGCGCTGATTCTGGAGCGATTGCGCACGCACGGCCGCGTGCTTGCGGCCGAACTCGCCGCCGAGCTGCAGACCTCGGAGCACACGGTGCGCCGCCATCTGCGCGATCTCGCGGACCAGGGCCACTGCAAGCGCGTGTACGGCGGTGCGCTGCTGATTTCGCCCGCCGACAAACCCGCGGCGCTTCGCATGCACGAAGCCGTCGATCGCAAGGCGCGCCTTGCCGCGGCGGCCGTCTCGATCGTTCGTCCGAAGCAGATCGTGCTGCTCGACGCCGGCTCCACGAACGTCGCGATCGCGGCGGCGCTGCCCGACAACGCCGGGCTCACAGTCGTCACGAATTCCCCCGAGGCCTGCGCGCGTCTGCTGGACCGGCCGGGCTTCGAGGTGATCCTGATTGGCGGCCGCATCGCACGCGGGGCGGCCGGCTCGCTCGGCGCGACCGCGCTGCTGCAGATCCAGCAGATTCGCGCGGACCTCTGTTTTCTCGGCGCCTGCGCATTCGATCCCAACGAAGGCGTGGCCGCATTCGACGTCGAGGACGCCGAACTAAAACGGGCAATGGTCAAAGCGAGCGGCCAGATCGCCATCGCGCTGACGTCGGAAAAGCTGATGACCGCGGCACCGTTTTCGGTAGCGCCTGCGTCGGCGGTCGATTTTCTGTTCGTCGAAGCGGACGTGCAGGCCGCGCGTGTCGCGAACCTGCAGGCCGTCTGCGACAACGTGATGGTGGCCCGCCCATGAACTCACTCGTCAGGGAGCGCATCGCGACGCTCGCGGTCTTTCTCGCCAATGGTTTCGGCATCGGCGCATGGGCGGTCGAGGTGCCACGGATCAAGGAAAGCCTGGTCCTCAGCGACACTTCGCTCGGCATCGCGTTGTTCTGCTTCGCGCTCGGCGCGATCGTCGCGATGCCGCTCGCGGGACAACTCGCCCCGCGCGTCGGCAGCGGACGCGCCACCGCGCTGCTCGGCGCGGCCTTCGCGATCGCGCTGCCATTGCCGGCGGTCGCCCCGGGCATGCTTGCTCTGTGCGTCGTGCTGTTTGCGCTCGGCGCGTCGAACGGCGCACTCGACGTATCGATGAATGGGCATGCGAGCGCGATCGAAACGCGCTGGCGCGCGCCGATCATGTCGTCGTTTCATGCGGCCTGGAGCGCGGGCGGCCTGCTTGGCGCGGCGAGCGGCGCGATGTTGCAGAAAGGTGGCGTCGGGGTCGTCGGCGGCCTGCTCGTGCCCGATCTGTTCATTGCAGTCCTGATCATTTTCGCGGCGTCGTTTGCGTTGCGCGATATCGGCCCGCGCGCGGCCGCCGCGTCGAGCGGCTTCGCATGGCCCGACAGCGGCGTGATGAAACTGGCGATGCTCGCGTTTCTCTGCATGCTCGTCGAAGGCGCAGTGGCCGACTGGAGCGCGGTGTACCTGCGCTCCACGTTGAACCAGGAAGCGAGCATCGCCGCGATCGGCTACTCCGCGTTCGCACTTTCGATGGCGGCGTGCCGGATTGCCGGCGATGCATCGGTGCGGCGCTTTGGATCGAGCAAGGTCGTCGCGCTCGGCGGTCTGATCGCGCTCGCGGGACTCGCGCTCGTCCTGACCCTGCCGACGGTGCTGACCGCGTGCGTCGGCTTCGCGATGGTCGGCATCGGTCTCGCGAATATCGTTCCGGTGATTTTCAGCGCGGCGGGCCGCTCGAGCGCGACGCCCGCGATCGGCGTGTCGATGGCGGCCACGTTCGGCTATGCGGGCTTTCTGGTTGGGCCGCCGCTGATCGGTTTCGGCGCCGGCGTGCTCGGCTTGCGCGCGGCGTTGTGCGTGCTCGTCATGGCCACGCTGATCGTGTCGCTGCTGGGCGGCAAGGCGGTGCGTGGCGCGCAACTCGCGTAGCTATTTCGCTTCCTTGTCGAGCACGGCAACCGGCTTACGCGCGGGCACCGCATCGCGTCCGGTGTGCTGCCCCAATGGCCAACTGAACGCGCCGAGCAGCGAACGCGGTTGTGTGCCATCGTCGAGACCAGTGGCAGGCCACTCGTGTTTCGCGGGCACCCAGCGCGTGCCGAATACGTGATCCCACATCGGCAATAGCTGCGTGAAGTTGTGATTGAGATGCTCGGCGCGAATCGAATGATGCAGACGGTGATACTGCGGATTGTTGACCCACGTGACGTAGCGGCCGAGGTCCACCCGCAGGTTCAGATGCGCGAAGTAGTTGCCCAACATGAACACGATCGACGTCGCACCGACGATCCATGGCTCGACCTTGAACAGGACGCCGACGAGCGGGTAGAGCAGACAGCCTTTGATCAGCACTTCCAGCCAGTGATGCCGCAACGTGATCGTCACGTTGAAATCGACCGCGCTGTGATGCAGCGAATGCAGCTTCCACAGTATCGGCCACGTATGCTGCAAGCGATGAAACGCGTATTCGAGGAAATCGATCGTCAGCAGCACGATCACGAACGAAGCGAGCGCACCCCACCCGCGCGACACCAGCACCACCATCCCACCGCCTAGCGCATTCACGATCGCGACGCTCGCGGCCGCCGTGAGCGGCTTCGTGGCCTCCACCAGCGCCAGATACAATGCCGCGTACGCCATGTTCAGACGCTGGCCCGCGCGCGATTGCAGCAAGGTGGCCGGCCAGCGACGCTCGAGCAATGCACCGAGGCCCATCACGACCAGCACGAGCGCATAGGCTTGAAGCCACAGGCTCGCGTGGTGCAGCAAGGCGGGAAACGGGCTCGACGCTAACATGGGGATTCCCTGGTGCGGCGGATGCATACCGTGTCGTGAGCACGCCTGCCCGAGCGTTCGCGTGACAAGCGGCGCGGCTTGAACTGTCTGGCAAACGTCAGACACGCCGCGAATCCGGAAACGGCAGGAGCGTTAGTGTGATCTTCGCAGCCCGCCGGCCGCCGCGCAAGCGCCCTTTATGGCGATGCCGCCGTGCCGCGAATGCGGATTCACGCCTATGAATGGAAAAAATGGCGAGGTCATCGCTTCACGCCGTCACGATCGCGAGCGGTCGATACTTGCTGCCATATCGTCCGCTCGCGTCGTCGTTGTTAGTCGACATCCGTTTGGTGTTGGCCCCGCCGCACCTCGCGAGACGCGCCAATTACCCCGAGCGCGAATCACGAAGACATTTGCTGCTGTCGGCATTTGTTCACTGCATGAAATTCCGGCTGCAACATGTGTAGTTCTTGTGCCTCACTCATTGCAACGGCTGTGCCATGCCTAGTCGAAGCCTTGTCGCACAAGGGCGGATGCTTGCAGACGAGCTTCGAAGCGGGCCTGATCGCACGCGATGCATCGAAAATGAAACGCCGCCTGGATGGCCCGACACCTTCGGGCAGAAGCGCGGACGTCGTTCAATGCGGGCGGGATAACCCGAGGGCGCACGGCCAGGTCAAGGATTGCGACACGTGCTTGTCAGAGTTGCCGGCGCCTCGTCCGACGTAACACCGCCTACGCCGTGGCGACCGAGGTGTCGCAAAGCTGAGACGACAAACGGCTCAGAGGAGCCCGGTCAACTGCGCGACGCGCGACTCGAAGCGATCCAGTTCATCGGCAGCGAGAGACGTTTTCTGCGGCAGTTCGACCTTCAGCGGGTCCTGCGGCACGTGGTCCACGTGGACCTCGAAATGCAGATGCGGTCCGGTCGCCCAACCCGTTTTGCCGACATAGCCGATCACCTGATTGCGCAGTACACGGCTACCGGCACGAAGCCCTTTCGCGAAGTGCGACAAATGCGCGAACGTCGTCGAATACGGTGCCGGGTTCTGAATGACGACCACGTTCCCATAGCCCCTCTTCCGGCCGATAAAGCGGATCACGCCGCGCGCGGTCGCATGCACGGGCGTACCGGCAGGCGCGGCGAGATCGACACCGTCATGACTTTGCCAACGATGCAACACCGGATCGAAGCGGCGCAACGAGAAACCCGACGACACGCGCGTGAAATCGAGCGGATAGCGCTCGAACGTGGGCCCCGTGCTAACGCCGTCTTTCGAGTAGTAGGAAGCTCGACCGTGAAGATCCTTGTGAAGGAACACGTCGTGCGCGGTCGTGCCCCGCACGATGCGCACCGCGAGCGGTTCGCCCGACACGTCCTTGCCGCCGTCGTTGCTGGTATCGAATACGGCACTCACACGGTCGCCAGGTTTCAGATCGCGCGACAGGTCGAGTTCGCCGCCGAACGCCCGCGACAGAATGGCCGTGGTGCCGGCATCGACACCGATGCTTTGCGCGGCCGCCGCGAACGTGCGCTCGACCGGTGCCTGTCTCACCGCGAACGCGGCGGCTGGCTCGGCCGCTGATGGTGTCGAAGCCGACAGCGGCGCGCGGGGCACGGCCTTCGCCGACTCTTTGCTCATCAGCGACACGTCAGGTTCGTCGTTGCGCGCAGCGCGTTCATGCGTGACGAGATACACCGCGCACGCCGAACTCATTGCACATACCACGATGATTGTGCTGGCGCGCCTCGGCAGGAGGCGGGCTACAGATAGAGGCATGATCCGGGACAAAAGTCGAGCGTCGCACACGCGAAAGGCGCGCGCGACGAGGTGGTTTCGTTGAATCAGCGTCTTCGGGGACTGCGTAAGACGCCGCAAAAGGCTCGGGCAAGCCTAGGGGCGCTCTCTTAAGTCAGCCTTAAGCTGTCCCCAAATAGGCCTGCGATGCGACCAGGGCGCAAACTCGAACCCTGGCTGCCGAGGCCGTGACGAAAAGCTCGATGAAATCGGACCGCGCCGACTTAGTTAAGACAACGAAGCAAGCATGTTCGACAGACGCCGAATGTGGGCCTTGAACGCGTCGCTCGTTTCGCGGTTGGTGGCGGGGTCCAGATGCGAGCTTTCGGCGAGTTGCGCCTGCTCGTGGAAGTCGTTGGCGATCCTGCGCTTGATATCCTCGGGCAGCGACCGCACGATGGAGACCAGCAAAGCCTCTTCGGCATGCAACATGCCGAGAATCGAATGTGTGTCCATACGAGAACCTCCGGTGGGAACATCGTCGGTGCCGGCCGGCCGTGGCGCCGGTGCCCCTCATGTTACCCCGTTGGTTCTGCGTCGTTACTCGGCGATCGAATAGCGCGACCGACGAACGCGCGACTGCTGCTCCTCGCGTTCGACACGCGGACTTGCACCGCGGATGAACAGGACCACGCAAAACGCCACCATGGCCCAAATGCTAAGAACTACCGTCAAAGCGCTCATGTCAGTTTCCGGAACGTCGGGACTACGGGTTGGTACGGTGATGCTGCCGCCTGGCTGTCAATGCAACGTGGACTGCTCGGGTGCACCGAACAGCAGTTCGTCGATCAGACTGGTGGTGAACGTCAGTTGCGATTCGAGCGATTGGCGCGCGACTTGCGCACCCGTCGCGTCGCCGCGAGCGACGGCCGCGTGTGCCTGAGTGGCGAGACGCAGGATCGCTTCGGAACCGCGTTGCAGTTCGCGCATCGCGCCGTCGTCCGGAGCCGGCTGATCCCATTCCGAAGTAGTCAGTTCCGGCTGGTCGGCGTCGAACCGGCGGCGTTTGTTTTGACGGGTAGACATCCGGGGCTCCTGGCGGGAAGGCGCGCTCTGCGTGATGGGACGAACTCAGTGTGCGCCGGGCGCCCGCGTTTCAATTCGCTGAACAGAAGCCGAATCTGAAGCCAATCTGGCTCTTCGGCAAAAAATAAGGGTTTATACCGAGCAATCCGCAGCGGCGGACCGCAAATCCGGTCGCGGAGTGCGTCCTGATTCGCGGCAACGCGGGGAAAACGTCTACCTTGCGGACGCGAAACGAAGCTTTTAGCGCCTTAAACTGCCGGTACGACGTTGATGCGCAACGCCTCGGCGCCAGCCGCGATTGCCAGCAGGTGATCGACGTTCGGATGCGCGCCCGGGCGGTTGCGCGCGTCGGCCGTATGCTCGGCGAACAGCGCGAGGCCGTGCTCGGCCGCCTTTGCGTCGAGGGTGCCGAACACGCCGCGCAGGTAGTTGTACACCGCCAAAGAGCCCTGCTTGCCCGGTTTGTTCTCGATGCTCGCGACCACGGCGCCGCTGCCGTCGACCAGATCGATGCGTGCGATGCCGTCGATCGCCGGCATTCTGGCGAGATTTTCCTTGAAAACGTTGCTCGGTTCGATCATTGAAACCACTCCTTCTGTTCTAAAAAATGCATGGCGGGCCGTATCTTATCCGATGGGCTGCGAGCGGGTGAACTGGCCGGCACGACGGACCGGCAACCGCCCCAGATCACTAGGATTCCTAGCCAATTCTCCGTAACTTCCACCATCCCTTCGACGAAGAAAAAACGTTTAACTGTCGCCACCCAAAAACGGCAAAAACGGCCCCCGTGTAATGGTTTTCGAAACAAGCCGCCATAGAGACGAAAGCGATGCGTCGCCCCGGCGACGAGGAAATGCTTCGTGAGCCTAACTAACTTCCACAAAGTTAATCGGATCGATAATCCGGGCGGACCACGCCTTAAAATCGGACCTTCGAAACGAGATTAGAAAGTGGATCAGGAATTGACATATCCCGCCAATCCCGCGCTGCAAGCTGACGCGATCGCCGGTTGTTGGCGTTTTGCCCTGCTTGCAATCTCCTTTGAGATATGATCTCCTACGTCTTACAGAATATTGATGTAACGAAAATCACCGGCGGTTGTAATTGTCGTGCTGCGTCGCAGCGGCATCCAACTAAGGAGACATCCAGCATTCATAAGGCATAGGACCGAAATCAGCCACAAGCAATGGGATGACTCATACCTCAGTGCTGGGCTTTGTTTGGTTCGTGATTTTTAGTCATCTGACGACTGATGTTTAGATTGAACCGCTGGATTTCGGCGACCCAGCATATGCATTTATTAATTATTCGATTCAAAAGGAGACGCAGATAATCACCAAATATCTGAAAAATTAATCAGACTGCGATTCAATTAAAATCTGGAGACGAAATGCTTTCACCGAAAAAAACTACGCTTGCCTTTGCCCTCAGTGCGGCCACCGCACTGTTATTCACCGCCTGTGGCGGCGGCGTGAACGATTCGCCCTCTGCATCGGGCCCGTCCACGAATACTCCCGCGCCCGACCCGTCGAAAAACGGTGCCATTTCGCTGCACGGAATCGTCTACGGCGCGGCCGACACCAGCGTGCCGACCGGCGCGGGCATTCCGATCACGATGATGGGACAAATGCGAGCGCTGTTCGATCTGATCAGAAAATCGTCCGATTTCACTCAGGTCGTGATGGATCTCGGTGACGGCAGTCCGGTCCACGTGCTCGATACAAACACCGGCGACAAATTCCTGCCCGGCAAGCTCGCGCTCGGCCTGTCGTGGATCCTGATCGACATGAAAACGAAAGGCGATCCTGCCTACGCGGATTATCTGGCGACCTACCAGAAAATCACGACCGCGATGATGCAGATGACCGGCTCCAATTACACGTATGCGAATACGTCCTGGGGCGAGTACTACTATCTCGTCGCGCTCAACAACTTCCAGTCGCACGGCATGCTCAACGAGGTGTTCAGCGACTCGATGCTGAAGACGCTGCAGGCGCGCCTGACGTTCTGCGACATGTTCGGCCCCGATGCGAGCGGCAAGACCGACACCTGCCCGGCCGCCGGCACGCCGATCGACGTTGCATCGCTCAATACCGCGCAAAACTACTACGCGGTCTCGTACGGCATCGCCGGTCTGCGCCAGAAGCTCGGCTGGAGCAATCCGACGTTCTCGTCGACCACCGACGCGAGCGTCGCGACCATGAACGCGCGCGACGCGCTGCTGTACACGCTGACGAAGCACATCCGCAATGACTCGTCGGGCGGCTTCTCGGACGAAGCGTCGAATACCCACACGACCTATTACGACCAGTCGCGCTACGACCGTTACAGCACGCTGCTGATGGGCGAAGTGACCGAGCGCACGATGGAAATGGGCAATCAGGCGAACCTGACGCCGGAACTGAAACAGTATCTGCGCAACTCGGTGAACCTGATTCTTCCGCAGCTCAATACCAACGGCCAGGGCTTCAACTACGGCCGCTCGATCGGCCCGTACGGCGACTCGGCCTTCATGGAAGTGCTGACCGCCGCGGCCAATGCCGGCATCCTGACCGATCAGGAAATGAAGGTCGCCTATACGTACATCTACAAGTCGGCTCTGCGCTTTAGCAACTTCTGGTACGACCCCACGCTGCCGACGCCGTCGGTCAACATGTGGGTGAAGGGCCGCGGCACCGACTCGTATCGCGGCAAGCCGCGCGTCATGGGCGAAAACTTCAGCCTGCTGCATCAGTACATGTATGTGAACGCGTGGTGGGACAAGCTCGGCTTCAACGGCAAGGCACCGCTGTCCGATACCGACATGCAAGCCTATCTCGACGCGATTCCGCACTACACGCTGACCTGGTACAACCAGCCGAACGATACCGCGCATCCGTATAGCGCGGCGCTGATCACCGTGCGCGACGGCAAGCGTGTGATCAACCTGAACCTGAGCCAGGCGCCCGACTACAACTCGTTCACGCCGTACTATCCGACGCCGTCTTCCGACAATCTCGCGTACGGCACGACGGACCTCAGCTATGCGCTGATGATTCCGCAGGTCACCTACGGCGGAAAGACCTATCTTCCGGTCACGTACTACAAGAATCTGAACGTGCAGGAAACCAATGGTCAGGTGGTCGTCACGTTCGACACCACGAAGTTCAGGCAAGCGGCGAAGAACGCGTTGTACACGACGGATCTCGATCTGCAGGTGCACACGGTGATGACGTTCGCCAAGGGCACCATGACGCGCACCGACACGCTGACTTCGGGAAGCTTGACGGGCAATCTCGCGGTGGAAACGAACTACACCTCGTTCGCGGACTTCCAGAACACGACAGCCGATAGCGACGGCTACTCGGTCAGCTACACGAATAGCCCCGCGACGAATTACGCCGCCATGGGCTTCGATAGTTGCGCGCTGTCGCAGTTCGATACGGTGAGCGGCGCGACGAACCCGCTGTCGACCACGCCGATTGGACAGTTGCACTCCAACTTCGCTTGTACGACCAACCCGTTCGCGTTGACGGGCGGTGCCAAACGTACGCTGAGCTGGACGCTGAAGTACGCTGATCCGGCCTGATAGCGGCAAGCGCCTTCCTTCCTGCTCGCGGGAAGGAAGGCCTCATCTTCAGGCTGAGAGAGGTAGCAGTCATACCAGTAGGAGGAGTTGCCTTGTTAAGGTACTGCAGCGTCGGAACAATGCGGCATCGACGCAACGAAACCGACAACGCGTCCGATTCAGGCAACTTCACCGGAGCTGGCAAACATGCGCATTTCCTTTCTGCACACGATCGAAAATAACAGACGGGTATTCGAACACGCAGCCATCGAATCAGGATTGCGCCCGGACGATCTTCGCCATGCGGTGCGAGCCGATCTGCGTGAAGCGGTCGAACGGGCCGGCACGATTACCAGCGATATAAAAGCGCAAACATGCGGCTGCCTACTTGAACTCGCGCGCAACGCCGATGCCGTCGTCGTGACTTGCGCGACGCTCGGGCCCGCGGTCGACGAGATGGGCAATGCGCCAGTGCCTGTCGTCAGAGCGGATGCCGCGCTCGCCGCAACGGCCGCTGAAGCCGCTGAAGCCGCGCGAGGCGGTGGAAAGATTGCAGTACTGTGCGCGGCCGAAGCGGCGATCGAATCCAATCGAAAGCTCTTTACGCGGTATGCGGAAGCACGGGGCGCATCGGTGGAAATCGTTCATGTGCCGCAGGTGTGGGCGCTGTTCAGGAGCGGCGAGATGGACGCCTGCTTCGCGGCGATCGCTTCGGCGGCGACGGATGCCTATTCGGCCGGTGCGAGCGTGGTCGCGTTGGCTCATCCATGGATGGCACCGGCCGCCGATCTCGCGAGCTGCTCGAGCGAAGGCAAGCGGCCTTTCGATAGTGCGCGCGCGGCGTTGGATGCCGCGATGCTGCGCGTCAACCAGGCGTCAGCGAGCGAGCAGCAGTAAGTCAAACCAAAAAAAGCCCGCTTACGCGGGCAACCCTTCTCTACATGGCATCGTCACACGCAAACAGCGTCACCCCTTCGTCGCGCCGAACGTGAGGCCCGCGACAAAATGCTTCTGCATCGCAAAGAACATCAAGACCGACGGCAGCGCCGCCAGAATCGATCCCGCTGAAACGAGATTCCACGCGGTCGTCCACTGCCCTTTCAGCGCCGCCACACCGACGGTGATCGGCGCGGCATCATCGCCCTGCGTCAAACACAAGGCCCAGAAATAGTCGTTCCACACGAACGTGAACACGAGGATCGCCAACGCCGCGAGCGCGGGACGAATCAACGGCAGCACGATCCTGAAGAACACGGTCCACTCGTTCGCCCCTTCGATGCGCGCCGCCTCCACCAGTTCGAACGGCAACTGCTTGATGAAGTTGCGCAGAAACAGCGCGCAAAAGCCAGTCTGGAACGACACATGAAACAGAATCAGCGCGCTCACGGTATTGAACAGCCCGAGTTGCAACGACAGGTCGCGCACCGGAATCATCAACACCTGGATCGGGACGAAATTGCCCGCGACGAACGTCGCGAACAACGTCGAATTGCCGCGAAAGCGATAAATCGCCAAGGCAAAACCCGCCATCGCGGCGAGTGCAATCGAGCCCACCACCGAAGGCACCGTGATCAGCACGCTATTCCAGAAGTAATGCAGCATCGGCGACGTGGTCAAGGCCTCGCGATAGTTATCGAACATCGCGAAGTGCTTCGGCCATCCCCAGTAGTTGCCCTCGCTCAACTCTTCGGTTGAACGCACCGAGGTGACCAGCACCGCGATCATCGGCAGCAGCCAGATCAAGAGTGCAATCGGCAAGGTCAGTTTGTACGCGCGGCGCGTGGCCGGCTTCCATTTGTCGATTGGGATCGGAAACATCAGCGGCTCCTTATTGCTCGGCGCGCAGCATCCGCCGCAGGTGATAGACGATGTACACGAGCATGATGCCGAACAGCACCACCGCGATCGCCGCCGAATAGCCGATGCGGTAGTACTTGATCGCCTGGTCGTACATGAAATAGGCGAGCACCGTCGAGCTTTCGAACGGACCGCCGCCCGTCATCACCGAAATCAGATCGAAGCTGCGCAGCGCGCCGATGATCGTCACGACGATCGCCATGAACGTCGTGGGCCGCAACTGCGGCAGGATCACATGCCAGAGCATCGACCAGCCGTGCGCGCCTTCCATCCGCGCGGCTTCGATCTGCTCGGCGTTCAGCGTGGTCAAGCCGGTCAGATAAAGAATCATGCAGTACGCGGTTTGCGGCCACAGCGCCGCGAACACGATGCCGAGCGTCGCATAGCGCGGATCGCCGAGCACCGGCACGCCGTGGCCGAGCATCATCGCGAGCAGGCCGAAGGTCGGATCGTAGAACCACGAAAAGATCAGCCCGACCACGACGCCCGACAACACGAACGGCGCAAAAAACAGCGACTTGACGATGCGGATGCCCGCCACCGCCTGATTCAGATACAGCGCGACGGCGAGACCCATCGGCGGCGCGAGCAGGAACAGCACGAGCCAGATCAGGTTGTTCTTCAGCGCCGTATAGAACGTCGGCGTATGGACCAGCTCGATATAGTTCGCGAGGCCGATGAAAGTCGGCTCGGTCATGCCGTCCCAGTTGAAAAAGCTCAGGCGGATCGTCGAGAGGATCGGCCACACCACGTAGACGGCCACCATGAAGCAGGCCGGCGCGAGAAACAGGAACGCGGCACGCCGCTGCCGCCGCGCGGTCGGCGTCGGCCGGCGCCGGCGCGATGCGACGGGCGCGCCGCCTAGCGCGCCGCCCGCCGCAGGCAAGCCCGCGCCGCCGGGTTCAACAGGACCGTCGACGCTATGACGGCTGACGGAATGCGACACGATCACTCTCCCGATCCAGTCTGATGCCTGCGGACAGCGGCCTCGCGGCCGCCGCCGCTCACTTCTTGTAGATACGCTGACGCGTCTGCTCGAGCTGCGCGAGGATGTCGTCGAGTTTCGACGGGTCGGAGACGAACTGCTGCATCCCCTTCATCCCTTCGTCGGCCATTTCCTTCGTCATGTCGCGATCGTAGAACTGCGCGATACCGCCCTTCGTGTTCGACAGGATCTGGAAGCCGATCTTCGAAATCGGATCTTCAGGCTCCGGCGACTTGCTGTTCGCCGACAACGAGCCGAGTCCCTTCGCGAGTTGCGCGCCGATCTCGGGCGTCTCGACGAAAGCCAGGAACGTGTGCGCATCGGTCTTGTTCTTCGCCTTCGACGGAATATGCAGCGATTCGACCGGCCCATCCTCGGCGGTCGGCACCTTGGAGTCGATGATCGGGAACTGGAAGTAGCCCATTTGCGGCTTGATGTTATCCGGGAAACCTGCCGCGATGAACGTGCCCATCAGCATCATGGCGGCCTTGCCCTGGAACAGGAACGGCTGCACCGCGTCGAGATCGTAGGACAGCGAGTTATTGATGAAGTAGCCGTCGTCGATCAGTTGCTTCCACGTCGTATAGACCTTCTTCACGCGCGGATCGGTGTACGGAATCTCGCCCGCCATCAGCTTCTGATGGAACGCATTGCCGTTCAGGCGCAGATCGAGATAATCGAACCAGCCAGCGAGCGTCCACGCATCGCGGCCCGCCACCGCGATCGGCGTTATGCCGGCCGCCTTCAGCTTTTTCGCGGCGTCGAGAAACTCGTCCCACGTTTTCGGCTCGCCCTTGATGCCGGCCTTCTCGAACAGATCCTTGCGATAGAACATCCCCCACGAGTAGTACACGGTCGGCGCGGCATACTGCTTGCCCTTGTACGACGATGCTTCCTTCGTCGACGCATACATGTCGTTCCAGCCGTTCTTCTGCCAGTCGCCGGTCAGATCCTCGAAAAGGCCACGCTGCGCGTAATACGCCATCCGTTCGCCGTCGTGCCAGTTGACGATAT
The DNA here is from genome assembly GCF_001580545.1 of Paraburkholderia monticola. GTDB lineage: Bacteria > Pseudomonadota > Gammaproteobacteria > Burkholderiales > Burkholderiaceae > Paraburkholderia > Paraburkholderia monticola. The sequence continues at coordinate 741,594 of NZ_LRBG01000039.1, forward strand.
CGGGCGCGACAGTGGAAAGCCAACCCGGCAACTGAACCTTGTAGGCCTCTTCATCGATGAACGACACCTTCACGTCGACGCCGGGATGCGCCTTCTTGAACTCGTCGACCACCTGCTGCCACACCGCGCGCTGGCTCGCGCCCTTGTACGCGATGTTCAGCGCGAGCGTGCCCGCCTGCGCGGTGCTGACGACGGACGTCCCCGCGGCGACCGCGGCCAATGCGAGCGCCAACAGAATCTTGCGTGGTTTCAGTTTCATCCTGACTGTCTCCTTTATGCCATGGTTTTTACGTCGTTGTCGCTTCTGTGTCGAATGACTGCATGGAGCTGTTACGGCCAGACTTCTATTGCGAGCGGTAGATCGCTACACCCTGCGGCGCCACCTCGCGCGACCCTATCACGAATGCATCGTCGGCGACGTGATCGAGCAGGTGGACTTGATCGCCATAGTTGAACACGTAGGTCAGTGCGCCGCGTCGGCTGATGCGCACGCTGTCGCCGAGGGCCTGCGTTTCGAGGCCCGCTGCCCGTGCGATTTGCGCGAACAGATGCACCGTCAATGCGTCATCGAACAGGCTCGCGAAGTAGTGGAACGCGCCGCTTCGCACGTACGCGGGATGACCGTCCGCGAAACGCGCGCGTACGTCGAGCGACGTTGACGCATCGCTCTCGATGAAATCACGCCAGTGACGCGCGAAGCCGCCGGTCGCGGCATCGTTCTGTTCGAGCACCACCGCCTCGGTCACGTTCGGCCGCATCGATTCGACGCGCCACACGCGCAGCGGCAGTACCGACGTCAACGCGCCAGGCGGCAGATTCGCCGGAATCCGCAGATCGCGCGTCTTCGATCCCGTGCGCGGACCGAGCACGACCTGCGCGCCCGAGCGTGCAAGCCAGGCGGCGAAATCGTCGGGCACCACCGGCAGCGGCGGCACGACGACCAGACTATAGCCATCGAACGAGGCATCCACCGGCACGACATCGACGTCGAGTCCGAGCGCGCGCAACGCCGAGTAGTACTCGAAAGCGAAACGCGGATAGTGAAAGTCCGCACCCTGCGGGTGAATCTCGAACAGCCACTTCGCTTCGTAGTCGTAGACGAGCGCGACTTTCGAGCGGATCGCCGCGTTCGCATCGGCATTCGCGGCGAACACCGTGCGAATGTCCGCGGCCACCTGTGACGCTTCACTACCGCCGACGTCGAGCCGGTTATCGGGCGTATTGAGGCCCGCATGCATCTGCTCCTGCGCGAACGGCGCCTGACGCCAGCGGAAGTACGACACACAGCCCGCGCCGTGCGCGAACGCTTCCCAACTCCACAGCCGCACCATGCCCGGCAGCGGCGCCGGATTCCACTGCGCCCAGTTCACCGGTCCGGGCTGCTGCTCCATGACCCAGAACGGCAGCTTCGACATGCCGCGATACACATCGTGATTGAACGACGCGAAATCCGGATGACCGCTGCGCAACCAGCGCGCCTTGATGTCCGGCGCGAACCACTGCTCTTCTAGCGCGCCGAGCGGATAGCTGTCCCACGTCGCGACGTCGAGATCGGCCGCGACCTTGTAGTGATCGAACTCGGTGAACAGCTGCATGAAGTTATGCGCGACAGGCCGTCCCGGCGAATGCGCGCGAATGATCTCGACCTGCATGCGGTTGTAGCGCGCCACTTCGTCGGAGGCGAAACGCCGGTAGTCGAGCCGATGCGACGGATGCGCCTCGGTCACGGTGCCGACGGGCGCGTCGATCTCGTCGAAGCCGCGGTACTCCATGCTCCAGAACACCGTGCCCCACGCATCGTTCAACGCCTCGATCGTGCGATAACGTGCCTTCAGCCACTCGCGAAAGCGCGCGACGGCCGCCGCCGAATAGCTGACCACCGTGTGATGACAGCCGAATTCGTTATCGGTCTGCCAGTACGCGACGGCCGGATGCTTGCCATAACGCTCGGCCACCGCCGTGCAGATGCGCCGCGACGCCTCGAAATACGCAGGCGACGAGAAATCGTAATGGCGCCGCGAGCCGAACGCGCGCGGGCGTCCATCGGCGCCGACCGGCAGGATGTCCGGATGACGATCGATCAGCCACTTCGGCGGCGTCGCGGTCGGCGTGCACATCACGACCTTCAGGCCGGCCGCGCCGAGCACATCGACGGCGCGATCGAGCCAGCCCCAATCGTATTCGCCGGGTGTCGGCTCCATCCGGCTCCACGCGAATTCCGCGATCCGCACCTGCTCGATGCCGAGCGCTTTCATCCGGCGCGCGTCGTCTTCCCACATCGACTCGGGCCAGTGCTCCGGGTAATAACAGACTCCAACGCGCATCCGTATGTCCCCAATGTTTTTCAAGCGTAGTGTTCGACGGATTCGAGCGACGCGGCCGCGAAGCCATCTTCGGTAAACAGATGGCAGGCCGTGCGCGGCACCCGCAGGTTCGCGCGGTCGCCGGGCGCGAGGCGCGTATTGCCGGGCGCCTTGGCAATCAGCACGGCGCCGCCGGGTTGATCGAGGTGAACATAGCTGTGTTCGCCGAGCTGCTCGACGAGCGATACGGTGCGCGCGAGCACACCGTCTTCCGGGCTCACCGCGCTCGTGTTTGCCGATGCATCGACGAACTCGAGATGCTCGGGACGCACGCCGAGCGTGACCGCTTGCGCCGGCTGCAAGCCCGCGCCGCTCACCGGCACGTGCACGTTTTCGCCGGTGTGATCGAGCGTGACGAGCACGCCTTGGGCATCGAGTGAAGCCACCTTGCCCGGCAGGAAATTCATTCGCGGCGAGCCGATAAAGCCGGCCACGAAGCGGCTCTTCGGGCGGTGATACAGCTCGAGCGGCGCGCCTATCTGCGCGATGCTGCCGTAGCGCTCGGTGTCCTTGCCCGTATGCAGCAGCACGATCTTGTCGGCGAGCGTCATCGCTTCGATCTGATCGTGCGTCACGTAAACCACGCTCGCCTTCGCAAACTGCTTGTGCAGGCGCGCGATTTCCACGCGCGTTTGTCCGCGCAACGTCGCATCGAGATTGGACAACGGTTCGTCGAACAGAAACACGCCAGGCTCGCGCACGATCGCGCGGCCAATCGCGACGCGCTGCCGCTGCCCGCCCGACAGCGCCTTCGGTTTGCGTTCGAGCAGCGCCTCGAGTTGAAGGATGCGCGCGGCTTCCCGCACCTTGCGGTCGATTTCGTCCTTGGGGGTCTTCGCGAGTTTCAGGCCGAACGCCATGTTCTCGAACACGCTCATGTGCGGAAACAGCGCATAGCTCTGGAACACCATCGCGACGCCGCGTTGCGCGGCAGGGACGTCGTTGACGATCTGCCCGCCGATCGACAGGTCGCCGTCGGTCACGTCTTCGAGACCGGCGATCATGCGCAGCAGCGTGGACTTGCCGCAGCCCGACGGGCCGAGAAACACGCAGAACTCGTTTTCGCCAATCTCCAGATCGACGTTGCGAATCACTGGCGCACCGTCGCCATACGCCTTCTGCACGCCTCGTAACGAAATGCTCGCCATTGCATCGACTCCGTGATTTAATCGGCGCGAAGTCGGAGATTAAGCGCTTAATCAGCAAGACCAAAAAATCGATCGCAAGGCGATCGTTGGGTCTGTCTCCGATATCGTTTTGTACGCTGGTTTGACGACAGATGTTGCCGCGCCTCGCGCCGCGACGCAAATGTCGGACAGCCATCCCAAATATTGACCAGATCATGCCCACACTCAGCGAAGTCGCGCGTCATGCTGGCGTTACGCCGGCCACGGTGTCCAACGTGCTGCGCAATCGCGGCCGGGTCGGCGAAACCACCCGGCAACGCGTGCTCGACGCGGTCGCGGCGCTCGGCTACCGTCCGCATCTCGCCGCGCGCGCGTTGGCCGAGGGCCGCGCGCCGACGCTCGCGCTGATGGTGTCGAGCATCGCGAATCCGTTCTATCCGGAGTTCGCGCTCGCGGTCGAACGCGCGGCGCGCACGAGCGGTCAATTCGTGATCATCTGCAATACCAACGAAGATCCGCTGACCGGCCGCGCGTACCTCGACCAGATCGCCGGCACCTTGTCCGAAGGGGTGCTCGTGACGAACGCGAACCTCGATTTCGCCGATCTGCACAAGACCGAAGCGCGCGGCACGCCGGTCGTGCTGTGCATGTGGGAGCGGCCCAGCGAGCCGCCGGGGCTGCCCTGTGTCGCGGTCGATTTCCGGCTGGCCGGCCAGCTGGCCGGCCAGCATCTGCTCGAACTCGGGCACCGGCGCATGGGGGCGATCGTCGGCAGCAAGGCGTCGGGCATTCACGCGGCGCGCTACGAAGGTTTCGTCGACGCGTTGCGCGCGGCCGGCGTGACGAAGAATCGCGTGCGGCATGCGCTCGACACGATCCACGGCGGCTACCTCGCGACGCGCGCGCTGCTCGAAGCCGATCCGCAATTGACCGCGATCTTCGTGACCAACGATCTGCCGGCGCTCGGCGCGATGCACGCGGCCGCGGACCTCGGCTTGCACGTGCCCAACGATCTGTCCGTGATCGGCATCACCGACATCCAGCTCGCGCGCGAATCGCGCCCCGCGCTGACGACGGTGGCCGTGCCGACAGTTGAGGTCGCGGGGCTTGCGGTGGAACTGCTGCGCGAGTTGATCGAGACGTCGTACGGGCAGGCGGGACGCAGTGCGCAGGACGCGCCGCCGCAAGTGCCGATGCGGATTTCTTCCGCGCCGAAACTGGTGGTGCGGGCGTCGACGGCGGCGCCGCGTTCGCGTTGATGTGGCCGTAACGAGCGCGCGCACGTGCCGAAACGAACGGCTGGAGCGCGAGTTGTGCCACGCTCCGCGCGCGATCGATTTTGTTAGATAAGTGTCAACCTTTGTTAGGACTCTAAACGAGATAGATGATCCGCCATTAGCATTTATGCCTTCAATCATGGAGGGTCATTCTATGCCGTGGGACAAAGTCTCAGCCGTTAACTATCTTCAATGGCACGCGAGAGCAAACAGTCATGGAGACTGCGCGAAGTATGTCCGGGAAGCGATCGAACGCGGCGGTATCAGACTGGACCGGACCGCGTCTGCGCAAGACTATGGTTCATCACTAGTCCGCGCCGGGTTTCGTGATGTGACTGGCAGCACTCCGGAACGTGGTGACGTGATCGTGATCGAGGCAATACCGCGTCACCCGCATGGCCACATGACGATGTTTGACGGCGACATATGGATTTCCGACTTCAAGCAGCCGCGCGGCTTCTATCCCGGCCCAGACTATCGCACCGCAGCACCGCGCTACAAAATGTATCGTCACGACTGAGAGAGACCAATGAAAAAATACTTCGCTGTGTTGGCAATGTTCTCTATCTTCGCCTTCAATCTGGCGGCGATGGCTGCGGCTCCGCTAAGCACGCCAGAGTCAGTGACCAGAGCCTTTTATACCTGGTTCATCAAACACCTGGCCGACGACGATGTCTATCCGCTGATGGACAAATCTATTTCCCGTTACGTCGCACCATCAACCGTTGATGTCCTGCGAAGCGACTACAAGGCAAACAGGTTCGCAGAGGGTGCGGAGTACTTCACCAACGTTCAGGACTTCGATGAAAAAGACTGGACAGATCATATGCTCGTCCGGCCAGCAATGATGCTTGATGACGTGGCGCTGGTTGCGGTCACCTTCGGGCTTGCTTCCACCAGAAAGACTAACGTCGTGTTCCTTCGCAAAATTAACGGCGTCTGGAAAATCACCAAGGTCGTTGATACAAGTGACTACCGCTAACGCGGTTGCTCAGGCACGGAATTGACAGTCCCCTCTCTTTCACCCCGCTGATTCATGGCGGGCTTTTTTTGCCTGCGCATCACTGTTTCCGCTAGCAGGTACGCGACCGCCTGATCGCAACCCTATCTATCTTTTCGAAATATCGATGTGAGCAAGCGCTGTTCCGCCGCGCCGGTCACTGCGCACCGAGTTCTCATCAATCAGCATTCAGCGCTTAGCGAAAAGTGCGGTGCAAGCAGCAAATTGCTGCTTGCAAATCACCACCAACCATTCAAATTACTTTCAATCGATCCAGGACTTTCCCGAAGCCTGGACAGACTGATTTGCATCGCAACATGGCATCAAAGCCCCACCGCATAAGCGTTCCAGCCCGGACGTGCGGTGTCGGTCGGCACTTGACCCGCCTTCACATTTCCTTGACGCGCAGCCCCGCGCCTGCTGTACTAAATCAACCAAAGTGATTTAGGCGCTTTTCTTCTGGCGACATCGCATCGAAGCGTCATCGCCAAACGCCGAGCCCGCAGCTTTGCACTTTCAACCCATCTGCAGTCCCCAACGTCGTTGCCAATAACCGGAGGAGCGTCTCATGAATCTGACTTCCCGCAGGCGTCCTGTCGCCAGGACAATCGTGTCGATGTGCGCCGCGGCCGCGGCGGTGTGGTGCGCGAGCGCCAGTCAGGCCGCCGACCAGCCCGTCATCGGCCTGATCACGAAGACCGATACGAACCCGTTCTTCGTCAAGATGCGCCAGGGCGCCGATGCGGCCGCGTCGAAAGACGGCGCGAAACTGATCACGGCCGCCGGCAAGTTCGACGGCGACAACGCGAGCCAGGTCACCGCGATCGAAAACATGATGACGGCCGGCGCGAAAGCGATCCTGATCACGCCGAGCGACACCAAGGCGATCGTGCCGAGCATCAAGAAGGCGCGCGCGGCCGGCGTGATGGTCGTCGCGCTCGATACGCCGACCGATCCGCAGGACGCGACCGACGCCCTCTTCGCCACCGACAACTTCAAGGCCGGCGTGCTGATCGGCAAATACGCGAAGGCCGCGTTGAACGGCAAGCCCGCCAAGATCGCCACGCTCGATCTCGCGCCGGGCGTGTCGGTCGGCGTGCTGCGTCACAACGGCTTCCTCGAAGGCTTCGGCGTGAAGGAAGGCGATGCGTCGATCGTCTGCAGCCAGGACACGCGCGGCGATCAGGCGAAGGGCCAGACGGCGATGGAAAACTGCCTGCAGAAAGCACCCGATATCAACGTCGTCTACACGATCAACGAGCCGGCCGCCGCTGGCGCGTATCGCGCGCTGAAGGCTGCGGGCAAGGACAAGGCCGTGATGATCGTGTCGATCGACGGCGGTTGCGAAGGCGTGCGCAACGTGAAGGCCGGCGCGATCGCGGCGACCTCGCAGCAGTATCCGCTGAAGATGGCCGCACTCGGCGTCAACGCCGGCGTCGAATACGCGAAGACCGGCAAGAAGGTCTCCGGCTATCAGGACACCGGCGTCACGCTGATCACCGACAAGCCGATGTCCGGCATCGATAGCAAGGACACGAAGTTCGGCCTCGACAACTGCTGGGGCAACAAGTAACGCGCATCGAACAGCGGCCCGTTGCGCGTCGTAGCGGGCCGCCATCTGATTTGCCGCGTGACCTTCCCGTCACGCTCATGTACCGAGGACTGCCATCATGTCGACTCCCTCCGCGCCCGCCGGCCGCCCGCGCACGTCTTTCACCGAGCACCTGCCGTCGCTTTCCGAAATCGGACCACTGATCGCGCTGGTGCTGGCCTGCGGATTCTTTATCTCGCAGAGCAACCGCTTTCTATCGTTCCAGAATCTGTCGCTGATCCTGCAACAGACGATGGTCGTCGCGGTCATTGCAATCGGCCAGACACTGATCGTGCTGACCGGTGGCATCGATCTGTCTTGCGGCATGGTGATGGCCTTCGGCTCGATCATCATGACCAAGTTCGCGGTGGTGCTCGGCGTGCCTCCGGGTCTCGCGATTCTGTGCGGCATCGGCGCGAGCACCTTGTTCGGCTTGCTGAACGGTCTGCTGATCACGCGTATCAAGCTACCCGCATTCATCGTCACGCTCGGCACGTTGAACATCGCATTTGCACTCACGCAGATCTACTCGAACGCGGAAAGCGTGTCGAACCTGCCCGACGCGATCATGTTCTTCGGCAGCACGTTCAGCGTCGGACCTGCTGAAGTCACCTACGGCACCGTGCTGACGCTGCTGATGTATCTGGGCACGTGGTTCGTGCTGCGCGACACGGTTCCCGGCCGCCATCTGTACGCACTCGGCAACAACGCCGAAGCCGCGCGGCTGATGGGCCTCTCGTCGCAGAAGATTCTGCTGACCGTGTACACGCTCGCTGGCGCGATCTATGGCATCGCCGCGCTGCTGTCGGTGGCCCGCACCGGCGTTGGCGATCCGCAAGCGGGGCAGACCGAGAACCTCGACAGCATCACCGCGGTCGTGCTCGGCGGCACGAGTCTGTTTGGCGGACGCGGGTCGATCGTCGGCACCTTGCTTGGCGCGCTGATCGTCGGCGTATTCCGCAACGGTCTGACGCTGATCGGCGTTTCTTCGGTCTACCAGGTATTGATCACCGGCATGCTCGTGATTCTCGCGGTCGCCGCCGATAAACTCTCGCACCGCGGCCGTTGAGCCCGCACAGGAGCCCTGTCATGTCGACGACGATTTCCCCCTCCACTTCCGCTTCTACCGCCATGCCGGTGCTGCAGGCGCGCGGACTCATCAAACGTTATGGCAACGTGACCGCACTGGACGGTTGCGATTTCGAAGTGCTGCCCGGCGAAATCCTCGCGGTGATCGGCGACAACGGCGCGGGCAAATCGTCGCTGATCAAGGCGCTCTCCGGCGCGACCGTGCCCGACGAAGGCGAGATTCTGCTCGACGGCAAGCCCGTCAAGTTCCGCAGTCCGCTCGATGCGCGCGCCCAAGGCATCGAGACCGTGTACCAGGAACTCGCGGTCGCGCCAGCGATGAGCATCGCCGAAAATCTGTTCCTTGCCCGCGAATTGCTGAAGCCCGGCTGGCGTGGCTCGCTGTTCAAGATGATCGACAAGCGCCGCATGCTGGAAGAAGCGACCGCGCATATGAAGGATCTGCAGATCGGCATCCGCTCGATGCGCCAGGCGGTCGAGACGCTCTCCGGCGGCCAGCGTCAGGGCGTCGCCGTGGCACGCAGCGCGGCATTCGCGCGCCACGTGGTGATTCTGGACGAACCGACCGCCGCGCTCGGCGTGAAGGAAGGCAATATGGTGCTCGAGTTGATCCGGCGCGTGCGTGATCGCGGCCTGCCGGTCATTCTGATCAGCCACAATATGCCCCACGTGTTCGAGATCGCTGACCGCATCCATATTCAGCGGCTCGGCCGGCGCGCGGCGCTCGTCAATACGAAGGACGTGCACATGTCGGAAGCCGTCGCGATCATGACCGGCGCGAAGGAAGCCGACGTGAAAGCGATCGCATGACACGCCGCTCAATCAGCTGAGTCACGAGGCCGATAAACAACGATGGACACCTCCAGCACCAGCCCTCGCTCGCCCATCAAGCGCACGGTCGGCTCGAATCAGGTCGGCATGCGGCAATTCAACGAGCGCATCGTGCTGCAAACGATCCGCCTGCACGGCCCGCTGCCGAAGGCCGAGGTCGGCCGTCTCACGCGTCTGTCGATGCAGACCGTGTCGATGATCGTCGACCGGCTCATCGCCGACGGCCTGCTCGAAAAGCAGGCGCGCGTGCGCGGCCGGATCGGCCAACCGTCGGTGCCGATCGCGTTGTGCGCGGACGGCGCGTATACGATCGGCATCAAGGTCGGCCGCCGCAGTCTCGATGTGCTCGCGATGGATTTCGCCGGGCGTATCGTGTGCCGCGACGTGTTCGACTACGCGTATCCCGATCCGCACACGCTGTTCCCCGCGCTCGAAAGCAAGCTCGCGCGCGTGAACCAGACGCTCGGCGCGAAGGCAGGCAAAGTGGTCGGCGTGGGTGTCGCGGCGCCGCTATGGCTCGGCGGCTGGCGCGATTTTCTCGGCGCGCCGCCCGACGCGCTCGACGCATGGAACGACATCGATCTGCGCGCGCGCATCGCGACGATGACCGGCCTGCCCGTCGAGTTCGCGAAGGACACCACGGCCGCGTGCGCGGCCGAGCTCGTGATGGGCCAGGGCCGCGGCATCCACAACTTCCTGTATCTGTTCGTCGGCACCTTCATCGGCGGCGGTCTCGTGATCGACGGCCGTCTGCATGGGGGTCCGCACGACAACGCGGGCGCAGTCGGTTCGATCCCGCTGCGCGAAGGCAGCGCGCGCAAACCCGCGCGGCAGTTGTTGCACGCGGCATCGGGCTTCGTGCTGGAAAAGCTGTTCAGCGACGCCGGCGCGCCGGCCGCCGCGGCGCACGATCATCGCGCGCTGTCGCCCGAGTTGTGGCGGCATACCGAGCAATGGCTCGACAGCGCGTGCCCAGCGATCGCGAACGCACTGACGAATGCGGCCGCGTTGCTCGATCTCGAAGCCGTGGTGATCGATGGCGAGTTGGACCGGATGTTGCTGCGCGAGATCATTCGTCGCACCGAGCGCGTGCTCGATCGTTTCGAATGGGAAGGCATGGTGCGACCGCAACTGCTCGAAGGCGCGATCGGCGCCGACGCCCGCGCGATGGGCGGGGCGATTCTGCCGCTGTATGCGCACTTCGCGCCGGTTCACGAGCTGTTCCTGAAGCCGGCGGAGGCGGGTTATGACGAACGGTGAGCGTGCTGTTGGCGAGCCTTCAAATCAATCGATTCACTTCGCGGCGACCTTCGTCGCCGCGGACGTCGATTGCTCCGGCGCTTCCACGGTTTTCTCGACCGGCTTGTCGAGCAGCGGCTGCAACGCCGGCGCCATCGACTTCAGCAATTGCACCGCCAGCGCGCTCGTGAAGTCGTAACGCGCGGCGTACGGTTCATGCACGAACGCGGTCAGCGTGCCGTAGAAGCGGTCGCCGAGCGCGAACACAAAGGTCGCGCTGCGATTCACCTTGCGTGACTCGATGAGCCGCGCGCCTTTCGCGTACACGTTCAAGCGCTGATCGCCGGTGCCGGTCTTGCCGTAGACGGTCAGCGTTTCGCCGTTCGGGAACGTCATGCCTTGCGCGAGGCGCCGTGCGGTGCCACCCGTCACGACGTCGCGCAACAGCATCTTCACCTCAGCGGCGATTTCCGGCGACACCTGCTGCTGCGGCGCGACCACCGCACGCTTGAAATGCGTTTCGTACGGTGTATCTTTCGCGAAGTCGATCTGCGTGAGGGTTTCGGTCGGCACCTTGTTGCCGTCGTTCGCGATCACGCCGATCAGTTGAGCGAGCGCTGCCGGACGATCACCCGACGCGCCGATCGCCGCCGCATACGACGGCGTAAGCGACGCAAACGGATAGCCGAGCGCCTGCCACGATTTGCCGATCGCGTCGTACGCGCGCAGTTCGACCATGCGTTTGATGCGGTGATCCTGAGTCACGTGATAGCGCGTCTTGAAGAGCCACGAGTAGGTGGACAGGCGCACGTCCTGACTTGCTGTTTCGATCTGTTCGAGCGTCGCGTCGGGATGCGAGCGCAGATAGTTCAGCGTCCACAGTTCGAGCGGATGCACGCTCGAGATGTAGCCACGATCGTTCAGGTTGAAGCGGCTGATGCCGTACTTGTCGTACAGATTCGCGAGGTCCTCGTCGTCAAGCATCGTATTGGCCGGCGTGTTCTTCAGCGCCGCGTACATCATCTTGTTGAACCACGCGTTCGATTCGTCCGGCGCGACGCTGCGCAGCGCGGTCGCCACTTTCGGCGGGGTCTTGCGCACGCCGAGCAGCAACAGCGTGATCTGCTGATCGGCTGTCTTGCCGTGGTACTTCGTGTAGAAACGCTTCATGTACACGCGGCTTTCCTGATCGGCGAAACGCGTCAGGTACATCTTGCGGGTCGCCGGATCGCCGAGCCATTGCGACGACGGCCCGGTGGTCTGCACCATTTCATAGTGCACGATGTCGCGCATCAGCCGCACGAACACCAGGTTCACCGAATGCTGGAACGCGCGATGCACGGTCAGGATGCGGCTGTTGTCGTCGGCTTCGAAGTTCGTGAAGGTCTGCGCGCCGCCGCCCGTAAAGAAGGTCTCTCCCGGGCTCGCCGAGTATTTGCGCTCGATGGCGGCATCGAGCATCGGCTGCAGCGAATGATCGCGCGTGTGCAGCAGATAATCGATCGCCCAGCGCGTCAGCTGGTCGTTCGGATCGGGCGTGATCGCCTTCAGCTCGGTGTTGCTCAAGTCTGCGTAGCGGGTATGCAGGTCGGTGACGATCTGCAGATAGGTAACGACGGTGCGCAGCTTCGCGGTCGAGCCGAGATTCAGGCGCGCGCCCGAATTGATGTCGAACGGCTGGTTCACGCTATCGGTCTGCACGCGCACGAGGTTCGCGTCGCCGTGGCGCTCGAACAGCGTGAAGCTGTAGGCGATATGCGATGGATCGTCCGAGCCGCGCAGCATTTCGAAACCGACGAGTCCCGCGGCCTTCGCGCCGTCCTTGGTCGCGGCGGCGGCGAGCCGCTCGGCCACCGCCTGTTGCACGTCGTTGTTCAGCGTGCCGGTCGCCTGCACGTCGAGGCGGTCCAGCTCATAGAAGCTGCGCACGCCGAGTGCGGTCAGCAGATGCGAGCGCATCGACGTGACGGCCTTGCGCGACACGAATGAACCGAGGTCCGGTGTGCTGCGCGGCGCACGATGCAGTTCGACGTGCGCGGCAAGCGCCGCGTCGCGCAACTGCGGCGAGATCACGCCACCGCTCGAGAGCAGCCGCGTATAGCTGTCGGTCAGCCGTTCGAGCTCGGGAAAGCCGCGCTGCAGGAAAAACGACGGCGCGCGCTGCGCGATCATCAGCGACAACACTTCGCGAAACGCGACGCCCTGCTCGGCAAGATTCTCGTCGGTCGACGCTGCCTTCAGCAGGCGGTTCGTTTCGCGGAAATCGCGCCCATACCAGGCGGCGAGACCATCGCCGATACCGTTGATTTCGCCCACGCCCGGCTGCGCGGCGAGCGGCACCGAGTTCAGATAATGGACCACGATCTGTTCGCGCGCGGGCAGCGTCTGCGGTCCATTCAGATACGCGCGCACCGACGCGGACGCGATTTGCCGAAGTTTTTCCGGCGGCGTCGCGGTACGGCCGCCCGCCGAGTGACGGAATTTCTCGATCTGCGTCGCGAGCGTGCTGCCGCCCGGCGTCTGCTGATGACGATTGAAAACGCGCGCCCCCTGATCGACGAGCGCGCGGCTGAAGCGCCCCCAGTCGATCGCCGGATTGCGGTTCGGCTGATTCGGATCGAGCAGATAGCGGTCTTCGATGAACAGCAGCGAATTCACGATGAGCGGCGGAATCGCGTCGAAGCTGTCGTACACGCGGCCTGGAAACTGCGCGCTGTAGAGCGGCGTGCCGGTGCCATCGAACAGTTGCAGCCCCGCCGTGTCCTTTTCGTCGTAAGGCAGGAACAGGCCGTTATCGGCGAGCGACAGCATGCGTTCCGAATCGCGCGCCTGCGAGCTGATTTCGAAGCCCTGTTGCAACAGACGCTGCTGGATGGCAGGCAACAGCGCGTAGCCGAGCCGCGCGTCGTACGGCCCCTTGTCGGCTTGCGGGAAGCGGATGGAATGGCTGGGACCGTCGGCGACGGAAAAACCGACGTCGCGGGTCAGCTCGGAAAGATAGCGCGCCTGCAGCCGCGAAGTCTCGATCTCGATCTGCACGAGGCGCGCGAGCAGCGCCACGGCGATCAGCAAAAACGCGGCCAGCCCCCATTTGAGCCAACGCCAACTCCGGACCGGTACGGTGCTGGTCGTGCGAAGCGGAAACCGAAGCGGTGGCCGATTCATGGCTGCTCTCCCCGAGCGATGGCCAGGGTGTGGAGCCTGGCTCAGTTCATCAAATTAGTGTAGCTCGGAACGGGAGAGCGTCATCGGTCCAGATCGATACGACAGTGTCGCGGCTACAACACCCGCCGGCGGCGGATGACAAAACGCGAACTCGCGTGAGATATTGAACGTCTTTTCAATGCCTGCAAAACCGCCGCTTCGGGCGGTTTTTGCCGTTTGTGGCGGGCGTTGCCGAAAATCAGGCGCTTTTTTCCGGTGCTTTTACCTGTCGCGGCGAAGATCGCGTCTGCGTCTGCCCTTGCTGGGTTTGCCCGCGCAACAGCGCGATAAACTTTTCAGCCGGCGGCGACAGCACACCGCCCTTGCGCGTCACGATGCCGAAGGTCTGCGATGGCGATTTGAGCCTGACCGGCACCATACGCAACATCTTGTGCCGTACGTAGGGCCCCGCGATCGCGCTCGGCAGCAGCGAAACGAGTTCGTCGCTGCTTTGCAGCAGTGCAACCGTCACGAACGTGGAAGCTGTCGAAATCGGATTGTCGGGCATGTCGAGGCCGGCAAGATCCATCTCGCGTTCGAGCAGCGCGTGCAGCGGCATGTGTGACGGATACATGACCCAGCGATGTCCGGACAGATCGCGCAAGGTCATCTCGCGGCGCGGCAACGGCGCATGCCGGTAACCGACCACCACGACCAACGGCTCGTCGCCGAGCGGACGGTATTGATACTTCGACGGATCGGCCGCGACCGCCGCGCGGCCCACCACCAGATCGAGCCGGCCATCGTCGAGCTGCGCGAGCATCCGCGCGCTCGTATCCTCGACCACTTCGATCGACAGACCCGGCTGCGCCGCATGCAACTGATTCAGCGCGGGCACCACGCAGTCGGGAATCGCGCCCATGATCGCGCCGACCGCGAGCCGGCCGCCGCGCCCCGAACGGATTTCGGCGACGTCCTGGCAAAGCGCGGTCAGGTCCGTCGTCACGACGCGCGCATAACGGATCACGCAATGGCCGAGCTGGTTCGGGATCATGCCGCTTTTCGAGCGCTCGAAAAGCGGCGCATCGAGCATCGATTCGAGCTCCTGCAATGCCTTGCTCGCCGCCGATTGCGTCATCGACATCACGCCGGCGGCCTTGTGCAGCGACTTGTGATCGTCGAGCGCGATCAGCAGATGCAACTGCTTCATGCGCAGCTTCGACAGCAGGACGTTGAGCGTGTCTTTCATCGGGTCGGGTGAGTCGCAAAAGCGATCACGATATGGAAACAATTCAATATACCTGCGGGGCCTCACGCCGTATAGTCGTGGCAGGAGACATTCATCGAGTTGCGCCGCTCATCCGTGAGCTCAAGCGCAATCCTTCCATCCCAGCACGGACCCCATCGCCATGAGCCACCCGTCACCCGCCAACGCCCTGCGCGGCGTCTTCCCCGTCGTGCCGACGATTTTCGACGACGCCGGCCGCCTCGATCTCGAAGGCCAGAAGCGCTGCCTCGATTTCATGATCGACGCGGGCTCGAACGGTCTGTGCATTCTCGCGAACTTCTCCGAGCAGTTCGCGCTATCCGACGACGAGCGCAACACCCTGATGCATCTCGCGCTCGAACACGTCGCGGGCCGCGTGCCGGTGATCGTCACGACCACGCACTTCAGCTCGTACCAGTGCGCGGAGCGCAGCCGCGCCGCGCAGGCCGCGGGCGCCGCGATGGTGATGGTCATGCCGCCGTATCACGGCGCGACGATCCGCATCGGCGAGCGTGGCATCCACGAGTTTTATCGTACGGTGTCCGATGCAATCCAGATTCCGATCATGATCCAGGACGCGCCGGTCAGCGGCACGCCGTTGTCCGCGCCGTTCCTCGCCCGCATGGCACGCGAGATCGACAACGTGTCGTACTTCAAGATCGAAACGCCGCAGGCCGCCAACAAGCTGCGCGAACTGATCGAGCTCGGCGGCGAGGCGATCGTCGGTCCATGGGACGGCGAGGAAGCGATCACGCTGATGGCCGATCTCGATGCGGGCGCGACCGGCTCGATGACGGGCGGCGGTTATGCCGATGGCATCCGCCTCATCATCGATGCTTACGCGGCCGGTGATACCGAGGCCGCCGCCGCGCACTATCAGCAGTGGCTGCCGCTGATCAACTACGAGAATCGCCAGGGCGGCCTCGCATCGTGCAAGGCGCTGATGAAGGAAGGGGGCGTGATCCGCTCGGACGCGGTGCGTCATCCGCTGCCGCAGATGCATCCGGCGACGCGCGAAGGGCTGTTGAAGATCGCACGCCGGCTCGATCCGCTCGTGTTGCGCTGGGGTCGATAACACACACTGAAACGCAGCGGGGCGCCTGGCGACGTGCGGACTCACCCGGGCTGGACGACGGCACACGATTGCCGCTAACCTAGGGTCTACTCAAAGACCCACGCCCCATGCAAAGTTTCTACGAAGCCACCGTCACCCGCTCCTCCGCCTACGCGCCGCTGACCGGCCGACGCAGCGCGCACGTCTGCATCATCGGCGGCGGGCTCGCGGGACTGTCCACCGCGTTGGGACTCGCCGAGCGCGGCGTCGAAGACGTCGTCGTGCTCGAAGCGCAGCAGGTCGGCTTCGGCGCATCCGGCCGCAACGGCGGCTTCGTTTTCGGCGGCTACAGCCTCGATTGCGCCGACCTGCTGAAGACGCTCGGCCCGACTCGCGCACGCGAACTCTATGCGCTGACCACCGACGCCGTCGAGCTGATGCGCAAGCGCATTGCGCGCTACCGGATCGATTGCGATGCGACCGACGCCGGCGTGATCCTCGCGAACTGGTTCGACGAACCCGCGCGCCTCGAAGCGCAACGGCGTCTGATGCGCGATTCGTTCGGCGTCGACTGGGAACCGATCGCGGCGGAGACACTCGCCGCGCAATTGAAGACAAACCGCTATCACGGCGGCCTGCTCGAGCGCAACGCGTTCCATTTCCATCCGCTCAAATACGTGGTCGGCGTCGCCGCGGCGGCCGCGCAAGCGGGCGTGACGATTCACGAACGCTCGTCGGTCGTGAGTTTGCGGCGCGACGGCGCGGGCTTCGTCGTCGAGACTGCGCAGGGTGCGCTCGACGCGCGCCACGTCGTAATGGCGGGCGGCGGCTATGCGCGCAACGTGTATGCGCGCGTCGAGCGTGCGGTGCTGCCGATCGCCACCTATGTGATGGCGACCGAGCCGCTCGGCGAACGCTTGCACGATGCAATCGCCACGCGCGCCGCGATCTACGACACCCGCTTCGCATTCGACTACTACCGCCCACTGCCCGATACGCGCATCTTGTGGGGCGGCCGCATCTCGGTGCGCGACCGCGAGCCCGAGGCGATCGCGCGTCTGTTGCGACAGGATCTGCTGAAGGTCTATCCGCAGTTGCGCGACGTGCGCATCGAGCACGCATGGGGCGGCCTGATGAGCTATGCGCGGCACAAGATGCCGCAGATCGGTCGTAGCGCGGACGGCGTCTGGTACGCAGTCGGTTTCGGCGGACACGGTATGGCGCCCACGACGGTGTCGGGCGAACTGCTGGCCGCGGCGATCTCCGGTGAACGGCCGGTGCCCGACGCGTTCGCGAGCTTCGGACTGACACGCACGTTCGGCGCGCTCGGTCTCGCGGCCGCGCAGCTCACCTACACCGCGATGCAAACACGCGACGCGCTCGCCTCGCGCCGCCGGCCCGCGCGCCCGGTCGCGTAAGCACTACGCAAGCCCCTCGAGAGTCCTGCGCCGATGCCGCAGACCCACGCCAGAGGCCCATTTCACCATGCTAGAATGCGCCGTCACTGCCGCTCGAAACCACAATGAAAAAGGGAAGCAAGGCCGCCGAGCCTGATACCAACGGCATCGTGTCCAGCGCACCGCACGCCGCCGCGCGGCATACCAACGCGCGCCGTACGGACACCCCTCGCAAATACGATCCCGAGCAGACGAAGCGCAACATCCTCGACGTCGCGACCCAGGAGTTCTCGGCGATGGGGCTGACCGGCGCACGCGTCGACGCGATCGCGGAACGCACGAACACCACCAAGCGCATGCTGTACTACTACTTCGGCAGCAAGGAAGGGTTGTACCAGGCGGTGCTCGAGAAAGTGTATGGAGACATTCGGGCGCTCGAACAGGATCTGCACATCAGCGAACTCGACCCGGTCGAAGGCATGCGCGCGCTGGTCGAATTCACGTTCGACTACCACGACCGGCAGCGCGACTTCGTGCGTCTCGTGACGATCGAGAACATTCACGGCGCCAAGTACGTCGAGCAGGTCAAGACGTTCAAAGGCCGCAATGTCACCGTGATTCATACGATCGAGGATCTCCTCGCGCGCGGCATCGCGGCCGGCCAGTTCCGCAGCGACATCGATCCGATCGATCTGCATCTGATGATCAGTTCGCTGTGCTTTCATCGCGTCGGCAACCGGCATACGTTCGGCACTGCGTTCGGGCGCGATCCGTCGCATCCGCGGCTGCGGGCGCGCCATCGGGCGATGATCGTCGATGCGATCCTGCGATTCGTGAAGAAGGACGTTTGAGGCCGGTTGCGTAGCGATCCGCTGAAATGAAAACGGGATGTGGTGAAAACCACATCCCGTTTTTTATCGCTTCGAAAAACGCAGCGCGTTCAGCGACTTATTGCCCCGGCAAACCGGTCACGGCAGTCGACGTGGCCGGCAACGTCGGTACGAGGTCCGCTCCCGCGGCGTTCTTGATCGTGCTGTTGGTGAAGGTCCAGTTGCCCGCGTTGGCGATCGAGCCGGCGCCCACCGAGGTGCCCGACGATTTGACCGCCGTGATGTTCACGTTGTTGAACGTGAAGTTGGTAAACCGGCCCTTCTCCGCTTCACCCGCGATCGTGTAGCCCGCCACGCTAAATACCGCGCTCTCGACGTGCTTCATCGTGATGTTCTCGAACTTGAAGTTGCGGAAGATCGGATAGCCGTCCGACGGGTTGGCGGGCATCACGAGAATCGACGGCCAGTACGGCGGTTCCACATACGTCGTGCCGAACGTGGTCGGCACCGTGCCGCCGGCCGGCCAGTTCTCGTTGCCTTGCATGAAGTAGTACGCGTCGTCGACGTTGATGTCGTGGATATAGACGTTTTCCATCGTGCCGCCCCGCGTCGGTGCGGATTTGAACACGAACACACTGTAGACAGCCGGCCCCCCCGTCTTGTAGCCGACGTTGCTGTTGATCTGCCCGGTCAGCGGCGAAACCTGGATGTTCGACACCTCGATATTGTTCGCGCCGCCCGACGTTTCGCTGCCGATCGTAAACGCCGTCGCGCCGGCCCGCACCGTGGAGTTGCGGATCACGACGTTCGCGGTCGGCTTGTTCACGCGCAGCCCGTCGCCGTCACGGCCCGACTTGATGACGAAGCCATCGTCGTTCGCGACGATATCTGCGTTCTCGACCAGAATGTTCGTCGACGAGTCCATGTCGATGCCGTCGGTACTCGGCATGATGCCGGTCGTGGGCGTCGGGAAGTTGTAGACCTTGACGCCGTCGAGATGCAACTGGTCCGAATAGCACAGGTGGATGGTCCAGAACGGCGAGTTCTGCACCGTCACGTCCTTGATCGTGACGTTGGTCGACTCGTACGTTTCGATACCGCGCGGCCGCTGCTCGTCCCAGTTGAGCGCCCAGCCGACGTTCAGCGTCGAATGGAACGTCGTGCCATCGGCGTAGTAGTGCGACCACCACGATTGCCCGTTGCCGTCGATCACGCCCTTGCCGGTGATCGTCACATTGCTGGCGTTGCGCACGTTGATGATCGCGGATGCCCAGTTCATCTCGATGCCCTGCACGCGGGTCGGCACCTGCGGATACAGCGAAAGGCCATCAGGATAGAAACCGTTCGTCGCGCCGGACGCGATGGTGGTTTCGATGTTCCACCATGTTTGCGCCTGGATGGCCTTCAGCGTCACGCCTGCGTCGATCTGCAAGGTCGTATCCGATCCGACGAACAGTGCGCCGGTCATGAACGTGCCCTGCGGAAACACGACCGTCCCCTTCGCGGCGCTCGCGGCATTCAGTGCTTTCTGGATTGCCGCTGTGTCGTCGGTCGAACCGTCGCCTTTGGCGCCGAAGTCCGCGACGTTGAACGTCGTGTTGACGCTCGGTGAAGAGGCTGGCGTGGCCGGCGTCGCCGACGCGGGATTGGCCGCCGCGGCGTCGGAATTACTGCTCGACATCCCACCCCCGCCACAGCCCGCCAATGTCATGCATGCCAGTGCAATCGCCAACAATCCCGTCTTCATGTCCCCTCCAGTGGTTTCAAATTACGACCGAAATTTATGTTGTAGGCATTCTCTTCATTGGTGGGATGTCATACAAGATGGTTTACCCTTGTCTAACAGAGTAATAACGAGAAATTACGACTTCGACGTTTATTACTCAATGTTACGTCTCACATACTGAATAATTCTGTGAATTATCTGTGAATCGCGCAATGTAACTTCTACATTCTCCGAGCAATTCTTACTGCGTTTTTGAAATGTAATAAGACATCGTATAACTTGGGTGGTTCTATCTCTCCTGCAAACGCAAAAATCCCCGGTTGCCGCCGCACTGCGACGACAACCGGGGATTCGAAGGGAACTGCGACCGTCAGATCAAAAAACAGCTCAGCGGCAAGACTCAATCCACCAGCACGATCCGCTTGATATCGCCGACGATGAAGATGTACGACAGCGCGCCGATCAACGCGATCACACCGATGAACACCAGCGCGCCCACGAACGAACCGGTCGCCGCGACGATCAGGCCGACGACGAGCGGCGTCACGATACCCGCCAGGTTCGCGGCGAAGTTGAAGATGCCGCCGGTCACGCCGAGCAGACCCTCGGGCGCGATATCCGACACCAGCGTCCAGCCCAGCGCGGCCATGCCCTGCGCGAAGAACGCCACCGACAGGATCGCGATCACCACTACGTTGCTTTCGACATAGTTGGCGAGAATGATCGTCGACGCGAGCAGCAGGCCGGCGATGATCGGCAGCTTGCGCGCGATGTTCGGCGACTTGCCACGGCGCAGCAGCCAGTCGGAGAACACGCCGCCGAACATCACGCCGATCGACGCCGCGATGAACGGCATGATCGCGAAGGAGCCGATCTTCAGCCATGCCATATGACGCTCGGTGGCGAGATACGTCGGGAACCACGTGAGGAAGAACACCAGCGTCGAATTGCCCGCGAACTGGCCGAGGCAAATGCCGGTCAGCTGACGATGCTTGAGCAGCCGGCCAATGGTGCGCCATTCGAAGCCGCTCTTCTTCGCCGCAGGATCGGCCGCAGCCGCGGCATCCTTGTTGCGGTGCGTAAGACCGCCGCCCGCCTCGATATAGTCGAGCTCTTCCTGATTCGCCGACGGATGATCGCGCGGCTCGCGATACAGCAGCCACCACACCACGCCAAACGCGATACCGACGCCGCCGACCACGAGGAACAGCGAGCGCCAGCCGAACGCGCCCATCAGCATGAACAGGAACGGGCTGAAAAACGCGAGACCGATATATTCGCCGACCGTGTAGGTGCCGGTGGCCATCGCGCGTTCGCTTTGCGGGAACCATGTCGCGACCACGCGGCTATTGGTCGGAAAGCACGGCGCTTCCGAAACGCCCAGACCGAGACGGAACGCGAACAGGCCGCCGATGCCGGTCACGAGCCCTTGCGCGAGCGTGCACAGCGACCAGAACGTCATCGACAGGAAGTACGTGAGCTTGCTGCCGAAGCGGTCGAGAAACAGGCCGCCCGGAATCTGCGCAGCCACATAGCTCCACGAGAACACCGAAAACAGCAGGCCCATCAGCGCGGCGTTGATGCCGAGCTCCTTCGTCAACTGCGGCGCCGCGATGCCGAGCACGGTGCGGTCGAGATAGTTGATCATCGTGCCGACTGCGAGCAGCGCGAGAATCTGATAACGGGCTTTCGAACGGCGAGCGGTGCTCGCCGTCTTGCTCTGCGCGGACGAGCCCGCGGAACTGGATTGGAACGATTGCGGCATGTGGTCCTTGTCTCCTCGATCAGCTTGTGTGCCGGTCTTTACGCGGCCGGTTAGCGTTGCAACAGCGATTGAAAGTGGGTATAGACGCGCTCGGCGTCCGGCTCGAGGCCCGTGAAAATGCGCATGGCATCGACCGCCTGGTAGACCGCCATGCCGCCGCCGCTCAGCGTGCGGCAACCGAGGGCCTCGGCCGCCTGCAACAGCGCGGTGCGGATCGGGAAATAGACGATGTCGGCGACCCACAAGTCGCGGTGCAGCAATTCAACCGGCAGCGGCAGGCCAGGCAGTTTCGCCATGCCGGTCGGCGTCGCGTGAATCAGGCCTTGCGCGGCCGCCAGCGATTCACCAAGCGAGGTGCCGGCGCTGACCTTGGCTTTAGGGAAGCGCTGCTGCAGTTCGTCGGCGAGCGACTGCGCCCGGGCGGCATCGACGTCGAACAGCGTCAGCGACTGCGCGCCCATATTCAGCGCCGCGTGCGCGACCGCCGCGCCCGCGCCGCCCGCGCCGAGCTGCACGACGCGCTCCAGCGATACGTCCGGCAGGCCGCGCTGGAACGCGCGCGCGAAGCCGGACCAGTCGGTGTTATGGCCGATCCGCTTGCCGTCCTTGAACAGCACCGTGTTGACGGCGCCGAGCGCGCGGGCATCGTCGGACAATTCGTCGAGCAGCGGAATCACCGCCTGCTTGCACGGATAGGTGATGTTCAGGCCGTTGTAGCCCATCCGTTCGGCCGCCGTCAGCAATTCCGGCAGCGCGGTGGTGTCGAGCTTCTGCGCATCGAGATCGATCCGCCGATACACATAATGCAAACCGAGCTTGCTGCCCTCTTCCTCGTGCATCGCGGGCGTCAGCGAGCCGCCGATGCCCGAGCCGATCAGGCCGACCAGAAAGGAGTCGGGCGTGGCCCGCAGGCTCGCTTGCGCATTCGCCAACGCCGCGATCTGCGCGTCGGTCCGGGTATTTACTTGAGTGTTCATTTCGCCGCCCTATTCTTAAGAATCGTCGCCATCCGTTCCAGCGCGAGCACATAGCCCTGCGTGCCGCAGCCGATGATGATCGCGTCCGCTACCGCCGACACGTACGAGTGATGCCGGAATGCTTCGCGCCGATGCACGTTCGAGATGTGCACCTCGATGACGGGCTTCTCGATCGCCGTCAGCGCGTCGGCGATCGCGACCGAGGTGTGGGTGTACGCGGCCGGATTGATCACGATGCCGTCGACCTTGGTGCGGGCCGCGTGCAGCCAGTCGATCAGTTGATGCTCGGCGTTCGACTGGCAGAAGTCGATCGCGAGGCCGAGGCGCTCGCCCGCGTCGCGGCACAGCTTCGCCACGTCGTCGAGCGTTTCCGAGCCATAGAAGGCCGGCTCGCGCGTGCCGAGCAGATTGAGGTTCGGTCCGTTCAGGACCAGTACGGAGGCAAAGCTCATGACAACGACTCCCGCAAAATAAGGCGCGACTCGAACCGCGGCACTCGCGGCGGCTTTTCGACGCGTAGCGAAGTGTGCGCCGATCGGCCGTTTCCGTCATTCGGGGTTTCTACGAATTTGTACCATCTAGTTAGTTTGTATAGACTGTCGAAACTCCCGGCTAGTGTGGGGTATTCTGGTCTGCGTCTTGCTGCAGCGCGTAACGAAGTGGCTCATTTTGCGCATTGCAACAAGCCCTGCAAGCCGCGCCCACAGGCGCACCGCAGCGGTTTGTCTCGTCATTTTTCCGTCGTTTTGTCCGTTTTTGCAGGAGTCGTTCATGCAACGTTCGATTGCCACCGTGTCCATTAGCGGCACCCTCGTCGAGAAGCTGAGCGCGATCCGCGCGGCGGGCTTCGAAGGCGTCGAAATCTTCGAGAACGACCTGCTGTATTTCGACGGCTCGCCCGCCGACGTGCGCCGCATCGCCGAGGACCTCGGCCTGAAGATCATGCTGTTCCAGCCGTTTCGCGATTTCGACGGCGTCAGTCCCGAGCGGCTCGAGCGCAATCTCGACCGTGCGAAGCGTAAGTTCGACGTCATGCACGAACTCGGCACGGACCGCATCCTCGTATGCAGCAACGTGTCGCCGGACACGATCTGCGACGACTCACTGATGATCGACCAGCTCGGCGCGCTGGCGCGCGCCGCCGAGGCGGCCGGCGTGATCGCCGGGTACGAGGCGCTTGCATGGGGCAAGCACGTGAAAACCTACCGCCACGCGTGGAAGCTCGTCGACGCGGTGAACCATCCGAGCCTCGGGCTCGTGCTCGACAGCTTTCATACGCTGTCGCTGAACGACACGCCCGACGCGATCGCCGACATTCCGGGCGAGCGCATCGCGTTCGTGCAGATCGCGGACGCGCCGAAGCTCGCGATGGACGTGCTCGAGTGGAGCCGCCACTACCGCTGCTTTCCCGGCCAGGGCGACTTCGATCTCGCGAACTTCACCGCGCAGGTCGTCAAAGCCGGCTACAAGGGCCCGCTTTCGCTGGAAATCTTCAACGACGGCTTTCGCGCCGCCCCCACCACGATCACGGCGGCCGATGGCCATCGCTCGCTGCTGTTCCTCGAAGAGCAAACCCGCGCGCTGCTCGAAGCACAACAGCAGCCGCAGAAGACCACGAGCGACCTGTACCGCTCGCCCGCCGCGCCCGCGCACGTCGGCTATCAGTTCCTCGAATTCGCGGTCGATCACACGACCCGCGCGCAACTCGCCGACTGGCTCGGCAGGCTGCGCTTCCGCCAGGCCGGCGAGCACCGCTCGAAGGACGTGACGCTGTATCAGCACGGCGCGGCGTCGATCGTGCTGAACGCCGAGCCCGATTCGTTCGCCAACGCGTTTTTCCAGCAGCATGGTTTGTCGCTGTGCGCGTCGGCGTTTCGGGTCGATAACGCGAGCCATGCGTTCGAGCGCGCGGCCGGCTTCGGCTACGCGCCGTTCTCCGGCCAGATCGGGCCCAACGAGCGGGTGCTGCCCGCCGTGCAGGCCCCCGACAGCAGCCTCAACTATTTCGTCGACGAGACGCCGGATCAGCCCACGCTATTCGAAGCCGATTTCGTGCTCACCGACGTCAACGGACCTACCGAGGTAGGACCGCTCGAGCGCATCGACCACGTGTGTCTGTCGGTGCCGGCGAACGCGCTCGACACGTGGGTGCTGTTTCTGCGCACCGCGCTCGGCTTCCTGGCCGAACCGGGTGTGCTCGTGCCCGACCCGTACGGCCTCGTGCGCAGCCGCGCGCTGCGCAGCGCCGACGGCTCGGTGCGGATCGCATTGAACGCATCGGTGGATCGCCATACGGCGGTCGCCGAGGCGCTGCACACGTATCACGGCTCCGGCCTGAACCACGTTGCGTTCAGCACCGGCGACATCTTCAGCGCGATCCCCGAGTTCGTCGCGGACGGTGTGCCGATCCTGCGCATTCCACGCAATTACTACGACGACCTCGCGGCACGCTACGCGCTGTCCGACACGCTGCTCGAAGCCATGCGCGCGAACAATATCCTGTACGACCGCGACGAGCGCGGCGGCGAGTTTTTTCACGCTTACACGGAGCAACTCGACCAGCGCTTCTTCCTCGAGATCGTCGAGCGGCGCGGCGGCTATGACGGCTATGGCGCGGCCAATGCGGCGGTGCGGCTCGCCGCGCAGGCGCAGCGGCGCAAGTAAGGCGCACACACCGAGGTTCGACGGCGGCGTCTTTCGTGCGAAGTCGCCGCGTCGACACGAATCTCGTCTTTCCAGGCACGCGGACTGCGTCTCCGAACGGGGCAGGTTCGCCGGGTCGATATAATGGCGCCTGTTTTGCCGAATATCCGAATCAACGCCAGGAGAGATATGAAGAAGGTCGCTGCAGTCCTGTCCCTTTCGCTATTGCTCAGCGCTTGCGCGTATTTCCAGAAAGACCCGGATTCCGGCGAACCCGTCGCGGACACGACGACGCAGCGTTCCGTCGACGACGTGGTCGCCTGTCTGACGCAGCTGGCCAATCATCACAACGCCGCATTCAAGTCGACCACGATCCCGCAAGGTCAGATGCTCGACTTCGGCGACTCGAACATCGTCAAGGTACGCAGCGACAACGGCGCGACGACTTACCGTTTCTATGCGGGCAAGCGTCATGTAAGCAATCTGTGGATCGAATCGGCAGGCAAAACCTGCGCGCCATAAGGCTTGGTGGCGCGAAAAGGCGAGGTTCCGGGCGCCGCAATCTGCTCCATTGCAACGTTCATGTCACGGTGTTACAGGACAATAGAGTCTTAAGAATCGTTTAAGACTTCGTCCGCATGCTCCCCGGACATGTACACGCGAGGTGCGCTCCATGAACCAGCCCGAACCGAATACCAACGAAACACCGGCCAAGCGGCCCACGATCCTGCGCCGTCTGCTGAGCCATCACGAGCTCGCGACGCTGCTGCTGTTGCTGCACGCGCCGATCGATGCATCCGCGAAACCGGAAATTCCGCAGCTTTACGAAGCGGGTCTCGTCGAGACCGTTTCGAACGAGGCGGGTACGCCGCATATCCGTCTGACGTCCGAGGGCAATTCGGTGCTGCGAGGGCTTGGGGTCAAGTAACGCGTGACTGTCATCACGATGTGAGGCCGTGGTAACGATCGACGTTGCCATGGCCTTTTTCTTTGTCATGCAGCCTTCTTACGCCTGCCACACGCCATACCCCACCTCGCGCAACCCGATCGCCAATTCCACTTCCATATCCTGCGCGCCGCGGTAAGGCATCGGGTTGAACACCTCGTACAGTTCGGGCATCAGCCGCAAGCCGTAGTCGCGCACATAGCGATTCGCCTGAATCCCGGCTTTGTGCCGATCGAAGCGCAAGTCCGGGTCGAGCCCCGTCATGCCCACGTAGACGCAAGGCTTATCGAACCGATAGTCGGGATTCGCGCGACGAAAGCGCGCCTCGTTCCACACCTTGTCGTCGAGCGCGACGACGTACACGTAGTAGTGATGCGCGCGACCGGCCATGACACGTGCGACGCCGCTCAGTTGCGCAGCGTACCGTGCAGCAGCATCCGGTATTCGGTCGGCGTGACGCCGACGGTCGCCTTGAATTGCCGCGTGAACGCGCTGTGATCGGTGTAGCCGCAACGCGCGGCGACGTCGGTGACCTTGTCGTGCGATACCAGCAGTGCGGTCGCCGCATCGAGCCGCGTCTTCAGCAGCACCTGGCGCGGCGTCAGATGAAACACCTTGTGAAAATAGCGCTCCAGTTGCGCGACCGACATGTCCGCCATCGCCGCAAGCTGCTTCAGGTTCAGCGGTTGCACGTAGTTTTCCTGGATCGACTGCACGACGGCGGCGAGCCGGCTGTAGGCCGGATGGCTGCTTTCATCGGCTTTCAGATCGCGCGAGATGCCCGCGAGGCCGACCACCCTGCCGGTCGTATCGCGCAACGGCTGTTTGCAGGTCAGGCACCAGCCCGGCTGGCGCCCCGGATACAGATGCAATTCGAGCTGATCGAGCATCTGATTGCCGACGCGGATGACCGCCTGGTCCTGTGCGGTATAGATCCGCCCGAAGCGGCGCGGGAACACGTCTTCGGCGGTCTTGCCGAGCAGCGCCGCTTTTTCCTTGAAGCCGCAACGCGAAGCGAGCGTGCGGTTGACGAGCGCATAACGCGCTTCGGCGTCCTTCACGAAGAACACGACGTCCGGCATCGCGTCGAACACCGGCTCGAGCAACCTGAAATGCGCCAGCATGGCGGACAGCGTTGTTTCGTTCGGTTCGAGCGGATAAGCCAGCGTGTTCATCATGCGGGTTCCGTGGATGCCTGCCTGGTTGAATGCGTTGGGTCGCGTTTTGGTTGCGTTGGGTCGCGTTTGGGGATCGCTGCGCCGATGGGGCCGGAAAGCCTGCACCGGCGCTCGATTGCGATCGATTATAGAGCCGCGCGGCGCGCGCCGATATCTATCGGGAGGCAGCGCGGATTTCAGCCCACCCCCAGCCGCCGCAGTTGGTAGCCGCTCCTGTACACCGTCTGCAAGCGGAAGCCATTATGTGGCTCGATCTCGAGCAGCAGACGTAGCCGCGATACGTGACTGTCGATCGTCCGTGTAAATTCGCGCTGCTCGCGGCCCCACACCGCCGCGAAGATGTGGTCGCGCGACATCACGCGATCGAGGTTGGAAAAGAACAGCGCGGCGATCCGGTACTGCGTGGGCGACAACGGCACCGGCTCGCCATGCAGCGTGACCGCGTGGCGAACCGTGTCGAAACGATAGGGGCCGATCTCGAAGCAGGTCGCGGCGCTGAAGCGCTCCGGATACGCGCGCCGCAGCAGCGCTGCGACCCGCGCGCGAAACTCGGCGGCCCGCAGTGGCAACGCTAGGTAATCGTCGGCACCGCCGGCGAGCGCGCGCACCATGCTTTCCTCTGAGCCGTCGTTCGACACGAACATGATCGGCACGCGCTCGCCCGCTAGCCGGCGCACCGAGCACAACAGGTCCGTGCCGGCCGGCAGCGTATCCTGCCAGTCGAGCACCAGCAGATCCATCGTGGAGCGCGCGAGCGACCGCGACATCGCGAGGCCGTCCGCATAGACCTTGCAGAAATGGCCGGCTCTCACCAGAACATTTTCGATCGACTGACGCATGAGCGGATCATGCTGAAGAATGGCAACGCGCATGGGATGAACTCTCGACAAAGACACGCAGGTGATTCTCGGAGGCTCACCCCTGTCCCTCGCATCGGAGCATTCCGAATTTCCGCCGCGTTCGTCGATGCCACGGAGCGCAATGGCGGGGCGCCGTTTTTCATCCTGTAAAATCCGCGCCGGCCTCTGTCGTCAGCGCGGCCGCCCTATCCGGGCGGCGCGCCGGTGTCCCGTGCTCTACCCAGCGCCTGCCACACTTCTCGCCCGACGACCGCCGCATGTCCACGCATCCCTCGCGTGGCTCCCCATTCATCAAACGACATAGCAATGCAAGCGACAAATCTGGGTGGAGCGCAGGCTGTCACCCCCCGCCCGCTTGGGCACAGCGACTACAAGACGCTCGGTCTCGCCGCGCTCGGCGGCGCGCTCGAGTTCTACGACTTCATCATCTTCGTCTTCTTCGCCCCGGCGATCGGCCAGCTGTTCTTCCCGGCGGCCATGCCGGACTGGCTGCGTCAGGTGCAGACCTTCGGCATCTTCGCGGCCGGTTATCTGGCGCGGCCGCTCGGCGGCATCGTCATGGCGCACTTCGGCGACCTGTTCGGCCGCAAGCGCATGTTCACGCTGAGCGTGCTGCTGATGTCGGTGCCGACGCTGCTGATGGGCCTGATGCCCACCTATGCGAGCATCGGCGTGCTCGCGCCGGTGCTGCTGCTTCTGTTCCGCGTGATGCAGGGCGCGGCGGTCGGCGGCGAAGTGCCGGGCGCGTGGGTGTTCGTGTCCGAGCATGTGCCCGCGCGGCACGTCGGCTATGCCTGCGGCACGCTGACGGCCGGCCTCACGGCGGGCATTCTGCTCGGCTCGCTGATCGCGTCGGCGGTCAATCGCCATTTCACGCCGGCCGATATTTCCGCGTACGCGTGGCGTATTCCGTTCCTCGTCGGCGGCGTGTTCGGCATGTTCTCGGTTTATCTGCGCCGCTGGCTGCACGAGACGCCGGTGTTCGCCGAGCTCAAGCAGCGCAAGGCGATTGCCGCGGAAGTACCGCTCAAGGCGGTGCTGCGCGATCACGGCCGCGCGGTGATCGTTTCGATGCTGCTCACGTGGATGCTGTCGGCGGCGATCGTCGTCGTGATCCTGATGACGCCCACGCTGCTGCAAAAGCAATTCCACCTCGAGCCGGCCACCGCGCTGCTCGCGAACTGCGTCGCGACACTGTGCCTGACGATCGGCTGTGTGATGGCGGGCTCGATCGCGGGACGCGTGGGCCCGGGCCGCACGATTTTCGTCGGTGGGCTGGCGCTCGCGCTCACCTACTACGTGATGTTCCGCCAGTTGGCCGTCGATACGTCGATGCTGGTGCCGCTGTATGCGCTGGCCGGGCTTTTCGTCGGCGTGATCGGCGCGATTCCGCTCGTGATGGTCCGCGGCTTCCCGCCGGTGGTGCGCTTCTCGGGCATCTCGTTCTCGTACAACGTCGCGTATGCGGTGTTCGGCGGTCTGACGCCGATCGTCGTGTCGCTGATGATGAAGTCGAACCCGCTCGCCGCGCCGCTCTATGTCGCGACGATCTGCGTGCTCGGCGCGCTGACCACGTTGTTCATCAAGGACGCGCCGCGGGAGCGTTGATCCGCGGAGTGGCGGCGGTGCGACGGCTCCGGCACTGGAGGCGCCGTCGCCCGCGCTAGCCTGGGGCCGTTCAGGCACCGAAATTGCGAAACAGGGGGATGCTCGCTGCTTTCCGCGCTGAGTGCATGTCGCCCGTGCCGGCGCATCCATACTTCACGCCGCACCGAAACATCGCGCGTTGTAGTGAGTTCACGATGTCACCATGAACTCAACCACACCCTCCTTCTCCCCCGCCCTCGGCCGCGTTCTCGCGACCGTCAGCGTCGGCTTCGTGGTCACGCAACTCGATGTGACCATCGTCAACATCGCGCTGCCCCGGATCGGCGCGGACCTGCACGCGAACGTCGCCGGTCTGCAATGGGTCGTCGATGCGTACACGCTCCCGTTCGCGGTGCTGATGCTGTCCGCCGGCGCGCTCGGCGACCGCTTCGGCGCGCGACGCATGTACGCGTGCGGGATCGTGCTGTTCGCGCTCGCGTCGCTGGCCTGCGGGCTCGCGCTCGACGGCCCGATGCTGATCGCCGCGCGCGCGGTGCAAGGCATCGGCGCGGCCGCGATGCTGCCGAACTCGCTTGCGCTGCTGAACCAGTCGTTCGGCCACGAGCCGAAGCTGCGGGCCCGCGCGGTCGGCCTGTGGACCGCCTCCGGTGCGATTTCGATCGCGGCCGGCCCGGTGGCCGGCGGTCTCCTGATCGCCGCGTTCGGCTGGCGCAGCATTTTTCTCGTCAATCTGCCGATCTGCGCGGCCGGCCTGCTCGCGACGCTACTGTGGATCCCGCGCCCGCAAACCGCGCGGCGCGGCGCGCCGGCCGGCCCTCTCGGCAAGCCGGGCGCGCAGCCGCGTGGCATCGATCCCGGCGGTCAGTGTCTTGCGATCGTCGCGCTGACCGCGTTCGTCGCCGCGGTGATCGAATGGCGGCCGCTTGGGCTCGCGCATCCGCTCGTCGCCGGCGGCTTCGTGCTGGCGCTGCTGGCGGCGGGAGCGTTCGTGTTCGTCGAAGCGCGGGTCGCGCGCCCGATGCTGCCGCTGTCGCTGTTCGGCACGCGCACGTTCAGTGCGGCGGTGCTGTTCGGCATCTGCGTGAATCTGACGTACTACGGGCTAGTGTTCGTGCTGAGCCTCTACCTGCAGCGCGTGCGCGGCTACACGCCGTTGCAGGCGGGCCTCGCGTTCCTGCCGCTGACCGGCGGCTTCCTGATTTCGAACGTCGCGAGCGGCTGGGTGATCGGCCGCTTCGGGGTGCGCGTGCCGATGATCCTCGGCGCGATCACCGCGGGCCTCGGCTACGCGCTGCTGCATTTCGTCGACGCCGACACGCCGCTGATCGGCTTGCTGCTGCCGTTCCTGCTGATTCCGTCGGGCATGGGACTCGCGGTGCCGGCGATGACGACGGCGGTGCTCGCCTCGACCGAAGCGCGGCGCGCGGGCACGGCATCAGCGGTCTTGAACACGGCCCGCCAGGCGGGCGGCGCGGTGGGCGTGGCAGCGTTCGGTGCGCTGGCGAGCGGCGCCGCCGCGACGCAGATCGTGCAGGGGATGCGGGCGGCGACGGCTATTTCGGTGGGACTGCTGGTGCTGGGCCTCGTGCTCGCGTGTTGCGTGCATCCGGAGCCGCACGCGGCGGCATCGGACGCACGCGGCGCAAGCGCCGCGAGCAAGTGAGCGGTGTGGGTGACGAGAGACGCCTACAGCGACCCCTCCTGAATCGTGCCGGTATCGACGGCGCGCTCGATCAGACCTTCGCTGCGCGCCTTGGCGATCGCATCGGCGATCAGTTTCTCCGGGTCCTCGATCTCGGCCTTCAGCGTGCCGATGAAGCCGGACGCATCCAGCACCACCAGTGTCTTCGCCGAATCGGCGAGGCTGATGATCACGCGATGCGGCGTCGGTCCTTCGCCGAGACTGGCGCACAGTTGCGTGACTTTGCCACCGATCATCTGCTCGAAGTTCTGAATCATGATCTGCTCCCTTGATTGCCACGGATGGGTTCCGTGTGGAGTAGCAGGATGCGGGCCGCGCGGCCTGCGCGCGCCTTACAGCCCGCCGAGACCGCCGCGCGGCGCGCGCGCGTTGTCGATGCTCAGACGCCCGGCACCGGTGACGAACAGCAGCAAGAAACCGCCGGCGATACCGATGTTCTTCCAGAAATGGATCACCATGTCGTGCTGCATGGCCGGGTCGGTCGTATTCCAGAAGTCATGGCCGAGCACCGCCGTCGCAACCGTATACACCGCCATGATCAGCGCGAGCGGGCGCACCTTGAAGCCGACCACGAGCAGCAGGCCGCCGAGCACCTCGACTGCGGTCGCGATCGGCGCGGCGATCTGCACGAACGGCACGCCCTTCGAATGCAGGTAGCCGACGAAGCCCGCATAGCCCAGCAGTTTCATCACCCCGCTCCACAGGAACAACACGGAAAGCGCAAGACGGGCGATGAAAATAATGCCGTAATCGACGGGACGCGACATGGGGGACTCCGGAAATTGAATAAGCAGCAGACCCGAATGGGCGAGCGCAGTTCCCCGCCTCGCCCCTGAGCATATGTGCAACGGGGGCGATTTCCAAGCCCGCTCAGGCTGGCGGATACGTGGCGACCTCGATCAGGTTGCCGTCCGGATCGCGGCAATAGACCGATGTCATCTTGCCGCGCGCGCCTTCGCGCTCCACCGGCCCCGCCTCGATCGCGACGCCTTGCGCGAGCCAGTGCGCCTTGACGTCGTGCGGGCTCGCGGTGGTCACGAAGCACAGGTCGGCCGTACCCGGCACTGCCTCGCGCGAGGTGAACCAGGCGACGGTATCGGCCGATGCGGGACGCAGGTTGATCTTCTGATTGCCGTAGGTCATCGCCACGCGCGTGCCGGTGCGTGAGGCGAACTCGGTGCGTCGCATGCCGAGCATCCGCGCGTACCACGCCGCGCTCACTTCGACGTCGGCCACGTTCAGAACGAGATGATCGAGACTGTCTAGCTGGAAGCTCATGATTGTGTCGTGATGAATCCGCGGAAGTTGAAAGCGACTATGCGCGTGGCGCATCCGGCGCGAGCAGCACGCCCTTCGTGAACACGAAGCAACCGTAGCCGCGCTCCTCGCCCGTCGCGATCACGCAATACGCGCGGCGCGCACGCTCGTAAAACGCGAATCGCTCGATCGACACGAACGGCACCTCGCGCCCCTCGGCTGCATTGACCTCGGCTTGCGCCTCGCGCTGCACCACGGGAATCGCGTGCGGATCGCCGACCACTTCCATGCGCGACGCGGGATGCTCGATGAAGGTGTCGAGCGGCAGCACCGACAGCACCGCGCGGACCGCGCGCGGCGAACCGACGCCATCGAGGCGCAGCGGTCTACCGAGCACGGTGTCGCGGGCGACGGCGTCGGCCGGGAAGTTGGCGTCGCAGATCACGAGCTCGTCGCCGTGGCCCATCGAGCGCAGCGCGTGCAGGATATCGGCGTTCAGAAGCGGGTCGAGGTTTTTCAGCACGGAGTCTCCTGGTCGTTCGGGTGCGAACTTGCCGCGTGGGTGGGATGCGTGCATTGCGCAAAAGGATCGCGTGTCACGCGTGTGCCGTGCTCAGCCGCACGACGATCGATTGTAGCAAGCACGTCGCGCGGCTTGCGGCACGACGCTCGCGCCGCATTGCCAGCGCAGCCAGCCGACCACCGCGAGCACCACGAGCCCCGCGCCGCCGAGCACCGGCTCGCGCCACCCGAGCAGGGCGATGAACATGAACGCCCGCGCGCCGGCGAGCAGCGCAAAACCGGCGATCGCGCTCGATAACGCGTCGACAGCGGCAGCGATGCGCAGCAACGCGAGTTGGATTGCAGCAGGCGTGACAGCGGCGGGCTCATGCATGATCGTCTCCGGGAAAAACGTCTCAGGTGGCGGCGGGGGTTTCGTCGAGGAAACCGGTGACCGCTTGCAAGCGCCCATGCGCGTCCACCACGCCGAAGTCCGAGCCCTTGACGATGGCCTCGCCCGCGGGCGTTGTCAGGGCCCACGAGAACCGCAGGCGATTCGCGAAGCCGTCGACGTCGGTCGTGCGGCGAAACGTGTGATGCGGAAAACGCTCGTGCACCGCGCGGATCATCGCGTCGATGCCGGCGTGGCCCGTACCCGCGAGCAGCGGGTCGCGATAGTCGGCATCGGCGCTCCACGTGGCTTCGATCAACTCGCGACGGCGCGCGCCGTCGGTCTCGTTCCAGCTATCGAAATAACGATCGATCAAATCGGTATGCGCATTCATCTCAATCTCCTTGATTGGCAGCGTTGAGCACTTCGCGCCGCATACGCATCGCATGCGGCGGGCTCGGAGTGAAGATTGGAGGTTCGCGTGCATTGCGTCGATTACGCGGGAGGTAATCAAGCGGATACAGCGTCGGAATGGTCGCGGTCTATCTGCGTTTGGCCGCCGCCCGCGCGGGATGGGGGAGCGGCCGTAGCATGGAGGGAGGTGGCGCATCGCGCTCGGGGTCGGTCCGCCGGTCGGTGTGAATCGCGGAGATCGAGCGCAGCATTACCTCTCAGGTAATCGATTGCGTGCGCGCTTCGACTATGATCGGTGGCATGAACACACTCTCGATCGCACAATCGCCCCCGTCATCCCGGCCGACAGCCACTCGCACAGTCGGCGATCTGCTGCGCGAATGGCGGCAGCGGCGCCGCATGAGTCAGTTGCTGCTCGCCACGGAGGCCGATATTTCGACGCGCCATCTGAGCTTCGTCGAATCGGGCCGCGCGCTGCCGAGCCGGGAGATGGTCATGCATCTCGCCGAGCGGCTCGACGTGCCGTTGCGCGCACGCAATGCGCTGCTCGTCGCGGCCGGTTACGCGCCGCTGTTTCGTGAACGTCCGCTCTCCGACCCGCAGCTCGCCGCCGTGCGCGAAGCCGTCGAAATGGTGCTCAAGGGACACGAGCCCTACCCCGCTCTCGCGATCGACCGGCACTGGACCATCGTCGCGACCAACAATGCGCTCGCGCCGCTGTTGAGCGGCGCGAGTCCCGAACTGCTGAAGCCACCGGTCAACGCGTTGCGCCTGAGCCTGCATCCCCAAGGCATTGCGGCGTCGATCGTGAACTGGCATGCGTGGCGCGAGCATGTACTGGCCCGGCTGCAACGGCAGGTCGACGTCAGCGGCGACGATACGCTCCGCGCTCTGCGCGACGAACTGGCCGCCTATCCCGCGCCGGCGGATGCCGACGCCGCCACGCCCGACGATGCCAGCCTCAATCAGATCGCCGTGCCACTGAGGCTGCGCACGCCGCTTGGCGTGCTGTCGTTTTTCAGCACCACCACGGTGTTCGGCACGCCGGTGGACGTTACGCTGTCGGAACTCGCCATCGAGGCATTCTTTCCGGCCGATCAGCAAACCGCGGCCGCGCTGCGCGAGTTTGCCGAACGTCAGCGCGGCTAGCCGCGCGCGTTCACTGTCCGCCCAACACCCCTCGAACAAGGGATATGTCCGTCAACCTCGACAGCCTACTCATTCGCCAACTGGGTCCCGCCGACCGCGACGCCTATTTCCAGCTTCGTCTGCGTGGGCTGAAAGCGCACCCCGCATCGTTTGGACAAAGTTACGACGAGGCGCTCGCGAAAGGCGCGGCGCAGCACGACGCGACGCTGCAGGGTTCGGCGGCCGAAGGCACGTTCCTGCTCGGCGCGTACGCGTCGGCCGATGCGCCGCTGATCGGCGTCGTGGGACTACTGCGCTACAAATCCGACAAGGAGCGGCACAAGGCGAACGTGGTCGGCATGTATGTGGCGCACGAAGCGGCGGGCCGCGGCGTCGGGCGTGCGCTGCTCAGCGAGCTGTTGACGCGCGCGGCGCGCGTCGACGGTTTGCGGCAGGTGCAGTTGACCGTGGGGAGCCGCAACGACACGGCGCGCAAGCTGTATGAATCGCTGGGCTTTCGCAAATATGGATGCGAAGTCGGCGCGTTGTACGTCGACGGCGTGTTCCATGACGAGGATCTGATGGCGCGATTCCTGTCCTAGCCTCTCCGGACGATTGCCAACGGCACCCCGCTGCCCGTCTACGGCGCGCGCCTCGCCACGGGTTGTCAT
Organism: Paraburkholderia monticola; assembly: GCF_001580545.1. Lineage (GTDB taxonomy): Bacteria > Pseudomonadota > Gammaproteobacteria > Burkholderiales > Burkholderiaceae > Paraburkholderia > Paraburkholderia monticola. Next base: position 777,570 of record NZ_LRBG01000039.1, read on the forward strand.
ATCGGCACCTGTTTCAGCGCCATCGTGTCAGGCAGCCTGGACGACTGGTTTCGGCTCTAGCCCGTCGCGGCTTGCAGCGGCAACCGGTCGACACGCGCTGGCGGCCGCAGGTCGGCCTGGAAGGTGAACCCCATTCCTCGGAGCCGGTGCCAGTTCTGGCCTGACCGTTACGAATCCGACCCCAGTTGCATAGTTTGTAACTTAGGTTACATCTTTCCGTTCCCCCCGCTCCGGCCCCCGTGTCGTCCCTAAGACGAGTATTTATTACCGTCCATTGTTTGCTTTCTATTTGCTTTCTAATTCACAAAGCAAATTTTTAGACCGTCGATCAGAGCTCGTTACCTGCTCAGACAATTCAATGAAAGGCCCGTACTACAGGGGTTTCCATGGATAGATCGGAGTCTCGAAACGCTAAAAATCCACTTGGCATCATTCATTACAACGCCGTGAAAGTCTTACCGAAAATTGATGCATTTTTTCGAGATATTTTTGCGACAAGGGATTGATTTCCTTTTTTACCCTTCATACAATTCGTCCCAAGCTGTTACGAAATGTAACGTCTTGTATCAAATGTTCGCTGTCTGTATCAGGTAGCAACACGTAGCCGGAGGTCTCGTTTCCGGTGAGGCAGAAAAGACATAACGGCGCAAAGCCGACAGAGAAATTCGGGGCTTCGGAAACAGAGAAAATGGACCGTAGCAGCGAGACGCTGGATTCAATCCGCGAGATTAACTTGTCTTACATCATGCTCGCGCAACGCATGTTGCGCGAGGACAAACCGGTCGGCATGTTCCGGCTGGGACTGTCGTCGGAACTGGCTGATTTGCTTGCCGGGCTATCGCTCGCGCAAATCGTCAAGCTGGCCTCTTCCGATCAGCTCTTGTGCTTCTTCCGCTTCAACGACCACACGATGCTGTCGGCTTTGACCCAAACGGCCAAGCATGCCGCCGTTGCACCCACCCACACGGCGATCCTGCTGGCAGGCCAGCCCGCCGAGCAATTTGCCTGATCGAGGTGACTGCAATGCTCAAGCGAAGCCTGACCGAAGATGCACAGGAAGTGTTCCGCGCGATCGCGCTGATCGAACTCGGCGCCCGCATGCAGGTGCTCGAGAGCGAGCTGACGCTGTCACGCGACCGCATGATCCGCCTGTATCGCGAGGTCAAGGGCGTATCGCCGCCCAAGGGCATGCTGCCGTTCTCGGCGGACTGGTACATGACGTGGCTCGCGAACATTCACGCGTCGCTGTTCTACAACACGTATCTGTTCCTGAAGAACGAGGCGCGCTGCTCGCATCTGGATGCGCTGACCAAGGGATACCGGCTCTATCTCGAGCATTGCCAGCACAGCGAAACCGAACCGGTGCTCGACCTGACGCGCGCCTGGACGCTGGTGCGCTTCTTCGACGCCGACATCCTGCAACTGACGAAATGCTGCCGTTGCACCGGCAAGTTCGTCGCGCACAAGCACGACCTGCAGCACAACGTCGTGTGCGGCGCTTGCCAGCCGCCGTCGCGTGCCGGCAAGACGAAGAAGGCGGCTGCCGCCCGCCAGGAAGCGCTCAGCGCAGCGCAGGTCGCACAGGCCGCCTGACCGATCGATCCGCCCGGCGCCACCCGGCGCCAAACCCGATTCAATCCGAAGCTCATATGAGTCCGCGCAGTGAACGAACTGCGCGGATTTTTTTCGCCTGCGCGTCGGACCAGCGGGCGAACCGAATCCTCTCAGGTGTACAGGGAAACCTCCGGCAAGGTCCCGCTGAGCGCGTAGCGGCCGACGTCGCGCACGCGGTAGTCGAGCGGATCGTGAAGCGTATGCACGCGCGCATTGCGCCAGAAGCGGTCGAGCGCGAGCGGCGCATGCGTCGCGCGGGCGCCGCATGCGTCGAAGAGCTTTTCGCCGATATCGAGCGCCGCCCGATGCGCGACGATCTTCGCCTCCGATGTCGCGAGCGCGACGCGCGCACGGGTCTCGGCATCGAGCGTCGCGCGTCGTTGCCACGCGTCGTCGAGCGCGTCGGCGGCGCGCGCGGCCAGCGCCGCAGCGCTGACCGTCTGTATATGCATTTCGCCGAAGCGCTGGATCAGGTAGGGATCGTCGGTCGCTTTGGCAACGCCGGACGCGATCCACGGCCGGCCATGTTCGTGCACGTACGCTCGCGCTTCTTCGAGCGCACCCTGCGCGATACCGACGAACAGATTGGTCAGCACCTGTTGCGAGATCAGCGTGCGCAGGCTCGCGTGCGGGGTGTCGGGCCGCTCGAGCACTTCATGCGGCTGCACCCTGACCCGCGCGAACGACACGCTACCGCTGTCGGTTTGCCGCTGGCCAATCGGGTCCCAGTCGTCGTGCACGGTGATGCCTTCGCGCGTGGTCGGAACGGCAGCGAAGACGGGCTTGCCGGTCGCTGGATAGTGCGCGGACACGATCATCATCTGCGAGCCGCGCGTGCCGGAGCAGAAACCTTTCTGGCCGTCGAGCAGGTAGCCGCCATCGTGCGTTGCGGTTGCCGTCAGGCGCGTGTCGAGTGGATTGACCGCATTGCCCCACCACCAGCGATGCTCGACGGTACCGCGCAAATACTGCTCGCGTTGTCGAGGATTGCCCCATAGGTCGATGCTGACCACCTGCAGGCAAGTGAAGCCGACCAGATGCGCGAGCGCGCTATCGACCCGCGCGAGTTCGCGCACCACGCCGTAGATCTCGGACCAGCGCGTGCCGGCGCCGCCGAATTCGCGCGGCACGGCGAGCGTCAGCAGGCCCGCGTCGGCGATCCACTGCTTCTCCTGCGCGGCGTGGCCGCCTTCGCGATCGCGTTGCGCGGCGCTCGCGCGCAATGCGGCGAGCAGTGTGGTGAGATCGCGGGCGGGACGCGGGTGCCCCTGCTCGCGAATCTGCTCGATGCCGTCATGCATGAAAGTCACTGGCTTGCCTTGGGATCATCGTTGGCTGGATCGGACGATGATAAGGAGCCCCGCACAAGGGGTCTACGAAGCGATTTGCACAAGTAAAGCGCCAAAAGCGATTTGCGCGAAAAAACGCCGGGCGGCGCTTGCGCGCGGCCCGGCGTGGGTGATGCGATCGATAAAACGCCTGCTAACAGGCTTGGGGATTCAGCGCTTCGCGACCTGTTGCTGCGCTGAGACGGATGCGGCCGCTGCCGTGGAGCCGGCGGCACCTTCCGGCGCCGACACCGCCCCCACCGCCGTATCGCCCGCCGTCACCTCGCCCCAACCGCCACCGAGCGCACGAATCAGATTTACCGTCGCGACCGCCTGCGTCCCCGCCAGATGGCTCGCCTGCAATTGCGACTGCAACACCTGCCGCTCCGCATCGATCACGTCGAGATAGCTGACCGCGCCCTCCGTGTACTGCGTGCTCGACAGATGCTCGGCGCGCTGCGAGGCGTTGACCGCGTCGTTCTGCTCGCGCATCTGATCGTCGAGCAAGCGCAGATCGGCAAGGTTGTCCTCGACTTCCCGGAACGCCACGAGTACCTGTTGACGATACTGCGCGACGTCCTCGTCGTACTTCGACCGTGCCTGCGCGAGATTGGCCTTGAGTTGACCGCCGTGGAAGATCGGCACCGTCAGCGCCGTGCCCGCAAACGGACCGAGGATGAACGCTCGGCTCGACCACATGAACAGATCGCCGAGCGTCGCCGATTCAAAGCCGAACGCGCCGGTGATGTCGAGCTTCGGGAAGAACGCCGACTTGGCGAGCCCGACGCGCGCGTTCGCTGCCTGCATCGCGCGCTCGGCCGCGGCGATGTCCGGCCGGCGTTCGAGCAGCGCCGACGGCAACCCCGACGGCACGCGCACCGTCACCGGCGCGAGCGGCGCTTCCGCGAACGAGAAATCGGCGGGCGGCTTGCCGAGCAGAATCGCGAGACTATGCTCCGAGGCCGCTCGCTGGCGCGCGACGCCGACCGCGTCGGCACGCGCGCTCGCGAGCTCGTTACGCGAGCGCGACAGATCCAGTTCGCTGATATCGCCTTCCCTGAAGCGTCGCTCGACCAGCTTCAGCGTGTCCTCGCGCAACGCGACGGTGCGTCGATACAGATCCTGGTCCGTGTCGAGCTCGCGCAACTGGAAGTAGTTCTGCGCCACATCGGCCTGCAACGACAACTGCACCGAGCGGAACAGCGCTTCGCTCTGCTGCTCGTCCGAACGCGCTGCGTTCACGTTCGAGCTGACCCGCCCGAACAGATCCGCTTCATACGACGCGCCGACCTGCGCGCGCCAGATCGTGCCCGTCGTGCCGCCCGCGCTGTCCGGCAGGAATTGCGACGCCGCCGACGCGCGCTCGCGCGTCGGGCCGAAGCCCGCGTCGAGCTTCGGGAACCAGTCGGACTTCGCGGACTGGGTCACCGCGCGTGCCTGCTGCACGCGCGCGGCCGCGGCCTTCAGGTCCTGGTTCGCGGCGGCGGCCTGCTCTTCGAGCGCGTCGAGCTGCGGGTCGCCGAACACCTTCCACCATTCACCACGCAGCACATCGTCGGCGGGCTGGGCCGGTTTCCACGTGCCGTTGTTTTCCGCCGATGCAGCCGAACCCGTCGCCACGCCCGACGCCGCCGAAGCCGGCGTCGCTACCGCCGGCGCTTCCTTGAACGCCGCCGGCGTTTCGACGTCGGGCCGCTTATAGGTGGGCTCGACCGAGCAGGCGGCAAGGAGCGCGATCAGCAAACCGCTCGCGGCCGCGCGGCCCCATCCGCGCAAAGAGTCAAAGCGAGATTCAAACCGTTTCATTGTTGTTTTCTCCTCAGGCGTCCGTAACCGCTGCGCCATAGCGCGGCGAATCCTTCTGCGCGACGTGGATCGTCCCACCCGCGAGCGAACGCAGCACCACATAAAACACCGGCGTCAGCATCAGGCCGAACAGCGTGACGCCGAGCATGCCGAAGAACACCGCGACGCCCATCGCGTGACGCATCTCCGAGCCCGCGCCGCTCGATACCACCAGCGGCACGACGCCCATGATGAAGGCGATCGACGTCATCAGAATCGGCCGCAGACGCAGACGGCTCGCCTCGATTGCCGCCTGCAGCGGCGTGCGTCCGTCGTGTTCGAGCTCGCGTGCGAACTCGACGATCAGAATCGCGTTCTTCGCCGACAAGCCCACCAGCACCATCAAACCGATCTGCGTGAAGATGTTGTTGTCGCCACCCGTGAGCCACACGCCGGTCAGCGCGGACAGCACGCTCATCGGCACGATCAGGATCACCGCGAGCGGCAGCGTCAGGCTTTCATACAACGCGGCGAGCACGAGGAACACGAGCAGCACGCTGATCGGGAACACCCACATACCCGCATTGCCGGCGAGGATCTGCTGATACGTGAGGTCGGTCCATTCGAGCTTCACGCCGTGCGGCAGCACCTCGGCGGCCACGCGTTCGGCCGCGGCCTGCGCCTGTCCCGACGAGAAGCCAGGGGCCGGGCCGCCGTTGATGTCGGCCGCCGTGTAGCCGTTGTAGCGCACCACCATCTCCGGTCCGTACGTCGGCGTCACCGTGACGAGCGACGACAACGGCACCATCTCGCCCGCCGCGTTACGCGTCTTCAGTTGCAGGATGTCGTCGGCGCGTTGACGGAACGGTGCATCCGCCTGCACGCGCACCTGGTACACGCGGCCGAAGCGGTTGAAGTCGTTCACATACAGCGAGCCCAGATAGATCTGCATCGTGTCGAACACGTCGGTGACCGGCACGCCGAGCTGCTTCGCCTTCACGCGATCGAGATCGACGTTCAGTTGCGGCACGTTGATCTGATAGCTCGAGAAGGTCGGCCCGAGTTCAGGCGTTTGCGCGGCGCGCTTCACGAAGGCTTCGGCAGCCTTGTTCAGTTCCGCGTAACCGACCGCGCCGTGATCTTCGAGCTGCATCTTGAAGCCGCCGAGCGTACCGAGCCCGAGCACCGGCGGCGGCGGGAACACCGCGACGAACGAGTCCTTGATCGCGCCGTACTGCTGATTCAACGCACCGGCGATCGCGCCTGCCGACAGCTTCTTGTTGCCGCGCTCCTTGAAAGGCTTCAGCGTGACGAACACGATGCCCGCGCTCGAACTATTCGTGAAGCCGTTCACCGACAAACCGGGGAACGCCACCGCGCTTTCCACACCCGGCTGCTTCAGGGCGATCGCGCTCATATCGCGGATCACCTTCTCGGTGCGATCGAGCGACGCGCCGTTCGGCAACTGCGCGAACGCGATCAGATACTCCTTGTCCTGAGCAGGCACGAAGCCGCCCGGCACGATCCGCGCCATCAGAACGGTGGCGCCGAGGAGGATCGCGTACACCGCGAGCATCGCGCCCTTGCGGCGCAGCACGCCGGTCACGCCGCGGCCATAGGCTTCCGACCCGCGATGAAAGACCTTGTTGAATTGCCTGAAGAAGCCGCCGAGCACGCGGTTCATCACGCGCGTAAGCCAGTCTTCCTTCTCCCCGTGGCTGCGCAGCAGCAGCGCGGACAACGCCGGCGACAGCGTCAGCGAATTGAACGCCGAGATCACCGTCGAGATCGCGATGGTCATCGCAAACTGCTTGTAGAACTGGCCCGTCAGGCCGGTCATGAACGCGAGCGGCACGAACACGGCGACGAGCGTGAGCGCAATCGCGATGATCGGCCCGCTCACTTCGCGCATCGCCTTGTAGGTCGCGTCGCGCGCACTGAGCCCGCTTTCGATGTTGCGCTCGACGTTCTCCACCACGACGATCGCATCGTCGACCACGATACCGATCGCGAGCACCATGCCGAATAGCGACAACGCGTTGATCGAAAAGCCGAACGCGAGCAGCAGCGAGAACGTGCCGACGATCGACACCGGCACCGCGATCAACGGAATGATCGAAGCGCGCCACGTCTGCAGGAATACGATCACGACGATCACGACCAGCGCGATGGCTTCAAGCAGCGTATGGATGACCGCCTCGATACTCGAGCGCACGAACTGCGTCGGGTCGTAGACGATCCGGTATTCGACGCCAGCCGGCATATCGACGGCCAGTTCCTTCATCGCCGCGCGCACCTGCTCGGAGATCGCGAGCGAGTTCGCGCCGGGCGCCTGATTGATCGCGAGCGCCACCGCCGGCTTGTTGTCGAGCAGCGAACGCAGGCCATATTCCGAGGCCGCGAGCTCGACCCGCGCGATGTCGCGCAGATAGGTCACGCCGCCATCCGGCGCGGTCTTCACGATGATGTCGCCGAATTCGCCTTCGGTCCTCAAACGGCCACGCGCATTGACCGACAACTGCAACTGCGTGCCCGGCACCGACGGCGACGCGCCGATCACACCGGCCGCGACCTGGATGTTCTGCTCGCGAATCGCGTTCACGACTTCAGTCGCGGTCAGCCCGCGTTGTGCCACCTTCTGCGGATCGAGCCAGATCCGCATCGCGTAGTCGCCCGAGCCCCACAGCTGCACCTCGCCGACGCCCTGAATCCGCGCGAGCCGATCCTTCACGTTCAGCAGCGCGTAATTGCGCAGGTACGTCATGTCGTAGCGATCGTTCGGCGAGATCAGGTGCACGACCATCGTCAGCGTCGGCGAACTCTTGATCGTCGTCACGCCGAGCCGCTGCACGTCTTCCGGCAGACGCGGCAGCGCCTGATTGACGCGGTTCTGCACGAGCTGCGTCGCGAGGTCCGGATTGGTGCCGAGCTTGAACGTGACGGTCAGCGTCAGATTGCCGTCGCTATTCGCCTGCGACTGCATGTACAACATGTTCTCGACGCCGTTGATCTGCTCTTCGAGCGGCGCGGCGACCGCCTCGGCGATCACTTTCGGATTCGCGCCCGGATACTGCGCGTGCACCACCACCGAAGGCGGCACCACTTCCGGGTACTCGGAGATGGGCAGCTTGAACAGCGAGATGATGCCCCCGAGCAGGATCAATACCGATAGCACGCCTGCGAAGATCGGGCGATCGATGAAGAATTTGGATATGTTCATTGGAAGCTCTTAACTTGGACCATGCGGTTGCGGCATGCGGCTCACGAATTGCCCTTCGCGGCGGCGTCAGCCTTGGCGCGCGACTGTGCGAGCGATGCGTTGTTCGGGTCGTCGTCGGTCGTCATCGGCACCATGTGCGCGCGCACCGTATCGCCGGGTCGCACGCGCTGGATGCCGTTGACCACGATGCGGTCACCGGGCTTCAAACCGTCTTTGACCACGCGCAGATTGCCTTGCATCGAACCGGTCGAGATCTCGCGATAGACGACGTGGTTGGCCTGGTCGACGACCAGCACGAACTTCTTGTCCTGGTCGGTGCCGACCGCGGCATCGTCGATCAACAGCGCCGGATGCGGGGCGCTGCCGCCCACCTTGACGCGCGCGTAGAGGCCCGGAATCAGTGCACCGTCGGCGTTGTCGAACTTCGCGCGCACCCGGATGGTGCCCGAGGACGTATCGAGCCGGTTGTCGACCGACTCGATCGTGCCGCTGCGCGAGTAGCCCGATTCATCGGCGAGGCCCAGCTCGACCGGCACCTTGTCGCCGTCCTTCGCGCGGCTCAGGTATTGCAGGTAGGTCTGCTCGTCCGCGTCGAACGATGCGTAGATCGGCGACACCGACACGAGCGTCGTCAGCGGCGTCGAGCTCGCGCCCGCCGACACGACGTTGCCGACCGTGATCTCCGCGCGCGACACGCGGCCCGACACCGGCGCGACGATCTTCGTGTAGCCGAGATTGATGCGCGCGGTTTCGAGCGCGGCTTGCGCGGCCTTCAGGTTCGCGCTCGCCTCGCGCGCGGCGTTCTGCTTCTCGTCGTAGTCGCGTTTGGCGATCGCGTTGTCGACGATCAGCCGTTGCGCGCGTTCCCAGTCGCTCTGTGTGTAACCGGTGCGCGCCTGCGCTGCCGCGAGCTGCGCTTCGGCGCGATCGACTTCGGCCGCATACGGACGCGGGTCGATCACGAACAGCGTGTCGCCCTGCTTGACGAGCGAGCCGTCCTTGAAGTTGACCGACACGATCGTGCCTGGCACCTGCGAACGCACGTCCACTTTCTGGACGGCTTCGAGACGGCCCGAATAGGACTGCCAGTCGGTGATCGTCTTCTGCACGACGGTCGCCACATCCACTTCAGGCACGATGGTCGGCGCGGCCGGCGAGCTCGCATCCACGCGGATCGCGCCGAACGTGCCGAGCCCGGCAAGCACGACGACGACCACGGCGGCGAGAGCCACGCGGCGGCGGGAAAGAGGAAGGATAGTCATGTGTAGCTCCAGGTATCGTTGATTGAAGTTCTGTTTATCGATGAGCACGCGCGTCGAAGCGCCACTGGAAAAAGCGCACCGCTTCCTGCAATGCGGGCGGGTGATCGGCGAGCGCCGCGTGCGACACGCTCGGAAAACGCACCACGTGGGTCTGCACGCCCGCGTCGATCAGATTGCTTGCATACTTCTCGGCCTCGACATGCAGCACGTCGTTCTGCGCGGTCGCGATCAGCGTGGCCGGCAAGCCGGCGAGCCGCGACGATTCGAGCGGCGCCGCATACGGATGCATGCGCTGCGACGCTTGCGGCAGGTAGGCGCGATAACACGCGGCGCACTCGCGGGCCGTGATGTCCGAGCCGAGACGCTGCTCGTCGCCAAGCCGCGTGAGGCTGGGATCGAGCATCGGGCCGAACAGCGCCTGCGCGCTGATCCGCACGTCGCCACGATCGCGGGCGATGAAGGCGAGACAGTTGGCGAGTTGGCCGCCCGCGTCATGCCCCGCCACGCCGATCTTCCTGCTATTGCCGCCGAACGCGCGCGCCCGCGTCTGCACCCACAGCGCCGCGCGGTGCGCGTCTTCGGGCGCGGCGGGAAACGGAAAACGCGGCGCGAGCGAATAGCCCACCGACACGACGAGCGCCGGTAAGTGTTCTGCGAAATACCGCGCGGCGAAGTCGGCGGAGTCGATCGATCCCTTCGTGAAGCCGCCGCCGTGGAAATAAAGCAATACCGGCAAGCCGGTCTGTTTCGTCAGCCGATACAGCCGCAACGTAATGGGCTGAGCGTACCCATCGACCTGCACGTCGGTCACTTCGAGGGTCGTGTCGTTGGCCTCAGCGCCAGTGTCTTCGGCGGATTCGCCGGTGGAAACTGGCGGGTACGGCATTTTGAATGCATCCATGTCGAGCCGCGCAAATGCGCATAGAACTTCAATGGTGCGAATTGTGGGTTCGGCAGACTCGCAAATAAATGCCTATAATCCGGCAACACAATTCGGTGCCTTTGAACAATCCGCTTGCGATTGTTTTCGCGGACTCCATTCCCGCCTGCGCACCCGCCCCTTCTGGAGGTTTGCAATGGACCGGCTTCAGGCCATGCAAGTGTTCACGCGAGTCGTCGACACCAACAGCTTTACCCGTGCGGCGGAAACGCTCGATCTGCCGCGCGCATCGGTTACCACGATTATTCAGAACCTCGAAGCGTTTCTCGGCACGCGGCTGATGCACCGGACCACCCGGCGTCTGTCGCTGACCCCCGATGGCGCCGCGTACTACGAGCGCTGCGTGCGCATCCTCGCGGACGTCGAAGAGACCGAGGCGAGTTTCCAGAGCGGCAACAAGAAGCCGCACGGCAAGCTGCGCATCGACATGCCCGGCTCGATAGGGCGTCTGCTCGTGATTCCCGCGCTGTGCGAATTCCACACGCGCTATCCGGACATCGATCTGCAATTGGGCCTGACCGACCGGCCCGTCGACCTGCTGCAGGAAGGCGTCGATTGCGTGGTGCGCGTCGGCGCGCTGCAGGATTCGTCACTGGTCGCGCGCCGCATCGGTCTGTTCGAAGGCGTGACCTGCGCGGCACCCGATTACATCAAGCGCGCGGGCATGCCCTCTTCGCTCGAAGATCTCGACAACCACAAGGCCGTCAATTACTTCTCGAGCCGCACGGGACGCACGATCGACTGGGCGTTCATGGTGAACGGCAACGAGGTGGAAGTGAAGATGAAGAGCATCGTGTCGGTGAACGACGCCGATGCGTACGTGACCTGCGGACTCGAAGGCTTCGGCCTGATTCAGCCGGCGCTCTTCATGGTGTTGCCGCATCTGCGTTCGGGCCAGCTCGTCGAAGTGCTGCCGGAGTTGAAACCGTTGCCGATGCCGATTTCGGCAGTCTATCCGCACAGTCGTCATCTGTCGCCGAAAGTCCGCGTTTTCGTAGACTGGATTGCAGAGGTGTTCGATCGTTGCCCATTGCTGAGCGGACGCGGCAAGCTCGACGCGACTTGCACGAAGCGCACCTTCGAGGAGCGCGAGTCAGCGCCGGCACTCGACACGCCGGTGATGACCGAATGGGTCGCATGACGTACAGCAAATGAAACAGTGAATTCCAGCCGCGGCGCCAATGCCGCGGCAACTGCGCACTAGCCCCGATCCTTCAAGCCCTTCCCGCGATTGTTCCTGAATCGCGACTATTCATTTCGCGAAACCGCGATTTATCCGCACCGCGTCGACGTCTACATTTCACCCTGTCGCAGCGCCATCGCACTGCCAATGAATCGACAGGAGTAGATCATGAAACGCAATCTTTTGGCTGGCCTCGCTCTTTCGTTGCTCATCAGCGCGCCGGCGTTCGCGCAAGGCGGCGGCGGGATCGGCCGCGCGGGAACGTATGACACGCAACCGACGCCGAGCGCCAGCACGAAGACACGCGCCGAGGTCAAGGCCGAACTGGTCGCCGCGTATCGCGACGGCTCGCTACCTTCGCTGAATCGCACCTCGTATCCGGACAAAGGCCTGATCGGTCAGACGCAAGCCGCGCGCATCGCGTTGCAGGAAGGCACGAACGGCGACGCGACGCGCGTCGCGAGCGGCCAGTAACGAGTTGGAAAGTCTCAATCAAGGAGCACATCATGACACCATCGGAACTCGATCAATGGGATAACGACACGCCCGTGTGGACGCCGTTTCGTCCTTCACAGCATTGAGCGTTAGCTGTCGTACGGCACTCGCCGTCATGCGCCCGCGAAGTCACTTCGCGGGCGCATTGCTATTAAGCCTATCGAAAGCCATTGCAGCCCAGGGCTACGCGTTTACTGGCGTTTCCCTATAATCGAAGGTCCTTTCCTCGCAGCGGGTTTGTGCACTTCATCACAGGAGCACCTCGATGGACTATGTGAAACTCGGCCGCACCGGCCTCGATGTATCGCGTCTTTGTCTCGGTTGTATGAGTTATGGCGTGCCCTCGCGCGGCACGCACCCCTGGTCGCTCGACGACGAAGCCGCGCGCCCTTTCATCAAGCAGGCACTCGATCACGGCATCAACTTCTTCGATACCGCCAACGTCTATTCGGACGGCACCAGCGAGGAAATCGTCGGCCGTGCGCTGAAGGACTTTGCGAAGCGCGATGAGATCGTGCTCGCCACCAAGGTCAATAGCCGCATGCATCCGGGCCCGAACGGCGCGGGATTGTCGCGCAAGGCGATCATGGCGGAGATCGATCACAGCCTGCGTCGTCTCGGTACCGACTACGTGGACCTGTATCAGATCCATCGCTGGGACTATGGCACGCCGATCGAGGAAACGATGGAGGCGCTGCACGATGTCGTGAAAGCGGGCAAGGCGCGCTATATCGGCGCGTCGTCGATGTACGCATGGCAGTTTGCGAAGGCCTTGCAGGTGGCCGAGCGCAATGGCTGGACGCGCTTCGTGACGATGCAGAACTACGTGAATCTGCTGTACCGCGAGGAAGAGCGCGAAATGCTGCCGCTCTGCGAAAGCGAAGGTATCGGCGTGATTCCATGGAGTCCGCTTGCGCGTGGACGTTTGACGCGCGACTGGGACACCGAAAGCGCACGCTCGGAGACCGATGAATTCGGCCGCACGCTGTACGCGCACACGCAGGAGGCGGACCGTCGGGTTGTCGGGCGGGTCAGCGAGATCGCGAAGGAACGTGGCGTGCCGCGCGCACAGGTGGCGCTAGCGTGGGTGCTGCAGAAGAAGCCGATTACCGCGCCGATCGTCGGTGCGACCAAGCTGCATCATCTCGACGATGCGGTTGCGGCGCTGTCGTTGAAGCTCAGTGACGAAGAGATTCATCGGCTCGAAGAACTTTATGTGCCGCATGCGGTGGCGGGGTTCAAATAAGCGGCGGGATGCGTAGCGGCATCCCATCAGCGCAGGCGGAATGACACGCGAGCACAGCGCACGTCCTTTCGCCTCACTTACTCCTCTCTCCCCCTCCGCTCACGGTCCCAATTCATGCGCGCGCTGCCGTTCGGCTTGCGTCGGAAATAGCTTCACCCGCAACGCCTGAAGCTGCGCGTTGCGCTGCGAGACGTCGAGCGCCGCATCGCGAATGATCTTTTGCGCGTCGTTCTGATAGCTCGAATAGCGCTCGGCCCAATGCCGTCCTTCGTGGCTGCGTTCGCTGTAACTCGTCACCGCTTTCTGTAGCAGCCCGAGCAAATATTGAATGTGCTGCTCTTCCTCGCGGCTGTTTTGCCAATGCGGAACCGGATAACGCGGTTGCTGCGCCGACGCGGCTCCCCCTTCCTGATCGGCCGCGCGTTGCCGATATTCGTCGATTGCCTGCGCCAATTGCGAATCGTCGTTCTGGTACCAGGCTTGCACGACCTCGTCGCCGAGCATCCGTTGCCGCAACGGGTCGCGTTGCTGACGCCAGGTCACGATGCGGTTGATGTCGACGTTCGTTGCATTCAGACTCTGCGCGTTGAGGTTTTGTGCAGCGAGCAGATCATCGTGCGCTTTCATATAGGCCACGTAATGCTCGACTATCTGCACCGCTTCCTCCGAAGCGGGAGGACGAAGCCGGGTTCTCAGATACAGCTTCAGTTGATCCGCGCGGTCCTCGTCCGTCTGTTCGAGAAGAAAGTAGTCCATCAGGTCGCGTAACCCGTCGTTGACGATCAGATGGTGACTGTCCGTCATCGCGAGGCCATTCGCGAGACTCGAATCACCCGGCCAGATGCGCAATGAGGTATCGGCGTCAGGCGCGGGTGCATGGACTGAAGCCGCCGCCCCGTTGGTCTCGCGATCCGCTGCGACGCTCGTCGGCGTCGCCGTTGCCTGCATCGGCCCCGCGTGCCGGAAATACAGCACGCCGGTCGACAACCCCAACACCGCCGCGCAGATCACGCACAGAGGTCCCAGCCATTTTTCCGGCATTTGATCCTCGACGACGATCGTTTGAAGAAACGATGCGAAAAGGCCGATGAGCCGCCTTTGCGCATCGCGATCCGCCACGCTATGCCTGCGTCAGAACGAGCAACTCGGCACGCTGCCGCTCAGCGTGAAGCTCGACGTAGTCACGCCAGTACCAGATGGCGTCACGTTCGAGTTATACAGCCCGACCGTCGCGTACTGATCGCCGCTTTGCGCGGTCGCATCGAGGCTGACGTTGGCCAGATACGCTGTCACCGGATAGCTCGAGCTGCGCCCGTCGATCTTCGTATAGGCACCCGACAGCGACGCCGTCGAGTACGCGCCGTTCACGATGATGTTGGACAACGTCGGAGTGCCGCCGGTGCTACAACTGCTGTAGTTCGTATCCGTCACGATCAGGTGCTTCGCGTTGGTGATGCAGGTGTTCACGTAGCTCACCTGCTGCACCGTCAGCGAACACGGATCTGCCTTCACGTTGATCGCGTTCGCGTCGGTCGATGCCGTGCCGCTCAGGTCGTTGCCGTACACATAGTTGTTCTTGAACAGGATGTTCGAGACCGTGTTCTTGGCAATGCTGCCGACCGACAAACCATGCGTGCCGTGCAGCTTCGTGTTCGACACGGTCACGTTCGAGATGTTGCCCGAGTTGGTCTTGACCGCGACACCATCGTCGCCGGCTTCGATATCCGAATTGATCACGGTCGCATTGGTCAGGCTGTCGATGTCGATACCGTCCGCGTTCGCACGTGTGGCCGGCGTGCGAATCGACACGTTCCATGCGGTGAAGCCGCTGCCGCCTTCGACGTACAGATTCGGATGGGCCGCCTGAGCGAGCGTCACGTTATAGACGATGAAGTTCGTGATATTGCTCGCCTGCACGAGCCGCGGTGTACCGCTGATGATGTCGCCGCGACCGTCGACGGTGCCCGGTCCCATCAGCGATGCATTGGTGCCCGAGAACGACAGCAGGTTGGCATTGCTCGAGTAGCTATTGTTGCCGTACAACGTGACGCCCGAGTTGACCACGATGCCTGCACCGCTGATCGTCAGACTGCCGGTATAGAACGCGTTGTTCGATCCCGAAGTGGCCAGCACGACGCTGCCGCCCGTGCCGGCGCAGCTATTCAATGCCGCTTGCAGGCGGCTGGTGTCGTCGGTGGTGGGCGGTGAGGCGCGTTGCGAAGTCGAGAACTGCGCGGTGAGCGTGGTACAGACGGTGGGATAGGTTGGCTGCGTGACGGTTCGGCTATCGCCGGTCGCCAGTGTTTGCGCGTGAGCCGGAATAGCAATCAGACAGGAACATGTAAGGAGTACGGAAGAAAAAGCGCGACTGATTTTTTTCATCGAAATCTCCGATGTGACGCCGTTTTATGGACACCTGATATGTGATTTGGATAAGTGGCCTGACTAGTATCAAGTCGTATGACCACTTCCCGAACGAATACTAGGGTCAGGGTTCAGGGCTGTCAAGCAAGGCGATAGCGATGCGAGCTACGCGGTCGGCGCAGCATCGTTATGAATGGAAGACCTCTTTAATTGCGCGGCACGTCCGGTTCGAAGAATACCCAGCGCACCTGAGGAAACGTGGCCTGCAGATCGGCCTCGATGAGATTGATCGCATCGACCATCGCGCGGCCGCTCGCGTAGTCGATCATTTCCGCCTGCACCGCCACCACCACGTGACGTCCCCACTGCAGCGTGATCATGTTGATGATGCTGCGAATCTCGGGACGCGTGCGCAGATGCGCGTCGATTGCGCTGCGCACCTCCGGGCTCGCCGACTCGCCGACGATCATCGACTTCACCTCACGCGCGACGAGCCACGCGATCGTCATCAGCAGAAGACCGACGCCCACCGAGCCGAGTGCGTCATACACGGGATTGCCGCTCACCATCGTCGATAGAACAGCGACGAATGCGATCGCGAGACCGAATAGCGCGGCGATATCCTCGCCGGCCACGACCAGCAGATCCGATTCGCGCGTCTCGCGAAACCAGCGCCACAAATTCTTGTCCGGATACGTCTTGCGAATCTCCTTGACCGCGCCCCACAACGAGAGCGCTTCGAGCACCACTGACACACCCAGCACCGCCAACGCGACGAACGCATACTGCAACGGCTCGCGCACGATCAGTCGATGCACGCCCTCATACACCGAAAACGCGCCGCCGACGAAAAACAGCAGCAACGCAACCAGCAGCGAATAGAAGTTGATTTCGCGGCCGCTGCCCATCGGATGCAAAGGACTCACCGGCTTGCGCGCTTCGCGAAGCCCGAATAGCAACAGCAGTTGATTGCCGCAGTCGGCGGTGGAGTGAATCGCTTCGGCGAACATCGAGCCGGAGCCGGTGAATGCCGCCGCGGCGAACTTGCAGACGGCGATGCCGAGGTTGGCGGCGAGTGCGTAGAAAATGGCTTTCGGCGATTCTTCTTTCATCTGCTGGCGCGTGTCCGTGAATGGGCTGGGTACTGCGCGATATTATGGACGACAACGACACATCGGGTCCCACGAATCGGACCTGATGTGTCGCCGCTCCGCCAGGCTGCAAAGCCGGTTCGCCAGGCGCCCTTTACACCATTCGCGTCACTCACGCCCTCTCGAGCGCCGCCATCTCCCGCACCACCACCAGCAGCACCGACAGACTCGCGCCGCCCGTCGCGCGCAAATCGGTCAGCAGGCGCGTATAACGCTCGAGTTGCGCCGCGCGTTTGTCGTGCCAGGTTTGCACGAGCGACTCGGGCGACGACGCATCGGTCGCGCCGGCCAGCGCGCTGGTGGTCAGCGCGCGCTTGAGCCGTGCGAGCTCGGCGAGCGCCGACGCCCGCGCGAGCATGTCCCAATGCGTCGGTGCCGGCAGCGAGGCCGCACGCTCGCTGATCCAGCTGTAGTTCAGCAGCGTGCCGAGCGCGAAGTACACGCCCGCGACCTGTTCGAGATTGCGCCCGCACGTCGACGCGACTTCGGCGATATCGAGCAGCGCGGCCGACACCTCGCCGCTCGCGATACGCACCGCGAGTTCGCTATCGACGCCCGCATCGACGAACACGCGCTGCCGCTCCGACAACGCTTCGAGATCGGCGCCAGGCAACAGCGCCGGCCATTGCGGCGCGAGCCGCTGAGCGGCATCGCGACAGCGCGCGAGCAGGCCGCTCACGTCGTCGCCCACCCCGCCCGAATGCAGATGCCGCAGGAACCACAGCGCCGAGCGTTCGACGAGCCGCGCGACTTCGGCGAACATGCGTGCCTGCACGTCGTCGGGAACGCGATTGTCGAGCGCGTCGATGCTGCGCCAGATCTGATCGAGATCGAACACGTCGCGCGCCATGATGCACGCACGCACGATGTCGCCGGGATGCGCATCGGTCTCCTCCATCAGCCGATGCACGAACTCGCAGCCGACGCGATTCACGAGCGCATTGGTCAGATACGTCGCGAGGATTTCGCGGCGCAGCGGATGGCGCTGCATCGGTTCGCGGAAACGCTGTCGCAGCGGCTTCGGAAAGTACTCGATCAACATGTCGCTGACGAGCGGGTCTTCCGGCATCGACGACTCGAGCAACGCGTCGTACAGCCACATCTTGCTGTAGGCGAGCAGCACCGCGCGCTCGGGTGTCGTGAGGCCCTGCTTCGCGGCGGTGCGCTCGGCGATGTCTTCGTCGGTGGGCAGAAACTCGATCACGCGATTGAGCCGCCCCGCCTTCTCCAGATAGCGCATCAAACGCGTTTCGGCATCGAACAGCTCCACGCCGTAACGGCCCGCGATCGACAAAGCCTGGGTCTGATAGTAGTTGTCCGTCAGCACGAGCAGACCGACTTCATCGGTCATCTCGGCCAGCAACGCATTGCGTTGCTTCTCCGTCATCTCGCCATCGGCGACGACGAGGCCGAGCAGAATCTTGATGTTGACTTCGTGATCCGAACAATCGACACCCGCGGAGTTGTCGATCGCATCGGTATTGATGCGGCCGCCACGCTGCGCGAACTCGATGCGCCCGAGTTGCGTCAAGCCGAGATTGCCGCCCTCCGCCACGACCTTGCAACGCAGATCCGCGCCGTTCACGCGAATCGCGTCGTTCGCGCGGTCGCCGGCCTGCTGATTGGTCTCGCGGCTCGCCTTCACGTAGGTGCCGATGCCGCCGTTATAAAGCAGATCGACCGGTGCCTGCAGAATCACGCGCATCAACTCGGCCGGCGAGAGCGCCGCCGCGCTGATGCCGAGCGTCGCCTGCACCGCCGGCGACAGCGGAATCGTCTTCGCGCTGCGCGGGAACACGCCGCCGCCCGCCGAGATCAGCGACGGATCGTAATCGGCCCAGCTCGAGCGGTCGAGCATGAAAAGGCGCGCGCGCTCCGCCATGCTCGCGGCGGGATCGGGATTCGGATCGAGAAAGATATGCCGGTGATCGAACGCGGCGAGCAACTTGATATGCGGCGAGAGCAGCATGCCGTTGCCGAACACGTCGCCCGACATGTCGCCGACACCGACCACCGTGAAGTCCTCGCTCTGCGTGTCGACGCCCATTTCGCGGAAGTGTCGTTTGACCGACTCCCAGGCGCCGCGCGCGGTGATGCCCATCTTCTTGTGGTCGTAGCCGACCGAGCCGCCCGACGCGAACGCGTCGTCGAGCCAGAAGCCGTATTCCTGCGAGATCGCGTTCGCGTAGTCGGAGAACGTGGCCGTGCCCTTGTCGGCGGCGACGACCAGATACGGGTCGTCGGGATCGTGGCGGACCACGTCCGGCGGCGGCACGACTTCCGTGCCCGCGAGATTGTCGGTCACATCGAGCAAGCCGCGCAGGAAGGTCTGATAGCACGCGACGCCTTCGCGCAGCCACACATCGCGATCGCTCGGCGGCGGCGGATTCTTGACGACGAAGCCGCCCTTCGAGCCGACCGGCACGATCACGACGTTCTTCACCATCTGCGCCTTCATCAGGCCGAGCACTTCCGTGCGGAAATCCTCGCGCCGATCCGACCAGCGCAAGCCGCCGCGCGCGACGCGCCCGCCGCGCAGATGAACGCCCTCGACGCGCGGCGAATAGACCCAGATCTCGAACATCGGTTTCGGCTCGGGCAAGCCGGGCACCTGGGCGGGATCGAACTTGAAAGACAGGTAGGGCTTCGGCTTGCCCTGAGCGTCATAGCGGTAGTAGTTGGTCCGCTTGGTCGCCTTGATGACGCCGAGAAACTGCCGCAGGATGCGGTCTTCGTCGAGATTCGGCACCTGGTCGAGCGCGCCGTCGATCGTCGCGAGGCAACGTTCGACGCGAGCGTCGCGCGCGTTGCCGAGCGCCGGATCGAAGCGCGCGATGAACAGCTCGACGAGCATGCGCGCGATCGCCGGATTGCCGGTCACCGCGCGCTCGATATACGCGTCGCTGAATGTCGAACCGACCTGCCGCAAGTACTTCGCGTACGCGCGCAGAATCGTCACCTCGCGCGCATTCAGCTGCGCACGCAACACGAGACGATTGAAGTCGTCGCTTTCGATCGCGCCGGTCCACACCTGCTCGAACGCCTGCTCGAACAGATCCTTCACTCGCTCGATGTCGAACTCGGCATCGTCCGCGAGTTCGAGGCCGAAGTCGTGGATCCACGCGGGCATCGCGCCCAGCGCTTCGATCAGGTAAGGCCGCTCTTCATCGACGCGCACGCCCAGATGTTCGAGCATCGGCAGGCTGCGCGACAGCGCGATCGGCAAGCCCGCGCGATAGACCTTGAAGCGGAACGCGCGCGGTCCCGATTCGATCGGCCGGTACAGGTTCATCGCCAGCCCCTCGGTGCCCTGCACGCGCTCGATCAGCTCGATATCGCGCACCGCCGTGCGCGCCGGATAGTCGTCGCGATAGCCGGCCGGGAACGAATCGCCATAGTGCTGCAGCAAGCGGTTGCCTTGCTCTTCGCCATACGCGTCGAGCAACGCGTCGGCCAGATCGTCCTGCCAGCGGCGCGCGACCTGCACGAGGCGCGCTTCGAGCTCGCGCGTGTCGACTTCGGGCATGCCGCCCGGCTTGGCGTGGACGACGAAATGAATCCGCGCGAGCGTCGACTCCGACAGCAGCGGCGTGAATTCGACGTTCTCGCCATTGAACGCGTCGGCGAGCAGGTTCGCGATCCGTTGCCGCAAATCGGTGTTGTACTTGTCGCGCGACACGAACACGAGGCAGGACACGAAACGATCGAAGCGATCGCGCCGCGCGAACAGCCGCGTGCGCTGATGTTCCTGCAAACGCAGCACGCCGAGTGCGGTGTCGTAGAGCTGGTCCTCGTCGGCCTGGAACAACTCGTCGCGCGGGTAGGTTTCGAGCACCGTCACCAGCGACTTCGCGAGATGACCTTTCGGCAGGAATCCGGCCCGTTTGACGATATTCGCGCATTTGCGCCGCACGATCGGAATTTCCGCGGACGACACGAAATAAGCGGTCGACGTATACAGGCCGATGAAGCGCCTCTCGCCCGTCACCTTGCCATCCGCGCCGCTCAGCTTGATGCCGACATAGTCGAGATAGCCGGGCCGATGCACCGTGGCGCGCGAGTTGGCCTTGGTCAGAAAGATCGGCGACGAGCCGGTGATGATGTCCGCGGCCGCCTGCGGCAACGGAGTCACTTCCGCCGCGCCGGGCGGCCGCAGCGCATCGCGCAGAATGCCGAGGCCGGAGCCCGGCACTGCCCGCAAACCGTAGCCACCGTCCTGCTGCACCAGTTCGTAGTCGCGCTGGCCGAGGAACGTGAAATGATCGGCCACCATCCATTCGACGAACGCGCGCGCTTCGACGGCCTCGGGTCCGGTCTCGCGCGCCTTCATATCCTGAATCGTCTGCTTCGCGCGTTCGACGATCTTCGGCCAGTCCTCGACCGCCGCGCGCACGTCGCCGAGCACGTGCGCGATGTCGTCGCGCAACGCGTCGAGTTTTGCGGCATCGCCACAACGATCGACCTCGAAATGGATGCACGATGTCAGATGCGAGCGCGTGTCGCCCGCCTCTTCGGCGCCCTGGCTCACGCGCGCGATGCTGCCGTCCGTCGCGCGCCAGATGCGAAACACCGGATGCACGACCGAATGCAGCGCGAGCCGATGCCGGTTGACCGTCATCGAGACCGAGTCGACGAGGAACGGCATGTCGTCGTTGACGATCTCGATCACGGTGTGATCGGAATGCCAGCCATGCTGTTCGAGGATCGGGTTATAGACGCGCAGCCGCTGCTCACCCGGCACGAAGCGCTGCGCGGTCTGCCAGTGGGCGAGCGCCGCGCCGTACAGATCGGCGATCGAGCGGCTTTGCAGATCGCCCGCATCGACGAAATCGTAGTAGTGCCGCAGGAAGGGTTCGACGATATTGAAGGTCGGCTCCGGCAATCGCCCCCGCGCAAATTCGACGACATCATTGAGCAGGTGCGTGACGGCTTCTTCGTTCTTTGCTTGCATGATCGACTCCCCTGGCTGACGGCAACGGTGAGTTTCGTGTGATTCGCAGGCAACGTCTGACTAGAGATTATGCGCCTGCCGCGCACGATGGGGCCGATTCGCGTCGTCAGGTAATACCCGCTGACGGGTCGTCGGGGATGCCCGAAAGCGGCGCTGAAAAGCGTTGCGTCGCTGCGGCGCGGCAATGCCGTGCGCGGCTCAACGCGCGGGCCTGGTCAGCGCGGATGCCGTTGCCGGCGCGGCCTCATCTTTCTGCTCATCGCGCCGCGCGAGCCAGCCGCCTATCTGCGCGGCGGTCCAGGCGGGATCGTCGTGCGGCAGGTCATGGCCGGCCCACGGATGCTCGCGATGCGGCGCGCCCCACGCCGTCGCGAGCTTCGCCGAACAGACCGGGTTCACCAGCCCATCGGCCCGCGACGACAGAATCAGCACCGCACAACTCGGCGCGGCAGCCGCCGCGCTGAAGCGCGCCGCGGCCCACAATTGCCGCAGCGCATTCGCACGGCTCACCGGTGCGCTGCGGCGGATCGCGGTCCAGGCCGCCAGGTCCGCTTCCAATGTGTCGACGGTATTACAGGTGAGCCGATGGATGCCGCTCTCGGCATCGGCCGCATCGCTCCAATGCGCGGCGACGCCGAGCAGGCCCGGCCACGCCGACGGCCGCAGCCGTTCGTGCGCGCGGCTGAATGGCCGCATGCTCGTATTGATCAGCACGAGCCGTTCGATTTCGCCGGGATGGCGCTGCGCCCAGTCGGTCGCGACCATGCCGCCGAGCGACATCGCGAGCACGTTGTACGGGCTCGGTACGCCCGTTTCCAGCGCCGCCTCGCGCATGCATGCCACCATGCCGGCGACGCTCGCGGGCGCGCGTCGCTGGACGAACTCGCCGTTGCCGAGCAGATCGAGCAGCAGCACGCGCACGCCCGTCGAGCTTGCAGCCGTCGCGGTTGAGGTTGCCCCTGCTTCGCCCAAGCTGTCGCCCGAGGCCTGGTCCAGGGTTTCGCGCAACACAGCCGGCAGACGCCCCCAATGCCGCGTTTCGCGGGTGAGTCCGCGCAGCAGGATCCACGTGCTCATACGCTATCCGGCCTGTACCAATGGTCGAGCGCGCTTTGCAGCAACTGCTCGCGCTGGTTGCCTTGCGGCAGCCAGCGCTGCGACGAAAACGCCGCGCGCGCGAGAAAGTCGAACAGGTTCGCATGGCGCCGCAGCACGCGCGCGGTGCGATGTGCCATGACCGGATTGAACATGCCCTGGCGCGAAAACAACTGACGCGGGTTCTTCTTGATCCACAGCCACGAGCCGAGTTCGAGCGTCATCGGCAGGAAGATGTTCGGCGCCGGCGTGCGGTCGTACGCGTAGTCCCATAGATCGCCGTGCAGCAGATACTGGTGGCTTTGCGGCTCGAACGTGTAGCCGTGGTGAGGATGCGCGTGTTCGAACATACTCTTCAACACGTACATTTCGGGCAGATGCGGCATCTGCTTGCGGGTTCGCGCGTACGGAAACCAGATGCTGTCGCTCCAGCCGTAGCCGGAATGGCAATCGAGCGCGATGCTCAGCGGCCGCGCGGCGAGCTGCGCTTCGACCACTTGCAGCAGCGCGGCCGCCTCGGGTTCCATCGGCTCGCCCGCGCGGCCGCGATACCAGGGCAACCACGCGCCGACACGCTGGCCACCCGCCAGCAGCGGCACGCGCGCGTCGGCGTTTTGCGGCGCGTTGCGCATCAGGTCGACACCGCGTGGATTCGCGCGCGTGGATGCCCACATCCCGCCGGGGTTGGCGATCGGTAGAAAGATCAACCGGATGGATTGCAATTGCCGCACCAGCAATTCGTCCCACTCGAGCCGCGCGAGCAACGCGCGCATATAGTCGAGCACCAGTTGCGAGCCGATTCGCTCGAGCCCGTGAATGCCCCCGAAAAAGCCGATGGCCGGCGCGAGCGGATCGGATGAGCCGATGCTCGCGGTGTAGACGGAAAAGTGCCGGCCGCGCACCGTGGTCTCGCAGACCGCGCGAATTTCGAAGCTCGCGCTGCCCTGGTCGAGTATCGACTTCAGATCTTCATATTCGTCAAAGCTGTCCGGAAGAAAGCTCAAAGGAGTCGGCATGACGGCGTGAGCGCAGTGTCGGGATTATTAAGGACGGCCGGAAAACCCGCACTATAGCCTGGCTCTGTGTCAGCGCGCGCGAGCGCGCGTGGCTACCCATCAATCATGTCATACAGATGTCACTTACCGTTCGAATCACTGACTCCCAGCTGACTTCACACTGACTTTGTTTTGCCATCCTGACGACACATGACTCAACGATAAAGGTCACGCTACAAAGATGTAGTCGTCTAGACGTTGCGATGCCTTCACTCAACCGTCACAGTCGCTTTCTAGAATGAGCCCACACATGCCGGCAGTGTCCGGATGCAGCGAGGAAATAGAGATGGAAGCGATCCGTGAAGCAATTCGAATCGAACGTTTGAGCAAAACGTTTGGCAACGGCCGCAAAGCGCTCGACGAAATCGATCTGCGCGTCGCGCCCGGTGAAATGGTCGCGCTGATCGGCGCATCGGGCTCGGGTAAGTCGACGTTGCTGCGGCATATCGCGGGCTTTACCGCCTCGGACGCACAGCCGTCCCAGATCGAAATTCTCGGCCGGCCGATCCAGCAGAACGGCCGCATCGTGCGCGAAGTGCGCAGCATTCGCCGCGATATCGGCTTCGTGTTCCAGCAGTTCAATCTGGTGAACCGGCTGTCGGTCGAAACCAACGTGCTGATCGGCGCGCTCGCGCGCCTGCCGTGGTGGCGGCGTCTCACCGGCCGCTTCCCGCGTGCGGAACGCACGTTGTCGATGACCGCGCTGCGCGAGGTCGGGATCGGCGACCATGCGCGCGAGCGCGCCGCGAACCTGTCGGGCGGTCAGCAGCAACGCGCCGCGCTCGCACGGGCGCTCGTGCAGCGTGCGCAAATCGTGCTCGCCGACGAGCCGATCGCCTCACTCGATCCCGAATCGTCGCGCCGCGTAATGGACATGCTGCGCGCACTGAACATCGAGCATCGGATCACGGTGCTGGTCTCGCTGCATCAGGTCGACTTCGCGATGCAGTACTGCCCGCGCACGATCGCACTGCGTCGCGGCAAGGTGGTCTACGACGGCCCCTCCAGTGCGCTGACGCCGGCGCTGCTGAAGAAGCTCTACGGCGATGACGCGCGCGAGTTGCTCGACGAAGCGGCGCACGACGCGGACGAAACCCGCGACACACCCGACACACCCGACACGCCCGACGCAACCGACGCCGCCGCGCCCGCGCGGGCGGACACCGGCCGCGCGGCCGCACGCCGTGCGTTCGCAGTGAGCATCGCGCCGTCGAACTGAACCCGCCCGCGCAGTCGCGCGCTTTCCAATTTTCCGCCCACCCAACCGGATCTCAACCGATGAAATTCCTGCGCTCCCTGATCACACTCGCGGCCGGCGCTGCCGCCTTCGCCTGTGTCGCCGCGGCCCACGCCGAAGACCTCAACCTCGGCATCATCTCGACCGATTCGTCGGCGGTGCTCAAGCAACGCTGGGAACCGCTGATCGAGGACATGAAGAAGCAGACCGGCCTGAACGTGAAGGCATTCTTCGCGACCGATTACGCCGGCATCATCGAAGGCATGCGCTTTAACAAGGTGCAGGTCGGCTATTTCGGCAACGCGTCGGCGATCGAGGCCGTCGACCGTTCGGATGGCGAAGTGTTTGCGAAGGCACAGCACTCGAACGGCGACAGCGGCTACTACTCGCTGCTGATCACGAACGTGAACAGCCGCTTCAAGACGCTCGACGACGTGTTCAAGAATACGAAGGACGTGACGCTCGGCTTCGGCGATCCGAACTCGACGTCGGGCACGCTGGTGCCGGGCTACTACCTGTTCGCGAAGCACAACACGCCGGTCAATACGTCGTTCAAGAGCGTGCTGCCGTCGAGCCACGAGGCGAATCTGCTGGCCGTCGTCAACAACAAGATCGACATCGCGACCAACAACAGCATGATGATGGAAACGCTCAAGCGCGAACATCCGGACAAGTTTGCGCAGGTGCGCGTGCTGTGGACCTCGCCGCTGATTCCGTCGGACCCGCTGGTATGGCGCAAGGATCTGCCGCAGGCGACGAAGGACAAGCTGCGCAAGTTCTTCCTGAACTACGCGAAGACCGATCCGCACGAAAAGGCGGTGATGGCCGGCATCACCGAGTACAGCGGCTTCGAGGCGTCGTCGGATCAACAACTGCTGCCGATTCGCGAGATCGTCCTGTACCAGCAGAAGCAGAAGATCGAGAGCGACACGCACCTGTCCGATAACGACCGGAAGACGCAACTGGCCGCGCTCGACGCCAAACTGAGCGCGCTCAGCAACGCACAGTCGAAGCAATGAACACGGCCGATCTGATCACGTCGCCGAACCGCGCGAACGAAGCGCGCGCGGCGCGGGACGCGCTGGCCGAGCAAGCGAAACAGCAAGCCGGCAAGCGCAGCTGGTGGTCGCTGCTCGGCTGGATCGCGGTGCTCGCGGTGCTCGGCGGCGCTTGGCACGGCGCCGACATGCGACCGCTCGATCTGCTCAGCGACTCCGCGAACATGGGTCAGTTCGCGAAAGATTTCTTCCCGCCCGACTTCAGCGAGTGGCGCAGTTACGTGCACGAGATGTACGTGACGCTGTCGGTTGCGGTCTGGGGTACCGCGCTGTCACTCGTCTGCGCGGTGCCGTGCGGCCTGATGTCCTCGCACAATCTCGCGCCGCAGTGGATCGTGCAACCGATGCGCCGTCTGATGGACGCATGCCGGGCGATCAACGAAATGGTCTTCGCGATGCTG
The DNA here is from genome assembly GCF_001580545.1 of Paraburkholderia monticola. GTDB lineage: Bacteria > Pseudomonadota > Gammaproteobacteria > Burkholderiales > Burkholderiaceae > Paraburkholderia > Paraburkholderia monticola. The sequence continues at coordinate 803,955 of NZ_LRBG01000039.1, forward strand.
TTCATCGTCGCGGTCGGGCTCGGACCGTTCGCCGGCGTGCTCGCGTTGTGGGTGCATACGACGGGCGTGCTCGCGAAGCTGTTCGCCGAAGCGGTCGAGGCGATCGATCCGCGCCCGGCCGAGGGCGTGCGCGCGACGGGCGCGACCCGCATCGACGAAATCGTCTATGCGGTGCTGCCGCAAGTGCTGCCGCTGTGGATCTCGTACGCGCTGTATCGTTTCGAATCGAACGTGCGCTCGGCGATGGTGGTCGGCATGGTCGGTGCGGGCGGGATCGGCGTCGTGCTGTACGAAGCGATCCGCTCGTTCAACTATGCGCAAACGGCAGCGGTGATGATCATGGTGATCGTCGTCGTGACGGTGATCGATCTCGGGTCGGCGTGGCTGCGTGAGCGGGTGACCTGACCAAAGCGGTCGCACGGCACCGAAGTACCGAATCATCACGGGCGAAGCACGCGAAGGCGACAGCGCTCCGCGTGCCTGAAAGTCAAACCACCAGCCACGCAATCAAGTCGTCGCGCAGAACGTCAGAACCGATGCCGGATGCCTGCCTGCACCAGCGTTTGCGACTGACCGCTCGAAGCGGTCGTCGTATAGATCTGCGCAAACGCGCCCGGCCCACTCGCGCGCTGATAGATGCCGGTGAGGAACAGGTCGGTGCGCTTCGACAGCAGGTAGTCGGTTGCGAGCGTCACCTGGTTGTAGTGCGGCGAGCGGCCGCCGGAATAATCTCCGGCCGTATAGACATACGACACACCGACCTGGAATGCCGGCGTGAAGCGCTTCCAGACACCGAGTTCACCGTTCTGCAAGCGCAATCCCGACGTATCCGAGTAGTTGAACAACACGTTCGAGTAGCTCGCGAGCACGTTGACGAAACCGAAATCGTAGGTCACGCCGGCACCGAGGATGCGTTGCTGGTCGGTGCCTGCGCCGGTCGGGCTCACGACGAACGGTGAGCTGAAGCCCCAACCGGTGCTGTCGACCGCGCCGCTCGTCAGATTCGACGGCGTCGCGTTGCTGCGCCGGTTGAACTGCGTGAACGCCACGCCCGCCTTCAACGGTCCATTCGCGTAGACCGCGCTGCCGCTGAAGCCGTTGTTGTTCGAGAACTGCGTCGAGTTCGAGAACGCGTAGCTGCCCGCGAACGTGAACCCCGAGAACGTCGGCGACACGTAGCGCACCGAGTTGTTGAAGCGGTTCGTGAAGAACATGTTGTCGTTGTCGCCGATATGCGCGCCGAAGCCCGCGAAGATATTGGCGGCCTCGGCCCACCACAGGCTGTTGGTCATTTCTTCATATTGACGGCCCATCGTCACCGTACCGTAGCGCTGATTGCTAAGGCCGACGAATGCCTGCCGGCCGAACATCCCGCCGAGCATCGCACCATTGGTGATCGAGAAGCCGTTTTCGAGCGTGAAGATCGCGTGCGTGCCGCCTCCGAGGTCTTCGTCGCCGCGCAGACCGAAGCGCGGCGGCATCATGCCGCCGTTGGCAAGCGCGAACAGATTCGAGCCCTTCACGTTGCTCACGTATTCGATGCCGGTCGAAATGATGCCGTACAGCGTGACGCTGCTCTGAGCATGTGCGCAACCGATCCCCACCGCGCTCATTGCCGCGCACATAGCCGATTTTCTTGCCAACCGCCAAACCTTCATGATGTCTCCTTCATTAGTTCCGCTAATTGTTATGAACTGCCCATTGTGTTTAGAAGCTGTGGATCCTTCATCATGTTGCTGTGCGACGGCCCGCGAGCGGCGACCTGCGGCGCCGTTCGCGCATGGCCTTGAATCGAGTCGAGTCAGTTCGGTCCGAGCGCTTCGACCGGACCGTGCCGGTGGTCTTCGAGATTTTCCGGGCGCCCCCAGCCGAGAATTGGCGCGAGCTGCAGCACGACCGCGATCACGACGAGCCCGATGCGCACCATCCAGCCGCCGTCGTAGAAGCTCGCGAAGATCGCCGGCGGTCCGAGCAGCACGCCGAGATAGGTGGCCTGCGCGACCACCCCGCTCGTCGCGCCGAGCGTGCCGACGCTCGGCGACGACGACGGCACCAGCGTCCAGATATAGCCATTGACGGTCCCGATACCGAGCGAGAACACGCACACGGCGACGATGGCCGCGATGAACCCGACCATCGGCAGATACAGGGCGACGCCGCCGCACAGCATCACGATGCCGCCGACGATCGCAAGCCGCCCACCGTTCACGCCCGCCTTCAGCAGATGGCCGACGCTCAGGCAACCACATGCGACGAACACTTCGGCCAGCGTGCCGACCGCGGCCGCGGCCGGAATCGGAATACCGTAGCGTCGCGACAGATACACGGTCAGCGCGGCCATGATGCCGGTCTGGATGAACGCGGACGCACCCGATGCAAGCGCGACACGATACGGCCGCGGGCTCCTCAGCACGAGCCAGATATCGGACAGTCGACGGCTTTGCAGATTCGCCTGTTTGGCAGGCAGCAGGATCACCGCGCAGGCGAGCGCCGCCATCAGAATCGCGTGACCGCCGAACGCCCAGCGCCACAGCTCGCCACGTTGCGCGAGCGGCGCGACGATGCTGAGCGTGAGACCGATACCGACGGCCGTATGCGAGGTCCACAGGCCAAGCGCGATGCTGCGCCGCGCGCCCGTCGTCGTGCGCATGATCAGTGTCACGGCGCCCACGGTCAGCGACAGATAGCCGACGCCTTGCAGCAATCGGCCGAAAAACAGCGTGCCGATGTCATGCGAGCCGAACACGACGAGATTGCCGACCAGCGCGAACACCGAGCCGCCGAAAATCACGCGCTTGTCGCCGATCCGATCGACGAGCCAGCCGCCAAACACGGCGGCGATCGCGGTGATCAGCGACGGAATGGAGATGACCCAGCCCGCGCTCGCATGCGACAGGTCGAAGTACTTCGCGATGTCGCCGATGACGGGAACCGACTGCGTAACGAGCGACGTCGCGACCGTGCCGTAGATGTACAGCAGGATGATGCAAGGCCAACTGCCCGGGGAAAGCATGCTTGTCTCCTGGAAAAATCTTCCGATTGTTGTACTTGTTGTGCATTTATTGAACTCGTGCGTGCCCTAAGCTCGTCACCCCCATTCGAGCAATCGGCACAGATTGCCGCCCATGATCAGCTCGCGATCCGTCGCCGAGAGCCACGACAAGGTCTCGCTGAAGTGCGTGACGCACTGGCGGTACGGATGGTGCAACCTCGACAGTTCGCTAGCCCACACGATGCGCTCGGCGCCGAACGCATCGAAGACGCGGCGCAAGGTCGTCTCGAGCGAGCGGAACGGATACGGGTCGAGCGCGTAATCGCCGACGCCCGCCGCCTTCACGTGCACGTTCGGGTGCTCGGCGAGCGCGAGCAGCGCGGGCAGATGATCGAACGCGCTCGGCCCCGAAGCGCCGCGCGGCACGCCGAGATGATCGACGATGATCCGCAGTTGCGGATGACGCCGCGCGATCCCGTCGACGACGTGGAGCGCGTTCGGCACCAGCAGCGCGACCACGAGGCCGGTTTCCTCGGCGATCGGCCAGAGCCCATCCAGCTCGCCGTCGACGAGCGGCTGCAAGCGCTCCTTCGTGTTGAACAGGAAGCGGATGCCGCGCATGTTGGGCTGCTCGCGCCACATCCTCAACAACCGGTCCGGATTGTCGAGCCGGCTGTCGAGCAGGCCCATCACCGCGAATCGTTGCGGCTCCGCTTCGGCGAGCGACAGCGCATAGGCGTTGCCGTCGGGGTCCCACAGCGGCGGCACGAGCAACGCGCGGTCGACGCCGGCCTGCTTCATTTCGGCTTTGAGGACGTCGCCGGTGATCGGCGTGCGTCGATGGTGCCCGGTCGATACACCGTTGGACCAGGCATGGACTTGTGCGTCTGCGATCGGCATGAAAGTTCGTCGTCGGATAGTCGTGAAGGTCTTGAATGACGTGTCGTCATGCCATGGTCTGGAACAGCCGGCCCGCGCCGCGAATCTCGCCGCGCCAGCCCGCCGCGTTCAGCACCGACCACAGCATGGCCTGATTGCTCGTGACGACCGGCAGATCGAGCCCGCGCTCGAGCTCGTCGGCGGCTTCGAATGCGCGCACGTTCGCGCACGACAGCAACACCGCGCGCGTGTCGCCGTCCACCTGCTTGCGCACCACCGCGGCGATTTCGGCTGGCTCCATTTGCGCGGCTACTTTCGCATCGGTGAAACCGAGCGACACGGTGCGCGCCACATTGAAGCCCGAATCGATCAACGATTGCCGCTCCACGCGCGAGAACTCGTCGCTGAACGGACACACGTGCAGGATGCCGTCGGCCTTCAGCGCGCGCAGTGCTTCCTTGATCGCGACCATCGTGTTGGTCGATGGAATCTCGAGCATGGCCGACATGCGTTGCGCGAGTCGCGCATCGCAATCCGGACCATTGGCGACACTCGCGCCCGTGCAGTTGAACGCAATCGCGTCGGGTGACAGGTCTTTCAGGTAGCCCGCTTCGTCGATCGCTTCGAGGTACGCGCGGGTCAGGCTTTCCATCGTTACGCGCCCCGCTTCCTTGCGCAGGCGGATGCGATGCACGTGATACGCGACGCCATCCGGGCAATAGGCGCGGAAGTCGTCTTCGGCGATCGTGTTCAGCGACGGCACGATCATCCCCACACGCAATGTCTTCATCGATTCCCTCTTGTGTTGCTCTATGTGTTGCAGGTTGTGGACCAGTCTATGGGCTTACGCTTTGCAGGCCCAATCGAAAAACTGCCAGGGTCATCCGTTTTTGCTGTACTCGGGCGAGTGGCTCGCGGCATGCGCTTCGTCCTCGGTCTGGTCCATCGATTCGAGCGCCTTGCCGCGCGCTTCGATGCCGATGGTCAGGTACGTGACGCCGCAGACGAGCAGGCACAACGCGAGGAACTGGAACGCCGGCACGATCACGCCGACGGTCGCCGACGGCATCACGACGTTGTTCGAACCGGCGGTCATCGCGAGGCCGAGCGGGCCGAGAATCTTGCCGACCGAGCCCGCGAGTCCCGCGTAGCCCGAACCGGTGCCGCGCAATCGCGACGGCCAGATTTCGGTCGAATAGGCGGCACACACCGAGAAGCTGCCATCGGCGAAGATGAATGCGAGCAGCAAGGGCGCCCAGAACAGCGATGGCGTCAACCAATCGCCGTGGCCGATATAGCCTGCCGCGAGCAGTGCAAGGGCCGACGCAATCGCGAAGCAGCCGCCGGTCTTGCGGCGTCCGATGCGGTCCGCGAGTCCCGCGGCCGACAGACGCGCGAGCATGCCGAGCACGGCAAAGCCGATCATCGTTTTGGCGGCGAGCGCCGGCGTGAATTGCTGGATCTGCGCGAGCAGCGTGGGCGCCCACAGCACGATGCCGTAGTAGCCGGCAATCAGGCCGACGTTGATCAGCGTGGCCGTGATCACGGCGCGCGGGCAGCGCAGCAGTTCGAACCAGCCGCGCGATGCCACCGGTTGCGGCGTGTCGATCTGGTCTTCGAACGATGGCTTGCCGAGCGCCCACGCGATCGAGCGACGCCCGGCCGCGTCGCGGCCTTGCAGGCTCAGCCAGCGCGGCGACTCGGGGATGTACACGGCCCCTATCAGCGCGATCACGGCCGGCGCGGCGCCGAGCGCGAACGTCCAACGCCAGCCGAGCGCCGGAATCACGTAAGCGCCGCTGAAGGCGCCGAGCAGCAGGCCACCCGTCGTGATCGCCGACACGATGCCGGTCAGCATGCCGCGCCGCCGCGGCGGCGTGAACTCGTGGACCAGCGCGATCTGGATGAAGTAGCCGGCGGTGCAGAAGCCGATCACGACGCGCAGCGCCGCCATATAGATCCAGCCGCGCTCCGGCGTGAACGCGAGACCGACGCTGGCCGCCGCGAGCAGCATCAGCGACAGCACGAACACCGGCTTGCGGCCGAAGCGATCGGCCATGCTGCCCCACACGACGCCGCCGACGATCGCCCCCGCCCCCGACGACAACAGCACCGCCCCCATCATCCCGTACGTGAGGCCCCACGGCTTGATCAGATACGCCATGATGAACCCGATCAGATAGGCATCCCAGAACTCGAGCATGCTGCCGACGCCGACCAGCCCGAGCAGCAGCTTCTGGTTGCCGGACAGTTCCGTCTGCTCCTGGAACGGGCTGCGCCCGTTATTCGTTTGCAACATTGTCGTCTCCATCGTTTGGTTTTTTGCTTTGCAGGACTAATCTATTCTCGCGAACCCGACTCATCGGTGTGCGTCGGATCTTGCCGCTCAGGTACGCGCCGCTTTGCGTCTGGGTATCTTCGACTGGCGCCGCGGTTTCGCGGGCGGGGCAACTGCCGCGGGTGGTTCAGGTGCGTCGAGCGCCAACGCCTCCGGCTCCGCCATCAAGTCACCGGCAATCGCCGTCGCGTTGCGCTTCAGGTGATGCAAAAAGGCCGCCTGCACATCGTTGGGCCGCCAATCCCGCTTCGTGGTAACGCCGACGATCGGGCCATCCCACGGCACCTCGACCGGCAGTGGCGCGATAAAGCCGAAGCGTCGTTCGCTCAGCACCTCGGTCCAGCTCAGCACCGTCAGCATCTCAGCGTCGTACAGCGTGATGCGGATCGTCGACAGCGAATAGGTTTCGATGCTCGCCGGCGGCGGTGTGGTCTCGGCGAAGATATGCTCGTACGCTTCGCGGCGCGGCGAGCCCTTCGGTGGCAGCACCCACTGATAACACGTGAGATCGTCGACGCTGATCGCATTTTTCCGCGTCAGCGGATGCTCCCGGCTCGCGACCACGCAATAGCGCTCGTGATACAGCGGCTGCTCGACGAAATCGAAGGCCTTGCCCGGCTGCTTCAACAGTCCCAGCATGAAGTCGATCTCGCCGCGCAGCAGCTTGTTGAGCAAGGTTTCATAAGTGCCGCTCAGCACGACGACACGCGCATCGGGAAACTGCGCGCTCAGCGAGCGGATCGCGTTGACGATCAGGATGGTCGGATCGAGCAGCAGCACGCCGAGCGTCACGGTGCGCTCCTTCGGAAACTCGTACGTAGTGACGGTTTCCGCGAGCGCCGCGATCTGGCTCGACACGAGCTTCAGCCGTCGCGCGAACTCGCTGCCGACCTCGGTCGTATTGATGCCCGCCGACGTATGTCGGTACAGTTGCCCGCCGAGATTCTGTTCGAGCGTGCGTGCCGCGCGCTGCAAGGACGCCTCGGTAATGCCAAGCATTCGCGCGGCCGCACGGAACGAGCCGCACTCCTCGATCGCGATCAGGCAGCGCATCTGCGTGCGCGTGATGCCACTCGCCAGCGCGAGCGGCGAGACCTTGCGCGTGCTGCCCATCAGTTGCGCGGCTTCTTCGGCGAACTGCAGGATCTTGCGCGTGCGAACCAGCGCCGCGACGCCGACCGGCGTCAGATAGGTGCCGGTCGGCGAGCGTTCGAACAGCGCGACGCCGAGCATCCCTTCGAGCGCCGCGACACACGAAGTCGTGGCCGGCTGCGAGCGCAGCAATTCCTGCGAGGCCTGCGTGACGTTCTCATGGCGCGCGACGGTCTCGAAGACACGCAACTGCCAGATGCTCGGCAGGTCTTTCTCGGACACGGTGGTCTCGATTCGTCGCATCGCCATTCCTGATCAACTGGGTCTAGTCAATGGGGTGGGCTGAAAGGGCCATCGCGCTATTCGCGACCCACCGTATTTCGCAGCGTGCCAATTTTATCAATCGAGATCTCGCACACGTCGCCCGGTTTCATGAACACCGGCGGCGTGCGCGAGAAGCCGACGCCACTCGGCGTGCCAGTCGCAAGGATGTCGCCCGGATACAGCGGCGCGATCGTCGACACGTATTCGATGAAACGCGGGATCTTGTGAATCATCGCGCCGACGGACTCGTCCTGCATCACCTGACCGTTCAGCGTCGTACGGATGCGCAACTGATCGACATCTTCGATTTCGCGGCGCGGCACGATCCACGGCCCGATCGAACCGCTGCGGTAGAAGTTCTTCCCCGGCGTGATCTGGCGCGTGTGAAACTGCCAGTCGCGCACGCTGCCTTCGTTCATGATTGTAAAGCCCGCGATGTGCTCGAAAGCATCCTCCGCCGCGATCCGGTAACCTGGCTTGCCGATCACGACGACCAGTTCGCCTTCGAAGTCGAACTGCTCGCTCACGCCCGGATGCAGCAGCGGCTGATCGTGCCCAACCAGCGAGTCCGCGGCGCGCGCGAACAACGCCGGCGATTTCGGCAGCTCCTGCACTCGCCCCGCGCTCTGCACCTCGTTGTGATGCTCGGCGTAGTTGAGCGCAAGACACCAGATGTGCACGGGCGCCGCGATTGGCGGCAGAAAGTGAATCTGATCGAGCGCATAGTCGGCAGGCACGGACGCCGCGGCCGCGACGTGCTGCGGAAAGCCGGCGGCGACCAGCGCCTTCAGGTCCGCGTACTCGTGGCCGAAGCGCTTGCCGAGATCGATCACGCTATCGCCGAGCACGACACCGTAGGTGCTGCGTCCGTCGATTTCAAAGCTGGAATATTTCACTTCACTTCTCCGTTAGACGAGGCCGGCATACGAGCCGCCATCCAGTTGCAGGTTCTGTCCCGAGATGAAGCCGGCCTGCGCGCTGCACAGGAATGCGCACGCGTCGCCGAATTCCATCGGATCGCCGAGGCGTTTCGCGGCGATCGTCGCCGCGATCCGCTGCTTCGCTTCGGCCATCGTGATGCCGTCCTTCTTCACCATGCGCTCGGCCATATAGCGTTGACGGTCGGTGTCGAAGCGCTCAGGCAGCAGGTTGTTGATCGTCACGTTATCGACGACGCTATCGCGCTGCACCGATTTGCTCAACGCGGTCAGCGCCGCGCGCACCGCGGCGGAGAGGCCCATCGTCGCGCTCGGCGACTTGACCATCGCCGAGGTGATGTTGACGATGCGGCCGAAGCGCCGCTCGCGCATGCCGGGCACGAAGGCCTTGATCAGGAAGATCGGCGCGAGCATGTTGCCTTCGACCGCGCCGAGCCAGTCCTCGCGGCTCCAGTCGCCGATCTTGCCGGGCTCCGGTCCCGCGTTGTTGTTGATCAGGATGTCCGGCGCGGGGCAGGCATCGATCAGCGTCGCACGCCCCTCTTCCGTGTTCAGATCCGCGACGACGATGCGCGGCCGCCGGCCCGCCACCGCCTCGATCTGCCCGGCGGCGGTCTCCAGCGCGTCGCGATGGCGGCCGTTGATCGTCACCTCGCAGCCCTCGCGCGCCAGCGCCGTCGCGCACGCGAGCCCGAGTCCCCGCGACGATGCGCAAACCAGTGCTTTCTTTCCGGCGATTCCCAAATCCATGACGTGTCCTCTGTGACTTCGTTGATTGCGGTGGCCTCGAGCCGTGTTCAGTGAGCTTTCTCGGCCAGCGCCGCCAGGCGTTCCTTCAGGCGCGGATAGAGCGTCAATGCATTGCCTTCGAGAACCTGCCGGCGGTCGCGCTCGGCCAGATGCGGCGTCGCGACGATATAGCGACCGGTGTCGTCGTAGTGATGACCGGTCTTGGGGTCGATGCCCTTCACCGCGCCGATCATCTCCGAGCCAAACACGATGTTGCGATGGGGAATCACCTTCGTCAGCAGATCGATGCCGGCCTGGTGATAGACGCAGGTGTCGAAGAACACGTTGTTCAGCAGACCCTGATCCAGCGCCTCGAAGCCCATGTCCTGCGCGAGACCGCGATAGCGTCCCCAGTGATACGGCACCGCGCCGCCACCGTGCGGGATGATGAATCGCAGCGTCGGAAAGTCTTTGAACAGCTGGGGCGCGAGCAGCAGTTGCATGAATGCCGTGGTGTCGCCGTTCAGGTAGTGCGCGCCGACGTGATGGAAGCACGGATTGCAGGAGCTGCTCACGTGAATCATCGCCGGCACGTCGAGCTCGACCATCTTCTCGTAGAGCGGGTAGTAGATGCGGTCGGTCAGCGGCTTGTCGGTCCAGTAGCCGCCGGACGGGTCCGGGTTCAGATTGCAGCCGACGAAGCCCAGCTCCAGCACGCAACGTTCGAGCTCCTCGGCCGACGCTTCGAGCCCCTGTCCCGGCGATTGCGGCAACTGGCACACGCCCGCGAAACTCTCCGGATACAACGCGCAGACGCGGTGAATCAGGTCGTTATTCAGGCGAGACCATTCGATGCTGTTCTCGAGCGTGCCCAGGTGATGGCCCATCTGCCCCGCGATCGGCGAGAACAGCGTGAGGTCGAGACCACGCGCGCGCTGTTCCTTCAGTTGACCGTTTTCGAGCGCGGCACGCAGTTCGTCATCGGAAATATCGAGCGGTGCGCCGTAAAAGCCGCCGCCGTTTTCGAGCTGACGGCGCCGCCATTCGTGCAATGTTTTCGGCACTGTCGTGAAGTGCCCATGACAATCAATAATCATCGTGATTTACCGTGTTGTTGGATGCGAAGGCCCACGCGTTCAGCGACGCGGCGCGTCAGGCGCCAGCCGGCCACTCGACGATCTGCGTGGCCTGCTTGACGAAGCGCTCGGGTGGCTTTTCGCCGGTGTCGTAGCTCATGCCCTCGCCGATCTGGATGCGATTGAAGCGGCTCGCCGCGTTGAGCTTCTCGTGCGAGATCCAGTGCTCGTGCATCTGCTCGAACGGGCTCATCCAGTAGTCGAAGATCTGACTGCCGAGCGCGTGACGGCCGATGCCGCGCACGTGATCGTGTGAACGGTGCGTCATGTGGTCGTAGCCGAAGAAGATGTCGTCGACGCCCTCGACCTGATACGACACGTGATGCATGCCGGCGCGTTGCCCGCGCAGCAAAAAGATCACGTGATGATCGACCAGCTGGTCGCCGCGATCGACGCGATTGAACTGGCCGATCACGTTGCTTTGGTCGCCGACGAACAACTCGTCGGTCGGCAGCAGGCCGAACGTGCGCTGATACCAGCCGATCGTATCCGCGAGATTCGGCGTCGCGTATGCGGTGTGCGCGATGCGCACCACGCGCGCCGGACCGAGCGACCGGCTTTCGCCCTCAGGGCCACGCACCAGCACACGCGATGGCAGCGGCGCCACGCGCTCGCGACCGGTCACGAGTTCGAGCCAGAAGCCGTTCGGGTCCCGCAGCCGGATGCGCCGACCGCCACCGGGTACGTCCGGCGATTCGATGCCGTGCGCCTCGGGCAGCTTCGCGAGCGCGCCGAGGTCGGCTTCTTCGCTGAGTTCGTAGCCGAAGCTGATCGCGCCGGGCGCGCCGAGTTCGGTCACGTGAAGAAACGGCGAGTCCCCGACACCGCGCATATAGAGGCGCTTTGCGTCGCGGTGCGCGAGGACCATCCCGAAGTCTTCGAGAAACGCCTGCATGCGGCCGAGATCCGGTGCACTGAGCCGGACGTATGACATTCCTGTGATCGGTGAAGCCACCGTTGTCTCCTTGTTAAAGCTTTCTGCTTCGACTGCCCGGCTCGCTCGCGCGCCGTCAGGTCAGAACCTTCGCGACGTTGCCGTACAGTTCTTCGACGCTGTAGCGTTGCCTGATCAACTTCTGTTCGAAGGCGTACCGGATGACCGTTTCGAGTGCCGGACGCAGCGCATCGAAACCGACCGGCTGCAGGTCCGGGCCGCTCGCGGGCGGCAGCTCGCCGCTCGCCGCGCGGCTTTTTAGCAGCATATCGAACACTTCGCGCACGAGATCGGCCCGCGTTTCCGCGATTTCCTTGCGAATCGTTACGACGTGATTGATCGGCACGACGTGAGTGCGGCTGTACCATGCGGCGGCCGCTTCCTTCGGCTCGGGAATCAAACTGCGAATCCCCGGATCGCCGGACAATGCGCCGCCCGCGATGATCGCATCGACTTCGCCCGCGCGCAGCATGCCTTCGAGGCTCAGCGTCGAATCGATACGCGTGACGAAGTCGGGGTCGCGAAACTCGGCGACGTGTGCTTCTTCCTGAGTGAGCCAACGCACCTTGTCGAGTTCAACGCGGTATTCGTCCGACAGAATCCCGCGCACCCACGTCGGCGTGGTTTGCGGATACGAACGCATCGCGATCGTTTTGCCGGCGAGGTCTTGCGGCTTCAGATCATCGTCGGCCCGGCACAGAATGCTCTTGTGGTGAAACATGCCGTTCATGACGAACGGCAGCATCACGTAAGGCTTGCCGGCTTCGTACGCCTGCAGGAACGTGACGACCGCGAGCTCGGCGACGTCGAACTTCAGTCCGCGCACGACGTCCTTGAACGCCTTCTGCGCCGTGTCCACGTCGGCGAAATCGAGCCGCAGGTTCGGCGAAGCGACGCTGCCGTCCTTCAGCGGCGCAGTCTTCCTGTATGTGCCCATCATCGCGGTGAGCGTGGTCATTTCGGTCCCTTTCATGCGCGACTCGCCGTGGCGGGCGCCTCGTGTTGTAAGTTGCCGGGCGCGGCGCCGCTACGCGGATCGTGGAATACCGCCCGCAGCGGAGGCTCGTTCGGAATCAGCCGCTGACGGTGCGCGTAGCGCACCAGCGCCGCCAGCGACGGCGCGTTCTCGTCGAAACCATACGGCAGCGGATCGCCGACCCATTGCGATAGCTCGCGATAACGCCTGTCTTCCGCGCCGTCCGCCTCGCCACGACGAATCCGCTCGAGGTAGTTCGCCTTGGCCAGCGCGAATGCATCGAACAGCGCGGTCGCCAGCGTGGGATGCCGCTCGAGCACCTCGTTACGCACGACGATCATGCCGTGCAGCGGATAGATGCCCGTGCGCTCGAACCAGTCGCGCTCGCGCGCCTCGGCGTCGTCGACGATCTCGACGAGTTCGTGTTCGAGATCGTTGCCCGCGCCCGCAAGGCCGCCGAACGCCGCTTCGAGCTCGCCGCATTTCATCAACTCCGCAATGGACTGCCCTTCGGCGAGCCGCTGCACGTTCGGCGGCGTCGCGAAGCTCTGTACGTTCTCTTCCTCTTCCGTGATCCACGTGATCTTGTCGGGATCGACGCCGTACTCGTCGGCGAAAATGCCACGCGTCCAGACGGCCGCCGTGACCGAATAGGTGCGCACGCCGACGCGCCGTCCTTCGAGATCCTTTGGTCCGCGAAGCGCCGACGAACGCAGCCGTTGCATGCCCGCATGGCGAAATCGTCGCGTCATCGGCAGTGCGAGCGCGGTGATCGGCGCACCGGCCGCGACCGCCATCAGATACGAAGTCGGTGCCATTTCGCAGATGTCGTACGGCTGGCTGCGCGCCATCTCGCGGTAGGCGTCGGGCATGCGCTTCTTCTCGATGAACTCCAGTCCGAAGCCCTCGACGCCGACGGTTCCGTCACGCAGGTCGCGCACCTGGCCGTGCGGTCCCAGCACGATGGACAGTTTCGCTGTCATGTTTTCTCCGTGCGTTGCCTTAAGCCGCCGAACGGCCGGCGAGTTGCAGACCCTTCTCTAGCGCCGAAAAATCGCGCTTCGGATAGGTCATCAGGAAGCGGTAACCCTGCTCGATCACGCGACCCACGTTCTGATTCGTCACGTGCGGATGACCGACCGGAATGTCGTATGCCTTGCCGACTTCGAGCACGTGATCCATCATGCGCAGCAACTCCGGGTTGTCGTATTGACGCGGACACCCAAGCTCCTGCGTCAGGTCGCCCTCGCCGATCAGCAGCACACCGATGCCCGGCACCTGCTTGACGATCTCCTCGAGGTTTTCGATCGCACGCGTGTCCTCGATCATCAGCACGACCAGCACCTCACCTTCCGGCGCGAGCGGCCATACGTCGGCCTTGCGGTAGTACTCCTGTTGCGACACGCCCCAATAGCGCGCCGCAGGCATCGGTGCATCGCCGCGCAAGCCGGCCGGCTCGTAGAGCGGCGCGCTGTTCAGACGCGGATAACGGCACGCGGCGACCGCGTTGTACGCCTCCTCCGGCGTGCTGATGCGCGGCCACACGATGCCGTACGCGCCAAGGTCGAGCGCCTGCTTCGCGAACCACTGGTTCATTTCGCTGCCGCTTGGCGGGATACGCACGAGCGGCGTCATCTGGCAGGCAATCGACTGCGCTTTCGCAATGCGCTCGCGCAACAGCAGAAACTGCATCGATTCGCGCAGCGCGCGGATGTCCCAGGGCGTGTGCTCGAGTTCGAACACGACGCCATCGTTCGACGACTGCGCGAACGCTACCGCCGATTCCACTTCCGCCTGAATGAACGACGTGAACGCGATCCGGCGTCCGGTCTGCAGCGCGCGGATCACGCCGTTGAGTCTTTGTGTCATGGTGGGATGGTCCTTCGTTCGCTTACAGCATCGCCGCGCAGAACGCATCGCCGGCGCCTTGCGGAAGAGGCTTTTCGGTCCAGTGGTTGCCGCCGTCGGTCGTGAAGAACACCTGGCCGCCGCGCGTGACGCTGATCACGCCATTCGGGTCGCTCGGATGCACGCCGAAGCCGAGCATCGTGCTCGCCGGGTTCACCTGCGAGTCCGCGCGGTACCAGCTCTTGCCGAGATCGTCGCTCGCGTACAGCGCGCCTGCGTTGCTGCGCGACGAAATGCTGAAACACGCGTACATCTTCTTCGGGTCGTCGCAGACGAAGCGGCAGTCGCGTGCATACGAGAACGGCGCGAACTTGCCGACTTCGAGATCGCGAAAGGTCTTGCCCTTGTCGCGGCTTTCGAAAATGCCGAGGCGGCAGATATAGAAGAACGCGTCCGGGTCCGCGCTCGTCGTGCAGACGGAGTGCGCATCAAACACACCTTCGGCGTCGTCGTCGGTTTCGATTCTGCTTTTCAGATGCGGCAGTTTCGCGAGTTCGAGCAGGCCTTCGGGTTCGCCGCGCCACGTGTCACCGCCGTCCTCGCTGACGAGAAAACCATTGATCTCCGCGACCGCGTACATCACATCGGGATTGACCGGGTGAAACGCGATGCGCATCACGCGCGAATCGCCGAATGAAATCTTGAAGCGCTCCGGATGCTCAGCCTTGCATTTGCGCCAGGTGTCGCCGCCGTCGTCGCTGCGATAGATGCTGACCGGGCCGCCGGCCGCAAACAGCGTGTCGGGACGGGTCGGGTGAATCACGACGCTCCAGAACTGGATCGTCTCGTCGGTCACGTTCAGACGCGACCAGGAATCACCGCCATCCTTCGAGCGGTACACGCCTTTCCGTGTCGCCGCGAACAACAGGTCGGGGCGACCGGGATGCGGCGTGATCGCCTGCACGGAGGCATCGTCGGGGAAATCGCTGAGTTTTTCCCACTCGCCGCCCGGCTTCAGCCGATACATCGAACCAATGGCATTCGGACGATTGGCGGCCGTGCCGACCAGCATCAACTCTTTCATAAGGTCTCCGGATGAATTTATTGTCGAGCGCCGCCGCGTGATTCCGACTCGCACTCAACAGGAGTTCGGAATGCAGTGTAAGTGCCGCCGGCTACGCTTTGTTATTCAAAATCTGCGGTGGCAATAGAAATTTGCTTAGTCGGTGAAAACACGCTTCGCGGCGCTGAGAACGCGGACGAAAACGATGGGAAGGAGCTAGTGATTACCCGCAGAGATGGGCAAGAGGTGTAGCGAATCCTGTTGGATCGGAGATTGAAGAGACAGCGAGCGGCGAACCTTCAGCGTTCGTCGACGTGTGTCGTCCAGGCCTGCTCGATGGCATGCAACGCGCTGAGCACGATCGAACGGTTCAACGCGGCCGCGAGCGTGCCGTCGCGCTCGGCGTAGGCCTCGCACAGCCGCTTATGGTCCGCGCACGAGCGCTGCAAACGGCCCGGCAAGGTGGTGCTCAGATGACGCAAACGATTGGTGCGCATGCGCATCGAGTCGAGCACTTCCTTGAAGATGCCGTTGCGGCTCACACGCAGTTCCTCGTCGCGAAACGCGACGTTGGCCCAGAAGTAGCCGTCCACGTCGCCAAGCGCGGCGACCTCGGCAAGACGCTGATGGGCGCGCCACAGTGAGGCGATGTCGTCGTCGGTGGCGTTCTCGACGATCGCGAGCGAGACCTGTGCGTAGAGGATGGCGCGCAGCTGATAGATCTCGCGCACGTCTTTCAGATTGACCGCGGATACGCGCGGCCGCCGCCGCGGCGACCAGTCGACGAGCCCTTCGCGGCTCAGCACGAAAAGCGCCTCGCGCGCGGGCGTGCGGCTCACGCCGAAACGTTTGGCGAGTTCGACCGAGTTCAGGTCGTCGCCGGCCACGAGCCGCCCTTCGATGATTTCTCGCGCGACCCAGTCGACGATCTCCGCCACCGGCGACGCTTCGCCGTCGTCCGGCTGCGCGCTTCTGTCGACATTCTGGTCCATTGCGGGTCCTGTGCTGAAAGGCATGGCTGAGCGGCTGCTGAAGCGGATTCTAGCAAACCGCGCCGTCACGTCCGCTCCGGAGAGCATCGTGATGGAAATGCAAAGTGTACACATCTGACCAATTCAAATCTTGTATATATCGGAAAATTCGCATTATCATGCGCAAAGTGTCGACACTAAACAGACAAAGCCAAGACCGGCACGCTCGTTCCATACAGACCAGGAGACGTCATGTTCATGGAAAAGGAAATCGCCGGATCGGCGCGCGCGCTACCCAGCGTGTCGGCCCGGCTGGATCGCCTGCCGCCCACGCGATACTTTCGCGGCCTCGTCGTGCGGATCGCGATCGGCGGCTGGTTCGAGTTCTACGAGATGTTCATGGCCGCGTATATCTCGCTCGGCCTGATCGGCAGCGGTCTGTATCGCGCGACGACCGTCGGCCTGTTCGACGTGAACGGCTTCGCCAGCTTTCTCGGCTCGTTTTTCGCCGGCATGTTCGTCGGCACGGTCGCACTCGGCGGCTTCACCGATCGCTTCGGGCGACGCGCGGTGTTCACCGCGGCCATGCTGATCTACTCGGCCGCGACCTTCGTCGCCGCGTTCCAGACTTCGCCGGCCTCGATGGACCTATGGCGCTTCTTCGCAGGCATCGGCATCGGCGTCCAACTGATTACCGTGGATACCTACATCTCCGAGCTGACGCCGTCGCGCACGCGCGGGCGCTACTCGGCATTCAGCATTCTCGTGATCCTGACTTCCGTGCCGATCGTCGCGGTGCTGTCGTATCTGCTCGTGCCGCACATGGTGCTGGGGCTCGACGGCTGGCGCTGGGTCATGATCATCGGCTCGGCCGGCGCGATCCTGATCTGGTTCATGCGACGCGGCCTGCCCGAGTCGCCGCGCTGGCTCGAAAGCAAGGGACGCGATGCTGAAGCGCATGCCATCGTCGATGCCATCGAGGCGCGCGTCGCCGCCGAAACGGCCGCCCGCTGCCGCCGACGGACCTCGGCGCACCCGGCTCAAGTCGCGGTGAACGCGGCTCGTGGGCGGAGATCTGGCAGGGTCGCTATTTCATGCGCACAGTGATGCTGTCGATGTTCAACTTCTTCCAGACCTTCGGCGTCTACGGCTTCGGCGCATGGGTGCCCGTGCTGCTGTACTCGAAGGGCATCACGATCACGCATTCGCTGTTCTATACGATGGTGATCGCGTTCACTACGCCCCTCGGCGCGCTCGGCGCGATGTGCTGCGCGGAGCGGCTGCAGCGCAAATGGCAACTGGTCGGCTGCGCGCTCGCCGTCGCGGTGGCAGGCGTGTTGTTCGGCCTCGCACGCGAGCCGCTACTGATCGTGCTGTTCGGCGGTATCGTCACGATTGCCAACAACTGGATGATCGGCATTTTCCACACCTATCAGGCCGAGCTGTACCCGACGCGTATCCGCGCCCGCGCGGTCGGTTTCGTGTTCAGCTGGAGCCGCGTCAGTTCGATCTTCGTCGGTTTCTGGGTGGCGGCACTACTCAAGCATTCGGGCGTGCCTGCCGTGTTCGTGCTGATTTCGTCAGCCATGCTGATGATCGTCCTGATGGTCGGCGTATTCGGGCCGCGGACCAACGGCGTTCGTCTGGAGGAGTTGTCCCAATGAGTTCCATTGCCGCCGCGTTCGCGCAAGGCCTTTATCGACTCGCACTGCGCCCGTTGCCGGAGCCCGTAGCGACCGAAGCACAACGCTCGCTGATCAACGTGATCGGCACGTCGATCGGCGCATGCCGTCATCCCGGTGTCGACGCGATACTCGCGACCGCGCGCGAACTCGGCGCGCATGCCACCGCGCCCGTGCCGGGACGCAGCGAACGCGTCGATAGCCACTATTCCGCGCTGGCGACAGGCTTCGCCGGTCATCTCGACGATTTCGACGACACGCATCTCGCCACCGTGATTCATCCCGCCGCGTCGGTGTTCGCGGTGTTGACCGCGCTCGCGCCCGAGACGCGACCCGACGGCGCGAGAGCATTGAACGCCTTCGCGCTCGGCTGCGAAGCGCAATTGCGCGTCGGCGTGTCGATCTCGCCGGAGCATTACGATCGCGGCTGGCACATCACCGGCACCTGCGGCGTGATCGGTTGCGCGGTGACCGCCGCGCTGCTGCTCGGGCTCGACGAAACCGGTCTCGCCGAAGCCGTGGCGATCGCCGCCTCGATGTTCGTCGGCCAGCGCGAAGCGTTCGGCACGATGACGAAACCGTATCATCCTGGCAAGGCCGCCGCGAACGGTGTGGCGGCCGCGCGCCTTGCGCAGCGCGGGCAGCGCGCCGCCGCCGATATCTTCGAAGCGTCGGGCGGCTATTCGCATTCGCTGTCGACGCGCGTCGACTTCGAGCAGATGAACGGCGAGTTCGGCGAGCGCTGGGAGTTGCTGTTCAACACCTATAAGCCCTATCCCTGCGGGATCGTCGCGCATCCGGCCATCGACGGTGGTCTCGCGCTGTCGGCACGGATCGACGACGTCGCGTCGATCGATGCGATCACGCTGCGCTGTCATCCGCTCGTGCCCGAACTGATGGGCAATCCGCAACCGAAAGATGGCCTGCAGGCGCGCTTCAGCGCGATCCATGGCGTGGCGGCCGCGCTGTGCGACCGGCAGGTCGGCCTCGCGCAATACGAAGATCAGCGCGTCACGCGCGACGACGTCCGGGCGTTGCGCGCCAAAACCACGCTCGCGCCGGACGCATCGGTCAGGCGCGACGAAGTGTTGATCGAAGCGCGACTCAGCGATGGTTCGATCTTGCGGCATCACGTCGAACATGCACGCGGCAGTCTCGCTCGACCGCTGACCGACGATGAACTGATGGACAAGGTCCGCCTGCTGATCGATCCACATCTCGGCGAAGGCGCCGCCGGTCGCCTCGCCGCGAGCGTCGCGAGCTTGCAGGCGGCACCGAACCTCGACGCTTTGTTTTCGCTGTGCACGCCGAACGAGGAACTGAATCATGCATAACCCAGCCTCTCAATCCGCCGTATCGGATGCGCTCGCCGAATTCGCCGTTGGCGAGCTGACGGATCAGCACGTGCGGACCCTCGCGAAGCAAACGCTCGACGACGCGCGTCGACACGTTGCCGCCGCGGGAGAGGCGGGCCGGCAACTCGGCGCGTTGCTGCGGATCGAAGATACCGCGCCGAACGACACACGCACCCGCGCATGGCTGCTCGGCGCGATACTCGCTCGGCAAATGCCTGCGTCTCCCGCGACGCCAGTGCTCGCGGCCGTCCTCGCGATGGGCGCACAACTCGCGGCCGCGGAAGACGACATCGTCGCGGCCGCGGCCATCGGCATCGAAGCGAGCGCGCGTCTGTTCGGCGCGCTCGACAGCGACGAATTTCGGGCGCGCTGGAATTGCGCTTCGGCAGTCGGCATTCTCGGTGCGACGCTCTCGATCTCGCGGCTGCAACGACTCGATGTCGCGCGCACGCGCCACGCGCTGGGCATCGCCGCGACGCAGGCAGCCGGACTCGCGCGCAACGCCGGACACGCAATGGCCGCGCTCGAAACCGGCAAGGCCGCGGCCGATGCAATCGAAGCGGCGTTGCTGGCGAAGCATGGCTTCACGAGCGCGGCTGCGTCGATCGACGGCCGGCGCGGCTTTGCTGCCTTGATGGCATATCGGTTCGACGCAGCGGGGATCGTCGACGGAATCGGCACGCACTGGGTGTCGGCGACATAAAGAACTCAACAAGAACTATCAGGAAACCCACATGACCGCGTGTTTCATCCCAACGCGCCGCCGCCTGCTCCAGTCCGCCGGCGCGCTGGCCGCATTGACGTTCTCTGCGCCAGGCCTGTTCGCCGCCGCAAATGCCGGCAGCGCCGCAAGCGCCACCCAACCCAACAACGCCGACATCACCGGCCGACTCGCCCGCTACATGGTGTCGGCCCGCGACGGCACGCTTCCCGACGCGGTCGTGCTCGCATGCAAACACCGCATCCTCGACACGTTCGGTGCGATGGTCTCGGGCTCGCGCATGAAGCCCGGCTCGATGGCGGTCGACTATGTACGCGGACTTGGCGGCGCACCGCAGGCGTCGGTGATCGGCGCGACGTTTCGCACCACCGCCATCAACGCGGCCTTCGCCAATGCAATGTGCGCGCACTCCGATGAAACCGACGATTTCGAGCCCGTCACCAAGGCGCATCCGGGCAGCTCGGTCGTTCCAGCCGCGCTCGCGCTGGCCGACCGCGAAGGCAGCAGCGGCGCGCAGTTCATCCGGGCGGTCACGCTCGGCTACGACCTCGCCTGCCGTCTGCTGATGGCACTCGGCCCCGATCTCGTGCGCGGCTCGCATCGTAGTGCCGAAGGCACCGCATCGACGTTCGGCGCGCTCGGGGCGGCAGCCCTGGTCGCACAGCTGGACGAGTTGCAGACGCGCTATGCGATCTCCTACTCCGCGCAGCAGGTGTCGGGCTTATGGAGCTGGGTGAAGGACAAGGACCATGTCGAGAAGGCTTTCGATTTCGCGGGCATGGGTGCGCGCAACGGCGTCACGGCGGTCGATATGGCGCATGCGGGCTTCACCGGTGTCTACGATGTGCTCGACGGCACGCACAATCTGTTCATCGCGCTGTCGACGAAGCCGAACCCCGAAGCGATGCTCGACGGACTCGGCAGCCGCTTCTACGTGACCGAAACGGCGATCAAGACCTATTCGGTTGGCTATCCGATCCAGTCGCCGCTCGATGCGCTGCTCACCTTGCGCAGGCAGTACAACCTCACGCCGGATAACGTGCAGAGCATCGTCGTGAGGATTCCGACCGACGCGGAGGGCATCGTCGGCGATAGCGCGATGCCCGACGTCAATTGCCAGCACCTCGTGGCACTCGCGCTCGTGAAGGGCGCCGTGTCGTTCGCCGATAGTCACGACGTTGCGTTGCTACACGACCCGCGCATCGTCGCGCAGCGCGCCAAGGTCAAGGTAACACCCGACGCCGCGCTGATGGACCCGGCCGCGCCGCGCGGCGCGATCGTCGAAGTCACACTAACCGACGAACGCAAGGTCGAGCATTTCACAAAAATTTCCGCCCGGCACGAAAGAACACCCGCTGAATACCGAGGCCGTCAGCGCCAAAGCGCGCGATCTGATGGCGCCGGTTCTCGGCGCGGGCAAAACCGAGCAGTTGATTGCGCGGATTAACGACCTCGAGGCCGTAGAGGATATTCGCGAGTTACGTTCGCTATATACGACGTAGTCAACGCGTGTAGTTCACCACCGGCACGGAATACGAACTCGGTACGAAATCGGTACGGCTACTCTGCTGGGACGAACCATTCGCGGACGTTCCATAGCCGCTATTCTGCGCAGCCTGCTGTTGCGCCGAGACCTTTGCTTCGGCTGCCTGGATATTGGCCGGATAGTCGTCCGCACTTGCGTTGGACGGATCGTAACCGGCCTTTTCGAGCTGACTCAGTTCAGCACGCACCTGCGCACGCGTCACCGGCTCGTTGGATTGATTCGACTGGGCAAACGCCGCGAGCGGCGCGGCAATCAGAGCGGCGATCACCGCGGCTTCGATCAGCGACTTGATGGAATTCATGATTTCCAACCTCCAGACATGGCTTGATGCGATTGCCGCGGCGCCTGGTGCAACCATCGGCCATCCGCAGCGGTGAGGCCAGTGTAGAAGCCGATCACGCCACGTAGAAACCCCTGAACCATGAATTCACTGTTGCTATAACGACCACAATTCGCGATGAACTACACTGATATCGCCCAGCGACGCACCGCAGCCATCGCATTCGATCGAGGAGACCCACGCTCATGTCGCATCCCGTTGCCCTGCCGTCTTACCGCGACAGCGTGCGCGCCGAATGGGTCGATTACAACGGCCACATGCGCGACGCGTTCTACATGCTGGTCTTCAGTCTCGCGACCGACGTGCTGATCGATCTGATCGGCCTGCCCGATGCGGTACGCAAGGAACGGCATCGATCGATGTATACGCTCGAAGCGCATCTGAACTATCTTCACGAAATCAAACAAGGCACGCAGGTGCGCGTCGACATGCGTGTGCTCGGACACGACGCGAAACGAATTCATCTGTACCTCGAAATGTTCTCGCTGGACGCGTCGCCGAACCAACGTCCCGGTCCCGTCGCCGCGGGCGAGCAGATGCTGCTGCACGTCGATACCAACGGACCGCGTGGCGTCGCTTTCGATCCGGACGTCATAGCGCGCGTACACGAGCTTGCGCAAGCGCATGCGGCATTGCCGCCGGCGCGTTTCGCGGGACGCGTGATCGCTTTGCCTGCCACCACGCAACTGGAAACCACCACCCGAACGGAGTAACCATGCTTGAGCCGGAAATCGCCGCCTTCGTCGAACGTGCCAGCGCGCTTTATCCATCGCATCACGTGGCGATGACACCGCGCGAGCAGCGCGATCTCTACGACCGCTACGCCGCGATGCTGACGCCACCGCTGCCTGCCGGGCTCATCACAGAGGACGCGAGCTTCGACACCGACACAGGCCATGCGATCCCGCTACGGCTCTACCGGCATCCAGCGAAGGCAAGCGAAAACGCCACGATCCGCGGCAGGGTGCTGTATTTTCATGGCGGCGGCTTCGTGCTCGGCTCGCTGAACAGTCATCAAATGGTGACCGCGCGCCTCGCCGCCGACACCGGCCTCGACGTGATCGCGGTCGACTACCGGCTCGCGCCCGAGCATCGAGCGCCGGCCGCGCATGACGACTGCCTCGCGATTACACGTGCCGCGTTGAGCAACCGCCTGCCGTTCGACATGCCCGAGAACGCCGCCTTGCAACTCGCAGGCGACAGCGCCGGCGGCACGCTCGCGGCAAGCGTCGCGCTGCGCTTGCGCGATGAAGGTGTGAGCGGGGTGCGCGGCATCGCGCTCGTCTATCCGATGCTCGGCACCGAGCCGCAACTGCCCGCGCGTGACAGCGAGGCCCATGCGCCGATGCTGACGCTCGCGGACGTGCACAAGTTTCGGGACGCTTACTGGGGGAACAGCGAAGAAACCGGGGAAGCCGCACCCGGCCCCGCATGGACGATCCCGCTCGCGGCAACCCGCTTCGACGGTCTGCCGCCGACGCTCGCCATCGGCGCCGAGCACGACCCGTTACGCGATGACGCGCGCGTGTGGGTCGAACGGATTCGCGCGGCGGGTGGAGATGCCCGCCTCCTGATTGCCACGGGGCTCGTACATGGATGCTTGCGCGCGCTCGAAACGAGTCCCGGCGTGCAGGCCATGCACCGGGCTGTATGCGATTTTCTCCGGGAACACGCACGCCAATGACGCAGCGACGCGAATCGCCGCACCAGACGCGTTAGCGCAGCTCAGCGATTGCGGTCGCTACGCCATTGCGCAAACGTGACGAGATCGAGGCCGACCTCGCCCGGCTCGATACGGGTCCAGCCGTAGAACGCGTCGTCCCAGTCGGGAATGCTTTGCGGCGTCAGCGAACGGAACTTCATACCCGAACGATAGGCGAGGTCCGGCCAGAACAGCGGCATCACCTCGCGCACGGCGAGCTGGCGCAGCAGGTCGGACGGCCCACCCTCGTCGGCGACGATCTCGCCCTGCGAGATCCAGTCGTTCTCGGCCCACGCGACGAACACGCTCGGGTTGCCCGCGCCGTCGAACATCAGGATGACGTTCTGCTCGGGCCGCCAGTAATACTCGACGATGCCCTGCGCGGCCACCACTTCGTCGATCACCTTGCGCGTACGCGGATCGCAGTACGTCATGCCGTTTTCGCCGAGCGCGAGCCAGCCCGATTCCGCGCAATGGCGGCTCTTCGCGTCCTTCAGGAAATGCGTGAGGCGATTGGCCGAATCCGCGTCGGTCTTGCGCAGATACAGATCGACGATGCCGGCATTGAACGCCTTCACCGCGACCGTTTCATCGGCGACGCCGGTGAGCAGCACCTTCGCACAACGCAGATGCGAGATCGACGCCAGAAATTCGACGCCGCCGATGCCCGGCATGTCGTAGTCGACGACGACCGCCGCCACTTCCTCGAAGCGCGACGGCCGCGCGACGATGTCACGCTCCGCCGACGTTTCGACGAAGCGCTCGACACCCGGCTCGCTCAGACAGGCCGATGCCGCCGCGAACTCGAGCGAATTCTCGCGCGCGTGCTGGCGGATATAGCCGAGCGCCGCTTGCGGACGGGTAAAAAACAGATTCGTGTAGGTGCCAGGAAAAAACCGGCGCAGCGCGTCGAGGTAGCTGTCGTTATCGTCGACGAACACCACGGTGGACGGATAAAAAACGGGGGGTCGAATAAAGTTGTTCATATCTTCACGTGTTTCTCACGCCGCCGCTGCGAGCGCCGCGGACCAATCGGTCCGTATGGTGTCTCGCCAAACGACTGCCCAAGGAATGCCGGGCGATGTCTCGCCCGCGGGTCCGCATGATCAATGGGTTCTTGCCGCTACTTCCGGTCGCCGCCTGCCCTCGCCGCCGCTTTTCGATGCCGTTCGCGCGTCTCGGATGGCGCACTTTGACGGGCCCGCCGGCGTGTGCGCTGTAACCGAATCGCTGCAAGTCACTTTTACACGCCGGATAATCGAACCGGGGCGGCCGGTCGTCTCCAACGGTTCGTATAGTACAGGCTCCGCGCATTGGCAGTGCAACTTATATCGCATTGCCGCCCACACCAGTCGCGCGAATGCGGCGAAATTAATTGGGTCGAAAAGAAAATCACGGCAGGCGGAAAAAAATACTTTTTCCGTCGTCCAGGCGAATCGCCAATACGGCGCGCGCGCTGTTTTGGTGCCAGGTCCATTCGGACATCAACCATCGCGAAGCGTTGCCGTATGCGGACAAGAAGCGTCGATACCGGGAGGGTCGTTTATCATCGATTAATCGCAGTCGTTGAATGGTAGTTGCTTAGATATGACGAATACCGGCAAGTTGATGATAGTCGGGCTGCTCGTGGTCGACGCGGGCGTCGCAGGTTATCTGCTTTACCCCAGGGACGATCAGGCGCCGGCGGTGACCGGCGCGGTGACTCGCAGCGTCACCGGCGCACTGGACTCGGAACCGCAAACCGACACGACGCGTGCGGCTGGCGGCAGCGTGCTGCCGGCGGAACCGGTGAGCCCGCCGGCCGCGCCGCGCGCGGAGGTCCCGAACAACGTCGCGATCGCGCCGCAACCGGCACCTCCGCAGACGGATTCGGTCGCCCCGGCCCCGGCCCAGACTCAGGCACCCGTTCCCGCTCCGTCCCAGCCCGTCACAGCGGCCGCGCCCACACCGGGCGTCACGCCCGACTCGGGGCAAAGCGCCAGCGGGCGCATCGACAATGCAGCGCCCTCCGCGGCCAATCCGGCCGCAGTCGCACGCGCGCGCTCGAAACCGCAGTCTTACGCGCAGCAAAAGTCCCAGCCGAGGCCACAGTACGGACCTCGCGTCGACCAAACCCAAACCCAAACCCAGACCCAGGCCCAGGCCCGCCAGCGCGACGCCGCACATCCGAACGGCGCGAACCCTGTCGCCGCGATGTTGACCGATCAGCTGGTCAAGGAGTCCGCCAAGCCTGACCCGTCGCTGCCGATGCCTTCCGGCGTCACCGCGCCGATGCCGACTGACAACGGCAATGGCTACAGCGGTGGCACCGGCCGCAACACGAATCCGATTGCGCAGGCGATGACCGATCAATTGGTCCGGGAATCGTCGAAAGTAGCGCCGACGCACCCAGCCGCGCAGCCGCCGATCATCAAGCCCTGATCGACACTGCGCTTACGGCCGCGACGCCACTTCGTCGAGGTGCGCGAGCAGATCGGCCGGATCGTCGTAGACGCGCAACGCACCCGCACGCTCCAGTTCCTCGGTCCCGTAGCCACCCGACAGCAGGCCGACGCCGAGCGAGCGGCAGCGACGCGCGGCCAGCATGTCCCAGATGCTGTCGCCGACCACCACCGTGTGCTCGATCGGCACGCCGAGCCGCGCGGCCGCGGCGAGGAAGAGGTCGGGATCGGGCTTCGCGTATTTGACGTCGTCGCGCGTGACGACGACCGCCTTGGCCGGATCGACACCGAGCGCCGCCAGATTCAGCGCGGCGGTTTCCATCCGCCCGCTCGTCGCGACGGCCCACGGCGTGCCGGCCCTGGTCAGCGCGTCGAGCAGTTCGCGCGCACCCGGCAGCGGACACACCTGCGCGCGCATGCGCTGATAGGCGGCCGCGTGCGCGTGCCGCAGCCGTTCGGCGCGTTCGAGGCTGATTTCGCCATGCGTCTCCCGCAGCAACTGGTCCGTGAACAATCCACCGCTCATGCCGATCTTGCGATGAATGCGCCACACGGACAGCGCGATCCCCTCGCTGTCGAGCGCCTCTTTCCACGCCAGCACGTGTTGATAGACGCTGTCCACGAGCGTGCCGTCGAGATCGAAAAGAAAGGATGTCTGGATACGCATGCCGGCCTCCGGTGATGATGGGTAAAGCCACTATGCCATGTGTCGATGAAGCCGCGAGGACGGCCTCGATCCGCTTCGACGCGCACAATGCCTGCGCTCGATGGGTTCAGATCCGCACAAACCCGTAAGGATTTGCCCCAATTTCGCGCAGCCCCTCCCAGCGCGCACCGGAACAGGGTAAGCTTCGCCCCCTCGTTGTTTGCGCCGTCAACCGTTTTTCGAAAAATCCCCGCTTTATTTCCACGCTGAACGACCGGAGCGCACTTTCCGCGCCCTGCATCAGGCATTGGCACGTCAGTTGCTTTTGGCTGATGCGCCAATTCATTCGACCGCCGGCTCGAAGCCATGCAATGACATTGGCACAGCACTATTCGCAATAAAAAAGCGGGGGAATCACCGACATTTTTCGATTTTCACAATAACGCGCTATCGGAAGCGGAATACACACGCGACCGCACCCGGTGAATCGCGCAACGAGCCCAATTCAATCGAAAACACGCTTGTCAATCAAGGAACACATTATGAAAAAGACCCTGCTCGCAGCCGCGCTGTGCGGCGCCTTCACGATGTCCGCGCACGCACAAAGCAGCGTGACGTTGTACGGCCTGTTGGACACGAGCCTCGTCTACACGAATAACCAGCTTGGCCACAGCAACTGGCAGCTCTCGAGCGGCACCACCCAGAACACGGTGTTCGGCCTGAAAGGTTCGGAAGACCTCGGTGCGGGCCTGCACGCGGTCTTCAAGCTCGAGCAGGGCTTCTTGATGAACAACGGCGCGCAGGCGTTCGCCGGCAGCGCGTTCGGCTCGCAGGCGTGGGTCGGCCTGCAAAGCGATCCGTACGGCACGCTCACGTTCGGCCGCCAGTTCGACGTAATGAACGACGCCGTCGGCCCGCTGACGGCCGGCTTCAACACGTGGGGTGGCAGCATCGCCGCGCATCCGTTCGAAAACGACAACCTCGCCGCGAACTCGGTCGTGGTCAACAACTCGGTCAAGTACGCGAGCCCGGTGTATCACGGCGTCACGTTCGAAACGATGTACTCGTTCAGCAACAAGGCCGGCGACTTCGCGAACAACCGCTCGTACGGCTTCAGCCTCGCGTACGCAGAGGGCCCGTTGAACCTGGCGGCTGGCTACCTGCAGTTCAACAACGCGGGCAACGGCAGCGGCGCGGTGACCACCGGCGATACGAGCGCGAACTTCATCGCCGAACGCCAGCGCGTGTGGTCGCTCGGCGGCAACTATACGTTCGGCGCGGCGACCGTCGGCCTCGTCTGGAGCCACACGCAGATCGACAACGTCGCGGGCGTGTTCTCGTTCGGCACCGGCACCTATCTCGGCGCGGCGGGCGACGCCACCGGCACGCTCGGCGGATCGCTGCGCCTCGACAACTACGAGGTCAACGCAAAGTACGCGCTGACGCCGGCCTTGAGCGTATCGGGCGCGTACACCTTCACGCATGGCGCGTATAACGGCTCGTCGCCGGCATGGAACAGCGCGATGCTGCAGACCGACTACGCGCTCAGCAAGCGCACCGACTTCTACCTCGAAGGCGTGTACCAGAACGCGCACGGCGCGCCTGCGGATTCGGTGTTGTCGCACGCGATGATCAACACGCTGTCGCCGTCGTCGACGAGCACGCAGGTGGCGGTCACGGTGGGCATGCGTCACGCGTTCTGAGGTTCCGCGGCGCGGGTGTGACGGCGCGAAGCCCTCACGACTGCGCCGCCGCGATCACCTGCGACGCGAGCGCATGATGCTGGCCGCGTCGCGAGCGGATCGCGTGAATCTCCTCGATCACGCCGTCCGCGCGGCCGAGCCAGCGCACGCCGCGCAATGTAGTTGAGCATGCGGATTGGATACTTCGAAAAAACCGAAGCGTCGCTCAGGTTATCACCGCTTCATTCGAACCGCGAACAGGCTCATGATGGCGGTTCCGCCGCCCGCGGCGCTCTCGACTCGGCCACCTCATGGATTCCCTGCTCGCACTCGCTGTCGATCCCGCCGCCTGGGCCGCTCTCGTCACGCTGGTCGTGATGGAAATCGTGCTCGGCATCGATAATCTGATTTTCATTTCGATCCTCAGCAACCGCTTGCCGGAGGCGCAACGCGCGCGCACGCAGCGCATCGGGCTGCTGCTCGCGCTGGTGATGCGGCTGCTTCTGCTCAGCACCGTCGCGTGGATCGCGAAGCTGACCACCGTCGCGTTCACGCTGTTCGAGCATGGCTTTTCGTGGCGCGATCTGATCCTCATCGCCGGCGGCCTGTTCCTCGTGTGGAAGGCGACCAGCGAAATCCGCGAGCACGTGATTCCCGATGACGAACTCACCGCGAAAGCCGGCTCGACCGTGCAGCTGACCGTGGCGGCCGCGATCGGGCAGATCATCGTGCTCGACATCGTGTTTTCGGTCGACAGCATCATCACGGCGGTCGGCATGACCGAGCACTTGCCGATCATGTTCATCGCGGTGATCGTGTCGATTCTGGTGATGCTGTTCGCCGCGCAGCCGCTCGCGCGCTTTATCGATCGCAATCCGACCATCGTGATGCTGGCGCTGAGTTTCCTGCTCGTGATCGGCATGACACTGATCGCCGACGGTTTCGGCTCGCATGTACCGAAGGCCTATATCTACGCGGCGATGGCGTTCTCAGCGTTCGTCGAGTCGATGAACATGCTCGCGCGGCGCGCGAAACTGAAACGTGTGGCGAGCCATGCGGAGTGATCTCGTGACAGGCGTGCCTAGCGCGCTTTCCTGCGAGCGCTCTTGCCTGTCGTCGCGGCGCGCGGCGCTTCCTTCTCGAGCGGCGCACCGCCGTTCATCTGCTCGAGCCACGACAGCGTATCGACATACGACAGAAACTGCTTCAGATACCCCGGCGACAGCTCGCGCATCAACGACAACGCGCGATGCACGAGGCTGCTCGAATTGAGCGGCCCCGCGTTGCCGGGCACCTGCGCAAGCGACTGGCGCAGCTGCTTTTCGGTGCGGACTTTGGACCAGACTTCGCGGAAGTAGTCGACTGCGGGGAGTTCGGGATAGGCGGCAGCGTGCGGGGCATCGGTGCGCGCGTGGTGGCGGGCGAGTTGCTCGATGAGGGCCGCGAGCGTGGCGGTGTCGGCTGCGTTTGTTTCATCGGCTTCGCTGGCAATGGCGTGCGACGCGCTCTCGTCCACAGCCGCGCGCTCCACCCTCGCCGTATATTCGTCCAGTAATCCTGACAATCTTCGTTCCAGCACGCGCCGCGCCTCGCCGACATGCTGTGCCGCGCGCCGCGCGAGCGCGTCGAGCAGATGAAAACGCACCGGATCCAGTCGATCCGCGCCGCTCGCGCGCCATGCGTCGAGCGTCGCGCCAGTCGCGTGGATCGCGTCGTCGTCGATCATGGCGTTGCCGTCACGCGCGTCGTCAAGCACCGGGCTTCTCCGCTGGCGCCGCGCTCGACGGCCGCGGCACCGGCGCGATTTCGACGCGGCGATTCTTCGCGCGACCCGGTTCGTCGGCATTCGAACTAACCGGCTGCCCGGAACCGAACGCCGCCGCAAACGCCGACGACGCCGGCACACCCTCGTCGATCAGCGTGCGCGTGACCGTCAACGCGCGTTGCGCCGACAGCTCCCAGTTATCGGCGAACCGTCGATTGCCTTCGCGCAGGCGTTGATCGTCGGTGAAGCCGCTGACCATCAGGATCTGGTCGCTCGCGCGCAGATACGCGGACAGCGGCCCGGCGAGACTCTTCAGCAGCGCGCGGCCCTCGGGCTGCAATTGGGCGGAGTTCAGCGCGAACAGCACGTTGCCGCTAATGCCGATGCGGCCATTGACGAGCGTCACGCGCCCCGCCGCGAGCGGTCCAGCCAGGGCCTGCTCGAGCGTCTTGCGACGCTGCGTTTCGGCCTGGCGCTGCTTGACCTCCTGTTCGAGCTTGCTCGACAGTTCGAGCTGCACGCCGATCACGCCGACCAGAATCAGCACGAACGCGCCGAGCAGCACCGACATCAGATCGCCGAACGCGGCCCAGATCGGCGCGGCCGTTTCCACGCCGCCGTCGATGTCCTCAGTCATACCGCGTCGGCTCCGGCGGTCGCGCGCTGCGCGGCCAGCACCTGCAGATCTTCGACGATCTGCTTCTGCGACATGACGCTCAGGTCGACCACGTCACGCGCCTGCGCGACGTAGTAAGCGAGTTGCTCGTCGCTACGTGCCAGCGATTTGTCGAGCGCCGTCTCGATGCGTTCGAGGTGCGCGACGAGCTTGTCGTTCGCTTCGCCGAACATGCGCACGGCCGCACCGAACGCTTCGCCGAGGCTCGCGACCTCGACCGCGCTGCCGGTGACCTGCGCGGCGACCGTGCCGAGCTTGCCAGTCTCGTGCTCGAGGTGCTCCGTAAAGCGATTGCCGACGCGTTCGAGCAGATCCGCCGACGTCGAGACCAACGCATCGACTGCCGTGCGCTGTTCGGTCGACGCGTGGTTGACCGCATCGAGCAGCGTTTCCAGCGTGGCGAGCAAACGGCTGCGCTCTTCCAGCATGGCGGTATCGCGGACCATGCTGTCGGACAGTTTCTGGCGCAGCTCGGCGACGACTTCGGCAGCGGCCTTCGGCGCTTCCGACGCCGCCTGCACGAGGCGCTCGATCTCGGCGATCGTCGCGTTGGCATGCGTTTGCGTCTGCGCCGAAATATCGCGTGCGGTTTGCGCGAGTGCGTCGCAGATTTGCTGCTGACGGGTCGCGGTTTGCGCCCCGGTCTGTTGCCACTGGTCGCTGAGCTTCGCGGTCATCGCACCGAGCGCGTCGCTCCACGCTGCGAAGCGCTGTTCGTCGCGCGCGGCCAGGTCCGCTTGCAGGTTCGCCGCGGCCTTCGGTGCTTCAGCCGCTGCTTGCACCAGTCGATCGATTTCAGTGATCGTCGCGCTTGCATGTGATTGCGTCTGTGCAGAAATATCGCGTGCGGTTTGCGCCAGTGCGTCGCAGATTTGCTGCTGACGGCTCGCGGCTTGCTCCCCGGTCTGTTGCCATTGGTCGCTGAGCTTTGCAGTCATCGCACCGAGCGCGTCGGTCCACACGGCGAAGCGCTGTTCGTCGCGCGCGGCCAGGTCCGCTTGCAGGTTTGCCGCGGCCTTCGGCGCTTCAGCCGCTGCTTGCACCAGTCGATCGATTTCGGCAATCGTCGCACTGGCATGGGTCTGTGTCTGCGCCGAAATATCGCGTGCGGTTTGCGCCAGCGCGTCGCAGATCTGCTGCTGACGGCTCGCGGCTTGCGCACCCGTCTGTTGCCACTGATCGCTCAGCTTCGCGCCCATCGCGTCGAGCGCCTCGGCCCATGCGCCCAAACGCTGCTCGTCGCGCGCGCTCAGTGTCGTCTGCAAGTCCGTGTGCGAGCTGCCGACCGCGCCCAGCAACGCCGCCGCATGCTGCTCGAACGTCGCGGCAGCCCGCGCCAGCGCCTGCTCGTTGTTGGCGGCGAGCTTGTCGCCCGCGCTTTGCTGCTGCGCCAACGCATCGCCCCAGGACTGCGACATGGCGCTCGCCGTCGCTTCGAGCCGCGCGGACACGCCATCGAGCAACGCGGCCGAGCGCTGCTCGAACGTCTCGGCCACGCGTTCGATCGAAGCGCGCTGCTGCGCGGCCAGCTCGTCGCTCGCCTGCCGATGCCCGGCGAGCGCGTTGCTGCAAATCTCGGCGACGTTCGCACTGGTCGCCGCGAAGCCGCTCGACATACCGTCGAGCTGGCGCTGCACCGCTTGCGTCACCGCCTCGTGCAACGCGGCGGTCTCGCGCGCGACACCCGTCATCGTCGCTTCGACGACCGGCTGCAAGGCCCGGCCAGCGGCCTGGGCGCTGCCGGCCACGCTGTCCTTCAGCGACTGCTCGATCACACCGGCGAGGCGCAGATACGCCGCTTCGGTGCGGCCGTAAAACGCGTCGAGGCTCGCGATCTGCCGCTCGTTCGACACGGCGCTCTGCTGTTCGAGCGCGCTCATCATCGTCTGCAGACGTTCGACCAGCAGCGGCGTCGCTTCGGCCTGGCGTTGCAGCAGCCGGAAGCTTTCCTCACGCTGATGGCTCTGCGAGTAGACGCGCAAGGTCGTCGCGATCTTCACGTCGAGCTGTTGCGCCGCTTCGAGCCGCTCGCGGCGGCACAGCGCGGACAGCAGCCCGAGCATCGCCGAGGTCGCGACACCCGCGATCGACGTGCCGAACGCGAAGCCGAGCCCCTTGACCGGCGCGGCCAAAGACGCGCGGATCGCCTGCAGGTCGCTCGCGCTTTCGAGCGCGAGGCCGGTGCCGCGCAGCGTCATCACCATGCCGAGCAGCGTGCCGAGCATGCCGAGCAGCACCAGCAGGCCGACCAGATACGGCGTCAGCGCAGGGCCGGGCAGCGCGACGCGCTCGCCTTCGACACGCAGCCGCACGCTATTGCGCAGGCTCGGATGCACAGGTTCGAGAAACGCGGCGAGGCTCGGCGGCGGACCGGACAGCGCGGCGAGCGCACCCGTCAGCGTGGTGGTCGCCTGGCTGTAGCGGCGCATTTCGAGCGCGCCCAGCACGTAGAAGACGCCGATCAGCAGCGTGACGGCGAACGCGAGCGGATTGGAGAAGGCGTAACCGACGGCGATCCAGCACGCTGCGGCGAGCCCCGCGAGAAACACAACGAAATCGATACGATATCTGGACATGGGGTCCCAGTTAGCAGGTGCGAAGTGCCGCGAGCAGCCCTTCGACCGGTTGAAAACGAACATCCAGTTCGGCCAGCAACACGCTTTGCATGTCCTTGCGGAATGCGTCGAGCCAGGCGTCGGATGCGAGCGGCGCGACACGGCTGCCGGCCACGTTACTGTCGGCATGAGCCAAGGCTGGCTGGGGTTGCATCGAGTGCGCGCCGGCCTCACCTTCGGCCGGCCGCTGCCGCGTGGTATCGGCATCGGCGGCAACCTCAGTCTGCGCTTCTGCCTCGGTGAGCCTGCGCTGCTCACCCGCTCGCAAGCGCTCGAAGTGCCCACCAAGCAAGCCGGGCACCGCGCCGAGCAAAGTCCGCTCGCGCTCGCCGAGCGCACGCTCCATCACTGCATCGACGACCGCGAGCCGCGCGAGCGCCGGCCCTTGCGTCGCCAGCCGCGCGCGCAGCCGGCCGCGCAACGTGCCGATCGCCGTTTCCATCGACTGCTGAAGCGCCAGATAGCGCTGCCGGAACACCGCGTAGTCGGCTTGCGTATCGATGCCCACGCGCGGCGCGGACGACGGCGTCGAGCCTCGCCGCCGCTCGCCGGCGAGCACGCTATCAGTGGCAATCGCGCTCACCAGCGAGCGGCGCACGCGCGTGCACTCGTCCTCTTCCGCGCGGCCGAACGCGCGTGCGCCACCGGCAGCCGCCGGCGGCTTGCCGTCGAGCGCCGACGACAACG
Organism: Paraburkholderia monticola; assembly: GCF_001580545.1. GTDB lineage: Bacteria > Pseudomonadota > Gammaproteobacteria > Burkholderiales > Burkholderiaceae > Paraburkholderia > Paraburkholderia monticola. Next base: position 838,033 of record NZ_LRBG01000039.1, read on the forward strand.
CGATCGCGTCGGTCCAGCCGAGCCACTGGCTCAGCCGATCCGCCAGCGATAGGCGCGATTCGGCGACGTCGGCCTCGGCGAGACGGGCCAGTAAGCGAACAAGCGCGGGCCCGCTGAGGGCGCTGCGCTGAGGGGCTTGCACCATACCACCCGAAGCAAAAAAGTCAGCAGTTTACACGCTGACGACGGCGAGTCCGAAGTCGCCCGCCCGAAGGCGGCTTAAAGACAGCATTTCGTCCGAGCGAGCAGGACATTCGCGCGTTTTCCCGAGCGCGGTTTTTTGCCGATAGCGAAGCAGGCCCATCCCTGTATAAGATGAAAGCTCACGCCTCGCCACCCGCTCGAACACGGCGGAGCGTCGACAACACACAGAACACACGCAAGGCAGACAGGGAGCATGAAATTCGATACCGTGGTGCTCGGCGCCGGCATTGTCGGGGTAAGCGTCGCCGTGCATCTGCAGAAACGCGGGCGCGCCGTCGCGCTGATCGACCGCAAGCTGCCGGGCAACGAGACGTCGTTCGGCAACGCCGGGCTGATCCAGCGCGAAGGCGTCTATCCGTACGCGTTTCCGCGCGGGCTCGGCACCCTGCTGCGCTATGCGCGCAACCAGTCTCCCGACGTGCGCTATCACGCCGACGCGATGCTCGAAGTCGCGCCGTTTCTGTGGCGCTACTGGCGCAACTCGCATCCGGCGAAGCACGCGGAAATCGCGAAGTCGTACGCGACGCTGATCGAACATTGCGTCAGCGAACATCGCGCGCTGGCCGCTGACGCCGGCGCGAGCGCGCTGCTGCGGCCAATCGGCTGGATCAAGGTGTTTCGCCATGCCGCCGCGCGCGACGCCGAAACCATGATCGCCGAGCGCTGGCATCGCGAGTACGGTGTCGAGTTCGAAACACTCGACGCGCCACGCCTGCAACAGCTCGAACCCGATCTCGACAAGCGCCTGCAAGGTGGACTGCGCTATCCGCAATCCGATTCCGTCAGCGATCCGAACGCGCTCGTCACCGCGTACGCGCGGTACTTCGAAGCCCTCGGCGGGCAGTTTTTCTTTGGCGACGCCGACACGCTGCGCGAGGGCTGGCAGGTCGAGACGCGGGAAGGGGCGATCACGGCCACCTCGGCGGTGATCGCGCTCGGACCGTGGTCGGATCGCGCGAGCACGCGGCTCGGGTATCGGCTGCCGCTCGCGGTCAAACGTGGCTATCACATGCACTACGCGCCGCGTCGGGCCGCGCATCTGAATCATCCGATTCTCGACGTCGAGCACGGCTATGTGCTCGCGCCGATGGCGCGCGGCATCCGCCTGACCACGGGCGCCGAAATCGCGCTAGCCGATGCTGCCAAGACGCCGGTACAGCTCGATGCGGTCGAGCCGATCGCGCGCACGCTGTTTCCGCTCGGCGAACGTCTGGACGCCGAACCGTGGATGGGGCGCCGCCCCTGTACGCCGGACATGATGCCGATCATCGGGCCGGCGACGAAACATCAGGGACTCTGGTTCGCGTTCGGCCATGCGCATCATGGTTTAACGCTCGGACCGGTCACGGGGCGACTGATCGCCGAGATGATGACCGGCGAGCCAACGCTGGTCGATCCGCGGCCGTTTCGGGTCGAGCGGTTTTAGCCGGATTGTCCGAGGCGCGATCGAGCGGGCGCCGGACCATGTTATCTCGATGAAAGAATCGACAGGCAAAAGTAGCCGCCGACGGTCGTCTTGAACGGCCACTTTTGTCCGTCTTCCGCGTCCGCCACAACGGCGCCGACGCTCGAAACCTCTATCGCCGCTCTCGGCGAACCACCCTCTCATTGACGTCAAACCAGCCAAATCGGCGGCGTTTTCACGTCAATCTCTTATATCTAACATCGAAGTCACCCTTCCAGCGATTCATCAAAGAAGCCTCTCGTCAAGAATTTTGTTGAGAACGCTTCTCAATTACGCAGCAATTACCTACAATCCGGACCGCAAACTCTTTGTAATAAACATGGAATGCACGGGTAAGGAAACTGACACCTGCCCCGGCTTCCCGAACTCGACGGGGATGAACATGAAGTTGCGGTCCGACGATCCGAAGCTCGGCAAAATCAGCACGACACTGTGCGGCGTACTGGCCGCCGGCCCCGCCCTCGCGCAGGGCACCACGGCCGCCGCGCCGCCCGACCGAGAGGGCCAGCTCGCGCCGATTTCCGTGCAAGGCCAAGCGGACGACGGCTTCAAGACCGATCACTCCGCGTCGGACAAATTCACCGCGCCGCTCCTCGATACGCCGAAGTCCGTCACCGTGATTCCCGAGGAACTGATTCGCAGCACCGGCGCGTCGACGCTGACCGAAGCGCTGCGCACCGTGCCCGGCATCACGTTCGGCGCGGGCGAAGGCGGCAACCCGCTCGGCGACCGCCCGTTCATTCGCGGCTACGACGCGCAGGGCAGCACGTTCGTCGACGGCATGCGCGATATCGGCGCGACCACCCGTGAAGTGTTCAACATCGACAGCATCGAGGTCACGAAAGGCTCGGACGGCACGTTCGGCGGACGCGGCGGCGCGGGCGGCAGCATCAACCTGATCTCGAAGACGCCGCATCTGGGCACTAGCGCAGACGGCAGCGTCGGCCTCGGCACCGACCGCTATCGCCGCTTCACCGCCGACGGCAACTGGCAGATGGCCGACCATGCGGCGTTCCGCCTGAACGTGATGAGCCACAACAACGACGTGCCCGGTCGCGACGCGGTCAACAACGAACGCTGGGGCATCGCGCCGTCGTTCACGTACGGCCTCGGCACGCCGACCCGGGTGAGCGCCAGCTACTACCACCTCAGTACCGACGATCTACCCGACAGCGGGATTCCGTACTACTACACGACGACCAACAAGCCGGCGGGCGTCAGCACGATCTACCCGGCGCCGGTGAACCGCCACAATTTCTACGGCCTGATCGACCGCGACTTCCGCAAGACGAACTCGGACGTCGGCACCGTGCGCATCGAGCACGACATCAATAGCGATCTGACGATCCGCAACACGACGCGTTACACGAAGTCGTCCCAGGACTACATCTGGACCCAGCCCGACGACAGCCAGGGCAACGTCGTCAACGGCATGGTGTGGCGCCGCGCGAATACGCGTGCGAGCGACGTCTATAGTCTCGCGAATCAGACCGAACTGTTCGGCGAGTTCAGGACCGGTTTCCTGAAGCACAGCTTCACGACCGGCATCGAGTTATCGCGCGAAACCAGCGTCAACGATTCGTACACCGTGGCGGCCGCGACCGGGGCGATCTGCCGGACCAATGGTATCGGCGCGGCATCGGGCTATAACTGCACGAGTCTATGGACGCCGAATCCGAACGATCCCTGGTCCGGATCGGTCAGGCAGACTAACGATCCGAGCGAGCAGCGCACCATCACCCGATCGGCCTACGCGTTCGATACGATCGAACTCACGAAACGCTGGCAGGCCAACGTCGGCCTGCGCGTCGACGATTACTCGACCGATCTGCGCAACACGGTCGCCAACGGCGCGACGCACGTGTCGCGCGACGACACGCTGTTCAACTACCAGTTCGGCCTCGTCTTCAAGCCGGCGTCGAACGGCAGCATCTACGCGTCGATCGCAACCTCGTCGACGCCGGCCGGCGCGCTGCTCGGCCAGGGCAGCGAAACACAGTCGCTGACGCCGGGCCGTGGCGGCGTCGGTCTGAACGCGGCGGAGCTGTCGCCGGAAAAGAACCGCAGTATCGAAGTCGGCAGCAAGTGGAACGTGCTCGACAACAAGCTTTCGCTGACCGGCGCGCTGTTCCAGATCGATACGACCAATGCGCGTGTGACGCTGCCGGACAATAGCTATGCGATGGTCGGCAACAAGCGTGTGCAGGGATTCGAGTTCGGCGTGGCCGGTCAGTTGACCAGCAAGTGGCAGGTGTTCGGCGGCTACACGTATCTGAAGAGCGAGCTGCGCAACAACGGCAAGACCACCTCGGATAACGGCCATCAGTTCCCGAACACCCCGAAGAACAGCATCAGCCTGTGGACCAACTACGAGGTGCTGCCGAAGTTCACGATCGGCGGTGGCGCGTTCTATATGTCGCAGGTCTATGGCGATACGGCGAATCTGCGCGCGGTGCCGTCGTACTGGCGCTTCGACGGCATGGCGACCTATCGCGTCAACAAGCACGTCGATCTGCAACTGAACGTGCAGAACATGTTCAATCGCACGTACTACGACCAGGCGTACGCGGCGCACTATGCATCGATCGCACCGGGCCGCTCCGCGTTTCTGACGCTCAACGCGCACTACTGATACCGCGCGTGATGAACGAGGTCACCTTGAAGGCGCTCGCCAACGTGTCGCGCGACGAACTCGCCGCCATCCTCGCGGGGCCGCCCGAGCGCGCCGCCGCGTGGGTCGCGGCGGCCGCGCGAAACGGCATCGTCGAGGCGCAGGCCGTGTATGGCCAATACCTTCTCGACGGACACGGCGTCGAGCGCGACGTCGACGAGGCGTTCGTCTGGTTCCGGCACGCGGCGCGGCGCGATCATCCGATGGCGATGAACATGCTCGGCCGCTGCTACGAACATGGCTGGGGCACCACCGCATGCGCGCCGGTCGCCGTGTACTGGTATCGGCTCGCCGCACGGGCGGGGCTCGATTGGGGCATGTACAACTATGCGTCGGCATTGGCGCTTGGTCATGGCGTCGAACGCGATCGCGTGCAGGCGTTGCAGTGGTTCCGGCGCGCGGCAGAACTTGGGCATGCGAAGTCGCTGAACTTCGTCGGCAGCTTTTACGAGGACGGTTGGACAGTCGACGCCGATCCGAATGCCGCGCTCGACTACTATCGACGCGCGGCGCAAGGTGGCGATTTTCGCGGTCAGTTCAACTATGCACGGCTGCTTGCGGAACGAGGCGAAATCGCCGAAGCACTGCAATGGTTGCAGCGCGTGCCGCGCACCGCGACAGCCGCGTTCCTCACGAAAATGCGTGGCTGGCTGGCGGCTTCTCCGATCGGCGCTTTCCGCTCACTCGAACGGAGCCTCGCCGCAAGCGCCAACCCGGATTCGCGCGCGAACGCGCAAGCCAGCACCGCGCCGAACCTCACGCGAGAACCGCGCACATGATGCTGCATCTGCCAGCCGTGCTCAGCAAACAGCAGGTCGCGCAATGCCGCGACATGCTCGATGCGGCGCAGTGGATCGACGGCAACGCGACCTCCGGCCAACAATCGTCGCAGGCCAAGCGCAACCAGCAGCTCCCCGAAGGCTCGCCCGCCGCGCGTGCGATCGGCGACGCGATTCAGGACGCGCTCGGCCGCAACCCGCGCTTCTTTTCCGCCGCCCTGCCGCTGAAAGTCTTCCCGCCGCTGTTCAATCGCTATGCAGGCGGCGACGGTTTCGGCACGCACGTCGACAACGCGATCCGCCAGTTGCGCGGCACGGACTTCCGCATCCGCAGTGACCTGTCGGCGACACTGTTTCTCGCCGAGCCCGACAGCTACGACGGCGGCGAGCTTTGCATCGAGGACACCTACGGCGTGCATCGCGCGAAGCTGCCGGCCGGCGACATGGTGCTCTATCCCGCTTCGAGCCTGCATCACGTGAGCCCGGTCACGCGCGGCGTGCGCGTCGCGTCGTTCTTCTGGATCCAGAGCATGGTGCGCGACGACGGCCAGCGCGCGACCCTGTTCCAGCTCGACAACGACGTGCAGACGCTCGCCGCGCAACGAGGCTCGAACGACGCGACCGTCGTGAGCCTCACCGGGATCTATCACAATCTGCTACGTCGCTGGGCCGATGCCTGAAGCAGGCCGAAGACGCCGGAGACAATAAAAAACGCCGCGGGCCAACAGCCCCGCGGCGTTCTTCATCGAGCCGGACGAACCTCGATCAAGCCGTCACGGCAGCCCGTCGCGGCGCGACCGCCGATACCACGAAGCTCACGACGATATTCGCGACCAGCGCGATCAGGCCGATATACAGCGGATAGTTCTCGTGGCCGAAATGCAGCCCGTACACCGGCTTGAGCCCTTGCGAAATCGCGAGGCCCGTGCCGAGCACGATACCGACGAGCCAACCGAGGAACAGACCCTGCGTGTTCAGACGACGCGTGTATAGCGAGAACACGACGGCCGGGAAAATCTGCAGAATCCACACGCCGCCGAGCAGTTGCAGATCGATCGCGTACTGCGTCGGCAGGAACACGATGAACAGCAGCGCGCCGAACTTGACGACCAGCGACACGATCTTCGCATTGGCCGCTTCCGCTTGAGGCGTGATGTTCGGCGACACCAGCGGACGCCACAGATTGCGCGTGAACAGATTCGCCGCGCCGATCGACATGATCGCGGCCGGCACCAGCGCGCTGATCGCAATCGCGGCGGCCGCGAAGCCGACGAACCACTGCGGGAACAGCGTGCCGAACAGGGCCGGCACGACGTCGCTCGCCGACTTCACGTTCACGCCCGCCGCGATCGCCATATAGCCGAGCAGCGCGATCAGGCCGAGCAGCACCGTGTAAGCGGGCAGGAAGATCGCGTTCTTGCGCACCGTCTTCGCCGACGCCGACGACAGCACCGCCGTCATCGTATGCGGATACATGAACGCGGCGAGCGCCGAGCCGAGCGCAAGCGATGCGAACGCGGTGTACTGATTCGGCTTCAGCAGGATGCCGGTCGCGCCGCCCTTCGCCTGGAAGTGCGCGTCGGCCAGTTCGAACACGTGCCCATAGCCGCCGAGCTTCACCGGAATCAGCCATACCGCTGCGATCACGACGATATAGATCATGATGTCCTTGACGAACGCGATCATCGCCGGCGCGCGCAGACCGCTCGCATACGTGTAGAGCGCGAGAATCACGAACGCGACGATCAGCGGTGTTTCGCCACCGACGCCCAGCCCCCTGATCACGACCTGCATGCCGACCAGTTGCAGCGCGATATACGGCATCGTCGCGACGATGCCGGTCAGCGCGACGGCCGCTGGGAACCACTTGCCGCCGTATTCGCCGTGCACGTAGTCCGCCGCCGTGATGTGGTTCTTCGCGTGCGCGACCTTCCACAGCTTCGGCATCACCGCGAACACGAACGGATAGACGATGATCGTGTACGGCAGCGCGAAGAAGCCATACGCGCCCACCGAATAAACGAGCGCAGGCACCGCGATCACCGTATAGGCGGTGTAGAAATCGCCGCCGACGAGGAACCACGAAATGACCGTGCCGAACTGTCGGCCGCCGAGGCCCCACTCGTGCAATTGCGTCAGATCGCCGCGTTTCCAGCGCGCGGCAAAAAAGCCGATCACCGTGACGAGCACGAAGAAGGCGACGAAGACGGTCATCGCGACCGGGTTCACAGGATTCAGTTCGCTCATTTGAGACCTCGATACACGATGTAAATCAGCAGCGAGGTCAACGGCACCCACAGAAACTGATACCAGTAGAAGAACGGAAAGCCCGCGAGCGACGGATGCGTGTCGTTATAAAACGGCAGCCACAGCAGGGCGATATAAGGAATCAGCAGAATGAGCCAGAGCCATGAACGGCCGGCCGAGGGGGAGGTCTCCACGAACGTCTCCTGAATATTATCGACAGCACGCGCGATGGCTCGTGGCCGGGCGCGCGGATGCCTGGTTGCCTGAGGTCAGGCGGAAAATCGGGGAACGTCGCACACTCCCCGCCAAGACTCACGCGGCGCGGTATGCGACGGGCATGTAGTATTCGCCTTCACGCACCGCCTTACAAGCGCGCAACTACGTAAGCCGACTACGTAATAATACGTAGCCCGCTAGCCGGTTTTCGACGATGAAACTCAAAGCAAAGATTGTGTTGCTCGCGATCGTGCCCTTCATGGTGGCGATCGTCAGCATCGAGACGGGCGTGCGCCGCGAAGCCACGGCGCTCGCCGAGCGTCAGCATGCGACCACCCAGGCCGCGTACCTGGCGAGCAAGGAAATCGAGCTCAAGCACTACGTCGAACTCGCCACCACCGCGATCGCGCCGCTCTACGAAGCCGGCCGCGACAATGCGCGCGACGACGCGCTGCTGCGCACGCGCGCGCTCGCCGTGCTCGAAAAAATGAATTTCGGCGAGGACGGTTACTTCTTCGTCTACGACATGCACGGCCGCACGCTGATGCATCCGCGCGAGCCGGACCTGGTGGGTCGCGATCTGTGGTCGTTGCGCGATAGCCAGGGCACGCCGACGATCCAGCAACTGCTGGCAGCGGCCGCGCGCGGCGGCGGCTACGTGCGGTATCTGTGGCATCGGCCGTCGACCGGCAAGGTCGAGTCGAAGCTCGGCTACGTGGTACCGCTCGAGCGCTGGGGCTGGATGCTCGGCACCGGCATCTATCTCGACGACGTCGACACGACGCTCGCGCATATCGACGCCGAAGCTGCGGCCAATATCGCTCGCACGATGAAGTGGATCGACGCGATCGCGCTGGCGGGGCTCGCGGTCATTGCGCTGTGCGCGCTGGTGCTGAACGTGACCGAATACCGCAGCGCCGACGCGAAGTTGAAGCGTCTCGCGCAGCAAGTGGTCGAGTCGCAGGAAAACGAACGCGCGCGGCTGTCGCGCGAATTGCATGACGGTATCAGTCAGATGATGGTGTCCGTCAAGCTGCTGCTCGAATCGGCGCTCGCGCGGCTCGAACGCGGCGACGTGCGTGTCCCGGCCGCAGAGTCCGCGTTGTCCACCGGACTCGCGCGGCTCGGCGATACGCTGCGAGAAATCCGCCGCATCTCTCACGCGCTGCGTCCGTCGATGCTCGACGATCTCGGCGTCGCGGCCGCGCTCGAACAGCTGACGCGCGAACTCGGCGACGAGTCCGGCATCGCGATCGGCTTCACGCAGATCGCGCACACGCATGCGGCTACCTTGCCCGATGCGGTCAACACCGTGCTGTTTCGCATCGCCCAGGAAGCGCTGACGAACATCGTGCGGCATGCGCAGGCGTCGAGCGCGGCGCTGGCGCTCGAAGTCTCACGCGATGCGGTCACGCTGGCGATTTCCGACAACGGCCGCGGCTTCGATGTGAGCGACGCCTTCGTCGGCGGACGTGAAGGTGTCGGGTTGCGCAATATGCGCGAACGGCTCGAAGCGCTCGGCGGCATGCTGTCGTTGAGCTCGCAGCCAGGTCATACCGTCGTCACCGCGCGCGTGCCGCTGCCAACGACGCACGCAACGGTGCCGCCCTTGCAGGAACTCTCTTCATGAACGACTCGACCACTCCTTCCATCGCGCGTCTGCTGCTCGTCGACGATCATCCGCTCGTGCGCGACGGTCTGCGCGCACGCCTCGAAGCAGTGCGCCATTTCGAGGTGGTCGGCGAAGCGGGCGACGCGCAGGAAGCGCTCGCGCTCGCCGAACGACAGTCGCCGCATCTCGCGCTGATGGATGTCGGCATGAAAAGCGGTATGAACGGCATTGCGTTGGCCGGCCTCTTTCACGAGCGTTTTCCGGCGATTCGCGTGCTGATGCTGTCGATGCACGACAACCTCGAATACGTCACCCAGGCGGTACGCGCGGGCGCTAGCGGCTATGTGTTGAAGGATTCGCCCGCGCTCGAAATCATTCAGGCGATCGGCGCGGTGCTCGACGGCAAGACGTTCTTCAGCGCGGAACTGAGCGCGCGGCTGATCCAGGCATCGGCGACGCAATCGCCGGTCGAACGTTTGACGCCGCGCGAGCGCGACATTCTCGATGCGCTCGCCGAAGGTCTGTCGAGCAAGCAGATCGCCCAGCGTAACGATCTGTCGGTGCGAACCGTGGAGACGCATCGGTTGAATCTGAAGCGCAAGCTCGACATCGAAGGCCAGGCCGAGTTGATCAAGTTCGCGGTCGAGAATCGGCGCAACAAGCGTTGAAGGTTGGGGCAGCGCGATAATAGGCGGTCCACACCCGGAGCGACGACAGCATGAAACGCGTGTTCGAACTGAGCCTCGCCGGTCTGTTGCTTTGCGCGGCGACGGCTCACGTTGATGGCGAGCCGGCGCGTGTCAATCGCGGCCACGATCCGTTCATGCAAATCTCCAAGGCAATCGCCAATTGCCCGACGCCGCTCGGTCCATTCGAAACCGAAAAGGAATGGCTCGACGATAGCCATTACCGGATCGAGCGCGGCAATAGCTGCTGGATCGAAGGACGTTGCCGTTTGCCGAACGCGTATCTTTACGACGCGGAAATCGCCGAAAGCGTGCAACGGCGTCTCGCGAACCTGAATGCGGCGACGCACTGGCGCGAACAGTCGACGCTGTGGCTCACGCTGCAACGCCGCTTCATTTATGTCGAAGGCTGTGTCGCGCCCGGCTTCGACAAGAAGACCTTCCTCGCCGAACTCGCGAAAACGGCGGACGTCGAGCGCGTGATCGACAACACGGTCAGCGATCCGCGTGCCGCGCAACTGCCATACCGCACCCAGGCGGACCCCGATAAGCCCGTGCTGGACCCAGGCAATTGACGCGGGAAATGACTGCGTTTTCGTCAATGAATCTATATCGACAAACGTCGATAGCAACGCAGAAATCGTTGTTTTGGCCTTGGCAATGTCATTGCTAACATCGGCGGCCCTACCTTACGGTCCGCAATAACAATGACAACATTTCGATTTCGCCGTCCCGACTTTCGCCCTTCATTTCGCGTTGGCCTGATCGGCGCCGCCGTTGCGAGCTTCGTCATGCTCGCCTCGTGCGGCGAGGACAGCGTGCAGCCCACGTCCGCCGCGTCGAGCGCCGCGCCCGCATCCACGCCGGTCGTCGCGCAGAAGCGGCCGAACATTCTCTACATCATGGCCGACGACCTCGGCTACTCCGACATCCACGCGTTCGGCGGCGAAATCAACACACCCAATCTCGATGCGCTCGTACAGAGCGGCCGCATCCTGACGAATCACCATACGGGCACCGTCTGCGCGATCACGCGTTCGATGCTCATTTCCGGCACCGATCACCATCTGGTCGGCGAAGGCACGATGGGCGTGCCGACCGACGAGCGCAAAGGACTGCCGGGTTATGAAGGCTATCTGAACGACCGCGCGCTCTCGGTCGCGCAGTTGCTGAAGGACGGCGGCTATCACACCTACATGGCCGGCAAGTGGCACATCGGCTCGGGCATCGTCGGCAGCGCGACGGGCAGCGGGCAGACGCCCGACCAATGGGGTTTCGAGCACAGCTACGCGCTGCTCGGCGGCGCCGCGACCAATCACTTCGCGCACGAACCGGCCGGCTCGCAGAACTACACCGAAGACGGCAAGTACGTGCAGCCGGGCCAACCCGGGCAACCGGGCGGCGCGGGCGGCAGCCCGGCCGTGTTCTATTCGACCGACTTCTACACGCAGCGCCTGATCTCGTACATCGATTCGAACAAGGGCGACGGCAAGCCGTTCTTCGCGTACGCGGCCTATACATCGCCGCACTGGCCGCTGCAGGTGCCCGACCCCTATCTGCACAATTACGTCGGCAAATACGATGCCGGCTATGACGCGATCCGCGATGCGCGTATCGCCCGGCAGAAAGCACTCGGCATCATTCCACAGGACTTCGTGCCGTTCGGCGGCGCCTCGGAGACGCTGGCCTCGAGTCCGGCCACCGCGAACAATGGCACCGTGAACGCGAAATACGTGAGCGCCGTGCACAGCGCCGCGCAGGGCTACACCGATTACGGCCCCGGCTATGTGAACAAGAAGTGGGACAGCCTGTCGCCGGCCGAGAAGAAAGCGCAGGCGCGCTACATGGAAATCTACGCGGGCATGGTCGAGAACCTCGATCACAACATCGGCCTGCTGATTCAGCATCTGAAGGACATCGGCGAATACGACAACACGTTCATCATGTTCCAGTCGGATAACGGCGCCGAAGGCTGGCCGATCGATTCCGGCGCGGACCCGACCGCCACCGACACCGCGAACGCGACCGATCCCACCTACTCGCAACTCGGCACCGACAACGGCAAGCAAAACGCGCAACGCCTGCAATACGGCTTGCGCTGGGCCGAAGTCAGCGCGACGCCGTTCCGCCTGACCAAGGGCTATTCGGGCGAAGGCGGCGTGTCGACGCCGTTGATCGTGCATCTGCCGGGACAAACTGATCAGAAGCCGACGCTGCGTGAATTCACCCACGTGACGGACAACACCGCAACGTTCCTCGCGGTCGCGCAGATCACACCGCCGACCACACCGGCCCCCGCGCTGATCAACACGCTGACCGGCGTCGATCAGAACAAGGGCAAGGTGGTCTACAACAATCGCTACGTCTATCCGATCACTGGCCAATCGCTGCTGCCGCTGCTCGAAGATCAGAGTACGGCGCCGGTGCATAGCGCGTCGTTCGGCGACGAAGCGTACGGCCGCGGCTATCTGCGCAGTGCCGACGGCCACTGGAAGGCGTTGTGGACGGAACCGCCGCTCGGCCCCGTCGACGGTCACTGGCAGCTGTACGACATGAGCGCCGATCGCGGCGAAACGCAGGACGTGTCCACGCAGAACCAGTCGATCATCGATGGTCTCGTGCAGCAGTGGAACGCCTATATGACGAGCGTCGGCGGCGTCGAGCCGCTGCGTCCGCGCGGTTACTACTGAGCACACGATGGCGTTTTCATTCAAGCTCAAGAGCGGCGTGGCGCTGTATGGCGCGTACGCCGCAATCGCGGCGGCCGCGTTCGCCGTCGCGTTTGCGGCGCCTTCCATCAGTGCGGCGAGCGCGGCCGCATTTGGCGCTGGCCCGTCCGGCGCATTCGACAACCTGAACCGCTCGCGCCCCCTCGCCGCGCTCGGCTCCGAACAGCAATGCAAGCGTTACTCGGGCTTGCCCGCGCGCTGGCGCGACGACCCGCAGGCCGGCATGGTGCATCTGCATGGCGGCGACTTCGTGTTCGGCAGCAAGCTCGGCTACGAAGACGAACGCCCGGCCGGCGACGGCAAGACACATGTCGCCGGTTTCTGGATCGACCAGACCGACGTCACGAATGCACAGTTCGCCGCGTTCGTGCACGCGACGGGCTACGTCAGCGATGCGGAGCGCCAGGGCGGCGCGGTGGTATTTCACACCCCGACGCGCGAAGAGATGAACGCGCGCGATCTCGCGTGGTGGAGCTGGGTCAAAAGCGCCGCATGGAATCATCCGGGCGGCCCCGGCAGCAATCTCGACGGCCGGATGAATCAACCGGTGACGATGGTCACGCAGGCCGATGCGCTCGCGTACGCGCATTGGCTTGGCCGCGATCTGCCGACCGAAGCCGAATGGGAATATGCGGGCAAGGCCGGCCATGACGGCGCGGATCTCGATACCGCGCCGCGCGACGCGCACGGCAAGCCGAGCGCGAACTACTGGCAAGGCGTATTTCCGGTGCTCGACACCGGCGAGGATGGTCACGTGGGCCTCGCGCCCGTCGGCTGCTATGCGGCGAACGATTTCAGGCTCTACGACATGATCGGCAATGCGTGGGAATGGACCAGGGACGTGTACACCGGTCCCCACCAGTCGCATACGAACGGCGACACCGCGGCCGTCGCGCCACTCAGCCGCCGGCACGATACGCCGATGGTGATCAAAGGCGGTTCGTTCCTGTGCTCGCGCGACTACTGCGTCAGGTATCGCGCGGCGTCGCGCGAGCAGCAGGAAGCCGACTTGCCGGCTTCGCATATCGGCTTTCGCACGGTGTCGAGGGATGCATCATGAAGCGACTTATCGTTGCCGCGCTTGCGCTCACGGTGTTGCCTGCGTTGTTGCCTGAACGCTCGCACGCCGCATCGCAGACGATCAAGGTCGGCGTGAGTTCGGGCGCGCAAGCCGAGATCATGAATGAGGTGCGCCGCGTCGCCGCGACCGAGGGCCTCGCGCTCGACGTCGTCGTGTTCGATCAGCCTGCGCGGATCGACGCCGCGCTGGCCGCGAAAGAGATCGACGTCGCGAGCTTCGAAGACGAACCGGCACTCGACGCGCAGCGCAAACAGCATGGCTATGCACTGACGAGCGTGGCCACGACAGTCACGTTTCCGCTCGCGCTGTACTCGCGCAAGCTGACGAACCTCGTGCAACTGCAACGGGGCGCCACGATCGCGATTCCCGACGACCCCGCCGGCACCGCACGCGCGTTGATCCTTCTGCAAAACGAAACGCTGCTGACGTTCCGCGACAGCGCGGGCCTGCATGCGACGCTCGCCGACATCACGAGCAACCGGCTCGGCCTGAAGATTCGCCAGGTGCCGCGCGCGCGTCTGTACGACACGCTGAACAGCGTCGCATTCGCGGTGATCGACAGCGACACCGCGGCACGCTCGGGTCTTCACCCGGCACGCGACAGCCTCAGCCTCGAAGACGCGCGCTCGCCGTACGCGAACGTACTGACCGTGCGCGAAGGCGATCGCCAGGACGCATGGGTCGGTCAGCTGGTCGCCGCCTATCATTCGAACGACGTCGCGCATTTCATTCTCACGCGATATCAGGACTCGGTGCGTCGGCCGTGGTAAAGACGTTCTCGTTTTCCTGTTCCGCGTGCGGTCGATGCTGCAACAGCCCGCCGTCGATGACGCTCGCGGAACTGTTCCGTCATCCTGACCGGTTCATCGGCTGCATCGCCATTGGACGAGTCGCGCGCAGGCGGCCCGGCGAACGGCTGCGCGTCGGCCGACATGAAGCGCTGCTCGACGAAGCCGACTGCGCGGCCTTCGATGCGCTTGCCGAGACGCTGCTGTATCGCGCGGGCGACCTTTTCAGCATCGTCGCGCAGGGCTTCGACTATCCATCGCTCGCGCGCTGCCCTGCTCTCGCAGACGACGGACGTTGCGCGATTCATCTGCAAGGCAAGCCGCTGACGTGCGAAGTGGTGCCGCTCGACCCGCTCGTGCCGGATCACCTGCAACATCTGGTACTGGCGGAACGCGGCGACAGTGCCGTCTATGTCGGGAGTGCCTGCATTCAGGAAGGCAGACGTGACGATGCGGCGTTGTTGGTCGACCAGGGCCGCATTGCCGATCCGCACGCGCAAGAAACGCTCGCGCGACGACGGCGTGCGCTCGAAGCAGAGCGCGCAATCTGGACCCAGGCCGTATTCGACGCATTGCGCGTCGACCTGTTCGATTCGCCCGCCGCACGCGCACGCATTCCCGCAGGCGGCTTTCTGACCATCTCGCTGGTGCCCGCGCTGCTGAGCGTCGCGGCCGCATCCGCGCGTTGCCGTGAGCTATGTCTCGACTATATCGACCGCCAGTTGGTGTTGATCGAACGCAGCATCGCGCAGGCCCTCGCGCGGCGCAGGCTCGACGATCGTCCGGTCACGCAGCAACTGCGTGGATTTGCCAATGCGTATCAGCACGCAAAAGCGCGCCTCGTCGATGCGGGTGCCGTGGCAGACGACCACGGCAAGCCGGCCGCGCGTCCCGACATCGACGCTTATCTGAGCAGCGCCGTTCAGTGATCCGGACCGGCTTTCACAGTTGCGCGTCCAGCACGCTCACGAACTTTTCGATCAGTTTCTCGCCAAGCGAACGCTGCTTCCACGCTTCGAGCGTGACGCGCTTCGATTTCGCGATGTCGTCGGCGAAAGTGGCCGTCTGCTGCTTCGCGAAGTCGCTGTCGTAGATGTTCAGGTTCGCTTCGTCGTTCAGCTTGAACGAGCGGTTATCGAAGTTCGTCGAGCCGACCGACACCAGGTACTCGTCGACCACCAGCAATTTGCAGTGGAACATGGTCGGCTGGTACTCGTAGATCTCGACACCCGCTTTCAATAGATCGCCCCAGCACGCACGCGATGCTTCGCGCACCGTGTGCGTGTCGATGCGTTTGCCCGGCGTGATGATCTGCACTTTCACACCACGTTTCGCGGCTTCGACGATCGCATTGATGGTGAGTTTGTCGGGCACAAAGTACGCGCTCGCAAGCTGCAGACTGCGCGTGGCGGCGGTGATGGCCATCAGATACATCAACTGCATGTCGTCGCTGCCGCCCGACGGCGAGCTGCTGAACATATGCGCGAGACCTTCGCCCTCGCCTTTCGGCTCGGCATCGACGGGCGGGAAATACGCGGGACCGTGCAAAACGTTGCCGGTCGCCTTGATCCAGTTGTCCATGAACACGGCCTGCATATGGCCGACCGCCGGACCTGTCATGCGAAAATGCGTATCGCGCCAGTGCTTTTCGTCCTGCGCGTTGCCGGTCCACTCCGGCGCAATGCCGACCCCGCCCGTAAAACCGATCCGGCCGTCGATCACCAATAGCTTGCGGTGCGTCCGATCGTTCATACGACCGAGTCCAGTCCAACGCGGCTTGTGAAACTTGACCACTTCGGCGCCCGCCTCGCGCAGTAGTTCCAGATAGCGCCGATCCATTTTCGACGAACCGACCCAGTCGAGCAGGATATGCACGGCGACACCTTCGCGCGCCTTATCGGCAAGCGCGTGCGCAAACTGTTCGCCGATTTCGCCGGACCAGTAAATGAACGTTTCAAACGTGATGGTTTCGCGCGCCGAGCGAATGCCTTCGAGCATCGAGGGAAAGATGCGGTCGCCATTGAGCAGCATCTCGAAGCAATTGCCCGGCACCACGGGCGGTCCGAGCAATAGACCCATCGAGCGAAGGAATTGCGGATCTTCGCTCTTATATAGACGCTCGATCTTGTGTTCTATCTTCTTCTCGCCGCTCGACAGATTGGCGATCACGAGAACGATCACGAGCGTGACGAACGCGGTAATAGGAATAGTCAGCATGCGTGGCCTCGATGCCGGGCGACAGGACACGAGATGCACGGCGCGTGCCCGAATCAGGACCGCGCCTTGCTACCCCCTTCTAGCGCTTCATCTGACTGCTTCATCTGACCAACGCAAATGCCTCGCGGCTGGCTATTTCGCCCGCGCCGAATACACCGATAACCGTATAGTCGGACGCCACGCATTCGAATGTCGACGCTTCGAACGTAAGGACGAAATGACGCCGCGCCGGTGCCTCGGGATCAATGGCCGGAGAGCCTGCCGGTACCGCGGCAATTTCCGCGCACAGCGACGAATTGACGACTTCATGCAGCGCGTAGCCAGTTAGACCCTGCGCCGCGAGCGGATGAATAGGCAAATCGGCATCGCCCGGCGGCCCGAGACGATGAAAGACGGTGTCGGCAAACAACACCGCGCAAAAAGGATCGTCGTCGGGATCGAATGGCCCGAATCGTTCAAAGTCCGACTCCGCGATCGGATAAGTGAGGATCACGCGGCGATCGCTCGCGACGATGAATGGATCGGCGGCATCGGCGGCCGGACGAGGAGCGGAGTCCAGCAGGACGACCTGGTCTTCCTGCTGGGATGCGTAGCACGTGCTAGCCATCTACTTCACAGCCCGCGGCCGTTAGGCGCTGGCTTGCGTCTCTGGCGTTTGCGGAGCTGCGGCGGGCGCGGCCGTGCTCTTCGCGGCAGCCTTGCGCGCCGGTGCCTTTCTTGCCGTCTTCACTGCGCTTTTGCGGCCGGCGGTTTTCTTCACCGCGGCTTTCCGGCTTGCCGGGGTCGCCTTTTTGGCTGCGGTCTTCTTTGCGGCCGTCTTGCGAGTCGCTTTTTTCGCCGCGGTCTTCTTGCCTACCGCACTCGCGGCCGCTTTAGCCTGGCCGCTTTTCGCCGCCGCTTTCGCCGCCTTCGGAGCGGCGCTCGTCGCGCCTTCGATCAGGAATTTGCTGCGATCCTTGACCGCCGCCAGCCATGCCGGCGCCGGACCGCGGCCACTCCAGGTCGCGCCGGATTTCGGATCCAGGTACTTCGGCGGCTGTGCGCCTTTCGGCTGACCTTTGCCGCGCTTCGCGGCGGGCGCGGCCGCGGCTTTGCTTGCACTCGCGGCATCGATCAGGAATACGGTGCGGTCCTTCACGCCGGCAATCCAACCAGGCGCGCGGCCGTGACCCGTCCAGGTCGCGCCGGTTTTATGGTCGCGGTACTTCGCCGGCGTTGCCGATTTGGCGGCCTTGCTGGCGCCGGCGGGTCTTCCCCGACCTCTGCCGACATTGCCATTCAGACCTCGCGCGGCACGTCGTGCCTTTGCCTGTGCTTCGATATCGGCAGTCGTGAGACCGTGCTTCAGCATCAACTCGCGAATCTGATCGACCGCGGCCTGTGCTTTTCTGGCAATGAGAGCGTCAGCTTGCGCCTGGAGCTTCTTAAGCTTTGCTTGGATTTGCTCTAACGAAGGCATTTGATTGCTCCTTATGTGGTAATCGTCGAACTATGCCATGAATGACGAAAGAAAGGCAGTCTATTCACCTGTCCTGAGCTTCAATACATCGATAAGACGCCCATGCAGCGTTCAAATAACAAAGCTTTCAGGCTTTCTTCCGACTCATCGCAGTCTTCTTCCTTTTCCTTTCCTCCTGATTGCTCTTTTTCAATTCGGTTCCGCCACTCAGATCGGTGTAAAAACGACGACCTGGCGATCGGCAATGTACCTCACACTCCGTATAAAGCGGTAGTGTTGACCGTCCGCCGTTATCCGGTTGAGCCCGAGGCGAGTCAGCACCAGCATTTCATCTGCCTGAAAAGCGTCGACGACTCCGGAATCCGTTAAATCCTCCAATGCGCCCGAGGGATTTCCGACATACACGCTGCGCACCTGCTTGCCGATCCGCATCACGACCACGCTTTTTCCCTCGTCGAGAGCCAGCTCGAGAAAGCTGGCAAGCGTGCGCAACGACTCCGGCGTGCAAGTCCTGGTCTGATAGATCGGTGCAGTCGATGGCGTCATTGTGTTTCCCCGTCGTCCGTATCGGCGATAAAAAAGGGCGCCGCCGTGCTTGCTCGCATTAGTCGCTTCTACTATAGGCAAGCATTAGCATATTCAAAGGAGAGTAGCCCATTTTTTATTCAAAAAGGTCTCTTTTTGTGGCCTGCTATAGCGCAAGGATTGAAGCGTGCGCGAAACGCCAGTGACGAGGTATGCAAAAAGACAGCCGCGGCTCCTGTAACGGCCCGTTACCGATCTTGCAGCATCTGTTGCCTCTGCAGCCGCGTCATCCATTTACACTTCGTGTCGGCGCCCGGCGGCAAATGTACAGCCAATAGAGAGCCTTGATGAGCCGCCGCACTCGCGGCGGCCATTGAAAATGCACCGGGCCGCCCCATTTTCGATCCACTCAAACGCGATGGTACTTGCAATGAAAGCTGGTTTTATTCGGACCGCCCTCGGGGCGTTGGCTGTCTCTTTGGCAATGGCCGGCACCGCAAACGCGGCCGGTTGCCTGAAAGGAGCGGTAGTAGGCGGTGTCGCCGGACACTACGCGGGACATCATGCGGTGGTCGGCGCGGTCGGCGGCTGTATCGTCGGGCGGCATATGGCCAAAAAGCACGCCGAAGAGCAACAGGCGGCAATTCAGGCTGCGCCGCATCAGCAGGCCAGAATGCAGTAACGGGAGAAATGGAGGCACCGCCGCAAACGTTTACGCAGGCGGCGGGGAAACGATGTTTGAATCCCCGCTTCGCGGCAAGTGCCCCATTCCGCTCGATCACGCAATGCGCAATCCGCGAGCCGGCAGGATCTCCTGAGTCGTCACGAAGCGGTGCTGCTTGACCGCGTCGTGAAAGAGGCGATAGTCACTCTTCTCGAAGGCGTCAGTCCAATTCGGTCTGTCCCCGGTGTCGTCATCGCACGACAATCCGGTCGCCAGGTACTTCCACGAACCGGGGCCTTTGGCGATATAGCCGGGCACGGGTTCTTTCAAACGGGGAATACGGCCGGCATTCACCCATTCGCAGACGGTTCTCAGCCGCAGGTTGTCGTCGAGATCGCGGTTCGTATCGAGTAGTCGGGTCAATGCGTCCTTGACGTCGTCCGGCATGCCGGGCTGGGTTTCGAAATCTTCACGTCCGG
Organism: Paraburkholderia monticola; assembly: GCF_001580545.1. Taxonomy (GTDB): domain Bacteria; phylum Pseudomonadota; class Gammaproteobacteria; order Burkholderiales; family Burkholderiaceae; genus Paraburkholderia; species Paraburkholderia monticola. Next base: position 857,855 of record NZ_LRBG01000039.1, read on the forward strand.
CCAGATAAGCTCGCACGACGCGACAACTCATGTCCGCCGCCTGTACGAAATCGGGCAAATTATGTCGCGAGATGAAGTGATTCAGGCCGTCGATGTAATGCCAACGTGCCCAGGGCTGGTCGGGGTAATGCAGCGCGGCACCGTGACCGACCGGCAACGCGATCGTCAGAACGTCCGTCTCGACACGCTCGATCAGATGCGCGACCGCCAGTTCGAGGCTCGCGAGCCAGCCTTTGCGCGTGCAATCCTGCGCTTCGAGAAGATGCACGCGATTCCAGGGGCTTTCGATGCCCGCGAATCCCTGGTGCGCCCAGGTATCGACATACGTATGAAGCGTCACGCCGAGCCGGTGCAACGCGGTCTCCGAATCGCGCTGCCGGATCGCGCGCCGTACCACTTCGCGTGCCACTTCACTATCGGGCCGGCAAACCGCCTTTTCCTCGAGGCTCTCACCAACGCCGGCCGGCAAAAAATGAAAAGGCGTCCACACCAGCCGATTCTGGTCGTTCTCGGTATTGGCGTAGTCGAATAACTTGTGCGCGGTAGCAAAGCGCTCGAATGTCTCGCCACCCTTGAACCGCAGTATTCCGCTCGTCGTTGCGTCGTCGACGTACTGGCAGGCATGCGCGACAGTCTGCGCATCGCTGGGCGTCATGCCGCCGACGCGCGCGGCAATGTAGATCACGCCGTAATGGAAGTCGATGTTCATGGCAGGCGCTCCTCGCGCGCATACTCACGGCCGGTCTGTTGCAGGCGACAAAGGCGAGACGAATTCAGGGAGCCGCGCGTGAGTAGATAGTAGACGAGCGAGCGGCACGCGCCTTGAAAAAACACGCGTTCCGGGCGCACCTTTTCACGTTTTGCGCCATTCGACTGTTCGGGCTACTGAAGGAAGAACGCTGCGCCGCCGGCGCGAGGCAATCGGCCGGCACGGAAAGCCCGGACCGACCCGGTCGGCGCGGCTCAGGTCAGATGCGTAATGGACAGACGACTATTCCAGTGCTGATTCAGATATTCGAGCGCGAACATCCGGTGACAATGATGTGGTAAATGTTCACTGCAAAGCAGGCACCCGGACTCGAATAGCGCGATATCCAGATTGCTTTCCACGCGGCGCCGCGAAATGAGGTCGAAATATTCCTCGCGAAAATTCTCCCAGCTCAATTGCTTGCCCTGGTAGCGTTTAAGCAGATCCGGCTCGGGAGCCAGTTCGGGAACTTCCACGTACGCCGCATTGCACAAGTGCTCGAGAAAGTAAGGCAGATCCTGCCTTTTCGCAAAGCCCGCGAGTTGCGAGGTGTTATTGAGGCGAATGTCGAGCACCGTGCGCACCTGGGCGCCCTTCAGCAAATCGAAGAACTTCTGCGCGCTTTTGCCGGTAAAACCGATGCTCGCCACCTGCACGACACTTTTGTCACGTTTCATGGTGAATTCCCTGGTGGGCCACTCAGCGCCCATAAAAAAGCCTCGCTGCGATTGGCGCAGCGAGGCTCGGGTCTCAGTGCATCTTTGGCGCGGCTCGGGCGCTTTTACTTGACGATGTCGACCAGTTCGACTTCGAAGGTCAGATCGGTATTCGGCGGAATCGGGCCGACGCCGCGATCGCCGTAGGCGGTCGCCGCCGGGCACGTGAGACGCGCCTTGCCACCGACTTTCATCTTCTGCACGCCTTGCGTCCAGCACGGGATCACGCGATTGAGCGGGAACGTGGCCGGGCCGCCGTGCTTGGCCGAGCTATCGAATTCCGTGCCGTTGGGCAGCGTGCCGCGATAGTTGACCTTCACGACGTCGGTTGCGGACGGTTGCGGGCCCGTGCCTTGCGTCAGATGTTCGACGATGACGCCGGACGGCAGCTTCTCCGTGGTCGGCGCGGCAGCCATCGCGGTCGAGGACAGAACGGCTGCGGCCAGCAAAGCAACGAGTGATTTCAAAGCGAATCTCCAGTAGGGTAATTCGGCTGATTGTAACGGATCGGCTGTCGGCCGAGGCGCCCAGCCGTTGCCCGATGCCGCCCGAGGTTGCACCCGCTTCCAGGAGGTCGCTGAACCGGCGCGCGAGCTCGCGGTCCACATGAACATCCGGCGAGCGAGTCGCCGGCACGCGAATTTGCCACATCCGTCGACAAGAGCGCTTTCGATGACCGAGCCGGCCGATTCTGATACCCCCGCCGACCAGCCGGCCGCCGCCCCGGCGTCCGCCGACGAGCGGCGTCGCGCGCCCAGGCCGCGGCGGATTCCGCGCAGCGCCGCGCAACAGGCGCGGCTCGATGCGCGCGATCCCGCTTTCGAGCCGCTGCCGTTTCCGTCGTATTCAGCCGACGATGCGCGCCGCCCGTTCACGGACAAGCTCGACGCGTGGTTCGCCGCGCGCCGCTGGCAACCGTTCGATTTTCAGCGCGAGGTATGGCGCAACATCGCCGACGGCGCGAGCGGCGTGCTACATGCAAGCACAGGCGCGGGCAAAACCTGGGCCGTGTGGTTCGGCGCGCTCGCCGCGTTCGAGAAGGCATCGTCGACGCCGCGCCAGCATCCTGAACCGCTGAGCGTGCTGTGGATCACGCCGATGCGCGCGCTCGCCGCCGATACCGCGCGCGCGTTGCAAAGCTCCGCCGCAGAACTCGCCGTGCCCTGGAGCGTCGGTCTGCGCACCGGCGATACGTCGAGCGCCGAACGCGAGCGGCAGAACCGGCGCATGCCGTCCGCGCTCGTCACGACGCCCGAGAGTCTGACGCTGATCCTGACGCGTGCCAATGCGCGTGAAGTACTGGCTCAGGTGCGGCTCGTGATCGTCGACGAATGGCACGAACTGCTCGGCAACAAACGCGGCACGCAGACGCAACTGGCGCTCGCGCGTCTCACGCATTGGCGCCCCGGTTTGCAGGTTTGGGGGCTGTCGGCGACGCTCGGCAATCTGTCGTTCGCGACCGAGGTACTGCTCGCGCCAGTCGCGACGCCGCGCGTCAGTGTGCACGGCGCGCTGCCGAAAGCACTGATCGTCGACACGATCATCCCCGACACGATCGAACGCTTTCCGTGGGGCGGTCATATGGGCATGCGTCAGGTCGATGCCGTCGCGCGCGCGATCGACGCGGCTCGCACGTCACTCGTCTTTACCAATACGCGCTCGCAATGCGAGGTCTGGTATCAGGCGCTGCTCGACGCGCGGCCCGAATGGGCCGGTGTGATCGCGCTGCATCACGGCTCGCTCGATCAGCAGGTACGCGAATGGGTCGAACGCGGGTTGAAGAACGGCTTGCTGAAGGCGGTCGTGTGCACGTCGAGTCTCGATCTCGGCGTCGATTTTCTGCCAGTGGAGCGCGTGTTTCAGATCGGCTCGCCGAAAGGTGTCGCGCGCCTGATGCAGCGCGCGGGCCGCTCGGGACATGCGCCCGGTTTGCCGTCGCGGGTGACGATCGTGCCGACTCATGCGCTCGAATTGATCGAAGCGGCCGCCGCGCGGGAAGCCGTCGACAAGCGGCAGATCGAAAGCCGTGATACGCCGGAAAAGCCATTCGATGTGCTGGTTCAGCACCTCGTCACGGTGGCGATCGGCGGTGGTTTCGACGCGCGCGAGCTGTACCGCGAACTTTTGCACACCTATGCATATCGTGATCTGACGCAGGCGGAGTTCGATTGGGCGCTGGGTTTTGTCGAAGGCGGCGCGACGCTGCGCGCCTATCCCGACTACCATCGGGTCGCGCGCGGTACCGATGGTCTGTACCGCGTGCCACGCGACGATCTCGCGCGCCGCCATCGCAACAACATCGGCACGATCGTCGCGAACGGCACGATGAACGTTGCGTATCTGTCGGGCGGACGCATTGGTGCAATCGAGGAAGCGTTCATTTCACGACTCAAACCGGGCGACGTCTTCACGTTCGGCGGTCGCGCGCTCGAACTGATCCGCGTGCAGGACATGACCGCGTGGGTGCGGCGCGCGAGTTCATCGCGTGGCGCGATGCCGCAATGGGCCGGCAGCCGCATGCCGCTATCGTCCGAGCTGGCGGACGCGACGCTTAGCATGCTCGCACGCGCGGCCGGCGGCATCTACGACGAACCGGAAATGCGCGCGGTACAGCCGCTGCTCGAATTGCAGCAGAAGTGGTCGGCATTGCCCGAGCCGGGGGTGCTCGTCGTCGAGTTGCTGAAATCGCGCGAAGGTCATCATTTCTTCTGCTATCCGTTTGCGGGGCGCACCGCGCATATCGGACTCGGCGCGTTGCTCGCATGGCGTGTCGCGCGCGAGACGCCCGGTACGTTTTCGATTTCGATGAACGACTACGGTTTCGAATTGCTGTGCGTGCAGGCATTCGATTGGGAAGCGCAAATAAAGAATGGCCTGCTTTCGCCCGAAGAACTCGATCACGACATTCTCGCGAGCCTCAATTCGTCGGAGCTGTCCTTGCGACGTTTTCGCGAGATTGCACGCGTGTCGGGACTCGTATTTCAGGCGCATCCTGGACAGCAGAAGAGCGCGCGGCAATTGCAGGCATCGAGCGGGCTTTTCTACGAAATCTTCCGTCAGCACGATAGCGGCAATCTGCTGCTCGGTCAGGCCGATGCCGAAGTACTGCTGCAAGAACTCGACGTGCGGCGCATTCGGCTTGCGCTCGAACGGATGAACGCGAGCCGCGTCGTGCTGACGCGGCCGAACAAGCCGACGCCGTTCGCGTTTCCATTGATCGTCGGACGCCTGCGCGAAAAAGTCAGCACCGAGAAGCTCTCGGATCGCGTCGAGCGAATGCTCGCGGAACTGGAAAAGGCAGCGCAACGATGAAGCCGAACTCGCTTGCGATCGACATCGCCGGACAGCGGCTCGTGCTGTCGAGCTCGCGCGCGTGTTTCGATCCGGCGTTGCGCGCGCTTTTTATCGCCGATGCGCATTTCGGCAAGGATGCGGTGTTTCGCGCCCGCGGCATTCCGGTTCCGATTGGTTCAACCGCGGACAATCTGCTGCGGATCGATCGTCTGATCGCCGAGTTCGAGCCGGCGACGCTGGTGTTTCTCGGCGATCTGTTGCACGCGCGCGAATCGCTGTCGACGCTCACTATCGATGCGTTGCATGCGTGGCGCGTGCGGCATGCGTCGATGCGTGTGGTGCTGGTCGAAGGCAATCACGACAGGCATGCGGGTGCATTGCCGCGTACGTTGGATGTCGAGGCTGTGCGCGAACCGTGGCTGATCGGCGCGTGGGCGTTGTGCCATCATCCGCGCGCGGTCGATCGAGCGTATGTGCTCGCGGGACATGTGCATCCGGTCTACAGGATCGCGACGCGGACCGATTCGGTGCGCGTGCCGTGCTTTCGCTTTGGAATCGATCGCGGGGTACTGCCGGCGTTCGGCAGTTTTACGGGCGGCGCGCGTGAGACGGGGCGCGTTGCGGGGGAGAGGGTCTTTCTTGTAGTGCAGGAGAGGGTGATCGAGTTGCAGAGTTGAGTGGACGGCGGGGGCCGTCCACCTGGTTGCCTCGTTGGATCATTGATTGGTGGTTCGTCAGCGTCGCTTTGTGTTGGCATTGTCGCTGCAGCCAGTTTCTTGCGACGCTCGATCGTGGGCTGTGTGGAGGCCGGGTGGCGCCGGCCGCCACGGTCGGAGGGAGCCCCGCATGGTTCGCGAGGCTCCTCCTGCCCCCAGTTAGTGGTTACCGCCGCCGTGGCCGCCGTTGCCGGAGCCACCGCCGCCGTAGCCGCCACCGTGGCCGCCTTGGCCACCGCCGTTGCCGCCGTTGCCGCCAGGGCCTCCGTGGCCGGAGCCACCATTGCCTTGGCCGCCGCCATTACCTTGGCCACCACCGTTGCCGCCGTTGCCACCAGGGCCGCCGTTGCCGGAGCCACCGTTGCCCTGGCCGCCGCCGTTGCCTTGGCCACCACCGTTGCCGCCAGGGCCGCCGTGGCCACCGTGACCAGAGCCTCCGCCGCCTTGGCCACCGCCGTTGCCACCGTTGCCGCCAGGGCCACCGTTGCCGGAACCACCATTGCCTTGGCCACCGCCGTTGCCGCCAGGGCCACCGTGGCCAGAGCCTCCGCCGCCTTGGCCACCGGCGTTGCCGCCAGGGCCGCCGTTGCCTTGGCCACCGCCATTGCCGCCAGGGCCACCGTGGCCGGAGCCTCCGCCGCCTTGGCCACCGCCGTTGCCGCCAGGGCCGCCGTTGCCTTGGCCACCGCCATTGCCGCCAGGACCACCGTGGCCGGAGCCTCCGCCGCCTTGGCCCCCGCCGTTGCCGCCAGGGCCGCCGTTGCCGGAACCACCGTTGCCTTGGCCACCGCCATTGCCGCCATTACCGCCAGGGCCACCGTGGCCAGAGCCTCCGCCGCCTTGACCCCCGCCGTTACCACCAGGGCCACCGTTGCCGGAACCACCATTGCCTTGGCCACCGCCATTGCCACCATTGCCGCCAGGACCACCGTGGCCAGAGCCTCCGCCGCCTTGGCCCCCGCCGTTACCACCAGGGCCACCGTTGCCGGAACCACCATTGCCTTGGCCACCGCCGTTGCCGCCAGGGCCTCCGTGACCAGAGCCTCCGCCGCCTTGGCCCCCGCCGTTGCCGCCAGGGCCGCCGTTGCCCGAACCACCATTGCCTTGGCCACCGCCATTGCCGCCAGGGCCTCCGTGACCGGAGCCTCCGCCGCCTTGGCCGCCGCCGTTGCCACCGTTGCCGCCAGGGCCTCCATTGCCGTGACCACCGTCACCATGCCCGCCAGCACCTTGGCCACCATCTCCGTGACCGCTGGCACCGTGCCCACCATCGCCATGTCCGCCATCACCTTGGCCACCATCGCCGTGGCCGCTGGCACCATGGCCACCATCGCCGTGGCCACCGTCGCCATGACCGCCATCACCTTGTCCACCGTCGCCGTGGCCGCTGGCACCATGGCCACCATCGCCATGGCCACCGTCACCGTGGGCACCATCGCCATGGCCACCGTCACCGTGCCCACCATCGCCATGGCCACCGTCACCACCATCGCCATGACCGGCGTCACCGTGGCCACCATCGCCATGGCCACCGTCACCGTGCCCACCATCGCCGTGGCCGCTGGCACCGTGACCTGAATCACCGTGTCCGGCATCACCACCCTGGCCATGACCATGACCGCCGTCGCCGTCACCGTCACCGCCGTGGCCATGACCGTGACCG